>NZ_AP021972.1:0-2580012 GCF_014168815.1 Klebsiella sp. WP3-W18-ESBL-02
CGTCACCCGCTTGCATCGGGTCTTTTCGACGTGTGCCAAAAATCACGAATTTTTAATCTTATACACAGCATCGTTCGGGCTGCATTTGCGCAGCGGCTGAATGAATCCCCGCCAGCATTCTGTTTTTCTGGTGGCAGGATCGTCAGAGGGTCGCCTACAGGCTTGCCTGAGGATGATGTGTATCGACTTTTTTCGAGTGGAGTCCGCCGTGTCACTTTCGCTTTGGCAGCAATGTCTTGTCCGATTGCAGGATGAGTTACCAGCCACAGAATTCAGCATGTGGATCCGCCCGTTGCAGGCGGAACTGAGCGATAACACGCTGGCCCTGTATGCGCCAAATCGTTTTGTGCTTGATTGGGTGAGAGATAAATACCTCAATAACATCAACGGCCTGTTGAATGATTTCTGCGGTGCGGATGCCCCGCAGCTGCGTTTTGAGGTGGGCACCAAGCCGGTAACCCAAACGCTAAGAGAAACGGCGAACGTCAGCGCCCCGGCGCAAACGGCACAGGTGCACGCCCCGCGCGTTGCGCCAGCCCCGCGCGCCGGCTGGGACAACGTTCCGGCACCCGCTGAGCCTTCTTACCGATCCAACGTCAACGTTAAACATACCTTTGACAACTTCGTCGAAGGTAAATCGAACCAGCTTGCCCGCGCAGCGGCACGCCAGGTGGCGGATAACCCAGGCGGTGCCTACAACCCGCTGTTCCTGTACGGCGGTACGGGTTTAGGTAAAACGCACCTGCTGCACGCGGTGGGTAACGGCATTATCGCCCGCAAACCGAACGCCAAAGTGGTGTATATGCACTCCGAGCGCTTTGTCCAGGACATGGTAAAAGCCCTGCAAAACAATGCGATCGAAGAGTTTAAACGCTATTACCGTTCCGTTGATGCGCTGCTGATCGATGACATCCAATTCTTTGCCAATAAAGAGCGTTCGCAGGAAGAGTTTTTCCACACCTTCAACGCCCTGCTGGAAGGTAATCAACAGATTATCCTCACCTCGGATCGCTATCCGAAAGAGATCAACGGCGTTGAAGATCGTCTGAAATCCCGCTTTGGCTGGGGCCTGACGGTCGCCATCGAGCCGCCTGAGCTTGAGACCCGCGTCGCTATCCTGATGAAAAAAGCTGACGAAAACGACATTCGTCTGCCCGGTGAGGTGGCGTTCTTTATCGCCAAGCGTCTACGCTCTAACGTGCGTGAGCTGGAAGGCGCACTGAACCGCGTTATCGCCAACGCCAACTTTACCGGCCGGGCGATCACCATCGATTTCGTGCGTGAAGCGCTGCGCGATCTGCTGGCGTTGCAGGAAAAGCTGGTCACCATCGACAATATTCAGAAGACGGTGGCGGAGTATTACAAGATTAAAGTGGCGGATCTGCTCTCCAAGCGACGCTCTCGCTCGGTAGCACGTCCGCGTCAGATGGCGATGGCGTTGGCGAAAGAGCTCACCAACCACAGTCTGCCGGAGATTGGTGATGCGTTTGGTGGCCGTGACCATACCACCGTGCTGCACGCCTGCCGTAAGATTGAGCAGCTGCGTGAAGAAAGCCACGATATCAAAGAAGATTTTTCCAATTTAATCAGAACACTGTCGTCGTGATCCTATGAAATTTACCGTAGAACGTGAACATTTATTAAAACCGTTACAACAGGTGAGTGGCCCGTTAGGCGGGCGTCCGACATTGCCGATTCTGGGTAACCTGCTGCTGCAGGTGGCGGACGGCACGCTGTCGCTGACCGGTACCGATTTGGAAATGGAAATGGTAGCGCGCGTGGCGCTGCTGCAGGCGCATGAACCGGGCGCGACTACCGTCCCGGCGCGTAAATTCTTCGACATCTGCCGTGGCCTGCCGGAAGGCGCGGAAATCGCCGTACAGCTGGAAGGTGACCGCATCCTGGTGCGCTCCGGCCGTAGCCGTTTCTCGCTGTCTACGCTGCCTGCCGCCGATTTCCCGAATCTCGACGACTGGCAGAGTGACGTCGAGTTCACGCTGCCGCAGGCGACGATGAAACGTCTGATTGAAGCCACCCAGTTCTCGATGGCGCATCAGGACGTCCGTTATTACTTAAACGGCATGCTGTTTGAAACCGAAGGTGAAGAGCTGCGTACCGTCGCGACCGACGGTCACCGCCTGGCGGTGTGCTCAATGCCGGTTGGGCAGTCGCTGCCGAGCCATTCGGTGATCGTACCGCGTAAAGGCGTGATTGAACTGATGCGTATGCTCGACGGCGGCGATACGCCGCTGCGCGTGCAGATCGGCAGTAACAATATCCGCGCACACGTTGGCGACTTTATCTTTACTTCCAAGCTGGTTGATGGTCGTTTCCCGGATTATCGCCGCGTATTGCCGAAGAACCCGGATAAACATCTGGAAGCCGGCTGCGATATTCTCAAGCAGGCGTTTGCTCGCGCGGCGATTCTCTCCAACGAGAAATTCCGCGGCGTGCGTCTGTACGTCAGCGAAAACCAGCTGAAAATTACCGCGAATAACCCGGAACAGGAAGAAGCGGAAGAGATCCTCGACGTGACCTACGGCGGTACGGAGATGGAAATCGGCTTTAACGTGAGCTATGTGCTGGATGTGCTGAACGCGCTGAAGTGCGAAAACGTCCGTATTCTGCTGACCGACTCCGTCTCCAGCGTACAAATTGAAGATGCGGCGTCTCAGAGTGCTGCATATGTTGTTATGCCAATGAGACTGTAATGTCGCTCTCCCGTCTGTTGATCCGCGATTTTCGCAATATCGAAAACGCGGATCTTGCCTTATCCCCCGGCTTTAACTTCCTGGTTGGTGCCAACGGCAGCGGCAAAACCAGCGTGCTGGAGGCCATCTATACGCTCGGTCACGGCCGGGCGTTTCGCAGCTTGCAGATTGGGCGCGTCATTCGCCATGAGCAGGACGCTTTCGTGCTGCACGGCCGTTTACAGGGCGCCGAGCGTGAAACGTCCATCGGTTTGACCAAAGACAAACTGGGCGACAGCAAAGTGCGTATTGACGGCACCGACGGCCATAAGGTCGCCGAGCTGGCGCTGCTGATGCCGATGCAGCTGATTACGCCCGAGGGGTTTACTTTGCTCAACGGCGGCCCCAAATACAGAAGAGCATTCCTTGATTGGGGATGCTTCCACAATGAAGCCGGATTCTTCACCGCCTGGAGTAATCTCAAGCGTTTGCTCAAGCAGCGCAACGCCGCGCTACGCCAGGTGAGCCGCTACGCGCAGCTGCGGCCGTGGGATCAGGAACTTATCCCGCTAGCCGAGCAAATCAGCCGCTGGCGGGCGGAATACAGTACCGGTATCGCTGAGGATATGGCTGATACCTGTAAACAATTTCTCCCGGAATTCTCTCTCACCTTCTCCTTCCAGCGCGGCTGGGAGAAAGAAACCGATTATGCAGAGGTGCTGGAGAGAAATTTCGAGCGCGACCGTATGCTGACCTACACGGCACACGGCCCGCACAAGGCGGACTTCCGCATTCGCGCCGACGGCGCGCCGGTGGAAGACACCTTATCGCGCGGGCAGCTAAAGCTGCTGATGTGCGCGTTACGCCTGGCGCAGGGTGAGTTTCTGACCCGCGAAAGCGGCAGACGCTGCCTGTACCTGATAGATGATTTTGCCTCGGAGCTTGATGACGCGCGGCGCGGCCTGCTGGCCAGTCGTTTAAAAGCCACGCAGTCACAGGTTTTCGTCAGCGCGATTAGCGCTGAACACGTTCTGGACATGTCCGATGAAAATTCGAAGATGTTTACCGTGGAAAAGGGTAAAATAACGGATTAACCCAAGATTAAATGAGCGAGAAACGTTGATGTCGAATTCTTATGACTCCTCCAGTATCAAAGTCCTGAAAGGGCTGGATGCGGTGCGTAAGCGCCCGGGTATGTATATCGGCGACACGGATGACGGCACCGGTCTGCACCACATGGTATTTGAGGTTGTGGATAACGCTATCGACGAAGCGCTCGCTGGTTACTGCAAAGATATCGTTGTCACCATCCACAGCGACAACTCCGTCTCCGTACAGGATGATGGCCGCGGCATCCCAACCGGTATTCACCCGGAAGAGGGCGTCTCTGCGGCGGAAGTTATCATGACCGTCCTGCACGCCGGCGGTAAATTCGATGATAACTCCTATAAAGTGTCCGGCGGTCTGCACGGCGTAGGCGTCTCCGTAGTTAACGCCCTGTCGCAGAAACTGGAGCTGGTTATCCAGCGCGATAACAAAATTCATCGTCAGATCTACGCTCACGGCGTGCCGCAGGCGCCGCTGGCCGTCACCGGTGATACCGACAAAACCGGGACGATGGTGCGTTTCTGGCCGAGCTATGAAACCTTCACCAACGTCACTGAATTTGAATACGACATTCTGGCAAAACGTCTGCGCGAGCTGTCATTCCTGAACTCCGGCGTCTCTATCCGCCTGAAAGACAAGCGCGACGGCAAAGAAGACCATTTCCACTACGAAGGCGGCATCAAGGCGTTTGTTGAGTATCTCAACAAGAACAAAACGCCGATCCACCCGAATATCTTCTACTTCTCCACCGAAAAAGACGGTATCGGCGTTGAAGTGGCGCTGCAGTGGAACGATGGCTTCCAGGAAAACATCTACTGCTTCACCAACAACATTCCGCAGCGCGATGGCGGTACCCACCTGGCGGGCTTCCGTGCGGCGATGACCCGTACCCTGAACGCCTACATGGACAAAGAAGGCTACAGCAAAAAAGCCAAAGTCAGTGCCACCGGTGACGATGCCCGTGAAGGTCTGATTGCTGTAGTGTCCGTGAAGGTGCCGGATCCGAAATTCTCCTCCCAGACCAAAGACAAGCTGGTCTCTTCTGAGGTGAAATCAGCGGTTGAACAGCAGATGAACGAACTGCTGGCCGAGTACCTGCTGGAAAACCCGTCCGACGCGAAAATCGTCGTCGGCAAGATTATCGACGCGGCGCGTGCGCGTGAAGCGGCACGTAAAGCCCGTGAAATGACCCGCCGTAAAGGCGCGCTGGACTTAGCAGGCCTGCCGGGCAAACTGGCCGACTGCCAGGAACGCGACCCGGCGCTGTCCGAACTGTACCTGGTGGAAGGGGACTCCGCGGGCGGCTCTGCGAAGCAGGGGCGTAACCGTAAGAACCAGGCGATTCTGCCGCTGAAGGGTAAAATCCTCAACGTTGAGAAAGCGCGCTTCGACAAGATGCTCTCTTCTCAGGAAGTCGCAACGCTGATTACCGCGCTGGGCTGCGGTATCGGTCGTGACGAGTACAACCCGGACAAACTGCGTTATCACAGCATCATCATCATGACCGATGCGGACGTCGACGGCTCGCACATCCGTACGCTGCTGTTGACCTTCTTCTACCGTCAGATGCCGGAAATCGTTGAACGTGGCCATGTCTATATTGCTCAGCCGCCGCTGTACAAAGTGAAAAAAGGCAAGCAGGAACAGTACATTAAAGACGACGAAGCGATGGACCAGTATCAGATCTCCATCGCCCTCGACGGCGCGACCCTGCACACCAACGCCAGTGCTCCGGCCCTGGCTGGCGAACCGCTGGAACGCCTGGTGGCCGAGTTCAACGGCACGCAGAAAATGATTAACCGCATGGAGCGTCGCTTCCCGAAAGCGCTGCTGAAAGAACTCATCTATCAGCCAACGCTGGTGGAAGCGGACCTGTCCGACGAGCAGAAAGTCACTCGCTGGGTGAACGCGCTGGTGACCGAGCTGAACGAAAAAGAGCAGCACGGCAGCCAGTGGAAGTTTGATATTCAGCACAATGCTGAACAACAGCATTTCGAGCCGATTATTCGCGTGCGTACCCACGGCGTGGATACCGACTATGTGCTGGACAGCGAGTTCGTTAACGGTGGCGAATACCGTCGTATCTTCACGCTGGGCGAGAAGCTGCGTGGCCTGGTGGAAGAAGACGCGTTCATCGAACGTGGCGAACGCCGTCAGCCGGTGACCAGCTTCGAGCAGGCGCTGGATTGGCTGGTGAAAGAGTCCCGTCGTGGTCTCGCGATTCAGCGTTATAAAGGTCTGGGCGAGATGAACCCGGATCAGCTGTGGGAAACCACCATGGACCCGGACAGCCGCCGCATGCTGCGCGTGACCGTGAAGGATGCGATTGCTGCCGACCAGCTGTTCACCACGCTGATGGGCGACGCCGTTGAACCGCGTCGTGCGTTTATCGAAGAGAACGCCCTGAAAGCGGCGAACATCGATATCTAATCACCTTATGTATGTTGCAAACGGGCGGACCGATCTCCGCCCGTTTTTTTTTGCCTAATAAAACGTGACGCCCTGTTCTTTCATATGCTGATGCAGTTGCTTTGGTGGAATATTACCGACCGGACACTCTGTCTCCACCGCCAGTGCGGCGGCCACCCCAGCGGCTTGCCCCAGAGCAAAACAGGTAGGCATAACGCGGGCGGAAGAGAGTGCAACATGGCTTGCCGAGAGGATTCTTCCCGCGACCAGCAGCCGGTCGACGCCTTGTGGCACGAGGCAGCGATAGGGAATATCGTAACCATTGATTTTTCGTTCATCACAGACCTTTTCTCCCTGCGGGCTGTGAATATCAATCTCATAATTCGTTTGCGCCACCACGTCGGGAAAGCGGCGAGCATGCAGCAGGTCGTCCTCGGTAAGGGTGTAGCGCCCGCAAATACGGTGACTTTCGCGAACGCCGGTTTCAGCGGCAATATGGGAAAGAATATAGTTTTCGAAGCCGTTACGCTGGAGATAGTTAGCGACGGAGAAGACTTGTTTTATCCCTTCGGTTTCAGCATAGCTACTGTCGGCAATGGTGGCGCCGTTGCCCTTGATCCGGGTCATATTGACGATGAGCGTACCGTCGGGTTGGAGCTCCCACAGCAGACGTCGCCCCTGCGGTAGATCGGCAACTGTTTCATAGTGGTAGCAACCTTCTGGTAATATCTGCTGCACCGGTTGACCGGTATTTTGCATCTGAAACATCAGCGTCATGGGCTGAGTCAGACCATCGGATACTCTTCCCGTTTCATAAGGTACACCGGCAGAAATAGCCAGCTCCGCATTACCGGTGCAGTCGATAAACTGAGAACCTTGAATCACTTTCACACCTTCGCGTGTTTTGACCACGACGGCGGTCACTGCGCCATGGCTCACAATCGGCGTAATGAAATCGGTATGTAGCATGAGCTGGATATTTTCGCTTTCTACCATGCGATGAAGATGGTAACGCAGCAGCAGCGGGTTAAACTGAATTTTGAGTTTCTCCGGCTGGGTGTGTTGTGCCAGAAAATCGGGTCGTATGGCGGCGATAATCTCTTTATAGATCCCCGTCAGGTTGCCAACGGTCATAAAAATACTCACGTTGCCAAGTGTTGCCATACCGCCGAGCTGCCCTGAACGTTCAATCAGGATGACGCGCGCGTGACTGCGCGCCGCCGCAATCGCTGCAGCGACCCCGGCTGGCCCTCCCCCCACAACCACAACATCTGCTGTCGCATAAACGGGGGCCTGAAGCGCTATTTGCATCATTTCATTCATTTTTTGCTTACTCCACTGATTCAACGGCGCGATCGAAAGCGTCACGATATTCCCCAACGCGCATGCCAAAAATAATATGGTATTCATCGGGGGCGGGTTGGGTGACGCCTAAGGCATCACTAATGGTCTTCATTCCGGCGGCATCAACGTGCTGCGGTGCATTAATCTTTATTCGCAGACGTGAGATACAATTATTGATTTCTTTAATATTCGCTTTGCCACCGAGTTTGCGAAGGATTTCTGCGGCAACGTCATCCGTTGATTTATTTTGCCGCAGCAGTCTGGACGAGAGAATTTCTGCCGCTTTAGTCTCATCGTTATCGGCAGTGCCTTCCCGGCCTGGGGTCAGAACGTTAAATTTTTCGATATACCATTTAAAGGTGATGAGGTAGATAAAGAACAGGGCAATACCTAATAAAACAATCGGTATCCACGTTGATTTGTGCCCCTGTAAAATACCGTTAAATAATATTTCAATCAGCGTGCTGCCGCCGAGATAAGAGGCATGGGTTGCGTCAAGAATGGCAAACGATAGGCCCTGAAGGGTGCAATCAATTAAAAATAGCGGCGGGGCAAGAAACAGATACATAAAGGTGAACGGTTCCACCACGCCCGCAAACATCGCCGCCACGGCGGCAGAGATTAAGACTGTTTTTACGCGATCGCGGTCTTTGGCCGCCAGATAAATACCCAGCAACGCGCCGGGAATACCAAAGACTTTGCCCGGCGTATCTCCCTGGCCCAACCACAACCGCGTAATCTGGTGAATATTGTCATTAAAGTCTGGCGTTGCCAGCGCCGCCATGGTGATGGCCTTTGTACCCACATAGGTCTGCCCGCTAATTTCTAACGTACCGCCGACCTGCGTGTAATGCACCAGAGAGTACCAGACGTGCTGTAGCCCGGTTGGTAGCAGCAGTTTCTCAATAAATCCGAACATAAATGAACCGAATATACCGGCTTTTGCCAGCGCCGACGCCGCATAGTAAAGCCCGCCGCCGATCCACGGCCAGATAAAGGGAACGATTAATCCAATGGTCAGGCCGGCAAGGCCGCTAAGGATCGGCGGAAGATGCCGGCCCTGGTAAAAACCGAAAATCAGCGGTAGTTTACGGGCGCTATTACGGTTGGTGATAACGGCCGATAGCGCACCGATAATGATGCCGCCCAGTACACCGGTATCAACGGTCTGAATGCCAAGCACCACGTTCTGCATCGCCTGGCGCATCGCAAGCGTCTGGGAAATTGCCAGAACGTTGCTTTGCGCGTTAATGCCGACGTCGGGTTTCAGCAGCATGCCTGAGGCGCTCAGCATCAAACCGGAAAAGACGAGCATAAAAATGTAGGCAATAAGTGCCGACAGCGCTGCCGTTTCTTTTTTACCTTTTTCTGCCATTCCGATAGCAATCGCCAGACAAAAAATAAGCGGCATATAAGCAATAATCACCATGCCTGTTTGGGTGAGTAAATTCGCCAGAAATGCGACAGGAGTGGACTGCAGTGCCGGAATATCGTTGATAAAATGTGGGTTTTTTAGCACGGCGCCAATCGAAAGGAGTAAAGCAAAACAGCTCATCACTGCGACGGCAGGAATAAACGAGCGGCCAAGAGAAGAGAAGTAATCCTGTATTTTAGCTCTCATGAATATATCCGTTATTAAAATTATGAATATTAATTGTGGTAATTATATTTATCTCTTATGTATTCTTTTCGTGAGTTTTGCGCAGGTGCTAATATTATTAGTGGAGAATAACAGCATCGGTTTAAATACAAATGGGAACGTTCCCCTTTTTCGTTCGTGATCACAATTTATATCGAATGGTTGAACCGCCATCGAAACCGCTGTAGAGCGGTATTCCTGCGGCGCATCTATACTTCAAACAGCGTTATGATTGATTGCTATGAGGAGTGAAAAATGGGGCTTTTTGATGATGTAGTCGGCTCGCTGCTTAGCGGTGATGCGGGGAAATATCAAGCAATCCTGAGTTGGGTAAATGAGCAGGGCGGCATTCAGGCGCTACTGGAGAAGCTGCAAAGCGGCGGGCTCAGTGACATTGTGTCATCCTGGATCAGTAACCAACAAAGTAACCAATCCATTAGCAGCGACCAGGTCGTCTCGGCGCTGGGCGCACCTGCGGTGTCGGATCTGGGGGAAAAGCTCGGCACCGATGCCAGCTCCGCTTCAACGATGCTGGCGGAATATTTGCCGAAAATTGTTGATGCGCTTTCCCCACAGGGTGAAGTTGACCCGCAGGCGCACAGCGACCTGCTGTCGGCCGGTATGAACCTGCTGAAGGGCGGCAAACTCTTTGGTTGAGCAGCTAACAAAAGGGGAGCATGCATAACGCGTTGTATCCCCCTTTTCGGCACCCTTTAGTGCTGTTTTTTGAGCTAAACCGAGTTAGCATGAGGACAGGCTCATTTAACCTGGGGATCTCATGGCTATTAAACTGATTGCAATCGACATGGACGGAACGTTGCTGTTGCCGGACCACACTATCTCTCCTGCGGTGAAAAACGCCCTCGCGGCGGCACGCGCAAAAGGGGTTAACGTGGTGCTGACCACCGGGCGTCCCTATGCCGGCGTGCACAGCTATCTGAAAGAGCTGGGCATGAACGAGCCGGGAGATTACTGCATTACCTATAACGGCGCGCTGGTGCAGAAAGCGGGCGACGGCAGTACGGTGGCGCAAACGGCGCTGAAGTATGAAGACTACCGCTTCCTGGAAGAACTTTCTCGCAAGGTCGGCTCCCACTTCCACGCGCTGGATCGCAACACGCTTTATACCGCTAACCGTGATATCAGCTACTACACCGTGCATGAATCCTTTGTCGCCACGATTCCGCTGGTGTTCTGCGAAGCCGAGAAGATGGACCCCTCGATTGAGTTCCTGAAGGTGATGATGATCGACGAACCGGCCATCCTCGACAAAGCGATTGCCCGTATTCCGGCGGAAGTGAAAGAAAAATACACGGTGCTGAAAAGCTCACCATACTTCCTCGAAATCCTCGATAAGCGCGTTAACAAAGGCACCGGCGTGAAGTCGCTGGCCGACGTGTTGGGCATCAAGCCAGAAGAAATTATGGCCATTGGCGACCAGGAGAACGACATCGCGATGATTGAGTTCGCCGGCGTCGGCGTGGCGATGGATAACGCTATTCCGGCGGTGAAAGAAGCGGCAAACTTTATCACCAAATCCAATCTGGAAGACGGCGTCGCCTGGGCGATAGAGAAATACGTGCTTAGCTAAGACTGCCCTCTTTAGCACTTCCGCTAAAGGCTTGTGGGATAAGCCTTTAGCGTGGTAAAACCAGGCGGTATCTTTCTATCCGGACACCGCCATGAAACAAGTCACCTTTGCGCCGCACCATCATCAGTTAACCAACACCCGTACGTGGACGCCAGACAGCCAGTGGCTGGTCTACGATGTGCGCCCGTCCGGAGCCTCGTTTACTGGTGAAACCATCGAGCGCGTGAACGTCCATAGCGGCGAGGTCGAGGTGATTTATCGGGCGAGTGCAGGCGCCCATGTTGGTGTCGTGACGGTACACCCCCGCGATGAACAATACGTCTTCATCCACGGCCCGGAAAACCCGGACGCCAACTGGCAATATGACTTCCACCATCGCCGCGGCGTGGTGGCGGCGCGCGGTAATACCCACAATCTCGATGCCATGGACATTACCGCGCCCTTCACGCCCGGCGCGCTGCGCGGCGGTAGTCACGTTCACGTCTATAGCCCCTGCGGGCAGTTCGTCAGCTTTACCTATAACGACCACGTGATGCACGAATACGATCCGGTACGTGATCAGCGCAACGTCGGCGTGGCCGTACCTTACGGCCCGGTCGCACCGCGCGGCCAGCACCCGCGCGAATACGGCGGTAGCCACTGGTGCGTGCTGGTCAGCCAGACCACCGTTGATCCACGGCCCGGTAGCGATGAGATTAACCGCGCCTATGAAGAGGGCTGGGTGGGCTCACGAGCGCTGGCGTTTATTGGTGATACCGTCTCGCAAACCGGTGACAAAGTGCCGGAACTGTTCCTGGTTGAACTGCCGCACGACGAGCGCGGCTGGAAACAGGCCGGCGACAGACCATTGCAGGGCACGGCAACCGCGCTTCCCGCGCCGCCTGCGGGCGTACGCCAACGGCGTTTAACCTTTACCCATCAGCGTGCTTTTCCCGGGTTGGTGAACGTGCCGCGCCACTGGGTACGCAGTAACCCACAGGGCACGCAAATTGCCTTCCTGATGCGTGATGATAAAGGCATCGTGCAGCTGTGGCTGATATCGCCGCAAGGCGGAGCACCGCTGCAGCTCACGCACAACGCTTCAGATATTCAGTCGGCCTTTAACTGGCACCCATCTGGAAACGGACTCGGTGTGGTCCTGGACGGGCGTATTGCCTGGTGTGACGCCACGAGCGGTGACATGATTTTTTTAACCACAGGACACGCGAATCCGCCGTCAGCGGATGCGGTGGTCTTTTCGCCCGATGGGCGATGGATTGCCTGGATGGAAGATACGGCTGGCTTCCGCCAGCTGTGGGTCACCGAGATCGGCGACTAAGTTATTGAGCGGGCATCGGGGCCGGTGGGATCACCGAATTGGTGGCCAGCGTCTCTTGCTCGCTTTTTTCAACCCGTGAACGGACCGAGCTGTCCTTACGGAAGAAGTCCCACGGAAGCAGCACGGTATCCATGACCGCCGTAAACGGCATATCCAGGGCAACCAGCGATTTGGTGGCCCAGCCGTTTTCACCGTCGCTCAGCATTTCTGCGCTGGCGCGCGTACCGGGATAGGTACCGTCTTTGCCGCCGGTGTGCGACATGACGCTGGAACATCCTACTGACAAGAGGATCCCCCCAACCAGCGTCGTTTTAATCAGCAGATTTTTCATCATGAGCTCTTCATTGTTATGAGCATAAAAAAGCTCGTCCTCCGGGTTATAGCCACCCGTTGCCAAAATAGAAAGCCCAGGCTCACCGCTCTGTGGCGGCTGTCGCAATTTAGCCTTTCGTGCTATCACCCAGTGTAAGCCTTATCGGGGAAAGTGCAAAAAAAGTCGGCCAGAAGGTCTTGAAAAAGATCTTTCCCCCCTCATTTTATAGGTGTAGCCGAAGAGAACATGCCTGCGGGGTGTTCTGGCTTCATGGCCTGTCCACGATGGAAGGTCGATAATTTCTCGCTGATTTCCAGGAGCTATTTGATTATGCGTAACTTTGACTTATCCCCGTTATACCGTTCTGCCATTGGTTTTGACCGTCTGTTCAACCTGTTAGAAAACAATCAAACACAAAGCAACGGTGGCTATCCTCCGTACAACGTTGAGCTGGTTGATGAAAACCATTATCGCATCGCGATTGCCGTGGCGGGTTTTGCGGAAAGCGAGCTGGAAATTACCGCGCAGGACAACATGCTGGTGGTAAAAGGCGCGCATGCTGCGGAACAGAAAGAACGTACCTATCTCTACCAGGGCATTGCCGAGCGCAACTTTGAACGCAAATTCCAGTTAGCGGAAAACATCCACGTTCGTGGCGCCAACCTGGTTAACGGCCTGCTGTATATCGAACTGGAACGCGTGATTCCGGAAGCGAATAAACCGCGCCGTATCGAAATTAATTAATTCTGCCGGGCCGCGCCTGCGGCCCCGTTAATCACCCGGCTTGCCGTCAGGGAGCCAGATGCGAATCCTCAGGATTTGCAGGTACTTACTCGCTTCTTAGAAGGAGAAACACAATGCGTAACTACGATTTATCCCCTCTGCTGCGTCAATGGATCGGCTTTGACAAACTGGCGAACGCGCTGCAAACCAGCAGTGAAGGCCAGAGCTTCCCGCCGTATAACATCGAAAAAAGTGACGATAACCACTACCGCATTACGCTGGCGCTGGCGGGGTTCCGTCAGGAAGATCTGGACGTGCAGCTGGAAGGTACCCGCCTGACCGTGAAGGGCACGCCGCAGCCGCAGGAGAAAGAGACCAAATGGCTGCACCAGGGGCTGGTGACCCAGGCCTTTAGCCTGAGCTTTACGCTGGCCGAAAATATGGAAGTCTCCGGAGCAACCTTCACTAACGGCCTGCTGCATATTGATTTAACCCGCAATGAGCCGGAAGCCATTGCCCCACAGCGTATCGCAATTAGCGAGCGCCCTGCGCTGAATAGCTAACTCGATTTGCCCAATTAGCCCCGAGTCATCGGGGCTTTTTTTTATCCTGTTTCCCCGCGGTAATCCGCCTATTATTGTGCGCAGTCCTGCATACAACCCGCCCTCCTTCGGCCATAATCCTCATTGTTATTAATGTTATTCACAGGGAATAAGACGATGAGTGATATAGCATTGACGGTCAGCGTGTTGGCGCTGGTGGCGGTAGTCGGGCTGTGGATCGGCAATATCAAGATTCGCGGCATTGGTTTTGGTATCGGCGGGGTGCTGTTCGGCGGCATTATCGTCGGTCACTTTGTCGATCAGGCAGGGATTACCCTGAGCAGCCCGATGCTGCATTTCATTCAGGAGTTTGGCCTGATCCTGTTCGTTTATACCATTGGTATTCAGGTCGGGCCGGGCTTTTTTGCTTCGCTGCGCGTTTCGGGGCTACGGCTGAACCTGTTCGCTATTCTGATCGTTATCCTCGGCGGTCTGGTGACCACGCTGCTGCATAAAATCTTTGCCATTCCCCTACCGGTGGTGCTTGGTATCTTCTCCGGTGCCGTCACTAACACCCCTGCGCTGGGTGCTGGTCAGCAAATACTGCGCGATCTCGGCGAACCGTTCAGCGTTGTGGACCAGATGGGCATGAGCTACGCGATGGCTTATCCGTTTGGGATTTGCGGCATTTTGCTGACCATGTGGCTGGTGCGCCTGTTTTTCCGTATTAACGTTGAGAAAGAGGCCCAGCGGTTTGATGAGCAGGCCGGCTCCGGCCATTCGCACCTCAAGACCATCAACATTCGCGTGGAAAACCCGAACCTGAACCGCATGGCGATTCAGGATGTCCCGGTGATTAACAGCGATAAAATTATCTGCTCGCGCCTCAAACGCGGTGACACGCTGATGGTACCGTCGCCGACCACGGTGATTGAAACCGGCGATTTGCTGCATCTGGTGGGGGAAGCCGCCGATTTGCACAATGCGCAGTTAGTGATTGGTAAAGAGGTAGAAACCTCGCTCTCCACGCGTGGGACGGACCTGAAAGTTGAAAGGGTTGTCGTCACCAATGAGAAGGTGTTAGGAAAGAAAATCCGCGATTTGCACTATAAACAGCGCTATGACGTGGTGATCTCTCGTCTTAACCGCGCGGGGGTAGAGCTGGTGGCCAGCAGCAATGCCAGCCTGCAGTTCGGCGATATTCTCAATCTGGTTGGCCGCCCGGCGGCGATTGACGCGGTGGCGTCGGACCTCGGTAACGCACAGCAAAAATTGCAGCAGGTGCAAATGCTGCCGGTCTTTATCGGTATTGGTCTGGGCGTGCTGCTGGGCTCGGTCCCGCTGTTTATCCCGGGATTCCCGGTTGCGCTGAAGCTGGGTCTGGCGGGCGGGCCGCTCATCATGGCGCTGATCCTCGGGCGTATTGGCAGCATCGGTAAGCTGTACTGGTTTATGCCGCCCAGCGCTAACTTGGCACTGCGCGAGCTGGGGATCGTGCTGTTTCTGTCGGTGGTGGGGCTGAAGTCTGGCGGTGATTTTGTCGAGACGCTGGTTAACGGCGAGGGGCTCAGCTGGATTGGCTACGGCATCTTTATTACCGGGATTCCGCTGCTGACGGTGGGGATTCTGGCGCGAATTTTCGCCGGGATGAACTATCTGACGCTGTGCGGCATGCTGGCTGGCTCTATGACCGATCCGCCAGCGTTGGCCTTTGCCAACAACCTGCATGCCACCAGCGGCGCGGCGGCGTTGTCCTACGCGACGGTTTATCCGCTGGTGATGTTCCTGCGTATTATCACGCCGCAGCTGCTGGCCGTGCTCTTCTGGGGGATGGGCTAGGATGTCTGGACGCGCCTCAGGTGATAATCCACCTGGTATTCACTGGCGTTACGGAACATCACCGAGTAGTTAAGAAATTCGCCGCTGTCGCTGTAAGACAAGGAGGTAATACGCAGCAGCGGCGTTTGTTCCGGTACGTTCATCGACTGCGCCAGCTGCTTGTCTGCCAGCACCGGCGTCAGGCTTTCATAGTTACCGCTGATGGTTATACCGCACTCTTTTTCGATGTAATCGAATTTTGACCCTTCAAGGTGGACCAGCGACAGGTTGCGAAACAGTTTGACTGGCATATAGCTGTCTTCCAGCATCAACGGCTTACCGTCGACATAGCGCACGCGCCGGGAAAAATAGATCCGCTCATTAATCTGAATACGCAGCTGGCTGGCAATCGCGGGCGGCGCTGGCATCATTTCGAAGATTAATACTTTACTGACCACCTCTTTTCCCTGCTTGCGCAGCACTTCAGCCAGGCCGGTCAGGTTGGTTGTTTCATGATGAATATCTTTGTGGGCAACGTAGGTGCCGCTGCCGTGTCGCCGCACGACCAGCCCCCATTCAACCAGCAGGTCGATGGCTTTGCGGATGGTCATCCGCGCCACGCCAAACTCATCCGCCAGCTTTTTCTCCCCCGGCAGCGGGCTACCGATGTTGAAATCGGAAGAGTTGAGCCGCAGACGCAGCCTTTCTGCAATAGATTTATAGATCACAAGTAGACCTCTATCGTCCGCATCTGGATGAATATTGAACCAGCGTTTCTTATTAAAAAGTAGCTTATTACATACAGCTAACGTGAATTCAAAGCACGAGGAAAAATTACGCTGATTAAGTTGTCTATTTTTATTAAAAAAATTAGACAACATTGCGTTAATTAAAACCATGAAAGCGATCACGAATCGTCGCGGCGTTGCATGTTGTTGGGCAAGCAAATTCCTATCCTCGTATCAGGCCAGAGATCAACATGAATAAGGCCACTTACCCTACGAGTTGTTATATGAGGATTCCCAAATGCTCAGTCAAATACAACGCTTTGGCGGCGCCATGTTCACCCCGGTTTTATTGTTTCCGTTTGCGGGGATTGTGGTGGGTATCGCCATTATGCTGCGCAACCCGCTGTTTGTTGGCGAAGCGCTGACCGCACCTGATAGCCTGTTTGCGCAGATTGTTCACATTATCGAAGAAGGCGGCTGGACGGTGTTCCGCAACATGCCGCTGATTTTTGCCGTCGGTCTGCCAATCGGTTTGGCAAAACAGGCGCAGGGGCGTGCGTGCCTTGCCGTTCTGGTGAGCTTCCTGACCTGGAACTACTTTATTAACGCCATGGGCATGACCTGGGGCCACTTCTTTGGCGTTGATTTCAGCGTCGATCCCACTGCCGGCAGCGGTTTAACGATGATAGCCGGTATTAAAACGCTCGATACCAGCATTATCGGGGCGATCGTGATTTCCGGCATCGTGACCGCGCTGCATAACCGCTACTTCGATAAACCGCTGCCGGTATTCCTCGGGATTTTCCAGGGATCGTCCTTTGTGGTGATTGTCGCGTTCCTGGTCATGATCCCCTGCGCATGGCTGACGCTGCTTGGCTGGCCTAAAGTCCAGATGGGTATTGAGTCGCTACAGGCCTTCCTGCGCGGCGCCGGGGCGCTGGGAGTATGGGTTTACACCTTCCTTGAACGCATCCTGATCCCAACGGGCTTACACCACTTCGTTTACGGTCCCTTTATTTTCGGCCCTGCGGCGGTAGAAGGGGGCATTCAGGTTTACTGGGCGGAGCATCTGCAGGCGTTTAGCCAGAGCACTGAGCCGCTGAAAGCGCTGTTCCCGGAAGGAGGCTTTGCGCTGCACGGTAACTCGAAAGTGTTTGGCTCTGTCGGTATCGCGCTGGCGCTGTACTTCACCGCTTCGCCGGAGAACCGTGTAAAAGTCGCTGGCCTGCTGATCCCGGCCACGCTTACGGCGATGCTGGTGGGGATTACCGAGCCGCTGGAATTCACCTTCCTGTTTATTTCCCCGCTGCTGTTCGCCATTCATGCGGTGCTGGCGGCCACCATGGCGACCGTGATGTATATCTGTGGCGTCGTCGGGAATTTCGGTGGCGGCCTGTTGGATCAGTTCCTGCCGCAGAACTGGATACCGATGTTCCATAACCATGCCGCAATGATGTTTACCCAAATCGGCATCGGCGTTTGCTTTACCGCCCTCTATTTCGTGGTGTTTCGCACGCTGATCCTGCGTTTTAACCTCAAAACGCCGGGTCGCGAAGATAGCGAAGTCAAACTCTACAGTAAGGCCGACTATCAGGCCGCACGCGGTAAAACCTCTGCCGCAGGGGCGCCAGCCGGTCAGCAGGGCCAGGCGGTCGGTATTCTCCAGGCGTTGGGCGGTACTGCCAATATCGAGAGCATCAATAACTGTGCTACCCGATTGCGCATTGCGCTGGTCGATATGGCGAAAACACAAAGCGACGACGTCTTTAAAGCACTTGGCGCACACGGCGTCGTGCGCCGCGGAAACGGTATTCAGGTGATTGTTGGCCTGCATGTCCCGCAGGTACGCGATCAGCTGGAACGCCTGATGAAAGATTCTCTACAGACCGAACATCCCACCATGACGGAGGCAGTATCATGAAAAAATTCTCAGTTGTTATCGCAGGCGGCGGCAGTACTTTTACACCCGGCATCGTGCTGATGCTGTTGGCAAACCAGGATCGTTTCCCGCTGCGGTCGCTGAAATTTTACGATAACGACGGCGCGCGTCAGGAGACAATCGCCGAAGCCTGTAAGGTTATCCTCAAAGAGCAGGCGCCGGAGATCGCGTTCAGCTACACCACTGACCCGAAGGAAGCCTTCACCGACGTGGATTTTGTGATGGCGCATATTCGCGTGGGTAAATACCTGATGCGTGAAAAAGACGAAAAAATCCCGCTGCGTCACGGGGTGCTGGGCCAGGAAACCTGCGGGCCGGGCGGAATTGCCTACGGTATGCGTTCTATCGGCGGCGTGCTGGAACTGGTGGATTACATGGAAAAATACTCGCCTGACGCCTGGATGCTGAACTACTCCAACCCGGCGGCAATCGTGGCGGAAGCCACCCGTCGCCTGCGTCCGAACGCGAAAATTCTCAACATCTGCGATATGCCGATTGGTATCGAAGGCCGGATGGCGCAGATCGTCGGCCTGAAGGACCGCAAGCAGATGCGCGTGCGCTACTACGGCCTGAACCACTTTGGCTGGTGGACATCGATTGAAGACCTTGAAGGGAACGATCTGATGCCAAAACTGCGCGAACATGTGGCGAAATACGGCTATGTTCCCCCTTCTAACGACCCGCATACTGAAGCAAGCTGGAACGACACCTTCGCGAAGGCGAAAGATGTGCAGGCGCTGGATCCGGACACCATGCCGAACACTTACCTGAAATACTATCTGTTCCCGGACTACGTTGTGGCGCACTCTAACCCGGAACGTACCCGCGCTAACGAGGTGATGGATCACCGCGAGAAGAACGTTTTCAGCGCCTGCCGGGCGATTATTGCCGCCGGAAAATCATCGGCTGGCGACCTCGAAATTGATGAGCACGCGTCCTACATTGTCGATCTGGCGACGGCCATTGCCTTCAACACGCAGGAACGAATGCTGCTGATTGTGCCGAACAACGGCGCGATTCATAACTTCGACGCCGATGCGATGGTGGAGATTCCCTGTCTGGTGGGCCATAACGGGCCGGAGCCGCTGACGGTGGGCGATATTCCGAACTTCCAGAAAGGGATGATGAGCCAGCAGGTGGCGGTGGAAAAACTGGTGGTGGATGCCTGGGAACATCGTTCTTACCATAAACTGTGGCAGGCCATTACGCTGTCGAAAACCGTGCCAAGCGCATCGGTAGCGAAGGCGATTCTGGATGATTTAATTGCGGCGAATAAGGATTATTGGCCTGAGCTGCATTGATAAAAATGCCCGCCGACTGGACATCGGCGGGCCTCATTCAGGCTAGATTCAAGCGGGTAAACTGCTCCTCCGGTGCCTGATTTTTTATCATCCAGCGCTTAATTTCAGCCGCGAATAGGGCTTCCGTTTCCGGCGCATTCAGCGGATGGAGCTGCTGATAATCCTCCTGTAAATCAAACAACAGCGTACCTTCCAGCCCCTGTGATAATTGCGGTATTTTCAGTAATGGGCAGCCTTTCGCAAACGGGAAACTTTCGGTCGGCGGCACGAATGTGGCGGTGGCCAGCAGCGCCGGCGACATGCGGTAATTCATATAGCATGGCATCAGCGTGTACTCGTTGACCGTTTGTCCATTTTTCCCGCCGTGCATATAGACATAGCGGCCGTCGGTGACGTTGACCTCTTTGCCAAAGTAGCCAAAAATCAGCGAGTTGTGAACCGGGGTATCATTATCGATGACCGGCTGTAGATCTTTACCGTCCATATCGGCAGTGGGTTCAAGATTGAAGAATTTCAGCAGCGTTGGCGCCATATCAATCATTGATGCCAACCCCTGGCGGCTCTCATTTTTATGCTGGCCGCGCGGATCCCAGATAAACAGGGGCGTATGGGCCACTTCGCAGTAGCTTGGGGGCAGGTTCTTTGCCCACCACCCGTGCTCGCCGAACATAAAGCCGTGATCGGTATTCACAATCAGCATGGTGTCATCCCATAGATTGTGTTTATCCATCACATCCAGCAGGTGATTCAGATATTTATCGCACAGTGAAAACATGGCACGCGCACGATTTTTATAGTGTTCAACCATCTCCGGGCTCTCTTCAACCTGGCGGTAGAATGGCCAGTCAAAGTGCGGCCCATCGTAGTTTTCCGGATACAGCGCCTGACATTCTGGTGAGGAGAAGTACGGCTCATGCGGGTCGAAGGCTTCCAGATGTAAAAACCAGTTATCTTCGGCGTGGTGCTTTTCTAAAAACTCTTCAGCCAGCGAGAAAACCTGCGGCGTACACATTTTTTCTTCGCTATCCATATAGGAACGGTTAATGAAATCACGCTTCTCAAGATCTTTACGCCAGCCTGACAGCGACGGGTCGTAGTTATCGGGAAAGACCGGGTCGATAATCGCCGCTTTGTACTCGTCGACCTCCTGCCCGCGAACAAACTCCGCCGAGGCGTAGCGGTTGTGGTAAGTAGCGCCACCATCCTGCCAGTAGTGGTAGTGATCGGTAATTAAATGGCTATAAATACCGTTATTTTTCAGTATTTCCGGCAGTGAATCGTCGAACGGTTCAATCGGCCCCCGGGCCCGATGCAGAAAGTTATAGCGACCGGTGTGCAGATCGCGGCGAGCGGGCATACAGGGCATTGAGCCAATCCACGATTGGTCGAAGCGCAGGCTATGTTCCGCCAGACGCTGAAAACCCGGGGTCTGCACATCGGTCGCGCCGTAGGGCGACAGCATGCGGCGGCAGAGGGAATCAAACATAACCATGATGGCTTTCATACGGTCTTACCTCAGCTCCGGTTTTTTCAGCCCTAAGCGTTCGTATTGTTCCTCCGGCGCATCGTTCTCGGCCATCAGCCGGGTGATTTCTTTTTGCAACCGGGCGACGACTTCGGGATTATGCTGAGGCGTTGACTGGCGCGGATCGTCAGTTACGTTAAACAGTACGCTCTGCCAGTTATGTTCCAGCGGTACCATGCCGAGGCCAATATCAGCGATTTTCATCAGGCGACAGCCTTTGGTGAAACTAAAGGACTCCACAAGCTCCGTTTGCTGCAACTCCTGCGGCGTGAACGGGTGACGCATATGCGTTGGCATCAGCGTGTAGTGATTCAGCGGGCGGTTCGCTTTGGTTGGGGCGTGCGTATAAACCCATGTACCATCGGTGCAGCTGACCTGCGCGCCATAGACGCCAAAGAGCGCGGTTTCTCGTACCGCGACATCATTAGCGATAGTCTCTTTCAGCGCTTTCCCCTGCATGTCCTGCGGGATAGAAAGATTAAAGTAATCCAGCAGCGTGGGGGCTAAATCGATGGTCTGTACTAGCTGTTGGCTTCGGCCCGTTTTCTTACTGCGCGGATCGTAGATAAATAAAGGCGTATGCGAGACTTCTTCATAGAAATTGGCATCGTTGGCTTTGGCCCACCAGTCGTGCTCACCCAGTAAATAACCGTGATCGGTATTAATAATCAGTAAGGTGTCTTCCCACAAATTGTATTTATCCATCATGTCGAGTACGCGGCCAATACCGACGTCGCACATATTTAATAGGCCACGATATTCTTCACGAAGATTATTTTTCCACGGGCGTTCTGCATCCGTAACCTGCGCATAATGAGGCCAGTCGAATTCCGGCCCAGCGATTTTTTCTTTCTGTCGTCGATGGAAAAAGGGTTCGTGTGGATCGAATGTTTCAATTTGCAAAAACCAGTTATCCTCAGCGTGGAATTTTTCGATAAATTTCATTCCCAGATCAAATGTTTTTTCGATGGGGAATTTATCCTGTTGAAGTATTTTTTCCCGGTTTGCCTGGTCTTGCGACATCATTTGTCCAAGGTGCGGTGGAAACTCGCGTTTTTTAATATTGGGTTCCCAGTGGTCACCTTCCTGACCGCGCACGATTTCCCACGATGCATAGCGATTATGGTAAGTACAGCCACCGTCCTCCCAATAATGATAATGGTCGCTGATGAGATGACTGTGTACGCCATTATTTTTCATGATCTCAAAGCAGGAGTCATCGAAAGGTTCCAGCGGGCCCCAGCTACGGTGCAGAAAGTTGTAGCGCCCGGTATGCAGCTCGCGCCTGGCGGGCATACAGGGCAGGCTTCCTACGTAGCTTTTGTCGAAAACCATGCAGTTGTTTGCCAGACGGGTAAAATTCGGCGTGTCGCTGCGGCTGGAATTATATGGCCCGAGGTAATGTCTGTTTAATGAATCATACATAACCATAATGGCTTTCATGATATCTCCTGATGATATTGTTATTTATGTGAAACTAATCGTTGTAATGGTTATTTGTATTAGAGAACGATCACAAATAAGAGTAATCATAAATGGCTTGTGGAAAATCGTAACTCGAACGGGAAGGGAATAGGGTACTGCGTTAATTGCTAATAATGTTGGGTTTGTGAAGAGTGCTGGATTTCATTTGAAGCGAGAGATTGTGTAATATCTTTCTGAGGGACGTTTTTGTTTCGCTGGAGATATATATTTTCTGAATAATAATAATATCAAATCCATGAATGCATTAGAAATATATGGGAGTGGCTTCACAAATAAAAATAAACATAACCAGCTAATTAAAAATCATAATAACGACATCAGAAATGCTATCTCTACTATGTCACCACTTTAATTCACAACACAGGAAGTGGTATGAGCGATAACACACTCTCTTTAAAAGAAAAAATAGGTTATAGCCTTGGCGATGCGGCAAGCCATATCGTCTTTGACAACGTCATGCTATATCTCATGTTTTTTTATACCGATATCGCGGGTTTACCTGCGGCCTTTGTTGGCACCATGTTTTTAGTCACCCGTATCCTGGATGCAATCTCCGATCCGTGTATGGGGCTGCTTGCCGACCGCACGCGGTCACGCTGGGGGAAATTCCGCCCCTGGATCCTCTGGGCCGCTATTCCCTTTGGCATCAGCTGCTACTTTACCTATACCGTACCAGACCTGTCTCTTGGCGGAAAAATGGTCTATGCCACAGTGACTTATATTGTACTCACGCTGCTTTATACGATAGTGAACATTCCCTATTGCGCGCTCGGTGCGGTGATTACTAACGATCCGCAGCAGCGTATTTCCATGCAGTCATGGCGCTTTGTGCTGGCTACGGCTGGCGGCATGTTGTCTACAGCGCTGATGATGAAAATGGTGGAGTGGATTGGCGGGGACGATAAAGCTTATGGTTTTCAGATGAGTATCGCCATTCTGGCCGTGCTGGCGATCGTGATGTTTTTTATCTGTTTTGCGACAACGAAGGAGCGAGTCGTTGCGCCGCCAACCAGTGATGGCTTTAAAGGGATGCTCAGCGACCTGAAAGATATCTGGCAGAACAGCCAATGGCGCGTGGTGGGCTATTTAACGGTCTTCGCGATTATTGGGACTTCGGTGCGCGGCGGCGCGATGATGTATTACGTCACGTGGATTATGGAGTCGCCTAAGCTATTTTCTCTATTTCTGACGACTTACTGCGTCGGTAATATTATCGGCAGTGCGATAGCCAAACCGCTTACCGGTCACTTCTGCAAAGTGAAGGTGTTTATTAGCTGTAACGTGGCGCTGACGTTACTGAGTTTTTGTATGTTCTTTGCCCCGATGGATACCGTCACGTTGATGTTTTGCCTGATCTTTATCATCGGTGTTCTGCACCAGGTGATGACGCCGATCAAGTGGGTAATGATGGCGGATACCGTTGACTATGGCGAAGCCTGCAATGGCAAACGTCTGACCGGAATCAGCTTTGCGGGAACCCTGTTTGTGCTGAAAATGGGGCTAGCCGTTGGCGGGGCGGTTATCGGTTGGATGCTGGCGGCCGGGGGCTATCAGGCGGGGGCCACGTCGCAGTCTGCTGCGACGCTGACCACCATCACGCTGCTGTTTACCGTGGCACCGGGTATTTGCTATTTACTGTGCGCGGTAACGGCAAAAGCGTTCTATAAACTAGACAGCGAAGCGATGGTGCGCGTTAATGCCACTCTCAAAAGCAGAGCATAATCAGCTGAGATAAAGATACAAAAGGAGCCGTCATGAAAATTTCCCGCCTCGGAGAAGCGCCTGATTACCGTTTCTCACTGGCCAACGAGCGTACGTTTCTGGCCTGGATTCGCACGTCGCTGGGCTTTCTGGCGGCGGGAGTCGGGCTCGATCAGCTGGCGCCAGACTTCGCGACCCCGGCTATCCGCGAAGCGCTGGCGCTGCTGTTGTGCCTGTTTGCCGGCGGGCTGGCTATCTACGGCTACCTGCGCTGGTTGCGTAACGAAAAGGCGATGCGGCTGAAGGAAGATTTACCCTATACCCGCAGTCTGCTGGTGATAAGCCTCATGCTTACCTTCGTGGCGGCGGTGGTGATGCTGCTGGTGCTGTATGCCGGATAGTCGCAAAGCCCGGCGTCAGGCTGACCCGGGCTTGCAGCCTGAGCGCACGTCGCTGGCATGGTTGCGCACCCTGCTCGGCTATGGCGCGCTGATGGCGTTAGCGCTTAAACACAACTGGCATCAGGCGGGTATGCTGTTCTGGGTATCGCTTGGCGTGCTGGCGATTGTCGCCGTTATCCTGTGGCAATATACCCGCAACCGTAACGTGATGGATGTAACGCAGGATGATTTTGCGCAATCGCGCGCGGTACGTGACAAATTCTTGATCTCCCTCGCGGTGTTATCCCTCGCAATATTGTTTGCTATTACCCACATTCGCCAACTTATTATTTTTCTAAGGGATTTTACATGACAGGATGTCAGGTGATGGCCAAACCGGCCAGCTCTCGCTGTAACCTCAACTGCCGCTACTGCTTTTACCTCGAAAAACCCGAACAGCCGATGATGGATGAGGCCACGCTGGAGCGCTTTGTCAGCCAACACATTGCGGCGCAGCCTGGGCCAGAAGTCACTTTTGCCTGGCAGGGCGGGGAGCCAACGCTGTGCGGGCTGGCGTTTTTCCAGCGCGCGCTGGCGCTGCAAAAGCAGTACGCTAACGGCAAACAGATCCACAATGCCTTCCAGACCAACGGTCTGCTGCTCAATGACAGCTGGTGTCGCTTCTTTAGGGAGAACGGCTGGCTGGTCGGGATCTCACTGGACGGTCCGGCCGATCTCCACGATACCTATCGTGTTAACCGCAGCGGTAAGCCGAGCCACCACAAAGTGATGAAAGCCATTGAGATGCTCTCTCAACACGGCGTCGAATTTAATCTGCTGGTGGTGGTCAATCGTCTGAATAGCCAGCAGCCTCAACGTCTCTATCGTTACCTGCGCGGTCTCGGCACCGCCTTTTTACAGTTTATTCCGCTGGTTGAGCGCGATGAGCATGGCAAGCTCAGCGCGGAGTCGGTTACCGCCGATGCGTGGGGCGCATTCCTGACGGGCGTGTTTAACCAGTGGGTCCATGAAGATATTGGCCGTGTTTATATACAGCTGTTTGATTCAACATTAGGCGTCTGGAGCGGCCATCGGTCGCAGATGTGCGCGTTCAGCGAAACCTGCGGTCACGCTTTTGCGCTGGAGGCCAACGGCGATCTCTACCAGTGCGATCACTTCGTTTACCCCGAGTTTTATCTGGGAAACATCCATCAGCAGACGTTACAGGCGCTGAATGCTACGCCGCAAGCCGCCGCCTTCAGCCAGCAAAAACAGCGTGGGCTAACAGACGCGTGCCGCCAGTGCACCGTGCTGCCGTTCTGCCAGGGCGATTGCCCAAAGCACCGAAACGCCGATGGAAAAAGCGCACTGTGTGAGGGCTATCGCCAGTTCTTTACCCACAGCGCGCCGTATATGAAAGCGATGCGCGATCTCCTGAAACAACGCCGCTCACCGGTGGAATTAATGGTGATGTTAAATCAGAGCCGATAAGCTTTCTCTGTTTGCCAGCCGCCGAAGACGAATGGCAAACAGGTCAAGGCGAACGCCGTCTGTTCTGGTATCACTAGCGTACTGAGTGATAACCCGTCAGGAGTGTCTATGTCGCTTGTGCTGCCCCGTGATACCCATTTCCGCCACCCGCAGGAGAGCGTGGTGTTCCATTTCTGGCATCCGGAGAAAAGCATCAGCCATGAACATACGCACGAATACTGCGAGCTGTTCCTGGTCGGCAGCGGAAGCGGAATTCATGTTATCAATGAAAAGCCCTACCTGTTGAGCAGCGGCACGCTGTGCTATCTGAACCGGCAGGATTATCACCTGTTTGAAGAGATGAAGGATTTGCAGCAGGTGAACCTGCTGTATCTGGGGCGCGATAGCTTCAATTTTATCAAGCACATCGATTATCTGCTGCCGCAGGAAGGGGAGAGCAACGTCTGGCAGCTGGATGTCGGCATTATGCAGCGCATATTTGACCGTCTGGCGAGTCATCGCGAAGAAGAGTTTAGCGACCCTCTGCTGGCGGAAAGCCATAAGGAGATGATTTTCCTGGAAGTGTTACATACGCTGAACCTCTGGCGCTACAAAACGCAGGCGTTTCACTCCAGCGAAGACCGCATTAGCCAGGTGCTGATTCACCTGAACGGTCGCTGGCAGCAGCCGCTCGATCTCGACGGTTTATGTCAGATGTTTGCTATTTCACGGCGTACGCTTCAGCGTGGATTTAGCGACTACACCGGCGTTTCGCCGCAGCAGTATCTGGCCCGTGTGCGGCTGCTGCAGGCACGCTACCAGCTGCGTTTTACGCAAGATACGGTCAATGAAATAGCCATACGCTGCGGATTTGGCGACGTTAGCTACTTTTCGCGCGCGTTTCGCCGTCAGTTTGGCGTTTCGCCCAATCAGTGCCGCTAGCTATCAGGCTGGCGGGTGATTCGCTGCGCCACCGGTGTCAATCATTGCACGGGATGAGCAGGCCGGATAAGCGCAGCGCCATCCGGCATTTTGGTTTTGTTGTCGCCTTATATTTTCCTTTCAATCACTTCCAACTGCGTAGCGCCGGGCCTTTCTTCGTGCGGCACATCGCGGAAAATCGGCAGAGCCTCCCAGCGTAGCCAATAGCGGCTTTGCGGGCTGTAATCACTGTTCTGCGCGGCGACCAGCTGCACTTCGGCCCGTGGCGCAACGTTCTGCCGGGGCCGCCATTGTTCGGCTGGCAGCGGCGGTGTGGGCGTGCGGTGAGCGACAACGCTAAGCGTCCGGTCATCAATAATCCACTCACCGCTTCCGGCCCCGGCGGTGCTCCAGTCCACGGCCATTTGCCCGTTACCGATCGCGCGCGGCGCGCTGAGGGTGACGTCCGGTGGAATCGAGCCGCCGCCGCTGAAATCCCAGCGGAACGCCCACTGGCTAATCTGCGCCTTTTGCCAGCTTCCCTTACCGTCCGGGCGCGCCAGATAAGCCTGCGACAGCCCCCGATCATCATAACGATGGTAAATCAGCACCGGGCGCGCCTGATTATCAAAACCGACTTCCTGCACCATATTGATAAGCCCGCCGCCGAAACCGGCGTCATCGACAATTTCACCCTGATGGCGGGCAATCGGCAGGGCGAGCGGCGTACCGTCTGATTTCTCCCAGCGCTGCAGGTCGCGGCTGCGGGCGTAGGAAAGATTATTGTTGGTCTCGCAGTGCGGCGTTTCGCGCCACATCCAGATCATATGCCAGTAACCGTCTGGCCCCAACAGCGGCTGGCGGGCATAGCCGTTGCGCGCGCCTTCTCCGTTGAGTAGCGGGGTCTCTAACAGGCGCGTCCAGCGCTGGCGGTCAACGTCGTAAATGTTATACAGATCGTCACCATTGCCGCTACAACCATCGCGATAGCGGAAGATCAGCCGCCCCTGCGCATCCTTAAAAAACACCGGGTAGGTTGCACGCGCTTCGCGTTTGCCGGTCATCGCCGGTATGCATTCCAGCGTGGTGATGTCCAGCGGCTGGCGGCTGCGGAAGTAAATAAGCGGATCAACATGCATATTGCCGGAAAGATGCAGGAATCCGCCGCTATCAACCGCCATCGTCAGATAATTGTGCGAATCAAACTCGGTGATATGCGAGTAGCGTTCGCGCTCTGGTAGCCAAACGCCCTCTGGCTGAAACGTCTGCCATGGGCCGTCGGGCAATTCACGCTGGCCCACGGTGATGCGGTGCTCGGCGTCATACCAGGCGGCGAACTGGTGGTTGTCGTGATTAATCAGACAGTAAAGTACGGTGAAATCTGCGCAGGCGTGTGCCACGGGCGCAACAACGATATCGGTCATCAGACGGTCTCCGGACGAGAAACAAACGATTTTTTACGACGCAGGAAGAAGGCGGCCAGCACCAGCGCGCCGATGGGGTGCAGGGTCGCACCGGCATAAATCGGCATCGAATAACCAAAGTGGTCGATAATAGTGCCGACAAAGCCGTTAAAGATAATGGAGGTCACGCCGCCCAGCGCGCTCATCACGCCGATAGCGGTGGCGATGGCCACGCGCGGTGCCAGCCCGCCCATCATGATGGTGGCCATACTGAGCCAGGCGGTGCACATAAAGTTAATCACCGTCATGATCGCCACCGCCGCGTAGGCGTTGCTGATGGATGGCAGCAGAAAGACCAGCGGCGCCAGGCAGGTGACGGACCAGATAATGGTTAAGCGGGCGCGGGTGGCATCCATACCGCGCGCAACGAGGCGGTCGGAGGCCCAGCAGACTGCCAGCACGCCAAAGACGGCAACCAGCGGCGGCAGCCACATCAACTTGCCGACTTCCGCCAGCGTCAGGCCGATTTTTTCCTGCATAAAGCCGACCTGCCAGTACTGATAGAAAAACCAGAACGGGTCGGTGAGCAGGCGTGCAATCAACAGCGCCCAGATAGGTTTTGAGGTCAGCACCATCCTGTAGCGCTCAACCAGCGGCACGCTGACGGCGCTCACCTGCGGCGTGTCGTCGGCTGCAGGCGGTGTTTTACGGCTGGAGAAATACCACATCACCCCGACCGCCACCCCCGCCATGGCTGGAATAAAGAACGCCCAGCGCCAGCCGGTAGATATCGTCACCCAGGCGACAAACGGTGGCGCAAGAATCAGCCCTAATGACTGAATAATATTGGTGAGCTGGAAGGCAAAGGCGCGCTGCTCGGCGCGAAACCAGGTAAACACCGCCAGCGTTAGCGCCGGTACGATCCCGGACTCCGCCAGCCCCAGCATCACGCGCCCGACAATAAGCCCGGTCATCGAGTGCGACAGGCCGGTAATCAGCGTAGCCAGCGACATCAGTATCATGAGTGCGCACAGCACGTAGCGGCTGCCGAATCGGTCAACGATACCGCCCACAAAGAAATACATGAAGGTATAGGGGATCATAAAGGCGCTGATCAGCACCGAATAATCGCTGTTATCGAGCCCCAGCTCCTGCATCAGCGTGGTTTTCAGGATGGAAACAATTTGTCGGTCGAGCGAGAAGAAAAACAGCACGCAGCCGAGAAGCAATAGCAGCACCCAGATGAGCAGGGTGAAGCCGCCCCGGCTGATATTTTTGTCAGCCTGTTGCATTGTGTTCTCCGGTTTATCGTAGAAATACGAGGTAATCCGGAGTATATCGGTGTGTTTTTTATGCGGGAGAGAAGGGCTGACGGAGTGTGACGTAAGACAATACGCTTTGACTTCCCGCGCCAAAATGGCGCGGGATCTGGCATGAATGTCCCTCTTCTGCGGCGTGGGGTTAGCGGCCTTTGGCCAGGTACTGCGCCATTTCGGCTTCTGGCACCATGCCGCCGCCCGTCGCCCATACCAGATGGGTGGCGTGATTGAGCTGCTCTGTGCTGAAGTCATGCATCTGCTGGTAAGCCCTGGAGGCACAAACGTGCTGAGGGCCAGCCATGCCTGCCAGCGCCGACGGCTCAAGACGAATGCCTTCTTCCTGCGCCAGCCAGCCCAGCATGTCGTACATTGTCTGATCGTCCAGGGTGTACAGACCGTCGAGCAGACGCTCCATCGCCCGGCCGACAAAGCCCGAGGCGCGACCGACCGCTAGCCCATCCGCCGCCGTCAGGTTATCGATGCCGATATCCTGCACAGAAAGGGTATCGTGTAGCCCGGTGTAAATCCCCAGCAGCATGCACGGTGAATGAGTCGGTTCAGCGAAGAAGCAGTGCACATTATCGCCAAACGCCAGCTTAAGGCCAAACGCCACGCCGCCAGGGCCGCCACCGACGCCGCAAGGCAGGTAGACAAACAGAGGATGATCGGCATCCACCACGCGCCCCTGCTGGGCAAACTGCGCTTTCAGACGCTGACCGGCGACCGCATAGCCTAAGAACAGCGTGCGGGAATTTTCATCATCGATAAAGAAGCAGTTCGGATCGGACTCTGCCGCCTTACGACCTTGTTCAACCGCCACGCCATAATCTTCTTCGTACTCCACCACCGTCACGCCGTGGCTGCGCAGCTTGGCTTTTTTCCACGCGCGGGCGTCTGCAGACATATGCACCGTAACGTTAAAGCCGATGCGGGCACTCATGATACCAATCGACATCCCCAGGTTGCCGGTGGAGCCAACCGCGATGCTGTACTGGCTGAAGAACTGTTTAAATTCAGGCGAAAGCAGAACGCGGTAATCGTCTTTGGTGGTCAGCAGACCGGCTTCCAGCGCCAGTTTTTCCGCATGGGTCAGTACTTCGTAAATGCCGCCACGCGCTTTAATCGAGCCTGAAATCGGCAAATGACTGTCTTTCTTCAGCAGGAGTTCGCCGTTAATGTGCTGCCCGAACGCTTTTTCCAACCGTTTTTGCATGGCAGGGATTGCGGCCAGCTCAGATTCGATAATGCCCCCGGTGGCGGCGGTTTCCGGGAAGGCCTGCGCCAGATACGGTGCGAAGCGCGTCAGACGCGCGTGGGCGTCCTCAACGTCGTGTGCTGTCAGGCCAACATACGGTAAACCTTCCGCAAGAGAGGTGGTGCCAGGGTTAAACCAGGTTGTCTCTTTCAGAGCCACCAGATCTTCCACTAAAGGATGCTGGGCGATAAGTGTTTGAATGTTTTCCATAGTCAGTCTCTTCGCGCTTAGATAATAAAGGAAAGCAGGAATGTGCACGCCAGTGCAATCACCGACGCGATAAATGTCGCAGTCGTATAGTATTTGAACGTCTCATTCAGGGTGGCGCCACAGTACTGCTTCACCAGCCAGAACAGGGAATCGGTGACGATCGTGCAACCAATAGCGCCGGAACCGATGGCAATAGCGATGATCTCCGGGCTTACGTTAGGGTAGAGTGGCAGCATCGGTGCCACGATTGCCGTCGCGCCCATCATCGCCACCGTGGCAGAGCCTACCGCTGCGTGCAGAATCAGCGCAACCAGCCAGGCCAGCAGAATCGGGTGCATATGCATGTTCGAAAGGATCAGCGCGAGGGTATCCGCCAGCCCGCTGCTCTTGAGGATAGCGTTGAATGCGCCGCCTGCGCCGATAATCAGCAAAATGTTAGCAATCGAGCCAAAACCGTTTTCGGTGTGGGTCAGCAGCGCACCCATGCCAATGTGCTGGCGCAGGCCGAGAATGTAATAGGCCACGAAAACGGCGATAAACATCGCGGTGATCGGGTTACCAATAAACTCCAGCAGCGTATACACCGTACTGCCTTTTGCCATGTTCAGTTCCGCGACGGTTTTCACCAGCATCAGGCCAATTGGCAGCAGTACGGTAAACAGCGTCGCGCCCAGCGATGGCAGCGTGCTTTCATCACGCACTTTCAGGTCGGAAAACTCAGCCGGTACTGGCTTAAACGGCAGACGATTACCGAGAAACTTCAGGTACAGCGGCCCGCCGATTAGCGATGCCATTAAGCCCACCAGTAAACCGTAGACAATCACGGTGCCAATGTCTGCGCCCAGCTTGTTGGCCACGAACAGCGCCGCCGGATGCGGTGGTACGACGCAGTGCACAGCCATCAGCGCGGTACACAGCGGGATCGCCAGCTTTAGCAGCGAAGTATTGGTCTTTTTGGCAATTGAGAATGCCAGTGGAATTAATAGCACCACGCCCACTTCAACGAACAGCGTGATCCCGCAAATCAGCCCGACCAGCACCATAATGACGTCGGCGGAAAGCCAGCGGCAGCGCTGTAGCGTCAGGCCGATGCGTTCGGCCGCGCCGGAGACTTCCATCATTTTTCCAAGGATAGTCCCAAGGCCAATAACCGCCGCGAGGAAGCCCAGCGTACCGCCGATGCCGTTCTCGATGGCATTGACCATATCCAGCGGCCCCATACCCATCATCGTCCCCACGAAGAAACTGGCTAACAGCAGCGCCAGAAACGGGTGGAATTTGAACTTCACGATGGTCAAAACGATTAACACGATGCTTATCAGCAGCGTGCTCACAACCCAGATCTGAGAGTGCATAGCTCACCTTGCCCTGTGATTAATATGGGTTTATTGGACAAAAATAAGGCACCCGCTGACAAACGATATAAATCGTCCTTCACATGAGCCAGATTGAATCAAAATGGTGATTTACGTCTTATTACCGGTAATTTATGCGACATGAATCATTCTGATTCATCTTTGTGCTGATTTTGCCGGTGATTTTTTTTACACTCCGGCGAAAACAGGCAATACGGAGAGGAATATGGAACCCCTGCGCGAGGGCAGAAATCGTCTGCTGAACGGCTGGCAGCTATCAAAGCTGTATACCTTCGAAGTGGCGGCCCGGCATCAGTCGTTTGCGCTGGCGGCAGACGAGCTGTCATTAAGCCCCAGCGCCGTCAGCCATCGCATTAACCAGCTGGAAGAGGAGCTGGGTATTCAGCTCTTTGTCCGCTCGCATCGTAAAGTAGAGCTCACCCACGAAGGTAAACGCGTGTTCTGGGCGCTGAAATCATCGCTGGATACGCTCAACCAGGAGATTCTTGATATTAAAAATCAGGAGCTATCGGGGACGCTCACCGTCTACTCGCGGCCTTCTATCGCCCAGTGCTGGCTGGTTCCGGCGCTCGGCGACTTTACCCGCCGCTACCCGTCCATTTCACTGACCATCCTGACCGGCAACGACAACGTCAATTTACAGCGCGCCGGGGTTGATTTGGCTCTCTATTTTGACGATGCGCCTTCCGCACAGCTCGCGCATCACTTCCTGATGGATGAAGAAATTCTGCCGGTATGCAGCCCGGAATACGCCCGCCGCTACGCTCTGACCGGCTCGCTGGTAAACCTGCCACACTGTACGCTACTGCACGACAGGCAGGCGTGGAGCAACGACTCAGGGACCGATGAATGGCACAGCTGGGCGCAGCAGTATGCGGTGAATTTGCCGACATCGTCGGGCATTGGTTTCGATCGTTCTGATTTAGCGGTGATTGCGGCGATGAACCACATCGGCGTGGCGATGGGGCGAAAGCGGCTGGTGCAAAAGCGCCTCGACAGCGGGGAGCTGGTGGCGCCTTTTGGTGATAAGGCGCTGAAATGTCATCAGCATTATTACGTCACCACGCTGCCCGGCAGGCAGTGGCCGAAAATTGAGGCGTTTATTGGTTGGCTTCAGGAGCAGGTTAAATAGGCGTTTTATGCCGGGTGGCGGCTCCGCCTTACCCGGCCTACTCATGCCCAACGTAGGCCTGATAAGCGAAGCGCCATCAGGCAACGGTCAGACGCGATTACACCGCCTGACCCTGATGCGCAAAGCGCGACGCCAGCGGCAGCCAGCAGAGGAAAATCAGCAGCCCCATCAGCGTCATCAGCAGCCCGATGCTGGCCTGACCGGTTTGCGGCATCATCGCCGACAGCCAGGCCAGCACGCCGGAGCCGATATTTTGCAGGCCGCCAACCAGCGCCCCGGCGGTACCGGCGAGGAACGGGAAGGGCTCCATTGCACCGCTGGTGGCCAGCGGGAACAGCATACCTGCGCCGAAGAAGAACAACGCGGCGGGCACCAGCAGCGTCCAGATATTCATCACGCCTAATAGCCCCGGAATCCACATCATCAGACCCGCCAGCAGGCAGCTCACCACCGATTGCCACATCATGGTCGGGAAGCGTTTTTTCGGCCGTCCGGCAAACCAGGCGCCGAAGAATGCGGCCGGAATCGGCAGAATAAACAGGATACTAACCGTCATACTGCTCAAGCCCAGCACGCCGCCCATTAGCACGCCGGAGCTGGCTTCAAATACCGCAATACCGGCCAGGCCGCCAATCAGCATCAGCAGGTAGCAGTTAAAGCCGCTATTACCGAACAGCGTTTTGTAGTTGCTGATAAGCCGGGTTTTCGGTGCGCCGGTCGGGCGCGTTTCCGGCATCCAGCGCGCCATGCTGAAAGTGACACCTGCGCAGAGCACCAGCAGGAAACCATAGCAGGCGCGCCAGTTGATGAGTGTCTCCAGCACGCCGCCAATCAGCGGCGCCAGCAGCGGGCTCACCAGAATACCCATATTTAACAGACTGTTGGCGTGGCGAAGCTGGCTGCCCTCGTACAGATCGCGCGGCAGCGTTCGCGCCATTACGCCGCCAACTCCGGTTCCCATACCCTGTAGGGCGCTGGCGGCAATCAGCACCGTCAGGCTATGGGTTGTCACGGCAACCAGAGTCGCCAGCATAAAAATCGACATCCCGGTGAGGATCACCGGGCGGCGGCCCACGCGGTCGGACAGCGGGCCGTAAAACAGCTGCGAAACGCCGTAGGTCAACAGATACGCGGCCATTACGCTCTGCACTGCGCCTTCGCGAACGTTCAGATCGCTCGCCATCTGGGCAATGGCGGGGATGTATATGGTTTGCGCCATCTGACCGACGGCCACAAGCAGCACCAGCATCACCAGGATGTTGACGTTTCTATCTCTTTTCATTTCGCTGATTACTTTATGGAAATTGAGTTTATAAGAATAAATATCCAGGCAAGACGCCAAATCGGAGAGGAATCTACCACACTGAGGTCGCAATTTAACCATGCGTCATGTAAATGAAATGTGTGATGCAGGCAGGATTTATACACGTAAACGGCAACAATAGTTGCCAGTTTATCAGGACAGCCGCAGCAGGATAGCGCCAGCGGCAATCCCGCAGGCGGCGACCATGCGCAGCCCGGCGACCCGCTCTTTGAGCAGCAGCCAGGCAATCAGCGCGCCGAACAAAATTGAGCTTTCACGTAGCGCGGCGACCACCGCTAGCGGGGCCTGGGTCATCGCCCACAGCGCCAGGCCGTAGGAGCCCATCGTTCCCATGCCGCCTAAAATGCCTTTTTTCCAGTGCGTTGCCAGATAGCGTGCGGCTTCACGGCGGCGGGCGATTATTGCCCAGCACAGCAGGCTGGAACCGTTGAGGAAAAACGACCACAGCGTATAGCCCAGCGCGGTGCCGGAAAGCCGCACGCCGGTGCCGTCAATCAGGGTGTAGCTCGCAATGATACAGGCGTTGAGCAACGACAACACAATACCCGCCTGAGACCCCGAGCGGCCGTTGAAGGCCATCGCCAGAATGGCCGAACAGATGACCGCAATACCGCCCCAGGCCAACGGAGAAAGGTGGTCGCCAAGACACAGCACGCTGATGGTGGCCACCAGAAGCGGCGCGGTGCCGCGCATCAGCGGGTAGGTCTGGCTCATGTCGGCAATCTGATAGGTACGCGCGACCAGCACGGTGTAAATCACCTGCAAAACGGTAGAGGCGATCATAAACGGCACGCTGGCCGCCGAGGGCGTTGGGGCGAAGGGTAAAAGCAGCAGCGCGATAAGCGCAGCGGAGCCGGTGACGCCGATAGCCGAATAGAGTTTATCGTTTCCCGCCTTAACGATGGCGTTCCAGCTCGCGTGCAAAAGTGCGGCAAATAGCAAAATGCAGAAAACAGAGAGCGTCATGATAATACGTGGCCTGACAAGTTTTAACCAAAACGTAACACAGCCGATGGGCAACGAACAGGGCCAGAAATAGGGAAATGCCGGGACAGATTAGAGGATTCTCCTCCGTGTGGAAGTGTGATCGCTGCTGCATTTTTGTGCGGATGAAAATATTTCCATTGTCAGCCTGAAAAAGCTGTGTTTGTATGAATTCACTAAACGAATTGAGAGAAGACCCTTAATGACCCCATCAATGCTGACTTCGACCCTACTAAAAACCGCGCTACCAGCCGCGGTGGTCGTCGTGCGTGTGGTGGTGGTCGTCGGCAATGCGCCGTAGGGTCAGGAACACACACGATTCCAAACCCCGCCGGCGCAAACCGGGCGGGGTTTTTAGTTTCTAGCCCCCTCCGGATAGTCGGCCTAGTTGAAAGGACTGGAGCATGGCAATTTCGGGCACCACATCAAAGACCACGCGTTTTACCGGCGCGCAATTAATCGTTCATTTACTGGAACGCCAGGGTATTACCATGGTCACCGGCATTCCCGGCGGCACGGTTCTGCCGCTGTATGACGCCTTGAGCCAAAGCACCCAGATCCGTCATATTCTGGCGCGACACGAGCAGGGCGCAGGCTTTATTGCCCAGGGCATGGCGCGTACCCACGGCAAACCGGCGGTATGCATGGCCTGTAGCGGGCCGGGCGCGACCAACCTGGTTACCGCCATTGCCGATGCGCGTCTCGACTCCATCCCGCTGGTGTGTATCACCGGCCAGGTGGCCTCCTCGTTAATCGGTACCGACGCGTTTCAGGAAGTCGACACCTACGGCATCTCTATCCCCATCACTAAACACAACTACTTAGTCCGCAACATCAATGAATTACCGAAGGTTATTGCTGATGCTTTCCGGATTGCACAGTCTGGCCGCCCAGGCCCGGTGTGGATAGACATTCCTAAGGACGTTCAGACCGCGGAAATCGATATCAGCGAATTGCCAGAGCCCGGCGGCCGCGCGGCAACGCCGGAATTCAGCGCAGAGAGCGTGAGCGAAGCGGCAGCGATGATCAACGCCGCACAGCGTCCGGTGCTCTATCTGGGCGGCGGCGTTATCAACGCGCCGGAACGCGTTCGCGAGCTGGCGGAAAAAGCCAACCTGCCCACCACCATGACCCTGATGGCGCTGGGCATGCTGCCAAAAGCCCACCCGCTGTCATTAGGTATGCTGGGAATGCACGGTGCGCGCAGTACTAACTTTATTCTGCAACAGTCTGATTTACTGGTTGTTTTAGGTGCGCGTTTTGATGACCGGGCGACGGGTAAAGTGGCTGAATTCTGCCCGAATGCGAAGATTATCCACGTTGATATCGACCGCGCCGAGCTGGGTAAAATCAAACAGGCGCACGTGGCGATTCAGGCCGACGTTGACGACGTACTGGCGCAGCTGCTGCCGCAAATTGACGCCCAGCCGCGCGCTGAATGGCGCGGCAAAGTGGCGGAATTGCAACAAGAGTTCCCGGGGGCGATTCCTCAAGCGGGCGACCCGCTCAGCCATTACGGCCTGATCAACGCCGTTGCCGCCTGCGTGGACGACAGCGCGATTATCACCACCGACGTGGGCCAGCATCAGATGTGGACGGCGCAGGCTTACCCGCTGAACCGTCCGCGCCAGTGGCTGACCTCCGGCGGCCTCGGCACCATGGGCTTTGGCCTGCCTGCGGCCATCGGCGCGGCGCTGGCGAACCCGGACAAAAAAGTGCTGTGCTTCTCCGGTGACGGCAGCCTGATGATGAACATTCAGGAGATGGCGACCGCGGCGGAAAATCAGCTGGATGTGAAAATCATCCTGATGAACAACCAGGCGCTGGGTCTGGTACACCAGCAGCAGAGCCTGTTCTACAAACAGGGCGTATTTGCCGCCACCTACCCAGGCATGATTAACTTTATGCAGATTGCCGCCGGTTTCGGTCTGGAAACCTGCGATTTAAACAATGAAACAGACCCGCAGGCGGCGCTGCAGGCGATTATCAATCGCCCGGGCCCGGCGTTGATTCACGTGCGAATCGATGCAGAAGAAAAGGTGTATCCGATGGTGCCTCCGGGTGCGGCAAATAGCGAAATGGTGGGGGAATAAGCCATGCAAAAACAAACTCATGACAACGTTATCCTGGAACTCACCGTGCGCAACCACCCGGGCGTAATGACTCACGTCTGCGGGCTCTTTGCTCGCCGAGCGTTCAACGTCGAAGGCATCCTATGCCTACCGATTCACGGCAGCGACCATAGCCGCATCTGGCTGTTGGTGAACGACGATCAGCGCCTTGAGCAGATGATGAGCCAGATCGACAAGCTGGAAGATGTGGTGAAAGTGGCGCGAAATCAGTCCGACCCGTCGATGTTTAACAAAATCAGCGTCTTCTTCGAGTAATCCGCTCAAGGCTTGAACAGTCACGCGCTTATCGTTAAGGTAAGCGCTTTTGCCGGATGGCGGCGTAAACGCCTTATCCGGCCTACCACGGCTCCCGCCCGTAGGCCTGATAAGCGCAGCGCCATCAGGCATTTTCAAGCACCAGGACAACATCCATGATCACCATCGCCCTTATCGACGACCACACTATCGTCCGCTCCGGCTTTGCCCAACTGCTGGGGCTCGAAGCTGATTTGCAGGTCGTCGCCGAATTCGGTTCAGGGCGCGAGGCGCTGGCTGGGTTGCCGGGGCGCGGCGTGCAGGTGTGTATCTGTGATATCTCAATGCCGGATATCTCCGGTCTTGAACTGTTAAGCCAGTTGCCAAAAGGCATGGCGATTATCATGCTCTCCGTCCACGACAGCCCGGCGCTGGTGGAACAGGCGCTTAACGCAGGCGCACGCGGCTTCCTTTCCAAACGCTGTAGTCCGGATGAACTGATTGCCGCCGTGCATACTGTAGCAACCGGCGGCTGTTATTTGACGCCGGACATCGCCGTCAAGCTGGCGGCCGGGCGTCAGGACCCGCTGACCAAACGCGAACGCCAGGTGGCGGAAAAGCTGGCGCAGGGGATGGCGGTCAAAGAGATTGCCGCCGAACTGGGCCTGTCGCCGAAAACGGTACACGTCCACCGCGCTAACCTGATGGAAAAGTTGGGCGTCAGCAACGACGTTGAGCTGGCGCGCCGCATGTTTGATGGCTGGCAATGAACGCACTTTTCTCCCGGCTGATCACCGTTGTCGCCTGCTTTTTTATTTTCTCCGCCGCCTGGTTTTGCCTGTGGAGTATCAGCCTTCACCTGGTTGAGCGCCCGGAGCTGGCGGTACTGCTGTTCCCGTTTGGTCTCAGGCTAGGGCTGATGCTGCAATGTCCGCGCGGCTACTGGCCGGTGCTGGTGGGCGCTGAGTGTCTGCTGGTCTACTGGCTGGCGCAGGAGGTGGCGCTGGCGCATCTGCCTATTTTGATGATCGGTAGTTTCCTCACGCTGCTGCCGGTGACGCTGATCTCGCGCTACCGCCATCAACGCGATTGGCGAACATTGTTGTTACAGGGCGCGGCGCTCACGGCGGCAGCGCTGCTGCAATCGCTGCCCTGGCTGGGGCAAGGGGAAACCGCATGGACCGCGCTGCTGCTGACCCTCACCGGCGGGCTGACGCTGGCCCCTATCTGCCTCGTGTTCTGGCACTACCTCACCAGCACCACCTGGCTGCCGCTTGGCCCGGCGCTGGTGTCGCAGCCGGTGAACTGGCGCGGGCGGCATCTGGTCTGGTATCTGCTGCTGTTTACCGTCAGCCTGTGGCTACAGCTCGGTTTGCCCGCAGAACTCTCGCGCTTTACCCCGTTTTGTCTCGCTTTACCGATTATCGCGCTGGCCTGGCACTACGGCTGGCAGGGGGCGCTGATCGCCACCCTGATGAACGCCATCGCCCTGATTGCCAGCCAGACCTGGCACGATCACCCCGTTGATTTATTGCTTTCGCTGCTGGCGCAAAGCCTGACCGGGCTGCTGCTCGGCGCGGGCATCCAGCGACTGCGCGAGCTAAACCAGTCGCTGCAAAACGAACTGGCGCGCAACCACCGGCTGGCGGAACGCCTGCTGGAAACCGAAGAGAGCGTGCGGCGCGACGTGGCGCGTGAGCTGCATGACGATATCGGCCAGACCATCACCGCCATTCGCACCCAGGCGGGCATCGTCCAGCGGTTGGCGCCTGAAAACGCGGGTGTGAAGCAGAGCAGGGCGCATATTGAGCAGCTGTCGCTGGGCGTTTACGACGCCGTACGCCGCCTGCTGGGTCGGCTGCGCCCGCGCCAGCTCGATGACCTCTCGCTGGAACAGGCCATTCGCTCGCTGATGCGCGAAATGGAGCTGGAAAGCCGGGGCATCGTCAGCCACCTCGACTGGCGAATTGATGAATCAACGCTGAGCGAAAGCCAACGGGTAACGCTGTTCCGCGTCTGCCAGGAAGGGCTCAACAACATTGTGAAGCACGCGAACGCCAGCGCGGTGACGCTACAGGGCTGGCAGCAGGATGAACGGCTGATGCTGGTGATGGAAGATGACGGCAGCGGCCTGCCGCCGGGGTCGAATCAACAGGGCTTTGGCCTCACCGGCATGCGCGAACGCGTGACCGCGCTCGGCGGCTCGCTCACGATTTCCTGCATGCACGGCACGCGGGTCAGCGTCTCTTTGCCTCTGCGCTACGTGTAAGGAACGGCAATGTTTCAATTTCTCAAGGCGCCGGCTAATGCCCCGCGCATCACCGACAAGCAGGAAGTGGATGCCCAGTACCGCTACTGGCGGCGGCATATCCTGCTGACCATCTGGCTTGGCTACGCGCTGTTTTACTTCACCCGTAAAAGCTTCAACGCCGCGGTGCCGGAAATTCTCACCACCGGCGTGCTGACCCGCAGCGATATTGGCCTGCTGGCGACGCTGTTTTACATCACCTACGGGCTGTCGAAGTTTATCTCGGGCATCGTCAGCGACCGCTCCAACGCCCGCTATTTTATGGGGATCGGGCTGATTGCCACCGGGGTGGTCAATATTCTGTTCGGCTTCTCCACTTCGTTATGGGCCTTTGCCCTGCTGTGGGCGCTGAACGCCTTCTTCCAGGGCTGGGGCGCGCCGGTCTGCGCCCGCCTGCTCACCGCCTGGTACTCGCGCAACGAGCGCGGCGGCTGGTGGGCCATCTGGAATACCGCGCACAACGTCGGCGGGGCGCTGATCCCTATCGTGATGGGCGCGGCGGCGCTGCACTACGGCTGGCGTGCGGGGATGACCATCGCGGGAACCATGGCGATTGTGGTCGGCCTGTTCCTCTGCTGGCGACTGCGCGACCGTCCACAGGCCATTGGTCTGCCGCCGATTGGCGACTGGCGGCACGACGAACTGGAGATAGCCCAACAGCAGGAAGGGGCTGGGCTGACGCGTAAAGAGATCTTCACCCGCTACGTGCTGCTCAACCCTTACATCTGGCTGCTGTCGCTGTGCTATGTGCTGGTGTACGTGGTGCGCGCGGCGATCAACGATTGGGGCAATTTATACATGTCCGAGACGCTGGGCGTCGATCTGGTGACGGCGAATACCGCAGTGACCATGTTTGAGCTAGGCGGTTTCATCGGCGCGCTGGTGGCGGGCTGGGGCTCGGACAAACTGTTTAATGGTAACCGTGGGCCGATGAACCTGATCTTCGCCGCCGGGATTTTGCTCTCGGTGGGCTCGCTGTGGCTGATGCCGTTTGCCAGCTACGTCATGCAGGCGGCGTGCTTCTTCACCACCGGCTTCTTCGTCTTCGGCCCGCAGATGCTGATCGGCATGGCGGCGGCGGAGTGCTCGCACAAAGAGGCGGCGGGCGCCGCCACCGGTTTCGTCGGGCTGTTTGCCTACCTTGGCGCGTCGCTTTCCGGCTGGCCGCTGGCGAAGGTGATGGAAGTGTGGCACTGGACGGGCTTTTTCGTGGTGATTGCCATTGCGGCGGGCATCTCCGCGCTGCTGCTGCTGCCGTTCTTAAACGCCCAGGCGCCGCGAGAAGCGTGACCCGCTTCACTTTTCTAAGACGAATGACCTAAAACTAGGAAATTTTCCCGGTTTCACCTGGACGCTGTCTCAGGCCAGCCGCGCCGCTGATTTTTACAATACCGGCTATCACGCAGGTATATAAAAATCAGGAGATACCCATGCTGGCCTTCTTAAACCAGGTGCGCAAGCCGACCCTGGATCTGCCGCTCGATGTGCGGCGCAAAATGTGGTTCAAACCGTTCATGCAGTCCTATCTGGTGGTCTTTATCGGCTACCTGACGATGTATCTGATTCGTAAGAACTTTAACATCGCGCAGAACGACATGATCTCCACCTACGGGCTGAGCATGACTCAGCTCGGTATGATTGGTCTCGGCTTCTCCATCACCTACGGCGTGGGTAAAACGCTGGTCTCCTACTATGCCGACGGTAAGAACACCAAGCAGTTCCTGCCGTTTATGCTGATTCTCTCCGCCATTTGTATGCTCGGCTTCAGCGCCAGTATGGGCGCGGGTTCGACCAGCCTGTTCCTGATGATTGCCTTCTACGCGCTGAGCGGTTTCTTCCAGAGTACCGGTGGCTCGTGTAGCTATTCGACCATCACCAAATGGACGCCGCGTCGCAAGCGCGGTTCTTACCTCGGCATGTGGAACATCTCCCACAACCTCGGCGGCGCGGGTGCGGCAGGCGTGGCGCTGTTTGGCGCCAACTACCTGTTCGACGGTCACGTCATCGGCATGTTTATCTTCCCGTCGATTATTGCGCTGGTAGTGGGCTTTATCGGCCTGCGCTACGGTAGCGACTCCCCGGAATCTTACGGCCTCGGCAAAGCGGAAGAGCTGTTCGGTGAAGAGATCAGCGAAGAGGACAAAGAGACTGAAGAAAACGAGATGACCAAATGGCAGATCTTTGTTGAGTACGTGCTGAAAAACAAAGTGATTTGGTTGTTATGTTTCTCGAACATCTTCCTGTACGTGGTGCGTATCGGTATTGACCAGTGGTCCACCGTCTACGCCTTCCAGGAGCTGAAGCTCTCCAAAGAAGTGGCGATTCAGGGCTTTACTCTGTTTGAAGTCGGCGCGCTGGTGGGCACCCTGCTGTGGGGCTGGCTCTCCGATCTGGCCAACGGTCGTCGTGCGCTGGTGGCCTGCGTGGCGCTGGCATTGATCATTGCCACGCTCGGCGTTTATCAGCACGCCAGCAATCAGTATGTCTATCTGGCGTCGTTGTTTGCCCTCGGCTTCCTGGTCTTCGGCCCGCAGCTGTTAATCGGCGTGGCGGCAGTCGGATTTGTACCGAAAAAAGCGATCGGTGCAGCCGATGGCATCAAAGGCACCTTCGCCTACCTGATTGGCGACAGCTTTGCCAAGCTGGGTCTGGGGATGATTGCCGACGGTACGCCAATCTTCGGCCTCACCGGCTGGGCGGGCACCTTCGCCGCGCTGGATACCGCCGCTATCGGCTGTATCTGCCTGATGGCCATCGTCGCGATATTTGAAGAACGTAAAATTCGCCGCGAGAAAAAGATTCAGCAGTTAAAAATGGCGTAAGTGTGTTTGGTCACTTCTTTGCCCGGTTCTGCACCGGGCTTTTTTATGCCTGCTGGCTGGTCTCATGCAGCAATTCACGCAGCCACTGCTGCGCCGGGTCGCGATGCGTACGCTCATGCCAGGCCATGCTTTTGGTAAAGCCGTGAATCGCCACCGGCGGATCCTGCACGCAGATTGACGCGCGCGCGCTGGCAAGACGGCTCGGCACGACGGCAATCATTTCGCTGACGGCCAGCACTTCCGGCAGCACCAGGAAGCTGCTTACCGACAGCCCAATCCGCCGCTGACGGCCCACTTTCGCCAGCGCGTCGTCGGTCACGCCCCAGAAACTCTCGCCTTCGTAAGAGACCAGAATATGTTCCAGCGCGCAGAAGCGGTCGAGGCTTAACGGCTGCTGTGCATCGGGGTGGTCGGCGCGGAGCATACAGACATAGCGTTCATCATACAGTGTACGGCTGTGCAGATCGCCCGGCGTGGTGCTGGGGGTCAGCAGCGCGAGGTCGATTTTCCCCTGCTCAAACTGTGCGGTCAGCCGCTCCGGCTCAACCGGAATGACCCGCACACGAATCCCCGGCGCGCGGACTTTCAACGCGGCGATAAATGGCACGACTACCGCTTTCAGCGCGTAATCGGTGGCGGCGAGGGTAAAGGTGAAGCTGGCGGTCAGCGGATCGAAGCGGGCTGGCTGTAACAGCGTGTCGATATCACGAAGAATTTGCTTTACCGCGGGCGCTAGCTGCTGGGCGCGCAGCGTGGGCACCATACCGTGCGGGGCGCGGATAAACAGCGGATCGTTAAAGTTATCCCGCAGCCGGGTCAACATACCGCTGACGGCGGGCTGGGTGAGCGACAGCCTTGTCGCCGCGCGGGTCACGCTGCGTTCATCCAGCAGCGCATCCAGCGTTTTCAGCAGGTTGAGGTCAAGCGTTCTGAGATCCGGTTTCATCGGCGGCTTCCTTCAGGGAGGTAACGCACATTATGGCATGTTCGAATATCGACAGGGCGCGAAATCCCATTATTATGTCGGGGTTTAGCTAAGTGAGAGCGTGCATGATCTGGTTAATTCTGGCCACCCTGGCGGTGGTATTTGTTGTCGGATTTCGGATCCTGACCTCCAGTTCACGACGGGCCATCCGCCGTCTGAGTGAGCGACTGGCGATCACGCCAGAGCCGGTCGAATCGATGATCGACCAGCTAGGGAAAGCGCAGGGCGAAGAGTTTTTACGTTATCTGGAGCGCCCGAACGAAGCCCATTTGCAGAATGCGGCGCAGATGCTGCTGATCTGGCAGGTGTGCATCGTTGATGGCAGCGAAGCCAATATGCAGGGATGGCACCGTCGGCTGCAAAAGGCCCGCCTGGCCGCGCCGATCACCGATGCCCAGATACGGCTGGCGCTGAGCTTTTTACGCGAGCTGGAGCCGGATATGAGCGAGCTGAATGCCTTCCAGTGTCGCTACAACGCCCTGTTCCACGATGAAAACGGCGTCCACTGGCTGCATTGATATCATTTGACGTGATGTTGTTTATCAATATTGATGATTATATTTATATCACTCGTGGGCGCATGATGAACCTCGTCAACACACTTACTCACGAGGTTCATCATGAAACAGTCAATGCAGCAAAGCGCAATCGTCTGGCCGGAAGGCTACCTGCCGGGCACCACCGACAACTTTGCCTCTAACGAAATTATCGTCAGCGGCCTGAGCGCAAAAGACATTTGGGCGCAGCTCGACGACACTACCCTGTGGCCAACCTACTACAGCAACGTGGCGGATATCCATTTCCACGACGGCAGCGGCCCGATGCTGAGCGCCAATGCTCGCTTCCGCTTCTCTACCTTCGGCTTCCCGATTGAAGCGCAGATTACCGAATACGTGCCGCCGGCCGACGGTCAGGCCGCACGCATTGCCTGGCACGGCTGGGCAGAAGGCGATGCCACCACCCGCCTGGATGTCATTCACGCCTGGCTGTTCGAAGATTTACCGGGTAACCGCGTGCGTATTCTGACCCAGGAGTCACAGATTGGCGTCCCGGCGCAGGAGCTGGCGCGCACCGTGCCAAACCCGATGATTAACGGCCACCAGGAGTGGATCACCGGGCTGGTGAAATCCGCGCGCGGCGAGTGAGTTTTGCAGGATGGCGCAGCTGCCATCCGGCAAACCATACGGAAAATAATCATATTGGCGATGAGGGAGCGTGTTATTCCCCGGGATAAAATCGGGTTAAATGAAAAGAAATTCTATAAAGAGATGATTAAACTTGCTGATTCCGAGCACCGTAAGCACCTTAAAAAATAAGGAATGATGATGGCGACCCTTAAAGAGTTAATGGCTAAACAGAGCTCGGAAAGTCAGAAACGTATTGCTGAGAAGGTTGAAGAGATGCGTCAGACGACAGTCAGCGAAGCGTCGGCCAAACAGTTATCAAAACGTTAAATGCGTCACACTTTAAATGCTACACTGCGTGACCTTTTCGCAAAGACCCTCCGCAGGTAACAAAATGAGTGCACATATCGAAGAAAAAAACCGCGCCGACGTCGTTGCGCGGCCCAACTGGTCGGCGGTTTTTGCCGTGGCGTTTTGCGTCGCCTGCCTGATTACCGTTGAATTTTTGCCGGTCAGCCTGCTGACGCCGATGGCGCAGGATTTGGGTATTTCCGAGGGCGTTGCCGGGCAGTCGGTGACTGTGACGGCGTTTGTCGCCATGTTCTCCAGCCTGTTCATTACCCAGGCCATTGGCGCCACCAATCGCCGCTATGTGGTGATTTTGTTCTCCGTTTTGCTGACGCTCTCTTGCCTGCTGGTGTCGTTCTCCAGCTCCTTCACGCTGCTACTGCTTGGCCGCGCCTGTCTGGGGCTGGCGCTCGGCGGGTTTTGGGCGATGTCGGCATCGTTGACGATGCGGCTGGTGCCGGCGCGTACGGTGCCAAAAGCGCTGTCGGTGATCTTTGGTGCGGTGTCCATCGCGCTGGTGATTGCTGCGCCGCTGGGCAGTTTTTTGGGCGGCATTATCGGCTGGCGTAACGTTTTTAACGGCGCAGCGGTGATGGGCGTGCTGTGTACGTTTTGGGTGCTGAAAGCATTGCCTTCTCTGCCGGGTGAACCGGCGCACCACAAGCAAAACATGTTTAGCCTGCTGCAACGTCCCGGCGTGATGGCCGGGATGATTGCTATCTTTATGTCCTTTGCCGGACAGTTCGCCTTCTTCACTTATATTCGCCCGGTGTATATGAATCTGGCGGGTTTTGACGTTGACGGCCTGACGCTGGTGCTGCTGAGCTTCGGTATCGCCAGCTTTGTCGGTACCTCGTTCTCGTCGGTGATTCTCAAGCGCTCGGTCAAACTGGCGCTGGCCGGTGCGCCGCTGGTACTGGCGATCAGCGCGCTGGTGCTTACGTTATGGGGCAGTGAGAAAGTGGTCGCCGCAGGCATTGCGATTATCTGGGGGCTGGCGTTCGCGCTGGTGCCGGTAGGCTGGTCGACGTGGATCACGCGCTCATTGGCCGATCAGGCGGAAAAAGCCGGTTCCATTCAGGTGGCGGTGATTCAGCTGGCGAATACCTGTGGGGCGGCGGTGGGTGGCCTGGCGCTGGACCATTTAGGGCTGACGTCGCCGTTGATGCTTTCCGGCGTATTGATGTTGCTGACGGCCCTGCTGGTCACCGCAAAGGTCAGAATTCGCTGATGGTGTTGCCGGATGGCGGCGTAAACGCCTTATCCGGCCTACGTGCTGTAAACCTGTAGGCCGGGCAAGCGCAGCGCCCCCGGCAATGCGCCGGATGGCGGCGTAAACGCCTTATCCGGCCTACGTGCTGTAAACCTGTAGGCCGGGCAAGCGCAGCGCCCCCGGCAATGCGCCGGATGGCGGCGTAAACGCCTTATCCGGCCTACGTGCAGTGAACCTGTAGGCCGGGCAAGCGCAGCGCCCCCGGCAATGCGCCGGATGGCGGCGTAAACGCCTTATCCGGCCTACGAGCTGTGAACCTGTAGGCCGGGCAAGCGCAGCGCCCCCGGCTATGTCGTTACGGGCGTTCGCCCTTCGCCAGACGCGCGTTGATATCGGCAATTACCCCCGGCAGCTCCACCAGCGAATCCACTACATAGTGCGCCCCGGCTGCATACAGTTTGCTGGCCGCCAGTTCGCGGCGGCTGGCAATCTCTTCTGGCGACATCGCCTGATACGCCTCCCAGGTGGCACCAAATTCATTACCCGATACCGCCAGACCCACCGTCCACATCCCGGCGTTAAGCCCTTCGGTAATACCCGGCGCAGCGTCATCGACCTTCACACAGTGGGCAACGGCATCAATCCCCAGGGTAATCACGTTTTGCAGCGCCATCCACGGCCCTGGGCGCCCACCCGCCGCAAGGTCATCCGTCGCCACCCAGTGATCGGGGCGATAGCCGTGCTCGGCGGCGGCGGGGACCAGCCGCTCCATCACCGCGCGCGGGTAGCCGGAGCAGGAACCAATTTTAATTCCCTCTGCACGAAGCGCGGCGATCGTATCGATAACCCCGGCAATTGGTGCGGAAAAATCGACAACTTTGGCAATTTGTAGCGGCATAAAGGCGGCGTAAATGGCATCAATATCTGCCGCCGTCATCGCGCGGCCAAATTTCGCCTGCCAGCGCGCGTCCACCGTCGGTAATTTGCCCAGCGCTTCAATATGTTGCCACTTTCCCAGCCCCATCGGCACCCGGGCCTCAGCGAGCGTGATCTCGACATCAAACGCCTGATGAAAAGCTTCGACAAAAATCTGCGTCGGCGCGAAGGAACCGAAATCGACGGTGGTGCCCGCCCAATCGAGAATAACAGCGTTAATACGATTCATGATGGCTCCTTATTTCGTCCAGTACATGGCATTACGAATGGCGGTAAGCAGGGCAGAAATATCGGCATCGTACACCTCGCCAATGTTGCCGATACGGAAGCAGTCGCTCTGTGACACCTTGCCGGGATAGATAACAAACCCCTGATCTTTCAGTCGGCTATAAAATTCTTTAAAGCGGTACTGTGGGTTCTCGGGTGAATAGAACGCGGTGATGATCGGCGAATGCAGCGCATCGTCCAGCAGGGTGGTAAAGCCCAATTCCCGCATACCGGCAACCAGGCGGCGCTGGTTTTGCTGATAGCGCTGAAAACGCGCCGCCACGCCGCCTTCTTCCGCCAGCTCCTTCAGCGCCTGGGCGAAGGCCAGTACGGTATGGGTGGGCGAGGTAAAACGCCACTTGCCGTGGTTATCTTCCATGCAGCGCCACTGGGCGTAGAGGTCCAGCGACAGCGAGCGGGAGCGGCCTTTGCAGGCGGCAAGTTTTTCCGCGCGGGCAATCACGAAGGCAAAGCCCGGTACGCCCTGAATACATTTATTGGCGGAGCTGATCAAAAAATCGATATGCAGTTCAGCGATATCCATGGGAATGCCGCCAAAGCTGCTCATGGCATCAACGATATAGGTTTTGCCGTATTGCTGCGCCAGCGCACCCACTTCCGCAATCGGGTTGAGCATGCCGGTGGTGGTTTCGCTGTGTACCATTGCGATATGGGTGATCGCCGGGTCAGCATTGAGGATCGCGTCGATCGCCTGCGCGTCCGGGCGGGCGACTTCACCGCAGTCATAGGCATGGTGAGCGATGCCCATCAGGTTTGCCATTTCTACCATCCGCGCGCCGTACGCGCCGTTACTGACGATCAGCACCTTATCCTGCGCGCCCAGTGTGCTGCCCAGCACCGCTTCCACGGCGTAGCTGCCGCTGCCCTGCAGTAATACGGAAGTGTAGCCTTCAGACGCCGTTGCCAGCGCGGTCAGCTGTTGGCGGATCTGCTCCACCACGCCGATATTGTAGTCATCATCCCAGGTACAGCTATCGAACAGCATCGCTTCTTTCACGGTGCGTGAGGTGGTCAATGGGCCAGGAGTCAGCAGCAGATAGTTACGCGAAGTCATGTTATTTACCTTTGGTCTATACCAGATTTGTTATTATCATGACGATCTTCCTTGCGATGGGTCAAAGGAAAAATCGCGTTGCAACAAAAAATTCATCTGCTTCTGTATAATGGCGGCAACAAAATTGGAAACGAGCAAGCATGAAATCTCTCCCCGGCGATCTCCCGCAGTACCAGCTCATCAAGGCGCAGCTTCAGGCACGCATTCAGAGCGGCGCGCTGAAAAGCGGCGATAAGCTGCCGTCTGAACGTGAACTGTGCGCGATCTTTAACACCACGCGCATTACCCTTCGCGAAAGCCTGGCGCAGCTAGAGGCCAGCGGGCTTATCTGGCGCGCCGATCGCCGCGGCTGGTTCGTGACGCCCGAACGTCTGTGGCTTGATCCGACTCAGAACACCAACTTCCATAAGCTGTGCCGCGAGCAGGGGCGGGAGCCAAAAACGGCGCTGCTGAGCGGCGCGTTAACCACCGTGCCGGTAGAGGCAATGGAGCCGCTTCAGCTCCAGCCGTTCGATCAAATTTATCTGTTGACCCGCCTGCGTTCTGCTGACGGTCGTGCGGTTTGCTATTGCGAAAACCATTGCCTGCCGGCCCGGGTACCGGAGCTATTGCAGTACGATCTCAACGGCAGCCTGACCGAGGTATACGAGTCACACTACAACCTTGTCTATACCAGTATGCATCTGTCGTTCTATCCCACCGCGATGCCCGCGCAGGCCGCGCAGGCGCTGGGGGTGATGGAAGGGCGCCCGGCGCTGCTGCTGCGCCGCCTGAACTACGATCAGTACGGTCGTGTGCTCGATCTGGATATCGAATACTGGCGCCATGACAGCCTGCGCATTGAGGTCGATACGCACTAGCGCCATCCGGCATTTCACAGATTTATGCCGTCATTCATCGTTTTGTCACATTAGCCGTTTAGCGTAAAAAGCAAATCTGGTATAGGCCAGAAAAATGCAACGAACGCTATGAGGCTATTACGATGAAACTTACCCGACTTGCTTTGCTGTATGTTTTTGCCCTCGCCAGCGCCCCATCCTGGGCGGAATCGGTGGTGACGGTTTACTCTATCGACGGCTTACACGACGGTGATAACAGCTGGTACCAGGCGCAGTTTGATGCGTTCACCAAAGCCACCGGCATTACCGTGCGTTACGTTGAAGGCGGCGGTGGTGTGGTGGTTGAGCGTCTGGCGAAAGAGCACACCAACCCGCAGGCTGATGTCCTGGTGACTGCACCGCCGTTTATTCAGCGTGCCGCTGCCGGCAAGCTACTGGCCAACTTCAAAACCGACGCCGCTGCTGCCATTCCGGGTGCCAACGACTTCTATTCACCGCTGGTGAAAAACTACCTGAGCTTTATCTACAACGCGAAGCTGCTGAAAACCGCGCCGGCCAGCTGGCAGGATCTGCTCGACGGTAAGTTCAAGAATAAGCTCCAGTACTCCACGCCGGGCCAGGCCGCAGACGGCACCGCGGTGATGCTGCAAGCCTTCCACAGCTTCGGCAGCAAAGACGCCGGTTTTGACTATCTCGGCAAGCTGCAGGCTAACAACGTTGGGCCATCCGCCTCAACCGGCAAGCTGACCGCGCTGGTCAATAAAGGTGAAATCTACGTCGCTAACGGCGACCTGCAAATGAACCTCGCGCAGAGGGAACGTAACCCGAACGTGAAGATCTTCTGGCCCGCCAATGACAAAGGCGAGCGCAGCGCGCTGGCGATTCCTTACGTCATTGGTTTAGTCCAGGGTGCGCCGCAAAGTGAAAACGGCAAAAAACTGATTAACTTCCTGCTCAGCAAAGAGGCGCAGACCAGCGTCAGCGCGTTGTCCTGGGGAATGCCGGTGCGTAGTGACGTGACGCCGAGTGATGCGCACTACAAGGCCGCCACCGCTGCGCTGGAAGGCGTACAGAGCTGGCAGCCGAACTGGGACGACGTGGCCGTCTCGCTGTCGGCGGATATTTCCCGCTGGCATAAAGTGACCGAAAGCGAGTAATCCCGATGCTGATGAAAACGACCGCTATTCCCGCCCCTGTTGCTCAAGGGGCGTCGGGGATTGTCCTCGACTCGCTGCGCGTGGCGTATCACGGCAACGTGGTGCTTAAACCGCTCTCTTTGACCATTGAACCCGGCGAAGTGCTGGCGCTGATTGGCCCTTCCGGTTCGGGAAAAACCACGGTACTGCGCGCGGTGGCAGGATTTGTCCAGCCTGCGGGCGGTCGTATTCTTATCGGTGACGCGGACGTCACGCATCTGCCGCCCTATCAGCGGGGTCTGGCGATGGTGGTACAAAACTACGCGCTGTTCCCGCATATGAAGGTAGAGGATAACGTTGCCTTCGGCCTGCGCGCGCAGAAGCAGCCGAAGGCCCTGATTAAAGAACGGGTGACCGAGGCGCTAAAAACCGTTGGTATGAGCGAGTATGCCACCCGCTATCCGCATCAGCTGTCCGGCGGCCAGCAGCAGCGCGTGGCCATTGCCCGTGCGATTGCCGTGCGCCCGCGCGTGCTGCTGCTGGACGAGCCGCTTTCAGCGCTGGATGCGCAAATTCGCCATAACATGGTGGAAGAGATTGCCCGTCTGCACCGCGAACTGCCGGAGCTGACCATTCTCTACGTGACTCACGATCAGACCGAAGCGCTAACTTTGGCCGATAAAATCGGCATCATGAAGGACGGCTCCATGATTGCCCATGGTGAAACCCGGGCGCTGTACCAGCATCCGCCGAATCGCTTTGCCGCCGAGTTTTTAGGCCGCGCGAATATTCTCAGCGCCACCTCGCTTGGTGCGGGTGAAACGCCGGGGCTGGTGGATGTGAGCTGCGGCGGCGCGATCGTTCGCGCGTTCAGCCAGGGCAGCCATCATGGGCATCATAAACTGCTGTGTATTCGCCCGCAGCACCTGAGCCTGACGCCGCGCTCGGCGTGCAGCAATCGCTTTAACGCCACGTTGCAATCGGTGCACTGGCAGGGGGATTTAACCCACCTGCTGTGCGACGTAGCCGGTGAGGCGGTGCGGATAGTCATGACGCACGTGAATCCGCTACCGCGCCCCGGCGATACGCTGGCGCTGTGGTTCGAACCGGATGATGCCGTCCTGATCGAGGTATAGCCATGTCGCTTTCATTCACGCTCGATAAACCGGCGCGTCGCCTGCGCCCGCTTCTGTGGCTGCTGCTGCCGTTGTTTGTGCTGGCAACGCTGTTCTTCTGGCCTTTGTCGCTGATAGTGGACCAGGCGCTGCGCGATACCAGCGGCCAGCTCGGCCTGGAGACATTCTGGCAGGTGGTTGACTCAAAACGCTTTGTGGGGGCGCTGCTCAATACGCTGCAAATTGCCTTTTTCGCCACCGCTGGCTGCCTGCTGCTCGGCAGCGTAATGTCTCTGATTCTGGTGTTTATTCCTTTCCCCGGTAGCGAACTGATTAGCCGGGTGGTGGATACCTTTATCGCGCTGCCTACTTTCCTCATTACCCTGGCATTCACCTTTATTTATGGCTCGGCGGGGCTGCTCAACGGCTTGCTGATGCGGCTGTTCAGTTTTGAACTGCCGCCGGTTGATTTTCTCTACTCCCTGCAAGGGGTGATTCTGGCGGAAATTACGGTGTTTACGCCGCTGGTGATGCGCCCGCTGATGGCGGCGCTGCGGCAAATCGACAAAAGCCAGCTGGAGGCTGCCAGCATTCTGGGCGCGCGTCCGCTGCGGGTTATTGCCCAGGTGATTTTCCCGGCGGCGCTGCCAGCGCTAATGGCCGGCGGCAGCCTGTGTTTGCTGCTGACCACCAATGAGTTCGGCATCGTACTGTTCATCGGCGCAAAAGGGGTGAATACCCTGCCGATGATGGTCTATAGCAAAGCGATTCTGGAGTCAGACTACGGCGTCGCTTGTACGATCGCATTAATCAACATTGTGCTGTCGCTGGGGCTGTTCTCCCTGTATCGCCTGGCGGCCTCGCGCACCGGTATAAGGAGCTAACCATGCTGATTTGGTCACGCAAAGGGCGTGCGGCGGCAGGTGCTGTCGCCACCGTGCTGTTTACCGCTTTCTTCTTGCTGCCGTTGGCGGTGATTCTGATGTCGAGCCTTAGCCAGCAGTGGAACGGCATTCTGCCGAGCGGTTTTACCCTGAATCACTTTGTGAACGCTCTGCGCGGCGCGGCGTGGGACGCGCTGCTCGCCAGCCTGACGATCGGGTTTTGTGCCAGCCTGTTTGCGCTGCTGTGCGGCGTCTGGGCCGCGCTGGCGCTGCGTCAGTACAGGGCAAAAACGCAAAAGTGGCTAAGCATGATGTTCTATCTGCCGAGCGCCATCCCGTCGGTGTCCGTGGGGCTGGGGATTCTGGTGGCCTTCAGCCAGGGGCCGCTGCAGATGAACGGTACGCTATGGATTGTGCTGACGGCGCACTTTGTTTTGATTTCTGCTTTTACCTTCAGCAACGTGTCGACGGGGCTGGCGCGGGTGTCCGCCGATATCGAAAACGTCGCCTCAAGCCTGGGCGCTTCGCCGTGGTATCGCCTGCGTCACGTCACGCTACCGCTGCTGATGCCGTGGATGGTTTCCGCGCTGGCGCTGAGCTTATCGCTCTCAATGGGGGAACTGGGCGCGACGATGATGATTTATCCGCCAGGCTGGACCACGCTTCCGGTCACCATATTTAGCCTGACCGATCGCGGTAATATTGCCGACGGTGCGGCGCTGACGATTGTGCTAGTGGCGATGACGCTGCTGTTGATGATGAAGCTGGAGCGCATCGCGAAAAGGCTGGGGCAAAAATAAAAAGGTAGGCCGGATAAGGTGCTTACGCCGCCATCCGGCAATCTGCACAGATTCCGCCGGATGGTGCTCCGCTTATCCGGCCTACAAAAAGGTTCCCTCTCCCCTAGGGAGAGGGTTAGGGTGAGGGGGGGTTAACTTAGAACCACGCCTCAAACATACCGCCCACGTTCAGCGAATCCAACTGCTCGTCTTCAGTGCCGTTCACCCTCGCCGTACGCTTGTTATCAACCTGACCGCCGGTCACGTAGAAGCGCAGCATCGGGCGGAACTCCGGGCCCATGCCGATGGCGATGTTTTGCGACAGCGTCAGCTTCCAGCCGTGGTTATCCCCGCCCTGGTCGTAATCAACGCGCTGATAGCCCGCTTCCAGCCAGGTGGAGTGCACGTCGTTCCAGAAATACATCGGGCGGATAATCGCGCCGTAGTTTTTACGGTTATCGGTTTTGTCCTTGCTGTTGTCGTAGTCGTGGAAGGCCAGCAGATATTCGACCTGCGCCTGCTGGGTAAACTTATAGTTCCCCTCGAAGCTGGCGTAGATGGCGGTCAGACCGTCGGTTTTGTTGTAAACGCTGTTATCCGCGTTATCGGAGTAGCGCAGGATCACTTTGTTGACGCCGCTGTCGTCACTGTTGGTGTGGCTCAGCAGCAGGCCGCCCTGCCAGGCATCAAGCTGCGCGTCGTTATCCACCGCTTTGGAATCAAAGCCGTAGTTGGCGTACACCTCAACGTCGATTGGCCCGGCTTTGATGTTATGGGTTTTAGTCGTCAGCGCATAGTGGCCGTTATCGCCGGTATCCGAACTGCCGGTACAGGTAATGCGTGATGGGTTGGTTTCATCGGCCATCACTTCCGGGCTACAGGATTTCACCTGCGATACGGCCGCGACGTCAAACTGCACGCCGCCAATATCAAAGTTTTTCACCCCGGCACCCTGGCCGTCGTGGTTCATCCAGAAGTAATCGTTAATACCCTGCTGCGGACGCTGGTGGAAGTCGCGACCGGCCCAGATATAGGCGTTTGGGTTCGACTCCAGCACGTTGGTGACGCCGACGTAGGCCTTTTTCAGGTTCACCTCGTCGCTCCAGTGATCGAACATCACGTTGATATCCCAGATGGCGCCTTTGCTGCTCTTAAAGGCTTTGGTTATCTGGAATTCACCGCCGTTGCTTTCGTTGCCGAGACGGCCAATCGCCGAGGCGCCGTTGTAGGAGCCGTCGACGCCGACGTATTTCTGATCGCCGGTCTGGAAGTGGGCGCCGTAGCGCGCGTAGCCGCTGAATTTAAGGCCGAACGGGACCGCCATATCCGGCGACTGGGCGGCGGTCTGCGGGTTGGTTTCCAGGTCGACCTTTTTCGCGGCGGCGGCGTCCATTTTGGCCTGGCGGTCGGCCAGCGCTTTATCGACGGCCTTGGCCACAATGGCGTCGATTTGTTCCTGAGTAAATTCTTGCGCCAGGGCTGAAGAAAGCGGGCAAAGTGCGGCCACAACCGCCATGGCTAATGGAAGTTTTTTAACAGTTTTCATGGTTATCTCAAATTAATTAATTATATTTTCAGACAATAACCATCCCGTTTCGGTGCAATATAAAAGACGCCACCAAAACAAGCTGATTTTATTTTTATCTCGTAGAGGTACAGTTAAATAATTATCGTCAGTAATATCTCCGTAGTCAGGATAATTAAAAGTTAACGTTGATAAAGGTGAATAATCTCTTCCGAAAGTTCGCGCGCCAGCAGGGAGTTCATCAGATGATCCTGCGCGTGCACCATAATCAAGGTCATTGGCTGGCGGGCTTCGCCGGCATCCTGCTCAATCAGCTGGGTCTGCATCTGGTGCGCCTGGCGAGCGTAGCCGTCGGCCTCACGCAGCAGGTTTTTGGCTTCCGTTATTTCGCCTTTTCGCGCGGCGTGCAGCGCTTCAAAGCACAGCGATCTGGATTGACCGGCGTTAATGATAATTTCCATTACCGCATCTTCTAACCTAACCATAATAGGTCCCCCTGACTCGTGAAAGTCATCGTGTAATAAAGGGTTAAAGATAAATGATTACGTAATATTAAATATTTATTATTCAGCTAGCGGTTTCGGCCAGCGGTGCAGTCGATCTTAATTTCTGTTCTTCTGTTTTCATTAATGAACGTTCATAGGCGCGGAGGAACGGTAAATACATTGCCGCCGAAACGAGCATACAAATAATACACATGATGACCGGACTTAACGCCCAGTTCGCGGCCCAGGATGCGCCAATCGGTGCTGGCGTGGTCCACGGCGTCAGAGAAACGACCTGCGCCAGCCAGCCGAGGCGGGTCGCGGTATAGGCAAGAATCGCGTTAACCATAGGAATGCAGACGAACGGAATGAACATCATCGGGTTCATAATAATCGGCGCCCCGAACAGAATCGGTTCGTTGATATTAAAGAAGCTCGGCACCACGCCCATTTTGCCAATGGTCCGCAGATGTGCCACGCGGCTGCGCAGCAGCAGGAACGCCAGCGGCAGGGTGCAGCCTACGCCGCCAATCAGCAGATAGTGATCCCAGAAACCTTGCAGGTAAACGTGCGGCAGCACGGTGCCAGCGGCCAGTGCGGCCTGGTTGGCGGAAAGGTTGGCCATCCAGAATGGGTTCATAATGCCGGTGACAATCAGCGATCCGTGAATCCCGGCAAACCAGAAGATCTGGCACATCAGTACCGACAGCAGAATCGCCGGCAGGGAGTCAGAGGCGGAAACCAGTGGTGCCAGCACGTGCATAATCGCCTGTGGCAAAATCATGCCGGTCTGCGCTTCGATAAACAGGTTCAGTGGGTGCAGGGTGCCGATGACCACCAGTACGGGAATCAGGATCTCGAACGAGCGCGCCACGCCGGTCGGGACTTCTTTCGGCAGGCGAATCGTGACGTTATGCTGCTTCAGCCAGGCGTACACGCGGGTGGCGTAAATGGCGGTAATCAGCGCGGTGAAGATCCCCTGACCGGAGAGGTACTGGGTGGAAATCTTACCGTCGGCGTACGGCGCGGCCACCAGCAGAAACGCCATAAACGCCAGCAGGCCGGGCATCACCGGGTCGAGGTTAAACTGCCGGCCGAGGCTCGCGCCAATCCCCACGGAAATGAAGAACGTCATCACGCCCATGCTGAGGTTAAACGGCAGCATCAGCTGGTCGCGGTACTGCGTGGAGAAGTCGAGCCAGCCACGCGCGAAGCCGTTGGTGGTATCCGGGGAGAACGGCGGGAAAATAAACACCAGCATAAATGAGCCGATGATCATAAACGGCAGCGCGGCGGTAAAGCCGTCGCGAATGGCGATGACGTATTTTTGTTGCCCAAGACGGCCGGCCAACGGGGTAATGGATTGCTCAATCACGGCAACCATTGACTGATAAAGAGAACTCATCTGGAAACCCTTTTAGTGCGTCGCGGAAATCAGCGACAGAGCGTAATCGAGTACCTTGTCACCCCGTTGCATGCCGTAATCCATGGTATCAATCGGCTGGACGGGAATATTCTGGGCGGCGGCCTTATCAGACAGGGTTTTTAACATGTACTTCACCTGCGGGCCCAACAACACCACCTGATACTGCGGGTACTGGATATCAAATTCGGACACGCCGTAGGCATCAATTTTCACCGGCAAGTCCCGTTCTTTCGCGGCTTCCACCATTTTTCTGACCAGCATGCTGGTCGACATTCCGGCGGAGCAGCACAGCATAATTTTGTACATCGATAACCCTCCTCTAAATGTAAAAAGTTGTTGCGAGTTTGATTTGATATGAAACTGAAACCGGTTTCTATTCATAAAAACAGGATCTGTGATAGCCATCAATTTCTCCTGCTTATGAGGCTAATTATTTCGTCCTGGCTCACAAAAATTCGCCGTTTTACGTTCATATGGACATCATATGGATAATCGGTTTCCACGAAAAAAGAGAAACGGATATACTGGGAGATGGAATCATTTAAGCCGTTGCGGTGCAGTGGTTTTTTGCGGCAGGCAGTACGCTTTTTCAGGGGAGAAAGATGTCTACAATCAACGATGTATCACGTCTGGCCGGGGTATCTAAGGCCACGGTTTCACGTGTGTTGAGCGGTTCACGAGGGGTAAAGGAAGCCAGCCGGCTGGCGGTGCTGCGGGCCGTTGATGAGCTGAACTACCGGCCAAATGTGATTGCCCAATCGCTGCTGAGCCAGTCGACCGGCTGCATTGGCGTTATCTGTGCGATGGAGAATATCAACCAGACGACCGGGTATCTGTATGCGCTGGAAAAACAGTTCAGCCAGCATCAGAAACATTTGCTGCTGCGTTTTGCCAACACGCGTACGGGGGTGATGTCGGCGTTGGACGAGCTCTCCGGCGGCCTGTGTGACGATGTGCTGATTATCGGCGCGCGTTTTCCGCTGGAGATCGAAAGCGACAACGTGGTGTTGATCGACTGCCCGGAGGCCGATACGGCCAACAGCATTCAGTTTGACCACGTGTTTGCGGCGGAAACCGCCTGCAACTACCTCGCCAGCCAGGGACGTCGGCAGATTGCGCTGATTCAACCTCAGAGCTGTGGTTTTGCCGACGACGTGCTGCTGGGCTACAAACACGGGCTGGAGAAAAACTTCCTGCCGTTTAATCGCAACCTGGTGTTTATGGACAGCGTCTCGTCCACCGTAGCGCTGCAAGAGCTGCTGAATAATGCCGGTATCGTCAGCTTTAATGCCCTGCTGGTGGCTGACGATCAAGAGGCGCAGCGGGTTATTCCGCAGCTTATGGCCTTCAACAGGCGGGTGCCGGAAGATGTGATGGTCTTTAGCCTTGCCGGTTCGCTACATCTGCCGGGGATCCCCACCATCCCGGCGATTGAATATTCCATGGACGCTATTGCTGCGCGGATTGTCCACTGGCTGGAAGAGAAAACGCAGACGTCCGTCCACACCGCGTTTCGCGGCGATCTCATTCTCCCGGGCGTTCGCCAGCGCTAACTTTTACCGCCCGCCGCGCTGTCGTCGGCGGGCCATTTCCGGCTCCCTCTTTTTGCCACCCCGCTCACAATATAAAAATAACTCATACCCACCCCCGGATTTTCGAACCAGACAGCGCCGGGCGACTGCCTTAACGTGAGTTGAACGTTCAGCCAATAACATAAACCAGAACATTCATACCTCCCTTTAAGGAAGTGACCCTATGAGTCTCTCTACCGGTGTAGATGTAAAAGCGTGGATTGATGCCCGACCGATCTCGCGCTTTCAGTGGAAAATTCTGTTTCTCTGCTTCGTTATTATTATGCTCGACGGCTACGACGCCGCCGTCATGGGCTTTATTGCGCCTGCGCTGCTGGAAGACTGGGGCATTAGCCGCGCGGCGCTGGGGCCGATTCTCGGTGCGGCGATGTTTGGCGTCGCGCTGGGCGCGCTGATCGCCGGGCCGATGGCCGACCGCTACGGGCGTAAGCGTATTCTGCTGGCCTCGGTGGCCCTGTTTGCCGTCTTCAGCCTGGCGGCGGCGCTGGCGCAAACGCCGACTCAGCTGGCGCTGCTGCGCTTTCTTACCGGGCTGGGGCTGGGGGCGGTGATGCCAAACTGTGTGACGCTGGTGGCGGAATACATGCCGGAACGGCGTAAAGGGCTGATGATTACGCTAATGTACAGCGGGTTTAACGTCGGCTCCGGGCTGGGCGGATTTATCGCCGCCGCGCTGTTGTCCCACTACAGCTGGCACTCGGCGCTGATTTTTGGCGGCGCGCTGCCGCTGCTTGTACTGCCATTTATGATGGTGATGCTGCCGGAATCGGCGATGAACATGGTGGCACGGCGGGTGCCCACGGCCGACATTGCCCGCGTGCTGAATCGCCTGGGCGGCCAGTTTGCTGCCAACACGCTGTTTACCCTCAGTACGCCGGAAATTTCCCGTCATGCAAAGGTGATTCAGCTGTTCCGCGGCGGCTACGCGCGCGGCACGGTGGCGCTGTGGTTGACCTACTTTATGGGCCTGTTTGTGATTTATCTGCTGAACGGCTGGCTGCCGACCATTCTGCGCTCTGGCGGGCTGTCATTACAGCAGGCGGCAATCATCACCGGCCTGTTCCAGCTTGGCGGCCCGCTGGGCGGTATTCTGGTCGGTTACCTGATGGATCGTACGTCGGCGAAAGTGGTGATCGCGGCGACCTATTTCCTCGGCTGTCTGTGCCTGCTGTCGCAAGGGCTGATGGACTTTGGCTCTGCGGCGCTGTCGGTGCTGATTTTCATCAGCGGGATGTGTATCAACGGCGCGCAGAACGGCCTGCAGGCTTATTCACCGGCCTATTACCAGACTGAAATTCGCGCGACCGGCGTAAGCTGGATGCACGGTATCGGTCGTACCGGGGCGATTTTAAGCTCCACCTTAGGCGGGGTGATTATGCTGGCGGTGCCGGGGCACTCGTCGATTTTCCTGGTACTGGCCTTACCGGCCTGTCTGGCGGCGGGCTGCATTCTGTTACACCGCATGAATTCGCGTAACGTGGCGCAAGCGCCGCGTGTGGCGGGCGATGTCGCGTTATCGCAGACCGCCTCTCATCGATAAGTGGAGTCAACCATGGCCAGAATTATTGGCGGAATCGCCGTCTCTCATACCCCGACCATCGGTTTTGCGGTCGATAATCATAAACAGCACGATGCGGCGTGGGCGCCGATCTTTGAGAGCTTCGAGCCGCTGCAACGCTGGCTCGACGAGAAAAAACCGGATGCGCTGGTGTATATCTTTAACGATCACGTGACCGCCTTTTTCTTCGACCACTACTCCACGTTTGCGCTGGGGATTGATAATGAATACGGCGTGGCCGACGAAGGCGGCGGCCCGCGCGGCCTGCCGCCCATCAAAGGCAATGCCGCGCTTTCAAGGCATATCGGCAGCAGCCTGATGGCCGATGAGTTTGATATGTCGTTCTTTATGAACAAAAAGCTCGACCATGGTCTGTTCTCGCCGCTGTCGGCGCTGCTGCCGTGGCAAAGCGGGGAATGGCCGACCAAAGTGGTGCCGCTGCAAATTGGCGTGCTGCAATTCCCGGTGCCGAGCGCACGGCGTTGCTATAAGCTCGGCCAGGCGCTGCGTCGGGCCATTGAGAGCTTTCCGGAGGATATCAACGTCGCCATTGTGGCGACCGGCGGGCTGTCGCATCAGGTGCACGGCGAACGCTGCGGCTTCAACAACCCGGAATGGGATGCGCAGTTCGTTGATATGCTGGTGAACGACCCGGAAACGCTGGCCGAGATGACGCTGGCGGAGTACGCCGAGCTGGGCGGCATGGAAGGGTCGGAGGTCATCATGTGGCTGGTGATGCGCGGTGCGCTATCGGCCAACGTCACGGAAACCTGGCGCGACTACTACCTGCCATCAATGACCGGCATCGCCACTCTGATTCTGGAAAATAATGCGCGTCAGCCGCCGGTGGATACGCTGACGCGGCATCGCCAGCACATGGCGCGCCAGCTGGCGGGCGTCGAAAAGCTGCCCGGCACTTACCCGTTCACCCATGAGCGCAGCCTTAACGGGATGCGGCTGAATACCTTCCTGCATAAACTGACGCAGCCCGCGTGGCGCGAGCGCTTCCTGCATGCGCCGCAGGCGCTGTACGACGAGGCGGCGCTGAGTGAGAAAGAACAGCAGTTGCTGACGGCACGCGACTGGCGAGGCCTGATTCAGTACGGCGCCAGCTTCTTCCTGCTGGAAAAAATGGGCGCGGTGGTCGGTGTGTCGAATCTGCATATTTACGCGGCGATGCGCGGGCAAACGCTGGAAGAATTCCAGAAAACCCGTAACCAGCAGGTGACTTACTCGGTGGCGGGTATCCAAACCCCGGCCAACTAGCATTGTGCGGTGTTTATGCCGGGTAGCGGCTGCGGCTTACCCGGCCTGCTTTTTTGTTGGCCTGATAAGCGTAGCGCCATCAGGCGCAGGGGCCGCTACCCGTTGACGGATAACGTTCACCAGCGCCTGGGTGGCGGGCGAGGGCAGGCTGCCCTCGCGGAAGGTCAGCCCGATTCGCCGTTGCGTATTGGGCAGCTTCACCGGCAGTACGGTCAGCAGATGGTTGTCGATTTCATATCGCATCTGGCTGGCGGAAACGGCGGCCAGCAGCGGTGAGTCGAGCAGCAACCCGCGCACCATTGCCGCATCGCCGGTTTCCACCACCGGCAGCGGTTGCGGCAGGCCCAGTGCGGTAAACGCTTTGTCCAGCAGGTGCCGCGCCGGGGCGTTACTGCGCGGCAGCACCCACTGCGCGTTGGCCAGCTGGCTGAGCGGATCCGGATGGCTGAGCAATGGGTGATCGTTGCGCACCAGGATCAGCATCTCTTCTTCAAACAGCGCCTCGCAGGTCAGCTCCGGCAGGGCGTCGTGCTGGCGCAGCGCGCCGATAATAAAATCAATATTCCCCGCCCGCATGTCCGACACCAGGGACTCATACGGACTCTCATTGGTCAGGACCCGAATGCCGGGATGCTGCGCCAGAAACGCGCCGATGGCGGCGGGCAGCAATTGCGTGCGGCTAAGCGGAAGCGCCCCAATACGTACATTTCCCACCAGAACGCCGCGTCTTGCCGCCAGATCGTCCCAGATGTGCGCCAGTTCGTTCAACGCACGGCTGATGTTCGGGTACAGCGCATCGGCGGCGGGCGTTGGGCGAACGCCTTCCGGCGTGCGGCGAAACAGCGCAAATCCGGCCCCTTTCTCCAGAATCTTCAGCGCCGCGCTGATCGCGGGCTGCGTGACGCCAAGCTGGCTGGCGACGGTCTGGGTATGATTGATGTGATAGAGCTGGATAAAAATCTCCAGCCGCCGGGTGTTAAACAGCCAGCCGGGATCGGGCAGTTCTTTATGCGGAACGGCGCGCTCTTTTAGCCGGTGCATCAGTGCCGGAATGGCCTGTAAATCGCCTATCGCCCGCAGCGCGCGCGGCAAAATGCATTTGCCGTATTCGGTCAGCACCATGCCGCTGTAATGGCGTTCAAACAGCGTCACGTCAAGCGTCGCTTCCAGATCGCGAATGGCGCGGGTAATGGCCGACTGAGTGCGGAATAAATCGTCGGCGGCGCGGGAGACGCTCCCGCGGCTGGCAACCTGACAGAAAAATCGCAACTGCATGATATTCATGTCTTTGTTGTGTTTTTTATTCATCGAGCCTGTGGCCGCCTCTTGCCGGGTGATTTGTCATCAACATAAATAAAAATCATAGCCTTCGCAAGTTAACGAATTACCCGCGGCGTTGTGGACATGACAAGCTGGAAAAAAACCAAGAAGGAAGCCCACATGTCTACTCTGATTACCCCAAAAAGCGCCCTTGTCGTCAGTGCTCACTCGGCGGATTTCGTCTGGCGCGCGGGCGGCGCTATTGCACTGCACGCAGAGCAAGGCTACCAGGTGCATATTGTTTGCCTGTCATTCGGCGAGCGCGGCGAGTCTGCGAAGCTGTGGCGCAAGGGCAATATGAACGAAGAGAAAGTGAAGCAGCATCGCCAGCAGGAAGCGCAGGCAGCGGCCGATATACTCGGTGCCAGCGTGGAGTTTTTTGATATTGGCGACTACCCGCTGCGTGCCGACAAAGAGACGCTGTTCCGCCTGGCGGACGTCTATCGCCGCGTGCAGCCGCACTTCGTTCTGACACACTCGATGCACGATCCTTACAACTACGATCACCCGCTGGCCTCCAATCTGGCTCAGGAAGCGCGCATTATCGCCCAGGCCGAAGGCTATCGCCCCGGCGAGCCGGTAGTGGCCGCGCCGCCGGTGTACTGCTTTGAGCCGCATCAGCCGGAGCAGTGCAACTGGAAGCCGGACGTTCTGCTGGATATCACCCGCGTGTGGGAGAAAAAGTACCGCGCTATCCAGTGCATGCAGGGACAAGAACACCTGTGGGAGTACTACACCCGTGTGGCCCTGCAGCGCGGCGTGCAGGCGAAGCGCAATATCGGTATTACCGCCGCGCGTGATATCAGTCATGCGGAAGGTTTCCAGAGCATCTTCCCGCGTGTGACGGGAGATCTGTCATGAGTTTACTTAATAAAAAAGGCCTCGCCATTCGCCATATTCCGCGTACCGACGGCAGCAAACTGCGCCAGTTTGCCGCTGCGGGGGTGGCGACAATTCATGAATCCCACGAACGCCAGGGGCTGATGAACCCGGATATTCGGCCGATTCAGCAGGACGTAAGCCGCGCGGGCAACGCCGTGACGGTGCTGGTGACGCCGGGCGATAACTGGATGTTCCACGTCGCTGTTGAGCTGTGCCAGCCGGGCGATATTCTGGTGGTGGCGCCGACCTCGCCCTGCGGCGACGGTTTTTTCGGCGATCTGCTGGCAACTTCGCTGCAGGCGCGCGGCGTGATTGGCCTGGTGGGCGATATCGGTATTCGCGACTCGCAGACGCTGCGCGAGATGGGCTTTGCGGTATGGTCGCGCCAGGTGTACGCCCAGGGCACGGTGAAAGAGACGCTCGGCTCGGTGAACGTGCCGCTCACCTGCGGCGGGCAACTGGTGACGCCGGGCGATGTGGTGGTGGCGGATGACGACGGTGTGGTGGTGGTGCCGCACGCGCTGGCCGACACGGTGCTGGCAAGAGCACAAAGCCGTATCGCCAATGAAACGGCCAAACGCGATCGGATGCGCAACGGTGAGCTGGGGCTGGATATCTACGCCATGCGCCCGCGGCTGGCGGAAAAAGGGCTACGCTACTTCGACTCGCCCGAAGACGTGAGGGATTAACATGTCTCAGCGCAGAATTCCCTGCTTATGGATGCGCGGCGGCACGTCAAAGGCGGCCTGCTTTCTGGCGTCTGACTTGCCTGCCGACGCGAAACAGCGCGATGCCGTACTGCTGGCGGTGATGGGATCGCCGGACGTCAGGCAGATTGACGGCATTGGCGGCGCCGACCCGCTCACCAGCAAGGTCGCCATTATCCAGCGCTCAATGCGCCCGGACGCCGATGTGGATTATCTTTTTGCCCAGGTGAACGTCGAACGCGCGGTGGTCGACTACGGCCAGAACTGCGGCAATATTCTCGCGGCGGTGGGGCCGTTGGCCATCGAACGCGGGCTGGTGCCGTTAACTGCGCCGGTGACTCAGGTGCGGGTGCATATGGTGAATACCGGGCAAATTGCGGTGGCGGAGGTGCGTTGCTCGGCGGAAGGGGTGGAATACGGCGGCGAAGCGCGCATCGATGGCGTGCCGGGCACCGCCAGCCCCATCATTCTCAACTTCCTGGATATTGCCGGTTCAACCTGCGGCGCGCTGCTGCCGACCGGCAACGTGATTGACCGCTTTGACGGCGTCGACGTCACCTGTATTGATAACGGTATGCCGGTGATCCTGTTACGTGCCAGCGATCTCGGGATATCGGGTTATGAAACCCGCGAGCAGCTTGACGCCAATAACGAACTGAAACAGCGGCTTGAGTCCATCCGCCTTCAGGCCGGGCCGCGCATGAATCTGGGTGATGTGGCCCAGCGCAGCGTACCAAAAATGACGCTCATCGCCGAACCGCGCGACGGTGGGGCCATCACCAGCCGCACCTTTATTCCTCACCGCTGCCATGCGTCGATCGGTGTATTCGGCGCGGTTAGCGTGGCCAGCGCCTGCCTGCTGCAAGGCTCGGTGGCGCAGGGGCTAGCGAAGGTGGCTGACGCGCGTGAATTGATGGTCAGCGTTGAACATCCAACCGGTGAGTTTAGCGTGGCGCTTCAGCGTGGCGATGACGGCGAGCTGGCGGGCTGCGGGCTGCTGCGTACCGCCAGGCTGCTGTTTGCCGGCGACGTATTTATTCCGGCTGCAAAGGAGTGACAATGAGACATATTGCGTTTATCGGTTTTGGCGAAGCGGGGACCATTCTGGCAAGCGAGCTGGCGCATCAGCATCGCGTTGTCGTGTGGGATTGCAAGCTCCGCGGGGGCGACCGTGAGGCCATGCTGGCAAAAGCCGAGCGGGCGGGTGTTCAGGCGGCGGGGTCGCTGGCGGAGGCGCTTGACGGCGCGGCGTGGGTGTTTTCGACCGTCACCGCCGGCGCCGCGCGGGAAGTGGCATTGCACAGTGCGGCACTCATGCAGGCCGGACAATATTTTCTCGACCTTAACTCCGTTGCACCGGATACCAAACGGCAGGCGTCTGAAGCCTTTGCACCCGGTGTTTACGTGGACGTTGCGGTAATGGCCCCCGTCCCCCCGGCGCGGATGAAAACGCCGCTGCTGGTGGGCGGCCCGCAGGCGCAGGCGGTCACCGATGTGCTTAACCAGCTCGGGTTTAACGCCCGCTACGGCGCTGATGCGGTAGGCAGCGTCTCGGCGATCAAAATGTGCCGTAGCGTGATGATTAAAGGGCTGGAGGCGCTGACCACCGAATGCCTGTTTGCTGCGCGAGCCTACGGCGTGGAGGCGGAAGTGCTGGCCTCGTTGCACGCCAGTATTCCTTCGCTGGGCTGGGATGCTGCGTTTCCGGGCTACCTGATAAGCCGCGTCGCCGAGCACGGCGTGCGTCGTAGTGAAGAGATGGAAGAGGTGGTCAAAACCCTGCGTGATGTGGGCGGTGAAGGGCTGATGAGTCAGTCGACATCACGCGTTCAGCGGGGGGTGCCGCAACAGATGCAGGCATACGGGCTTGATTATGCCGGGCTTGAGCCGTTCAGCTGGCAGCGGCTGGCGGATACGCTTAAGGGGCGGTGATACATGAGGCAGGCCTGATAAGCGTAGCGCCATCAGGCAATATTACCGCACATTGCCGGATGGCGGCTTCGCCTTATCCGGCCTACGATTTCAAGGTTATTTTGTCGGGCACTGAATGTCTTTAATCGCCTTTTCATAGGCCGCGCGGTCGTTCTTATCCAGCGCCCGCGTTGCGCTCTGCACCGCCGTTTTGTTGACAGCGGAGTCCAGAATCCGGTTGGCAAACTGGGTGTCGCTCAGCCCGGCGTGGGTCGGGCAGTTTTGCTTCACGTCTTTCACCACCTGCTGCTTTTGCTGCTCGAACTTCAGCCCTTCGAGCGGCGAAGCGACTACCGGCAGCGCCAGGCAGGCGGCCAACGAAATCGCGATACGGATTGTCTTCATCTCGGATGTCCTTATGTTGATACGCACCGTTAACTATAGCTGTATCCGTTATTTTGCGCCGCCGCTTCCAGCTACAGGTAGACGTTGCATCCATCCGTCGAAATCCTCCGTGGTGGCTCGCAAAGAGGCGAAAACACGGCGGTGACTCGCCTGTGTCGGGCGTAGAGTGCGTCTATTCGCTTTTTGGGTGACGATGGAACGCCATGACGACGCGCGCAGCTTCAACGCCGCACGATGCGGTTTTTAAACAATTTTTGTGTCACCCGGAAACGGCACGTGATTTTCTCGCCATTCACCTGCCGATATCGCTACAGGCGCTCTGTAACCTGCAAACGCTTAAGCTGGAATCTGCGAGTTTTGTTGAACCGGATCTCCGCGCGCGTTATTCCGACGTGCTATGGTCACTGCAAACGACGGCGGGTGACGGTTACATCTACGTGGTGATTGAGCATCAGAGTTCGGCGGATGCGCACATGGCGTTTCGGTTGTTGCGCTATGGATTAGCGGCCATGCAGCGGCATCTGGATGCCGGGCATAAAGACTTGCCGCTGGTGATCCCGATGCTGTTTTATCACGGTCTGCAAAGCCCTTATCCCTTTTCATTGTGCTGGCTGGATGAATTTGCCGATCCCACGGTAGCGCGCCGTTTGTATAGCTCGGCATTTCCGCTGGTTGATATCACCGTGGTGCCGGATGATGAGATTATGCAGCATCGCCGCGTGGCGCTGCTGGAGCTGGTGCAAAAGCATATTCGCCAGCGCGATCTGTTAGCGTTAGTCGACCAGATTGCCCAGCTGCTGGTAACGGGATGCGCTACTGACAGCCAAATGAAAGCGTTGTTTAATTATCTGCTGAGATCGGGAGATGCGGTTCGTTTTCACGAGTTTCTCCAGGCGGCGGTTGAACGTGCACCAGAACAGAAGGATAAGATAATGACCATTGCAGATAGGTTGCGGGAAGAGGGGCATTGGGAGGGAGTGCAACAGGGGTTACAGCAGGGGATACGTCAGGAGGCGTTACGCATTGCTCAAACGATGCTGGAAAACGGTATTGACAGCGCCATGGTTCAACTTATCACCGGTCTTTCCGCCGACGAACTGGCTGCTCTTCGTCACTAAATTTTAACCCGATAACCGACGTTATCGGGCCATTTCACTACACCGTTTTCACCCTGCGTCGCGAATCCAGCGAAATCAGCACCACCGAGGATAAAATCAGCAGCGTGCCCAGCCAGTCTGGCAGGGTAAAGCTGATGCCGAGCAGCAGCAGCGATAAAAACGCGCTGCTGAGCGGTTCGGCACAGCTGAGAATGCTGGCTTTCGGCCCGCCGATCATCTGTGCGCCTTTCAGGTACAGGCTGAAGGTGAGAGACGTGCCGATCACCACCAGGTAGAAAAAGGCCAGCAGCAGGTTGCCGGTAATCACGATATGGGTGCCCTGACCGGCGTAGAACGGCAGCAGCATTGCGCCACCGAGCAGCATGCTCCAGCCGACGATCGGCAGCGTACCGTAGCGGGCAATCAGCGTTGAGGGATAGGTGGTGTAGAAGGCGGCGGCAAAGGCGGAAGCAATCCCCCAGAACAGCGCCGCGCCGGAGATAGACAGCGAGGTGGGGTCGCCGTGGGTCACCAGCAGAAAAGTCCCGATTAGCGAGGTGGCGATAGCGGCGAAGACAAACGCGCCCGGTCGTGCCTTACGCACGATGGCAAACCAGGCCACGATGATCGTCGGCGATAAAAATTGCAAAATGGTCGCGGTGGCGGCGTTCGATTTTTCAATCGCCAGCAGGAAGGTCAGCTGCACGGTCATTGCGCCTACCAGCGAAAAAATCAGCAGGCTGAAGGTATCTTTGCGGTTGCGGAAGAGGCGAAAAATACCGTCGCCGTGCAGGAAAGAGAAGGTGAGGAGAATAAAACCGCCGGAGAGCAGGCGGATCATCGTCAGAAACGGCGACCCCATCTGGCTGTGTTCCATAATGTACTGCGCGCAAACGCCGGAACTTCCCCACAATATCGCGGCAATTAAGACGTTAACCATCCCTTTTCTGGTGGCACCCATTTTCCTCAACCCTGTCATCGTATTTTGTTGTGACGGGCATCATAGCATGGTGGAAAGCTTGCCCCCAGCGGCGTGCCGGGGGCAAAAGGGTTAGCTGAGATCGACGTTTTTGCTGCCGAACAGCCAGGTCAGCAGGAAGCCGCCAAGGTAGGCGACGGCGAGGCCCGCGGCGTAAACCGCCATCCCCGCATAGATGCCGCTGTTTGAGGTCATCAACGGGATGGCCACCAGGCCGGACGGACCGAAGACCGTATTCAGGCCAACCGGCAGCCCCATCCAGGCGACAAGGCCAATGAAGAAGCCGCCGCAGGCACCGCCGAGGCAGGCGGTGATAAACGGCTTCATACGCGGCAGCGTCACGCCATAAATCAGCGGTTCGCCCACGCCGAGCAGGCCGGGAATGATCGCTCCTTTAATCTGCGTACGCAGCAGTGAGCCCTGCTTCGCCCGATAGTACAGCGCCAGCGCCGCGCCTACCTGGCCCGCCCCCGCCATGGCCAGAATGGTAAACAGCGAGTTGAAGCCCTGCGCTTCCATCAGCGCAAAATAGACCGGCACAAAGCCCTGATGCACGCCAAACATCACCGCCAACAGGAACAGACCGGCCAGCACCGCAGAGCCGAACGGGTTACCGTTGAGGTGCAGGAACAGCCAGGACATCCCGGTAAACAGATAGCCGCCAATAGGCATAATGACCACGAAGGTAACCGCGCCCATGATCAGCAGCGTCACTGCCGACGTGAGGATCATGTCGAGGTTGGCGGGCATGATGCGGCGCACCTGTTTTTCGACCCAGGCGCCGATAATTGAAGCGATCAGTACGCCGATGATGTTCCCGCGCGGGTCAATGGTGTGGCCGAAGAAGTCGGAGATTCCGGAGTAGAAGCCCACCGCCGCTTTGGGGTCATAGCCCAGAATAAACAGCGCGGCGATAATCGCCCCGTTCACGCCCGAACCGCCGAACGCTTTCTGCGCGTTATAGCCAATCAGAATGCTCAGGAAGGTAAACATGCCCTTACTGAACACTTTCATGTAGCTGATGATATCCACCAGCGTGGCGTTCGGATGCGCGTTCTCCAGTACGAACAGCTGTTCGGCCAGGGTCGCAAAGCCGAGCAGCAGGCCTACGGCAATAAAGCCAGGGATCAGCGGCGTAAAGATGGTGGCAAACTTGGCGAGGAATTTCTGTACGCTGCTGGTTTGCTTACCCTTGAGCTCCTGCTTTTTGGCATTCGCGATATCGGCCAGCGATGCACCAGAGTCAGCTTCATGCGCTGGCGTTTGCGGGGCCTCTTCCAGCATCAGGTTCATCATTTCTGAAGCGGTCTGCGCTTTGCCCGGGCCGAGGATAATCTGGAACTGCTCGTTGCTGACCACCACGCCCATGACGCCTTCGACCTGGCGGATGGCGGCGACGTCAGCATGGTCCTCATTGCGCAGCGTCAGGCGCAGACGGGTCATACAGTTACCCGCCTGCACGACGTTTGGCGCCCCGCCTACCAGGGTGAGAATGCGGGCTATCATCTCTTTATTTATTTTTGCCATTCTACGAACCCTCGTCAGTGGGAGGCGTGTTGAAGCGCTTTGCGGATAAAACCGTTGTTGTCGGCCAGCAGCTTTTTGGCGTCGTCGGCGCTCAGATTCGCCAGCACCATCACGATGGCGGTTTTGCAGTGGCGGCCGCTGGCATCCAGCGCCGTCTGCGCGGTCTGGCGATCGCACTCGGTGGCTTCCATCACGATGGAAATCTGTCGCTCAATCAGCTTGGCGTTGGTGGCCTCTACGTCGACCATCAGGTTGCTGTAGACCTTGCCGCTGCGGATCATCGAACCGGTAGTGATCATATTCAGCACCAGTTTTTGCGCCGTGCCTGCTTTCAGACGGGTCGAGCCGGTCACGACTTCCGGGCCAACAACCGGCGTAATGGCGATGTCGGCGCGCTGCGCCATCTCGCCGTGCGGGTTGCAGCTGACGATAGCGACCAGCGCATTTTGCTGATGCGCGTATTCCATTGCTCCCAGCACGTACGGCGTGCGGCCGCTGGCAGCGATACCGACCAGCACGTCATGCTCGTTAAAGCCCAGCGTACGTAAATCTTCCGCGCCCTGTGCGGCGTTATCTTCAACGTTTTCAACCGCTTTCAAAATGGCGGTGTGGCCACCGGCAATCAGGCCGACAACCTGCTCAGGACGGGTGCCGAAGGTGGGCGGGCATTCGCTGGCGTCAAGAATACCCAGACGGCCAGAGGTGCCAGCGCCGATGTAAATCAGTCGGCCGCCGTGACGGAAAGCATTCGCCACGCTATCAACCAGCTGCGCTATCTGCGGAATATACGGGGTGATGGCGTGAGCAACCTGCTGATCTTCGTTGTTAATGACCGTCAGCATCTCTTCAGTGGAGAGGGTGTCAATGTTAGCGCTGTTTGCGTTGCGTCGTTCAGTCAGCAATTTGCTCAAGTCAATACTCATAGGAAACCTCATCATTCACAGTGGCGAGTAGTATAAGGAATTAATTATTCCATTCATGTGAAGGTTATCACGATTAGAGGCACGAGGTAATCATGATTTACAGCGGTGGCGGGGAGTTTTGAGGTAATAAAATTGGAATATTTTATTACCTCTGTGAATTTTAGGGCGCGGTGCGCGGTTTAAGCAGCCCGAAAAAAAGCGCAATTGCGTAGGAAATCGCCATCGCGAGACTCATTTTCAGCATGGTTTCACCGCCCAGTCCTGCCAGCGGCGCGGCAATGCCTCCGCAGACGAACATCAGCGTACCCATCAGCGCCGACGCGGTACCCGATTGCGCGCTGCTGACCGCGCTCATGGCTTCCGCACCGGAGACGGTGCTGATCCCGCTCATAAACGACACCGTGAAGAACAGGCCAATCAGCGCCATGACCGGCTGTTGCTGCCAGGCGAGCAGTAGGGTGACCAGCGCGCACAGCACCGCCAATAATAAACCCCGGCGCAGCAGCGTTTCCGCGGCGACGCGACGCGCCAGTTTTGAAAAGATCAGGGCGGCAATAATCAGCCCAATCCCGTTCAGGCCAAACAGCAGGCTGAACTGCATCGCGCTCATGCCGTATTCGCTCTGAATGACGAAGGAAGAGGAGCCAATGTAGGAAAACAGCCCGGCCATCATAAAGGCCTGAATCAGGCAGTAGCGCATAAAGCGGCGGTTTTTGAGAACCGGCGTTCCTTTCGGCTGCGTCGCTGCATCGGGGCCGTTGGCTGGCAGGGTTTCATGCAGTACGACAAGGCTTAAAAGCAGCAGCACCGCGCCGATTCCCGCCATCGTCCAGAACAAAATTCGCCAGTCAAACGCGGTGATAATATAGCCGCCGAGCACCGGCGAAAGCACCGGCGCAATGCCGTTAACGGTCATCAGCAGGGCGAAGAACTGAGTGAGCAGCGTGCCCTGATAGCGGTCGCGGGCGATCGAGCGTGATAGCACTGAACCACCGGCACCGGCGAAGCCCTGCAAAAAGCGCCAGACAATCAGCAGATGAATATCGTGGGTGATGGCGCACATAGCCGATGAGAAGATAAACAGCAGCAACGACAGCGCCAGCGGCTTGCGGCGGCCAATGCGGTCACTGAGCGGGCCAAAGAACAGCTGGCCGAGGCCAAGACCGAGCAGCGCGGCGGTAAGCGACAGCTGGGTTTGCGTGCCGGTAGCGTTTAGCTGTTCGGTGATTTCCGGCAGCGCCGGGAGATAAAAGTCGGTACACAGTGGGCCAATAGCGGTTAGCAGACCCAGAACCACGACCCAGGAGGGGGAGATGCGCGGCATGAAAGCTCCTTTTATTTTTCATAATCAATGAGGGGAACGGTGCTGGCTGCACCCTCACCCCGGCCCTCTTCCTGGAAGGGAGAGGGGGAAAACCCGCGCCGGTATTTACCTACGACGCCAATCGGTTCCCTCGCCCCTTTGGGGAGAGGGTCTTGTAGGCCTGATAAGCGCAGCGTCATCAGGCATCGCGGGCACATTGCCGGATGGCGGCGAAACGCCTTATCCGGCCTGCACCCCGCCGCCCAGCGACTGCCAGAGCGTAATACGGTTCGCCAGATCCGTTTCCTGTAAGGCAATCAGCGTCTGCTGCGCTGACCACAGGGTGCGCTGCGCCGTCAGCGCGGTCAGGTAATCGCCAACGCCCGCCTGGTAGCGTTTCATCGCCACGTCCAGCGTCTGCTGCTCCGCCGCCACGTATTGCCTCTGCGCATCAAGCTGTTCGCTCAGCGTCTGGCGACGCGCCAGCGCATCCGCTACGTCCTTAAACGCGCTCTGAATCGTTTTTTCGTAGGTGGCGATTAGCCCCTTTTTCTCCGCCTCGGCGTAGCGAAGTTGCGCCAGATTGCTGCCGCCGGTAAACAGCGGCAGCGAAATAGACGGCGCGAAGGACCACACGCTCATGCCGTGGCTAAACAGTGAAGATAGCGCATCGCTGCCTACCCCGGCGCTGGCGGTGAGTGAAATGGTCGGGAAGAAGTTTGCCCGCGCCGCGCCGATATTGGCGTTGGCGCTCTTCAGATTGTGCTCCGCTTCCTGAATATCCGGGCGCGTTAGCAGTACGGACGACGAGACGCCCGCCGGGACCAGTGAAATGGTGTTGGCGGCCAGGCTCTCCAGCGTACCCGGGAGCAAGGCATCCGCTACGGTGGTGCCGGCCAGCAGGTTAATGGCGTTTTTATCCTGCATCACCAGCGTTTGGTAGCTGGCGACGCTGGCGCGCGCCTGCTGATAAACGCTCATCGCCTCACTCACGTCAGTGGCCGCCGCGGTGCCAATTTGCTGCTGACGCTGGACGATTTTCAGCGAGTCGGCGGCGCTTGCCATGGTTTGCTGCGCCAGCGCCAGGTTGCTGTTGTCCGCCGCCAGCGTCACCCACGCGGTGGTGAGCTCGGAAATCATCGTCAGACGGGTGTTCTGCGCGGTGAATTCGCTGGCAAGCCAGGTTTCACGAGCCGCGCGGGACAGACTCTGATTACGACCAAACAGATCCAGCTCGAAGCTGGAGACCGCGCCGTCGGCCTGCGCGGTGGTGCTCACCCCGCTCGCCAGCGTGCGGCTGCGGGTATTGCTGAGTTCGGCGTTAACGGTCGGCATTAACGACGCGCGGGTTTCGCCGTACTGCGCGCGAGCGGCGTCAATATCGGCAATGGCTTTTTGCACATCGCGGTTGCTGCTGAGCGCCTGGCTCACCAGCTTTTGCAGGCGCACATCGTTCACCACCTGCTGCCAGTTACCGACCACGGCGGTCGCTTCACCGTGGCTGCCCGGCAGCGTCGCCGGGATAGGCGCGTCCGGGCGCTGATAGTTGGGGTCCATCGACACGCAGCCCACGCTCAGAAGCGCAATAAATAAAACGGATAAACGGAACATAACTTACTCCAGACGGCTGCGTTTACCGGCGAACAGACGTTTCACCAGCACAAAGAACAGAGGAACAAAGAAAATTGCCAGCAGGGTTGCCGTAAGCGTCCCGCCGATAATCCCGGTACCGATGGCAATACGGCTGTTAGCACCCGCACCGGTCGCCACCGCTAGCGGCATGACCCCGGCGATAAACGCCAGCGAGGTCATGATGATCGGACGCAAACGGGTCTGCGCTGCACGCAGCGCAGCGCGGGAAAGCGAATAGCCCTCCGCCACCGCGGCTTCGGCGAACTCGACGATCAGAATGGCGTTTTTCGATGACAGCCCGATGGTGGTTAATAGCGCCACCTGGAAGTAGACATCATTGCTCAGGTCACGCATCCATGCGGCCAGCGCCGCGCCCAGCAGGCCGAGCGGGATAACCATGATGACCGAAATTGGCACCGACCAGCTTTCATACAGCGCCGCCAGGCACAGGAACACCACCAGAATGGAAATGGCATACAGGCTCATCGCCTGGCCGCTGGCCAGTTTTTCCTGCAACGACAGTCCGCTCCAGGCCCAGGTGGAGCCCGCCGGCAGGTTATTGGCCAGGTTTTCCATGGTGGTCATCGCGGTACCGGAACTGGCGCCGGTGGCGTTTTCGCCCTGGATTTCATAGGCCGCCGCGCCGTTGTAGCGCACCAGGCTTTCCGGGCCGTATTCCCAGCGGGTCGTGGCAAAAGCGGAGAACGGCGTCATGCTGTTATCGCTGCCGCGCACGAACCATTTTCCGAGATCGGACGGTGAGGCGCGAGAGTCGCTATCGCCCTGGATATAGACTTTTTTCACGCGTCCGCGGTCGATAAAGTCGTTCACGTAGGTACCACCCCAGGCGCTGGAGAGCGTTGAGGTGACGTCGCTCAGCGACAGCCCCAGCGACACGGCTTTGTTGTTATCGATATCCACCTGTAGCTGTGGTGTTTGCGGCATATCGTTGGCGCGCACGGCGTGCAGAGTGGCATCCTGATTGGCTTGGCCAATCAGCTGATCGCGCATTTTCAGCAGCTCGGCACGGTCGGTGCCGCCGCTGGCCATCAGTTCAAAGGTAAAGCCGTTGCTTTGGCCGAGGCCGTCCACCGACGGTGGCGTCATCGCAAACAGCGTGGCATCGCGAATCGCCCCCAGCTCTTTGGTGGCGCGTAGGGCAATGGCCTGCGCGGTATTTTCCGCGCCTTTACGCTCGGACCAGTTTTTCAGTGAGACGAAGGCCATGCCGGCGTTCTGCCCGCTGCCGCTAAAGCTAAAGCCGTTAACCGTGAAGATAACGTCGGTGTTGGCTTTCTCTTTGTTGAGGAACCAGTCGGTTACCTGCTTGCTGACCTCGGCGGTACGTGAGTTTGTGGCCCCGGCGGGCAGAGTGTACTGCACCATGATCTCGCCCTGGTCTTCCACCGGCAGGAAGCTCCCCGGCAGTTTCCACATCGCCAGCGCCATGCCGCCGCAGATGGCTAAATAGACCACCATAACCAGCCCGGAGCGGCTCAGAGTATTGAGCACTCGGTGCTTGTATTTACGTTCAGTAGAGGCATAAAAGCGGTTAAATGCGCCGAAAAATCCTTTTTTGTGCGGCGGCGTATGTTGCAGGATTGAGCCGCACAGTGCGGGCGTAAGGGTTAACGCCACCACCACGGAGAGCATCATTGCCGAGATAATGGTGACCGAGAACTGACGGTAAATCACCCCGGTGGAACCGCCAAAGAAGGCCATCGGCAGGAACACGGCGGACAGCACCAGCGCAATGGCGACCAGCGCTCCGGAGATTTCGCCCATCGATTTTTCGGTCGCTTCCCGGGCGGGTAGCCCTTCGTCGCGCATAATACGCTCGACGTTTTCTACCACCACGATGGCGTCATCGACCAGCAGCCCTATCGCCAGCACCATGGCGAACAGCGTCAGGGTATTGATTGAGTAACCGAATAGCGCCAGCACGCCAAACGTGCCGAGCAGCACCACCGGCACCGCCAGCGCGGGGATAAGCGTCGCGCGGATGTTTTGCAGGAACAGATACATCACGCAGACCACGAGGAAGATGGCTTCAAACAGCGTTTTCACCACATCTTCGACGGAGATCTTGATAAATTCAGTGCTGTCTTTCGGGTATGCAACATCGTAGCCCTGCGGCATGTTGCGTTTGTACTCGTTGATTTTATCCTTCACCAGCGTCGCGGTGCTCAGGGCGTTAGCCCCCGGCGCTAGCATTACCGCCATACCGGCGGCCGGGTGTCCGTTCAATTTGGCGACAGCGGTGTAGTCTTCACTGCCCATCTCGACGCGGGCGACGTCACCGACGCGCACCACCGCGCCGTTGGACTGGCTTTTAATGATGATGTCTTTGAACTGGTCGACGGTTTGCAGACGCGACTGCGCGCGCACGGTGGCGGTCAGCTGCTGGGTGTCCGGCGACGGCAGGGCGCCGATTTTACCGGCGGAAACCTGCACGTTCTGCGCTTCAATCGCGCTTTGTACGTCGGACGGCATCAGCGAATAGGAGGCCAGCTTCGCCGGATCCATCCAGATGCGCATGGCGTATTCCGCGCCGAACACTTGCAGGCTGCCGACGCCGTCGAGACGGGCCATCGGGTCCTGCATATTGCTCACCAGCCAGTCGGCGATGTCGGAGCTGCTGGCTTTATCGGTTTTGTCGTAAACCCCCATGATCAGCAAGAAGTTGCTCTGGGATTTCACCACCGTCACGCCGGACTGCTGCACTTCGCTCGGCAGGCGGGATTCGGCCTGCTGCACTTTGTTCTGCACCTGCACCTGCGCGGTATCCGGGTCGGTCCCTTGCTCAAAGGTGACGTTGATACTGACCGAACCGTCGGAGCTGCTGGTGGAGGTGAAGTAGAGCAGGTTATCCAGCCCGGTCAGCTGCTGTTCAATGACCTGGGTGACGCTGTTTTCCAGCGTTTGTGCCGACGCACCGGTGTAGGTGGCGGAAATTTTAATGGATGGCGGCGCGACGTTCGGGTATTGCGCGACCGGCAACGTTTTGATGGCCAGCATCCCGGCCAGCATAATCAGGATGGCGATAACCCAGGCGAAGACCGGGCGACGCACGAAGAAACGGGCAAACATCAGGCGTTTCCTCCGTTAGCTTTCACTTCAACCGGTTTCACCTGCTGGCCGACGGCGACTTTCGCCGTCCCTTCGACGATCAGCTTATCGCCCGCTTTCAGGCCATTGAGCACCAGCCATTTGTCGCCATAGGTGTCGCCGGTTTCCAGCGCACGCTGCTCGACCTTGTTGTCGGCGGTGACCACCAGCGCGGTGGCGTTGCCCTTTGCGTCGCGGGTGACACCCTGCTGTGGCGCCAGAATGGCATCGTTCATGATGCCTTCATCCACTTTGGCTCGTACGAACATACCCGGCAGCAGCTGATGATGCGTATTGGGGAACACGGCGCGCAGGGTCACCGACCCGGTGGATTCGTCGACGGCGACTTCGGTCAGCGCCAGGCGGCCTTTTTCGCCGTAGGTGCTGCCGTCTTCAAGCTGCAGGGTGACGCCGAGCGTATCGCTATTGGCCGCCAGCGACTGCTTACGCAGACGCAGCAGGTCGACGCTGGAGCGGGTAAGATCGACGTACATGGTATCCAGGCCACGAATGGTTGCCAGCGCCGTGGTTTGCTCGGCGGTGACCAGCGCGCCCGGCGTGACGGAGGAGATACCGATGCGCCCGGCAATAGGGGCGCTGACGGTGGTCCAGTTAAGGTTAATGCGCGCGCTCTCGAGCGCCGCTTTTTTGGACTCGACGCTGGCTTTGTCCTGCGCGCAGGTCGACTGCGCGTCGTCGGCGTCCTGGCGTGAAACGCCGTTATCCTTGACCAGTGCCGCATAACGCTGCGCCTTCTGGCAGTCGGCGACAACCAGCGCCTGCGCCTGCTTCAGCGCGGCGGCGGCTTCATTGTAAGCGGCGCGGAAGCTGGCTGGGTCAATCTGGTACAGCGCCTGGCCTGCTTTAACGTCATCGCCCTCATTAAAAAGCCGTTTCTGGATGATACCGGAAACCTGCGGGCGAACTTCCGCGCTGGCGGCGGCGGCCGTGCGTCCGGTCAGCGAGCTGACCACAGAAACGGGTTGGCTTTTTAATGTAACGATGCCGACTTCCTGTGCCGGACGTTCTGGAGAGGCGGTGGGGGCATTATCGCATCCGCTCAGGAGAAATAATGCAGCGATGGTGGTTGTGATGTATTTCATATTTTTCTCAGGGTGAACGACACCCTTCTCGCCCAATAGGGGGGAGAATGACAGGTGCGAAAAAGCCTGCGTCTCCGGAGGTCCGGAAACAACAAAAGGGGGATGAAATATCCCCTGGTTTCTAAATGAAATTAATTATTTTGCAGTGACGAGCATATTAATAATTTCCTGATAGATTTTTTCCATTTCGTCAGAGGCCACCTGTTGGGGGATCTGACGACGATAAATGGTGCCTTCCACCATCACCGCCATGACCTCGACGCAGCAGCGAATACGCGTTTCGCTCAGCGCGGGATAGGCTTTGCGCAGATGCTCGCAGGCGTTGTTAAACATGCGCTCATCGGCCTCTTGCAGCCAGGCGGCAACCTGCGGATTACGGGTGGCTTCAGCGGACATCTCCAGCATCAGCGCATCGTCATCTTCGCTCAGCGTCATGCGCCACGCCAGCATGTGCGGCATCAGATGGGTCTGGGTTTTGCCTTCCATCTCGGCGATGCGGTGGTCGATAATCCGGCGGATCATCTCTTCAATAATGGCATCTTTGTTACTGAAATAACGGTAGATTTGCCCGACGCTGAGCTTCGCTTCAGCGGCAATTTGCGACATGCTGGCAGCGTGAAAACCGCTGTTGCGAAAGCAGCGGCGGGCAGCGGCGATGATATCGTCCTGGCGGGCTTTTTGCCTGGCTTCCAGCTTGCTGGTCATGCGCGTCTCCGTGAGGGTTAAGAGTGAGAATGATCGTTCTCGTTTTTGCCCATTATACGTAGCTCGCGCATGATGAGAAGCATTTTCTTCATGCCATTTTTTCTTTTTTAATTGGTACAAAAAATAATGGAGAAAAAAAGAATTTTTTGTGAAATAAATAAGGGAAGACAATAAAAATAATGGAGAAGATATGCCTTTTGTTATTAAAGAAATTATTACGCAGGAAGATAAAGACGAGTTAATCACCGGGCTACGTGCCTATAACCGCCAGTTTATCGATGCCACCGGATGGGGCGATATTTGCGTATACCTGCGCGATGAACAGGAAGTGATGCGCGGCGGCCTGATAGGCCAGCGTAAAGGCGACTGGCTCAGCATCGACTATCTGTGGGTGTGTGACACCGTGCGCGGTGAAGGGGTCGGCAGCGAGATTATCAAGCGTGCAGGGGATCTTGCGCGCGAGAAAGGCTGCAAATATGCGCTGGTGGATACCATTAGCTTCCAGGCGCTGCCGTTTTATCAGAAGCAGGGTTATACGCTGAAAACGACGCTGGACGATTTCCCGCTGACGGGAATGCAGCGCCATTACCTGACGAAAACGCTGTGAGCGTTGCCGGATGGCGCTGCGCTTATCCGGCCTACGGGACGGTGCGGGGGGATGGTGTTTATCCGGTCTACAAAACGGAGTAGGCCGGATAAGGCGTAGCCGCCATCCGGCATCGGCTACTCGCGCCCGGTTTTCAGCGGCGCTTCTTTTAACAACCACGACAGCGCGAAAGCCAGCACCATAATGCAGGCCGCCATCATAAACGCCGCGTGAATCGCCGAACCGAATGCGGTGAGGTAATCCGTGCGAATGGCCTCAGGAAGCTGGTGAATGGCCACCGGGTTCATCCCCGGAGGAATAGCCGCCCCTTCCGGTAACAGGCTGGTCAGCCGTGATTGCAGCACCGAGGTAAACACCGCGCCAAACAGCGCCACGCCAATGGAACCGCCAATCGAGCGGAATAGCGTGACCCCGGAGGTGGCGACGCCGTAGAGGTTCGCGCTGACCGAGTTTTGTACCGCCAGCACTAGCACCTGCATCACCAGCCCAAGACCCATACCCAGCACGGCGGTAAACAGATACAGCTGCCAGGTCGGCGAGGTCAGGGTAATCCGCGTTAGCAACAGCATGCCAATAAAGCCCATCAGCGTGCCAACAATCGGATAGAGGCGATATTTTCCGGTACGGCTAATCGCTCTACCGCTGATAATCGAGGTCAGCAGTAACCCGCCCATCAGCGGAATTAATTGCAGCCCGGCCTCGGTTGGCGTGGCGTTCTTCACCACCTGCAGGTAAAGCGGCAGGAAGGTGATCGAGCCAAACAGCGACATACCGATGATAAAGCCAATCAAGCTGCACAGCAGGAAGCTACGATTGCGGAACAGCGACAGCGGGATTATCGGCTCCCACGCCAGCCGTTCCTCATAAATAAACCCGGCAATGCCGATAAGCCCAAAGGCGAGGATGCACCAGAGCTGCGGGTCGCTCCAGGCGCGAACCGTGCCGCCTTCGGTCGTAAACAGGATGATGCTCACCAGCGCCATCGTCAGGTACAGCGCGCCCAGCCAGTCGATTTCATGCTGGCTGCGTTTGTTGCTGGAGTGGAATACGGCACCGATGACAAACAGCGCGAACAGCCCCAGCGGCAGGTTGATGTAGAAAATCCAGCGCCACGAGGCGTGCTGGACAATAAAGCCGCCAATCAGCGGGCCGATAACCGTCGCCAGGCCAAACACGCCGCCGAATAGCCCCTGATAGCGCCCGCGTTCGGCGGGCGGAATGACGTCGGCCACGGCCGCCATGCTAATGACCATCAGCCCGCCGCCGCCCAGTCCTTGCAGCGCACGCATGAGTACCAACTGGGTCATATTTTGCGCCAGCCCGCACAGTGCGGAACCCACGAGAAACAGCACGATCGCGATTTGTAGCACCCGCTTGCGGCCAAACAGATCGCCAAACTTGCCGTACAGCGGTACCACAATCGTGGAAGTCAGGATGTAAGCCGTGACCACCCACGACAGCTTGTCGAGGCCGCCCAGCTCGCCGACAATGGTCGGCAGCGCGGTCGAGACAATGGTCTGGTCGAGCGCGGAGAGCAGCATCACCAACAGCAGCGCGCTGAACAGCAAACGGATTGAGGTGACGCCAGTCGGTTGCACGGGCTGTGCGTTCGTCGTTGTATCGGACGCCATCATGTTCTCACTTGAAATTAATTAAATGCATAATTAATATTTATTGAAGATCGTTAAGTGGTCAAGGGATCCCGTTTCTATGCCAGCACAAAAAGACAATCTCAAACCGCGTAAGCCTGGGCGTCCGCGCGGCAGTAAGCCGAATACCGCGAACCGCGAACAGCTTATCAATATTGCGCTGCGTCTGTTTTCTCAGCAGGGCATTGCGCGCACGTCGCTGAACGCGATTGCCCGGGAGGCGGGAGTCACGCCGGCGATGCTGCACTACTACTTCAATTCACGAGAGCAATTGCTCGATGTGATGATCGAAGAGCGGTTTTTGCCGCTACGCGCCAGAATCAGCGGTGTGTTTGGCGATTATCCCGATGAACCGGTGAAGGCGCTGACTGAAATGGTCAGAACGCTGGCGGCCATCGCGGCGCAGTATGAATGGTTTGCCCCGCTGTGGATGCAGGAAGTCATTGGCGAGATGCCGGTGCTGCGCCAGCATTTACACGAGCGTTTTGGTGACGACAAATATCACGCCACGTTGGCGATGGTGAAACGCTGGCAGGCCGAGGGGAAAATCAACCCGCACCTGAGCGCGGAGCTGCTGTTCACCACGCTATTAAGCCTGGTGCTGGTGCCGTTTTCCCGGATGCGTAACGACGAGCGATTGGCGATGCTGACACCAGAGCAAATTGTCAGCAACGCGCTTGCGGTGCTGTTGCAGGGGATTGGCCCGGCGTCGTGTGGTTCGTCGGCCCGATAAGCGGAGCGCCATCGGGCACGATACGGCACATTGCCGGATGGCGGCATAAACGTCTTATCCGGCCTACCTGAGGCTGAACTGGTTACTTTCCGCCAACGCTTTAAACCACAGTCCGTTGCGCTTAATCTGCCGCTCTCCGGTTTCAAGATCGAGACGGTAGAACCCGTAGCGGCGCTTGAACGAATTAAGCCACGACCAGTTGTCGATGAATGTCCACTGATGCACGCCGAAACAGTTTGCCCCGTCGGCGATCGCGCGGTGTAGCTGCACCAGATGCTCTTCCATCAGGCCAATACGGAAACCATCGTCAATCACGCCGTCCGCCTGCACCGGGCCTTCGGATTGCAGATCCATCGCGATACCGATTTCGGCGAGATACCACTTAATATTGCCGTAATTGTCGCGGATATTGGCGGCAATGTCGTAAATTGCCTGCGGGTGAATTTCGTTGTTATCGCGGTACGGATTGAAGCGGCCGTGCGGGTCTACGTAGTTTTCGAAGTAATACTCCGGCGAGAAATAGTCGAGGGTGTACGGCGTTTCGCGCGCCTGTACGCGACGCGGCACGTAGTAGTTCACGCCGAGGAAGTCGATGCGCGAGTCGGTAATCAGCGAAACCTCTTCTTTGCTGGTTTCCGGCAGGCAGTTATGTAGCGCCAGCAGTTCACACAGTTCCTTCGGGAACTGGTGTTTCACCAGTGGGTCGAGGAAGCTGCGGTTGAACAACAAATCGGCGTACCACGCCGCTTTTTTATCTTCCGCTGAGTCGCTGCGGGTATAGGATGGCGTCAGGTTCAGCACCACGCCGATTTCACCCGGCAACTGCTGTTCACGGTAGCATTGCACCGCTTTCGCGTGTGCCAGCATGATGTTGAACGCCACCTGCGCGGCCAGCTTGCCGTCCTTTTTGCATGGGTAGTGGAAGTCGTACAGATAGCCGCCTTCGACCGGCACAATCGGCTCGTTGAAGGTGATCCAGTATTTTATTTTATGGCCGAACAGGCGAAACGCCGTGGCGGCAAAGCGGGCGAACAGATCGGTAACGTGTTTTGACTCGAACCCACCGTAGCGATTTTGCAAACCCTCCGGCATATCAAAATGATAGAGGTTGACCATCGGTTCGATGCCGTTGGCGATCATTTCGTCGAAATAGGCGTTATAGAAGCGTACCGCTTCTGCATTCGGTTCACCGGTTTCCAGATCGTCAATCAGACGGGACCACTGAATGGAGGTGCGAAATGAATTGAAGCCAATATGCTTCATCAACGCGACGTCTTCTTTGTAACGATGCAGCGTATTGCAGACCGTCCCGGGACCAATTTCCCGGTAGAAACGCTCCGGCTGCGCGGCGTGCCAGCTGTCCCAGATAGAACGATGAGGCTTGCCTTCTGCGCCTTCAGTTTGCGGGCCAGAGGCGGCCGCGCCCCAGAAGAAGTGGTTTGGAAACGCATAAGTGGTCATTTAATCTCCTGAAAAATAAAAAACTGCGCCGCTGGCGGCGCAGCAAATCGCTACTCAGCCTTCACCTGAATGGCTTTAATAAAAACATAACCCCAATCACCAGGGAATTTCCCCAGGCTAATGGTGTTTTCACCCTGTTTAAGATGCACCGACAGAGTTAAGCGCTGGCCGTGTTCGTCGGTTTGCGGAAACTCAATCTGAATCGGTTTGTCACTGTTGATTTGCACCGAGTTTTTCTTAGTGCCCCATTTTGCATTGAAGTCGAGGTGCAGCTGGTAATGGCCGTCCCACGGCGCGACAACCTGCCAACTGACTTTATCGCCATCGTTAGCAAAGGGACCGAGGAAGCCATCTTCACCGGTTGTCAGTTCATTTTCCGCGCTCTTGATCACCGTTTTCTGGCTCTGCGAAAGACCCAGTGGCTGGCTGTCAAAATGGCAGAAATCCGCGGGCGCTGGTGCCGTGGCGGTCGTGACGTCAACGGTCATCGTTTTGCTGCTTTTCAGCAGACCATCGTCGGCGGTAAACGTCAGTTGGTAGGTGCCCGGCGTCGGGAACCAGGCGCGCGTAGCGGCCTTATCCGCATGGCAGAAATGCGCGCGTTTTTTACCGGTGCTGGTCCATTTCTCGCTGACCTTGCGTGACGGCAAATTGTCATCCTGCCACTGCGCATTGAGGCTCAGCCCGTTATTTTGCGTAGTGGTTGCCTTGTCGCTAAGCGTAATGACCGGTGCGTGGTTTTTCTGCGTATGGGTGACGCCAATAACATTGGATGGCGTGGACTGTCCCGATTCATTTTTTGCGATAACCCGGTAGTAATAGGTTTTACCAAGCGTGAGCGAGGCATAGTCATCGCTGAACAGATCCATGGTTGCCGGGTTCCATTCCTGCATGCCATCAGAAATATTGTGCCCAACGACGGTCCACGGACCGGTTTTCGACTCCGCGCGTTCTACGTCATAGCTGCGGCCGACGGCGGCACCCATCCAGTTAATGGCGAACGGCGAAGTCGTTGCGCGCAGCTTCGGCGCATCCGGCGCAGGCAATGGGGCCATTTTTTCCTCTCCCGCCATTTGCGCGGCAGCGGTGCGCACCAGGTTAACCACCGCCGTTTCCTGATTCCCATCCCCCTGCGGGAAGCCTGGCAGATGGTAGCTATAGTGGCCGGTGTACTCTTTATGCCAGTAGAAACCGCCGTCGTGACGATGGCCGCGGAAGCCCCATATGAATCCTCCCGCCGCTTTGGCGCCGTTGACCTCGGTATGCACAATTGACTGCATTATGTCGTTCAGTGCTTTGCTATCGAGCAGGCCAAACTCACCGACCAGATACACTTTCTTGCCGCCGATAGCGGTCAGGTCTTTCTTCACCTGATCCGGATGGTTATTACCGGCGTTGGTGTAGTAGTGGTTGCTGACGATATCGACATTGGGATCGTTTACGGAGAACGCGTTGATTTTCTTATAAGTACCGTCAACGACCAGCTGATGCGGCGCGAGTTTTTTAATCCATGCTGCCGTCTGCCTGAGGAATTCTTCATTGGTATCCTCCAGTTCGTTGCCGGTTTCCCAGGCCATAATGGCTTTTTCGTCATAGTATGGGCGCCCGGTAATGGTGTTGGTCCGGGTAATCACCTGACGAATCACATCGAGATACGCTTTGTAGGTCTGGCTGTCTGTGCGGTAAAAATCTTCCGGTTTTTCATGGTAGAAGGCCGCCAGTTGCTCCCGACCTCCCCACCACCACCAGTGATCGATAAACGGCAAAATCAGTCGCAGACCCTGTTTGTCAGCTTCAGCAATCATGTTGTCGTATACCACCATCGCCTTCTCATTCAGGCGTGGCATACCGTCCGATGTTGTCGGAGCCAGGATGTGCGTTTCGCGCTCGCAGGCTTCATCGCTCTCCTGCTGTACGGAAAGTACATAGACGCGCTGGGCTTTTGCTCCCGTTTGCACGATGGCTTTAATCCAGTTCTCCTGTTCCTCCGGCGTCGGCCATTTAAAGTACTGGCCCCAGCCGCGCGGATCGGCTTTACACACGCCGCGGGCGTCGTTTTCAATACGATGCAGCTCCGGTGCGTGAATGCCGGCGAAGCGGAATTCTTGCTTGCCGTCCATTAGCTGTGCGCCCTGGCGCGTGATAAAGTTTTCAAAGTGCGATTGCTGTGCCGCCATGGCACCCGCGCTGCTTAGCGAGGCAATAACGAACATCAGCAGTGACTTTCTGACGGGCATTTTCATCGTCTCTCTCCTTAGAACCAGACTTCCGCCTGCACGCCAAAGTTCACCGTGTCGGTGTCGCCACTGCGGCTGTATCCACCAGCATCGATAGTGTTGGTATTCCAGTTGTAGTTACCATCGAGCGCGTCGGAAACACCTTTATCCCATTTGGCGTAAGTGACAAAGAAGCGAAGCTGTGGGCGGCTCCAGAAGCCAGAGTCGAAGGTCAGCGTTGGCGCAACGGTGATTTTAGTCAGCCCGCCTTTGCCTTTACCGTTGACGCCCTTGTAGTTGTCATCATCGAGGTACTCATATCCCAGCTCGTACTGCATGGCGAAGTTTTTGGTGATTTGATGATACGGACGAATTCCGGCAACCCAGCTGGTGCGGCCCCAGCCGTTGTCGTCGCTGCTCCACCAGCGGTAGTTTTTATCCTTCTGCAAGTAGGCAAAGGTTGAGACTTCGACGTTCCCCATAGATGCCAGGCTGTCGAGCACGATACGCCATGACTGGGTGTCTTCAAGATTGGCCCAGCCCCAGCCGTTTTTGCCCAGCGAGTCGCCTGCCGCCAGACCGCGTCCATATTGCATCACCAGTTTGGAATAGCCGCCCGTCAGACCCCAGAAACCGTCAAAGTTATAGACGCCGGTTACGCCGTAGCCTTTCTCTGCGGAAGTCGGGTGGTTTTCGTTGCGGTTCATGCGGTGGCCGATCAGCTCAAGATCCAGACCTGTGCCGGCGATCTTTTTAAACCACAGGTTAAGCGAATAGTCGTCCGGGTAGCCCTGATCGCCTTTATCGACAGGGTAGGCTTTGGTTTCATCGGTCGGTGAGAAGGCGTAAACCCCGGCGTCGAAGCGCGCGAAGCCCAAATCCATGTTGTCGAAGCCACCGCCGGTCCCGTTGTACTGAATGTACTCCCAGTCAAACTGGTGGCTGGAGGTGTTGGAGCTGCTGTAACGTTTGCCGCCCCAGAAGGTCATTTCCGGTGCGAAGTCGAGGTTGCTTAGCTCGGCATACCCTTCCCGGAACTGCACGTCGTGGCCATCGTCATCCTGGCAGTTCCAGTCAGAGGTGCATTTGCTCTGGTGAGTGATATTGGCCTGAATTTTTGCCACCGCACCGGAGTCAGACTTCAGGGTAACGGTCGGTATCAACTCAATTTTGGTGTCTTCTTCGTTGCCCAGACGCCATTTCCCGTCCGGCATCAACCCGACGGAATCGACGCGGTTGCCATCCGAGTTTGCCAGGATGCCAGAGCGCATATAGCCGTGGAGCTGAAAGTCATATTTTTCTGCATGTGCCAGACCGCTTGTGGCGATGTTGATCAGTATAGCCAGAGGTATCAATCGGTTAAGTCGTTTCATTGTTCGCTTTTCCCTTTTATTTTTGTACGCAATAGCGCTTTTGTTAATGCGATGGGAAATTTACGGTTCAAAAATGGAAATGTACATCCGTAAACGGAAAGCGCTTTCCATAATTGCCGGATCAAATCACAGATCCGGAGATTGTTCACTTGAAAGCGTGATGTTGATCGACTTTTTCTCTGAGAGCTAAAAAAAAGCCAGCGCTTGCATGGCGCTGGCAAGAGAAAAACTGTGAAAGAGATCGATTAGCGGGATTCAGATTCCGCCAGTTGCCGTTCATAAACGTTGAAAAACGGACGGTATATCATCCACGCATTGAAGAAGGCGAACAGGCACATAAACATATTTTTCCAGCTGCCGTTTGCCGACCAGGCCGCACCCAGCGGTGAAGGCATTGACCAGGGTAGCATTGCCACGGCGCGATCGAGCACGCCAAGGTGTGTCAGATACCAGGCAAGGCAAGCGTTAATCAGTGGAACACCAATAAAGGGTATTAAAAATAGTGGGTTAAGTATGATCGGAAAGCCGAAAAGAATCGGCTCATTAATATTAAATAGCGAGGGGATCAGGCCAATTTTACCTACGCTTTTGAGCTGGCGAGAACGGCTGCGCAGCGCCATAAACACCAGCGGCAGCGTAGAGCCAATACCGCCAATGAGCAGATAAAAATCCCAGAACCCCTGCAGATAAATATGGGGTAGTGGTGTAATTCCATTCGCGAGTGCCTGCTGATTTTCAAACAGATAAGTCATCCAGAATGGATTCATGATGCCGGTGACGATAAGCGCACCGTGGATCCCGACAAACCACAGTACGTTGCAGATAAGCAGGGAGATCAACAGCGCGGTCAGCGTATCGGATGCGATGATCAGTGGACGCAGCGCTTCGCTGATGAGCTCCGGCAAAATCATGCCGGTATTCAGCTTCAGCCCGGCATTCATCACCGTGATGGAGAGCATGATCACAAGCAGCGGCGCCAGCAGCTGAAAGCCGTTGCGGGTCATGATCGGCACTTCATCCGGCAGGCGAATACACCAGCCTTTGCGGTAAAAAAATCGAATCACCTCGACGGAATAAAAACTTGAAACTAAAGCGCTAAATATTCCCATGCCGCCAAGAAACAGGTTGCTGCCGCCGTTATCTTTGAAGCCAATGAACAGCAGAAAAGCCAGGCATCCAGTCAAACCGGACAGCCGCTCCGGGAGCTGATACTGCTTGCCCAAGCTGGCGCTGGCACCGAAGGCGATGATCAGCGCAATCAGGCCGATTGTTAGCTCAAAAGTGGGCAGCAGCATCGGGCGGATGGCCTGATACCAAGCGCCGCTAAGGGCAAACGGCGGGAAGATCAGTGGCACCATCAGGCTGCCTACGATGACAAAGGGCATGGCCAACGCAAAGCTGTCGCGCATGGCGGTAATGTGCTGGCTGCGGGTTAAAAGATTGGCGAAAGGCGTCACGCGTTGCTCAATCAGCGTTACAGCAACATTCATAAACTGAATGTTCATGGCGAACCTTATATCGAACGGAGGTGACGGGATCATCGCCTACATCCCCGCAAAGTGAAAGCCTGCATCCGGTGATCGCGCTCACATTTAATGGATTCATAAATGGAAAGCGCTTTCCGTTTTGTTTCCTCCTGATTATAGTCCGCTCATCGTTATGACTCAGTCAGGAGTTTTCCATGAAGAAAATCATGCTTTGCTGTTCCGCTGGGATGTCTACCAGTCTGCTGGTTAAAAAAATGGTGGAAGAGGCGGGTAAACGCGGTCTGGACGTCGATATCAAGGCTTTTGGCGTGGCTGAATTTGAGCAGCAGGTCGGCCATTATCAGGTCGTGCTGTTGGGGCCGCAGGTGAAGTACATGCAGAAAGATTTACAGCAGAAAGCCAACGCCTACGGCATCAAAGTCGAGCCTATCAACATGATGGATTACGGCATGCAGAAAGGTGGTGCGGTTTTAGATTTTGCCCTGTCATTAATAAATAACAATAACTAAGGGATAAAAAATGAGCTCTCTGTACGCGAAATTAATCAGCGTGATTGAACAGAAAATCACGCCGATGGCCGGAGCCATTGGCCAGCAAAAGTACGTCACGTCTATCCGTGACGGCTTTATCCTCGCACTGCCGTTTATGATCGTCGGTTCATTTATGCTGGTGTTTATCTTTCCGCCGTTCTCGCCGGATACCAGCTGGGGCTTTGCCCGTGCCTGGCTGCAATTTTCACTCGATCACCGTGAAAGTCTGATGCTGCCGTTCAATTTCAGCATGGGCATTATGACGCTATTTATTTCTGTCGGGGTCGCCGCCAGCCTGGCGCGACATCATGAGCTGGACCCGCTGACCTCCGGAATGCTGTCGCTCATGGGCTTTTTGTTGGTGGCTGCGCCGCTGAAAGATGGGCAGATTTCTGTGGCCTATTTTTCCGGTCAGGGCATTTTTACCGCGCTGCTGGTGGCGATTTACACCACCGAGCTGTATGCCTTCCTCCGTCGCCACAACATCACCATTCGCCTGCCGCCCGAAGTCCCTACTGGCGTAGCGCGCTCGTTCGAGATTCTGATCCCCGTGCTGGCGGTGGCGCTGACGCTCCATCCGCTGAACCTGTTTATTGAAGCACAGCTGGGGATGATCATTCCCGAAGCGATCATGTCGCTGGTTAAACCGCTGGTGGCTGCATCTGATACCTTACCGGCGATTCTGCTGTCGGTGCTGGTGTGTCAGATTCTGTGGTTTGCCGGGATTCACGGGGCGCTTATCGTCACCGGCATCATGAACCCGTTCTGGATGGCAAACCTGTCGGTTAACCAGGCCGCGATGGCCGCGGGTACCGTCATTCCGCATATCTACGTGCAGGGCTTCTGGGACCACTATCTGCTGATTGGCGGCGTGGGTTCTACGCTGCCGCTGGCCATTTTGCTGATGCGCAGTAAAGCGGTGCATCTGCGCACCATTGGCCGTATGGGGGTGGTCCCGGGGCTGTTCAATATTAACGAACCGATTCTGTTCGGTGCGCCAATTATTATGAACCCGCTGTTCTTTATTCCGTTTGTACTGGTGCCGATGGTTAACGCCACGCTGGCCTACTTCGCTCTTGATTTCGGGTTGGTTTCCCGCGTGGTGTCGATGACACCGTGGACGACGCCAGCGCCGATTGGCGCCTCGTGGGCCGCTAACTGGTCGTTCAGCCCCATCATTATGTGCCTGATTTGTATGGCAACAGCGGCCGTCATGTACTTTCCGTTCCTGAAGGCTTATGAGAAACAGCTGCTTTCACAGGAACGTCACGAAAGCGAAACGGCAGGCCGCGTCGGGCAATCTGAAACCGCATAATCCGTTGAAAGAAAAAGTGAGAACGTCATGGAATTAGAAGAGCAGGTAATGGGTATTATCATCAACGCCGGGCAGTCGCGCAGCCTGTGCTACGAAGCGCTTAGCAGCGCCAAAGCCGGCGACTTTGCCGATGCGGATGAAAAGATGCTACAGGCGCAGCATTTTGCTCGCGAGGCGCATCTTGTGCAAACCCAGCTTATTGAAGCCGATGAAGGCGAGGGAAAAACCAAAATGACGTTGGTGATGGTACATGCGCAGGATCATCTGATGACTTCCATCCTGGCAAAAGAGCTGGTTGGCGAGCTGATCGAACTCTACCGCTCCCGCCGCTAAGTCCCTGCCTCCCCGGCCGTTTGTGCCGGGGAGTTGGCGAATACCTGTACGCATTTATGTTACTATAGGGAGAAAACCGTAATACAGACGACACCATGCCTACTATTGATGATGTTTCAAAGTTAGCCAACGTTTCTCGAGCCACCGTTTCGCGCGTGCTGACGGGAACCCGTGGCGTTCGTGAAGAGAGCCGCGAGGCCGTATTACGCGCGGTAGAAGAGCTGAACTACCGCCCCAGTTTTGCCGCACAAAACCTGGCGAGCAATACCTCCAGCTACGTCGGTATGGTGCTGCCTGCCAACGAGGCCGGGTTTAGCGCGACGCTGTTGCCGCAGCTGTCTCAGGCGGTAAAATCGCTGAATAAATCGTTGATGATCCAGTACGTGAACGATGCTGCAGAACAGCAGGCTGCGGTGGAAAGCCTGCAGCATCAGTGCGTTGCCGTGGTAACGCTCACCCGCAGCAGCGGTGACGTTGCCAGTAACGTGATTGCTTTCGACGAGTTTTCTACGAAGGGCAGCGCTGGCCAGGGCTATAACTATGCATTTGCTACGGAAAGCGCCTGCCGTTATGTTCTGGGTAAGGGGCACCGCAATATTGCGCTGTTGATGGACAATGAAAATGATGTCGCCAGCAGACAGATGCTTGATGGCTATCGCAGCGTGTTGCAAAACTACTCCCTGCCGTTTAATCGTCAACTGTTGGTGATGGCCGACAACAACATCGAGCAGGCGCTGCTGACGCTGATTAATAGCTTTACGAAATATACGGCGATTATCGCCAAACGTGACTGCTATGCCGCCGAAGCAATGCGCTTATTACGCGAGTTTAATATTGCCATCCCGCAGGAAGTGTCGTTGGTGAGTCTGGAAGATTCGCCGTTGGCACCGCTACTCTACCCGCCGCTGACATGTATTGCCTATCCCGTTGAGCAGCTGCTTGAGAACTGTGTGCAGCGGATTCGGGCGTTAATTGACGGCCATTCGCTGTTTGTTCCCGAGGGGCGTGCGTTTACCGGTCGTCTGGTCGCCCGTTCGTCGGTTGCGGATATTAGTTAATATGAGTAATACGCGGTGAGTATTATTATTCTCACCGCGTGGCAACAATGAGTTATAAAAATAAAGCCGAAATATTTAATGCGTAAAATCTTAGTTAAATATTAGATCTCGACCTCCTGCGCCATATCATATTCAATTAATGCCCATGCGACCGGCTTGCCCTGGTAATAAGGCATAACGTCCCCTCTACGCAGGCTAACAACGGCGGAAATGGTCGGATCGGAAAGCTTCCAGTTGCCGCCCTGCGGGCTGTACTGTCCGCTGTTGCGGATGATGCCCAGCGGCTTGCGGTCGGTGTTTTCCTGAGACGAGTAAGAAGAAAGTACCGAGAGCGTGTAATGACGATTGTCTATCTTCATAACGTGATAATCCAAAAATGAATACACGTTATACAAAAGCGACAATTTATTGATACAACTTAAAAACGTGGTGAATTATTCATATAGTGAATAAATAATGGCGTTTTATTGCAATAAATTTTTGTTTTAGCCAAAATAAGCGCCCGTACTGGTTAAAAAATATTCTAAATGATTAAGCACCTGATTAATTTACTCATTCTTATTACGGCCTGTTTCGCGTCCAGCGCACTGGCGGTGAACTGCCAGCGTGCCAAGACGCCGTTGGAAAATACCATCTGTAATAACGACAACCTGAACTGGCTGGATAACACCATGTCGACCGTCTATCGCGCAATGCTGGTGACGCGGGATGCGCGGCAGGTGCATCAGGAATATGAAACCTGGGAGAAATCGCTGGAGTGGTGTTCGTCCGATGAATGTATCGAGCGCGCCTATTACGCCGGGATCGGTAAAATAGCCGAAGCGCAGCCGGGATTTTCCTGGGAAGGCCGCTGGTGGAACACCAGCGCCGCGAACATGAGCGGCGGCGTGGTGCAGTTCAGCCACAGCGCCGACTGGTCGATTATCGCCGATATTCGTATCTGGGCCGGCTTGAATAAAGATGAGTTTACCGCCGAGGCCCGCAAGATTAACGGCATGGTGCTGATTGAAAGTATGGTCGACAGTAAACAGTGTAAGGTGCTGTTTATTCCGCGTAAAAGCGGGGCGATTCAGGCCTACAGCAACGCGGAGTGGGGCTGTCGTTTATCGCTGCCCAACGGCGCGTTTATCGATGGCCGCTATCTGAAGTCGGAAACCGATCCCCGGCCGAAGGCAACGCTGCTGTCGCTGGAAATATTTACCGATCCGCAGATGGATGCACGCTTCCGTACGTTGGTGGGTGATGACTATCAGCGTTTCGTCGATAGTGCTAATGTCTACATTTATCATGAAGATATAGATAATATTGGTGCCACGGTGCTCTCCATGTGGGTACGCGGCGCAGCGAATACCCGCACGGCGATTATCATGTTTACGAAGAGCAATATCTGGGCGGCGCGGGTTGAGCCGGACGGCAATGGTAAGCTGACGTTCTCGTACTTCAGCACCCAGGGAAACGCCGTGGCAAAAATGCCGCGCACCATCGCTGAGTGGAAGCTGCGCTATATGGAGCAGTAGCCACTGTTCCGGGGGCGATCGAGGCCCCCGGTTGGGGGCATTTACGCCAGCGTGCCCACCACGTTCAGGTCGGCATCGTCCGGCACTTCATTGTATGACAGCACGTGTAGCCCGCTGGCAAACAGGCGTCCGTAGCGTGAAATGACCGGCCGTAGCTGTGGCGTCACCAGCAGCAGCGGCGGCAGGCTTTTTGCTTTCATCTGCTCATAAATCATCGGCATCGTATTTTGCAGCTGGGTCAGAATATTCGGGTCGACCGGGAAGCTGTCCAGCGCCACTTTGCCCGCCTGCTGTGCTTGATTAAGCGCCCCCAGCAGCATATTTTCCAGCTGATTATCAATGGTATATGCCGCCAACTGTGGGCGATCGCCGTTGATGTTGTGCACAATGGCGCGGCGCAACGCGTAGCGCACGTCCGAGGTCAGCAGCACCGGATCTTTGGTGACCGCCGCGCTTTCCAGCAGGGTGGAGGCGATGGTGACAATATCCTTCAGCGAGACCTGCTCCAGCAGCAGCTGGCGATAGATACGCAGCAGTTGGCTGTAGTTGAGCGCAGCGTTTAAATCTTCCGCCAGCTTCGGTGCCTGCTGCGCCAGACGGGCGTGCAGATGGGTAATGTCATCATAGTTGAACAGTTCCGGCAGGTGCTCGCGCGCCACTTTGTTGACGTGCGTTGCCACGACGCTGGCGCAGTCCACAACCTGATAGCCCAGGTTTAGCGCCTTAGCCTTCTGGTCCTGATCGATCCAGACAATGGCCATGCCGTAGGCCGGGTCGGTATCCAGTACGCCGTCGATTTCACCGTAGAGCTCGGTACCGGGGATCGCCATCAGTTTGTCCGCGTTCACCTCACCCATCGCCGTGCGGATGCCGTTGATGTGAATAGCATACTGGGCGGGCTTGAGGCGGAAGTTTTCGCGAATGCGAATCTCCGGCAGCAGCACGCCGCACACCTCCGAAATGACCTGACGCACCCCGCGCACGCGTAGCGACAGCGGGCTGCCCTTGGACTCATCGACCATAGTCACCAGCTTGTAGCCGAGGTTCAGGCCAATTGGCTCAACCAGCGGAATGCTGTCCCAGGTAATCGCCGGGTTGGCGTCCGGCGCCAGCGCTTCGCCGATCGCCTCCATGTCCGTTTCCTGCGGTGCGGGCTGAACCGCTTTGCTTTGTCGCCATGCCGCGAACAGCAGCAGCGCGGTAAAGCTCAGGAAGGCGATATGCGGCATACCCGGCACGATCGCGAGGGTGAACATCACGAATGCCGCGGTGTACAGCACCTTCGGCTTGGAGAGCAGCTGGGTTTTGATTTCGTCGCTGACGTCGTTACCTTCGCTGACGCGGGTGACGATGATGGCGGCGGCGGTCGCCAGCAGCAGGGACGGGATCTGGGCGACCAGGCCGTCACCGATGGTTAACAGGACGTACTGGCGGAAGGCGTGGCTGGCATCGAGATCGTATTTAAAGATACCGATACAGATACCGCCAATGACGTTGATGATCAGTACCATAATGCCGGCGATGGCGTCGCCGCGCACGAACTTCGACGCACCGTCCATGGCTCCGTAGAAGTCGGCTTCTTTCGCCACTTCCTGACGGCGGGTACGCGCCTGCTGCTGGTTGATCAGCCCGGCGTTCAGGTCGGCGTCAATCGCCATCTGTTTACCCGGCAGTGCATCCAGCGTGAAGCGAGCCGACACTTCCGAGATACGTTCGGCACCTTTGGTCACCACCACGAAGTTGATGATCATCAGGATGATAAACACCACGAAACCCACAACGAAATCGCCGCCGATCACCACCTGGCCAAAGGCTTCGATAACCTTACCGGCCGCGCCTTCCCCCTGATGACCGTTCAACAGCACCACGCGCGTGGACGCCACGTTCAGCGTCAGACGCATCAGCGTGGTGATCAGCAGCAGCGTCGGGAAGATGGCAAAGTCCAGCGGACGCTGCATATTCACCGAAACCAGCAGCACGATGACCGCCAGTACAATGTTGAAGGTAAACAGGATATCCAGCATCAGCGGTGACAGCGGCAGGATCACCATCGCCAGCACGCAGAGAAGCAGGATAGGCACGGCAATCTGCGCCTTACGGAGCATGCCGAACATGTTGTGCATCTTACTGTTCGCCATTGGCTTTTAATACCTCTTGAGGAATGTCTATATGCCTGTTCAGGCTTGGTTTTTGCTCAGTGCGACCTTCGCGCCACGACTTCAGCTGCATGACGTAGGTCAGGACGTGAGCGATGGCGCGAAACAGCTGCGCCGGAATTTGTTGGTTGACGCGGGTGGTGTAGTACACCGCACGCGCCAGCGGCGGAAACTCCACCACTTCAACGTTGTGGCTGGCGCCCACTTCACGAATCCATAGCGCAACGTCATCAATGCCTTTGGCGACGATATACGGCGCTTCCGCTTTCTGTGGGTCATACTTCAGCGCCACCGCGTAATGGGTTGGGTTGGTGATGATCACATCGGCTTCGGGTACGGTGCGCGAGATTTGCCCCATCGCCATCTGGCGCTGGAGCTGGCGAATACGGCCCTTAATCTGCGGGTTACCGTCGTTATTTTTGTACTCTTCTTTGACTTCCTGCTTGGTCATGCGCATCTTCTTCGTGAACATGAACTTGCTCAACGGCACATCAAGCAGGGCAAAAATAACGATAACGGCGACAAAATGGCTGACAACGTGATGGAAAATACCGAATCCATGGCCGATGGCCTGATACAGATACAGCCGCTGGAGATGGAGGAGGCTGTCCATTTGATCGTGCACCATCGTGTAGATAACGGCGAGGATCGTCGCGCATTTCAGCATCATCTTCCCCACTTCCGTGTAATGGCTGGCGGAGAACATGCGCTTAAGGCCGCTGATGGGGCTGAGCTTCTTAAAGTCGGGTTTAAGTTTTGACGGCGTAAAAATCCAGCCTCCCGGCACCAGGCTGGCAATCATGCAGGCCATGGGAATGGGGATAAGCGTGGCAATAAAGCGCAGCAATACCCACAGGTTCAGCAGTAGAAACTGGTTCAAAACGTTTGGGTTATCGAGGTCTTGCGCCATCGTGCCGACGGCGGCAAACGACTCGCCAATCAGCTGCCGGTAATAGGGTAGAAAAGCGGTCAGGGTGAAGAATGACGCCACTAGCCCAACCGCCATGGTTAAATCTTTTGAACGGGGAATATCCCCTTTCTGCCGCGCCTTGCGCAGCTTCCCGGCGGTGGGTTTTTCGCTTTTATCGCCGCTGGAGGCCATTACTGCACCCTTATGGCGTCGAGTTTCGCCAGAATTTCGTTGGTCAGATTGAGATAGTGGTCAGGAATGTTGGTGACCAGCATCGAAATACACAGCAGGCCAAACAGCATGCTGATTGGGAAGCCGAGGGAAAACAGGTTGAGCGTCGGCGAGACGCGGTTCAGCAGGCCGAAACCGCCCTGTACAATCAGCATCACGAAGGTGGTGGGCAGCGCGATCAGCGTGGCGGAGGCCATGATCCAGCCGAGCCCCTGGCCTATCAGCATCAGCGTTGGCTGGTTAATGGCCTGGCCGATAGGCCAGTAGCTGAAGCCTTTAAACAGAATCGTTACCAGCAGCAGGTGCCCGTCCATGATAAAAAACAGCAGGGCGCAGAAGACGTAGATGATCTGCGAGATAACCGTCGTCGAGCTGCCGTTGACCGGGTCGTTCATCATCGCCATCCCGAGCCCCATGTTCATCGACAGAATATTCCCCGCCGTTTGCAGCGCCACAAATACCAGCTGGAGCGCCATGGCGAAGAAGAATCCCCACAGCAGCTGTTCGCCGATCAGCAGGATTGAGCGTACCGACAGCAGCTCATTGAGCACCACGTTATTGGGCAGCATCGGGGTAATGATGATCGCCAGGGCCATCGCGGTGCCAATTTTAATGCGGCGCGAAAAGACGCGGTTATCCAGCACCGGCACAAAATGCAGGAACGTGAGGATGCGGAAGAATGGCAGTACGAGCGCCATTATCGGCGTCCACAGCGTCTGAATATCGATTCCCATTGTGGCTTAACCGACCAGCGCCGCCGCCTGATGGAAAATCTGGACGGTAAAATCGACCAGCTGCGTCAACATCCATTTTCCGGCGAAAATCAGCACGCCGAGCGTGACCACCAGGCGCGGCAGGAAGCTCAGCGTCTGTTCGTTAATCTGGGTGGTGGCCTGGAAAATACTCACGCACAGACCCACCAACAGGCTCGGGATAATCGCCACGGCGGAGATCAGCAACACCAGGTGAATGCCGGAGGCCATGATGTCTCCCGCGGTGTCCATATTCATCATCGCTACAATCCTTGTACGCTGGAGGTCAGCGTGCCGACAATCAGCGTCCAGCCGTCGCACAGTACGAACAGCATCAGCTTAAACGGCAATGAGACAATCAGCGGTGACAGCATCATCATCCCCATCGCCATCAGAATACTGGCGACAATCAGGTCGATAACCAGGAACGGGATGTAAATCATAAAGCCAATCTGGAAGGCCGTTTTCAGCTCGCTCAGCAGGTAGGCCGGGGTGACGATGGTCAGATCCTGCTCGCGGGCATCGCCTTCAATGCCGGCAATGGTCATGATTTGCGCCATCGCCTTATTGTTGGTCTGCGCCAGCATGTAGCGTTTCAGCGGCGCTTCGGCGTTAACCAGCGCCTGCTTGAGGGTGATCTGGTCATTCTGGAATGGCTCGATGGCGTCGGCGTAAATGGTGGTCCATACCGGGCGCATCACCAGCAGCGTTAAGGCCAGCGCGATGCCGGTGAGGATCTTGTTCGGCGGACTCTGCTGTAAGCCCAGCGCCTGGCGCAGAATCGCCAGCACGATGATAAATCGGGTGAAGCAGGTCATCATCAGCACCATGATCGGCAGCAGGCCGAGCAGGGTCATCAGGATCAGGATTTCAATTTTGACGTTGTAATCCTGCCCGGCGCCGTTTGCCGTGGTGCTAAAAAGCGTGATGTCGCCGTTCGCCGCCAGCACGGGCTGTGCGAACAGCAGGCCAATCAGCAGCAGCGGATAAAACGCGCGGTTCATCGGGTCAGCTCGCCCAGCTCTTTGGCGTTGAATTCGATAATACGCAGGCCGTATTTGTCATTCAGCACCACCACTTCCGCTTTACCGAACGCAATACCGTTGACCTTGATATCCAGCGGTTCGCCGGCCATTTTATCCAGCTCAATGACCGAGTCACTGTTCACCGCCATCAGCTCGGCCAGCGAGATATTGACGGAGGAGACCTCCAGCGTCAGCGTTACCGGGATACGGCTGAACAGCGCCATGCGACGCACGTCAGTCAGCGGCGTATTGCGTGTTTCCGGCTGCAAATCGTGGCGGATGTTGCCTTCAACCATCTCGTCCTGGGTCATATCGCTGAGGTTCAGGTCGTCCAGATCCAAGGATTGGCTCAGTTCTTGTTGTAAATCACTCATAGGGCTTCTCGATTGTCTTGTCATGGATATCGCATAAGAAAAGCTTGCTGCGATCTTCGGCAATAGTGGCTTCAAAAATCTGCTCTTTACCGATAAATACCGGTAAAGGGTCATTAATGGCGATCGGGATAATGTCGCCGGGCTTGATGTCGGCAACCTGGGCGACGGTCAGGTTGAGGCTGGCAAGGCGGCCGTCGAGCTTCAGCGGCAGGCTGTCGAACAGGCGTTCGATCTGCGCCGGGCTCAGGCTGACGCTTTTTTCTACGCCGCGCGCGCTGTTATCCGGCGCGCGCAGCGCCGCCAGCATCTGGTCAATATGCGGGCTGTCGAGCAGGACGCTAAAGCTGCCGTGGCTGTAGCCTTCCAGAGTGAAGGTAATGCACCAGGCCCACTGATTAATCACCGTGGAATAATCAACTTTAATGTCCAGGTCTTCACCAAACGTCTCTTTGCAAATAATCAGCGAGGTCAGCTCCTGGCCCAGCTTGCTTTTCAGGCGTTCTTCCGTTTTGGTGATCGGTAACGATTCATCCGGCTCAATATGGCTGCTGTCTTTACTCAGACCATAATAATCATGGAGGATGTTCAGTAATAATATTCTGTCGATTACAAAGGCAATATTCCCATAAGGCGTAGAGAATATCTGTGCATTTTTATAATGCTGATCGATAGCAAAGGTCATGGATTCTAACGCGGCATTAACACGTAGCTTCTTCAGAAAATAAATACTCAGGCGCGCGTCCAGAATGTCAAAGCTGTCGTTCATTAATTTCGGCAGCTTATGCCATGGGCGACCAAGTTTGCTGACATCAAGTTTTACCAGGTCAGGGAGACTATCCTGCTGATGAATTCTGATTCGATGTGAAGCTGAGTACATATTTATTCCGGTTTGATAACGTTACCTGATGTGAAAAGAGTGCACCGCGATATTTATTGATCACGGTCACGAATTTTTTTCCTGGAAGCATTTGAGTTTTGAGAAAGTTGTGACGCTTTACATCAACATCGAAGCTTCATCGCGAGGCGAGAACCCGAATGCCTTTTATTCAGGGTGTGAATTAGACCTTTCCTTGACTATTATTGCAAGTATCCATCAGTTATTAATCCATTATTTTTCCGCCTTTGCGTTGATTAATAACTTCTTTAAGTGTATGAAATTAAAAGATTAATGTTTTAATATTCATTAAAAATGAGACAATTCTTAGTCGATGGGTATACTAGGCAACATATTTTCACGGAAGGAATCTTTCCTCGTGATAATACCGCAGTCTTTAATCTTTATTAGCATTATAAAACGCTTTTAATCTTCTATGTAGCAAGGTGATTGCAGCGCACGTTTAATAAAGATTTAGCGCGTTATCTTTTTTGTCATTTTTTACTGGTACTCCAAAATGAGCATTATTATTGAACGTGAAGATCGTCATGGGGAAGGCTTTGTCGCCGCATCTCCTGCCAGCGTGGGCGTAATCTCATTAGCTCGACGCGTTGCTAAATATAATGTGTCTGTGCTGGTGACCGGTGAAACAGGAACCGGAAAAGAGTGTGTCGCTAAATATATCCATGAGCATGCCTGCGGCAGTGAAGCCCCGTACGTCGGGGTTAACTGTGCCGCTATTCCAGAGAGTATGCTGGAAGCTGTTTTATTTGGTTATGAAAAGGGTGCGTTTACCGGTGCGGTCGCCAGCGTGGCCGGAAAATTCGAACAGGCGAACGGTGGTACGCTGCTGCTGGACGAAATCGGCGATATGCCGCTGCCGTTACAGGCAAAACTCCTGCGCGTATTACAGGAACAGGAAGTTGAACGTCTGGGAAGCCATAAACGTATTCCGCTGGATATTCGCCTGATTGCTTCTACGAATAAAGACTTACAGCAGGAAATTGCCGAAGGACGATTCCGTCAGGATCTGTTCTACCGTATTTCCGTCGTGCCTATCCATATTACGCCGCTGCGCGAACGTAAGCAGGACATCCTGCCTCTGGTGCAGCGTTTTATCGCCAAATACCGTGCCTTCCACAAAGGAGAGGTTCGCCTGAGCGACGATGCGCGCAATGCGCTGTTGGGCTACGACTGGCCGGGCAATGTGCGCGAGCTGGAGAACGTTATCCAGCGCGGCATGATTCTCGGCAACGGCGATGAAATTAAAGCCGCCGACTTTGGGCTGGTAGCGCGCGTGCCGCTACCGGAAACGCCGGCCGTGGGCGTGATGCCCGCTTACCGCGAGCAGGACAGCGGCAGTTCCGCCATCCGTGATGTGAAGCTGCACGGCCGCCTGGCGGAGTACCAGTACATTATCGATCTGCTTAAGCGCCATAAGGGCAATAAATCCAAAACCGCGGAGTTTTTAGGTATTACGCCGCGCGCTCTGCGCTACCGCCTTGCGTCAATGCGTGATGAAGGCATTGATATCGAATGTTATTCCTGAGGCCAGAAAGGAACAAATAATGGATAAGATTGCCGCCGCAGGTATTAACACCGCGCAACAGGCGCTGCTGGAGCGTATGCAGCAGACGGCGATGCTGGCGTCTGCCGGCTCGGCCAGCGCCGCCCAGACGATTGCGCCCGCAAACGGCGCGTTCGCCAGCGCTAACCCGGTCTCTTTCTCCCGCGTGTTAAACAACGCCATCGACAACGTTGACGCCCTGCAGCATAGCGCGGGCGCCAAACAGACCGCCATTGATATGGGTCAGAGCGACGATTTAGCCGGCGCGATGATCGAAAGCCAGAAAGCCAGCGTGGCCTTCTCGGCGATGATGCAGGTGCGCAATAAGCTCAACAGCGCGCTCGACGAAGTGATGAATATTTCGCTGTAAGGTCTGTACCGTGTTAAACAAAATCAAAGCTCGCCTCCCTGCCATCTCTCTGCCCACTGGCGTAAACAATCCTAAGCTGCTGGCGATTGCCGGCGGCGTGGTGCTGGCTATCGCCATCATTGCGTCGCTGTGGAACCGCAATCAGGGCTATGTCGCGCTGTACGGCGCGCAGGAACAGGTGCCCGTTTCCCAGGTTGTGGACGTGCTGGGGGCAGAAAATATTGCCTACCGCATTAACCCTGACAACGGCCAGGTGCTGGTGACCGAAAATAAACTGTCGCAGGCGCGCATGGCGCTGGCGGCAAAGGGCATCAGCGCGGCGACGCCGGACGGCTACGAGCTGATGGACAAAGAAGAAATGCTCGGCAGCAGTCAGTTCATCCAGAACGTGCGCTACAAGCGCAGCCTGGAAGGTGAGCTGGCAAAAAGCATTATGGCGCTGGAGCCGGTAGAGCACGCGCGCGTGCACCTTGGGCTGAGCGAGTCCAGCTCGTTCGTCCTGACGAATAAACCGAATAGCAGCGCCTCGGTCGTGGTGCAGCTGCGCTATGGGCGACAGTTAGATGAACAACAGGTCGCCTCTATTGTACAGCTGGTTTCCGGTTCGGTGCCGGGCATGGCGGCGGGTAGCGTGCGGGTGGTCGATCAGGCGGGTAACCTGCTGTCGGACGGCGTCGCCGGCCCGGATGGCAGTATTGCCGGCAAGCGTCTGGGTGACGACGTTACGCAGCGCATTCGCGAAGATACCAGTAAAAATATCGCCAGCCTGCTGACTTCATTGGTGGGCGCAGGCAACTACCGTATCAGCGTGGCGCCGACCGTAGACCTAAGCCGCGTGGAAGAAACTCAGGAGCGCTTGGGTAAAGATCCGCGCGTCAGCGATGAGCAGCTGAGTCAGGAAAACACCACCAATGAGATGGCGTTTGGCATTCCCGGCTCGCTGAGCAACCGTCCCGTCAACCAGAACCCGCAGGCCGCGGCGGCACAGGCTGCCGGTGCAGCGGCTCCGGCTGCGGCAACGACGGCCGCAAACAACACCAGCGATCCGCGTTCCCTTACCAGCCGTAGCCAGGAGCAGCGCAAGTACGCCTTCGACCGCGATATTCGCCATATCCGTCACCCCGGCTACAAGCTGGAGAAACTGAGCGTGGCCGTGGCGCTGAACCAAACGGCGCCCGCGCTGGCGAATATCGCCCCTGAGCAGTTGACCGCGATTACCCGTCTGGTGGAGAGCGCCGCCGGGATTGATAAACAGCGCGGCGATGCGCTGACGCTGGACGTACTGGCCTTTACCGCCCCGGTGAACGACGGCGCGCTGAGTCAGAAATGGTGGAAAGACCCGGATATGCAGTACTGGGGGCAGAACGGCGGTATTGGCCTGCTGGCGCTGCTGACGCTGCTGTTTGGCGTGCGCCCGCTGGCCCAACGTCTGGGCCGTCGTGAGCGTCTGGTCAATGAGGTTGAGCAGAATGACAAAGACCTGCTGACCGATGAATCTGACGTGGTGCAGGACAGCCTGACCGGGTTGCCGAGCACGGCCTTCAATAACAATGATGATCTGCTGCCGCCGCAAAGTTCCGGCCTGGAAACCAAAGTGGAGTACCTCCAGGTCCTGGCCCAGAGTGAGACTGAGCGCGTAGCGGAAGTTCTGAAACAATGGATTAACAGCAATGACCGAAGCAACAGTAAGTCGGAGTAGCAGTTCGGGTAGCCGTAGCCGCCTGGAGCAGGCGGCCATCCTGCTGATGAGCGTGGGTGAAGAAGCGGCGGCGCAGGTGATGCAGAAGCTGAACCGCGAAGAGGTGGTGCTGCTAAGCGAAACCATGGCGCGTTTGCACGACGTAAAGGTCAACCACGCGCGTCAGGCGATGAACAACTTCTTCTCTGACTATCGCGAGCAGAGCGGCATCAACGGTGCCTCGCGCTACTACCTGCGCAGCATTCTGGAAAAAGCGCTGGGCGGCGAAATCGCCCGCAGCGTGATTAACGGCATTTACGGCGATGAGATCCGCTATCGCATGGCGCGCTTGCAGTGGGTCGATACCCCACAGCTGGCGGCGCTGATTGAGCAGGAGCACCTGCAGCTGCAGGCGGTGTTCCTTGCCTTCCTGCCGCCGGATATTGCCGCCAGCGTGCTGAGCGTGCTGCCGAAAGAGCGTCAGGACGAAATCATCTACCGCATCGCGCGGCTTGATGATGTTAACCGTGACGTCATTGATGAACTGGACCGCCTGATAGACCGCGGCATTGCGGTGCTGTCCGAGCACGGTTCGAAGGTGGCAGGCATTAAGCACGCCGCCAACATCGTCAACCGTATTCCGAGCAATCAGCAGGAGCTACTGGAGCAGCTGCGCGAGCGTGACGAAAGCGTGGTGGACGATTTGCAGGACGAAATGTACGAATTCTACATCCTCAGCCGCCAGACGCCGATGACGCTGCAGCGCCTGATGGATGAGGTGCCTATCGACGAATGGGCCGTTGCGCTGAAGGGTACCGAGCCGGTGCTGCGTCAGGCCATTTTCAACGTTATGCCAAAACGTCAGGTGACGCTGCTGCAAAGCACCACCACCCGTCTGGGGCCGGTGCCGGTCAGCCGTATCGAACAGGTGCGTAAAGAGATCATGCAGACCCTGCGTCAGCTGGTGGAAGAAGGCGAGATTCAGGTTCAGCTGTTCGCCGAGCAGACGGTGGAATAAGCCATGTTCAAAAAACGGAGCTTCCCGCTGTCCGCCGCTCGATCGACCGCCGTCAAGCCGCAGCTGCATCGATTTCCGCCGCTGCGTAAACGCTGGGCGACCCCCGATGCGCCGCTAGAAGACAACGCGGTGGCGGCGCCGGACCCGGCCGAATATCAGCAGCAGCTTGAGGAAGGCTTCCGTGAAGGCGTGAGCCAGGGCTTTGCGCAGGGACGGGAAGAGGGCAAAGAAGACGGTTATCAGGAAGGCGTACGTCTGGGCTTTGAAGACGGGATGCGTAAGGGCCTGGCCGACGGTAAACAGCAGGCTCGTCAGCAGTTCCTGGACGCCGCGGCGCCGTTTGAGCAGATGACCGCCAACGTGCAGCAGTTTCTTGACCGCTACGAACAGCGTCGTCGCGAAGAGCTGATGCAGCTGGTGGAAAAAGTGACGCGGCAGGTGATTCGCTGCGAACTGGCGCTGCATCCGACCCAGCTACTGGCGCTGGTGGAAGAGGCGGTGACCAGCCTGCCGCAGCCGCCTGAGCAGGTTCGCGTCCTGCTGAACGCCGAAGAATTCCGCCGCATCAGTGAAGCGGAGCCGGAAAAGGCCCGCGAATGGGGGCTGACCGCCGATTCGGCGCTGGAACCTGGCGAGTGCCGCGTGGTGACCGATACGACCGAGATGGACGTTGGCTGCCAGCATCGCCTCGATCAGTGCATGTCAGTGCTAAAAGACAACCTGCTGCCGGAAACCGCGCATGAGCAGCCTTGATTTCGAGCAGGCGCTGCGATCGATTGAGCAGATCGATCTGGCGCGCGTTGCCGGGCGTCTGGTGCGGGTAAACGGCATTCTGCTGGAGTGCGTGGGCTGCCGTCTGGCGATTGGCCAGCTGTGCCATGTTGAAAGCATCGAGCAAGAAATGATGGACGCTCAGGTCGTCGGCTTCGACCGTGACGTCACCTACCTGATGCCGTTTAAGCAGCCTTCCGGTCTGATCGCCGGTGCGCGCGTGTTCCCTGCCGGGAAAAGCGAAGGCGTGATGATTGGCGACCAGTGGCTGGGGCGCGTGGTGAACGGTCTGGGCGAACCGCTGGACGACAAAGGCAAGCTGGGCGGCGACACCCTGTTGCCACAGCAGCTACCGCAGGTGCATCCATTAAAACGCCAGCCGGTGGAAGCACCGCTGGACGTTGGCGTACGTGCGATAAACGGCCTGCTGACCATCGGCAAAGGCCAGCGCGTGGGGCTGATGGCGGGCAGCGGCGTAGGGAAAAGCGTACTGCTGGGGATGATTACCCGCTACACCCAGGCTGAAGTGGTCGTGGTCGGGCTGATCGGCGAACGCGGTCGTGAGGTCAAAGAGTTTATTGAGAACGCCCTGCAGGCCGAAGGGCTGGCGAAGTCGGTGATTGTTGCCGCGCCTGCGGACGAATCGCCGCTGATGCGTATTAAGGCCACCGAGCTGTGCCACACCATCGCCAGCTACTACCGCGATAAAGGCAAAGACGTACTGCTGCTGGTGGATTCATTGACCCGCTACGCCATGGCACAGCGTGAAATTGCGCTGTCGCTCGGCGAGCCGCCGGCCACCAAAGGCTACCCGCCGTCGGCGTTCAGCATGATCCCCCGGCTGGTGGAGAGCGCGGGTAATAGTGAAAGCCGCGGATCGATGACGGCGCTCTATACCGTGCTGGCGGAAGGGGACGATCAGCAGGATCCGATCGTTGACTGCGCGCGCGCGGTACTCGACGGTCATATCGTTCTCTCGCGCCATCTGGCGGAGGCGGGACACTACCCGGCTATCGATATTGGCCAGTCTATCAGCCGCTGTATGAGCCAGGTCACGAGCCGCGATCATCAGCTGGCCGCACGTACGCTCAAGCAGCTGTATGCCGAATACCAGAGTATTAAGCCGTTGATTCCACTCGGCGGTTACGTGGCCGGGGCCGACCCGCTGGCCGACAGGGCCGTGCGGCTCTCGCCGGCGATAACGCAATTCTTACAACAGGAAGTTCAGGACGCAGCGTTAATGGATGCCACCATTAATGACCTGCGCACGCTGGCGCAAGCAGGGTAATGCACGATGAGCAAACTGATTTCTACGCTGGAACAGCTTCACCTGATGCGCACCCGCGCGGTGGACGATCTTAGCGCGAAGCTGGCGTCGCAAAAGCAGGTCTGCCAACGCTTTGAGAAGAATATAGATGCGCTGACCTCGCTGGCCTCCGGGCTGGCGTCGCAGAGCGTGAACAGCGCCGTCATGATGATCAATCAGTCGAAATATAAACATAATATTCAGCGTGTTATCGACTGGCAGAAACAAGAGCAGGCGCTGGCAACGCTTGAAGCCAATAAAATTCAGGGCAACCTGCTGGCTGAGGCAAAGCGCGAGAAAAGCCTTGAGCTGGTGCTGGATGCTAAACGCAGCGACCGCCGGATGGAGCTCAACCGTCGGGAGCAAAAAATGACGGATGCGGTTTCTGCCCAGTGCTGGCTACGCCAGCAGCAGGCCGCGGCACGGCAGCGATAATTGTGATGAAAACCGCGAATAAAACGAACCTGATGTCCGCGCTGATTGCTCGCCAGCAGCGTCCGCGGCCGCAGACAACGCCGTTTGTCAGCGTCGTCTGCCCGACCTACAACCGCCGCGAGTTTCTGCCCTATCTGCTCTATATCTGGCAATACCAGGACTATCCGGCGGACCGGCGCGAGCTGATTATTCTCGATGACTCCGCAAGCAGTAATGCCGATCTTGTTGAGATGATGAGCGATCCGGCGACGCCGAACGTGCGCTATATCCACAGCCCGGCGCGCCTGACGCTGGGCAATAAGCGCAATCGGCTCAATGCGCTGGCGAAAGGCGAATACATCATCTGCTTTGATGACGATGACTACTATGCGCCGGATAAAATTTCTTATCAGGTGGCGCAGATGCAGGCCAACCGCGCCCCCTTCTCCGGCAGTGACCAGATCTATATCTGGTATAGCCATCTGGACAAAATTTACCTGACGCACCCGTTCGGCCAATGCCACGCGCTGAACGGCACGTTTGGTTATCACCGTAGTCTGCTGAAAACACACCGCTATGACGATGATGCCAGCCGAGCGGAAGAGGACGGTTTTCTCAAAGGGTTTACGACGCCGGTTCAGCAGCTTGATCCGCAGCGGGCCATCCTGTGCATTTCGCACAGCAGCAATACCTACGACAAAGACTACATCCTGGACACCTCTACGGCCGTGGACCTGACGCTCGATGATTTTGTCAGCGATGCCAATCTGCTGGCGCACTATCGCCGTCTGAGTACCGCGCCGCTTAATGCGCAGGTGAACTGGTCGGTGTTTGAGAAGGTGGCCGTTCTTTACGATCCACTGCAGGCATCAGCGCTGTCCTCACGCTGTGAGGCGCTGCTGGCGCTAGGCGTGCAGGCCGGCCAAATCTGGCCGGTGGCGAAAGTGGCTGATGAACGCCAGACCCACGTTCAGGTCATCGCGCAGGCGAAACGGCAGGGCTGGCGGAACGTGGCGCTACTGGATGCCGAACTGCAGTTCGTCAGGAAGGAAAATGCGGTCAACAACATCAACAAGCTGCTTAATGGCCTGGATCAGCTGGACTGGCAGGTGCTGCTGCTCGGCGGCCGCTATGACAGCTTCCGGCCAACCCAGTCTTTACAAGGGGTGGCGCGAATCTATAACGCAGGCTGCGCGTGCGCCTACGCGGTGAATGCGAATTACTACGACACGCTGCTGGACGCCTATCAGGATAAGACGACACACCCTGCCAGCCTTGATAGCTGCTGGACCACCCTGATGAGCCAGCCATCGCTATGGCTGGGCTTTAGCCCAAGTTTCGCCTTCTTACAGCGTCATTCGGATCCTGCCACCGGCGAACCGATTGACTGCACCCACTGGTTTTTCCGTAAGCATCGGGAAACCGTGCCCGTGAAAGAGAATGAACATGGAACTGATTGAACATTATCACCCTGAATTTGTTTCGCGTTTTGATGCGCGAGAAACGCCCTGCGACTGTCCTGCCTGTCAGCAGGCTGAGGAAGCGTGGCCGCACATTAGCGTGAAGCTGAAAAATCAGCAGCGCGAGACGCTGGATATCGGCTGTGAAACGGCGGCCAAAGAGATGTTGTTCAACCCGGAAGCCTTCATTCTGCACACTGCGCAGGCTGCGCCGCAGAGTGATGATCTGCTGAGCGCGTGGAGCGAGGTGCTTAACCAACAGTGCATCAACCTGGCGGTGCATCCGGCGTTGACGCTGGACGTCAGCCTGTACGCCATTGGCGTGCTGCTGAGCAAAGCGCAGCAGCATCATGACTGCGGGGAAAGCGACCCGGCGCTGCTGGTGAGCCTGGGCGAGCAGCTGGCTACGCTGGCGGAACAAGGCGTACTGGCGCAGCAGTTCGCGATGCTGCCGCCGATCGCGGAAAATCGTATTGCGGCGTTAAAAGCGATGGGCACGATGCGCCTGAATCTGAACCTGCCGATGGTTGAGAAAATGGGGATGACGTTGAAGCTGAGCGAGCTGTCGATCATGCAGCCTGCCCGACTGGCAGAGCGTCAGCAGATGCTGGATGCGGCCTGGTCCACGCTTACGCTGTTTAATCATCAGCCGCATACTCTGCGCAATATTCTTATTTATCAGCTGTATAGCGATATTTTCCCCGGCGTAGGCTGCACCAATTACGGCGAAGCGCTGCTGGGTCTGGCGCGCCAGTTCTTCCACATCAAAATGCTGTGCGCTATTCGCGCCGAGCAGGGTGAGCTGACCCAGGACGACGTGGCGCTGCTGGTTAGCGCGCTGCGCGGCTGGCAACAGCAGAACCCGCTGACGGCGGAAGAGGGAACCTCTTCCGACTATAGCCTGCTCTGTGGTTTAGCATTGTTGTAATGCCATGCGTCACGATGCCGGGGCATTCCGGCATCTATCGTCCTCGCCTTTGAACGTAACAACCTGATAGGTTCGCCATGGTCATGTTTTTGATTGAGGGGATCAACTACGCTCAGTTCTTCTCTCGTATTGTTAACGCCCTGCCGGAACAGAAGCAAAAAGACGCGATCTTTGTTTCCCGGGATCGGCCGATCTGCGAATTCGTGAAGCATCAGCTTCCTCAGTGTCAGGTTATTCAGATTCCGATTTTCACTTCAGCGCCCGTCGAGGCGGCGTTTCGACAATCCAGTCCTCGGCTGGCCAAACGGCTTGGAAAATCGCTCGAGGAGTGCTTTGAGTATGTTGTGGGTGGCGGTGAACGAGAGGTGTGCTGGCAAGTACTGATGTCATGCTTCGTGTTCATTAGTCAGTTTGACCCCGCAACGATTTCGCGTGTTGTGATGTGCAGTGGCTGCGGAATTGGCGCAAAAGCGGCGAAAGCATTCTGTGAGATGACGTCGATCCCCACGCAGTTTGTAGAGCTGGCGAATCTACCGGACAAGATTTTTGTCGACCCTGAAGGTACCAACGCGCATTCCCGGCTGGCAATGACGCCGGAGATTCTCGATCGTTACCCGGCGGTGGATGAGGGTATGCATCAATCCTGGATGGCGCATTACCATACCTTTAAGTCGCGACCGCCACGCCAGGCTCTGGGAAACGCGCTGGCAGACGTTATTGAGGCAAGTTCTCAGCATAAGGTTCTCAATACCGGGATACCGTATCTTTTTGTTCCGCTCCAGGTTTCAACTGATGCGCAGCTGTGGCTGTATTCCGACTTTAAAAATGAAGATGTGATTCGATATGCGTTACATCTTGCAGAACAAAGGGGCTACCACGTGGTGGTCAAGATTCACCCGGCTGAGCCAAAGCGCGAGGAGGTGCAACATATCGTGCGGCTCCAACAAACGCTGGGCTTTATGTTATCAAATGAACTGACGACTGAACTTATCAAGCAATCTGAAGAGGTTGTGACGATTAACTCGACGGTAGGCCTTGAAGGGTTATTACTGCATAAACCGGTCACGGCGATCGGCCATTGTTTCTATAAAACATTCGATTATGAAAGGTTGAAAAAGTATATCCATCACTACCTTTTTGATGGCGTTGATTTTTTTAGTAATGAACCTATTGCGCGTAATACGGCCATCGCGTTTCTGAACCGTTAATGCCTGGAGTGAATAATACGATGGGGCAAAACCCGGCGATTGCTGATGAACTGGCTTTCCTGATCGAAATTAAAAATCTGGCGTTAACGCTATCCAGAAAAAAGGATGATGCGGTTATTGATGCCATTAAACAATGCGTTCTGCTGTACCAGCACTGTATTCCTGAGGGAAAACCTGCGATTGATTTTATCGAGCAGTTAATTATCACCGCTGAAAAAGAGGCGACTGATAGTGAGATAATCTCTTTTTCAGAATATTTGTCGACCTTCTGGCAATGGATGGTACAACGTCGACCATGGGATTTTGTTTATGTTGGTACTCGGCAAAATGTGGCGCTGATAGAGGGTATTCTGGATAAGGAATCCCTGCGCTGTGCGCGGGTTATCTACACCGATGAGGGCGCAGCGGAAGACTTATTGGCTGTGCCGCCGTTATCTCGTCCAGTACTGCTGGTGGACAATCAGGGTGAGCGCCACGTGGGCAGCGAAAATGGACTTGGGCTTATCAACATTGAAGCGGCGGCTGCATGCGCTGGTCATCTTGACGGTTTTCTCGGCGTTATCCGTCAGCATATTGATATGGTCGGGATCCTCAATAACAATCTGCAAAAGCTGAACAGCCATCCTCAATTTAATAAGGCGATCCTCGGTTCGTCTTTTGCATATTACGGCATGCACGATGCGCTATTGAATAACTCGGTGAATCTATCGATTGCGAGCGGTGATGCAACGTACAATAAAACGTTGGTCGAGCACTGCATTGCTGCGTGCAATGTGCGAGATTTCGTCATCGTGACAGGCTTTTTCGAACTCTTTCATGAGCTCTCAAAAGGGGCCAATAGCTATTTTCATTTGGCTTCCTGTTTTTTTAATGAAAATAGTATTCCGTATGATTACCGTCGACAATCAGCGTATAAACGGTTCGCCTTTCATTACGCGCGTGAACCGATCGTTGATTTGCTCAATATTGATATTGTTGCATGGGCAGCAAAGCGTGAAATTGCGGGGTTACGCCCGCACGTCTCATTAAAACCAGAAAAAAAAATCACTACCACTTCCCATTATAGTCAGGCTCTGGCGCGTCGTGAGGCTGACTATTTTGCCCAGTTTTATGATCGTGAAGGGGTCGCCGAATACAATAAGCTCATCATCCAGCAGATGGTTGAGCAGGTGAGCGTCGCTCAAGGGCATATTTATTTCGTTATTCAGCCCTTTACTCCGCAGTACAACGCATTGTTCCATAAGGAGATGCGGCAGCAGACGAAAGCGTTCCTGAGCGCTATTGCCGATAATGAATCCGTGTTTTTTATCGACATGTCCGAAGATCGGGATTTTGAGCCAGAGGATTATTCCGATGCGCATCACTTGAACTTTCGCGGTGCCAGGAAACTGCTGCGTAAGCTGGAATGGCTTCAGCTTTAGATCTGCATTCGTTGTCTGGCAAGGCGAATTTGCCAGACAACGATCCTACCCCTGCTGGTACAGCCAATTCTCCGGCGCGCTGGCATTCAGCACATTCCCCAGAATCTCCTGCTGCATATTCATCAACGCGCCGTTGTAGTCGTTGGCAATCTGGCAGTCGGCGGCCTGCTGCTGCAGCCCTTGCCAGAGGGCAGAAACGGAAGGCTGATGGGTGACGGGGAGGCGGGCGATCAGCGTTTTCATGCCTTCGGTGTTGGGATCGATGCCCAGACCGTTCAGATGCTGGTAGCGCTGCTGGCTGCTTTTCGACAGCTGCTGGTACAGCGCCATAATCTGCTCGTTAACCGCGTCCAACGACGCGGCGTCGCGTGCCACAATATGGTGGCGCTGCTTCTCAAGAAGGGCGGCCAGGGCGGGGTAGCGCTTGCGGTCCTCGGTCATGTCCTGAATCAGTGCTTTAACGCGCTGGGCTGCGTGAGTCATAAATTACCTCTGAAAATACTTCTGCATTGCGTCAGTCAGCGCATCAACGTTAACGCTGATTTTGCCGCTGCTGATGGCCTCTTTCATTTCGGCCACGCGCGCCATGTCCACTTCCGGCAGCGTGCTCAGCTGGGTTTGTGCATCGCCCAGTACGGGATCGATGGCGGCGCTGCGCGTCACGCTGGAGCCTTCCTGCGCCACGGTGCGGGTTTGTTCCGCGCTGCTTGCTTTATTGATTGCGGTGGTCAGGTTGTACTGTGTCGCGCTAACTTTCATCGCTTCGCCCTCGTTTTGATTGTTTATTGTGGTTGCGTATGAGCCTTGCCCTGCGGAAGCAGGACTTCCTGCGCCGTTGTCAGTAAAGAGCGGCCTGCGGGGCCGGTAACTTAAACGGAAGAGGAAGTTTTTTACTGCCCGCTGGCGTACACCATGTTCACCACGCCGATATCGGCGACGATGGCGCTGACCACGCGCCCGCTGCTCTCATTTTTCACCTTAATCATCTCGCCTTTGCGACCCTTCTTCATGGCTTCACCCATGGTACGGGCCTCCACGCCGTTTTGTGACGCCACCATCATGACCCGCTGGCCGCGGTCAACCAGCGTCGGCGAATCCAACTGGCTGAGCATAATCGGCTGGCGATCGCGCACGCGGCGTTTGACGGTCATCCCGATAACGTCTTCTGGTTTGGTCAGGTAGTCGCCGCGGGTGCTGCTGATGTTGAATTTGCGGATGGCGATACGGTCGGCGGTGATCACCTGGCCGCGATCGAGGGCGCTGTCGGCGACGATGACCGGCAGATAGATATCCGGTTTGACCGTGACGGCAATATCCCAGCCGCTGGCATCGGCGCAGCGGACGTCAAAACGCAGGCGGTTGAGGTCGAGACGGTCGCCGCCGGGCAGAGAAACCGCCGGTTCCTGGCGACAGGTTGCGTACTGCGAGGCTTCCGCAGGAATAAACAGGTTCATCTTCGCCTGATATTCAGGCCACTGACGGCGTTTGGCTTCCTGGCGAACGATGTCGGCCGCGTGGAGCTGGACGGCGACGTAAATTTGCTTGCGGGCGCTGGTGGGGCGTTCGGCGGCGGGCACACTGCTCGCCAGCGCCAGCAGGAAAAAGCCCGCGAGGAAGCGGAAATCCCGTTTCACACCTGCGCGAAATAAATGAACAAAAATATTATAAATCATGTAGTTAAAACCTTGGCATGAAAATTGCTATACGAAAGCGCAGATCGAGCAGGTTTTAGTTTCACGAGGGTGTGAATTGTGAGTATTACTTTTGACAAAGCATTGGGCGTTCATCCACAGGCTGTAGCACTTCGACTTTCCCGAGCAGAGTTGCTGTCAGCCAATCTGGCAAACGTCGATACCCCCAACTTCCAGGCTAAAGATATTGATTTTGCCTCTGAGATGCAACGCTCGCGGTCGAGTTTTTCTCAGCAGACGTCAGCGCAGGAGATGTATCGCGTGCCCTATCAACCCGCTTCGGACGGGAACACCGTGTCGCTGAACGTTGAGCAGGCCGAGTTTGCGAAGAACACCCAGGACTATCAGATGAGCCTGGCTTTTTTAAACATGAAGTTCACTGGCCTCAAGCAGGCCATTGAAGGTAAGTAAACCAACGCAGGTAACCACGGATTATGGCTTTTTCGGATATCTATCGCGTGTCGGGATCGGCGATGACGGCGCAAACCGTTCGTCTTAACACCATCGCCAGTAACCTCGCTAACGCGGAAACCGCCTCTGCGACCGAAGACGGCACCTATAAAGCGCGCCGCCCGGTTTTTGCAGCGGTTTATAAAAATGATGAGTTGATGCAAAGCCGCGCGCTGACCGGCGCGCGCGTGCAGGTGATGGACGTTATCGAAACCGGCAGTGCGGTACAGCGTTACGAGCCACATAACCCGATGGCCAGCACCGACGGTTACGTCTACTACCCGGACGTCAACGTGGTGGAAGAGATGGCCGACATGATGTCCGCGTCGCGTGGTTTTGAAACCAACGTCGACGTGCTGAACAGCGTTAAAAGCATGCAGCAAAGCCTGCTGCGACTGGGAGAAGCATAACGATGAACGTAGATAGCGCCTACACCGACAGCCGCGCGTCCAGCAGTACGGACGGCGTCGTCAGCAGCAATACCGCTTCCGGCATGAATACCATGTTTATGCAGCTGCTGGTGGCGCAGATCCAGAATCAGGATCCGCTGAACCCCACTGACGGCACCGAGTACGTCAGCCAGCTGGCGCAGCTCACCCAGGTGCAGTCGATGGAAACCATGTCGCAGCTGATGGCCAACAGCTCCGTGCTGATGGACAACCTGCAGACTCTCACCACCGGCAATCTGGTCGGGCAGCACGTGATGGTGCAGACCGGCTCGATTGAAAGCGACGGCGAAACGGTCCTCGACGGCCGTCTGACCCTGGAGCACGCCGCCAACGTGGTGACGGTGATCGTGAAAGACTCTGCCGGCGTGGAGCACAAGATTGAGCTGGGCAAACAGGAAGCGGGCCAGGTGGACTTTACCATCGACCCGGAAGAACTGGGCCTGAGCGAGGGGAAATACACCCTGAGCGTGGTGACCGATACCGGCGAAGAGAACGTGCCGATTGAAGTCGGCGGCGTGGTCAGCAACGTGCGCATTCCGCTCGACGGCAGCTCGACCGTACTGAACATCAACGGTCTGGGCGAGATTGCCTACAACAACATTACCCAGTTTGGCACCACCGCAAAAAATACAGCCTGAAGTGAATCAGGCAGCGAATTAAACAGGAACGATTATGAGCTTTAGTATTGCAACTTCCGGTCTGAATGCCGTTACCGAACAGCTGAACGCTATCTCGAACAACATTGCCAACTCCGGCACCGTGGGCTTTAAGTCCGGCCGCGCTGAGTTTTCCGCGCTGTACGCCGAAAGCCAGCCGCTGGGCGTGGGCGTCTCTGCCGTGACCCAGAGCATCACCAAAGGGGGCAGCATCACCTCTACCGGCACCGCGCTGGATCTGGCGATTAACGGCAACGGTTTCTTTATGGTTCGCGATAGCGCGGGGACGACCGCCTATACCCGTGCGGGCTACTTCGGTACCGATAGCAACGGCAACCTGGTGAATAACCTGGGCATGTACCTTCAGGGCTATCCGGTCGACGCCAGCGGCACGCTGCAGGTGGGTTCCATCAGCAACCTGACCATCAGCAGCGGTTCCATTCCGGCAAAAGCCACCGAGAGCATCGACTTTACCGCCAATATTGATGCGCGAGCGGAAGTCCCGGCCACCTCGCCGTTCGACTATAAAGACAATACCTCCTACAACAACTCCTACACCACGCAGGTTTATGATTCGCTGGGCCGTGAACACACGCTGAACCAGTACTTCGTCAAAACCGGCGAGAACGAATGGCAAGTGCACTACTACATGGACGATCAGCCGGTGACCAGCGGTGGTGTGAATCAGGTGCAAAACCTGACGTTCAACAGCCAGGGTATTCTGACGGACCCGAGCGGCTCGGTTGCCCTGACCGCCGATATTGCGGGCGCTGACGCGATTACTCTGGACATGAGCTACAGCGGCACCACGCAGTACGGCTCCGACTTCTCGGTCAGTAAAAATAAAGGCGACGGCTATGCCTCCGGCGAGCGTACCGGCCAGGCGATTGACGAAGACGGCAGCGTCTACGCCACCTTCTCCAACGGGGAGCGCCTGCTGCAAGGTCAGCTGGTGCTGGCGAACTTTACCAACCCGAACGGTCTGCAATCGCAGGACGGCACTACCTGGGCGCAAACCGCCAGTTCCGGCACACCGCTGACCGGCACGCCGGGTTCCGGTCTGCTGGGCTCCATCGTGTCCGGCGCGCTGGAATCTTCCAACGTCGACCTGACCTCTGAGCTGGTGGGGCTGATGACCGCCCAGCGCAACTACCAGGCGAACACCAAAGTTATCAGCACCAACGACAGCATGATGAGCGCGCTGTTCCAGGCGGTGTAATCGATGGATCGCCTACTTTTCACCGCGGTCAGCGGCGCCTCGCGCAGCCTGTCGCAGCAGGAGATTCACGCTAACAACCTGGCAAACGTCAATACCCAGGGCTTTCGCAGCGATCTCGATAAGGCGCTGACCCAGCAGGTCAGCGGCGAGGGGTATGCCTCCCGCTATCTGGCGCAGCCTACCCAGGGCGGCGTGGATTTAGCGCCGGGCGCGGTACGGGAAACCGGCCGCGATCTGGACATTGCCGTCAAAGGCGACGGGCTGATTGCGCTGCGCAGCGGCCCGCGTGAGGTCTACACCCGTAACGGCCAGATTGACGTCAACGCCGACGGCGAGTTGTCGGTAAGCGGCCTGCCGCTGGAGGGCGACAATGGCCCTATCGTGCTGCCGCCGTTCTCTTCCGTGTCGATTGCCGAGGATGGGGTCATCACCATTGTCCCGGAAGATGGCGACATTGCCGCGCCGATGGAGGTTGACCGCGTCAAGCTGGTGAATATTCCGGCCAGCCAGCTCAGTAAGAACGACGCCGGTTTTCTGGTCAGCAACGCCGCGTTCACCCCCCGTGATGAAGACGTCACGGTGGCCGCCGGACATCTGGAGGCGGCCAACGTGTCGGCTATCGGTGAGATGGTTTCCAGCATTGCGCTCAACCGTCAGTTCGAAGCGCAGATCAAGATGATGAAGGCTGCAGAAGATTTGGCAACCGCAGGCAACCGCCTGATTCGCGGCACCTAAGAAGACGAATTAAGGAATACAGATGAATCCCGCTTTATGGATTAGTAAAACTGGTTTAGCGGCGCAGGACGCCAAAATGACCGCCATCTCCAACAACCTGGCGAACGTTAACACCACCAGTTTTAAACGCGACCGTGCGATGTTCGCCGATCTGTTCTATCAGAACCAGCGTACGCCGGGCGGCCAGCTCGATCAGAACAACGTCTCCCCGACCGGTATTCAGTACGGTACCGGGGTCAAGATTGTCGGCACCCAGAAAGAGTTCACCGTTGGCAGCATTCAGAACACCGGGCAGAGCCTTGACGTTGCCATTTCCGGACAGGGCTTTTTCCAGGTCGAGACTGCCAACGGCGATATCGCCTATACCCGCGCCGGCAACCTGCAAAAAACGCCGGAAGGCGTGCTGACCAACGCCCAGGGCCTGCCGCTGATCCCGCAGATTGAGCTGCCGGACAACGTCAAAGATATCCAGATTGGCAAAGACGGCACCATTACTGCCACCGTTGCGGGCGAGGCCGATCCGGTTGAGCTGGGCCAGCTAACGCTGGTGAATTTCGTCAATCCGGCCGGCCTGGAAGCCATCGGCGGCAACCTGTATCTCGAAACCGCCGCCAGCGGTGAAGCGGTAGAGGGCGTGCCGGGTGAAGAGGCGTTTGGCCAGTTGGAGCAGGGGTCGCTGGAAGGCTCAAACGTGCAGGTCGTTGAAGAGATGGTCGACATGATCACCGTACAGCGCGCCTATGAAATGAACGCCAAAATGGTCTCTGCCGCAGACGACATGCTGAAGTTTGTCACGCAGTCGATGTAACGGCAGGGCAGTAAAGAGAACGCAATGAAAAAGCAGGTAGTAGTCGTTTTGCTGGCACTGTTGCTGTCGGGCTGTGAAAGCCCGGCATTGCTGGTGCACAAAGACGACGCGGCGTATGCGCCGCCGGAAGATTTTGCCATGCCGGAAACCAAAGTACGCAGCGGCGGCGTCTACAACAGTGGCTATAACTGGTCGCTGATTCAGGATCGCCGCGCCTATCGCGTGGGTGACATTCTGACCGTGAAGCTGGACGAATCCACGCAGGCCAGCAAGCAGGCGCGGACCAACTTCGGCAAGAAGAACGACGTCTCCCTTGGGGTGCCGGAAGCCTTCGGCCACTCGGTCGATAAGCTCTCTGGTTCAGTAGACGGCAACCGTAACTTCAACGGCAGCGCCACGTCGCAGCAGCAAAACAGCCTGCGCGGCGCGATCACCGTGGCGGTCTATAAAGTGCTGCCTAACGGCGTGCTGGCGATTCGCGGTGAAAAGTGGCTCACCCTCAACCAGGGCGACGAGTATATGCGCGTCACCGGGCTGGTGCGCGCTGATGATATTGAGCGCGATAACTCGGTATCGTCGCAGCGCATTGCCAACGCGCGCATCTCCTACGCCGGGCGCGGCGCGTTGAGCGATGCCAACGCCGCTGGCTGGCTGGTGCGCTTCTTCAACCACCCGCTGTTCCCTATCTGACGGAGGCCATAATGTTGAAACGGATCCTCTTTTTGCTGTGTCTTTTCAGCGCGGGCGCCGTGGCGCAGCCGCTGCGTGACGTGGTGGATATCCAGGGCGTACGCGGCAACCAGCTGATTGGCTACAGCCTGGTGGTCGGCCTTGACGGTACCGGTGATAAAAACCAGGTGAAGTTCACCAGTCAATCGGTCACCAATATGCTGCGCCAGTTCGGCGTGCAGCTGCCGGCCAAAATCGATCCGAAGGTGAAGAACGTGGCGGCGGTGGCGATCAGCGCCACGCTACCGCCGGGCTACTCCCTCGGTCAGAGTATTGACGTGACCGTCTCGTCAATCGGCGATGCCAAAAGCCTGCGCGGCGGTACGCTGCTGCTTACCCAACTGCGCGGCGCCGATGGCGAAGTGTACGCGTTAGCGCAGGGGAACGTGGTGGTCGGCGGCGTGAAGGCCGAGGGCAACAGCGGTTCCAGCGTGACGATTAACACCCCGACCGTAGGCCGCGTGCCGAACGGCGGTTCCGTTGAGCGTGAAATCGCCAGTGACTTCCAGCAGGAGCCGATGGTGATGCTTAACCTCAAACGGCCAAGCTTTAAAACCGCCAACACCGTTGCCGTGGCGCTGAATAACGCCTTTGGCTCGGGCACGGCGACGGCGCAGAGCGCGACCAACGTCGCGGTACGCGCGCCGATGGGCGCCGGTGCGCGCGTCGCCTTTATGTCGGCGCTGGAAGACGTGCAGATTAACGCCGGTAAGCAGCCGCCGCGCGTGGTGTTTAACGCCCGCACCGGCACGGTGGTGATTGGCGATGGCGTGATCGTGCGCGCCGCTGCGGTCTCCCACGGCAACCTGACGGTCACTATTCGCGAGTCTTCCAACGTCAGCCAGCCGAACGCGTTCGGCCAGGGCCAGACGGTGGTCACGCCGGAGAGCGACGTCAGCGTTAATCGCGGTCGCGGCCAGATGGTGACCATTTCTGCCGGTACCAGCCTGCGCAGCATTGTGAATACCTTAAACAGCCTGGGCGCCGCGCCGGATGACACCATGGCCATTTTGCAGGCGCTGCATGAAGCGGGCGCGCTGGATGCTGAACTGGTGGTGATGTAATGCTGGATGCCATTAACCGCCAGACCGCAATTCTGCCCGGCGATATGACCGGGCAGGTAAAGCCGCAGAATCTTGAGCAGGCGGCCGAACAGTTTGAAGCGCTGATGCTGAAATCGATGCTATCGCAGATGCGTAAAGCCGCTGACGTGCTGGGAGAAGATAACCCGTTTAACAGTAAGCAGCAGCGCATGATGCGTGATTTTTATGATGACAAGATGGCGTCCGAGCTGGCCTCTCAGCGCAGCACCGGTATCGCGCAGATGATCATAAACCAACTGACGCCGCAAACCGCGGCACCGCTTAAGAATGACGCGCAGGTGGCCGCTTTACAGGGGCAACCGCAAGAACTTAATACGCCCGTCGTTCCCGTGACCCGAAGGGCAGGAGTAAGCCATGAGTATGATTAATATCGCCTATAGTGGTCTACAGGCGGCCCAGTTGGGCATGAACGTAACGTCGATGAACACGGCTAACTATCTGACCTCCGGCTATAGCCGTCAGGGCATTATTCAGAGCGCCGTTGGCCCAATGGGCGAAGCCGGCATTTCGCCCGGCAGCGGCGTGCAGGTGGATAGCATTCGCCGTATCTCCAGCCAGTATCTGGTTAATCAGGTGTGGCAGACCAATACCAAGGCCAACTACTACAGCATGGGCAACCAGTATATTGGCGCGCTGGAAAAGGTGATCGGTACGGACTCCACCAGTCTTGGTGCCGGTCTGGATGAATTTGTCAGCGCCATGAGCGCGCTGACGCAGCAGCCGGAGTCTCAGGCGCTGCGCCAGCAGCTGCTGAACCAGGCCAATTCCCTGGCGACCCGCTTCAACAGCATGAACGACTTTATCTCCAGCCAGAAAACGTCAATCGGCACCCAGCGCGGGGCGATGGTCGATCAGATCAACACGCTGAGCGGCGGTATTGCCGACTACAACAAGAAAATTGTTGAGATGGATGCGACCGGCGGCAACAGTAGCGTGCTGCGCGATCAGCGCGATGAGCTGGTGAAACAGCTGAGCTCGCTGGCGGACGTGAAGGTGAGCGACGACAGCAGCGGCTACACCGTGGCGCTGAGCAACGGTCAGCCGCTGGTCAGCGGTAAAACCGCCGGTCAGCTGAGCGTTGGCACGGACGGCAACGGCAACTCAACGCTGACGCTGAAGTTCTCGACCAGCGAATTTTCGCTCAACCCGTCGGCCGGTGGCCAACTGGGCGCGCTTTACGATTACGAAGTGGGCACGCTAAAGCAGATGAGTGACGCCGTTCAGGGGATGGCATCCGCCGTGGCCGACATGTTTAACAATCAGTTGGCTGATGGCTTCGATCTGAATGGGCAGAGCGGTAAACCGCTGTTTACCTTCGATCCGTCAAACCCGGCCGGGATGCTTCAGGTTAACGATCTCTCGCCGGACGAGCTGGCGCTGTCCGGCGATCCGCTGGAGCCGGGTAACGGCGACAACCTTAACGCGCTGATCGAACTGAAAAACGAAAAAACCGATATACCGGGGCTCGGCAATATGAGCCTGAGCGAAGGCGCGGCGGCGATTATTTCCACCATTGGTATTGCCAGCAAACAGAGCCAGACCGAGATGGAAGCGGCGACGTCGGTCAGCGCAGAAGCCCAGACGCAGCGCGACAACCTGAGCGCGGTAAACCAGGATGAAGAGGCGATCAATCTGCAGGTTTATATGCAGGCCTATCAGGCGAACATGAAGGTGATCGCCGCAGGGAACCAGGTCTTCAGCGATCTGCTCGGTATTTTCTAAACGCCATCAGGAGCACTAACCCATGCGTATTAGCGGTCTTAACAATTCTAACGCCATGCTGGCGCAGCTCGGCGTAAACGGCAATCGCGTCGCCAAACTGATGGAACAGCTGTCGACGCAAAAGCGCGTCAACGTCCCGTCAGATGACCCGGTGGCGGCTAGCCGCCTGGTGCAGCTGAGCCGCGAACAGTCGGCAATTAAGCAGTATCAAAGCAATATCACGAGCCTGAGCGGCGCGCTGTCGGTGCAGGAATCGCACATTACGGCAATGAGCAATCAGGTGCTGGCGGTAAGCGATAAGCTCAAGCTGGCGAACAACAGTACGCTGAGCCAGAAAGATCTGGCGAGCTACGGCGCCGAGCTGGAGTCGATGCTGGACTCACTGGTCGCGACAATGAATAGCAAAAATGAGAACGGCAGCTATCTGTTTTCCGGCACCATGACCGGCACGAAGGCCGTTGAGCTGGTGGACGGTCAGTACGTTTTTGGCGGGAACGATCAATCGCGTGAAACTCTGGTGGCCAACGGCGTGGCCATTACGGAAAACACCCATGTTGCGCAGGCATTTTCCGGCGCTGGCGACGATCTCAAGATGCTGAATATGCTGAAAGAGTTGAGCCAGAATATGCAGGATCCGAATATGAACTATGCGGATTATCAGGATGATATTTCGGCGATGATCGGTATGACCCAAACGACCAGCGATAGCCTGGGCGCGCTGTTTACCGATCTTGGCGGCCGTCAGAATCGCCTGACGCTGATTGGCGATGCGCACACCGACGTTAGCCTGTCGAATGCGCAGGTGGAAACCGACCTTAACGCAGCGGACTCGGCCACAACCACCATCAATCTTCAGCTGTACATGACATCAATGCAGATCACCAATAAGGCGTACAGCATGGTCAGCCAGCTTAATCTCTTCAGCATGTTGTAATCGGTTATGCAAGTTGGTTTAAAAACAGCCTCTCTGACCACCTCCGCCCCGGCAAGCGCCGGGCGCGGCGGTATTGACGCTCCGCACAGCGTTGGCCGCGTCAGCGCCCCTGACGCCGTTTCCAGAAGCAGCGCATTTCCCGAGGCGGCGCTGCTTTCGCGCCGTCCGATGCGCTATAACGTGCAGCTCAACCAGCAGCTCACGGCGGTGCAGCAGGCCGATAGCTATCTGGCCAAGACCGAAACGCAGCTGCTTCAGCTACGTCAGTCCACCGCGCGCGGCGGTGACGCCAGCGCGCAGGCTCAGGCGCTGCAAACGCATCTGGCACGCCGAACCCAGCTTTCGGGCGGAACGGTCGATCGGCATATGACGGCGTCGCTGGAGCAGAAAAGTACGGTCAATTTTACCCTGCCGGGCAGCGAAAAACTGCTGAGTCAGCCGGGGGGCGAAACGCTGGTGTTCTCGCTCGGTGGCCGCCAGCGTGAGATGGTGGCCGTTGCCTTGCCGGAAGACGCGACGCCGCGCCAGACGTTGATTAAGCTGAACGTGGGGCTCGGGCGGTTGGGGATTCACGCGACTCAGGCCGGCGGCCAGCTGACCTTCAGCGTTGACGAAAGCCGCTGGGAGCGGGTCAGCCAGCAGCTTACGGTACGTGGTGAGGGCAAACATTATCCGGCGGATGCGTTTACGCTCCTTGCGCCGCAGGCGGAAAGCGCCAGCAGCGACGAGATGCTGGCGCTGTCAACGCGCCGCGAGCGCGAAGGGCAGGTGAAGCTACAGCACACCCTCGACCATATTACCGGGCAGCGAAGTCGTCTGCGTCAGCAGCAAGAACGGGTCAGCGCGCGGATAAACGACATGGCGACGACCTATAGCCCGAAGCAGGCGCTGGAAACCTCGCGCGGCCTCGGTGAGGCGCTGGCGCGCAGCGGCAGCAGCTATACGGCGTTGTCGCAGGCGCTGGCAACGCAGGCCAACGTGCGCCTGGCGACGGTCAAAAACCTGTTGGGATAGGCCCGCGTTATTTCGGCATCGGGTAGAGGAAAATCGAACCGTTTTGCCCGACCACCAGCGATTGGTTGTTCAGTGAGATCGGCTCCATCCAGTAGTTGGAGTACATCAGTTGGTCGACAAGCCCCTCAATCATGAGCCCCTTTTGCTCCGCGCTGTAGAAGATGGGCGTCAGGTTAAAGTAGATTCTCCCCTGCTTTTTCTGCGTAGGGGTGAATTTACCCTTCAACACGAAACGATTGTCGTCCGGGTTAGTGATGGTTGCCATCAGCACGTTGCGGGTGGTTTTCAGATTGACGTTGTAAACCTCTTTACGCTGCGACATCAGATCGTAAAACCCCATCTGGAAGCCGCCCGTCACTGGCCCGGTGGGGAGTGCGGAGGTTGTCGCCAGCATGCTATACGCCAGACCGCCCAGCGCCGTCAGTGCGATTATCAATACAATCAGCAGATTAACTCGATTTGCATGTCGCCAGTTCATTGAGCTTTCTCCGGGTCTCGCGCAGGATAAGATCGTTCAGCTGCACCGTATCGGTACGCCAGTGGTAAATCGCCATGGATAGCTGCTTTTTGTCGCAGCCGTTGCTCACCATGAAGCTGTAGTTTAACGATGAGTTATTGCTGTGAAAGTACACGTTCATCGTCGCGGACTGCATTTTTATCTGTTGGTTTAGCGCATACAGCGAGTCCTTGAGCTTGCTGTATAGATTGGTCGACATATAGCTTGGATCGCCTATTGCCTCAACCGCATAGATACGGATATTGCCGTATACCCCGGGCTGAACTTCACGCGCGACCAGACGTTCGCTGTAGCCGCCAAACAGCTGCCAGCAGAAGCCTGCCGTTGCGCTGGCGGTGATCAGCAGCGCCAGCACAAAGAGCATGACACCATAGCGGCGTTTGTGGGGGACCCGGGGGGCCACCGTCTGCACGGCCGGGGCGTCTTCAACGCCAGCCTCTAGCGGGCTGGATGCGGCGACAGGTTCTTCGGAACCAGAAAGCGGCAGATGTGCGTCCTGCTCATCGACGGCTTCTTCAGGCTCGTTGACCTCATCTTCATCTTTCTCCACGACGCAGCAATACTCGGCCTCAAGCAGATAGCCTTTGCGCGGAATAGTTTTGATAATTCTCTGGTTTTTCCCATCGTCTTCCAGCGCCGTACGCAGCGCGTGGATGGCGTTAGGCAGGCTGTTATTGCCGATGACCCGACGCTCCCAGACCAGGGTCGTCAGCTCTTCGCGGGTGAAGATTTTACCCGCGCCCTGAACCAGGATATCCAGCAGCTTGAGCTGGTATTCCCCCAGGCGTTTACGTTCCCCGGTGGTTAAATGGAGAATCGAGCCTGAGGCGACGTCAACCAGCCAGTTGTTTACGGAGCAATAGCGTTTATTCATTTATACGTTATGGATTCAACCACTCCAGCCATACCGTGATAATCCTGCGAGTACCTGAAACCCTCAGCGATTATCTGATTGAGTTGATAACTCCATTTAGAATTCTTAATGAATGCCGCGTGCCTGCGGGAGATAAAAGAGGACGTTATTTTCTTCCTGATGAGGTGTCAATATTACCGGTATTGGGAAAATTTTTCGTCCGTAATATACCCGTGATCATTGAAGACGCTTGATTTTTCAGCAACAGGAGATCATGCTGTCCCCATGAAAATCTTTATCACTGACCAACAAAAAGCTGAACTTGAGCGTCTTCATGACTCCAGTCGTGATAAGCGCGTTTGCGATCGCATTAAAGCCATTCTTCTGGCCTCCGAGGGCTGGAGTTCGGCCATGATCGCTCAGGCTTTACGCCTGCATCAGACTACTGTTGACCACCATATCAGCGAGTTTCTGAACAAAGGCAAGCTGAAGCCCGAAAATGGCGGCTCAGACAGCAAACTCAGCGCTGAACAAACGGCTTTTTTAATCAGCCACTTATCCGACAATTTATTTTACCATACCCGTGATATTGTCGCGTTTGTCGCGCGGACATGGAACATCGTTTTCAGCATTCCGGGAATGAATAAGTGGCTGCACCGGAACGGCTTCACCTATAAAAAACCGTCAGGCGTCCCGCATAAATTCAGTGAAGAGAAACAAAAGCAATTCATTGAATATTATGAGGAACTCAAAGCCACCGCAGGTGATGAACCGGTTCTTTTTATTGATGCTGTCCATCCGACTCAGGCCACCAAAATAGGTTATGGCTGGATACGTAAAGGCCAGAGAAAAGCGGTAAAAACAACAGGTAGTCGTACACGGCTGAATATCATGGGGGCGCTGAATCTGAAGGCCCCGGAACATCCGCTAATCTGCGAATATAAAACGGTTAATGAATACAACGTATCTCGTTTTTTCAATGAGATACGTAAAATTTATCCAGATTATCAGCAGAAAGTTCATGTTATTCTGGATGGTGCTGGTTATCACCGTTCACAGTTAGTGAAAGACTGGGCGGAGGTGGTAAATATAAAACTTCATTACCTCCCGCCGTACAGCCCGAACCTGAATCCGATAGAACGAATGTGGAAGTTAATGAACGAACATGCCCGGAATAACCGCTACTTCAGCAACAGCAGGGAGTTCAGGGATGCAATATCTGAATTTTTCAGCCATACGTTACCGGGGATAGCGGGTTTTCTGACGTCCCGAATTAACGATCATTTTCAGGTGCTCAAACCTGCATCTTGAGGTTTATTGGGTATATACGCCAATAGGAAGGAATAATTTTTTCCTGCGTCCTTTTTACGCGATAAAAGTGTGATGCGCAACAGGCTTTTTAACAATAGTGGCGGCATAAACAGTGTCTGTTTTACGGGAAGTTAACAGCTATCGTTAAATAAAACTAATGTTAATTAGGTGATCGTTTGGTGAATTATATGTGTTATTGCTGTGATCTAAATGCGGATGTTTATTGTTTGCGCGGGCTGAAAAAATAAATATAAAGTGGGGCTTAATTTTTAATTAATCATGGTCGCCTGAAAACAGGTTTATTTTAAATCGATAATACCAGTAATAATGTTCTAGTAATAATATGTGAAGGGTTAATAGTGCTTATTAAATAAGTGAAATGTAAAGAATGGTCAGTGATGAAAATAAAAAGGAAAAAGTGAGATTTTTTTGCTAAGGCAGAATCAAAAAGGCCCCGTGAACCGTTTTTATTGCTGGTTTGCGCAACGCAGGATAAGCCTAAGGGTAGGTGAAGCGATTTTTATTAATTTTTATACTGATAAAAATCAGTGTGTTGCGATTTTTTATGCTGAAAAAACAGGCGGTCGATGTTTGCGGATTTAATCTTTGTTTCAGCCGTGTCGTCTTGAGTTATTACAACATCTGAATCACCAGGACGAAAAAAAGGAATCCTTATGTCTCTTTCTATTTTTACCAGCGCATCCTCCATGGCATCCACCAATGCGATGAACAAATCCAACAACCTGCTGTCCACCGCGATGGAACGTCTGGGTACCGGTAAACGTATTAACTCTGCGGCTGACGATGCGGCCGGTCTGCAGATTGCTACCCGTCTGCAGGGCCAGACCAACGGTATGACCGTTGCGCAACGCAACATCTCTGACGCGACTGCTCTGCTGCAGACGGCGGAAGGCGCGTTCGATGAAGTGAGCAACATCATGTACCGCATGAAAGACCTGGCGACTCAGGCAGCGAACGACACCAACGGTACTGAAGACCGCGCAGCAATCTCTGCTGAAATGAAAGAGCTGAACAGCGAACTCAACAACATCATGGGCAACACCAAGTATGCGGGTGAGAACCTGTTCGAGCCAGCCAGCGGTTCCACGGCGAGCGCGAAGTTCACTGCTAGCATGAACTTCCAGATTGGCTCCTCCGTTGATGAGAAGCTGACGGTGAACGTGGCAGCTGACCTGGCGACAATCAAAACTGACCTGACGACCCTGTCTGGCGGTTCCGTTGACGATTTCGACAGCGCACAGAGCATGATTAGCGACCTGGAAACCGCCATTGGCAACGTCGGTACGCTGCGTTCTTCCCTGGGTGCCAACATCAACCGTCTGGGCCACACTGCGGCTAACCTGGCGAACATGAAAGACAACACCGATCTGGCGCTGAGCAACATCCAGGATGCTGACTACGCAACCGAAGCGTCCACCATGACCCGCAACCAGCTGCTGGCGCAGACCAGCATGTCCATGCTGAAGCAGTCCAACAGCATGTCCAGCATGGTCATGTCCCTGCTGGGTTAATCCCTCGCGGATTCATGCAGGAAAAAACACCGCTGTATGGCGGTGTTTTTGCATCCGGCCCCTCCTTCCCCCTGCCGGAAAATGCGGAAATCCTTGTTCCTGCCTTTTATTAATCTATTGATAAATAACAACTTAAAAGTTGGCACAATAGTTGCTAAACCTATTGCATATCGATCGTGGCTTGCGTGCCTGGAGAACCTACTATGTCTGATTTTGACCCGACCTCACTGGCGAGCCAACTGGCGAGCTATGACATCCTTGCGCTGCAAAACTCGATCGCCAAACAAACCTCGTCGCTGGAAGCGCAAAACAAAGCGCTGGCCTCGCTGCGGACCGCAATGACGACCTTCCGCAGCTCCATTACCGCGCTGAACTCCAGTACGGCGAGCGTGCTGAAAAACACCGCTACCCTGAATCAGGAAGGCATCGCGACCGTCACTGCCAGCGCCAGCGCGCGGAAAGGGACTTACAGCCTGCACGTGGAACAGCTGGCCACCGCGCAGCAGAAGTCGTTTGGCGGGCTGGACGATGACGCCATTAAAAGCGCCACCGGTACGCTAAAGATCAGCCTGAATGGCGAAGATATCGAAATCGAGATGGACGGTCTTAACAGCCTGTCTGATTTTGCCGCCGAGATTAACAAAACCGATTTCCCGAGCGCTTCTAACGCCAGCTCGACGGCCAGCGGGCAGAACGGCATTACCGCTTCGCTGATGCGCATCAACGGTGAAGTTTCGCTGATTCTCAACAGCGATCAGAGCGGCGTGAAATACGATATCCAGATGGATACCAGCGGTATGACCAGCGGCCAGAATATCTTCGATACGCAAGACGTCATCACCCAGGGTAAAGATGCCATCTTCACCCTGGGCGACTCGTCAGCGAAATATTACAGCAGCTCCAATGACCTGGACGATCTGGTTGACGGCGTGTCCATCAAGCTGACCAGCCCCACCGAAGGCGGCAAGCCGCTGATTATCAGCGTTGACACCGACGTCACCGAAACGAAGAACCAGGTCCAGGCGTTCCTGGATGCCTACAACACCTTACGTGACACCATCTCAGGCTTGACCGCTACCGGCACCAGTTCCTCCGATCGCGGTGCTTTCGCCGGTGATGCCAACATTACCGCGTTAAATACCGAGCTCAGCAATCTGCTGCGCGGCACGTTTGGCGATCAGAACATGAGCAAGTTCGGCATCACCGCGGATAAAGACGGCAAATTCTCCTTTGACGCCGAAAAGATGGAAGAGCAGCTCAAAAAGGACCCGCAGACCGTGGCGCAGTTCTTTAACGGCAACGACGGCCTGATCAAAGCGATGGACAAGTCGCTGGATAAATACCTCAGCACCTCTACCGGGCTGCTGAAAGGGCGTCAGGAGACTCTCGACCGCCAGCAGACTGATATCGATAACAAAACCGCAAAAATGGAAACGCGCTATGAGTCTGCCTACAACCGCTACCTCAAGCAGTTCACGCAGTTGCAGAAGCTCATGACGCAGATGAACAACACCATGAGTATGTTTAGCTAATTTTTTAAGGGAACCGACGTTCAATGTACGGGAATGAGCAGGAAGGCTTCGGCCTGTATCAACAATCCGATCTGGCCATTCAGGCCGCCGCCGCCAACCCGCACCAGCTGGTGCTGATGCTGTTTCGTGGCCTGATGGATGAACTGGTCAGAGCCAAAAGCCACATTGCGGCGCGTCGCTACGAGCGAAAGGCGCAGAGCATTAATAAGTGCATCGATATCCTCAATGCGCTGACCAGCTCACTGGATTTTGACAAGGGTGGCGAACTGGCGCTGAGCCTGGCGAATTTGTACGACTACTGCGTCTATCGTCTGTATGACGCCAGCAACCAGCTCTCTGCTGAGCACATTGAAGAGGTGGAAGTGATCCTCGGCAACATTCAGGACGGCTGGGAAAAAATGGGTCAGGCGGCATGAGTATGCAACATGCCATTCAGACGCTGACGCAGGCGCTTCGGCAGGCCACGGAAGATCATAACTGGCCTTCTGTGGCTAACGTTGACGGCCAGATTGCTGAGCTGTTGACCGCTATGCAGGGCAACACGCTGACGCAAGCAGAACGCCAGGCGCTGGACAATCTGAAGAAGGTGCACCAGCAGGCGCGTGACTACTGTCAGGGGCAGAGCGATATGCTGGCCGCCAAAATGAACCTGGCCGCGCGCAACCGCGAAGGGGCGACGGCGTACGCGCAATTTATGGACGCCGAGGGGATGCGCTGATGGATATTCTGAATCTCTCTCAGGGTGCGCTGAACGGCTCCGGCCTGCCAGCTCAGGCGGAGCCGATGGTGGGATCGATGGGTGAGAACGGCACGGCGCAGACGCCGACCGCCTTCAGCGATGCGCTCCTTAACGTGATCGACTCGATGATGGCCGGGCAGACGCTGCCGGGCGATCTGGCCGTGAGCGCGCAGCCGCTTTCGCTGGACGACGATGAAGACGGCGCCGATACGCAGCAGTTGAGCGGTGCGCTGTTGAAAGATGACGCCCAGCAACAGCTGCTGGAAACGCTGCTGATGACCAGCCAAATGCCGGTGCAAGCCCCCAGCTATATCCACGTGGCGCAGCCTGCTGATGACGCACTTAGGGTGAGCGCACAGCCGATACTGGCGCCGCAGACGCTGGCGATGAGCTTTACCCCGTCGCTGCAGCAGCAGCCCGTAGCCGCGACGAACACGAACATTGCCACGCCGGAAACGGCGGTCAGCCTACAGCCGAGCGCGCAGCCGCTGTCGCCGACGCTGATGACCGTGATGGCGCCGGTTACGCCAGCGCCGACGCTGGAAAGCAGCCACGGTGTTTCTTCTGTGACGACCTCAAGCGCGGCAACGCTGAGCGCCACGCTGAAAATGGATCCCGAGCCTTCCCGCTGGAGTGAACAGCTGCAAAGTGCGCTAGGTGAGCGTTTGCAGGTGCAGGTTAAGCAGCAGATTCAGCATGCCACCATCCGACTCGATCCACCGGATATGGGCAAAATTGATATTTCGATGCAGGTCGATAACGGCCGCGTGCAGGTGCAGATCAACGCCAGCCACGCCGACGTTTATCGCGCGCTTCAGCAGACCAGTAACGACCTCCGCCAGAGTCTGACCGAGCAGAATTTTGTCCAGGTCAACGTGCAGGTGTCCTCCCAGTCGGGTGGACAGCAGCAGGGCAGAGGACACTCTTTCACCGAGCAGCGCGATGCCATTCAGGCGGGCGCGGAGCTGACGGCCGATGCATTGACCGCGCAGGACTCCCGCAGCGATGACTCGGTCCTGATGACGGTGTAAGGCACACAACATTATGAACGCAAAAACTCTCTCTTTCGGGCTCATTATCGCGCTCGTCACCGCCATGCTGGCGGCCGGTATGACGGTCGTGGGCACGCATTTGCTGCGTATGGATGAAGCCACGGGCAGCAGCTTCTTATCGGGGATGTTCTCCAGCTCATCTAAGGAGTCCGTGGAGTTCGTGGAGATTAAAAACGTGGTGATCACGCTCAAAGGTAAAGGGCAGACCGAACGCTATTTGCTGCTGGAGCTGAACCTGGCGGCCAAAGGTGCGGAAAATGCGCGTAAAGCGCAGGACATGATCCCGGCGGTACGCGGTGCGACGGTCAGCCTGCTGTCCGACATGGATTACGACGACGTGCGCGCAATGAGCGTGAATACGCTGCACGACAAGCTGATGGCGGCCTACGCCGACCGTTTCAGCAGCCTGAAGATGAGCGTCCCGTTTGATGACGTCATCATCAGCAAAATGGTCTTCCAGTGATAGATACGCCGCAATGGAAATGATGGACTTTATCGCGAGTGACACCCTGAGCCCGGTTGATGAGGCGCGCTATGTACGCGCCTACCTGCCGCTGGTTAACAGGGTGGTTAAGCAGCTCGCCTACCAGACCAGCAGCGTCATCGACCGGGAAGACATGGAGCAGATAGCCCTGATGGGTCTGCTCTCGTCGCTGCGCCGCTATGGGCATCCGGACGAACAGTTTGCTGCCTATGCCGTACAGCGTATTCGCGGTGCGGTACTGGACGAACTGCGCCTGCTGGACTGGCGTCCTCGCCGCCTGCGGCAGAAGACCCACAAACTGAATGACGGTATCCGAGAAATTGCGCGCCAACTGGGGCGGACGCCCAGCTTCGAGGATATCAACCGCCACCTGTCGATTACGGCGGAGGAGTACCAGGAATATTTATTGCTGGACTGCGCCAAAACGATAGAGAGCCTGGATGAGCTGTTAGGCAACGATGTTCACACCGGGGCGCTGAACAGCCGCCCGCTGGAGGATGAAGTCGTGGTGAGTCGGACGCTGCGCAGCGCGCTCGCCTCGCTGGATGAACGCGAGCAGCTGATCCTGACGCTGTATTACCAGCATGAAATGAGCCTGAAAGAAATCGCGCTGGTTCTCGAGTTAACCGAGGCCAGGGTCTGCCAGCTCAATAAAAAAATCGCCCAAAAAATTCAGTCTTTTTTCCGGAAGTGAAAGGTTTATGCAGAAATTCTTCGGTATCGTGATCATCATGGGGTGCGTGGTTGGCGGCTTTCTTATGTCCGGCGGCCAGCTCTCTTCTTTCTGGCAGCCGGGTGAAATTATCATCATTCTGGGTGCTGGCCTGGGGGCGATGGTGCTCGCCAACCCCCGCGCCGTGCTGGCGGAAATGTACCGCCAGTTTCGCGGCATTATGCGCAAAAACGAATACACCAACGAATACCAGCGCCAGTTGCTGATGCTGCTGTATGAACTGCTTGAACTGGTGCAGGACGGCGGCCTGAAGGTGCTGGACGAACACATTGAAGCGCCGGAAAACAGCGCGCTGTTCCAGAAATACCCGCTGATGCTGCGCGACAAAGCGCTGGTGACGTTTATCTCCGATAACTTCCGCCTGATGGCGATGGGCAAGATTAACGAACACGAGCTGGAAGGCATCCTGGAGCAGGAGCTGGTGGCGATGGAAGAGAACCTGCTGCAGCCGTCTCGCTCGCTCCAGCGTACGGCAGAAGCGATGCCGGGCTTCGGGATCTGCGCGGCGGTACTGGGGATCATCATTACCATGCAATCGATCGACGGCTCGATTGCGGTGATCGGCGTGAAGGTCGCCGCTGCGCTGGTCGGCACCTTCCTCGGCGTTTTCTTCTGCTACTGCTTAATGGACCCGGTGGCGAACGCCATGGAACAGCGCACCAAGAAACAGCTGGCGGTGCTGGAGTGCGTGCGTACGGTGCTGGTTAACCACGTTGCGGGCAAACCCACGCTGCTGGCGGTGGATGCCGGTCGCAAAATGCTGCCGATGGACACCAAGCCGACCTTCGCCACCCTGGACGGCTGGGTTAACCAGATGATTGGTGAAGTCTGATGCGCAGCCGCAACAAAGAACATACCACGATCATCAAACGCTCCTCGCGCAAAAGCCATGATGCCTTTCATGGCGGCGCGTGGAAGGTGGCTTTTGCCGACTTTACGCTGGCGATGATGGCGCTGTTTATGGTGCTGTGGATTATGGGTGCGGTGACGGAAGAAGAGCGTAAAGAGATTGTTTCGCTGCTGCACGGCGAGTCGATTTTTGAAGGAAACGCGTTGACGCCGGTGACCCAGAAAGAGGGCAACGGCGGCAAGATAGCGCTGCTGGACACGCGGCATGCAAAGAAAGACGCGTTGAAAGAACAGGCGCAGAAAGACGCCGCGTTGGCGAGTCAAATGAACGGTGCCGAGAGCCTGAGCGACGTTAAGGCCCGCTCGCAGAGCGAGATTGAGGATCTGGCGCGCACGATCATGAAGATCACTTCGGCCTACGATGCCCAGGCCAACCTGAAGATGGAAATTGTGCCGCAGGGGCTGCGTATTCTGGTCACCGACGACCAGAAGCGTGAGATGTTCCAGCGCAGCAGCGCCATTCTGACGCCGTTTTTCCGCCGTCTGCTGACCGAGTTCGCGCCTGAACTGAACAAGATAGATAACAAGATCATCATCACCGGGCATACCGATGCCACCCGCTTCCGCGACCAGGAGCTGTACAACAACTGGAATCTCTCCGGCGAGCGTGCAATGCAGGCGCGTAGCGTGCTGACCCGCAGCGGACTGGATGCCAGCAAGATTTTACAGGTCAGCGGCATGGCCGATCAGATGCTGCTGGACCCGGAAAATCCGCTGAGCTCCGCGAACCGCCGCATTGAGATTATGGTGCTGACGAATTCCGCGAGCGATTCGTTGTACCAGTTCTTTGGCCAGCATGGCGAGAAGGTGATTAAGCCGCTGGTCGATAAGATCAGTCACAACCGATAACCCGATATAACGCCGTGAAACGTTTCCTGATTACCATCCCCTTTGTACCTGCTCGGGCGACCCTGTCCCGACAGGTACGCTTTTTTTCCCTTTTTTTGCTGGCGCTACTGATGGCGTCAGGTTACGCCAATGCCAAGCCGCAGCCCGCAAAGACCGCGCAGGCAAAATCCGTCAGCGAAGCGCAAAAGCGCAAGCTGAACCGCGAACGGCTGCTGGCGAAGGCCAAAAAGCGCGCCGTAGCGGTGCCGCCGATGCCGGAGCAAAAGCGACGTGAGATAGCGAAAAGAATCGCCGAGCGCGCCAAAAACCGCGAAGTGCTGGCGATGCATGGCCGCTGGACGCCGGGCCAGCTGGGGGGATCGCAAGCGCTGTGGGATGACGTGCAGGAAGGTAAAGTGGCGAAAAAAACCGCGCTTCCACACGGCAGTTTCCGCCTGCGCACGGTGTTGCATCGTCTGCAAAGCCAGCTCGGTAAACCCTATCTGTGGGGCGGTAAGAGCCCGACCGAGGGCTTCGACTGTAGCGGGCTGGTGTTCTACGCCTTTAACCACGTGCTGGACCGCAAGCTGCCGCGCACCGCTAACGGCATGTATCAGGATAACCATCTGAAGTCGATTCACCGGGGCAGCCTGAAGCAGGGCGATTTGGTGTTCTTCAACATTAATCAGCGACCTGGCGCCGATCATGTCGGCGTCTATCTCGGCGATGGGCGCTTTATTGAAGCGCCGCGCACCGGGCTGAATATCCGTATCAGCAAGCTGTCGGACGATTTCTGGCAGTCCCATTATCTTGGCGCCCGCCGCGTTCTGTAGAACGGCGTGGCGCGTTAAAAACACCTTCTGAACTGAGACTTTGACCATGACGCGTATGAAATTTGCCATTGATGATGGCTCGACCAACGTAAAAATTAGCTGGATTGAAAATGGCACTCTGAAAACCGTGGTGTCGCCGAACTCGTTCCGTAAAGACTGGAAGAGCGCGGCGCTGCTGCGCGGCCAGGCGGTGTATAACTACACCATCGGCACCACCAAATACACCTACGATGCAACCTCCGATAAGGCGCTATCGACGACCCACATCGATTATCAGTATGACGATCTCAATCTGCTGGCGGTGCACCACGCGCTGCTGCTGACCGGCATGACGCCGTGCGATGTTGAAGTGATTGTGACGCTGCCGATTACCCAGTACTACAACCCGGACGACTGCCAGCGCAACGAAAGCCGCATTGAAGCCAAGCGCCGCAACCTGATGCGTGATATCGCGCTGAACAAAGGTGAACTGTTCCGTATCGTCGACGTGCAGGTCATGCCGGAAAGCCTGCCGGCCGCGCTGTCGCATCTGCTGAACTCCAACGTGACCGAATTCACCAAATCACTGGTGATCGACTGCGGCGGCACCACGCTGGATATGGGGGTGATTGTCGGCGAATTTGACGATGTCTCCGCGATTTACGGCAATAACGAAATCGGCGTAGCTATGGTGACCGACGCCACGCGTAAACTGCTGGCCGCTGCTGACAGCGACTCCAGCTATCTGGTGGCTAATGAGCTGATTAAACGCCGCCATGACGATGAATTTGTGAAAAGCGTGATTAACGATGAATCGCGCATTGCCGACATTCTCGAGCGTATCGAGATTAAAATTCAGGAGTTGGGCGACCAGGTGGCCTATGAGGCGAAGAAGTTTGCCAAGAACCCGAACCGCGTGTACCTGGTGGGCGGCGGCGCACATCTGATTGAGAGCGCGGTGCGCGAAACCTACGCCACCCTCGGCGATCGCGTGATTACCATCGACGCTCCGCAGAGCGCGCTGTCGCGCGAGATTTGCCTCTATCACGCGGATACCAGCGTGGAGACGGTAGCGGCACCGCACATGGCCGAGGTGGGCGACGATGAGTAACAGGCACATTCGCCGCGTTAATCTCTCGCTGCATTTGTCGCCGGAACATTCGCGCGCGGATCTGCGCGCCATGCTGCAACTGAAAAAGTGGCATCAGACGTTGAGCCAGGCGGGCAACAACCCGGGCGATGCGAGTATGGAAATGCGCCGTTTTCACCGCAACGTCTATCTTGCCGGGCTGCAATTGCAGCTGCTGAACCCGCAGCTGTGCAGCCACGTGGCCGAATCCATGGGGCGTGAAACGCTGACCCTGGACGCGCTGTGCAGCGAGCTGACCGCGGCACAGCTGCTGCCCGCCAGCGTCGCCGCTGAATCGGTAGCAGACGCGCCTGCGCCCAGCGTCGATTTCAGCAAGCAGCAGCTGCGGCAGATGCGCGCGCTGATGTCGGACGCGCTCCAGCGCCAGCCGGCTCCAGCGCCGGCCGAACCGGATGACGGCATGCACGAAACGCTCGGCCAGCTGCGCAGTGAAGTCGCCCAGCTAAAAGCGCTGCTGAACCAGCAGCACCTGTTGCTACAGCAGCTGCGCCTGTCCGGCCGCACCGCGCCGGCGGCGGAGAATGTGAAAAACGGTCTCACCGAAGAAGTGGACCTGAGCACCCTCGCGGCCCCGGCGCAAAAGATGAAGCAAATCCGCCAGAAAGGCATTTTTTAAGACACAAAGGCACGTCAGAAGCGGGTTCGCAGGGTTTTATTGCCGGCGAGGCTTAAGTTATTCGGTGCAGGCGTCGCCTTTTCTGGACAGTTATCGCGGTATGAGGCCGGTATGGAAAAGAGTGCAAATTATGTGGTGCGCTGCGTAGAGAACGCCAAATTCGATGTGGGGATTGATTTTGTCATTCAGCCTATCTTCGATTTATCCCGGGTGGCCTGCATCGGCGGCGAAGTGCTGGTTCGCGGTACGCACCGCCGCAACGTCGTGCCGCCGGTCGCTTTTATTCAGCACCTTGAAGAGAACGGCACCATCGTTGAGATGGGCTACTACGTGATGGAAAAAGCGTTGTCGTTTATCGCGCAGAAGCAGGCGGACGCGCACGAAGCGTTTATGTACACGCTGAACATTTCCGCCGTGCAGCTTAACGACCCCGAGTTTGCCGACCACGCGCTGGGCATTGTCGAAACGCGCCAGCTGCACGCGGCACAGTTGGTCTTTGAAATTACGCCTGGCCCGATCGCGCTAAACGAGGCGGGATTGAAGAATCTACAGGCATTGCAGGATGAAGGTATCAACATTGCCTGGGACGGCGTCGGTTCGCTGGAGATCCTGCGCGAGCGGTTGGCCTGCTGGGAGCCAGACTATATCAAGCTCGATCGCAGCTGTCTGGCCTGCAACCGGCAAGAGGAAACCGCGAGCATCCTCCAGCTGATTGCCCAGCATGATATCGACGTCATTATTGAAGGCGTTGAAAACTATACGCAAATATCCAGCATGCTGAAGCAGGGCGTGAAATATGGGCAGGGATACCTGTTTTCCCGGCCGATCAGCAAAGAGAGCTTCCAGCGTGAATACATGCAGCACCAGCAGGCGCAAACGCGCGCTGCTCACGCGCAGCGTTAAGCGTGCGGATGGAATTAACGAGCGATGAACAAAACGTACGCCGGTAAAGCCGAGCACAGAAATACTGTGCTGGTGATTTTGGTTTTTGTGGCCGCCGTGGCCCTGGCCATCTGGATGACGTTCTCTATTGCGCAGCAGCAGCTGAACGCGCAGATTGGACGCCAGGCAATGCCTATTCGTAGCGCGGTGGAAAACCTGCTGGGCGAGACGCGCAGCGTCGTGCTCGAAGCGAAGGGATGGATGGGCAAAAGCTGTAATCGGCAGATGGAAAGCCGCCTGAATGGGTTACAGACGCGTGAGTTGAGCATGCTGGCGATCAACCTGCTGGACGGTAACCGCATCACCTGTTCTTCACTGCTGGCAAATCAGGGCGTACGCATAGACCTCAACGGCTTCAGCGCGCAGGGGGTGAAGATTGATGATTCCGTGGCATCGGCAGGCATCCCGGTTTTTTCAATCTATCAACGTGGCCTCAACGGTGAAGGTATCGTGGTTGCTGCAGATCTGCGCTACCTGTGGGGCATCACCGGCAACAGCAACCGCGATGAGCGTTTTGCGCTGTTGGTCAATAACAAGCTGCTCACCAATAAGGGCATTTTTGCCGGTTCTGAGGCGCAGCGCGGCGCACTGGACTATCAGCAGCGCCTGACCGGCGAAGACTATACGCTGGTCTGGCGCATGCCCAGCGCGCAAGAGGTCTGGCGTGAAATTCTGGGTTCCTGGTTCTATTTGTTGGTTATCATCGCCACGCCGCTATTATTGACGGCGCTGGTCTGGTCGCTGCTGACGCGTCGCCGTTCGCTGTACCAGTATTTGATTAACGCGGTGCACGAAGACCGCATCATGCCTTACTATCAGCCGATTATTTGTGCCCACAGTAACCGGGTGATTGGCGCAGAAGTTTTGGCCCGCTGGGATCACCCTGAGATTGGTTTTGTGCCGCCGGATATTTTCATCCCGGTCGCCGAAAAGACCCAGATGATTGGCCTGATGACCGAAAACCTGCTCAAACGGGTGCTTGCCGACTACCAGCGCCCGGATAGCATGCTGCCGGACGGGTTTATCTTTAACGTCAATATCAGCCACACGCACCTGGCAGCGGAAGATTTCGGCGCATTTACCCGGGCGTTTGCCGCGCGCTTTAAGCGGCTGGGGCTGCGGCTGGCGTTTGAGTTTACGGAAAACGAGCAGCTCGATCTTAACGGCGATTTGCTCAATAAGATCAAGGTGATCCGCGATAGCGGTATCGCTATCTCGCTGGATGACTTTGGGACCGGGTTCTCGAATCTGTCGTGGATTGCCAGCCTGAACCCGGACAGCATCAAGATTGACCGCATGTTTATCAACCAGATTTCGCCGGATGCCTCCACGCCGCTGATTAACTGTGTGATCGACATGGCCAAGCAGATGGGCATTCAGACGGTGGCGGAAGGGGTTGAACACGACTATCAGGTCTCGTGGCTACAGGAAAACAACATCGATTGTTTCCAGGGATATTTCTATTCCAGACCGCTCACCTTTACGGCATTTATCGACTATTTCCGCCATGACGTGATGACTCAGCATCTGCGAATGCCGCCGCATCCGCACGACACCTCTTTGCCGCACCAGGCCTGAGGCCGTCGGCGTCGCCAACCTCTCCGGCTGGGCCCGCAAAATGCATCCGCGGGGCAGCCGGGAGGTGCCTGCCTATTATTGCTTTATTGATAACAGTCTATTGCTATTTATACCATTTATGTAATTAGTCAGCGGTCGTATCCTTCTTCGCATCACGTTACCGAGCGTAACGCCCTAAACCGAACAGGATATGATGATGAAAATGCTTACCGCGATTTTTGCTGCCTCTCTGCTGTCTGCCACTGCTTTTAGCGCCTCGGCGCAAAGCGTCACCGCCACGGGCTCCACGCTGGACTCCGCCGAAGCGGTGATTGCCCAGAAAGCAAAACAGATGCACGCCTCTGAATACAAAATCACCAGCGCCCGCATGGGCAACACCGTGACCATGAGCGCTGAACTGTATCAATAAGAGGGGGGACAACAGCATGTTATTCAATCAATACGCACTTAATGACCTGTCGCTGGCCAACCGCATCGTGATGCCGCCGATGACCCGCTCACGCGCCGGTGACGGCGATGTCGCCACCGACATGATGGCCGACTACTATGCCCAGCGCGCCAGCGCGGGGCTCATCATCAGCGAAGGCACGCAGATTAGCCCGCAGGGCCAGGGCTACGCCTGGACGCCGGGCATGTACTCCGAGGCGCAGATTGCCGGCTGGAAAAAAGTGACCGACGCGGTACACCGGGCGGGCGGTAAAATCTTTGCCCAGCTGTGGCATGTGGGCCGCGTTTCACATGCGGCATTACAGCCGAACGGCGCACAGCCGGTGTCTTCGTCCGCCATTCAGGCCGAAGGCGTGAAGGTCTTCGTGGACGTAGAAGGCCGCGGCCCGCAAAGCGGCGTGGGCGCGATGCTTCAGCATGATATGCCGCGCGCGCTGCGTACCGATGAGATCCCCGCTATCGTCAACGACTATGCGCAGGCGGCGCGTAATGCGATTGCTGCTGGTTTTGACGGCATTGAGCTGCACGGTGCCAACGGCTATCTGATCAACCAGTTTATCGATTCACAGGCTAACCTGCGCGACGACGAATACGGCGGCTCGCTGCAAAATCGCCTGCGCTTTATGAAAGAGGTGGTGGCCGCGGTATCCGAGGCGATTGGTAAAGAGCGGGTGGGGATCCGCCTGGCACCGCTCACCACGCTGATGGGCTCGCGTGACGACACGCCGGAAGCCACCTATCTGGCCGCCGCCAGCGTGCTGAGCGAGATGGGCATCGCCTATATTCATATCGCCGAAGCCGACTGGGAAGATGCGCCGGTGATGCCGGCGGCGTTTAAAGAAGCGCTGCGCATTATCTTCCACGGCACGCTGATCTATTCCGCTAAATACACCAAAGCCCGCGCGGAAGAGGCGCTGGCGAAGGGCTGGGCGGACCTGATTGGCTTTGGCCGCCCGTTTATCGCCAACCCGGATTTACCGTATCGTCTGCAGCATGATTTGCCGCTGAATGCGCCGGTGAAGGAGCAGTTCTTCGGCGGTGGGAAGGCGGGGTATGTAGATTACCCGACGGTGGGGTGAGGGGGCTCAGCAGCCCAGGAGAGTTTTTCTACGCGGTGCGCTCGGGACAGATTCTCTTTAGTAGGTCACGTTGATGGTCACCGTGTCGGTATAGGTGTCCGGGCGATAGTTGGCGCTCGGCACCACGGCGTATACCTTCTGGTTGACCGACTGGCCGGTGCCGGTTCCCGCAATCGTATTTGATGATGTGATATTCCCCCATGCGGTGCCCGGTACACTCGCCGTTGAATTTAGCTGATAGGGGACAAGGTCGGTATTGGTTGTGGAGGACGTTTGGCTTTTCATCACGCCGCTGCCGGTGGCGCTGCCATTCGACGGTGAAAGACCGATAGTGTAAGGCGTGGTGTTAGTGCAGGCCATGGTGAAGACGTTTTGCCCGGGCACGTTGGTTTGGTTAAACAGCACCGATCCCATGTTTATGGTGTTGGTTGCGCTGACGTTGCACTGCTTGTTGACGGTGGCAGTGACGGTAAACGGGAAACTGCCGATAATGGTTTGACCACAGGTCGTCGGCGCGGCGATCAGTGAGCCGTTGACGGTAATGCTGGCCGTTGCGGCGCTGTAGGTATCGGTGTAGGTTCCTGGAACTACGCTGGTTTGCCCGGACGGAATCGTGGCGTAAACGGTCAGGCTACCGGTAATGGTGACAAGGTTTAACAGGTTCATGTAATCCTTCGGCGAGGTGCCGCTTCCTGCTGACTCATTTCCCCAGATAATTTTTGCGCCGCCGGAGTCCTGGTAATAGAGCTGATAATTGAGCGTTCCGCCGCCGGGCCCCGTCATTTTGCGAGTATTGATGGTATTGGTGCCGTTTGCGCCGACGTTAAAGCAAATGGTGTAGCCGGCCAGCGTATCCACAATCAGGACCTTGGTGCAGGTATAGTTAAAGGTCATGGAGGTGGTGGCATCGGTATTGGCTATCGGGTTAACCGCGCTGAAATTGACGCTGGAGACCGCATTCACCGTGCAGCTCACGGCGAAGCTTTTCAGCGGGAAAAAACAGAGCCCCGCGAATAAAATCAGCACTCTTAGCCACATGGTTTCAGCTCCTTACTGGCACGTTAACGGTCCGATTTGCGGAATGTCCCGCGCCTTATCCGGATAGTCGAATTGGGCTGTGCACACGCCCGCGCTGGTGGTGACATTCAGCGTGTTGTGCGCTTTAAGGGTGTCGAAATAGACCATGCCATCAAAGCCCACCATCGCCTGCTGCGCGCGATCGCCGTTGACGATGGCGGTTGAACCTTCCGGGATAACACTCCCTTTTGCATCTTTCACGACGATCAGCGCTGAACGCACGGTTTTAACCGTAAAGTTCACCATCGCACCGGATCGATCGGCGGGGATCGCGATCGCATTGACCGGATCGATCCGCATGTTTGCGGGCAGATTCAGCGGGTTAATGCTGATCTCATTTTCCTGATAGCTGTTCAGCGGCGTAACCAGCAGCAGGCCGCTGCTATTGCTGGTGCCAATAGGGTTGTTTTGCAATAACACCGGGACATCCGGGATACCGTCGGTGGAGACCACCGCAAAACCATTGGTGATGTTTCGCGACGCAAACAGGCCGCCGCCCATCAGCACCAACGCGCCATCGGCGCCCGCGTAGGCCGTCTGGTTGTCTGACAAACGGCTGTACCCGCCGTACACTTTTCCATAGCGGCCCAGATAGCCCAGCTCGCCCTGACCATTTTGCTGAGATTCCTGCCGGTTGAGCGCCATGTTCCACCCCCATCCGCCTTCGGACGGCTGCGTTTTGCTGGCGTTGAGCGTGTAGCTCATCTGGTCATTGTTTTGCTGCACGGTGCTGCTGGCGTTGATGCCATTTTCAAGCGAGATGCTCACCATCAAATACAGGCTGCGATCGCGGCTACGGTCAATGTTCTGATTGAGTCCCGCGTTGAGATAGATGTTATCCGTCAATGGTTTATACCAGCTTGCGTTGCTATAACGCTGGGTGCTTTCGCCGGGCGTACGAAATTGCAAATAACCCACGCTAAAGCTGCCGAAGGCGTCGGTGCTGTAGCCCACCACGGTGCTTTGGTTAAGGGCGGGGGGCGCCTGGCCGTAGCGGGTGGCAACGTCGTGGTAGTCATTGATCGTGGCAATGGTTGATGTGCTGAAGCTAAAGCGGTTATCGCTCCAGCGATAGCCCAGGCTGTAGAGAAGGCCATGTTTCCCCGAGTCGGCGCTCATTGCCAGCGCCGCTGAGAAGGTACCGCTGCGCGTGCCTGGCACCCAATCGGTGCTGAAGCCACCGTTTACCAGGCTGTCGGTGGCCTCAGCGTGTGCCCCGGCGGTAAAACCGTTTGTAAAACCGTGCCGCCAGGTTCCGCTCAAGGCGGGCGTGCTGGCGTAATCGAAGGACGAATAGCCGTAGTCGTTGCGCACCACGCCCACTTCTGCGGACCATTCGGTGATCCCCTTACGCAGCAACGATTGGTCGTTATAAAACGAGAAGCTCTGGAGCGTGGTTTTACCTAGCGCATCGGTCATGGCGACCTGCCCGGTGCCGACGCCGTTAATATTCGGCAGCGTATTGATTTCAAAATTCCCCGCCGGGACTTCACCGTTGTAATACTTCACGCCGTTCATATACAGCTCAACGCTGGACGGCAGCGTTGCGGAGCCGAAAAACGAGGGCAGCGGCGTAGTCGGGGTGTACGGCTGGAGGCTGTAATCGGTACCGATCTGCAGACCGGCGATACGAGTGGGCCGCGACCAGTTCAGCGAGCTGGTGAACGTATCACCCACGGTGACCGAGAGCACCTTGTCAGGGAAAGAGGAGCGCCAGCTGGTGTCCAGCCGGGTGACGCCATTGTGCTGGTCGTAGTCTTCGTTATTGTTGGTATAGCGCGCTATTTGCGTGGAGCTGAGCACGCCAAGGCCGCTAAACGCGCGCAGTTCGCTGTAGGCGCTGGCGCTATTTTGCGTACTTTTTTCCTGTGAGGCATAGAGGTCATAATTGAGCACCAGCCCGCGCGAGGTGGTAGCCTGCGGGTTGGTGGTATCCTTCTCATTGAGCTGCGTGGTGCCCATGTCCAGCAGCGCGAGCGGTGCCGTCAGCCCTAATGTTTGCAGCTTCGCATCGTAGTCGACACGCAGCTGCGGAATGGCGCTGAGGCTAACCGGGTCTGGGGTTTTCGGGTCGATCCGTAAACCAATCCTGCGCAGGCTATCGGCGCTGGCGTACAGCGTATTGTTATCGTAGCCAAAGTGCGCCAGCCCGATGTGCGTCTGGTTGAGGGTGACATCGAGATAGAGATCGACGCCGACCAGCGGTTTGCCGTCAGAAATCACCTCATCCTGCGATGAATCGGTGCTTTTCATTTCCGCAGACGTCTCCCTTGCTACAAATAACACGTTGAATAGTAATAAAATAATAAGACGGTTAGGCCCGTTATAGCGCTTGTCGCGTTTTTTTTCCATTGACCGTGACTTCAAGCTGCCCTCCCAGGCCTACGTCACCTGCGCCCGCGGGGATAGCCCAGCGCATGGTCGAGCCGGGAAGGACATAGCCCAGTAACCCGGGGGTAATCTGTTTTCGGCTACCTGCCGCCGTAATCACGCTGACTTCAGAGAGCTGAGCGTGCCCGTCCCCCTGATTGTTTGCTTCCAGAAAGACCTTGCCGTCGCTGCGATGGATTTGCCATTGCAATTTGGCAAAGGTGTCCGTCACACCGGGCGGCTGGATAAAGACGGGAACGGAGTAATGCAGGACAAACTGCAGCGCATTTTTTTGTCCGGAAGTTGGCGGCAATTCATTGATTGATAGGCGGTAAGCGTCTTCAACGTTGGCCGTTGAGCCGGTACGAATAACGCGAATAAGCTGCCGCCCGCCGGGGGGCAACGTCAGCATCGGTGGGCTAATCACCAGCCCTTGCGATGCTGAGAGCTGGTCGTTATAGCCGCTTTGGCTCCAGCGAAACACGCGCACCTGCGCGTTGATTGGCAGGCTTCCTGAATTACTCAGCCAGATCCCTTCCGCGCGCTGAGTTTGCTGCAGCGTCAGACTGACCGGCGTGACCTGCAGGCCACTTGCGGCGGCATTACCGCTGGCAAGGGCTAAACCGCAGACAAAGGCAAGCGCACACGTTTTCCCATTCATGCGTCATCCTTGAACTAGTAGTTAACGTTGATGGTGACCGTATCGGTATAGGTATCGGGCTTGAAGTTGGCGTTAGCGGCCACGGCGTAAACGGTGACGTTCTGCGCCGCGCCCGTTCCGATCCCGGCGACCCCGTTCCCCTCGCTGATGGACGTTGCGGTATTGCCCCACGGTTTAGTACCGGCTGAGTCCTGGTTGAGCTGGTAAGGGACTTTATCGGTATTTCCGGTGGTGCCCGACATGGAACCAGAGCCGGTGGTCGTTCCGCCGTTAGCGCTGGATGGCGACAGGCCAATATTGTAAGGCGTCGATTTGGAACAGGTTACGGCCATGACGGTAGAGCCGCTGGTATTCGTCGCGCTGGATAATACGGTACCCAGGTTTAGCAGTGCAGGCTGCGTGACGGAGCAGGTACTTTGAATAATAATCTGCACCTGAAATGTATTTGTGGCTACCGCCGCATTCGCCGATGGAATAAGTGCGGCTGCCAGATTGAATAAAATGAACCTAATAGATGTGTTCATCGTATTGACCTCTACGCAGGTATTATTTTTCCCTAGGGAAGGTGCGAATAAGCGGGGAAATTCTTCTCGGCTGACTCAGCCATTTCATTTCTTCATGTTTGAGCCGATTTTTTCTCCCGTAAATGCCTTGAATCAGCCTATTTAGACCGTTTCTTCGCCATTTAAGGCGTTATTCCCAGTTTTTAGTGAGATCTCTCCCACTGACGTATCATTTGGTCCGCCCGAAACAGGTTGGCCAGCGTGAATAACATCGCCAGTTGGTTATCGTTTTTCAGCAACCCCTTGTATCTGGCTTTCACGAAGCCGAACTGTCGCTTGATGATGCGAAATGGGTGCTCCACCTTGGCCCGGATGCTGGCTTTCATGTATTCGATGTTGATGGCCGTTTTGTTCTTGCGTGGATGCTGTTTCAAGGTTCTTACCTTGCCGGGGCGCTCGGCGATCAGCCAGTCCACATCCACCTCGGCCAGCTCCTCGCGCTGTGGCGCCCCTTGGTAGCCGGCATCGGCTGAGACAAATTGCTCCTCTCCATGAAGCAGATTACCCAGCTGATTGAGGTCATGCTCGTTGGCCGCGGTGGTGACCAGGCTGTGGGTCAGGCCACTCTTGGCATCGACACCAATGTGGGCCTTCATGCCAAAGTGCCACTGATTGCCTTTCTTGGTCTGATGCATCTCCGGATCGCGTTGCTGCTCTTTGTTCTTGGTCGAGCTGGGTGCCTCAATGATGGTGGCATCGACCAAGGTGCCTTGAGTCATCATGACGCCTGCTTCGGCCAGCCAGCGATTGATGGTCTTGAACAATTGGCGGGCCAGTTGATGCTGCTCCAGCAGGTGGCGGAAATTCATGATGGTGGTGCGGTCAGGCAAGGCGCTATCCAGGGATAACCGGGCAAACAGACGCATGGAGGCGATTTCGTACAGAGCATCTTCCATCGCGCCATCGCTCAGGTTGTACCAATGCTGCATGCAGTGAATGCGTAGCATGGTTTCCAGCGGATAAGGTCGCCGGCCATTACCAGCCTTGGGGTAAAACGGCTCGATGACTTCCACCATGTTTTGCCATGGCAGAATCTGCTCCATGCGGGACAAGAAAATCTCTTTTCTGGTCTGACGGCGCTTACTGCTGAATTCACTGTCGGCGAAGGTGAGTTGATGACTCATGATGAACCCTGTTCCATGGCTCCAGATGACAAACATGATCTCATATCAGGGACTTGTTCGCACCTTCCTTAGACGCCCGGCGACTAACCGCATCCAGTCGTTGTGTATTAAAGAGGTGAGGATGGAAAATTCGTACAATGTACCATTAGGAATAATGTAGTTTGCATTAGTTGAAATCACATTTGCATCATAAAAACCTATAGGTATATATGTTCTTCTCTCCGATGAAACACTTGGAATCAATATATAATCATCAGGATTGTTTAAATCCCTGAATTGATGAGGACGCTCAGCCATTTTTTGAGCTCCTTTATCAGGGCTTTTCCGTCGAGCTTCAGCCACCTTTTGAACCCGGTTGAAAACGTGCGGCATAGCTCTAAGCTCAGCATCCGTTATGTCTGCTAGCCATAAGCACCAACGCTCTTTCGCATTTAGAAATTCATCAGCTCCCAGAACCTTCTTTATCCAACGGGCAGCTTGTGGCTCCACTTCAAGAAGCTTATCCCGTTCGTGACTATTCATCAGCAAATGACCACCGTCAGTAGGTTTATTTCCAAATAATAATTGAGGAACATCTTTTATTATTGGTTTGGATTTCGGCTCCACAACGATATTGCTTCCTTCAACAAGATAAGGGCTTATATTACCGACCAGTTTACTGTGCCAATTAGCATCCACTAATTGGTAAAGTTGGCGCGTTTTACTTTTTCCTGATAAACCAATAACAACTACGTGCACTGCGGCCTTATCACGTGCATTGTTCGCCCAAGTAAATGTCTGATACGCAATATGAATATGTAACCCTAGCGCGAAAATCGGTGGCCATAGAGTTGCAACTTGCTCCCCTTGACAAAGAGAATTAGTGGCCACTAAAGCTAGTTCAGCGTGGCTATTTTGGATATATTGCGCACCCTTCCAGAACCAACATGCAACAAAATCCAAACCACCTATTGTTTTGAAATTGCTAAACACTTTCTGCATATCAGAACGCTGTAGCTCCGAACGACCAACCGTCCCTAAAAAGGGAGGATTACCAATCACATAAACTTCATCATCAACCTTTTTTGGACATACTTCCTGCCAGTCTTTTTGCAGACTGTTACCGCTCCAAATTTTACCTGATGAACGCAACGGTAATGCTGGTGGTGCTGAACCAATGTGTTCTTCCCATTGTTTATTTAACTGATGCTCCGCAAGCCAGAGAGATAGACGTGCTATCTCACAGGCAAAATCATCAATTTCAATACCATAGAACTGATCAAGATGGATACTACTCATAAAGATCGATTGCGGATCACTTTCTAAAAGTGCTTGAATAACATCCATCTCCAAAAGACGCAGTTCTTTATAGGCGACAATCAAGAAGTTCCCTGAACCACACGCAGGATCAAAAACTTTCATTTTCCCCAGACGGAGAAGCAACCGTTTGAGACCATTCGTGTTTGTGCGTTGTTTTTCAAGCTCTGAACGCAATGGCTCCAGAAATAATGGTTGTATAACCTTCATGATATTGCTGTATGAAGTGTAATGCTGTCCTAAGCGGCTACGCTGCTCCACATCTATCACAGCTTGGAACATGCTGCCGAAAATGTCAGGGTTAATCTCGCTCCAGTCCATTGCACTGCATTCAAGTAAGATACGTCTACCTTTCAACCCCAACTCTGGAACAGGCTCATCACTGGCGAATAAGCCACCATTAACATACGGGAATGCGGTTAAATGAATCGGAAGTGACAGGCGTAATTTACTATTCGGTTTGCTGTTCATCACGGCAAACAGGTCTGTCAGAAACTGATCTAAATCACTGCCATCTTCGGCGGTGTAGCTCTTAACTGCGGAAGTAAACTGACCTTTTTCAAAGATGCCTGTGTCTTCGGCAAAAAAGCAAAACAACAAACGAGTGAGGAAAACATTAAGCGCGTGAATATCTTCTGCTTTACTTAAATCATTACGCTCCTTGATAAGATCAAACAGCTTTCCCATCTTCTCAGCGGCTTTCACATCGGCCGGGTTTTCACTATTGAGAATAGCCTTCTCCAACCCTACCAGCGGTAAGAAAAAACCGTAGTTACGTGGTAACTCTTCAAACTCAATATCGAGACGTTCCTGTGTCAGTGTGTCCCAGGCTAAAAAGCGAACAAAATTTGTTACTAGAACAAAGCGGATCTTATTTTTTGCAACAGCCGCGTCGGCAACACGTTGCTCAAAAGCAGATTCAAGATCATCAGTATCCGCCACTGGCTGGTAGTAGAGTTTATTTTTTAATGCAACGTGTGCTGGCTCTTTCGCAACATTACGTGCCCCACCTTGCCGAATCTGACTCAGCGTAGCTTTAGGGAACTCAAAGGCAGTTAAAAAGCCGTAAATAAATTCGCCTTGCTCAGGATTTTCAACAAGTTGTTCGAGCTGTTCAAAAATCTTCGCCTGATTAACTGCCATTGCTATTCCTTAAAAACTAAAGTGCCCGTAAAGGATTATGCACTCATTCTACCCGAAGGAAACTTTATCAAGCAGTTCCAATACATTACCCAAAATATATCAAAAAAATAAAAAAACTCTTGCTATCCTCCTACCACCTTACGGTGGTAGGCTTAAATCAGCCATCTTTACATCTAGGTGGCTGCTATCTTGATCTATGCTGTTTGCCTAATCGACTCTTTGATTACTTCCCGGCTTTTATGCAACTCACCTATATAATCTGCATACCACTGCATCATCTCCCTACGGCCATCAAGATATTGTGCATGGTTGTATGTTCCGCGAATGGCGTTCTTATCAACATGCGCAAGCTGCGTTTCAATCCACGCTGAGTTAAAGCCCTGCTCATGCAGAATAGTACTCATTGTGTGGCGGAAACCATGCCCCGTCAGTCTGCCTTTATACCCCAGCAACTCAATGACTTGGTTAATGCTTTCTTTACTGATCGGCTTGCGAGGATCATTCCTGCCAATAAACACCAGGGGGTGATGTTTTGATATCGGCTCAAGTTGCTTAAATAGCGCAATGACTTGCTCTGATAGCGGTACAATATGGGGCCGCTTCATTTTCATTACTTCCGCCGGGATCTCCCACAATTTTGTCTCAAAATCGATATCATCCCAGCGTGCGAAACGCAGTTCTTGCGTGCGTACACCGGTTAACATAATGATTTGAGTGGCTGTCTTCGTGATGATACTGCCGGTATAACCCGCCAGATCGTTGAGGAAGTGAGGAAGTTCATTGGCAGTAAGGAAGGGGAAGTGTACTTTTTTCGGCGTAGCTAAAGCGCTGGCAAGATCGGGGGCGGGGTTGTAGTCAGCCCTACCAGTGACAATTGCATATCGATATACCTCGCCACAGCGCTGGCGGACTTTGCGCATTTTCTCCAGCGCTCCACGTTTCTCCATCTTACGCAGTGCTTCCAGTAGCTCCATTGGTTTGATTTCGGCTATAGGACGTTTACCGATATAGGGGAAGATATCTTTCTCAAAGGTGTCGATGATTTCATCACGATAGCGTAATGACCAGCGATCGGCTTTAGTCTGATGCCACTCGCGAGCAACGGCCTCGAAAGTGTTTTTCAAACTCATTTGCTGGGCCACTTTCTCTTCTTTCTTTACTTCACCCGGATCGCCTCCAGCAGTGAGAATTTTTCTGGCTTCGCTGCGTTTCTCGCGCGCGTCGGCCAGTGAAACATCGGGGTAGACGCCAATAGACAGCATCTTTTCTTTACCGGCGAAGCGGTACTTCATTCGCCAGTATTTGGAACCATTAGCGTTAATCAGCAGATACATACCGCCGCCATCAGCCAGCTTATAGGGCTTTTCTTTTGGCTTCGCAGTTTTCACTTTAACATCGGTCAGCGCCATGACATCCTCCGGCTTTTGATGAATCCATCTTCCTGGGGGGATTTCCGCCAGTAACCGACCTGATACCCCCAATGCACCCCTTGTATAGCAAAGATGTCTTTAAAACCCCTTGTTATATCTCACATTTTTACCATTATGGGGGTGCCGATATTTTAAGAGGGAAATGACACCCCCGAATGCACCCCCAAAAACCGCTTGATGCAGGTTGAAGCTGGTTGACCTCAGGATACAAAGAAGGCTTGATATATAAGGGATTACAAGGGGTTTTGTTGACGTCGGGAGATTTCAGTAGAGGCAAACTGGCGGAAGATCACAGGAGTCGAACCTGCCCGGGACCGCTGGCGGCCCCAACTGGATTTGAAGTCCAGCCGCCTCACCGGAGACGACGATCTTCCGCGCCTACATTGCTACATGGAGGCGGGGCGCATTATATCTACTTTCAATCATTTACCACATCCCCCAAGGGCACATTTTTCGCCCTGTTGCCGTTGCGCTCTCTGGCATTCCAGATAAAACCATTATTTTTCCTATGGTTACATTTTTCGTCTGCCGCGCAGCGCGCGCTTTACCGCACGTCTTGCCCGTTGAATGGCGTAAAAAACATCACGATGACCGAATATTTGACCCTCTGGCGGGCATTTAGCCTCGTGTTTATAGACCGCTGGACGCGCAGGCTTACGGCGTAAACGAACCGGGACAGTATCAGTCACAAAGGGCATCGCTAAGAAAGCGTATAGATAAAACGGGGAGATGATTTGGGGGAGATACGCGTGAATTTTGGCGGAGACCGCAGGAGTCGAACCTGCCGGGAGCCGCAGGCGGCTACCACTGGAAATGAAGTCCAATCGTCTCACCGGAGACGACGATCTTCCGCGCCTCGATTGCTACATGGAGGCGGGGCGCATTATAGCTACTTTCAACCGCTTACCACATCTTTACTTACATTTTTCAGCATCTTTTTACTCACCTGCGTGCGTTAGCGTGAGAAATATCTGATAAATCCGTGAGTTACACCTGTACATACTCTTCTCGCCAACCCAGATCACATAAATCAAGAAACGTAATTTGATAACGAGATATCGCAATTCACCTTGCTGAGCGGATGGTTTACAAAAGAGTAACCGGTATCAGCGCGCCGCGAACGGCAGCAATGGCGCGTACCTACAAATCAGAACACAGGCAATTAAGAGGACGAACCATGAAGATCAGTGATGGAAACTGGTTGACCCAGCCGGGTCTGAATTTAATTCATCCTGTTCAGGTGTTTGATGTTGAACAGCAAGGGAATGAAATGGTGGTCTACGTGGCGCCGCGCGACGTCCGCGAGCGCACGTGGCAACTGGATACACCGATGTTTACCCTGCGTTTTTTCTCACCGCAAGAGGGCGTGGTGGGCGTACGCATCGAGCATTTCCAGGGCGTGCTGGATAACGGCCCGCACTACCCGCTGAACGTGCTGAAAGACGTGAAGGTACAGATGCAAAACACCGCCGGGTTTGCCGAGCTGAAAAGCGGCAACCTCAGCGTGCGCGTGACCAAAGGTGAGTTCTGGTCGCTGGATTTCCTGCGCAACGGCGTGCGGATCACCGGCAGCCAGCTGAAAAACAACGGCTATGTGCAGGACAGCAATGACAATCGCAACTACATGTTCGAGCGTCTGGATCTGGGCGTCGGCGAAACCGTGTATGGCCTGGGCGAGCGCTTTACCGCGCTGGTGCGCAACGGCCAGAACGTTGAAACCTGGAATAAAGACGGTGGCACCAGCACCGAACAGTCCTATAAAAACATCCCGTTCTACCTGACCAACCGCGGCTACGGCGTGCTGGTGAATCACCCGGAAAACGTCTCCTTTGAGATTGGCTCAGAGAAGGTGTCCAAAGTGCAGTTCAGCGTCGAAGGCGAGTATCTGGAATACTTTGTCATCGACGGCCCAACCCCGAAAGAGGTGTTGAACCGCTATACCCAGTTCACCGGCCGCCCGGCGCTGCCGCCGGCGTGGTCTTTCGGCCTGTGGCTGACCACCTCGTTCACCACCAACTACGACGAAGCGACGGTCAACAGCTTTATCGATGGTATGGCCGAGCGCAACCTGCCGCTGCACGTCTTCCACTTTGACTGCTTCTGGATGAAGGCCTTCCAGTGGTGCGACTTCGAGTGGGACCCGGTGACCTTCCCGGACCCGAAAGGCATGATTCAGCGCCTGAAAGACAAAGGGCTGAAGGTCTGCGTGTGGATTAACCCGTATATTGGCCAGAAATCGCCAATATTCAAAGAGCTGAAAGAGAAAGGCTATCTGCTCAAGCGCCCGGACGGTTCCGTCTGGCAGTGGGACAAATGGCAGCCGGGGCTGGCGATTTATGACTTCACCAACCCGGAAGCCTGCCGGTGGTATGCCGACAAGCTGAAAGGCCTGGTGGCGATGGGCGTCGACTGCTTTAAAACCGACTTCGGCGAGCGTATCCCGACCGATGTGCGATGGTTCAACGACGCCGACCCGCAGAAAATGCACAACCACTATGCCTATATCTACAACGAACTGGTGTGGAACGTGCTCAAAGAGACCGTCGGTGTGGAAGAGGCTGTGCTGTTCGCCCGTTCCGCTTCCGTGGGCGCGCAACAGTTCCCGGTGCACTGGGGCGGCGACTGCTACGCCAACTACGAATCGATGGCGGAAAGCCTGCGCGGTGGCCTGTCGATTGGCCTGTCCGGTTTCGGTTTCTGGAGCCACGATATTGGCGGCTTCGAAAACACTGCCCCGGCGGATGTCTATAAACGCTGGTGCGCCTTCGGCCTGTTCTCCAGCCACAGCCGCCTGCACGGCAGCAAATCCTATCGTGTGCCGTGGGCGTATGACGAAGAGTCCTGCGATGTGGTGCGCTACTTTACCGAAATGAAGTGCCGCATGATGCCGTACCTGTATCGTCAGGCGGCGCTGGCCAACGAGCAGGGCACGCCAATGCTGCGTGCGATGATGCTGGAGTTCCCGGACGACCCGGCGTGCGATTACCTCGACCGCCAGTACATGCTCGGCGACTCGCTGGCGGTGGCGCCGGTGTTCTCGGAGGCGGGCGACGTGCAGTTCTACCTGCCGGAAGGCCGCTGGACGCACCTGTGGCACAACGACGAAGTGCAGGGCAGCCGCTGGCATAAACAGCAGCATGATTTTATGAGCCTGCCGGTCTATGTGCGCGACAACACCCTGCTGGCGCTGGGTAATAACAGCCAGGTGCCGAACTACGCATGGCATGAAGGCACCGCGTTCCAGCTGTTCCACCTTGAGGACGGGCATGAAGCGGTATGTGAAGTGCCTGCGGCCGATGGCACCGTGGTGTATACGCTGAGCGCGAGACGTCAGGGTAAGGTGATAACGGTGAAAGGCAACGGCAAAGCCAGCGGCTGGACGCTGTGCCTGCGCAATATCCAGCAGGTAGCGGGCGTGCAGGGCGGAAGCCCGGCAGGCAGCGAGCTGGGCGTGGTGGTGACCGCGCAGGGCAATGAGCTGGTGATTACGCTCTAATTCTGTGAGCCCCCTAACCCTCTCCCCGGTGGGGAGAGGGGATTGTTTAGCGCCGGTTAGAAGTCATATTGCAGCGTTAAGCGGTTCTGCCAGAAATCCTTCTCATACAGCGGCGACGTCTGCACGCCGACGAAATCGTTCAGGCTCAGCCCTTTCAGCGCGCCCTGGAAATTCCAGATAAAGTACATCACGTACTCGGACTGGCGCAGGCTGCCGGAATTCACCGTTGGCGTCAGATCCATCCAGGAGTAGCGTGCGCCCAGCGTCAGGTTGTCGTTCGCATTCCAGTTCACGTTGGTGGCATAGGCATCGCCGCTGCCCAGGTCCTGGGTGCTGGTGAAGTACGGCTGTGCAAAGTACGGACCGGATGAACTGTTGTGGGCATAGGGCGTCACCAGCGAGCCGTTACCATAGCTGTCACCGCTGGCGGCAATGTGGTTATAACCCGCCGCCCAGGAGAGTGAAGGCGTAAAGTTCAGCGACAGCTGCGCACCGTAAGAATGGTTGTCTACTTCGCCCGCCAGCGCTTTGCCTTCGCTGGTGCCGCGAATGTATTGCAGCGCCACGTCCGGCGTAAACAGCGCCTGCTGCCACTGGAGGTGGCCTTCGGCGTAGAAGATGTTGGAGAAGTCGGCGTAGCTTTCGTACCACATCTGGCCGGTCAGCTTTTTGTCATCCCACATCAGGTGACGGCCCGCGCCGACGGCCCACATGCCGTTGGTTTCTTCGGTCACGTCGCTGTAGGCGGTGGTGCGCTGAACCTGGTCGCTCCCCCAGCCCTTGTAACGCCAGATTTTGGTGGCGTGCAGGAAGTCGTCGCCGCTACCGTACTGCATATCCAGCGCCTGATAGAGAATTGGCGTGATGCGCCAGTCGTAATCGCCGACGAACGGTAAATCCAGGCGCTGGTTGCCGCCGGTGAGACGAAAATCACCGTAGCGCCAGTTGAGGTAGGCTTCACCGATGTTGGTCTGGTTGTCGCCGATATCGCTGATGACGCGATCTTCCGGCGGGTGGTCGATCCCTCGCAGGAACAGACCGCTAACGCCAACGTTGAAGCCATACAGCGGGGCCGTTTCATACTTCACGAAGCCGCCGTAACTCACGGTGTCCTGGTTAAACCCTTTGGCGAAGTACGCATTGTGGGTGGTGTAATACAGTGCACGAACGCTGCCGCTGACTTTACCGCAGCTGAATGCGTCGCTCAGGCTGCTGACGTTGCCTTCGGCATCAAAACAGGCGCTGTCGGGCTTAAATGAGAGGGCGGCTTCTGCGCTGGCGGGAAGCGCCAGTGCGGCAAGTGCGGCCAGGGCGGTGAGACCACCGGCGAATCGTGATGGTTTGACGGCACCTGCTGCCCGATACGTCTTCATGCTAATACCTTGTCTACAGAGATAAAAAAAGAAAAGTGCGCGTGCGCCGCGGGTTGGTAGACGCGGCGGCAGCGTGCAGGGCTGCGATTATCGTCATCGGGATGGTTGTGATCCAGACCCAAAAGCAAACGTTTGCTTTTCTGTGTTGGCGGTTGACACTGGATTCGTGATTGATGTTGGTTTAACCACGATAAGGGCGATTAAAATAAAGAGGAAAGTGCTATCTATGTGGCTTATTAGCGAAAGATAGCACTGATTGCCGCGCTAGCGCTAAACCGCACTGATTGGATAGTCAATCGTGCAGGGTGGGGACGTTTCCGCCCCCTTAGGTTATGGCGTAACCGGCGCGCCGGCAGCGACCGAAACCACGCCACCCTGCATCTGCTGGGTAACTTCCTGCTTCGCCATATTCACCGCATGCAGCTTTGCGTTCACCGTGGGTTTCAGCGGCGCGTCCGCCTGTACGCTGCCGCTGGCGGTAAGCTGAATATTGCCATCGCCGTCGATAGGCAGCGCAGGCCACCCCCACAGCTGGAGAATATTCAGCGGTACGCCGCGGCCGTTGAGCGTGATACTTGTCTGGCGCTGCGGCTGCTGTGATACCGTGGCGGTGGCTTCCAGAATCCCTTTCTCGGTAAAGGCGCTCAGTTCGCTGATATTCACGTTCGACGCATCGGCGTTCAACCGCATTGACGGGCGACGCACGTCAATGCGGTTGAAGGTTGCCGCCGCGCCGTTGAGCGTTGCGCTACCGCCCCATACGCCCCACCGGTGGCCCTTCACCAGCTGCAGATTGGCGCCGTAGCCGTCTAATGCGGTCACCTGCCATGGAAAGTCAGGGTCGATATCAATCACCAGGTTGCGGCTGGCGCCAAATTTTTTCAGCGTGACGCTCTCCAGCCACGGCGGCAGCTGTTCCATCCACAGCGTTTTCCAGTTTTCCGGCAGCGTGTACTCCAGCCCGGCGAACACCGCGTCATCCAGCACCAGCGCATTGGCGTTACGGTACCAGTGGCCAGCGCTGCGCACCATGCCGCCCTCCCAGCGTGAGGTAAACTGGCGCAGGTCAATGCCCTGCGGCGAGAATTCGGCGTTGAGGATCGGGTCGAACAGGTGCAGCGAGCCGTAAATGAATTCGCTGGCGTTGAGTGATATTTTACCGTCGGTGCTCTGCCAGCTGCCCTGGCTGAGCGTCAGGTTGCGCAGGTTCAGGTCGAGGTCGGTCACCGCCCAGTCTGGCCCCTGCAGGCGGGCATCGGTGACGTCGAGGCGGCCAATCTGTAGCGATGGCACGGTGGCCAGGGGAGCAAGGAAGTCGCGCAGCGGTTTATCGCTTTGCATGCGGATGTCGTTGAGGCGCAGATTGTCCACGACCCAGCTGCCGTCGGCGCTACGGCGGGCGTTGCCGGTGAGTGAACCGCGCGCAATATCCGCGCCGACGGTGGTCAGGGTGACTTCGCCGCCGTTAATCTCGCCTTCAATCAGTACCTGGGTGGCGGGCACGCCGTTCAGCGATAGCGAACCGGCGCTCATTTGAATCCGCGCTTTTTTCCCCAGCACGTTACCCGCTTCTGGCGCCCACGGCATCACGCCGCCCGAAACGCGCTGTGCGCTGAGCGCCCAGCCGGTTTCCGGGCTGTTTAGCGCCATATTACTGAGCTGTAGGCGATCGGCGGCAAACGGCAGCGGCGCGGCGGCGGGCGGCAGGTTCAGCGTACCGTCCTGTAACAGAATGGTGTCGACGTGCAGCGGATCGGTAATCTGCCGTGAGCTCAGGCCAATATCCACGCTTTTCGCGACCAGCGTGGCGGGTTTACCGTCGCGGCCAAAGGTGACGTTTTGCAGCAGGATGTGCGAAGGGGAGGAGAAGCGGTGATCCATGGCGTCGAACGTCACCTGCCATGCCGTGTTGTCGCTTAGCCACTGGCTGATATGGCGCGCGCCCCAGCGCGTTTGCAGCAGAAAGTAGAAGGCCAGAATCACCAGCAGCAGGGCGATAAGCAGCCAGATAATGAGCTTTCCAAGAAATTTCATGATCTTCCGTCCTGAGAAGGGCACATAAACCTGTTATGCATGATTTATGCGCAATCCTCAAGGCGGGAATCGTATTATTCGATGTCGGCGGCAGTGGGCGTTGCCACTGCCGCGCAGAGGGTTACTCTTTTTCGGCCGGGAAGATCAGGTTCAGGATAATAGCGGTGATACCGCCGGCTGCGATGCCGGAAGAAAGCAGGTTTTTCAGCCAGTCCGGGGCGAACTGCAGGATCTGCGGCTGCTGAGAAACGCCCAGACCCACGGCCAGCGACAGCGCAATAATCAGGATGGCGCGGCGGTTCAGCGGTTCGCGCGAGACAATGCGCACGCCCGACGCGGCGATCGTGCCGAACATCACCAGCGTTGCCCCGCCGAGTACCGGTTCCGGAATGTGCTGCACAAAGCCGCTGACCGCCGGGAACAGGCCGAGGACGATCAGCATCAGCGCCACCACGAAGCCCACATAGCGGCTGGCGACGCCGGTTAGCTGAATCACACCGTTATTCTGGCCAAAGCAGGAGTTCGGGAAGGTATTGAACACCGCAGAGACGCAGGAATTGAGGCCGTTTGCCAGCACGCCGCCCTTCAGGCGTTTCATATAGACCGGGCCTGAGACCGGCTGCTCGGAAACGTCAGAGGTGGCGGTAATGTCGCCGATAGTTTCCAGCGAGGTGATCATAAACACCAGCATCAGCGGCAGCAGCAGGTTCCAGTCGATGCCTAAGCCATAGTACAACGGCGTCGGTACCATAATCAGGCTGGTGTTCGACGGCGTGGTGTTTTCCGGCAGCATGCCGAGGAACCATGCCAGCAGGTAGCCCGCCGCCATGGCGATGACCAGTGAGGCGATGCGCAGGTACGGGTTACGCTGACGGTTAAGCAGAATAATCATGCCCAGCACCACGCCCGCCAGCAGCAGGTTTTTCGGCGCGCCGAAGGTATTGTTGGCCATCGCCGCGTAGCCGCCGCCGATGGAGGTCAGGCCGACCTGAATCAGCGACAGGCCGATAATCATTACCACCACGCCGGAGACCAGCGGCGTAATCACGCGACGTGCCAGATGCAGTACGCGAGATAACACCATCTCTGTACAGCTGGCCAGCATCAGGGTACCGAACAGCGCTGCCATCATGGTTGGCACGTCCGCACCGCCGGTTTTCAGCGCCGTGCCGCCCATAATCAGCGGCGCCACGAAGTTGAAGCTGGTGCCCTGAATCGACAGCAGACCGGAACCCACCGGGCCCCAGGCTTTAATCTGAATGATAGATGCCACACCGGAAGCGAATAACGACATGCTGATAATGTGCTGGGTATCCTGAGCCGGGAGGCCGAGAGCCTGGCAGATCAGCAGCGCTGGGGTGATCACCGCCACAAACATCGCCAGCAGGTGCTGGAGCGCGGCAAACAGGGTTTGCGGAAGCGGCGGACGGTCTTCCAGGCGGTAAATCAGTTCGCTGGTTTGCTTATGCGCAATCGGTTGCGCATTGGCTTGATCGAGTGTGTTAGAGGACATCTCAGAGGCTATCTCGTGGTGGAAAAGTGGCGATTTTAGCCGACTGGTTGGTAAAAGCAAACGGTTGCATTCAGTAACCATGAAAAATTGCGGAAAATAGGCGGACAAAAAGCAGGGCTTAATCGGGTCGCTTAACGAAAATGAGGACAAATCGTACCTTTTTCTATCACTTTCGCGCTTTTCGAGCTTAAACTTTGGGCCGACGTCTCATGAGGAGGCGATCTCGACATCGGAAATTGGTCGCGTATGAATGGATCATGCGTTTAGTAAGGAGCTGTAATTATGTTTCATCTTGATACCTTATCGACGCTCGTTGCCGCAACGCTGGTGTTGCTGCTCGGACGCAAGCTGGTCCAGAGTGTCCCCCTTCTCAAAAAATACACTATCCCCGAGCCCGTTGCGGGCGGCCTGCTGGTCGCGCTCGCGCTGCTGGTATTAAAGCAGAGTATCGGCTGGGAGATTGACTTCGACATGAGCCTGAAGGACCCGCTTATGCTGGCGTTCTTCGCCACCATTGGCCTGAATGCTAATATCGCCAGCCTGCGCGCGGGCGGCAAAGTGCTGGGTACGTTCCTGATCGTGGTGGTCGGGCTGCTGCTGCTGCAAAACGCGCTGGGCATCGGTATGGCGAAGCTGCTGGGGCTGGACCCGCTGATGGGTCTGCTGGCCGGTTCTATTACTCTCTCCGGCGGTCATGGTACCGGCGCGGCGTGGAGTAAACTGTTTATCGAGCGCTACGGGTTTGCCAATGCTACCGAAGTGGCGATGGCCTGTGCCACGTTTGGTCTGGTGCTCGGCGGCCTGATTGGCGGCCCGGTGGCGCGTTATCTGGTGAAGCATTCGTCGTCGCCGAATGGAACGCCGGATGACCAGGCCGTACCGACGGCGTTTGAAAAACCGGACGTCGGGCGCAGCATTACCTCGCTGGTGCTGATTGAAACGATCGCCATGATCGCTATTTGTCTGACGGCAGGTAAAGTCATTGCGCAACTGCTGGCAGGCACGGCGCTGGAGCTGCCAACCTTCGTCTGCGTGCTGTTTGTGGGGGTGATCCTCAGCAACGGGATGGCGCTTTTGGGCTTTTATCGCGTGTTTGAACGCGCGGTTTCGGTGATGGGCAACGTGAGCCTGTCGCTGTTTCTGGCGATGGCGCTGATGAGCCTGAAGCTGTGGGAGCTGGCGTCGCTGGCGCTGCCGATGCTGGTGATTCTGGCCACGCAGGCAATGGCAATGGGGCTGTACGCCATTTTCGTGACCTACCGGATGATGGGCAAAAACTACGATGCGGCGGTGCTGGCCGCGGGGCACTGTGGTTTTGGTTTAGGCGCGACGCCTACGGCGATTGCCAATATGCAGGCTATTACCGAGCGTTTTGGACCGTCGCATACGGCGTTCCTGGTGGTGCCGATGGTCGGCGCGTTCTTTATTGATATCGTCAATGCCCTGGTGATTAAGCTGTATTTGATGCTGCCGATGTTTGCTTAATGTGAAAATGCCGGAGGTCGGCTCCGGCATTTTTTTGCCTGATGGCGCTTCGCTTATCAGGCCTACATACCTCTGCACGTTGTCTTATTCTTCGTGCTCTTCCCACGCCAGCGCGCGTTTCACCGCTTTTTTCCAGCCGCTGTAGCGGAAGTTACGCTCGGTTGTCTCAATGCCCGGGCGGAATTCGCGCTCAATGACCGCTTTCTCCTGCAGCTCATCCAGATTCTGCCAGAAGCCGACCGCCAGGCCAGCAAGGTAGGCCGCGCCCAGCGCCGTGACTTCACGGACTTCCGGGCGTTCTACGCGGGTGCCCAGAATGTCGGACTGGAACTGCATCAGGAAGTTGTTGGCAACCGCACCGCCGTCGACGCGCAGGGCGTGCAGACGAATGCCGGAGTCGGCCTGCATTGCCTCCAGCACGTCACGCGTCTGGTAGGCGATAGACTCCAGCGTCGCGCGGATAATGTGATTCGAGTTCACGCCGCGGGTCAGACCGAAGATGGCACCGCGAGCGTACGGGTCCCAGTACGGTGCGCCGAGGCCGGTAAACGCAGGTACCACGTACACGCCGTTGGTGTCCTTCACTTTGGTGGCGAAGTATTCGGAGTCGAAGGCGTCGCTAATCAGCTTCATCTCGTCGCGCAGCCACTGAATAGAAGCGCCAGCCATAAACACCGCACCTTCCAGCGCGTAGTTCACCTCACCGCGCGGGCCGCAGGCGATGGTGGTTAGCAGGCCGTGGCTGGAAGCCACCGCTTTTTCACCGGTGTTCATCAGCATAAAGCAGCCGGTGCCGTAGGTGTTTTTCGCCATCCCTTCCTTCACGCACAGCTGGCCGAACAGCGCCGCCTGCTGGTCACCGGCAATCCCGGCGATAGGAATACGGGTACCGCCTTTGCCGCCGATGTTGGTCTGGCCGTACACTTCGGATGACTTGCGCACTTCCGGCAGCATGGCGCGCGGAATATCCAGCGCGTCCAGCATTTTGTCATCCCACTCAAGGGTGTTGATGTTGAACAGCATGGTGCGCGAAGCGTTGGTGTAATCGGTAACGTGCACGCGGCCCTGGGTCATTTTCCAGATAAGCCAGGTGTCGACGGTGCCGAACAACAGTTCGCCGCGTCTTGCGCGCTCGCGGGAGCCTTCAACGTGGTCGAGGATCCACTTCACTTTGGTTCCGGAGAAGTACGGGTCGACCACCAGGCCGGTGGCGCTACGCACGTACTCTTCCATACCGTCGCGCTTGAGCTGCTCGCAGATATCCGCCGTACGGCGGCACTGCCAGACGATGGCGTTGTAAATCGGCTTACCGGTTTCGCGTTCCCACACGACGGTCGTTTCACGCTGGTTGGTAATACCGATAGCGGCAATCTGGTCAGAGCTAATGTCGGCTTTTGCCAGCACTTCGACGAGCGTGGAGCTCTGGGTCGCCCAAATCTCCATAGGGTCATGCTCAACCCAGCCTGGCTTTGGATAAATTTGTTCAAATTCGCGCTGTGAAACACTGATGATATTGGCGTCATGATCCATAACGACGGCGCGGGAGCTGGTGGTGCCCTGGTCGAGCGCAACGATATATTTTTTGTCAGTCATAATGAACGTTCCGTAGTCAGATTACAGCGAAGCATTGTGTTGATTCTGGCTGGAGGCCGCTTTCGGCTCTTCAACCTCGCAGGTGTCGCAGGGCAGGTGACGGCCAATCAGCTTGCGGTAGCTGAATGCGCCCAGCGCCGCGCCCACGATTGGCGCACACAGCGGCACCAGGAAATACGGGATATCTTTGCCGCCGGTGAAGGCGACGTCGCCCCAGCCTGCCAGCCAGGCGAAGGCTTTTGGCCCAATGTCACGCGCCGGGTTCATCGCAAAGCCGGTCAACGGGCCCATGGAGGCGCCGATAACTGCAATCAGTAGGCCAATCAGCAGCGGTGCCAGCGGCCCACGCGGAATACCGTTGCCATCGTCGGTCAGCGCCAGGATAACGCCCATCAGGATAGCGGTAATCACCATTTCTACCGCGAATGCCTGCACAAAATTGATATGCGGGTTTGGATAGGTGGAGAAAATACCCGCCAGCTCAAGGCTTTCTACGCTGCCGCGCACCATATTGTGCGTGTGTTCGAAGTCGATGAAAAGGTTGTAGTACAGACCGTAGACCAGCGCGGCGGCGCAGAAGGCGCCAGCAAACTGGGCAACGATAAACGGCACGACTTTGCGGCCGTCGAAGCAGGCGAACAGCCACAGGGCAATGGTCACTGCCGGATTAAGATGCGCGCCGGAAACCCCAGCGGTCAGGTAGATGGCCATCGCCACGCCCAGACCCCAGATGATACTGATTTCCCACTGGCCGAAGCTCGCACCGGCGACCTTCAGCGCAGCAACACATCCCACGCCGAAAAATATCAACAACCCGGTACCGAGAAACTCTGCGATGCACTGGCCTTTTAAGGTTGATGTCTGGCTCATAATCGGAATCCTGAAGACTAATTGATGATTATTGTGTGCATAAGCGTTCGCGACGCTCATGTTGCCTTGTAGGCATAGTGTTAATTTATCGTTAACGAGCGTAAACGAGAAATATCGAAATTGAAATGTGTGTGTCACGTCAAGAAATGAGCGTTTTCGCGCCAAAAAACGCACAGTTTTGGAACGAAAAGTGTGAGGAAGGGAACATTTCGCTTGTTAAACAGTAAACAATTTAATGAGTATTGATGTCTATGCTCCAGGTCTAGACCGAAAATTGCGGAGAACCGCAATCTACAGGCTCTGGCGCTGGACAGGGGCTACTGGGCTTCATACAATCGACCACAAGCCGTGCGCTTATTTACGTTAAGGCGTCACCGGGGTTCCGGGACGATATCAACGCCTTGCAAGATCAGGAGAGGTATGACGATGTCATTAGAAGTGTTTGAGAAACTGGAAGCGAAAGTTCAGCAGGCGATTGATACCATCACGCTGTTGCAGATGGAAATCGAAGAGCTGAAAGAAAAGAACAACACGCTGGCGCAGGATGTACAGGCTGCACAGCATAGCCGTGAAGAGCTGGAACGTGAAAACAACCAGCTGAAAGAACAGCAGAGCGGCTGGCAGGATCGTCTGCAGGCGCTGCTGGGCCGCATGGAAGAAGTCTGATTCCACCTCTCCCCGGGCGGTTGCTAACTTCCTGGGGAAGCTTTTCCCTTCTGATTTTCCCCCGCTGAGTGATTTCGCGCATCCGCGCTGAGTCCGCTTTCATATATTTCAAAACTGCATAATCAATCTTTTTTTATTCTTTAATCATTGGTTAGATTTCTGGCAGGCTAGCCCCATTACAACACAACAGATAAGAGAGCGGGCGATGAACAAGTGGGGCGTAGGGTTGACTCTTTTGCTGGCTTCCACCAGCGTACTGGCTAAGGATATTCAATTACTGAACGTGTCTTACGATCCGACGCGTGAACTGTATGAGCAATATAACAAGGCGTTCAGCGCGCACTGGAAAAAAGAAACCGCTGATAACGTGCTGATTCGTCAGTCCCACGGTGGCTCCGGTAAGCAGGCGACCTCCGTCATCAACGGTATTGATGCCGACGTGGTGACCCTGGCGCTGGCCTATGACGTTGACGCCATCGCCGAGCGCGGGCGTATTGACAAAAACTGGATCAAACGCCTGCCGGATAACTCTGCGCCGTACACCTCCACCATCGTGTTCCTGGTGCGTAAAGGCAACCCGAAACAGATTCATGACTGGAACGATCTGATCAAACCGGGCGTTTCCGTGATTACCCCGAACCCGAAAAGCTCCGGCGGCGCTCGCTGGAACTACCTGGCGGCCTGGGGCTACGCCCTGCACCACAACAACAACGACCAGGCTAAAGCGCAGGACTTCGTGAAGGCGCTGTATAAGAACGTGGAAGTGCTGGACTCCGGCGCGCGCGGCTCCACCAACACCTTCGTAGAACGCGGCATTGGCGACGTGCTGATTGCGTGGGAAAACGAAGCGCTGCTGGCGACAACCGAGCTGGGTAAAGACAAGTTCGAGATAGTCACCCCGAGCGAGTCGATTCTCGCCGAGCCGACCGTTTCCGTGGTCGACAAAGTGGCGGAGAAAAAAGGCACGACCGCGGTGGCGGAAGCCTACCTGAAGTACCTCTACTCGCCTGAAGGCCAGGAGATTGCGGCGAAGAACTTCTACCGTCCGCGTGACCCGGCGGTGGCGAAGAAGTATGAAAACGCGTTCCCGAAACTGAAGCTGTTTACCATCGACGATGAGTTCGGCGGCTGGACGAAAGCGCAGAAAGAGCATTTCTCCAACGGCGGCACCTTCGACCAAATCAGTAAGCGTTAATCTCGAAAAACGCCCGGCTAATCTGCCGGGCATTTTTTTGTGCCTCGTAGGCCGGATAAGGCGTTTACGCCGCCATTCGGCAATGCACGCCAGACTGCCAATGTTCTGTTGGTCACAAAACTGCGTTACTCTTCCCCCTCGGTTTAACATGGGGAGAACACATGACAAGGTTAAAATACCTGCTGGCCGCGCTGCTGGTGATGGCCATTGCGGCAGGCGCCGGCGGCTGGTACTGGCTGAACGCCGGCAACCCGGACGCCCTACGCCAGATTGTGCTGGAGCAGTGCGTACCCAACCAGCTCGAGCATCAGACCCCGAAGCCGTGCGCTGACGTGAACCCGAAGGGTGGCTACGTGCTGTTTAAAGATCGCAACGGTCCGTTGCAGTATCTGCTGATGCCAACCTACCGTATCAATGGTACTGAAAGCCCGCTGCTGCTTGACCCGCTGACGCCGAACTTTTTCTGGCAAGCGTGGCAGCGTCGTATGATCATGAGCGACAAGCGGGGCGCGGAAGTCCCCGATAGCGCGATCTCTCTGACCATAAACTCCCGTACCGGGCGGACGCAAAACCATTTTCATATCCATATTTCCTGCCTGCGCAAAGACGTTCGTGAGCAGTTAGACGGTGATATCGCCGCCATTAGCAGCCGCTGGCTACCGCTGCCGGGTGGGTTGATGGGGCATGAATATCTGGCGCGTCGCGTCACCGAAAATGAGCTGGCGCAGCGTAGCCCGTTCCTGATGCTGGCGGAAGAAGTACCGGAAGCACGTGATCATATGGGGCGTTTTGCGCTGGCGTTGGTTAAGCAAAGCGATGACTCGCTGTTGCTGCTGGCAACCGAGCGCAACCTGCTGACGCTGAACCGCGCCTCCGCCGAAGAAATCCAGGATCATCGCTGCGAGATTCTGCAATAACCCCACCTAATCTGGCGTTTACCTGTCTGGCCTGTCGTCGTATGCTTGCTGAAAAAAACGACAGGAGACAGGTATGTCGCTCTGGTTTTCTCACCCTCTTTTCCTCCCTTCACTGATCGTTGGCGTGACTATCCTGCTGTGGGCGACGTCGCTGCTGCCGGAGTTTATTACCGCGCTGCTGTTTTTCGCGGCAGCGATGACGGCGAAAATTGCCCCGCCGGACGTTATTTTTGGCGGCTTTGCCTCTTCGGCCTTCTGGCTAGTTTTTAGCGGGTTTGTGCTCGGCATTGCCATCCGCAAGACGGGGCTGGCCGACCGGGCGGCGCGGGCGTTGTCGGCGCGGCTGACGGACTCCTGGCCACTGATGGTCGCGAGCGTCGTGCTGCTGAGCTATGCGCTGGCGTTTGTGATGCCTTCCAATATGGGACGTATCGCGCTGCTGATGCCGATTGTGGCGGCGATGGCGAAACGCGCCGGTATTGAGGACGGTACCCGTGCGTGGTACGGCCTGGCGCTGGCGGTCGGTTTCGGTACTTTCCAGCTTTCGGCCACTATTTTGCCCGCCAACGTACCTAACCTGGTGATGAGCGGGGCGGCGGAAGGGGCCTATGGGATCCACCTGAACTATGTACCTTATCTGCTGCTGCATACTCCGGTGCTGGGCTGGCTGAAAGGCGCGGTGCTGATTGGCCTGATCTGCTGGCTGTTTCCCGGTAAACCGCATCCGCCCCGCGATCTTGACCCACTGCCGCCGATGAGCGGTGAGGAGAAGCGTCTGGCGTGGCTGCTGGCGGTGGTGCTGACGTTGTGGGTGACGGAGAGCTGGCACGGCATTGGGCCCGCCTGGACGGGGCTGGTGGCGGCGGTTGTCACGCTGTTGCCGCGCGTTGGGTTTATTTCCGGCGATGAATTTGCCAGCGGCGTGAATATGCGTACCTGTATTTATGTGGCCGGGATCCTTGGGCTGGCGATCACCGTTACCCAAACGGGAATTGGCGATGAGGTGGGCAATGCGCTGCTGCATATTATGCCGCTGAGTGAGGATGCGCCGTTTACCAGCTTCCTGGCGTTGACCGGCATTACCAGCGCGCTGAACTTTATTATGACCGCCAACGGCGTACCGGCGCTGTATACCACCTTTGCTCAGAGCTTCTCGGATGCCACCGGCTTCCCGCTGCTGAGCGTGATCATGATTCAGGTACTGGGCTACTCGACGCCGCTGCTGCCGTATCAGGCATCACCGATTGTGGTGGCGATGGCGCTAGGGAAAGTGCCCGCGCGCGCGGGGATGTTGCTGTGTCTGGCGCTGGCAGCGGTGAGTTATCTGCTGCTGTTGCCGCTGGACTATGTGTGGTATCAGGTGCTGGGCAAGCTATGAGCATCTGCCGGATGGCGCTGCGCTTATCCGGCCTACAAAAAAACCGGCCATAGGGCCGGTTTATTAAAACCTGGCGCGGTGGCCAGGTTCAAAATCTTACGCGTTTTTCGCTGCTTCTGCTGCTTTAACGATCACCGCGAAAGCGTCTGCTTTCAGGGATGCGCCGCCAACCAGCGCGCCGTCGATGTCCGGCTGGGTGAACAGTTCTGCTGCGTTGCCCGCGTTCACGGAACCGCCGTACTGGATGATAACCTGTTCAGCGATTTTCGCGTCAGCTTTCGCGATGTGGTCACGAATGAATTTGTGAACCGCCTGAGCCTGAGCTGGGGTAGCAGATTTGCCGGTACCGATAGCCCATACCGGTTCGTAAGCAATAACCGCGCCTTCGAAGGCCGCAGCGCCCTGAGTTTTCAGCACAGCGTCGATCTGACGTGCGCACACTTCTTCAGTTTTGCCCGCTTCGTTTTCAGCTTCGGTTTCACCGATGCACAGAACCGGGATCAGACCCTGTTCTTTCAGCACGGCAAATTTCTTCGCGATCAGCTCGTCAGATTCTTTGTGGTAGGTACGACGCTCAGAGTGACCGATGATGATGTAGGTTGCGCCAACATCTTTCAGCATTTCAGCGGAGGTTTCACCGGTGAATGCGCCGGACAGGTTCAGGTCAACGTTTTGCGCGCCCAGGTGGATGTGGCTGCCGGCAGCGGCATGCTTAGCCATATCGATATACATTTCCGGCGGCGCGATAGCCACGCCGCAGCCAGCTACGCCGGCCAGCTCGGTACGCAGGTTAGCAATCAGCTCGTGTACCATGTGGCGGCTGCCGTTCAGTTTCCAGTTACCCATCACTAAAGGATGTCGCATTTCGATTCTCCACGCTTGTCAGCGAATTAAGGAATATGGCCGCCCGTCAGGGCAGCATGGTCTGTGAAACAGTATAGAGATTGATCGCTTTGAAGGCTTTGCTTTTTATCATTTATTGTCCCCTTCAAGATTTTCAGATAGCGCCAGCTTAATCGGTTCAACGGCGAAGGTCAGCCCTTTTTCGCCATTATCTGCGACAACATAGCGCACGGCGCCTTCAGTGCTGGCGAAGTAATGTTTTCCCTTCCCCTGCGATAGCAGCTTTTGCAGTTTTTGCTGGCTTTGCGGTTTGGTTAGCGTCGGGAGGACCGCGCGCATCAGGGCGCTCATGTACTCCAGCGCTTTGTTTTTTGCCGCCTTCTGCTCCGGCCCCTGAATGGGCAGCCAGGTTATCTGGATAGATTTAATCTTCAGGGTGCCGCGCTCCAGCGCCGTTGAGGCGTAGAGGTTTTCATTTATCTTGCTGGCGGCGCGGGTAATCGTGAGCTGGTCCCGGCTGGAGGCAATCGAGCGAAATTCACCGAGCGGCAGGCCGGGATTCTGCGTATTGAATTGTTCCCGGAACTGGCTGATGGAGAGGTCAAACGCCGGAGCGCCCGCCAACAGGTATGGGGCAACGGCGGCGGGCTTTTCCGCCGACAGCGAAGCCTGGCTGAAGCTCAGCGTGATGAGCCCTGCCAGACAGAGCGTGATCCAGTGTTTCATGCCAATTGTCCTCTTCTTTGCAGATGACGATTAAAACGGGAACCGCCTCGCTTGTCAAAATGTGCCCACTTCGGGGTAAACTACGCGGCACAACGATAAAGGAAAGGCTACATGACTCTACAGCAATGGTTGTTTTCCATTAAAGGGCGTATTGGGCGCCGCGACTTCTGGATTTGGATTGCCATATGGGCCGTCACGATGGTGGCGCTGTTCAGCCTTGCCGGCGGCGGGCTGGTCGATCTGCAAACGGCGGCATTTATGCTGGTGTGTCTGCTGTGGCCGACAGCGGCGGTGACGATTAAGCGTCTGCATGACCGCGGGAAATCAGGCCTCTGGGCGCTACTGATGGTGCTGGCGTGGATGCTGCTGGCGGGTAATTGGTCAATGCTGCCCGGCGTATGGCAGTGGGGCGTAGGGCGGTTTATTCCTACGCTGATTATCGTCATGATGCTGATAGACCTGGGCGCATTTGTTGGCACCCAGGGCGAAAATAAATACGGTAAAGACACGCAGGCCGTGAAGTACCGCGCCGATCACCAGTAGTGTTCGGCGGTCATGTGGCCCGGCCGACGGCGCAGGTGCTTGGTCATCTGGCGGGTCTCTTTCAGCAGCTGTTGGGTATCGCGCACCATCTGCGGGTTACCGCACAGCATCACATGGCTGGTCTGCGCATTCATCGGTAAACCAACGGCGGCTTCCAGCGCACCGCTTTCAATCAGCGCGGGAACGCGCCCGGTCAGCATCCCCGGCGTTGTTTCGCGGCTGACGACCGTCTGAATGCGTAGCTTTCCGGCATAGCGCTCTGCCAGCGCTCGCATCTGCGGCAGGTAGCTGAGGTCGGCGGCGTAGCGCGCGGCGTGGACCAGCACCAGATTTTTAAAGCGTTCCAGGTCTTTCCCTTCTTCGAGAATCGAGAGGTAGGGGCCAATCGCCGTACCGGTTGCCAGCATCCACAGGGTTTCGCAGTCGGGCACCTCTTCCAGCACGAAAAATCCTGCGGCTTCACTGACGACCTGCACTTCATCACCCGGCTTTAACGCGGCCAGGCGTGGGCTGAGCTTGCCGTCCGGAACGGTGACCAGATAGAACTCAAGATCGGGATTGCTGGGGGCGTTAACGTAAGAGTAGGCGCGTTGTACCCGCTCGCCGTCGATGTCGAGCCCCAGCTTGGCGAACTGTCCGGCGGTAAACGGGTGAACCGGCGCGTGGACGGTAAGGCTAAACAGTGCGTCGGTCCAGTTCTGTACTTTAACGACTTTGCCCGTAACCCAATCTGCCATGGCGAATCTCCTCTCATTCTCGTTATCTTATCTTCACCGCGACGAGAGAAGATTTCCAGCCCGAAAAGGCTGGAAAGCTCAATTGATCAAACGGGTTAAAGAATGTGACGCTGGATTTCAGTGTCTTTGCGATCGAGGTAGTGAATCGACTGAATGCGGCGGATGGTGCGGGATTTACCGCGAATCAGCAGCGTCTCGGTGGTGGCGATATTGCCCTTGCGGGTAATGCCGTCCAGCAGGTCACCTTTGGTAATGCCGGTCGCGGAGAAAATCACGTTGTCGCTGCGCGCCATGTCGTCCAGCGTCAGTACGATACCGGCCTCAATGCCCATCGCTTTACAACGCTCCAGTTCGTTTTCACCAATGCGGCGGTTCTCTTCGCTATCGCCTTTGACGTGATGGCGGGCCAGCAGGCGGCCGTGCATGTCGCCGTCCAGTGCGCGAATGACCGCGGCGGAGACAACGCCTTCCGGCGCACCGCCGATACCGTACATCACGTCGACTTCGCTGTCCGGCATGCAGGTCAGAATCGAGGCCGCAACGTCACCGTCCGGAATAGCGAACACGCGCACGCCCAGTTTTTGCAGATCGGCAATCACGCCATCGTGGCGTGGTTTCGCCAGAATGGTGACCGTCAGTTCGCTCAGCGGCTTATCCAGCGCGCGGGCGATATTACGCAGGTTTTCTTCCAACGGTTTGTTGAGGTCGATAGTCCCTTTCGCGCCAGGGCCGACAATCAGCTTTTCCATGTACATGTCCGGCGCGTTGAGGAAGCAGCCTTTATCGCCTACCGCCAGCACCGCCAGCGCGTTGGCCTGACCCATCGCCGTCATGCGGGTGCCTTCGATGGGGTCAACGGCGATATCTACCGCATCGCCGTTCCCGGTACCGACGGACTCGCCGATGTAGAGCATTGGCGCTTCATCGATTTCGCCTTCGCCAATGACGATGGTGCCGTCAATGTTGACCTTGTTGAGCATAATACGCATGGCGTTGACCGCCGCGCCGTCGGCGGTGTTCTTGTCGCCGCGGCCCAGCCATTTATAGCCTGCCAGCGCCGCCGCTTCGGTGACGCGCGAAAATTCGATAGCCAGTTCTCGTCTCATTACAAACTCGTCCAGGGAAGTGAAATTGTGCGAAGTTTAGCACAGCCCTTAACGGGCTGTGGGTATCGCTACGCGTTGGAATAACGTTCGGTTTCCGGCATCCAGCGCTCAATAAGCGCGTTCGCCTGCTGCGGATAACGGTCGTGAATATGGCGTGCCAGGCGCTGAACTTCGGGGATCATCGCCTGATCGCGCAGCAGGTCAGCCACCTTAAATTCGGCATTGCCGGTCTGGCGGGTGCCGAGCAGCTCGCCGGGGCCGCGAATCTCGAGATCCTTCTGGGCGATCACGAAGCCGTCGTTGCTGTCGCGCAACACCTGCAGACGCATTTGCGCGGTTTTCGACAGCGGCGCTTTATACAGCAGTACGCAGTGGGATGCCACCGCACCACGGCCGACGCGGCCACGCAGCTGATGGAGCTGCGCCAGACCCAGGCGCTCCGGGTTTTCAATAATCATCAGGCTGGCGTTGGGGACATCCACGCCCACTTCAATGACGGTGGTGGCAATCAGCAGATGCAGTTCACCTTGCTTGAAGGCCTGCATGACGGCCTGCTTTTCGGCGGGCTTCATGCGCCCGTGGACGAGGCCAATATTCAGCTCCGGCAGCGCCAGCTTCAGCTCTTCACAGGTGGCTTCCGCCGCCTGGGCTTCCAGTAGATCCGACTCTTCAATCAGCGTACACACCCAGTAGGCCTGGCGGCCTTCGCTGGTGCAGGCGTTGCGTACGCGGTCGATAATGTCATGACGGCGGGTATCCGGGATGGCGACGGTGGTGACCGGCGTTCGGCCAGGCGGTAGCTCATCAATGACTGACGTGTCGAGATCGGCGTAGGCGGTCATTGCCAGCGTACGCGGGATTGGCGTAGCGGTCATGATCAGCTGATGTGGGTGGAAGCCCTGCTGCTGGCCTTTTTCCCACAGCGCCAGACGCTGATGCACGCCGAAGCGGTGCTGTTCATCGATGATGACCAGTGCCAGGCCGTTAAACTGCACCTGTTCCTGGAAAATGGCGTGGGTGCCGACAATCATCTGCACCTGGCCGCTGGAAATGGCCTCCTGCTGTGCCTGACGGGCTTTACCTTTCTGCTTGCCCGCTAACCAGCCGACTTCAATGCCGAGTGGCGCAAACCAGCTGCGGAAGTTATTAGCGTGCTGTTCGGCGAGCAGCTCGGTCGGCGCCATCAGCGCGACCTGCTTGCCGTGGGCAATCGCGCGCAGCGCCGCCAGCGCGGCAACCAGCGTTTTACCGGATCCGACGTCACCCTGCACCAGGCGCATCATCGGTATATCCAGCGCCATATCGTGTTCAATTTCAGCCGTCACCCGCGCCTGCGCACCGGTAGGCTTAAACGGCAAATTAGCCAGAAACTTATCTTTCAGCTCGCGGCTTGCGCTGAGAGGCTGAGCGTGAAAACGCTGCGCGCCCGCGCGCAAGGCCAGCATGCTGAGATTGTGCGCCAGCAGCTCTTCCAGGATTAAACGCTGCTGCGCCGGGTGTTTACCGGTTTCTAAATCGGCGAGCTGGAGCGTCGGCGGCGGGCGGTGCAGCGTGCGCAGCGCTTCCGGCAGGCTCATCATCCCCTGTGCCAGTTCCGGCGGCAGCAGCTCGCTGATGGCGCAGGTATCGAGTAAATCCAGCGCTTGATCGGTCAGTTTACGCAGCGTGGCCTGTTTGATGCCTTCGGTGGTGGGATAGACCGGCGTTAAGGTCTCCTGTAAATCCGGCGTGCTGAGGTCACCCTGCACCCGATATTCCGGGTGGATCATCTCCGCGCCGTACTTACCGCGCTTCGCTTCGCCGTAGGCCAGCACGCGTCGCCCGGTGGCGAGGCTGTTTTTCATCGCCGCGTTGAAGTTGAAAAAGCGCATCGTCAGGATGCCGGTGCCGTCGCTAATCTGGCAGGTCATCATCCGGCGGCCGCCGAAGGTGATATTGCAGTTCAGGACTTCGCCTTCCACGGTCACGTAGATGCCGGGAAGCAGTTCACCGATAGGATAAAGCTGGGTGCGGTCTTCGTAGCGCAGCGGCAGGTGCAGGAGCAAATCCTGCACCGTGTGCAGGCCAATTTTTGCCAGCCGGCTGCTCTGCGCGGCGCCTACGCCGGTCAACGTGTTGAGCGGAACGGCATCCAGCAGACGGCTTTGCATAGCGGTTACTCCGTGGCCTGCATAGTGGACCACCACGCAGCATCGGCTTCGATTTCGCCCTGCTCGTTAACGTGGGGGTAGGGAAGGCCTTTGCGTTTGGCGACGTTCGCCAGCACCGGATAGCCGCCTTCAAACAGCAGACGCTGCTGCTCTTCGTCAGCCAGCATGCTGTTATCGCGGCTGTACATGCCCGCGTTTTGACGCTGGCGCTGAGCTTCGTAAAGAATGAGGGCGGAGGCGACGGAGACGTTGAGCGACTGCACCATGCCGATCATTGGAATAATGATGTCCTGGTCTGCGAGCGCTAACGCTTCCTGGGTGATACCGGTTTTTTCCTGCCCCATCAGAATACAGGTCGGGCGGGTGTAGTCGATTTCACGGAAATCGACCGATTTGTCTGACAGGTGTGTTGCCAGGATTTGCATGCCCTGGCCCTTTAAATGGCCGACCGCATCGCCAATAGTGGGATGGGTTATCACCTGTACCCAGCTGTTGCTGCCCGCTGCCGATGCCATAGGGCGCATTCGGGTGCTGGGCCAGACCGCGTGAACTTCATGAACGCCTACAGCATCAGCGGTACGGACGATCGCCGAAACATTATGAGGTTTGTGGACCTCTTCCATGCAGACGGTCAGATCGGGCTGACGCCTGGCGAGCATCTCACGGATACGCGCATAACGCTGTAGATTCATAAAGCTAGTTTCGGTTACGGGTGACTTTGATAACGTCCGGCATTACGCGGATTTTGCGCATGATATTCGCCAGATGCACACGGTCGCGCGCGGTCAGGCGGATAAAGGCGCTGTAAACGCGGCCGTCTTTCTCTTCCGTATTCAGGCTCTGAATGTTGGACGTCGCGGTATTGATGGCTGCCGTCAGGTTGGCCAGCGCCCCCTGGTGGTTGAACATATCGACCTTAATTTCGGTGATAAATTCCTGCGCCGTCTCTTTGTCCCACTCGACTGCCATGAACTTCTCAGGTTCTTTCTGATAGCCGCGAATGTTGCGGCACGATTCATGGTGGATAACCAGCCCTTTACCCGGGCTGACGTGGGCGATGATCGGGTCGCCGGGGATAGGACGACAGCATTTGGCAAAGGTGATCAGTACGCCGTCAGCGCCTTTTATTGGCAGATGGGTGTGCCCGGAGGCGCCCGGTGCCGATGGCGTGGCTTCCCCCTGCTGGAGATTTTTCGCCACGACCACGCTCATGGCGTTGCCGAGGCCGATTTCAGCCAGCAGATCGTCAAGGGTGGCAAGACGCATGCGGTCAAGTTCGCGCTGAACATGATCCGGCGGGATTTCCGCAAGCTTACGGCTGCCGCCCAGCGCGTGGTTCAGCAGACGGCGACCCAGGCTGACGGAATCGTCGCGCTTGAGGTTTTTCAGCATCTGGCGAATTTTGGCGCGCGCTTTCGAGCTGACGACAAAGTTGAGCCACGCGGCGTTCGGGCGAGCGCCCGGCGCGGTGATGATTTCTACCGTCTGGCCGCTGGAAAGCGGCTGCGACAGCGGGTAAGGCTGGCGGTCGACGCGCGCGCCGACGCAGGCATGGCCGATATCGGTATGCACGGCGTAGGCAAAGTCCACCGGCGTAGCGCCAGCGGGCAGTTCGACAATACGGCCTTCCGGGGTGAAAACGTAAATCTCATCCGGGAAGAGATCGGATTTAACGCTCTCAATAAATTCAAACGAGCTGCCGGCGCTCTGCTGCAGTTCCAGCAGGCTCTGCATCCAGCGCTGAGCGCGGATTTGCGCGGTAGTGCTGCTTTCGCCGCCATGCTCTTTGTAGGCCCAGTGCGCGGCCACCCCCATCTCTGCCATTTGATCCATGTCTTCGGTACGGATCTGGACTTCAACCGGGACGCCATGCGGCCCAATCATGGAGGTGTGCAGCGATTGATAGCCGTTCGCCTTTGGAATCGCGATGTAGTCTTTTACGCGACCCGGACGCGGCTTATACAGGCTGTGCATCTGGCCCAGCACGCGGTAGCAGGTGTCCAGATCGTTGACAATTACGCGGAACGCGTAAATATCCATGATCGAGTGAAAACGCTGCTCTTTCAGCACCATTTTGCAGTAGATGGAGTACAGATGTTTCTCGCGACCGCTGACGCGACACGGGATGCCCGCTTCCTGCAAACGCCCTTCAATTTCAGAAAGGATCTTCTGAATCATCTCTTTACGGTTACCGCGCGCGGCTTTCACCACTTCTTTGATGACGCGATAACGGTTAGGGTACAGCGCTTCAAAGCCCAGCTCTTCGAGCTCGGTTTTGATGTGGTGGATACCTAAACGGTGCGCCAGCGGGCTGTAGATTTCGAGCGTTTCACGGGCGATGCGGCGACGTTTGTCCGGGCGCAATGAGCCCAACGTGCGCATGTTGTGGGTACGGTCGGCAAGCTTGATGAGGATGACGCGGATATCCTGCACCATCGCCATAATCATTTTGCGAAAGTTTTCGGCCTGCGCCTCTTTCTTATCGCGGAACTTGAGCTTATCAAGTTTAGACACCCCTTCTACCAGTTCAGCAACGCTCTTACCAAAGAGCTGCTCCATGTCCTGGTAGGTGGCAGGGGTATCTTCTATCACGTCGTGCAGCAGGGCGGCCATCAGCGTTTCATAGTCGAGTTTCATCTCGGCCAGAATGCAGGCTACCGCTACCGGGTGCGTGATATAGGGTTCACCGCTTGAACGTGTTTGCCCCTCGTGAGCGTCACGTGCAACGAGATAGGCCTGCCGAAGACGCTTAATCTGGTCTTCCGGCAGGTAGTTTTGAATCAGCTGATTCAGGCTCTCAAACAGATACAAGGGCGACCCGCTATGTAATTAACGACGACCTTCAGCAATAGCGGTAACAGCTTGTAATTCAGCGGCTTCCTGCTCTTGCTGTTCCTGGCGCTCGCGCACGTCGAGGATCTGGTTGTTGATCAGACCTTCTTCGATTTCGCGCAGTGCGATTACGGTGGTTTTATCGTTTTCTTCCGGTACCAGCGGATCTTTGCCGCCTACCTGCATCTGACGAGCGCGACGCGCGGCGACCAGTACCAGGTCAAAACGGTTACCAATTTTCTCTACAGCGTCCTGAACAGTTACGCGTGCCATACTTTAAATGCTCCACAGGTGAAGAAATGACTGGGCATGATACTGAAAGTGGGTTCAGTCTGCCAATAATTTGCTGATTAAAGCGTCATGTCGCTGCTTTTGGCGGCTCATACGCAGACGTTCAGCGCGAAGGATGGTCTTAAAATCACCCAGCGCGGTATCGAAATCATCATTGACGATAAGGTAATCATATTCCGCGTAATGGCTCATTTCTGCAACTGCCTGAGCCATACGTTTTGCGATGACTTCTTCGCTGTCCTGGCCACGGCCACGCAGGCGACGGTCCAGCTCAAGTTTAGACGGCGGCAGAATAAAGATGCTGCGCGCGCCCGGCATGCTTTTACGGATTTGCTGCGCGCCCTGCCAGTCGATGTCGAGGAAGACATCAACGCCGGTCGCCAGTACCTGCTCGATAGCCTGACGCGAGGTGCCGTAATAGTTGCCAAAAACTTCCGCGTGTTCCAGAAACGCACCTTCGCCAATCATCGAACGGAATTCGTCGTGATTAACAAAGAAATAGTGTTCACCGTGCACTTCACCCGGACGCGGCGCGCGCGTGGTATGTGAAACAGAAACCTGGGAGTCGTACAACGGTTGGGTTTTTAATAAAGCCTGAATCAGGCTGGATTTACCCGCGCCACTTGGGGCGGAAACAATATAGAGCGTGCCTTGAGCCATGGTGTGTCTTTTGTATGTGATTATCGAAAGAGAACTTACATACGGGCCTATTATACACGGTGGCGCTGCACGACGTAGCCTTTGTCACACTTTTTGCGCCAGTTTCTTTCATTTTGCGCGTTGCTTTCCTGAATTATCCCTGCGTTGCAGCAATAAACCCATTTTCTCTGAAGCCTGCTCGGAAAACGGCGCACGGACGCTCGCTCCCTGAAAACGGCTGCGCTACAAACGGCGCGTTCGTATCGACGGAGAACACATATGAAGCCATGGATTATGGGTCTGGTTATGCTGTTAATGGGACCGGCGCAGGCCGTCTGTCCCGCCTGGTCGCCCGCGCGAGCCGGGCAGGAAATCGCCCTGCTACAGGGGCAAATTGCGCGCTGGAACGAGGCATACTGGCGGCAAGGCGCCAGTGAGGTAAGCGACGACGTTTACGATCAGCTTGCGGCGCGTCTGGCGCAGTGGCAGCGCTGTTTTGGCGCAGGGCCACCGGAAAGCGGCACGCTATCGCCGTTGAACGGAACGCTGAGACACCCCGTTGCCCATACGGGCGTGCGTAAGCTGGCCGATGAGCGTGCGGTAAAGCAGTGGATGCAGGGTAAAACGGGGCTGTGGGTGCAGCCTAAGGTCGACGGCGTGGCGGTGACGCTGGTTTATCGCGATGGGCTGCTATATCAGGCCATCAGCCGGGGAGACGGTCTGGCGGGTGAGGACTGGACGCCGCAGGCCAGGCGTATCCCATCGTTACCGAAGCGGGTTCAAGGGGCGCTGGCAAACAGCGTTTTACAGGGCGAGATATTTTTACGCGCCGAAGGGCATGTGCAGCAACAAATGGGCGGGATGAACGCGCGCGCGAAGGTCGCCGGTTTGCTGATGCGCCGTGGGCAGGATACGCCACTTTCCATGCTGTCGCTGTTTATCTGGGCGTGGCCAGACGGCCCCACGGCGATGTCCGAGCGCCTGAGGTTGCTGGCCGAGTCCGGATTCGAACTAGCTCAGCGTTATTCTCATCCCCTTGCCCGCGCTCAGGACGCGGTGGACTGGCGTGCACGCTGGGTAACCACGCCGCTGCCGTTCGCTACCGACGGTATTGTACTGCGCACGGACAAAGAGCCGGCCGGCGTTCAATGGCAGCCCACAAAGGGGAGTTGGGTCGCGGCGTGGAAATACTCGCCGGTTGGCCAGGTCGCGCAGGTTAACGGCATCCGTTTTGCCATTGGGCGCAGCGGGAAAGTCTCGGTAGTGGCAACGCTGGAACCGGTGCTGCTGGATGATAAATGGGTACGGAGGGTGAATGTGGGTTCGGTATCGCGCTGGCGAGGCCTCGATTTCACCGTCGGCGATCAACTGCTGGTCAGTCTGGCCGGGCAGGGCATTCCACGGCTGGATCGCGTGGTCTGGCGCGGGCTGGATCGCACCAAACCCGAGCCGCCGACGGGGGAATATCATTCGCTAACCTGTTATTTCCTGACGGACAGCTGCCGAGCGCAGTTTCTCGCTCGCCTGGGCTGGCTGTCTTCTCCACAGGCGCTTAATTTCCCAGGGATGGGCGAGTCGGCATGGCGTCGGCTGATGATAGCGCAGCCGTTCAGCCACCTGTTTTCATGGCTTGAGCTGACGGTTGCGGAGCTCAAGGCGACGCCGGGAATGACGCCGGAACGTGCCGGTATGCTGTGGCACCGTTTTGATATGGCTCGTCGCCAGCCCTTTCGCCAGTGGGTGAGGGCGCTGGGTGTACCGTTGCCTGAGGCGGCGCTCAGGGCGTCTGGCGACGCCTCATGGCGGCAGCTCATCGCGCGGGATGAACTGAGCTGGCAAACGCTACCCGGCGTTGGCTGGGAGAAAGCGCGTAGCCTGGTGGCTTTTCTTCATCATCCCACCATCGTGTCGCTGGCGGCGAAACTGCGTGCGCTGGGCGTAGCGGGGTTTGATTAGTGTGGTTCGTGCCGGTAGTAAAATACCGGTAGGCCAAGACGTAATCTCAGCGCCAGCATACGGGCGGTAAAGCCGAACAGAAGCGTAGAAATCACCACCACGTCGTGGTTGCTGACATAATGCTGTAGCGCCACGTAGAGCACGGCGGCGGCGAAGGAAATGCCCGCATAGAGCTCTTTCTGGAACACCAGCGGGATACGCTTGCAGAACATATCGCGCAGTACGCCACCGAATACGCCGGTAACAACGGCGGCAATCACGGCGATAATCGGGCCTTCGCCCATATCCAGCGCGATTTGCGCCCCAATGATCGAAAAGACAATCAGCCCGACGGCGTCGAGCACCAGGAACAGGCGGCGCAGGTGCGGCATCACTGGCGCGACGATAGTGGTGAGCACCGCGGCGACGGCAACGATGATGATGTATTCAGGGTGTTGTACCCAGCCGAGCGGATAGTGCCCCAGCAGCATATCGCGTACCGACCCGCCGCCCAGAGCGGTGGCTGTGGCAATGATAATGACGCCAAACGTGTCCATGCGGCGACGTCCGGCAGCCAGTGCGCCGGTCATGGCTTCGGCGGTGATGCCAATCAAATAAAGGATATGCAGTAACATAGAGGCTCCCAAAATGAACGAGCGGAGAGTAGCGATTTGTGCGCTTGGTCACGATTGAGATTTTCTAAGGTGAGTTGATTTAGATTAGTAAAACTAATTTATGCTGGCTTAATTGGCGTTGTGGTATGGGGTTTTGTGTTCTTAGATGATGATTTTCATCATTAGAAAATATAAGTCTCCATTACGCCGGCGAGATGAAAAGGCCACTTCTGTTGAAGTGGCCTGAATGAAGATTACTGATTACCGGTTTGCTCGCCGTACGGCAGCTTGTCGTAATCCGTCAACGCTTTCTTGTTGTAAGGGTTGCCAATCCAGCGGGTGCTTTCTACAAATTGCGGGCTGGTCAGCGCGCGGGTTGGATCAAAACCGTCGTAGCTCAGACCGGCCAGATCGGACCAGGTGTGGATCAGCTCTGAACTGCTGTATTTGCGGTTGACGTCCTGTGAGAAATCACGCGGGTGCGCGGCATGCCACTTTTCTGATGTCCACAGCAGGAACGGAATGGTGTACATGTGGCGCGTAGGATCTTGCTCATTACGACCCTGCGTTTTATGCGGCGGCGTGTCGTAAACCTCTTCCCCGTGATCGGAGAAGTACAGCAGGAAGCCGTTTGGATCTGTCGCCTTGTAGTCCTTAATCAGGCTGGAAACGACAAAGTCATTATACAAGTTGGCGTTGTCGTAGTTGTTGTAGGTATCTTGCTGATCCTTACTCAACCCAGCCGGCATGCCGTCAGTTCGACCCGCGAACTTGTTCCAGCTTTCAGGGTAGCGGTACTCGTAGTTAATATGCGTGCCCAGCAGGTGAACGATAATAAACTTCTTCGGTGCCGGGTCGGCCAGTACCTGCTTGAACGGTGCCAGGACGTTGGTATCGTATTCGCGGGCGCTCTGGGTACGCTGCTGGTTCATGTAGAACTGCTGATCCGTCTGCCGTGAGAAGACCGTCAGCATGGTATTGCGCGAGGTCATCGTCTGCTGGTTGGTGATCCAGAAGGTCTTATAGCCCGCTTGTTTCATCAGGTTCATCAGCGACGGTTTAGTCAGGTACAGATCCGGGTTCTGCTCGTTAGCGAAGGTCAGTGCCTGTTGCAGAATCTCAATGGTATAAGGACGAGACGTCACGACGTCATTGAAGACCGTGAAGTTCGGATCTGATTTATGCAGCGCATCCAGCTCCGGCGTGGTTTCACGAGGATAGCCGTAAAGGCTCATATGGCCACGCTGTGTTGATTCGCCAATCACCAATACCAGCGTACGCGGCGCATCGCCGGTGCTGTCTTTTAAATTTGCCAGCGGCGGCAGAGCGTGGTTGTCGTTCAGCAACTGCGTCAGGCTATTCAACTGATGGCGATACTGATAGTAGCCGGTAATAAATTGCCACGGTGCAGCAGGTGCCAGACGCGTTGATACGCCGTCCAGAACGTCGGCAAGGGGCTTATCTTTCATCACGACCCCGTTAACAATGGGGTTCAGAATCAGACCATACACCAGTGCAAAGGAGACCAGCCAGCGCCAGGGCGTTGGGATGTACACCGGGCGCAGACGTGTCCAAAGCAAAATGGCAGCCGCCGTATACACCAGCGCAACCAGCACAATCTTGAGGCTGAAATACTGGCTGAAGAATTCTCCGGCTTCATTGGTGTTGGTTTCAAACATCACAAATAAAACGCTTTGCGAGAACTCCTGCCCATAAATGACGTAATAGCTGATTGCGGCAAGTGATGCGGCCCACAGTACGACGCCAATAACCGCACCAATAAGGCGGGTTTTATTCGGGAAGAGGAATACCGGCGCCAGCCATAACAGGCTAAAGAGAATGGAATCTCTCAGGCCGGTGGAACCGCTGTAGCCTGTGGCATAGATGACAACCTGTAAGGCGGTAGAAAAGAAGCAAAAATACAATACGGCCCAGCCAAGGGCTTTCCAACTGAAAGCTGGCGTACTCTGAGTAGTCGTGAATTGCATAAGTTTAACTTTATTTGCAGTAAAGGCGGCCAGTTTAGCGACCAATGCTTAAGATATAATTAGATCGATATCAGGGCGTAAAAACAGATAAGCCCATTATCTAAAGGGATAAAGGTGCGGCGAAATTATCTGAGCAATACCGTTCTGCAATATCGTATCTTTTCCATAATCGCCCTTCCTGGAAGGGTGGCTCATCATGCAATGACGGTGAAAAAAAAGAAACTACCTGATATAAAAATGCCCGCAACGTGGCGGGCATGGTGTTTCAGTTTAACCGTCTGCTTTTATTCGATATTCTGAATCTGTTCGCGCATTTGCTCGATCAACACCTTCAGCTCAATGGCGGAATTTGTGACATCGGCATTGATCGATTTTGATGCCAGGGTGTTCGACTCACGGTTAAATTCCTGCATCATGAAGTCCAGACGGCGACCCACAGCCTCTTTTTTCTTCAGGATGTTATAGGTTTCTTTTACATGAGCTTCCAGGCGGTCCAGCTCTTCGGCCACGTCGATACGCTGCGCCATCAGCACCAGCTCTTGTTCCAGACGGTTGTTTTCCAGCTGTACCTCTGCGTCTTCCAGCTTGGCGACAAGGCGGTCGCGCTGCCATTGCAGAATTTCCGGCATATGTGCGCGCACTTTCGCTACTTCATCGCTGACGCCTGCGAGGCGCTGCTCAATCAGCGCTTTCAGCGCCTGGCCTTCGGTTTCGCGAGCAACGATAAAGTCGTCCAGCGTCGCATCGAGCGCGGTCAGGATTTCGGCAGCAATGGCGTCCAGATCTTGTTCCTGAGCGGCCATGACGCCCGGCCAGCGCAGAATATCGACCGGATTAATTTCACCTTCGTCGCTTTGCATTTTGACCCAGTTCGCGGCATTAACCAGCTGTTTAGCCAGCGTTTCGTTAAGGATCATCTCGCCCTGCGCGCTCGCATCGGGCTCAAAGCGCAAAGTACACTCTACTTTCCCGCGCGTAAGACGGGTACGCAGGCGCTCGCGCACAACAGGCTCGAGGCTGCGAAACTGTTCCGGCAGACGAAAATAAGTTTCGAGATAACGCTGGTTAACCGAGCGCAGTTCCCAGGCGGCGCTGCCCCACGAGCCCTTGATTTCACGGCGGGCATAGGCGGTCATACTGCGGATCATAGACGTTCCTGTTTCTAAAGGAGAGATGGGGGGATTATAGCCTTCGAGGGCTTATCAGGATAGGAATAAGCACCTTTAATACCCGTGATGCGCCATCCTTTTCACCATTCCTGCACGCTTCGCACGGCTCGCGCCCGATGAATTCGTTGCTCCCCTGCTGCCCTGATACAGCGGGAATGATTTTGTGTATAATGCGCAGCCACATTCGTTTCAAGCCGGAGATTTCTATCATGCGTCCAGCAGGTCGTAGTGCCAACCAGGTGCGTCCCGTCACCCTGACCCGTAATTATACAAAACACGCTGAAGGCTCCGTGCTGGTCGAATTTGGTGATACCAAAGTGCTGTGCACCGCCTCGATTGACGAAGGCGTACCGCGTTTCCTGAAAGGCCAGGGCCAGGGCTGGATCACCGCGGAATACGGCATGCTGCCGCGCGCGACTCACACCCGTAACGCCCGCGAAGCGGCAAAAGGCAAGCAGGGCGGCCGCACCATGGAGATTCAGCGCCTGATTGCGCGCGCGCTGCGCGCCGCAGTTGACCTGAAAGCGCTGGGCGAATTCACCATTACGCTGGATTGTGACGTTATTCAGGCCGACGGCGGCACCCGCACCGCGTCCATTACCGGTGCCTGCGTGGCGCTGGCGGATGCGTTGGGTAAACTGGTTGCTGCTGGCAAGCTGAAAACCAATCCGATGAAAGGGATGGTCGCGGCGGTTTCCGTGGGCATTGTGGGTGGTGAAGCGCTGTGTGACCTGGAATACGTCGAAGATTCTGCGGCAGAAACCGACATGAACGTGGTGATGACCGAAGACGGCCGCATTATTGAAGTGCAGGGCACCGCCGAAGGCGAGCCGTTCAGCCACGAAGAGCTACTCACCCTATTGGCCCTCGCCAGAGGGGGAATCGAATCTATTATTGCGACGCAGAAGGCGGCGTTAGAAAACTGATTTTTAAGGGCGACGTAGTCGCCCTTTTTTTTGTCTGAAATAAGTGAGATGAGGAGCGAATCCATGAAACCGTATCAGCGCCAGTTTATTGAGTTTGCGCTTAACAAGCAGGTACTTAAGTTTGGCGAATTTACGCTGAAATCCGGGCGCAAGAGCCCCTATTTCTTCAACGCCGGGCTGTTTAATACCGGGCGCGATCTGGCACTGTTAGGCCGTTTTTATGCCGAAGCGCTGGTGGATTCCGGTATCGAGTTCGATCTGCTGTTTGGACCGGCGTATAAAGGCATTCCGATTGCCACCACGACCGCCGTCGCGCTGGCGGAACACCACGATCGTGATTATCCGTACTGCTTCAATCGTAAAGAGGCCAAAGACCACGGTGAAGGCGGCAATCTGGTGGGCAGCACGCTGACCGGCCGCGTGATGCTGGTGGATGACGTGATCACCGCCGGGACGGCAATCCGCGAATCGATGGAAATTATTCAGGCTAACGGTGCGCAGCTCGCTGGCGTGCTGATCTCGTTAGATCGTCAGGAACGCGGCCGCGGCGACATTTCAGCCATTCAGGAAGTGGAGCGCGACTATGGCTGTGAGGTCATCTCGATAATCACCCTGAAAGATCTGATTGCCTATCTGGAAGAGAAGCCAGAAATGGCGGCGCATCTGGCGTCCGTGCGCGCCTATCGCGAAGCATACGGCGTGTAAAAAAATAGCCCGGCGCAGGCCGGGCTATTTTTTTGAGACTGATGACAAAGCCCGAAATGCCCGATGGCGCTACGCTTATCGGGCCTACGCGGACTGCCTAACTGATTGAAATCGACATCCTTTGTAGGCCGAATAAGTCGCTTGCGACGTCATCCGGCACTGCGCGGGCCATTTTGCGCTATTGCAGCTGAGCGACAATCAGCGGCCAGCGGGCGTCAAAATCATCCGTGGGCCGGTATTTAAATTCGCTGCGCACAAAGCGCGACAGCATCCCTTCACAGAAGGCCAGCAGCTGGCTTGCCAGCAGCGTTTCATCGGTTTCATAGCCTTCACCTTCGCGCATTCTCCGCTCGCGCAGTACCTGGCGCAGCTGCGCCTCAATGCGCTCAAAGAGCTGATTAATGCGGCCCTGTAAGCGATCCTGCTCGAACATGAGCGCGTGGCCGGTCAGGATGCGGGTGAGTCCAGGGTTGCGTTCACCGAAGCCCAGAATCAACAGCACAATCAGCCGCAAGCGCGCAGTGGTGTCTTTTTCATCTTTCAGAATCAGGTTGATACGGGTAATCAGGCTATCTTCGATAAACTCGATAAGGCTATCGAACATGCGGGTCTTGCTTGGGAAATGCCGGTATAGCGCCGCTTCGGAAACGCCTACGGAAGCGGCCAGTTTTGCCGTCGTGATGCGCTGGCTACCATCGCTGGACTCCAGCATCAACGCCAGGGATTGAAGTATTTCCTCGCGACGATTCCTTTTCGCAGTTTGCTTTTCTGCCATGTTCTAAAATACCCCTGAAAATAAAACACTTGTCAGGCGAGCATCCACACGGTGACCGCAACCATAACGTGCAGTGTTGTTTTTACATTATGACGCCGTGAGATACGTAAAAAACGGGCGCATCACATCCTGCGTGATGCGCCTGAGGGCGGTTTACTGACGCCCGGAGTGGCCGAAGCCACCTTCGCCACGGTCGGTGGCTTCAAACGATTCGACCAGATTAAACTCGGCCTGTACGACAGGAACAAATACCATTTGCGCGACGCGCTCGCCCGGCTCGATGGTGAAGGTCGTCTGACCGCGGTTCCAGATAGACACCATCAGCTGACCCTGGTAGTCAGAGTCAATAAGCCCCACCAGGTTACCCAGCACGATACCGTGCTTGTGGCCCAGGCCGGAGCGCGGCAGCATTACTGCTGCCAGAGACGGGTCGGCAATATGAATCGCCAGACCGGTCGGCAGTAAGGTGGTTTCACCCGGCGCCAGCTCTACGGCGTCATCAAGACAGGCGCGCAGGTCGAGGCCTGCTGAGCCAGCGGTGGCATAGGTCGGCAGCGGGAACTGCTGGCCAATACGCGAGTCCAGAATCTTAACGTCGATTTTTTTCATCATAACGGGTAACGATCTCGTCCAATAATAGTTGGCCCAGGAGTGACTTACTGGCGAGCGGTAAACGCTTCTCGCCGTCCTGCCAGAAAAGGTGCAATGCATTGTTATCGCTATTAAAGCCTTGATTTGACTGCGATACATCATTGGCGCAAATCAGATCAAGGTTTTTGCGGCTACGCTTTTGCCGCGCATATTCTTCCACATTATGCGTTTCGGCGGCAAACCCTACGACATAGGGACGGTGCTCTTTCAGCGCTGCAACGCCGGCGACGATATCCGGGTTTTTCACCATTTTTATTGTGAATTCATCACCCTGGGTATCTTGTTTCTTAATTTTTTCTTCTGCAATGACCGCCGCACGATAGTCTGCAACGGCGGCACAGCCGATAAAAATCTGCTGCTGCGTAACGCCAGCCTGGACGGCGGCGTTCATCTCTTCAGCCGTTGTCACATCAATACGTTGCACGAAGGCTGGCGTCGGCAGCGACACCGGCCCGCTGACCAGCGTAACGTTCGCCCCGCGTTGGGCGGCGGCCTCGGCAATCGCAAACCCCATCTTGCCGGAGCTGTGGTTGGTGATGTATCGCACCGGGTCCAGCGGCTCGCGAGTCGGGCCGGCGGTAATCATGATATGCAGATGTTGCAGATCTTTGACGGGGGCAAAATGGGCGGCGGTCATGTCGACGATGGTCATCGGGTCGAGCATTCGGCCGGGGCCGATATCACCACAGGCCTGGCTGCCGCTGTCCGGCCCCCAGATAAGCAAATTGCGCGAGGCGAGTACGCTAAGGTTGTGCTGCGTCGCTGCGGCGCGGTACATCTGCTGGTTCATTGCCGGCACTACCGCCACCGGCGATGGCGTGGCAAGGCAGATGGTCGATACCAGGTCGTTCGCCATCCCGGCGGCGACGCGGGCAATCAGGTCGGCCGTGGCGGGGGCGAGGATGACGAGGTCCGCCCATTTGCCCAGCTCAATATGGCCCATTGCGGCTTCTGCGGCCGTATCGAGCAGGCTGTCGGAGACCGGGTAGCCGGAAACCGCCTGCAGGCTCAGCGGGGTGATGAAGGCTTTCGCCGCGTCGGTCATGGCAACGCGCACATCTGCGCCGCGTTCGCGCAGGCGACGCACCAGCTCTGGCGTTTTATAAGCAGCAATACCGCCGCTGACGCCAAGAACAATTTTCTTACCGGCCAGGCTCATCATGATTCTTTCCTGTTAGAGGGACACCAGAATTCGCGCATTTTATCACAATCCTGGCGGGGTCGTGCGCTTACGGCAACGACACTTTGCGAGGCGTTACGCAAGGCCGGAATCTGCGCCTCGCCGCGTTGGCCCTGCAATGTCAGGATGAAGGCAGCCCTATTGAAATGGAGAGCTTACGACCATGATGCCGCGCGAGAAAATGCAGCGATACGGTATTGAGACGCTGACGGATGTTGAATTATTAGCGCTTTTTTTACGCACCGGCACGCGTGAAAAAAGCGTCATGCGCTACTCTCATGACCTGCTGCGCCATTTTGGATCGCTGTACGGCCTGCTTTCGGCGTCGGAAAAAGAGATAACGCATATCGATGGTATGGGGATTGCCAAGTATGCTCAGTTGAAGGGCATTGCCGAACTGGCGCGCCGCTACTTTAGCCTACGCGTGCTGTCAGAGGAGTCGCTGTTGAGCCCGGAGATGACCCGCGAGTTTCTGCAAAGCCAGCTTGCCGACGAAGAACGAGAAATTTTTGTGGTTATCTTCCTCGATAACCAGCATAAGGTGCTCAAGCACTGCCGACTTTTTTCTGGCACCTTGAGCCATGTTGAGGTGCATCCGCGCGAAATTGTACGAGAAGCCATCAAAGTGAACGCGGCGGCGGTGATCCTTGCACATAATCATCCATCGGGTAATGCAGAACCCAGTAAATCAGACAGACTTATTACCGAAAGGGTGGTAAAATGTTGCCAATTCATGGATGTACGTGTGCTGGACCATCTGGTTATTGGCCGCGGTGAATACGTTTCTTTTGCCGAACGCGGCTGGATTTAGCGGATTATTACGCGATCCACCGGGATCTTTGTCTGTTCGGGACTTGAGCATATCGCCGGGTCAGCGTATACTACGCCACCTTTGAGAATCTCGGGTTTGGCATTTGGGCCTGGCAATCGGGGGTTCACTTAGAACCGTCGTGACCGGGCTTTACAGCCTGACGAGGCGCCGATACCCCATACGAAGCTCGAGCTAATTTGATTTTTGGAGAATAGACATGTCCCGAGTCTGCCAAGTTACTGGCAAGCGTCCGGTGACCGGTAACAACCGTTCCCACGCACTGAACGCGACTAAACGCCGTTTCCTGCCGAACCTGCACTCTCACCGTTTCTGGGTTGAGAGCGAGAAGCGTTTTGTCACCCTGCGCGTATCTGCTAAAGGTATGCGTGTAATCGATAAAAAAGGCATCGATTCAGTCCTGGCTGAACTGCGTGCCCGTGGCGAAAAGTACTAAGTACTTAGAGGAAATAAATCATGGCTAAAGGTATTCGTGAGAAAATCAAGCTGGTTTCTTCTGCTGGTACTGGTCACTTCTATACCACCACGAAGAACAAACGTACTAAACCGGAAAAACTGGAACTGAAAAAGTTCGATCCAGTTGTCCGTCAGCACGTTCTGTACAAAGAAGCTAAAATCAAATAATTTTAGTTTCGATGTCACGAAAAACCTCGCTTCGGCGGGGTTTTTTGTTTTCTGCGCGTCCCCATAATAGAAGCATCTGTATTTGTGACGGAGACGCTATGCCTGAATTACCCGAAGTAGAAACCAGCCGCCGGGGTATTGAGCCTCACCTGGTCGGTGCGACCATCCAGTATGCTGTCATTCGCAACGGTCGCCTGCGCTGGCCCGTCTCCGATGAAATCTACCGCCTGAGCGATAAACCCGTACTCAGCGTCCAGCGACGCGCCAAGTACCTGCTGCTGGAGTTGCCTGACGGCTGGATTATTATCCATCTGGGGATGTCGGGGAGCCTGCGAATTTTGACGCACGAGCTACCGGCAGAAAAACACGATCATGTAGACCTGGTGTTGAGTAACGGCAAAGTGCTGCGTTACACCGACCCGCGCCGTTTTGGCGCCTGGCTATGGACGCCGGTGCTGGAAGGCCACAGCGCGCTCGCTCATCTGGGCCCTGAGCCGCTCAGCGACGAATTTAACGCGGGCTACCTGCTGGCGAAGTGCGCGAAGAAGAAAACGGCGATTAAGCCCTGGCTGATGGATAACAAGCTGGTGGTGGGCGTGGGTAATATTTACGCCAGCGAATCGCTGTTTGCCGCACGGATCCATCCTGATCGGCTGGCCTGTTCGTTATCGGCGGAAGAGTGCGAGCGGCTGGTCGCGGCGATCAAAGCCGTGCTGCAACGATCGATTGAGCAGGGCGGAACCACGCTGAAGGATTTCCTGCAAAGCGACGGTAAGCCGGGCTATTTTGCACAGGAGCTACAGGTGTACGGACGGAAAGGCGAGCCGTGTCGGGTGTGCGGTACGCCAATTATTGCCAGTAAACATGCGCAGCGGGCGACGTTTTATTGTCGACAGTGTCAGAAGTAGCGCCCGCCGGGGCGATGCCCGGCCAGCGTTGACGCGTTGTTACTTAAGCTTTTCCATCAGCGCCTGATGCACGTGCTGTGGCAGGAAGTGCGTCACGTCACCGGCGTGGCGCGCGACCTCTTTCACCAGCGACGATGAAATAAACGACCACTCTTTTGACGGCATCAGGAAGACGCTTTCCAGTTCAGGCATCAGGTGGCGGTTCATGTGCGCTAGCTGCATTTCGTATTCAAAGTCGGCCACGGCGCGCAGGCCGCGAATCAGAATATTGGCCTGCTGGCTGCGGGCAAAATTGGCCATCAAATCGCTGAACCCGAGTACCTCGACGTTGCCCAGGTGCGCGGTAGCCTGCTGGGCCAGGGCAACGCGTTCGTTTAAGTCGAACATCGGTTTTTTGCTGGGGCTGGCCGCAATGGCGAGGATCACCCGATCGAACATGCAGGCTGCGCGGGTCACGATATCAAGGTGACCGTTAGTGAAGGGATCGAAAGTGCCCGGATAAATTGCCCGTTTTTGCATAATCATCCTCAATGCGTTTTCGGTGGCAGGTACGGCTCCAGGAGTTGTAGCAAGCGCTGCAGCGCGCCCTGGTTCTGATACAGGACCTCAACGGCATGACGGCCATAGAAACTGCGGTAATCCGCGTCGCCCAGCAAAGAGGAAACCTCTTTTTCAAGGCTTTCGGCATCGGTAACGGTGATAAGACCGCTCGCCTGTTCCAGACGCGCGCAAATGTCTTTGAAGTTAAACGTATGCGGCCCCATCAGCACGGGAATGGCGTGCGCTGCGGCTTCCAGCGGGTTATGGCCGCCGCGTTCGACCAGCGAGCCGCCAACGAACGCCAGGTCGGCAATTCCGTACAGCAGCATCAGCTCGCCCATAGTATCGCCAATTACCACCTGCGTCGCGGCGGAAGGGACTTCGCCGGAGGAACGGGTTGTGTAGCTCAGGCCAGCCTGACGGGTGAGATTGATGGCGTCCGGAAAACGTTCCGGATGGCGCGGCACCAGAATCAGCAGCAGATCCGGGTAGTGCTTCAGCAGCGCTTTGTGGGCGGCAATGACGATACTCTCTTCGCCTTCATGCGTGCTGGTGGCAATCCACACCGGCCGGCGCGGTGCCCACTGGCGGCGCAGCGTTACCGCTTTGGCAGCCAGCTGCGGCGTGACGGAAATATCAAACTTCAGGCTGCCAGTGATGGTGACCTGATTATTTTTCGCGCCCAGCGCCACAAAACGCTGGCCGTCTTCTTCATTCTGCGCCGCAATCAGCGTAATACGCTGCAGCAGCGTCCGCACGAATGACCCTAATTTGGCGTACCCGGCAGCCGAGCGCTCGGAAAGGCGCGCGTTGGCGATCACCAGCGGAATATGGCGGCGATGCAGTGCGGCAATCAGGTTTGGCCACAGCTCCGTTTCCATAATCAGCACCAGCTTAGGGTCGATTTTATCGAGGAAACGGTTAAGGGCATCGGGTAAATCGTACGGCAGATAAACGTGCTGCACGTCTTTGCCAAATGCTGACTGGACGCGCTCGGAACCGGTGGGGGTCATCGTGGTCACAGTAATCGGCAAATCGGGGTAACGGTGGCGCAGCGCGCGCACGAGCGGAATGGCCGCCAGCGTTTCACCTACGGAAACGGAGTGCAGCATAATCCCGCCGGGCTTAAGCGGCTGGCGATAAAAACCGTAACGTTCACCCCAGCGTTTTCGGTAGGCCGGAGCCTTACGTCCGCGCACCCAAAGCCGTATCCAGATAAGGGGCTGAATAAGGTAGAGAAGGGCGGTGTAAAGCAGTTCAAGCATAATAAATAGCTGAGTTATGAATGTGCTGTGGATTCTAAGTATTTAACTGAGGCTTTACCATTACTTTTGCTGTTTTTGGTCTAAATTATCCACAGTGCAGGGGCTTGCCGTGGATATCACTACTTATCACCCTTTTTTATGCTGTTCATTGCGGTTAACGCCTCTGGATATGTGGGGATGAACGTCGCGGAAGTTATCGCGATGGATAAGGTATTACTGCCATGATTTATAAAGAAAAATGACTTTATAAAGGCAAAATGCATCCGGTTCGGATTGCGGCGCAAGAAGTGGTACACTAGCGCGGCAAAAAGCGTGCATTTCCGGTCATTGGCCGTAAGCGCGCTTTGTGCCTGTTTTTAGCGGAAAACCTCAACCAAAGAGTCGCGTGTGGATAAGCCATTTCGAAAAATACTGGTCATTAAAATGCGTTTTCACGGGGATATGTTATTAACGACCCCCGTTATTAGCACGCTGAAGCGCCATTATCCTGAGGCGAAAATCGACGTCCTGTTGTATCAGGATACGATCCCTATTTTGTCTGAAAACCCTGAAATTAACGCGCTGTATGGTATTAAAAACAAGAAAGCAAAAACGACAGAGAAAATTACCAACTTCGTCAGTTTAATCAGAGTACTGCGGTCGAATAAATACGATCTGGTCGTCAATATGGCCGACCAATGGATGGTGGCCGTGCTGGTGCGCTTGCTGAATGTCCCGATGAGCATTTCGCAGAATTATCAGCATCGGCAGTCGGCGTTCTGGCGCAACAGTTTTACTCACCTGGCCCCGCAGAAGGGCGAGAATGTCGTGGAAGCGAATCTGTCAGTGCTGGCACCGCTGGGGCTTGATTCGTCTGTTGCCGAAACGACCATGAGCTACAACCCGGCGTGCTGGACGCGCGTGCGCGGCGAGCTGGATAAGGCCGGCGTTGGCGAGCGCTACGTGGTGATCCAACCGACGGCACGGCAGATTTTTAAATGCTGGGAAAATGAGAAGTTCGCAAAGGTGGTGGATGCACTTCATCAGCGCGGCGTTGAGGTAGTGCTGACGTCGGGCCCGAGCGCCGAGGATTTAGCCTGTATCAAGGCGATCGCACAGGGCTGCGAGCGGCCGCCGGTCACCGCTTTAGCCGGAAAAATGACGTTTCCCGAACTGGGGGCGCTTATCGACCATGCGGCGCTGTTTATCGGCGTTGACTCCGCGCCGGGCCATATTGCGGCGGCGGTAAAAACGCCGTTGATTGCGCTATTTGGTGCCACTAATCATATCTTCTGGCGCCCGTGGTCGGACAATATGATCCAGTTCTGGGCCGGCGACTATCGCCCTATGCCGCCGCGTGAGCAGCGTGACCGTAATGAAATGTACCTTTCGGTTATCCCGGCAGAAGATGTGATTGCCGCGATTGATAAAATACTGCTCGCGGGTCACGGCGAGCCTGTAACCGGCGAGGAATTATGATCGTTGCTTTCTGTTTGTATAAGTATTTCCCCTTCGGCGGCCTGCAGCGCGATTTTATGCGCATTGCGCAGACCGTGGCGGCCCGCGGTCATCAGGTGCGCGTATATACGCAATCCTGGGAGGGAGAGTGCCCGCAGGCGTTTGAGCTCATCAAGGTTCCGGTCAAATCCCATACTAACCACGGCCGTAACGCGCAATATTATACGTGGGTGCAAAACCATCTGCGTGAACATCCGGTGAGTAGAGTCGTGGGCTTCAATAAAATGCCCGGTCTGGACGTCTATTACGCCGCCGACGTGTGCTATGCCGAAAAAGTCGCGCAGGAAAAAGGGTTCTTTTATCGCCTGACTTCGCGCTATCGTCACTATGCGGCCTTTGAGCGGGCAACGTTCGAGCACGGCAAAAACACGCAGCTGTTGATGCTGACGGACAAGCAAATTGCCGATTTCCAGAAACACTATCAGACCGAGTCAGCACGCTTTCATATTCTGCCGCCGGGCATCTATCCAGACAGAAAATACAGCCAGCAGATCCCGGACGCCCGTCAGGTGTACCGGCAGAAGAATGGTCTGACCGAGTCGCAAAACGTGCTGTTACAGGTGGGTTCGGACTTCACGCGTAAAGGCGTTGATCGTACGCTGGCCGCGATGGCCTCGCTGCCGGAAAGCGTGCGCCATAACACGCAGCTGTTTATTGTCGGGCAGGACAAACCGGGGAAATTTGCCGCGCAGGCCGAAAAATACGGTATTCAGCGCAATGTGCATTTCTTTTCCGGCCGCAACGACGTGGCGGAGCTGATGGCGGCAGCTGATTTGCTGTTGCATCCGGCCTATCAGGAAGCCGCGGGAATTGTGCTGCTGGAGGCCGTGACGGCCGGCCTGCCGGTATTAACAACCCGCGTATGCGGCTATGCCCACTACATTGCGGACGCCAACTGCGGCGCGGTAATGGATGAGCCTTTCCGCCAGGAAGCCTTAAATGAGGTTCTCCTCAAGGCGTTAACCCAGCCGGCGCTGCGCGCAGCATGGGCGGAAAATGCGCGCAATTATGCCGATACACAAGATTTGTACAGTCTGGCGGACAAAGCGGCAGATATCATAATAGGTGATTTGGATGGTTGAGCTGAATGAACCGCTGGCCACGCTGTGGCGCGGAAAAGATGCCTTTGAGGAAGTGAAACACCTGCAGGGTGAAGTCTTCCGCGAGCTGGAAACGCGCCGTACGCTGCGCTTCGAGCTGGCGGGCGGCAGCTATTTTCTGAAATGGCACCGCGGCACCTCCCTTAAAGAGATCGTGAAGAACCTGATTTCGCTGCGTATGCCGGTGCTGGGCGCCGATCGCGAGTGGAACGCGATTCATCGCCTGCACGACGTGGGGGTTGATACTATGCACGGCGTTGGTTTTGGGGAGAAAGGGTTGAATCCTCTGACCCGCACCTCATTTATCATTACCGAAGACCTGACGCCCACCATCAGCCTTGAGGATTACTGCGCCGACTGGTTAGCGAATCCGCCTGCGCCCGCGCTGAAACGCATGCTGATTAAGCGTGTGGCGACGATGGTGCGAAAAATGCATCTGAGCGGCATTAACCATCGCGACTGCTATATCTGCCATTTTCTGCTGCACCTGCCGTTTAGCGGCGCCGAAGAAACGTTAAAGATTTCGGTGATTGACCTGCACCGTGCGCAAATTCGCGATCGTGTGCCGCGCCGCTGGCGCGATAAAGATCTTATCGGGCTCTATTTTTCGTCAATGAATATCGGGCTGACCCAGCGCGATGTTCTGCGCTTTATGCGGGTGTATTTTGCTAAGCCGCTGAGAGAGGCGCTGCGAGAAGAGCAGGCGCTTCTGGCTAAAACCGAAGAAAACGCGAATAAAATCAAAGAAAGAACGATAAGAAAGTCGTTGTAAACGCTGAGGCAGAGCATGGCAAATACGTATTTAAATGCGCAGGAGATGATCAAAGAAAGCATCATCTTTGATGAGCGCGAAACGGCAGAGGGCACGTCACCGCTGCCGGTTGCTTACGGGATTGATAAGAACTTTCTTTTTGGCTGCGGCGTCTCGATTGCTTCCGTTCTGCTGCATAACCGCGACAGCGATTTTATTTTCCATGTCTTTATCGACACCGTTCCGGAAGCCGAAAAGCAGCATTTTGCCCAGTTGGCGAAGGACTATAAAACCTGCATTCAGATTCATATTGTCAACTGCGATCGTCTGAAGGCTTTTCCGACCACCAAGAACTGGTCCGTGGCGATGTATTTCCGCTTTATCATCGGCGACTATTTCATCGGTCAGCAGCCGCGCGTGCTGTATCTGGATGCCGATATTGTGTGCCAGGGAAGCATTAAGCCGCTGGCTACGCTGTTATTAGGCGATAGCGTAGCGGGCGTGGTACCGGAACGTGATAAAAAGTGGTGGCGGTCACGCAGCCAGAGTCTGGAATGCCCGGCGATTGAGAACGGTTATTTTAACTCGGGCGTGTTGCTGCTGAATATTCCGGCATGGGCCAGCGAGTCAGTATCCAGCAAGGCTATGTCGCTGCTGTCCGATAAAAACGTGACGCGCAAGCTGAGCTTTATGGATCAGGATATTCTGAACATCATTCTGGCCGGGAAAGTGACTTTTATCGAGGGGAAATACAACACGCAGTTCAGCCTTAACTATGAGCTGAAGACGGCCTTTGTTAACCCCATTAACGATGGCACCGTGTTGATCCACTACGTTGGGCCCACCAAGCCGTGGCATAACTGGGCTAACTACCCCAGCGCAACGCCGTTCCTCAAGGCAAAGGCGGCTTCGCCGTGGCAATCTACGCCGTTGCTCAAGCCGAATAACGCAAACTACGCGCGCTATTGTGCTAAGCATAATTTCAAGAATAATCAGCCTGTTGCTGGCGTTATGAACTACATTTACTATTTTTATCTGCGGCTGGTGAAGTCGCGTTAGGCTACGTAGCGCACGCCTGGCAGGGGTAAATCAGCACATTGGCAGTTGGGTCATAATCCTATTTTGGTGGCAGTCTTATGAGCGGCAAATTGCACGGCATCACAACCGAAGACATTAACGAAATCAAACGTCACAGGACCGCTGAAAGCAGCATTATTTTCCTTTCTGGTCCCTCCTCACTGAAAACGCCATTGAGCCTACTGGCGGCATCAGACGTTATTTCGGTCAACGGTTCGGCCCGCTACCTGCTGGATAACAATATTCAGCCGTTTATTTATGTGCTGACGGATTCGCGTTTTTCTCTGCAGCGTAACGATGATTTCCGCGAGTTTGTGCAAAAGAGTAAATACACCATTGTCAATGGCGAGGTTTACGATAACGCCTCCGCGGAGGATAAGCGCTTCATTGACGATCGCGGTTTCGTGATTCGCTCTTTATATCAGCGGGAGAAAGGCGGCTTCTTTAAGAAACTGAAATTTACGCTGATGGCGAAGCTGGATGAAAACATCCTGATTTCGGTCCCCATGTCGAAAAAGAAACGTCTGGTGGGCTTTAGCCGCGATATCTCTCACGGCTATTGCTCGTGCCATACGGTGGCGTTTGCTGCGCTGCAGGTTGCCTACAGCCTGGGCTATAAGAAAATCGTTCACTCCGGGCTGGATTTAGTGGATACCTGCACGCGTTTTTATGACGAAGAACATAACCCGCAGCCGTCGGAGTTGAGCCGTGATTTAGGTAAAATCCTGCCATTTTATGCCTTTATGCGGGAGAAGGTGCCGGATATTAACGTCTACAACCTCTCTGACAACACCGCCGTCAGCTATGATCTGGTGCCTTTTATTACGCCGGAAGAGGTGTAGCCGGGTCAGAAAAATAAAAAAGGCTGCATTCGCAGCCTTTTTTATTTAGTGCTGTTGGCTTCGCGCCTTCAGCGTGAGCGCAATGCCCAACAGCATCGTCAGGTTCTCTATGCTGACGGTCTCAAAGGCACCGCGGACGAACAGGTTGCCGACCAGGATTAACCCGATCAGGAGCCACGCCTCTTTAATAATGCCCTGGCTTGCCCGGTAGCCTTTGACTGCTTCCGTCAGCAGTGAGATCAGCAAATACCAAACGGCAAACAGGCCCAATAAACCACCGGCATACCACATCGACAGCGTCAGGTTGTGCGGCCCGATGGACTGTTTAAAGAACCACTGCGGATAGTCGTGGACCCGGCTGTTATATACCCGGTAGAAGATATCTTCACCGTAGCCGTAGCCCTTTATTGGGTTTTCCATAATGAGATCCAGCGCCGAACCCTGCGTACCGCCGCCGTAGCGGTAGGAGCTGGAGGTTTGCTGCATCTTATGGAACAACAACTTAAAGGCGTCCCGATCTTTCAGATAGCCGGTGACCAGCACGCCACCGAGCAGCACGGCGGCAAGCAGCGGTAGTTTCCATTCTCGCTTAATGACGCACCAGATAAATGCTGGGATTAGGATGGCTAACCAGGTACCACGCTGCAGCGTACCCACAATCATAAAGCCCATCACGCAGGCGATCGCAAAGAACAGTACTCTGGCTTTGGTCGTTTTGAAATTCCAGAGGAATAAAAATGCGGGAGCCATAAAGATTAAAATATCTGAGCGGTACTTATGCGCAAAGTCGGTTAACGGCATAATCCCTTGCTGATATTCGCGGTAGTACTGCCAGCCGTCGGCTATCGCCAGCGGCAGAATGCCGACGATCAGCGAGTAAATCAGGGTCCTGGCGACATTCTCTTTACTTTCCTCATGCAGCAGGATGGGGATAAGCAGCGTCATCAGCAGCAGTTTTTCCAGCACGGTATTGGCAAATTTACTCAAGCTGTAGGCCGGATCGACGGAAATTGCCACGGCATAGACACACACGGCCACAAAGCACAGAAGGGCATAGGTCAGGTTATTTTTAAAAATACTTAGCAGCTGTGTTTTTTTCTTAGCTACATAATATAGTGCAGTAATCAGCATTAACCCGGTGACTGCATGCTTATAACGGGTAATATGGTCAAAAAAGTTCATTATAATAAATAATGAAACTAACCCACGATTCCATATGGATTGCCAGCATGCTTCCTTATGCTTAACGAATGCTAAAAAATTCATCAAAATACCCTAAAAAGATCACCAGGACTGTATTTTCCGCAGCTCGTGAAGTACCGCGAGCGCGTCAAGCGTTGTTAAATCTTGTGATGCTGAACAGCACGCCACCTGGTTCTTACCGTATCCCCCAATTAATCCAGGGTCGGTTGGCCCATACAGCGTGATATTTGGGCGATCCAGCGCCGCGGTTAAGTGGCTTAATCCGGTATCCACTGAGACAACAAATTCTGCCCCTGCCAGCTCGTGTGCCACTTTCTCCAGGCTCAGGCGCGGCAGGACTTCTACATAATCAAATCCCTCTGCCAGGCGTTTTGCGCGAGCTTCCTCGTGCGGCGCGCCCCAGGGGAGCTTGATGCGCAGCCCGCTCTCTTTTAACAGGCCAATCAGTTCGCGCCAGTGGCTCTCCGGCCAGTGTTTATCGTCGCGAGTGGTGGCGTGCAGGAAGACGCAGTAAGGCGCTTCTGCTGGCGCAAGCGTTGCCAGAAAATGCTGGGCGATCGCGTAGTCACCCTGCGTATCGGGCTTGGCATAACCGAGGCTTTTGGCAAACAGCTCGCGGGTGCGCTCTACGGCGTGCTGCTGTTTGGCAATAGGGTGACGACGGTTATAGAACAGGCTGGCCAGCGGTTCGCGGGCGCTGCTCCAGTCCATGCCGTGCTTCACGCCGTGCGCCAGCCGGGTGACCAGCGCGGCGCTTTTTACCAGCCCTTGGGCATCGATGATGGCGTCATAATTCACCGCCTGAACGGCGTCGCGAAAGGCTTTGCGCTCGGCCTTGATGGGGGCAGAGAACCACGCTTTACGCCAGCGGCGAATGGCGACCGGAATCACGCGGTCGACGGCATCGTGCCAGGAAGGGATTTGGGCGAAGCCTTCTTCCACGACCCAGTCAAAGCGGATGCCGGGAATGGCGTGCTGCGCGTCGGTTAACGCCGGTAGCGTGTGCAGGACGTCGCCCATCGAAGAGGTTTTGACAATCAACACCCGCATGCGTCAGGCTTCCTCACTCGACAGCAGCGCGTTGAGCTCTTCGCGAACGCGCGCCGGGGTGATATCGATCAGGCTCTGATGATAACCCTGCGCAGCGTCGCCTTTACGCACCTTGTGGTAGCCGGTAATGAGTCGGATGACGCGCGCTTTGTTAGACAACGGCGGCGTAAAGTCCGGGCTGCTGGGGCCGTACAGCGCGACCAGCGGGCGGTTAAGCGCTGCGGCCACGTGCATCAGGCCTGAGTCGTTGGTCACGATCGCCTTACAGGCGGCAATCAGCACCACGGCCTGCTCCAGCTGGGTTTCCCCGGCCAGATTGCGGCACCAGCCTTTTTGTTCGTCGCTCAGCGCGGCGATAATCTCATTACCCGCGTCGTGATCTTTCGCCGAGCCGAACAGGACAATCTGATTGCCTTCGTCAATCAGCTGTTTTGCCAGCGAGGCGTAGTGATAGTGCGGCCAGCGTTTAGCCGGGCCAAACTCGGCGCCGGGACAAAAACCGATCATCGGGCGATCGCCGGAGAGCGAAAATGCGTTACAGGCCAGCGATTTCTCGCCCTCATTCACCTGTAATTGTGGCCACAGCAGCGGCTGTGGCAGATCTTTCGCGCAGCGCATTACGCCTTTGTCATAGGCCAGCGCCACGTAGCGCTCGACCATCAGCGGCCAGGCCGCTTTGTCCAGTACCCGTGCATCGTTCAGCAGGCCATAGCGCATCTCGCCGCGCCAGCCGGTGCGCAGCGGGATGCCGGCAAAGAACGGCACCAGTGCCGATTTAAAGGAGTTAGGCAGAACATAAGCGCGGTCATAGCGCCGTTCGCGCAGGCTATGACCGAGCTTGCGCCGTTCGCCAATTTCCAGCGCGCCGTGCCCGAGCGGCATGGCGATCGCTTCATTGACTTCCGGCATCCGCGATAACAGCGGACGGCACCACGCGGGTGCCATCACGTCGATTATCGCCTGGGGATAGCGCGCCTTGAGCGTGCGATAGAGACTTTGCGACATCATCATGTCGCCCACCCATGACGGGCCGACCACCAGAATTTTCATGCTGACTTCTTACGCGTCGCGGTTCAACCAGGCCATATATTCCGTTACGCCTTCGGCGACGGTCTTGAACGGCTTATCGTAGCCAGCGGCGCGCAGATTCGTCAGGTCGGCCTGAGTAAACGCCTGGTAGCGACCTTTCAATTTATCCGGGAACGGAATGTACTCAATGCTGCCTTTTTTGTGGAACGCCAGCGTGGCATCTGCCACCGCCTGGAAGGATTCCGCACGGCCGGTACCGAGGTTGAAGATGCCGGATTTACCGTTTTCCCAGAACCACAGGTTTACCGCTGCCACGTCGCCGACGTAGACGAAGTCGCGCTTAAAGCCGTCGCTGCCTTCAAACAGTTTCGGGCTTTCGCCGTTGTTCAACTGAGTGTTCAGGTGGAACGCGACGCTCGCCATGCTGCCTTTATGCCCTTCGCGCGGGCCGTAGACGTTGAAGTAGCGAAAACCGACGATCGGCGAGTTGGCTTCCGGCATGATGCGGCGCACGTACTCGTCAAACAGGAATTTAGAGTAGCCGTAGACGTTCAGCGGTTTTTCAAACTCGCGGGACTCGATGAAGTCGCTGGTACGGCCGCCGTAGGTGGCGGCGGAAGAGGCGTACAGGAACGGGATTTCACGCTCCAGGCAGTAGTGCAGCAGCTCTTTGGAGTACTGATAGTTGTTGTCCATCACGTACTTACCGTCCCACTCGGTGGTGGAGGAGCAGGCGCCTTCATGGAACACGGCTTCAATATCACCGAACTCTTCACCGGCCAGAATCTGGATCAGAAAATCTTCTTTATCCATATAGTCGGTGATATCAAGGTCAACCAGGTTCACGAACTTGGTGCCGTCTTTCAGGTTGTCCACTACCAGAATGTCGGTAATGCCTTTGTCATTAAGCGCTTTCACGATGTTGCTGCCGATAAAGCCAGCGCCGCCGGTAACGATAATCATAACTGTAACCTTTGAGATAGGTGGGCCCTGGAGTATCCCGGGCACGAATACCTCTTATCATACCATCACATTTGCCAGCCTTCAGCCTTTCACCGCGTAGCGAGACGGGGGCGCGTGATTTATGCTGCAAATAATTCATTCAGACATGCATCATCTCGTATCAGCGTATAGCTTTGGGTAATATGTGCCAAATTTTACCGAATCTGGAGAGTTGCAATGCGTGGTGATTTCTACAAACAGTTAACCAGCGACCTGGACACCGCTCGTGCGGAAGGGTTGTTTAAAGAAGAACGTATCATCACCTCCGCTCAGCAGGCGGATATCACCGTGGGCGATGGCAGCCACGTTATCAACTTCTGCGCCAACAACTATCTGGGTCTGGCGAACCATCCAGCGCTGATTAACGCCGCGAAAGCGGGTATGGACAGCCACGGTTTTGGTATGGCGTCGGTGCGTTTCATCTGCGGGACTCAGGACAGCCACAAAGCGCTGGAGAAAAAGCTGGCGAGCTTCCTCGGTATGGAAGATGCCATTCTGTACTCCTCCTGTTTCGATGCCAACGGCGGCCTGTTTGAAACGCTGCTGGGCGCTGAAGATGCGATTATTTCCGATGCGCTGAACCATGCCTCCATCATTGACGGTGTGCGCCTGTGCAAAGCGAAGCGTTTCCGCTATGCCAACAACGATATGGCTGAACTGGAAGAACGCTTGAAAGAAGCGCGCGCGGCCGGTGCTCGTCATGTCCTGATCGCCACCGACGGCGTGTTCTCCATGGACGGCGTGATTGCCAACCTGAAAGGCGTGTGCGATCTGGCGGATAAATACGATGCGCTGGTGATGGTCGATGACTCCCACGCCGTCGGTTTTGTCGGCGAAAACGGCCGTGGCTCCCATGAATACTGCGATGTGATGGGCCGCGTGGATATCATTACCGGTACTCTGGGCAAAGCGCTCGGCGGGGCGTCCGGCGGCTATACCGCCGCGCGTAAAGAAGTGGTGGAGTGGCTGCGTCAGCGCTCGCGCCCTTACCTGTTCTCCAACTCGCTGGCACCCGCAATTGTGGCGGCGTCCATCAAAGTGCTGGAGATGGTCGAGTCTGGCGCGGCGTTGCGCGACCAACTGTGGGCCAACGCTCGCCTGTTCCGTGAAAAAATGACCGCCGCAGGCTTTACGCTGGCGGGTGCCGATCACGCGATTATCCCGGTCATGCTGGGCGACGCGGTGGTGGCGCAAAACTTCGCACGTGAACTGCAAAAAGAAGGCATCTACGTGACCGGGTTCTTCTTCCCGGTGGTACCAAAAGGCCAGGCGCGTATTCGCACCCAGATGTCGGCGGCGCATACGACGGAACAAATTGAACGTGCGGTGGAAGCCTTTACCCGCATCGGTAAACAACTGGGCGTCATTGCCTAAGGGTGTGAGATGAAAGCGTTATCCAAACTGAAAGCGGAAGAAGGGATCTGGATGACCGACGTTCCAGAACCGGAGCTCGGCCATAACGACCTGCTGATTAAGATTCGCAAAACCGCGATTTGCGGCACCGACGTGCATATTTATAACTGGGATGAATGGTCGCAGAAGACCATCCCGGTACCGATGGTCGTTGGGCACGAATACGTTGGCGAAGTTATCGGCATCGGTCAGGAAGTGCGTGGCTTTAAGATCGGTGACCGCGTCTCCGGTGAAGGCCACATCACCTGCGGGCACTGCCGTAACTGTCGCGCGGGTCGTACGCACCTGTGCCGTAACACGATTGGCGTCGGCGTGAACCGTCAGGGCTGTTTTGCGGAACAGCTGGTGATCCCGGCGTTCAACGCCTTCAAAATTCCGGATAATATTTCCGACGATCTGGCCTCCATCTTCGATCCGTTCGGCAACGCGGTACACACCGCGCTGTCCTTCGACCTGGTTGGCGAGGATGTGCTGGTGTCCGGTGCGGGCCCGATCGGCGTCATGGCCGCAGCGGTGGCGAAACACGTCGGCGCGCGTAACGTGGTTATTACCGACGTGAATGAATACCGTCTGGAGCTGGCGCGCAAAATGGGCGTTACCCGCGCGGTTAACGTCGCGAAAGAAAATCTCAACGACGTCATGGCAGAGTTGGGCATGACCGAAGGCTTCGACGTGGGGCTGGAAATGTCCGGCGCGCCGCCAGCCTTCCGCTCAATGCTCGACACCATGAACCACGGTGGGCGCATTGCCATGCTGGGGATCCCTCCGTCGGATATGTCCATCGATTGGACCAAAGTTATCTTTAAGGGGCTGTTTATTAAAGGTATCTATGGTCGTGAAATGTTCGAAACCTGGTACAAGATGGCCGCGCTGATTCAGTCCGGGCTGGATCTGTCCCCGATTATCACCCACCGCTTTGGCATTGATGACTTCCAGAAAGGCTTTGATGCGATGCGTTCCGGCCAGTCCGGTAAAGTCGTACTGAGTTGGGATTAATCGGCTTCACGTAAGTTGTCCCCGGGTATTTATTAGCGTTAAATACCCGGGGATTTTTTTTGCCCTTACGCAGCGCAGTCAGCAATAACTTTCGCTGACCTTTTATGGCTATCTATGTTAAAAATTGCCGTTAATTACACAGTCTGGCAGGATTTTATATGACCTATACCCCCGGTCTCCTGAGCGTCATTATGCCGCTTTACAACACGGGCGAACCGTTCATCGCCTGTATGGATTCGCTGATCGCGCAAACCTGGAAGAACATCGAGATTATCATTGTTAACGATGGGTCGACGGATAACTCAGCGGAGTTGGCGCAGTCTTACGTCGATCGCTACCCGCATGTTCACCTGCTGCATCAGCGTAACGGGGGCGTCTCGGCGGCGCGCAATACCGGCATGAAGGTGGCGAAAGGCGAATACATTGCCTACGTTGACGGCGACGATATTGCCTACCCGGAAATGTACGAAACGCTGATGACGATGGCGCTGAAGGATAACCTGGACGTGGCGCAGTGCAACGCCGACTGGTGTATTGCCGAGACGGGCAAGACCTGGGCTTCAATCCCCGTCGACCGGATTCGTTCTACGGAGGTCATGACCGGGCCGGAATGGCTACGTAAAGGGCTCGCCAGCCGCCGCTGGCGCCATGTCGTGTGGATGGGCGTTTACCGCCATCAGACCATCCGTGATGCGGGGCTGAGCTTTATCCCCGGCCTGCATCACCAGGATATCATCTGGTCGACCGAGTTTATGTTTAACGCCAAACGCGCGCGTTATACGGAAGTGCCGTTGTATAAATACTTCCTGCACGGCGCGTCCGTCAGCCGCCTGCCGCGCACCGGGCTGAAGAACCTTATCTACCAGCGCCATTACATCAAAATTACCCGTCTGCTCGACAAGATGAACCGCGACTACGCCGGGCGTATTCCGATTTATCCTGAGTTTAAGCAGCAGGTGATTTACGAAGCGCTGCGCGTCTGCCACTGCATTCGTAAAGAACCGGACCAAAAGATTCGCGAGCGGATGATTGCCGAAGCGGAAGTCTCCGGCATGTTTAAACGGATGGTAAGCAATATTTGCAGCGTGAAGCTGGCGTATCAGGTCATGCTGTGGGCCATTCGCTTCAATAAGTGGCGCGATAAATCGCTGACGCCACGCCGTCTGGCCCATCTGACGTTAGATCTGAAAGACTAACCGTTCTGCCACCCCTGCCACTGCAGCTGCATATACTGCACCAGCGTGCTGTGGGTGATGCTCTCGCTTAACACGTTGAAGAAGCGGCTGGCGTAGACCGGCTCCAGCGGTTTCTTCGGCTTGCAGAGCTTCACGCCGCGGAACGGATTGCGCGGTGACGTCGGCTCAACGGAGGACGGCATTCCCCGGTTTGGCGTAGAGGTATCAGTCTGCGGCTCATTGAGCAGGCTGCTCGGGCGGACCAGCGTAATATCCGGCGGCAGGCTATAAACCATTTGCTGCAGCACGCGCACGGTGGTGGGATGCGGGTGGCCGATAGCAATGGCGGAACCGTTGCGGCGCGCCAGATCGATAGCCCGGTTAAACTGGCGGCGAATATCCGCTTCGTTCTGGGTATCGTCGAGGAACACTCTGCGTTTAATCACCTTCACGCCGGTGCCGTTGGCGGCGCGCATGGCCTGGCTGTTGCCGATGGTCATGCTGTCGAGGAAGTAAAGGTTGTAGCGGCTGAGCGCCTGCATCACTTTCTGCATGCCGAACAGGCTGGAGGTCATGGCGCTGCCCATATGGTTGTTCAGGCCCACGGCGTACGGCACTTTCTCTACCGCTTCACGGATAATGCGCTCGATCTCATCGCTGCTCATATCCGGGCGCAGCGTGTCTTTTTCCAGCGGCTGCTTGCTGATGGGGGCCATCGGCAGGTGAATCAGCACCTCGTGCCCTGCGTTATGGGCCTTGGTGGCCATTTCACGGGCGTGAGGCGCGTTAGGGAGCACCGCAACGGAAATCGTGGACGGCATCGCCAGCACTTGATTTTCCTGCTGTGGGCGATAACCGAAGTCATCGATAACAATGGCGAGCTTACCGGCATAGCCTGGTGCGGTTAATGCCAGCGCACCAAGTAGTACAACCTGACGAAATTGAAGCAAAACTTATCTTCCCAACCACGGCAGTGGATTGACCGCCTGACCCTGGCGGCGAATTTCGAAATAGAGCGATGGTCGGCCCTGACCGCCGCTGTTGCCCACCAGGGCGATGGGCTGCCCGGCGCGGACCTGAGTGCCGACGCTGACCAGCGCGCTCTGGTTATAACCGTAAAGGCTCATATCACCTTTACCGTGCTCGACGACCACCACGAGACCATAGCCCTGTAGCCAGTCGGCCAGGATGACGCGCCCATCGGCAATGGCTTTGACTTCGGTCCCTTCCGATGCGCTGATGACCATCCCCTTCCAACGTAGCTCACCTTGCAGCTGTTCGCCATAGCGATGCAGCGTCGTCCCGCGAACCGGCCAGTACGCCTGGCCGCGCGGTGCGCCCAGGCCGCCGGTGCGCGCCATCAGCGAGCGTTCGCTTTCGGAAGGTTTATAGGTGGTGCCTTTACGGGTGGCCTCCTGCTGGCGGTTGCGCACCGCGTCAGCCTCTTTGGCTTCGCGTTCGGCGCGGGCTTTCGCAGCGGCTTCGGCACGGGCAATGCTGTTGCGCAGGCGGGATTCGTTGGCCCGCAGCTCGCTGAGCTGCTGCTGGCCCTGCTGAATCGAAGATTCCAGCCCGGAGATTGTTTTCTGACGTTCATTGCGCGCCGCTTCGAGCTTAGCCTGCTGCGCCTTTTGCTCATAAAGCAGCGTTTGCTGTTGGCTCTGCTTCTCTTCCAGCTCGGATTTTTGCGCTGCGACGTCTTCGCGCGTTTGTTTGAGTTCGGCGATAGTTTCCTGGCGCGCCTGGTTCAGGTAGCCAAAATAGGCCTGAAGGCGCTGGCCGCGCTGGCTCTCTTCGCCGCTGAGAATGAGCTGAATACCGGTATGTTCGCCCTGACGAAACGCGGCATCGAGCTGGGCTGCGAGGTTACGCTCCTGCATGGCGCGCTGTTTTTCCAGCTTCGCAATATTGGCGTTCATCTCGGCGATTTGCGCGTTAAGCTGCGCCAGCGAGTTCTGCGTTTCGCGCAGCTGGCGCGCGGCGGCGGCAATGGCCTGTTCCTGCGCTTTGAGCTGGGCGAGAAGGGTAGCGCGCTGCTGCTGCTGCTGACGTACCGCGCGCTCTTTGGCGGCGATATCGGCCTGAATAGATTGCAGCTGCGAGCGGTCGTCCGCATGGGCGGATGCCGCGCACAGCAATACGCCAGCGCTGAGTGCGCTGGCGTACAACGTGGACCGAAGCGTTGCCCCGGCCCATTTAATGGAATAAATCGCCTTTCCCCTCATGGGGAAGGATTATTCCACGATGAACAGCGGCTTACCAGTCATCTGTTGCGGGATTTCCATGCCCATCAGCGACAGCATGGTCGGCGCGAGGTCGGAAAGCTTGCCGCCTTCCACCGCTTTGACGGTTTTGTCGCCAACGTAGATCAGCGGAACCGGCAGGCTGGTGTGTGCGGTGTGTGCCTGGCCGGTAGCCGGATCGCGCATCTGCTCGGCGTTGCCGTGGTCAGCGGTGACCAGCATCTGGCCGCCCACTTTTTCAACCGCACGGGTCACTTCATCCAGGCAGTGGTCCAGGGCTTCAACGGCTTTCACCGCGGCTTCCATCACGCCAGTATGGCCAACCATATCGCCGTTCGGGTAGTTACAGATGATGGTGTCGTACTTACCGCTTTCGATGGCGGCAACCAGTTTTTCGGTCAGCTCGGCGGAGCTCATTTCCGGTTGCAGGTCGTAGGTCGCCACTTTCGGGGAGTTGATCAGAATGCGATCTTCACCTTTGAACGGCTCTTCTACGCCGCCGTTAAAGAAGAAGGTCACGTGTGCATATTTTTCAGTTTCGGAGATGCGCAGCTGCGTTTTGTCATGCTTCGCCATCCACTCACCGAAAGTATTTTCCAGGGAGGCTGGTGGATAAGCGCACGGTGCTTTGATGTCTGCTGCGTATTCGGTCAGCATGATGAAGTCACCCAGTTTGACTTCTTTGTGGCGTTTGAAGCCGTCGAAGTCAGCGTTCACGAATGCACGGGTGATTTCACGCGCACGGTCAGCACGGAAGTTCATGAAGATCAGCGCATCGCCGTCTTCCATTGCGGCATCGGCCTGGCCGGCTGCACGGATAACGGTGGCTTTGACGAATTCATCGTTTTCATCGCGAGCGTAGGCTGCTTCCAATGCGGCAACCGCGGTGTCAGCCTGGAACTCGCCTTTGGCTTCAACCAGCAGGTTGTAAGCTTGTTCAACGCGATCCCAACGGTTGTCACGGTCCATCGCATAGTAACGACCAATGATGGAGGCGACGCGGCCTTTGCCCAGCGCGGCAAATTTCTCTTCAAACTTCTGCAGGGAGCCGTTGGCGCTGCGCGGTGGGGTGTCGCGACCGTCGAGGAACGCGTGCAGGTAGATTTTTTCTGCACCGCGTTCAGCGGCCAGCTCTACCATTGCCATGATGTGATCTTCGTGGCTGTGAACGCCACCGGCGGACAGCAGGCCCATGATGTGTACCGCTTTACCGGCGGCAACCGCTTTGTCTACCGCGCCGGACAGCACCGGGTTAGCGAAGAACTGGCGATCTTTGATTTCCACGTCAAGACGGGTCAGGTCCTGATACACGATACGACCTGCGCCCAGGTTAACGTGACCCACTTCGGAGTTACCCATCTGACCGTCCGGCAGGCCCACTTCGAGGCCAGATGCGTGAATCAGGGTGTGCGGACGTTTTGCCCACAGCGCATCCATTACCGGGGTTTTTGCACTGAAAATAGCGTTATCCTGCTGCTCTTCGCGGTAGCCGTAGCCATCCAGGATCACCAGTACCATAGGTTTTTTAGAAACCGACATTGCGACAACCTCATGCTCTAAAGACAGAAAATTTGCGTAATTTTACTACAGCTGAATCGATAAAATAACAATGAGAGATCAAAGAAAGCGGGGAGATGCACGAGGAAATACGCACATTTTCGCCCTTTTTTCCGTGGCACTCCGCAGAAAACGCATTACATCGCGCGCGCTGGCTGTATTTGCGCCACGCCGCAGGTATACTCCTTCCCTGGTTTTTAAACATTACACGTCGGGAGCTGTTACCCCCCATGCAAGAGATTATGCAATTTGTTGGTCGTCACCCTGTCCTGAGCATCGCGTGGATCGCGCTGCTGGCGGCCGTGCTGTTCACCACCTTTAAAGGGCTGATGTCGAAAGTTAAGGTCATCAACCGTGGCGAAGCGACGCGCCTGATTAACAAAGAAGACGCCGTGGTCGTTGACCTGCGCCAGCGCGACGATTTCCGTAAAGGCCACATTGCCGGTTCTGTGAATCTGCTGGCGAGCGAAATCAAAGCCAACAACGTCGGCGAGCTGGAAAAGCACAAAGACAAACCGATTATCGTTGCCGATGGCTCCGGTATGCAGGCGAGCGAGTCTGCCAACGCGCTGCTGAAAGCGGGTTTTGAAAAAGTTTTCGTACTGAAAGAAGGTATTGCTGGCTGGAGCGGTGAAAACCTGCCGCTGGTTCGCGGCAAATAAGATTTCTCGGGTAAAGTCAGGAGAGCTGTCATGGCGAAGATTGAGATTTACACCAAAGCGACGTGCCCTTATTGCCACCGTGCAAAAGCGCTGCTGTCTGAAAAAGGCGTCACCTTCCAGGAACTGCCTATCGACGGCAACGCGGAAAAGCGTGAAGAGATGATTCAGCGCAGCGGCCGCACCACGGTGCCGCAGATTTTTATTGATGCACAGCACATTGGCGGCTGCGACGACTTGTATGCGCTTGATGCGCGTGGTGGACTTGATCCCCTGCTGCGCTAATGCTTTGCGAAGCGTTCACGCCTGACTTCGGCGGGCGTGAAGCGTACCGCTTTTTTTAAGGACAACACGAAAGGGTTTTTACACATGTCAGAACAAAACAACGCAGAAATGGCTTTCCAGATTCAGCGCATCTACACCAAAGACGTTTCCTTCGAAGCGCCGAATGCACCGCATGTTTTCCAGAAAGATTGGCAGCCAGAGGTTAAACTTGATCTTGATACCGCTTCCAACCAGCTGGCTGAAGGCGTGTATGAAGTGGTGCTGCGTGTCACCGTAACGGCGACGCTGGGCGAAGAAACTGCGTTCCTGTGCGAAACTCAGCAGGCGGGTATCTTCTCTATCGAAGGTATCGAAGGAACCCAGATGGCTCATTGCCTGGGTGCCTACTGCCCGAACATCCTGTTCCCGTATGCGCGTGAATGCATCACCAGCCTGGTTTCCCGTGGGACCTTCCCACAGCTGAACCTTGCGCCGGTTAACTTTGATGCGCTGTTCATGAACTATCTGCAACAGCAGTCTGGCGAAGGTGCAGAACAACATCAGGATGCCTGATGAACGCACTTAATGCTTCAATGACTGTGATCGGTGCCGGCTCGTACGGCACCGCTCTTGCCATCACCGTGGCAAGAAACGGCCACCCGGTTGTACTGTGGGGCCACGATCCCAAGCATGTCGCAACCTTGCAGCACGATCGCTGCAACGCGGCATTCCTTCCCGACGTTCCGTTCCCCGATACGCTGCACCTGGAAAGCGACCTTGCGACCGCGCTGGCTGCCAGCCGCGATATTCTGGTGGTGGTGCCAAGCCACGTGTTCGGCGACGTACTTCGTCAGATGAAACCGTTGCTTCGTCCTGATGCGCGCCTGGTCTGGGCGACAAAAGGGCTGGAAGCAGAAACCGGTCGTCTGCTGCAGGATGTGGCGCGCGAAGCGCTGGGTGATGAAATCCCGCTGGCGGTGATCTCTGGCCCGACGTTCGCTAAAGAACTGGCGGCAGGTCTGCCAACGGCGATTTCACTGGCGGCCACCGACCCGACCTTTGCCGACGATTTACAGCAGCTGCTGCACTGTGGCAAAAGTTTCCGCGTTTACAGTAATCCTGACTTCATCGGCGTCCAGCTGGGCGGTGCGGTGAAAAACGTGATTGCGATTGGCGCGGGTATCTCCGACGGCATCGGCTTTGGCGCGAACGCGCGTACGGCGCTGATTACCCGTGGGTTGACCGAAATGTCACGCCTGGGCGTGGCGCTGGGCGCTGACCCGGTGACCTTTATGGGCATGGCGGGGCTGGGAGACTTAGTGCTGACCTGTACCGACAACCAGTCGCGTAACCGTCGTTTCGGTATGGCGCTGGGGAAAGGGGCGCAGGTGCAGGAAGCGCAGGACGCTATTGGCCAGGTGGTTGAGGGTTACCGTAATACCAAAGAAGTCCGCGAGTTGGCGCACCGTGTAGGTGTCGAAATGCCAATAACCGAGGAAATTTATCAGGTATTATATTGCGGAAAAAGTGCGCGCGAGGCAGCATTGACCTTGTTAGGTCGTGCACGCAAGGATGAGCATAGCGGCAACTAATCGCAGGAAACCTTTGTCATCCCGACGATCCGGCTAGCAGAGACTGGCCGATCGTTCCAATACGTCTGGAGTATGCAATGTCGTGTGAAGAACTGGAAATTGTCTGGAACAACATTAAAGCGGAAGCCAGGGCTCTGGCCGACTGTGAGCCAATGCTCGCCAGTTTCTATCACGCCACGCTACTCAAACATGAAAATCTTGGCAGCGCATTAAGCTATATGCTGGCGAATAAGCTGGCTTCACCCATTATGCCTGCTATCGCTATTCGTGAAGTGGTGGAAGAAGCCTACGCCGCCGATCCGGAAATGATCGCCTCCGCCGCCTGTGATATTCAGGCCGTTCGCACCCGTGACCCGGCGGTCGACAAATATTCAACCCCGTTGCTGTATCTGAAAGGTTTCCACGCGCTGCAGGCTTACCGCATCGGCCATTGGCTGTGGGGGCAAGGGCGTCGCGCGCTGGCGATTTTCCTGCAAAACCAGGTGTCGGTATCGTTCCAGGTGGACATCCACCCGGCGGCGAAGATTGGCCGCGGCATCATGCTTGACCACGCGACCGGCATCGTGGTGGGCGAAACGGCGGTCATTGAAAACGATGTCTCCATCCTGCAATCCGTCACCCTGGGGGGGACCGGGAAAACCAGCGGCGACCGTCACCCGAAAATTCGCGAAGGCGTCATGATTGGCGCGGGTGCTAAAATTCTCGGCAACATCGAAGTGGGGCGCGGCGCGAAGATTGGCGCGGGCTCCGTGGTTTTACAACCCGTTCCGCCGCATACCACGGCTGCAGGTGTTCCGGCGCGCATCGTCGGCAAGCCGGAGTCAGATAAACCGGCGATGGATATGGACCAGCACTTTAACGGTATCAATCACGGGTTTGAGTACGGCGACGGGATTTAACGGCATTCACGTTGCCAGACGTAGGCCGGATAAGGCGGAGCCGCCATCCGGCAATCTATCAGCTCCGTAATACCGCGCCCGGATACCCCAACTGGCGCCATGCTTCATACACCACCACCGACACCGCGTTCGACAGGTTCATGCTGCGGCTGTCCGGCATCATAGGAATACGAATTTTTTGCTCGGGCGGCAGCGCGTCCAGAATGGTCGCGGGCAGCCCGCGCGTTTCTGGGCCAAACATCAGAAAATCACCGTCCTGATAGCTCACCGCGCTGTGCGCAGGCGTGCCTTTGGTCGTGAGGGCAAACAGCCGCTGCGGTTTGGCGCTTTCGAGAAACGCCGCATAGTCGGCATGGCGCTGAACGGCGGTAAACTCATGGTAATCCAGCCCGGCGCGACGCAGGCGCTTATCGTCCCAGGCAAAGCCCATTGGTTCGATGATATGGAGATTGAAACCGGTATTGGCGCACAGGCGGATGATATTGCCGGTATTGGGTGGGATTTCTGGTTCGAATAAAACGATGTTAAGCATGCTGCCCCCTTGGATTGCGGGGGGCAGGATAGCAGAAAACGCAGTCACCCTCATCCTGTAGGACTGATAAGCGTAGCGCCATCAGGCAATATTGAGCACGTTGCCGGATGGCGGCGTAAACGCCTTATCCGGCCTACATTGCTGAACAGCCAGAGCGTGCTACGCCGCGTCGCCGCGCTGAATCGCACGGAACGTCTGCGCCACGTCCGCCTGCTGCACCAGCGAATCACCGCTAATATCCTTAATGGTTTTCGCTCCGGTCAGCGTCATCGCCACCTTCATCTCTTTCTCAACCAGATTCAGCAGGTTAGCCACACCCGCCTGGCCGTGAGTCGCCAGCGCATACAAATATGCACGTCCCAGCAGCACGCTATCTGCGCCCAGCGCAATCATGCGCACCACGTCCAGACCGTTACGAATGCCGCTATCGGCAAGGATCGTAATATCGCCTTTTACTGCGTCAGCAATTGCCGGCAGCGCGCGGGCGGAGGAGAGTACGCCGTCAAGCTGACGGCCACCGTGGTTCGAAACCACAATCCCGTCGGCGCCAAAGCGCACCGCGTCCCGCGCATCCTCTGGATCGAGGATCCCTTTGATCACCATCGGACCATCCCAGAACTCACGGATCCACTCGAGGTCTTTCCACGAAATAGACGGATCGAAGTTATTCGCCAGCCAGCCGATGTAATCTTCTAACCCGGTTGGTTTACCGAGGTAGGTGGAAATATTGCCTAAGTCGTGTGGGCGACCATTCAGGCCCACATCCCACGCCCACTGCGGATGGGTGGCGGCCTGCCAGTAGCGGCGTATCGCAGCGTTCGGGCCGCTCATACCGGAGTGGGCATCGCGGTAGCGCGCGCCCGGCGTCGGCATATCAACGGTAAAGACCAGCGTTGAGCAACCCGCCGCTTTGGCGCGCTCCAGCGCGTTGCGCATAAAGCCGCGATCGCGCAGGACGTACAGCTGGAACCACATCGGGCGCTTAATGGTCGGTGCGACCTCTTCAATCGGGCAGACTGACACGGTGGAAAGGGTAAACGGAATACCTTTAGCATCGGCGGCGGCGGCGGCCTGCACCTCACCGCGACGGGCGTACATGCCGCACAGCCCAACCGGTGCCAGCGCCACCGGCATCGACAGCTGCTCTTTAAACAACGTGGTTTCCAGGCTCAGGTCAGACATATTCTTCAGCACGCGCTGGCGCAGGGCCACGTCGGACAGGTCTTCTACGTTACGGCGCAGGGTGTGCTCGGCGTAGGCGCCGCCGTCGATGTAGTGGAACAGAAACGGCGGCAGAATGCGCTGGGCAGCAGCGCGATAGTCACTCGCGGCGGAAATAATCATGCTTTTTTCTCCCTGGAAATATCAGTGTGGTCGTCGGGCAGGCGGGTGATCCGCGCCTGGCGGGCCAGGTCTTCGTCAAAACGTTTAATCGTGGTGTGGACAAACCCGAGATGCGCCATCATCGCCTGGCGAGCGCCTTCAGCGTCACCGTGGGTAATGGCGTTGAGGATGGCCAGATGCTGTTCGGTCAATTTCGCAAACACCGGCGGCACCAGATACATGCGTTCGCGGCTCTGGATAACCGAAGATTGCAGCAGATCGAAAAATCCGCGCATGGTTTGCAGCAGCACCACGTTGTGGGATGCCTCGGCAATGGCCAGGTGGAAACGCACGTCGGCCTGTGAGGCAAGGTCCGGGTCGTCGCTCTGGGTGGCTTCAAAGCAGAGGCGGATTTTTTCTTTGTCGGCATCGGTGGCGCGCATCGCGGCGTACCACGCGGTGCTGGCTTCGATGGCGTGGCGAGCTTCCAGAATATCGAAGCTGTAGCCCGGATCATCGGCCAGCAGCGTTCTCAGCGGCTGGACAATATTTTGTTCGGACCAGCCCTCATGCTGCCAGCGCACGAAGGTGCCGCCGCCGCGGCGGCTCAGGAGCAAACCTTCGCTAACCAATTTCGCCAGCGCTTCGCGCAGTGAGTTGCGCGACACGCCGAGCTGGCTTGCCAGCTTGCGTTCAGCGGGCAATCGCATGCCCGCCTCCAGCTGTTGTTCTTCAATCAGCGCCCGCACGCGGCAGGCGACATCGTCTGACAGACGTTTGGGCAGTGTTATCACGGAATCATCCAGGTTAAGACATAAGCCTGCAGCGTGGTGATGACGCCCACCATACAGGTGAAAATCAGGCTGTGTTTGACCGTAAAGCGGAACAGATCGGACTCTTTACCCACCAGGCCCACCGCCGCACAGGCAATTGCGATGGACTGTGGTGAAATCATCTTGCCGGTGACGCCGCCGGTCGTATTCGCGGCAACCAGCAGCACGTCCGATACCCCAATCTGCTGCGCGGCGGTGGCCTGAAGCGCGGCGAACAGGGCGTTGGAAGAGGTGTCTGAACCGGTCAGGAACACGCCAAGCCAACCCAGGAACGGTGAGAAGAAGGTAAAGGCATGGCCGGTATGCGCCAGCGCCAGTGCCAGCGTCGATGACAGGCCGGAATAGTTCGAGATAAAAGCGAACGCCAACACCATACCGATGGAGTAAATCGGTAACGCCAGCTCTTTCAGCGTGGAGCCGAAGGTGCTGATGGCATCTTTTGGCTTCATGCGCAGCCAGACAATAGACAGCAGGGCGGCAAACAGAATTGCGGTGCCGGTGGCAGAAAGCCAGTCGAACTTATACACCGCCGCGTAGGCGGTCGCCTGGCTAACAACCGGTGGCATGCGCGCAACCATTTTGTCGAGGAACGGTACCGAGATGTTGATCACCAGATCGTACATTGCGCCACCCGGGGCGAATAACGCTTTAAACGGCGGAATGCTCCACAGCGTAACGGTCGCAGTCAGGAACAGGAACGGTGACCAGGCGCGGATAACCTGGCCGGCGGTATAACCGGTGCGTGCCAGATTCATATCGACCTGTGACGCGCCCATGTCGGCAAAGCGGAAAATGCGTACCGGCTGCCAGCGCTTGAGGAACAGCGTCAGGCACACCAGCGACACCAGCGAGGAGATGATGTCCGGCAGCTCTGGGCCGAGGAAGTTGGAGCTGAGGTACTGGGCGATAGCGAACGATCCTCCCGCCACCATAACCGCAGGCCAGGTCTCTTTGATACCGCGCCAGCCGTCCATAATCGCCATGATCCAGAACAGCACGATAATGGTCAGGAACGGTAGCTGGCGGCCGACCATCTGGCCAATGTGGAAGCTGTCCAGCCCGGTAACCTGACCGGCAACCAGAATCGGAATACCCATCGCGCCAAAGGCGACCGGCGCGGTGTTGACAATCAGACATAGCCCTGCGGCATACAGTGGGTTAAAGCCCAGGCCGACCAACAGCGCTGCGGTAATCGCCACCGGTGCGCCGAAGCCCGCCGCCCCTTCGAGGAAGGCCCCGAAGGAGAAACCGACAATCAGCATCTGCAAACGCTGGTCCGGGGTGATCGAAAGAATCGACGCACGAATAATATCGAACTGCCCGGTTTTCACCGAAATTTTGTAGACGAAAACGGCAGCGATAATAATCCAGGCAATCGGCCACAGGCCGTAGAAGAAGCCGTAAACCACCGACGCCAGCGCGCGATCGACGGGCATCTTATAGAACAGCAGCGCGACGCCCAGGGCGATAGCTACTGTCCAGCTAGCCGCCACATAGCCTTTCAGCTTGAGCTTAATCAGCGCGAAGAAGAAGAACAGGATCGGGAGCGATGCGATCAGGCTCGATAGCCAGATATTCCCGGCCGGATCGTAGTTTTGTTGCCAGAGGCTCATGCAGGTCTCCAGGGGGCCATACGCGCTGCTCGGCGGTGAGTCTGTGCTCATCTCTGCGTCACAGTTTGTGTAAAATTGGCCCTGCCAATAGGGTGGTGTAGGGTTAATGACAATGAATGGTTAACTAAATGTTATGCGTTAGCAATGCGAATGTGATGTTTAATGATGGAATTGTGAACCAATAGCAATTTGGTTGTGAAATTGGTTGGGCCAATTCAGAGGGGTAGCAATGGAAGGCGTAGAACAAAACCTTCCCCCGGGCGGGAGAAGGTTCAGGGGGGTCGCATCAGAATTCGCTCTTTGCGAACCCGGTCATGACCTGCAGACCCATTTCACGGCCTAGCGCCGTCATTGGGTGAACAACAACCAGACCGCGCACGCTTTTCTTCAGCTTGCCCATGTCGGCCTGTTCTTTTTTCGTGATAGGGCGGCTGAAACCCATTTTGACCAGCTTCTTCGCTTCTTTGCTGAGCTTCTGGGTATGGACTTCGCGCAGGCGCGCGATTTCAGTTTCGAGCTTAGCTTTTTCTGCTTCCAGCTCGGCATATTTTTCTGCGCTTTCAACCAGGGACAGAGCTGCCTGCTGGTGGCGAATAGCGTCGAGCAGGTCGCTCAGGCGCTTAATTTCATTTTTTTCGATTTCTTTCATCTTGCTGATATCTGATAACAAAATAGGCGTAATAGCTTCTAGTATGCGCGTTGTCGCTCATTTCTGGTAGTTAATTATACAAAATGCGGTAGTTTCTTTGCGTGACAATACGTTTATTATTTTCATAATAATTTGATTGTTATGATTATTTTTGTAATTTCTCCTCCAGGCCACATTTTCTAAAATTTCTACGCAAAATGCGCACGTTTTCCTCAACGGGCTTTTGATTAAGTATCCATTCTTATAAGAGGGTTTTTAAGAGAAGGAGCGCACGATGAGAAAGATCGGAGAAAATGTTCCACAACTTATTGATAAAGCAGTGGACTTTATGGCTTCAAGCCAGGCGTTCATGGAGTATCTGAACAAACGGTCGCGTTCGGATCGGGTTCCTACCGATATCCCCGAAGAAAAAGCGGAGATGTTTCTCGAAAGACTGGCGTACTACCGTCAGCTGTACAGGCCCGTGGAGACTTTGCATAAGTAGTCTGTCTGCTCTTTATTTTATCCCGATCGCTCAATGGATAAAAACCAGAGGGCGAATGCGGCTGCCTGAGCCATACTGATAGCTTTGTTGGCGCAAAGGAGTTGAACATGAAACTGGTTGGCAGCTACACGAGTCCATTTGTCCGAAAAATCTCGATCCTCTTACTGGAAAAGGGGATCGCCTTCGAATTTATCAACGAGCAGCCCTATAACGCTGAAAACGGTGTGGCGCAATTTAACCCGTTAGGGAAAGTGCCTGCGCTAGTCACCGATAGCGGAGAATGCTGGTTCGATTCGCCGATTATTGCTCAGTACATTGAGCAACTGAATATTGCACCGGAAATGGTGCCGAACGATCCCCATGAAGCGTTAAAGGTACGCCAGATGGAAGCGCTGGCCGACGGCATTATGGACGCCGGCCTGGCCTCGGTGCGTGAGCTCGCCCGTCCGGCAGCGCAGCAGTCGGAAGCGGAAGTCCTGCGCCAGCGCGAAAAAATTGCCCGCAGCCTTGACGCGCTGGAAGGCTATTTAGCCGACGGCACGCTGAAGGCTGACACCCTCAATCTGGCGACCATCGCCATTGCCTGCGCGATTGGCTACCTGAACTTTCGCCGCATTGCGCCAGGTTGGTGTGTCGATCGCCCACGTCTGGTGAAGCTGGCCGAAACGCTGTTCCTGCGCGAGAGCTTTGCGCGCACCGAACCGCCAAAGGCTTGATTGAACGCTATAACGCCTAACCGCAGTCCGTTGTACAATCCCTTCCCATGACTCCCTCTCCCGTCGGGAGGGGTAACATTTAACCGTCAGGCCTATTCATGACTACCGATACCCGTTCGCTTTACAGCCAGTGTAGCGCGGCACATAAATCGCGAAACTATGACACTTATCTTTAGATCGCTTCATATGATCCAAATTTAAGTGTCATTTAATTGTGTGCGAATTAAGGCTGGGTAGCTCTTGGGTCTCCTTCCACATATAACCCGCCATCCCATCCGACTACGACTTCCTCTTCTGACTCAATCAGACCATCAGGCATAGGGTTTCTGGCAACCTCGATTTCTTCTCCGTTAGCATCCATTTCAATACTTATGAGGTAGTCCCATTCACCAATGTTAACTACCCGCCCGGTGTCATCACGAAAAACTTTCATTTTCATTTAGCTACCCATCCTGTATTTCCAGTGGTTGTTTCTTTAACGTAAAGTGACGCCGTGGCCCCTGAGTCAACACGCCAGAATTGAGAGGCTTTGGTGGCGGTTACTACACCTTCGGGATTTCCCGTTCCAGTGATGATGTCAGGGCCATTGTTCACCCGGATTCGCTCCGCTCTGATTTCGTATAGCGCTACCGAAGCGGCAGTATTCCTGGTGATAACTTGGTAATTCAACGCGACCCCGGCATCGTTCACAATTGACTTACTCAGTTGAGTGTTACCAATTGTTTGTCGCCATTTTTTACTGTCAGTAGGCGCGGTGACTCTGGTTTTTTCAGAAACAACGTTACCCGTGCTTTGCAGGTCAAACTGGTTGTTAAACATACTAACAGGGAAGGTGATAGTGGAGTCTTTGGACAGGACTGTACCGACGTAAGAGGACACGAGAGAATACAATCCAATATTGATATTTCGGGCGTTTTGAGTAAGACGGAACAAAATGTCAGTCGTGGCGTTTTGTGTTGAAACGGTGTCTGAAATATTTATCCCGGTGCAATCAGCAAGGCTGATACCTTGATTACAACCAACACCAACATGATTACCAGTAAGCGTGCTGAGTGAGCAAGTGCTCATGGCATAGCCATAATTTGTTTTGGGAAAGGCCCCCAGACTCGTATCAGGCTGAACTGTGTTACCTATAAGCTTGATATCAAAGCTATTACTGATTCTGAATCCATACCAGTCATAGGGGCTATCTTTCCAGCCCATGGCATGACGGCGAACAGTATTATCGACAAATGACATGGTATCTGGACCTGAGAAAACGATACCCTGCTTTTGGGAATTGATGTTGTTGTGATGTACTTTCGGTTCGTTGAATGGGACTAAACCCGCCCAGTCGATGCCATCCATCGTTCCGATCAAGTCGTTATCATGGATTGAAGCAAAGGTATTATTTAAAATTTTAATACCTGTTTTGATTGGACCAATATTGTTGTAATGGACGCGAGCCGATAAAACGCCCCCGGCAGCATCAAACTCAACCCCCACATCACTGAATTGTGTGTCGAAATTTTGTTGAATATCAAACTTCCCCTGGATGCAGTTAAATGCGACAAGTGCGCCGACACAATCACCAACCCTGAACCAACGGCTGGCGCTGTGATCCCAGGCAAAACTGTATGCATCCAGGTTGCGGTTAGCCCCATGGCAATAGTTGCCACTAATTACATAACGCAGGTATTTCGTAAAGTATTGCGTTTCATCCTTTGGACCCAGCACGGCGCAATCAATATCAGCACCTTCCACAATCCACTCAATATCCTTCGATCCAATAACCCGCCCCACATCCTCTGTAGGGGTTGTCATATCGAAGACAGCCTTACCCGTCATGTTTTTCGCAACAATACGAGAATTACCATGCTCCCCCTCAACAAGTAGAGGTTTACTAAGTACCGTATCAGTGATCAAAAACGTACCATGACCGAGACAAAGCTTGCGTCTTGCATCTGCACCGCAATACGCAGTAGCACGCCGGAACGCCAAAGTATCATCTTGCCCGGAACCATCGACAGGGTTGTAATTGCCCTTTGCACCAAAGGTTTTTACATACACTTTTTCCAGATTCAGATCGTGCTGAACCTGTTGAATCGCATCAGTGTATGGAAGAGACACCTTCAGTTTTTCGTCGCTAATGTCAGGGTCTAACCTACTCATAAAGAGTACGCTCATTGCTTCAAAGAGCTGATTCAGTTTGAATTTATCTGGTTCCATCCCACTTTGCTGAACAATATTCAATAGCTCACTCTGGACAATATTGAACCAGTCAGCACCAGGATATGATGGAGGAATACCAGCGCCACCTTCTGTAAAAAATAAAGGCTCACTGCTCGTTTCTGGTTTCAGAGTCGGCATTACTGAGACGCCGGAGCTGTTATCGAGATGAAACATAACGGTTTCCCTTAATAGATGAATTCATAACCTGAACCAGCCAGGCGATATTGATTTAATACACACTCAAGATTGCGAGCCCGTCCGGTGAGCAAAGGGACAAGGACGTTATCAATACAGGTGAAACGACCATCCTCTATATCCAGCACAACAATTTGCAGAAGCCAGCGGTAACGGGCGGGCCATAACGGATAGGTGCAACTGCGCAGGCAGTGATGCGGCAGAATGACGTTGACCTTAATTTTGAAGCCCAGTTTTGCCGCAACGACCTCTATCTGCCAGGGAGCAAGCCCACCTTTGCGATGGTGTTTCTCTGCTGCGTCACGACGTCGTGCCGAAATGGTGGAAGACAACGGCAGACATTCAGGTAACCCCAGATACGCTTCCCAGTCGGTCAGCATCTGCGTCGTCGTTTCCGGGCGCATTTCAGCCAGTAGCGAATCCGCGTCACCTTCCACACGACTTAAACGGGCTGCAAAGGCCCGTAAAAACTTCGTTAAATTGACGTTTAAATCGCGGGGCCATGCTTTACCACGGGGCATGACCTGCTGGAGTGCATGGAGCCAGTCGTCTACGTTGTGAGCCATGTGAGCACTCCAATGGTGACGAGTTCGTCCGAAGGAACGGTGATATCAGCGTTGACTGAAAGGGTGTAGTCGGTCACGCCGGACGATGAACCAATGGCCGTGCGTAAGGCCGATATTTGCAGGGTCTTACCCGGTGACATTTGCTTCTGGAGCGCCAGCAGGCTGGCCTGCACCGCTGAGCGGGTCGCGGTAGTGTCAGGCGTCAGCTTGATGGACATATCGACCGGGTGCAGACTGATAATGACGGGCCAGCACTCAATGCCACCGGGCTTGCCGACGTAGTTACCCGTGGCCGGGTCGGCGTGACGAAACAGGTAGTTCTCCATCGTCACCTTGTCGGCATCGGTCGGGATAATGTCGTCACGGTCATCATAGAGCCAGGCTAACCCCACTGTGCCGGTGCCGTGCCAGCAGTCATAAGCCCATGCGCGGGTCACGCCTGCCAGTTCGCGAGCCCAGATAACGTAATCATGCAGCGCCCCGCCGACCGGGGGATTGCGCTTGCGGAACAGCAGACGGTCAAGCAGCTCTGAAATGGGCTCGATATCGGAGCCTCCAGTGATGCTGCCGGAAGCGACCGCGCCGGTGCTACCGACACCAGCAATGGGAGACAGTAGCGTCAGCGTTTCGCCTGCGGCCAGATTGCCATCCACCCCGGCCTCATCGGCCTGAACATTTGCCGTTATCTGACCACCGGATGGCAGCGCATCTGCTGTTACACGCCAGACGATATTGTCAGCGCTCTGCATTTCGGTATCGGCGGGAATAGTGGCTGAGCCAGTGAACGTAACAGGGCCGGTGGCAAACGTTGCCTGCTTGCGAATAACCCCCTCAGTGACCGCCGTATCAATAATGGTCTGGTCATCTGATTTCGTGGTGGGAATTATCTGGTCGGCAATCCAGCTCTGGTGGTCATATAAATCACGTAACTGGCTACTGACGGAAATATTAACCGCCTTTTCGACACCGACAGGCGGTAATTTCTGGATATCGAGTTCAATCGCAATATCCGCTTCACCGTCCTGAATCAGCTTGCGTAATGTCGGGGTACTAAATGGCATTGGCAGTTGCCTCCCAGCGTTTGCTGATTTCAATCGTCAGGGTGGATTTGTCCGGGCGGGTCAGGATGACGGTAAAGTCGATACGCTCACGGCTGGCGATGGTGGCCGTCACTGCGGCGGTACGCGCATATCCCTCGCGAAGCAACGGCTGCATCGAGAGCGTGGCGTAATCCTCGACACGCTGGCGCACGGATTCGGTCAGCTTCTGACGGTCGAGTAACCAGAGCTTTGAGCCCCAGGGTAAATCGCTGAACGTGTCACCCGGCCAGCCACGAGGGTCATCTGAGCCGTCAGGCAGTTCATCGTCGGCATCAGCGCGGGCATCGGTGAAAAGGCAGATAAGGACTAAAGTGACAAGCCCGTCGTCGAGCGACAGGCCGTCATGTGTGAAGGTGATATCACCCTGTGATAAGCGATTGTTCCAGCTCAGTCCGATAGTCATAAGGGCTCAGTAGTGTTTTCACCGTCGCCGTCCTTATGAATATGTTCAATGAAGGATTTACCTTTCGCGTTAATATCACCACGAACAGTAACGTCCTCAGAAAATTCAGCAGGGCCAGCGATTTTTAATTGAGCCGTATTAATCTCAAATAATTCGCTGGCGGTGTAATTTACCGTTTTCCCTGTTATTTGAATTACGCCATCCGCCTTGAGAATAATACGGGACTGGCCGTCGCCATGATAAAGACAGACGTCACCCTCATCAAGACCGGTTGGTCGACAGCGCTTATCTTCAACGGCAATCGCCACCATACCTTCACGCCTGCCGCCGACCGCGAGGACAATCGCCTCTGAGCCCGCAGGTGGGAAAGAGGTAAATCCGTACTGCTGGAAACGCTCGACATCGTCGTTCGTCGCATCCGCCAGAGTCTGAACCTGCAAGTTCTGGCGACCCAGACTGTCGGTGACGATACGTACCACGGCACGATCAACAAGCAGGCGAAGACGACGGGCGAGTTGTTCAAGCATTCTCAATTCCATGTTGCCACCGCTTTTTTCTTACCCTTGGATTTCGCTTTTGTCTCCGGCAGGTCAAGGGATTCAGGCGGCACAAGTGCCAGCACGGTAATGCGACCGCCGTCACCCTCGGTAAAAGTGACGCTCTTGATGAGCCAGGTGGTGTCGAGGTTCTGAATCGGGTCCCGAATCTCTGCCAGCCGGTTGGTCTGCCACAACGCGCCGGTATCACCATTCTCGCGCCAGCCCGCTACCGTGACTTCGCTGGTATTGGCCTCGCCCAGCATCCTGGATTTATACCAGTCGCCCCGGATGGATGCGCCACCAACGGTCAGGTTGTCCTCGTTGACGAGTATCTTCGGGCGGTAGCGGGTGATGGTCGGGTCCGTCACTGTGGCGGCTCGTCCACCAACGGCCTGAACTGGCTGAGCCCCCCACGTCGCACCTCCGGCACTGGCCGAACCTTTGACGATGTATTCACTGGCCCGCTCACGCCAGCTGAAACGGCCACGCGCCGCGAGGATGTTCTCACCCAGCACCAGTGCCACACTGACCCGCTGCGTCGAGGCGCGGGTAATAACCAGTCGCCCCTGCGCGTCCGAGGTCAGCAGAACGCCACGTTGTTTCGCCAGGCGCTCCAGCAGCTCGAAGCCGGTCTCACCCTGTTCAAGCACAACGCTGCCGAACGCCTCGCCGGTATCTGTTTCATTAACGACGGTGATGCCATAGGGCTGTGCAATCTCTGCGGCCAGCGCTTCCAGCTTCACGCCTTTCCACTGCCCGGACTTATGGACGACGGAGCTGTCCACAAGGTCACCGGTCTTGTCACGGCCCATCACACGAATACTGACGTTCTCGGCATCATAGGACGGGATAAAATCGTCGATGTAGCCTGTCAGAATCGTTTCGCTGCCGATGCTGATGGTGCAGGCCAGCCCCTCTTTGATGACGCGCGGCGCTGCCTCAGACCACTGCGTTGTCACCGTGAGATCAAACTCACCGGCAATCGCTTCCAGCGACCGGGTAAACGACATATCGGTCCAGCCTTCCCAGGCCTGACCGTCGACGGTCAGAGTGACGCTCTCCATTATTCGATAACCTCAATGGTGGATGACGGCAGGATGAAGGACGGATCACGCAGACGGTTACGCAGTACGATGGCGTCCCGGTTTTCGGTATCACCGGTTTCACGCCAGGCCAGAAGGGCCACTGTCGAGGTTTCCGTGGGGACGAGCTGGCGAAGGTCAGGCAACTGAGCACCACGAACGCGGACGTCGTTGACCACCGCAAAACGCAGATCACGAAGCGTGCGCCACAACTCACGCCGCCCGGCCTCAACTGCGCTGATCGCAGCATCAGACAACCAGCCAGCAAGGCGGTCTCCGGCATCGAGAGCGTCAGCACTGGTTTCAAATTCGGTGGTCGCTATCGCTTCGGCCTGCGCAACCAGCGCGGCCAGCGTCACCAGTTGGCGAAAATCATCAATGTTGGCCTGCATCTCATCGGTGATGGCGATGGTGGATGCGGGAACGCTGGTCGCCACACCAAAGACCCCGGCCTCCGGCGATGAGGGGGTGACCACCATGTCTGAATCACGGGTTCGGGTGGCCGCTTTCTCTGCACGGTCATTCGCCCACTGGTTGCGGAGCTGGTCATAGACCCGGAGCGCCCAGGGCGATTCGCTGACGATATCGCGCACTGTACTGGTCAGACTGAGAACCTGCCGGGCCAGCTCGCCGGGTTTAGCGATGATGACGCTGGCAAGGTCTTTGAAACGGCTGGCCCGGTCAATCCAGTCAGTGATGGCGGTCGGGATTGTCGGCAGGTTTGCGACCAGCGACTCCATATCCCCGAGCCATGTGTCCACCATATCGCCAAGGCCGTCGAGGGCTGCAAAATAGTCGCCATCCTCCAGCGCCGCTTTGACCTTATCCGCTGCCGACAGCGTGGTGAGACTGGTGTTTTCCTTAGATACCGGATAGAGCCGTTCGCCCGCTTCGAATACCTCAAAGCTGACGTAGGCAACGCCGCCTTCTTCGGTCGACAGGCGGTGCGTGACGCGGCCAATCTGGACTTTCTGGATGCCATACCACGGGTGTACAAGCTCGCCTGGACCTGGCTGATTAAGCGCGTTTAAAAGGGCGTCTAATGCGCTCTGAAAATCATCGCCGACCAGCTTGGCGTTAATCTGCTGCTGGGTGAGTATTGCGCCGTTATCTTCCGTCCAGCCGGTTTCTTTCTTGGGATACGCGCGGGGGATAGCACGACGACCACTGACCCCCTCATCATCGACCAGGTAAAACGGCGCGTTACGAAAGGATGCCTCGCGCAGGGACGCCCAGTAATTGTTCGCCATCAGTTTTGCCCCACACTGGTTTTGCCAGCAGAGGCGCTCAGGGTCACGCCCGGCTGGTTAGTTGAGACGCTTTTCACTCGGGCATCGCCTTCCACCACCACGCGAATCTCGCCACGCAGCTGCTGCGGGACAAAAGGATATTGTGGTGACTGTTGAGAAGATGCCCACGGTCTAGGGTCGACAACTTGCGGGTCACTACTTGCAGAAGTAAAGAAATCAGCAATCTGAGACCAGACGGAAGGTCCGTTAGCGCGGTCCTTCGCCCATTGCACCATCTCCGCTTTTTGTTCATCACTCAGATTGGGGGATGCATCAAGAAATGGTATTGTCGCCCCCATTGCGGCAGTTTTCAGAAAGGGTAATGCGCGAGTAAACCAGCTCCCTTGTGGCGCACCAGTTGGAATAACATCCGGTCCGCTGCCAAAGCCACCGGCCCCCATATTAACGACATATACGGGCATCACGCCGGAGCCAAAAACATCAGCCACACCTTTAGGAATACCTTTTGATTTGCCACCGCCGAATAAATCCCATGCACCTTTACCGACCTGAAAGACTTTACGGGCAGCGATAATGCCCCCCGTCGCGATGGCAATATTTTTGCCGACTTCAAGCCAGTTCTGAACGGTCTCCTGATCCACTGAATTTAATGCGTCAGCTAATTCCTGAACGGGTTTAGCAAGATTATTGTTGGTAAACTTCGTCCAGGTCACATTCAGGCTGGACATCGCAGAGGTGAAGTCCTGGGCTGCATATTTCGCATCAGCCAAGATTCCTGAACCGTCTGCAACAATCCCGTTATACCGACGTAGGTCATCAGCCCCTTTTCCAGACGTTACGCTGCTCAGAAGCAGGATACTGTCCTGATTAAAACCTGCTTCTACAAGACGTTTATTTTGTTCTTTGGCACCTTTATTGCCTGACCGTTTGGCAATTTCCTCCATTAACTTAGGCAGAGCACGCATCCGCCCATCTTTACCAAAGACGTCAATACCATTACGTCCAAGCTCCTTGACTACTTTTGGCGCTTGTAAATCACGAATAAGGTTTTCAACTGCAGTTGCCGCTGTGTCCCTGTCACCGGTAGCGCTGATCGCTGACTCAAGCGCGACGCCCACGTCCTTGATTCCTGCAACGCCTTTACCACCGGCAGCAGAATACATCGACAGTGCTCTGACACCTTTCTCTGCAATATCTTTTAATTCGAAAGCACCTTCTTTACCCAGCTTGTTGAGGGTGTCCATCGCTTCCAGGGTTTGCTTTTCTGACGTCACCTGATATTTAGGGAACTGCGCGAACAGCCCACCGATAGACTCTCCGGAACCACCGGATGCTGCGATTGAAGCAGCAAGGTTATCTTTATTTTTGAAACCAAAGTCGATATCACCGGTTACTGTGCCTATTTTTTCGACGGCGCCAATAACCTCGCTATCATCAACCCTGAACTTGATTGCCGCATCCTGCATACCGTTGAACATCTGCGACATTTCTGACCGGGTTTTCTCGGCCGCGAGGCCCATACGCGTGATACGACGGTCAGTCTGAGCAAACTCTCTCAGCATGGCACCACCCGCAAAACCCGCAATCATCCCCGTATAGCGATTGCCGAGAGCATCCAGCCCGCGACCCGCTGCCGCCGTCGACGCCCTGACAACGGACATGGCCCGCTCATTGGTGCGGGCGAACTCCGACATATTGGCACCGTACTGGCGGGCTTTGGCCGTCAGGTTCCCGGCCAGGTTAATCAGGATTTCAGTGGTGAGGCGGTCGGCCATGTTGCTTCCTCAGTTGCTCAGTGAGGCGAAGCAGCTGCCGCAAGGGCAACTGCTGGAGGTACTGCGCATCGAAGCGCTGCGAAAGGTTGACGATAAGACTATTGACTGCCGTCGCCAGCGGCATCAGTTCGCCCCCGTGACGTCGTCCCCGCGAGCATATCGTCCAGGCTACTGGCCTTGCTGGACAACAATTCCAGGTCTTCGGGGTGGAAGCTGTAGAGCTGCTTCTGGGACAGCGGGCCGGGGATTTCACCCACCTTTAAAATCTGCCGGCGTAATAGCTCAAGCCCCATCAGCACCTCGGAGCAGTACGCCACGGCCTTACCGTTATCACCAATCACCACGCGTTCGGCGGCAAGCTGTGACTCCACCACATCACGCGAGTCCAGCTCGCGCAGCGTGACCTCTGTGTGACGGGTCTCATCAGCTGTCCCTTTCCCCGTCACATAACCATGCTTAAGTTGAATAATGGTCTGCGCCATGTCTTACACCTTCACCAGTTTGGTGCCAATAAAGGTTGCAGAGATGGTGCCGCCGTCCTCCTCCAGCGTGGCCGGACCTTCGGTGGCCGCGCCGGTCATCATATAGCTCAGGCCGTTATCGCCTTCGAACATGACGGTGACGCCTTCCCAGCCGCTAATTTCGACAACGTCCATGTCTTCCGCTGCGGCGATGGTCAGGGAGATGGAAGGCCCGGCCATCTTCCCGGACAGGCCCCAGACCTTACCGCCACCCATGTGAGCCGTGCGGGACACGCCCCCCGGATTAAGGGTGGACTTGCCTTCGGTTTTGATTTCGCGACCGTTGATACGAATCGACGCTTGACCCAGAACTGACATGATTTTCCCCTTAGAGTTTGAACTGGATGAGGCCAGCCAGAACGCGCAACTGATTGACCAGGTTAGGATGCGCAATGAAGTTCAGGCGGTTGGCATCGCTGCTGTCGATAGTGACGTCCAGCGTGTCTTTGTAATCGTCGAAGTCTTCCACCAGACCCGCTGGCACCAGTTCGGTCAGCGCAATGTCCAGCAGTTCAGCGCGGGCAATCTTCGGCGTCATCACTGCCTGGCCGGGGTCGAGCAAATCCAGCACGTCATCACCCGCCAGCTTGTGACGCGGGTAGCGGGTGGTGAAACGGTTTTTGATGATGTAGCGGATACGGCCCAACGTGGCCGGTGACTGCACATCGAGGTAAGACGTATCAGCATCACCGTACTGGTTAACGCGATACATGGTGATTTCACGCTCGATACAGACGTTGCTGCTGGCATCGACATAATGGGTGGCAATGCCGTCATGCAATAGCAGGTTGCGCTCAGTCATATCCCAGCGCACACCTTTGGCCGGTGGCAGGATGCCGGTCATCACCAGAGTCTGGAGCGGTCGCGCCGGGTCATTCGCCAGATAGTACGCGGCCACACCGCCATAGGAAGCCGCCCACTGCCATGATGGCTGGGGCGCAATATTTGTCCCCATGCAGGAAATCAGCCAGTCATTACGGGTATTACCGAACGTACCGCTCGCCGCATGGGTGCCGCGAAATGCCGTCCAGAGCTGTGCCTCCATCATCTTGAGCGGGCCCCAGCGGGTCACCAGTTCGTCACGGATGGTGTTGAGACTCTGGGTGTCGTTATAGGGAAAAATGATATCGGTGTACCAGTCATCACCCAGCGACGCGACAACCGCCGAAATATCCGGCGTTCCTGTACCACCGGCAAAACCGGTAATGGTCACGGCCACACCCGCAGGGGTCTGCTCGCCCGTGTAATAGTTGAGACGGACGTCCATATCATTGCCGGTGATGCCTTTCCAGTTCGTGGTCAGCTCAACCGTCGCGGTGGTGGTAGCCTTAATACCAGCAACCACCTGAGTGCCCGGCAACGCATTGATCGCCGCAACAATATCAGCGGCAATGGTAGCCTCGGTGGCCGCTGCGGCCACACCGACCTGAACCGAGACCCCGTTGACCAGCAACGCCAGCGTGCCCGCAGCGGTCGCCGTACCAAGAACCGCCAGCTCAGCGTTGGCCGCCGTGCCCGCAGCAAGCTCTGCAAGACCTGTCGCCCACACTTCGGTATAGCTGTTGGCTTTGCGCAGGGTTTTCAGCATTTCGGCCAGCATGGAGCCTTTGCCGAATAACTGCTCAGCCGAACCGTCGCTGGTGATTCGGTACTGCGTTAGTGCGGTCGCGGTGCCGGTCGCCAGTTGCTGGCCGATCACAATAATTTTTCGCGACTGCGCCGGTGCGCTGTCGAGTGCCTGAGAATTGTCGATCTCGATGTACACCAGCGGGACGCGGATATCATCAGGGATAGTGCCTAAAGACATGTTATTTCTCCTTTACCGTGCGGGCCGGTGCAGTTGAGGTCACCGTTTCACCGGGGATATCGCTCACGATCACATCGCCTTCGGCTTCACGACGATGCCACCAGGCGCTCATTGCTAACGTTTCACCGGCAGCATTCAGATGGGTGCCGTCAGCTTTACGAACCTGGACGCCTTCGCGGGCAGGTTTAATTTGTTTCATCATGGGTTTGGCTCCCGGATGTTAATGACGTCCTTAATCTCCGACGCGCCGCCGTTGTGCGAGAAGGTGGCACCGAGGCGGAGAAAATCAGGAAGTGTGGAGAGATCAATACTTTCATCGAGACGAAACTGCTGTTCCCATGTCACCGCCCACATTGTCAGGCCCAGGTCATTCAGCCCGCCTGAGTAAATGTTGTCGGCGCTAATGGCATCCGCAGCACGCTCGGCCTTCATACCGCTGGCTGCATCTTTTGCGGCGATACGGCGCACCAGTTTGCCTACAAGGATTTCGCAGCGCGTATCGCGTGCGTAACCCCACGAATCAGTCGCCATAACGTAAGCCGCCCAGGTAATATCGCCAACCAGCCCGCCGCTGTAACGGATGTTCCGTACCCGAAGCGCCGCAACGCGCACGCAGCCATCGCGATCTGACAGATACGTTTTGACTTCGGCAGGCGTATTGAACTGGCCGATATGACGCTCGATGACTTTGACCTGGTCAGGGTTGTCACCCTCAAGACCTTTGTCAGGCTCATCGTCGGAGGGGGATTTTTTAAGCCAGGCCACCACGTTTTCAGCGGCGGCCACGGTGCTACCCATCGTCAGCAGTTCGGGACGTTCACTCATGGAAGCACCTCTTTCCAGAAATCACCGATGACGTGCATCAGCTCCTGGCTGTTATCAGATGAAAGGCCGAGATATTCACGCCGGGGCATGTTCATCGCACGGGTATGCGCTCCCACGGACTGCCAGACCGGATGACGAAGCGCCCGCCCGAACGCCTGGCTGATAAGGCGTTTGTGCGCCCCGATGGAAACGTTGCCGGAAAAGCCGTCCTGATGTACGCCACTGTAACTGAGCGGTGACCCCACACGAACGCGGCCACGCTCGACGATGTACTGAATGCTGTCGAGGAGACCGCCGCCAGCCTGCAACAAACTCTGGTTGCCGTTGCGGGTCTGGCGATAACCGTCAGACCAGTCCTGCCATTTCTCACCTGCCGGGGAGGTCTTCTCATCGCTGATACGACGGCGGGTCTGGGATTCGACGACTGCACCAATGGATTCAAGCAGTTCCTGCTGGAGCGTTCTGTCTGACAGTTTTTCTACGGCCAGCCGCAGTTGTGCCAGCTTTTGGGCCCCCATTACCTCGACGGAGATACCCATCACAACACCCCGCGCAGCTTGTTACGGGTGAAGAGCCGCTCGTTATCCGACACGACAATGATTTTGCCGTTATCGTTTTCCGGGGCCGGAGTTGTACCGGTCAGGCCGAGGTCACGGGTGCCATTGGCTATCTCTTTCAGGGTGCGCAGTGCATCGTCGTAGCGCTTCTGAATCAGCTCGGTAATCTGGCTGTCACGCTCGGACAGCCAGTAAAGCGCGATGGATACCGCAACCCGGTGAAGCGGACGGGGGATAATGTCAAGGCTGAGCGGCAACTGATAACGCTTTGAGAGAAAGGAGTTAATTTCCTCATCTGCATCACTAATTGCCGTCTCAATCTTTGCCTCATCCAGTTCGCCGGTCGCCTTGTTGATCGCCATGTTCCAGACCAGCGAACCGTCGACGGCCAGCAACTCATCGCGGGTTACGTAAATGCCCATCAGCCTTGCTCCACCTTAGTTTCCAGGACTTTTACAACCAGTTGGGGCTCGGCCTTCAACCGTGCGGCGTCTTCGTGGCTGATAAAACAGTCCGCCTGAATGCCCAGGTGCGCATTGTTGGCCGCGTTATCATCCGCTGGATCATCGGACGCAAAGACATTGACTGGCTGTCGTGACCAGAAGCGACCGCAGCGCCAGAAACCACGCTCTGAAACGGCACGAACCTCCAGTGCTTCAACATCATCCGTTGCCGGAAGCAGAGCCGCAGCAGCCACATCCGGCACGGTGACGGCATCGGTATTTTCTGACATCACGCTGACGGGTACTGAACCCAGTGCAATGTGATACCCCGGCAGTGTGACTGACAGTTCAGGTTTTTTGCCGTCTGCGCCATCAGACGATGCCACTTGCGTCGCTGAAATCGGGCCAGCGCCGTCTTTAACGTTTTGCTTACCCGGTGCTTTTGTTTTCGTTCCACTCACTGTTCCATCCTCTTTAAAGGAAGGTTACGGCGGGTTTAAACACCGCCGCAGCCGGATTAACGGAGACTGAATTGTTTACGCAGGGGTGGTAATGAACGGGCTGTTTACGATGTCGACATCCTTGTAATAGATGTTGGAATCACCGCCATCGACCAGCATGGCGTCGATAATGCGTTTTGCCGCTGCACGATTATTCGGGCCTACAACCAGCGTCGTCGGGTTGATACCGAGAGGCGTACCGGAGGCACGTTTCATGCCCTGAAGGACTTTCACCGCTTTTTCGTAGTTCGCCATCGTCAGCGGAGCGCGTGAACCACACGCCGTCTGCCAGAAGCCGAAGCCCACGTTGCAACGACCATCAACGCCATAAAGGAATTCGTTGTTCTTCACGGTGTGCTCACTGTTCAGATCGTCCAGTGCATGGAAATCGAACGGGCGGCGATTCTGATACAGGATCGGTTTTAATACCTGAGTTTCATCAATCAGGAACCAGGGTTCACCGGTGTCGGTGGCAATGTCACCGACGATATTGCTGTACGTTCCCCCGGCCATCGGGTGGTCGGTATCAAAGAAGTTCTGACCGTCAAAGCACGCGGTTGTGAAACCAGCGGTCAGCAACGGGAAGCTCAGCGTGTCCGGGAACTCAGACACCTGCTGACCGAACGACTGGGCGATGATGCTGTACTGACCAATCTGATCATCTTCAATGTTTTCACGTTTGACCTTAATGGAGTTTTCCCAGGTCTTGTTAGTGATGGTGTAACCATACTGGTCGAGCTGGGCAAACTGGCGGTCGCTGATCCACTCCTTAATCGACGGCAGGTCAGAGAGCCAGCCGTACGTGTTGGATGCTGAGCTGCTCGGGACTTCGGTCGCAATACGCAGGTACTGCGGTTTGACCCCGGCCAGACCACGGGTAAAGGCGGCACTGAGCGCAGTCGTGAGAGAATGTAAAATTTCGGATGACGGTGCAGGCATTGCGGTTACTCCTGAGCAGGTTTAGCAGCGAGGAACTCGGCTTCGGTGATACCCATAGCGCGGCACATCGCCAGTTCGTCATCGCTGAGTTTGGTGTTGTCTTTGTTCTCTTTGCCTTTGGACGGGTCGCCATTGACCAGTGCCGGTGCAGTTTTAACGAACTCAGTAAACTGCTGACGACCTTCTTCACTGCGGCAAAGAGCCAGATACATATCGCGATTCGCCGGGGCCACTTTCCCTGCGGCCACGGCGGCATTAACCAGGCTTTCGGCGGTTTTATCATCCAGCGCTTTCAGTTTGTTCTCAGCCGTTTCAGCGCGGTTCAGCGCCAGCTGATGCGTCTCGACCGGAATAAACTTCGTCAGGTCGGGATTCTGGGCGCGGTTGAGTGCGACACTTTCGCTGGTCTTGATTTGCTGGATGGCTGCCACCGCGTCATCGACAGACGCAGTCGAAGCGAGCCCCAGCACCGTCACAATCTGGACAGGTACGGTCATCTCGTTGTTCTCCGAATTAAGTGCGGGTAAATACAGGTTGGGTTTGTTGGTCAGGCCGACGCTGGACAGGCGTGTGACCTGACCGGCGGCGTTGTTGAAAAAGGCCGGGCTGTAGTAGATATATTTTTTGCCACGAATGAGGGATTCACCGTCCGGCGTCCAGACGACGTGCGCATCGATACCGCCATCATCATTGATGCGCAACGCATCAATCCATGCGTAGGCCGGAGCCTCTTCGCCTTTCGGACCTTTGATTTCGGTGGCATGTTCGATATCAAACGGGAGCTTCGGGTACTTGAAAGACGCGGACATCACCGCAGCAGGGTTATCATTCACCCATGAACGGCCATCACGCCCGGTGAATGCACCGCCCGGAATCATCGGCAGCCATTCAGGCAATGCGTCGTCGACCAGCTCAGGCAGTTCAAAACAGAGCGCAAGAAGCTCCGGGAGATTGGATTTCATGATGTTGTCCGTCGTTACAGATTACTGACGGACAGTGTGCGGGAGGGGCAAAGGAAAGGTGAATTTACCGCTTTCCTTTTATATGCAGCGGCAAACCCCGTTTAAAACACATTTAAAACCGCGCTGGCGCGTTTAACAATTTTTTACGGCGTCATCGTATCATCATATCCGATGACGCCATAGGACGTGATTAAGGACCGTTACCGCTTCGTTCAGTTGCCACTGTCAAACGCAGCTTGCTTCTGGCTGAGCTGTTGCTCCAGTTCAGCCTTACGCGCCATGCCGGGATTATAGTCCCAGCCCGGATCAATGCCTTCCGGCACCATCTCTTCTTCCCCCGTTCGCTTGTTCACCCACTTCACCCGTTTAACTTCTGGCGCAGTGGTTCGCAGGGGAACCGTTTCCCGCGTCACCTGCCCGGTGGGTAACCCGTTGTCATCGAGCTGCTGCACGTTGCGGGTGACGCCGTTCTTCTGCATTTGCTCGTATTCGTACTTGCTGACCTGACGAACGCCGCATTTACAGCCCCAGCCGTTGGGGCCGATATGTGTCTGCCAGAACGGATCATCCACCGGCAGGCAGAGGTCAGCCCATTGCAGATGCTCCGCCCGGTGCTCGCGGGATGGACCCAGCGTATAAAGCAGATACGGCATGGCGCGGCGGGTACGTTCGATACGCTCCCACTGACCGGCGCTGCGGGCGGTGCGCATATTGGTTTCATAGATGGTTCGGATGCGACGGTCGCTGCCCAGTTGCACGACGCGGGATTCTTTTGTGAGGGGATCGTTCATCTCCTGCTGGCCCCACCACCCGCGTTTGACCAGAAGAGGCTTAAGCACTTCACGGAACTGAGCGAACGACTGCCCCTCAGCCAGCGCCTCTTCAACCAGAGACTTAACATCTGAAAGGAGATCGAGGTTTGTCATTTTGGCAACGGTAAACCCGATACTGTGCTCATCACGCCAGACGTCACGGTAATCAAAACCCGGAGACAGTTTTTTGGCTTTCAGCCAGTCCAGCGCTTCTTTAGGGATGATGTCGGGCTCAGCCATGCAGCACCTCTTTTTCGTCGGTTACCAGCATCAGTCCTGGCGCTTTTCGGAACTGGCGTATCAGCGTGGTGGAGCTGGCAAACACCGGCGTTCGGTAGCTGAATGATTGATACAGCGATGGCATATGCTTTTTCGCATAGCGTTTGCCCAGGGCTTTCTCCGTCTCAGCAACTTGCCTGGCGCTGTGAAGACGCTGCGTCTTCGTAAACCAGAAATGCTCAGTAAGAGGGTTGTAGTTATCACAACGCGAGTTCCCCCAGCCGAGATTGCACCTGCCGTCGAAATACACCATCAGACAGGTGCGGCTCTCGCTCTGTCGCTCACGCGTCACCGTAATCACCGTGTCCTGATAGCGGAATCTGACATAGCAGAAAGGGCTTTGCAGCTCAGCTTTGATGGTTTCCCACTGTTCTTTGGTAATGGCGGCATCAGGCATCTTTCACATCTCCCAGCGCACGGGCTTCGAAACTGAGCATCGCCAGCTGCTCGACGAACGCATCAGGTTCAAGGGTCTTCTGCAACTCAGGCAACTGAGCCAGAAACTCTTCAAAGCTGTCGACGCTTTGCGCCAGCTCCAGCACCGGACTGGTGAAGGCCGGGCCCACTTTTTCCCAGCCGCCCAGCGCATCGGCCACCATCGCATCAATCTCATCGGTCTGGCTGCGGTTAAGCGCAAGCTGCTCACGGTTAAGCGCAGGCAACGTCATGGCGGGTTGTGTGGCTTCCGGGTACAGGATGACCGCGCCGCTGTCGGGTTCGGCCAGCCCGAAGCGGTCACGAACCTCCGACTCCTGGACGCGAAGACCACGATCAATCAGCGGCGTCAACGCTTCCACGAAGGCTTTGAGGTCTTCCGGCTCAGTGATACGAATCATCACACGCGGATAGGCTTCCTGCGGGCCGTAGTTCATATCAATGTACGGTCGCACCAGGAACTCATTCAGCGTGTTCCCGAGCTGCATGGCATCCCAGCGGGCAATGTCCATACGGACCTGATTATGGACGTCTGCCTGACTGCGCGAGCTGCCGTTGTCGGTCGTCATGGTCTGGCCCAGCACTGCTTTACTGGTCTGCTCGTCGCACCACGTCGCCATCTCTTTAAAAAGTACACCGCCGTTGTTGCGACTGGCCGTTTCCTGCATATCGAGTTTCATGCTCTCGGGAATGGCGCAGCCCGCATCGGATGCAATGGAGGCAATGGCGTCGATGAGCGTATTAATCTGCTCAGGAGTGGCGTTGCTGCCGTATTTACCGACGACCACGGGAATACCGAACTTCTCTGCAAACGCCCACCAGTCACGCACGGTGAACGATTTGAGCATGTACATCACCGCCACGAGTCGAGCAAGCCCGTTGCGCAGCGGCAGACCGGATTTAAGGCGTGGCTGATGGACAATAAACTTACCTGCCGATAACGGAACACCGTCGATGGGCTGCTCATCCGTGATAAGACGAAACTCCCGCAGCGTCTCTTTATCGGGCCTGAGGAAGCGAGGATCAACCCATTCATAATCGCGCGGTTTCCACTGGCTGTTTCGCGTATTCCAGAGGATTTCGCAGACACCCACGCCTTTACCCAGACCATCGAGCAGATCAAAGAGCAGCTCAGGTATCTGGGGTTGTTCGATGAGATCGCGAATCACATCTGCCAGCATGACATCACGCTCATCATCGCTGGCCGCCTCGACCGTGGGCGCAATACCGGCGACGGTCAGCTTACGGGTACGCAGCACCGATGAATAATGGAGGTCTCGCTCCTCCATTTCTTCTGCAAGGATAAAGTAATCGCGGGGATTCCCGTCCGCTGCACCACGAAGAACGGCAGCCAGCCTGCCGGGTGTCAGCGTAGAGGCCACACTGATACCTGCCGACGGACTGCGGATACTCATGGCACGGCCACGGGCGCGGGGTTCATTAAGTTCGTTATCGTTTACGGTGACGGTTTCACCGGTAGTCGAGCTGAACAGGCGGCGCATTACGCCGCTGATTTGTTTGAGCATCAGAGCAGCCCTCTTTGATTTTTAAGACCGCGAGTCAGGCGAAGCTGGCGACGTTCGTCACGCTCTTTTGGGTCGGCGGGTTTGTTGATTTTGTGAAGTTCGTAACGGCGATTGTCTTCACGGCTGGCGAGATAACCGAGGAAGATCGCAATAGCGGCATCCCCGTGGCGCTTGCGACCGTCGGTGCCGACAGTACGGGAATCGTCTATACCCGGCACACCCCGATAAATCTGGATGGCCCCGAGGTCGGTAATGATGTCTTCATGCTTCGGTGTAATCAGCTCGCCGTCTTCAAATGCCGCCCTGAACCGTGGCATGTTCTCGCGATAGTACGGTACGGAAAGCTGGACCTGTTCGACTTCCTCACCGTAGCGTTCGGCAGCCTGTTCAGCCAGATACTGACCATTACCTCGGGCATCGAGCTTGATACCGTCGCGTCTGGGAAGACGATCGCAGATATAAAACAGCGCCTGTTCCTGCTGCTTGAACGGGACGTTGCTCATCTCAACGAGGAAAGGAACCGTGCGGGTGGTGTCATCATTAACGGTGACCGGCGCAAAGACAGTGAGGTCACCGTTACGGGCAAAGTCTTCCCCGAGACAATGCCGAAGGTTCTGCGGCAACTTCTCCAGTTCTGGCCGGACAACGGACTCCAGCCACTCCTGCATATCCAGACGCCGCAGGCCTTCCGAAAGCGCATTAAATTCTGCCGTACCGGTAAAGCGCAGCACCGGGCCAGTACCGGTAGCAGCTCGTTCGCGTAACGAACGGGCAATATACGCACCGCCGCCGTTCTTGGGCTCGCAATAATATTCCTCACGGGCATCTTCCTGCGTGGCCGTGTCACGTAAGAGGTTATCCAGCCACTCAGCCTCTGCCTCGGGAGACCACACCTTTTTGGTGACCTGGCAGATACGACGATAGAGCCCCTCGTTGATGGCCGTTTCGATATCAATACGATGAACGGAATAACGTTTTTTCCCGGCGCGACTGTCGGTGATGAGGGTATTAAACAGGTTTTCAATGCCGTTGTGCGTGGAGATGAGGCGCACATTTGAGCCCCACATTGTCAGCGCAAGCGCCGCTTTCAGGCAGGCTGCAAGGTCATTCTGAAACGCCGCCTCATCAATAATGACATTACCCTGCATACCACGCAGGTTTGAGGGGTTAGAGGACAGCGCTTTAATTTTGAAGCCGCTGGCGAACTGGATCACATAGACGAGGATGTCCTTATCCTCATCGGCCAGGACCTCTTCGCCGATATCCGATGCCGCCCAGTCATAGGCTTTCGCCCACATGGCGCACGCGTCGATAAACTCACGCGCCATGTCTTTGGTGGTGCCGACGTAGAACGTATCGCAACCACCGGCGCTGGCAGACATCGAACCGTTAAGCGCTGCATCAGCAGCTTCGGCCCAGGTGAGGCCGGTACGGCGCGACTTCTCAGCCAGTTTCAACTGAGACTTATCTGCTATCCATCGTTTCTGATACGGCAGCAGCACCTGATCGGCATCAAACTCCCCCGCCAGAATAGCCGCCGCAGACTGACTGGTGAGCGAATTGAGTGGGGGCATTGTCGTCATTACGCGATCCCCAGAATCTGGCGACGAATATCCGCAGCCGTCTCTGCCGACAGTCCTGCCTGTTTGGTGATTTTCTCCGCTGTTTCGGCTGCTTCCTCAGCAAAGGCTTTGCGGATTTCTTGTTCACGTTTGTGGGAGGTCATCGCCGCTGCTTCCAGCCGCTGCGCGACCAGCGCCAGTTGTCCCAGCGCCTTCGGTTCGACGGTCTTGTCCTTTTCAGCCAGGGACATACTGGTCTCAAAGGCCAGCGTTTTTACGAACTCCAGCAACAGCTTGCCGACGTCAGACGTCGGTGCAGAGCCCAGCTTTGCCGCCCAGATTTCAGCCATCTCGCGGGACGCCCGAATCTTTGCGCCGAACTCTTCCATGCGGCTGGCGTAGCGGTTCAGGCCTGTACGGCTGAGTTGCATATCTTCGGGCAGGTCATGGCCGTCAATCAGTTCATTGATGGCTTCGCGGATCTCTTCCTGCGTGTGTCGTTTCTCACGCAGCATCTGATGGAGCTGATCGCGGATGGAATCCGGTAACAGGTCAATTTTTGACGGACGTCCACGGGTCGGGCGCTGTTCACTTGCCATTCTCCCTCCGGCACTGCTCAAGGAAGTCCTTCCGGTGACTGGCTGAATCTTTCAACAGCAAGTTATGCACCCGTTTGTATTCAGGGTTTTTGTTGAGAAAAACATTCAGGTACGACGTCGGCGATTTAAAGTCATACGGTTTGCCGGTCTCTTTCGCGAGAGAAGGCGCAACAGCCTTTGCTTCGACCTCGGCACATACCATCACGGCGGCGATAAGGCTGATGATATTGCGCTCGCCCTTAGTGAGTGGTTTCAGTTTCTTTGGCATAACCGGCACCCTCCAGTTGATGAATCCGCGTTGCCACCTCTTCAATGGCATCGGAAAAGCTGAACATGTTGCTCCACTCAGGTTTCCTGCCCATCACTGCGTCATACATATCACTCAGCGCATCTTCGGCGTCGTCACGTTCCTGAATAAGCTGCGTCTCCGAACGGTCAAGTCGGGCAATTCCTTCCAGTGCCTTTTCACCGGCATTGCACAAGGACTCGATCACCACGGCTGCATGAACCAGAGCCGTCGAAGACATACCGATTTCGCCTGACTCACACTGTTTCGCCAGCACGGCCAGACGCCGAAGATGACCGGCCTGTTCACGGCAGGTCGCCATCATTTCTGGCAATTTTGTTTTATCCATATTCATCACCGTGCCCGTGGTTTTTTGACGCCCGGAACGGACGCCAGACCGCTGGCAACGTCATCGCCGCGCCCCGTGATTTCGGCAACAAAGCACCCGCTGACGTCAGTCACACGCACCAGTCCCTGCTCAGCCAGCCAGGACAGATGCGTCCGCACGGCATCACGGGAAACGCGGTGGCCGTAGGCTTGCAGGCATTCCTGCAAAATAGACTCGTTAGCGCTGTCACCGCAGTCGAGCAGAGAACGAAGAATGACCAGGCGCTGGTCCTGGTCGAGTAAATCACGCATTGTCATACCCTCTTGTTTTCCTTGAGTTCGTTTTCAAGAAGCAGATCGCTGATACGCGAAACCTGACGAATGGACGGGGCCAGCTCACGCAGCTCGCCGCGCAGGTCACTCATGGCGAGCTGGAGTTTGTGCAGGTCACTCTGGCTCGGCAGACCGGCAATCGTATTTTCCAGCGTCTGAATCCGGTTTCTCACCAGCTCCACCTCTTCACGCTTGACGTACGTTTTGGCGAGCAAAAGCTGGATAAGGTTGACGCCTGACATAAACAGCGCCCAGATGATCGCCCAGTTACCTTTAACGACTTCCCAGTCCACGGTGCCCCCTGTGTTCTCTGATGCGCTGGCAGGTAAAGCAGGTCACCGCATCGGGCTGCGCCTCAAGCCGTGCAGCCGGAATATCGATGCCGCAGTCATTACAGAAGCCGTAACGCTCGGGTGCTTCTTTAACCCGGTTTACATGGTTGTTTAACACCCGTTCACGGTCGGTGGTTTCAAGGTCACTGGCGCGGTCAAATTCATCACTCATTGAACCTGCACCTTGTGTTTGCTGGATTTGCTGTAACGGGCGAAGCCATCGAGCGTGCGGAACCCGAGATAACTCAACGCCGGTGTCGCGAGCATCAGACCGATATCCCAGTCAGGCGCAGGCATCGCAAACACATGACCAAAAGCCGTGGCGACCGCACCGGCCTGCTGGCCCACCGACATGATCATCACGTAAAGAATGCAGCTGTAGAGGGAAAGACGGGCCATCAGCGGGCGGGTCTGGCGGACATATTCGTCCGTTGCGTTATCGCCGTTGCGGATAGTTTCCTGCTGCTCATGGTGCGCGGCCTGCTGGTCAGCCAGCTTTGCTTTGTCACGCTCGAGCTGGAACTGTTCGAGCTGAACCTTGAGGGACTCAAGCTGAACGAACTGCTCGGGCGGGAGCTGCGCCAGCTTCTGCTCAAGGACGCGCTGCTGGTCTGCCGGGTTGATCGCATTACCCACGTTTTCAACCACACCGGCGACGGAGTCTGCGGTCTTCGCTGCATCACCACCGAACCAGCCACCCACGGTACGCAGCAAAGAAGGCCCGGCTTTAAGCAGGACGGAGGCGACAGTGGAAAGGGTTATCGGATCCATGCGAACAGCTCCTTACGTTTCGCCCAGTTACTGAACAGGTATCCACACAATGAGCCGAGGACATACATCAGCAACAGTGCCCCGGATGGGGTGAATAAATTGGTGGCAACGAAGCAGACAATACCGCCCACGAAAACCGGCCAGGAACACCAGTAGAGCACCCGCTCACGGCAGGTTTCACGCGGACTGCAAAAGACGCCAAGCACCATACTCAGTGCGATGAGCACCGCACCCGCAAAGGCCAGCCACCAGACCAGAAAAAGATGCGGGCTGTGCTGACTACAGAACAGCAGCGAGAGCGCAATCAGGGCAACCAGCGTCCAGCCGGAACGAAACAACGGCGGCAGGTATGCCTTAATCATGTTGAACATTATGTTTTTCCTTATATCGCTGGCACTGCCAGACGATGTCGCGTGTATCGACAGACAACCACCCCCGCATATAAAAGCTGGCATGAGTGCCGTCATGGCCTGTGTAGTCGGTAGGTTCGGGTTTTGGCCCCCCGGCCATGCGGTGGAGCACCTCCTTCTGGAGGCGGTCACGCCGCCCCTGTTTCAGTGACGCATCCCATCCTTTGCCCATGTTCAGCTCCGGGTGACAGAGAACTGACCGCCGACAACCTCCTGACAGGCGTTCGCCAGCTCATCAAGGCGGTTAAACCAGCCATTGAGGTATTTTCCCTGGGAGGTATTCGTCTTAATGATGTCGGCGTAGTAGCGGGAACGGCGAAGGAAGCAACGAGTCAGAAGCCATTCGGCATCCGCGCCAGTGACAGCACTGACGGTTTTGGGGCCAGCGACACCATCAGAAGTAACGCCGACCGCATCCTGCAAAAGCTGGATGGCTTTTTTTGCACCATGCTGGACGGCGGAATCGAAAACGAAGAGGGAGATACCATCGGGCCAGAGGTCACATTTTGCGGCCTGCCAGTAGTCGCGCTGGTAAATCAATCCGGCCTGTTCTTTGGTCAGGTCTTTAATTTTGACGTCAGGCTTACCGTCACCATCAACATCGGTTTTGCCGTCGGCCAGACCATCACGCAGGTCTGAAATACCGAGATTGGTTTCGCCTCCTTTGTCGGTGGGGTCATTGACATAACCACCTTCACGAACGAGGACGAATGAAAGTGCGTGAGCAAATACGGGAGGGAATGCAGTGGAGGACATATCGGCACCTCAAGAAAAGTGAGCAATTAACTTTTCTCAATGTATGCCGACCAAAAAAAAAGCCGGATTTACCGGCTTCATTGAATTTTTAAGTCCTAGTAGAACAAGACGTCACTAAAATTAAACATCATTAGACCTGATGTAATCAGGAAGAAAAGGAGGAAACCTAAACTCTTGTCAGTTTTGACAGGAGTATTATTGGCCGTATCAATTAGTTTTTTTCTATCGAAAATGTAGATAAAAAAAGGTAACAAAAATAGCGAGCCAACGCCCCAAACAATGGGAGGAAAACCCTTCTTGCGCCAACAGCCCTTTTCGTAGACGGAATACGTTCCAATGTTATGGTTTGTCGCATCGATAAAAACCCAAAAAGAACAAATGACAATCACCATATTTATAATAATCCCGCCAATCATAAATCACTCCATTTTCAATGAAAGCTGTTTTTTTGCAGTCTCAATCCTACGCATTCGTTTGATCGCTTTATACACCGTTTTGTAAGTGACGTGGTAGTGCTCCACTAACTCAGGAACATTGTGACCAGTGAAATCCCGCCAAATTTTCATATCGCGGATCAAGAACTCCAGGCTCTGACCGCGCGGAAAGTAAACCTGCATCCCGCCAATTTTGCCACTAATCGCTGCCACAAGTTCAATGGATAGCTTCGGGTCTGCCCCCAGGCGCTCCAGTTCGTGACGCAAGAGTGCATTTAGCTCAGCCAGCAATGAGGGGAAACGAGAGTTTTCCATCTGTTCATCAACATGATCAAGGATGCTGTCGTCCTGGAAATCATCAAACAATTCGCCATTGTTATTCATTGAGTACCTCGCTTACGGGTCGCAAGGAATGCTGCGCGAACGGAATCATAATCGCGTAGCTCACGGCCATTGACCGGGTTAGCTGGCATCATAATGCCGCGCCCGGCCATAGATTCACGCATCACTCGCAGATGCCGCTGTTTCAGGCTTTCAAGCACGGAGACAACCATGTCTCCGCGCAGCCAGGAAAGGCTGGCGACGCCTTCGCCGCCATTCTTTTGACTGGTGATGCGCTGCACCCAGTGGTCGAGAGCAACGTCGCTGCCATCCTCCAGAAAACCGTCACTGAGCATAAATCGCCAGACAATGCGGATTTTGTTGCTGATGTCGGTTGGCTTTGCTCTACGTGCTGGAGCACGCGTGGGCGAACGTTTAAAGCCTTTGCCTTCCAGTACTTTGATTACCTTTTCCAGCTCGTTATCGGTCATATCCCGGCAACTGGTTTTGCCGGGGACAACGCTGTCCAGCATCGAGCGGTAGGTTGCATCATCCAGTGCCAGTTGCGTCCTGGCGATATGGATAAGCTGAATCACGCCCTTTCGACTCATGCAGTTTCTCCCTGCTGCTGGCGATCAATACGCTCGATTTCAGCAATCAGAAGCGCACATGCTTTCACCAGGTCACGGCGATCACATGATGGTTTGAAACTGTCATCTAACCAGTCGGCAGGCCAGTAGGATTCGGCTTCCATTGGCTCGATATAACAGATGGCCGCTGCGGCCAGTTCGCCACCGATGTAGGTATCATCCTGCTGTGTAGTAAACCCTTTAACGGACTGCTGGCGCAGACGTTCGGCAATGACATCGCTGATGGCGGTGGAGCGCTGTTGCATCTTGTCCAGCTCAGCCAGTAACAGTTCAATTGTTTCGACAGTGAAGCTGCGCTGAGTGGAGTTAATCGTGTTAATGCGAACCATTGAAGCATCAGGGCTGACACCAAATTTCGGCATGTTTTTTCTGCGTTCAATATCGGTGCGAATCTGCTGAATAAGCAATTCAATTTGAGTATTCATCATTCAGTCTCCGTCAGTTTCAGCGCGAGCGAATCCCCGGCGCGCGCGCCGTAATTAAAAGAAAAAGGTCAGTTAATAGGGGTCAGAGCTTTGCCATATCCAGTGATATTTGTCGGTAACTCCCGTCAGTCTGGCGTTCGTAAATGCGCAAATACTGGCTCGTGCCGGTGACCTGAATAGCGTCAGCAGCAGCGTCCATTGCCTCATTCCATTTGTCATCGTCGATATTCAACTGGCGCAACGAGAGCACCTGATTAATATCGATGCGCCCCTGCTTATTCACGCGAAAGGCATGATCAACCAGCGCGATGATTTTCTCATCCGCACCACCCGACCACTCACTGATGCAGTCATCAATCAGCTTTTTCGCCGCCTGGATGCGCTCATCAAAGACGCGATGGTCGCCAATGGCACGAAGAATTTTGTAGCATCCGTCAAAGCTGACCAGCGAGACATTACCCTTTGTCCCACCGAACTCGACGCCATACTCCGCCGCCGACAGGTCCGTAAAATCGCCAATCTGCTGCATGGAAGCAACCTTGAACTCTGCCATCGCCTGACGCAGCTGGCGGGCCGCAGTGACGATGCTCATCACTGTTTCATCACGTAATGTGTCCAGCGGTTTAATTTGCGACTCAGGCACTAAATGCCCCTGAGCGTTAATTCGATAACCGGCTGGTACGTTATTTTCACTATTCATAAAAAGCCTCAGTCTTATTTTTCAAGATATTCGCGAGTGATGTGATCGGTAAATTTCATCAGCGCATCGCAACCTTCACGCTGGCCGAGTGCCTCGGGTACGCCCGGCACCAGCAACTGGTCACCGGTGCGGGAATGACGGGCCCAGATATCAATCAGCTCACGGACCCGATTCTCTTCGCCGGAAATAATGGGTAATGCGCCATCCGGCAACGGATGACCAAACTCAATCAGCCCGGAAGCCCATACATAAGCGGTAATTTTCGCCATAGAGCCCCCTTAATGTTTAGCGCCGGAATGCTGAAAGACGCTACCTTCGGCGTGGTCCCCCATAGCCCGTATAGCGTCCACTAGCTTATTCATCGCCAGATTGACAAATTCCTCACGATTGTTGGACATCACCACCACAAGCGCCCCGGCAGGAGTGCTTTTATCATCCTCAAACTCAACATGAATATCCGTGGTGATACCTTCCATGACGCCGTTTTCAACGCGCTTTGCAAAGTCGCGTTTGAACTCAAAAGTAATTTTCGCCATTTAAATAATCCTTCTGTTAACGCCAGATAATCCGGCAACCTTCGAGGCTGGCAATCCATACAGAGCGGGTGCCAGTGCCACAACGTTCAACAATACGGTCAGCGCTTTTAATCAGATCTGCGGGCGGGCAGGCAATTTCAAGCAACGGACGGCGCATGAAAACCCGAACGTCAGTCACGCGACTACCCCGCGCACGCAACCAGGCCTGCGCCGCTTCTGCCATGCTGATATGTTCTGCGATACGTTCGGTAATCATGGTGTTATTCCTCGGTGATTTCGGCGTGGCCGAGTTCGATCATCGCGCTGTGGATGTGACCCGTGTTCATCGTTTCGTTCTTGCCACTGGCATAGATATGCGCCAGCGGCAGGATGTGGGAGAGCGAGCGCAGTGCGCCAGGACGTTTAGCAATGGCTTTCAGTAGCTGGCGTTCGTCTTTACCGGGTACGTGCCACGCATCGCAGAACGCGTCGACGTCACCGGCTTTGATGTTGTTGATAACGACTTTTTTCGCTACGCGGGAAAACAGACGGGCAAAGTCGACACTGCGCGTTCCCCCAGTCAGACGGTCATAAACCTTATGGTTGCCGGTAAAGGCCAGCCCGATGTTGCATTCCTCCTGGAGAATGCGCAGTTCTTCAATGGCGTCGTAGTTCAGCCAGTCGGCCTCGTCGATAATGATTAACGCGCCGGTGTCACGCAGGCGTCGGCGCAACAGACGGGATAAGGCACCACGCTGATAAGGCGCGTCAGAGATACCCATTTCCAGCGCCAGCTCATACATGGTCTCCAGTTCATTGGTACGGCTTTTGCTCGCCGTGATGCGCCAGACGTTATTCCCGTTACGGGTGTACTGTTTCAGTGCCTCGGACTTACCGACGCCCGGATTGCCATAAATCAGCGCAATGGTGTGGGTCAGTTGTGCCCAGGTCAGCGCAGAAGTGATGCTCTCGGAGGTTGGCGTCACAACGTAGTCAGGCCGTACCGGAAGGGTGTTCTGCGTTGCATTACGCGATTCAAGCCAGGTGTTCAGGCTGATAGCGACCGCATCGTTATCCCCTTTGTATTTGCCGTTCATGAACGTGGAAATGACCGCTGTCGACAGGCCAGTTTCACGGGCAAGCGCTGCGCCGGAAGTCTCTTTACTGTCGATAAGTTCTTTTACGGTAGCGCGGATAGCTTCATGGTTAATTTGCGTCATAATCTTTAATCCTGTATTTTTCGTTTGTTAAATCTGATTCACACATCTTTTAAAGAGCGGCGGGCCAACGTCGCTTTTTTATTTTTTCGCCTTGCTGACTGACTTCATCAGTGCCTGGAAAATCACGTCGTTTTCGTTCTGTTCCTCCTGTATCTCCATTGCTTTTTTCAGCGCATTGCCGTCAGTAAATACCCGCTCGACAACATGGCGCTGTGGCGGTTCAGGTGGTGCCACCTTCGGCAGCAAATCATTGACCTCAATAGCGCTCATCCGGCGCTGTGCACGGGCCGCACGTTTGGTATGCGTCATCATCTGTTTGCGCTGACGGCTGTGTTCACGGCCTTTTTCGGTATCGCCGAAGGCCACTGCTGAGCGGCATTCCGCCATGCAGAGGAAACGCCCGTCCAGGTCATAGCAGGCCACTTCGCTGTGAAGGTTGCGGGGGTCGAAACGCACGGTAATTTTGCGCTGACGGATATTCGCCAGAGACGGATGCCAGTAGCTGTTCTTGCGTCCGTACAGCGTGCCGCCGGACTCGAGGAAAAACTCGCCGGTGACTTTCACCGTGACGGCTTCCGCTGGCAGCATGAGTTGGCGGATTTGCTCATCACTCAGGCGGGTAACAATCGAGTTGCTGTAGCTGCGCTCAAAGGCCTGATCAAACGAAAGTTCACCACGGCACATTTCAGTTTCACGCTTGGCACGGGCGTTGAACATCGCGATCCCCTCGCTGATTGCAGTGATAAAGGTCTCAACATCAACCACCCGGTCACCGTAATTGTCCGGCTTGTTTTGCGTGTTTGGCCCGGTGTATGCCCCGGCCAGAGAGGGGTGTTTGTCGATGTAGTCGCCAAGGCCACCCACACCGAACGCACGTTCAATCGGTTTGGCCTGACCCCAGCCTTTGCCGCCGATAACACTGGTCCAGTGCACCTGGATTCCCAGCATTGGCAGGATACCCATCGGGTCATCAGGCTTGACCTTGAAGCGGTAGCGATTCGGGACACCACCACTCAGCCATTTGTTGGCAGCGGCGCGGGTGTTATCGATAGTGACGTGCTCAGGCTTACCAAAGGTGGCAATCGCATCCATCAGTGACAGGCGAATACTGTCGCTGTTTTCGGATACATCAGTACGCCAGCCGATAATTTTGCGGCTGTGGACATCCTGCCAGACCCATGTTTTAGGACGGATGACTTCGCCGTTATACCAGCGCACAAAGACGTTGTGCTGGTAACCATCACCGTTTATCCACTCCATCGCATGCAGCTGCGCGACGGTGCGTTGCTGGCTGGGGAACATGCGGGCCAGAGCGTTATCACCTTTGCGGGTGGCAACCAGCACTCGCGCATCAATCTCGCGCTCGACACGACGGCGGAGCGTGCGTTCGGAAGGTATTTCCCAGCCATATTCTGTCGCTGCGATGACCAGAAGCTCATAAGATTTGGTAAAGCATGGCTCTTCCGGGCGCAGGTAATCCCCCAGGAAAAACTGCCAGGCTTCCTCGCTTATCGGCGCTTCACGGCTGGTCTTGCATTTTTCACGAAGACGGCGGTCAAGGAGTACAGGAGCCCATAAATCACGGCTTCTGTTTTGAACCCGGTAATACAAATTACGTAATGAACCCTCACTCATCTGGAGTTTGTGAGCGGCTGTTCTCATCGCCAGTCGCAGCGAAAGACCGGAACTCACCAGCTCAGAAAGTAACGTGACGGCTTTAGCACGTTGTTCAGCGCGTAGGCGTTGCTCGTTAGTGGCCATCTCCCAGTGTTGCCAGAGTTGTTTACGTTCGAAATTATCAGCGGTTTCTACATTTGCTTTGAGGCGAACGGGGAGGTCAATTACTCCAGTTGAGGTTTCCACCATTCCTTTGGAGGACAACAATTCAGCCCTGACCTCCGGGGGCAGCACTGAAATGTGATATTCAAAGGCCTTACTGCCAGCACGCTTTCTGACTAACTCGGGAGAATTATCAGCACATTTTTTCAGGCTGTATCTCAGCCCCTGTAATGTCGTAGGTAACCCAGGTACGCCGACTAACTCATTCACGGTGACAAACATAATCACTAATCCTTGTTGTAGCGGCTCGGCCAAATTGATGAAGGATCTACATTGAGAGCATCGGCGATGATGCGCTCTCCTTTGGGATAGGCTCTGTGTAACGCATTTTTCAGCGTGTCCGGTTTGAGCCCCACACTGACCGAGAGGCCGCGCATCGTCAGCCCACGCTTATGGAGCGCGGCAACGATGTCGATGCGATGCCAGTCACACGACACTTCATTTCTTTGCATAGTTCGATTACCCTAAAAAGTTATCTGCGCGGATAATTCGCGCGGGTTATCCGTTGGGATAAGTATTGATCTACAAAAAGAAAATATCAAGCCAAAAATCTCTTTCCGTAGTTAATTGCAACTATATAGAGATAACTCATTGCTAATCAATATCTTAAGGAGAGAATGAATGACAGAGGTAAAAGGAAACAAACTTGCTATTGAGGGGGAAGGAATAGCAAACATTCAAGAGCGTTTGAAGCAACTCTTTAAAGGCAGGTCGTTACGACAGGCATCTATGGATTGGGGGTTGCCGTACTCTACTTTGAATAACTATTTCTCCAAAGGAGCAACACCTGGTCTAGATGTAGTTATTCGCATAGCTCAGCTTGAGGGAGTTCCTATCAGTTGGTTGGCTTCAGGTAAAAATGATGTGATTGATTTTGGCGAGTCCCATCGTGGCACAAGCGATTCTAAGATGAGTAATACTATTGCCGAACCTATCCCGGAATATGGCAGTTCGCTGCAAATCGCCTTTACTGGAGCTCCTGTTTGCAGCGATGCAGCACTGGCTACAACATGGGAGACGATTTTTCAATCCTTGAGCCTTAGCGAACGCTCAGCCCTTGTTAGCTCTTTCGTCAAGATTGGGGCAAAGGGTATTTTGCAGGCACTTAACCAAGTCAATGATGCAGACTCAAGCTGGATGTCTTTAAGCTACGAAGAAAAAGAACGACTGATTCGATTGAATGAGCAACTGAAAAAAGGGACATCTGAGACTGATAGCGGCGTAGGCCAACAAGACCTAGCTAGCACTGACAAGAAGGCCGGTTAAACATAGATTTATTAAGCAGACATATCTTATCTATCAATCAGATGACATAGATATTGTCTAAGGTCAAATCCAGTTTAAACGGCCTTCAAACGAATTTTATGTTTAACAAAGCAGCAAGGATTAAATGTTCAGCACGTAGTTTTAAATATCCATTTAATTGCTTTTAAGTGTCATACCGTATGTTTTAACTTTATCTGTCAGAATCATTTTTCAGCCGCAGGGTGATCTAAAAAAGTTTTTCGCTGATTTTTAAAACCCGATCCTCCGCGAGCCCAGCGACACCAAGATTTCTCCCACCTATTCCCGTGACTTCCCGGTTATTCCCGGTTACTTTCCATTGTTCATAACTTAACTGTCACTCTACAGCCAGCTTCCCGCAACCGACCGCTTGCTTCGCGAGCCTGCGTTTGCGCGTTTACTTGATGCCCATGGCCACACTCAGGTGGTAGAACAGCTCCGCCAGATGCTGGACGATGCGCGGCTTAGCATCCGTGAGCAGCAGGCGCTGCCGGCCTGGAGCGAGGACTGGGCGCAGGAGACGGCACAGCGGCTGGCGCGCGATGCGCAAAGCGCGCTGCGCCCGGTCATCAACCTGACGGGCACCGTGCTGCACACCAACCTGGGCCGTGCACAGCAGGCAACGTCGGCTGTGAATGCCGTCGCCCAGGTTATGCGCGATCCGGTGACGCTGGAGTACGACCTGGACGGCGCCGGGCGCGGCCACCGCGATCGGGCGTTAGCCGACCTGCTGTGCCGTTTAACCGGCGCGGAAGATGCCTGTATCGTCAATAATAACGCCGCCGCGGTGCTGCTGATGCTGGCGGCGACGGCGGCCGGAAAAGAAGTGGTGGTGTCGCGTGGCGAGCTGGTGGAAATTGGCGGCGCGTTCCGTATCCCTGACGTGATGCGCCAGGCCGGCTGCGTGCTGCACGAAGTGGGCACCACCAACCGCACCCATGCCAAAGACTACCGCCAGGCGGTAAATGACAATACCGCGCTGTTAATGAAGGTGCACACCAGCAACTACAGCATTGAAGGGTTTACCAAATCGGTAGAAGAAGCCGAGCTGGCGGAAATGGGCCACGAGCTGGGCGTGCCGGTGGTGGCAGATTTGGGCAGCGGTTCGCTGGTCGATCTGAGCCGCTACGGGCTGCCAAAAGAACCGATGCCGCAGGAGATGATTGCCGCCGGCGTCAGCCTCGTGAGCTTCTCCGGCGATAAGCTGCTGGGGGGCCCGCAGGCGGGAATCATCGTCGGCAAAAAAACGCTGATAGCCCAGCTGCAGCAGCACCCGCTCAAGCGTGCGCTGCGCGCGGATAAAATGACGCTGGCGGCGCTTGAAGCCACTCTGCGTCTGTATTTGCACCCGGAAAAACTGGCGGCAGAGCTACCGACGCTGCGCTTGCTTAGCCGCCACGTTAAAGAGATCAACCAACAGGCGCAGCGTCTGCGTACCCCGCTGGCCGAGCGCTACGACGCGGAATTCGCCGTTCAGGTCATGCCGTGTATGTCGCAGATTGGCAGCGGCTCGCTGCCCGCCGAAAGCCTGCCCAGCGCGGCCATTGCTTTTACGCCGCTCGATGGGCGCGGCAGTCGCCTTGAGGCGCTGGCAAACCGCTGGCGCAGCCTGCCGGTGCCGGTCATTGGCCGGATTTATGACGGACGCCTGTGGCTGGATTTACGCTGCCTTGAAGATGAACCCCGTTTCCTGGAGATGTTGCTGAAATGATTATTGCCACCGCCGGTCACGTTGACCACGGCAAAACCACGCTGCTACAGGCGATTACCGGCATTAACGCCGACCGCCTGCCGGAAGAGAAATCACGCGGCATGACTATCGATCTCGGCTACGCCTACTGGCCGCAGCCGGACGGCCGCGTGCTGGGCTTTATCGATGTGCCTGGGCATGAAAAATTTCTTTCGAATATGCTGGCGGGCGTGGGGGGGATCGATCACGCCCTGCTGGTGGTGGCATGTGACGATGGCGTGATGGCGCAAACCCGTGAACATCTGGCGATTCTTCAACTGACGGGCAAGCCCACGCTGACGGTGGCATTAACTAAAGTCGATCGCGTCGATGCCGCGCGTATTGCTGAAGTTCGCCGCCAAATTACCGATGTTCTTCGTGAATATGCTTTTGAGCCGGCGACGTTATTTGAAACGGCGGCCACCGAGGGCAAGGGCATTGAGGCCCTGCGCGAACACCTGCGCCAGCTCGCCGCCCGCGAGCATCCTGAGCACCAGCGTTTTCGTCTGGCCATCGACCGCGCGTTTACCGTAAAAGGGGGCGGGCCTGGTGGTTACCGGGACGGCGCTGTCGGGCGATGTGTGCGTGGGCGATACCCTATGGTTGACCGGAATGGGTACGCCGATGCGCGTACGCGGTCTGCACGCCCAGAATCAGCCGGTTGAGCACGCGCATGGCGGGCAGCGTATTGCCCTGAATATTGTCGGTGCAGCGGAAAAGGGCGATATCAGCCGCGGCGATTGGCTGCTGACAGAAGCGCCGCCGGAGGCCGTTGAGCGGGTGATTGTTGAGTTACAAAGCCATGTGCCGCTGAGCCAATGGCAGCCGCTGCATATTCACCATGCGGCCAGCCATATTACCGGGCGTGTATCGTTGCTGGAAAATAACCTCGCTGAACTGGTGCTCGATACACCGCTGTGGCTGGCGGATAACGATCGTCTGGTGCTACGCGATATTTCGGCGAAGGTTACGCTGGCCGGAGCGCGGGTGGTGACGCTCAATTCACCGCGCCGTGGCAAGCGCAAGCCGGAGTACCTGGCATGGATTGCGGCGCTTGCGCTGGCAGAAAACGACGCGCAGGCGCTGGCGGTGCACCTCGCGCGTGATGCGGTAAAGCTGCGTGAATTTGGCTGGGCGCGCCAGCTCAGTGCCCAGGGGCTGGAAGCGCTGATTGCTCAGCCAGGTTTCATCCTGGCCGGTGACTGCCTGTTGGATGCCCCGCTGGCCGCGCGCTGGCAGCGTAAGCTGCTGGACGCGCTGGCGCAGTACCACGAGCAGCACAAAGATGAACCTGGCCCGGGTCGTGAACGTCTGCGCCGTATCGCGCTGCCGATGGAAGATGAAGCGCTGGTCCTCACGTTAATTGAGCAGATGCGTGCCAGCGGAACCATCGCCAGCCACCACGGCTGGCTGCACCTGCCGGAACATAAGGCCGGTTTTACCGACGAGCAGCAGGTTATCTGGCTGAAAGCCGCGCCGCTGTTTGGCGACGAGCCCTGGTGGGTGCGCGATTTGGCGACGCAGACCGGTACGGATGAAAACACCATGCGCAGCGTTTTACGTCAGGCTGCGCAGCAGGGGATGATTACCGCCATTGTAAAAGATCGCTACTATCGTAACGATCGCATTGTGGCGTTTGCTAACATGATTCGCGATCTCCATCTGGAAAAAGGCTCCACCTGCGCGGCGGACTTCCGCGATAAATTGAACGTTGGCCGCAAGCTGGCGATTCAGATTCTGGAATATTTCAACCGAATTGGTTTTACGCGCCGTCGCGGTAACGATCATTTATTACGTGATGCGTTGCTGTTCCCGGATAATAAAAACTAACAATTTATTTAGAAAAAATATTAAATAAAATACAAAAATATATTAATCACCACAAATCGCGGCATAAACAATGAGATGCCGCGATTTTTATTTTATTTAAGGTCTGAAATGCTAACTTGATCGTGTTTTTGCAGAGGTTATTACTATAGCCTCTGGGGCCTGCTTATTAAATAAAGGAACTATCATGGCTGCATCTACTTTCTTCATTCCATCAGTGAATGTTATCGGTAATGGCGCGTTAAATGACGCAATGAATACCATGAAGGAATATGGCTTTCGCCGTGCTCTGATTGTCACTGATGCAGTCCTGAATAAGCTGGGTGTCGCTGGCGATATCCAGAAGCGTTTGCAGGAATATGACATCCATAGCGTGGTATTTGACGGTACGCACCCAAACCCGACCACCGTTAACGTCGAAGACGGCCTGGAAATGCTGCGCGCAAATGACTGCGACTGCGTCGTTTCGCTGGGCGGCGGTTCCCCGCACGACTGCGCAAAAGGGATTGCCCTGGTGGCTGCCAACGGCGGTGATATCCGCGACTACGAGGGCGTTGACCGCTCTGCCAAACCGCAGCTGCCGATGATCGCTATCAACACCACGGCAGGTACGGCGTCTGAAATGACCCGATTCTGCATTATTACCGACGTCACTCGTCACATTAAAATGGCCATCGTCGACAAGCACGTTACGCCGATCCTGTCCGTTAACGATTCTTCCCTGATGGAAGGTATGCCGAAAGGGCTGACTGCTGCTACCGGGATGGATGCGCTGACCCACGCCATTGAAGCCTACGTGTCTATTGCCGCGACGCCGATCACCGATGCCTGTGCGCTGAAAGCCATCACCATGATTGTCGATAATCTGCCGACGGCGGTAGAACACGGTAGCAACGGAGAAGCGCGTGAAGCGATGGCCTACGCACAGTTCCTGGCCGGCATGGCGTTTAACAATGCGTCGCTGGGCTATGTTCACGCGATGGCGCACCAGCTCGGCGGCTTCTACGATCTGCCGCACGGCGTATGCAACGCGGTTCTGCTGCCGCACGTACAGGTGTTCAACAGCAAGGTGGCTGCGGCGCGCCTGCGTGACTGCGCTCAGGCGATGCATATCGACGTCAGCGCGATGAGCAACGAGCAGGGCGCACAGGCGTGTATCGATGCGATCCGCAAACTGGCGCGTCAGGTAAACATTCCGGCTGGCCTGCGCGACCTGAACGTGAAAGAAGAAGATATTCCGGTGCTGGCGACCAACGCGCTGAAAGATGCGTGCGGATTCACTAACCCTGTCCAGGCGACGCACGACGAAATCATGGCGATTTTCCGCGCCGCGATGTAATTCATCCTCTGCACGAAAAAAAGCAGAACGCGTGCGTTCTGCTTTTTTGTTTCCGGGAATGCCGTTGTGCAGAGAGCCGCCATCAGGCACCGCACATGGCATGACAATTATTCTTCGCGGTTATCACCGGCTGGCACAATGCGCAGCGTGAGCTTGCGAAACTGCCCGTAAATCCATAACCCGAGCCAGGTCAGGCTGCCGATAATACCGGTAAATACCAGCGCCAGAAGCAAAAATAGCAGCGGGCTGAGTATCAGTGCGGAGAAGCCGTGAACGATTTCCCCGTTCCAGCGCAGGGTGAACACCGTAATACCAATGGCGCTCAGAATACCATTGAGTACACCGAGGGGGACCAGCGAACAAAGCAGGCCCAGAAGGTGAATTTTAAAAACACTGCCTGCGCTGATTTTATGCAGCGTCAGATTTTGAAATTCGTCCATGGGGTCATCTTGATGGTTTTATCGTAAGGGCGAATATAGTTTATCTGGCGGTGAAGCGATAGCTGGGGCTGGTCTGGAATCAGACCAGCCGATTGATTTTTTGCCGGTCTGCCTGGTAAGCGCAGCGCCATCAGGCGGCAGAGAAGCTGCTGAGTAACCTTACGCGTTCGCTTAAGGAAGTGGCCGAACAGTGCGGGTTTGCTGATGTCGGGTATTTCCGCCAGGTTTTTCGCAAACACACCGGCTTGACGCCCGCAGCGTGGAAACGGCGCTATTGCAAAGAGCATATTCATTCTGCCTGAGGCAAAGAGACAAAGCATGTTAGGTCGATGACAAAAATGGCGCATCTCAGCTGTTTGATCAAAGCATGAACGCCCCCCACTCTGGCACTCTTAGCGTTTATCAACCATCACGGAGTGGGAAATGAACCCGTTTATTGTCGCCGATTCTTTAAAATGCATCGGCTGCCGTACCTGTGAAGTTGCCTGCGTGGTGGCACATCAAGATCAGCAGGCGTGTCATACCGTCTCGCGTGAAGCCTTTTTGCCGCGCATTCGAGTGGTGAAGGGGGATTCGTTTTCAACGGCGGTAGCCTGCCATCAGTGCGAAGATGCGCCGTGCAGCAACGTTTGCCCGACGGGGGCGATCGTGCGAGAAGGCGAGACGATCGCCGTCGATCAGTCGCGCTGTATTGGCTGCAAAAGCTGTATGCTGGCATGTCCGTTCGGGGCGATGAACGTCACGATGCAGCAGGCCAGGCCGCGGGCGATTAAGTGTGACTTGTGTCGTCACCGCGAAGAAGGGCCTGCCTGCGTGGCCGCCTGCCCTACGGCGGCGCTGGCCTGTGTCGATGTCGGCCAGCGTACCGCGGCGAAATTAATGTAGATTGTTGAAGTTCCAGCTGAAGGTCAGGCTGTAGCGCCATTCCCGGTTGTGCGTGTCGGTGGGTTTATCTCCGACCGGACGCGCGGCTTCGACCGTCACGCTGTAGTGCTTGTTATCACCGACCATGACCCCGGTCGCCACGGATGCCAGCCGCTGGTGGGGGTAGCCCGGCGCGTTGAACCAGGTTTGCGCGGTATCGGCAAGGACGTAAGGCTGCACGGTGGCAAGCCAGGTGCTCTCTTTACGCTGATGCAAATAACGCAGCTCAACCTGCCCGCCGTAGCCGTAGTCGCCGCTGGCTTCGCCATCCTGATAACCACGACCAAAACGTTGGGCGCCGAAACTGACGCGCTCTGGCTCCGGTAAATCATTGTCCGACCAATCGCCTTCCATTGACGTCGAAAGTCGCCATGTATCGGTGATCATCCATGCTGCATCAATATTGCTTTTCCAGAGGGTAAACGACAGGTCATTACCATAGACGGGCGCCGCATCGGACATCGAGGAGGCGTTAATACCCTGACGCAGGGTCAGCTTGCCGTTGATGCTGGCCCGATCGAAGGCCTGAAAGCCGTTCATCCCGAACTCAAGCGCCGGATAACGCACATGCGACTTTTGCGTCACGCTGTATACCGTTTGATCGCCGACGATAGCGCGAATGTGGTTATCGTTACGCCGGTCGGTATAGTCCATGCCACCGTTAATATTGAACTGCTGTTTTCCGGTCAGGAGCACCGGATAGCTTAACATTGCGCCGCCGTTGTACTGCGTGGTCTCCTGGCGTGAGTCAAAATACCCGCCAGGGAAATTCAGCAGGCGCGTGTAGTCGCGTGGATTATCGCGATAAAAGCTGCCCTTCAACTGCATCATCAGCCCTTCATCCGTCAGGAACTGCTGATAGTTCAGCCCCAGATAGGATTTGCGCGTCGAGCTGTCGAGAGGCACCAGGGTTGCGACGCCAAACTGATCGCCGTAGCTGGTCAGGTTGCTGAGTGAACCGGTGACAAACGCCATATTCTGGCTACGACGGGTGTCGATCGTAGATGAAATATCCCAGATATGCGGCTGGAAGCTTTTCGCCTGCATTGCCGCCGCACCGTAGATATTCTGCGGCAGCTGGGCGTTGGCATCGACGGTGACGCCCGGGGTGCGCGTCATCAGCTGGGTGTAGCGATCGAAGGTGGACTGCGACAGTGGCTTTTCCGCCATAATTTTTGCCGCCAGCCGTTTTAACCGTTCGGCAATATTCGGATTATTGCTCTGGATATCACTGTGGGCGACATAGCCCTCCACCAGAACAATCTTGAGCGTCCCGTCCTGGAAGTTATTATCCGGTAGCCAGGCATAAGACAAGGGGTAACCGTCCGCACGATAGCGTAACGTAATATCATTAACCAGGCCGGTTAGCGTTTTTAATGGCACCTGCTTGTGTGCGTAGGGTACAAAAGGACGCAGCAGGTCTTTTAAGGGATAAACGGTGCCACCAATAAACTGAATATGATCAACTTTAATTAACGTTTCGGGCGTTAATTTATTTTTGGGGACACTTACGCTTAAACTGGGTGCGGCATTTACAGGGGGTTGCGTCGTACTGCTATGCTCTGCTTTTGCTGGGTTATTTGGGTCGATCAATGCGGGTAATGTGTCTGCTCGTGCAATATTAAGCAGAACAACCCCCGACAGCGCATAAAATAGGGTAGTTTTCATGACGCGTTCCTTGTGTATTTTATTGTGCAAGGATGATTATTGTTATTCTGCTGAAAATCGTGCCCCCATTGCGGGGGCACGGAAGGCATTAATCAATATATAGCTTATTTTTTTGTCGTTAACCCGGTAAGCAGCCCGGTGATACCACCCAGCGGGTTACTCGTCGTCGTTGTCCCGCTGCTGGTGCTTCCGCTGGCGGTGGCCGTCGTGGAGGAGCTGACGTTCAGGCTGCCCGTCAGCGAACTGACCGTCGCCCCCAGCGAGGCATTGGCCAGCAGTCCACCGCCGCTGCTGCCGGTACTGCTGCCGCTGCCGGTAGTCGCGGTGGCCGGTTTCACCAGACCGCCCGCATCGGTGACGATGTTACCGACGCTCGAGACCACCTGGCCTACGCCGCTCAGCGCTGGCGTTGTGGTGCCAACCTGGGTTCCGACGCCGCTGACGGCACCGCCGACCTGAGCCAGCAGACCGTTAACCGGCGTGCCTAATCCGGTCGCGGTGCCCACGCCCTGGGTAACGCCCTGTACGCCGGACAGCGTGTTATTCACCACGGAGGTCACGCCGGTTGTTGCGGCGGTGACGCCCGGGCTTTGCAGGGTGCTGGTCAATCCGGTTCCGGTGCCGCTAACGAGTTGTCCTGCGCTGTTAACGACGTTGCCGACAACGCCAGTCACCCCAGCAACGGGAGTGCCCGAGGTGCTGGTGGCCAGACCGCTACCGACGCTAGACACCGTGTTGCCCAGTACGGTTACGGTGCTGGTGGTTCCCTGCAGCGTCGTTCCCAGACCATTGGTATTGGAGGCATTGCCAAGGCCGTTAGTGACGCCGGTTCCCAGCGTATCGACGGCGTTACCCACGCCGCTAACCGTTGTTGAAATCGTCGAGGTGACCGGGTTGTTGCCGGTGGTGGTCGCCAACTGGCTGCCCAGACCGCTCAGCGTGTCGCCCACTCCGGAAACCGCGCTACCTGTGTCACCGATGATGCTGTTAACTGAATTCTGCGCGGTGGTGCCGCCACCGGTTCCACCGCCTGTGCCGCCGCCCGTTCCGCCACCGGTACCACCACCTGTGCCGCCGCCCGTTCCGCCGCCGGTACCACCACCTGTGCCGCCGCCAGAGCCACTGCCGTCACTGCCACTACCGTCGCCGCCCGAACCGCTGCCTTGGGTCGTGCCATTTTTGGCCGTTGAATGAGAGCCCCCGCCGCTTCCGCTACAGGCAGAGAGAGAGAATGCAATAAGAACCGCCACAGCAATAACGCTTAAGTGGCTAACGTTTTTAGAGTCCATGATCATACTCCACCAGTTAAAACGCCGAGTGCGTATTAGTCAGTGTAAGTTCAAAATTACGCCTTGCATGTGGCGTTTCTTTTCATACGAAAGGATGAATTAATCTGATTTAATTTAAGGATAAACAAAGTCTGCTATGTAAAATAATATGTTCTTAGGAAACATATCGTTACTTTGTTTTTAACATGTTAAGCAGCATTAAATAATCAATTGAGATATGTAGCGGTAATGAAATGAGGGGATAAATTGGGACTAATCCGATCGGTTGAATAAGGTGGGGTGAATGCTTTGTTATTTTAAATAACATAGAGAGACTGTTGGCTATATTAGCCCCTGAAATCAGAGGCTAATATATCATATATTACTGATGTTCCCGCCAGGCTATTTCAATTTCCTCGGCGAGGATTTTTACCCCGGCTTCAATTTTGTCCGGCTCCGGCACATAGTTCATGCGCATGCACTGGTGCGTATGTTCCCAGGGCTTATCCAATCCAGGGAAGAATACATCACCAGGGACCATCAGCACGCCGCGCTTTTTCAGGCGCTGATAGAGCGTTTCCGTCGTAATGGGCAGATCTTTAAACCACAGCCACAGGAAAATAGCGCCTTCCGGTTTGTGAATAAGGCAGCGCTCCTCCGGCAAATAGCGGCGGATCGTGGCGATCGTTTCCTGCACGCGCTGGTAGTAGAAAGGCTTAATGACCGTTTCTGACAGGCGCAGCAGATCGCGGCGTTTAATCATTTCACACATGATGGCTGGCCCAATCCCGCCTGGGGCGAGGCTGATGATGCCGTTCATATTGCTGATGGCGGTGATGATTTTCTCATCGGCAATAATGATGCCGCAGCGGCTGCCCGGCAGGCCTAATTTCGACAAGCTCATGCACAGTACGATGTTCGAATTCCACAGCGGCGTTGCCTGGCTGAAGATAATCCCCGGGAAAGGCACGCCGTAGGCGTTGTCGATGATAAGCGGCACGCCGTGCTGTTGAGCCAGCGTGTCTAACTGCTTCAGCTCGTCATCGGTGATGACGTTACCCGTCGGGTTGGTGGGGCGTGAGACGCAGATCATGCCGGTATCTTCGCCGATTGGCAGATTTTCGAAATCGACGTGGTACTTAAACTGGCCCTCTGGCAGGCGCTCAATTTGCGGGCGGGTGGAAACGAAAAGATCATCTTCGAGGCCCGCGTCGGCGTAACCGATATACTCCGGAGTGAGGGGGAAAAGGACCTTTCGAGTCGTACCGTCGGCGCAGCGGCCGGCGAACAGATTGAACAAGTAGAAAAATGCGCTTTGGCTGCCATTTGTCAGTGCAATATTCTGTGGGCCAATATCCCAACCTAATTCTTCGCGCAGCATCTCGGCGAGTACAACGAGTAGCTCATTTTTCCCCTGCGGACCATCGTAATTGCATAGCGCTTCAGCCGCTTTGCCGTTTTCCAGCATATCCGCCAGCAGATTATTGAAGTAGGCGTTCATCTCTGGAATCTGTGCCGGGTTGCCGCCGCCTAGCATGATTGCGCCTGGGGTGCGTAAACCGTCGTTGAGGTCCTCCATCAGGCGTGTAATGCCTGAATGGCGGGTGAATTTGTCGCCGAAAAGTGAAAATGTCATAGCCGATTTTCTATTGCTCATTCTGTGAAGTAGGTAACGATAACGCCACTCACGATGGGGTGCAAATGGGCTTTTGAGGGTTGGCTCAGTCGAAAAATTGAGAAAGTAGCGGATTTCTGGTTTTTTATTCTGTAAAGGCCCGCGCTCAAGCCGCGGGCCTGGAAGCATATAAATTAGCGGTTACCAGCCCAGATCACCATGACCTTGTCTTCACCGTGTACGCGAACAAAACCGTACCCGTCAGTCAGGCTGAGCGTTGTTTGCTGACCTTCGCCAATGGCCGAATGACGTGCGCGGAACTGTCCCAGTTTCTGCCAGTGTGCGACCGTATCGGCAGATTTTCCTGCGACGTCCTGCCAGTTCATTGACGATCGCGTACCCTGGAGCGGGTCGGAGCCGGTGGGGCCAAACGGGCGCTCGGACTCATCGCCGTAGAAGATTTGCACCGCGCCCGGTGCGAGCAGCAGCAGCTCGGCGGCGTTACCGCCTTTCTCCCGGAACAGACGGGTATCGTGCGATGAGAGGTAGCTCAGGACGTTAAACTGCTGCAGCTTGTCGGCCATTTGCTGCCAGGTCTGGTCGATATTCGCCAGGCAGGCGCTGGCTTTCGCGGCCTGCTCCTGGTAATCAAAGTTGATCATGGCGTCGAAGCCGTGGCGATAGTAGTCGCTTTGCATCACGCCGTGGCCCCACGCTTCGCCGGTCATCCAGAACGGCGCGTCGTCCATGGCTTTCTGCGGGTTGGCCTTTTTCCACGCTGCCAGCGCGTCCACCGACTGCGATTTAAGCTGCTGCCAGGCGGCAAGCTCAACGTGTTTGGCGGTATCAACGCGGAAACCGTCAATGCCGTAGTCGCGTACCCATTGGCTGAGCCAGTGGGTGAGGTAGTCACGCGGCGTAAAGCCGTCGATGGCGCGAGCCGCGGTATCCGGCTTATGGTGATAGAAGTTCGGTAGCCCACTGGGCACGGTGGATTCCGTTTTCAGGTCAGGTAAAAAGGCCAGCGACAGGGTTAAGTCATCGAAACCGGGGTTGTCATAGTCGCCAATATCGGTGCGGATCCACGCTTTACCCCACCATTTCTCCCATGCGGCTTTATCGCTGAAGTTGATGTAATCATTAAAACTGTGCCAGCTCTGCCCCGGACCGGGTCGCCAATCGGTCCAGCGCGATCCCAGCGTTTTCGTCAGTTCATCGCCTTTCAGATACAGCGCGCCGAACTGATACGTCTGCATGTCGGCGAGGGTGGCGTAGCCGGTGTGGTTCATCACAACGTCGAACAGAATGCGGATGCCGCGTTGATGAGCTCCGTCAACCAGCGCGCGCAGATCGTCTTCGTTTCCCATATTGGCATCCAGGCGGGTCCAGTCCTGGGTGTAGTAACCGTGGTACGCATAGTGCGGGAAATCGCCCTTAGTACCGCCGCCGACCCAGCCATGAATCTGTTCCAGCGGCGAGCTTATCCACAGCGCGTTCACGCCCAGCTGTTGCAGGTAGTCGAGCTTGCTGGTGAGGCCTTTCAGGTCGCCGCCGTGGAAGGTGCCAATTTCCTGCATCCCATCTTTATGGCGACCGTAGCTGTTGTCGTTGCTCGGATCGCCGTTGACGTAGCGGTCGGTCAGGACGAAGTAAACGGTGGCGTTGTGCCAGCTAAACGGTGCGCTGGCGGTGACGTCGGCGCTCTCCAGCAGCAGCAGGCCATTGCTGTTATCCGCTGGCTGTAGGGTTATTTTTCCCTGCGTCACGACAGCGGTCTGTCCGCTGTAAAAGTCACGCACGCGGCTGCCTTCAGCGAAGGTACTGCCGACATCAAGCGTCAGCGGCTTGCCGTCCCAGCGCGGGCATTGGCGTGCGTTGACCTTTACGCTGGCGTTATCCGGCGCGCTTTCGACGGCAATCGTCAGCGTGGGCGTGCCCGAACGGGTATCAATCTCGAGCGTGTAGTTGCCGTCGCGGAATAAGCGCCACTGTGGCGCATCGCCCTGGCAGGGTTCAAGCGACAGCATCTGATTCAGACGAATCGCCGTGGCCGGTTGCCAGCACTGTTGGTCAAGATTCAACCTTAACGGGCGAGTACCCTTTGTGAGCATTTTCTGACTGCTGAATTTTCCCGTGCCATCGGCGGCAAAAGCGGGGAAATCCTGCGTCGTCCAGCCGGCGGTGCTGGCAAAGGCGGGGAGCATGAGTAGCGGTATCAGGGCGGCGTGCTTCATAGCGTTATCCTATGTCAGAACGTTTTTTCCTAGTGTGCCAGCGGCTTATCACACTGTGCTCCTCCTGGAGGAAGGAGGAGGGCAAGGGCTGAGTGATGGCGGTCAAAATATGAACTAAAATGAGATGCGTCCGGCATTTTGTCGGCGTAGTTTGTCTTATGCTGAATCGCGTCCGTTTGTGCGTTTAGGAATCGGACTATTTCTCAGACGTGCGTTGGCGGGCTATTTTTGCTATAATTTGAGATTAAGCTCTCAATTTTATGAAATAAGAAGGCGTTGGAATGATGACATCCGACCAGGAGACCTAATGATATCGACTCCCATTCGACGATATGGGGCAGCGATACTTATGTTACTCATCTGTACTTTTTCAGGTGGGGTGTTCGCAAAAACACACACGGTAACAAAGCATCAAAAAGCCTCGGTAACAAAGACAAGTCATAGTAAGGCCAGCAGTAAACAAGAGTATTCTCGCAATAGTGTAAAGAGCAGTTCACTTCCTGATTTGCGAAAATACCCTTCCGGAACCCCAAGGAAAAGAGCGTTTCTCCGGACGGTAATGCCTTATATCACGAGTCAAAATGCTGCTATCACGGCGGATCGTAACTGGCTGGTATCAAAACAGTACGAAGGCCGCTGGTCGCCGTCTGAACGCGCGCGTCTGAAAGATATCGCCGCACGTTACAAAGTCAGCTGGAACGGCAATACCCGTAAGGTGCCGTGGAACGCGCTGCTTGAACGTGTCGATATTATTCCAGGCAGCATGGTCGCCACCATGGCGGCTGCAGAGAGCGGCTGGGGTACGTCCAAGCTGGCTCGCGCGAATAACAACCTGTTCGGCATGAAGTGCGGTAAGGGCTGTAAAAACGGCACGGGCTCGGTGAATGGTTATACCAAGTTCGACTCCGTGAAAGAGTCCGTTCAGGCTTATGCCACGAACCTGAATACGCACCCGGCCTATGCCTCGTTCCGTAAGTCTCGCGCCCAGCTGCGTAAGACGGATCAGGAAGTGACCGCGACGGCGATGATTCACAAGCTGAAGGGCTATTCGACCAAAGGTTCGAGCTATAACGACTATCTGTTCGCTATGTATCAGGACAACCAGCGTCTGATTGCGGCACACATGTAATTAGCGCTGAAGATAAAAAGGCCTTCCATTGGAAGGCCTTTTTGCTTTGTGGGCGGTGATTATGCCGGAATCAGCGTTTCGCTATGCTGCTCGCGATACTCTTTTGGCGTGGTGTCATACTCTTTTTTGAATACCGAATAGAAATACTGCAACGACGGGTAACCGCACATCTGCGAGATTTCATTGATCGACAACGAGGTAGAAACCAGCAGGCTACGCGCCTTTTCCAGCTTCTCGCTGTGAATGACCGCGTGGATGGTTTCGCCCACTTCTTCTTTAAAACGTTTCTCCAGGTTTGACCGGGAGATCCCCACAGCATCCAGCACCTGTTCGACCTTAATGCCTTTACAAGCGTTGTTACGGATGTAGTGCATAGCCTGAATCACGGCCGGGTCGTTCAGCGAACGGTAGTCGGTTGAGCGTCGCGCCATGACCCGCATCGGCGGCACCAGCACCCGCTGCAAAGGCAGCACCTCGTTATCGAGCAAACGCTGCATCAGCTTGGCGGCCTGATAACCCATTTGCCGCGCGCCCTGCGCCACCGAAGACAGCGCCACGCGCGACAGGTAGCGGGTCAGCTCTTCGTTATCAATACCGATGACGCACAGCTTCTCCGGCACGGGAATATGCAGGTGTTCACAGGCTTGTAGGATATGCCGGGCGCGGGAATCGGTAACCGCAATAATCCCGGTTTGCGGCGGCAGCGTTTGCAGCCAGTCGGCCAGACGATTCTGCGCGTGCTGCCAGTTCTCCGGCGCGGTTTCCTGACCTTGGTAGATCACGCCGCGGTACTTCTCTTTGGCAACAATCTGACTGAAGGCGTATTCCCGCTCTTCGGCCCAGCGTTTGCCGCTGGCCGCCGGCAGGCCGTAGAAAGCGAAGCGGTGAACGCCTTTCTCTTTAAGATGCAAAAAAGCGCTTTCAACCAGCGCAGAGTTATCGGTCGCAATGTAGTGAACGGGTGGGTACTGTTCCTGACGGTGATAGGAGCCGCCAACGCCGACGATAGGCACCTTAACGTCGGTCAGCAGCGCTTCAATAGTGGGGTCGTCGTAGTCGGCGATCACGCCGTCGCCCAGCCACTCTTTGATATTTTCGATACGCGCGCGAAAATCTTCCTCTATGAAGATGTCCCACTCTGACTGTGACGCCTGTAAATATTCGCCGACGCCTTCAACCACCTGGCGGTCAAAAGCTTTGTTGGCGTTAAATAACAGCGTCACGCGGTGACGTTTTCCAAACATGGTTCAGGGTTCCTCGTGAATCATGAGAGGGTGCCGCCGGCCACTGAATCGGCGACACCACGGCCAGGCCATTACGCGCGCCGCTTGGTGGCTGAATCCATCCAGACGGCAAGCAATAAAATCGCACCTTTGACGATATATTGCCAGAAAGTGGGCACGTCCATCATACTCATTCCGTTATCCAGCGACGCCATAATAAATGCCCCCATTACCGCCCCGGCGACGCTGCCGACGCCGCCCGCCAGGCTGGTGCCGCCAATCACGCAGGCGGCAATGGCATCCAGCTCGGCAATGTTTCCCGCCGATGGCGATCCGGCACCGAGGCGCGAGCTAAGAATCAGCCCGGCAATCGCCACCATCAGGCCGTTAATGGCAAAGACCGCCAGCTTGTTACGTTCGACGTTAATCCCGGAAAGGCGCGCCGCCTCAATATTGCCGCCGATGGCGTAAATACGGCGGCCGAATGCGGTACGGGTGGCCATAAACATACCGCCCAGCAGCAGCAGCGTTAACAGCAGCACCGGCGTTGGGACGCCACGATAGTCGTTGAGCAACCAGATAGCGCCCAGTACGATCACGGCGGTCAGCGCCTGACGTCCTACCACGCCGCCAGAGGCAGGCGTCGCTAGCCCCAGCGCCTGGCGACGCGTGCGCCCGCGCCACTGCCAGGCAATAAACGCCATCAGCCCGACGGCGCCGAAGGTAAAGCCGATGCCATCCGGCAGATAGCTTTGACCAATTTGCGACATTGCCGCGCTGGTCGGTGACACGGTGGTGCCGTTGGTGATGCCAATCAGGATCCCACGGAATGCCAGCATGCCCGCAAGGGTCACGATAAACGACGGCACTTTGCGATAGGCCACCCACCAACCGTTCCAGGCACCCAGCACCAGCCCCATGGCCAGCGTGACGATGATAGTCAGCGGCAGCGGCCAGCCGAGCCAGACGTCAAAAATTGCCGCCGCGCCGCCCAGCAGGCCCATCATTGAGCCAACGGAAAGGTCAATTTCGGCCGAGATAATGACGAACACCATCCCGACGGCGAGAATGCCGGTAATCGCGGTTTGACGCAGCAGGTTGGAGACGTTACGCGCGCTCAGGTAGGCGCCGTCGGTGGTCCAGGTAAAAAACAGCATGATCACGACAATTGCCGCGATCATCACGAAAACCTGTAAATTCAACGATGTTAGCCGCAGTGCCGGGGCCGTTGCCGGGGCGGCCAGTTTCATTTCAGACGGATTGTGTTTCGACATGGCGTTCGCTCCTTAAGGCGGCTTCCATCACGTTTTCCTGAGTCAGGTTATGGTTCACCAGGTTGGCTTTGAGTTTCCCTTCATGCATGACCAGCACTCTGTCGCTGAGCCCCAGTACTTCCGGAAGTTCCGACGAGATGACGATCACCGCGATGCCCTGTTGTACCAGCTGATTGATAAGCTTATAGATTTCGTATTTTGCACCGATGTCGATACCGCGCGTGGGTTCATCAAGAATCAGAATGCGCGGATTCAGCAGCAGGCAGCGTGCCAGAATGGCCTTCTGCTGGTTACCGCCGCTTAGCCGCCCGATAGCCAGCTCTGGCGATGACGTTTTGACTTTCAGACGCTCAATCGATTGCAGGATGCACTGCTGCTCTTTGGCATCGTCAAGGTTGCTGAACGCGCCGCTGAAATCATTGAGTGCGGCCAGCGTGATGTTCTTGCCAACCGCCATGACCGGCACGATCCCGTCCTTTTTCCGGTCTTCCGGCACCATGGCGATGCCGTGGTCAATGGCCTGCTGGCAGGTGCGGATATCGACCTGTTTGCCGTCAATAAAAATGCGCCCTTCCCAGCGCCCGCGCCAGACGCCGAACAGACACTGGACCGCCTCGGTGCGCCCGGCGCCGACCAGCCCGGCGATGCCGAGAATTTCGCCGCGCTTCAGGCTGAAAGAGACGTCGTTAACGCGCTTAATGTGGCGGTTGACTGGGTGCCATGCGGTCAGGTGTTCAACGCGGAGGATCTCATCGCCTGCGGCGTGTGGTTCGCTGGGGTACAGTGCCGTCAGCTCGCGGCCTACCATCATGGTAATGATGTCGTCTTCGGTCATGTTGGTCGCATCGCGGGTGCCAATATGCTGGCCGTCGCGGATGACGCAAATGGTGTCGGATATGGCCTTCACTTCATTGAGCTTGTGCGAGATATAAATGCAGGCAATGCCGTGGTGCTGCAGGTCGCGGATGATATCCAGCAGTATGGCGGTCTCTTGCTCGGTCAGCGAGGCGGTGGGCTCATCAAGGATGAGCAGGCGGACCTGCTTGTTCAGCGCCTTGGCGATTTCGACCAGCTGCTGTTGCCCGAGACCTAAATCACCGACGCGAGTGTCGGGGGAAATGGCCAGGTTGACCTGGGCCAGCAGCTTTTCACAGCGCAGGGTCATGGTGTCGTAATCCAGCACGCCGCGGCGGCTGATTTCCGCACCAAGAAAGATGTTTTCCAGCACGGTCAGATGCTTAACCAGAGCCAGCTCCTGGTGAATAATCGCAATACCCTTGCGCTCGGTATCGCGAATATGCGTAGGCTGCAGCGTCTCACCGGCGAAAATAATTTCGCCGTCATAGCTACCGTGCGGGTAAATACCGCAAAGAACTTTCATCAGCGTCGATTTACCGGAGCCGTTTTCCCCACACAGGGAAACAACTTCGCCTGGGTTTAATCTCAGGCTGACATTATCGATAGCCTTAACGACCCCGAATGCTTTGGTAATGCTCTTCATTTCGAGTAAATACGGCATAGGTACTTGTGCTCCACGTAAGCCTGGCTACCGGAGATTTCCGGCGGCTACGCTGCCCCGGCGATGTGGCCGGGGCATACTATTCAGAGTTCACTTTTCTTATGGAAACCGTCCTTCACGACGGTGTCATCAATGTTGGTTTTATTGACTTCGATAGGGGTTAACAGGCGTGACGGCACGTCCTTCAGGCCGTTATTCAGGGTGGCGTCAGCTTTGGGCTGCTGGCCGTTGCCCAGCTCGACGGCGATCTCTGCGGCGCTGTTCGCCAGCAGGGTAATCGGTTTGTACACGGTCATGGTCTGCGTGCCGTTGATGATGCGCTTCACGCCCGCCAGGTCAGCATCCTGGCCGGAAATGGCCACTTTGCCCTGTAAACCCTGGGCGCTTAAGGCTTGAATCGCGCCGCCTGCGGTGGCGTCGTTCGAGGCGACCACGGCGTCAATTTTGTTATTGTTGGCGGTGAGGGCATTTTCCATAATCTTCAGCGCGTTTTCCGGCAGCCAGCCGTCAACCCATTGATCGCCTACAACTTTAATTTTGCCTTCATCAATATACGGTTTTAATACTTTCATCTGGCCGGCGCGGAACAGCTTGGCGTTATTATCTACCGGCGAGCCGCCCATCAAGAAATAGTTACCCTGAGGGACCTGATTGACCAGACTTTGGGCCTGCATTTCGCCGACTTTTTCGTTATCGAAAGAAATATAAAAATCGATATCGGCATTATTAATCATACGGTCATAGGCCAGAACTTTAATACCTTCTTGTTTGGCTTCTTTAATAACGTTACTCAGCACCTGGCCGTTATAGGGAATAATAACAAGAACATCTACACCGCGGTTGATCATATTTTCAATCTGCGACATTTGCGTTTCTTCGTTGCCGTTGGCTGACTGCACGAAAACCTGTGCACCGAGCTGTTCGGCTTTTTTAACAAAGATGTCGCGGTCTTTCTGCCAGCGCTCAAGGCGCAGGTCGTCAATAGCCATACCGATCTTAACTTCTTTAGCGCTGCTCGCCATGCTGGTCAGAAGCAGCGAGGCGCAGAGCGTGAGGCAAAGGTTCTTTATCTTCATAATCGTAGTGCCTTCTGTAGGGATAGGGTAATGAGATTGGCGATAAAAGAAACAGCAATGACTAAACACGCAGCAATTTTTTAACATGTAAACGGCGGCTGGCAATTACAGATTTTTATCTTCTTATTACGATATTTGGTTTAATTGCTAATTTTTGACCGCGATCTGATTTTAAATTTATGGCGTGAAAAAATTACCGACATAAAACGGGACGCATCGCATTTTATTTTGCGAGCCAGCGCACATTTGTGGATTCTCTTAATAGCAGTGTGAAATAACGTAATTGAGCCGCGGTGATTCAGAATTCAGTATGACCAGACGAATTAATCCCTCGCCGCCTGTCAGATTATGGAGTCCATTATGCAAGCTTATTTCGACCAACTGGATCGCGTTCGTTTCGAAGGCCCGAAAACTGAAAACCCGCTGGCTTTCCGCCACTACAACCCGGACGAACTGGTGCTGGGGAAACGCATGGAAGACCATCTGCGCTTTGCCGCCTGCTACTGGCATACGTTCTGCTGGAACGGCGCGGACATGTTTGGTATTGGTTCATTCGACCGCCCGTGGCAGCAGCCAGGCGAAGCGATTGAGCGTGCGAAACGTAAAGCTGATGTCGCATTTGAATTTTTCCACAAGCTGAACGTGCCTTACTACTGTTTCCATGACATCGATGTTTCTCCGGAAGGCACCAACCTGAAAGAGTACCTGAACAACTTTGCGCAGATGGTTGATGTGCTGGCGGAAAAACAGCAGCAGAGCGGCGTGAAGCTGCTGTGGGGCACCGCCAACTGCTTTACTCACCCACGTTACGGTGCGGGCGCGGCAACTAACCCTGACCCGGAAGTGTTTACCATGGCGGCCACGCAGGTATTCACCGCCATGAATGCGACCCATAAACTGGGCGGTGAAAACTACGTGCTGTGGGGCGGTCGTGAAGGCTATGAAACCCTGCTGAATACCGACCTGCGCCAGGAGCGCGAGCAGATTGGCCGCTTCATGCAGATGGTGGTTGAGCACAAACACAAAATTGGCTTCCAGGGCACGCTGCTGATCGAACCGAAACCGCAGGAACCGACCAAACATCAGTATGACTACGATGCCTCAACGGTATACGGCTTCCTGAAACAGTTCGGTCTGGAAAAAGAGATCAAACTGAATATTGAGGCTAACCACGCGACGCTGGCGGGTCACTCGTTCCATCATGAAATTGCCACCGCGATTGCGCTGGGTCTGTTTGGCTCCGTGGATGCCAACCGCGGCGACCCGCAGCTGGGCTGGGATACCGACCAGTTCCCTAACAGCGTCGAGGAAAATGCGCTGGTGATGTATGAAATCCTCAAAGCGGGTGGTTTCACCACCGGCGGCCTGAATTTTGATGCAAAAGTCCGTCGTCAGAGCACGGATAAATATGACCTGTTCTATGGTCACATTGGTGCAATGGACACGATGGCACTGTCGCTGAAAGTGGCGGCGCGCATGATTGAAGGCGGTGAGCTGGATAAACGCGTGGCAAAACGCTATGCAGGCTGGAACGGCGAGCTGGGCCAGCAGATTCTGAAAGGTCAGATGTCGCTGCAGGATCTGGCGAAGTATGCTGAGCAGAATCAGCTGGCGCCGCAGCATCAGAGCGCTCATCAGGAGCTGCTGGAAGGGCTGGTAAATCACTACCTGTTCGACAAGTAAGCCTGGCGTCTCGCAGTATAAACAATGCCCGGAAGCGTAAGCTTGCCGGGCATCGTACCCCCTAAAGGAGCAGTTGCGATGTATATCGGCATAGATCTCGGAACGTCTGGCGTAAAGGCAATTTTGCTTGATGAGCAGGGCCGCGTGCTGGCCTCGCAAACGGAAAAACTGACGGTTTCTCGTCCGCACCCGCTGTGGTCGGAACAAGATCCAGAGCACTGGTGGCAGGCGACGGATCGCGCCATGAAAGGGCTCGGCCAGCAGCATAGCTTGCAGGGCGTGAAGGCCCTGGGCATTGCCGGGCAGATGCACGGCGCCACGCTGTTAGACAAGCAGCAGCGTGTGCTGCGCCCGGCAATTTTGTGGAACGATGGCCGCTGTGCTGAAGAGTGCCAACGGCTGGAGGCGCAGGTGCCCACTTCGCGTCAGATTACCGGCAACCTGATGATGCCGGGCTTTACCGCGCCGAAACTGCTGTGGGTGCAGCGCCATGAAGCGGAGACATTCCGTCAGGTCGATAAAGTCCTGCTGCCAAAAGATTATCTGCGTCTGCGGATGACCGGCGATTTCGCCAGCGATATGTCAGACGCGGCGGGTACGATGTGGATGGACGTGGCGAAGCGCGACTGGAGCGACGAGATGCTCGCCGCCTGTCAGCTGACGCGCGATAACATGCCCGCCTTGTTTGAGGGCTGCGAGGTGACCGGACAACTGCTGGCGTCGGTCGCCAGCGCCTGGAATATGCCGACGGTGCCGGTGGTGGCCGGCGGCGGCGATAATGCAGCCGGCGCGGTAGGCGTTGGGATGGCGAATGCAGGCCAGGCAATGCTGTCGCTGGGCACCTCCGGCGTCTATTTTGCCGTCAGCGAAGGGTTTCTCAGCAAGCCGGAGAGCGCGGTGCATAGCTTCTGTCACGCGTTACCGGGGCGTTGGCACCTGATGTCGGTGATGCTTAGCGCGGCATCCTGCCTGGACTGGGCGGCGAAACTCACCGGGCTGGGAACGGTGCCTGCATTGATCGCGGCGGCGGAAAGCGCCAACGCCAGCGCCGAGCCGGTCTGGTTTCTGCCTTATCTTTCTGGTGAACGCACGCCGCACAATAACCCGCAGGCGAAGGGCGTGTTCTTTGGCCTGACCCATCAGCATGGCCCGGCCGAGCTGGCGCGCGCGGTACTGGAAGGCGTTGGTTTTGCGCTGGCTGACGGTATGGACGTCGTGCATGCCTGCGGCGTTGAGCCTGACCGCATTACGCTTATCGGTGGCGGCGCGCGCAGCGCCTACTGGCGACAAATGCTGGCGGATATCTGCGGTAAGCCGCTTGATTATCGAACCGGCGGTGACGTTGGCCCGGCGCTGGGCGCCGCGCGTCTGGCACAGCTGGCCGTTCACCGCGATCGCCCCTATGCCGATCTGCTGCCGCAGCTGGCGTTGGAGCAGGAGCATCGCCCGAATGCCGAACGTTTCACGCAATATGCGCCGCAGCGCGAGACATTCCGTCAGATTTATCAGCACTTACTGCCGCTCATGTCCTGACGTTATCCCGCATCCGCGCCGGCCAGGTGTGGATGCGGCCCACCTTGATGTATTCCGAAACTGCCGCTTTTGCCGTGTTGCCTTGATGTTAAAAACTGGCGGCAGGGGATAATGGCGGTGTTGATATAAGGAGATGCATCATGCGAACTATCTTTACATCGCCTCGCCTGGCCCTGAACGGTGGCATTCTGTTATATCTGGCTTGTCTCTGGCGCGGCTGCCCGCAGCTGGACGATCGGGCCTATTTCCTGGCGATGCTGATCCTCGGGTTTTTTGCCGTTGTGGCCCACCGGCAAGCCGCGCAAGCGCGCTTTGCTGCGTTGTGCCGGATGGTGCTGCTGCTCGCCTGTGGGCTGCTGCTGGTCGGCGTCTGGAATATGCCGCTGGCGCTGATACACAAAGCGCCGATCGTGACGGCATGGTTTGCCTGTATGTACGGCGCGGCGATGTGGCCGCAGCCGAATCTGCCGTCACCTAGCTGACAAGTCTGCGTCTATCAGCGCGCTGTAGCGCCATCGAGAGCAGCAGGCTTGTGGCCAGCGTGAGCGTAAATACCCATAGAATATCCAGCGCTGGCCAGCTTTTGAGATCGAGATTCCAGGCGCGCAGCAGGTAAATGATAAAGGCGTGAAAACCGTAAATACCTAAAGAATGGCGGGAAATAAGCGCCAGACCCGGCAATACGCGATGATTCAGCGTGTTTTTAACCACCACGAACAGCGCCGTCGCGCAGATAAAGACCATTGGGCCACAGTACACGTACCAGGTGTCACCAAAGTTGCCGCGCCACTGTAGCTCGTGCAGCGTACCGCGAGAAATCATCCATGCGCCCGCGGCAAACAGCAGCCCACAGATCCACGTCAGGCTTTTTCGGTTCGTTTCCATCATACCCAGCGCCCGGCCCAGCAGGCCGTAAAGCACGTAATAGAACGTGTCGCCGTTGATATACAGATTCACCGGTAGCCAGGTTGCGCCGTCAGCCTTCAGCGGCGGCATATTCGGGTTTGCGACAATCCCCAGAACGACCATCAGCGCCAGCAGCATTTTGCCGCTAACGGCTTTCACACCAATCAGCGGTGACACCAGATAAATGACGATGATGGCGAAGAAGAACCACAGATGATAGAACGCCGGTTTTTGCAGCAGGTTCCTCAGCGAAGCTTCGACGTTGATTGGGGTAAAGGCGGTAATGAATAACAGGGCGATAGCGCTGTAAAACAGCAGGCACAGCGCAATACGCAGAAAATGGCGCGGCTGCGCGCTGCGTGGGCCAAAAAAAAGGTAGCCGGATATCATAAAAAAGAGCGGAACGCTGACGCGAGAGGCGGAGTTCAGGACGTTAGCGAAATCCCAACTGAGCGGGCTGATGTCGTGCGGATGGGTAATAAACCAGGTGGTGGTGTGGATCATCACCACCATCAGGCAGGCAATGCCGCGTAAGTTATCAATCCAGCTAATTTTTTCTTGCATCAGATGCCCTATTTTCCGCTATATATAAATCAGACCCGCCGCTTCTGGCGCTATTTCACTGGATAATTCTGAGTTTTGCACCCTGCACTTGTGGCGCTGCGGAGAGATTCGCACAATGCGGTGGTGTGAAAGGGTACAGCCTAAAATAACAGCCCGGTAAGATAAATAATGATGATGATGAAGTCTCTCCCTCTTGTGCTGGCGTTTATTCTGCTGGCAGGGTGTTCGTCGGTCGAGCCGCCGGTGGCCCAAAAAACGCAGAGTGCAAAAATCAATCCTGCGCGTTCGCTCACCATGGAACAACTCTGCAAGGACAACGCCGCGGCGCGCTATAATACGGCGGCGCAGAAAATTGACGTGACCGGGTTTGAACGTTTTCAGGGCAGCTATGAGCTGCGTGGCTACACGGCGCGCAATGAAAGCTTTGTCTGCTCCTTTGATGCAGACGGCGGCTTTTTACACCTGTCAATGCGCTAAAACAGGCCCCGGATCGGCAAAATCCGGCCTGTTTTTCCCAATTTTCCCTAAACAACCCCGTTTCATACTGTATATCTCGCAGCCAGCGGGTATACTGACTCCTTCCTTTAAATCCACACGTATCCAGCACGAAATCATATGCAAAAGTTTGATACCAGGACCTTCCAGGGCCTGATCCTGACCTTACAGGATTACTGGGCTCGTCAGGGCTGCACCATTGTTCAACCACTGGACATGGAAGTTGGCGCGGGCACCTCTCACCCAATGACCTGCCTGCGTGCGTTGGGGCCGGAGCCGATGGCGACCGCCTACGTGCAGCCGTCCCGCCGTCCAACCGACGGCCGCTATGGCGAAAACCCGAACCGTTTACAGCACTACTATCAGTTCCAGGTCGTGATTAAACCGTCTCCGGATAACATCCAGGAGCTGTACCTCGGGTCTCTGAAAGAGCTGGGTATGGATCCGACCATCCACGACATTCGCTTCGTGGAAGACAACTGGGAGAACCCGACGCTGGGTGCCTGGGGTCTGGGTTGGGAAGTGTGGCTGAACGGTATGGAAGTGACGCAGTTCACCTACTTCCAGCAGGTCGGCGGCCTTGAGTGCAAGCCGGTCACCGGTGAAATCACCTATGGTCTGGAACGTCTGGCCATGTACATTCAGGGCGTAGACAGCGTTTACGACCTGGTCTGGAGCGACGGCCCGCTGGGTAAAACCACCTACGGCGACGTGTTCCATCAGAATGAAGTGGAGCAATCCACCTACAACTTCGAATACGCAGACGTCGACTTCCTGTTCTCTTGCTTCGAGCAGTATGAGAAAGAAGCCCAGCAGCTGCTGGCGCTGGAAAACCCGCTGCCGCTGCCTGCCTACGAGCGTATTCTTAAGGCTGCCCATAGCTTTAACCTGCTGGATGCGCGTAAAGCCATCTCCGTCACCGAGCGTCAGCGCTACATCCTGCGCATTCGCACCCTGACCAAAGCAGTGGCAGAAGCTTACTACGCTTCCCGTGAAGCCCTTGGCTTCCCGATGTGCAACAAGAATAAATAAGAGGCGGCCATGTCTGAGAATACTTTTCTGGTGGAAATCGGCACTGAAGAGCTGCCACCAAAAGCGCTGCGCAACCTGGCGGAATCTTTCGCGGCAAACGTGACCGCAGAGCTCGATAACGCGGGCCTCGCGCACGGTAAAGTTGAATGGTTTGCTGCCCCGCGCCGTCTGGCGCTGAAAGTGGCAAATCTCGCGGCCGCGCAGGCGGATCGTGAAGTTGAAAAACGCGGCCCGGCGATTGCCCAGGCGTTCGACGCCGAAGGCAAACCGAGCAAAGCGGCTGAGGGCTGGGCGCGCGGCTGCGGTATCACCGTCGATCAGGCCGAACGTCTGACCACTGACAAAGGCGAATGGCTGCTGTATCGCGCACACGTGAAGGGCGAAAGCACCGAAGCGCTGCTGCCGAACATGATTGCCAACTCGCTTTCTAAGCTGCCGATCCCGAAACTGATGCGCTGGGGCGCGAACGACGTGCACTTTGTGCGTCCGGTTCACACCGTAACCCTGCTGCTGGGTGAGAAAGTCGTTCCTGCGACCATCCTTGGCATTCAGTCTGACCGCGTGATTCGCGGCCATCGCTTTATGGGCGAGCCGGAGTTCACTATCGACAATGCCGATCAGTACCCGCAGATTCTGCTGGAACGCGGCATGGTGGTGGCTGACTACGAAGCGCGTAAGGCCAAAATTAAAGCCGATGCGGAAGAAGCAGCGCGTAAGATTGGCGGCATTGCCGATCTGAGCGAAAGCCTGCTGGAAGAAGTCACCTCGCTGGTTGAATGGCCGGTGGTACTGACTGCGAAGTTTGAAGAGAAATTCCTTGCGGTGCCGGCGGAAGCGCTGGTGTACACCATGAAGGGCGACCAGAAGTACTTCCCGGTTTACGACAACGCGGGCAAGCTGCTGCCGAACTTTATCTTCGTGGCCAACATCGAATCGAAAGATCCGACCCAGATCATCTCCGGTAACGAGAAAGTGGTTCGCCCACGTCTGGCCGACGCCGAGTTCTTCTTCAATACCGACCGTAAAAAACGTCTGGAAGATCACCTGCCACGTCTGCAAACCGTGCTGTTCCAGCAACAGCTGGGCACGCTGCGCGACAAAACTGACCGTATTCAGGCGCTGGCGGGCTGGATTGCCGGTCAGATTGGCGCTGATGTGAACCACGCAACCCGCGCTGGCCTGCTGTCTAAGTGCGACCTGATGACCAACATGGTCTTCGAGTTCACCGACACTCAGGGCGTGATGGGGATGCACTACGCGCGCCATGATGGCGAAGCGGAAGATGTTGCGGTCGCGCTGAACGAGCAGTATCAGCCGCGCTTTGCCGGTGACGATCTGCCGTCTAACCCGGTAGCGTGCGCGCTGGCGATTGCCGATAAGATGGACACCCTGGCGGGTATCTTTGGTATCGGTCAACATCCGAAAGGCGATAAAGACCCGTTCGCGCTGCGTCGTGCCGCGCTGGGCGTGCTGCGTATCATCGTTGAGAAGAACCTGAACCTGGATCTGCAAACGCTGACCGAAGAAGCGGTGCGTCTGTACGGCGACAAGCTGACCAACGCGAAAGTGGTGGATGACGTTATCGACTTCATGCTCGGCCGTTTCCGCGCGTGGTATCAGGATGAAGGTTACACCGTCGATACCATCCAGGCGGTGCTGGCGCGCCGTCCGACGCGTCCGGCAGACTTCGATGCCCGTATGAAAGCGGTGTCCCACTTCCGTACCCTGGAAGAAGCGTCTGCGCTGGCAGCGGCTAACAAGCGCGTGTCTAACATCCTGGCGAAATCTGACGAAACGCTGAACGATATTGTTCATGCTTCCGTGCTGAAAGAAGCGGCAGAAATTAAGCTGGCGGGCAACCTCGTCGTTCTGCGCGATAAGCTGCAGCCGTACTTCGCCGAAGGTCGCTATCAGGATGCGCTGATCGAACTGGCCTCGTTGCGCGAGCCGGTGGATGAGTTCTTCGAGAACGTCATGGTGAACGCAGAAGATAAAGACGTGCGTATCAACCGTCTGACTCTGCTGTCGAAACTGCGCGAGCTGTTCCTGCAGGTAGCAGATATTTCCCTGCTGCAGTAAGCGAAACGCGGTAAATAAAAGACCTGCCCTCGGGCAGGTTTTTTTATGGTGCAGAGGTATACCCGGTCCTTTTTTGTGTTCGCAAATAGACACTTTTGTAATTAACATATCTGTATTAACATATATGTGTGGTGACGATAACGGAGTCAGCTATGCTACAACCGGTTCAACTTTTCAAAATCCTGGCGGATGAAACCCGTCTTGCGATCCTTATGCAACTGAGAGAGTCGGGCGAGCTGTGCGTTTGTGATATCTGCGGTGCCACCTCGGAATCACAGCCGAAAATTTCCCGGCATATGGCGATTTTACGCGGGGCTGGGTTAGTTATGGACCGTCGGGACGGAAAATGGGTTTATTACCGATTGTCTCCGCATATGCCTGCCTGGGCGGCAGACGTCATCTCAACCGCCTGGCAGTGCCTGCGTGAAGACGTACGTAAACGACGGGTGACGTCGGATTATTCTTCCTGCTAAGGCTGAATAGTACATATATATATAATCATATGTGAATGGGGTGTGAAATGTTGTTGGCAGGGAGTCTGTTTCTACTGACGCTGGTGCTGGTCATCTGGCAGCCAAAAGGGCTGAGCATTGGCTGGAGCGCAAGCATTGGGACGGTCCTCGCGCTGGCGACGGGCGTGATTCATATCGACGATATTCCCGTTGTCTGGAACATTGTGTGGAACGCTACGGCGACATTTATTGCCGTCATCATGATCAGCCTGTTGCTCGATGAGTGCAGTTTCTTTGAATGGGCCGCGCTGCACGTCTCGCGCTGGGGTAAGGGGCGCGGGCGTTTGTTGTTTACCTGGATAGTCTTACTCGGCGCGGCCGTCGCGGCGCTGTTTGCGAACGACGGCGCGGCGCTGATTCTAACGCCTATCGTGATTGCCATGCTGCTTGCACTAGGCTTCAGCCAGGGTACGACGCTGGCTTTTGTGATGGCCGCGGGGTTCATTGCGGATACGGCCAGCCTGCCGCTGATCGTCTCTAACCTGGTGAATATCGTCTCGGCTGATTTCTTTGGCCTGGGTTTCACCCGGTACGCTTCCGTGATGGTGCCCGTGGATATCGCGGCGATTGTTGCCACGCTGGGGATGCTGCATTGGTTCTTCCGCCGGGACATCCCCAGGACCTACGACGTTGCTTTGCTGAAGACGCCGGCCAGCGCGATTAAAGATCCCGCGACGTTTAAGATGGGCTGGGTGGTGCTGCTGTGTCTGCTCGCTGGGTTCTTTATTCTGGAACCGATGGGGATTCCCATCAGCGCAATTGCCGCCGTAGGCGCCGCGGCGTTGTTTATCGTCGCGAAGCGCGGCCACGCGATTAATACCGGAAAGGTATTGCGTGGGGCGCCGTGGCAGATTGTCATTTTCTCGCTCGGCATGTATCTGGTGGTTTATGGGCTGCGTAATGCGGGGCTTACGGAGTGGCTGTCTGGGGTGCTGAACGTACTGGCCGAGCATGGCCTATGGGCCGCCACGCTGGGAACCGGCTTTATTACGGCATTTCTGTCGTCAATGATGAACAATATGCCGACGGTGTTGATTGGTGCGCTGTCGATTGATGGCAGCGCCGCGACCGGCGTCATCAAAGAAGCCATGGTCTATGCCAACGTTATTGGCTGCGATCTGGGGCCGAAGATTACCCCGATTGGCAGCCTGGCTACGCTGCTGTGGCTGCACGTACTGGCGCAGAAAAACATGAAGATTACCTGGGGATATTACTTCCGCACGGGCATCATCATGACGCTGCCGGTTCTCTTTGTCACCCTGGTCGCACTGGCGCTGCGGCTCTCCGTCACTTTGTAATGAGATACTGTATGAGCATGATTACTGTCTATCATAACCCCGCCTGCGGCACGTCGCGGAATACGCTGGAGATGATCCGCAACAGCGGCAATGAGCCGAAGATTGTTTATTATCTCGACACGCCGCCCTCCCGCGATGAGTTGGTTAAGCTGATTGCCGATATGGGGATAACGGTACGCGCGCTGCTGCGCCAGAATGTGGAACCCTATGAACAACTCGGCCTGGCTGAAGATCGGTTTACCGATGAACAATTGATCGGTTATATGCTTGAACATCCGATCCTGATCAACCGCCCGATTGTCGTGACGCCGCTGGGCACCCGACTGTGCCGTCCTTCCGAGGTTGTGCTGGAGATCTTACCTGAGCCGCAGCAGGGCGCGTTCACCAAAGAAGATGGTGAACAGGTGGTCGATGAATCGGGAAAAAGAGTGAAATCCTGATTCGCTTTACCCGGGCAGCATCTTGCTAAAAAGAACCTGCTATCAACGGGTTGCTTCATCAAGCCCGCGCTTGTCAGGCCTTGTCGCTTTGAGGCCTGGCGTTGCGCCAGGCATAAAATGCGTAAAAAATAGCCTTGAAATACGCCCAACAATGCGTTTAAGCTTTGCCGCGACGAACCCCTCGTCTTACTGAGGCACACTGAAAATGGACAAACACACCTGCTGAATTCGAATCCTTGCTGGGCGCTTGCCGCTCGCAGGGGAACTATTGATTTCATTCAGGAGTGCTTATGGCCCACTGTGCGCAATCCCCCGCTTTTATTTTGCATCAGGTCACCTGTCAGTTTGCGACGGGCGATACCCTTTTTGGCCCACTGAACGTCTCGCTGGCCCCCTCGCCGTGCGGTCTTGTCGGACGCAACGGCGTGGGTAAAACCCGCCTGCTACGTCTGCTGGCGGGGAAAGACCGTCCTTCTTCTGGTCATATTGAACCACTTTCCTCCTGTGCGTATGTGGCGCAGCAGCATGCGGTGTCCGCAGAGATGACGCTGGCAATGTTGCTTGGCTATGAGGCGATTTTTTCCGCTTTACAGCGTCTCGCTGCAGGCCACGCGCTGGCTGATGATATTGAATGCCTGGACGGTTATTGGGAACTGCCTGAGCGATTAAACGCAGCGTTTCTGGCCGCAGGGCTGGGTGAGTTTGACCCCGCGCGGCCAGCGCTTTCTCTGAGCGGCGGAGAACGGGTGAAAGCGTTGCTCTGCGCCGCGTTTGCCTCCGATGCGGCGTATTTACTGCTGGATGAGCCGACTAACCATCTTGATAGCGGCGGGCGCGAATGGCTTTATCGGCAGCTGGAAAGCTGGCGAGGCGGGGCGCTGATTGCCAGCCACGATCGCGAGCTGCTCGGGCGGATGCCGCGCATTCTCGAGCTGACCCCCTCAGCGCTACGTAGCTACGGCGGCAGCTATGCGGATTATCAGCAGCAGCGCGATGCCGAACAGTCCGCGGCACGGGCCGCGCTCAGCCATGCTGCAACTGAACGACGCCGCGTCCGGGCGCGGATGCAAAAGGAACATGACGATTGTCAGCGGCGCTCGGCTAAAACATTAAGGACCGTCGATAGCCTGAACATCGCCTCTTTTGAGCGTGTGAAGTACAAAGGCGCGGCGCGCGAGCGGCCAGGGACGCTGCTCACTCAGCACCGGGAGCAAAACGCGACGCTAAATCATGCGGTAGCACAGGCGCGGGAACGCGTGGAAGAAGATGTGCCCATCCTGTTTACCTTGCCAGGAGGCCGTATCGCGGCGGGCAAGCAGATATGGGTGGCTGAGCAGCTGTGTTTAGCGCATTCGTCGGCGTTCCCGCTCACCTTGCGGTTGGATGGCCCGATGCGAGTGGCGCTGCGCGGCCCGAATGGCTGCGGCAAAACGACGCTGCTGAAAACGCTGATGGGCATTGAATCACCGCTCTGCGGCGAATGCCGATTGTCGGTCAGCGCGGCCTGGCTCGATCAACATCTTACACAGCTGGATTTATCGCAATCGGTGATGGGGCATTTGAGGGCAGGCGATTCGCCGTTAGTGGAGGGGGAGCTGCGTACCCGCCTGGCCCAGCTTCGGCTCGACGCCGATAAGGTCAATCTACCGCTGGCGGCATTGAGCGGCGGTGAACGCTTAAAAGCCGCGCTGGCCTGCGTGCTGTGGCGTCGGGAACCGGCGCAACTGTTATTGCTGGACGAGCCGACCAACCATCTCGATCTGGCATCCGTTCAGGCAATTGAAGCGGCGCTAGTCGGATTTCCCGGCGCAATGCTGGTGGTGTCGCACGATGAGGCGTTTTTACAGGCGTTGAAGTTGACGCATAGTCTGACGTGGCAGGAGAACGGCTGGATTTTTACGGCGTTATAAATAAAAAAATCCCCGCCGTAAGGCAGGGATTTCGAATTTTTAGCGGCGTGAACTTACAGAGAAGTTACGTTGCCAGCTGCCGGGCCTTTAGCGCCGTTTTCGATGGTGAAGGAAACTTTCTGACCTTCGTCCAGGGATTTGTAGCCATCGTTCTGGATAGCAGAGAAGTGTACGAACACGTCTTTAGAACCATCGTCAGGAGTGATGAAGCCGAAGCCTTTGTCAGCGTTGAACCATTTTACGATACCAGTCATTTTACCGGACATAGAAATTACCTTTAAAAATTAATTGAGCCTTACGGCGATATGGCATGCTTTACAGAATTTAAAGCGTAAAGGAAATGTCGCTACGAGGGGTACCAATGGATAACCTTGAAGGGAACTGCTTTACTCAACTGCTTTGTGGTCTGTATGTCAAACCGTGGAATCATTAACGCATACTTCCGGGCTCAAAAGCAAACGTTATCTGTGCCCATCCGGCTATGCAACGGGTGCGCTTACGGTGGTAATTTTGTTTAATATCATGATATATAAATAAAATTTAAGGAAATCTCTGCTTTGTAAAAAAGCGTCATAGCGCCCCGGCAGCGGGCCTGCCGGGGCGTGGCATTACACTTTTTGTGCCGCTTTTGGCAGCGACGACGGGCCGCTGGCACCCTGAAGCGTCTGCCGTTTACTCGCCGCGTGCTTGATCATCAGCGCAATAGCTGACAGCACGGCAGGAATAGCCAGCAGCGCGAAAATAGTCTTAAAGGAGAGCTCGGCCTGCATCAGGAAAGCGCCGCTGAAGGCGCCGAGAATCCCGCCGAAGCGACCCAGGCCCAGCATCCAGGCAACGCCGGTGGCGCGCCCTTGAGTCGGGTAAAAACCGGCGGCCAACGCCGGCATGGATGACTGTGCGCCGTTCATGATGGTGCCGGCGATAAACACCATTACGCCCATTAATACCAGACTGCTGGTTGAGAAGCCCACCAGGCAGACAAAGACGCCGGTCAGCAAATAGCCCACCGCCACCACTTTATTCGGGTTAATTTTGTCCATCAGCGCGCCGAGCACCAGTACGCCAATGCCGCCGCCCAGCGGGAAGAGGGCGGTAATAACCGAAGCCTGGCTCAACGTTGCGCCGGTTTCGCGAATCAACAGCGGCAGCCAACTGGTCAGCAGATAGAAGATCAGCAGGCCCATAAAGTAGGTCAGGCACAGCATAATGGTGCCCACCAGATAGCGTGGCGAGAAGATGACGCCCAGCGCCGACTGCTCTTTGACCTGACCCGTTTCCTGCAATACAAAGTGCGTGTTATCCGGCAGAGGGGCGATGTGGCGTAAAATCCGCGCAATCTGTTGCTGAGATTTGTTCTTCACCGCCAGATAGCGAGCGGACTCCGGCAGCAGGAAGATCAGCGCCACGGCCAGCGCCAGCGGCATCACGCCGCCAAGAATCAGCACGCTTTGCCAGCCGTAGTGTGGAATCAGCCATGCTGAAACAAAGCCGCCCATTGATGAACCAATGGGGAACCCGACGAACATCAGGTTCACCAGCAGCGCGCGGCGGCGCTCCGGAGCATATTCACTCATCAGCGTGGCGGCGTTCGGCATCGCGGCGCCGAGCCCCAGGCCCGTTAAGAAGCGCAGGACGGTCAGCTGCGTCAGCGATGTGGCGAAGGCCGTGATCAGGCTGAAGCCGCCAAAGACCAGAATTGACAGGACCAGCACCTTTTTACGGCCAATGCGGTCGGCCATTGGGCCTGCGGTTAATGCGCCCACGGCAAGGCCGACCAGCGCGGCACTCATCACGGGGCCGAGATCGGATTTTTGTACCCCCCATTCCTGGATCAAATCGGAGGCGATAAAACCAATAATGGCGGTATCAAATCCATCCATAGCGACGGTCACAAAGCACAGCACCAGAATCATCCACTGGTACTTTGAGAAGGGATGGCGGTTGATAAAAGCCTGAATATCCGTTGTTGTCTGTGTTGTCATGCGGTAATTCCTGCTAAGCGAGGCGAGAGAGCGGGATTTATCCTCTTGTCTCTCTCACAGGTATTGAGGTTTTGGGCGATTATCGAACGTATTGTCGTTAATCGTTCATTCAATCAAATCATTTAGCGGGCCTTCCCACAACGTGCCGCCGGGCGGAAGTGTGCGATTATCGTTCGCTCCGTTTTTGTTGTCGCGATGATTTAGCTAAAAAAAGATGAATATCATTACGTTAGTTCCTCTTTTCTTGCATGATCGCATTGCGATAAATGTGATGGATGCAACACCTTGTTAACATTTCAACGGAAGCGCGGCAGAACGTATGAAAAAGGTATCTTGCGGCGCGGCTCTGGACTATCCTTGTCAGCGTTAGGCACGCGTGTGCCGGTTTGCGCTTTTTTTGGCTGAAGGAGTAAGAAAATGGCGACAGGAAAGTCCTGCTCTCGCTGGTTTGCGCCTGTTGCGGCGTTATTGATGGTTGTTAGCCTGAGTGGGTGTTTTGATAAGGAAGGCGATCAGCGTAAAGCATTCGTCGATTTCCTGCAGAATACGGTAATGCGCGGCGGTGAACGCCTGCCAACGCTGACGGCTGACCAGAAAAAACAGTTCGGGCCGTTTGTTTCCGACTACGCCGTCATTTATGGCTATTCACAGCAGGTGAGCCAGGCAATGGACGCGGGTCTGCGTCCGGTGGTGGATAGCGTTAACGCCATTCGCGTACCGCAGGATTACATGACCCAGCGCGAGCCGCTGCGTCAGGCAAATGGTTCGCTGGGCGTACTGAGCCAGCAGCTGCAAAATGCCAAAATGCAGGCAGATGCTGCGCACGCCGCGCTGAAGCAGGCAGACGATCTGAAGCCGGTCTTCGACCAGGTTTACAGCAAAGTGGTTACCGGCCCGGCCGACGCGCTGCAGCCGCTGATCCCAGCCGCGCAGGTGTTCACACAGCAGCTGGTGCAGGTGGGCGATTTTGTGGCTCAGCAGGGCACACAGGTGAGCTTTGTGGCCAACGGCATTCAGTTCCCGACCTCACAGCAGGCAAGCCAGTACAATGCGCTGATTGGCCCGCTGGCCGCACAGCATCAGGCCTTTAGCCAGGCCTGGACGGCGGCGGTTAACGCGACCAAATAAGCCATAATGGCAGCCCGGCACCCGCCGGGCTGTTTTGTTTTATCCCGCAACCTGCGGATTCACGCAGTTCTTCTCTACCTTCCCTTGCAGCGCATCAATCAGGTTATCCACCGCACAGGCCGCCATGTTGTAGCGGGTTTCATGCGTCGCGGACCCGATATGCGGCAGCGCAACAACGTTCGGCAGCTTCAACAGCGGGGAGCTGGCAGGCAGCGGCTCCTGCTCGAAGACATCCAGCCCTGCGGCATGAATGTCACCGTTACGCAGCGCGGAGATAAGCGCTTTCTCGTCCACCACCGGGCCGCGGCCGGCGTTGATAAAGATGGCTGAAGACTTCATGCGCGCAAACTGCTCGGCGCCGAACAGGTGGTACGTTTCGTCGGTCAGCGGCAGGATCAGGCAGACAAAATCCGCTTCATCCAGCAGCGTGTTCAGGTCGCAGTAGCGGGCGTTAAACCGCTCTTCCGCCTGCTCGTGACGACGGCGCGCGTTGTAGAGAATCGGCATGTTGAAACCAAAGTGGGCGCGCTGGGCGAGCGCCATGCCGATGCGGCCCATGCCGATAATACCCAGCGTTTTATGATGCACGTCGGTGCCAAACCAGTCCGGACCGATGCTTTTTGTCCACTCGCCGGCCTTCACGCGCTCCGCCACTTCAACCACGCGGCGGGCGGTACTGAGCACCAGCGCCATGAGCGTATCGGCCACGGTTTCCGTCAGCACCGTCGGCGTGTGCATCAGCAGCACCCGGCGAGCGTTCAGGGCCTCGACGTCAAAGTTATCGTAACCCACGGAGATGGTGGACGTTGCGCGAAGCTTGGGCATTTTCTCCAGCAAGGCGGTATTGACGGCTTCGCTAGAGCCCAGCAAACCTTCCGCGTTGGCGAAAGCCTCCGCATGCTGCGCGACCGTTTCCGGGCGCAGGTTCGGTACCTGGGTGACCGTAAAATGTTCTGCCAGGCGATGCTGTAAATCGTCAGGTAGCGCTTTATAGAGAATAATAGACGGCTTCATGCGAATCTCCGTAAGTTAAAAGTTTAAGCGTGGCGTGCGCCAACGGGCAGCGGCTGATGATTAGCAGGCTTAACAATAAGAGTTAGCCATACTGAGGCGAAAAGCGCCACCCCCATAAAAATGTATGATGCAGATGGGCTGCCGGTGGCACCGTTGAGATAGCCAACGAACCAGGAACCGAAGAACGAGCCCAGCGCCCCCATGCTGTTGATTAGCGCCATCGCGCCCCCCGCGACGTTGCGCGGCAGCATCTCCGGAATGATGGCGAAGAACGGGCCATACGGGGCGTACATGGCCGCGCCAGCGATCACCAGCAGGCTATAAGAGATCCAGAAATGGTCTGCGCCAACGGCCCAGGAGCCAATAAACGCAAAGCCAGCGATCAGCAGCAGCGGCCAGACGAACAGTCGACGATTTTGCAGTTTGTCGGATGCCCAGGACACCAGAATCATCGCTATCGTCGCGGCGAGGTAAGGTACGGAAGAGAGCCAGCCGACCTCAACCATACCCAGGTTTGCGCCGCCGCTGCGGATGATTGACGGCAGCCACAGTACAAAACCATATACGCCGATGCTCCAGGCAAAGTACTGCATGCAAAGCAGAACCACGTTGCGTGAGCGGAAGGCTTCACCGTAGTTGCGTACCGCTTTAATACCCTGTTGTTCTTGTTCCAGCTGGGCCTGCAGTGCCGCTTTTTCCGATGCGTTCAGCCAGCCGACCTGCGATGGTTTGTCTTTGACCAGCACCCACCAGCAGAAGGCCCAGATAATGGCCGGGAAGCCCTCGATAATAAACATCTCGCGCCAGCCGAGCGCCTGAATCAGATAGCCTGACACCACCGACATCCACAGTACGGTGACGGGGTTCCCGAGGATCAGGAAGGTGTTGGCCCGCGAACGTTCGGATTTGGTAAACCAGTTGCTGATGTAAATCAGCATTGCGGGCATAACGGCGGCTTCCACGACGCCCAGAACAAAGCGAATCGCCGCCAGCGCCGGAATGTTGGTCACCATGCCGGTGAGCGAAGCGCAAACGCCCCATAAAATCAGGCAGGTAAAGATCAGTTTGCGTACGCTGCGGCGTTCGGCATAGATAGCGCCGGGGATTTGAAAGAAGAAGTAGCCGAGGAAGAAGAGGGCGCCCAGCAGGGAAGAGATCCCTTTGGTGATGCCGAGATCTTCGGTAATTCCGGCTGCGGAGGCGAAACTGAAGTTCGCGCGGTCAAGGTACGCCAGGCTGTACGTGATAAACACGATCGGCATGATGTACCACCAACGTTTTGCTGCGTTTGTTGAGCTGTTCATAGGCCTGCCTCTATTGTCGCTTCGCCGCCGCTGCATGTAGGGTACAGGGGGGGCTGTTATCGTAACGTGACGTTATTCGCCTAACGCTTCACGGGTGGGTAAACCTTCGCTGTCGCCCTGAACCTGAATCGCCAGTGCGCCAATTTTGTTGCCGCGAGCCACGGCCTGATGCAGCGTGCGCCCCTCGAGCAACGCGCTGACCACGCCAACGGCAAAACCATCGCCAGCGCCAACGGTGTCAACCACGTTGTCGACTTTGACGGGGGCTACGTGACCCTGCTCGCCGTCGACGGTTTTATACCAGGCTCCGTCGGCGCCGGTTTTAATGGCGACGGCCTTCACGCCGCGGTGGAGATAGAAATCGGCAATACCTTCCGGGGTTTGTTTCCCGGTCAGGATCATGCCCTCTTTCAATCCCGGTAGAACCCAGTCGGCCTGGAAGGCCAGCTGGTTGAGTTTTTCGACCATCTCTGCTTCGCTCTTCCATAGCACCGGGCGCAGATTTGGGTCGAAGGAGAGGGTCTTACCCTGAGCCTTCATCGTGCGCGCAGCGTGGTCGAGCAGCGTATAGGAACTGGCGGAAAGGGCCGCCGCCACGCCGCTAAGGTGCAGATGGCGAGCGCTGGCGAAGTAGGTTTCGTTGTAGTCCTCAACCGACAGGTAGCTTGCCGCCGAGCCTTTACGGAAATACTCTACAATGGGATCGGTTCCATTTTCGACTTTGGATTTTAGCTGAAAGCCGGTTGCGTGCTGTCTGTCGACGGTCACGGCGCAGGCATCAATGCCTTCTTTACGCAGACTATTGAGTACAAAGCGGCCAAAACTGTCGTTGCCCACGCGGCTGACCCAGCCTACCTTCAACCCAAGGCGCGCCAGCCCGGTGGCGACGTTAAGTTCGGCCCCGGCAACGCGCTTAATAAACTGTTCAATGTCCTCTAAATCGCCGGTCTGCCTGGCGACAAACATGGCCATCGCTTCGCCGATGGTGATGACATCCAGAGAAGGGTTCATCGCTTACTCCTTACGTAACAATTCAACATAGCGGCGCGTCACGGCGGTCAGATTGTCCCCTTCCAGCGGGAACTCAATACCGCGCGGCACGTCGATGGGTAACTGATTCAGTAACGCCAGCCAGCGGGCATCGGCGGTATCGGGCGGTACGGCCCGGTAGCTGTCGCGGTGCGCGATCGCGGCCTTGACGTGGATATAGCCGACTGACGGCGCCAGCTGTTCAGCGGCGGCTTCCGGGGAATCGCCGACCCACAGCCAGTTACCCATATCAAACGTGAGCTGCACTGGCAGCTTCTGGGTGTGGCAAGCGGCGCTAAAGCGCTGCATTGGCGGCAGCCGTCCGCAGGGGGTTTGATCGTTTTCTACCACCAGTTTCATGCCGCTGCTCTCCAGCCAGTCGCGCAGCGTGCTGAGCTGCCATGTGTGGCTAAAGTGGCCGAGCGATACTTTCAGCCACTGTGCGCGCAGCGTTGTGGCTTCGCGCAGTAATTCCGGAAGCTGGGGGTTGAGCGTACCGTCGGTCATAAACAGCGCTTCGGGCGCGGAATAGCAGGCGGTCAGGTTGGATGAGGCGATGGCGGCGGCCAGGGCTGGGAGTGATTGAAGCTCGGCGGAGGTCAACAGTTCGCGACGGATTTCAACGCCGTCGGCCCCGGCATCGGCGATGACCGGCAGCATTGCCCCTTGTCCACCGGCCGCGCGGACGGCGTCATGGCCATACGCGGCGGTCACCACCATAATTTTTCTTTGCATAGGTACTCCGAATTTAACGCTATGTCTAATACGCTAAATGGAATCGGTTCCAAAGAAAATCATGCTGTGTTGAATTTATGATCTCTATCACGAAGGAAGATTAACGTGCAGTCGATCCGCGAACGATCAGTTCACCGGAAAAAACCTGCTCATGAATAGCATCTGCGCCACCTTCAATGCGGCGCACGACCTGTTCGACGGCGGCATAGCCTATTTGCCAGGTGGGCTGCTTGAGGGTGGTAATGCCGACGCCCGCCAGCTCTGCCCACTCCAGCTCATCAAACCCCAGCAGGCCGATATCGCTGCCCCAGTTCAGGCCGATGCGTTTTAGCGAGCGGGCCACCTGAAGCGTGAGCGCGCCGTTGGCGGATATCACGGCTTTACGCATGCCGCGGTGCTGCTGGTGGAACTGACGCAGGGTGTTATCCAACTGTGCGTTCTCGGCAAGCGGCACTTCGGCGTTTTCTGCCACGACGCCTGGGTAGCGGGCCAGCGTTGCCCGGAAGGCGCTGAGTCGTTCGCGGCGGGTATTGACGGTGCCCAGCGGTTCGCTGAGAAACAGCAGGGCTTCAAAGCCTTGCTCAATCAGGTGTTCAGTGGCGGTTGTGGCGGCCTGGGCGTTATCCAGCCCGACGACGTCGCAGGCAAAATCAGGAATTTTACGGTCGATAAGCACCATGGGCAGTGCGGACTGTTGCAGGCGCTGTAGCCCTTCTTCCCGCATGCCGACGGCATTCACGACGATCCCCTCGACCTGGTAGCTGCGCAGCAGATCAAGATAATGCAGCTCCTGGTTAACCTCGTTATTGGTATTACACACCAGCGGGGTGAATCCCTTTTCACGGCAGGCGGCTTCAATACCGCTGAGCACGTTGACGGAATAAGGGTTGGTAATGTCGGCGATAATCAGGCCAATCAGGCGGGTGCGGCCGCGCTTCAGGCTGCGAGCCATCAGGCTGGGGCGATAGTCGAGCTCGGCAATCGCCGCTTCAATACGTGCCAGCAGCGCGTCGGAAAGCAGGTGCTTTTCGCCATTGAGGTAGCGGGAAATGCTGGTTTTGCCGGTTTTCGCGGCTTTCGCCACATCGCTGATGGTAGGTCGCGCTGATTTTGCCATGAGTGTTCTCTCGCCTGAAAGTGACAACACCTTAGCGCGAAAATCTGGCTAATCAAGCATTTTGCCGAGCGGCATGGCCGCCCGGCAATGGCATTACTGCATCGGGCTTAGGGTAATTTCCACGCGACGGTTCTGCGCTTTACCCTCTTCGGTACTGTTGCTGGCGATAGGGTTCGCCGGGCCCATACCGGAGGTGCGTACGCGTGTAGCGGCTACGCCCTGGGTAATCAGCGAGCTGGCCACCGAATCGGCGCGCTGCTGAGACAGCTTCATGTTGAGCTGCTGGCTGCCGGTGCTGTCGGTATAGCCGATGACGTTGACAGCCGTTTTCTCGTACTCTTTCAGCACCATCGCCACGCCAACCAGCGTGTTGGCACCCGCCGGTTTCAGGGTGGCGGAAGCGCTGTCGAAGGTGACGTTGTTCGGCATATTCAGCACGATATTGTCACCGTTACGGGTGACGCTGACGCCGGTCCCCTGCATTTTTTCGCGTAGCTTCGCTTCCTGCACGTCCATGTAGTAACCCACGCCGCCGCCGAGCGCAGCGCCTGCTGCCGCGCCAATCAGTGCGCCTTTACCGCGATCTTTCTTCGACGACGAAAGGGCGCCGACGCCTGCGCCGACCAGTGAACCAATGCCCGCGCCGATGCCGGATTTACCCGCTTCGCGCTCGCCGGTGTAAGGGTTGGTGGTACAGCCTGAGATTGCCAGCGCGCCGCTGACGATGGCAGCAATCGCAAATACACGTTTTTTCATCTTAATTCCTTAATGACGTTCTTATTTTTCGCCACAGCGACCGTGGCGCGTCATTATGACGTGCGAAACAGACGAAAATTCTTGGGAACTCTCTGAAATTTGTAAGTAACATTGAACGGCGCAATATATAACCGACGCCACCTGCAGGAGCGCTCATTTGTCTACGCCATCTTCTCCCTATACCGTTTTAACCGCTGCCCACTGGGGCCCGATTCTTGTCGACACCGACGGCGAGCAGGTGCTCGCCTCACGCGGTGCGCTACAGACTTCGTTTACCAACTCGCTGCAAAGCGTGGTACGCGACCAGGTGCATAGCAAAACCCGCGTGCGTTATCCGATGGTACGTAAGGGTTTTCTCGCCTCGCCGGAGAGCCCGCAGGGCATACGCGGGCAGGATGAGTTTGTTCGGGTCAGTTGGGATGACGCGCTGGCATTGATCGATCGCCAGCACCGCCGTATTCGCGAAAGTTACGGGCCGGCGTCGATTTTTGCCGGATCATACGGCTGGCGTTCCAACGGAGTGTTGCATAAGGCGGCGACGCTGCTTCAGCGTTATATGAGCCTGGCTGGCGGCTACACCGGCCATCTGGGGGACTACTCCACCGGCGCAGCACAGGCGATCATGCCGCATGTGGTCGGTGGCAATGAGGTCTATCAACAGCAAACCAGCTGGCCGATGGTGCTCGAACATACCGATGTGGTGGTGCTTTGGAGCGCCAACCCAATGAATACGCTGAAAATTGCCTGGAATGCTTCCGACGAGCAGGGGCTGCCCTATTTTGAACAGCTGCGGCACAGCGGTAAACGCCTGATCTGCATCGATCCGATGCGATCGGAAACCGTCGCCTTTTTCGGTGAATCGATGGAGTGGATTGCGCCGCATATGGGCACGGACGTGGCGCTGATGCTGGGCATCGCCCATACGCTTTTGACCAATAACTGGCACGATGCCGAGTTTTTATCGCGGTGTACCACCGGTTTCCCGACGTTTGCCGATTATTTGCTGGGTCAAAAAGACGGTGAGGCGAAGTCCGCCGAGTGGGCGGCAGCGATTTGCGGCGTTAGCGCGGATAAAATTCGCGAACTAGCGGATATTTTTCATAAAAATACCACGATGTTGATGTCCGGTTGGGGAATGCAGCGCCAGCAGTTTGGCGAACAGAAGCACTGGATGCTGGTGACGCTCGCCGCCATGCTGGGCCAGATTGGTACGCCGGGCGGTGGCTTTGGCCTCTCTTATCACTTTGCAAACGGCGGCAACCCGACACGGCGCGCGGCGGTGCTGGCATCGATGCAGGGCACCGTGAAAGGCGGCGTTGATGCCGTCGATAAAATCCCGGTGGCGCGTATCGTCGAGGCGCTGGAAAACCCCGGCGCGCCGTATCAGCATAACGGCATGGATCGCCACTTCCCGGATATCCGCTTTGTCTGGTGGGCGGGCGGCGCTAACTTTACCCATCATCAGGATACCAACCGGCTGATTCGCGCCTGGCAGAAGCCCGAGCTGGTGGTGATATCCGAATGCAACTGGACGGCGGCGGCCCGACATGCCGATATCGTGCTGCCGGCGACGACCTCGTTCGAACGCAACGATTTGACCATGACCGGAGATTACAGCAACCAGCATCTGGTACCGATGAAGCGTGTGGTGGCACCGCGTGATGAAGCGCGAGACGATTTTGAGGTTTTTGCCGAACTGAGCGAGCGCTGGGAATCGGGCGGCCGGGCGCGCTTTACCGAAGGCAAGAATGATTTGCAGTGGCTGGAAACGTTCTACAACATCGCCGGGCAGCGCGGTGCACCCATGGGGGTAACGTTGCCGTCGTTTGAGCGCTTCTGGCAGGATAATGAACTGATTGAAATGCCGGAAAACGCGCAGAATGCCGCCTTTGTGCGCTTTAGCGATTTCCGCGCCGATCCGCTGGCTAACCCGCTGAAAACGCCGAGCGGGAAAATCGAAATTTACTCTGAGCGTATTGCTAGCTTCCAGTACTCCGACTGTCCGCCGCACCCAATGTGGCTGGCACCGGATGAATGGCACGGTAACGCGCAGCCTGGGCAGCTACAGCTGTTGTCGGCGCATCCGGCGCACCGCCTGCACAGTCAGCTTAATCATACTTCCCTGCGTGAACGTTACGCGGTGGCCGGGCGCGAGCCGATTACGCTGCATCCACAGGATGCGCAGGCGCGGCAGATTCGCGATGGCGACCTGGTGCGCGTGTGGAACGCCCGTGGCCAGGTGCTGGCGGGGGCTGCGGTGAGTGAAGACATCAAACCCGGCGTCATCTGCCTGCACGAAGGGGCGTGGCCCGACTTCGCGCCGGAGGCGGGCGGCATTTGTAAGAATGGGGCGGTTAACGTGCTGACGAAAGACATCCCCAGCTCACGGCTGGGGAACGGCTGCGCAGGGAATACCGCGCTGGCGTGGATTGAGAAATATGATGGCCCGGCGCTTACGCTAACGGCGTTTGATCCGCCTGCCAACGCATGATCCACGTGGGATGTCGGGTCTCATCCTGCCAGGCGCTGTCTTCAATACGAAAACCCTGCGCGTGGTAGAAATTCACCGCCCGACCGTTTTTCTGGTACACCTCAAGACTGAGGTCGGAGAAGCGCTGCTTGACGACATCGAGCAGCGCCCGGCCGATTCCCCGATGGATGGCATCCGGGGCAACGAACAGCGCGCCGACAAAACGCGACTCCATCACGCTGATAAACCCTTGCAAGCGAGGCCCCTCTTCCCACACCCAGGTTTCGGCTGCGGGAAGGTAGGTATCGCGCACAAGGCTTAAACTCTCCTGCCAGTACTGCGTATGGATAAACGGGTGCGCAAAGGTGGTGCTGTCCAGCCACAGCGTGAGCAAGGGATCGAACTGGTCAGTGTTCCATTTTCTGATCATGCTGAACTCCAGGATGGCAGAAGCAGACGGTCACGTGATCGTTGACCAGCCCGCAGGCTTGCATAAAGGAATAACAGATGGTGGTGCCAACAAATTTAAAACCGCGTTTTTTCAGCGCTTTTGATAGCGCATCTGACGCCGGCGTTGAGGTGGCGATTTCGCCAAGCGTCGCCGCCTGAGTAACGATGGGCGCGTTATCGACAAACGACCACACGAAGTCGTTAAAGGATTCACCGTGAGCTTCCATCGCCAGGAAGGCGCGCGCGTTGCCGATAATGGCCTGAATTTTTCCCCGATGGCGAATGATACCGGCGTCCAGTACCAATCGTTCGACGTCCTCTTCGCTCATGGCGGCCACTTTTACCGGGTCGAAATCGTGGAAGGCGCGACGATAGTTTTCGCGCTTTTTCAGCACGGTTATCCAGGAAAGCCCGGCCTGCTGGCCTTCCAGGCAAATCATCTCGAACAGTTTTTGATTGTCTCTTTGCGGGACGCCCCACTCGTTATCGTGATACGCAATATAAAGCGGATCCTGGCTTACCCAACCACAGCGCTGCATGTGCTTCTCCCTTTTTGTCATTCACGCATGTCTGATAATAAAACTCTGTACTGCTCTTGACGTCGCTCATAAAGCGACAATAGTTAATACAGGGCGCTTTATCCCTAAAAACATAACAATAACTGCCAAAACTGGCTCTTTTCTGGAGTCACTTAATGAATAATAAGAAATGCAATGGCCTTTGGCGATGTGCTGCGCCAGCGTCGGTTTTCGTGTGGATGTTACTATCACCACATGCGAATGCCTGGCAACAGGAATATATCGTGACTGATGCGAAAAGTAATACTGCGGCGCGCTATACATGGGATAGCGATCACCAACCGCGGTACGATGACATTCTGGCTGAGCGTATTGAAGCCGTGCAAACCGGCGCGGGGTTGAATATGAACCTTCCGGATACGACGCCGCTGGATGCGACCAAAACCATGAGCGTTGGCTGGAATTTTCCGCTGACCGAGAGCATGACCACCGGGCCGGTTGTGACGTGGCACTATGACGGATCGCCGGGCTATATGTGGAATGAGTTTGGCGATACGGCGAATGCCGGTAGCCAGACCGATCCGCTCTGGCATGCGAGCGTCAGTACGCTCGGGTGGCGCGTTGATTCGCACCCGTGGCTGGGCATTCGCCCGTGGGCTCAGGTCAGCTACAACCAGCAGTTTGGCGAGAATCAGTGGAAAGCGCAGTCCGGCCTCAATCGGATGCCCACGACGACGCAGGACGGTAACTGGGTTGATGTGACCGTCGGGGCCGACATGTTACTGAACTCACATCTGGCGGCCTATGCGGCGTTGTCGCAGGCGGACAATATGGCGGCGGGGGCGAATTATCTTTATACCATGGGCGTTAGCGCGCGCTTTTAAACACGCGATATATTCAGTGGAGTAATTGTTTTTTCAATGTCATTCATTCCGCTGCTGATGCATTTTATTCCGCTCTGAATGCATTTCATGCCTTTTTGGACCTGCGAAAATGCTAACTTCGTTATCGTTAGCAGCAGTTAATTCAAGAAGGCATCTTCATCATGAACGCTGCAACCCAAAATCACACCCGCTGGCTGACATTGCTCGGCACCATTATTACTCAGTTTGCCTTAGGTTCCGTTTATACCTGGAGCCTGTTTAACAGCGCGTTGTCCAGCAAGCTGGACGCGTCGGTCAGCCAGGTGGCATTTTCTTTCGGTTTGCTAAGCCTGGGTCTGGCGCTGTCCTCTTCCGTTGCCGGTAAACTGCAAGAACGCTTTGGCGTGAAGAATGTCACCATTGCTTCCGGCATCCTGTTAGGCGTGGGCTTCTTCCTGACTGCCCATGCGAACAGCCTGATGATGCTGTGGCTCAGCGCAGGGATCATTGTTGGCCTGGCGGACGGTGCAGGTTATCTGCTCACGCTCTCCAACTGCGTGAAATGGTTCCCGGAACGTAAAGGGTTAATTTCCGCCTTTGCTATCGGTGCGTATGGTCTGGGTAGCCTCGGATTTAAATTTATCGATAGCCACCTGCTGGCAACCGTCGGCCTGGAAAATACCTTTATGATTTGGGGCGCGATTGTGCTGGTGATGATTGTCTTCGGCGCGATGCTGATGAAAGATGCGCCAAATCAGGAAGTGAAAAGCAGCAATGGCGTGGTGGCGAACGACTTTACGCTGGCTGAGTCCATGCGTAAACCACAGTACTGGATGCTGGCAGTTATGTTCCTGACCGCCTGCATGAGCGGCCTGTATGTCATTGGCGTAGCGAAAGATATTGCTCAGGGCATGGTTCATCTGGATTTGGCGACTGCGGCAAATGCTGTCACCGTCATCTCTATTGCTAACCTCAGCGGTCGTCTGGTGCTGGGTATCCTGTCCGATAAAATCGCACGAATTCGCGTGATTACTATCGGTCAGATTATCTCGCTGGTGGGCATGGCGGCGCTGCTATTCGCTCCGCTCAATGAAGTGACTTTCTTCGCCGCTATCGCCTGTGTCGCCTTTAACTTCGGCGGGACTATCACCGTATTCCCATCGCTGGTGAGCGAGTTCTTCGGCCTGAACAATCTGGCGAAAAACTACGGCGTGATTTACTTAGGCTTCGGTATCGGCAGCATCTGCGGTTCGCTGATTGCTTCCCTGTTCGGCGGCTTCTACGTGACCTTCTGCGTGATTTTCGCTCTGCTGATTATCTCGTTGGCGCTGTCCACCACCATTCGTCAGCCGCGAACCGAAATGTTGCATCAGGCCCACGCCTAATCGTATTGCCCTCCTCAATAAAATGATTCAGGCCAAATATTTTTGTAAATATTTGGCCTGATCACATTCGTAGCGAATACTTTTCCCCTTTCCTGTTGTCTACTTAGCGCGCTTGCAAATGCGGCCCGGTGGGTATGACGCATATTATTAACTGGCTTACTAATTCTGTGATTTGTAACTGGTTTTTTTCCCCTTTTTCCAGGGTTTTTCGAATGAGATATATCAAAGCGATGTCCCAGCAGAAGCTGAGCCTTCTGCTGGCAGTGTACATCGGCTGGTTTATGAACTATTCCGTGTTGGTTCGCCGTTTTGGCGGCTACCTTGCGGACTTTAATGTCGAGAAAGGGATTTCTATCGTCATTGAGCTGGTCGGCACGCTGCTGGTGACGTTCTTTTTACTGCGCCTGCTGTCGCTCGGTGGACGCCGGATGTGGAAAGTGCTGGCAACGGCCGTTGTGCTAATCTCCTCCGGTGCCAGCTACTACATGACCAACCTTAATGTCGTGATTGGCTATGGCATTATTGCTTCGGTTATGACCACCGATATCGATCTTTCCAAAGAGGTGGTGGGCTGGCATTTTATTTCCTGGCTGGTGCTGACCAGCATCGTACCGCTGGTGTTTATTTGGTTTAACCAGGCGCGTGACACGCTGCTCTATCAGCTTATGACGCGGGGGCAGCGTTTACGCGGCGTCGGTATTGTGCTGGTGACGGCACTGCTGGTATGGGGCCCTATTCGCTTGATGGAGTCGCATCTGAAAGATACTGAGCGGCTGTCACAGGTGGATATGCCGAGCTATGGCGGCGTACTGGCTAACTCTTATCTGCCGAGCAACTGGGTTTCTGCGCTGAGCCTGTACGGCTGGACGCAGGTCGATGAGTCCCTTGATACTAACGAGCTTATCGATCCGGCGAAAAAGTTTACCTATGTTGCGCCGAAAGATATTGATGACACCTATCTGGTGTTTGTCATCGGCGAAACGACCCGTTGGGATCATATGAGCCTGTTTGGCTATGGGCGAGATACCACGCCGGGGCTGGCAAAGGAAAAAAATCTGGTGGCGTTCCGCGGCTACTCCTGCGACACCGCTACCAAGCTCTCGTTGCGCTGTATGTTCGTCCGTCAGGGCGGGGCCAGCGATAACCCGCAGCGGACGCTGAAAGAGCAGAACGTGTTTGCAGTACTCCATCAGCTAGGCTTTACCGGCGATCTCCTGGCCATGCAGAGCGAGCTGTGGTTCTACAGCAACACCATGGCGAATAACATCGCCTACCGTGAGCAAATCGGTGCCGAACCGCGTAACCGTGGTAAGGCAGTGGATGACATGCTGCTGGCGGACGAAATGAAAAACGTGCTGGCGCGCACCGGCGTTGATGGTAAACATCTGATTATTATCCACACGAAGGGGTCGCACTTTAACTACACCCAGCGCTACCCGCGCAGCTTTGCGAAGTGGACGCCGGAGTGCGTGAACGTGGACGATAAGTGCAGCAAAGCGGAGCTGATTAACTCGTACGATAACTCGATCACCTACGTTGACCATTTCCTGGTGAACATTTTCGATCAGCTGCGCGATAAGAAGGCGATCGTCTTCTATGCCGCAGACCACGGCGAGTCGATTAACAACCACGAGCGTCTGCACGGCACGCCGCGTAAGATGGCTCCGCCGGAGCAGTTCCGTGTCCCGATGCTGGTCTGGATGTCTGATAAGTATCTGGAAAACCCGGACCATGCGAAGTCATTCGCTTACCTGCAACAGCAGGCGGCAATGAAACAGCCGAAGCGCCACGTTGAGCTTTATGACACTATCATGGGCTGTCTGGGGTACACTTCCCCGGATGGCGGTATCAACGAGCGTAATAACTGGTGTCATGTCCCCGAGGCGAAAAAATCGGCGCAGTGATGGCTTTCTGGCCGAACGAAGGGCTTTTGTAAAATAAGGGATTGACGAGGGCGGGGCGCAGCAGTAAGATGCGCCGCATTCGGTGATTGGCGCAGCCTGGTAGCGCACTTCGTTCGGGACGAAGGGGTCGGAGGTTCGAATCCTCTATCACCGACCAAATTAGAAAAAGCCGCTCAATGAGCGGCTTTTTTGCATCTGTAGTCTGTAGGCCGGATAAGGCATTCATGCCGCCATCCGGCAACAACCTCCCATTCGGCCCGCTCTTCGCCGCAAACTCTTAACCTGTTTGTTCACAATTCTGTGACATATTCCATTGTATTTTTATATGCATAGCGGGATCTTTTTTCACGCTGCTTATGGGTAACCTCAGCATTTTCACCTGTGCGTTTTAACGTTCGCGGCATTAATCGCTCAGATAATCAGCATATCGAAAGAAATTTTTCTCATTATGGCTAATTGTTAATCACTGAATGTTGCGAATTATTAAGTGGATAACTCTGCCTTATTGCCCGTAGCATAAATTTCTCTGCTGAAAATAGCGCTTCGGGGTTTTTTTAATCTTTGCCCATCCATTCTCACCTTCAATACAAATCCCGGTTAACTGTATTGACGTTTTCACATTCTGTTGACAGATTGTAGGGCATGAGGGGCATTTCATGGAGAATCCGCGCTGCAACTCAGATGTTCCAGTGAAAGGAATCCCGCCTCTACTACGCATCGACCAAGCCGGGTAAAAAATAAATAAGGCCAGGCGGTGTAACCCAATGCAAAGGGTAAAAACAACACATATCACATTGGAGCAGAATAATGAGTATTTCCTTGAAGAAGTCAGGGATGCTGAAGCTGGGCCTCAGCCTGGTCGCGATGACCGTTGCTGCCAGCGTACAGGCCAAAACCCTGGTTTATTGTTCAGAAGGCTCGCCGGAAGGCTTTAACCCACAGCTCTTTACGTCTGGTACCACCTATGATGCCAGCTCCGTACCTATTTATAACCGTCTGGTTGAATTCAAAACCGGTACCACGGAAATCGTCCCGGGTCTGGCTGAGAAATGGGACATCAGCCCGGACGGCAAAACCTATACCTTCCACCTGCGTCAGGGCGTGAAGTGGCAGGACAATAAAGACTTTAAACCGACGCGTGATATGAACGCCGACGATATCGTCTTCTCCTTCGACCGTCAGAAAAACGCACAAAACCCGTACCACAAAGTCTCTGGCGGCAGCTATGAATACTTCGAAGGTATGGGCCTGCAAGACCTGATTAGCGAAGTGAAAAAAGTCGACGATAACACCGTCCAGTTCGTGCTGACTCGCCCGGAAGCGCCGTTCCTGGCTGACCTGGCGATGGACTTCGCGTCTATTCTGTCCAAAGAATATGCTGACAACATGCTGAAAGCCGGCACGCCGGAGAAAGTTGACCTGAACCCAATCGGTACCGGTCCATTCCAGCTGCAGCAATACCAGAAAGACTCGCGTATTCTGTACAAAGCGTTCCCGGGCTACTGGGGCACCAAGCCGCAGATCGACCGTCTGGTCTTCTCCATCACGCCTGACGCGTCCGTGCGTTATGCCAAGCTGCAGAAGAACGAGTGCCAGGTGATGCCGTACCCGAACCCGGCCGACATCGCGCGCATGAAAGAAGACAAGAGCATCAACCTGATGGAACAGGCTGGCCTGAACGTGGGTTACCTCTCCTTCAACACCGAGAAAAAACCGTTTGATGACGTGAAAGTGCGCCAGGCGCTGACCTACGCGGTCAACAAAGAAGCGATCATCAAGGCCGTTTATCAGGGCGCTGGCGTAGCCGCGAAAAACCTGATCCCGCCAACCATGTGGGGCTATAACGACGACGTCAAAGACTACAGCTACGATCCGGAAAAAGCCAAGGCGCTGCTGAAAGAAGCGGGTCAGGATAAAGGCTTCACCGTTGAGCTGTGGGCGATGCCGGTACAGCGTCCGTACAACCCGAACGCGCGCCGTATGGCGGAGATGATTCAGGCTGACTGGGCGAAGATCGGCGTGCAGGCCAAAATCGTCACCTACGAGTGGGGCGAATACCTCAAGCGCGCGAAAGCGGGCGAACACCAGGCCGTGATGATGGGCTGGACCGGCGACAACGGGGATCCGGATAACTTCTTCGCGACGCTGTTCAGCTGCGCGGCGGCGAAAGACGGCTCTAACTACTCTCGCTGGTGCTACAAGCCGTTTGAAGACCTGATTCAGCCGGCACGTGCGACCGACAACCACGAGAAACGCGTTGAACTGTACAAGCAGGCGCAGGTGGTGATGCACGATCAGGCTCCGGCGCTGATCATTGCACACTCCACCGTATACGAGCCGGTGCGTAAAGAAGTCAAAGGCTATGTGGTTGACCCGTTAGGTAAGCACCACTTCGACAACGTATCTATCGAATAATAAAGACGACGCCTTAACAGGCAGCGCATGCTTCCTGCCCCCCTTGGGGTGGGAAGCCGCGCCGTATCTGCGCCTCTCGCGTTTGGCGAGGGCGGCAGATTTGTGAGCAATACAGACGGCCTGTGACCAGGCGGGACGTCATTAGAGAGAATCAGGGTTATGTTGCAGTTCATCCTCAAACGGTTGGGTCTGGTGATCCCAACGTTTATCGGTATCACCCTCCTTACGTTTGCCTTCGTGCATATGATCCCCGGCGATCCGGTGATGATTATGGCCGGCGAGCGTGGTATTTCCCCTGAGCGCCATGCCCAGCTTCTGGCCGAACTCGGCCTGGATAAGCCGATGTGGCAACAGTACCTCCACTATATCTGGGGCGTACTGCACGGTGACTTAGGCATTTCATTAAAGAGCCGACTCCCGGTGTGGGATGAGTTCGTGCCGCGCTTTAAAGCGACGCTGGAACTCGGTATTTGCGCCATGATTTTCGCCGTCGCCGTGGGGATTCCGGTGGGCGTACTGGCTGCGGTTAAACGCGGCTCTATCTTCGATCACACCGCCGTTGGCCTTGCGCTGACCGGCTATTCCATGCCGATTTTCTGGTGGGGCATGATGCTGATTATGCTGGTGTCGGTTCACTGGAACCTGACGCCGGTATCCGGGCGCGTGAGTGACATGGTGTTTCTCGACGACTCAAACCCTTTGACCGGCTTTATGCTGATTGATACCGCCATCTGGGGGGAAGAGGGCAACTTTATCGACGCGCTGGCGCATATGATTCTGCCCGCCATCGTGCTGGGGACCATTCCGCTGGCGGTGATCGTGCGTATGACGCGCTCCTCGATGCTGGAAGTGCTGGGCGAAGACTACATCCGTACCGCGCGCGCCAAAGGGCTGACCCGCATGCGTGTGATTATCGTCCACGCGCTGCGCAATGCCATGCTGCCGGTTGTCACCGTTATCGGTCTGCAGGTCGGCACGCTGCTGGCAGGCGCAATTTTGACGGAAACCATCTTCTCCTGGCCGGGTCTGGGTCGCTGGCTGATTGATGCCTTGCAGCGCCGTGACTATCCGGTAGTGCAGGGCGGCGTGCTGCTGGTGGCGACGATGATTATTCTCGTCAACCTGCTGGTAGACCTGCTGTACGGCGTGGTGAACCCGCGCATTCGTCATAAGAAGTAAGGGGCCGTCATGTCACAAGTTACTGAGAATAAAGCACCGGTGCCGATGACCCCGTTACAGGAATTCTGGCACTACTTTAAACGCAATAAGGGCGCGGTCGTTGGCCTGGTGTACGTGGTCATCGTGCTGTTTATTGCCATTTTCGCCAACTGGATTGCGCCGTATAACCCGGCGGATCAGTTCCGCGATACGCTGCTAGCGCCACCTGCATGGCAGGAGGGCGGCTCGTGGGCACACTTATTTGGTACCGATGATGTGGGGCGTGACGTACTGTCGCGGCTGATGTACGGCGCGCGCCTGTCGCTGCTGGTCGGGTGCCTGGTGGTTGTCCTGTCGCTGATCATGGGGGTCGTTCTTGGGCTGGTTGCCGGTTATTTCGGCGGGCTGGTCGATAACATCATTATGCGCGTCGTCGACATCATGCTGGCGCTGCCAAGCCTGCTGCTGGCGCTGGTGCTGGTGGCCATCTTCGGCCCATCAATTGGTAACGCCGCGCTGGCGTTGACGTTTGTGGCCCTGCCGCACTACGTTCGCTTAACCCGTGCTGCCGTGCTGGTGGAAGTGAACCGCGACTACGTTACGGCCTCACGCGTCGCGGGCGCTGGCGCAATGCGCCAGATGTTCGTCAATATTTTCCCGAACTGCCTTGCGCCGCTGATTGTTCAGGCCTCGCTCGGTTTCTCTAACGCCATTCTCGATATGGCTGCCCTCGGCTTCCTGGGGATGGGCGCACAGCCGCCCACGCCGGAATGGGGCACCATGCTCTCTGACGTTCTGCAGTTTGCGCAAAGCGCCTGGTGGGTCGTGACCTTCCCGGGGCTGGCAATCCTGCTGACGGTGCTGGCATTTAACCTGATGGGTGACGGTCTGCGTGACGCGCTCGATCCCAAACTGAAGCAGTAAGAGGTTCGAGATGGCGTTATTAAATGTAGATAAATTATCGGTGCACTTCGGCGATGAAGGCACACCGTTTAAGGCCGTGGATCGCGTGAGCTATAGCGTGAGCCAGGGGGAAGTGGTCGGTATCGTCGGTGAGTCCGGCTCCGGTAAATCGGTCAGCTCGCTGGCGATTATGGGGTTGATTGATTACCCGGGCCGCGTAATGGCGGAAAGCCTGCAGTTCAACGGCCAGGATCTGAAACGAATCTCTGAGAAGGAGCGTCGTAACCTGGTCGGTGCCGAAGTGGCGATGATCTTCCAGGATCCGATGACCAGCCTGAACCCGTGCTACACCGTCGGTTTCCAGATTATGGAAGCGATTAAAGTTCATCAGGGCGGCAATAAGAAAACGCGTCGCCAGCGGGCGATTGATCTGCTCAACCAGGTCGGTATTCCGGATCCAGCCTCGCGTCTGGATGTTTATCCGCACCAGCTTTCCGGTGGGATGAGCCAGCGCGTGATGATCGCGATGGCGATCGCCTGCCGTCCGAAGCTGCTGATTGCCGATGAACCGACGACCGCGCTGGACGTCACCATCCAGGCGCAGATCATCGAGCTGCTGCTTGAATTGCAGCAAAAAGAGAATATGGCGCTGATCCTGATTACTCACGATCTGGCGCTGGTGGCCGAAGCGGCGCACAAAATTATCGTCATGTATGCCGGTCAGGTGGTGGAGACGGGCGCCGCCAGCGATATCTTCCGCGCGCCGCGCCATCCGTATACTCAGGCCTTGCTGCGCGCGCTGCCGGAGTTTGCTCAGGACAAAGCGCGTCTGGCTTCCCTGCCGGGCGTGGTGCCGGGTAAGTACGACCGCCCGAATGGCTGTCTGCTCAACCCGCGCTGCCCGTATGCCACGGAAAAATGCCGCAGCGTAGAGCCTGAGCTGAACACCGTTGACGGTGCTCGCCAGTCGAAATGTCACTATCCACTCGATGATGCCGGGAGGCCCACACTATGAGTACGCACGAGGCCACCTCGCAGCAGCCGCTGCTGCAAGCCATTGACTTGAAAAAACACTACCCGGTGAAGAAGGGCATGTTTGCCCCGGAACGGCTGGTGAAGGCGCTGGACGGCGTCTCCTTTACCCTCGAACGCGGTAAAACGCTGGCGGTGGTGGGGGAATCCGGCTGTGGTAAATCCACTCTGGGTCGCCTGTTAACGATGATTGAAGTGCCGACCGGCGGTGAGCTGTATTACCAGGGGCAGGACTTGCTCAAGCACGACCCGCATGCGCAAAAGCTGCGCCGGCAGAAGATCCAGATTGTGTTCCAGAATCCGTACGGTTCCCTGAACCCGCGTAAAAAAGTGGGACAGATTCTGGAAGAGCCGCTGTTGATTAACACCCCGCTCAGCAAAGAGCAGCGTCGTGAAAAAGCGCTGGCGATGATGGCGAAGGTGGGTCTGAAAACCGAGCACTACGATCGCTATCCGCATATGTTCTCCGGCGGTCAGCGCCAGCGTATTGCTATCGCCCGCGGTCTGATGCTGGATCCGGATGTGGTGATTGCCGATGAACCGGTGTCCGCACTCGACGTTTCCGTGCGCGCGCAGGTGCTGAACCTGATGATGGATTTGCAGCAGGATCTGGGGCTGTCCTATGTTTTTATCTCCCACGACCTGTCGGTGGTAGAGCATATTGCTGATGAAGTCATGGTGATGTACCTGGGCCGCTGCGTGGAGAAGGGGAGTAAGGATCAGATCTTCAATAATCCACAGCACCCGTACACCCAGGCGCTGTTGTCGGCAACGCCGCGTCTGAATCCGGACGAACGTCGTGAGCGCATTAAACTCACCGGCGAGCTGCCAAGCCCGCTTAACCCGCCGCCGGGCTGCGCGTTTAACGCCCGCTGCCGCCGCCGCTTTGGGCCATGTACACAGCTCCAGCCGCAGTTGAAAGATTATGGCGGTCAGCTGGTGGCGTGTTTCGCCGTCGATCAGGATGAAAATCCGGAAAAAAGCCTCTAACTTGCTATAGACGCAGTATCAGGGCCGCAGGGGTAAAACTCTGCGGCCTTTTTCGTTTTCGGGCGCAATTCTGAAAGTGAGCGGGTGGCGACGAGCGACGGGACGGTTTGCAGTAGTATCGGACATAAGCCGGGTCTTCCCGGTGAGGCGCAATGTTGCGGGGGCTTGATCCCCGGCGGCATACGTTGCTGGAAAGAGAAAGCCCCCGCACGTTGACGGGTATAAACCGGCAGCATAACGAGGGCCATTCACTTGCTAGACAACAAGAGGATAGCCGCGAACCGTTGCCATTGCAATGCAGGCGGTTATATGACGCTCAATGAGGCGTTATTACTTGCGGTAGTGACGTCCATCGTCGGCCCAATGGTGGTCGCGCTGGTTCGTTATTTCTTCAAGTTCTAACCTGACGGGGCGTTATGGCTGCTGTAATGGCAACATGCGCCCGAACCGGCCGCAGGGGTAAAACTCTGCGGCCTTTTTCGTTCTCGGGCGCAATTCTGAAAGTGAGCGGGTGGCGGCGAGCGACGGGACGGTTTGCAGTAGTATCGGACGTAAGCCGGGCCTTCCCGGTGAGGCGCAATGTTGCGGGGGCTTGATCCCCGGCGGCATATGTTGCTGGAAAGAGAAAGCCCCCGCACGTTGTTTGGTTTTAACCTGGCAACTTACGAGGGCATCCACATCTCTTCACAAAGACAGGATAGCCGCGAACCGTTGCCATTGCAACGCAGGCGGTTATATGACGCTCAATGAGGCGTTAGCACTTGCGGTGGTGACTTCCATCGTCGGCCCACTGGTAGTGGCGCTGATTCGTCACTTCTTCAAGTTCTAACCTGACGGGGCGTTATGGCTGCTGTAATGGCAACATGCGCCCGAACCGGGCCGCAGGGGTAAAACTCTGCGGCCTTTTTCGTTTTCGGGCGCAATTCTGAAAGTAAGCGGGTGGCGGCGAGCGACGGGACAGTTTGCAGTAGTATCGGATATAAGCCGGGTCTTCCCGGTGAGGCGCAATGTTGCGGGGGCTTGATCCCCGGCGGCATACGTTGCTGGAAAGAGAAAACCCCCGCACGTTGACTGGTCTAAACCGGCAACATAACGGGGGCTATCACTTGCCTGAACAACAAGAGAATAGCCGCGAACTGTTGCCATTGCAACGCAGGCGGTTATATGACGCTCAATGAGGCGTTAGCACTTGCGGTGGTGACTTCCATCGTCGGTCCACTGGTAGTGGCGCTGATTCGTCACTTCTTCAAGTTCTAACCTGACGGGGCGTTGTGGCTGCTGTAATGGCAACATGCGCCCGAACCGGGCCGCAGGGGAAACTCTGCGGCCTTTTTCGTGAGGTGCATCGGCCGGGGGTACATCACTTGACCGGGCCATGTGGTTATTGCGGGTACGGCACCCAGGCACCGCCGTTCAGGCGAACGTACGGTTTACCCTGGTATTGCACTACGACCGCGTTGGAGTTCTCCGAAACGGCGGCGGTTTGCGGCAGATTGCTAGTGAATGCCGACCAATCGACGCTGTCTTCGGTGAAGATTTTGCCGTCTACCGCACGGGCTACCAGCTCGGAAATGGCGAGATAGCTGCTTGGTTGGCTGATGTCGATAGCGGTTCCCTGATGTGGGGCCTTCATGCCAAAGAACTTGATGGCGGCCGGGACGTGAGTAATCGACGGGCTCGGAATATCGCGCAGACCGGAAACCTGCATTTTATCGCCCTGTAGCGCAGCGCCGTGTTCTGGCACGACCACCACCATCACTTTACGACCCGATTTCTCCAGTTCGGTAAAGAAGGCATCCAACTCGTCAAACAGCTTCTGCCCGCGAGCCTTATAGTCGGCCGTTTTGCTCTGCCCCGGGTAGTGGTTACCGTCGTGCAGCGGCAGAATATTATAGAAGGTCGCAGAGCGTCCGCCTGGTTTGATATCCGGCGACTGCATCCAACGGTTGAGAACCGCCAGGTCGTCGTACACCGGCGAGCCGTCGAAGGACAGTAGGTTGACTGGCAGTTTGCTCTGATCCATCAGCGGGCTCTGCATACCGCCATTTTCACGCACTTCCTTGAGGAAATCGCCGAATACGCCGTTGTGATCCAGCATCAGATGCTGCGTGAAGCCCAGCTTCGACAGATTATCGAACAGGTAGCACTGATTGCCCGCAGGCTGATACAGGCTGGTGTGCGACGGCTGGCCGCAGCTGGCGAATCGCCGCCGGACCGCTGTAGGACGTTGCGGAGTTAAAGTTGCTAAAGCGAATATCAAAGTGCGACCACAGCGGGTGCTGCATCAGGGCCGCGGCTTCGAGGTCAGAGTTTGCCAGTGAGCAGATGTTGATCACCAGTAGGTCAAACGGCTGGGCATCTTCGGGCAGTTGTGCCGGGAAGGCCGTCGCGCGTTTGCTTTCCGACGCATAAAAACTATTGAGCCAGGCGTTGAGATTGTCAGACGTCGGCGCTGCCGTTTGTGCTGGGATATCGGCGCTGGTTGCCGCGCTGCTGGCCGCAGCGGCCGGGGCGGAACCGACGGGAGCCGCGGAGGCGGAGGCGCTGCTGCTGCTTTCCCCGGTCGGCCACAGGCTAAAGGACGGGCCTACCAGGGTGCTCAGGTTAATCCATACCATGGCGGCAACCACGAAGACCGTTATGCGGATCCATTGATTGAGGAATAGCCACGCCACCAGCAGCACAAAGAATGCGCCAACCATCTGCCAGTTAATAAAGCGGGTGATCAGGTCCCAGATATAGTCAGCGCTGAAGCCCGCAATCTGCGAGCCCTGGCTCATAATGCTTTCCGGCCCCGGCAGCCAGGTATCGTGCCAAAACAGCGCAATACCGATCGGGATGGCAATCCACTGCCGCCAGCGGTGCAGCCGGCTATTGGGCAGTGGGAACAGCAGGAAGGCCATAAAAACCAGGTTCTGCATGGCGTGAAAATTGAGGTATCCCGCCCACAGCAGGCCAAACTTGACCAGGAAATAGAAGTTCCAGCCGGACAGACCCCGCCAGTAGTGCCAGGATGAGGACGGTGTAGCGGCGGCGTTTTTCGTCGATTTAGTCATTTTTTGATTTTGCCCTGACGGCCAGATCGCGGCGTAATACGCCTACCGGCTTAACATAACGGGGTTTAAGAAACAGCAAACGGAAGGTGTTTTCAATACGATGTTGATGATGGCGCACCAGGTACCCCAGCGGGAAAAAGAACAGCGCGCATAGCACAACCAGTTGAACAATATCGCTTATCGACATCATGACGATTTCTCTTCGGTATCGGCGGACAAACGATGAGGTTCTGGGTAGCGTCGCCAGCTATTACCTTCGTAGGTCGCGTTAATCACATTTTTGGGTTTCGGCGCTAAATCAAGCGGCTGGGTCCACCGTTCCGGCGTGACCTCACGCATCATCAGTAACTCGGAGGCAATCTGCTTATCTTCAAACCAAATCATACGGTTCGAGAAGATATCGCCGGTAGGCAGCGGGAAAATATGGTTCAGCGCCGTATCAAGATCGTTGACCCGACAGAAGGGTAAAAACATCACCAGCCGCCGGTCGGCAATGGTCACGATATCGCCCATGCGGTGAGGCCGGCACAGGGTCAGCACCTGTTCGACGCGCAGCCCTGGCGCAGGACGCAGCGCGACCATCACACCTTTGCTGTCCGCGGGCAGCAGCGTGTTATTAATCACCTTCTGTACCGAATCGCAGAATACATCCCACTTCTGATAGCCCTTAAGCTTCAGCGGCTCCGTATTGGCCAATAAGGTGGTGAGGTCTTCGGGAACGTGACGATTGAACTGCTGTGTTTGCACGCTTTCAATTAACGTCAGGCTCCGCGACAGCGGCGCGCTGGCAGAAATGACCAGGTTAGCGCCGCAGCTGAGCAGCAGACGTTCGTCGGTAGCGCGCAGGCTTGGCGTGGTTTCACGGGTGATGATTTTTAATGCGCTGCCGCGTTGGCGACGGAGGGTGTGAATATAATGGGCAAGCTGTTCCACCTGGCTATTCTGGCGGAGTGAGAATATGACCGTGGCGGCCTGCGCCGTGCGCGCAGCATTAAATACCGCGTCGTTGGTATCGAATAACGTCCAGTGTTCAGAAAGCGCTGGCGCCCCTTCAAGAATATCGATGTTACTCAATACTTGTTTTTCATCGCTGCGCGGTTGAACGTTTGCGACCTCGTCTTGCGCTAAATGCCAGCCGTTGTCATTCTGTTTAATTAAAAGCTGTTGACGAGCGCTAACGCCTTTTTCATTCGCCCAATAAGATATATCCAGAAGTTGACTATCACCCTGGTAACGTAAATTCGCAAGTCCGGAAAGAGATCCGTATCCCCCTAAGGAAGGTGCGAACAAGTCCCTGATATGAGATCATGTTTGTCATCTGGAGCCATGGAACAGGGTTCATCATGAGTCATCAACTCACCTTCGCCGACAGTGAATTCAGCAGTAAGCGCCGTCAGACCAGAAAAGAGATTTTCTTGTCCCGCATGGAGCAGATTCTGCCATGGCAAAACATGGTGGAAGTCATCGAGCCGTTTTACCCCAAGGCTGGTAATGGCCGGCGACCTTATCCGCTGGAAACCATGCTACGCATTCACTGCATGCAGCATTGGTACAACCTGAGCGATGGCGCGATGGAAGATGCTCTGTACGAAATCGCCTCCATGCGTCTGTTTGCCCGGTTATCCCTGGATAGCGCCTTGCCTGACCGCACCACCATCATGAATTTCCGCCACCTGCTGGAGCAGCATCAACTGGCCCGCCAATTGTTCAAGACCATCAATCGCTGGCTGGCCGAAGCAGGCGTCATGATGACTCAAGGCACCTTGGTCGATGCCACCATCATTGAGGCACCCAGCTCGACCAAGAACAAAGAGCAGCAACGCGATCCGGAGATGCATCAGACCAAGAAAGGCAATCAGTGGCACTTTGGCATGAAGGCCCACATTGGTGTCGATGCCAAGAGTGGCCTGACCCACAGCCTGGTCACCACCGCGGCCAACGAGCATGACCTCAATCAGCTGGGTAATCTGCTTCATGGAGAGGAGCAATTTGTCTCAGCCGATGCCGGCTACCAAGGGGCGCCACAGCGCGAGGAGCTGGCCGAGGTGGATGTGGACTGGCTGATCGCCGAGCGCCCCGGCAAGGTAAGAACCTTGAAACAGCATCCACGCAAGAACAAAACGGCCATCAACATCGAATACATGAAAGCCAGCATCCGGGCCAAGGTGGAGCACCCATTTCGCATCATCAAGCGACAGTTCGGCTTCGTGAAAGCCAGATACAAGGGGTTGCTGAAAAACGATAACCAACTGGCGATGTTATTCACGCTGGCCAACCTGTTTCGGGCGGACCAAATGATACGTCAGTGGGAGAGATCTCACTAAAAACTGGGAATAACGCCTTAAATGGCGAAGAAACGGTCTAAATAGGCTGATTCAAGGCATTTACGGGAGAAAAAATCGGCTCAAACATGAAGAAATGAAATGGCTGAGTCAGCCGAGAAGAATTTCCCCGCTTATTCGCACCTTCCCTAACAAAAGCGAAGTCAGAGCGTCCGCATTGTTGCCGGGGTTTAGAACTAAAAGAGTGCAATGGTAGTATTTAGCCCATCGTTGAGATTTGTTTATCCAATCGATGAGTTTTTCACCTGATATATTCTCCCAGGCATTGTGAGAGCACAAAAGTATAACGAAATAATCTTTTGGTTCGAGCGTACAGAGCAAATCGCGGCGCATAAAGTCTAGACCATTCTGGCTATTATGCATGGCGAAAAGCGAAATTTTTTTCGGGCCAGCATTTTCCTTTAACGCTATGAGCTCGTTAGGATTTTCTCCCATACTCACCACGGCGACTTTGGCCGAGTCGGCCTGTGCGCTGAGCGTCTGGTTCAGCAGACTCACGGCATCTTCATGGCGGTCAGTATTCACCCACCACACGCCACCCGCAGGCATATGACTCACTTCATCCCACAGTGACTGGATACCAATAGAAAATATGGGGTTCATCGTGTCCCTCTTATCGACGAAAATCCTGAGTATAAGTTTACTAGTGTCATCGCTAGAATAAACCTAATATTGAAATTAAATAGCATCAGATTTAGCATGTATACTCTAAATAATTCGAGTTATCGTCAGGCGATAAGTGAGTAAATCCCCTGAAAATTGCATAACTATGTGGCTGGAATGAGTAAAAACGGACGGGCTCATCTGCCATCTGAAGTATGATCAGTATAAACGAATTTCATGGAAAGGTTGCCATTCAACAGATGTGGTGCGTTCGTACTTTGATTTCAGAGGGAGTAAACAATGCCAGATAACGAAACGACGACATCCGTTGATTCGGAGCTCGGATACACTTTCCAGAACGATTTTCTCGCGCTTAGCCGGGCTTTCTCTCTACCTAATATAGATTACACTGATATTTCCCAGCGTGAAAAATTAGCTGCGGCGTTTAAGCGTTGGCCGCTGCTATCAGAGTTTGCAGAACAAAAAGCCGAACAAAAATAAGGAAGCCTCATGGCTATTCTGGGATTACAGGGCGTGCGAGGTGGTGTAGGCACAACGTCAATCACGGCGGCCCTGGCGTGGTCATTGCAACTGCTCGGGGAGTCGGTGCTGGTCATTGACGCTTGCCCTGATAATATGCTGCGCCTGTCATTCAACGACGATATCGCTCGTGAAAGCGGCTGGGCGCGTGCGACGCTGGACGGCCAGGACTGGCGGGATGCTGCGCTGCGCTATACCGCGCAAATCGACATACTGCCGTTTGGCAAACTGCGCGCGGGAGAGCAGCAGCATATTGCGGCGCTGGGCGAAACGCTGGCTATCGTGACGACGCTTGCGCAAACGCTGGAGCGTGAAGGGCGCTATCAGTGGATCCTGATTGACCTGCCGTACGGATTCTATCCGTGGATGCCTGCGCTGGTTGAAGCCTGTCACTATACGCTGACCGTCGTCAAGCCTGATGCCAACTGTCATATTCGTCTGCATCAGCAGGTGTTTCCGCAGAATACGCACATTCTTATCAATGACCTGCGCGTTAACAGCCTGCTACAGGAAGACCTCTACCAGGTGTGGCTACAAACGCAGCGTCATCTGTTACCTATCGTGGTTCATCGCGACGAAGCGATGGCTGAGAGCCTGGCGAGCAAGCAGCCGCTGGGTGAGTATCGTCACGACTCGCTTGCTGCCGAAGAGATGATTACCCTCGCGAACTGGTGTTTGATGCACTATGCCGGCCATCGCCCTGCGCAAGAGAGCGAATCATGATTCGCCTTGGCCGCGTGATTTTTGCTCCGCCGGTCTATGCGCGTCTGCGCGAGCGTTACGTCGGCTATCGGCGCGCCGGTGCGTCCTGGCTTGCCGCAACGCTGGCCTGTTGGTGGACGGGCCTGGCGTGGATTTTCCTGCCGCTGGAGAACCCGTGCTGGCAGGCATTGAGCGCGCGACAGGACGAACTGTTCCCGCATATTCATTTCGCGCGCCCGCGGCCGTTAGATCCGCTGCGCTTTATGCTACAGGCATTCTGGCTTATTGCCAGTAAACCGCCGCAGACGCGTAAACCCATCAGCTGGCGGCCATTCGCGAGCGTAGGACGCCTGCGCGAGCGTTACAACCAGTGGGCGGATGCGCTTCCTAGCCGCATCAATGCGCAAACCGACCATCTGGACCATAAAAAGGAGCTGGCGCACCTCAATCCGAAGCTGCGCCAGTTTATTCTCGGCGTCGTGGTCGGGCTGTCGCTGCTGCTGGCGCTGGTATGCATTACCCAACCGTTTAACCCACTGTCTCAGTTTATTTTCCTGATGCTGCTGTGGGGCGTGGCGCTGCTGGTTCGCCGCATTCCCGGTCGTTTCTCCGCGCTGATGCTGATTGTGCTATCGCTGACGGTTTCCTGCCGCTACATCTGGTGGCGCTATACGTCTACGCTGAACTGGAACGATCCTGTGAGCCTGGTGTGCGGCCTGATTCTGCTGTTTGCGGAAACCTATGCCTGGATTGTGCTGGTGCTGGGCTATTTCCAGGTTGTCTGGCCGCTGAACCGCCACCCGGTGCCACTGCCGAAAGACATGAACGCATGGCCGACCGTCGATATTTTTGTCCCGACCTATAACGAAGATCTGAACGTGGTGAAAAATACCGTTTACGCGTCGTTGGGCATCGACTGGCCGAAAGATAAAGTGAAAATCTGGATCCTCGACGATGGCGCGCGTGAGGAGTTTCGTCAGTTCGCCAAAGATGTTGGCGTTGAATACGTTGCGCGTGCCACGCATGAACATGCAAAAGCCGGGAACATCAACAATGCGCTGAAGCTGGCGAAAGGTGAGTTTGTCTCTATCTTCGACTGTGACCACGTGCCGACGCGCTCGTTCCTGCAAATGACCATGGGCTGGTTCCTGAAGGACAAAAAGCTGGCGATGATGCAGACGCCGCACCACTTCTTCTCGCCGGATCCGTTCGAGCGTAACCTGGGGCGCTTCCGTAAAACGCCGAACGAAGGCACGTTGTTCTATGGCCTGGTTCAGGACGGTAACGACATGTGGGACGCCACCTTCTTCTGCGGCTCCTGTGCGGTTATTCGTCGTAAACCGCTGGATGAAATCGGCGGTATCGCCGTCGAGACGGTCACCGAAGATGCGCACACCTCGCTGCGCCTGCACCGCCTTGGCTACACCTCCGCCTATATGCGTCTACCGCAGGCGGCGGGGCTGGCGACGGAGAGCCTGTCGGCGCATATCGGCCAGCGAATCCGCTGGGCGCGCGGAATGGTGCAGATTTTCCGCCTCGATAACCCGCTGTTGGGCAAAGGACTGAAGCTGCCGCAGCGGCTTTGCTACCTTAATGCGATGTTCCACTTCTTATCGGGGGTGCCGCGGCTGATCTTCCTGACCGCACCGCTGGCCTTCCTGCTGCTGCACGCCTACATCATCTATGCGCCTGCGCTGATGATCGCCCTGTTCGTGCTGCCGCACATGATTCACGCCAGTCTGACCAACTCGAAAATTCAGGGCAAATACCGCCACTCGTTCTGGAGTGAAATCTATGAAACGGTGCTGGCGTGGTATATCGCGCCCCCCACCATGGTGGCGCTGTTCAACCCGCATAAAGGTAAATTCAACGTTACCGCCAAGGGTGGGCTGGTGGAGGAAGAGTACGTCGACTGGGTTATCTCGCGGCCGTATATCTTCCTCGTGTTGCTAAACCTGGTCGGCGTGGCGTTTGGTATCTGGCGCTATATGTATGGCCCGGAGAACGAGGTTCTCACCGTGTGGATCAGCCTGATATGGGTGTTCTATAACCTGATTATTCTTGGCGGCGCGGTGGCCGTGTCGGTGGAAAGTAAACAGGTTCGCCGCTCACATCGCGTGGAGATCAAAATGCCGGGCGCGATTGCTCGCGAAGATGGTCACCTGTTCTCCTGTACGGTGCACGACTTCTCTGACGGTGGCGTAGGCATTCGCATTAACGGCGACGCGCAGGTGCTGGAAGAGCAGAAGGTGAATCTGCTGCTTAAACGCGGCCAGCAGGAATACGTCTTCCCAACGCAGGTCGTGCGCGTACTGGGCAGCGAAGTCGGGCTTAAGCTGCTGCCGATGAGCACGCGTCAGCATATTGATTTTGTACAGTGTACCTTTGCGTGCGCGGATACGTGGGCGCTGTGGCAGGACAGCTTCCCGGAAGACAAACCGCTGGAAAGTTTGTTCGATATTCTGAAGTTAGGCTTCCGTGGTTACCGTCATCTGGCCGAGTTTGCGCCGCCGGTGGCGAAGGAAATTTTCCGGTCGCTCACCTTGCTGGTGGCGTGGGTGGCCTCGTTTGTACCGCGTCGTCCGGAACGTGAGGCGGCTCTCGAGCACCCGCTATCGGCTTTGGCTCAACAATAATGATGATTATGCGATGAAAAGAAACCTTTCCTGGATTTGTGCAGTGGCGATGGGCATGGGCAGTTTACTGCCGCTCACGACGTATTCAGCACCGACGACTGATGTGTCGGTTGCGCCGTCCGTTCAGCAGGATGCGGCGGCTCCAGCAGCCGATACGGCACCCGTCGTCGTGCAAGATGCGCCGACCCGTGACGTTAAGCTGTCTTTCGCTCAGATCGCGCCGCCGCCGGGAAGTATGGTGCTGCGCGGTGCTAACCCGGATGGCGGAATCGAGTTTGGCATGCGCAGCGACGAAGTGGTGTCGAAGGCGCTGCTCAATCTGATTTACACGCCGTCGCCGTCGCTGCTGCCGGTCACCTCGCAGCTGAAGGTTTATCTGAACGATGAGCTGATGGATGTGCTGCCGGTTACCAAAGAACAGCTGGGCAAAAAGGTCACGGCGCAGATTGCCGTCGATCCGCTTTACATCACCGATTTTAACCGCGTGCGCCTCGAGTTTATTGGCCACTATCGCGACGTGTGTGAAAACCCGGCAAACACGACCGTCTGGCTGGACGTCGGGCGCAGCAGCTCGCTGGACTTAACCTATCAGTCGCTGAAGGTTCGCAACGATCTGTCGCATTTCCCGGTGCCGTTCTTTGACGCCCGCGATAATCGTACGCTGGATCTGCCGATGGTCTTCGCCGCATCGCCTGACCTGCAGCAACAGCAGGCTGCGGGGGTTATTGCCTCCTGGTTCGGCGCGAAAGCCGGCTGGCGCGGTCAGAGCTTCCCGGTGCTGTACAACACGCTGCCGGAGCGCAGCGCGATCGTCTTTGCCACGAACGATCGTCGCCCGGATTTCCTGCGCGATCATCCGGCGGTGAAGGCGCCGACGATCGAAATGATCGACCACCCGAACAATCCGTACCTGAAGCTGCTGGTGGTCTTCGGGCGTGATGATAAAGACCTGCTGAAAGCGGCGCAGGGGATTGCGTCAGGCAACATTTTGTTCCGTGGCAATAGCGTGACGGTGGACGATGTGAAGCCGCTGCAGCCGCGCGTGCCTTACGATGCGCCGAACTGGGTGCGCACCGACCGTCCGGTGACCTTTGGCGAGCTGAAAACCTACGAACAGCAGCTTCAGTCCAGCGGTCTGGAGCCTGCATCTATCAACCTGTCGCTGAATCTGCCGCCGGATCTGTATCTGCTGCGCAGCACCGGCATCGATATGGATCTGAAGTACCGTTACACCATGCCGCCGGTCAAAGACAGCTCGCGCATGGATATCAGCCTCAACAACCAGTTCTTACAGTCGTTTAACCTGGACAGTACTCAGGACGTCAACAAACTGCTGCTGCGTCTGCCTATTCTGCAGGGTTTGCTGGACGGTAAAAACGACGTCAGCATTCCGGCGCTGCGTCTGGGGGCCATGAACCAGCTGCGCTTTGACTTCCAGTATATGAACCCGATGCCTGGCGGCTCGGTCGATAACTGCGTGACCTTCCAGCCGGTGCTGAATCATGTGGTTATCGGCGACGACTCCACCATTGACTTCTCCCAGTACTATCACTTCCTGCCGATGCCGGATCTGCGTACTTTTGCTAACGCGGGCTTCCCGTTCACTCGTATGGCTGACCTGTCTGATACGGTGATTGTGATGCCGAAGACGCCGTCTGAAGCGCAGGTTAGCACCTTGCTGAATACCGTTGGCGTGATTGGCGGCCAGACCGGCCTCGCCGGGACCGGCATGACCATCGTGGATGACGGCAGCCAGATTAAGGATAAAGACGCCGACCTGCTGCTGATTGGCTCTATTCCGCAGCAGCTGAAGGATGACAAGCACGTTGACCTGCTGGTGAACGCCACCCAGAGCTGGGTGAAAACGCCGGTGCGCCACAACGATCTGCCGAGCATCTACCTGGATGCGGATGACCGCCAGCCAAGCGTGAAGACGGGGATTACATCCGACGGCCCAATGGCGGCCATCGTCGGCTTTGAATCACCGTATTACAAACAGCGCAGCGTCGTCGCGCTGCTGGCCGACAGCAGCAGCGGCTACAGCCTGCTGAACAGCGCGCTCAACGACAGCGGCAAACGTGCGGCGATGTTCGGTTCGGTGTCGGTGATACGTGAATCGGGCGTCAGCAGCCTGCGCGTGGGCGATATTTACTATGTAGGGCACCTGCCGTGGTTTGAACGCGTTTGGTTCGCGCTCTCCAACCATCCGGTGCTGCTGGCTATCTTTGCGGCGATCAGCATTGTGCTGCTGGCATGGGTACTGTGGCGTCTGCTGCGTATCATCAGCCGTCGTCGTCTGGATCCAGAAGACGAGTAAGCCACAATGAAAATACTGAGCTGGATCGTTCTGCTGTGCGCCTTGGGCGGCCAGGCGCAGGCCGCCTGCGGTTGGCCTGCCTGGGAGCAGTTTAAAAAGGATTACGTTAGCGCGGAAGGGCGCGTGATCGATCCCAGCGATGCGCGCAAAATCACGACCTCGGAAGGGCAAAGCTACGCGCTGTTCTTTGCGCTGGCGGCGAACGATCGGCAGATGTTCGCCACCCTGCTGAGCTGGACGCAGAATAACCTCGCGCAGGGTTCGCTGCGCGAGCGACTTCCGGCCTGGCTGTGGGGTAAAAAGAGCAATGAGGAATGGACGGTGCTGGACAGCAACTCTGCCTCTGACTCTGATGTCTGGATTGCCTGGACGCTGCTGGAAGCCGGTCGGCTGTGGAAAAACGACGACTATACGGCGACCGGCAAAGCGCTGCTGGCGAAGATTGCCGACGACGAAGTGGTGAAGGTGCCGGGGCTGGGGCTGATGCTGCTGCCCGGCCGCGTCGGCTTTGCCGAAGAGACGCGCTGGCGCTTTAACCCAAGCTACCTCCCGCCGCAGCTGGCGCAGTACTTCAGCCGCTTCGGCGCGCCGTGGACGACGCTGCGCGATACTAACCTCAAACTGCTGCTCGACACCGCGCCGAAAGGCTTTTCCCCGGATTGGGTGAGCTACGAAAAAGGGAAGGGCTGGCAGCTGAAAGACGCGAATATTATCGGCAGCTATGATGCCATTCGCGTCTACCTGTGGGTGGGTATGATGCACGATGCCGATCCGCAAAAAGCGCGTCTGCTTAAACGCTTTAACGCCATGGCGGCGCAGACCGCCAGACAGGGGCTTCCGCCGGAAAAAGTGGCGATCGCCACGGGCAAAGTGACCGGCGATGGCCCGGTGGGCTTTTCGGCTTCCCTTCTGCCGTTCTTACAAGATCGTGACGTCCAGGCCGCTCAGCGCCAGCGCGTTGCCGACCATTTTCCCAGCGCGGATGCTTATTACAGTTATGTTCTGACCCTCTTTGGTCAGGGCTGGGATCAACATCGTTTTCGCTTCAGCGCCCGCGGCGAACTCCTACCTGATTGGGGCCAGGAATGCGCAAATTCACACTAAGTTTACTCACACTCTCTCTGGGTCTGTCGCTGGTGCAGCCGGCCTTCGCGGATACGTCGGCAGAAGAGCAGTTGCTCAACCAGGTGCGCCTGGGGGAAGCCAGTAAGCGCGACGATTTGGTCCAGCAGTCGCTGTATCGTCTGGAGCTGATTAACCCCAATAATCCGAAGGTGCTGGCGGCTCGCCTGCGCTACATGCTGCGTCAGGGCGATACCGCTGGCGCGCAGCAGCAGCTGAAAAAACTGGGGCAGGTGGCGCCAGATTCGGCTGAATATAACGCTTCGCGCGCAGAAATTGGCCTCAATACGGATGCCGGGCGCCAGGCGCTACAGCAGGCGCGTTTGTTGGCGACCACCGGCCACGTGCCGGAAGCGCTGGCCGAATATGAGAAAGCATTCAATGGCCCGCCGCCGGACGGCGACTATGCCGTTGAGTACTGGACCGCGGTGGTGAAGCTGCCCGCGCGCCACAATGAGGCGCTCAAACATCTGCAGACGCTGAACCAGAAAAACCCGGGAAACGTTGGCCTGCAAATGACGCTGGCAAATACGCTGCTGGGCGATAACCAGCGCGACGCGGCGTTTGCGGTGCTGGAACAGATGGCGAAATCGGCGGGCGGCCGCGGGCCGGCAGGCGATATCTGGTTTAAAGCTATCAAAGCTCAGCCCGTCAGCCCGTCAAGCGTACAGGCGCTTCAGCGCTATCTGTTGATTTTTACCAGCGGCGAATCGGCGGACAGCGCACGGGCGCTGCTGGCGGAGCAGCAAAAACAGCTGGCGGACCCGGTTTTCCTCGCGAAAGCCAAAGAGGCCGAGGCCGAGGCGAACAAACCGCAAACCTGGCAACTGTACTGGCCGCTGATTCGTAAAGGCGATGCGGCGTTGAAGGCCAACAACCTGGCGCAGGCAGAGGGCTTCTATCAGCAGGCGCGTAAGCTGGATGCGACCGACAGCTATGCGGTGCTGGGGCTGGGCGATGTGGCGATGGCGCGTAAGGACAGCGCCAGCGCGGAGCGCTACTACCAGCAGGCGCTGCGTCTCGATCGCGGCAACAGCAGCGCGGTACGTGGTCTGGCTAATATCTATCGCGCCCAGTCACCGGAGAAAGCCACCGCCTTTATCAACGGACTCTCGGCCAGCCAGCGTCGTAGTATTGATGATATTGAACGCAGCCTGACCAACGATCGCCTTTCGCAGCAGGCGGAAGCGCTGGAAAACAGCGGGCAGTGGGCGCAGGCGGCGGCGCTACAGCGTCAGCGTCTGGCGCTGTCGCCTGACGATGTGTGGATCACCTATCGTCTCTCACGCGATTTGGTGAGCGCAGGGCAGCGCGGCGAAGCCGACCGTCTGATGCTCAACCTGGCGCGTAAAAAACCGACCGATGCCGATCAGGTCTACGCCAACGGACTGTATCTTTCCGGAAACGGTCAGGACCAGGCAGCGCTAACGCATCTGGCCGCGCTGCCGTCATCGCAGTGGACCGACAACATTCGCGAGCTGGATCAGCGCTTGCGCAGCGACCAGATGCTGGCGCAGGCGAACCGCCTGCGTGACGGCGGACAGGAGGCGCAGGCGATTGCGCTGCTGAAACAACAGCCGGAATCTGCGCGCATTCATTCGACGTTGGCCGACTGGGCGCAGCAGCGGGGCGACCGCGCCACCGCGCTTGCTGAATACAACGCGGTGCTGGCAAAAGATCCGCATGATGAAGATGCGCATCTGGGGCTGGCCGAAGTCTATGCCGCTGATGGCAACCGTCTGGCGGCGCGTCAACAGCTTGCGGAAGTCCCCGCGGAAGGGCAGCGTTCGCTCAATACCCAGCGCCGTATCGCGCTGGTGAACGCGCAACTGGGTGACACCGCTACGGCGCAGAAAATGCTGACGGCGATAGTGCCGCAGGCCAAAGCACAGCCGCCGTCGATGGAAAGCGCTATGGTGCTGCGCGATGCGGCACGCTATCAGGCGCAGGACGGTAACCCGCAGCAGGCGCTGGAAACGTATAAAGATGCGATGGTAGCAACGGGCATTACGCCAACGCGCCCGCAGGATAACGACACCTTTACGCGTCTGACGCGCAACGATGAGAAAGATGACTGGCTCAAGCGCGGCGTGCGTAGCGACGCCGCCGATCTGTACCGTCAGCAGGATCTCAACGTGACTCTGGAGCACGATTACTGGGGCTCCAAGGGCACCGGCGGCTATTCGGACCTGAAAGCGCACACCACCATGCTTCAGGTCGATGCGCCGTTGGCCGATGGCCGCATGTTCTTCCGTTCCGATCTGGTGAATATGGATGCCGGCAGCTTCTCGACCGACAAAAATGGCTACCACAAAGAACAGTGGGGGACCTGTGATTTGGCCCGCTGTAATGGCTCGGCCAATCAGAGCGACAGCGGGGCCAGCGTGGCCGTGGGCTGGAAAAATGACACCTGGAACGCCGACATTGGCACCACGCCGATTGGCTTTAACGTGGTGGATATCGTCGGTAGCCTGAGTTACAGCAACGATCTGGGCCCGTTTGGCTATACGCTGAACGCGCATCGTCGCCCGGTCTCCAGCTCGCTGCTGGCCTTCGGCGGGCAAAAAGATAACAGCAGCGGCGACCATCCCGGCACCACCTGGGGCGGGGTACGCGCTAACGGCGGTGGCGTCAGTCTGAGCTACGATAAAGGCGAAGCCAACGGCGTGTGGGCCTCGCTAAGCGGCGACCAGTTAACCGGCAAGAACGTTGCCGACAACTGGCGCGTGCGCTGGATGACCGGCTATTACTACAAGGTCATTAATGAGAATAACCGTCGGGTGACCGTTGGGCTGAACAATATGATTTGGCACTACCAGAAGGATCTGAGCGGTTATACGTTAGGTCAGGGCGGTTACTACAGTCCGCAGGAGTACGTTTCCTTCGCCGTGCCGATAAACTGGCGTCAGCGTACGGAAAACTGGTCGTGGGAGCTGGGCGGTTCCGTCTCCTGGTCGCATTCGCGTACCCGTACTGAACCGCGTTATCCGCTGATGAATCTGATACCTTCGCAGTGGCAGGAAGATGCCAGCGATGACGTCAACCACGGCGACAGCAGCCAGGGCTATGGTTATACCGCGCGGGCGATTATCGAACGTCGCGTGACGTCCAACTGGTTTATCGGTGCCGGCGTGGATATTCAGCAGGCGAAAGACTACACCCCAAGCCATGCGTTGCTGTACGTCCGTTACTCTGCTGCAGGCTGGCAGGGTGACCTCGATATGCCGCCCCAGCCGCTTGTGCCTTACGCCGACTGGTAATTCGTCTACCCGGATTAGGTATTCGTCTTATATAACCCGGCATCACGCCGGGTTATAATTATTGCGCCGGAGTCCATTTTGACTTTGGCGCCAGCCTCGTTATTCTCAATGCCTGAGCAATACGTTCGTACCTGTGGAGAGCTCTTTTGCGCGTCAGCCGTTCACTTACTATAAAACAAATGGCCATGGTAGCTGTGGTTACCATGTTGTTTTTATTTATTTTTTGCTTCATTTTACTGTTCCACTTTGTGCAGCAGGATCGCTATAACACGGCCACGCAGTTAGAGAGTATCGCGCGCTCCGTACGCCAGCCCCTGTCGGCTGCCATTCTTAAGGCTGATATTCCCGAAGCCGAAGCCATTCTTGGCCGTATTCAGCCGTCGGGTATTGTCAGCCGGGCGGATGTCGTCCTGCCCAACCAGTTTCAGGCGCTGCGCATGAGCTTTATTCCGGAGCGTCCCGTGCCGGTGAACATCACGCGAATTTTCGAGCTGCCGGTGCAGATTTCGCTGCCGCTCTATTCGCTGGAACGCCCGGCAAATCCGCAGCCCTTGGCGTATCTGGTGCTTCAGGCTGACTCCTGGCGCATGTATAAGTTTGTGATGAGCGCCCTGGCAACGATAGTGACTGCTTACTTCCTTTTAGTACTGATCCTCACCGTTGCGCTGACCTGGTGCATCAACAGGCTGATCGTCAGGCCGCTGCGCAGCATTGCCTATGAAATTCACGATTTGCCGGGGGCCGATCGTATCGGGCACCAGCTCGCGCTGCCGCGCCTGCACCATGACGATGAGATAGGTACGCTGGTACGCAGCTATAACCGCAACCAGCAGGCGCTGTTGCGCCAGTATGACGAGCTGAGCAGTCAGTCAACGCGATTCCCGGTTTCGGATCTGCCGAATAAAGCCTTCTTGCTGGGGCTGCTGGAGCAGAGTCTGGCACGCAAATCGCCGGTTGCGCTGCTGGCCATCGCCTGCGAAACGTTGCAGGACACCGCTGGCGTGTTGAAAGAGGCGCAGCGCGAGATGCTGCTGCTGACGCTGGCTGAGAAAATTAAGCAGGTGATCACCCCACGTATGGTGTTGGCACAGGTCAGCGGCTACGATTTTGCGATTCTGGCCTACGGCATCAAAGAACCGTGGCATGCAATTACGTTAAGTCAGCAAGTGCTCACTACCATAAATGAACGGTTGCCGCTGCAGGGCATTCAGCTACGCCCGAGCGCCAGCATTGGTATTGCCATGTACAACGACGGCCTGACGGCGGAGCAACTTTATCGCCGCTCGCTTTCCGCCGCCTTTACCGCGCGGCGCAAGGGGAAGAATCAGATTGAATTCTTCGACCCGGAACAGATGGCCAATGCGCAGAAACGGCTCACCGAAGAGAGCGATATTCTGACGGCGCTCGATAACCAGCGGTTTTCTCTCTGGCTTCAGCCGCAGGTTGAAACGGCCACCGGTAAAGTCTGTAGCGCCGAGGTGCTGCTGCGCCAGCGCCAGCCGGACGGCAGCTGGGCGCTGCCGAACGATTTGATTGATAGCATTGAATCCTGCGGGCTGATGGTTACCGTTGGTCACTGGGTGCTGGAAGAAGCCTGTCGTCAGCTGGCGGTATGGCAATCGCGCGGGATTATGCTGCCGCTGTCGGTGAATATTTCTGCTTTGCAGCTGCTGCATCACGATATGGTGTCCGACATGCTGGCGCTGCTTAACCGCTACCGCATCGCGCCGGGCACTCTGGTACTGGAAGTGACCGAGAGCCGCCGCATTGACGATCCGAAAGCAGCGGTCGCTATTCTGCGTCCGTTACGCAATGCCGGAGTACGCATTGCGTTGGATGATTTCGGCATGGGTTATGCCGGGCTGCGTCAGCTCCAGCATATGAAGTCGGTTCCGGTCGATATCCTGAAAATTGATAAAATCTTTATTGATACGCTGCCGGAGGACGCCAGCATGGTCGCGGCCATCATCCAGCTTGGGCGCAGCCTTAACCTGAGAATGGTTGCTGAAGGCGTTGAAAACGAAGAACAATATGCCTGGCTGCGTGCCGCAGATGTCGATGTCCTACAGGGATTCTTATTTGCCCGCGCGGTGCCGATGGAGGTGTTTGAGCAGGATTATCTGGGCCAGGAGAAATCACTGCTGCCGAGCGACTGAAGATTGTGATTGTGCGTGTCAGCTCAAAGATTTAACAATTAAGTATCAAATAAACGTACAAATATTTCGATTATGTTTCTTGGATGTTATTTTGTGCGCACAGGCGAAAATAAACCCTACTTTTCCTGTGTCTATAGCTTAAGGACATCCTATGAAAACCTCTTTCTTCAAAAGCCTCTATTTCCAGGTGCTGACCGCGATAGTGATCGGTGTGCTGCTCGGTCACTACTACCCGGAAATTGGCGCGCAAATGAAACCGCTCGGCGATGCCTTCGTCAAACTGATTAAAATGATTATCGCGCCGGTTATCTTTTGTACCGTGGTGACCGGGATCGCTGGCATGGAAAGCATGAAGGCGGTGGGCCGTACCGGTGCGGTGGCGCTGCTGTATTTTGAAGTGGTCAGTACTATTGCCCTGATTATTGGCCTGGTGATTGTTAACGTGATTCAGCCCGGCGCAGGCATGAATGTTGATCCGTCGACGTTGGATGCAAAAGCGGTGGCAATGTACGCGGAACAGGCGAAAGATCAGGGAATTATCGCTTTCCTGATGGACGTTATCCCGTCAAGCGTCATCGGCGCGTTTGCCAGCGGTAACATCCTGCAGGTGCTGCTGTTCGCGGTGATGTTTGGTTTTGCGCTGCACCGTCTGGGCAATAAAGGTCAGCTGATTTTCAACGTGATTGAAAGCTTCTCACAGGTGATCTTCGGCATTATCAACATGATTATGCGCCTTGCGCCGATTGGTGCCTTCGGCGCCATGGCCTTCACCATCGGGAAGTACGGGGTGGGTACGCTGGTGCAACTGGGGCAGCTGATTATCTGTTTCTACATCACCTGTATCCTGTTTGTGGTCGTGGTACTGGGCTCTATTGCCCGGGCGACGGGCTTCAGCATTTTCAAATTTATCCGCTACATCAAAGAAGAGCTGCTGATTGTGCTGGGGACCTCGTCTTCGGAATCGGCGCTGCCGCGTATGCTTGATAAAATGGAGAAGCTGGGCTGCCGCAAGTCGGTGGTGGGGCTGGTTATTCCAACCGGCTATTCGTTTAACCTCGATGGCACTTCGATTTATCTGACGATGGCGGCGGTGTTTATCGCCCAGGCGACCAACAGCCACATGGATATCTTCCACCAGGTGACGCTGCTGGTGGTGCTGCTGTTGTCTTCAAAAGGCGCGGCGGGTGTTACCGGCAGCGGCTTTATCGTGCTGGCGGCCACCATTTCGGCGGTAGGGCATTTGCCGGTGGCGGGTCTGGCGCTGATTCTGGGGATTGACCGCTTTATGTCTGAAGCGCGTGCGCTGACCAACCTGATTGGTAACGGCGTGGCGACCATCGTCGTTGCCAAGCGCGTGAAGCAGCTTGATGCGAAACAGATGGACGACGTGCTCAATAACCGTCCGACCGCGAACAAATCGCACGAATTATCCTCTTAATCCCTCCTGTTACGCCCGTACTCCCTTGCTGGAGTGCGGGCTCCTGCGCATAATTAGGCGGCGTCATTGATTGGCCGTGATAGCCTGGGGCTGTCGCGCATTTTATTTTTATCAGCCATGTGACGTTTTCGCGATCGTGTGGTCTAACTGACGTATTTACTTCATTATTTTAGGCAATCGCCGCGTGCGGTTGCCTTTGTAACCAGGAACGTTCATCAGGGGTTCACATGCAGGGCACAAAAATTCGACTTTTAGCCGGTGGTTTGCTGATGATGGCAGCAGCCAGCTATGTGCAGGCAGAAACGCTCCAGCCGGACCCGGCCTGGCAACAAGGTACGCTGCCTAACGGCTTCCAGTGGCAGGTTCTGGCCACGCCGCAGCGCCCGAGTGACCGTGTCGAAATCCGGCTCTCGGTTGATATTGGCTCGCTTAATGAAAGCGCGCAGCAAATTGGCTACAGCCACCTTATTCCTCGTATCGCGCTGACGCAAAGCGGCGGTTTGCCAACCATGCAGGCGCGTTCTCTGTGGCAGCAGAGCATTGACCCAAAGCGCCCGCTGCCGCCGGCGATTGTTTCGTATGATTACACCCGTTTTAACCTGAGCTTGCCTAACAGCCGCAGCGACCTGCAAAAAGAGGCGCTGAACTGGCTGTCCAGTTCGCTGGGTAAGCTCGAGATCGACCAGAAAACCGTCAGCTACGCGCTGGGCGTGCAGGATATGGTGGCAACCTGGCCGCAGGATACCAAAGAAGGCTGGTGGCGCTATCGCCTGAAAGGCTCCACCATGCTGGGGCACGATCCGGCTGAGCCGCTGAAAATGCCGGTGGATGCCAAACAGGTCGCGGAGTTTTACCAGAAATGGTACACCCCGGACGCGATGACGCTGATCGTGGTGGGTAACGTCGACAGCCGTGCAACCATCGAGCAAATCAGCAAAGCCTTCGGCGGGCTGAAGGGCAAACGCGAAACGCCGGCGGCCGTGCCGACGCTGTCACCGCTGCGCCCGGAAGCGGTCAGCATTATGACCAATGCCGTGCGCCAGGACCGTCTCTCGATTATGTGGGATGCGCCGTGGCAACCGATTCGTGAGTCGGCAGCGCTGCTGCGCTACTGGCGCGCAGACCTGGCCCGCGAGGCGCTGTTCTGGCACGTTCAGCAGAAGCTGAGCCGCACTAACATGAAGGATATCGGCCTCGGCTTTGACTGCCGCGTGCTGTACCTGCGTGCGCAGTGCGGTATTAATCTCGATTCTCCGGGTGAAAAACTGGAAGGCAATCTGGGGCTGGTGGCGCGCGAGCTGGCTGAGGTCCGTGAGAACGGCCTGCCGGAAGATGAGTTTGATGCGCTGGTGGCGCAGAAAAAGCTGGAGCTGCAAAAGCTGTTTACGACCTACGCGCGTATGGATACCGACGTGCTGATTAGCCAGCGTATGCGTTCGCTGCAAAATCAGGTGGTGGATATCGCGCCGGAGCAGTACCAGAAGCTGCGTCAGAGCTTCCTTGACTCGCTGACGCTGGAGATGCTGAATCAGGATCTTCGCCAGCAGCTGTCGCAGGATATGGCGCTGATTTTACAGCAGCCGACGGGTGAGCCCGAGTTCAATATGAAGGATCTACAGAGCACCTGGAACAAGATCATGCTGGCCACCAAACCGGAAGGCGGGGCGGTGACGGAGGATAGCCACCTGGATGTGACGGATATTCCGCCGGCGCAGTGAGCACGCGGTATCCCCTCACCCTAACCCTCTCCCCAAAGGGGAGAGGGAACCGAGCGTGCAAATTCCTGGCACTCCCTCCAGACGAAAAAAAACCTCTCCCAACCGGAAGAGGTTTTTTTATACCCGAAACCTTAAGCAGGCATCGCGTCGCGTGGAATAATCGCTCCGCGGTGCTGGATCACGGTACTCGCCGTCAGGTGACCGCGTTTTGCCGCCGCAGCGGCATCGCCGCCGGTCAGACGCACGGACAGGTAGCCCGCACTGAAGGAGTCGCCAGCGGCGGTGGTGTCGACGACTTTCTCTTTCGGCAGCTTAACTGCCGGGACATCGACCAGCGCTTCGCCCTTGATGGCGACCAGGCATGAATCTGCACCGCGTTTCACGACGACTTCACTCACCCCAGCGGCGTGCGTGCGGGCAATCACTTCTTCAACCGGCTTCTCGCCCCACAGCGCGTCTTCGTCGTCGAGGGTCAGGAAAGCGATATCGGTGCATTGCAGCATCTGCTGGTAAACCTGCTGGGTCTCTTCTTTGCTAGCCCACAGACGCGGACGGTAGTTGTTGTCGAAGATAACCTTACCGCCGTTGGCGCGGCACTGTTTCAACAGCGCCAGCAGCTTGTCACGGCTGGACGGGCTGAGGATCGCCAGGCTGATGCCGCTCAGATACAGGTAGTCAAAGTTCGCCAGCTGCTCGCAGATAGCGGCAGACTGCTCGCTCTCCAGCCAGAATTTGGCGGCCGCTTCGTTACGCCAGTAGTAGAAGGTGCGCTCGCCGGTGTCATCGGTCTCGATGTAGTACAGGCCCGGCATACGGTCATTCATGCGTTGAATCAGGTCAGTTTTAACGTTTTCTGCCTGCCAGGCGTCCATCATCTGCTGGCTGAAAGTGTCGGTACCCAGCGCGGTGACGTAGCTGACGCTGAGTTCTGCAGGGGAGACCTGACGCGCAATATAGACGGACGTATTTAAGGTGTCGCCGCCAAAGCCGCGGTTAACTTGTGCGCCCTTCTCGGACAGTTCAATCATGCATTCGCCAATCACGGCAATTTTTTTAGACATAGTCATCAACCTGATTCGGTAAATTTTTCGTAGTGTGCGCTGTGGCTAATCGGTGGTCAACTATATTAAAACAACGTTCCATTATTTTTTTTGAGCTAGCGCGTATTACGACGTATTTGTCATCGTCTACGAAAAATAAAATGGCGACATTGAACATAAAGTTCTCAATCGGCACGCCGATAACCTAAACACCAGACCCTCTGACCCTCTATTCACAGGAAGCTTAAATGACGTTAAAGCAGGTGAGCCAGCGGGCGAGAGTTCCTGATGCGGAGCGAGAAAGCCTCGAGCAGCTGCGTTATTGGCAAGAGTGTGAGCGCGTCTATACCTACCAGCCTATCTACACCACCCAAGGCCGCCTGATGGCGATCGAAGTGCTAACGATAGTGACCCATCCCTCTCAACCGCAAAAGCGTATTGCCCCGGATCGTTACTTTGCCGCCGTCTCTATCGGCCAGCGGATCCACGTCATCAAAGAACAGGTGGCGATGCTGGCAAAAAAGAAACACTTTTTTGTGCAGAACAAGGTGCTGGCGTCGGTTAACGTCGACGCGCCGACGCTGTTGGAAATGCGCCAGGACAGGATCCTGAGAACGATGATTGAAACGCTGCCGTGGCTGCGTTTTGAGCTGGTTGAACATATGCCGCTGCCGCAGGACTCAACGGTTGCGTCGCTGTGCGAATTCGGCCCGCTGTGGCTGGATGACTTTGGTACCGGGATGGCGAACTTCTCGGCGCTCAATGAGGTGCGCTACGACTATATCAAGGTGGCGCGCGATCTGTTCATCATGCTGCGCAAAACCCCGGAAGGTCGCAAGTTGTTTATCCTGCTGCTGGAGCTGATGAACCGCTACTGCGAAGGCGTTATCGTTGAAGGCGTTGAAACACTGGAGGAGTGGCGAGAAGTTCAGCAATCGCCGGCGCATGCGGCACAGGGCTATTTTCTGTCCCGGCCGGTGCCGATGTCGACGCTGGACACGCTGATGATTGATTTAGGATGACGCTGGCCCACGCCGTCGTAGGCCAGCGAAGAGGTGCTTACAGGGATTCGTGACGCGTTTCGTGCGTCAACAGCAGTGCGATTAAGGTCAGTGCCGCCATGGCGGCCAGATACACACCCACGTAGAACAATCCGTAGTTGCTTTGCAGCCAGGCCGCGATATACGGTGCCACGGATGCGCCCAGAATAGACGACACGTTGTAGGAGAAGGAGGCTCCGGTATAACGGACTTCTGTCGGGAACAGCTCCGGCAGCAGCGCCCCCATAGGACCAAAGGTCAGACCCATCAGGCTCAAGCCCACCAGCAGATACAGCATAATCAGCGCCGGATTACCGGAGCCCAGCAGCGGCTGGAAGAGGCACAGGGCAAAGAGGATGATCAGGCTGGTGATGACGATCATGCTTGGGCGACGGCCAAATCGGTCCGCCAGCAGGCCTGCAATCGGTACCATCACGCCAAAACCAATCACCGCCAGCATCAGCATCCACAGAACTTCGTTACGCGGCAGCCCCAGACCGTTCGGTGCGGCAGCCGTACTGTAGGTCATTGAATAGACGGTCATAATATAGAACAGCGTATAGGTCGCCAGCATGATGAAGGTGCCGAGTACGGTCACGCGGACATGTTTGCTGAGCAGCGTGCCCATCGGCACTTTGACCTGTTTCCCGGCGGCGGCCACTTTGGCAAACACCGGCGTTTCGTGCAGCGATACGCGTACGTACAGGCCGATGAGCACCAGCACCGCAGAGAAGATAAACGGCACGCGCCAGCCCCAGGACATGAACTGCTCGTCGGTCAGCAGCCATGAAAGCAGCAGGAAGGTCCCGTTGGCGAAGAAGAAGCCGATTGGCGCACCCAGTTGAGGGAATGAGCCGTATAGTGCGCGCTTACGCGCCGGGGCATTTTCGGTGGCCAGCAGCGCCGCGCCGCCCCATTCACCGCCCAGCCCCAGGCCCTGACCAAAACGCGCCAGCGCCAGCAGTACCGGTGCCAGGATGCCGATGGTTTCATAACTCGGCAGCAGGCCGATCGCCACGGTTGAAATGCCCATGGTCAGCAGCGAGGCAACCAGCGTGACTTTACGCCCCACGCGATCGCCGAAATGGCCGAATAGCGCGGAGCCAATAGGGCGAGCGACGAAGGCGATAGCGAACGTTGCCAGCGATTGCAGCGTTGCCGCCGTCGGATCGCCCTGCGGGAAGAAGATATGGGGGAATACGATTACCGCTGCGGTAGCGTAGATATAGAAGTCGAAGAACTCAATGGCAGTGCCGATGAGTGAAGCGACGACGACCTTATTACGCGAGTTAACCGGTACGGTGGCCTGTTCGTTGTCGAGTGTTGTGCTGGTCATAGTGATTTCTAATATTTATAGCGAACGAAAGGCCATATTAGACATAGCAAAAGCGACATTTCAATCTGTAACAGGATTGTAAAATGGCGTATAACGGGCGAAAAAGTGGATAATTTTTATACCGGGAATTTAGCATCCATGAAATGCTTCACATTTTTTATAACTTGGATGATAAAACTGGTTTTTGGTTAAATAAAAGTTACTAACTGGATTTATATGCTAAAACGAATCGCTGGACTGAAATTTTCAGCCCAGCGGCGCCGTTAACGCTGGGGTTTTCCCGGCATGCGCGGGTCGTCTTTGTATTCGGCGGTGGCAATCCATGCGGCGCAGAATAAGGTCAGGCGGGCGAAGAAGTAGAAGAAGGCCATCAGCCCCAGTACCGAGCCAAACGCCGCGCCGGAGGGGGATTTCACCAGCGTCGGCAGCGTCCAGGTCATGATGATTTTAATCACCTCAAAGCCGATGGCGGCGATAAAGGTGCCGCGAAGCAGCGCTTTTTTTCGCGGCCGATGGCGCGGCAGACGCCAGAAAATCCAGAAGAACAGCAGGTAGTTGGCGAAAATAGAGATGGCCAGGCCAATCAGTCGCCAGGCAGGCTTAAGCCACTCGATGCTGTCGAGATACAGCGCAGAGATAATCATCTGCTGGGCGGATCCGGCGACGGAGGTAATCGACAGCGTGACGATCAGCGCAATCAGCAGACCAATCAGCGAAATAAAGTCGCGCACGTATTTAAGCCAAATCGCTTCCTGATCCTGCGGCGTACGCTCCCAGACGTCGCGCGACTGCGCGCGGATAGCTTCGCGCAGGTTGCCCATCCAGTTAATGCCCGAATAAAGGGCAATGCCCAGCCCGACCAGCCCGACGGTTGTGCGCTGCTGTACGGCGGTGTTGATCGTGCTTTTTAACGTAGCCGCCATCGTCGGATCGCTCACGTTGTTGAGGATCTTATCGAAGATATCCTGCAACAGCGTCGGGTGCGAGGCGAGGATAAAACCGGCAGCGGCAAACGACACCATCAGAATCGGAATCATCGATAGGAACGAGAAGTAGGTGATTGCCGCGCCAAACTGGTTGCCCATGCGGTCATTAAAGCGTTCGGCGGCGCGGAGCAGGTGGGCGATAACCGGGTTGCGCTGAACTTTTTGCGCCGTGCTGGTGACGGTATCCAGCGCTTTGCTGGCCTTTTGCTGTAGACGTTTGTCGTTGTTTTCCGACGTCATCAGGAAGAATGTCCTTTTTATTGCGTTTACTTAAGTATAGAGGGTTCCCCGACGTCGGTGCGTGCACGGCTCGTTCGGCTCGCCTCGTTCGGCTCGCCTGGTGGCGCTTCGCTTATCATGCCTACGCTGGCGCATTACGGGGTTGTAGACCGGATAAGGCGTTTACGCCGCCATCCGGAAAAGCTCAATCAACATAGTCTCGCAGCACCTCGGTTAACCATTCCATTAACAGATGTACCCGGCGCGACAAATTGCGGCGGTGCGGGTAGAGCAGCGATACGGGCATTGGCTCTGCCCGATACTGCGGCAGTATCTCGATCAGCTTACCGCCGTGCAGCGCCTCGCGTACGCCGACGCGCGGTACCTGGATAATCCCCAGCCCCGCCAGGCAGGCGGCATGATAGGTCTCGGTGCTGTTCACCGTCAGTACGCCGCCGGTTTTGACCCACTGGCTGCCGTTATCTCTTGCCACTTCAAAGCCCTGCGGCCGCACGCCGAGATTTACCGCATAGTGTACCAGCGCATGGCTACTGAGATCTTCCAGTGATTCAGGATACCCGAAGCGGGCAAGGTACGACGGGCTGGCGCAGTTAATGACGGTGAGTTTTCCCAGCGGGCGGGCGATAAGCCCGGAGTCTTTCAGCGCTCCGACGCGCACCACGCAGTCAAAACCTTCACGGATGACATCCACCAGGCGATCGCTGCTGCTGAGCTCCAGCTCAATGCCCGGATAGTGCTGTAAAAAATCTGGCAGCCGGGGGATGACGACATTGCGCGCAATGGCAACCGGCATATCCACCCGCAGACGTCCGCTAACGCTGCTGGGGTCGGTCTGGAACAGGCTGTCCAGCTCCTCCAGGTTGCTCAACAGATCTTTGGCGCGCTCAAAGTAGACCATACCGTCCTGGGTCAGCAGCACGCGCCGGGTGGTGCGGTGCAGCAGGCGGCTGCCCAGATGGTTTTCCAGCGCCTGAATCTGCCGCGATACGCTACCTTTAGGAAGGCCCAGGGTCTCTGCCGCGCGTGAAAAACTCTCCAGCTCTGCCACGCGGATGAACAGCTGCACTGCGTGAATTTTATCCATCAGGATGACCTATTGTTGTCGTAATTGAGACAGTGAAGCGCAATTTTGGGCATTTATTGTTTTTTTATCACCTAATAAGCTTGTTCTCAACGTACACACCACCTGAAATGAGGTTTCCTATGAACCAGCGTATTGCGATTGTGACCGGCGGCAGCCGCGGATTGGGAAAAAATGCGGTGCTGAAGCTCGCCGCACAGGGCACGGATATTATTTTTACCTACCACAGCCAGCGCGATGCTGCGCTACAGGTCGTCGCCGAAGTGGAGCAAATGGGCGCGAAAGCGGCGGCATTACAGCTGAACGTCAGCGATACCGCAGACTTTTCTCACTTTGCCCAACAGGTTAAAGAACAGCTCCGGCAGGTATGGGGACGCGAGACGTTTGATTATTTAGTGAACAACGCCGGTATCGGCCTGTACGCCCCGTTTGCCGAGACGTCGGAAGCCATGTTTGATGAGTTGATGAACATCCACTTTAAGGGGCCGTTTTTCCTGACTCAGCAACTGCTACCGCTGATGGCCGACGGTGGGCGAATTCTTAACGTTTCGACCGGCCTGGCGCGCTTTGCTCTGCCGGGGTATGCGGCCTATGCGTCGATGAAAGGGGCGATGGAGGTACTGACTCGCTATCAGGCGAAAGAGTTGGGCGCGCGCGGAATCTCGGTGAACAGTATCGCGCCGGGCGCGATTGAAACCGACTTCGGCGGCGGGCGTCTGCGTGATAACGAAGAACTCAACAAATACGTCGCCTCGCAAACGGCGCTGGGACGCGCCGGTTTGCCGGATGATATTGGTGGTGCAATTGCCGCGCTGTTGAGCGATAACCTACGCTGGATGACCGCGCAGCGGATTGAAGTTTCGGGCGGCATGTTCCTGTAAACGGTCACAGGCCCTGTTATCGGGCTAGCTGAACGAATTGTGCTGAAATAAGTCTGAAACCGGATTTATTTCAGCCTCCGGCTTTTATTTGCCCGGCTACTCGCTATATTCCTCAAAATTAATATTCATTCCTTGCCCTTGCCTTAATCTTTTCCTTAATTCAGATGTAATGAGCTATATGAATGTATGCTTGCAAAGCAAGGGTTGTAAGCATTCATAATCGTAATGTTTAGATTACTCAATATCTACGTAGAATGCCCCAGGCCAAACGGCGAGTTCTTATTTTATACCGCGAGGATTACTCTTTCGGCCAATAAGACGCGTTGATTTTTCTATGGGGAAAGCGTTATGCAGGTAGTCATGTTTGACAGGCAGTCAATATTTATTCATGGAATGAAAGTTAGCTTACAGGAACATATTCCGGGAATTGATATTTTCGCCGTCAGCCAGGCCGATGACCTGTGGCGGCAACTGCTGCAGAATCCGGATGCGCTGCTCATCCTTGACGGCGAGATGGACCAAGATTTCTGTCAGTGGCTGTTAAAAGAGAAGTTCCAGCAGTTTCCGGAATCGAAAGGCATCATCATTGTTAATGAATACCGCCAGGCATGGCTCAGCAATATGCTGGCGTTGAATGTGCAGGCTATTATTCCGCGCGACGCCAGCGTGGAAGTGTTTGTGCAGACGATAAAAAGCGTGCTGCGCGGCTTAATTTGCCTGCCGGGCGACTGGCAGGTGAATGAAGAACAAACCCGGCAGGGGCTATATCATTTAAGCCAGCGCCAGCGGGAAATATTAATTTTGCTGGCGAACGGTGAAACCAATAAACAGATTAGCCGAACCCTGAATATCAGCGCCGGTACGGTAAAAGCGCATCTTGAGTCGCTATACCGCCGGCTGGATGTGAAAAACCGCACCCAGGCGGCGATGATGCTCAACCATTGTCAGGATTTACCACCGGGCTGTCTGGAATAACACAGCTTCAGCCTGGCGCTGTACAGCCAGGCTGGTTTTCCGCTCGCCTTCTTGCTGCCAGGCTACCCGCGCCGCGTGAAAATCCCGTCGCTGGATAGCCTGTACGATGGCCGAACGCACGATGCCTTCTGGCCCGAGGCTGAAGGCCAGCGACAGCAGCGCATCGAACTGATGCTGCGCCAGCGGTGCGTCGATGCACTGGCAAAGCCGCTGCCGATAGGCTTCCACATCCTGCAGGAACAGCGCTTCGGCCTGCGAGCAGGTTAAGCGTGTGTCGAAACGCTCCTGGTCGCGAATAAGATGCCCGTAGCCGATCAGCCACATCCCTTCCGCGTCCCGATACTTTTCCAGCGAAAGCCCCTGAAAGCGCTTAATCAATGCCAGCCCCTGTGCGCTGGGCGTGGTGATGCCTGTGAACATGAAGCCCTCTCTTCTGGTGAAGAAAGGAGTGTAAAAGAGTCGTGCGCCCCCGACTATTGGCCGGATGACGGTGAACTATCATATTCGTGACTGAGTAGGCCAAACAGCCAGTCGTTGCGCCACTCACCGGCAAGGAAATAGCTTTCTCGTAGCTCGCCCTCCAGACGGAAACCAAGCCTTTCCAGCGTGCGGCGGGAGGCGATATTGCCCGCCGTCACCGTGGCGGTCAGGCGGCGTATACCGCCCGTACTGAAAGCGAAATCGCACACCGCGCGCAGCGATTCGCTGCCGTAGCCTTTGCCCTGCGCGACCGGTGCAAATAAAAAGCCGACTTCTGCGCAGTCGACGTCGCGATGGATATAGCCGGTAATGCCCAGCGGCACGTTCTGCGCGTCGCGCACCAGCAGACACAGCCAGTGCGTATCGCCGGGGGACCAGTGGGGCAGTCGGGCGTCAAAGGCGGCGCGGATCTCCTGCTCGCGGCGATCGTCTGCCACGAAGCGCATCACCTGACGGTCCTGCTGCAGAGAGAGGAAGAAAGGCCAGTCGCTGTCGACAAGCGGAGTGCAGACTAATCGTTTCGTGGTGAGCGCGGTCATAATTTCACATTCGCATGGAGGGGGCAGGACTGCTAATTTGCCTGATTTGGTCTATGGTGTAACGACAAAAATAACAAAAAAACAACATATTAATCCAAAGGCGAAATGGCCTTGCTGTTGGTTAAGGAACGTGAAGATGTCGACGTCATCGCGTCAGGTTGCTCAGCACTTCGAACATTGCTTGAGCATCATTCGTCAGGCCTCCATTGAAATACTCACACTGCTTAAGCTTCGCGTGACGGAAGGCAAAGATCCCCGCTGGTTTCTGGAACAGTTAGACCAGGCACGGATGAACCTTGGCGGCTGGGGCGCGGTGGCCCGACAGCTGCGTATTAACGACAGCCAGCTGAGCGAATTTATGCTGCAACTTCGCCATCTGCAACAGGGCATTCCCTCCTACGAACACGGGCAGGGGGCCACGGAAAATCAGCTGATTGCCGCGCTGCGTTTTGTCGTGACGTTAGAGCACATCAAACGGCAGCAGCCGCTGCTGATGTATAACACGGGCTATGACGACGATGCCGAACAGCTTCAGGAACATGCGCTGCGCCAGATTCGTACTATCGAGCTGACGCTGCGCGGCCTGGTGGTTCAGGCCTGGCCCGACGAAGCGCATTTGCACAATGCGTTAAAGTCGCTGTTTGGCCCGCAGGCCTGCGCCCGCTGGTCCTCTCGTAGCCCGTCGGGCGAGAGCCTGGGCGGCATGACTTTCGGTGAGGTGGCGCTGCTGATTGTCGATAAAAAGGTGTTCTCTCGCCATTACGCCGCGCTGTTTAACTATGCGACGGCGCTGACTTTTCTGGTTGAGCAGCGCGTAACGCTGCATCTGTTTCTTGATGATATCCGCCGCATGCGCAATTCTGCGCTGGCCCGTCATTCGCTGAGTGAAATGGAATGCCTGCTGTTGGATCTTTATGCCCAGCAGATCACCGCGCCGGTGCAGCGAGCCTATGAACAGGGGCGCATCCGCGTTAACCCGACAAGTTTAATGGCTGCCGGTGGCGGTGAGGTTCAGCAATTCTGGGCTCGGGCGCAGGACTACGTACACGCTTATGGGCCGGATACGCGGCCGATCCCAGACAGTATTGAGCGCGAGTTACACCAGCCGCGACGGCATTCTGATGTGCGTGAACGGATGATCGCGGTGACGCTGTGGTGTGCAGTGGGGGTCACGGTGCTGGGAATGACGCTGGGGGCGATTGGGTTGCTGACGGCGTTGCCGGAACCGGAGCCAACGCAGCCGCTAGCGGTCGCCAGCGCAGCGATCGTCGCCGAGCCGCTCGCAGCGGTCTCTCCTCGGGAAATACTGGCCCGCCGCGGTATTCTCTGGGACAGCAACGCCCTGCGTTCGGCTATCGATAGCAACAATATCGAAGTGGCCGAACTGTTTTTACGCGGCGGCATGAACTGGCAGGTGTCATGGAGCGAGCTGGCCATGTCCGCAGGGCACGAGACAGTGCTGAATTTGCTGCTGCGTTATCGGCGCCAGATGAATGAGCCGAAGCCGTGTCGACGCTTTATCAACACGCTGACCCACGAGCTGTCTCAGGGCGCGCCGCTGAATACGGTACGAAAATCCTATCTGCAGGCTTTTTGCACCACGCCGGCGGTAGTGGCCCGCCAGCGGCTGGCAGTGGATAACGCGCAGCGACGTAGCAAGGCGACGGGCGATGCCGAGAGTAAAAAATGGCTGAGGATACAGAAGGCGATTTACGAGGTCATTCGTTAACCGGAGTTACGCGACGTCGTCGCGTAACGCACTTACAGCAGGCGATAGTTTGCGTCCGGTTTCATTTTCGGCGGGATGAGTCCGTCATGCAGCATCTCCCGCAGATCTATCTCGATGGCATTACAAATGGCGCTGAGCGGCAGATCGTTATCTTCGGTACCGAAAGGGTCCTCCAGCTCGGTGGCAATTGCGTCGAGCGCCAGCAGCGCGTAGGTAGTGAAGATGGAGAATAGCAGCGTCAAAAAACCGAAGTCATGAATCAGCAGCAGCGGATAGATCGCGCAGAAGATGCCTATCGTACGATGCAGAAGCAGCGAATACGCGTAGGGGATTGGCGTGTTGCTAATGCGCTCGCAGCCGCCCTGAATGGTCCCCATCTGATTGAGATAGTGGTTAAAGTTGCGGTACACCAGTTCGTTTGGCCGGTGCTGATAAAGCCATAGCCCGATATTTTGCAGTAGCGCGTTGCAGGGGGTGGTGAGCTGCTGATAGCCCAGCATGCGGGAAACCGGCACCGGGCCGTGGCGCAGCCTGGACTTTAGCGTGATGCAGTAAGTCACGACCAAATCCAGCAGTTCTTTCTTATCCTTCGTACTTGCCGTCGTGGTATTGATTGCTTCCCGCATCAGCGAGCGGCTGACGATCAGCAGGTCGCCCCACAGTTTACGGGCTTCCCAGTAACGCAGCCACGCGGTGTTGTTGCGAAATCCAAGAAACACTGAGATGGATATTGAGATGCCGATAAAATAGAACGAGCTTTCTTTGGCAATAATGCCGTGCAGATGCAGCAGCGGCAGTAAGTACAGATAGGCAATATTGAGTACGATAAAGAAACAAAGCTGCGGAGCGATTTTTCTCATGATGGAACCGCGCCATGAGAACAGTTTGCGCAACCAGCTTTGCTCCGGCCTGACGATCATGGTTTTATGCCTTCTCGGGTGATAGCGCTAAAATGGTGTCGTACACTACCTGAAGGCGTTCCAGATAGTGCTCGAAGACCTTCACTTTATCCTGTACCGGGATATGCCGATCGAGATGACCGTGGACGTCAATGCAGGCCGGCTGCAAATCGATGCGTCCCAGCTCCTCGGATTCCACTTCGAACCGAATCTGAATTTCACCAAAAACGCGTGAACGAATGATATTGATGTTCACGCCGTTAAAGACATTTACGCACAGGCGGCCTTTTTCGCTGGGCTGAATATGATGATGGTATACCCGGCCGGTTGCGGTGATTTGAGTGATAAGCTCCATGGAATAGGTATTCCAGTATTTATCCATTTTAATTTGCTGGTTGAAAATCAGTAGCGATTTTTCTTCCAAAGAGAGAGAGGTTGTTGTCATTTTTGTTACTTATTCAATTTGATGGGTGGAATATGTGATGCAGTGGCATCGATTTTTATATGACGTTATGAATAACGTCATATTGGGTGATAAAGTTAATATAGTCGCGTAGTACTGCGGGATTATGCGTTTTGCTCTGATAAATCATCCACAGATCTATTTTTTGCACAGCCCATTGTGGCAATAACGTGACCAGTTGGCCACTTTGCAAATAAGGCTTAATAATATACTCCGGGAGGATAGCGATGCCGGTTCCCTGAAGCGCCTGCTGCAGAATGTAGGTCAGGTTGTCGCTGGTATGCCGTAGCGGCATGATGAGCTCATAGGATTCATCGTTCCGGAACAGCGAGATGCTTTTCCAGGTACGATGGGTAATGAGATCGCCGCGTTGAAGCGCTTCCGGACGCGAGATATCGCGCTGCGCCAGATACGCTGGCGTACAGACAATGAAGCGGCTAAAGGTCCCAAGGTGGCGCCCAATACAGGTATCATCCGATGGCTTACCGATTCGGTAGGCAACGTCAAATTCACCCCCAACCGAGCCGTAAAAGGAGTCGGCGGTAATCAGCTGAAGCTCAATATCCGAGTGCGTCTGCAAAAACTGATGGTGTACTGCGGGTAAAATGCTGGCCATAAATCCAGGTGGCGCAATGATTTTCAGCTTCCCGCCCGTTCGCTTTTGCAGCGCCTGTACCGTTTTATCACCGCGGATGCTGGCATCTACAACCTCATGGCAGTAGGCCAGATAGCGCTCGCCGTCCGCGGTGAGTGAAATCTTACGAGTGGTGCGATTGAGCAGACGCAGATTGAGATACTCCTCAAGGGCGCTGATTCTCTGGCTGATACGTGATTTGGTCATGCCCAGTTCAGCGGCGGTCTTGGTAAATGAACCGTTTTTTACCTGCAGCGCAAAAAGCGCCATATCCTGAACGTGCTTGAGCATAACCTGACCTTAATGTATGACAGCGCGAAATTATACGTAGGGGTAATATCCCTGTATATACCGTATTGTTTAATTCAGAAAGTTGAATTGTTTAATTTTCTGCGCTCACAAAATAACATACTTCGGATATGGATAGGGTGGGTATGTAGCATAAAAAATAAAGTAGTAGATGAGTGCTCATTATGGGTTATAAATATAATCATTGGTGGTTATATTTTTTTAAATTTATGATTAATCGCAGCGGTAGGAATAAGAAAATAGTATAAAAATAAAGTGGTTAATTGTCCTGCGGGTAAAAAACTGCATTATTCTCAGGGTTAGGTGGGGACAGCGGTGATAAACGGCGGCGAGGATACCGAGGGCGGAAAACCTGCACGCCTGATGACGTGCAGGTTAGGGTTAATCCAGAGCGATCCGCACGATGCTATCCGGCCCTTTCGTTGAGTGATCTTTGTTGAAATCCTGCTTAAGCGTCACGTACAGCGCGCTGCCGTCGTTTGAAAGCAGCAGGCTATTCGGGCGCGTAGCGAAATCCCAGCTCTGCTTCACGCTATAGTCGGTAGCATCCAGACGCAGCACCTTTTTCGCCTCGCGCTGGCTGATGAAAATCGCGTTGCGTTTCGCATCGAACTTAATACCGAGCGCATCGCCGGCAATACGCTTAATGACTTTGCCTGTGCGCTCATCAAAGACCAGCGTCGTTTTACCCTGCGAATCGTCGGTCACGAACAAACGGCCGGTTTTGGGGTCTTCCGCCATATTCAGCAGCAGGTACTCTTTGCCATCGCCCGGCGTCCAGCGCTGTTCAATCTTGTTGTTTTGCGGGTTAATAACCAGCACTTCGCCGCTGCCGTTGGTTGCATAAATGCGCTGGGTGACCGGTGAGAAAATAATACCGGTAACCCATTTACCTGCATTATCAATAGTGGCTTTCAGGGTCATGGTTTTGGCATCGACGACCGAAATAGAACCCGGATCGGCCACGCGGCCAATGAACAACATACCCTTATGGAACAGAACTTCACGCGCCCCGGCCGGATGACCCTCTTTCCCTTTGCCGCCGAGGATCAGACGCTGGAGCACTTTACCGCTTTTAGCGTCCACTTTTGACACACCGCCGTCCAGTGAATTGGTTACGTAGAACGTTTTGCCGTCATCATCGACCGCCATGCCGAAATTCTTGAGGTCGGTGTGAGTTATGCCGGTGGTTGCGAGGGTGGTCGGGTCCAGACGATAAATCACGCCGCCGTTGGTCCCTTTAAAGCTCTGGGCGCTGGCTACGTAAAGCGCGTGGTCTGCCGGGAATAGCGCCATTTCATACAGGCCATCGCCCAGTTCACGCTGTGTGACAGAAGACGTCGTTTTTAGCGTGCCAGCAGTGTTGCCAGGCTGCGTATTTTCGGCGGCTACGGGCAGGGCGGGCACGGTAAAAGCGGTGATGAGCGCGGCGCAGAGCACCGTTTTACGCAGACTGAACGATACCATTCTCAACTCCATCATAAGATAAGCGTTTCCCGAAACTGAGGTCGGGATAGTTTTAATAAGAATGAGAATAGTAATCATTTATATGAAATGAGCAAACTTTTGCTGCGTTTGCCGAGGTGTTTTTTTGCTGACGCTAGGGCTGCTGGGTTTGCGCCACCTGACGGCGAAGCTCAGCCAACACCTCATCCAGGATGTACTGTACTCGCCAGGGCTGGTACTCACGCTTGCGGTAGATGACCACCAGGTCCAGCCACCATTCATACTGTTGGGCAAAGCAGGGTGCGAGACGACCGGATTCGATATCGGCCTGTACGCTACTCTTTGGCGCAAAGACGATCCCCAGATCGTTACGCGCCAATTCAAGCGCTGACTGGGTATTGTCGCAAATGTAGTTACCCTCAACGCGAAAATCACGGTATGCCTCGCTGCCGGCTAGCCCAAAGCGCCAGATATTGGCCTCGTCGATCATCATGGAATCCATCAGAATACAGGAGTGCTGTGCCAACTCGTCCGGCGAACTCATTGGATGTTGTGCCAGATAGCGAGGGCTGGCATACGCGCTGAGGACATATTTGGTGATATAGTTGGCGACCAGCGATTCATTTTTAGGCTGTACGCAGGAAATCAAAATATCACAATCATCAGGAAAATCAGAGCCCTCATATAAAGACTTTCGTTCCAGGTTAAATGTTTTTAAATATAAATTAATATTGCCGATATCTTTTATTTTATTGACAACGTTACGAGCCAGGTAAGCGTTAATCATCGTCGGTGCATAAACCGTGACCCGACCTTTTTTTTCATGCTTATAGTCAGCGATGAAATTATTTAGCTGGGTTTCTTTTTCCAGCAGTTCGTTGACATAGGGGATCAGCGCCTCGCCAAAACGGGTTAGCGACAGTTTACGGGAACTGCGTTCAAAAATCTTCAGGCCAATTTTAGATTCTACATCAGCGAGATACTTGCTTACGTTGCCCTGGGCCATGCCCAGCGCAGTGGCGGCGTGGCTGACGTTCTCGCTGGCAGCAATCACCGATATTATTTTTAATTCTTGCGGCTTAATCTGGAGTTTCTTCATTGCCTGGCTCTATATATAAATTGATATAGTTCTATATAAATATTGCGATTGCAGCAATATAAATACAAATATTATCATATTTTCTATCAGGATATGATAGTAGGTTGGAAGAACGGGAATGTCAATTAAGCACAGCGCGCTGCTACTTTTGTTAGCGCCATTTATGTCCAATGTTGTGGCATCAGAATTATCCGTTGGTGCCGGAGTTATTTATAATGAATCACCCTGGCGTGGATATAATGAAAATACCCATGCGGTGCCTATCGTAAATTATGAAGGTGATTCTTTTTATATTCGGCAGACCACATTAGGCTACGCGCTCTTTAAAACCCCACGTGATGAAGTCAGCCTGACCGCTTCCTGGATGCCGCTTACCTTTGACCCGTCGGATAACGACGATAGCGCCATGAAGCAGCTGGATAAGCGTCACAGTACCGCCATGGCGGGCATGGCATGGTATCACCATGAAAAGTGGGGCAGCCTGAAGCTGTCGGCGGCGGCGGATGTTCTGGACAACAGCGATGGCTGGGTTGGCGAGCTGTCCTGGTTCCGCGTATTGCCGGTGGGCAAGCTGTCGGTGATTCCCGCGGCGGGTGTCTATTATTACGATGACCGCTTTAACCGCTACTACTATGGCGTGTCGGGCGCAGAGTCCCGGCGTAGCGGCTTAGCGACGTGGTCGCCAGCGGAGAGCTGGATGCCGTACGTAGGCCTGACGGTGAAATATCCGCTGACCCGTAGCCTGATTCTGATGGCGAATGCGACCTATAGCGTGCTGCCCAATGAAATTAAAAACAGCCCGATGGTCGACCGCGATGACAGCTTTACTCTGTTGACCGGCATCAACTGGCGGTTCTGATTGCCGGATGGCGGCGTAAACGCCTTATTCGGCCTACCGCTCACCGGATCACCGGCATAAAAAAGCCAGACCGAAGTCTGGCTCTTTTTCATCTAGGCGGCCCGCGTTAACGCATGGTCACGAACTCTTCCGCAGCCGTTGGGTGAATAGCAACGGTGTTGTCGAAGTCTTTCTTGGTTGCGCCCATCTTCAGTGCAACCGCGAAGCCTTGCAGCATTTCATCCATCCCGAAACCAATGCCGTGAATACCGACAATTTTCTCTTCCGGGCCCACGCAGACCAGCTTCATACGGCAAGGCTGGCGATGCGACGTTACAGCGGTATACATGGCGGTGAAGGAGGATTTGTACACCTTCACGGCGTCGTCGCCGTACTGTTCACGCGCCTGCGGCTCGGTCAGACCGACGGTGCCGATAGGCGGATGGCTGAAGACCACGGTCGGAATGTTGCTGTAGTCGAGATGCTCGTCCGGCTTGTTGTTGAACAAGCGCTCTGACAGACGACGGCCTGCGGCGACCGCCACCGGCGTTAGCTCAACCGCGCCGGTGTTATCGCCCACAGCATAAATGCCAGGTACGTTGGTATTCTGGAACTTATCAACGACGATGTAGCCTTTATCGTTGGTTTTTACGCCGGTTGCTGCCAGATTGAAATCGTCGGTCGCCGGTTCGCGGCCAATCGCCCAGATCAGGCAATCAACGGTCTGGCTACGGCCATCTTCCAGTTCCAGCGTCAGGCTGCCGTCGGCATTTTTGACCACGGCCTTTGGAACGGCGTGGGTGTGCAGCTGCGGGCCTTCGGCGTTCATCACTTCCACCAGCGTATCGACAATCAACGGGTCGAAGCTGCGCAGCGGCGCGTGTTTACGCACGAACAGGTGGGTTTCTGCGCCCAGGCCATTAATCACGCCAGCCAGTTCAACGGCGATGTAGCCGGCACCGACTACCGCGACGCGTTTCGGCAGCGCTGGCAGTTCGAAGAACCCGTTGGAGTCGATACCGTACTCAACGCCGGGAATATCCGGGTGGCTCGGACGGCCGCCGGTTGCGATCAGGATATGATCGGCGGTGATCGTTTCGCCGTTCACTTCAATGGTTTTCGCATCGACGAAGCGCGCAAAGCCTTTAATGACATCGACCTTATTTTTGCCCAGCACGTTGTCATAGGAGGTATGGATACGGTCAATGTACGCGGTGCGGCTGGCAATCAGCTTATCCCAGCCGAAATGATTAATGGTGGTATCGAAACCGTAGTCCGGGCCATACAGATGAATCGCTTCGCGAATCTGCGCGGCATGCCACATCACTTTTTTCGGTACGCAGCCGACGTTCACGCAGGTACCGCCCAGATCTTTGGCTTCAATCAGCGCGCACTTCTGGCCGTACATGGCCGCACGGTTAATCGAGGCGATACCGCCGCTGCCGCCGCCGATGGCGATGTAATCGTAATGTTTGGTCATGGCCGCTCCTCAAACGTTCAATGTCGAGCGGGTGAGCGTCATGCTCCCCGCCAAAATACTCGCGATTGTATACCTGAAACTGATAGGTTCCACCGATGCCTGTGATTACTCCGGCACAATCCAGTTCACCAACGTGTGGCCGATGCCCGCAGGCACCAGCTTAGCGTGCAGCCACGGCAGCACGTTGTTCATCTGCGCTTCCAGCTTCCACGGCGGGTTGATGACGATCATGCCGGAAGCGGTCATACCACGCTGGTCGCTGTCAGGGCGCACCGCCAGCTCAATTTGCAGGATCTTGCGAATGCCGGTTTCTTCCAGATCGTGGATCATGCGCTTAATCTGCTGGCGCAGCACCACCGGATACCACAGCGCGTAGGTGCCGGTCGCAAAGCGCTTGTGCCCTTCAACGATGCCGCTCACGACCGCCTGATAGTCGTTTTTGATTTCGTACGGCGGGTCGATAAGAACCAGACCACGACGGGAAACCGGCGGCAGCTTCGCTTTCAGTTGCTGATAGCCGTCCGCCCGCTCAACGCGCGCGCGGCTGTCTTTCTGGAATTCTGAGCGCAGCAGCGGGAAGTCGCTTGGGTGCAGCTCGGTCATTTGCAGGCTGTCCTGCTCGCGCAGCAGCTGGCGGGCAATCAGCGGTGAACCCGGGTAGTAGCGCAGCTGGCCGCTGCGGTTGAAATGCTCAACCACGGAAATATAGGGCTCCAGCTCGGTTGGCAGGTCATCCTGCTGCCAGATGCGGGCGATCCCTTCCAGATATTCACCGGTCTTTTCGGCGTGCTCGCCGCTCAGCTGATAGCGGCCGGCACCGGCGTGAGTATCCAGATAGAGAAACGGTTTTTCTTTCTCTTTCAGCGACTCGATGATCAGACTCTGAACGGTGTGTTTTAGGACGTCGGCGTGGTTGCCTGCGTGAAAGCTATGGCGATAACTGAGCATGGATACGGATATTCCGGGAAGTAAACAAGATAGCCGATAGTTTACCGCAGATCCGCCAGGATTGCCGCCCTCGTCCATCGAGAGCGGAACATCCTGCCCTGACGTTGAAATTCAGCCAACTATCCCCCATTCTAGATCCATAGCTAAAGCGCCGTTGAGCGCTTCATTTCTTTCTTAGACCAGGACTGCGCATATGACCAATCCATTACTGACGCCCTTCGAACTGCCGCCGTTTTCCCAAATTCAGCCTGAGCATGTTGTTCCCGCCGTGACCAAAGCGTTGAACGATTGCCGTGAAAACGTGGAACGCGTCGTGGCGCAGGGTGCGCCGTACACCTGGGAAAATCTCTGCCAGCCGCTGGCCGAAGTGGACGACGTGCTGGGACGTATTTTTTCGCCGGTCAGCCACCTGAATTCGGTGAAAAACAGCCCGGAACTGCGCGAAGCCTACGAACAAACGCTGCCGCTGCTGTCTGAATACAGCACCTGGGTTGGCCAACATGAAGGCCTGTATAAGGCCTACCGCGACCTGCGGGACGGTGACACCTATGCCACCCTGAGCGTGGCGCAGAAAAAAGCGGTCGACAACGCGCTGCGCGATTTTGAGCTGTCCGGTATCGGCCTGCCGAAAGAGAAGCAGCAGCGCTATGGCGAAATCGCCACCCGCCTGTCCGAGCTGGGGAACCTGTATAGCAATAACGTGCTGGATGCCACGATGGGCTGGACGAAGCTAGTCACCGATGAAGCCGAGCTGGCAGGTATGCCGGAAAGCGCGCTGGCGGCGGCGAAGGCTCAGGCGGAAGCCAAAGAGCAGCAGGGCTACCTGCTGACGCTCGATATCCCGAGCTATCTGCCGGTGATGACCTACTGCGACAACCAGGCGCTGCGTGAAGAGCTGTATCGCGCCTATTCCACCCGCGCCTCTGACCAGGGGCCGAACGCCGGTAAGTGGGATAACACGCCGGTGATGGAAGAGATCCTCGCCCTGCGTCACGAACTGGCGCAACTGCTGGGCTTTGAAAGCTACGCCTTTAAATCACTGGCCACCAAAATGGCAGAGAATCCGCAGCAGGTGCTCGATTTCTTAACCGATCTGGCGAAACGCGCCCGCCCGCAGGGTGAAAAAGAGCTGGCCCAGCTGCGTGCCTTCGCGAAAGCCGAGTTTGGCGTTGATGAGCTTCAGCCGTGGGACATCGCCTACTACAGCGAAAAACAGAAACAGCACCTCTACAGCATCAGCGACGAGCAGCTGCGCCCGTACTTCCCGGAAAACAAAGCCGTTAACGGCCTGTTTGAAGTGGTTAAACGAATTTATGGCATTACCGCGAAAGAACGTACCGACGTGGATGTCTGGAACCCGGAAGTCCGTTTCTTCGAGCTGTATGACGAAAACAACGCGCTGCGCGGCAGCTTCTACCTCGACCTGTATGCCCGTGAACATAAACGCGGCGGGGCGTGGATGGATGACTGCGTCGGCCAGATGCGTAAAACCGACGGCACGCTGCAAAAGCCGGTTGCCTATCTCACCTGCAACTTTAACCGTCCGGTGAACGGCAAACCCGCGCTGTTTACCCACGATGAAGTGATTACCCTGTTCCACGAGTTCGGTCATGGTCTGCACCATATGCTGACCCGTATCGAAACTGCCGGTGTTTCCGGTATTAATGGGGTACCGTGGGATGCGGTCGAACTGCCGAGCCAGTTTATGGAAAACTGGTGCTGGGAGCCGGAGGCGCTGGCGTTTATCTCCGGTCACTATGAAACCGGCGAACCGCTGCCGAAGGCGCTGCTGGATAAAATGCTGGCGGCGAAAAACTATCAGGCGGCGCTGTTTATTCTGCGTCAGCTGGAGTTTGGTCTGTTCGACTTCCGCCTGCATGCGGAGTACAACCCGGAGCAGGGGGCGAAAGTCCTTGAAACGCTGGCTGAAATTAAGAAACAGGTCGCCGTGGTGCCTGGCCCTACCTGGGGTCGTTTCCCACACGCCTTCAGCCACATCTTTGCCGGTGGCTATGCCGCGGGTTACTACAGCTACCTGTGGGCCGACGTGCTGGCGGCGGATGCGTTCTCCCGCTTCGAAGAAGAGGGGATTTTCAACCGTGAAACCGGTCAGTCGTTCCTCGATAACATTCTGACCCGCGGTGGTTCTGAAGAACCGATGGCGTTGTTCAAACGCTTCCGCGGTCGTGAACCTCAGCTCGACGCCATGCTGGCGCATTACGGTATCAAGGGCTGATCGTTCGCGTGAAAATCTGTTTACTTGATGAAACGGGCGCCGGAGACGGCGCCTTATCTGTTCTGGCTGCCCGCTGGGGTCTGGAACATGACGAAGACAACCTGATGGCGCTGGTGATGACGCCGGAACACCTTGAGCTGCGCAAACGCGATGAACCTAAGCTCGGCGGCATTTTCGTCGATTTCGTTGGCGGCGCGATGGCGCACCGGCGCAAATTTGGCGGGGGGCGTGGCGAAGCGGTGGCGAAGGCGGTCGGTATTAAAGGCGATTACCTGCCGGACGTGGTCGATGCGACCGCCGGGTTGGGACGCGATGCGTTCGTGCTGGCCTCGGTGGGCTGTCGCGTGCGGATGCTGGAACGCAACCCGGTGGTTGCCGCCCTGCTCGACGATGGTTTGGCGCGCGGTTACGCCGATGCGGAAATTGGCTCTTGGTTACAGGAACGTTTGCAGTTAATTCACGCCTCAAGCCTGACGGCGTTAACCGATATCACGCCACGCCCGCAGGTGGTGTATCTCGATCCGATGTTCCCGCATAAGCAGAAAAGCGCGCTGGTGAAGAAAGAGATGCGCGTGTTTCAGTCGCTGGTGGGGCCGGATCTCGACGCCGATGGGCTGCTGGAACCGGCACGTCAATTGGCCACTAAACGCGTGGTGGTGAAGCGTCCGGACTACGCGCCGCCGCTGGCCGATGTGGCAACGCCGAATGCGGTGGTGACCAAAGGGCATCGGTTTGATATTTATGCGGGGACGGCCTAGGCCAGATGGTGAGCTATAGTGCCCGATGGCGCTACGCTTATCGGGCCTACAGTTCGGTGCCGCCAGTAGGCCGGATAAGGCGTTAGCCGCCATCCGGCATCACGGGTTAAACAAACGGAGCATAAGGGTCGGCAACCTCAAACGCTGCCGCACGCTCCGCCTTCGGCGGATAAATCAGTTCGCTCACAATGGATACCTTCAGCTTCTTCGCTTCTGCGCGCGTCAGTTTCACCTGCTGATCCCATCCTTCGGTATATACCGCGCCCCACGCGCCGAGATCCAGACAGGTGACGTACATCTCCTGACGATACGGCAGCGGTGCCACGTTCAGCAGGCTGGCGGCAGCGTTGTTACCGGCGAATTTACCCAGCAGAATGGCGTGCTGGCAGGTCATCAGCGCATGGTTGCCTTTGTCATCGGTGGCGGCGTAAGCCACGTCGCCGGTGGCGTAGATATCCTCATGGCCCACCACCTGCAGATTGGCATTGACATGCAGACGGCCCTGACGATCGCGCGGAGCATCAATCTGCGCGGTCAGGCCGTTAGCCTGTACGCCGACGGTCCAGATAACCGTCTGGGACGCAATTACCAGGCCATCTTTCAGCGTCACGCCTGAGGCGTCCACGCGCTCGACTTCAGCGTTGACCTTCCATTCTACGCCCAGTTCGGCGGAGGCTTCGATGATCACATCGCGCAGTGCTTTACTCCAGCGCCCGCCCGGCTGTGCGCCGCGTTCAACTACGACTACTCTAGTCTTAGCATCGGCACCCAGAATCTTACGCAGACGGCCCGGTAGCTCCAGCGCCATTTCAATGCCGGTAAAGCCGCCGCCGCAAACGACCACGGTATTGCGGGCATCGCTCTCTGGCTGCTGCGCCAGATCGTTAATGTGTTGCTCCAGAACGGTTGCGCTCTCCAGCTGGTCAAGATCGAACGCGTGCTCGGCGGCACCGGCGACGATATCACGGTTGACCTGGCTGCCGCTGGCGAGAACCAGACGATCGTAATGATGCAGGTGGTTTTCACCGCTGGCGTCTTTCCAGCTCACTTCTTTGGATCCTGGCAGGATCTGCTCGACGTGCCCTTGCAGGAAGCGTACGCCGGTGACATCGAACAGAGGCTGCAGCGGCGCGACCAGCGTCTGGACCGCATTTTCGTAAAAGCGCGGGCGTACGCGCAGCTCCGGCTGCGGCGCAATGACCGTGATATCAATAGGTTGCTGGTTTTTATCCGCCAGACGTGCGGCGCTGAGTGCTGCCCACATACCGGCAAAGCCAGCGCCGACGATCAGAATTTGTTTTTGCATTACGGTTATCTCACGGGTCACGTTGATTTATTGACTCGGATTTTATTTGTCGTAGTTTGGAAAAGCAATCGGATTTAGATCCTTTTCTCGAACCTGACGAGTTATTTGGGATTATGTATATGATAAGTAGATAATTAAATTATTTGTGTTCGAGAGATTAAGCGCGCTGTCTGGATTGCATGGCGTGAAAAAGATACAATAAACTCAGATTCATTTTGGCTGAGATAAGAGCATGGCATTCTACAGTTCCGGGGTTGAGTACGGCATTCATAGTCTGATGTGTATGGTGGATGGCAAAGGCGACGCCCGTGATATGAGCGTGCGCGAAATCGCCGAACTGCAGCGAGTGCCCTACGACTACCTGGCTAAAATCTTTACCCGCCTGTCGAAGGCTGGGCTGGTGCGCAGCAGCGAAGGGAAGGGCGGTGGCTTCCAGCTGGCAAAACCGGCTGAAGACATTACCGTGCTGGACGTGGCCAACGCCATTGACGGCGATAAACGCATTTTTGAATGCCGTGAGATCCGTCAGCGGCTGGCGGTGTTTGATGAGCAGCCGCCGGAGTGGGCATGCGAAGGCATTTGCGGCGTACGTTCGGTGATGGATATGGCGCAGCAGCGGATGGAAGAGGCGCTAGGCCAGCATACGATTCTCGATCTGGCGCGTAAGATGTACCGCAAAGCGCCGGACACCTTCGTGGTAGAAGTGCAGGAGTGGATTGCCGGGCGGAAAGGCGAGAAATAAAAACGCCTGCTTGCGCAGGCGTTTCACTATGCTCAACGCGAGATTTATTCTTCTTCGTCGTCGCGCAGCGGAACGATCAGCATATCGACGTGGACGGTGTTGATCAGCTGACGTGCGGACGACATCAGCTTGCTCCAGAAGTCCTGATGATGGCCGCACACCACCAGGTCCATGTCGTATTTCTTAATCGCATCAACCAGCACCTGGCCCAGATCGCCGCTGCCGCTCAGGGTCTCGGTGATAGGATAGCCAGCGTTGGTGGACAGCTCACTCAGCGCGTGGTGGGTCTCTTCGGAGATGCGTTTCTGCATATCGCCCAGATTGACGTCGATAAGCCCGGTATAGAGATCGGAATAGTTCACGTCAACGTGGATCAACGAGACTTTTGCATTGTAGGGGCGAGCCATTGAAACCGCTTTTTCCACCAGCACTTTGCTTTCCGGTGAAAGGTCGACCGCGATCAGAATGTGTTTGTAAGCCATAGTGTTACTCCTTCCATAAAGTTGTCGATGACTGTGGACCAGACAGCCCATGCGCTGTCCCTTGCCCGCGTCCTGCGTGCTAAACGCGCGGGATTTGCCCTTAAAGACCTAATTGTAGAAGATATTTCTACCTTATAGCGGCCTTGGGGCGCCGTCAATGCATCCGGTTCGCCAATTAGTTAAACAAATTTTTCCTGCTTACGTATTGATAACGATTAACCTTGTGGTAAAAAATTTAACTGATCTCCTACACTATTTAATGAGCCGATCGGATTAATTAACGTGATCCGAATCTCATTCTTTTTCTATTGGTGTGGGTGGGTTATTGGGGAGCGGTATGTCCTGCGAAGTCTCCGAGGACTGGTCGCCGGGGAGGCGTTATGATCAGCACGATTGCGCTGTTTTGGGCCCTGTGTGTCGTATGTGTAGTTAATATGGCACGTTACTTCTCATCGTTGCGTGCGTTATTGGTTGTGCTACGCGGTTGTGATCCCTTGCTTTATCAGTATGTTGACGGCGGTGGCTTTTTTACTTCGCACGGTCAACCGGGTAAACAAATGCGCCTGGTCTGGTATATCTACGGGCAGCGATACCGCGATCATCATGATGATGAGTTTATTCGCCGCTGTGAACGGGTTCGTCGCCAGTTTATTTTAACCAGTTCGCTATGCGGGCTGGTGGTGATTAGCTTGATTGCCCTGATGATTTGGCACTAAGTAAAAAAAACGGGCCAGTTTCCTGACCCGTTTTCTGTTTACTGCGACTGTGCGTAGCGTTTAGATAAGCTTGAGCGACAGCCAGTAGAGCACGCCGGACAGCAGGATAGAAGCTGGCAGCGTAAAGACCCAGGCCATCAGGATGTTCGTCACGGTTTTTCTTTGCAGACCGCCACCGTCAACCACCATGGTACCCGCCACGGAGGAGGACAGCACGTGGGTGGTGGATACCGGCATGCCGGTATAGCTTGCCAGACCGATGGAGACCGCAGATGTCATCTGTGCCGCCATGCCTTGGGCATAGGTCATGCCTTTCTTACCGATTTTCTCGCCGATGGTGGTCGCGACGCGACGCCAGCCGATCATCGTACCCACACCCAGCGCCAGCGCGACGGCCATAATAATCCAGATAGGCGCGTACTCGATGGTGCTCAGCATGTCCGTTTTCAGTTTCTTCAGCAGACGCTGATCGTCAGCGTTCACGTCCGGCATCTTCGCCACTTTATCCGTGGTGTCAGAGATGCAGAGCATGATACGACGCAGCTGGCCGCGCTGTTCCACGGAAAGAGTGTCATAGCTCTCAACGTTGGTCAGCATGGCTTTCGCACGGTCAAGCGCGTTGATGGTGTTCGCCGGATGGCAGTGGAATTCCACGGCGGCCTCGGCTTCCGGGGTTAGCGGCTCAGCGCTGTTCGCCACTTTCAGCAACAGCTCTGAGCGCTGCTGGAAGAAGGTTTCAACGTTGTTGACCGCATCGCGGGTACGGGTGATTTCGTAGCCGGACGCGTTCATGTTAACCACGAAACCCGCCGGTGCGACGCCAATCAGTACCAGCATGACCAGGCCAATGCCTTTCTGACCGTCGTTTGCGCCATGGGAGAATGCCACGCCAATCGCGGAAAGAATCAGGGCAATACGCGTCCAGAACGGCGGCTTTTTCTTACCGTCTTTCTTTTCACGCTCGGCAGGCGTCAGGTGGATACGGGCGCGTTTTTTGGTTCCGCTCCAGTAGCGACGCAGCAGGAAAATCAGGCCACCGGCCACGACCAGACCCACAATGGGCGAAATGATCAACGAGCCGAAAATATTAATGACTTTCGGAATGTTGAGCGCATCGACCACCGATGTGCCGGTCATCAGCGCATTGGTTAAACCAATACCGATAATCGCGCCAATCAGCGTGTGGGAGCTGGAAGCTGGCAGACCGAAATACCAGGTGCCAAGGTTCCATATAATGGCCGCCAGCAGCATGGAGAAGACCATGGCCAGGCCGTGTGCGGAGCCCATATTAAGCAGCAGGTCCGTTGGCAGCATATGCACAATCGCATAGGCAACGCTCAGACCGCCCAACAGGACGCCGAGGAAGTTAAAGATCGCCGCCATCGCAACGGCAAGCTGCGAACGCATAGCGCGGGTATAAATTACGGTAGCAACTGCATTCGCGGTATCGTGGAAGCCGTTAATCGCTTCGTAGAACAGAACGAACATCAGTGCCAGAACTAACAACAGCCCGGTGTGTAAATCCAGGCCTGCAAACAAATGTAACATAGGACGTTACGCCATTTTGAGGACATGAACGCGCGGCATTATCAGGGACATTGGCGGCGCGGGCAAAGTGAAATCTCTACTTTTTTTGATATTTATCCGTATTCGTTAAAAGGTTGAAAATAATTATTTCTGATGTATCAATCAGATAAGTCGGGTTTGTCGAGATTCCACTGGTATGACAACAATGAAAAATTTACACTTCCCGACAATACCTATGTTGAGGATAGTGCGTGGAAAGGTTTGATGCCATTGTAGTGGGTGCCGGAGCGGCGGGAATGTTTTGTGCAGCCATGGCGGGGCAGGCTGGCCGCCGCGTTTTGCTGTTGGATAACGGCAAAAAACCGGGGCGTAAAATCCTGATGTCCGGCGGTGGTCGCTGTAATTTTACTAACCTTTATGTCGAGCCCGCGGCCTATCTCAGTCAAAACCCGCATTTTTGCAAATCTGCTCTCGCGCGCTACACCCAATGGGACTTTATCGATTTGGTCGGCAAGCACGGTATTGCCTGGCATGAGAAGACCCTCGGGCAGCTGTTTTGCGATGATTCCGCGGAACAGATTGTTGCGATGCTGGTGGCTGAATGTGCAAAGGGTAACGTGACGACGCGCCTGCGCAGTGAAATTCTCAGCGTGGCCCGTAATGATGCCGGTTACACGCTAACGCTGAATGGCGACACGGTGGCGGCAGATAAGCTGGTGATCGCCAGCGGCGGCCTATCGATGCCGGGCCTCGGGGCATCGCCTTTCGGCTATAAAATTGCCGAGCAGTTTGGTCTGAAGGTCCTGCCGACCCGCGCCGGACTGGTACCGTTCACCCTGCATAAGCCAATGCTGGAACAGTTCCAGGTTCTGTCCGGCGTCTCCGTACCGTCGGTGATAACCGCTGAGGACGGTACGGTATTCCGCGAAAGCCTGCTTTTCACCCACCGCGGCCTGTCCGGCCCGGCAGTGCTGCAAATCTCCAGCTATTGGCAGGCCGGTGAGTTTGTCAGCATTAATCTGCTTCCGGACGTGGATCTGAGCACCTTTATTGATGAACAGCGCGCGGCGCACCCGAACCAAAGTCTGAAAAATACGCTGGCGATACTGTTGCCGAAGCGTCTGGTTGAGTGCCTGCAACAGCTTAGGCAAATTCCGGACGTTACGCTTAAACAGCTGAACGTGCGTGAGCAGCAGACGCTGGTAGACACCCTGACCTGCTGGCGCGTGCAGCCTAACGGCACCGAAGGCTATCGTACGGCGGAGGTGACCCTTGGCGGCGTGGATACTCACGAATTGTCGTCGCGCACCATGGAGGCGAAGAAAGCACCGGGCCTGTATTTTATTGGCGAAGTGATGGATGTGACCGGCTGGCTGGGCGGCTATAACTTCCAGTGGGCGTGGTCCAGCGCCTGGGCGTGCGCGCAGGCGCTGGCCGAATAAACTACTTCTCCTGCTGGTTAAACAGCGCCAGCAGCGTTTCCACCTGTTCGTCGAGCGGCGCTAAATCGCGTTTGACGATCAGGTGCAGCGGCGTCGCGCGACGCCCGCCGTGGCTGAGCGGCAGCGGTTTTAATAGCCCCTGCGCCAGCGCCGTCTGAATTCGCTCTTCCGGCAGCCAGCCGTACCCTACCTGATACATCACGGCGTCAATCGCCGCGTCAATCGTCGAGAAGGTCCACGCATCGCGCGTGTCCTGGCGGCTGCCGTCGCTATCGGCCATACGGATGAGCGGCCACGGGCGCAGCTGCTCTTCGCTCAGTGGCCCTTCCTGCTGGGCGAGGGGGTGATCGCGGTGGGCGACCGCGATAAAGTCAATATTCATTAGCCACTCGCCGCGCCCGGTTATGTCCTGACGGCGGGTGAGGACCATGACATCGGCCTCGGTCAGTACGAGGTCGCTATCGCCGGCGTTCTCCAGCACTTCAGTCAGGCGGACCTGGGTTTGCGGATAGCGTTGCTGGAACTGGCGCAGGATGGCGAACAGCCGCTCGCGGGGAAAAATACTGTCGACCACCAGATCCAGCCGGGTGCGCATCCCGTCGCGCAGCGTTAAGGCGCGGCTTTCTACCCAGGCGAAAGCCTTAAGCAGCGGCTTCACCTGGCCCAGCAGCAGTTCACCTGCTGGGGTAAGCACCGCGCGACGCCCCTCAGGCACCAGCAGCGCCACGCCGAGGCGCTCTTGCAGTAGCGACAGGTTGTAGCTGACCGAGGACTGGCTACGATGCGTTTCTTCAGCTGCTCGCGCAAAGCTCCCCAGTTCAACTACCTTTTCAAGTATTGCCCACTGTTCAAGGGTCGTTTTATGCATAATTGATTTAAAATTTAGATGAATTTCATCCAAACATAGCGTTATTCATTTATTTTTTAAAGCAATATGATCTCTGCATCGAAACAAGGAGATTTAAAGATGAGCAACTTTGATAAACATGATTTGAGCGGCTTCGTTGGCAAACATCTGGTCTACACCTATGACAACGGCTGGAACTACGAAATTTACGTGAAAAACGAGCAGACCCTTGATTACCGCATCCATAGCGGCCTCGTGGCGAACCGTTGGGTGAAAGATCAGCGCGCCTACATCGTCCGCGTGGCTGAGAGCGTCTACAAAATTTCCTGGACCGAACCGACCGGGACGGACGTTAGCCTGATTGCGAACCTCGGCGACAAACTGTTCCATGGAACCATCTTCTTCCCGCGCTGGGTGATGAATAATCCGGAAAAAACCGTCTGCTTCCAGAACGACCACATCCCGCTGATGAACGCGTATCGTGATGAAGGCCCAGCGTATCCAACTGAAGTCATTGACGAATTTGCGACAATTACCTTCATTCGTGACTGTGGCGCAAATAATGATAGCGTGATCGACCGTGCGGCCAGCGAATTGCCAAAAGATTTCCCGGCAAATTTACGTTGAGTATTAATACGGTCACAACACCGTGTTTATTACACTAATATGCAACGAACGTTAAATCGTCGAGAGTATAAAGCCCTTGTTTAACGTGTGTTGAATCATGTGAGCAAACGCCCAGTTACGATGTAATCTGGGCGTTTTTTTACATTAAATCCGTGTCTGGATATATCCTCATAAACTATTGATTTCGTTTACCAATCATTTATTGCGTCCGCCGCTGTGACTTTCTTAATCTTATCCTAAGATAACATTGGTACTTTTACCGCCATCGAATGTTGTCGGTTTGAATATCACGTTTATCTATTCCTGTTTTAAACAAAAACAACGCTCGAATCATTTATTGATGAGGCAGGTTTGCTCATTTGAGTAATAGGGTAAGGAACATTCATGAGTGATTTTCTGCCGTTTTCCCGCCCTTCGATGGGCGAGGCGGAGTTCGCGGCGCTCAAGGAAGTGCTGCAATCCGGTTGGATCACCACCGGGCCCAAAAACCAGGCGCTGGAAGAGGCGTTCTGTGCGCTAACGGGTAACCGTTTTGCTATCGCCGTCAGCTCGGCAACCGGCGGTATGCACGTCACGCTCATGGCGCTGGGCATTGGCCCCGGCGATGAAGTCATCACCCCCTCCCAGACCTGGGTTTCTACGCTGAATATGATTGTCCTGCTGGGGGCGACCCCGGTGATGATCGATGTCGATCGTGACAACCTGATGGTGACCCCAGAGGCTATCGAAGCCGCCATTACGCCGCGTACCAAAGCCATTATCCCTGTGCACTACGCGGGCGCACCGGCCGATATCGACGGTATTCGTGCGGTCGCTGAACGTCACGGCATTCCGGTGATTGAAGACGCGGCGCACGCGGCGGGTACGTACTATAAAGGCCAGCATATCGGTGCACAGGGAACGGCGATTTTCTCCTTCCATGCCATCAAGAACATGACCTGCGCCGAGGGGGGGCTTATCGTCACCGACGACGAGCCGCTGGCGAACCGCATTCGCAGCCTGAAATTTCACGGCCTGGGCGTTGACGCCTACGATCGCCAGACCCACGGCCGCGCGCCGCAGGCAGAGGTGATAAGCCCCGGCTTCAAATATAACCTCGCCGACATTAACGCCGCGCTGGCGCTGGTGCAGCTAGGTAAGCTGGGCCAGGCCAACCAGCGCCGCAGCGAGATTGCTCAGCGCTACGTGCGTGAGCTGGCAGATACCCCGTTCCAGCCGCTGGCCGTGCCGAGCTGGCCGCATCTGCATGCCTGGCATCTGTTTATCATCCGCGTTGACGAACAGCGCTGCGGCATCAGCCGCGATGCGCTGATGGAACAGCTTAAGGCCCAGGGCATAGGCACCGGGCTGCATTTCCGCGCTGCCCATACGCAGAAATACTATCGCGAGCGTTTCCCTGAGGTGTCATTGCCGAATACCGAATGGAACAGCGCGCGCATTTGTTCACTCCCTCTTTTCCCGGATATGACCGATGACGACACAACGCGCGTTATTACGGCGCTCCGTCAGTTAGCGGAGCGCTAATATGTTTGAGTACCCATTAGTCAAAAAAGTCTCGGTAGTGATACCGGTCTACAACGAGCAGGACAGCCTGCCCGAGCTTATCCGTCGCACCGATGCGGCCTGCGCAACCTTAAACCGCGACTATGAAATTCTGCTGGTCGACGATGGCAGCAGCGATGACTCCGCGCGCATGCTGGTTGAGGCTGCAGAGGCGCCGGAAAGCCATATTGTGGCGGTGCTGCTTAACCGTAACTACGGCCAACACTCGGCGATTATGGCGGGCTTCAGCCACGTCACCGGCGACCTGATTATTACCCTGGATGCCGACCTGCAAAATCCACCGGAAGAGATCCCGCGGCTGGTGGAAAAAGCAGACGAAGGCTACGACGTTGTCGGCACCGTACGGCAGAATCGCCAGGACAGCATCTTCCGCAAAACCGCATCGAAGATGATTAACCGCCTGATTCAACGCACCACCGGCAAAGCGATGGGCGACTACGGTTGCATGCTGCGCGCCTATCGTCGGCATATCGTCGATGCCATGCTCAACTGCCACGAGCGCAGCACCTTTATTCCAATCCTGGCGAATACCTTCGCCCGCCGCGCCGTGGAGATCCCGGTGCTGCACGCCGAGCGCGAGTTCGGTGACTCAAAATACAGCTTTATGCGCCTGATTAACCTGATGTACGACCTGGTGACCTGTTTAACCACCACGCCGCTGCGTCTGTTAAGCGTGGTCGGCAGCGTTATCGCCGTACTCGGTTTTGCCTTCTCCATTCTGTTAGTGGTCCTGCGTCTGGCGCTGGGTCCGGAATGGGCGGGCGACGGTGTGTTCATGCTGTTCGCTATTCTGTTCATGTTTATCGGTGCCCAGTTTATCGGTATGGGCCTGCTCGGGGAGTATATCGGCCGCATTTACAACGACGTGCGTGCCCGTCCCCGTTACTTTATTCAACGTGTTGTACGCCAGGAAAGCCTGGTTTCTGAAGAGGAAAATCGTTAATGAAAGCTGTTGTATTTGCCTATCACGACATGGGTTGCACTGGTATTCAGGCACTGCTGGACGCCGGATACGACATCGAGGCGATCTTTACTCATCCGGACAACGCCGGTGAAAACAACTTCTTTGGCTCTGTAGCCCGTCTGGCGGCCGAGCAGGGAATCACCGTTTATGCGCCGGAAGACGTTAACCATCCGCTGTGGGTGGACCGTATCCGTGCGATGGCACCTGAAGTGATTTTCTCCTTCTACTACCGCAACCTGCTCAGCGACGAAATCCTGAATCTGGCACCAAAAGGCGCATTCAACCTGCACGGTTCGCTGCTGCCGAAATATCGTGGCCGCGCGCCGCTGAATTGGGTACTGGTGAACGGCGAGAAAGAGACGGGCGTTACGCTGCATCGCATGACCCACCGCGCCGACGCAGGCGATATCGTGGCTCAGCAGAGCGTGGCGATTGCCGATTCCGACGTGGCGCTGACGCTGCACCGCAAGCTGTGCGCGGCGTCGCAGACGCTGCTCGGCGATGCGCTGGCGAAAATTCGCAGCGGCCAGGTCGATGCACGTGCGCAGGATGACTCACAGGCGACCTACGTTGGGCGCCGTACTCCGGAAGATGGCCGCCTGGAATGGGAAAAACCGGCGCAGACGCTGCATAACCTGGTCCGCGCGGTGAGCGATCCGTGGCCGGGCGCGTTTGGTTTTGTCGGCACCAATAAATTTATCGTCTGGAAATCACGCGTGCGCACCGACATGCCGGCGGCGAAGCCGGGTACCGTGCTGTCGGTCTCTCCGCTGGTGATTGCCTGCGGTGAAGGCGCGCTGGAAATCGTTACCGGTCAAAGCGCCAACGGCGTTTACATGCAGGGCGCACAGCTGGCACCTGCGCTGGGCCTGGTGGCGGGCGCACTGCTCTCCAGCCGTCCGTTCACGGCCGTGAAGCGCCGTACCCGCGTACTGATCCTCGGCGTTAACGGGTTTATCGGTAACCACCTCACCGAGCGTCTGCTGGCGGACGACAACTACGAAATCTACGGTCTGGATATTGGCTCTGACGCTATCAGCCGCTTCCTCGACTGCCCGCGTTTCCACTTTGTGGAAGGTGATATCAGCATTCACTCAGAATGGATTGAGTATCACATTAAGAAATGCGACGTGGTGCTGCCGCTGGTTGCGATCGCCACGCCGATTGAGTACACCCGTAACCCGCTGCGCGTGTTCGAGCTGGACTTCGAAGAGAACCTGAAGATTATTCGCGACTGCGTGAAGTACAACAAACGCATCATCTTCCCGTCGACTTCCGAAGTGTACGGCATGTGTACGGATGCCAACTTTGATGAAGATACTTCCAACCTGGTGGTCGGTCCTATCAACAAACAGCGCTGGATCTACTCGGTTTCCAAACAGCTTCTGGACCGCGTTATTTGGGCCTATGGCGACAAAACGGGCCTCAAGTTTACGCTGTTCCGTCCGTTTAACTGGATGGGGCCGCGCCTTGATAACCTGAACGCTGCGCGTATCGGTAGCTCTCGTGCTATCACTCAGCTGATTCTTAACCTGGTAGAAGGTTCGCCGATCAAGCTGATCGAAGGCGGCAAGCAGAAGCGCTGCTTCACTGACATCAGCGACGGCATCGAAGCGCTGTTCCGCATTATTGAAAACAAAGACGGTCGCTGCGATGGGCAGATCATCAACATTGGTAACCCGGACAACGAAGCGAGCATCAAAGAGCTGGCCGAAATGCTGCTCGACTGCTTCGAACGTCACCCGCTGCGCGACCGCTTCCCGCCGTTTGCTGGCTTCCGTGAAGTGGAAAGCAGCGACTACTATGGCAAAGGTTACCAGGACGTTGAGCACCGTAAGCCGAGCATTCGCAACGCTAAACGCTGCCTCGACTGGCAGCCGACGGTAGAGATGCAGCAAACGGTAGAAGAGACGCTGGACTTCTTCCTGCGCACAGTTGAACTGACGGACGAAAAACCATCATGAAAAAAGTAGGTTTGCGCGTTGATGTCGACACCTTTCGCGGAACGCGCGAAGGTGTGCCACGGCTGATGGCGGTGCTCAAAAAGCACCGCGTGCAGGCCAGCTTTTTCTTCAGCGTCGGGCCGGACAACATGGGGCGCCACTTGTGGCGCCTGGTAAAACCGAAGTTCTTGTGGAAGATGCTGCGCTCGCGCGCAGCATCGCTGTATGGCTGGGATATTCTGCTGGCCGGAACGGCGTGGCCAGGGCGGCGCATTGGTTCGGCTAACGCGGAGATCATCCGCAGCGTCGCGCAGGCGCATGAGGTCGGCCTGCATGCCTGGGATCACCACCGCTGGCAGCAGTGGAGCGGCATGTGGAATGAACAGCAGCTGGTGGATGAAATCGGCCGTGGGCTGAGCGAGCTGGAGGCCATTCTTGGCCGCCCGGTCTCCTGTTCGGCTGTTGCAGGCTGGCGCGCCGACCAGCGCGTGGTGAAGGCGAAAGAGTCGTTCGATTTTCTCTACAACAGCGACTGTCGCGGCACGCAGCCGTTCCTTCCTCAGCTCAGCAACGGCGATCTGGCTACCGTGCAGATCCCCGTTACGCTGCCCACTTGGGACGAAGTTGTCGGTAGCGTGGTGAGCGCAGAAGGTTTTAACCGCTGGCTGCTGGAACAAATTCGCAAGGACACGGGGACGCCGGTTTACACCATCCACGCTGAAGTGGAAGGCGGCGCCTACGCCGAGCAGTTTGACTATCTGCTGACCCTTGCGGCGCAGCAGGAAATTCGTTTTTGCCCGCTGGGCCAGCTTCTCCCGGATGACTTCCGTCAGCTGCCGGTCGGGAAGGTGGTGCGCGGAGAAATCGCCGGTCGTGAAGGCTGGCTGGGCTGCCAACAACTGATGAGCTCTGATGTATGAAATCCCTTCGCTACGGTATTTCGTTAGCCGCACTGTTTGTTCTGTACTATCTGGTTCCGCTTAACTTCCGGCTGCTGTGGCAGCCGGACGAAACCCGCTATGCGGAAATCAGCCGCGAAATGCTGGCAACCGGCGATTGGGTGGTGCCGCACTTCCTGGGGCTGCGCTATTTTGAAAAGCCTATTGCCGGTTATTGGATTAACAGCATTGGCCAGTGGCTTTTCGGCCACAATAACTTTGCCGTGCGCTTTGGCGCCGTGTTTTCCATTACCGTCTCGGCGCTGCTGGTTGCCTGGCTGGCGTGGAAAATCTGGCAGGACAAAAAGGTGGCCGTGCTCTCGGGCGCGATCTTCCTGACCGCTTTCCTGGTTTACGGCATTGGCACTTACGCGGTGCTCGATCCGATGATCACCCTGTGGATGACGCTGGCGATGTGCAGCTTCTGGCTGGCCGCGCAGGCGAAAACCACCGCTGAACGCGCCTGGGGCTACGTGCTGCTGGGTATCGCCTGCGGCATGGGCGTGATGACCAAAGGTTTTCTGGCGCTGGCGGTGCCGGTGATTGGCGTACTGCCGTGGGTTATTGTGCAAAAGCGCTGGCGGGAAGTGCTGGTCTGGGGCTGGCTGTCGGTGCTGGTGTGTGTGCTGACGGTGCTGCCGTGGGGGCTGGCGATCGCTGCGCGCGAGGGCGACTTCTGGCGCTACTTCTTCTGGGTTGAGCATATTCAACGCTTCGCCCAGAGTGACGCGCAGCATAAAGCGCCGTTCTGGTACTACCTGCCGTTCCTGGTGGCTGGCAGCCTGCCGTGGCTGGCGCTGTTGCCCGGCGCGTTCAAGCGCGGCTGGCAAGAACGAGAAGGCCTGCGAGGGGCATTTTATCTGCTGGGTTGGGTGGTGATGCCGTTCCTGTTCTTTAGCATCGCCAAAGGTAAGCTGCCGACTTATATCCTGCCGTGCTTCGCGCCGCTGGCGATACTGATGGCGCGCTATGCGGTCGATGCCGCCAAAGTCGGCTCTCGGGCGCTGCGAATCAACGGGATCATCAACATCGTCTTTGGCGTGGTTGGCCTGGTGGCGGTGGCGGTCGTGTCGCCATGGGGGCCGATGAAACACCCGGTCTGGATGCAGATAGAGCTGTACAAATGCGTGCTGGCGGCGGTGGCGTTCTTCTTCTGGGCGCTGATGGGCTGGCTGTCTATCAAGCACGATGCACGTCGCTGGACGCTGGCTGCGCTGTGCCCGCTGGCGCTGGCGCTGCTGGTCGGCATGGCGATACCCGATCGCGTCACCGACAGCAAACAGCCGCAGTTCCTGGTCGATATCGTCAACGAGTCGCTGGCACCGAGCCGCTACGTGCTGAGCAACAGCGTCGGCGTGGCCGCGGGGCTGGCCTGGGAGCTGAAGCGTAGCGACGTGATACTGTACGGTCAGCAGGGTGAGCTGAAGTATGGTCTTTCTTATCCTGACGCGAAGGGCAGCTTTGTCTCGTATGAAGCGTTCCCGCAGTGGCTGGCGGCACATCGCCAGGAAGGGCCGATCTCACTGGTATTGCTGCTGTCTCGTGACGTACAGTTAGCGGAACTGCCGCTGCCAAAACCGGATGAGGTATATGCCATGGGTCGCACCGTCTTTATTCAGTATCGTCCGCAATGATCACGTGGGCCTGCCTGCTGCTCGCCAGCCTGCTAAGCTGCGGCGGGCAGCTGTGCCAGAAACAGGCGACCCGTCCTGCCCCTCAAGGGCAGCGCGGGCGCCATCTGCTGATCTGGCTTGGCCTGGCGCTGGCGATGCTCGGTCTGGGGATGCTGCTGTGGCTGCTGGTGCTACAGCAAATTCCGGTCAGCGTGGCTTATCCGATGCTCAGCCTTAACTTTGTCTGGGTCACGCTGGCGGCCCGCGCTATCTGGCACGAGCCGGTGAGCCGCCGTCACTGGGCGGGAGTCACGTTGATTATCGTTGGCATTATGTTACTGGGGAGCAGCGCCTGATGGGGCTTATCTGGGCGTTAATGAGCGTGGCGCTGGTCAGCGCCGCCCAGCTGACGTTACGCGCGGCAATGACAACGCTGCCGTCGGCGGAGCAGCCGCTGCTGCTGTTGGGTCATCTTTTGCATTTTGAATCGGGGACGCTGGGGCTCTTCCTGGGGCTGCTGGGTTATGTCGCCTCGATGGCTTGCTGGTACTTCGCCCTCAAGCGCCTGCCGCTGGCAAAAGCCTATGCGCTGCTCAGCCTTAGCTATATGGTGGTGTGGCTGGCCGCAATTCTGCTGCCGGGCTGGCATGAGCCTTTTTCGTGGCGGGGCCTGCTGGGCGTTGTCGTGATTATCGCTGGCGTGCTCACTATCTTCTGGCCAAACAAACCCTCTCATACCGCATAAGCCGGATAAGGCGAAGTCGCCATCCGGCAATTTGCGCCATTCTGCCTGATGGCGCTGCGCCTATCAGGCCGTGCATCCTATAAGCCTCGCCCCGGCGACAAAATATGCAATAATGCCATTTTTGTTGCGTCTATAAGGGATTAGCCATGCCTGTGGCCGACGCGGAGGAGCAGCTAAGCGGTCTGCGCCTCAATCTGCGTATTGTCTCCGTCGTTATATTCAACTTTGCCAGCTATCTCACCATCGGCCTGCCGTTGGCGGTGCTGCCAGGCTATGTCCATGATGTTATGGGGTTTAGCGCCTTCTGGGCCGGGTTGGTCATTAGCCTGCAATATTTTGCTACGCTGCTCAGCCGCCCCCATGCCGGGCGCTATGCTGACCAGTTGGGGCCGAAAAAAATCGTCGTTTTTGGTTTATGCGGCTGCTTTCTCAGTGGACTGAGCTACCTGCTGGCGGCATTCGGCGGCGGCTGGCCGCTGCTCAGCCTTGTCCTGCTATGCGTGGGGCGCGTCATTTTGGGGATTGGCCAGAGCTTTGCCGGCACCGGATCCACGCTGTGGGGCGTTGGCGTGGTGGGTTCGCCGCACATCGGGCGAGTGATTTCGTGGAACGGCATTGTTACCTACGGTGCAATGGCGATGGGCGCGCCGCTCGGCGTGCTGTGCTACCGCTACATCGGCCTGCATGGGCTGGCGCTGGCGATTATGGCGGTCGCCGCCGTGGCAATTCTGGCGGCGCTGCCCCGTGATGAAGTTAAGGCGAAAAAGGGCAAAGCTATGTCCTTCCGCGCGGTGTTGGGTCGCGTCTGGCCCTACGGCATGGCGCTGGCGCTGGCCTCTGCAGGATTTGGCGTGATCGCGACCTTTATCACGCTGTTCTACGATGCTAAAGGCTGGGACGGCGCTGCCTTTGCGCTTACTTTGTTCAGCTGCGCCTTCGTGGGCACGCGGCTGTTGTTCCCTAACGGCATCAACCGGCTTGGTGGCCTGAACGTGGCGATGATCTGCTTTGCCGTGGAGGTTGCTGGCCTACTGCTGGTTGGTGTTGCGGCGACGCCGCTGATGGCCAAGCTGGGCACTTTCCTTGCCGGGGCGGGCTTCTCGTTGGTGTTTCCCGCGCTGGGCGTGGTGGCGGTCAAGGCGGTGCCGCAGCAGAATCAGGGGTCGGCGTTGGCGACGTATACCGTGTTTATGGATTTATCATTGGGCATTACCGGGCCGCTGGCCGGGCTGATGATGGCGTGGATGGGGGTATCGACAATCTATCTGGCTGCCGCAGGGCTGGTGGCGGTGGCGCTGCTGCTTGGATGGCGGCTAAAAAAACGGCCTCTGGCGTAGGTTCGCAAGAGGCCGCATTGGCATCAGACTGGCTTAGTTGATAACCAGCGTATTGATGATTTTCTCAGCATCGGCCTGCGCCTGCTGCTGGTTGTCCGCCGGCAGCGTAACCTGCAGGGTCAGCAGTTTGTTGTCAATTTTGCCCAGAACAATGGAAGAATAGGCGGTTTGCCCTTTGGCAGAGATGATGCTGTCCAACTGCTGTAGGGTATGACCTTTCAGCTCGATGGATTTGTTGGTCACCACCTGCAGCTGCGGGTCGCGGCTGCGCTGCTGTTCTTCCAGGCGGTTTGCCAGGACCGACAGCTCTTCATTGGCGCTATCACCGATGATAACGATGACCGCTTTTTGGCCGGTGGCGTCAGAGTAAACGTGCATGTTGTTGCTCTGGGTACCCAGCTTACCGCTTTGGTCGGTCATCCCGGCTGGCAGCGTGAAGCTCAGCTTGCCGTCGAGCAGGTTAATCGACTGGCCCGCGGCATCGCTTGCCGCAGCTGAACCCTGGGCTGGGGCGTTGGTATCGCTGTTGTCGCAGGCAGCAAGCCCCATCACCAGCAGGCCAATACCAGCATATTTCACCAATTTGCGCATTGACTTCTTCCTTTCGATAAATAGCCATGAACGGCTCTTGCGCCTATCTTAACACAACCCGTCAGATGAACCCTTAACCTGGCTGCATTGCCGACAAATCAGATTTATCTGCCAGCTTTTTCAATAGCATATTCAGCAGTACGCCATACATCGGCAGGAAGAAAACAATGCTGATAAGTACTTTAAAGCTGTAGTCGACGAGGGCGATTTCAACCCAGTGATCGGCCATGAACGGGTCGGTACTGCGCCAGAACGCGATGAAGAAGAAGGCCAGCGTGTCGCTGATGTTGCCGAACAGCGTCGAGGCCGTCGGCGCAAGCCACCATCGGCGGTTCTGGCGCAGGCGATTAAACACGTGAACGTCGAGGATCTGCCCCAGCGCGTAGGCCATAAAGCTCGCGGCGGCAATACGAGCGACGAACAGGTTGAAGTGCGCCAGTGCGCCAAAGCCCTGCCATTCGCCCATGTAGAACAGCGATGAAATGACGTATGAGATCATCAACGCCGGGATCATCACCGCAAACACGATGCGTCGCGCGAGTGGCGCGCCAAAAATGCGCACGGTCAGATCGGTGGCGAGGAAGATAAACGGGAAGCTAAATGCGCCCCAGGTGGTGTGGAAGCCGAAAATGCTGACCGGCAGCTGCACCAGATAGTTACTGGAGGTGATCACCACCAGATGAAATAGCGATAGCCAGACCAGCGCGTGACGGCGCTGTGTCGCGGTAAAGAGAGTCATATTGTACCTTTTTAGCGGTGGGGTGAGGGAACCCAATAATCTGCAAACCTATTGCAGGGCCGGAATGATACTGCTTTCGTGCGTCATTGCAATGGTTGTTTTTCGCGCAATCGTTAACCTGGTTGCTTCATCACGCGGTCAGCGTAAACTAAGCGCGTTTTTTGATGATGACGAGAAGATAATGACCGATTTGTTCTCCAGCCCCGACCACACCCTGGACGCGCAAGGGCTGCGCTGTCCCGAGCCGGTAATGATGGTGCGTAAAACCGTGCGCACGATGCCGGTGGGCGAAACGCTGCTGATTATCGCTGACGATCCCGCCACGACGCGCGATATTCCGGGCTTTTGTCGCTTTATGGAACATGAGCTGATTGCCCAGCAGATCGACGCGCTGCCGTACCGTTATCTGTTACGCAAAAGCCACTAATTACCGCCGTCTCGACAGCTTAACAAGCTTGAGCTGTCTCTCACTTTTCATGTTTACCCTGTAAAGCTGCTAGTAAACTTATTGATGTGAATCGCATAATTTTGCCTCATTCCCCTTTGGGCACATCAATAAAAATGAAAAAATCACTTCTTGCGCTCTTACTCTGCTTGGGTACTTCTGCGGCGATGGCTGAACCCGTCAATATCACGATTCTCGGGACTTCCGATCTCCACGGCACCTTCGTCCCGTGGGATTATTCGACGGATACGGAAAACCTGGCCGGAAGCCTGAGTCAGATTGCCACCCAGGTTCGCCAGGTGCGTAGCCAGCAGCCAAACGTCATCCTGGTCGACGCGGGCGATACCATACAGGGCAATTTTGTTGAAACCTTTAAGAACGACAAAACCAGCCCGATGATCCTCGGCTTTAACGCCATGGACTATGACGTGTGGGTGATGGGCAACCACGAATTCGATTTTGGCCTGAAATCGCTGTCGACTTCGCTCAACCAGTTTAAGGGCACGGCGCTGGCCGGGAATATCCTGTGGGACAGCGGCAAGCCTTACCTTCCTGCTTATAAGATTATTGAACGCCAGGGCGTAAAAATTGGCGTGATCGGCATGGATACGCCGATGACCGCCGAATTTGCCAAAGGCACTGACCGGGTAAAAGGGTTGAACTTTACCGATCCGGTTGATGCGGTAAAACAGGCCATCCAGAAGATTCAGGGCCAGGTAGACGCTATTGTGCTGGTGGCACACATGGGGATTGATAACGAGAACCAGCGGCCGGGCACCGGGGTGGGCGATATTGCGCGCGCTAACCCTGAACTGGCGGCTATCGTCGCCGGACACATGCACGTGAAGGTCGACAAAGAAGTGATTAACGGCGTGATTATCACCGAACCGGATAAATACGGCCGCGCGCTGTCGCGAATCGATCTGCAGTTTGAGCTGCGCGACGGCAAATATGTGCTGATCAACAAAGACAGTTACACCTATAGCATTAAAGGGATGGCATCGGATAAAGCGCTGGAAACGGTATATCAGCCTTATCATAAAATTCTGCGCGCCAACGCTAATCGACCCATTGCCGAACTGAGCGGCCAGGACCTGGTCCCGCCGGATGCGGTGAAGGGGATTCCACAGGTACATATTCAGGATACCGGTATCAGCAAGCTGTATCAGGATGCCAGCCGCCACTTCGCGCCAAAAGCGCAGGTTATCGCACTGCAGATCGATAATGACCAGCCTAAGCTCAACGTTGGAACCATTAAGGCGAAAGATATTGCCTTTAACTATCAGTATGCGGGCGGCGAAATCACCGTGTATCAGTTGACCGGCAAAGAGCTGAAAAAGTACATGGAGTGGTCGGCGGGCTACTTTAACCAAGTGCATGACGGCGACGTCACTTACAGTTTTAATCCGCAGCGACGGGCCTCTAAATATTCCACCAACGATTTCTTTGATGGCGTCACCTACACTATCGATCTGCGCCAGCCCGCCGGGCAGCGCATTCGCGATCTGAAAATGGCCGATGGCACGCCGGTAACGGACAGCACGCCGATTCGTCTTGGTATGAACAGCTATCGCATGGGCCACCTGACGCAAAAGGGCGGCGCGCTGGAAGGGATGCAGTTCCCGGTATTGTCGGACAGCAAAGCTGAGTATGGCGAAGAGGCGGGGACTATCCGCAATTTAACGATTCGCTATCTGAGCGAAGTGAAGCACGGTAAATATCAGGGACAAACGGTGCAGCGCTGGAAGCTGGCAGGGCTAGAAGGCTACGATCGTGAACGTAAAATTGTCGAAAATCTGCTGAATGAAGGCAAAATCAGCGTGCCGACCAGCGATGATGGCCGCTATAGCAACGTCGCGTCGCTGAATGTGAAAACGCTGCTGTTTAGCGACCCGCAGGCGAAGAAGCAAAAACAGGCAGCGTTACAGGCTGAGCTCGCAGCTGCTACCTCGCCGTCGGCGAAAAAGCGGGTGAGCGATCGGCTGGTGATGCTTGAGGCGATCAACGAATAAGCGTGCAGTGCACCATCCGCGCTCTGTGCCGAACTGCCTGATGGCGCTATGCTTATCAGGCCTACAGGGTAGGTAACCCGTAGGCCGGGTAAGGCGTAGCCGCCACCCGGCAGACAGGACTGCGCGGTTATTTCCTTCGCAGTAGCCGCAGCGCGTTCAGCGTCACCAGTACCGTTGCGCCGGTATCGGCCAGCACCGCCAGCCATAATCCGGTCATACCGAGCAGGGTGGTGACCAGGAATATGCCCTTCAGCCCCAGCGCAATGGCGATGTTCTGCCGTACGTTGGCATGGGTCGCGCGCGCCAGACGGATCATTTGCACCAGCCCGGTCAGGCGGTTGTGGGTCAGCGCCGCGTCGGCGGTTTCCAGCGCGACGTCGGTACCGCTGCCCATCGCAATCCCCATTGCCGCTGCTTTCATTGCCGGAGCGTCGTTGATGCCGTCGCCAACCATGGCCAGCGGCCCTTGTGCGTTCAACGCAGTGACCTCTTTGACCTTGTCGGCAGGCAGCAGATTCGCGCGGTACGTCATCCCCAGCTCGTCGGCAATCGCCTTCGCGGCCCGTGGGTTATCGCCGGTGAGGATGATACCCTGAATCCCCAGTTCACGCAGGCCGTCCACTGCCTGCCGCGCTTCCTGACGTACCGTATCGCGCAGCGCCAGAATGCCCAACAGCGTCTCGTCGCGGGTGACCAACACCACGGTATTACCTTCATTTTCCAGCTGCTGAATCTGCGCCTGCTGCGCATCTGCCGGGATTTTTCCTGCTGCGCAAATCACGATGGACTGGCCATCGACCTCCGCTTCAATCCCTGAACCGACCAGCGTACGCTGCGCTTTGGCCTGTGGGATAGCCAACTGACGCTGCTGCGCTTCGCGAACAATCGCCTGCGCCAGCGGATGCGTGGATCCTTGCTCAACGGAGGCCGCCAGCGCCAACAGCGCATCTTCAGCCAGTTCGGCGGCAGGGATAATACGGGTGACCTGCGGTTTCCCGAGGGTCAGGGTACCGGTTTTATCAAACGCCATCTGGCGAATCAGGCCGAGCTGCTCGAGCGCCGCGCCGCCTTTTATCAACGCGCCTTGACGCGCTGCAGTGGCGAGGCCAGAGGTTATTGCTGCAGGTGTAGAAATGACCAGCGCGCACGGGCAGCCAATCAACAGCAGAGTCAGCCCTTTGTAAATCCATTCTTCCCATGACGCGGCAAACAGCAGCGGCGGCACCAGCGTGACCAGCAGCGCAACCGCCATAATGGCCGGGGTGTAGATACGGCTGAAGCGGTCGATAAAGCGCTCGATAGGCGCGCGGCGCTCTTCGGCCTCTTCAATCAGGCGCAGGATGCGGTCAATGGCGCTATCGCCCGGCTTCGAGATGACGCTCAGCTGCACCAGACGGTCAGCGCTGGTCGCGCCTGCCGGTACGCTTTCTCCGGCGCTACGCTCAACGGGAATCGACTCGCCGGTTAAAGCACTTTCATCAAAGCTGGCGAAAGGCGTTAACAATTTACCGTCGGCAGGCAGACGGCCGCCGGCAGCGACTTCAATCACGTCTCCCGGCTGCAGGTCCTTTTGGGCTACGGTTTCACGCTGGCCGTCGCGCACGCGCACGGCGGTATCTGGCTTCAGCGCCATCAGTGCGCTTACGCCCTGACGCGCGCGGTTTGCCGCCCAGCCCTCTAGCCGTTCCCCGATTAAAAACAGCAACAGCACCATGGCTGCTTCGGCCGTTGCGCCGATAAACAGCGCGCCGAGGGCTGCGACGCTCATCAGCGTTTCAATGGCAAACCAGCTACCGCTCTTGATTAAGCGCAGCGCCTGGCGGGCGATAGGGTACAGGCCGACCAGCGTAGTGGCGATAAACGCAAGGTTGCCGAACGGATGATTAAACTGTTCCAGCCCCCAGCTGATCGCCATCATGACGATCAGCACTATCAGCGGCAGGTTTTCTTTCCAGCGGGAGTCCGCGGCGTTGGCCTGAGGGGTATCTTCGCCACGCAGCGTGTAGCCAGCGGCGCTGACCGCCTTTTCCACCTGTGTGCGTACGTCTTCATCGGCTTCAACCAGCAGTTTTTCGGTGGCAAAGACCACCTTCGCTTTTTTCACGCCGGCCACCTGGGCGGCTGCCGTCTCTACTTTACGGGCGCAGGCGGCGCAGTCCATACCGTTGACGACCCAGCTGTAGCGGGCGTCGAGCACGGCGTCGGCCGGCGCTACTGTGCTCGCGCACTGGCTGTCGCAGCAGCAATCATCCTGCGGTACGAGCGCGGGCTTGAATGAGGTGAACTGAGGGGGCTTCTTGCCCTGTGTCTCTGGAGTCGACATGGTATCCTCCGGTTAATGATCGTTGATTCATTAAGCGCAGCATACACTCTGGAGTCGACTCCAGAGTCAAGCAGGAAATTACAGATACAGCGCGCGAACGATAAAGAAATGTCCGGCAAAGTAGCAGGCGGCATAAATTGCGGTATCGGCGCGGAAGCGGCGGCGATACTGGCTGAACAGCCACACAATGTTACCAATAAGCAGCAGCGAGGCGCCGAGGAAACCGGACATCGCGGTGTCCGTTGGCCGCAGGAACCACTGTTCACCCGCTACCCACACCATCACCAGCGTCATGCCGATAAAGGCCAGTACCGGCAGGCGCATCTCTTCAAGCCGCGTCCAGATGACCGCCAGCCACAGCGCGCCAATCACCAACAGCACTACCGGCAGCGGCCAGAAGAAGGTGAAGGTCAGCTGGCTGGCGAACCAGATGGTATACAGCAGGTGCGAGAGGAAAAATGCCCCTACGGCGTACAGCATCCGCTGACGCGGTAGCTGTGTGAGGGTATCGCCGACCAATGCGGCGCACAGGCCCGCCAGCACCAGGTAGCTGATGGCGTTAAACATGGGCGCCTGCCAGGCGAGAAACAGCAATAAGATAAGCGTGATGGGTTTAAAGACCCAGCGCTGCCAGGTAGGGCCACGGTAGGCGGCATCGACATAGAGCCAGCCTGAGAAGAAAACGGCGATGAACGACCAAAGCATATTAAGTCCCTGTTATCATTGATGGGTACTGTATAGCCAGTCCTGAATATTCAGTGTAGTCGGGCTGGCGACCTGATGACAATGGCTGACCGCGCCCTTTACTATCATTTGCGTAAATTCTTAAGAGAACCTGAAATGAGCAAAATGCCCCTTTTTTTCATCGTGGTCGTAGCCGTTATCGTGGTGGCGGCGTCTTTTCGCTATGTGCAGCAGCGGCGAGAAAAGATGGACAACGATGCCGCGCCGCTGATGCAAAAGCGGGTGGTCGTTAGCAATAAACGCGAGAAGGTGCTTAACGATCGTCGCTCTCGTCAGCAGACGGTGACGCCTGCGGGCAGTGAAATGCGCTATGACGTCGGCTTTAAGCCGGAGCAGGGGGGGCTGGAGGTGAGTTTTCGGGTCGATGCCGCGCAGTATCATCAACTGACGGTGGGGGACAAAGGGACCCTGAGCTACAAAGGCTCGTGCTTCGTGGCGTTTCACGCCGAGTAAGGCAACGCGGCCTGGCGTAGCGCCAGGCCGGCCGATTATTTCTTCTTCAGGCTGGCGCCAATTTTCTTCTGCCACACCAGCAGTTCGAAGACGCCGAAAAGGAAAATACGGACCTTTTCACCGCGCGTCATCTGCGGTCCATCTTTTGGCAGCGTCGATTGCAGCAGCGCCATCTGCATACCGTGCATCAGGACCATAAAGACCAGCGCGACGTTGACGAAAATATTCAGCGGGCGCGGGAACGGATGGAACAGGTTGAGCGCCAGAAACGCCCACACGCACAGCATCAATAAGCGACCCAGATTAATCAGCATCCTTTTCTCCCTGTTCTTCACGATGATAGAGGCGGTAGGCCACCTGACCCGCTATTTTTTCTCTGTGCAGATCCCAGCCTGCGGGCACCGGCGGCAGTCCGTTTTCGACTTCGCTTTCGACGTAGATTAACGCGCCGTCGGCCAGCCAGCCGTTGCTCTCAAGCAGGCGTAGCGTCTCTTCCAGTAACCCCTTACGAAACGGCGGATCGACAAACACGATATCGTGCGGCGTACCGGCCTGGTTGAGGAAGGTAAGGGAGTTAGTATTGACCACTTTGCCATGCCCGGCCTTCAGCGTCGCAAGATTTTTTTGCAGCTGTTGGGCGACATGACGCTCCATCTCCAGCAGCGTCGCGCTGGCGGCGTAGCGAGAGAGCGCTTCCAGCCCCAGCGCGCCGCTGCCCGCGAAGCAGTCCAGGCAACGGGCGTCGACCATCGACGGGGCCAGCCAGTTGAATAGCGTTTCGCGCACCCGGTCGGTGGTGGGGCGCAATCCTGGGCTATCAGGAACGGGGAGTTTACGGCCGCGCCACTGACCGCCAATAATGCGAATCTGGCCACTGCCGCCGGAAGTTGGTTTTTTCATTTGCTTGCTCTGGTCGCTCTTTCGGCCTGCTATTCTAGCGATCTGCTCTGCTGGGTGAAAGCGGTGAAGACAGGGAAGTTAAGTGGTAGACTAAGCCACTAATTTCATCCTTAATTTTAGCCTTCGCGTCGATTGTGGCGAAGTGGCGCCATCAAAAACAGCGGGGAGTGTGGTAGCAAATGGCAAAAGAAAAAAAACGTGGCTTTTTTTCCTGGCTGGGCTTTGGGCAAAAAGAACAGGAACAGGTTGTTGAATCAGAAGAAAAAATCGAATCGCAGCCGGTAGAAGATACGCCTGCTGCCGAGCCGGAAGTCGTTGCCGAACCGACACCTGCCGCTGAAGACGGCCATACGGTTGCCGAGAGCGAAGCTTTTGCTGCTGAAGTCGTGGAAGTGACCGAGCAGGTCGCGGAAAGCGAAAAAGCGCAGCCGGAAGCGGTTGAAGAAATCCAGCCGGTTGCCGAAGCGCAGCCGGAAGCGGTTGAAGAGATCCAGCCGGTTGCTGAAGCGCAGCCGGAAGCGGTTGAAGAGATCCAGCCGGTTGTCGAAGCGCGGCCGGAAGCGGTTGAAGAAATCCAGCCGGTTGTCGAAGCGCAGCCGGAAGCGGTTGAAGAAATCCAGCCGGTTGCCGAAGTGCAGCCGGAGGTGGTTGAAGAAATCCAGCCGGTTGTTGAAGCACAGCCGGAAGCGGTCGAGGAAATCCAGCCAGAGGTGATTGACGACGTTGAGCCTGCGCTAACCGACGAAGAACTGGAAGCACAGGCGCTGGCGACACAGTCCGAAGACGACATCGAAGCACAAGATGATGCGTCGTCCGACGATGCCCAGCAGGAGCAGGAAAAACCAACCAAAGAAGGTTTCTTTGCGCGCCTGAAGCGCAGTTTGCTGAAAACAAAAGAAAATCTCGGTTCCGGATTTATCAGTCTGTTCCGCGGCAAGAAAATCGACGACGATCTATTTGAAGAGCTCGAAGAACAGCTGTTGATTGCCGACGTTGGCGTGGAGACCACCCGTAAAATTATCAGTAGCCTGACCGACACCGCCAGCCGTAAACAGCTGCGCGATGCCGAAGCGCTGTACGGTCTGCTGAAAGAAGAAATGGGTGAAATTCTCGCAAAAGTTGATGAACCGCTTAATATTGAAGGCAAAACGCCATTCGTCATTCTGATGGTCGGCGTCAACGGCGTGGGTAAAACCACCACCATCGGCAAGCTGGCACGCCAGTTTGAGCAGCAGGGTAAATCCGTCATGCTGGCGGCAGGCGACACCTTCCGCGCCGCGGCTGTCGAGCAGCTGCAGGTCTGGGGCCAGCGCAACAACATTCCGGTGATTGCGCAGCACACCGGCGCAGACTCGGCTTCGGTCATCTTTGACGCTATTCAGGCTGCGAAAGCGCGTAACGTCGATGTGCTGATTGCCGATACCGCCGGGCGCCTGCAGAACAAATCGCACCTGATGGAAGAGCTGAAGAAAATTGTCCGCGTGATGAAGAAACTCGACGTGGATGCGCCGCATGAGGTGATGCTGACTATTGACGCCAGCACCGGGCAGAACGCTATCAGCCAGGCCAAACTGTTCCATGAGGCTGTGGGCCTGACCGGCATTACGTTGACTAAACTCGACGGTACCGCCAAAGGTGGGGTGATATTCTCCGTGGCGGACCAGTTCGGTATCCCGATTCGTTATATCGGCGTCGGCGAACGTATAGAGGACTTGCGTCCGTTTAAAGCGGGCGATTTTATTGAGGCACTTTTTGCCCGAGAGGACTAACAATGATTCGCTTTGAACACGTCAGCAAAGCCTATCTCGGCGGGAGACAAGCGCTGCAGGGCGTCACTTTCCACCTGCAGCCGGGCGAGATGGCATTTCTGACCGGCCACTCCGGCGCGGGTAAGAGTACCCTGCTGAAGCTTATCTGTGGGATTGAACGGCCGAGCGCTGGCAAAATCTTCTTCAGCGGCCACGATATCAGCCGCCTGAAGAACCGCGAGGTGCCGTTTCTGCGCCGTCAGATCGGCATGATTTTCCAGGATCACCATTTGCTGATGGACCGTACCGTTTTTGACAACGTCGCGATCCCTTTGATTATTGCGGGTGCCAGCGCCGACGATATCCGTCGCCGCGTGTCGGCCGCGCTGGATAAAGTCGGGCTGCTGGACAAGGCGAAAAACTTCCCGATCCAGCTTTCCGGCGGTGAGCAGCAGCGCGTGGGCATCGCGCGCGCGGTGGTGAATAAACCCGCGGTACTGCTGGCGGATGAACCTACCGGTAACCTGGATAACGCGCTGTCGGAAGGCATCCTGCGGCTGTTTGAAGAGTTTAACCGCGTGGGCGTAACGGTACTGATGGCAACCCACGATATTGGACTGATCTCCAGCCGTTCGTATCGCATGCTAACGCTGAGCGACGGCCACTTGCACGGAGGCCTGACAAGTGAATAAGCGCGATGCAATCAACCAGATTCGCCAGTTTGGCGGACGCCTCGATCGTTTCCGTCAGTCTGTGACCTCGGGGGGGGACGGCGGGCGCAATGCGCCGAAGCGCAGCAAGCCCGCGCCGAAGCCGAATTCACGCAAAACCAACGTGTTCAATGAGCAGGTGCGCTATGCGTGGCAGGGCGCGCTGCAGGATCTGAAAAGCAAACCGTTCGCCACCTTCCTGACGGTGATGGTTATCGCTATCTCCCTGACGCTGCCAAGCGTTTGCTACATGGTGTACAAGAACGTGAACACCGCGGCGTCCCAGTACTATCCGTCCCCGCAGATTACCGTCTATCTGGAAAAAACGCTGGATGACGACGCGGCGGCGAAAGTCGTGGGCCAGCTTCAGGCCGAGCAGGGCGTGGATAAGGTGAACTATCTTTCCCGCGACGAGGCGCTGGGCGAATTCCGCAACTGGTCGGGTTTTGGCGGCGCGTTGGATATGCTGGAAGAGAACCCGCTGCCCGCGGTAGCGGTCGTTATTCCGAAAATCGACTTCCAGACGACGGAAGCGCTGAATACGCTGCGCGACCGCGTGGCGCAGATTCAGGGCGTCAACGAAGTGCGCATGGATGACAGCTGGTTTGCGCGTCTGGCTTCGATTACCGGGCTGGTAGGGCGCGTGGCGGCGATGATCGGCGTGCTGATGGTGGCGGCGGTGTTCCTCGTCATTGGTAACAGCGTGCGTCTGAGCATCTTTGCTCGTCGCGATACCATTAACGTGCAGAAGCTGATTGGCGCGACCGATGGCTTTATTCTGCGTCCGTTTCTGTACGGCGGCGCGCTGCTCGGTTTTGCCGGCGCGTTCCTGTCGCTGATTTTGTCGGAGATTCTGGTGATGCGCCTGTCGTCAGCGGTGACCGAAGTGGCGCGGGTGTTCGGTACGCAGTTCGAGTTGAGCGGCCTGTCCTTCGATGAATGTTTGCTGCTGCTGCTGCTGTGTTCGATGATTGGTTGGGTGGCAGCCTGGCTTGCCACGGTACAACATTTACGCCACTTTACCCCCGACTAAAAAAGTTCTGTTATACTCTTCCCCTGCGACGACTTCCGTCCGCAGGGGATGCCGTTTTAAACCCCATCTTTCTGCCCTCGCGGCTATCGCGTGTCACATTTTGTGCGCAATTTATTCACACTGTTGCATGGAACTTGTGGATAAACTCACTGTCTGATAAAAGAGCGGATGATATTCTCGTTGCTCATCGAGCCTGGCATGTTTGTTGCCCTCGGGAACAAACCACGTCAGTATGAAGTGAATTGAGAGGATTTGAATGACCAAAGAAATGCAAAATTTAGCGTTAGCCCCTGTTGGTAACCTGGAATCCTATATCCGGGCTGCGAACGCATGGCCGATGTTGACGGCTGATGAAGAAAAGGCGCTTGCTGAACGGCTGCATTACCAGGGCGATCTGGAAGCAGCTAAAACGCTGATCCTGTCTCACCTGCGCTTTGTTGTTCATATTGCTCGTAACTACTCGGGCTATGGCCTGCCGCAGGCGGACCTGATTCAGGAAGGTAACATTGGCCTGATGAAAGCGGTGCGTCGTTTTAACCCAGAAGTGGGCGTACGCCTTGTCTCCTTTGCGGTGCACTGGATCAAAGCAGAAATCCACGAATATGTGCTGCGTAACTGGCGTATCGTCAAAGTTGCGACCACTAAGGCACAGCGTAAGCTGTTCTTCAACCTGCGTAAAACCAAGCAGCGTCTGGGCTGGTTCAATCAGGACGAAGTGGAAATGGTGGCCCGCGAGCTGGGCGTATCCAGCAAAGACGTGCGTGAAATGGAATCACGTATGGCGGCGCAGGACATGGCGTTTGATATGTCCTCGGATGATGAATCCGACAGCCAGACGGTTGCCCCGGTGCTCTATCTGCAGGACAAATCGTCAAACTTTGCTGACGGCATTGAAGACGATAACTGGGAAGAGCAGGCGGCCAACAAGCTGACCGACGCGATGCAGGGCCTGGACGAACGTAGCCAGGACATCATCCGTGCCCGCTGGCTGGATGAAGACAACAAGTCTACGCTGCAGGAACTGGCCGATCGTTACGGCGTTTCCGCTGAGCGCGTGCGCCAGCTTGAAAAGAACGCGATGAAAAAACTGCGTGCGGCTATCGAAGCCTGATTTTTGGCGTCGTACCCAATGAACCCTCGAATGTGAATTCGGGGGTTTTTGTTTTGTAGGCTGGATAAGGTGCATCCGCCATCCGGCAATCGGCCCCGCTACGGGCTCGTCCTCCAGATAATCTCACCGTCATCACGCTTTCCTCTGCTTATTTCGCGTTTGCCGCTGGCGTTAATTCAGCCAATGGCAAAAACTCAATAAGCGCTACGAATTTTTCCGTCTTTTAACGGCAGGGGGTTTACCGTGAGTAACGAGTCACTGAATCATCGGCGTTTGCAGGCGACGCCGCGCGGGGTTGGCGTGATGTGCGGATTCTATGCGGATCGCGCTGAGAACGCCACGCTGTGGGATATTGAAGGGAATGAGTATATCGATTTTGCCGCCGGGATTGCGGTGCTGAATACCGGCCATCGTCACCCGCAGGTGATGGCTGCGGTGGAGAAACAGCTTCAGGCTTTCACCCATACCGCCTATCAGATTGTCCCCTACGAAAGCTATGTATCATTAGCAGAACGTATTAATGCAGCGGCGCCGATTGCTGGAAATGCCAAAACGGCGTTCTTCAGCACCGGGGCTGAAGCCGTAGAGAATGCGGTAAAAATTGCCCGCGCCTACACCCGGCGTCCGGGGTTGATTACCTTCGGCGGTGGTTTCCACGGCCGTACCTTTATGACGATGGCCCTGACAGGCAAAGTGGCGCCCTACAAAATCGGTTTTGGCCCGTTCCCCGGTTCGGTCTACCATGCGCTCTATCCAAACGCTGCACACGGTGTGACGACCGATATGGCCCTGAAAAGCCTGAACCACATTTTCAAAGCCGACATCGCAGCAGATCAAGTTGCGGCCATTATTCTTGAGCCGGTGCAGGGAGAGGGGGGCTTTAACGTTGCGCCGCCTGACTTTATGCAGGCGCTGCGTACGCTGTGCGATACCCACGGTATTCTGCTGATTGCCGATGAGGTGCAAACCGGTTTTGCCCGTACCGGCAAGCTCTTTGCGATGGAACACCACAGCGTGAAGCCGGATTTGATCACGATGGCCAAAAGCCTGGCCGGCGGTTTCCCGCTTTCAGGCGTGGTCGGGCGTGCCGAAGTGATGGATGCGCCTGCGCCGGGCGGCCTTGGCGGTACCTACGCCGGTAACCCGCTGGCGATTGCTGCCGCCCATGCGGTGCTGGACGTGATTGACGCAGAAGCGCTGTGCACGCGGGCGAATCACCTGGGCCAGCATCTCATTGAAGTGCTGAACAAGACCCGAGAAAGCTGCCCGGCGATTGCCGACGTGCGCGGCGTGGGATCGATGGTGGCCGTCGAGTTTGTCGACCCGCAAACCCGCGAGCCGTCACCGGAATTCACCAAATTAGTGCAGGAGCGCGCGCTGGCGGAAGGGGTGCTGCTGCTGAGCTGCGGCGTCTACGGCAACGTCATCCGCTTCCTTTATCCGCTCACCATTCCAGAGAAACAGTTCCAGCAGGCGCTGGAGGTGATTCGCCGGGCGCTGGCGGAATAAGCGCAGCGCCATGTGCATTGCCGGATGGCGGCGTTGCCTTATCCGGCCTACTTTATGTTGTCACCCGAACATTTAAGCCACTCCGATGAGTGGCTTTTTTTTGTCATTTTCGCGTTACAAATCCGTCAAAATTAACGTTTCAAATTCATAAAAATGGGGTATGTTTTAGCAGAGTATGCTGCAAAAGCACAGGCAGTGTCCCTTAATATTAATATCTTATACTTACCATGCGTCTGATATAAGAATAATGTGCTAAATAACAACATCACAACAAATGCAATAACCATAACAATGGGGAACCTCAGGATGAAAATGAAGGGTAAAGCGTTACTGGCAGGATGTATTGCACTGGCATTCAGCAATATGGCATTAGCAGAAAATATTAAAGTTGCTGTTGTTGGCGCAATGTCCGGCCCGGTGGCGCAGTACGGTGACCAGGAGTTCAGCGGTGCGACTCAGGCGGTTGCCGATATTAACGCCAAAGGCGGTATCAAAGGTAATAAGCTGGAAATCGTCAAATATGATGACGCCTGCGATCCGAAACAGGCGGTTGCGGTGGCAAACAAAGTGGTGAATGACGGGATCAAATACGTTATCGGTCACCTCTGCTCCTCCTCTACACAGCCTGCGTCTGATATCTATGAAGATGAAGGTATCTTGATGATTACTCCGGCAGCGACGGCGCCGGAACTGACCGCTCGCGGCTATAAGCTGATTCTGCGCACCACCGGTCTGGACTCCGACCAGGGCCCGACCGCCGCGAAATACATCCTCGAGAAAGTGAAGCCACAGCGCATCGCAGTCGTTCACGATAAGCAGCAGTACGGTGAAGGCCTGGCGCGCGCGGTGCAGGACGGCCTGAAGAAGGGCGGCGCGAATGTGGTCTTCTTTGACGGTATTACCGCTGGTGAGAAAGACTTCTCTACGCTGGTTGCGCGACTGAAGAAAGAGAACATCGACTTTGTTTACTTCGGCGGTTACCACCCTGAGATGGGCCAGATCCTGCGTCAGGCTCGGGCTGCTGGTCTGAAAACCCAGTTCATGGGGCCGGAAGGCGTGGCGAACGTGTCGCTGTCTAATATCGCGGGCGATTCTGCGGAAGGTCTGCTGGTGACGAAACCTAAGAACTACGACCAGGTTCCAGCGAACAAACCGATCGTTGATGCGATTAAGGCGAAGAAACAGGATCCGAGCGGTGCGTTCGTGTGGACCACCTACGCGGCGCTGCAGTCGCTGCAGGCGGGCCTGAACCACTCTGACGATCCGGCTGAGATTGCTAAATTCCTGAAGGCCAACACCGTCGATACCGTCATGGGGCCGCTGTCCTGGGATGAGAAAGGTGACCTGAAGGGCTTCGAATTCGGTGTCTTCAACTGGCACGCGAACGGTACGGCGACCGACGCGAAGTAAGACTTTATTGCGCTACGGAACCGCATCAAATGGAGGCCGGATAAGGTGTATACCGCCATCCGGCAATGTGCGTAGCGCTGCCTGATGGCGCTGCGCTTATCAGGCCTGCATGAGATGTCGCCCGGCCGAGGCGTTAGCCGACGCCGGGATCGTCACTACCCGCGAACCCAGCCGTCTGTCTGCGATTTAAACCCCAGTGCTTTCGCAAACGCCGCCATTTCCAGGCTCTCTTCAACACCTGACTTGCTCAGCGTCCAGCGGTTGACCTGCGGGTTATCGCGCATCACCTCTTCCACCAGATACTGCCCTACACCGCGGCGGCGGGTGACTTCGCGTACGCAAAGATCATCAAGCTGGCCATGGGCACCGTTCAACGTCACCTTCACGGCGGCAAGCAGGCGTTCATTAAAGCGGGCGGCATACAGACGGTGAGCGTCGTCGAGCGCACGTTCTGTGGCAGTACCGGCGGGCCAGATCTTGCCAAGGCAAATGTGGTCCTGGTCGCTAAAGGTCTCTAAACGGATGATGGTCAGCTTCATGGGCAATGGGCTCAAATCACGGAAATGACGGTCAGTGTACTCAATTTATTCTGCTGCAGGCTCTCTCTTTTTTGCCCTGGCAGCCAGGTGATTCGTTTTTCGATAACTCCGGCGGCAGTCCGAAACAGCATGGATCGAAAAATCGACAGAATTTTAACCTAAAATCCAGCGTTTTATTCGGCTCTTTGTGCCGTTATTTTATGCTGCATAGCGGACTTTTTTTTGTTTATCTATGGCAAAAATCAGAATATTATCTTTTCTTAATAGACTGAAAAATAGAGAATTTAGTCTGTTTTTGTTCAAAAAGCTGCGCTAACCCATTAAAGATAATGGCAAAAATAGCGTTGTATAGTAAAAGTACAGAATGCTTTTTAACCACAACATTACAAAATATCTACACGCCACGACGTGTAAACACGACATCACGAATGGGGATCCCGAAGTATGAAAAGGAATACAAAAACAGTAATCGCAGGGATGATCGCGCTGGCTATGTCTCAAGGGGCTTTGGCTGACGATATCAAGGTTGCGGTCGTTGGTGCGATGTCCGGCCCGGTTGCGCAGTGGGGCGACATGGAGTTCAACGGCGCGCGCCAGGCCATTAAAGATATCAACGCCAAAGGCGGTATTAAGGGCGATAAACTGGTGGGCGTGGAGTACGACGACGCCTGTGACCCGAAACAAGCGGTGGCGGTCGCCAACAAAATCGTCAATGACGGTATTAAATACGTCATCGGCCACCTCTGCTCCTCTTCAACGCAGCCTGCGTCTGACATTTATGAAGATGAAGGCATTCTGATGATCTCCCCAGGGGCCACCAACCCGGAGCTGACCCAACGCGGCTATCAGTACATTATGCGAACCGCAGGTCTGGACTCTTCGCAGGGGCCGACGGCGGCAAACTACATTCTGAATAAGGTCAAACCGCAGCGTATCGCCATCATTCATGACAAACAGCAGTATGGCGAAGGCCTGGCGCGTTCCGTACAGGATGGGCTGAAAAAAGGCGGCGCCAACATCGTCTTCTTCGACGGCATTACCGCCGGGGAGAAAGACTTCTCCGCGCTGATTGCCCGCTTGCAAAAAGAGAATATCGACTTCGTTTACTACGGCGGCTACTACCCGGAAATGGGCCAGATGCTGCGTCAGGCGCGCGCCGTGGGTCTGAAAACCCAGTTTATGGGCCCGGAAGGGGTGGGTAACGCGTCGCTGTCGAACATCGCGGGCGCTGCGGCGGAAGGTATGCTGGTGACCATGCCAAAACGCTATGACCAGGATCCGGCAAATAGCGCTATCGTCGATGCCCTGAAAGCGCAGAAGAAAGATCCGAGCGGCCCGTACGTGTGGATCACCTACGCCGCCGTGCAGTCTCTGGCTACCGCCATGGAACGTACCGGCAGCGATGAGCCGCAGGCGCTGATTAAGGATTTAAAAGCCAACGGGGCGAAAACCGTGATTGGGCCGCTGTCCTGGGATGAAAAAGGCGACCTGAAAGGCTTTGAATTTGGCGTCTTCCAGTGGCACGCCGACGGCTCATCCAGCGCGGTGAAGTAACCTTCATTTCCCCCTGGCGGGCGAAGATCCGCAGGGGTAGCAAAAGGCTAATTTATGTCAGAGCAGGTTCTCTACTTTGTGCAGCAGATGTTTAACGGCGTAACGCTGGGAAGCACCTATGCACTGATCGCCATCGGTTACACCATGGTGTACGGGATTATCGGCATGATCAACTTCGCCCACGGCGAGGTGTACATGATCGGTAGTTATGTCTCCTTTATGATCATCGCCGCGCTGATGATGATGGGCATCGACACCGGCTGGCTGCTGGTGGCGGCTGGCTTTATCGGGGCGATCGTCATTGCCAGCGCCTACGGCTGGAGTATCGAACGGGTAGCCTATCGCCCGGTACGTAACTCCAAGCGTCTGATTGCGCTGATCTCCGCTATCGGGATGTCTATCTTCCTGCAAAACTACGTCAGCCTGACCGAAGGTTCGCGCGATGTCGCATTGCCGAGCCTGTTTAACGGTCAGTGGATTGTTGGCAGCAGCGATAACTTCTCCGCTTCAATTACCACCATGCAGCTGGTCATCTGGATTGTGACCTTTATCGCGATGCTGGCGCTGACGCTGTTTATTCGCTACTCGCGGATGGGCCGCGCCTGCCGTGCTTGTGCCGAAGATCTGAAGATGGCCAGCCTGCTGGGCATCAACACCGACCGTGTGATTGCGCTGACCTTCGTTATCGGTGCGGCGATGGCGGCGGTGGCGGGCGTACTGCTTGGCCAGTTCTACGGCGTTATCAACCCGTACATCGGCTTTATGGCCGGGATGAAAGCCTTCACCGCGGCGGTACTCGGCGGTATCGGCAGCATTCCAGGCGCGATGATCGGCGGACTGATCCTCGGCATTGCGGAAGCGCTGTCGTCGGCCTACCTGAGCACCGAATATAAAGACGTGGTGTCGTTCGCGCTGCTGATCGTGGTCCTGCTGGTGATGCCAACCGGTATCCTGGGCCGCCCGGAGGTAGAGAAAGTATGAAACCGATGCAATTTGCGATGGCGCTGCTCTCTGCCGCCATGTTCTTTGTGCTGGCAGGCGTCTTTATGGGCGTGCAGTTGCAGCTTGATGGCACCAAACTGGTGGTCGGCAGCGCGGCGGATATCCGCTGGCAGTGGATCTTTATCGGCACGGCGGTGGTGTTTTTCTTCCAGATGCTGCGCCCGCTGTTCCAGAAAGGGCTGAAAAGCGTCTCCGGGCCGAAGTTTATCCTGCCGGCGATTGACGGCTCGACGGTGAAACAAAAGCTGTTCCTGATTGCGCTGCTGGTGATTGCCGTGGCGTGGCCGTTTATGGTGTCGCGTGGGACGGTGGATATTGCCACCCTGACCATGATTTACATCATCCTCGGCCTGGGTCTGAACGTGGTGGTGGGACTCTCTGGCCTGCTGGTGCTGGGCTACGGCGGTTTCTACGCCATCGGCGCTTACACCTTCGCGCTGTTGAACCACTATTACGGCCTCGGCTTCTGGACCTGCCTGCCGATAGCGGGGCTGGTTTCGGCGGCGGCGGGCTTCCTGCTGGGCTTCCCGGTGCTGCGTCTGCGCGGTGACTATCTGGCGATTGTGACCCTGGGCTTCGGTGAAATCGTCCGTATCCTGCTGCTTAACAACACCGAAATCACCGGCGGCCCGAACGGCATTAGCCAGATTCCAAAGCCAACCTTCTTCGGCCTTGAGTTCAGCCGCAGCGCGCGTGAAGGTGGCTGGGATACCTTCAGCAACTTCTTTAACGTCAAGTACGACCCGTCCGACCGCGTTATCTTCCTTTACCTGGTCGCGCTGCTGCTGGTGGTGCTGAGCCTGTTCGTGATTAACCGCCTGCTGCGTATGCCGCTGGGCCGCGCGTGGGAAGCGCTGCGTGAAGATGAAATTGCCTGCCGCTCGCTGGGCCTGAGCCCAACGCGCATCAAGCTGACCGCTTTTACCATCAGCGCCGCGTTTGCCGGTTTTGCCGGTACGCTGTTTGCCGCGCGCCAGGGCTTTGTTAGCCCGGAATCGTTCACCTTTGCCGAGTCAGCCTTCGTGCTGGCGATTGTGGTACTGGGCGGGATGGGCTCGCAGTTTGCGGTCATCCTCGCGGCGATTCTGCTGGTGGTGTCACGCGAGCTGATGCGTGACTTTAACGAATACAGCATGCTGATGCTCGGCGGCCTGATGGTGCTGATGATGATCTGGCGTCCGCAGGGCCTTCTGCCGATGACCCGTGTACAGATGAAGTTGAAAAACGGGCAAGCGAAAGAAGGAGAGCAGGTATGAGTCAGCCATTATTATCCGTTAACGGCCTGATGATGCGTTTTGGCGGCCTGCTGGCGGTCAACAACGTGGCGCTGGAGCTGCATCCTCAGGAGATCGTCTCCCTGATTGGCCCGAACGGCGCGGGAAAAACCACGGTCTTTAACTGCCTGACCGGCTTCTACAAGCCGACTGGCGGCACCATTATGCTGCGCGATAAGCATCTGGAAGGGCTGCCAGGCCAGCAGATTGCGCGTATGGGCGTGGTACGTACCTTCCAGCATGTGCGCCTGTTCCGCGAGATGACGGTGATTGAAAACCTGCTGGTGGCACAGCATCAGCAGCTGAAAACCGGTGTCTTCTCCGGGCTGTTGAAAACGCCATCGTTCAGGCGCGCGCAGAGCGAAGCGCTGGACCGCGCCGCCGTCTGGCTTGAGCGTATCGGCCTGCTTGAGCACGCCAACCGCCAGGCGTCGAACCTGGCCTATGGAGACCAGCGTCGCCTGGAGATTGCCCGCTGCATGGTGACCCAGCCGGAAATCCTGATGCTCGATGAACCGGCTGCCGGTCTTAACCCAAAAGAGACCAAAGAGCTGGACGAGCTGATTGCCGAACTGCGTAATCATCACAACACCACTATCTTGTTGATTGAACACGATATGAAGCTGGTGATGGGTATTTCCGACCGTATCTACGTGGTGAACCAGGGCACGCCGTTAGCCAACGGCACGCCGGAAGAGATCCGCAACAACCCGGATGTGATCCGCGCGTATCTGGGTGAGGCATAATATGGATAAAGTGATGTTATCGTTTGATAAAGTCAGCGCCCACTACGGTAAGATTCAGGCGCTGCACGATGTGAGTCTGCACATTAATCAGGGTGAGATCGTAACGCTTATCGGCGCCAACGGCGCGGGCAAAACCACGCTGCTCGGCACCTTGTGCGGCGATCCGCGCGCCACCAGCGGGCGCATTGTCTTTGATGATAAAGACATTACCGACTGGCAGACGGCGAAAATCATGCGCGAAGCGGTGGCGATTGTCCCGGAAGGGCGCCGCGTCTTCTCGCGCATGACGGTGGAAGAGAACCTGGCGATGGGCGGCTTTTTTGCCGAGCGTGATCAGTTCCAGGATCGCATCAAGTGGGTCTACGAGCTGTTCCCACGCCTGCTTGAGCGCCGTATCCAACGAGCGGGCACCATGTCCGGCGGTGAGCAGCAGATGCTGGCGATTGGCCGTGCGCTGATGAGCCAGCCGCGCCTGTTGCTGCTGGATGAGCCGTCGCTGGGATTAGCGCCGATTATCATCCAGCAGATCTTCGACACCATCGAACAGCTGCGCGAGCAGGGCATGACCATCTTCCTCGTCGAGCAGAACGCCAACCAGGCGCTGAAGCTTGCCGACCGCGGCTACGTGCTGGAAAACGGCCACGTGGTGCTGGAAGACACGGGTGATGCGCTGCTGGCTAACGAAGCGGTGCGCAGCGCGTACCTCGGCGGTTAGTTTTCAGCAGCGCCCGGGCCAAACAAAAAGAGAGCCTCATGGCTCTCTTTTTGTACAATATGGCTGTACAATTGTATTGTACATATTTGGAGGTGAATATGCGTACGATTAACTACAGTGAAGCGCGGCAGAATCTGGCGGAGGTACTGGAAAGTGCCGTCAGCGGGGGGCCTGTCACCATTACGCGCCGAGGGCATAAGCCTGCGGTGATTATCAGCGCGGAAGAATTTGAGCGTTATCAGGCGGCCAGAATGGATGATGAATTCGCGGCAATCATGGCGATACATGGTAATGAAATCAGGGAGCTGGCAGATAAATGACCCTTCAGATTATCTCAGCGGAAGAGATAATACAGTTTCACGACAGGTTGCTCCGCGTAACGCCTGGCGTAGAGGGAATGCCCGATCCTGGCCGCGCAGAAGCGCTGATGTACCGGGTGCTCAATCAAATCGAATATCAAGGCGTGACAGATGTCTGGCTGCTTGCGGCAATGCATCTGCTGGCGATTTCGCGTGGGCATATTTTTAATGACGGAAATAAACGGACGGCATTATTTATTACCTTACTGTTTTTAAAGCGTAACGGCATTTCATTACCGGCTAATCCTGATTTTGTTGCGATGACGGTTGAGGCTGCCGCTGGGCAACTCACGCTGGAGCAGATAGCAGCCCGGCTCCGTGGATGATCCCGATAGTGCTGTGCCAGCGCCGACCCGGGTACTGACACGACACCTATACGTGTCTCAGCTCCCACTTTCCCTTCTCACAACCGTCACCGCCTTGCCATCCCTTTGTCGCGTTACTATCTTTTTTTTGTAATAAAAAAGTTATTTTTCTGTCATTCGAGCATGTCATGTTACCCCCGCGAACATAAAACGCGTGATATCGCGCATCCCGGCACAAAAAGAGAGATAACCGATGATATCGTTACGACATACAGCTTTAGGATTGGCAATGAGTCTGGCATTCGCAGGTCAGGCTATGGCGGTTACCACGATTCCGTTCTGGCACTCAATGGAAGGTGAGCTGGGCAAAGAAGTTGACTCCCTGGCGCAGCGTTTTAACGCCGCCAACCCGGACTACAAAATTACCCCGGTGTACAAAGGCAACTACGAGCAGAGCCTGAGCGCAGGCATCGCCGCCTTCCGTACCGGCAACGCCCCGGCGCTGCTGCAGGTGTATGAAGTGGGCACCGCCACCATGATGGCCTCTAAGGCGATTAAGCCGGTATATCAGGTATTCAGCGATGCCGGTATCAAGTTCGACGAATCTCAGTTTGTGCCGACGGTTTCCGGTTACTACACCGATGCGAAAACCGGGCACCTGCTCTCCCAGCCGTTTAACAGCTCTACCCCGGTGCTGTACTACAACAAAGACGCCTTCAAGAAAGCCGGGTTAGACCCGGAGCAGCCGCCAAAAACCTGGCAGGATCTGGCCGAGTATACCGCGAAGCTAAAAGCGGCGGGTATGAAGTGCGGCTACGCCAGCGGCTGGCAGGGCTGGATCCAGATTGAAAACTTCAGCGCCTGGCACGGTCTGCCGGTCGCGACTAAAAACAACGGCTTCGACGGTACCGATGCGGTACTGGAGTTCAACAAGCCGGAGCAGGTCAAACACATTGCCTTGCTGGAAGCGCTGAATAAGAAGGGCGATTTCAGTTACTTTGGCCGTAAAGACGAATCGACCGAGAAGTTCTACAACGGCGATTGCGCTATCACCACCGCTTCTTCCGGCTCGTTGGCAGACATCCGTCATTACGCCAAATTCAACTACGGCGTGGGCATGATGCCGTACGACGCCGACGTGAAGGGCGCGCCGCAAAACGCCATCATTGGCGGGGCGAGCCTGTGGGTGATGCAGGGTAAAGACAAAGAAACCTACACCGGCGTGGCGAAGTTCCTTGAGTTCCTGGCGAAGCCGGAAAATGCCGCGGAATGGCATCAGAAAACCGGCTATCTGCCGATCACCACCGCGGCGTACGATTTAACGCGTCAGCAGGGCTTCTATGACAAGAATCCTGGCGCCGATATCGCCACGCGTCAGATGCTGAACAAGCCGCCGTTGCCGTTCACCAAAGGCCTGCGTCTGGGCAACATGCCGCAGATTCGCACCATCGTGGATGAAGAGCTGGAAAGCGTGTGGACCGGTAAGAAAACGCCTCAGCAGGCGCTGGACTCTGCGGTAGAGCGCGGGAATCAGCTGCTGCGCCGCTTCGAGCAATCGACCAAGTCTTAATGTGAAATGCCGGGTGGCGGCTTCGCCTTACCCGGCCTACGCGTTGATGTAGGCCGGATAAGCATCGCGCCATCCGGCACTGCTCAGGAATAAAACCTTCATGTCATCATCCCGTCCGGTGTTTAAATCCCGCTGGCTGCCCTACGCATTGGTCGCCCCGCAGCTGATTATCACCGTTATTTTCTTTATCTGGCCCGCCGGTGAAGCGCTGTGGTACTCGCTGCAAAACGTCGACCCGTTTGGCCTCTCCAGCCAGTTTGTCGGCCTGGATAACTTCGTCACGCTGTTCCACGATCCGTACTATCTCGACTCCTTCTGGACGACGATGAAGTTCAGCACCCTGGTCACCGTCAGCGGCCTGCTGGTGTCGCTGTTTTTCGCCGCGCTGGTGGATTACGTGGTGCGCGGCAGCCGTCTCTATCAGACGCTGATGCTGCTGCCTTACGCCGTCGCGCCTGCCGTGGCCGCCGTGCTGTGGATCTTCCTGTTCAACCCCGGTCGTGGCCTGATTACCCATTTCCTCGGCGAGTTCGGCTATGACTGGAACCATGCGCAAAACAGCGGTCAGGCTATGTTCTTGGTGGTTTTCGCCTCGGTGTGGAAGCAAATCAGCTACAACTTCCTGTTCTTCTTCGCCGCGCTGCAATCTATTCCGCGCTCCTTAGTGGAGGCCGCTGCCATCGACGGCGCGGGCCCGATTCGCCGCTTCTTCAAGCTGGCGCTGCCGCTGATTGCGCCGGTGAGTTTCTTCCTGCTGGTGGTGAACCTGGTGTACGCCTTCTTCGACACCTTCCCGGTGATTGATGCGGCTACCGCCGGCGGCCCGGTGCAGGCCACCACCACGCTGATTTACAAGATTTACCGCGAAGGGTTTGCCGGGCTGGACCTCTCAGCCTCTGCCGCCCAGTCGGTGGTGCTGATGTTCCTCGTCATCATCCTGACCGTGGTGCAGTTCCGCTACGTGGAAAGAAAGGTGCGCTACCAATGATTGAGAACCGTCGCGGGCTGACGATATTCAGCCACACCATGCTGATCCTCGGGATTATCGTGATTCTTTTCCCGCTGTACGTGGCGTTTACGGCGGCCACGCTGGATAACCAGGCCGTGTTTGAAACGCCGATGACGCTCATTCCTGGCACGCATCTGCTGGAAAATATGCAGGCGATTTGGGTCAACGGCGTGGGTGCCAACAGCGCGCCGTTCTGGCTGATGATGCTTAACAGCTTCATCATGGCGTTTGCCATTACCGTCGGCAAAATCGCGGTGTCGATGCTCTCCGCCTTCGCCATCGTCTGGTTCCGCTTTCCGCTGCGTAACCTGTTCTTCTGGATGATCTTTATCACGCTGATGTTACCGGTTGAGGTGCGTATTTTCCCGACGGTTGAAGTGATTGCCAACCTGAAGATGCTCGACAGCTACGCGGGGCTGACGCTGCCGCTGATGGCCTCGGCAACCGCAACTTTCCTGTTCCGTCAGTTCTTTATGACCTTGCCGGACGAGTTGATTGAGGCGGCGCGAATCGATGGCGCCTCGCCGATGCGTTTCTTTCGCGACATCGTGCTGCCGCTGTCGAAAACCAATCTGGCGGCGCTGTTCGTGATTACCTTTATTTACGGCTGGAACCAGTATCTCTGGCCACTGCTGATTATTACCGACGTCAATCTCGGCACCGCCGTAGCGGGCATCAAAGGGATGATCGCCACCGGTGAAGGCACCACGCAGTGGAACCAGGTGATGGCGGCGATGCTGCTGACCCTGATTCCCCCCGTCGTTATCGTTTTAGCCATGCAGAGGGCATTTGTGCGTGGTTTAGTGGACAGTGAGAAATAAAAATGGCTGGTTTAAAACTACAGGCAGTAAGCAAAAGCTGGGACGGTAAAACCCAGGTCATTCAACCGCTGACGCTGGACGTGGCGGACGGGGAGTTTATTGTGATGGTTGGCCCGTCGGGCTGCGGGAAATCGACGCTGCTGCGCATGGTGGCGGGGCTTGAGCGCGTCACCAGCGGCGATATCTGGATTGACCGTAAACGCGTCACCGAGATGGAGCCGAAGGATCGCGGCATCGCAATGGTGTTCCAGAACTATGCGCTCTATCCGCACATGAGCGTGGAAGAAAACATGGCCTGGGGGCTGAAAATTCGCGGTCTGGGCAAGGCGCACATTGCTGAGAAGGTCCGGGAAGCGGCGCGCATTCTTGAGCTGGATGGGCTATTGAAACGCCGCCCGCGCGAGCTGTCCGGCGGCCAGCGTCAGCGTGTGGCCATGGGCCGCGCCATCGTGCGCGACCCGGCGGTGTTCCTGTTTGATGAACCGCTTTCCAACCTTGATGCGAAACTGCGCGTGCAGATGCGTCTTGAATTGCAGCAGCTTCACCGCCGCCTGAACACCACCTCGCTGTACGTCACCCACGATCAGGTTGAAGCGATGACCCTCGCCCAGCGCGTCATGGTGATGAACAAAGGTATCGCCGAGCAAATCGGCACGCCGGTGGAAGTGTACGAGAAGCCGGCCAGCCGCTTTGTGGCGAGCTTTATCGGCAGCCCGGCGATGAACCTGCTGGACGGGCGGCTGGACGCGTCCGGCACGCGCTTTGCGCTGGCAAACGGTATGCAGCTGTCGCTGCCGGAGACGCGGCGTGAATATGCCGGACGCGCCATGACGCTGGGTATTCGTCCGGAACATATTGCGTTAAGCTCACAGGCGGAAAACGGCGTGCCGATGGTGGTCGATACGCTGGAAATTTTGGGTGCAGATAACCTGGCGCATGGGCGCTTTGGCGAACAGAAAATGGTGGTGCGTTTACCGCATCAGTTACGCCCGCACGCAGGCACTACGCTGTGGCTGCATCTGCCGGACGATCATCTGCACCTCTTCGAAGGTGAAACAGGAATGCGTGTATGAGCAACTGGCCTTATCCTCACATCGTCGCCCACCGCGGCGGCGGTAAATTAGCCCCGGAAAACACCCTGGCGGCGATCGACGTGGGCGCGCGCTACGGCCACACCATGATTGAGTTTGACGCCAAGCTATCTCAGGACGGTCAGATTTTTTTACTGCATGACGATAACCTTGAGCGCACCAGCAACGGCTGGGGCGTAGCGGGCGATCTCAGTTGGCAGGATCTGCTGCGTGTGGATGCGGGAAGCTGGTTCAGCAGCGCTTTTAAGGGCGAGCCGCTGCCGCTGCTGTCTGAGGTGGCGGAACGCTGCCGTCGGCATGGCATGATGGCTAATATTGAAATTAAACCGACGACCGGCTGTGGGCCGCTGACCGGTAAAACGATCGCGCTGGCCGCCCGTGAGCTGTGGAACGATATGACGCCGCCGCTGCTGTCGTCGTTTGAAATCGATGCGCTTGAGGCCGCGCAGCTCGCGGCCCCCGAGCTGCCGCGCGGTTTGCTGCTGGATGAGTGGCGGGATGACTGGCAGACGCTGACCTCACGCCTGGGCTGCGTCTCCATTCACCTTAATCACCGTGTGCTGGATGAAGCGCGGGTGGACGCGCTGCGCGCTGCCGGGCTGAAGATTCTGGTGTATACGGTAAACAATCCCCAGCGCGCACGGGAGCTGCTGCGCTGGGGCGTAAACTGCATCTGTACCGATGCGATTGACGTGATAGGACCCGACTTCCAGCCTTAATAGGATTTGAGCATGCCGCCGTTGTTATTGGGCAACGGCTGCTGCTGATTGAGCATCCCGGGCTGCGCCTGCTGGACGCGCTGCTGGTTAGCTTTGAGCTGGTTTTGCAGATGCTGCTGCTGTTGCTGCGTCTGCACCTGCCGCTGCTGGTTCAGCATGCCTTTCTGCTGCTGCTGTTGGTTGAGCATGCGTGACTGCATCCGCTGCTGGCTGGGAATTTCGTAGCCCGGCTGGTTTGGGTTGTTGTCAACGTTCAGCGGTGCGGCCAGCGCGGCGAACGGCAAGAACGCCGCGACAATCAGTAATCGTTTCATCATCTTTCCTCCTTGTAGGGGATACTCTAAGTTTACTCCTTTCCCACCGTCACGAGGATTATTTCAGCATTATGAACCAGGCTTAGTGCGGACCATACCTGCATGTCTGGAGAATAATGATGATGATAACGCTGACGTTTTTACGCCGGGTTGCGCTTGCCGCCCTGCTCTCAGGAAGCTGTTTTAGCGCGCTGGCGGCCCCGCCTCCGCCTCCGCCCCCGGTATCTTACGGCGTGGAAGAAGATGTGTTTCATCCCGTACGGGCCCAAAAGGGGATTGTGGCATCCGTCGATGCAGCAGCCACCCGCGTGGGCGTGGATATTCTGCGTCAGGGCGGTAATGCCGTCGATGCGGCGGTGGCGGTGGGCTACGCGCTGGCGGTCACGCACCCGCAGGCCGGTAATCTCGGCGGCGGCGGGTTTATGCTGTTGCGTACCAAAGACGGTAAAACTACGGCGATCGACTTTCGTGAAATGGCCCCGGAGCAGGCTTCTCGCGATATGTTCCTAGATGAGCACGGCAACCCGGACAGTAAAAAATCGCTGACATCGCATTTGGCTTCAGGCACGCCGGGTACCGTTGCGGGCTTTTCACTGGCGCTGGAAAAATACGGCACGATGCCGCTCAATAAAGTGATCCACCCGGCGATGAAGCTGGCGAAAGACGGCTTTATCGTGAACGATGCGCTGGCCGACGATCTCAAGACTTACGGTAGTGAAGTGCTACCGAATCACGCCAATAGCAAAGCTATTTTCTGGAAAAACGGTGAGCCGCTGAAAAAAGGCGACAAGCTGGTGCAGGCTAATCTGGCGCAAAGCCTGGCGTTGATTGCCGAACACGGCCCGGATGCCTTCTACAAAGGGGCGATTGCCGATCAGATTGCCGATGAAATGCACAAAAACGGCGGGCTGATGAGCAAGGCGGATCTGGCTCGTTATAAGGCCATCGAACGCACGCCGATTAGCGGTACCTATCGGGGCTATGAAATCTTCTCTATGCCGCCGCCGTCCTCCGGCGGGATCCATATCGTGCAGATCCTGAATATCCTTGAGAACGTCGACCTGCATCAATACGGCTTCGGCAGCGCCGACGCGATGCAACTGATGGCGGAAGCGGAAAAACGCGCCTATGCCGACCGCTCAGAATATCTTGGTGACCCGGATTTTGTGAAGGTGCCGTGGCAGGCGCTGACCAACAAAGCCTACGCTAAATCGATAGCCGACCAGATTGACATCAACAAAGCCAAACCCTCCAGCCAGATAAAACCCGGCAAGCTGGCGCCATATGAAAGTAACCAGACCACCCATTTCTCAGTAGTGGATAAAGACGGCAACGCGGTGGCGGTAACCTATACCCTCAATACCACCTTCGGTACCGGCATTGTGGCGGGGAACACCGGCATTCTGCTGAATAATGAAATGGATGACTTCTCCGCCAAGCCCGGCGTGCCGAACGTGTATGGTCTGGTGGGCGGTGATGCCAACGCGGTAGAGGCAAGAAAACGCCCGCTGTCGTCGATGTCGCCGACCATCGTGGTGAAAGACGGTAAAACCTGGCTGGTCACCGGTAGCCCGGGTGGGAGCCGCATTATTACTACGGTGCTGCAAATGATCGTGAACAGCATTGATTTTGGGATGAACGTCGCTGAGGCGACCAATGCGCCGCGCTTCCACCACCAGTGGTTGCCGGACGAGCTGCGGGTTGAGAAGGGGTTCAGCCCGGATACGCTTAAACTGCTGGAAACGAAAGGGCAGAAGGTGGCGGTGAAAGAGGCCATGGGCAGCACGCAGAGCATTATGGTCGACCCGGACGGCACGCTGTACGGTGCGTCCGACCCGCGTTCGCCGGATGACTTAACCGCAGGGTTCTAGTTGACCCTAACGTTAACCCTCTCCCCGTAAGGGAGAGGGAGCCGTTCAGTGCGCCGTCTTCAGCCGCGCCATAAAGTAGGCATCGACATACTCACCGTTACGCAGCGCGTAGCGCTTACCGGTGCCTTCAATGTCAAAACCGAACTTACGGTACAGCGCCAGCGCCGCGGGGTTATCGACGAAGACCGTCAGTTCGATGCGCTCGACGCGCAGCCAGTTGTCGCACAGGTTGATCATTTCACGCATCAGCGCGCTGCCCACCCCGCGCCCCTGAAAGTCGGCGGAAATACTGGTGCCGAAGGTGGCGACGTGGCTGCGGCGCGGGTTATCCGCCACATCCAGCACCAGATGGCCGACCACCTGCTCGTCGATGCAGGCCACCAGATGTCGACGGCCTGGACGCGGTTTTAGTCGTTCTTCCCACATTTCCATGGCCGGATGAGGAATTTGTAGCGTGTCATGATAAACCCCCGGATGTGCGGTGATGCGGCGTAAAGGTTCAGCATCTCTGGCTTCGGCGTGGCGTATCACAATATCGCTCATTCATCTTATCCTCTGTGGTTGATAGTCATCTTTACCATCATTGATTTTAAAATGTGCGTCAATGCGCTTTTTTTGCAAAAAAGTGTTGGACAAGTGCGAATGAGAATGATTATTATTGTCCTGCATTCAGGGCGTCCTTGCGGAGTACCTGAAAGCACGACATTGCTCACATTGCTTCCAGTATTACTTTAGCCAGCTTAACGCTGGCTTTTTTTTGCCTGTCGTTGCGCTATGGTGTTCAGTAAACACTTCAAAAGGACTGAACCATGACTCTACACTGTGCCTTCATTGGCTTTGGCAAAAGCACCACTCGCTACCATCTTCCCTACGTTCTGCACCGTAAAGCCGATTGGCACGTGGCGCACATCTATCGCCGTAGCCCAAAGCCGGACGAACAGGCGCCGCAGTATGCGCACATCCACTTTACCAGTGAGCTCGACGACATCCTGAACGATCCGCAGGTGAAGCTGGTGGTGGTGTGTACCCACGCCGACAGCCACTTTGAGTACGCGAAAAAAGCGCTGGAAGCGGGTAAAAATGTTCTGGTTGAAAAACCGTTCACCCCGACGCTGGCCGAAGCTAAAGAACTGTTTGCACTGGCGAAAAGTAAAGGCCTGACGATTTCGCCTTACCAAAATCGCCGCTTTGATTCCTGTTTCCTGACCACGAAAAAAGTCATCGAAAGCGGCAAGCTTGGGCAGATTGTGGAAATTGAGAGCCACTTTGACAACTATCGCCCCGTAGACGCGGGTCAACCGGGGCTGCCGCAGGATGGCGTGTTTTATGGCCTTGGCGTGCATACGCTGGACCAAATCATTGCGCTGTTCGGCCGCCCGCAGCAGGTTTCTTATGACATCCGCCACCTGCGTAACAAAGCTAACCCGGATGATACCTTCGAAGCGCAGCTGTTCTATGGCGACCTGAAAGCCATCGTCAAAAGCAGCCATCTGGTGAAGCTGGCCTACCCGAAATTTATCGTCCACGGTCATAAAGGGTCATTTATCAAATACGGTATCGATCAGCAGGAAACCAGCCTGAAGGCGAATATCATGCCGGGAGAACCGGGTTTTGGCGCTGACAATAGCGTAGGCCTGCTGGAATACGTCGATGATGACGGCAATACCGTACGCGAAGAGGTCATGATTGAAACCGGCGACTACGGGCGCGTATACGATGCGCTGTATGACACCCTCGTCAACGGTCGCGAGAACTTCGTCAGTGAATCTGATGCTCTGACGAATATGGAGATACTCGAACGCGGCTTTGCGCAGCCTTCTCCGGCTACGATAACCCTCTAACATCAGCACCGTTGGCGTCTCTAATCTTATTCATATTTTTTGACTAGAGGCGTCAATTTTCACCCACTATCATCCTGCACGATTTACGTCCAAACTGGTTTCATCGAAAACATGAGGGGGTAACAAATGATTTTCTTACGCAAAGCAAATGAACGTGGTCACGCGAATCATGGTTGGCTGGACTCCTGGCATACCTTCTCTTTTGCCGACTACTACGATCCAAATTACATGGGCTTCTCCGCGCTGCGCGTCATTAACGATGACGTGATTGACGCCGGTCAGGGCTTCGGGACCCACCCGCATAAAGACATGGAAATTCTGACCTACGTGCTGGAAGGCGCGGTAGAGCATCAGGACAGCATGGGCAACAAAGAACAGGTGCCGGCGGGTGAGTTCCAGATTATGAGTGCGGGCACCGGCGTGCGTCACTCCGAGTACAACCCGAGCGCCACCGATAAGCTGCACCTGTACCAGATCTGGATTATTCCAGAAAAAACCGGCATCACGCCGCGCTATGAACAGCGCCGCTTCGACGCTGCGCAGGGTAAACAACTGGTGCTGTCGCCGGACGCCCGTGAAGGCTCGCTGAAGGTTTATCAGGATATGGAGCTGTACCGCTGGGCGCTGGCAAAGGGTGAACAGTCGGTTCATCAGATTGCCGCCGACCGCCGCGTATGGATTCAGGTCGTGAAAGGCGAAGTGAGCATTAATGGCACCAAAGCCACCACCAGCGATGGTCTGGCTATTTGGGATGAACAGGCCATTTCGGTCCATGCCGATAGCGAAAGCGAAATTTTGCTCTTCGATCTGCCGCCAGTTTGATCAGGCTTAAATAATTAGCGCAACCTCCCCAATCTAGCGGGGAGGTTGCGTCATCTCCGTGGTAAACTTCAAAAATACTTCACATTTGTTTGCCTTTGGACGATGAAAAAGAAAAGACCCGTACTGCAGGATGTTGCCGACCGCGTGGGCGTCACCAAAATGACGGTTAGCCGTTTTTTACGTAATCCGGAGCAAGTGTCTGAAGCGTTACGCGGCAAAATTGCAGCGGCGCTGGACGATCTGGGCTACATCCCCAACCGGGCCCCCGATATTCTCTCCAATGCGACCAGTCGCGCCATCGGCGTGCTATTACCCTCATTAACAAACCAGGTTTTCGCTGAAGTGCTGCGCGGCGTGGAAAGCGTTACCGACGCCCACGGCTACCAGACGATGCTGGCTCACTACGGCTATAAGCCGGAGATGGAGCAGGAGCGTCTGGAATCCATGCTCTCCTGGAACATCGACGGTCTGATTCTCACCGAACGCACCCACACGCCCCGCACGCTCAAGATGATTGAGGTGGCCGGTATTCCGGTCGTCGAGCTGATGGACAGCCAGTCGCCATGCCTCGATATTGCCGTTGGTTTTGATAACTTTGAAGCCGCACGGCAGATGACGGCGGCGATTATCGCCCGCGGCCATCGGCACATCGCCTATTTAGGCGCGCGTCTTGATGAACGTACTATCATCAAACAAAAGGGCTACGAGCAGGCCATGCTTGACGCTGGCCTCACGCCGTACAGCGTGATGGTTGAGCAGTCGTCGTCGTACACCTCGGGCATTGAGCTGATGCGCCAGGCGCGACGTGAATTCTCGCAGCTTGACGGTATTTTCTGCACCAACGATGACCTGGCCGTCGGCGCCGCATTTGAATGCCAGCGTCTGGGGCTGAAGATCCCGGATGACATCGCGATTGCCGGTTTCCACGGTCACGATATCGGCCAGGTGATGGAGCCGCGCCTCGCCAGCGTACTGACGCCGCGTGAGCGTATGGGGCGTATCGGGGCAGAGCGCCTGTTAGCGCGCATTCGTGGTGAAGCAGTTACGCCAAAAATGTTAGATTTAGGTTTCACTTTGTCACCGGGCGGTTCTATTTAGCCCTAACAAATTTGAACTAGATCACACATATTCACTCAGAATTCACTTCCGGCACGAATGGTTATTGCTTATCCAGTTGCCCGGCGGGACAATGTTACCGATAACAGTTACCCGTAACAATTACCCGAATCACATTGCTAGTGCCCAACAGGAGGACGCCTTGAGCACGACTAACCACGATCACCACGTCTATGTACTGATGGGCGTATCCGGCAGCGGCAAATCCGCCGTTGCGAGCGAAGTCGCGCATCGCCTGAACGCCGCATTTCTGGACGGCGATTTCCTGCACCCGCGCAGCAATATCGTCAAAATGTCCTCCGGCGAGCCGCTGAACGACGACGACCGCAAACCGTGGCTGCAGGCGCTGAACGATGCTGCCTTCGCCATGCAGCGTACCAACAAGGTTTCGCTGATTGTCTGCTCCGCGCTGAAAAAAGCGTACCGCGATATTTTGCGTGAAGGTAACCCGAACCTCTCCTTCGTTTACCTGAAAGGGGATTTCGACCTGATCGAGAGCCGCCTGAAGGCGCGTAAAGGCCACTTCTTCAAAACGCAGATGCTGGTGACGCAGTTTGAAACGCTGCAGGAACCGAGCGCTGACGAACGCGATGTGCTGGTGGTTGATATCGATCAGCCGCTGGACGGCGTTATCGACAGCACGATTGAAGTGATTAACAAAGGCCGCAAAGCGTGACAACTTTATCGTTAGTGTTAACCGCAGTGGGCTCCGTTTTGCTGCTGCTGTTTTTAGTCATGAAGGCGCGTATGCACGCCTTCCTGGCTTTGATGGTGGTTTCCATTGGTGCCGGGCTTTTCTCCGGTATGCCGCTGATTAAAATCGCGCAAACCATGGAGAAAGGGATGGGCGGTACGCTGGGCTTCCTGGCTATCGTTGTTGCGCTGGGGGCGATGTTCGGCAAAGTGCTGCACGAAACCGGCGCGGTCGATCAGATTGCCGTCAAAATGCTGAAATCGTTCGGCAACAGCCGTGCGCATTATGCGATCGGTATTGCTGGCCTTATCTGCGCACTGCCGCTGTTCTTTGAAGTGGCCATCGTGCTGCTGATCAGCGTCGCCTTCTCAATGGCGCGCCACACCGGGACCAACCTGGTGAGACTGGTGATCCCGCTGTTTGCGGGCGTTGCCGCCGCTGCGGCGTTCCTGCTGCCGGGGCCTGCGCCGATGCTGCTGGCATCTCAGATGCATGCCGACTTTGGCTGGATGATTCTGATTGGCCTGTGCGCAGCCATTCCTGGGATGATTATCGCCGGGCCGCTGTGGGGCAACTTTATCAGCCGCTACGTCGAGCTGAATATTCCTGATGACATCACCGAGCCGCATCTTGGCGAAGGCAAAATGCCGTCCTTCGGCTTTAGCCTGGCGCTGATTCTGCTGCCGCTGGTTCTGGTGGGGCTGAAAACCGTCGCCGCGCGCTTTGTGCCGGTGGAGTCAGAAACCTATCAGTGGTTTGAATTTATTGGTCACCCTTTCACCGCGATTCTGATTGCCTGCCTGGTGGCGATTTATGGCCTGGCGTTCCGTCAGGGCATGGCGAAAGATAAAGTGATGGCGATTTGTGGCGCAGCGCTGCAGCCGGCGGGGATTATTCTGCTGGTGATCGGTGCGGGCGGCGTGTTCAAACAGGTGCTGGTGGATTCTGGCGTCGGTCCGGCGCTGGGCGAAGCCCTCACCGGTATGGGCCTGCCGATTGCGCTGACCTGCTTCATTCTGGCCGCTGCGGTACGTATTATTCAGGGTTCGGCAACGGTCGCCTGTCTGACGGCTGTGGGTCTGGTGATGCCGGTTATTGAACAGCTGAACTACAATGGCGCGCAGCTGGCTGCACTGTCTATCTGTATCGGCGGCGGTTCTATCGTGGTGAGCCACGTCAATGATGCGGGCTTCTGGCTGTTTGGTAAATTTACCGGCGCGACCGAAGCCCAGACGCTGAAAACCTGGACCATGATGGAAACCATCCTCGGTACGGTTGGGGCGATTATCGGTATGATCGCGTTTACGTTATTAAGTTAATGCCCCACTTGTCGGCCTGATAAGCGCAGCGCCATCAGGCAGCTCAGCGCACATTGCCGGATGGCGGCGTAAACGCCTTATCCGGCCTACAGAGGGCATTTGGCCGGGCACTTGCCCGGCCAAATTGTTTTATCCCTTCATCCACATCCGAATGCCGTCCAGGAACATCTGGGTCGCCATCATCACCAGAATCAGCCCCATCAGGCGCTCAAGCGCGTTCACGCCTTTTTCCCCCAGCAGACGCAGGAACAGCGACGACTGCAGCAAAATCACCACCGTACCGCCCCAGGCAATCAGCAGCGCAATGACCAGGTGTGACAGGTTATTCGGATACTGATGCGACAACAGCATCAGCGTGGCCAGCAGCGTCGGCCCGGCAACCAGCGGAATCGCGAGCGGCACGATAAACGGCTCTTCGCCCGCCGGCAGCCCTGAGCTACTGCCGGTCGCGCTGGGGAAAATCATCTTAATGGCAATCAGGAATAAAATGATGCCGCCGGAGATGGAAACCGTTTCGGCGCGCAGGTTTAAAAAGGCCAGAATCTTCTCGCCCGCGAAGAGAAAAATCAGCATGAGTAGAAGTGCGATTAAAAGCTCACGAATCATGATCGCCTTGCGGCGCTTGGGTTCGGTGTGCTTTAGCACCGACATGAAAATGGGTAAATTTCCCAATGGATCCATAATCAAGATCAATAAAACGGCGGCGGAAAAGATTTCACTCATGACTCAAATTCCCTGATAATTGTTGTGGAATTTCTGCTCTACACATCCTCTTTGTTGCGGAGTTCAACGCGGAGAGATGTGGCCCCCAGGGTAGGGGGAATAAGTTGCATTTCTGATTGCTTTGCAATCATTGATTAATTTCACTTGCGACTTTAGCTGCTTTTTGTAATGTGAAGGGATGCCCAGTGGAACTGGTACGCATTAACAGCACATATTCGCAGGAAAACACGTTATGAAAAATGTTGGTTTTATCGGCTGGCGCGGGATGGTCGGCTCTGTACTCATGCAACGCATGGTTGAAGAGCGCGACTTTGACGCCATTCGCCCGGTCTTCTTCTCCACCTCTCAGTTAGGTCAAGCTGCGCCGTCGTTCGGCGGTACCACCGGTGGTAAGCTTCAGGACGCCTACGATCTTGAAGCGCTGAAGGCGCTCGACATTATTGTCACCTGCCAGGGCGGCGATTATACCAACGAAATCTATCCGAAGCTGCGTGAAAGCGGCTGGCAGGGCTACTGGATTGACGCGGCTTCTTCGCTGCGCATGAAAGATGACGCCATCATTATTCTCGACCCGGTGAACCAGCAGGTCATCACCGACGGTCTGAACAACGGTATTAAAACCTTCGTCGGCGGCAACTGCACCGTCAGCCTGATGCTGATGTCATTAGGCGGCCTGTTTGCCAACGATCTGGTTGAGTGGGCCTCCGTGGCGACTTACCAGGCAGCGTCAGGCGGCGGCGCGCGCCATATGCGCGAACTGCTGACCCAGATGGGCCAACTGCACCACCATGTTGCCAGCGAGCTGGCCGATCCGGCCTCCGCAATCCTCGAGATCGAATGCAAAGTCACCACCCTGACCCGCAGCGGCGATCTGGCGGTTGATAACTTCGGCGTACCGCTTGCAGGCAGCCTGATCCCGTGGATCGACAAACAGCTCGACAACGGTCAGAGCCGTGAAGAGTGGAAAGGCCAGGCCGAGACCAACAAAATTCTGGCAACCTCTTCCGTCATCCCGGTTGATGGCCTCTGCGTGCGCGTCGGCGCGCTACGCTGCCACAGCCAGGCATTCACTCTGAAATTGAAAAAAGATATTTCCATTAGTTCCGTAGAGGAATTACTGGCGGCGCATAACCCGTGGGCGAAAGTCGTGCCGAACGATCGTGAAATTACGATGCGCGAACTCACCCCGGCCGCCGTTACCGGTACGTTGACCACACCGGTTGGGCGTCTGCGCAAACTGAATATGGGGCCGGAATATTTGTCAGCGTTTACCGTTGGCGACCAGCTCCTGTGGGGCGCGGCAGAGCCGCTGCGCCGTATGCTGCGCCAGCTGGCGTAAACATTTGGTTATTGATGAGGGGTGGCAAACCACCCCTTTTTTTTGCGTAATACAAGGAGTAAACGCAGTGATGTCTATTTTTCTCTCAGGAGTCAGGTAAAGCGTTGACTATGCTTTAATCAAGGTCTGTCACCTTGACTGAAGGTTGGACGGGGCTGAAAGAGGCACACAACTTCGTGCCGTGCCGTTCAGGTCACATATGTCGCCATGAAAATTGGATTAAGGCGAGACAAAACAAAGGATGATGAAGCATGTCCGATCGTGTTGATAGAGACGTGATTAATGCGCTGATTGCAGGCCATTTTGCAGACCCTTTTTCCGTTCTGGGAATGCACAAAACGGAAGCTGGATTGGAAGTTCGGGCGCTGTTGCCCGACGCGACTGATGTTTGGGTGATTGAACCGAAAACCGGCCGTAAAGTCGGCAAGCTGGAGTGCGTGGATTCACGTGGCTTCTTTAGCGGCATTCTGCCGCGCCGTAAAAATGCGTTTCGCTATCAGTTGGCCGTCGTCTGGCATGGCCAACAGAACCTTATTGACGATCCCTATAGCTTTGGCCCGTTGCTCCAGGAGATGGACGCATGGCTGCTGTCCGAAGGAACCCATTTGCGCCCGTATGAAAAGCTGGGTGCGCATGCGGATACTATGGACGGCGTCACCGGGACACGCTTTGCCGTTTGGGCGCCTAACGCTCAGCGCGTTTCCGTGGTGGGGCAGTTTAACCACTGGGACGGCCGTCGTCACCCGATGCGACTGCGCCGGGAAACGGGCATTTGGGAGCTGTTTATCCCCGGCGCGCATAACGGCCAGCTGTATAAATTCGAGATGATCGACGCTCGCGGCGCGCTGCGCATCAAGGCCGATCCGTACGCCTTCGAAGCGCAAATGCGTCCGGAAACGGCTTCGCTGATTTGCGGGCTGCCGCCAAAGGTGGAGCAGAGCGAAGCGCGGAAAAAAGCGAACCAGTTCGACGCGGCGATCTCTATCTACGAAGTGCACCTGGGCTCCTGGCGTCGTCATACCGATAACAACTACTGGCTCAGCTACCGCGAACTGGCCGAGCAGCTGGTGCCCTACGCGAAATGGATGGGGTTCACCCACCTGGAGCTGCTGCCGATTAATGAACACCCTTTCGACGGTAGCTGGGGCTATCAGCCGACCGGACTGTACGCGCCGACTCGCCGTTTCGGCACCCGCGAAGACTTCCGTTACTTTATCAACGCCGCGCACGCCGCCGGTCTGAACGTGATTCTTGACTGGGTGCCGGGCCACTTCCCGTCCGATGATTTTGCCTTAGCCGAGTTCGACGGCACCAACCTGTACGAGCACAGCGACCCGCGTGAAGGCTACCATCAGGACTGGAATACCCTGATCTACAACTACGGCCGCCGCGAGGTCAGCAATTTCCTGACCGGCAACGCGCTGTACTGGGTTGAACGTTTTGGTATTGATGCGCTTCGCGTCGACGCCGTGGCGTCCATGATTTATCGCGACTACAGTCGTAAAGAGGGTGAGTGGATCCCTAACGAGTTTGGCGGCCGTGAAAATCTTGAAGCGATTGAGTTTCTGCGCAGCACCAACCGCGTGCTGGGTGAGCAGGTGCCGGGCGCCGTCAGCATGGCGGAGGAGTCAACCGACTTTGCCGGGGTTTCGCGTCCGTCTGATATGGGCGGCCTGGGCTTCTGGTTTAAGTGGAACCTCGGCTGGATGCACGACACCCTCGACTACATGAAGCTCGACCCGGTGCACCGTCAGTATCACCACGACAAAATGACCTTCGGCATGCTGTACAACTACACGGAAAACTTCGTGTTGCCGCTGTCGCATGACGAAGTGGTCCACGGGAAAAAATCGATTCTTGACCGTATGCCAGGCGACGCGTGGCAGAAGTTTGCCAACCTGCGCGCTTATTACGGCTGGATGTTCGCCTTCCCGGGTAAAAAGCTGCTGTTTATGGGCGATGAGTTCGCTCAAGGGCGGGAATGGAACTTTGACGGCAGCCTCGACTGGCATCTGCTGGAAGGCGAGGATAACTGGCACAACGGGGTGCAGCGTCTGGTACGCGACCTCAACCATACCTATCGCCACCACAAAGCGATGCACGAGCTGGACTTCGACCCCTACGGCTTTGAATGGCTGGTGGTGGACGATCATGCCCGCTCGGTGTTCGTCTTCGTGCGCCGTGATAAAGCCGGCAACGAAGTGATTGTCGCCAGCAACTTTACGCCGGTGCCGCGTCACGATTACCGCTTCGGCATCAACCAGCCCGGCCGCTGGCGCGAAGTGCTGAACACCGACTCGGCCCATTACCATGGCAGCAACGCCGGTAACGGCGGCGTGGTCCATAGCGATGAGATTGCCAGCCACGGCCGCGCGCAGTCGCTGAGTCTGACACTGCCGCCGCTGTCGACGATTTGGCTGGTTCGGGAAGGAGATTAAGCATGGGGCCACTCGCTGTAGGCAAACCCGCGCCGTTAGGCGCGCACGCCGATGACAACGGCGTGAACTTCACGCTGTTCTCGGCGCATGCGCAGCGGGTGGAACTGTGCGTGTTTGATGCGCAGGGCAATGAGACGCGTTATGACCTTCCCGCCCGCAGCGGCGACATCTGGCACGGCTATTTGCCCGATGCGCGCCCCGGGCTGCGCTACGGCTATCGGGTCCATGGTCCGTGGGAACCGCAGCAGGGTTACCGGTTTAATCCGGCGAAGCTGCTGCTTGACCCGTGCTGTTATCGCGTTGAGGGCGACCCGGTCGACGATCCGCGCTTTCACGACGGTTACGATGCACCGGATACCCGCGACAGTGCCCCGGTGGCGCCAAAGTCGGTGGTCGTCGATCTGAGCTACGACTGGCAGGATGACGTCGCCCCGCGCACCGCGTGGGGCAAAACGGTTATCTACGAGGCGCATGTGAAAGGTCTGACCCTGCGTCATCCGGGTTTACCGGAAGCGATTCGCGGCACCTATCGTGCGCTCGGCCACCCGGTGATGATTGCCTATTTCAAGCGGCTTGGCATCACCGCGCTGGAGCTACAGCCGGTGGCGCATTTCGCTAACGAGCAGCGCCTGCTGCGTATGGGGTTAAGCAACTACTGGGGCTATAACCCGCTGGCGATGTTTGCGCTGGCGCCGCGTTACGCCAGCGCGCCCGAGCGCGCGCTGGATGAATTTCGCGATGCGGTGAAAGCGCTGCATAAGGCCGGCATCGAAGTGATTCTCGATGTGGTGCTTAACCACAGCGCCGAGCTGGATCTTCACTGTCAGACCTTCTCGCTGCGGGGGATTGATAACCGCAGCTATTATTGGTTGAGAGAAGACGGCGATTACCAAAACTGGACGGGCTGCGGCAACACGCTAAACCTCAGCCACCCGGGCGTTGTTGAGTACGCCCACCAGTGTCTGCGCTTCTGGGTAGACGTTTGCCACGTCGATGGTTTTCGCTTTGATTTAGCCCCGGTGATTGGCCGAACGCCGGGCTATCGCCAGGATGCGCCGTTGTTTAACGCTATCCACGACGATCCCGTGCTGTCTACGGTCAAGCTGATTGCCGAACCGTGGGATATCGGCGAAGGCGGTTATCAGGTGGGGAATTTCCCGCCGGCATTTAGCGAGTGGAACGACCACTTCCGCGATGCGATGCGTCGATTCTGGCTTGAAGAGTCGTTATCGCTGGGGGATTTTGCCCAGCGTTTCGCGGCGTCGAGCGACGTCTTTGCGCATCAGGATCGTCGCCCGCGCGCGGCCGTCAATCTGGTGACTGCGCATGATGGGTTCACCCTGCGCGATTGCGTTAGCTTCAATAACAAGCATAACGACGCTAATGGTGAAGAAAATCGTGACGGAACAAGCAATAACCATAGCAATAATCATGGTATCGAAGGATTGGAAGCAAACCTTGACGTCATGGCGCGTCGGCGAACGAGCGTTCAGGCGCTGTTGACAACGCTGCTGTTATCGCAAGGAACGCCAATGTTGCTGGCCGGTGACGAACACGGTCACAGTCAGCAAGGTAATAATAATGCCTACTGCCAGGACAATTCGTTGACCTGGCTCGATTGGAAAAATGCGGATGATGCGCTGACCGACTTTACCGCCGCCTTAATTCATCTGCGCCAGCAAATTCCGGCCTTAACGGACGACCGCTGGTGGCAGGAGGGAGACGGCAACGTTCAGTGGCTCAATCAGGACGCGCAGCCGCTGTCTGCCGAGGAGTGGCAGCACGGCGCGCGACGGATGCAGATTCTGCTCTCCGATCGTTGGCTGATTACGCTTAATGCAACGCAGGACGCGGCAAACTTGCAGTTACCCGTGGGGGAATGGCGCGCTGTTCCTCCTTTCACCGGCAATGAGGAGCCGGTGGTCATGGCTGTCTGGCATGGGCCCGCGCACGGAGTTTGCGTATTTCAAAGGTCATAGTCTCTGAATTACCCGGAACCCCGCCCTCGGGCGAGGAAACCTAATAACCCGGAAGGACGAGCATCAAAAGGAGTTAATCATGGTTAGGCTAGAAAAGAACGATCCCTTAATGCTGGCTCGCCAGTTACCGATTAAATCCGTCGCGCTGATTCTGGCGGGCGGACGCGGCACGCGGCTGAAGGATCTCACCAATAAACGGGCAAAACCCGCCGTCCACTTTGGCGGTAAATTCCGCATTATCGATTTTGCGTTGTCTAACTGTCTGAACTCCGGGATCCGTCGTATCGGCGTGATTACGCAGTACCAGTCCCATACGCTGGTGCAGCATATCCAGCGCGGCTGGTCATTCTTCAGCGAAGAGATGAACGAATTTGTGGATCTGCTGCCGGCTCAGCAGCGGATGCACGGTGAAAACTGGTATCGCGGCACCGCCGATGCGGTCACGCAGAACCTCGACATTATTCGCCGCTACAAGGCGGAGTATGTGGTGATCCTCGCCGGTGACCACATCTACAAACAAGATTACTCGCGCATGCTGATCGACCACGTCGAAAAAGGCGCGCGCTGCACCGTTGCGTGCATCCCGGTGCCCATTGAAGAGGCAACGGCGTTCGGCGTGATGGCGGTCGATGCGAACGATAAGATTATCGATTTCGTGGAAAAACCGGCTAACCCGCCGGCGATGCCGAGCGACCCGAGCAAGTCTCTGGCGAGCATGGGTATCTATGTCTTTGATGCAGATTACCTTTATGAGCTGCTGGAGCAGGACGACCGCGACGAAAACTCCAGTCACGATTTCGGCAAAGATTTAATTCCAAAAATCACCAAAGCTGGCGCGGCTTATGCACATCCTTTCCCACTGTCCTGCGTGCAGTCTGACCCGGATGCCGAGCCGTACTGGCGTGACGTGGGTACCCTGGAAGCGTACTGGAAGGCGAACCTTGACCTGGCGTCGGTCACTCCAGAGCTGGATATGTATGACCAGCACTGGCCTATCCGTACTCACATGGAGTCGCTACCGCCGGCGAAGTTCGTTCAGGACCGCTCCGGCAGCCACGGTATGACCCTGAACTCGCTGGTGTCCGGCGGCTGTATTATTTCCGGCTCGGTGGTCGTGCAATCGGTGCTGTTCCCCCGCGTACGCGTGAACTCGTTCTGTAACATTGATTCGGCAGTCTTATTGCCGGACGTCTGGGTCGGGCGTTCCTCGCGTCTGCGTCGCTGCGTGATTGACCGGGCCTGCGTGATTCCGGAAGGCATGGTGATTGGTGAGGATGCGGAAGAGGATGCGCGTCGTTTCCACCGCTCAGAAGAGGGAATCGTGCTGGTTACGCGCGAGATGTTGCGGCAGTTGGGGTACAAACAGGAGCGATAATGCAGGTTTTACATGTTTGTTCTGAGATGTTCCCGTTATTAAAAACGGGCGGCCTTGCGGATGTTATCGGCGCGCTGCCGGCGGCACAGATTGCAGAAGGGACCGACGCACGCGTGCTGTTGCCTGCGTTTCCGGACATTCGCCGTGGGATTACCGATGCCAAAGTCGTTACCCGTCGCGAGACTTTTGCCGGGCGCATGACGCTGCTGTTCGGCCATTATAACGGCGTTGGCATTTACCTGATTGATGCGCCGCATCTCTACGATCGTCCAGGGAGCCCGTACCACGACACCAACATGAACGCCTATGCCGATAACGTGAAGCGTTTCGCTCTGCTGGGTTGGGTGGGCAGTGAAATGGCCAGCGGGCTGGATCCGTTCTGGCGTCCGGAGGTTGTGCATGCCCATGACTGGCATGCGGGCCTGGTACCGGCGTATCTGGCGGCCCGCGGCCGTCCGGCGAAGTCGGTATTTACGGTGCATAACCTGGCGTATCAGGGCCTGTTTTATGCCCATCATATGAGTGAAATTCAGCTGCCGGGCGAGTTTTTCAACATGCACGGGTTGGAGTTCCACGGGCAGATTTCATTCCTGAAGGCCGGGTTGTTCTACGCGGATCACATCACCGCCGTCAGCCCGACCTACGCGCGTGAGATAACCGAGCCGCAGTATGCCTACGGCATGGAAGGCCTGCTGCGTCAGCGGCATAAAGAGGGCCGTCTGTCGGGTATTCTCAACGGCGTGGATGATAACGTCTGGAGTCCGGAAAAGGACATGCTGCTGCCAGCGAGCTATTCTCGCGATACGCTAGAGAAGAAGGCGGAGAACAAACGGCAGCTGCAAATCGCCATGGGTCTGAAGGTGGACGAGAGCGCACCATTGTTTGCCGTGGTGAGCCGCCTGACCAGCCAGAAAGGGCTGGACCTGGTGCTGGAAGCTCTGCCAGGCCTGCTGGAGCAGGGCGGTCAGCTGGCGCTGCTGGGTGCAGGTGACCCGGTGCTGCAGGAAGGTTTCCTTGCCGCCGCCGCCGAGCATCCGGGGCAGGTTGGGGTACAAATTGGCTACCATGAAGCGTTTTCGCACCGCATTATCGGCGGCGCTGACGTCATCCTGGTGCCGAGCCGCTTTGAGCCGTGTGGCTTAACGCAGCTCTACGGCCTGAAGTACGGCACGCTGCCGCTGGTTCGCCGCACCGGCGGCCTGGCGGATACCGTTGCCGACAGTTCGCTGGAAAATCTGGCCGACGGTATCGCCAGCGGTTTTGTTTTTGAGGACAGCAACGCCTGGTCGCTGCTCAGAGCTATCCGCCGTGCCTTCGTATTATGGTCTCGTCCTTCGCTCTGGCGCTACGTTCAGCGCCAGGCGATGAATATGGATTTTAGCTGGCAGGTCGCTGCGCACGCTTATCGTGAGCTTTATCAACGCCTGATTTAACTACGGGGATCTTAGTTATGAATGCACCCTTTACGTATGCATCACCGACCCTCAGCGTTGAGGCACTGAAGCACTCTATTGCCTATAAGCTGATGTTCATCATCGGGAAAGATCCCGCTATCGCCAACAAACACGAGTGGCTGAACGCCACGCTGTTTGCCATTCGCGATCGTCTGGTCGAGCGTTGGCTGCGTTCTAACCGCGCCCAGCTTTCCCAGGAAACGCGGCAGGTGTACTACCTGTCGATGGAGTTTCTGATTGGCCGCACCCTTTCCAATGCGCTGTTGTCGTTGGGTCTGTATGACGACGTAAAAAACGCGCTGGAAGAGATGGGGCTGGACCTCGAAGAGTTGATTGACGAAGAGAATGACCCCGGGCTGGGCAACGGCGGCTTAGGCCGTCTGGCGGCCTGCTTCCTGGATTCGCTGGCGACGCTGGCGCTGCCTGGCCGTGGCTACGGCATTCGCTACGACTACGGCATGTTCAAGCAGAACATTGTCGAAGGCCGCCAGAAAGAGTCGCCGGACTACTGGCTGGAGTATGGCAACCCGTGGGAATTCCCGCGCCACAACACGCGCTACAAGGTGCGCTTCGGCGGCCGCGTCCAGATGGAAGGCAAAACCAGCCGCTGGCTGGAAACCGAGGAGATCCTCGCGGTTGCTTACGATCAAATTATTCCTGGCTATGACACCGATGCCACAAACACGCTGCGCCTGTGGAATGCGCAGGCCAGTAGCGAAATCAACCTGGGTAAATTTAACCAGGGCGATTACTTCGCTGCGGTAGAAGATAAAAACCACTCTGAGAACGTATCCCGCGTGCTGTATCCGGATGACTCCACCTATTCCGGGCGCGAGCTGCGCCTGCGTCAGGAGTACTTCCTGGTTTCCGCGACGGTGCAGGATATTTTAAACCGCCACTACATGTTGCATAAAACCTATGACAACCTGGCGGACAAAATCGCTATTCACCTGAACGACACCCACCCGGTGCTGTCCATTCCCGAGCTGATGCGCCTGCTGATTGACGAGCATAAGTTCAGCTGGGATGAAGCGTTTACCGTGACTTGCCAGGTCTTCTCTTATACCAACCACACGTTGATGAGCGAAGCGCTGGAAACCTGGCCGGTCGATATGCTGGGCAAAATCTTGCCGCGTCACCTGCAGATTATCTTCGAGATTAACGACTACTTCCTGAAGACATTACAGGAGCAGTATCCGAACGATACCGGCCTGCTGAGCCGCACTTCCATTATTGACGAGTCCAACGGTCGCCGCGTGCGTATGGCGTGGCTGGCAGTGGTGGTGAGCAAGAAGGTGAACGGCGTTTCTGAACTGCACTCTAACCTGATGGTGCAGTCGCTGTTTGCCGACTTTGCCAACATCTTCCCGATGCGCTTTATCAACGTCACCAACGGCGTAACGCCGCGTCGTTGGCTGGCGCTGGCGAACCCGGCGCTCTCTGAGGTGCTGGATGACAACATTGGCAAGACCTGGCGCTCCGACCTCAGTCAGCTGAGCGAGCTGGAGCAGCACATTGATTATCCGAAGGTGAATCAGGCGGTACAGCGCGCCAAGCTGGAGAATAAAAAGCGTCTTGCGGCCTTTATTGGTCAGAATCTTAACGTGGTGGTCAACCCGCACGCGCTGTTTGACGTGCAGATTAAGCGTATTCACGAGTACAAGCGTCAGCTGATGAACGTGCTGCACGTCATCACCCGCTATAACCGCATCAAAGCCGATCCGGACGTGAAGTGGGTGCCGCGCGTGAATATCTTCGCCGGGAAGGCGGCTTCGGCCTACTACATGGCGAAGCACATCATTCACCTGATCAACGATGTGGCGGACGTGATCAACAACGATCCGCAAATTGGCGATAAGCTCAAAGTGGTGTTTATCCCCAACTACAGCGTGAGCCTGGCGCAGATGATCATTCCTGCGGCGGATCTCTCCGAGCAGATCTCACTGGCGGGGACCGAAGCTTCCGGCACCAGTAACATGAAGTTTGCGCTTAACGGTGCGCTCACTATCGGTACGCTGGATGGCGCGAACGTTGAAATGCAGGAGCACGTGGGCGCGGATAACTTCTTTATTTTCGGCAACACCGCAGAAGAAGTGGAGGCGCTGCGCCGCAAGGGCTATAGCCCGCGCGACTACTACGAGCAGGACGCCGAGCTGCGTCAGGTGCTGACGCAAATCGCCACCGGTGTATTCAGTCCGGGCGAGCCGGGTCGCTACCGCGATCTGGTGGATTCGCTGATCAACTTTGGCGACCATTACCAGGTGCTGGCTGACTATCGTAGCTACGTCGATTGCCAGGATAAGGTTGATGAGCTGTACCAGGAGCCGGATGAGTGGTCCACCAAAGCGATGCACAACATCGCCAACATGGGCTACTTCTCTTCCGACCGTACGATCAAAGAGTATGCCGAGCATATCTGGTATATCGAGCCGGTCAGGCTGTAAAACAACAATGGGGCCGGATGGCCCCATTTTTTTCCTTCGCCCGTGCATGCCTGATAAGCACAGCGCTATCAGGCATGACGCGGCGCGATCGTATTACGACGCCTGCGCCAGCTCAGGCTTTCCCAGCGTTTTCACCAGCCATTCACTTATCCGCGACTGCTGCTCCGCATTCAGCCACATCCCCTGTTTGGTACGGCGCCAGATGGCGTCATCGAGCCTGCGTACCCACTCATGTTCGACCAGATACCGCAGCTCGGCTTCGTAAAACTCATGGCCGAAATCGTCGCCCAGCCCGGTAACGTCGCGAGCATCGCCAATAATCAGCTCGCTATTGCTGCCGTAGGTTCGGGCGTAGTGGCGGGCCAGCGATTCGCTGATAAACGGATAGCGGCGGCGCAGTTTCGCTGCGTAGTCATCGCGATCGCCGCCGATCTCGCCACCCGGCAGCACTGCGCCTTTGGTCCACGCCGGGCCGATGCCCTGATAGTATGGGGACAGTTTTTCCAGTGCGTGCTCCGCCAGCTTGCGGTAGGTGGTGAGCTTACCGCCAAAGACGGAAAGCAGGGGGGCTTTACCGTGGTCGTCGTGGATATCCAGCGTGTAGTCGCGGGTAATCGCCTGCGGTGAATCAGACTCGTCGTCGCACAGCGGGCGTACGCCGGAGTATGTCCAGACGATGTCTTCGCGGGCCAGCTGCTTTTTAAAGTGACCGTTGTACACCTTCAGCAGATAGTTAATCTCGCTTTCGTCGATCTCAACGTTTTTCGGGTCGCCGTGGTATTCCACGTCGGTGGTACCGATGATTGAGAATTCATCCATCCACGGGATCACGAACACGATGCGCTTATCTTCGTTTTGCAGAATGTAGGCCTGCTTTTGTGTATGCACGCGTGGCACGACAATATGGCTGCCTTTGATCAGGCGAATGCCATACGGCGAAGGCAGATGCATGCCGTCGTCGAAGAACTGTTTTACCCACGGGCCGGTAGCGTTGACCAGACCGCGCGCCTGCCAGCGGAATTTTTCACCGCTGTCGATATCTTCCGCTTCCACAACCCAAAGGCCATTTTCACGTTTTGCCGAGATAGCACGAGTGCGGGTCCGGACTTCACCGCCTTTCTGCACCACCATCTGCGCGTTAGCCAGCACCAGCCGCGCGTCGTCGACCCAGCAGTCTGAATATTCGAAACCGCGCACAATTTCCGACTTCAGGACCGATTCTGCGCCAAAACGCAAGCCGGTAGAGGCGGGAAGGCTGGTGCGTTTACCGAGGTGATCGTACATAAACAGGCCGGTACGAATCATCCACGCCGGGCGCAAATGCGGGCGGTGCGGCAGCCTGAAGCGCATCGGGATGGCGATATGGGGGGCCATTTTCAGCAGTACTTCGCGTTCGGCCAGCGCTTCGCTGACCAGGCGGAATTCGTAATGTTCAAGGTAGCGCAGACCGCCGTGGATCAGTTTCGAGCTGGCGCTGGACGTGGCGCAGGCCAGGTCCCTGGCTTCCAGCATCAGCACGGATAGCCCGCGCCCTGCTGCGTCAGCCGCAATGCCTGCACCGTTAATGCCGCCACCTATCACAATCAGATCTTTGGTTTCCATTATTGCTACCTCAGGGACTTTCGTTATAGCTCATTAATGTTCGATATCGCTCATAATAGCAAGTAAACGCGCTTTTGGTAACATAGAAAAAACATTTTAGAGTGATGTGCATAACATATTGGCGTTTACGTGGCCTGAGGACGTACACTTGGCGATAAAATGTCGTGAGCCACAATACCTGCCATAAAGATAAGAGAGCACCATGGAACAGTTTGAATGCATTAACGTAGAACAGGCACACCAAAAGCTGCAGCAGAGTGCCGCTGTGCTGGTGGATATTCGCGATCCGCAAAGCTTCGCGATGGGCCACACCCCGGGCGCGTTTCATCTGACGAACGACACGCTGGGCGCGTTTATGCGCGATAACGATTTTGAAACGCCGGTCATGGTGATGTGCTATCACGGTAACAGCAGTAAAGGTGCCGCGCAGTACCTGCTCCAGCAGGGCTATGACCAGGTTTACAGCGTGGACGGCGGCTTTGATGCCTGGCACCGCCATTTCCCGGCAGAAGTGGAACACGCCGCTTTCTAAGACAGCGCCAGCACCCGTTCCCGATGCCGCCTGTCGTCAGGCGGCAATGCGCGCTGCAACGCATCTGTCAGGGTTTGGGTATATACTGTCCCCTTTTGTTTGGAATAGAAGCGACCTGCTGATGTTGATGATCACCTCTTTTACTAACCCGCGCGTGGCCCAGGCCTTTGTTGACTACATGGCGACGCAGGGCGTTATTCTGACTATCCAGCAGCATACGCGCAGCGATGTCTGGCTTTCTGATGAAGCGCAGGAAGCGCGCGTCCGTAGCGAGCTGGAACGCTTTCTCGCCAATCCTGCCGACCCGCGTTATCTGGCGGCGAGCTGGCAGTCCGGGCAGACCAACAGCGGTTTGCACTACCGTCATTTCCCGTTTCTCGCCACGCTAAAAGCGGGCGCAGGGCCGGTGACGATGGTTATCATGGCAGTCTGCGTGCTGGTCTTTATTCTGATGAACATCGTGGGCGATCAGCCAGTGATGATCTGGCTTGCCTGGCCGTACGATGATTCGCTGAAATTTGAGGCCTGGCGCTATTTTACTCATGCTTTCATGCATTTCTCATTCGTCCATATCCTCTTTAACCTGCTATGGTGGTGGTACCTGGGCGGGGCAATCGAGAAACGCATCGGTAGCGGTAAACTGGTGGTGATTACCATCATCAGCGCGCTGCTCAGTGGCTTTATTCAGCACCAGTTTAGCGGTCCGTGGTTCGGCGGCCTCTCCGGCGTGGTTTACGCCCTAATGGGCTATGCCTGGCTGCGCGGCGAACGCGATCCGCAGAGCGGCATTTATCTGCCGCGTGGGCTGATTATATTTTCTCTGATCTGGCTTGTTGCCGGGTGGTTCAACGTTTTTGGAATGTCGATTGCGAACGGCGCTCACGTCACCGGTTTGGTGATTGGTCTGGCTATGGCCTTCGTCGATACGCTAAATGTGCGAAAGCGAGCATAATTTTTCCAGGGATTCATCATGAAACAAACACAACGTCATGACGCGATAATCGAGCTGGTAAAACTTCAGGGCTATGTCAGTACCGAAGAGCTGGTGGAACACTTTTCCGTTAGCCCGCAGACCATTCGTCGTGATTTGAATGACCTTGCGGAGCAGAAAAAGATCCTGCGCCATCACGGTGGCGCGGCGCTGCCGTCGAGCTCGGTAAACGCCTCCTGGCACGACCGTAAGGCGACGCAGACGGCGGAAAAAGAGCGCATCGCCCAAAAGGTCGCCAGCCAGATTCCCAACGGCTCAGCGCTGTTTATCGATATTGGCACTACGCCGGAGGCGGTGGCTCACGCGCTGCTCAATCACAGCGACCTGCGCATCGTGACCAATAATCTCAACGTGGCCAACACGCTGATGGTGAAAGAAGACTTTCGCATTATTCTCGCCGGTGGTGAGCTGCGAAGCCGCGATGGCGGCATCATTGGTGAGGCCACGCTGGACTTCATTTCTCAGTTCCGCCTCGATTTCGGCATTCTGGGCATCAGCGGCATCGACAGCGACGGCTCGCTGCTGGAGTTTGACTACCATGAGGTGCGCACCAAGCGCGCGATTATCGATAACTCTCGTCACGTGATTCTGGTCGTCGACCATTCGAAGTTTGGCCGGAACGCCATGGTCAATATGGGCAGCATCAGCATGGTAGATGCGGTGTTTACCGACGTTCTGCCGCCGCCGGGCGTGATGCAGGTGATTGCCGAAAATGAAGTGCAGCTGGAACTCTGTTAAGGGGGATCCGGCCAATTTTACTGGCGGGAAAAAGCAATGCCCCTCAGCCTTCAAAAGGGAGAGGGGCATTCCGCGCGAATACTGCTGTTCCGGGGGTTATGACATCTGCTGCTGGAATTTACCCTGACTCAGATCGGAGACGATGACGTTCATGCGGTCTTCGGTCAGCCGATAGTAGCGGATAGAAATGGCCGTAATCAGATAGAAGATGGCCGGCAGCACCGTAAACAGTATGAGCACGCCGCGAATGGCTTCTGCGGACTGCTGCTCAACCCCCGCCTGATAACCGTAAAATGCCAGCCCCCAACCGGTCAGCGCGCCGCCGATTGCAACGCCGAGTTTGATAATAAAGATGTTTGCCGCGACGTTCATGCCGGTAATACGGCGCTGGGTTTTCCACTCGCCGTAGTTATTGGCGTCGGTAATCATCGACCACTGCAGCGGGGCGTTAATCCCCTGCAAAATATTCAGTATCACGTGGACGATAAACGCGGGCATCCAATAATCGGTTGGCAGCACCAGGAACAGCAATCCGAATAGTGCACTGAGAATATTCACCCACACCGAGGCGCGAATTTTACAGAACCATGAGCCCACATGTTTTGCCGCCAGGCTGCCGATCACGGCAGCAACGGTCGTCGCCAGCATAAACAGAGAAATAACGCTGCTGCCCTGTTGCAGAATATACTGTACGAAATACACCAGCAGGCCGCCGCGAACCACCACGCCGCATAGCATCGCCAGGTTATATATCGACAGTACGCACCACTGGTCGTTTTTCATCAGAATACGCACGTCGCGCAAAATGTTCAGGTTCTCTTCTTTCACCGGCGTAATACGCTCTTTGGTGGTGGCAAAGCAGATCAGGAACATCACGCAGCCGATGGCGCCGAATATCCCCATCGCCCACTGCATGCCGCTTGCCCGGTCTCCCGGCGCAAGCAGGTCTGCCAGCGGCAGAATCAGGGCGGTACCCATTGCGCCGCCAATAGGGGCGACGGCAAAACGCCAGGATTGCAGCGACAGGTTCTCTTTCGGATCGGCGGTTATCGCCGCGCCAAGCGAGCAGTAAGGAATATTAATCGCCGTGTACATCAGGGTCATAAAAATATAGGCCACGACGGCGTAGACAATTTTACCCGTTTGCTCAAAGTTAGGCGTGGAATAAACCAGCACGCAGCTTACGGCAAACGGTACACAAATAATTAATAGCCACGGGCGGAAGCGACCCCAGCGACTTTTGGTTTGATCGGCAATAGCGCCCATTATTGGATCGGTAATGGCATCCAGCACCCTGACGACGAGAAATAATGTCCCCATGACTGCCGGTGGTAATCCATAAATATTGGTATAGAAATAAGCGAGAATAGCGACAGAGGAGTCAAATACGATATGGCTGGCGGCGTCGCCCAGACCAAATCCAAACTTTTCCTTGTTACTGATTTTTGCGGTTAATGCCGACATAGGGTCACCTTTTATAATATGTGCCAACATACGACATCCTTTATAAAAGGTGGCTATGAACCTGAGTATTCTAATTTTTCACTTTGCGGTTATGTTAATTCTTTAATGTGACGTGGCTATCTCTTTGCTCTCTGGCGCGTGCAACGCCGGATAGCGCTTCGTTTATCCGGCCTGCCAAAAGGGGGTGTTTAATATCGAACCCGCGCTTGGTATAGGCCGGATAAGGCGCAGCCGCCGTCCGGCACAAACTACACGCCATACCCCATCATCTTCAGCAGCTGCTGTGCGTGCTGCACCGCATCCTGACGGTGTGCCACGCCGAGCTTCTGATAAAGGTTACGAATATGGGTTTTGATGGTCGTAGCCGCAACGTCCAGCTCGCCGGCAATTTGCTCGTTGCTGTAGCCCGAGTAAATCAACCCCAGTACCTGCCACTCGCGCTGGGTGAGTGGGCTGGTGCGGATGAGCTCCGGCACTTCCGGGTGGTTGAGCAAGCGTTCAACGAAGCTCTCGTCGAAGTGGGCAAATTTATGACGATGGTGCTGGTTAATTTCACGCAGAATGCGCTGGGCGCGGTGCTGGTCCAGCTCCGGCAGCGTATTCAATTGAATCAGCTGGCGCAGCTGCTGCGCCATGGCTTCACCTTCAATCACGAAGTGGCTAATAAACCCGGTGCGGTTCGCCAGCTGGAGCGCTTCCAGCAGTACGCGCTGAGCTTCGTTCTTATTGCCTGCCTGCCAGTGCAGCTGATTAAGCAGCAGCAGGTTACGGTTGAGATCGCTCATCAGACGCAGGCTTCGGGCGTTCTCGTTGAGCTCTTCGAGCACCATTTCGGCCGAGTTGAACTCGCCCAGCAGAATCTGCGCGCGAGCGATGTTGCGCCACTGTCCCTGCAGGAAGTGGTTATTGGCGAACTCCGGCTTCGGCGTGTGGCGCAGCCAGTTGGCCGCCGCTTTTTTGTCGCCGACCATCTGCCAGTAAATCACCCGTACCTTATCAGCGTTAGAAACCCAGTCGCTGTGATAGGCTCCGTTGCCCAGCAGGTTTTCCAGACGGTTCAGGTGATTGCGGGCGTTATCCAGATCGCCGCGCGCCAGCGAGCACTGCACCTGTAAGGTCAGGCACTGCAGCTGCTGTTGCGGCTGGAAGCCGCTCAGGACTTCAATCCCGGTGCGGGCGGCGGTTTCCGCTTCGTCGAGACGCGCCCACGCCCACAGCAGCTGTGCGCGAATGCGCAGCAGGAATTCATGCATCGGCAGTTGTTCAAGGTGTTGCTCGTGAATCAGCTGGAAGCCTTTCTCCTGGCACTCCCAGGCGGCCTGCAGGAAACCCTGAGCAAACAGAATTTCACTCTGCTGGATAAGGCTCCACAGGGCGTAGTGCCAGATATCGTGGCGGCGCGCCATTTGTTCAGTCTGCTGCATGACGGCAATCGACTGGCTCAGCAGCCCTTTGCAGTGCAGGACCTCACCGTGCACCGAGGTGGCGACGATGCGGCTGTAGAAGTTTGCCAGCGGCAGCTCTTCGAGCGCCACGGTGGACAGGCGCTCGGCTTCATCCTGATCGCCGTCGTTGATGGCAACCTGCGCCCGCAGCGCGTTGAAATCACCGTGCAGCGAAGTGTCCATCTCAAACGTCATCTCCTGCTCGGCGCGAGCCAGCAGGGTGTTGACTTCACTGTAACGGTGCTGGCTTTGCATCAGCCAGGCCTGCAGCAGGACCAGGCGCGGATTTTCCAGCAGGCTTTCCCACGGTAGCGCGGAGAGTGACTCTTCGAGCAGCGCCAGTTCGCTATGATGGAACAGACCCCAGGCGTGGTTAAGCAGAATATCGCGCAGCATTTTCGGATCGCCTGCCGCCAGCGCGTGGTGGATGGCTTCGCTCGGAAAACCTTGCGCCATCCAGCTTTCCGCCGCCGCGCGGTGGATTTCCGGCAGTTCGGTCGCCAGCTCCCACTGGCAGCGCTGGCGCAGGAAACTGCAGAACAGCGGATGGTAGTTAAACCACTCGCTGGAGTTGTCCATGCGCTGAATAAACAGCCCCTGACGCTCGATCTCTTCCAGGCGCATTTGCCCGTTCTCTTCGCCGGTTACGCGGGCGATGAGCGAGTCGTTCATGGAACGTAGCAGCGAACTTTTCAGCAGGAAATTACGCGTTTGCGCGTCGACGTTGTCCAGCACTTCATCAACCAGATAATCGGAAAGATGGCTGGCGTTAATGCCCGCCAGACGGCGCGCAGAGTGCTGGGTCGCGTTATTACGCTGGCGTGCGGATAGCGCGATCAGCTGCAGCGCGGTAGCCCAGCCGGCGACGTCATCGCACAGGCGACTGCTTTCTGCCGCTTCAATCGGCGCGGCCAGACGGCAGTCGAAGAATTGTTTGGTCTCGGCGTGCGTAAAGGAGAGCTGCTGGCTGCCAATTTCCAGTAGCTGATCGCGCACGCGCAGGTTGGCGATGCCCAACTGCGGCAGGTTGCGCGATAGCACCACCAGCGTCAGATTTTCCGGCTGATGGCGCAGGAAGAAGCGCATCGCATCGTGGATCACCGGGTTGGTAATCAGGTGGTAGTCATCAATGACCAGATAGAGCGGACGCTGCCATTCGCTGAGTTCAATGAAAAGTTGCGAGAAAAGGGAGCTCAGGCTCGCATACTGGCGCTTTTGCACCATGTTTTCGCTCGCCTCGCAATGGCCGCCCGTCGCCTGCTGGATAGCGGCGATCAGGTAGCTGGCAAAGCGTTCCTGCTGGTTATCGCCTTCATCAAGCGAATACCAGCCAAGGTCACTCATCCCTGCAGCCCATTGCGACACGAGCGTTGTCTTTCCATAGCCAGCCGGACTGGTTATCAGCGCCAGACGATAATTGTTCGCGCCTGAAAGTTTCGCCAGCAGCCGCTCGCGAACCACGGTGTGTTCGAGACGGACGGGTCGACTTAATTTTGACGGAATCAACATAGCTAATCACTTCACTGTGAGGATTGGAAAACGAGATTTTTTTTGCGCTTCGTAATTAATCCTTACAAAGGTCGGTCAAATAGCTATGTATTGCAAGTTATGTCCTGTTTTGATGCTTGCGAATTTGCTATATGTCACAATTTCTCATATTCCCTCCCCACTACGTATTAGGCCCCGTAGGGTGCGTAAAATCTAGGTTTCGCAGGGTCATCTGCTTACGAACGAAATAAATTTACGCAGTTTTACGTCATTAATCGCATTTAAGAAATTTCTTGCATGGTCATTTTCCATAGAAACAATACGTATTAATTTGTTGCTTATTTTCGAAGGGTAATTGTTTCCCTATTTACATATTTATCGCGGAACATGATTTCATTTTTTGACCTGGCGCGGAGAATCGGCGGCCATCATCCTCGAGACTGTGGACAGCAAAAGGACCGTCTCATGCTGGTTGAAAAATGCGCGAATTCGCCGTCAGCGGCTAACGTTATAGTGGCGGCGATCACACTTTTCGCTCATCCCTGCGACTCCTCCCCGCCTAATCCAGGACAGGAGGAGGAAGTCATGCATTCAGCCAGGCACACTACCGCTAATGTTTATGTAAAAAGGATTCGATTTCGCTATGTCACAGCCTACTTTCAATCACGATTCATTCCAGGCTGCCCTGACGCGTCAGTGGCAGCGTTTTGGCCTGCAGGCCGCTTCCGAAATGACGTCTCATCAATGGTGGCAGGCTGTGAGCGGCGCGCTGGCAGAACAGCTGTCGGCGCAACCGGCAGCGAAGCCCGCGAAGGATCAGCGCCACGTGAACTACATTTCGATGGAGTTTCTGATTGGGCGCCTGACCGGCAACAACCTGCTTAACCTGGGCTGGTATGAAGGCGTGAGCGAGGCGCTGAAAGCCTACAACATCAACCTGACCGACCTGCTGGAAGAAGAAACGGACCCGGCGCTCGGCAACGGCGGCCTGGGACGTCTGGCTGCCTGCTTCCTTGACTCAATGGCGACCGTAGGCCAATCGGCCACCGGTTATGGTCTGAACTACCAGTACGGTCTGTTCCGCCAGTCCTTCGATGACGGCCACCAGATGGAAGCGCCGGACGACTGGCAGCGCGGCAGCTATCCGTGGTTCCGCCACAACGCGGCGCTCGACGTGCAGGTCGAGATTGGCGGTAAAGTTGTCAAAGGCGAATGGCAGCCAGCGTTCACCCTCACCGGTGAAGCGTGGGATCTGCCGGTACTGGGCTACCGAAATGGCGTAGCGCAGCCGCTGCGTTTGTGGCAGGCCAAACACGCGCACCCGTTTAACCTGACTAAATTCAACGACGGCGATTTCCTGCGCGCTGAGCAGCAGGGCATTGATGCGGAAAAACTGACGAAGGTGCTGTACCCGAACGACAACCACACCGCGGGTAAAAAACTGCGTCTGATGCAGCAGTACTTCCAGTGCGCCTGCTCGGTAGCCGACATTCTGCGTCGCCATCATCTGGCGGGCCGCAAGCTGCACGAGCTGGCAGATTTTGAAGTGATTCAGCTTAACGACACCCACCCGACGATTGCTATTCCCGAACTGCTGCGCGTGCTGATTGACGAGCACCAGATGAGCTGGGATGACGCCTGGGCGATTACCAGCAAAACGTTCGCCTACACCAACCACACCCTGATGCCGGAAGCGCTGGAGTGCTGGGATGAGAAACTGGTGAAGGCGCTGCTGCCGCGTCATATGCAGATTATCAAAGAGATCAACGACCGCTTTAAGAAGCTGGTAGATAAAACCTGGCCGGGCGATGAAGCCGTCTGGGCGAAGCTTGCCGTGGTGCACAATAAACAGGTGCGTATGGCCAACATGTGCGTCGTGAGCGGCTTTGCGGTTAACGGCGTCGCGGCGCTGCACTCTGACCTGGTCGTGAAGGACCTGTTCCCGGAATACCATCAGCTGTGGCCGAACCGCTTCCACAACGTGACCAACGGCATTACGCCGCGTCGCTGGATTAAACAGTGCAACCCGCAGCTCGCCGCGCTGCTGGATAAAACGCTGAAGAAAGAGTGGGCGAACGATCTCGATCAGCTGATCAACCTCGAAAAATACGCCGACGACGCGAAATTCCGTCAGCAGTATCGCGACATCAAGCTGGCAAACAAAGAGCGTCTTGTGAAGTTTATTAAGGCGCGTACCGGCATTGAGATTTCCAGCAACGCCATTTTTGATATTCAAATCAAACGTCTGCACGAGTACAAACGCCAGCACCTGAACCTGCTGCACATCCTCGCGCTGTACAAAGAGATTCGCGAAAACCCGCAGACCGACCGCGTACCGCGCGTGTTCCTGTTCGGGGCGAAGGCGGCGCCGGGCTACTATCTGGCGAAGAACATTATCCTGGCGATTAACAAGGTCGCTGAGGCCGTAAACAACGATCCGAAAGTGGGCGACAAGCTCAAAGTGGTATTCCTGCCGGATTACTGCGTATCGGCGGCCGAGATGCTGATCCCGGCGGCGGACGTGTCCGAGCAGATCTCTACTGCCGGTAAAGAAGCCTCCGGCACCGGCAACATGAAGCTGGCGCTCAACGGCGCGCTGACCGTCGGTACCCTGGATGGTGCGAACGTGGAAATCGCCGAGAAAGTGGGCGACGAGAACATCTTCATCTTCGGTCATACCGTCGAGCAGGTGAAAGCGCTCAAGGCCAAAGGCTACGATCCGCTGAAATGGCGTAAAGCCGACAAACTGCTGGACGCAGTGCTCAAAGAGCTGGAGAGCGGCAAGTACAGCGATGGCGACAAGCATACGTTTGACCAGATGCTGCACAGCATCGGCAAGGAAGGCGGTGACCCGTATCTGGTGATGGCCGACTTCGCCGCCTATGTTGAAGCGCAGAAACAGGTTGACGTGCTCTACCGCGACCAGGAAGCCTGGACCCGCGCCGCCATCCTGAACACCGCGCGCTGCGGCATGTTTAGCTCCGATCGCTCGATTCGCGATTACCAAAAACGTATCTGGCAGGCAAAACGCTAAGGACTGGCCTATGGAAAGCAAACGCCTCGATAATGCCGCGCTGGCGGCGGGTATTAGCCCTGACTATATCAATGCGCACGGCAAGCCGCAGTCTATCGGCGCGGACACGAAGCGGCGCTTGCTTGACGCGATGCACCGTCCCGCGACCGATGCGGTCGCGGCGACGCCGATACCGAACGTGATGGTCTGGACGCACGGTAAGAAAATGGCGCTGCCGGTTTCCGGCAGCGGCGAATTCAACTGGATCCTCACCACCGAAGAGGGCAATCAGCACCACGGTAAGGCGGAGGGCGGCAAGAATCTTAGCCTGCCGACGCGCCTGCCGGAGGGGTATCACTCCTTAACGCTGACCCAGGATGACCAGCGCTGGCACTGCCGGGTGATTATTGCGCCCGAGCGCTGCTATGAACCACAGCCGCTGAAAGAAGCGAAAAAGCTGTGGGGCGCCTGCGTGCAGCTGTACACCCTGCGTTCGGAAAAGAACTGGGGCATCGGCGACTTCGGCGACCTGAAGGCGATGCTGCCGGAAGTGGCGAAGCGCGGCGGGGCGTTTATCGGCCTCAACCCGATTCACGCGCTGTACCCGGCAAACCCGGAAAGCGCCAGCCCGTACAGCCCGTCATCGCGCCGCTGGATGAACGTTATCTACATTGACGTGAATGCGGTCGAGGATTTCCGCCTGAGCGAAGAGGCGCAGGCGTGGTGGAAGCTGCCCGCCACTCAGCAGAAGCTGAAAGCCGCCCGTGACGTTGAACAGGTGGATTACACCGCCGTAACCGAACTGAAAATGACCGCGCTGCGCATGGCGTGGAAACGTTTTGCACTGCGTAGTGATGAGCAGATGACCGCCTTCCGCTACTTTGTCGACAAAGAGGGCGAAAGCCTGTACTGGCAGGCGGCGTTTGACGCGCTGCACGCTCAGCAGGTGAAGGAAGATAAGCTGCGCTGGGGCTGGCCGGCCTGGCCGAAGGCGTATCAGAATATCGAAAGCCCGGAGGTCCACGCGTTCTGTAAAAAGCACGCCGATGAGGTCGATTTTTACCTCTGGCTGCAGTGGCTGGCCTACACCCAGTTTGCCGAGTGCTGGGAGACCAGCCAGCGCGACGCGATGCCCATTGGCCTCTACCGCGATCTGGCGGTGGGCGTGGCCGAAGGCGGCGCGGAAACCTGGTGCGATCGCGAGCTATACTGCCTGAAGGCCTCCGTCGGCGCGCCGCCGGACATCCTTGGCCCGCTGGGGCAGAACTGGGGCCTGCCGCCGATGGATCCGCATATCATTGCTGCGCGCGCCTACGAACCGTTTATTGAGCTGCTGCGTGCCAACATGAAGAACTGCGGCGCGCTGCGTATCGACCACGTGATGTCCGTGCTGCGCCTGTGGTGGATCCCGTATGGTGAAACCGCCGATCACGGGGCTTATGTGCAGTATCCGGTGGATGCGTTGCTGTCGATTCTGGCACTGGAAAGTAAGCGTCACCGCTGTATGGTGATTGGTGAAGATCTGGGGACGGTGCCGGTTGAAATTGTTGGCAAACTGCGTAAGAGCGGCGTCTACTCGTACAAAGTGCTCTATTTTGAGAACGACAGCGAGAAAACCTTCCGTGCGCCGAAAGCCTATCCGGAACAGTCAATGGCTGTAGCCACGACCCACGACCTGCCAACGCTGCGCGGCTACTGGGAAAGCGGCGATCTGACGCTCGGTAATGAACTGGGTCTCTATCCGGATGCCGATGTGCTGCGCGGGTTGTATCAGGACCGTGAGCGGGCGAAGCAGGGGCTGCTGGATGCGCTGCATAAATACGGTGCGCTGCCTAAGCGCACAGGGCATAAGGCATCGCTGATGTCGATGACGTCAACCCTGAGCCGCGGCATGCAGCGTTATATTGCCGACAGCAACAGCGCGCTGTTGGGCCTGCAGCCGGAAGACTGGCTGCAGATGTCCGCGCCGGTCAACATTCCCGGCACCAGCACCGAGTATCCGAACTGGCGTCGCAAGCTCTCAACCTCGCTGGAAGCGATGTTTGCCGATGAGGGTGTGAATAAGCTGATTAAAGATTTGGATAAGCGCCGGAAAGCGGCAAGCAAGAAGTAGTAACGTAGGCCGGATAAGGCAACGCCGCCATCCGGCAATGCTGCGTGCTGTCGTTGCCTGATGGCGCTACGCTGATCAGGCCTACCAATAAAAATGCCGGGCAAGCCCGGCATTGTTGTATCCAGAGTTTGTGGTATGACACCACCATCCCCGGCAGCAGACCGCACACCGAAATAATGGGGTTGGGGCACGCGCCGGGCAGGACGAGGTCACGTAGGCCGGATGGCGCTACGCTTATCAGGCCTGCCAATAAAAATGCCGGGGCAAGCCCGGCATTGTTGTATCCAGAGTTTGTGGTATGACGCCACCATCCCCGGCAGCAGACCGCACACCGAAATAATGGGATTGGGGCACGCGCCGGGCAGGACGAGGTCACGTAGGCCGGATAAGGCAACGCCGCCATCCGGCAATGCTGCGCGCTGTCGTTGCCTGATGGCGCTACGCTTAGCAGGCCTGCCAATAAAAATGCCGGGCAAGCCCGGCATTGTTGTATCCAGAGTTTGTGGTATTACACCACCATCCCCAGCAGCAGACAGCCTACCAGACCGCATACCGAAATAATGGTTTCCAGCATTGACCAGGACTTGATGGTCTCGCCGATGGTCAGGTTAAAGTACTCTTTGAACAGCCAGAAGCCCGGATCGTTCACGTGCGAGAAGATAACGGAACCGGAACCGACCGCGATAACCATCAGCTCCGGGCTTACGCCGGTGGTGGCAATCAGCGGAGCCGCGATGCCGCCTGCGGTAATTGCGGCAACGGTGGCAGAACCCAGTGCGATACGCAGTACGGCGGCGATAGACCACGCCATAAACAGCGGTGAAACGTTGGATTCGTTCATGATGGAGGCGATGTATTTATCAACGCCACTGTCGACCAGCACCTGCTTGAAGGCGCCGCCGCCGCCGATGATCAGCAACATCATGGCAATGATTTTAATCGAGGAGATCAGCGTATCGTTGATGCTGTCCATCGAGCGGCCACGGTTCAGGCCAAAGGTGAAGATAGCAATCAGCACCGCGATCAGCGTCGCCATCACCGGGTCGCCGAAGAACTCAGCGGCAGGCAACAGGGCGTGGCCTTTTGGCAGCACCATTTCAGCAATGGCGCGCATGGCCATCAGAATAACCGGAACCAGGGATGTCCAGACGCTGACGCCAAAGGACGGCATCTCTTCTTCGGTAAAGGTTTTTGGGTTGTGCAGACCTTCCGGAATCGGCTTGTCGATGCTTTTCAGGCAGCGGGCGTAAACCGGGCCAGCCAGAATCACCGTTGGGATAGCCAGCAGGGTACCGTACAGCAGGGTTTTACCCATATCGGCATGGAAGATGGTGGCGATAGCGGTCGGACCCGGGTGCGGCGGCAGGAAGCCGTGAGTCACGGACAGTGCGGCAGCCATCGGGACACCGACGTACAGCAGCGGAATACGCGCGTTAGCGGCGATGGTGAACACCAGCGGCAGCAGCAGCACGAAGCCCACTTCATAGAACAGCGCGAAGCCCACGGTGAAGCCGGTCAGTACGACCGCCCACTGGATGTGCTTGCGACCAAATTTATCAATAAGGGTGGTGGCAATACGCTGTGCGCCGCCGCAGTCGGCGAGCATTTTGCCGAGCATAGCGCCGAAGCCCATAATCAGCGCCAGGCTGCCAAGGGTGCCGCCGACGCCATTTTTAATGGAGACGATCACTTTGTCCAGCGGCATACCCTGCATTAAACCGACCGCGAGCGCGACCAGCACCAGAGCGATGAACCCGTTCATTTTGAAACGGATCATCAGCAGTAATAAGAGGATAACCCCGATAGCTACGATGATTAATGGCATAACTTATCCAGCCTTTAATTTGTTATGGGTAACTTCACTGTTGTTGCGACAACGTCCAATTGTCCCTACAGAGGGAATAGGTACTCGTTTCTTCACATCATCGTTATGTTGTGGGCCTGACTGTAAGAATAGCTGGCTATTATTTAACGTGATGATGCTGGAATGGATGATACGGGTAACATAGTAGGGTTGAGAATATCCCCAGGCCTGGAAATGTGAAATATGCGACCTTAGTCAAACTATTCACGGGATTTTTGCAGCGTTGCGAGGTGGCATTTGCGCGGAATGTTGCGCGGTAACATCGAGGAAGGCGTTAAAAATCAGGTAGAAATGCCGAAGTGGAGAATGATTATCGTTAGCAAAAAAAAGGCCCGGGAGCGACGAAAACGCCTCACCCAGGCCGCGTTGACCGCCATCCGGAGCCGACGTGATATCGCTCCGGCACATGACGGCGTCTGGCCGATAGCTTAGTAGTAGGAGTGCTCGCCGCGCTGGTGCTCGGTGAGATCGCGCACGCCTTTCAGGTCAGGGAACTCGGCCAGCAGCTGTTTCTCAATGCCGTCTTTCAGCGTGACATCGATCATCGAGCAGCCGTTACAGCCGCCGCCAAACTGCAGAATGGCGTAACCGTCGTCGGTGATTTCCATCAGCGACACGCGGCCGCCATGGCCTGCCAGCTGCGGGTTAACCTGCGACTGCAGCATGTATTCCACGCGCTCCATCAGCGGGGCGTCGTCGGACACTTTACGCATTTTGGCGTTTGGCGCTTTCAGCGTCAGCTGGGAGCCCAACTGATCGGTAACGAAATCAATTTCCGCATCTTCCAGATACGGAGCGCTCAACTCGTCGACATAGGCGGTGAGCTGTTCAAATTTCAGGGCTGTATCACTTGCTTCCACCGCATCCGGCGGGCAGTAAGAAACGCCGCATTCTGCGTTAGGCGTACCAGGGTTAATCACAAATACGCGGATTTGTGTCCCTTCTTCCTGATTTTGCAGAAGTTTGGCAAAGTGCGCTTGCGCAGTATCGGAAATACGGATCATAGCTTTGACCTAATAGTTGACTACTTTAGTTGGTTATAATACGCCCATCGCTGGGGGTCTACAAGGTGCGGCACAGACACCATACCTGAACGCTCGCCGCGCCGTTTTGCAAAAGCAGGCGGGAAATCTCGGCAACGGTACTGCCCGTGGTGACGACATCATCCACAATAACCATATGGCGACCCTGCAACGGTAATTCAAGCTGGAAGGCGTGCTTCAGGTTGTGTTTACGCAGCCTGGCGCTGAGCTGATGCTGCGTGGCAGTGGGGCGAACGCGCGTCATCGCCCGCGACTGATAGCGGAGGCTCAGCCAGCGCGCCAGCGGGCGGCACAGTAGTTCACTTTGATTATAACCTCGCCGCCAGTGGCGGCGCTGCCACAGCGGCACGCTGATGAGCTGCTGTGGGGCGGGCAAATCGCTGCGCTGGCGTACGGCAAGCAGCAGTAGCCGCGCGAGGGCCGGCGCCAGCTCGGCCGTGCCGCTGAATTTAAAACGATGAATCAGCGTGCTCAGCGGCGGGTGGTAATCGCTAATTGCCACCAGACGCTGCCACGGCGGCGGTTTTTGTACACAACGGCCGCACGGCGTATGCGCCGTTGCCGAGGGTAAACCACACTGCGGGCAACGCCCCTGACGGGCAAACAGCGCCCGGGTGCAGCGTGAGCAGATGCCCCATGCCGGCCGCGCCAGCGGCATTTGGCATAGCCAGCACGCGCTGTGGACTGTTAGCATAATCCCTCCTTAAGGCGAAGAAATGAGAACGATAGCTGATGAACGACATCTGGTGGCAAACCACGGGCGAAGGAAATTGTCATCTTGTGCTGCTGCACGGATGGGGGCTGAATGCGCAGGTCTGGGATTGCATTGCGCCGGAATTAAACGCGCACTTTACGCTACACCGGGTCGATCTACCGGGCTACGGACGCAGCGGCGGATTCGGCGCGCTGAGCCTGGAGGATATGGCTGAAAAGGTGCTGGAAAGCGCACCAGAACGCGCTATCTGGCTGGGCTGGAGTCTGGGCGGGCTGGTCGCAAGCCAGGTGGCATTGCGCCATCCGCAGCGCGTGCAGGCGCTGGTCACCGTGGCCTCGTCCCCGTGCTTTAGCGCTCATGGCGACTGGCCGGGCATCAAGCCGGAGGTCCTGAGCGGCTTCCAGCAGCAGTTGAGCGAAGATTTCCAGCGGACCGTGGAACGTTTCCTGGCGCTGCAAACGTTGGGCACCGAAAGCGCACGTCAGGATGCGCGGGCGCTCAAGCAAACGGTGCTGTCGCTGCCGATGCCGTCATCAGAGGTGCTCAACGGCGGCCTTGAGATCCTCAAAACCGCCGATCTGCGCGAGCCGCTGGCCGCGCTGACCGTGCCGTTCCTGCGCCTGTACGGCCGGCTCGACGGCCTGGTGCCGCGCAGGATCATCCCGCAGCTGGACGCCCTGTGGCCGCAGAGCCAATCGCAGGTGTTTGATAAGGCAGCCCATGCGCCGTTTATCTCGCACCCGCTGGCGTTCTGCGCGCCGCTGCTCGCGCTGAAAACGCAATTGCAGAATTAATTATGTCGCCACGTGGTAAAAAAGATTTTCGTAGCAATACTTAAGCTGTTGCGCAGGTGAAAGTTTCACTCGACGAGCGCAGCGCAAATAACAACCTTAAGGAGAGTAGAACGATGAAACTTGTTACAGGTATTGTTGCATCTCTGGTGATTGGTTCCCTGTCTTTTGGCGCGTTTGCAGCAAAAGAGATTCAAAAGGATGATGTCGCGAAGATGAATTTGACCAAAGTTGGCAATATCACCACCTCGCGTACCACCTCGCCGATGGACGCAAAACGCGATCTGTCGAAGAAAGCGGATGAAATGGGCGGGAAATACTTCGTGGTGATTGCGGGAGAGAAAAACGAGAAAACCGTTCACGCGAATGCGGACGTGTATAAATAAGTTCGGGGTCATTTCGCTCCGGCGCGACGCGTCGCGCCGGAGTTCTGTGCTAACGAAGCGCCCACCACTCTCGTAAGCAGGCTTTCCCTTCCGGGCAGCTTTTGCAGCTGCCGGTCAGACAACCGTCGGGCTCTTCGTTGATTTTCACCACTTTACCCATGGCTTCTAATCGGCTTAGCATGGCGTCGATCAGCGCTTGCGGCGTGTGCAGTTGGGCGCTGAGCTGTGTGGCCTCCATGCGTCCTTGCAGCGCCAGCATATCGCGTACTTCAATCAATGACGCCATCATCGCTCCTTAGTGGCAATCGCCGGTCGGGCTTGAGCAGCATGAGGTCGGCGTTTTACGCGTTGCCAGCAGGGAAACGTCCACACGGCTACGGGCACGGCGCAGCAGACCAATCACCACCACGTTGAACAGAATCACCGCCAGGATGCACACCAGGCTGTAGCGTGGGTGCTGGCTGAAGCTCACCGCCTGGTAGTACAACGTAGACAGTGAGTAGGCGATGTTCAGACCCCACAGAATGGAGAAGGTCATCCAGCCGCGGCTCGACTCACGGGCAATCGCCCCCATCACCGAGATGCACGGAACATAGAGCAGAACGAAAATCAGGTAGCTGTAGGCTGCTGCCGCGCTGCCGAATTTACTGCTCATCACGCCCATCGCGCCGGTTTCCATCACGCCGTCGCCTTTACTGGCTTCGATTGGGTTAGCCAGTACGCTCAGACTAAAGGTATCTTTCAGTCCTTGCCAGGTTTCATCTGCTGCGGCGATCAGCTCTTCACCCAGACTGAACTCCTGTGGGTTAAACTCTTCGTTCTGAATGTTTTCGGCGGTGTAGAGGGTGTTCAGCGTACCGACCACCACTTCTTTCGCCATTGCACCGGTAAACAGACCCACGGTGGCCTGCCAGTTATCATCATGCACGCCAATCGGTTTAAACACCGGGGTGATCGCGCGGCTGACGGAGGCCAGTGCGGAATCGTTGATGTTGTCGACGATTTTACCGCTGAAGGAGAAGCTGTTCAGCGCGCTCAGGAAGATACTGACGATAACGATAACTTTACCTGCACGCAGTACGAAGCCTTTCAGGCGCTGCCAGGTCTGGATAATCAGGCTCTTAATGTGCGGTACGTGGTACACCGGCAGTTCCATCACGAACGGAGACGCTTCGCCGCGCATGATGGTGTATTTGAGCATCAGGCCGGTCAGAATGGCGATAACAATACCGAGCACGTACAGGGAGAAGACCACCAGCGCGCCGCCCTGGCCAAAGAAGGCGGCGGCGAAGACGGCGAAGATAGCCAGACGCGCGCCGCAGGACATAAACGGCGCCATCATGATGGTCATCAGGCGTTCACGCGGGGCATCGAGGGTCCGCGCGCCCATAACCGACGGTACGTTACAGCCGAAGCCGACGATCAGCGGCACGAACGATTTACCCGGCAGGCCCAGCGCCTGCATCAGGCGGTCCATGACGAATGCGGCACGGGCCATGTAGCCGGAATCTTCAAGGAAGGAGAGGAACAGGTACATCATGCCGATTTGCGGCACGAGCGGCAGCACGGTGTTGATACCGCCACCAATCCCTTGAGCCAGGAAAACGGTCAGCCAGTCCGGGAAGTGCAGCTGGTACCCAACCCACTGAATACCGTGGATAAAGATAGCAACGGAACCGCCGTCAAAGATGGGCTGCAACGCGCCGCCGATGTTAATCGCCAGCAAGAACATCAGGTACATCACAAACAGGAAAATCGGCAGACCCAGCACGCGGTTGAGGACGATTCTATCCATCGCGGCGGTGAAGCGGCTTGGCTCAGCGGTCAGCGTGTTGCTGACGGCATCGCAGATAGCGGCAATGCTCTGGTAACGCGCATCGGCGATGTGCAACGCCGGGTCATCGAGCTCTTCGCTCAGGTGGGCCAGCGAAACGTCCAGCTTATGCGCGGCGTCACCGGCGTAGGCGCGGCTATAGATATCGCCCTCCAGCATCTGCATGCCCAGCCAGTTGCGCTGGCGTTCAGGAATATCCTGCGCCATTTCTTTCGCCAGATTGCTGGCCTCACGCAGCAGCGGCTGCGGGTAATGCACCAGCTCCAGCGGCTGATTGCCCTGGTGACGGTCGATGGCCATTTTCAACGCTTCAATGCCGCGGGCGCGGGTAGATACCAGCGGAACCACCGGGCAGCCGAGGCGGGCGGAAAGGGCATCAACGTCGATACGAATCTGCTGTTTCTCAGCGATATCGAGCATGTTCAGCGCAACCACGCACGGAATACCCAATTCGAGCAGCTGTAAGGTCAGGTACAGATTACGCTCCAGGTTGGAGGCGTCGACCACGTTAATCAGCAGATCGGCATCGCCGCTGAGAATATAGTGGCAGGCAATCTGTTCATCCAGTGAGGTTTGCGAAGAGATGGTGGTTAGCGAGTAGGTGCCCGGCAGGTCAACCAGCGTGACCTGATGATCGGTGGTGGCGAAGGCCCCTTCTTTACGTTCTACCGTGACCCCTGCCCAGTTGCCCACGCGCTGACGTGCGCCGGTTAACTGATTGAATAATGTTGTCTTGCCGGAATTAGGATTACCAATTAAACCGATGGTTAATTTTTTCATTTTTCAGACTCTTAGTGCCGGGCTGAAGTTATTATGCGACGGACTCTAATTCTATTAACGCGAGATCTTTTTTACGCAGTACCAGGCTAACGCGGCGCGTTTCAATGTGAATGGGGTCACCTAACGGCGCAACGCGAACCACATTAAATGATGAGCCTGGCAACATGCCCAGGGAGAGCAGTTTCTGACGATAAGCGGGGCTAATTTCGCGGGAAAAACCAACAATCTTCCACGCAGTATCCGGTGTAAATTGCATAGAACCTACTTGTAGTATCGCTAGCTGGACGAGGGGGTGCCGCATGCGGTCTGCTGGCTGCAAGGGCATCGTCAACGAATTAAGGTCTAAAAGTACTGTAAATGATGATAATGAGAATGGTTTTTATCATCAATACATAATATGCGATTGGCGATAATTTCGCGCATTATTTGCACTTTTTTTGATATGACTCAAGCAATGCATTGTAGCGATAAATGTATTAAATATTATTTTCTGTTCTTAATGTTTAATTAAGGTTTCATTGGTTAAGAAAATAAAACATGATGAGGCTTATTATTAAAAACCGATATGAAAGTAATAATGGCTAAGGCTCGTCATATATCGAGGAAGGAAAGGTAGGCCTGATAAGCGTAGCGCCATCAGGCACAATGCGAGCACGTTGCCAGATGGCGGCGTACACGCCTTATCCGGCCTACAAACGGATAAGGCGTTTATCGGTTAGCGTTTTTTACCCATGGCTGCGGCTAAGGCGTCCATCATGGCGCTGTTACCGGCTGGCTGAGCGTCACGACCGCGCGGCTTCGCGGCTTTTGCCGCCGGGCGCGCGTTACCCTGAGGGCGTTCGTTACCGCCGCGACGGGCGTTGGTTTCACCCGGCTGCTCGTCCAGACGCATGGTCAGGGCGATACGCTTACGCTGCAGATCGACTTCCAGCACCTTCACCTTCACGATGTCGCCCGCTTTCACAACGGTGTGCGGATCTTCGACAAACTTATCCGCCAGCGAAGAGATATGCACCAGGCCGTCCTGGTGTACACCGATATCAACAAACGCACCAAAGTTGGTGACGTTGGTCACGGCGCCTTCGAGGATCATACCCGGCAGCAGGTCGTTCATGGTTTCGACACCATCGGCGAACTTCGCGGTCTTGAACTCCGGACGCGGGTCGCGGCCCGGTTTTTCCAGCTCTTTGATGATGTCGGTGACGGTCGGTACGCCGAAACGCTCGTCGGTAAACTCTGAGGCCTTCAGGCCGCGCAGCTCGCTGCTGTTGCCCATCAGATCCTTCAGCGCCTGCTGGGTTGCCGCCAGAATACGCTCAACCACCGGATACGCTTCCGGGTGAACGGTAGAGGCGTCCAGCGGGTTATCACCGTGGTTGATGCGCAGGAAGCCCGCGCACTGTTCGAACGCTTTTGGCCCCAGACGGCTTACCTTCAGCAGCTGCTGGCGGTTCTGGAACTGACCGTTTTCGTCACGCCAGGCGACGATGTTCTGCGCCATCATGCGCGTCAGGCCCGCTACGCGGGTCAGCAGCGGCACGGACGCGGTGTTCAGGTCAACGCCGACGGCGTTCACGCAGTCTTCTACCACCGCATCCAGCTTACGCGCCAGCTGCGTTTGGCTGACGTCGTGCTGGTACTGGCCGACGCCGATCGATTTCGGGTCGATTTTCACCAGCTCGGCCAGCGGGTCCTGTAAACGACGGGCGATAGAGACCGCGCCGCGCAGGGAAACGTCGAGATCCGGGAACTCCTGCGCCGCCAGCTCGGAGGCGGAGTAGACGGACGCGCCCGCTTCGCTGACGATCACTTTCTGAGCGGTGACTTTCGGGAACTGTTTCTGCACATCAAGGAAGAAGCGCTCGGTTTCTCGTGAGGCAGTACCGTTGCCGATGGCTACCAGTTCAACGTTGTGTTTTTCACACAGCGCCGCAACGGCAACGGCCGCTTTCGCCGCCTGGCCGGTGTGCGGGTAGATGGTGTCGGTGGCGACCAGTTTGCCGGTGCCGTCAACCACCGCTACCTTCACGCCGGTACGCAGCCCGGGATCGAGGCCCATGGTGGCGCGCAGCCCCGCCGGAGCGGCCATCAGCAGATCGTGCAGGTTACGGGCGAAAACGTTAATGGCTTCGTCTTCGGCGCGCTCGCGCACAGTGCTCATCAGCTCGGTTTCGAGGTGCATCAGCACTTTGATGCGCCAGGTCCAGCTCACCACGCCCTTGCGCCAGCTGTCCGCCGGAGCGTTGTTCAGGCGCAGACCGAGGTGATCGATAATAATTTGTTCGCAGTAGCTCTCTTTCTGCGGCTCATCAAACTGTGGGTCTGCGTTGAGCGAAAGCTGCAGCACGCCTTCGTTACGCCCGCGGAACATCGCCAGCGCACGGTGAGAAGGGGTGGTGGAAATGGGTTCGTGATGGTCGAAATAATCGCGAAATTTCGCGCCTTCCTCTTCCTTGCCGCTGACGACTTTGGCAACCAGATGGGCGTTCTTCCATAGGTAGTCACGCACTTTGGCCAGCAGGCCTGCGTCTTCGGCGAAGCGCTCCATCAGGATATAGCGTGCGCCATCAAGGGCCGCTTTGGTGTCCGCAACGCCCTTATCGGCATCGATAAATTTGGCTGCTTCGGTTTCCGGGTCGTGGGACGGCTCGCTCCACAGCAGGTCCGCCAGCGGCTCAAGGCCCGCTTCAATGGCAATCTGCCCACGGGTGCGGCGCTTTTGTTTGTACGGTAAGTAGAGGTCTTCCAGCTCGGTCTTGTTGAGCGTGCCGTTGATCGCTTTTTCCAGCGACTCGGTGAGTTTGCCCTGTTCGCCGATGGATTTCAGAATGGCCTGACGGCGGTCTTCCAGCTCGCGCAAATACCCCAGTCGGGTTTCCAGATTACGCAGCTGCGTATCATCCAGACCGCCGGTGACTTCCTTACGATAACGTGCAATAAACGGCACGGTGTTCCCTTCATCAAGCAGGCGAACGGCGGCAACCACCTGTTCGGCTCTGGCCTGAAGTTCACCCGCAATAATGCGGCAGAGCGAATCATTCATCATGGCTTGGTTTCACTGTTAGGTCATAAAATCAGGGGACAGTTATACGGATTGACTGGCAAAAATGCCAGTCATCAGCGGGGGCTTCGGATTGTTCCGGCGCTATTTTACGTAGTCGATCGCATTCACGTACCAGCTGGCTTCACCCGCCGGGGTGTTCACCACCGCCAGGTCACCCACCTCTTTTTTCAGCAGCGCGCGGGCCATCGGCGAATCGATGGAGATATAGTCCTTGCGACCAAATATTTCATCGTAGCCAACGATACGAAAACGCTTGATGTCGCCGTCGTCGTTTTCAATCTCGACCCAGGCGCCAAAAAAGACTTTGCCTTCCTGCTGCGGCGAATAATCGACAATCCGCAGATTCTCCAGACATTTGGTTAAATAACGAACGCGGCGGTCAATTTCCCTTAAGCGTTTTTTATTATACTGATAGTCAGCATTTTCACTGCGATCGCCAAGGCTCGCGGCCCAGGTCACTTTTTTCGTTACCTCCGGACGTTCTTCACGCCAGAGATAATCCATCTCTTGTTTGAGCTTTTCGTACCCTTCGCGGGTGATCAACGGTGTTTTCATCTTAAGTGCTTACCTGCTGCCGAGGAACCATTGCGCACAATACGTATTACGTGAGCATACCGACAGAATAAATAATGTGTATTAAGATTCATTGTATACTTAACTCGCTGTTAAATATGCTTTGTAACAATTTAGCCTGGAATTTATACCAGATTTAGCTGGTCGCCAGCGCAGGCTTTTTTGAGAATACATGCGGATAATTGTTGCGAACCTTTGGGAGTAAAAACAATGCAAGAGAATTATAAGATTCTGGTTGTGGATGACGATATGCGCCTGCGCGCGCTGCTGGAGCGTTATCTGACCGAGCAGGGTTTCCAGGTTCGAAGCGTCGCTAACGCCGAACAGATGGACCGACTGCTGACCCGTGAGTCGTTCCACCTGATGGTGTTGGATCTCATGTTGCCAGGCGAAGATGGTCTTTCCATCTGCCGCCGTCTGCGTAGCCAGAGCAACCCGATGCCGATCATTATGGTGACGGCGAAAGGGGAAGAGGTTGACCGTATTGTAGGGCTGGAAATCGGCGCCGACGACTACATTCCGAAGCCGTTCAACCCGCGTGAGCTGCTGGCCCGTATTCGTGCGGTACTGCGTCGTCAGGCGAACGAGCTGCCGGGCGCTCCTTCTCAGGAAGAGGCGGTGATTGCCTTTGGCAAATTCAAGCTAAACCTTGGCACCCGTGAAATGTTCCGTGAAGATGAACCGATGCCGCTGACCAGCGGTGAGTTTGCGGTGTTGAAAGCGCTGGTGAGCCACCCGCGTGAACCGCTGTCACGCGATAAGCTGATGAACCTGGCCCGTGGTCGCGAATACTCTGCGATGGAACGTTCCATCGACGTGCAGATTTCTCGCCTGCGCCGCATGGTGGAAGAGGATCCAGCGCACCCGCGCTATATTCAGACCGTGTGGGGTCTGGGCTACGTCTTCGTCCCGGACGGTTCTAAAGCATGAGGCGACTGCGCTTCTCGCCACGAAGTTCATTTGCCCGCACGTTATTGCTGATTGTCACCCTGCTGTTTGTCAGCCTGGTGACAACCTATCTTGTGGTGCTGAACTTCGCGATTCTGCCCAGTTTGCAGCAGTTTAATAAGGTTTTAGCCTACGAAGTCCGTATGCTGATGACCGATAAGCTGCAGCTGGAGGACGGCACGCAGCTCGTTGTGCCGCCGGCGTTTCGCCGCGAGATTTATCGTGAGTTGGGCATTTCGCTCTATTCCGATGAAGCCGCAGAAGAGGCAGGCCTGCGCTGGGCGCAGCACTACGAGTTTCTGAGCCAGCAGATGGCCCAGCAGCTCGGCGGGCCGACCGAAGTGCGCGTGGAAGTGAATAAAAGTTCGCCTGTTGTCTGGCTGAAGACCTGGCTGTCACCCAACATCTGGGTGCGCGTACCGCTGACCGAAATCCATCAGGGGGACTTCTCCCCGCTCTTCCGTTATACCCTGGCGATTATGCTGCTGGCGATAGGCGGCGCGTGGCTGTTTATCCGTATCCAGAACCGACCGCTGGTCGACCTGGAGCACGCGGCGCTTCAGGTCGGTAAAGGGATTATTCCACCACCGTTGCGCGAGTATGGCGCGTCGGAGGTGCGTTCGGTGACCCGAGCCTTCAACCACATGGCGGCGGGCGTCAAGCAGCTTTCGGACGACCGCACGCTGCTGATGGCCGGGGTCAGCCACGACCTGCGTACGCCGCTGACGCGTATTCGTCTGGCGACGGAGATGATGGGCGAGCAGGACGGCTATCTGGCGGAATCGATCAATAAAGACATTGAAGAGTGCAATGCCATCATTGAGCAGTTTATTGATTATTTGCGCACCGGTCAGGAAATGCCGTTGGAGTGTATCGATCTCAATACCGTGCTCGGTGAGGTGATCGCCGCAGAAAGCGGCTACGAGCGTGAAATAGAGACCAACCTGCTGGAAGGGGATATTCCGGTACGCGTGCACCCGCTGTCCATCAAGCGCGCGCTGGCCAATATGGTGGTGAACGCCGCGCGCTACGGCAACGGCTGGATTAAAGTCAGCAGCGGCCGTGAAGCGCATCGCGCCTGGTTCCAGGTGGAGGACGACGGCCCGGGTATCAAGCCCGAGCAGCGTAAGCATCTGTTCCAGCCGTTCGTGCGTGGCGACAGCGCGCGAACCATCAGCGGAACGGGGCTAGGATTGGCTATCGTGCAGCGTATTATCGATAACCACAACGGGCTGCTGGAGCTGGATACCAGCGAACGCGGTGGGTTGCTGATACGCGCGTGGCTGCCGATACCGGCAAACCGCATGCCGGGGCCGACGAAAGAGAGCTAAAAAAAACCGCTGGGGGAAACCCGGCGGTTTTTGTTTCGCGACCCCATATTGTAGGCCTGATAAGCGCAGCCCATCAGGCACGGTGTGGCTTGGTGCCGGATAGCGGTGTAAACACCTTATCCGGCCACAAACGGCACCGGGCATTAGCCTGAACTACAGCTTTGGCCCTGCGCTCACCAGCGCTGCGCCTGCCGGGGTGTCGGTGTACTTCTCAAAGTTCTCTTTGAACAGCTTAGCCAGCGTTTCGGCTTTTTCCTGCCACTGCTCCGGCGAACCGTAGGTGTTGCGCGGATCGAGGATGTGAGTATCCACGCCCGGCAGCGCGGTTGGGATCTGCAGGTTAAACAGCGGCAGAGTGAAGGTTTCCGCTTCGTCCAGCGAGCCGTCGAGGATGGCGTCGATAATGGCGCGCGTATTCTGAATAGAAATACGTTTGCCGGTGCCGTTCCAGCCGGTATTCACCAGGTAAGCCTGAGCGCCTGCAGCCTGCATACGTTTCACCAGCACTTCAGCGTACTGCGTCGGGTGCAGCGACAGGAATGCTGCGCCGAAGCAGGCAGAGAAGGTTGGGGTGGGCTCGGTAACGCCGCGCTCAGTGCCTGCCAGCTTGGCCGTAAAGCCGGAAAGGAAGTGATACTGCGTCTGGTCCGCGGTGAGGCGTGATACTGGCGGCAGCACGCCGAAAGCATCAGCGGTCAGGAAGATAACCTTGGTCGCATGGCCCGCTTTTGACACCGGCTTCACGATATTGTCGATGTGGTAAATCGGGTACGACACGCGGGTGTTTTCGGTTTTTGAGCCGTCATCGAAATCAATGCTGCCATCGGCGCGTACCACCACGTTTTCCAGCAGCGCATCACGACGAATGGCGTGATAGATATCCGGCTCCGCCGCTTCCGACAGCTTGATGGTCTTGGCGTAGCAGCCGCCCTCAAAGTTAAACACGCCGTCATCGTCCCAGCCGTGTTCGTCATCGCCAATCAGGCGACGTTTCGGATCGGTAGAGAGGGTGGTTTTACCGGTGCCGGACAGGCCGAAGAACACCGCTACGTCACCTTTTTCGCCGACGTTAGCGGAACAGTGCATGGAGGCGATGCCCTGCAGCGGCAGCAGGTAGTTCATGATCGAGAACATCCCTTTCTTCATTTCGCCGCCGTACCAGGTGCCGCCAATCAGCTGGATACGCTCTGTCAGGTTAAATGCGACAAAGTTTTCCGAGTTGAGGCCCTGCTCTTTCCACTGTGGGTTAGTGCATTTAGCGCCGTTCATGACGATAAAGTCGGGCTTAAACGTCTTCAGCTCTTCGTCGGTTGGGCGAATAAACATGTTCTTGACGAAGTGCGCCTGCCAGGCCACTTCGGTGATGAAACGCACGGACAGGCGGGTGTCTTCGTTCGCGCCGCAGAACGCGTCAACGATAAACAGGCGCTTGCCGGATAGCTGATTGGAAACTAAACCTTTCAGGTGTTGCCAAATTTCAGGAGAGAGAGGTTTATTGTCATTTTTCCCGTTGCCCTTATCAGACCACCATACCGTATCGCGGGTGGTGTCATCGCGGACGATATATTTGTCCTTCGGGGAACGGCCGGTAAAGATACCGGTGTCGACAGAAATGGCTCCCAGGTTCGTCAGTACACCACGCTCATAACCTTCCAGGTTAGGATCGAGTTCTTCTCGATACAATGTATCGTAATCGGGGTTGTAGACGATATCCTGTACGTCGTTAATACCATAAGCCTTGAGGTCCTGCGGGGTTATACCGTTGCGCATTTCACTGCTCCTTAGCCAATATGTACTACCATAAATTCTATGGGTATTTTAGGGGTGTTGACCGCGACCAGGCTCATAGATTTACGTATCCCGACAAACGTCTTACTTACGAAAACATTGTGACTCCTGTCACGAAGCGTCAGGGATTATGACAGGAAACACCGCATATTTGGCGCGAATGTTCTCAAATGGTTACAAAATGGTTTAAATGACGGTGTAAATGTGAATCGAATCGCATTTATGAAAGAAAATTACGTAATGCTTTCAGGACAAAAATCGATTCACCTCGCTGAGCTGTTTTCCGAATTTTTTGCCTTTTGAATCGATTTCTAAGATGTGATGCGATAATGACGCACTCTACTGATATCGGATAGCAACATGGATAACGTTGAACTCTCTCGTCCCACCCGATGGGGAATGGTGGCAACCGGCCTGGTTCAGGGGCTGGTGTGCTATCTGCTGATGACCTGGCTTGCGCCAATAAACAGCGGCTGGATGTTTTATGGGATGCCCGCGACCCTTGCCTTCTCTTCGGCACTGCTTTTTTCCGTCACCTCGTTTAAACAGGCGCGCTTATGGTGCTGGCTGGCGATTATTTTTATCGCCGTGTTGGCGATGAGCGGCTGGCAAAAGTGGCTGATGGCCGGAATGGAAGGCTGGAGAGCCAGCAGCGCGCTCTGGGCTTTTAGCTGCTACCTGTTGCTGATGGTGCTGATGCTGTTGCCGTGGATGCAGCAGCAGCTCAATCCACGGCAGGAAGGGGGGCGTTACGAGCGGTTTTACCACCTGATGTGGCATAACGCGTTAACGCTGTTAGTGATCGTTATCGCCAACGGCCTGGTGTGGCTGGTGCTACTGCTCTGGAGTGAGCTGTTCAGGCTGGTGGGGATCGCTTTTTTCCATACGCTCTTTTTTAATACCGACTGGTTTATTTATCTCACTATCGGGCTGATTACCGCCCTGTCGGTGATCCTGGCGCGTACGCAGTTCCGCTTGATTGCCGCCATCCAAAAGCTGCTGACGCTGATTGCCACCGGCTTGCTGCCGTTGGTATCGCTGCTGACGCTGCTGTTTATCGTTACGCTGCCGTTTACCGGGGTAGCGTCGATTTCCCGCCACGTCTCCGCTGCCGGTTTACTCTCTTCATTGACGCTGATTCTCCTGCTGCTGATGGCGATTGTCCGCGATCCGCAAAAAGCATCGTTGCCCTATCCGGGCGTGCTGCGCTGTCTGATTAAAACCTCGCTGCTGGTGGCACCCGTTTATGTCCTGATTGCCGGATGGGCGCTGTGGGTTCGCGTGGCGCAGCATGGCTGGACGGCGGAGCGTCTGCACGGCGTGCTGGTGGTTGTGGTGCTGCTGGTATGGTCTGTCGGTTATCTGCTGAGTATCGTTCGGCGCAAGGCGATAAACCCTTTGTCGCTTCAGGGGAAAGTGAATCAGGCGCTGTCGCTGCTGGTGCTCGTCGTGCTTATGCTACTGAATTCGCCGGTACTGGATAGCTGGCGAATCAGCGTAAATAGCCAGATGGCGCGTTATCACAGCGGTAAAATTAAGCCTGACGATCTGACGTTGCACATGCTGGTGAACAGCGGTCGTTATGGACGGGAGGCCCTGACGTCGCTGAAAGACGATGCGGAATTTATGAAAGACAGGAACCGTAAGCGCTACCTGAATACTCTTTTAGAAGGCGAGCGGAAAAACACGGATTCACTCACCGCTGAAACGCTGGCGGAGAAGGCATGGATCGCCCCCGGTGCGGATAAACCGGATATTGCTTTCTGGCAGCGTGTTCACGGGGAACGCTACAGGCTGGCAAGCTGTGCGGAGAAAAATGCCTGCATGCTGATTGAGCAGGATCTGAATAACGATGGTCTCAAGGAGCGGATCTTTTTGGTGTTTGAGGACAATTCTGGCTCGATCTATACCTACGATCCCGCGAAGAAAGGATGGGATCGTCAGGGGTATATTCGGTTACCTCAAACGCTAACGCCGCAGACGGTTATGCGTGCCGTAGAAGAGGGTAAGCTGTCGTCGAAGCCAAAAGTGTGGCGGGATCTGGTTATTGGCGATCAAACGCTGGAAACTCGCTAAATTGCCACCTGGCAACGCCTGATGGCGCTACGCTTATCAGGCCTACAGATCCCCAGTAGGCCGGATAAGGCGAAGCCGCCATCCGGCGCTGTTTTTAATGCACCTGCGGATCCGCCGGAGAGGCGTCATTACGGATTTCGGCGATATCCATCGCGTTGAAGACGTAGTGGCTACCACAGTAGTCGCAGTGCATATCGATCTCGCCTTCTTCTTCCAGAATGCTGTTGATCTCTTCATCCGGCAGCGTTTTCAGCGCGCCAGCACAGCGTTCGCGAGAACAGGTGCACTTGAACTCGACGCCCTGCGGATCGTACAGCGTGACTTCTTCTTCGTGGTACAAACGCCACAGCACATCGTTCGCCGGCAGCGTGAACAGCTCTTCGGCTTTAATGGTGTCGGTCAGCGCCGCCAGGTGTTCAAAATCTTCCGCCTGCGCGTTCTGCGCTGGCATCACCTGCAGCAGCATACCGCCTGCGGCCGGCTTACCTTCAGACTCGCCGGCACGGATGATCAGGCGTGTCGGCAGCTGCTCGGAACGCTGGAAGTAATCTTCCAGACACGCCGCCAGCGTATCGCCTTCCAGACCCACCACGCCCTGATAACGTTCGCCTTCGGCCGGGGTGATGGTAATCACCAGGTAGCCGTTGCCGATCAGCGTTTTCAGGTCAGCATCCGCCGGAATCTCGCCCTGCACGCGCGCGACGCCGCGCAGCTGCTGGTGGTTATTACCGTTGATCACCGCCAGCGTCATCGGACCGTCGCCCTGCAGCTGCACGGTAATGTCGCCTTCAAACTTCAGCGTTGCGGTCAGCAGGCTGGTTGCCACCAGCAGTTCCGCCAGCACGTTTTTGACCGGCTGCGGATAGCTGTGGCCTGCCAGGATCTGTTCGAGCGTCTCGGATACGGTGACCAGTTCGCCACGTACGGCATAGTTTTCAAACAGATAGCGATGTAATTGATCGTGTTGAGTCATAATTTTCTCTCTTGAGGCGGCAGTCATTCGCTGTCACCGTATTTAAATCTCATCAGGTCGCGCCGCTCTTTTTTATCCGGGCGTCGGTCCGGATGCGGCATCGTCAGCGCGTTGAGCTTGCGCGCCAGCGCGACTTTTTCGCGCTTCTCAATACTCTCTGCCGTCTCTTCGTACAGGTTGACGGCTTCCGTCGCCGGACGTCGCTGCTCGGTGATGGCTTTCACGACCACGGTGCGTTCGTCATTTCCCTGGCGCAGCGTCAGCTGGGCGTTCAGTTCGACAACTTTACTGGGCTTGGAGCGCTGCCCGTTATAGTGAACCTTACCGCCTTCAATCATCTCTCGTGCCAGCGCGCGGGTTTTGTAAAAACGCGCAGCCCACAGCCACTTATCCAGCCTGACGCCGTCGGTGGATTTCTCTTTCATTGTCACTCCTTCACGTGCAGTGAGGGGATCAGATGACGATAATCGTTAAGTGCGGGATGACGCAGATACGCTTTATCCGCCATACCCGAGTCGGGGTTGGTGACGCCGAGGCAATAGCGGATACCAAAGCGTGCGGCGGCATCCAGAATCGGCTCGCTGTCATCGATAAACAGCGTGCGTTCGGCCTCCAGGCCCGTCCGTTCTGTCACCGCTTGCCATAACCGCTGATCCTCTTTCGGATAACCAAATGTATGGGTGGAAAGTAATAAATCAAGGTGTGCGTCGAGGCCCGTGTGTTTCAGCTTCACCGCCAGGTTGTGCGGATGGGCGTTGGTCAGCAAAATGCGGCGTTTACCGCTGGCCTTCAGCGCATTGAGGAAGGGAACGGTGTCATCGCGCAGCGCCGCGCGCGGGCCCTGTTCACTGGTCATCGCGCAAATATCGAGACCCAGCCGTTCGCTCCAGTAGTCCAGACAGTACCAGTTTAGCGTATGTTGCACCGCGTGGTACTCCTGGCGAATAGCGTCCTGTGCTGCCTGCGGGCTGATCCCCAGCTTCGCGCCGTAGGTTTCCGGCACCAGCTTTTGCCAGAAATAGTTGTCGAAGGCGAGGTCGAGAAGCGTGCCATCCATGTCCAGAAGGACGGTATCTACCTCCTGCCAGGCGATATCAAAATGCATGGTAAATCTCCAGACGGAAGAAATGCGCGACAGAGTAACATAACTCTGCCGCGGCGGGGGAGGCGGCTAGCGGGTCGGGAAGTCGGACGTAAAATCGTCCGGCGATGAGAGCAGTGCCGGGGTAGTGCAGCTTTCGTAATATTTCTGAATTTGCGCCAGACGCTCGCGATGACGGTGATAGCGGCGCAGCGCCTGCACCCCGTTATAAACGGCGCAGATAACCATCGCCAGCATCAGCAGCGTGGTGGCCAGATAATGCCACAGCCCGCTGCTGTCGGGCATCCGGTGCAGATTGATATGCTGCGTGCCGTTGGCGTCGGTATAGAGATTGGTGACAATCCCTTCAGCGTGGAACGGCGTATGCATCAACATCCCTGCCAGGCGCTGGAATTCGTTCCACTGCTCGTGGGCGGGGTAGTCGTACAGGCTGGCGGTGGGGTACGGTTGGCTGACGAAATCGCTGCCTTCATCGCTGGTGATAAGGAAACCACCCGGCGCCGGGCTGTTTAACGCCTGTGCTGCGCGGGCCGTTTCGCGCAGGATAAACGGCGCGGTGGAGGTATCGACCAGGTTATCCAGCGACCCGGCGCTAACCGGGCGCAGCAGGACATTCACGCCGTCCAGCTTGCCGGAATTGGCGCGTTTGACCAGCGCATCCCAGTCGCGGGTATTACCCAGGTTAACCAGCGCGTTCTTCAGCCGCACGCAGTCGTCGGCGGCGGAGCAGAGATCTTTGGTTTTCAGCACGATATCGGCAAAATCATCCAGCAGCACCATGCCGGACTTCTGAATCGCCGAGCGCAGCGCCGGGCTGACGCGCGAGTCGTCGCCTTCGGCTGGGTGCAGCTGACGATTCACCGCCTGTACCAGCGCCGTGGCTTTGTTCACGGTTTCCGATTCCGGCAGCGGCAGGCGCGGCGCATCGTTCCAGATAATTTGCGAACAGTCGAACGGCAGGAACGGCGAGCTCTCCTGGGCCGTCCAGGTGCCGGGCGAATGAATGTTACACATCCCGATGCCGCTGAGATGCAGCGTATCGCCGACGCGAACGCCCGCCTTTTCCAACTGGCGCACGTCTTTTGCTTCTACGGTTTGCGCGCCTTTCAGCCATGAAATTGTAAACTTAAACGGCATGTTTAACGGCACGCTTATCCACATCATCACGGCCACCAGCAGCGCACCGCCACCAATAACGGCGCTGCGCAGCCAGTGCTGTAGCGGGAAGTTTTTCACTTCATCATGCAGAGAAAGGAAGCGACCCTGACGGACGACGTGACGGTCAAGGTAGATATCAATATCGGTTTTCTGCCCCAAATCCTGCGCGACAAAGGGCTGCCAGTGGCGCGGATAGATGAGATCGATGATGCCAAGCGAAATGTTGTTAATCTGCTCCTGATCGTTTTCGCCAAACAGCCCCCAGCGCTTCGGCGTGCCGCGCAGGCAGTGGATCTCGCGCAGGGATGATTTTGTTGGCGGGGCGAAGAGCCCCCATAGCCCGCCGCCGAGCAGCAGCAGCGCACCGCCGAGTACCCAGGGCGTGAACACCGCAGGGGCAATCAGGCTGCAATAAAACAGGACAAACGCCGCGACGATCAGCAGCGCCTCGCGCAGCCCGTCCGGCCGGCCGAGCGCGTGCTCTTCATGCGTTTCCTGGCGAATATTGAGCAGCTCGATTTGTTCGCTTTCCTCGCCACGGATCGACGCCTGCGTTGAGCTTGTCGACTCCAGCGCCAGCCGTTGCTTCTCGCGTGAGTAGGTCTTCAGCGAGTGGCCGTTCAGGGCGATGACCAGCGGCATATCGTCGGTAACGATAAGATCGATGCTGTTTGCATCAGTGATGTGCTGCTCCCAGAACGGCGGCAGGTGCACTTCCACAGAGTCGAGAAAATAACGCCATTTGTTGGGATCGTCGGTGGTAATGCCATAGCGAGTGATGGCGCGGGTCAGCGTGAATACGGTACCGCTTTGCGCATTGAGCGTCAGCGCGGTTGGCGCGATCGTCGAACCGGACGGCGGAAGCTGCAGGTCGCGGTTCAGATCGTCGAGATAGTTTTCAACGCCCTGGCGCTCTTCGTCGGTGAGCTTGCGCGTGGTCGCGCCAGGAAACAAGTGCAGCCACGGCAGATGAAGGCGTTTTGCCCTTTTACGGAAGAACCAACCGACCAGCACGGCGCAGATCAGTATCGCTACGGTAAAGATCATCAATGTGCCCATGCTTTTCCCATCATACTTTTTCTTAGAGGTCTCTTAAGTTGCCTGCTTTTTTTATACATCATCGGCACATATTACAGAGGTGATAAAAAGAGTTTATAGACTCTCGCAAAACGTAAGCATAACAAACCCCTTTGCCAACGAGTATCAGTAAATTCCCAATTGTAATTCAACCTCTTGACATTTATCCAGAAATGAGAGATGGAAGAACATGAACGTTGCAACGGTGTAAATAAAACGCTTTATACATTGCTGGAACCTCGTACCTATCGCACAATGATAAAAGTCACCACAGCAAAGACCCCGGCCCAATGAGCAAATCATTACAAAAACCTACCATCCTCCATGTTGAAACCGTCGCAAAGTCGCGCCTGTTTAATGTGGAAAGCGTCGATCTCGAGTTCAGCAACGGCGTCCGTCGCGTTTATGAGCGGATGAAACCCTCCTCGCGCGAAGCGGTAATGATTGTGCCTATTGTCGATGAACACGTCATTTTGATTCGCGAATACGCGGTGGGAACAGAATCTTACGAGCTGGGTTTTTCGAAGGGGCTGATTGATCCTGGCGAAACGGTCATGCAGGCGGCTAACCGTGAACTAAAAGAAGAAGTGGGCTTTGGCGCGCATGAGCTGACGTTCCTGAAAAAGCTCAGCATGGCGCCATCCTATTTTTCCAGCAAAATGAATATCGTTGTGGCGGAAAACCTCTACCCGGAATCCCTGCCGGGCGATGAGCCAGAACCGCTGCCGCAGGTGCGCTGGCCGCTGGCTAACCTGATGGATCTGCTCGACGATCCTGACTTTAGCGAGGCGCGCAACGTGAGCGCGCTGTTCCTGCTACGCGAGTGGCTGAGGGCACAGGGCAGATTGTCATAAAAAAAGGCGCCAACGGCGCCTTTTTTTATGACCCCGCGCGGCAGCGTGCCGTCGGGGTCAGTTGCCCGCGTTACGGGTCAGAACAGCTCGTGGGTTTCCCCGTTATCAATCACTTCAGTACCGACCTCGTGAACCGCCTGCTGTGTAGGCTGCGTTCCTTCAATGAAGTATTCCTGACGACTGCTGCCGCCATTGGCGAGCTGCCCGGTGTTGCGGTCAATATTGACCGTCACAATCCCCGGCGGCGGGGTCAGCGGTTCTTCAGGCACCCCGGCCAGCACGGCCTTCATAAAGGCATCCCAGGCAGGCTGAGCGCTCTTGGCTCCGCCTTCATAGCCTGAAATCTGATCCTTAATTGCGCCTGAAGCCGTGGTGCGCCCCAGGTCACGGCGGTGATCGTCGAAGCCAATCCATACGGAGGTCACCACGCCCGGACCGTAACCGGAGAACCATGCGTCTTTTGAGCTGTTGGTGGTCCCGGTTTTGCCGCCGATGTCGTGGCGGCCAAGATCGCGACCGGCACGCCAGCCCGTACCCTGCCAGCCTGGTTCGCCGAAGATGTTGGTATTCAGCGCGCTCTTAATCAGGAACGACAGCGGCGTGTTGATCACGTGCGGGGCGTACTCCTGGGCACCGTTCTGAGCAACCAGCGGCTGATTCGGCTGCTCAATCTGCGGCATGGGAACGACGGCATTCTGCGGCGTTTGTGATACGGCAACATCTTCAACATCCTGATTTTCCAGAACGTTCGATTTCGGCGTGTCGCCGTAGATCACCGGCAGATTGCACTCAGGGCAGGCGATTTTTGGTTTCGCTTCAAACAGCACGCCGCCCTGGTCGTTTTCAATTTTACTGATGTAGTACGGCTCCACCAGGAAGCCGCCGTTGGCCATCACCGCATAGCCGCGCGCGACCTGCAGCGGGGTAAAGGACGCAGATCCCAGCGCCAGCGATTCCGTATGCACAATATTTTCAGCCGGGAAGCCGAAACGCTGCAAATACTCTGCGGCATAGTCCACGCCCATGGCGCGCATGGCGCGTACCATCACCACGTTCTTAGACTGGCCCAGCCCCTGGCGCAAGCGGATCGGGCCCGCGTATTGTGCCGGGGAGTTTTTGGGCTGCCAGTCGGAACCGGCGCCAGCATCCCAGCGGGAAATAGGCACGTCATTGAGCATGCTGGCGAGAGTTAAGCCCTTATCCATCGCCGCGGTATAGAGGAACGGTTTGATGTTAGAGCCGACCTGACGCAGCGCCTGGGTGGCGCGGTTAAACTTACTCTGGTTGAAGTCGAAGCCGCCGACCAGCGCGATGATCGCACCGTTTTTCGGGTTAATTGACACCAGCGCGGAGTTGACGTCCGGCACCTGCGCCAGCCACCAGCTGTCGCCATTCTGACGCACCCAAATCTGCTGCCCGGCCTGCACGACATCGGTCACTTTACGCGGGGTGGGTCCCTGCGCAGTATCGGAGCGGTAAGGCCGCGCCCAGCGCATCCCTTCCATCGTTAACGAGACCGATGTGCCGTCGGCTAACATGACGGTAGCTTCCTGCGGGTTAGCGGCGGTCACCGCAGCCGGTAGCAGCGGGCCATAAGAAGGCAGAGGGCGCAACGAGGCGCGAATTTTCTTGCTGTCCCACGGCGTTTCACCTGCTTTCCACAGCACGTTGGCCGGACCGCGGTAGCCGTGACGCATGTCGTAATCCATCACGTTATTGCGCAGCGCCTGCTGGGCTGCCTGCTGGTTCTTACGCGTAATCGTGGTGTAAACGCGGTAGCCGTCTTCGTAGGCCTGTTCACCGTACTGCTTGACCATATCCTGGCGCACCATCTCCGTCAGATACGGTGAAGAGAAGGCGATTTCCGGCGCATGGTAGTTGGCGTCAATGGCTTCGTTACGCGCCTGGTCGTACTGTGCCTGGGTGATATAGCCTTCGCTCAACATACGCGACAGCACCACGTTGCGGCGAGCGGTGGCGCGGTCAAGCGAGTAGAGCGGGTTGAAGGTAGACGGCGCCTTCGGCAGGCCTGCAATCACCGCCATTTCGCTCAGACTCAGCTGGTCGGCCGGCTTGCCAAAGTACACCTGTGCCGCAGCCCCCACGCCGTAAGCGCGGTAGCCGAGATAGATCTTGTTCAGGTACAGCTCAAGAATTTCATCTTTACTCAGCAACTGCTCAATACGGATGGCCAGAAAGGCTTCCTTAATTTTGCGCATCAGCGTTTTTTCAGGGCTGAGGAAGAAGTTACGCGCAAGCTGCTGGGTAATGGTACTGGCCCCTTGAGAGGCGTGGCCGTTGACCAGCGCGACGCTGGCGGCACGGAAGATACCAATCGGGTCAATCCCGTGGTGCTCATAGAAGCGGCTATCTTCGGTGGCAATGAACGCTTTCACCATTTCGGGTGGGATCTGGCTAAGGGTCATTGGAATACGACGCTTCTCGCCGTACTGCGCAATGAGCTCGCCGTCTGCGCTATAGACCTGCATAGGTACCTGCAGGCGCACGTCTTTCAGCGTAGCGACGTCTGGCAGCTGCGGCTCAATATATTTGTAGAGGCCATAAATCGAGCCTGCTCCCAGCAGAATGCAACAGACTGCAAGGATGAATAAATACTTTACGAACTTCACCGGAGATTTCCCATTGAGTGGCATTTGGGCAGTTTATAAACAAACGCGCGGTAGTATAAAGGCAAGCCTGATTCATTGATATAGCCGTCACGCTGTTGGTGGCGTAAGGAGAATCGTGAAATGGCTTTCAACTGCTGGCAGGTCGGGCTTCATATTCAGCAAGATAATATCTTTATCATCGCACTCCAGCGCGCGCGCAGCGGCTGGTCTCTGCGCCGTTGGTGGCAGCTACCGCTGTCTTCCTCGGCGTCACCCCATGAACAAGATGAACGCCTGCTGGCCGCGCTGGCGCCGTGGCGTCACGAGCTGCCCTGGCAGCATACAGTGAGCGTAGCCTTTCCCGCCCGGCGCACGCTGCAAAAAAGTCTGCCGGGCGCGGCCATCACCCTGCAGGAGCACGAGCAGCGTCAATGGATTGCCAGCGCGATGTCGCAGCAGCTTGAGATGCCTGTCGATGCACTGTGTTTTGACTATCATCTGGCGGAGCCCGCGGGGCAGTGGAACGTCACCGCCGCGCAGCAGCGCGAGGTGGCCAGTCTACAGCAGCTGCTGCGCCGCCTGCGCTTACACACCGCGGCGATTACGCCGGATGCCTGCGCGCTCCAGGTTTTCCTCCCGCTAATGGTAGACCCGCGAGCCGTACTGGTCTGGCGAGACGCATCGCACTGGCTGTGGGCGCACAGGGAAGGCTGGGGAAGCGGTGCGTTAAGCGACACTGCATCACCGTTGCTGCTGGCTGAGCGGCTGGACGTTGACCCGGCACGGCTGGTGCACATTGGCGCCAATGATCTCGGCGGCCCCTGTTTCGACCCCTGGAGCGCCATCGCGCAAAAGCAGCCGCCGCTACCCACCTGTGGTGATGCCTTTGCCGTGGCAATTGCACTGGCGATGGGGGCGGTATGGCGATAGTTCATACGGTTAATTTTCTGCCGTGGCGGCGAGCCCGATTCTATCGGCATCTACGGCGCTGGGTGGCCGGCGTGGCGGCATGCTGGCTGCTGAGTATGGCGGTGGCATTTTCCTGCCAGCTCAGCGGCAAGGCGAGGCGGGCTGGAGACGACATTCACGCCGACGCGGAGCGGCAGATAACGCAGCAACTGGCGGCGCGCGAACGTGAATGGGCGGCGCGGGCGCAGCAGCAGGCTCTGCTCGCGCAGCGGTTAGCACACCGACGTACCACGGAAGCCTGGGCGGCGCGGTTGAGCACGCTGGCTGAGCAACTTCCTCCCCAGGCGTGGCTTAACGAGCTGGTTTACCGCGAGCGCACGCTGCTGTTATCGGGGACGCTCATACAGTTTGCGGCTCTGGCGGGGGTCGAGCAGGTGCTGACGGCGCTACCCGGTTTCCAGCCCGCAACGGCGGGAAAAATTCAGCGCGATAACGCTGGCCGTTGGCAGGTTCACTATCAGTTGCAGGAGGAGACTGACGATGCGGCTCCCTGACGGCTGGTGGCCGCTCTCGCGGCTGAATGCGCTGCGCCTGACGGCGCTAGCCGCTGCGCTGGCGGGGGCGAGTGTTTGCTATCGCCTCGGGGCATCGGCGTTACAGACGACCGAATCTGAGGCCCGACAGCGTCAGCACGCGCAGTACGCGGCAAGCTGGCGTCGGCTCATGCCGTTGCGTGCGGCGCGAGTCCTCTCACCGGCACGCTCAGATCCTTATGTTCGCTTTTCGCCAACGGCATTCCAACAGTCCGGGGCCCGGCTGGTGAGCTGGCTTCCTTCAGACAAGGGCGGCGAGCTGGTGCTGGACACTCCGTGGGCACAGGTGGCCCCGACCTTCCTGCGGCTGGCTGCGTGCGGTATGCAGGTTACGGCATTCGCGCTTACTGGGGAGAACGGTACGCTGCGCTTGACGTTAGGGCTGGTGCGCAACGATGAACCTTAAGCTTCCGCTGGCTGTGATCGTTGCGGTGCCGCTGCTGTGCGGCATGCGCGATCCTTTTGTTCCCATTGAAGACCCGTGTCATCACGCACAGCTCAGCCTGTGGCGCTATCGCGGGGCGGCGGCGTCGGGCGATCGTCTGATCGGTATCGTTCAGCGCGGTGACGATAAATGGCAGAGGGTAGAAAAAGATGCCGTGCTGCATACCGGCTGGCGTGTATTGCAGGTAACGCCGGAAAATCTGATGGTCGAGACGGGTACGGGCTGCGAGCCGCAGCGCTGGCAATGGACAAGAGAAGGAACGACAAAACATGAACAGGATAAGCCTGCTAATACTGCTGCTTCTGGCGCCGCTGAGCCCGGCGAAAAACGTCACGCTGGTGGTGGACGACGTGCCGGTGGCCCAGGTGCTGCAAAGCCTGGCCGACCTTGAACAGAAGAATCTGGTGATTGCACCCGATGTGCAGGGCTCGCTCTCGCTGCAGCTGCGTAATTTACCGTGGAAACAGGCGTTACAGACGGTGATGACCAGCACCGGGCTGGTTATGCATCAGGAGGGAAGCGTGCTCTTCGTCTATTCGCAGCGCTGGCGTGAAGAGAAGCAGGCGCGAGCGCTGGCGGAACAGGTGCGCCGTCAGCAGACGCTGCCGTTGAAACACGCCAGTATTGTGCTGCAGTACGCTGATGCCAGCGAACTGGCAAAGTCCGGAGGCAAACTTCTCAGCGCGCGCGGCACGCTGACCGTTGACAAGCGCACCAACCGGCTCATCGTTCGCGATGACGGTGAACATCTTCAGGCGTTTAGCGCGTGGGCAACGGAGATGGATATTCCCGTCGGCCAGGTTGAGCTGGCTGCACATATCGTCACTATCAATGAAACCAGCCTACGTGAGCTGGGTGTGAAATGGAGCCTCGCCGAGGCTGAAGGGGCAATAGGGGTTGGTAAAATCACCTCGCTGAGTAGCGATCTGTCGGTAGCCGATGCCACAACGCGCGGTGGTTTTAATATTGGCCGCATCAATGGTCGCCTGCTTGAGCTGGAGCTGTCCGCGCTGGAACAAAAGCAAAAGGTGGATATTATCGCCAGCCCGCGGCTTCTGGCTTCACATTTGCAGCCCGCGAGCATTAAGCAGGGTAGCGAGATTCCCTATCAGGTCTCGAGCGGAGAGAGCGGGGCCACTTCGGTCGAATTTAAAGAAGCGGTGCTGGGCATGGAGGTGACGCCGACGGTGCTACAGAATGGTCGGGTTCGGTTGAAGCTGCATATCAGCGAAAATATGCCGGGCCAGGTGCTACAGCAGGCGGATGGCGAAGTGCTGGCCATCGACAAGCAGGAGATTGAAACCCAGGTTGAGGTTAAAAGTGGCGAAACGCTGGCGCTGGGCGGCATTTTTTCGCAGAAGAATAAAAACGCCAGCGACAGTGTGCCTTTTTTAGGCGATATCCCTTTGTTGGGTCATCTTTTTCGCCGTGATGGGAAAGACAATGAACGACGTGAACTGGTGGTGTTTATCACGCCACGTATTATTTCTGTGCAATAGCAGCGAGTAATCATGCGAATTTAGCAGCGAAGGTGCGCCGTGGGTTTGACGTGGGAGCAGATTTAGCATACAAGGAGTACCGATTTGAGTGTCAGCGTATGCCGCTCGTACTCCTGTAGTCTGCTGATTTAATCTGTTGCCAAACCAGCCGGAGTATTGAGATAATTTTCAGTCTGACTCTCGCTCTATTGCATAAGAGGTTTCAGTTCATGTCCTGCGACGCGTGATGTTCTGCGGCGCGGATTTATCATTAACGAATAGTCTTAGTAGTACCAAAAAAATGGCAGAGAAACGCAATATCTTTCTGGTTGGGCCCATGGGTGCCGGCAAAAGCACTATTGGGCGCCAGCTGGCTCAACAGCTCAATATGGAATTTTACGATTCTGATCAAGAGATTGAGAAACGAACAGGCGCTGACGTGGGCTGGGTCTTTGATGTCGAAGGCGAAGAAGGTTTCCGTGACCGCGAAGAAAAAATCATCAATGAGTTAACGGAAAAGCAGGGTATTGTTCTGGCAACAGGCGGTGGCTCTGTAAAATCACGCGAAACGCGCAATCGTCTCTCCGCTCGTGGCGTGGTTGTCTATCTGGAAACCACCATTGAAAAACAGCTCGCTCGCACTCAGCGCGATAAAAAGCGCCCGCTGCTGCAGGTTGAAACGCCGCCGCGCGAAGTGCTCGAAGCGCTGGCCGACGAACGTAATCCGCTGTATGAAGAGATTGCTGACGTCACTATTCGTACTGACGATCAGAGCGCAAAAGTTGTCGCTAACCAGATCATCCATATGCTGGAAAGCAACTAATACTGGCCTGAAAAGTAGAATGCCAGCGAATAACAGTCACTAAGGTGGACGTCGCGTTATGGAGAGGCTTACAGTAACTCTCGGGGAACGTAGTTACCCGATTACCATCGCGGCTGGTTTGTTTAACGACCCAGCTTCCTTCTTACCGCTCAAGTCCGGCGATCAGGTTATGCTGGTCACCAACGAAACGCTGGCACCGCTTTATCTGGACCAGGTTCGCTCCGTGCTCGAGCAGGCTGGCGTGAAGGTTGATAGCGTCATTCTGCCGGACGGCGAACAGTATAAAAGCCTGGCCGTCATGGATACCGTTTTCACCGCGCTTTTGCAGAAACCACACGGTCGTGATACTACGCTGGTGGCGCTGGGCGGCGGTGTGATCGGTGACTTAACCGGTTTTGCGGCGGCGAGCTATCAGCGCGGCGTACGCTTTATCCAGGTGCCTACCACTCTGCTGTCGCAGGTGGATTCTTCGGTTGGCGGCAAAACCGCGGTCAACCATCCCCTTGGTAAGAATATGATTGGCGCATTCTGGCAGCCGGCCTCCGTTGTGGTTGACCTGAACTGCCTGAAAACGCTACCGAAACGCGAGCTCTCCTCTGGCCTTGCCGAAGTCATTAAGTACGGCATCATCCTGGATGCGCCGTTCTTCGACTGGCTGGAAGCGAACATCGACGCGCTGATGGCGCTGGATGAAAAAGCGATGGCGTACTGTATTCGCCGTTGTTGTGAGCTGAAAGCCGATGTTGTGGCTGCCGACGAGCGCGAAACCGGGTTACGTGCTTTACTCAATCTTGGGCATACGTTTGGCCACGCCATTGAAGCCGAGATGGGTTATGGCAACTGGCTGCACGGTGAAGCCGTGGCGGCGGGTATGGTGATGGCGGCTCACGCCTCCGAGCGCCTGGGCCAGTTTGACGCTCAGGATACTCAGCGCATCATCGCACTGCTTAAGCGCGCAGGGCTGCCGGTTGCGGGTCCGCAGGAGATGACGGCGCAAGCCTATCTGCCGCACATGCTGCGAGATAAAAAAGTCCTGGCTGGCGAAATGCGCTTAGTGCTGCCGCTGGCTATCGGGAAAAGTGAGGTACGCGGTGGCGTATCCCACGATGTGGTTCTTGGCGCTATTGCTGATACCCAGCAGGCGCAACTATAAGAAAGGTCTAGCCGCGTTCGTGCGGTGTTTTAACTTCAGGTGATGTGCAATTGTCGTGGCATAAGCCTTTTAGTGGGGTGTTAAATGGATGAATTTAAACCAGAAGACGAGCTGAAACCCGATCCCAGCGATCGTCGTACTGGTCGCTCTCGTCAATCTTCCGATCGTGACAGCGAGCCACAGATCAACTTTGATGATGTGGAACTCGATGCGGATGAGCGTCGTCCGTCCCGTAGTCGCAAAGCACGTGAAGAAGCCGAGCCGGAAGACGAATACTACGAATCTGAAGAAGCCGATGACGCTGACGCAGAGGAAGTGGTAGAGCGCCGCCCGCGTAAACGTAAAAATGCCGCGCCGCGTAAACCGGCTTCCCGCCAGTACATTATGATGGGGCTGGGCGTGGTTGTGCTGCTGGTGCTGATTGTCGGCATCGGTTCGGCACTGAAAGCACCTTCTTCAAACGATCAAAGCGCATCGTCGGAGAAGAGCATCTCTCTGTCGGGCGATAATACCGATCAGGCCAATGCTTCTCAGCCTCAGCCTGCACAGGAAAACAACCCGCAGCAGGACGTCACGCTGCCGCCAATCTCCTCTACGCCGACCCAGGGCCAGCAGACCGCTGCGCCGGACGGTCAGCAGCGCGTCGAAGTTCAGGGTGACCTGAACAATGCGCTGACGCAGCCGCAGGGCCAGAGCGACGACACGGTCGTGAACTCTACGCTGCCGACGGAACCGGCTACCGTGGCACCGATTCGTAACGGTGCGCGCCCTGCGGTCACTGCGCCGGTGGAAACGCCGCGTCAGACCGCGACGGCTCCGCGTCCGGAACGTAAGCATACGGTTATCGAAACCAAACCGCAGCCGATGGCCACGGTGAAAAAGCAGGCTCCGGCCGCGCAGAGCAAACCGGTTGAAACGAAGCCGGTGACCACTGCGCCGAAACAGACCGTAACGGCGGCCACCTCAACGCCGGCAAAAGCGCCTGCGGCTGAAGCGGCAAAACCGGCGGCAACCACCGCTGCGCCTGCGGCTACCGCCACGACGGCTACGGCCGCTGCAACCGCAGCGCCTGCCGCGACGGCAACCGCAGCGCCTGCCGCGACGGCAACCGGCAAGTCGGCGGGCGACGTGGGCTCGCTGAAATCAGCTTCTGGCTCACATTACACGCTGCAGCTCAGCTCTTCTTCTAACTACGACAACCTCAACGGTTGGGCGAAGAAAGAGAACCTGAAAAACTACGTGGTGTATGAAACCTCTCGCAATGGCCAGCCGTGGTATGTCCTGGTCAGCGGCATCTACGCATCGAAAGATGATGCCAAACGCGCCGTGACCACGCTGCCAGCCGACGTACAGGCCAAAAACCCGTGGGCGAAACCGCTGCATCAGGTACAGTCTGACCTGAAGTAACCGTCGTTTCGTTGTCGACCGCCCCGTCTATATCGCATGGTATAGGCGGGGCGTAGAAGCGCAGGATGCTGTCGGAGCTTTCTCCACAGCCGGAGAGAGTGTAAGTAGTCAGGCCGCATGAAAAAAAATCGCGCTTTTTTGAAATGGGCAGGGGGAAAGTACCCGCTGCTCGATGAAATTCAAGGCCATCTGCCCGAGGGCGATTGTCTGGTTGAACCCTTCGTTGGTGCTGGATCGGTATTCCTGAATACCGATTTTTCGCGTTATATTCTGGCTGATATCAACAGCGATCTCATTGAGCTCTATAAAATCGTTAAAACGCGCGCCGATGAGTACGTTGAGCAGGCGAGGACGCTGTTTGTTCCCGAAACCAATAACGCCGAGCGCTACTATCAATTCCGCGAAGAGTTTAACGCCAGTACCGACCTGTTCCGTCGCGCGGTGCTGTTTTTGTACCTCAACCGCCACGGCTACAACGGCCTGTGCCGTTATAATCTGCGCGGTGAGTTTAACGTCCCGTTTGGCCGTTATAAGAAGCCCTATTTCCCGGAAGCCGAGCTGCGCCATTTCGCTGAGAAGGCGCAAAACGCCGAATTCTACTGCGAGTCTTATGAAGACTGCATGAAGCGCGCCGGCAAAAATGCCGTAGTCTACTGCGATCCGCCCTATGCGCCGCTGTCAGCTACGGCCAATTTTACGGCTTATCACACCAATAGCTTCAGCCTGGAGCAGCAGGAGATTCTGGCGCGAAAGGCGGAGGAGCTGATGGCGAAGCGGATCCCGGTACTGATTTCGAACCATCGTACGCCGCTGACGCTGGAATGGTATAAAAACGCGACGGATACGCACGTCGTCAAGGTTCGACGCAGTATTAGCCGCAACGGCGGCACGCGTAAAAAGGTGGACGAACTGCTGGCGCTGTATCGCCCGCCAGGCAAAAAACAACGTTAAAGACCCTAATGGATAGGCTCTGAGGAGATGCGGATGAAACAGTACCTGATTGCCCCTTCAATTTTGTCGGCCGATTTTGCCCGCCTGGGGGAAGACACGGCCCGTGCGCTGGCCGCCGGGGCGGACGTGGTTCATTTCGATGTTATGGATAACCATTACGTGCCTAACCTGACCATCGGACCGATGGTGCTGAAAGCGCTGCGTGATTACGGCATTACCGCCCCTATTGATGTGCACCTGATGGTGAAACCGGTTGACCGTCTGGTGCCGGACTTTGCCGCCGCAGGCGCCAGCATCATCACTTTCCATCCGGAAGCCTCTGAACACGTTGACCGTACGCTGCAGCTGATCAAAGAACATGGCTGTAAAGCGGGTCTGGTGCTGAACCCGGCTACGCCGCTAAGCTACCTCGACTACGTGATGGACAAGCTGGACGTCATCCTGCTGATGTCGGTTAACCCAGGCTTCGGCGGTCAGTCCTTTATTCCACATACGCTGGACAAGCTGCGGGAAGTGCGTCGCCGCATTGATGCGTCCGGCTATGACATCCGTCTGGAAGTCGACGGCGGCGTGAAGGTGAATAATATTCGCGAAATCGCGGCGGCCGGGGCGGATATGTTTGTCGCCGGGTCGGCGATTTTTGGCCAACCAGACTACAACAAAGTCATTGATGAAATGCGCAGTGAGCTGGCAAAGGTAAGTCATGGATAAATTGCAAACCATTCGCGGCGTCGCGTTTGACCTCGACGGTACGCTGGTCGACAGCGCGCCGGGGCTGACGGCGGCGGTGGATAGCGCCCTGTATGCGCTGGAGCTTCCGGTCGCGGGCGAAGACCGCGTCGTTACCTGGATTGGCAACGGTGCCGACGTTCTGATGGAACGGGCGCTGAACTGGGCCCGCCAGGAACGTGCTTCCCAGCGCGCGGCGCAGGGGAAACCCTCCGTCGATAGCCACGATATTCCGCAAGACGAGCAGCTTCGCGTGCTGCGACGTCTGTTCGATCGTTATTATGCCGAGTTTGCCGAAGAGGGTAGCTTCCTGTTCCCGCACGTTGAGCAAACGCTGGCCGCGCTGCACGCCAGCGGCTTACCGCTGGCGCTGGTGACCAACAAGCCAACGCCGTTCGTGGCACCGATACTGGCGTCGCTGGGCATCGACAGCTATTTCTCCGTGGTGATTGGCGGGGATGACGTGCAGAACAAGAAGCCGCATCCCGAGCCGCTGCTGAAGGTAGCGGAAAAGCTTTCTTTGGCCCCGGAAGCGCTGTTGTTTGTCGGTGACTCGCGCAATGATATTCAGGCCGCTAAGGCTGCGGGCTGCACCTCCGTTGGTCTGACCTACGGCTACAACTATGGCGAAGCCATCGCGCTGAGCGAGCCGGACGTCGTCTTTGACCACTTCAATGAACTTTTGCCCGCTCTCGGGCTTGCAAACAGTGAAAATCAGGAATCAGAACATGACTAAGCCCATCGTATTCAGCGGCGCACAGCCGTCAGGTGAACTGACCATCGGTAACTACATGGGTGCACTGCGTCAGTGGGTCAACATGCAGGATGACTATCACTGCATCTACTGCATCGTTGACCAGCACGCGATTACCGTACGTCAGGACCCGCAGGCGCTGCGTAAGGCGACGCTCGACACGCTGGCGCTGTATCTGGCCTGCGGAATCGACCCGGAAAAAAGCACCATCTTCGTACAGTCTCACGTGCCGGAACACGCACAGCTGGGCTGGGCGCTGAACTGCTACACCTATTTCGGCGAGCTGAGCCGTATGACTCAGTTCAAAGATAAATCTGCCCGCTACGCGGAAAACATCAACGCCGGCCTGTTTGACTACCCGGTGCTGATGGCGGCAGACATCCTGCTGTACCAGACCAATCAGGTGCCGGTTGGTGAAGACCAGAAGCAGCACCTGGAGCTGAGCCGCGATGTCGCCCAGCGCTTTAACGCCATCTACGGCGATATCTTCAAAGTGCCTGAGCCGTTTATTCCGAAGTCCGGCGCGCGCGTGATGTCGCTGCTTGAGCCGACCAAGAAGATGTCCAAGTCCGATGACAACCGCAACAACGTGATTGGCCTGCTGGAAGACCCGAAATCGGTAGTGAAAAAGATCAAACGTGCGATGACCGACTCTGAAGAGCCGCCGGTTATTCGCTACGATCAGAAAGAGAAAGCGGGCGTTTCTAACCTGCTGGATATTCTCTCCGGCGTAACCGGCCAGAGCATTCCTGAGCTGGAAAAACACTTCGAAGGCAAGATGTACGGCCACCTGAAAGGGGAAGTGGCGGAAGCCGTTTCCGGTATGCTGAGCGAACTGCAGGAGCGTTATCATCGCTTCCGTAACGACGAAGCTTTCCTGCAGAAGATCATGAAAGAAGGCGCAGAGAAGGCCAGCGCGCGTGCATCTCAGACGCTGAAGGCGGTGTACGAAGCGATTGGCTTTGTGGCCAAACCGTAAGCATTAGCGCAAATTGCCGGGTGGCGGCTGCGCCTTACCCGGCCTACATGCTCTGCAATATCAGTGGGTTGTGTGGGTTTATGTAGGCCTGATAAGCGAAGCGCCATCAGGCAGCTATTTTGTCACCAACTTCAAACCGGGATAATCCCGGTTTTTTTACGTTTAATGGTTGGAGAACCAGTTCAACCGGTCGCGAAGCCCAACCACGCGCCCAACGATAATCAGCGCCGGGCTCGCCATCTGCTGCGCCAGCTCGCCGAGCTGCGTCAACTGACCATCGACCACGCGCTGGTTCACCGCCGTACCGTTCTCGACGATGGCGACCGGCATATCGCCCTGCATTCCGTGCTCAATCAGCTTCTGTTGAATAGTGGCTGCCTGGTTCAACCCCATGTAGAACACCAGCGTTTGCTTTTCTGCCGCCAGGTTTTCCCAGTCCAGTTCGCCGCCGGTCTTCAGGTGGCCGGTGACCAGGCGTACGCTTTGTGCGTAGTCGCGATGGGTCAGCGGAATGCCGGAGTAAGCCGAGCAGCCTGAAGCGGCCGTGATCCCCGGCACCACCGAGAAAGGAATACCCGCATCGCACAGGGTTTCCAGTTCTTCACCGCCGCGACCAAAAATAAAGGGGTCGCCGCCTTTCAGGCGCACCACGCGTTTACCCTGCTGTGCTTCACGCAGCAGAATCTGGTTAATTTCATCCTGCGGTACGCAGTGGTAGCCCGCGCGTTTACCGACGAATACGCGGTCTGCGTCGCGGCGAACCAGATTCATGATGTCATCAGAGACCAGTCGGTCGTATACCACGACGTCAGCCTGCTGGATCTGCTGTAGCCCTTTGAGCGTCAGGAGCCCGGCATCGCCCGGCCCGGCGCCGACCAGCACCACTTCACCACGGTGGTCGAGCGGGGCGGTCAGCAGCTGTTCGGTCGTTTCTTCAATGGCCTGGCGGTCCTGGTTAGCCAGCGACTGCGCCAGGCGATCGTTCATGAACATTTTTTCCCAGAAGCGGCGGCGTTCGCCCATCGTGGAGAACTGTTTTTTCACCCGTTCGCGTAGCTTTCCGGCATAGGCCGCAACCTGGCCCAGATGCTGTGGCAGCATCGCTTCCAGCTTCTCGCGCAGCAGGCGTGCCAGCACCGGTGAGGTGCCGCCGGAGGAGACCGCTACCATGAGCGGCGAGCGGTCGATAATTGATGGCATGATAAAGCTTGCGGCTTTCGGCGCATCCACCACGTTGCAGAAAATGCGTCGAGCTTCCGCCTCATCGCTGACCTGCTGATTGACCGCATCGTCGTCGGTGGCGGCAATGGCCAGCCAGCAGGGGTCGAGCAGAGCGGGCTGGAAGTCGCCCGCGACCAGCGTCAGCATTCCCGCCTCGGCCCAGACGTGGAACTGCGGGACGTAATCCCGCGCATTTACCGTGAGGCGAGCGCCGGCGTCCAGCAGTAGACGCGCCTTGCGTTCGGCAACATCACCGCCGCCGACCAGCAAACATTCGCGATCGCGCAGTTGGCAAAAGATGGGTAAGTGATCCACGGGGCAACCTCACGGAATTAGCAATAGAAATGCGGGGAATGAATAATGCGGGTAAGGATAACAGCAGACATCGTACGGAATACACGATTTTTCCTGCTGTTACCCCTTTAAGGTCATAAGTTTTTGGTATTACTTATGCCTGAACGTTCAGGCCTTGAGCTGCACCTGGCCGTCTTTAACGCGCGCTTCGTAATGGGCGACGGAATGGCTCTCATCTTCCATGCACAGCCCATCACGCAGACGGAAGCGCTGTTTTTTCAGCGGGCTTGCTACCCACAGCTCGCCCTGATGTTCGGCAATCAGGCCGCGAGACAGCACGCTCGATTCGAAGAACGGGTCGATGTTGCTGATGGCAAAGACCCGATCATCGGCATACGGGCGGAAGATCGCCACCTGCTGGTCTCCCAGCAAGGCGCAGACGCCGGTCGCTGGGACAATAGCGTCAATTTTGCAGATATTTACCCACTGGCTCATGCGTTTTCCTCCACCAGAGTGACCGGAATACGTTCATACGGCGTAGCAGGGCGGTGCTGGGCACGCTCGGCAACCACCTGGACGTTCGGGTCACGTTGTTCGCTGTTGATAAAGTGTTTGAAGCGTACCTGAGCGGCCGGGTCGTTTACGGCCTCGGTCCATTCGCAGGCAAACGCTTCACGCAGACGGGCGATTTCAGCTTCCAGATGTTCGTTCAGGCCCAGCTTGTCGTCGATGATCACGGAACGCAGGTAGTCGATACCGCCTTCCAGGTTATCCAGCCACGGCGCGGTACGCGTCAGCTTATCGGCGGTACGGATGTAGAACATCATGAAGCGATCGAGGTATTTGATCAGCGTTTCGCGATCGAGGTCGGCCGCCAGCAGATCCGCGTGACGTGGCTTCATGCCGCCGTTACCGCAGACGTACAGGTTCCAGCCTTTCTCGGTGGCGATGATGCCAACGTCTTTGCCCTGCGCTTCTGCACACTCGCGTGTACAGCCGGAGACGCCAAACTTCATTTTGTGCGGCGTACGAATGCCTTTGTAGCGGTTTTCTAACTCCACGCCGAAGCCCACGCTGTCGCCCACGCCGTAACGACACCAGGTGCTACCGACGCAGGTTTTGGCCATACGCAGCGCTTTCGCATAGGCGTGACCGGTTTCGAAGCCTGCTTCAATCAGCTGACGCCAGATTTCCGGCAGATCGTCTTTCTGCGCACCGAACAGGCCGATACGCTGGGAGCCGGTGATTTTGGTGTACAGATTGAATTCTCGCGCGATACGGCCAACGGCCACCAGGCCTTCTGGGGTGATTTCACCGCCGGCGGAGCGTGGGATCACCGAGTAGGTACCGTCTTTCTGGATATTGGCCAGGAAGTTGTCGTTGGTGTCCTGAAGCGGCGTATGCTGCGGCTTGAGGATATATTCGTTCCAGCAGGAAGCCAGCAGGGACCCCACGGTCGGTTTGCAGACTTCACAGCCGTAGCCTTTGCCGTATTTTGCCAGCAGCTCGTCGAAGGTTTTGATGCCTTCCACGCGAATCAGGTGATACAGCTCCTGGCGGGTGAACGCAAAGTGTTCACACAGGCTGTGGTTGACTTCAATACCCTGTTTCGCCAGCTCGGCGTTGAGGACCTGGGTGACCAGCGGAATACAGCCGCCGCAGCCGGTACCGGCTTTGGTTTCGGCTTTCAGCGCCGCCACGGTGTGGCAACCTTTGTTAATCGCGGCGATCAGATCGCCTTTCGAGACGTCGAAGCAGGAGCAAATTTGCGCGCTGTCCGGCAGCTTATCGACGCCGATAGACGGTTTACCGCTGCTGGCGTGCGCCGGCAGAATCAGCGAATCCGGGTTTTCCGGCAGTTCGATGGCGTTCAGCGCCAGCTGCAGCAGGTTGCCGTAGTCGCTGGTGTCGCCGACCAGCACCGCGCCGAGCAGCGTTTTGTTATCTGCGCTGACGATAAGGCGTTTGTAGACTTCTTTGCTTTCGTCGAGGTAGACGTAGCTGCGCGCACCCGGCGTACGGCCATGCGCATCGCCGATACCGCCTACGTCAACGCCAAGCAGCTTCAGCTTGGCGCTCATATCGGCACCCTGGAAGCTGTTTTCGCTGCCGAGGATGTGGTCAACGGCAACCTGAGCCATTTTGTAGCCCGGCGCCACCAGGCCGTAGACGCGGTTCTTCCAGCTGGCGCATTCGCCGATGGCGTAGATATCCGGATCGGAGGTCTGGCAGCGGTCATTAATCATGATGCCGCCTCGCTGGGCGACTTCCAGACCACACTGGGTGGCCAGCTTGTCGCGCGGGCGAATGCCGGTAGAGAAGACGATAAAGTCGACTTCCAGCTGGCTGCCGTCGGCAAAGCGCATGGTTTTACGGGCGTTCTCGCCTTCCTGCACGATCTCTTTGGTGTTTTTGCTGGTGTGAACCTTCACACCCATGCTTTCGATTTTGCGCTTGAGCTGCTCGCCGCCCATCTGATCGAGCTGTTCCGCCATTAGCATCGGGGCGAATTCGATCACGTGGGTTTCAACGCCGAGGTTTTTCAGCGCGCCGGCTGCTTCGAGGCCGAGCAGGCCGCCGCCGACCACCGCACCGCGTTTGCTACGGCGGGCGCAGGATTCAATGGCGTTCAGATCTTCAATGGTACGGTAAACGAAGCAATCCTGAGTTTCAGACCCTTTAATCGGTGGGATCCACGGGTAAGAACCGGTCGCCATAATCAACTTGTCGTAAAAGACGGTACGACCCGCGCTGGAGTGGATCACCTTCTCTTTACGGTTAATGGTGATGGCGCGTTCGCCGACCAGTACCTTCACACCATGCTTCTCATAGAAGCCCTCACGGACCAACGACAGCTCTTCCGCCGTGTGGTGTGAGAAGTAGGAGGAGAGGTGGACGCGGTCGTAGGCGATGCGGGGTTCTTCACAGAAGACGGTAATGTCGAAGTGGCTGGCATCGGATTTATCGAGAAGATCCTCGATAAAACGGTGGCCGACCATGCCGTTACCGATAATTGCGAGTCTGACTTTGCTCATTTTTGCCTCGATTTCTATTCTAATACTGCCTACCTTAACGATTCAGCTAGGGGGATTATTGATTCAAATCAATTTAGCCTTTACCTACCACTTAATGGGTATGGCTATGATTTTAAAGTGGTTTTGTAAGTTGCGGATAATACACAACTTTCTTTGGTGTTTGTTTTTTGTTCGAAATGAGCAAATAAGCGGCGGGGGGCAGAGCTGGAGAAAGGTGCCCCTTTTCAGGTTGAAAAGGGGCGGTAAGGATTAGTGTCCGGCAACCGTAGCATGCTGACGGTGGCGGCTAACGAAGCCGAGGATCAGACACATCACAAACACGACAGCGTAGAGTCCGTTCGCCGTGGTGAGCGCAGCCAGCGGGCCGCTGCTGGCAACGATCGGGCCGGTTACCACGAAGGTCAGCATGGTGCCGATGGTGCCACAGGTCAGCACGAAGTTAACCAGTTTTGGGGAGGCGACTTTGGTCTGTAGCGAACCCAGGGTGATAATTGAGGTATAAATGGCGCTGGAGAAGAAGCCCAGGGTCAGAATAAACCATGCCAGATGCTGCGGTTCGCCGTGGTTGAACAGGTACATCATCACGGTCGCGATGCCAGCCAGCACGGTCAGGATACGCTGCAGGTCGAAGAAGCGCAGGATGAAGCTGAAGGCCCACATGCCGAACATGTAAGACATCCAGAAGTCGCTGACCAGTTTACCCGCGTCACCAAGGCTCATGCCCAGGCCTTTAGCATATTCCGGCACCCAGGAGATAAAGCCCAGCTGGCCGAGGATGTAGCACAGGGCGGCGATGGACAGGAACAGCACGCCAATGCCCCACTTCTCTTTGACCACTGGCTGGTCGTTCTGTTGGGCTTTTTTCCCCAGCAGTGGGAACTCGCAGCCGAAGGTCAGCACGAAAATCGCGACGTAGATCAGGCCAATGCAGGCATAGACCCAGTACCACTCGATGGTACGAGCCAGTAGCCAGGCGGCGAGCATCGGGAAAATCATCCCCGCCATGCTGAAGAAGGAGTCGGTAAACAGCAGGCGCGCGCCGCGCTGACGGCCTTCATACATATGGGTAATCAGGAAGGTACCGATCGACATGGTGATCCCGCTGACCAGACCGAGCACGAACATGGCCGCCGAGAACAGCGCCAGGCTGTGGCTGGTCATCAGGCCGGCCACCGCCAGTACCATCAGAATGAAGCCAAAACGCAGCTGCGTCTTCAGGGGAACAATTTCCATCAGCCATGCATTGAGGAAAATCGAGATCAGAATACCGGCGTTCAGGAAGGTAAAGGTGTTACTCATGCTGGAAACGGGCAGATTGAAGTAATCGGCGATGTTCCCCATCACCATCCCGGTGACGATCACCAACGCACCGGTAAGGGCGTAGGAGAAGAAGCTAATCCATGTGAGCTTGATACGGTTGCTGTTAGTCATGACTGGCCTGTGAATAGTTGTGTAAAGCGCGTTGACACTGCGCTGAGCGGGCAGATTTTAGTCACTGAAGTGACGTATTCATAGTTTTATTACGCAAACGTTGGCGTATTACACTTTTCATTGTGATCTGGATCACAAAATCAAATGTGGCAATGCTTACCACGCTCATTATAAGCGTTGAGCCCAGGTAAACTTTGGTAAAGCACTGGCCTGAGGGGCTGTCCCTCTTTAGAATCAAGCCACTTGCTTTCTCTACTGCACCTGTTAAAGGAATTCTCATGCTCAAATCAACTCTGGCGGCCGTGGCGGCTGTTTTTGCTCTCTCGGCGATGGCTCCTGCGGCTTTAGCAGCAACCCAGAATCCGCACGTACTGCTGACGACCTCCGCGGGTAATATCGAGCTGCAGCTGGATAGCCAGAAAGCGCCGGTTTCCGTTGAAAACTTCCTGAAATACGTTAATAGCGGCTTTTACAACAACACGACGTTCCACCGCGTGATCCCGGGCTTTATGGTTCAGGGCGGCGGTTTTAACGAGCAGATGCAGCAGAAGCAGCCGAACCCGCCGATTAAAAACGAAGCTGACAATGGCCTGCGTAATACTCGCGGCACTATCGCGATGGCGCGTACTGCTGATAAAGATAGCGCAACCAGCCAGTTCTTCATCAACGTGGCCGATAACGCCTTCCTTGATCACGGTCAGCGTGATTTCGGCTATGCGGTATTCGGCAAGGTTGTGAAGGGCATGGACGTGGCGGATAAAATCTCCCAGGTGCCGAGCCATAACGTCGGGCCGTACCAGAATGTGCCGACCAAGCCGGTCGTGATCCTTTCCGCGAAAGTCCTGCCGTAAGCCATATCGGGCGGCGTCAGGCATGAGGCCGTCGCCCGTATCGCTAAAGTGGATGTCACCCGGTAGAATGGCGGCAGAAAGATAACCGGAGCCGCCATGATCCTGCTGATTGATAATTACGATTCCTTTACCTGGAACCTTTACCAGTATTTCTGTGAGCTGGGCGCCAGCGTAACGGTCAGACGTAACGATGACATCACTCTCGAGGAAATCGCCCTGCTGGCACCGGAGAAAATCGTTATCTCTCCAGGCCCCTGCACGCCGGATGATGCCGGTATTTCACTTGACGTTATTCGCCGCTACGCCGGCAAAATTCCCATTCTTGGCGTCTGCTTAGGTCATCAGGCTATCGCTCAGGCCTTTGGCGCGCGTATCGTTCGCGCCGCTCAGGTCATGCACGGCAAAACCTCGCCGATTTTCCATCAGCAGCAGGGCGTCTTTCGCGGGCTGAATAACCCGCTGACGGTTACCCGCTATCATTCGCTGCTGATTCAGCCGGGTACCCTGGCGGACTGCTTTGAGGTTACCGCGCTTAGCGAAGCCGGTGAAATCATGGGGATTCGTCACCGCGAGTGGGATCTCGAAGGCGTACAGTTCCACCCGGAAAGCATTCTTAGCGAGCAAGGACACGCGCTGCTGGCCAACTTTCTCCATCGATAGTAGTTGCCATGATGTGATTTTTTATGCATATTTTGTGGATAGATTCTCACAATCATTGCTGCATCGTTGAAGAAGGGCATGACATGGTAACCAAACAACCTGCGATCACCCGCGCGACCTTCGATCAGGTCATTTTGCCAATTTATGCACCGGCCGAGTTTATTCCGGTGAAGGGCAAGGGCAGCCGCGTCTGGGATCAGCAAGGCAAAGAGTACGTTGATTTTGCAGGCGGTATTGCGGTGACGGCGCTGGGCCACTGTCATCCGGCACTGGTGGACGCGCTGAAAACCCAGGGTGAAACCCTGTGGCATACCAGCAACGTGTTTACTAACGAACCGGCGCTGCGCCTGGGGCAGAAGCTGGTGGATGCTACCTTCGCGGAACGTGTGGTATTCATGAATTCCGGAACGGAAGCCAACGAAACCGCCTTTAAGCTGGCGCGTTACTACGCGTCTACCCGCCATAGCCCGTACAAAACCAAAATTATTGCCTTCCATAACGCGTTCCACGGACGTTCGTTGTTCACCGTTTCCGTGGGCGGTCAGCCGAAGTATTCCGATGGTTTTGGCCCGAAACCGGCCGATATTGTCCACGTACCGTTTAACGATCTGCATGCGGTAGAAGCGGTAATGGACGATCATACCTGCGCGGTCGTGGTCGAGCCTATTCAGGGTGAAGGCGGCGTACTGGCGGCAACGCCAGAATTCCTCAAAGGCCTGCGCGCGCTGTGCGATAAGCACCAGGCGCTGTTGGTGTTTGATGAAGTGCAGAGCGGCATGGGCCGTACCGGCTCGCTGTTCGCTTACATGCACTACGGCGTGACGCCGGATATTCTGACCAGCGCCAAGGCGTTGGGCGGCGGTTTCCCGGTCAGCGCTATGCTCACCACCGAAGAGATTGCCAGTGCCTTCCACGTGGGGTCACACGGTTCCACCTACGGCGGTAACCCGCTGGCCTGTGCCGTGGCCGGGGCGGCCTTCGATATCATTAACACCCCCGAAGTCCTTAACGGCGTGAATGCTAAACGTGAGCGCTTTGTTCAGCATCTGCAGCACATTAACGCGAAGTACGATGTCTTCAGCGATGTGCGCGGCATGGGTCTGCTGATAGGTGCAGAACTGAACGCGAAGTATAAAGGCCGCGCGCGCGACTTCCTGTATGCTGCGGCGGATGCTGGCGTGATGGTGCTGAATGCGGGCCCGGACGTGATGCGCTTTGCGCCATCTCTGGTGGTGGAAGAACAGGATATCGACGACGGTATGCAGCGCTTTGCACAAGCCGTGGCAGCATTGATCAGCTAGACTGCCGTTTCAACCAGCCGCCGTGCCGCGGGCGCTGGCGCCAGGCCACCGACGAGATGGTGTGCATGGTGCTTAAGTGCCCTAAAATACGCTGGAGATGCTGTTCCATGGTGCTCAACGGCCCGTGGGACAGCGCGTCCGGCGCTTCCATAATGTTCACCTCGCCGCTGCTTCCCGCCTCATCGTATTCCAGACGCTGCTGACAGCGCTGGAGCGCGATTTCACACGACTCCAGATAGCGTTGGGCCAGATCCGGCGTCAGCATGTTGTGCTCGCGTGCCAGGGTCGTCATGGCGTTGATGTGCTCGACGATAAACTGGCTGTGGGTGACCCACAGCTTCATGTCTTCGAGATAGCGAGAGTTAAATCCCGGTTCCTGCATGGCCTGGTTGAGGGTGTTGTACAGCGTATTGTGCGCCTGGTTGACGCGCATGCGCTGATAGGCAAGCTTAGGCGCCTGCGGGTCGGGGCTGAGGATCAGACGAATGGCCTCCTGGTCAGCCTCCAGCGCCGCCTGAGCGTTCTGACGCAGCTGGCCGCTCTGCCACTGCGGCCACAGCCAGATCATCCCACCAAAGGCAATCAGGCAGCCGATCAGGGTGTCGATAAAGCGGGCGATAATAAACTCTTCGCCGTTGAGCGTCAGAAGCTGCAAGGTATACACCGCCGTAATCGTGAAGCCCACGGTGGCCCAGCCGTAGCTGCGGCGAATAATCAAGTAGCTTACCAGCGTCACGATCAGCATCCCAGCCAGCGCCCACCCTTGTGGCGTGTGGAAGTGTAGGGCGATAGCGGCGATGACCAGCCCGGCCAGAGTCCCTGCCGCACGATGGAAAATCCTTACGCGCGTAGCGCCGTAGCCGTTTTGCGTGACCAGCAGGACCGTCATCAGGATCCAGTAGGGTTTCGGCAGATGCAGCGCCATCCCCATCAGGCTGGCAATGCTTAACATGACGCTGAGGCGTGCGGCGTTGCGCAGCGCGGGCGACTTCAGCGACAGATAGCTTTTTAACGCCGGGATGAGCGGCAGGCGGCGCTCTTTGTCGGCCATCAGATTACGTGGGTAAAGTGGGCGCTGGCTACGCAGTACGCGGGCAATACGGCTGAAGTGCCAGGCGCAAAACTGGCCGACCGGGTTATCCGGATGCTGGCGGGCAATTTTATCCAGCGCGCCAATCTGTTTGTCCATCGTGAAGCGCGTGGGGTAGCGATGATAGAGAAGATCGTCCGCCAGCACGCGCAGGCGCGCGGAAACGGTCTGCGCGTTCCAGCGGATCACCGCTTCGGCGTGGCTTTGTTCAACCAGCTTCTGGACCTCTTCCGGCTGGTGCAGGCTAACGGAGATATGTTCCTGCAAATCCAGCCCCATCTGGAAAGCACGCAGCAGCCGCTTGTAGTCGTTATGTTGGTTAGCAGCCAGCATATGCAGCTGCTGGTAGCACTGGGAAATGAGATCCACCACCTTTTGCTGGCGAGTGAGCAGTGGCGGGAGTGCGCTGCTGGGGTCGGTATGCTGCGTCAGCAGACTATATTTTGCTTCGCAATAGTCGGCCAACTGACGGTAGAGCAGGCTTAACGATTCACGCAGCGGCTGTTCGCGCCATATCCAGAACCACCACCAGTTGAATAATCCGTACCACAGGGTGCCCAGCGCGTAGATGAGCAGCGGCTGCCAGATGGGCATATTGCCGGCCAGGCTGAGCGTAAAAATGGCGGCGATCAGCGAGGCGGGCAGTAGCCGCCCGTGCAGCGCGCTGATCTCCGCCGTTACGCCCAGCAGCAGCGCTAGCCCGCTCAGGATCAGCGGCAGGGGAACGTCGCGCGCCAGCAGCAGCTGCACGGCAAGGCTGCACCCGGCAAACAGGCTGCCGCCGATAATCAGGCGTTTGAAAAAGCGCTTATGTGGGGTGTCGAGACCGGCGATGTTGCAGCAGGCGGGCACCAGCGAGAACAGCAGGCCCTGCTGAAGATGGCCGAAAAGCAGGCCAATAGCCACGGGCAAACACAGCACCAGCGTTTGCCGTAGTGCATAGTTGATTTCTGGGTGGTAAATCAGCCTGCGCCACATAGGGGAAAACAAAAGCGGCGTATTGCCTGGCAATACGCCGTTTAGGCTGGATTAGCGGGTACCGTAAACGACAATGGTTTTGCCGTGTGCGGAGATCAGGTTTTGATCTTCCAGCATCTTCAGGATACGGCCCACGGTTTCACGGGAGCAGCCCACGATCTGACCGATTTCCTGACGGGTAATTTTGATCTGCATGCCGTCCGGGTGGGTCATCGCATCCGGCTGTTTGGCCAGGTTCAGCAGAGTCTGCGCGATACGACCCGTCACATCGAGGAACGCCAGGTTGCCGACTTTCTCAGAGGTAACCTGCAGACGACGCGCCATTTGCGAAGAGAGACGCATCAGAATGTCCGGGTTAACCTGGATCAGCTGACGGAATTTTTTATAAGAGATTTCAGCCACTTCACAAGCGGTTTTTGCCCGTACCCACGCGCTGCGTTCCTGGCCTTCTTCAAACAGGCCTAACTCGCCGATAAAATCGCCCTGGTTGAGGTAAGAGAGGATCATCTCTTTGCCTTCTTCGTCCTTGATGAGAACTGCCACTGAGCCTTTTACGATGTAATACAGCGTCTCTGCTTTTTCACCCTGGTGAATCAGCGTGCTCTTCGAGGGGTACTTATGAATATGGCAATGAGACAAGAACCATTCGAGAGTCGGGTCTGTTTGCGGTTTGCCAAGCACCATGCGCGGTTATCCTCTGTTATAAGCTCTTCCCGGCGGCAAAAACCTGACGGCCACCGGTTGCAATAGTATCCTTCCCGTTACCTGGGAAGTCGGCTGTCGAGTTACGCCGCAGCCTGTAATGTGATGTCCTCTGCATACATGCAGTACGTTTATGTATTACCGTAGCATCCTGACTGTTTTAGCATAGCTTTCGCCGTGTGTCTCCTGGTGTCTCGCTTCAGCATGACGGCGATCGCCTTCCATTGCGAGAATTGTTATGTGCGCGTAATCTGAGAAGAATATTGCAACCTCGGAGTTAAAAATTATGCAAGCGCGTGTGAAATGGGTTGAAGGGTTAACCTTCCTTGGCGAGTCCGCTTCCGGCCACCAGATTCTGATGGACGGCAACTCTGGCGATAAAGCGCCAAGCCCGATGGAAGTCGTGCTGATGGCCGCTGGTGGCTGTAGTGCTATCGACGTGGTGTCTATTCTGCAAAAGGGCCGTAATGACGTCACCGATTGTGAAGTGAAGCTGACGTCCGAGCGCCGTGAAGAAGCGCCGCGACTGTTTACCCATATTAATCTGCACTTCATTGTCACCGGTAAAGCGCTGAAGGATGCGGCGGTATCTCGTGCGGTCGATCTGTCGGCGGAGAAATACTGTTCGGTTGCGTTGATGCTCGAAAAAGCGGTGAATATCACCCACTCTTACGAAGTGATTGAGGGGTAAACCCTTAACAAGGGCGTATGCCGTGCGACTGTCGGGTGGCGGCTACGCCTTACCCGACCTACTCGTTTCGCAATATCCTGTAGGCCTGATAAGCGAAGCACCATCAGGCTTAAGGTTTAGTTGCGGCCTTCCATTAAACGCTGCACCAGCGGCGTCATAATCAATTCCATTGCCAGCCCCATCTTCCCGCCGGGAACGACCAGCGTATTCATATGCGAAATAAACGATCCCTGAAGCATGGCCAGCAGCCACGGATAGTCGATGTTTTTAAGATTACGGAAGTGAATCACCACAAAGCTCTCGTCCAGCGATGGAATACTTTTCGCGGCGAAGGGGTTAGACGTGTCGACCGTGGGCACGCGCTGGAAGTTGATGTGTGTGCGTGAAAACTGCGGGGTGATGTAGTTGATGTAGTCTTCCATTGAGCGCACCACCGAGTCCATGACCGCTTCGCGCGAGTGGCCGCGTTCGCTGGTGTCGCGAATCATCTTCTGGATCCACTCAAGGTTTACGATCGGCACCACGCCGACCAGCAGATCCACGTGGCGGGCCACGTCGTGCTGCGGCGTCACCACGCCGCCGTGGAGCCCTTCGTAGAATAGCACGTCGGTAGGCTCCGGCAGGGGCTGCCAGGGTGTGAACGTGCCGGGCACCTGGTTCCACGGTACCGCTTCGTCGTAGGTGTGCAGGTATTTGCGCGACTTCCCTTTACCGGTCAGGCCGTAATCGCGAAAAGTCTGTTCCAGCAGACCAAAGTCATTGGCATCCGGACCGAAGTAGCTGATATGGCGGCCCAGATCGCGGGCCTTGCGGATCGCCATGTCCATTTCCGGGCGTGTATAGCGGTGGAAGCTGTCACCTTCGACCTCGGCGGATCGCAGGTTAAGCTGGGCGAAGATTTTACGGAATGCGAGGCTGGTGGTGGTCGTACCCGCTCCGCTGGAGCCGGTAACGGCAATAACCGGGTGTTTGGCAGACATGCGAATAACTCCCTGAATACGTGACAGCAAGCAGCGTGCTTCCTGTCACTAGTATAGTTAACCGCGGAATTGGTTACGGGGCATGATATTGACGGTCTCGTGAAGTTCTGACCAGACCAGCACCGCTTCGCCTGTTTGTAGCTGCTGTTTGACGTCGGCGACCTTTTGCGCAAGTGAACGCTCATATTCACCATAATCAGTGCCTTCGCGCAAGACAAAGCTTTCAATCAGGTTATCCAGCGTTTGCGGGTCGAGGTCCTGCCATGGAATGATCATCCTTTCGTCCCCAGCCAGCGCATCAGCCAGGTGGGGATGCGTTTCTCCAGCCACATTTCCGGGTGGCGGAGAGTCCCACCGATAAAGCCCACGTGCCCGCCGTGCTCGGTCAACTGATACTCGACGTTATCCGGCAGCTCTTCCTGGGCGGGAATAGAATGATGATCCATAAACGGATCGTCCTTAGCGTGGATGATCAGCGTCGGCTTGGTGATTTTGCTTAAGATAGGCATCGCGCTGCATTGACGATAGTAGTCAATGGCATCGGCGAAGCCGTGAATTTTTGAGGTAATCGAGTCGTCAAACTCGCGGATGCGACGCATGCTTTTCAGCTGGCGTAAATCTACCGGCAGCGAGCCGGGATAGGCCTTGAGCTTGCGGGCCGCGTTGCCCTTGAGCAGATTGAGCAGGTAGCGCTGGTAGACGCGGGAAAAGCCCTTATCCATATGATAACTACAGGCTTCCAGCATAAACGGCGCTGAGACGATCGCCGCGGCATCCACCGGGACGTTATCACCTTCTTTCGCCAGCAGGCAGGCGAGCATATTGCCGCCCAGCGAATAGCCCACCGCTGCGGTCGGCACATGGCCGTATTCGCGCGCCAGCCAGTGCAGGAACCAAGTGCCATCTTCCGTTTCACCGGAGTGATAGATACGGTTCAGGCGGTTGGGCTCGCCGCTGCAGCCGCGAAAGTGCATCACGACGCCCAACCAGCCCTGTTCTTTTGCCGCATTAATTAAACCGTGAGCATACGGGCTGTACAGGCTGCCCTCCAGCCCATGGAACACCACCAGGCGCGGTTTATGGCGCGCGGCCTGCGGGTCTTCACTCCACGCCAGATCGACAAAGTCGCCGTCCGGCAGCTCAAGACGCTGCCAGTGCGGCGTGAACTGCAGCTTACGGCGAATAAGGCGCGGCAGCATCGTTTGCAGATGGCGATTGCTGACGCCGCGCATCGGCACGAAGGTGGCGCTGCTGCAGGTGTCGATGTTGAGGTCGTGGTGGGTGGTTTCAGTCATGGCTACGCGATGTTTACTCGTTAATCTGCCGCCTACTATACCGTCACTTTGCCCTTGTGTTTATGAAAATGAGGCATGCGTAGCGCTTTTTATCCCTTTGGAGTCTGATCCTCCTCACAAATTGTTACTTCAATTATTACTCTCAAGCTAATGATTCTTTCCTACGCTTAATTGATGACTTTCTCACCAGAGTGCACACTCTTATCTGTGTTAAGCAATCAAAATGATTAGCTGAATCAGGAGGTTAATAATGTTATCTGGGCAAACGCCAGCACGCGTCTGGAACACGCGCCGCACGGAAAAACAGCGCCGTCTGGCTTCCGTTCCGGTGCAGGGTAAGGTTCTGCCGACCGCAGACCTGACCGCGATGCTGGAAAAACTGATCGCGCCGGGTGACCGCGTGGTATTAGAAGGCAATAACCAGAAGCAGGCAGATTTCCTGTCCCGCATGCTGGCTGAGGTTAACCCGCAGATTGTGCACAACCTGCACATGATTATGCCAAGCGTCGGGCGCAGCGAGCATCTGGATATTTTCGAGAAGGGCATCGCGCGTAAACTCGACTTCTCTTTCTCCGGTACCCAGAGCCTGCGTATTTCGCAGCTGCTGGAGGATGGCCAGCTGGAAATCGGCGCCATCCATACCTACATCGAACTTTACTCCCGCCTGTATGTTGACCTCGCCCCGAACGTGGCGCTGATCGCTGGCTACAAAGCCGACCGTAAAGGTAACCTCTACACCGGGCCGAGTACCGAAGATACCCCGGCGCTGGTGGAAGCTGCCGCATTCCACGACGGCATCGTTATCGCACAGGTTAACGAGCTGGTGGACGACGAGTGCGACCTGCCGCGCGTCGACATTCCTGGGTCGTGGATTGACTACGTTGTGGTTGCCGACAAGCCGTTCTTTATCGAACCGCTGTTTACCCGTGACCCGCGCCTGATCAAACAGGAACATATCCTGATGGCGATGATGGCCATCAAAGGTATCTATGCCGAACACCAGGTGCAGTCCCTGAACCACGGTATCGGTTTTAACACCGCCGCCATCGAGCTGCTGCTGCCGACCTACGGCGAACAGCTGGGCCTGCGCGGCAAAATCTGTAAACACTGGACGCTCAACCCGCATCCGACGCTAATTCCAGCGATTGAAAGCGGCTGGGTAGAAAGCGTGCACTGCTTCGGCGGCGAGCTCGGGATGGAAGAATACATCCGCGCCCGTCCTGACGTGTTCTTCACCGGTGCCGACGGCTCTATGCGCTCTAACCGCGCCTTCTGTCAGCTGGCGGGGCAGTACGCGGTCGATATGTTCATCGGCTCAACCCTTCAGGTTGATGGCCTGGCCAACTCCTCTACCGTGACCCGCGGTCGTCTGTCCGGATTCGGCGGTGCGCCAAATATGGGTCATGACCCGCACGGTCGTCGTCATGCGACACCGGCGTGGCTGAATATGATCACTGAGCCAGACCCCATGCAGCGCGGTAAAAAACTGGTTGTGCAGATGGTCGAAACCTTCCAGGCCGGCGCGAAACCGACCTTCGTCGAAAAACTGGACGCGGTTGACGTGGCGAAAGCCTCCGGCATGCCGTTAGCGCCGGTCATGATCTACGGCGACGACGTGACCCACGTCCTGACCGAAGAAGGTATCGCTTACCTCTATCGTGCGAAAGATCTCGAAGAACGTCGTGCGATGGTGGCGGCGGTTGCCGGTATCACCGACATCGGCCTGGGCGTTGATGCTAAACGCGTGGCTGAACTGCGTCAGAGTGGCAAAGTGGTCTATCCGGAAGATATGGGTATCCGTCGTACCGACGCGACCCGTTCTCTGCTGGCGGCCAGCAGCGTTGCTGACCTGGTTGAATGGTCTGGCGGTCTGTACAACCCACCTGCGAAATTCCGGAGCTGGTAATGAAACTTCTGCCCCAGATTCAGGTTGAAGGCGGTGCCGAATGGCTGGCGCGAACCGCCACGCAGTGTCTGATTGACGAAGCACGATTAAGCCCGAAACCCGGTCTGGTGGACAGTCGGGGGAACGGCGCGCACCACGATTTATCGCTCGCGCTGATGGAGCGTTCGGCGCACAGCCTGACCCCCACGTTTCAGGCGCTAGCGCAACAAAGCTGGCAGCGTCCGGCGGATATTGCGCTGAGACAAACCGTAGGGCGACTCGGCCGTGCGGGTGAGAAACAGATGATGGCCGCTACCGACGGCGTAAACACCCACCGCGGCGCGATCTGGGCGCTGGGACTGCTGGTGAGCGCGGTGGCCATGCACGGCGGTACCGGCAGTGCGCAGCAGGTTGCGGCCACCGCCGCCGAGCTGGCGAAGCTGCCCGATGCTGCCGCACCGAAGGTCTTCAGTAAAGGGCTGCGCGCTACGCATCGTTATCAGGTGCCCGGCGCGCGCGAAGAAGCGCAGCAGGCGTTTCCACACGTGATGCAGCGTGCGCTGCCCCAGCTACGGCTGAGCCGCCTTAACGGCAGCAGCGAAACGCACGCCCGGCTCGACGCGCTGATGGCGATCATGACTTCGCTGACCGACACCTGCGTTTTGTCGCGCGCGGGTCTGGAAGGGCTGGACGCTATGCAGGACGGCGCACGTGCGGTGCTCAGCGCCGGCGGCAGCGCCCATCCGGCAGGGCAACAAGCCTTGGCCGCGCTCGATCGCCACATGCTGGCGCTGAACGCCTCGCCGGGCGGCGCGGCGGATCTGCTGGCCGCGACCCTGTTTCTCGATCGCATCGAATCGCCTTATTTAAAGCATTAAGAGGATGTTATGGAACACATTACGTTAACCGTACCGGCCAGCCGCACCTTACGCGGTAAAGCGCTGGCAGGCGTTGTGGGCTCCGGGGATATGGAGGTGTTATTCACCGCCGACCAGGGCCAGACGTTAACCGTCGATATCACCACTTCTGTCGATAACAGCCGCAGCCGCTGGGAAGCGCTGATTAACCGTCTGCAAACCGTCAGCAGCCTGCCGGCTGGCACGCTGACCATCCACGACTTCGGCGCGACGCCGGGCGTGGCGCGCATCCGTATCGAACAGGTTTTTGAAGAGGTGAGCTATGCGTGATGACCGCAGTTTTATCGAATTAAAAGCGCGCCAGCATGCGCATGCGCTGCTGGATGAAGGCAGCTACCGTGAACTGCTCGACCCGTTTGAAGGCGTGATGTCGCCGTGGCTGGGCGCGCAGGGCATCGTTCCGCAGGCCGATGACGGCATGGTCGTGGCAAAAGGCACCATCAATGGCAAACCGGCCGTGGTGGTGGCGATTGAAGGCGCATTCCAGGGCGGCAGCATGGGCGAAGTGTCCGGTGCCAAAATGGCGGCGGCGCTGGAGCTGGCGGCGGAAGATAACCGCAACGGCATCCCAACGCAGGCCGTTCTGAGTCTGGAAACCGGCGGCGTACGTTTACAAGAAGCGAACCTGGGCCTGGCGGCGATTGCCGATATCCACGCGGCGATTGTTGACCTGCGTCGTTATACCCCGGTGGTTGGCATTGTGGCCGGTACCGTGGGCTGCTTCGGTGGGATGTCCATCGCGGCGGCGCTGTGTAGCTATCTGATTGTGACCCGCGAAGCGCGTCTCGGCCTGAACGGCCCGCAGGTTATCGAACAGGAAGCCGGTATTGAAGAGTATGACTCCCGCGATCGTCCGTTTATCTGGAGCATGACCGGTGGCGAAATTCGCTACCAAAGCGGCCTGGTGGAAGCACTGGTTGGCGACGGCGTCAACGCAGTCAAAGCGGCGATGCATGAGGCGCTGGCGAAAGGCGTTCCGGCGAAACATCGCACCGATAACTATGCCTGGTATCTCGACCGTCTGACGAATTTCGATACCCGCAAACAGGCGGATACCGAACAGATTCATGCGCTCTTCGCCCGGGAGGTGAAATGATGAGTAACGCAATGAGCCGTGGCGAATTATGGCTGGAAACGCTGGTTCCGAACGCCAAACGAATCGAAGGGCTGTGCCCGTCTGTGCAGGCTGCTGACGGCGAACTTAACGGTGAAACGGTGCGTTTTGTTGCCGTGGTGCCGGATGCCAATAACCACTTCCCGCGCGCAGCGAAAGGGGAAGTCGGTCTGCTGGAAGGCTGGACGCTGGCAAAAGTGGTCAGTGAAACCATCGCCGCAGACGCTGATAAAGCGGTGAAACGTCCGATTGTGGCGGTGATTGATGTACCAAGCCAGGCCTACGGTCGCCGTGAAGAAGCTTTCGGTATTCACCAGGCGCTGGCCGGTGCCGCAGCGGCGTATGCCAACGCGCGCCTGGCAGGTCACCCGGTGATTGGCCTGATTGTCGGTAAAGCGATGTCCGGTGCGTTTCTGGCGCACGGCTACCAGGCGAATCGCCTGATCGCCTTCAACGACAAAGGCGTGCTGATTCACGCCATGGGTAAAGAGTCGGCGGCGCGTATCACCCTGCGTACCGTTGACGCGCTGGAAAAACTGGCGGCGACGATTCCGCCAATGGCGTATGACATCAGCAACTACGCCACGCTGGGGCTGCTGGAAAATCTGCTGGATATCAGCAATCCGGATGCGCCATCTGCAAACGATCTGACGCTGGTGGTGAACACCTTGCAACAGGCCATCAAAGACGCTCGTCAGGACCCGACGCTGAAAAGCCGTCTGGGCGCTGACAATCGCCGCAGCTCTGCCCTCGTACGCGAACGCATGCGGGCAAGCTGGTAAGAAAAAAGAGACCTGCCGGATGTACGGCTCCATGGGCGCTTCCCAGCGCCCATGCGGGCACTTGCATCTGAAAAATAATAATCATCGCGCCAGTGCTAACTTTTTTTCATTACAGGTGAAATATGACTTACGTAATTGTTCATGCTCTTGCTCCGATTTTCGTCATCATGCTGCTGGGATTCTGGGCCGGGAAGGCCAAAATGGTCGATAACAAAAATGTCTCCCTGCTCAATATCTTCGTGATGGACTTCGCGTTGCCCGCCGCGCTGTTTAGCGCTACCGTACAAACGCCGTGGGCCGGCATCGTGGCGCAGTCACCGCTGATTGTGGTGCTGACGCTGGCGATGTGGATTACCTATGCCGCTATCTACTTTATGGCGACCAAGTTGTTCAATAAATCACCGCAGGATGCCGCCGTGCTGACCCTGACCGTGGCGCTGCCAAACTACGCTGCGCTGGGCCTGCCGATTCTGGGGAGCGTGCTGGGTGAAACCTCGTCTACATCGCTTTCCGTTGCCGTTTCCATCGCTTGTGGTTCTGTGTTGATGACGCCGTTCTGCCTGCTGATTCTGGAACGTGAAAAAGCGCGTGCGGAAGGTGGCAACTCCGGTTCTACGCTGTCTATGCTGCCGGTACTGATGTGGCGTTCAATTAAAAAACCGATCGTAATGGGCCCGCTGCTGGGGGTTATTCTCTCCGCAATTGGCATCAAAATGCCGGACCTGGTGCTGGCGGCGATCAAACCGCTGGGCCTGTCTGCGACCGCGGCTGCGCTGTTCCTGACCGGGGTGATTCTGTCTGCACGTAAATTGCAGATCAACACCGTCGTGATTACCTCAACCCTCGCTAAGCTGCTGATTCAACCGGCGATTGCCTGGGCTATCGTTCTTGTTCTCGGCCTGCATGGCTCGGTGGCGATTACCGCGATCCTGATGATTGCGCTGTCCGCCGGTTTCTTCGGCGTGGTATTCGGTAACCGCTTTGGCGTGCAGTCGCCGGATGCAGAAGCCGTGCTGCTGTTGAGCTCCGTACTGTGTATCCTGTCGCTGCCGCTGTTTATCTCGCTGACTTCAGGAATCTAAATCATGAGCACAACATTACGTCCACACGACCTTATCTGGCTGAATGCGCGCGACGCGCTTGAAGATGTCACGGAATCCTGGGTGGATACCGTCTGGCATAGCGGCTTGCCGGTAGTGGTGCGACGTGATGTTGATGCGCAGGGGCGCATTCCGGTGGGCGTCCGCGGGATGAAGCGCGACCAGCGCGCCGCCGGTTGGGTGAAAGCAGAGGCGGTCGTCCGCGTCTGCTCGCCGGAATCGCTGGTAGACCCGCTGTCGCTGCTGCGCTCGCCCTTTATCTCTCAGCCACCGGTTCAGGTGGCTTTGTTATTGGCGCAGCAGGCATGGCCGTGGACGTGGGGGATTACCGGCAGTACTGGCTATGCGCTGGCGACCGGGATCCCGGTTATCCATGCCGCAAGCGATCTGGATCTGTTGATCCGCGCGCCGCAGCCGCTCTCCCGTGAAGCGCTGGAAACGTGGCAGCAGCAGCTCACCGCCGGACTTTGCCGAGCGGATACCCAGGTGGATACGCCGCGCGGCGGCTTTGCCCTCAATGAATGGCTGCGCGATGGAAAAGCACTATTAAAAACCTCGCAGGGGCCGCAGTTGGTTCGCGACCCGTGGGGCAGGGAGGAGTGATGAAAATTCTGTTTACCTTCCCGGGGCAGGGGACGCAGCACGCAGGAATGCTGCAAAACCTTCCGGGGACGGAACTGGCCCAGGCGCGTGAGGTGCTTGGCGCTGAGGTTGATACGCTGGATACCCCTGAGGCGCTCAAACATACCCGAGCCGTTCAACTGTCTCTGCTGATTGCTGGCGTTGCATGGGCGCGCGAGCTAGAGCGTCGTGGCGTAGCGCCTGATATCGTCAGTGGACTCTCCATTGGCGCGTACCCGGCGGCGGTGGTTGCCGGTGCGCTCGACTTCGCCGACGCGCTGACGCTGGTCGCGCTGCGCGGTGACTTAATGGAGCTGGCCTACCCGCACGGCTACGGCCTGACGGCAATCATGGGGCTAACGCTGAGTCAGGTGGAAAGCCTGGTCGAAGGCAGCGGAACCTATACCGCTAACCTGAACGCCGAAACGCAGATAGTGATTGCCGGTCCTGATGACGCGATGGCCGAAGTAGCGAAACGCGCGATGGCCAAAGGGGCCAGTAAGGCGCCTCGCCTGGCGGTGAGCGTGCCGTCGCATTGTGCACTGTTGGCCGAGCCCGCGCAAAAGCTGGTTGAGGCGTTCAGCCATGTGACGCTTTCCCGCCCGCGCTACGCCTACCTGAGCGGTAGCACCGGTCGCGTGCTGTGGCAGCCGGAACGTATTGCTGACGATCTGGCGATGAATATGGCGCGCACGGTGCGCTGGCAGGAGGCGGTGATTTCCGCCAACGAACGTGAAGCACGGCTGGCGATTGAAATGCCGCCCGGTGGCATACTGACCTGCTTAACGCGTCAGGCGGCGTGGGAAGGGGAGTCTATTTCTCTGGAGCGCAGCGGCGTGGATGTGGCTGTGCACCTGGCGAAGCGTCTTCGTGCGTGATGTGATTGCCCGATGGCGCTGCGCTTACCGGGCCTACAGGCTGTGTCGTTTGTGGGCCGGTAGCATCGCCATTCGGCAATCAGGCGTTGGGGTTGAGGCTACGCGCATACATGCGGCCTTCGGCGGCCAGCGCCAGCAAGCTAGGGTCGCGTTCGCGGTTACGGGCAAAGACAATCGCAATCAGCTGCCGCATTTGATACGGGTCCGCCAGTTTTTGCAGATGCACCGTATTTTCATACATCTTTTTCATTCGCCCCGGCATCAGGGTAAACCCGACGCCTGCCTGCACCAGACTCAGCATTGAGAAAATATCGTTTACGCGGGTCACAATTTCCGGTTCGAACCCGGCGATATGAAACGCTTCCTGGAATCCGGCATAGGTGGCGAACCCTTCGGCCAGTGAGACAAACTTCTCGTTGCGATAATCGCGCAGATCCGCCGTTTTATGCGTATCCAATGTCGAAGTGATCGGCGCAGCAAGGTAAATATCATCGTGAAACAGCGGCAGTACTTCCAGGCTGTTACGATCGATTTCGCTTTCTGAAATGGAGATCAGAATCGCATCGAGGGTGCCGTCTTCCAGCATCTTCAGCAGGGCTTCATTTGAACCCATCGTGAGATCCATCTCGAGATCCGGACGACGCAGTTTCATCCCCATAATCAGCCGCGGCACCGTCTCCAGCGTCAGCGAATACAGCGTGCCAACGCGCAGACGGCCTTGTCCGACGCCTGCCGTTTTGCGAGCTTCTTCCAGCCCGCGTTCCATCAGTTGCGTCACTTCCTGACAGTATTCCAGCAGCGTCCACGCCGCCGGTTGGGCAAGCAGATTACGCCCTTTGTGCACGAACAGCGGACAACGCACGTTCTCTTCCAGCGTATGCAGCGCCCGGTGCACGCTGACGCCGCTGATATTCAGCGCCTCAGCGGTACGGGCGATGTTGCCCTTCTCCATAAAGGTCATGAAGATGGTGAGCTTGCGGAAGGTAATGTCGTCGGTGATTGACAGGTTCATCGTCCGCCCTTCTTGTCAGTCGTTTTGCATCATTTGTTCGAGCTGCTCCTGCGCCTCCAGCCACGCCATTTCGCACTCCTCCAGCCCGGATTTGGCGCTGGCCTGAAGCTGCAGGCATTCGGTCATTTCGGCTTTGCGGCTCGGATCGTAAAGGCTGCTGTCACCCAGCTTTTCTTCCGCCTGCGCCAACTGGGCATTGAGTTTCTCCATCTCTTTTTCCAGGCGGGTAATCTCTTTGCGCAGCGGCTGGGTCAGCGTGCGTAGCTCGGCTTCACGGCGCTTCTGGTCTTTACGCGATTGAGCGCTGTTGGCGTTGTTTTCTTTTGGCGCTTCGTCGGCCTGGTTTTCCTGTTTTTGCACGTCGCTCAGCCACTGCTGATAATCTTCCAGGTCGCCGTCGAATGGCTCGACCTTTTTGTCGTGCACCAGATACAGATCGTCAGTGGTGGAGCGGATCAGGTGGCGATCGTGCGAGACCACGACCAGCGCGCCTTCGAAATCGATCAGCGCTTCGGTCAGCGCCTGGCGCATATCGAGATCCAGGTGGTTAGTCGGTTCATCGAGCAGCAGCAGGTTCGGGCGCTGCCAGACGATCAGCGCCAGCACCAGACGGGCTTTCTCGCCGCCAGAGAAACGGGCGGTGTGTTCGGTCACTTTGTCGCCCTGGAAGCCGAAGCCGCCGAGGTAGTCGCGTAGCTTCTGCTCCAGCTCCTGTGGCGCCATACGCGCCAGATGCTGCAACGGCGATTCGTCCGCGCGCAGGAATTCCAACTGATGCTGGGCGAAGTAACCGAGCTTAATGCCTTTGGCGAGGCCGATTTCGCCGTGCAGCGGCTCCAGTTCGCCCGCCAGCAGCTTAATCAGCGTCGATTTACCCGCGCCGTTGCGGCCCAGCAGGCCGATACGCGAGCCCGGCACCAGGTTCAGTTTGATCGACTCGAGGATCGTGCGATCGCCGTAACCCGCGCTGACTTTTTCCATTTTCAGCAATGGGTTCGGCAGGCTTTCCGGCGCGCGGAAGCTGAAGTGGAACGGGTTATCGACGTGGGCCGGGGCAATTAGCTCCATACGCTCAAGCATCTTGATACGGCTCTGTGCCTGCTTGGCCTTCGTAGCCTTCGCACGGAAACGGTCGATATAGCTTTGCAGATGCGCCACGCGCTCCTGCTGGCTTTCGTACATCGCCTGTTGCTGCGCCAGGCGCGTCGCGCGCTGTACTTCAAACGAGCTGTAGTTGCCGGTGTATTCGAACATCGTTTCTTGTTCGATATGAATAATTTTGTCCACCACCGGGTCGAGGAAGTCGCGGTCGTGGGAAATCAGAATCAGCGTGCCCTGGTAGCTCTTCAGCCATCTCTCCAGCCAGATCACCGCATCAAGGTCGAGGTGGTTAGTCGGTTCATCGAGCAGCAGCAGGTCGGAGCGGCAAATCAGCGCCTGCGCCAGGTTAAGGCGCATACGCCAGCCGCCCGAGAAGTCGCTGACCGGGCGGTCGAGCTGTTCGTTGCTGAAGCCCAGACCGTGCAGCAGGCTGGAGGCACGAGAGCGGATAGTCCACGCGTCAATCGCGTCCAGCTTGCCGTGAACGGTGGCAATGGCGTGGCCATCATCGCGTTCGTTAGCATCGTTGAGCTGAGCTTCAAGCTGGCGATATTCGCGGTCACCGTCAATGACATAGTCCAGAGCGGGCTGAGGCAGCGCAGGGGTTTCCTGGTTTACCCACGCCAGTTGCCAGCTGCTGGGATAGGTAAAGTTGCCGCCGTCGGCGCTTATCTCGTTTTTCAGCAGCGCGAGGAGCGTGGATTTGCCACAGCCGTTTTTCCCCACCAGGCCGACTTTCTGCCCTGGGTTGATGGTGGCCGATGCGTTATCCAGCAGGACACGCACGCCGCGACGAATTTGTAACGAGGAGAAAACAATCATAAGGCGCCGTATGTTCTGAATATGTTAAATTGTCATTGTGGTAATGTAATGTGGTAAGCGAATCGCTAGACCGGGCCGCAATGGTAGCCCAAAACGATGACTATACACAAAATCATTCAGGTTGCGTTTAGCGACCCGAAAGAGGATGTGATTGACGCCCGGGAGGGGAATAATGACGCAGACGGCGAAAGTATTGCTGATCTATGCCCATCCGGAATCACAGGACTCGGTCGCTAACCGGGTTTTGCTCAAGCCGGCTTTGCAGTTAAGTAACGTGACCGTGCACGATCTGTACGCGCACTATCCTGATTTTTTTATTGATATCCCGCGCGAGCAGGCGCTGCTGCGCGAGCATGATGTCATTGTCTTCCAGCACCCGCTTTATACCTACAGCTGCCCGGCGCTGCTCAAAGAGTGGCTTGACCGCGTACTCAGCCGCGGCTTTGCCAGCGGTATTGGTGGCAATCAGCTGGCAGGAAAGTATTGGCGCAGCGTTATCACAACCGGTGAACCGGAAAGCGCCTATCGTCATGACGGGCTCAACCGTTATCCGATGAGCGATATTCTGCGCCCGTTTGAACTCACCGCCGCTATGTGCCATATGCACTGGATGAGTCCGATAATTGTTTATTGGGCGCGACGTCAGCCGCCTAATGAACTGGCAAGCCAGGCGAAAGCCTACGCCGACTGGCTGGCGGCGCCGATAACGGCAGGAGGGCGATGATGGAAGGCTCTGATTTATTGCTTGCGGGCGTACTGTTCCTCTTTGCGGCGGTCGCCGCGGTGCCGTTGGCAGCGCGGCTTGGGATCGGTGCGGTGTTAGGTTACCTGCTGGCGGGGATAGCAATTGGCCCCTGGGGGCTCGGGTTTATTAGCGACGTTGACGAAATTCTCCATTTCTCTGAACTGGGCGTGGTGTTCCTGATGTTTATCATCGGCCTGGAGCTGAACCCGGCCAAGCTGTGGCAGCTGCGGCGGCCCATTTTTGGCATCGGGGCCGCTCAGGTTATTTTCAGCGCGGCAATCCTCGGCGGTCTGCTGATGCTAACTAACTTCTCGTGGCAGGCGGCGGCAATTGGCGGGATTGGTCTGGCGATGTCGTCAACGGCGATGGCCCTGCAGCTGATGCGTGAAAAGGGCATGAATCGCAGCGAAGCGGGGCAGCTCGGCTTCTCGGTGCTGCTGTTTCAGGATTTGGCGGTGATTCCGGCGCTGGCGCTGGTGCCGCTGCTGGCGGGGGCCGGTGACGAGCATTTTAACTGGCAGACCGTGGGGCTGAAGGTGCTGGCTTTTGCCGGCATGCTGATCGGTGGGCGCTACCTGCTGCGTCCGGTATTCCGCTTTATTGCCAGCTCAGGCGTGCGCGAGGTGTTTACCGCCGCCACGCTGCTGTTGGTGCTGGGCTCGGCGCTGTTTATGGATGCGCTGGGGCTGTCGATGGCCCTGGGGACCTTTATTGCGGGCGTGCTGCTGGCGGAAAGCGAATACCGTCACGAGCTGGAAATCGCCATTGAGCCGTTTAAAGGGCTGCTGTTGGGCCTGTTCTTTATTTCGGTGGGCATGTCGCTCAATCTCGGCGTGCTTTACAGCCACCTGCTGTTGGTCATTGGCTGCGTGACGCTGCTGGTAGCGGTGAAAACGATGGTGCTGTATCTATTGGCCCATCTTAACGGGATGCGCAGCGCGGAGCGGATGCAGTTTGCCGGCGTGCTGAGCCAGGGCGGGGAGTTTGCCTTTGTGCTGTTCTCCGCGGCATCGTCGTTTAAGGTCTTTAAGGGCGACCAGATGTCGCTACTGCTGGTGACCGTCACCCTATCAATGATGACGACACCGCTGTTGATGAAGGTGGTTGACCGGGTGCTGGCGCGCCGCTTTAACGGGCCGGAAGAAGAGGATGAAGCGCCGTGGGTGGATGACGATAAACCGCAGGTGATCGTCGTAGGTTTTGGTCGTTTTGGTCAGGTAATAGGGCGCCTGCTGATGGCTAACAAGCTGCGCATTACCGTACTTGAGCGCGATATCAGCGCCGTTAAGTTGATGCGTAAATACGGCTACAAGGTGTATTACGGCGATGCGACTCAGGTTGAGCTGCTGCGTTCAGCTGGGGCCGAGCAGGCGCAGTCGATCGTTATCACCTGCAACGAGCCGGAAGATACCATGAAGCTGGTGGAGATCTGCCAGCAGCACTTCCCGCACCTGAAAATTATGGCCCGTGCGCGAGGACGTGTGGAGGCGCACGAACTGTTGCAGGCGGGCGTGGTACAGTTTTCCCGCGAGACCTTCTCCAGCGCGCTTGAGCTGGGGCGTAAGGCACTTATCTCGACCGGTATGCATCCGCATCAGGCACAGCGCGCGCAGCTGCATTTTAAGCGGCTGGATATGCGTATGTTGCGTGAACTCATGCCGGTACACAGCGACACCCAACAAATTTCGCGCGTGCGGGAAGCGCGGCGCGAGCTGGAGGAGATCTTCCAGCGTGAAATGCAGCAAGAGCGACGGCAGCTGGACGGCTGGGATGAATTTGAATAGAAGGTGAAGCATGGCGGTACGTAAACGTTTTATCGCGGGCGCAAAATGCCCGTCGTGTCAGGCGCAGGACTCGATGGCGATGTGGCGCGAAAATAATATTGATGTAGTTGAATGTGTTAAGTGCGGGCATCAGATGCGCGAGGCCGATAAAGAGGCGCGCGATCATGTGCGCAAAGAGGAACAAGTGATCGGTATTTTTCATCCGGAGTAGCGATCCGTGCTGTCTTTTTTTAAGCTTATGGGTACACGGGTGTAGAATTCCGCTACAATCTGCGCCACTAAAATATTCCCATGCTCAGGAGATATCATGAAAGTAGCAAAAGACCTGGTGGTCAGCCTGGCCTATCAGGTACGTACAGAAGACGGTGTGTTGGTTGATGAGTCTCCGGTAAGTGCTCCGCTGGACTACCTGCATGGTCACGGTTCCCTGATCTCCGGCCTGGAAAACGCGCTGGACGGTCACGAAGTGGGTGATAAATTCGACGTTGCTGTTCAAGCTAACGACGCTTACGGTCAGTATGATGAAAACCTGGTGCAGCGCGTTCCTAAAGACGTGTTCATGGGTGTTGACGAACTGCAGGTTGGCATGCGCTTCCTGGCAGAAACCGACCAGGGTCCGGTTCCGGTTGAAATCACCGAAGTGGAAGACGATCACGTTGTGGTTGACGGCAACCACATGCTGGCTGGCCAGAACCTGAAGTTCAACGTGGAAGTTGTCGCTATCCGTGAAGCAACCGAAGAAGAACTGGCTCACGGCCACGTACACGGTGCGCACGATCATCACCACGATCACGGTGAAGATGGCTGCTGTGGTGGTCACGGCCATGACCACGGTCACGACCACGGCGGCGAAGGCTGCTGCGGCGGTGGCGGTAAAGGCAACGGCGGCTGCGGTTGCCACTAAGCCGTCTGTTTGCCTGATGGCGCTGCGCTTATCAGGCCTACGGCAGGCCGGATAAGACGTTGACGTCATTATCCGGCACAAAAAAAGCGGGGAAACCCGCTTTTTTTACGCCTCAATAATGGGGCGGCGGCGTCTCTTCGGATTGAGACGCGATATTTGACGGCTGGCTGGCTTTCAGCTTTTCCGTCAGCAGGCGCAGATGCTCGCGCAGTTTGGCCATTTCCATTTCATGGGCAGTGACCGTCTGGTTGAGGTCATCAATGGTGATTTCCTGGAAGGCCAGTCGGCTTTCCAGCTCAGCCAGACGCGCCTCGATTGTCGTTTCCTGCATGATGTCTCTCTCCCCTGTTATCGGCAAAAGCGTTACCGCCGCGGCGGATTCTACGCAACTTTATCCACCCGTGCAGCACTGCCGTACGTGAGCGGAAACTTATTTAAACAAAAAGAGTCTGAAAAGGGTCGATATAAGGCGCGTTCGTATGTAGATTTCCTCTACAACGTTCTATAGTACGCTTCTCATTTTGTTAACATGGGGCGAGAGGCCCCGGCCCTGGAGAGATGGATGAAATCACTGTTTAAAGTAACGCTTCTGGCAACCACAATGGCCGTTGCACTGAATGCGCCGATGACCTTCGCGGCTGACGCGGCGGCGAAAGCAGCACCGGCAGCAGAGAGCAAAGCGTCATTCAAAAATGACGACCAGAAATCTGCTTATGCGCTGGGCGCATCGCTGGGTCGTTACATGGAAAATTCCCTGAAAGAACAGGAAAAACTGGGTATCAAACTGGATAAAGACCAGCTGATCGCCGGCGTTCAGGACGCGTTTGCTGACAAGAGCAAACTGTCCGATCAGGAAATCGAACAAACTCTGCAGGCCTTTGAGACTCGCGTGAAGGCCTCCGCTCAGGCGAAGATGGAAAAAGACGCCGCTGACAACGAAGCGAAAGGCAAAGCCTTCCGTGAGAAGTTTGCCAAAGAAAAAGGCGTGAAGACCTCTAAAACCGGTCTGCTGTTCAAAGTAGAGAAAGAAGGCACCGGCGAAGCGCCGAAAGACAGCGATACCGTGGTGGTAAACTACAAAGGTACGTTGATCGACGGTAAAGAGTTCGATAACTCCTACACCCGCGGTGAGCCGCTGTCCTTCCGTCTTGATGGTGTTATCCCTGGCTGGACTGAAGGCCTGAAAAACATCAAGAAAGGCGGTAAAATCCAGCTGGTTATCCCACCAGATCTGGCCTACGGTAAAACCGGTGTTCCGGGTATTCCGGCTAACTCAACGCTGGTCTTCGACGTTGAGCTGTTAGACGTGAAACCGGCACCGAAAGCCGAAGCGCAGCCTGAAGCTGCACCGGCAGACAAGGCCGCTGCCGCGAGCAAAAAATAATAGTCAGATTGCCGCCGCCCACTGGGCGGCGGCTTTTTATTATCGGCAGGGTATAATTAATGCTGGAAAGCGCCTTATGCGCTGTATTACTTTAGATGCCCCTAATAGTGATGAGCCTGCCCTGACAACATAACGACAGGCTCCTGAAAAGGAGTGCTTTTTTTCATGTCCAGGTCGCTTTTAACCAACGAAACCAGTGAGCTTGATTTACTGGATCAACGTCCTTTCGATCAAACCGACTTCGATATCCTGAAATCCTATGAAGCGGTAGTGGACGGGTTGGCGATGCTCATTGGTTCCCACTGCGAAATCGTGCTGCATTCACTTCAGGATCTCAAATGTTCGGCTATTCGTATCGCTAACGGCGAACATACCGGGCGTAAAATTGGCTCGCCCATTACCGACCTCGCGCTGCGGATGCTGCATGATATGACCGGGGCGGATAGCAGCGTTTCCAAATGCTACTTTACTCGCGCCAAAAGTGGCGTGCTGATGAAGTCGGTTACCATCGCTATTCGCAATCGCGATCAGCGCGTGATTGGCCTGCTGTGCATCAATATGAATCTTGATGTACCGTTCTCGCAGATCATGAATACCTTTATTCCGCCTGAAACACCGGAAGTAGGCTCTGCGGTTAACTTTGCTTCCTCGGTTGAGGATCTGGTCACCCAGACGCTGGAATTCACCATTGAAGAGGTGAATGCCGATCGCAACGTTTCCAATAACGCCAAAAATCGCCAGATTGTGCTCAACCTTTACGAGAAGGGTATCTTTGATATCAAAGACGCCATCAACCAGGTCGCCGATCGTCTGAACATCTCCAAACACACCGTCTACCTCTACATTCGCCAGTTTAAGAACGGCGATTTCCTGGGACAGGATAAGTAATGCGTTTTGCCCTGATGGTGACCGGCCCTGCCTACGGCACGCAGCAGGCCAGCAGCGCGCTGCAGTTCGCGCAGGCGGCGCTGGCGGAAGGTCATGAGATAGCCTGCGTCTTTTTCTATCGTGAAGGGGTGTATAACGCCAATCAGCTGACGTCTCCTGCCAGCGATGAGTTTGATTTAGTTCGCGCGTGGCAGTCGCTGCATGATACGCATGGCGTGGCGCTGCATATTTGCGTGGCGGCGGCACTGCGTCGCGGCGTGTCCGATGAAACGCAAGCCGGCCAGCTTGGCCTTCCCATGTTTAACCTACAGCCGGGTTTCTTGCTAAGCGGATTGGGTTCGCTGGCTGAAGCTGCGCTGACCTGCGATCGAATGGTGCAGTTCTGATGAAACGCGTTGCGTTTGTTTTTTCCAGCGCGCCGCACGGCAGCGCTGCGGGCCGTGAAGGGCTGGATGCGCTGCTGGCGACGTCGGCCTTGAGCGAAGACTTAGGCGTCTTTTTCATCGGCGACGGCGTGTTTCAACTGCTCAGCCAGCAGACGCCTGGCGTTATTCTGGCCCGAGACTACATCGCCACGTTCAAACTGCTGGCGCTCTACGATATTGAAAACTGCTGGATTTGCGCCGCCTCGATGCGTGAGCGTGGTCTGGCGGCAGAGACGACGTTTGTCGCCGACGTTGAGCCGTTAGAACCGGATGCCCTGCGCGACCGGCTTAACGGTTACGATGTGATTCTGCGCTTCTGAGGCCCTTATGCTGCATACGCTCAGTACTTCTCCCTGGCATTCAGACATCGCGGGCATGATCCGCATGATGGCTGAAGGCGACGACCTGCTGCTGATCGCCGACGGTGTGTTGGCGGCGGTTGAAAACAGCCACTTCCTTGAAATTCTGCGCGCTGCCCCCATATCCATCCACGTGTTGAATGTAGATGTGCAAGCGCGCGGTCTTTGTGCTCAAATTTCGAGCGATGTCATCATGGTCAGCTATACTGACTTCGTCAGGTTAACGGTAAAACACCCGGTTCAGATGTCCTGGTAATGCCATACCGTTGTATATTTCTTGACACCCTTTCGGCATGGCCCTAAAATTTCGCGTCCTCATATTATATGAGGCGATTTATTACGTGTTTACGAAGCAAAAGCTAAAACCAGGAGCTATTTAATGGCAACAGTTAACCAGCTGGTTCGCAAACCACGTGCTCGCAAAGTTGCAAAAAGCAACGTGCCTGCACTGGAAGCCTGCCCGCAGAAACGTGGCGTATGTACTCGTGTATATACTACCACTCCTAAAAAACCGAACTCCGCACTGCGTAAAGTTTGCCGTGTTCGTCTGACTAACGGTTTTGAAGTGACTTCCTACATCGGTGGTGAAGGTCACAACCTGCAGGAGCACTCCGTGATCCTGATCCGTGGCGGTCGTGTAAAAGACCTTCCGGGTGTTCGTTACCACACCGTTCGTGGTGCGCTTGACTGCTCCGGCGTTAAAGACCGTAAGCAAGCTCGCTCCAAGTATGGCGTGAAGCGTCCTAAGGCTTAATGGTTCTCCGTTAAGTAAGGCCAAACGTTTTATATTAATGTCAAACTAAACTCTTTGAGTTTTGGACAATCCTGAATTAACAACGGAGTATTTCCATGCCACGTCGTCGCGTCATTGGTCAGCGTAAAATCCTGCCGGATCCTAAGTTCGGATCAGAACTGCTGGCTAAATTTGTTAACATCCTGATGGTAGATGGTAAAAAATCTACTGCAGAATCAATCGTATACAGCGCGCTGGAGACCCTGGCTCAGCGTTCTGGTAAAAATGAACTGGAAGCATTCGAAGTTGCGCTCGAAAACGTGCGCCCGACTGTCGAAGTTAAGTCCCGCCGCGTAGGTGGTTCTACTTATCAGGTTCCAGTTGAAGTTCGTCCGGTTCGTCGTAATGCCCTGGCAATGCGTTGGATCGTAGAAGCTGCTCGTAAACGCGGTGATAAATCCATGGCTCTGCGCCTGGCGAACGAACTTTCTGACGCTGCAGACAACAAAGGTACTGCAGTTAAGAAACGTGAAGACGTTCACCGTATGGCAGAAGCCAACAAGGCGTTCGCACACTACCGTTGGTAATCCCTTCGGAGTATTAGTCACCAGGCGGGCGCTTCAGCGAAGCAGCCCGCTTTGGGTTACTTAACTGAACGCCTAAAAAGATAAACGAGGAATCAAATGGCTCGTACAACACCCATCGCACGCTACCGTAACATCGGTATCAGTGCGCACATCGACGCCGGTAAAACCACTACTACCGAACGTATTCTGTTCTACACCGGTGTAAACCACAAAATCGGTGAAGTTCACGACGGCGCCGCTACCATGGACTGGATGGAGCAGGAGCAGGAACGTGGTATTACCATCACTTCCGCAGCGACTACTGCATTCTGGTCTGGTATGGCTAAGCAGTATGAACCGCACCGCGTAAACATCATCGACACCCCGGGGCACGTTGACTTCACTATCGAAGTAGAACGTTCCATGCGTGTTCTTGATGGTGCAGTAATGGTTTACTGCGCAGTTGGTGGTGTTCAGCCACAGTCTGAAACCGTATGGCGTCAGGCTAACAAATATAAAGTTCCACGCATCGCGTTCGTTAACAAAATGGACCGTATGGGTGCTAACTTCCTGAAAGTTGTTGGTCAGATCAAAACCCGTCTGGGCGCGAACCCGGTTCCGCTGCAGCTGGCAATTGGTGCTGAAGAAGGTTTCACCGGTGTTGTTGACCTGGTGAAAATGAAAGCCATCAACTGGAACGATGCAGACCAGGGCGTTACCTTCGAATACGAAGATATCCCGGCTGACATGCAGGAACTGGCTGACGAATGGCACCAGAACCTGATCGAATCCGCTGCTGAAGCTTCTGAAGAGCTGATGGAGAAATACCTGGGTGGTGAAGAACTGACTGAAGAAGAGATCAAAAAAGCTCTGCGTCAGCGCGTTCTGAACAACGAAATCATCCTGGTAACCTGTGGTTCTGCGTTCAAGAACAAAGGTGTTCAGGCGATGCTGGATGCGGTAATTGATTACCTGCCATCCCCGGTTGACGTACCTGCGATCAACGGCATCCTGGACGACGGTAAAGATACCCCGGCTGAGCGTCACGCAAGCGACGACGAGCCGTTCTCTGCACTGGCGTTCAAAATTGCTACCGACCCGTTCGTGGGCAACCTGACCTTCTTCCGTGTGTACTCCGGTGTGGTTAACTCTGGTGATACCGTACTGAACTCCGTGAAAACTGCACGTGAGCGTTTCGGTCGTATCGTTCAGATGCACGCTAACAAACGTGAAGAGATCAAAGAAGTTCGCGCGGGCGACATCGCTGCTGCAATCGGTCTGAAAGACGTAACCACTGGTGACACCCTGTGTGACCCGGATGCGCCGATCATTCTGGAACGTATGGAATTCCCTGAGCCGGTAATCTCCATCGCAGTAGAACCGAAAACCAAAGCTGACCAGGAAAAAATGGGTCTGGCTCTGGGCCGTCTGGCTAAAGAAGACCCGTCATTCCGCGTATGGACCGACGAAGAATCTAACCAGACCATTATCGCCGGTATGGGTGAGCTGCACCTCGACATCATCGTTGACCGTATGAAACGTGAATTCAACGTTGAAGCGAACGTCGGTAAACCTCAGGTTGCTTACCGTGAAGCGATTCGCGCGAAAGTTACCGATATCGAAGGTAAACACGCTAAGCAGTCTGGTGGTCGCGGTCAGTACGGTCATGTTGTTATCGACATGTACCCGCTGGAGCCGGGTTCCAACCCGAAAGGCTACGAGTTCATCAACGACATTAAAGGTGGTGTAATCCCTGGCGAATACATCCCGGCCGTTGATAAAGGTATCCAGGAACAGCTGAAATCTGGCCCGCTGGCTGGTTACCCGGTTGTTGACATGGGTGTTCGTCTGCACTTCGGTTCTTACCATGACGTTGACTCCTCTGAACTGGCGTTTAAACTGGCCGCTTCTATCGCCTTCAAAGATGGCTTTAAGAAAGCAAAACCAGTTCTGCTTGAACCGATCATGAAGGTTGAAGTAGAGACTCCGGAAGAGAACACTGGTGACGTTATCGGTGACTTGAGCCGCCGTCGTGGTATGCTCAAAGGTCAGGAATCCAACGTGACTGGCGTTGTGATCCACGCTGAAGTTCCGCTGTCCGAAATGTTCGGTTATGCAACTCAGCTGCGTTCACTGACCAAAGGCCGTGCTTCTTACTCCATGGAGTTCCTGAAGTACGACGATGCGCCGAACAACGTTGCTCAGGCCGTTATTGAAGCCCGTGGTAAATAATCCACAGGATTAAAACCTAAGTCCCGTGCTCTCTCCAAAGGGGAGAGCACTATAGTAAGGAATATAGCCGTGTCTAAAGAAAAATTTGAACGTACAAAACCGCACGTTAACGTCGGCACCATCGGCCACGTTGACCACGGTAAAACTACCCTGACCGCTGCAATCACCACCGTACTGGCTAAAACCTACGGCGGTGCTGCTCGTGCTTTCGACCAGATCGATAACGCGCCGGAAGAAAAAGCTCGTGGTATCACCATCAACACTTCTCACGTTGAATATGACACCCCGACTCGCCACTACGCACACGTAGACTGCCCGGGCCACGCCGACTATGTTAAAAACATGATCACCGGTGCTGCGCAGATGGATGGCGCGATCCTGGTTGTTGCTGCGACTGACGGCCCGATGCCGCAGACTCGTGAGCACATCCTGCTGGGTCGTCAGGTAGGCGTTCCGTACATCATCGTGTTCCTGAACAAATGCGACATGGTTGATGACGAAGAGCTGCTGGAACTGGTTGAAATGGAAGTTCGTGAACTTCTGTCTCAGTACGATTTCCCGGGCGACGACACTCCGATCGTTCGTGGTTCTGCTCTGAAAGCGCTGGAAGGCGAAGCAGAGTGGGAAGCGAAAATCATCGAACTGGCTGGCTTCCTGGATTCTTACATCCCGGAACCAGAACGTGCTATCGATAAGCCGTTCCTGCTGCCGATCGAAGACGTATTCTCCATCTCCGGTCGTGGTACCGTTGTTACCGGTCGTGTAGAACGCGGTATCATCAAAGTTGGCGAAGAAGTTGAAATCGTTGGTATCAAAGAGACTGCTAAGTCTACCTGTACTGGCGTTGAAATGTTCCGCAAACTGCTGGACGAAGGCCGTGCTGGTGAGAACGTTGGTGTTCTGCTGCGTGGTATCAAACGTGAAGAAATCGAACGTGGTCAGGTACTGGCTAAGCCGGGTTCTATCAAGCCGCACACCAAGTTCGAATCTGAAGTGTACATCCTGTCCAAAGACGAAGGCGGCCGTCATACTCCGTTCTTCAAAGGCTACCGTCCGCAGTTCTACTTCCGTACTACTGACGTGACTGGTACCATCGAACTGCCGGAAGGCGTTGAGATGGTCATGCCGGGCGACAACATCAAAATGGTTGTTACCCTGATCCACCCGATCGCGATGGACGACGGTCTGCGTTTCGCAATCCGTGAAGGCGGCCGTACTGTAGGTGCGGGCGTTGTTGCTAAAGTAATGAGCTAATTATTGCTTAATTAGCTTTGAGCTTAAAAAGGGCGCTTCGGCGCCCTTTTTGCTTTTCTGATGTTTATTACTACGCATTTTTAACCGCTCTCTTTATCTCTTTCGTGCTGCAATTTGCATGTCGCTATTGTAATCATAATTATTCTCACTTACACTTTGTTCAGAAATTGAACGGGAGTGGGTATGTACGTTTGTTTATGTAATGGCGTCAGCGATAAAAAAATTCGCCAGGCAGTACGCCAGTTTCATCCGCAGTCTTTCCAGCAGTTAAGAAAATGTATTCCTATTGGAAATCAATGCGGTAAATGCGTTCGTGCGGCCCGTGAGGTGATGGAAGACGAATTAATGCAAATGCCAGAGTTCAAAGAGATTGCCTGAGCCCGGATTTCTTTTTTGACATCCCTGTAGTCCGTTCTACGCTTCAATATGTGGAAGCGGAGGGTCTATAAAATGAAAGGTGATGTTAAGATAATAAATTATCTCAATAAATTATTGGGAAACGAGCTTGTCGCAATAAACCAATACTTTCTCCACGCGAGAATGTTCAAAAACTGGGGCCTGATGCGCCTCAACGATATTGAGTATCACGAATCCATCGATGAAATGAAACACGCCGATCGCTACATCGAGCGTATTCTGTTTCTTGAAGGGATCCCCAATCTGCAGGACCTGGGCAAGCTGCATATCGGCGAGGACGTCGAGGAGATGCTGCAGTCTGACCTTAAGCTTGAGCTGGACGGCGCGAAAGATCTCCGTGAAGCGATAGCCTATGCCGATAGTGTTCATGATTATGTCAGTCGCGATATGCTGATCAATATCCTGACTGAGGAAGAACATCACATCGACTGGCTGGAAACCGAGCTGGATTTGATTAGTAAAATTGGCCTGCAGAACTACCTTCAGTCGCAGATCAAAGTCGAAGATTAAACCCCGACACGCCGGCAACAATAAAACCCGCAGCCCCCAGAAATGGACCGAACGGCAGCGGGTTTTTTATGCCCGCCAACGAGCGTTGCCAGCAGGCTGTGCTGAATACGTATATCGCAGCCATCGTGCTGGCCGTTAGCACTAAAACCGGCAGCGATGGCCAGCCATGCCACGCTCCCAACGCCGCCAGATATTTTACGTCGCCGTAGCCTAATCCCTCACGCCCGCGAAGCCCCCGGTATCCCCAATAAATCATGGCCATGGCACCATAGCCGGCAAAAATTCCCCATAGTGCATCATTAACGTTAGCCGGCCGCAGGCTCAGCTGAAAGAGCAGCCCCGCCCACAGGAGAGGGCAGGTGAGACGGTCGGGCAGCAACCCCGTGCGAGCGTCATGCCAGCACAGGGCGCTGCTCAACAGCACGTAGGCAATAAAGAAAGGAAAGGCGATAAGCGTCATTGTTTGGATACCGGTCTGGAAATATTGGGCGAGTGTGGCGGGAGGGGAGAAGGGTGGCAAACGGCAACATCACGCTGTGCGAGGCGTTATCCAGAAAAATTGCGCGGCTTGCCGTTTTGCAGGCTGCTTTGCGCCTCTTTCCGCAGAATAAGGTGACTATTTAATAAACACGACTTGCTTCACATGGGCATTTGTGTATAATGCGCGGGCTTGTCTAATATTGACAGGCGGTTCAATCTGAACCAGGTACTGCGAAAGCGATACCAGACAATGTTCCCAATTGGGGAACTCTGTAAGAACGGTTACACTCTCCCATCAATCGTAATGGGTTTGAGGAGTAACTATTTCGTCTATAAAATAATTGGAGCTCTGGTCTCATGCAGAACCAAAGAATCCGTATCCGCCTGAAAGCGTTTGATCATCGTCTGATCGATCAATCAACCGCGGAAATCGTCGAGACTGCTAAGCGCACTGGTGCGCAAGTCCGTGGTCCGATCCCGCTGCCGACCCGCAAAGAGCGTTTCACCGTTCTGATCTCTCCGCACGTTAACAAAGACGCGCGTGATCAGTACGAGATTCGTACTCACAAGCGTCTGGTTGACATCGTTGAGCCAACTGAAAAAACCGTTGATGCTCTGATGCGTCTGGACCTGGCTGCCGGTGTAGACGTGCAGATCAGCCTGGGTTAATCAGGTCATCGAGCGATTGAGAGGTTGATACAATGATTGGTTTAGTCGGTAAAAAAGTGGGTATGACCCGCATCTTCACTGAAGATGGCGTATCTATCCCAGTAACCGTTATCGAAGTTGAAGCAAACCGCGTTACTCAGATCAAAGATCTGGCTAACGATGGCTATCGCGCTGTTCAGGTTACCACTGGTGCTAAAAAAGCTAACCGTGTAACTAAGCCGGAAGCTGGCCACTTCGCTAAAGCTGGCGTAGAAGCCGGTCGCGGCCTGTGGGAATTCCGTCTGGCTGATGGTGAAGAATACACCGTAGGTCAGAGCATCAGCGTAGAACTGTTTGCTGACGTTAAAAAAGTTGACGTAACCGGTACCTCTAAAGGTAAAGGTTTCGCTGGTACCGTTAAGCGCTGGAACTTCCGTACCCAGGACGCTACTCACGGTAACTCCTTGTCCCACCGCGTTCCGGGTTCTATCGGTCAGAACCAGACTCCGGGCAAAGTGTTCAAAGGCAAGAAAATGGCAGGTCAGCTGGGCAACGAACGCGTCACTGTTCAGAGCCTGGACGTAGTACGTGTTGACGCTGAGCGCAACCTGCTGCTGGTTAAAGGTGGTGTTCCGGGTGCGACCGGTTGCGACCTGATCGTTAAACCAGCTGTGAAGGCGTAAGGGGATAGCAATGGAATTAGTATTGAAAGACGCGCAGAGCGCGCTGACTGTTTCCGAAACTACCTTCGGTCGTGATTTCAACGAAGCGCTGGTTCACCAGGTTGTTGTTGCTTATGCAGCTGGTGCTCGTCAGGGTACTCGTGCTCAGAAGACTCGTGCTGAAGTAACTGGTTCTGGTAAAAAACCATGGCGCCAGAAAGGTACCGGCCGTGCGCGTTCAGGTTCTATCAAGAGCCCGATCTGGCGTTCTGGTGGCGTGACCTTCGCTGCTCGTCCGCAGGACCACAGTCAAAAAGTTAACAAAAAGATGTACCGCGGCGCGCTGAAAAGCATCCTGTCCGAACTGGTACGTCAGGATCGTCTGATCGTTGTCGAGAAGTTCTCTGTTGAAGCGCCTAAAACTAAGCTGCTGGCACAGAAACTGAAAGACATGGCTCTGGAAGATGTGCTGATCATCACCGGTGAGCTGGACGAAAACCTGTTCCTGGCTGCGCGCAACCTGCACAAGGTTGACGTACGCGATGCAACTGGTATCGACCCGGTTAGCCTGATCGCCTTCGACAAAGTCGTAATGACTGCTGATGCTGTTAAGCAAGTTGAGGAGATGCTGGCATGATTCGTGAAGAACGTCTGCTGAAGGTGCTGCGCGCACCGCACGTTTCTGAAAAAGCGTCTACTGCGATGGAAAAAACTAACACCATCGTTCTCAAAGTTGCTAAAGACGCGACCAAAGCAGAAATCAAAGCTGCTGTGCAGAAACTGTTTGAAGTCGAAGTCGAAGTCGTTAACACCCTGGTTGTTAAAGGGAAAGTTAAACGTCACGGACAGCGTATCGGTCGTCGTAGCGACTGGAAAAAAGCTTACGTCACCCTGAAGGAAGGCCAGAATCTGGACTTCGTTGGCGGCGCTGAGTAAGTCGGAGGAGTAATACAATGGCAGTTGTTAAATGTAAACCGACATCTCCGGGTCGTCGCCACGTTGTTAAAGTGGTTAACCCTGAGCTGCACAAGGGCAAACCTTTTGCTCCGCTGCTGGAAAAAAACAGCAAATCCGGTGGTCGTAACAACAATGGCCGTATCACCACTCGTCACATTGGTGGTGGTCACAAGCAGGCTTACCGTATTGTTGACTTCAAACGCAACAAAGATGGTATCCCGGCAGTTGTTGAACGTCTTGAGTACGATCCGAACCGCTCCGCGAACATCGCGCTGGTTCTGTACAAAGACGGCGAGCGCCGTTACATCCTGGCCCCGAAAGGCCTGAAAGCTGGCGACCAGATTCAGTCTGGCGTTGATGCTGCAATCAAAGCAGGTAACACCCTGCCGATGCGCAATATCCCGGTTGGTTCTACCGTTCATAACGTAGAAATGAAACCAGGTAAAGGCGGTCAGCTGGCACGTTCCGCTGGTACTTACGTTCAGATCGTTGCTCGTGATGGTGCTTATGTCACCCTGCGTCTGCGTTCTGGTGAAATGCGTAAAGTCGAAGCAGACTGCCGTGCAACTCTGGGCGAAGTTGGCAATGCTGAGCATATGCTGCGCGTTCTGGGTAAAGCCGGTGCTGCACGCTGGCGTGGTGTTCGTCCGACCGTTCGCGGTACCGCGATGAACCCAGTCGATCACCCACATGGTGGTGGTGAAGGTCGTAACTTTGGTAAGCACCCGGTATCCCCGTGGGGCGTTCAGACCAAAGGTAAAAAGACCCGCAGCAACAAGCGTACTGATAAATTCATCGTACGTCGCCGTAGCAAATAATTTTAGAGGATAAGCCATGCCACGTTCTCTCAAGAAAGGTCCTTTTATTGACCTGCACTTGCTGAAGAAGGTAGAGAAAGCGGTGGAAAGCGGAGACAAGAAGCCCCTGCGCACTTGGTCCCGTCGTTCAACGATCTTTCCTAACATGATCGGTTTGACCATCGCTGTCCATAATGGTCGTCAGCACGTTCCAGTCTTTGTTACCGACGAAATGGTTGGTCACAAACTGGGTGAATTCGCACCGACTCGTACTTATCGCGGCCACGCTGCTGATAAAAAAGCGAAGAAGAAATAAGGTAGGAGGAAGAGATGGAAACTTTAGCTCAACATCGCCATGCTCGTTCTTCTGCTCAGAAGGTTCGCCTTGTTGCTGACCTGATTCGCGGTAAGAAAGTGTCGCAGGCACTGGAAATTCTGACCTACACCAATAAGAAAGCGGCTGTACTGGTCAAGAAAGTTCTGGAATCTGCCATTGCTAACGCTGAACACAACGATGGCGCTGACATTGACGATCTGAAAGTTACGAAAATTTTCGTAGACGAAGGCCCGAGCATGAAGCGCATTATGCCGCGTGCGAAAGGTCGTGCAGATCGCATCCTGAAGCGCACCAGCCACATCACTGTGGTTGTGTCCGATCGCTGAGACTCTGGAGACTAGCAATGGGTCAGAAAGTACATCCTAATGGTATTCGCCTGGGTATTGTAAAACCATGGAACTCAACCTGGTTTGCGAACACCAAAGAATTCGCTGACAACCTGGACAGCGACTTTAAAGTACGTCAGTACCTGACTAAGGAACTGGCGAAGGCGTCCGTATCTCGTATCGTTATCGAACGTCCGGCTAAGAGCATCCGTGTGACCATTCACACTGCTCGCCCGGGTATCGTGATCGGTAAGAAAGGTGAAGACGTAGAAAAACTGCGCAAAGTCGTAGCTGATATTGCTGGCGTTCCTGCCCAGATCAATATCGCCGAAGTGCGTAAGCCTGAACTGGACGCAAAACTGGTTGCTGACAGCATCACTTCTCAGCTGGAACGTCGCGTTATGTTCCGTCGTGCTATGAAGCGTGCTGTACAGAACGCAATGCGTCTGGGCGCTAAAGGTATCAAAGTTGAAGTTAGCGGCCGTCTGGGCGGCGCGGAAATCGCACGTACCGAATGGTACCGCGAAGGTCGCGTACCGCTGCACACTCTGCGTGCTGACATCGACTACAACACCTCTGAAGCGCACACCACTTATGGTGTAATCGGCGTTAAGGTATGGATCTTCAAAGGTGAGATCCTGGGTGGTATGGCTGCTGTTGAACAACCGGAACCGGCTGCTCAACCTAAAAAGCAGCAGCGTAAAGGCCGTAAATAAGGAGCGTCGCTGATGTTACAACCAAAGCGTACAAAATTCCGTAAAGTGCACAAAGGCCGTAACCGCGGTCTGGCGCAGGGTACGGATGTTAGCTTCGGCAGCTTCGGCCTGAAAGCTGTTGGCCGTGGTCGTCTGACTGCCCGTCAGATCGAAGCAGCACGTCGTGCAATGACCCGTGCAGTTAAGCGTCAAGGTAAGATCTGGATCCGTGTATTCCCGGACAAACCGATCACCGAAAAACCGCTGGCAGTGCGTATGGGTAAAGGTAAAGGTAACGTGGAGTATTGGGTTGCCTTGATCCAACCGGGCAAAGTCCTGTATGAAATGGACGGTGTTCCGGAAGAGCTGGCCCGTGAAGCATTCGGCCTCGCTGCAGCGAAACTGCCGATCAAAACCACCTTTGTAACTAAGACGGTGATGTAATGAAAGCAAAAGAGCTGCGTGAAAAAAGCGTTGAAGAGCTGAACGCTGAGCTGCTGAACCTGCTGCGTGAGCAGTTCAACCTGCGCATGCAGGCTGCAAGTGGCCAGCTGCAACAGACTCACCTGCTGAAGCAGGTTCGTCGTGATGTTGCACGCGTTAAGACTTTACTGACTCAGAAGGCGGGTGCGTAATGACCGATAAAATCCGTACTCTGCAAGGTCGCGTAGTTAGCGCAAAAATGGAGAAATCCATTGTTGTTGCTATCGAACGTATGGTGAAACACCCGGTATACGGCAAATTCATCAAACGTACGACCAAACTGCACGTACATGACGAGAACAACGAATGCGGCATGGGCGACGTGGTTGAAATCCGCGAATGCCGTCCGCTGTCCAAGACTAAATCCTGGACGCTGGTTCGCGTTGTAGAGAAAGCGGTTCTGTAATACAGTACTCGTTCTCGATACGAATAAACGGCTCAGCGATGAGCCGTTTATTTTTTCTACCCTTATCGTTGAAGCGGTGTTATAATGCCGCGCCCTCGATATGGGGCTTTTTAACGACCTGAATTCGGGTCTCAGTAGTAGTTGACATTAGCGGAGCACTAAAATGATCCAAGAACAGACTATGCTGAACGTCGCCGACAACTCCGGTGCACGTCGCGTAATGTGTATCAAGGTTCTGGGTGGCTCGCACCGTCGCTACGCAGGCGTAGGCGACATCATCAAGATCACCATCAAAGAAGCAATTCCGCGTGGTAAGGTCAAAAAAGGTGATGTGCTGAAGGCGGTAGTGGTGCGCACCAAGAAGGGTGTTCGTCGCCCGGACGGTTCTGTCATTCGCTTCGATGGTAATGCATGCGTTATTTTAAACAATAACAGCGAGCAGCCTATCGGTACGCGTATTTTTGGGCCGGTAACTCGTGAACTTCGTAACGAGAAGTTCATGAAAATTATCTCTCTGGCACCAGAAGTACTCTAAGGAGCGAATCATGGCAGCTAAAATCCGTCGTGATGACGAAGTTATCGTGTTAACCGGTAAAGATAAAGGTAAGCGCGGTAAAGTAAAAAATGTTCTGTCTTCCGGCAAACTTGTCGTTGAAGGTATCAACCTGGTTAAGAAACATCAGAAGCCGGTTCCGGCCCTGAACCAACCGGGTGGCATCGTTGAAAAAGAAGCCGCTATTCAGGTTTCCAACGTTGCAATCTTCAATGCGGCTACCGGCAAGGCTGACCGTGTAGGCTTTAGATTCGAAGACGGCAAAAAAGTCCGTTTCTTCAAGTCTAACAGCGAAACTATCAAGTAATTTGGAGTAGTACGATGGCGAAACTGCATGATTACTACAAAGACGAAGTAGTCGCTAAACTCATGTCTGAGTTTAACTACAATTCTGTCATGCAAGTCCCTCGGGTCGAGAAGATCACCCTGAACATGGGTGTTGGTGAAGCGATCGCTGACAAGAAACTGCTGGATAACGCAGCAGCTGATCTGACAGCAATCTCCGGTCAAAAACCGCTGATCACCAAAGCACGCAAATCAGTTGCAGGCTTCAAAATCCGTCAGGGCTATCCGATCGGCTGTAAAGTAACTCTGCGTGGCGAACGCATGTGGGAGTTCTTTGAGCGCCTGATCACTATTGCTGTACCGCGTATCCGTGACTTCCGTGGCTTGTCCTCTAAGTCTTTCGACGGTCGTGGTAACTACAGCATGGGTGTCCGTGAGCAGATCATCTTCCCAGAAATCGACTACGATAAAGTCGACCGCGTGCGTGGTTTGGATATTACCATTACCACTACTGCGAAATCTGACGAAGAAGGCCGTGCTCTGCTGGCTGCCTTTGACTTCCCGTTCCGCAAGTAAGGTAGGGTTACTGAATGGCTAAGCAATCAATGAAAGCACGCGAAGTAAAGCGCGTAGCTTTAGCTGATAAGTACTTCGCAAAACGCGCTGAACTGAAAGCTATTATCTCTGATGTGAACGCGACCGACGAAGATCGTTGGAACGCAGTTCTCAAGCTGCAGTCTCTGCCGCGTGATTCCAGCCCGTCTCGTCAGCGTAAACGCTGCCGTCAAACAGGTCGTCCGCATGGCTATGTGGGCAAGTTCGGGTTGAGCCGTATTAAGCTTCGTGAAGCCGCTATGCGCGGTGAAGTACCGGGCTTGAAAAAGGCTAGCTGGTAATTACCAATTGAATCACGGGAGTAAAGACAGATGAGCATGCAAGATCCGATCGCGGATATGCTGACCCGTATCCGTAACGGTCAGGCCGCGAATAAAGCTGCGGTCACCATGCCTTCCTCCAAGCTGAAAGTGGCAATTGCCAACGTGCTGAAGGAAGAAGGTTTTATTGAAGATTTTAAAGTTGAAGGCGACACCAAGCCGGAACTGGAACTGACTCTTAAGTATTTCCAGGGTAAAGCTGTTGTAGAAAGCATTCAGCGTGTCAGTCGCCCAGGTCTGCGCATTTATAAGCGTAAAGACGAGCTGCCGAAAGTTATGGCAGGCATGGGTATCGCAGTTGTTTCTACCTCTAAAGGTGTTATGACTGATCGTGCAGCGCGCCAGGCTGGTCTTGGTGGCGAAATTATCTGCTACGTAGCCTAATCGGAGGAAAAAATGTCTCGTGTTGCTAAAGCACCGGTCGTTGTTCCTGCCGGCGTTGATGTAAAAATCAACGGTCAGGTTATTACGATCAAAGGTAAAAACGGCGAGCTGACTCGTACTCTCAACGATGCTGTTGAAGTTAAACATGCAGATAATGCTCTGACCTTCGGTCCGCGTGATGGTTACGTAGACGGTTGGGCTCAGGCTGGTACCGCGCGTGCCCTGCTGAACTCAATGGTTATCGGTGTTACCGAAGGCTTCACTAAGAAGCTGCAGCTGGTTGGTGTAGGTTATCGTGCAGCGGTCAAAGGGAACGTAGTAAACCTGTCTTTAGGTTTCTCTCACCCGGTTGAACATCAGCTGCCGGCAGGTATTACTGCTGAATGTCCGACTCAAACTGAAATCGTGCTGAAAGGCGCTGATAAGCAGGTGATCGGTCAGGTTGCAGCGGATCTGCGCGCCTACCGTCGTCCTGAGCCTTACAAAGGCAAGGGTGTTCGTTACGCCGACGAAGTCGTGCGTACCAAAGAGGCTAAGAAGAAGTAAGGTAACACTATGGATAAGAAATCTGCTCGTATCCGTCGTGCGACCCGCGCACGCCGCAAGCTCCAGGAGCTGGGCGCAACTCGCCTGGTGGTACATCGTACCCCGCGTCATATTTACGCACAGGTAATTGCACCGAACGGTTCCGAAGTTCTGGTAGCTGCTTCTACTGTAGAAAAAGCTATCGCTGAACAACTGAAGTACACCGGTAACAAAGACGCTGCTGCAGCTGTGGGTAAAGCTGTCGCCGAACGCGCTCTGGAAAAAGGCATCAAAGATGTGTCCTTTGACCGTTCCGGGTTCCAATATCATGGTCGTGTCCAGGCACTGGCAGATGCTGCCCGTGAAGCTGGCCTTCAGTTCTAAGGTAGAGGTGTAAGATGGCTCACATCGAAAAACAAGCTGGCGAACTGCAGGAAAAGCTGATCGCGGTAAACCGCGTATCTAAAACCGTTAAAGGTGGTCGTATTTTCTCCTTCACAGCTCTGACTGTAGTAGGCGATGGTAACGGTCGCGTTGGTTTTGGTTACGGTAAAGCGCGTGAAGTTCCAGCAGCGATCCAGAAAGCGATGGAAAAAGCCCGTCGCAATATGATTAACGTCGCGCTGAATACTGGCACCCTGCAGCACCCGGTTAAGGGTACTCACACGGGTTCTCGTGTATTCATGCAGCCGGCTTCCGAAGGTACCGGTATCATCGCCGGTGGTGCAATGCGCGCCGTTCTGGAAGTCGCTGGAGTTCGTAACGTTCTGGCTAAAGCGTATGGTTCCACTAACCCGATTAACGTGGTTCGTGCAACTATCGACGGTCTGGAAAATATGAAATCTCCGGAAATGGTCGCTGCCAAGCGTGGTAAATCCGTTGAAGAAATTCTGGGGAAATAAACCATGGCAAAGACTATTAAAATTACTCAAACCCGCAGTGCAATCGGTCGTCTGCCGAAACACAAGGCAACGCTGCTTGGCCTGGGTCTGCGTCGTATTGGTCACACCGTAGAGCGCGAGGATACTCCTGCTGTTCGCGGTATGGTCAACGCGGTTTACTTCATGGTTAAAGTTGAGGAGTAAGAGATGCGTTTAAATACTCTGTCTCCGGCCGAAGGCTCTAAAAAGGCGGGTCGCCGTCTGGGTCGTGGTATCGGTTCTGGCCTCGGTAAAACCGGCGGTCGTGGTCACAAAGGTCAGAAGTCTCGTTCTGGCGGTGGCGTACGTCGTGGTTTCGAGGGTGGTCAGATGCCTCTGTACCGTCGTCTGCCGAAATTCGGCTTCACTTCTCGCAAAGCAGCGATCACAGCGGAAATCCGTCTGTCTGACCTGGCGAAAGTGGAAGGCGGTATTGTTGACCTGAACACGCTGAAAGCAGCTAACATTATCGGTGTCCAGATCGAGTTCGCGAAAGTGATCCTGGCTGGTGAAGTTTCTACTCCGGTAACTGTTCGTGGCCTGCGTGTTACTAAAGGCGCTCGTGCTGCTATCGAAGCTGCTGGCGGTAAAATCGAGGAATAAGTAGCAGATGGCTAAACAACCGGGATTAGATTTTCAAAGTGCCAAAGGTGGCTTAGGCGAGCTGAAACGCAGACTGTTGTTTGTAATCGGTGCGCTTATTGTGTTCCGTATTGGCTCTTTTATTCCGATCCCTGGTATTGATGCCGCTGTACTTGCCAAACTGCTTGAGCAACAGCGAGGCACCATCATTGAAATGTTCAACATGTTCTCTGGTGGTGCTCTCAGCCGTGCTTCTATTTTTGCTCTGGGGATCATGCCGTATATTTCGGCGTCGATCATTATCCAGCTGCTGACGGTGGTTCATCCAACGCTGGCTGAAATCAAGAAAGAAGGGGAGTCTGGTCGTCGTAAGATCAGCCAGTACACCCGCTACGGTACTCTGGTGCTGGCGATATTCCAGTCGATCGGTATTGCTACCGGTCTGCCGAATATGCCTGGTATGCAGGGCCTGGTAATCAATCCAGGCTTTGCATTCTATTTCACCGCTGTTGTAAGTCTGGTTACAGGGACCATGTTCCTGATGTGGCTCGGCGAACAGATCACTGAACGCGGTATCGGTAACGGTATCTCGATCATTATCTTCGCTGGTATCGTTGCGGGACTCCCGCCAGCCATTGCCCATACTATCGAGCAAGCGCGTCAAGGCGACCTGCACTTCCTCCTGTTGCTGTTGGTTGCAGTATTAGTGTTTGCAGTGACGTTCTTTGTTGTATTTGTTGAACGTGGTCAACGCCGCATTGTGGTAAACTACGCGAAACGTCAGCAGGGTCGTCGTGTCTATGCTGCACAGAGCACACATTTACCGCTGAAAGTGAATATGGCAGGGGTAATCCCGGCAATCTTCGCTTCCAGTATTATTCTGTTCCCTGCGACCATCGCGTCATGGTTCGGGGGCGGTACCGGTTGGAACTGGCTGACAACAATTTCGCTGTATTTGCAGCCTGGGCAACCGCTTTATGTGTTACTCTATGCGTCTGCAATCATCTTCTTCTGTTTCTTCTACACGGCGTTGGTCTTCAACCCGCGTGAAACAGCAGATAACCTGAAGAAGTCCGGTGCATTTGTACCAGGAATTCGTCCGGGAGAGCAAACGGCGAAGTATATCGATAAAGTAATGACTCGCCTGACACTCGTTGGTGCATTGTATATTACTTTTATCTGCCTGATCCCGGAGTTCATGCGTGATGCAATGAAAGTGCCGTTCTACTTCGGTGGGACATCGCTACTGATCGTTGTTGTCGTGATTATGGACTTTATGGCTCAAGTGCAAACTCTGATGATGTCAAGTCAGTACGAGTCTGCATTGAAGAAGGCGAACCTGAAAGGCTACGGCCGTTAATTGGTCGCCCGAGAAGTTACGGAGAGTAAAAATGAAAGTTCGTGCTTCCGTCAAGAAATTATGCCGTAACTGCAAAATCGTTAAGCGTGATGGTGTCATCCGTGTGATTTGCAGTGCCGAGCCGAAGCATAAACAGCGCCAAGGCTGATTTTTTCGCATATTTTTCTTGCAAAGTTGGGTTGAGCTGGCTAGATTAGCCAGCCAATCTTTTGTATGTCTGTACGTTTCCATTTGAGTATCCTGAAAACGGGCTTTTCAGCATGGTGCGTACATATTAAATAGTAGGAGTGCATAGTGGCCCGTATAGCAGGCATTAACATTCCTGATCAGAAACATGCTGTGATCGCGTTAACCTCGATCTACGGCGTCGGTAAGACCCGTTCTAAAGCCATTCTGGCTGCAGCGGGTATCGCTGAAAATGTTAAGATCAGTGAGCTGTCTGAAGGACAAATCGACACGCTGCGTGACGAAGTTGCCAAATTTGTCGTTGAAGGTGATCTGCGCCGTGAAATTAGCATGAGCATCAAGCGCCTGATGGATCTTGGTTGCTATCGCGGTTTGCGTCATCGTCGTGGTCTCCCGGTTCGCGGTCAGCGTACCAAGACCAACGCACGTACCCGTAAGGGTCCGCGCAAACCGATCAAGAAATAATCGGGGTGATTGAATAATGGCAAAGGCACCAATTCGTGCACGTAAACGTGTAAGAAAGCAAGTCTCTGACGGCGTGGCTCATATCCATGCTTCTTTCAACAACACCATCGTTACCATTACTGATCGTCAGGGTAACGCGCTGGGTTGGGCAACAGCCGGTGGTTCCGGTTTCCGTGGTTCGCGTAAATCCACTCCGTTTGCAGCTCAGGTTGCAGCAGAGCGTTGCGCTGACGCCGTTAAAGAATACGGCATCAAGAATCTGGAAGTTATGGTTAAAGGTCCGGGTCCAGGCCGCGAATCTACTATTCGTGCTCTGAACGCCGCTGGTTTCCGCATCACTAATATTACTGATGTGACTCCGATCCCTCATAACGGTTGTCGTCCGCCGAAGAAACGTCGCGTATAACGCTTCGTTTTCCAGGTTTGTTGGAGAAAGAAAATGGCAAGATATTTGGGTCCTAAGCTCAAGCTGAGCCGTCGTGAGGGCACCGACTTATTCCTTAAGTCTGGCGTTCGCGCGATCGATACCAAGTGTAAAATTGAACAAGCTCCTGGCCAGCACGGTGCGCGTAAACCGCGTCTGTCTGACTATGGTGTGCAGTTGCGTGAAAAGCAGAAAGTTCGTCGTATCTACGGCGTGCTGGAGCGTCAGTTCCGTAACTATTACAAAGAAGCAGCACGTCTGAAAGGCAACACCGGTGAAAACCTGTTGGCTCTGCTGGAAGGTCGTCTGGACAACGTAGTATACCGTATGGGCTTCGGCGCCACTCGTGCAGAAGCACGTCAGCTGGTTAGCCATAAAGCAATCATGGTAAACGGTCGTGTTGTTAACATCGCTTCTTATCAGGTTAAAGCGAATGACGTTGTTAGCATCCGTGAGAAAGCGAAAAAGCAATCTCGCGTTAAAGCCGCTCTGGAGCTGGCTGAACAGCGTGAAAAGCCAACCTGGCTGGAAGTTGATGCTGGCAAGATGGAAGGCACGTTCAAGCGTCAGCCTGAGCGTTCTGATCTGTCTGCGGACATTAACGAACACCTGATCGTCGAGCTTTACTCCAAGTAAAGCTTAGTACCAAAGAGAGGACACAATGCAGGGTTCTGTGACAGAGTTTCTAAAACCGCGCCTGGTAGATATCGAGCAAGTGAGTTCGACGCACGCCAAGGTGACCCTTGAGCCTTTAGAGCGTGGCTTTGGCCATACTCTGGGTAACGCACTGCGCCGTATTCTGCTCTCATCGATGCCGGGTTGCGCGGTGACCGAGGTTGAGATTGATGGTGTACTTCATGAGTACAGCACCAAAGAAGGCGTTCAGGAAGATATCCTTGAAATCCTGCTCAACCTGAAAGGGCTGGCGGTGAGAGTTCAGGGTAAAGATGAAGTTATTCTTACCTTGAATAAATCTGGCATTGGCCCTGTGACCGCAGCCGATATCACCCATGATGGGGATGTCGAAATCGTCAAGCCGCAGCACGTGATCTGCCACCTGACCGATGAGAACGCCGCTATTAGCATGCGTATCAAAGTTCAGCGCGGTCGCGGTTATGTGCCGGCTTCTGCCCGAATTCATTCGGAAGAAGATGAGCGCCCGATCGGCCGTCTGTTGGTCGACGCCTGCTACAGCCCTGTAGAGCGTATTGCCTACAATGTTGAAGCAGCGCGTGTAGAACAGCGTACCGACCTGGACAAGCTGGTCATCGAAATGGAAACCAACGGCACAATCGATCCTGAAGAGGCGATTCGTCGTGCGGCAACCATCCTGGCAGAACAACTGGAAGCTTTCGTTGATTTACGTGATGTACGTCAGCCGGAAGTGAAAGAAGAGAAACCAGAATTCGATCCGATCCTGCTGCGCCCTGTTGACGATCTGGAATTGACTGTCCGCTCTGCTAACTGCCTCAAGGCAGAAGCTATCCACTATATCGGTGATCTGGTACAGCGTACCGAGGTTGAGTTGCTGAAAACGCCGAACCTGGGTAAAAAATCTCTTACCGAGATTAAAGACGTGCTGGCTTCACGTGGTCTGTCTCTGGGCATGCGCCTGGAAAACTGGCCGCCGGCAAGCATTGCTGACGAGTAACCGGATCACAGGTTAAGGTTTTACTGAGAAGGATAAGGTCATGCGCCATCGTAAGAGTGGTCGTCAACTGAACCGCAACAGCAGCCATCGCCAGGCTATGTTCCGCAACATGGCAGGTTCTCTGGTTCGTCATGAAATCATCAAGACGACCCTGCCTAAAGCGAAAGAACTGCGTCGCGTAGTTGAGCCGCTGATTACTCTTGCCAAGACTGATAGCGTTGCTAATCGTCGTCTGGCATTCGCCCGTACTCGTGATAACGAGATCGTGGCAAAACTGTTTAACGAGCTGGGCCCGCGTTTCGCGAGCCGTACCGGTGGTTACACTCGCATTCTGAAGTGTGGCTTCCGTGCAGGCGACAACGCGCCGATGGCATACATCGAGCTGGTTGATCGTGCTGAGCCGAAAGCAGAAGCAGCTGCAGAGTAATTTGCAGTAAAGTAAAAAAACCCGCCTCGGCGGGTTTTTTTATATCCCCTCTTCCCCCATCCTATCTACAATAGCCGTATTGTTTTTGTTCAATTCAACGGAGTCGAATGATGTGGCTACTGGACCAATGGGCTGAACGTCATATCAGCGATGCCCAGCGTAAAGGCGAATTTGATAACCTTCCTGGTCAGGGTGAACCGCTGAGCCTAGATGATGATTCCGCCGTACCGGCAGAACTGCGTTCCGGCTACCGGCTGTTGAAGAATGCAGGCTGTTTACCTCCTGAGCTTGAACAACGTAAAGAGGCGATGGCGCTGGCCGACCTGCTGAAAGGCATTCGTCGGGAGGACGGGCGTTACCATGAGCTGAGCCGTAGGCTGGCGCTGATGGAGCTAAAGCTCCAGCAGGCGGGACTGAGCACCGAGTTTTTGCGCGGTGATTATGCCGATAAACTCATGCAAAAAATTAACGAGGAGTAGCAATGTACCGAATTGGCGAGCTGGCAAAACAGGCAGGTGTCACGCCTGACACCGTCCGTTATTATGAAAAGCAGCAGATGATGAGCCATGATGTACGCACCGAAGGCGGGTTCAGGCTCTATACTGCCGACGATCTTCAACGTCTGAAGTTCATTCGTTATGCGCGGCAGCTTGGTTTTACACTCGAATCGATCCGCGAATTGTTGTCGATCCGTGTGGATCCGGAACACCATACCTGCCAGGAATCTAAGAGCATTGTCCAGGCCAGACTCAGCGAAGTGGAGTTGCGTATTGAAGAGCTGCAGTCGATGCAGCACGCGCTCAAACAGCTGAATGATGCCTGCTGTGGAAGCGCGCACAGCAGTGAATTTTGCTCCATTCTCAGTATTCTTGAACAGGGCGCTGGGGCGTCGTGAAATCATTGTTGAATTTTTGAACCATGAGATCTACACTCGCCGCGTATCAATAACCCCAACTGGAGATATTTTATGAGCCGCTATCAGCATACGAAGGGGCAGATTAAAGATAATGCGCTTGAAGCGCTGTTGCATGACCCGCTGTTTCGTCAGCGCGTTGAGAAAAACAAAAAAGGGAAAGGGAGCTACTTACGTAAGGAAAAACACGGTAAACAATATGGTCGGGAGGCCAGTGGCAAACAAGCAATGTGCTTTTTTACCACTGGCTTTCTGCTTTCTGCGGCCTGATTAAGAACGGTTATTCTGTTCTTTCAGCAGATCGCGAATTTCGGACAGCAGCACTTCTTCTTTTGTTGGCGCCGGAGCGGCAGCCGGTTCTTCTTTCTTACGGTTAAGCTTGTTCATCAGCTTAATGGCCATAAAGATAGCGAAAGCGACAATAATAAAATCAAATATGTTCTGGATGAATACGCCGTAATGCATGACCACGGCAGGAATATCACCCTGTGCGTCACGCAGCGTCACTGCAAACTGTTTGAAATCAATCCCACCGATTAAAAGACCCAGCGGCGGCATGATGATGTCTGCAACGAGGGATGACACAATCTTGCCAAACGCCGCACCAATAATGACACCCACTGCCAAATCAACAACATTTCCCCGCATCGCGAATTCGCGAAACTCTTTAATAATGCTCATTTTATTCTCCCTTGTGCTAGCTGACGTTTATAAGTTTAACAAATGTTTATCTAATTTCCATTGGTGATAATAAATATGACGGCATTAATTAACCCTGAAATATGAGAGGGTTAATAAAAAGGCGCCCTTTTGAGCGCCTTTGGAAAATTAAAGGAAGAAGGGGCTGGGCTGGAACAATCGCTCTACGTCGGAAATATATTTTTTGTCGGTCAGGAACATAATGACGTGATCGCCTTGTTCAATGCGCAAATTATCATTGGCAATCATAACGTCATTCCCGCGGACCACTGCGCCGATAATCGTACCCGGCGGCAGTTTGATTTCGTCAATCACGCGCCCAACCACCCGCGATGTGCTTTCATCACCGTGAGCAACGGCTTCAATTGCCTCGGCAACGCCACGACGCAGTGACGAGACGCCAACAATATCCGCTTTGCGCACGTGGCTCAACAGCGCAGAGATCGTGGCCTGCTGTGGCGAGATCGCAATATCGATAACGCTGCCCTGAACCAGATCGACATAGGCGCGGCGTTGGATCAACACCATCACTTTTTTGGCGCCCATCCGCTTGGCCAGCATTGCGGACATGATATTCGCTTCATCGTCGTTGGTGACGGCGATGAACAGATCAACTTGATCGATATGCTCTTCCGCCAGCAGCTCTTGATCCGATGCATCACCAAAGAAGACGATGGTATTTTGCAGCTTCTCTGCCAGTTCGGCCGCGCGCTGCTGATTACGTTCAATCAGCTTCACGCTGTAATCTTTTTCCAGACGGCGTGCCAGGCCGGCGCCGATATTACCGCCGCCAACCAGCATGATGCGCTTATACGGTTTTTCCAGCCGCTGAAGCTCGCTCATGACCGCGCGAATATGCTGTGATGCGGCAATAAAGAACACTTCATCCCCGGCTTCCACGATAGTGGAACCCTGCGGACGAATAGGGCGATCATGACGGAAGATGGCCGCCACGCGGGTATCAATGTGCGGCATATGCTCGCGCATAGTCGACAGGGCATTACCCACCAGCGGGCCACCGTAATACGCCTTCACTACTGCCAGGCTGACCTTGCCTTCGGCGAAATTGACGACCTGCAGCGCACCCGGGTATTCGATCAGGCGGTAGATGTTGTCAATGACCAGCTGCTCAGGCGCGATGAGATGGTCGATCGGTACGGCGTCGCTCTGGAACAGCTTATCGGCGTCGCGCACATAGTCCGGTGAGCGGATTCGTGCGATACGGTTAGGCGTATTGAATAATGAGTAGGCGACCTGGCAGGCGACCATATTCGTTTCATCCGAACTGGTCACAGCAACCAGCATATCGGCATCGTCAGCACCCGCCTCGCGCAGCACGCGAGGATGTGAGGCATGGCCTTGCACAACGCGGAGGTCGAATTTGTCCTGCAGGCTGCGCAGGCGCTCGCCGTTGGTGTCAACGATGGTGATGTCGTTGTTTTCCCCGACCAGGTTTTCCGCCAGCGTGCCGCCGACTTGTCCGGCGCCCAGAATGATAATTTTCATCAGTTGCGACCCGTTATCTCATTACTTTTTGATTAGCTTAGCGTAGAAGAAGCCATCACCTTCTTCGGCACCGGGTAAATTCTGGCGGCCTGGCTGCTCGGGCGTGCCGGTCTCGCAGAGTACGGCATCCGGCGTACGGGCCAGGAATGCGGCAATTTGCTGTTGGTTTTCTTCCGGCAGAATGGAGCAGGTGGCGTACACCAGCGTACCGCCTGGTTTCAGATGCGCCCAGGTGGCATTGAGTATTTCGGCCTGTAGCTGGGCCAGCTCGGCGATGTCTCGATCCCGGCGCAGCCATTTAATATCAGGGTGGCGGCGAATGACGCCGGTCGCAGAACACGGCGCATCCAGCAGAATACGATCGAACTGCTGCTCGCCGCACCATTGCTCAGGATAACGACCATCGCCTTGTTTTACCGTCGCTTTCATTCCCAGGCGCTTCAGGTTGTCATAAACGCGTGAAAGCCGCTTTTCATCGACGTCCACCGCCATAACATCGGCCTGTGGTGCGACTTCCAGAATATGAGTTGTTTTACCGCCTGGCGCACAGCACAGATCGAGGATCTGTTCGCCGTTTTCCGGCAGCAGATAGTTTATACACCCTTGAGCGGACGCATCCTGTACGGTCACCCAGCCTTCGTCAAACCCCGGCAAGGCGTGCACGGGTGCTGGCGTTTCCAGACGCACGGCATCCGGATACTCTGGATGGGGGTAACCCGTCATGCCGGCTTCCGCGAGCAGGCCAAGCCAGGCGTCACGCGTATGATGGTTGCGGTTGACGCGCAACCACATTGGCGGGCGCTGATTATTGGCCTCGAGAATGGCTTCCCACTGCTGGGGATAGGCAGACTTAATACGCTTCACCAGCCAGGAAGGATGAAGGAAACGCAAATCGCTTTGCGCGAATTCGGCCAGTAGCTCTTCCTGGCGGCGCTGGAACTGACGCAGCACGCCGTTGATTAGCCCTTTCAACTGAGGACGCTTAATGACGACCGCGCCCTCAACGGTTTCGGCCAGCGCGGCGTGTGGGGGAATACGGGTATGCAGCAGCTGGTAAACACCAACCATGATCAGGTAGTGAACCGTGCGCTGTTTGCCCGTCATCGGGCGTTCCATCAGCTGTTGGATCATCCACTCAAGCTGCGAAAGCGTGCGCAGCACGCCGAAGCACAGTTCCTGCAGCAGCGCTTTATCTTTATCGGCCACTTTTTGCTGTAATGCCGGTAGCACGTTGCTTAGAGACTGCCCTTTTTCGACAACCTGTTCAACGGCCTGGGCCGCCATACTGCGTAAATTAAGATATTTTTTCATAACCGTAAAAATAAAAATGCCCGGAGACTCCGGGCTTTAAAAAGGTACGAACCGTCAGAGCAGACGGTTTCCGGGCTCGAACCACTCCCGGCGTGAATTCAGCAGATCCTGGGCGCTCATGGCTTTCTTACCTGCTGGCTGCAGCGAGAGAAGATTCAGGATGCCGTCACCTGTGGCGACCTGTATCCCCTGGCGGCTGGCTTCAAGAATGGTCCCTGGCTCGGCGTTTGCAGGCTTATCAATTACCGTTGCTTGCCAGATTTTGACCGGCTGTTCGTCAATGACGATATAGCTCATCGGCCATGGGTTAAAGGCGCGGATGCAGCGTTCTAGCTGAGCAGCGCCCAGCGTCCAGTCTACCCGGGCTTCTTCTTTGCTGAGCTTTTCGGCATAGCTCACCAGCGCTTCATCCTGAACTTCAGGCTTCGCCGTACCGGTGGCCAGCAGATGCAACGTATGCAGCAGACCCTGTGGGCCGAGTTCAGCCAGCTTGTCATACAGACTGGCGCTAGTATCGTCAGCGGTAATCGGGCAGGAAAGCTTGTGCAGCATGTCGCCAGTGTCCAGACCTACGTCCATCTGCATGATGGTGACGCCTGTTTCGCTGTCACCGGCCCATAGCGAGCGCTGAATCGGCGCCGCGCCGCGCCAGCGCGGCAGCAGGGAACCGTGAACGTTGATGCAGCCGAGGCGTGGCATCGCCAGCACGGCTTTCGGCAGGATGAGCCCGTAGGCGACCACGACCATGACGTCGGCCTGCAGGTCAGCAACCAGCTTCTGGTTTTCTTCTGGGCGCAGGGAAACCGGCTGGAAGACGGGGATCCCTTTCTCTTCTGCCAGGACTTTGACCGGGCTCGGCATCAGCTTCTTGCCGCGACCGGCAGGGCGATCGGGCTGGGTAAACACGCCAACGACCTGATGCTCAGACGACAGCAGCGCGTCAAGATGACGCGCTGCAAAATCGGGCGTACCCGCGAAAATAATACGTAGGGAGTCTGACACGTTAATCCTTATCCTTAGGCACGCGCGTTCAGGCGATCCAGTTTTTCAACTTTCTGACGAATACGCTGCTGTTTTAACGGCGACAGATAATCGATAAACAGCTTACCGACCAGGTGGTCCATCTCGTGCTGAATACAGATAGCCAGCAGGCCATCGGCTTCCAGTTCAAACGGCTTACCGTCACGGCCGATAGCGCGAATTTTAACACGCTCGGCGCGCGGTACGAGTGCACGCTGCTCGGGAATAGACAGACAGCCTTCTTCAATACCTGTATCGCCGTCTTTTTCCAGCAGCTCCGGGTTGATCAGCACCAGCTGCTCGTCACGATTCTCAGAAACATCGATAACGATAATACGCTGATGAATATCGACCTGGGTCGCGGCCAGGCCAATACCTTCTTCGGCGTACATGGTTTCGAACATATCGTCGACAATACGCTGAATTTCGTCATTTACTTCTTTTACCGGGGCGGCGACTTTGCGAAGACGCTCGTCCGGGATATGTAATACTTGCAAAACTGCCATAAATATCCAGAGTTCTGTTCAGGAGTAGGAAACATTATTACCTCTATTCTAGACAAAACCCCCTCTAATTGACAGAGTCACTGACCAATCGCAAAGATTGCTCATGCCGCATGTGGCAAGGGGGAAAGGATGTCACCCGAGGAATTGGCCTTTCGTTTGTTGAAGGTAAATGATTTATACGGCGACGGTATGCTGCATGTGCTGTGCGCGCTGCGCCAGCAGGCCGCTATTACCCGCCAGACGCTTTGTTCGCTGGGCTTTACCGTGAAACAGGCTGAGCGCTTTTTCGCTTTTTCCTCAACTGAGATGGTTGAGGCCAACCGCTGGCTCGCAGAACCAGGCAACCATCTTCTCTATGCGGATTCGCCACGCTATCCAGAGGCGCTGCGATCGATTGCTGATTATCCGGCGGTGTTGTGCGTGCGCGGCAATTTGCCGCTGCTGTCGTCGCCGCAGCTTGCCGTTGTCGGCAGCCGGCAGCATTCACTCTATGGTGAACGTTGGGGGCGCTATCTTTGCGAAGCGTTGGTAAAACGCGGCATGACGATTACCAGCGGGCTGGCTCTGGGTATTGACGGCGTGGCTCATCGTGGTGCGCTGCGGGCGGGAGGCGGTACGATCGCCGTCCTTGGCAGCGGGCTGAACCATATTTATCCTCGTCGGCATCGTGCTCTGGCTGACGATATTGTTGCGTGCGGCGGCGCGCTGGTGTCTGAATTCCCTCTGGCGGCTACGCCTGCGCCGTACCATTTCCCACGACGAAATCGCATCATCAGCGGGCTAAGCCATGGCGTGCTGGTTGTGGAGGCGGCGCTGCGCAGTGGTTCGTTAGTGACTGCACGCTGTGCGCTTGAGCAAGGCAGAGAGGTTTTCGCCATTCCAGGCCCGATCGGCCACCCGGGAATGGAAGGGCCACATTGGCTGATTAAACAGGGCGCCGTGATGGTGACGGAGCCTGAAGATGTTCTGGCATTTTTTCAGGGCCTAAACAAACAGTTGCCTGATTGTGCCGAAATGACAAATTATTGTGCAGATAAGGAATCCGTAGCATTGCCATTTCCTGAGCTCCTGGCTAACGTAGGAGATGAGGTAACACCTGTTGACGTCGTCGCTGAACGTGCCGGCCAACCTGTGCCAGTGACCGTGGCCCAGCTACTTGAACTGGAGTTAGCAGGATGGATCGCAGCTGTACCCGGCGGCTATGTCCGATTAAGGAGGGCAGGCCATGTTCGACGTACTAATGTATTTGTTTGAGACCTACATCCATAACGAAACAGACATGCGCGTAGATCAGGACAAACTGACTCGGGATCTCACCGATGCAGGGTTCGAACGTGAAGATATCTTCAACGCGCTGATATGGCTGGAAAAGCTCGCCGACTATCAGGAAGGCCTCGCTGAACCGATGCAACTTGCGTCCGATCCTCTCTCCGTGCGTATTTTTACTCAGGAAGAGAGCCAACGTCTGGATGCCAGCTGTCGCGGGTTCCTGTTATTTCTCGAGCAGATTCAGGTGCTAAACCTCGAAACGCGGGAAATGGTTATTGAGCGCGTGATGGCTCTGGATACCGCAGAGTTTGAGCTGGAAGAGCTGAAATGGGTCATTTTAATGGTGCTATTCAATCTTCCAGGCTGTGAAAACGCGTATCAACAAATGGAAGAATTACTCTTCGAGACGAATGAAGGTATGCTGCATTAATTCATTATGCGGCATCAAGAGTTGTTATGGTCAAATCAGCGCTGTTTTCGGTGCCTAAACACGAGCCCTGCCCACAGTGCGGGGCCGAACTGGTCATACGGTCCGGCAAGCATGGGCCGTTCCTGGGCTGCTCTCATTATCCGGAATGCGATTATGTCCGTCCCCTGAAAAGCCAGGCGGACGGACATATCGTGAAGATTCTGGAGGGGCAGCTGTGTCCCGCGTGTGGTGCCGTGCTGGTGCTGCGTCAAGGGCGTTTTGGTATGTTCATCGGATGTAGCCAGTATCCGGAATGTGAGCATACTGAAGTTATTGATAAGCCAGATGAAACGGCAATTTCCTGTCCGGCCTGTCAGCAAGGCAAGCTGGTGCAGCGTCGTTCCCGCTATGGCAAAACCTTTCATTCTTGCGATCGCTATCCGGAATGTCAGTTCGTCATTAACTTCACTCCGGTTGCGGGAGAGTGCCCTGAGTGCCACTACCCGCTGCTTATCGAAAAGAAAACGGCGCAGGGCGTAAAACGTTTTTGTGCCAGTAAACAATGTGGAAAGCCGGTTCCGGCGAAACAAATCAGTGAATAAAAACCTGCCCTCAGAGGCCGTACAGCGTGCGGTTGTTGCTCTGAATAATAAAGAAGTCATCGCTTATCCGACCGAAGCCGTGTTCGGCGTCGGCTGCGATCCTGATAGTGAAGAAGCGGTTATGCGTCTGCTGGCGCTGAAGCAGCGCCCGGTTGAAAAAGGATTAATCCTCATTGCCGCTAGCTTTGAACAGCTCCAACCGTATATTGACGACAGCCTGCTAACCGAAGCGCAGCGCGCAACGGTCTTCGCTCGCTGGCCGGGGCCGGTGACGTTTGTCTTCCCGGCGAAGCCAACGACGCCTGCCTGGCTGACCGGCCGCTTTAACTCTCTGGCCGTGCGTGTTACCGATCACCCTGTCGTGATTGCGCTCTGCAAGGCCTATGGTAAACCGCTGGTGTCGACCAGTGCTAACCTGACGGGTCTGCCTCCGTGCCGCACTACGGCGGAAGTGCTCACGCAATTTGGCGATGACTTCCCCGTTGTTGATGCGCCAACCGGGGGGCGGATGAATCCGTCAGAAATTCTTGATGCCCTGACGGGTGAACGTTTTCGCCAGGGGTAACGTATGGAAAGCTACGTCGTTTTTGGTAACCCGATTGCACACAGCAAATCGCCGTTTATTCATCAGCAGTTTGCCGAACAGCTCAAGATTGCGCACCCGTATGGCCGCATGCTGGCGCCGTTAGATTGTTTTGTTCCGACGCTGGAAGCCTTTTTCCAGCAGGGCGGTAAAGGGGCGAACGTTACGGTTCCTTTTAAAGAAGAAGCATTCGCTCGTGCCGACGAGCTGACTGAGCGCGCCGCTCTGGCAGGCGCAGTCAATACGCTCAAGCGTCTCGATGATGGGCGTATTCTCGGTGATAACACCGACGGCATCGGCCTGTTGAGCGATCTGGAACGGCTTCATCTGATTAAACCGGGCTGTCGTGTTTTACTGATTGGTGCTGGTGGCGCGGCGCGCGGCGTGCTGTTGCCGCTGCTCTCGCTCGACTGCCATGTCACCATCACTAACCGTACATATGCGAGAGCGCAAACGCTCGCTGAACTGTTTCGTCATACCGGCAGCGTGAGCGCGCAGCCGATGTCTGAGCTAGCTGAGCATGCATTTGATCTGATCATTAATGCGACATCCAGCGGAATTTCAGGTGAGATACCATCAATTCCGGCGTCGTTGGTGGGCCCGCAGGTTTGCTGTTACGACATGTTTTATCAAAAGGGTAATACGGCCTTTCTGGCCTGGTGCATTCAGCATGGCGCAAAACGTTATGCAGATGGATTAGGGATGCTGGTGGGCCAGGCGGCGCATGCGGTTCTGCTGTGGCATGGCGTTTTACCAGACGTTGAACCGGTCATTGCATCTCTCAAACGTGAGCTAGGCGCATGAATCAGGCGATCCAGTTTCCTGACCGCGAAGAGTGGCGTGCTGACCTCCAGGCGGTTTGTTTTCCAGCGCTGGTGAATGGTATGCAGTTAATGTGTGCTTTAAGTGCGGAAACCATGGTTCGTCGCTTTGGCGGGGACGAACCTCGGCAGTGGCTGGCGCTGTTTAGCGAGAATCGCTGGGATCTGGAAGAAGAAGCCAGCGATCTTATTCGCGACCAACAGGAGGACGATCAGGGCTGGGTCTGGCTTTCCTGATCCAGATAGTCGTCTTTCCACTTCACATAGTTATTGGCCGAATAGCGCAATCCTTCCAGTTCGGCCTCTTTCAACGGTCGAATCTGTTTGACCGGGCTTCCCAGATAAAGATAACCGCTTTCCAGACGTTTATGCTGAGGCACCAGGCTACCAGCACCAATCATGACGTCGTCTTCAACGATTACGCCGTCCAGTAGAATAGAACCCATACCGACCAATACCCGATTACCAATGGTGCAGCCGTGCAGCATCACTTTATGACCGACGGTAACGTCTTCGCCGACGATCAGCGGATTGCCTACCGGGTTCTTTTCTGACTTATGCGTCACATGGAGCACGCTGCCGTCCTGAATATTGCTGCGCGCGCCGATCTGGATGTAGTTAACGTCGCCGCGTGCGACAACCAGTGGCCAGATGCTGACATCGTCGGCCAGGCGGACGTCACCTACGATCGCGCAGGTAGGATCAATCATCACGCGATCGCCGATGACGGGGAATAAATCTTTATAGCGGCGTAAAACGGCTGACATGTTTACCTCATTAAAACGGTGTCATGGTGGAATAGCTGTTCATTATCAGCTCAATTTGTCGGTTTCTCATCTCAAAAATTAAGCAAATTGAACACTTACAGCGCGAAAAGTGTGAAAAAACGACACTTAGAAAAAAAGTTGAGAAAAGGGGTTGTGCAAAAAGCAAAGTTCCCTATAATGCGCACCCACTGAGACGGCAAACGTGAATCACTTCACACTAAATAGCCGGTTCGGTTGAAGAGAAAAAATCCTGAAAATCAGGGTTGACTCTGAAAGAGGAAAGCGTAATATACGCCACCTCGCAACAGTGAGCGAAAGCCGTGTTGCACTGCTCTTTAACAATTTATCAGACAATCTGTGTGGGCACTCGAAGATACGGATTCTTAACGTCGCAAGACGAAAAATGAATACCAAGTCTCTGAGTGAGCACGTAATTCATTACGAAGTTTAATTCACGAGCATCAAACTTAAATTGAAGAGTTTGATCATGGCTCAGATTGAACGCTGGCGGCAGGCCTAACACATGCAAGTCGAACGGTAGCACAGAGAGCTTGCTCTCGGGTGACGAGTGGCGGACGGGTGAGTAATGTCTGGGAAACTGCCCGATGGAGGGGGATAACTACTGGAAACGGTAGCTAATACCGCATAACGTCGCAAGACCAAAGTGGGGGACCTTCGGGCCTCACACCATCGGATGTGCCCAGATGGGATTAGCTAGTAGGTGGGGTAACGGCTCACCTAGGCGACGATCCCTAGCTGGTCTGAGAGGATGACCAGCCACACTGGAACTGAGACACGGTCCAGACTCCTACGGGAGGCAGCAGTGGGGAATATTGCACAATGGGCGCAAGCCTGATGCAGCCATGCCGCGTGTATGAAGAAGGCCTTCGGGTTGTAAAGTACTTTCAGCGAGGAGGAAGGCATTAAGGTTAATAACCTTAGTGATTGACGTTACTCGCAGAAGAAGCACCGGCTAACTCCGTGCCAGCAGCCGCGGTAATACGGAGGGTGCAAGCGTTAATCGGAATTACTGGGCGTAAAGCGCACGCAGGCGGTTTGTTAAGTCAGATGTGAAATCCCCGGGCTCAACCTGGGAACTGCATTTGAAACTGGCAAGCTTGAGTCTCGTAGAGGGGGTAGAATTCCAGGTGTAGCGGTGAAATGCGTAGAGATCTGGAGGAATACCGGTGGCGAAGGCGGCCCCCTGGACGAAGACTGACGCTCAGGTGCGAAAGCGTGGGGAGCAAACAGGATTAGATACCCTGGTAGTCCACGCCGTAAACGATGTCTATTTGGAGGTTGTTCCCTTGAGGAGTGGCTTCCGGAGCTAACGCGTTAAATAGACCGCCTGGGGAGTACGGCCGCAAGGTTAAAACTCAAATGAATTGACGGGGGCCCGCACAAGCGGTGGAGCATGTGGTTTAATTCGATGCAACGCGAAGAACCTTACCTACTCTTGACATCCAGAGAACTTAGCAGAGATGCTTTGGTGCCTTCGGGAACTCTGAGACAGGTGCTGCATGGCTGTCGTCAGCTCGTGTTGTGAAATGTTGGGTTAAGTCCCGCAACGAGCGCAACCCTTATCCTTTGTTGCCAGCGGTCCGGCCGGGAACTCAAAGGAGACTGCCAGTGATAAACTGGAGGAAGGTGGGGATGACGTCAAGTCATCATGGCCCTTACGAGTAGGGCTACACACGTGCTACAATGGCATATACAAAGAGAAGCGACCTCGCGAGAGCAAGCGGACCTCATAAAGTATGTCGTAGTCCGGATTGGAGTCTGCAACTCGACTCCATGAAGTCGGAATCGCTAGTAATCGTAGATCAGAATGCTACGGTGAATACGTTCCCGGGCCTTGTACACACCGCCCGTCACACCATGGGAGTGGGTTGCAAAAGAAGTAGGTAGCTTAACCTTCGGGAGGGCGCTTACCACTTTGTGATTCATGACTGGGGTGAAGTCGTAACAAGGTAACCGTAGGGGAACCTGCGGTTGGATCACCTCCTTACCTTAAAGAAGCGTTCTTTGAAGTGCTCACACAGATTGTCTGATGAAAAGTAAATAGCAAGGCGTCTTGCGATTGAGACTTCAGTGTCCCCTTCGTCTAGAGGCCCAGGACACCGCCCTTTCACGGCGGTAACAGGGGTTCGAATCCCCTAGGGGACGCCACTTGCTGGTTAGTGTGAGTGAAAGTCGCCGACCTTAGTATCTCAAAACAGACTTCCGAGTCTTGTTTGAGATATTTGCTCTTTAAAAATCTGGATCAAGCTGAAAATTGAAACGACACACTGTGTCTGTTCTCCGTAATAAGAACAGATAAGCGGTGTGTTCGAGTCTCTCAAATTTTCGCAACACGATGGTGTTTTACGAAACATCTTCGGGTTGTGAGGTTAAGCGACTAAGCGTACACGGTGGATGCCCTGGCAGTCAGAGGCGATGAAGGACGTGCTAATCTGCGATAAGCGTCGGTAAGGTGATATGAACCGTTATAACCGGCGATTTCCGAATGGGGAAACCCAGTGTGATTCGTCACACTATCATTACGTGAATACATAGCGTAATGAAGCGAACCGGGGGAACTGAAACATCTAAGTACCCCGAGGAAAAGAAATCAACCGAGATTCCCCCAGTAGCGGCGAGCGAACGGGGAGCAGCCCAGAGTCTGAATCAGCTTGTGTGTTAGTGGAACGGTCTGGAAAGTCCGACGGTACAGGGTGATAGTCCCGTACACCAAAATGCACAGGTTGTGAACTCGAAGAGTAGGGCGGGACACGTGGTATCCTGTCTGAATATGGGGGGACCATCCTCCAAGGCTAAATACTCCTGACTGACCGATAGTGAACCAGTACCGTGAGGGAAAGGCGAAAAGAACCCCGGCGAGGGGAGTGAAAAAGAACCTGAAACCGTGTACGTACAAGCAGTGGGAGCCTCTTTATGGGGTGACTGCGTACCTTTTGTATAATGGGTCAGCGACTTATATTCTGTAGCAAGGTTAACCGTATAGGGGAGCCGAAGGGAAACCGAGTCTTAACTGGGCGTTAAGTTGCAGGGTATAGACCCGAAACCCGGTGATCTAGCCATGGGCAGGTTGAAGGTTGGGTAACACTAACTGGAGGACCGAACCGACTAATGTTGAAAAATTAGCGGATGACTTGTGGCTGGGGGTGAAAGGCCAATCAAACCGGGAGATAGCTGGTTCTCCCCGAAAGCTATTTAGGTAGCGCCTCGTGAATTCATCTTCGGGGGTAGAGCACTGTTTCGGCTAGGGGGTCATCCCGACTTACCAACCCGATGCAAACTGCGAATACCGAAGAATGTTATCACGGGAGACACACGGCGGGTGCTAACGTCCGTCGTGAAGAGGGAAACAACCCAGACCGCCAGCTAAGGTCCCAAAGTCACAGTTAAGTGGGAAACGATGTGGGAAGGCTCAGACAGCCAGGATGTTGGCTTAGAAGCAGCCATCATTTAAAGAAAGCGTAATAGCTCACTGGTCGAGTCGGCCTGCGCGGAAGATGTAACGGGGCTAAACTGTGCACCGAAGCTGCGGCAGCGACACTATGTGTTGTTGGGTAGGGGAGCGTTCTGTAAGCCGTTGAAGGTGAACTGTGAGGTTTGCTGGAGGTATCAGAAGTGCGAATGCTGACATAAGTAACGATAATGCGGGTGAAAAACCCGCACGCCGGAAGACCAAGGGTTCCTGTCCAACGTTAATCGGGGCAGGGTGAGTCGACCCCTAAGGCGAGGCCGAAAGGCGTAGTCGATGGGAAACAGGTTAATATTCCTGTACTTGGTGTTACTGCGAAGGGGGGACGGAGAAGGCTATGTTAGCCGGGCGACGGTTGTCCCGGTTTAAGCATGTAGGCGGGAAGTTTAGGTAAATCCGGACTTCTTTTAACGCTGAGGTGTGATGACGAGGCACTACGGTGCTGAAGTAACAAATGCCCTGCTTCCAGGAAAAGCCTCTAAGCATCAGGTAACATCAAATCGTACCCCAAACCGACACAGGTGGTCAGGTAGAGAATACCAAGGCGCTTGAGAGAACTCGGGTGAAGGAACTAGGCAAAATGGTGCCGTAACTTCGGGAGAAGGCACGCTGATATGTAGGTGAAGTGGTTTACCCATGGAGCTGAAATCAGTCGAAGATACCAGCTGGCTGCAACTGTTTATTAAAAACACAGCACTGTGCAAACACGAAAGTGGACGTATACGGTGTGACGCCTGCCCGGTGCCGGAAGGTTAATTGATGGGGTTAGCGGCAACGCGAAGCTCTTGATCGAAGCCCCGGTAAACGGCGGCCGTAACTATAACGGTCCTAAGGTAGCGAAATTCCTTGTCGGGTAAGTTCCGACCTGCACGAATGGCGTAATGATGGCCAGGCTGTCTCCACCCGAGACTCAGTGAAATTGAACTCGCTGTGAAGATGCAGTGTACCCGCGGCAAGACGGAAAGACCCCGTGAACCTTTACTATAGCTTGACACTGAACACTGGTCCTTGATGTGTAGGATAGGTGGGAGGCTTTGAAGCGCGGACGCCAGTTCGTGTGGAGCCAACCTTGAAATACCACCCTTTAATGGCTGGTGTTCTAACGTAGACCCGTGATCCGGGTTGCGGACAGTGTCTGGTGGGTAGTTTGACTGGGGCGGTCTCCTCCTAAAGAGTAACGGAGGAGCACGAAGGTTAGCTAATCCTGGTCGGACATCAGGAGGTTAGTGCAAAGGCATAAGCTAGCTTGACTGCGAGAGTGACGGCTCGAGCAGGTGCGAAAGCAGGTCTTAGTGATCCGGTGGTTCTGAATGGAAGGGCCATCGCTCAACGGATAAAAGGTACTCCGGGGATAACAGGCTGATACCGCCCAAGAGTTCATATCGACGGCGGTGTTTGGCACCTCGATGTCGGCTCATCACATCCTGGGGCTGAAGTAGGTCCCAAGGGTATGGCTGTTCGCCATTTAAAGTGGTACGCGAGCTGGGTTTAGAACGTCGTGAGACAGTTCGGTCCCTATCTGCCGTGGGCGCTGGAGAATTGAGGGGGGCTGCTCCTAGTACGAGAGGACCGGAGTGGACGCATCACTGGTGTTCGGGTTGTCATGCCAATGGCATTGCCCGGTAGCTAAATGCGGAAGAGATAAGTGCTGAAAGCATCTAAGCACGAAACTTGCCCCGAGATGAGTTCTCCCTGAGACTATAAGTCTCCTGAAGGAACGTTGAAGACGACGACGTTGATAGGTCGGGTGTGTAAGTGTAGCGATACATTGAGCTAACCGATACTAATGAACCGTGAGGCTTAACCTTACAACGCCGAAGCTGTTTTGGCGAAATTGAGACGATTTTCAGCATTGATTACAGATTACATTGACCGGCGAAAAGCGGGTTAATACAGAATTTGCCTGGCGGCCGTAGCGCGGTGGTCCCACCTGACCCCATGCCGAACTCAGAAGTGAAACGCCGTAGCGCCGATGGTAGTGTGGGGTCTCCCCATGCGAGAGTAGGGAACTGCCAGGCATCAAATTTAGCGTGCTGATATGGCTCAGTTGGTAGAGCGCACCCTTGGTAAGGGTGAGGTCCCCAGTTCGACTCTGGGTATCAGCACCACTTTTTTAGGTTAAAGTTCGGCGCTTAGTAAAGAATTTGCCTGGCGGCCGTAGCGCGGTGGTCCCACCTGACCCCATGCCGAACTCAGAAGTGAAACGCCGTAGCGCCGATGGTAGTGTGGGGTCTCCCCATGCGAGAGTAGGGAACTGCCAGGCATCAAATAAAGCAGAAGGCCATCCGAAAGGATGGCCTTTTTGCGTTGGCGAAAAAAATAAAAAAGCACTGTTTCCGGTTGTCTACCTAGCCCAGGTGTCTGACTGAATTATCATTTACGTAATGCTGACCTCCTCGACGTGCGTTATCCGGTTTACAGATTAACCTGCAGGGTATTACCCGTTAAATATTTAATAGAATGTTAACGCTAGATGGGAAATAAAGAGATGTGTTATCTCTTTATTCTTTATGACGTTATTTATTCTGAACAGAATAAACAATACAGATCTATTACGCATAAAAAACGCGCTGGTATTATCTTCACAATAATAGCCAGCGCGAGAGGAGGTCTGGAGGAACGGCATCCTCCCACCATTAGGTTATTTCGTCAGCGCTACAATGCCCAACGTCAACCCTGCCAGCGCCGCTGCGCCGCCGGCGATCGCGCCAGCTGTTTCCCAGTTATCTTGCGTGGTGCCTTTCATGCAGGTATTGGTGTGAACCAGTCGTCCCTGGTCGTCATAGACCGGTACGCAAGGGGAGTCGTGCGCACAGCCTGCCAGCAGCGTTGCCAGCAGCGTCACCAGAATAAATTTTTTCATGATATAGCCTCTGAATAATCCGTTTCATTACGCCCGTCAGGAACGTATTACGGAATGGCTTATTTTATCACCTGTACACGGGCTTTCTGATAGGGGAAATAATCTCAATTTATGTGTTACGTAAATATCATGGAGAAGACGAGAGATTATCCGCCGGATTATGCAGAAATAATGCAGAAGAAAATAACGGAATGGTGTATTGGTTAGCACTGTCGGTGGATGTGATTGCTAATGTATTGAGTTTACTGCGATTGCGAAACTTTGGATATAAAAAAGGCGCCCGAAGGCGCCCTGTCATGAAGCATTTTGTCGATTACTCACGGTGTCGACTGAAGCGTCGTCTGACAACGACGAAGAACACTGGTACGAAGAAGATGGCAAGCAAGGTAGCCGTCAACATCCCACCCATAACACCGGTGCCGACCGCATTCTGCGCGCCGCTCCCTGCACCTCGACTGATGACCAACGGCATAACGCCGAGAATAAAGGCGAGCGAGGTCATCAGAATGGGGCGCAGGCGCATGCGTGACGCTTCAAGCGTAGCTTCAATAACCCCTTTGCCCTCTTTCTCCATGAGATCCTTGGCGAACTCGACGATCAAAATGGCGTTCTTCGCCGATAGGCCTATCGTCGTCAGCAGACCCACCTGGAAGTAAACGTCGTTATTCAGACCGCGCAATGAGGCTGCCAGCAGCGCACCCACAACGCCCAGCGGAACAACCAGCATGACCGAAAATGGGATTGACCAGCTCTCATAGAGCGCGGCCAGGCACAAAAAGACCACAATCAGCGAAATAGCATAAAGCGCTGGCGCCTGGTTTCCGGATAAGCGTTCCTGGTACGACATTCCTGTCCAATCGAAGCCGATGCCAGACGGCAGCCTGCTGGCCAGTTGTTCCATCAGCGCCATCGCCTCGCCGGTACTTTTACCCGGTGCCGCTTCCCCCATAATTTCCATGGAAGGCAGGCCGTTGTAGCGTTCCAGGCGTGGAGAGCCGTAAACCCAACGTGAGCTGACGAAAGCGGAGAATGGCACCATTTCGCCATTGCTGCTGCGCACATACATATTGTTGACATCGCCCGGCAGCATGCGGAATTTGGCATCTGCCTGAACATACACCTTCTTCACACGACCGCGATCGATAAAGTCGTTAACGTAGGCGCCACCTAGCGCCGCCGAGATAGTCTGGTTAATATCCGACAGCGAAACGCCCAACGCCTGCGCTTTTTCCTGATCGACTTCAAGTTTGAACTGTGCGGTATCTTCCAGACCATTAGGGCGTACGCGCACTAACTGGTCCGGATGCTGCTGCACCATACCCAGCAGCTGATTGCGTGCCTGAGTGAGCGCCGTGTGGCCAAGGTTGCCCTGATCGATGAGCTCGAAGTCAAACCCGGTTGCCGTGCCCAGCTCGATAATCGCCGGCATGTTGAAAGGGAACACCATGGCGTCTTTTATCTGGCTAAAGGCCATCGTCGCCCGCTTGATAATAGCCCCTACGCTGTTTTCATCACCGCTGCGCGTCTCCCAGGGCTTGAGGCTAACGAAGGCCATGCCTGCGTTCTGACCCTGGCCGCTGAAGCTAAAACCGTTGACGGTAAAGACGCTTTCAACGTTGGCCTTCTCGTTGTTCAGGTAATACTGAGTGACCGTATCCAGCACCTTCTGCGTACGTTCTTGCGTCGCACCGGCGGGCAGTTGGACCATCGTCAGGAATACGCCCTGATCTTCATCCGGTAAGAACGAGGTGGGCAGACGGACAAACAGCAGCGCCATCCCTACCACGATCAGCACGTAGATAACCAGATAGCGCCCGGTATTGCGCAGAATGCCGCTTACGCTGTGGGTGTAATGGTTTACGCTACGATCAAATTTATTGTTGAACCACGCGAAGAACCCTTTCTTTTCGTGATGCCCGGCCGCGCTGGGCTTCAGTAATGTCGCGCACAGCGCAGGTGTCAGAATCAACGCAACCAGCACCGACAGCGCCATTGCCGACACGATGGTAATGGAAAACTGTCGATAAATGGCACCAGTAGAGCCACCGAAGAAGGCCATCGGTACAAAGACCGCCGACAGCACCATGGCAATACCAACCAGCGCCCCCTGGATCTGCGACATCGATTTTTCCGTTGCTTCGACCGGAGAGAGCCGCTCTTCCACCATCACGCGCTCGACGTTTTCGACCACCACAATGGCATCGTCGACCAACAGGCCTATTGCAAGCACCATACCGAACATCGTCAGGGTATTGATCGAATAGCCGAACATCGCCAGCACGGCGAAGGTGCCCAGCAGCACCACCGGCACGGCAATGGTCGGAATCAGCGTGGCGCGCATATTTTGCAGGAACAGATACATCACGAGAAAGACGAGAATGATGGCCTCAAACAGCGTCTTGATCACTTCATGAATCGAAATAGTGACGAAAGGCGTGGTGTCATAGGGATAGACGACCTTCATTCCCTGCGGAAAGAACGGCTGCAGCTCCGCCAGCTTCGCCTTAATGGCATTGGCGGTATCCAGCGCGTTCGCGCCGGTGGCAAGCTTAATACCGAGCCCCGAAGCTGGCTTTCCGTTGATGCGGGCAACCACGTTGTAGTTCTCGCCGCCCAGCTCAATTTTTGCAACATCGCTCAAGTGAACGACAGAACCGTCGGCGTTGACGCGGAGGGTAATATTGCCAAACTCCGCCGGATCTTTCAGCCGCGTTTGGGCAATGATTGAGGCGTTGAGCTGCTGCCCCTTCACGGCAGGCGTACCGCCCAACTGGCCCGCGGCAATCTGGTTATTCTGCACCTTCAACTGATTGATCACGTCAACCGGCGTCAGGTTGTACTTGTTGAGCTGATTGTTGTCGAGCCAGATACGCATTGCGTACTGAGCACCGAACAGCTGCACGTCGCCCACGCCGTTCAGTCGGCTGATGGGGTCTTTTACGTTGGAAGCAATATAGTCAGAAATATCGTCCTGAATGGTCTTCGGGTTATCGGAGATAAACCCGGCAACCAGCAGGAAGCTGCTGCTTGATTTCTCAACGCTGATTCCCTGCTGCTGTACTTCCTGCGGCAAGAGAGGGGTAGCCAGCTGCAGCTTGTTCTGCACCTGCACCTGTGCGATGTCCGGATCGGTCCCTGAATTAAAGGTCAAGGTAATGGTCACCGATCCCGCGGAGTCGCTGGTTGAGGACATATACATCAGGTTATCGATACCGTTCATATTCTGTTCGATAACCTGCGTCACGGTATCCTGCACGGTCTGCGCGTCTGCTCCGGGGTAGTTGGCAGAAATCGCCACGGCAGGCGGCGCAATGGTCGGATACTGGGCGATAGGCAGCTGTAAAATAGCTAGCCCACCCGCAATCATCATAATGATCGCCAGAACCCAGGCGAATACCGGGCGATGGATAAAAAACTTAGACATAGGATAGCTACCTTATTGCGCAGCCGGAGCCGCGGTGTCCTCTTCTGCTTTGACGGTGACGCCCGGATGTACTTTCTGCAGCCCGCTGACGATAACCTTCTCACCGGCCTTCAGGCCGCTGGTGACCAGCCACTGGTCGCCTACGGCTTGCGCCGCCACCACGTTGCGGATTTCTACCTGATTTTTGTCGTTCACCAGCAGTACGGTGGCATCGCCGCGCGGCGTACGGGTGACGCCCTGCTGTGGTACCAGCATTGCGCTCGGGTTGACTCCCTCATCGATGCGCGCGCGTACAAACATGCCCGGCAGCAGCGTATGCTGAGGGTTAGGGAATAGTGCGCGTAGCGTAATGGAGCCGGTGCTCTCATCAACGGTGACGTCAGAAAACTGCAGAGAACCTTTCAGCGCGTAGGGTTGACCGTTTTCCATTAGCAATTGAACGCTTTTGGCACCTTCGCCCTGTTGCAGGCTTTCTTGTTTCAGACGCATAAAATCACTGCTGGACTGAGTCACATCGACGTAGATGGGATCGAGCTGCTGCACCGTGGCCATGGCTTCCGCCTGGCCGTTGGTAACCAGCGCGCCTTCCGTTACGCTGGATTTACCGATACGGCCGGTAATGGGAGAGGTCACTTTGGTGTAGGCCAGATTAATACGCGCACTCTCAACGGCGGCTTTCGCGGCCATAACATCGGCGTCAGCCTGGCGCGCGGTAGCCACGGCCTGATCGTAATCCTGCTGGCTGATATATTTCGTTCCCAGCAGCGGGACGTAGCGTTTGACCGTCAGATGCGCGATGGCGGCGGCGGCTTCCGCTTTAGATGCATCGCCTTTGGCGCTGTCATACGCAGCCTGGTAGGTTGCAGGGTCTATCTGATAAAGCGATTGCCCGGCTTCAATATCGCTCCCTTCTACAAAGTTGCGCTTCAGAATAATGCCGCTGACCTGCGGTCGCACCTCCGCGACGCGAAACGCGGAAGTACGGCCCGGCAGTTCCGTGGTGATAGAGAGCGGTGCGTTGTTCACGATGTGAACGATGACCTGAGGTGTGGGCGCATGCGCCTGCTGATCTCCAGAATTATCGCAGCCGCTCAGTAATGTCGCAGAGATAATTAAGCTGGATAAGAGTGTAATCCTGGCGTGGCTCGTCATTGCGGTTCCTTATAGATTGATAGCCATTTTTGACCACGAATCTGAGAAAGAAAGGGAGAATAGAAACAGTTCGATATCCTACAAATAAATATCGGTGGATGTAAGTGATAGTTATTTTTAACAGAATGCCAGGGCACGGAAACACAAAAATAGCAGGAATGGAGAATTCTCCAGATAAAATAGAGGTGGTTGTTATTTGCGTGGTGAATATGATTGCGTGAAATATATGTATTTTTGATTTATTAATTTTCAATAACCATCAAACTTTTTGGTAAAATTTATCTGTCACGCGGTGGTAAATTAGCTGGAGTATTCCATTCACCGCTTATTCAGCGGCAGGCGACCGATGGTATGGCCAGAAAAACACGGGAAGAGGCGCTCAAAACGCGCCAGCTGCTGCTGGACGTGGCAATTGAGCAGTTCGCGTTACGCGGAGTCAGTAACACGACGCTGACCGATATCGCCGCGGCTGCCGGCGTGACGCGCGGTGCCGTATATTGGCATTTCGTCAGTAAGAGTGAGCTGTTTAATGCCATGTGGCAAGCGCAGCTCCCGCTGCGCGATCTTATTCATCATAAATTGATACCAATAGAGCATGAAAATCCGTTGCTGGCGCTGAGGAATAAATTCGTGGCGGGGCTGCAATATATAGCCGAAACGCCGAGGCAGAAAGCGCTGATGCAAATTTTGTATCACAAGTGTGAATTTACCAGCGATATGATGTCGGAGCAGGATATCAGGCAGAAAATCGGGTTTGACTATAATACCGTGCGGGGTATTTTACAGACATGCGTACGTAACCGATTATTACCTGTAGATACAAATATTGAGATTATATTGATTGTCTTGCATAGCGCATTTATCGGCATCATTAAAAACTGGCTTATGGAACCACGGCAATTTGATCTCTATCAGCAGGCTCCGCTGCTGGTGGATAATATTATGTCTGTTCTCTGCGACTCACATCTTTGGGCTGCCTCGCCGGTACGGGCGGCGAAGGGTTGATTTTGGCCTCGCGAACGGGGCTGAAAAGATTTCATCTCGTTACGCTTTCCCTGTTGCGGCCATGCGCAATCTGTCATCTTATCGATAACTTACCGTGCTTATCATGAGGTGCTTATGAAATGTGTGTCTCGCCAGATTGGCGATTTTGAAGTCATTGCATTGAGCGACGGAAACATGTCCGCCAGTCTGGATTTGCTCTCAGGCATTACGACAACGGATGCCGGCGAGATTCAGCGCAGCGCTGGCGTAACGGATCCCGGCAACCTGCACATTTATGGCTATCTGATTCGCGGGCGCGGGCGAACGATTCTGGTTGATTCTGGTACGGGAGGAGCAAACAACGTCGGTGGCCAGCTCGCTGGGCATTTACAGGACTTTGGGGTTGTGCCGCAGGCGGTAGACACGTTGCTGTTGACGCATGCGCATCCGGACCATATCGGCGGTCTGCTGAACGAGGCGGGCGATGCGGTGTATCCCAATGCACAGCTGTACCTCCATCCGAATGAAGTCGCTTTCTGGCAAGATGATGAACGTCTGGCGCAGGCGAACGAGCGGGCGCAGCGCAATTTCACCCGGGCAAGGCGGACGCTGGCGGTATACGGCGAAAGGGTCCATCTGCTGGACGACAAGCCGATCGTAGAAGGCATTCGGCCTGTTGCACTACCGGGCCATACGCCGGGGCATACGGGCTATCGGATTGACTCGCCGCAGGAAAGCCTGATTATCTGGGGGGACATCGTACATTTCCCCTATATTCAGACCGCGCAGCCGGATGTGTCTATTGCGTTTGATATCGATCCTGAGCAGGCGAAGGCATCACGTAAACGGATTCTGGCTCAGGCGGTGCAGGAAAAGCTGCTGGTGGCGGGAATGCACTTTGGCGGGTCTGGCTTCGCGCGGGTCATCCCTGAAGGTCAGGGCTATCGTATGGTGTATTGCGAAGCATAAGCAGGCAATAAAAAAGGCGCATCCCCATGCCGAGTAGCGCCTTTTCTATCAACAACATAACTGATTAGTATCAGTTCATGCCGTATTTTTTCAGTTTCTTACGCAGAGTACCGCGGTTGATGCCCATCATCAGGGCTGCGCGGGTCTGGTTACCACGGGTGTATTGCATCACCATGTCCAACAGGGGCTGTTCTACTTCAGCCAGTACCAGCTCATACAGGTCATTAACGTCCTGACCGTTCAGTTGAGCAAAATAGTTCTTCAGTGCCTGTTTAACCGAGTCACGCAGGGGTTTTTGGGTTACCTGATCCTGAGAGTTAACGGTAGAAACGGTCAGTACGTCAGAATTTACGCGTTGTTCGAACATAGTTCTGTCAGCTCTTTATTTCTATTACGCAAAATTTTCGAAGTATGCCTCCAACGCCTCCAGCTGTTCGCTGGCATCCTCAATGGCGTTGAATGTGCGCCGAAACTGGTCATTTGGAGCGTGCTCCTGGAGATACCAGGAGACGTGTTTCCGCGCGATTCGGTAGCCTTTTGCTTGACCATAAAAGTCGTGCAGTTCCCGAACGTGCGCACAAAGCAAGCGCTTAACCTCTGCCAAAGGCAGCGGGGGCAGCAGCTCCCCAGTGTCCAGATAATGCTGGATTTCCCGAAAGATCCAGGGTCTTCCCTGAGCCGCACGGCCTATCATCAGGGCATCAGCCCCCGTATAGTCGAGTACAGCTCTGGCTTTAAGCGGGTCAGTAATGTCACCATTCGCGATAATCGGAATGGAAACGTTCTGCTTAACTGTCCGAATGCTGTCGTATTCAGCTTCTCCGTTAAACAAGCAGGCGCGAGTGCGTCCGTGAATAGTCAGAGCCTGAATGCCACAATCTTCAGCCAGTTGGGCAATCTCTACACAGTTACGGTGTTCAGGAGCCCAGCCAGTGCGAATCTTGAGTGTGACAGGAACGTCCACCGCCTTTACAACCGCGTTCAGGATAGCCTTCACCTGATCCGGGTATTGCAGTAGGGCTGAGCCTGCGAGCTTGCGATTCACCTTTTTTGCCGGACAGCCCATATTGATATCAATAATCTGGGCGCCGCTTTCCACATTAATGCGGGCGGCTCCGGCCATTTCTTCAGGATCGCTACCGGCGATTTGCACCGTGCGAATACCTGGCTCATCCACGTGCACCATCCGTAGCCGGGACTTGTCGCTCTCCCACACCTGTGGGTTGGAGGACATCATCTCTGATACGGTTAGGCCTGCCCCCATCTCGTAGCACAACGTCCGGAATGGTCTGTCAGTAATGCCAGCCATGGGCGCTGCGATCAGGCGATTTCTGAGCTGGTGTTGTCCGATGCGCATGAGTTAAGAAATGACCATACTGTGACTGCAAGGCGGCGTATATTACGCATTTTTTGCACGAGATGAAAGGCCAAACTTTGAGCAATCAGATGTTGTAGATCAATGAATCTCAGTCCTGAAAGCGATTCGAAGATAAATTTCTATATTAATCATAAAATTAAATAAAAGTGGATGATTTGTGCGCATTGATAAAATCATCAAACTTCTCTCGCATTCTTACGTAATGGCCAACGTCTGAACGATAAAACGATGATATTATGAACAATATTGAAGAGCTAAATGAGATCTGTCTCGCATTTATGGCGGGGAAAAGAGAACAGGTAGGGGAAAATGCGGCCCGCAGGCCGCATTGAGAGAAGATTATTTTTTGCGTCCGGTAATCCGGCACCACTCTTCTTTTTCGACTACAGCATCGAGGTCGAAAAGGTCAGCGTACGCTTCGCACACGCTTTCCGCCTGGCTGGCGAGAATACCGGAAAGGCCCAGCAGGCCGCCTGTAACCGGCAGTACGCTGATTAATGGCGCCAGCTCGCGTAACGGGCCGGCCAGGATGTTAGCGACCACCACGTCGGCTTTCATGGCTTCTGGCTGGTCCTGCGGCAGATACAGCTCCAGACGCTCAGAAACGCCGTTACGCTGGGCGTTATCGCGGCTCGCCTGAATAGCCTGCGGATCGATATCGATCCCGATTGCGCGCGCGGCACCCAGCTTCAGTGCGGCGATCGCAAGGATCCCTGAACCGCAGCCGAAGTCGATCACGGTTTTACCCGCCAGATCCAGACCGTCCAGCCACTGCAGGCACAGAGAGGTTGTTGGATGGGTGCCGGTGCCAAACGCCAGACCCGGATCGAGCATGACGTTGACCGCGTTCTCGTCCGGCACGTCGCGCCAGCTTGGGCAGATCCACAGACGTTCGCCAAAACGCATGGGGTGGAAGTTATCCATCCACTCGCGTTCCCAGTCTTTGTCTTCCAGCTGTTCGATTTTATGCGCAAAGCCTGTGCCCAGCAGCGGATGCTGTTCCAGGAGGGCAACGACCTCTTTCATGTCAGTTTCTGCGTCGAACAGGCCGATAACGTCGGTATCGCCCCACAGGCGAGTTTCACCCGGCAGCGGCTCGAAGACCGGCGTGTCATGCGTATCCTGGAAGGTGATGGAGACCGAACCGGCTTCCATCAGCGCATCGCTAAGATCTTCGGCATTCTCGCCGGTTGTGTTCAGTTTCAGTTGGATCCACGGCATGGCAAAACTCTTTATTTATCAGTAGAAATTACGGCAGCCTGCGGTGCTGGGTGACCAAAACGGTTCCCGACCACAAACGCCAGCAAACTTAGCAGTAACGAGGGCACAATCGGATGGAAGCCCAGGTACTGAATCTTAAACGTCGCCAGCACGGCGTAAAGTACGCCGCCGACGATCATCGCGCTTAATGCACCGGCGGCGTTCGCGCGCTCCCAGTAGAGGCCAAGCACCAGCGGCCACAGGAATACGGCTTCCAGCCCGCCAAAGGCCAGCAGGTTCAGCCAGATGATCATCTCCGGCGGTCGCCAGGCGGCCAGCATCATCAGAATACCCAGTACCAACGTGGTCCAGGTTGAGATGCGTTTCAGGCGGTGTTCGTTATGTATTTTAGTCGGCTGCGAACTGAGCCACAGATCTTTAACGATCGTCGCCGACGCCTGCAAGAGGTGGGCGTTTACGTTCGACATAATCGCCGCCATCGGTGCGGCAAGAAACAGGCCGGCGGCCCACGGCGGTAGAACCTGTACCATCAGCGTCGGGATCACCAGATCCGGTACGGTGAGGTGTGGTAGCACCGCACGCCCGAGCGCGCCCGCCAGGTGCATCCCCAGCATCAAAATTGCGACGACGATAGTGCCGATAATAATCCCGCGGTGCACCGCCTTACTGTCTTTATAGGAGATGCAGCGAACGGCAGTATGCGGCAGGCCAATCACGCCAAAGCAGACCAGTACCCAGAACGAGGTCATAAAGGTTGGCGTCAGGATATCGTCCGCACCGTGTGGAGAGACCAGCTGCGGGTTGATCTGTTCCAGCGTATTGACCGCGTTATGCAGACCACCGGCGGCATGAACCACGCCAACCAGCAGCACGATGGTGCCAATCAGCATCACCATCCCTTGCATGGTGTCGTTGAGCACGCTGGCGCGGAAGCCGCCAAAGGCGGTGTACAGTGCGATGGTGATACCAAAGATCAGTAGCCCGGTTTCGTACTTAATCCCCGCTGCGGTTTCCAGCAGCCGCGCGCCGCCGATAAACTGGACGGCAATCGCCCCCACAAACGCAATCAGCAGGCTGATACTGGCGATCCAGACGACAGCACGATTCTGGTAGCGAGCCTGCAGCATGTCGTTAAGGGTAATGGCATTATAACGGCGCGCCAGAATGGCGAATTTCTTGCCCAATACCCCCAGCGATAGCCAGATAGTCGGCACCTGAATCAGCGCCAGCAGCACCCAGCCTAGCCCGTATTTATAGGCGGCGCCTGGCCCGCCGATAAACGAGCTGGCGCTGATATAGGTGGTGGTCAGCGTCATTGCCAGCACAAAACCGCCCATCGAACGGCTACCGAGAAAATACTCGCTGAGGAAGGAGCCGGTGCTGCGTTTACGCATGGCGTACAGCGACAGGCCGAACACCACGAACAGGTACAGCACCAGGACAACGATAATCTCAGTTTGCATCGTTATCCTCCAAAGGAATATCACGGAAGATAAAGCGCACCATCAGCCAGCAAAGAAGGATAAACACCAGCGGCATCAGCAGGCAGGCCATTTCAAACCAGCGCGGCAGGCCGGTGAAGCCCTGCATTGAGCTTGGTATGTAAGCGCTTGCTAACCATGCTGCAAGATAAAGAAGGGTTAGCCCCAGCGCCCAGCGCGCCTCTTTATGGGCCTGAACAAAACGCTTGTCCATTTTTTGTCCCTTGTGGATGAAGAAAGCGGGGATTGTACCGCAAGGAAAAGATGAGGGGAGAGAAAAACAAAAAAGGCCGGAAAATCCGGCCTTTTGCTGCGAGAACAGGATTATTTTTCCTGCAATCCGAGTTTTTTCTCCAGATAGTGGATGTTAGTACCACCATGCTGGAAGTTCTCGTCGCTCATAATACGCATCTGCAGATCAACGTTGGTTTTGATACCGTCGATGATCAGCTCCTGCAGCGCATTCTTCATGCGAGCAATCGCCACGTCACGGGTCTCACCGAAGCAGATGAGCTTGCCGATCATTGAGTCATAATACGGCGGTACGGTGTAGCCGGCGTAGATATGAGATTCCCAACGAACGCCAAAACCGCCCGGCGCGTGGAAGCGGGTAATTTTACCCGGGCTTGGCAGGAAGGTATCCGGGTCTTCGGCGTTGATACGGCATTCCACCGCATGGCCGCGAACCTGAACTTCTTCTTGCTTGATGGACAGCGGCTGACCCGCAGCGATACGCAGCTGCTCTTTGATCAGGTCAACGCCGGTGATCATCTCGGTAACCGGGTGTTCTACCTGGATACGGGTGTTCATTTCAATGAAGTAGAACTCGCCGTTTTCAAACAGGAACTCGAAAGTACCCGCGCCGCGGTAGCCGATATCCACGCACGCTTTCGCGCAGCGTTCGCCGATGTAGCGACGCAGTTCCGGGGTAATGCCCGGCGCTGGCGCTTCTTCGACGACTTTCTGGTGACGACGCTGCATGGAGCAGTCGCGTTCAGCCAGATAGATAGCGTTGCCCTGGCCATCAGCCAGCACCTGGATCTCGACGTGGCGAGGATTTTCCAGGTATTTCTCCATGTACACCATGTCGTTGTTGAAAGCAGACTTCGCTTCCGCTTTGGTCATGGCAATGGACTGCGCCAGATCGGCATCGCTGCGCACCACGCGCATACCGCGACCGCCGCCGCCGCCGGAGGCTTTGATAATGACCGGGTAGCCGATGCGTTTCGCATGTGCGCGGTTAGCGTCCATGTCGTCGCCCAGCGGGCCGTCAGAGCCCGGAACGGTTGGTACGCCGGCTTTCTTCATCGCGGTGATTGCAGACACTTTGTCGCCCATCAGGCGAATAGTATCGGCTTTCGGGCCGATGAAGATAAAGCCAGAACGTTCAACCTGCTCGGCAAAGTTGGCGTTCTCAGAGAGGAAGCCATAGCCTGGGTGAATCGCAACGGCCCCGGTGATCTCAGCGGCGCTGATGATAGCCGGGATGTTCAGATAGCTTTTTACGGACGGAGCCGGGCCGATACAAACCGTCTCATCCGCCAGCAGTACGTGTTTTAAATCGCGGTCCGCAGTGGAGTGTACAGCGACGGTCTTAATGCCCAGTTCTTTACAGGCACGCAGAATACGCAGTGCGATCTCGCCGCGGTTCGCGATGACAATTTTATCCAGCATCTTCGCCTCGTTACTCGATGACGACCAGAGGCTCGTCAAATTCAACCGGCTGACCGCTTTCTACCAGGATTGCTTTCACAGTCCCTGCTTTGTCAGCTTCGATCTGGTTCATCATTTTCATCGCTTCAACGATGCACAGGGTGTCGCCCACGTTAACTTTCTGACCAATTTCCACGAATGCTTTAGCATCCGGGCCTGGGGTGCGATAGAAAGTACCAACCATCGGGGAACGTACGATGTGACCACTGATTTCAGCTTTAGCCGGAGCTTCAGCTGCAGCTGGTGCTGCCGCGACAGGTGCCTGTTGTTGCATTACAGGCGCTGCATAAGCCTGCTGCATCACTGGAATGCCGGTGTTCGGTGCTGAACGGCTGATGCGTACAGACTCTTCGCCTTCAGAAATTTCCAGTTCGTTGATGCCAGACTCTTCGACCAGCTCGATCAGTTTTTTAATCTTACGAATATCCATGAGTGGGTTCCGTACTCTTTGTTTAGTTTGATTGTGACAGGCGTTTTACCGCCGTCTGTAAAGCGTATGAATAGCCGTCAGCCCCGAGTCCGCAGATAACGCCGGAAGCGATATCAGACAGATACGAGTGATGGCGGAATGGTTCGCGCGCATGAACGTTGCTCAGGTGAATCTCGATAAACGGGATGCTCACCGCCAGCAACGCATCGCGAAGGGCAACGCTCGTGTGCGTGAACGCGGCCGGATTGATCAGGATATAGTCAATATTGTCTTTAGCCTGATGAATACGGTCGATGAGGACGTACTCGGCGTTGGATTGCAGGCTATCGAGCGTGACGTTCAAGGCTTCGGCTTCCGCGTTTAAGCGGCTTACGATCTGGGAAAGCGTCAGCGTGCCGTACTTCTCTGGCTCACGGGTGCCTAACATATTCAGGTTCGGGCCGTTCAAAAGCAAAATGCGAAACTTGTCAGTCATTGTGCTGCTATCTCCTGCAATTCTCGGGTAAAAAACAAAATATACCTTCGATGCGCGATTGTCACCTTTTCAGAGGCTTAAAACCCCCTCCAGGAAAACCAAGGTCGCACATTATAACTATTTCGTAGCATTTGGCAGCTAAATACTGGTCTTATCAGGGAAGATTATCAACCGCTATCGTGTAAAGAACGTCTGACTATAAGTGAATTGTGGTAAACCGCACATATCGCGACATCATCGCCACCATTGGCGAAACTTCTTGTATCGGCAGGCCAACAGCACGATGGCGCACCCAGCGTAGAGAAGCGGCTGGGGTGAGATTATCTTCACCGACCATAGGTAATGTATCGGCGCGAGGATCGCGACAAGATAGACGAAATTGTGCAAAAGCTGCCAGCGCCGACCTAATTTTCGCTGCATAGCCTGAGTAGAGGTCACCGCCAGCGCGAGCAGGATTAACCAGCAGGCGAAACCCAGCAACAAATACGGCCGGGTAACAATCTCCTGCCCTAATAGCGACACATTGCGGATGCCGAGCTCCAGTAAACTGTAGCTGGTCAGGTGGATCGTCGCCCACGCAAAGCACCACAGCCCCAGTAATCGGCGCGTACGAATCAGCAGCGGCTGTTTAGCGTAGCGCGCCAGCGGAGCGACTAACAAGGTCGCCAGCAGTAATTTCAGAGCCATCCTACCGGTAAAATGCTGAATATCCTTCACCGGGTCGGCGCTAAGCTGGCCGTGAGAAACCGCCCAGAACAGCCAGACAAAGGGCAAAAATGCCGCCAGATGCAGGAAAACTTTCAGCCAGATAACCTGTTTAGCCGTTAAACGCATTAAAAGTTCTCCCGCAGGTTCATGCCGCGATACAACGATGCCACTTCATCGGCATAGCCGTTAAACAGCAGCGTCGGCTGGCGTTGGACGTCGAGGATGCCGCCTGCGCCAATAAAACGCTCGCTGGCCTGCGACCAGCGCGGATGATCGACGTGTGGGTTAACGTTGGCATAAAACCCGTATTCATCCGGCGCCGCCAGGTTCCACGTTGAATGAGGCCGCTCGCGGGTGAGCATAATGCTGACGATCGATTTAATGCCTTTAAAACCGTATTTCCACGGCACGGTCAGGCGGATCGGTGCGCCGTTTTGCGGCGGCAGCGCTTTGCCGTAGACGCCTACGGTCAGCAGCGTCAGGGGGTGCATCGCCTCGTCGAGGCGTAACCCTTCTATATAAGGATACGCGAGGCCGCCGCCGATAAAGCGGTCTTTCTGTCCGGGCATGGTTTCCGGCGAGTAGAGCGTTTTGAAGGCGACATATTTGGCGTTGCTGGTGGGCTCGACGGCAGCCAGCAGCTTATGCAGCGGGAAGCCAATCCACGGAACCACCATCGACCAAGCTTCAACGCAGCGCATACGGTAAATTCGCTCTTCCAGCGGAAAACGTTTTGTCAGAGAGTCATGGTCAAGCGTTAAGGGTTTCGCGACTTCACCGCCGATGGTCAACGTCCACGGGTTGGTCGGCAAGCTTCCGGCGTTGGCCGCCGGGTCGGCTTTATCAAGGCCAAACTCATAGAAGTTGTTGTAGCCGGTGACTTTATTTTCCGGCGTTAACGTCAGCTTATTTTGCCATTGCGTGGGCTGCGTGAAGGTCAGCGGCGCACCGGAGGGGGCGGCGGGACGGTCATTACCTTTAAACCAGTCGGTGAGGCTGGAGGCGTGAAGCGGAAACGAGGCCGTGGCGGCGCCGAGGCCTAGCATTTTCAGCACCTGGCGGCGCTTGAGCATAAACACGGACTCGGCCGTGACGTCTGCTTCGGTCAGTTTTTTGTAGCTCATGATGCACTCCGTCATGCTTTTTTTCTAAGCATGACGGAGGCAACGGGTTAATGCGAATATGTCACGAAAAATTGCAGATTAGGCGATTTTGACCAACGTACGGCCCTGAATCTGGTTGTTAATGATTTTGTCGGCGAAGCGCGGTGCGTCTTCGAGCGCTATCTCCGTCGCACTCTGCGCAAAGAACGATTCCGGCAGGTCGACAACCAGACGCTTCCAGGCTTCAGCGCGCCGCGCCGCTGGCGTCATGACCGAGTCGACGCCCTGAAGACGGACATTGCGCAGAATAAACGGCATGACGGTAGTCGGCAGGGCAAAACCGCCCGCCAGGCCGCAGGCCGCAACGCAGCCACCGTAGTTCATCTGCGCCAGTACTTTCGCCAGCACTTTGTCGCCAACCGTATCCACGGCACCGGCCCAAATCTGTTTTTCCAGCGGACGGGTTTCGGCAAATTCATCGCGGCTCAGAATACGGTTTGCGCCGAGCGCGCGCAGATAGTTGTGAGTGCTTTCTCGCCCGGAAACCGCCGCCACCTGATAACCCAGCTTGTGCAGCAGGGCGATCGCGGTGCTGCCCACGCCGCCGCTGGCGCCGGTCACCACGATTTCCCCGTCGTCAGGACGCACGCCCGCGTCTTCTAACGCCATGACGCAGAGCATGGCGGTAAAGCCCGCAGTACCGATGATCATCGCCTTACGCCCATCAAGACCTGCCGGCAGCGGCACCAGCCAGTCGCCGTTGACGCGTGCGCGCTCGGACAGCCCGCCCCAGTGGTTTTCGCCCACGCCCCAACCGGTCAGCAGAACCGGCTGACCCGGGGTATAGCGCGCGTCGTCGCTGGCGTGCACCGTACCGGCGAAGTCGATACCCGGCACCATCGGGAAGTTACGGATAATCTTTCCTTTGCCGGTAATGGCCAGCGCGTCTTTGTAGTTCAGGCTGGACCACTGGATATCCACGGTGACGTTACCCTGCGGCAGCAGACTGTCGTCAACGGCCTTCACTGCGGCGATGGTTTTGCCATCCTGCTGATCTAAGATGAGTGCCTGCATAACCCTTTCCTTACTTACATGGACTGATAGTGAAAAAATTAACCCGGGACTATACTCGCTTATCATAATTTGATGCCGATTTGGCGCAATAAATTGCCAGATCCGCCAGGTTTGGTAGTATGCCGACCTGGTTTGATATGTTAGTGCTTACTTCTTGTAAGACACGGATGCTGGCACCCGACCTGCTGTCGGGAGACGAATAACCCGCGGAGTTAACTCAGGGATGCGATTAACGACGAAGTTCTCAGCCTTTTTTACGCTCTTAACTGGGCTTACCATCTTTGTGACGTTAATCGGCTCCTCGCTGAGTTTCTATAACGGCATACAGTATAAGATAGCCAGCCGCGTTCAGGCTGTCGCGACGGTTCTGGATAACCGTCTGGTCAGCACCTCATTTGATAAGCTGGATAATCAGCTTGATGAAATCATGGTGCCGCTCGACATCGTGCATATCGACTTTACTCTCAACGGTAAATCGCTGTTCAGCCATACGCGCAGCAGTAGCTATTTGCCGATGGGCAGCCATTATCAGTTCCGCGAAATGTCCGTGCCATCGCTTAAACATCCGGGAATGACGATTCATCTGGTCTATCAGGACCCGATGGCCAACTATTTCCGTTCGCTGATGACGACCGCACCGCTGACGATCACCATTGCCTTTATGGTGCTGGTGGTGTTTATCGCCGTGCGCTGGCTGCGTCGCCAGCTGGCCGGTGAAGAGCTGCTGGAACAGCGAGCGACGCGCATCCTCAACGGCGAACGCGGCGCGAAGGTAAAAGGCAGCATTCATGAATGGCCAGCGCGCACCAGTTCGGCGCTGGATATGCTGCTGTCGGATCTGCAGTTCGCCAGCGATCAGCGCAGCCGCCTGGATACGCTGATCCGCTCCTACGCCGCGCAGGATGCGAAAACCGGTCTAAGCAATCGCCTGTTCTTTGATAACCAACTGGCCACGCTGCTGGATGACCAGGAAAACGTCGGCTCGCATGGCATCGTGATGATGATTCGCCTGCCAGATTTTGATTTCCTGCGCGATAACTGGGGCCGCGCAGCAGCGGAAGAGCATGTCTTTACGCTCATCAATCTGCTTTCTACCTTTATTATGCGCTACCCTGGCGCGTTGCTGGCGCGCTACCGCCGCAGCGACTTTACGGTGCTGTTGCCGCATCGCACGTTGAAAGAGGCGGACAGCATCGCCGGGCAGTTGCTGAAGGCGATAGACGGTCTGCCGTTGGCCAAAATTCTCGACCGTGACGATATGATGCATATCGGTATTTGCGCCTGGCGCAGCGGACAAACCACCGAACAGGTGATGGAGCACGCTGAAGCCGCGGTGCGTAATGCGGTGCTGCAAGGCAGCAACAGCTGGGCTATCTATGATGATTCGCTGCCGGAAAAAGGCCGTGGCAACGTGCGCTGGCGTACGCTCATCGAGCAGATGCTCAGCCGCGGCGGCCCGCGTATTTATCAAAAACCGGCCGTCATGCGCGACGGTAGCGTGCATCACCGTGAGCTGATGTGTCGCATTTTTGACGGCAAAGAGGAAGTGATTGCCGCCGAGTATATGCCGATGGTGCTGGAGTTTGGCTTAGGTGAAGAGTACGACCGCCAACAGATTACCCGTCTGGTTCCTTTCCTGGGATTCTGGCCTGAAGAAAATCTGGCCATTCAGGTCACGGTTGAGTCGCTGATTCGCCCGCGCTTTCAACGCTGGCTCCGTGATGTATTAATGCAGTGCGAAAAATCGCATCGCCGACGGATTATTTTTGAACTTGCTGAGGTAGATGTCTGTCAACATATGACGCGTCTTCAGCCCGTCGTCCGTTTATTGCATGCTTTAGGCGTTCGGGTTGCCGTTACCCAAGCGGGTTTAGCGCTTGTCAGCACCACCTGGATTAAACAGCTTGAGATTGAACTGATTAAGCTCGATCCGGTGCTGGTGCGGAATATTGAAAAGCGCAGCCAAAACCAGCTGCTGGTACAAAGCCTGGTCGAGGCCTGCAAGGGCACTTCTATCCAGGTGTTTGCCGCCGGCGTCCGCAGCCGCGGCGAGTGGCAGGTTTTAACGGAATGCGGAGTTTTCGGCGGCCAGGGCGATTTTTTTGCTGCTTCACAGCCACTTGACGCAAATGTGAAAAAATATTCGCAAAGATATTCGGTTTGACCTGCTGTTTAACGTGTTTATCACGTAGAATAACGCGCGCGGTTTTTTCTGGGGGTGTGCATGTCTGCTCGCCGGAAAAAAAGACGCACCATGCATGTGAGGTCCTTTGACAGGTACAAATCCAGGAAGGAGCGGCAGTGAGTCTCCCTGCACTGAAGGAGTCAGGTTGGATTTGTAACAAAGGTAACGAACTGCACTAATTTTCACCGTTGCAGATGATTTTTGCGCCTTGTCGCTGCTGCGTGTGGTTGGTAAAGTAAGCGGATTTTGTTTTCCGCCCCAGCTTTCAGGATTATCCCTTAGTATGTTGAAAAAATTTCGTGGCATGTTTTCCAATGACCTGTCCATTGACCTGGGTACCGCGAATACCCTGATTTACGTAAAAGGACAAGGCATCGTATTGAATGAGCCTTCCGTGGTCGCCATTCGTCAGGATCGTGCCGGTTCACCGAAAAGCGTGGCCGCCGTAGGTCATGACGCTAAACAGATGCTGGGCCGTACGCCGGGCAACATCGCGGCCATTCGTCCGATGAAAGACGGCGTTATCGCTGACTTCTTCGTGACCGAGAAAATGCTCCAGCACTTCATCAAACAGGTTCACAGCAACAGCTTTATGCGCCCGAGCCCGCGCGTGCTGGTTTGTGTGCCGGTTGGCGCAACCCAGGTTGAACGCCGCGCAATCCGTGAATCCGCTCAGGGCGCTGGCGCCCGTGAAGTCTTCCTGATTGAAGAACCGATGGCTGCGGCAATCGGTGCGGGTCTGCCGGTTTCTGAAGCAACCGGTTCTATGGTTGTGGATATCGGTGGTGGTACTACCGAAGTCGCCGTTATCTCTCTGAACGGCGTGGTTTACTCTTCCTCTGTCCGTATCGGCGGCGACCGCTTCGACGAAGCGATCATCAACTACGTTCGTCGTAACTATGGCTCTCTGATCGGTGAAGCGACCGCAGAACGTATCAAGCACGAAATCGGCTCCGCTTACCCGGGTGACGAAGTGCGTGAAATCGAAGTCCGTGGCCGTAACCTGGCAGAAGGTGTTCCGCGTGGCTTCACGCTGAACTCCAATGAAATTCTTGAAGCGCTGCAGGAACCGCTGACCGGTATCGTAAGCGCCGTGATGGTTGCACTGGAACAGTGCCCGCCAGAACTGGCTTCCGACATCTCCGAACGCGGTATGGTGCTGACCGGCGGCGGCGCGCTGCTGCGCAACCTCGATCGCCTGCTGATGGAAGAAACCGGTATTCCAGTTGTCGTTGCTGAAGATCCGCTGACCTGCGTAGCGCGCGGCGGCGGCAAGGCGCTGGAAATGATCGACATGCACGGCGGCGATTTGTTTAGCGAAGAGTAGTCAGCATGAGGTTCAGGGTAGCCAGCAGGCTACCCTTAATTTCACTGACACGAGAATACGCATAGCCTATGAAGCCCATTTTTAGCCGTGGCCCGTCGCTGCAGATTCGCCTTATTCTGGCGGTGCTGGTGGCGCTGGGTGTCATTATCGCCGACAGCCGCCTGGGTATGTTCAGTCAAATCCGAACATACATGGATACTGCCGTCAGTCCTTTCTATTTTGTTTCTAATGGTCCCCGTGAACTGCTCGATAGCGTCTCGCAAACGCTGGCATCACGCGACCAGCTCGAGCTTGAAAACCGTGCATTACGTCAGGAGCTGCTGCTGAAAAACAGCGACCTGCTGATGCTGGGTCAGTACAAACAGGAAAATGCCCGTTTACGCGAACTGTTAGGTTCACCGCTGCGCCAGGACGAACAAAAAATGGTGACGCAGGTGATCTCAACGGTTAACGATCCGTACAGCGATCAGGTTGTTATCGATAAAGGCACCGTCAACGGCGTCTATGAAGGCCAGCCGGTCATCAGCGACAAAGGCGTTGTGGGTCAGGTTGTCGCGGTGGCAAAACTGACCAGCCGCGTCCTGCTGATTTGCGATGCAACCCACGCGTTGCCGATTCAGGTGCTGCGTAACGATATCCGCGTGATTGCCGCCGGTAACGGCTGCACCGACGATTTACAGCTGGAGCATCTGCCGGCCAACACCGACATTCGCGTCGGCGATGTGCTGGTTACCTCCGGTCTGGGCGGCCGATTCCCGGAAGGGTATCCGGTCGGCGTTGTCTCGTCGGTTAAGCTGGACACTCAGCGTGCCTATACCGTTATTCAGGCGCGCCCAACGGCGGGCCTGCAGCGTCTGCGCTATCTGCTGCTGCTGTGGGGCGCCGATCGGAATGGCACTAACCCGATGACCCCGGAAGAGGTACATCGCGTTGCTAACGAACGCCTGATGCAGATGATGCCGCAGGTGCTGCCGTCGCCGGAAGCGATGGGGCCACAGCTGCCTGCGCCAGCAACCGGTATGAGCGCCCCCTCTGCGGATACACCGCCACCTCAGCTCCCCTCAGGAGGGCAATAGTGGCAAGTTACCGTAGCCAGGGACGCTGGGTAATCTGGCTCTCGTTTCTTATCGCACTGTTGCTACAAGTTATGCCCTGGCCGGATGACCTCACGGTTTTCCGGCCGAACTGGGTCCTGCTTATTCTGCTTTACTGGTCGCTGGCGCTACCGCACCGGGTGAATGTGGGCACGGGCTTCGTGATGGGTGCCATACTGGATCTGATCAGTGGTTCAACGCTCGGCGTGCGCGCGCTGTCGTTGAGCATTGTGGCGTATCTGGTGGCGCTAAAGTATCAGCTGTTCCGCAACCTGGCGCTCTGGCAGCAGGCGCTGGTCGTTATGCTACTCTCGCTCGCGACGGATATTATTGTTTTCTGGGCAGAGTTTTTAGTGATCAACGTCTCTTTCCGACCTGAAGTGTTCTGGAGTAGTGTAGTAAACGGCGTGCTTTGGCCATGGATATTTCTACTGATGCGTAAAGTTCGTCAGCAATTTGCCGTTCAATAAGGTCGTTATGGTATCTCTCTATCTTGCTTCAGGTTCCCCGCGTCGCCAGGAACTGCTTACTCAGCTTGGCATCTCGTTTGAGAAAGTGGTTCCGGGTATTGAAGAAGTGCGCCGTCCTCATGAGGAGGCTCAGCACTACGTGGCGCGGCTGGCGCGAGAAAAAGCGCAGGCGGGCGTTGCCCTCGTGTGTGAGGATCGCCCGGTTCTGGGGGCGGATACCATTGTTATCCTTAACGGTGAAGTGCTGGAGAAACCGCGCGATGAAGCACATGCAGCCGCTATGCTGCGTATGCTCTCAGGGAATACCCATCAGGTGATGACCGCCGTTGCGCTGGCTGACCGCCAGCACACGCTCGACTGTCTGGTGGTCACCGAGGTGACCTTCCGGACGCTCTCTGATGATGATATCGCAGCGTATGTTGCGAGCGGAGAACCTTTAGATAAAGCAGGTGCATACGGTATTCAAGGGTTGGGTGGCTGTTTCGTCAGGAAGATCAATGGCAGCTATCACGCCGTAGTCGGCTTACCGCTGGTGGAAACGTATGAGTTGCTGAGTAACTTTAACTCGCTACGTGAAAAAAGGGATAAACATGACGGCTGAATTATTAGTTAACGTGACGCCATCGGAGACGCGGGTGGCGTATATCGACGGCGGCATTTTGCAGGAAATTCATATTGAGCGTGAAGCGCGACGCGGAATAGTAGGCAATATCTACAAAGGTCGTGTCAGTCGGGTCTTGCCGGGTATGCAGGCGGCTTTTGTAGATATTGGTCTGGATAAGGCGGCGTTCCTTCACGCCTCCGATATCATGCCGCACACCGAATGTGTCGCCGGCGAAGAACAAAAACAATTCACCGTGCGCGACATCTCCGAGCTGGTACGCCAGGGCCAGGATCTGATGGTGCAGGTGGTAAAAGATCCGCTGGGCACCAAAGGCGCGCGTCTGACCACTGACATTACCTTACCCTCCCGCTATCTGGTGTTTATGCCGGGTGCCTCGCACGTCGGCGTGTCGCAGCGTATTGAAAGCGAAGCCGAACGCGACCGCCTAAAGAAGGTGGTGGCCGAATACTGCGATGAGCAGGGCGGCTTTATTATTCGTACGGCGGCAGAAGGCGTGTGTGAAGAGGACTTAGCCTCAGATGCCGCCTACCTTAAACGCGTCTGGACCAAAGTGATGGAGCGCAAAAAGCGCCCGCAGACCCGCTACCAGATGTACGGTGAACTGGCGCTGGCGCAGCGTGTGCTGCGCGACTTTGCTGACGCCCAACTGGATAAAATTCGCGTTGACTCGCGTTTGACCTACGAAGCGTTAATGGAATTTACGGCTGAATATATGCCTGAAATGACCAATAAGCTTGAACACTACAGCGGTCGCCAGCCTATCTTTGATCTCTTCGATGTTGAGAATGAAATCCAGCGTGCGCTGGAGCGTAAAGTAGAACTCAAGTCAGGTGGTTATCTGGTTATCGACCAGACCGAGGCCATGACCACCGTCGACATTAATACCGGAGCCTTTGTTGGCCATCGCAATCTCGATGACACCATCTTCAACACCAACATCGAAGCGACCCAGGCGATTGCTCGCCAGCTGCGCCTGCGTAACCTCGGCGGGATTATCATCATCGATTTTATCGATATGAATAACGAAGACCACCGTCGTCGCGTGCTGCATTCGCTGGAGCAGGCGCTGAGCAAAGACCGCGTCAAAACCAGCGTCAACGGTTTCTCGCCGCTCGGATTGGTTGAGATGACCCGCAAGCGCACCCGCGAAAGCGTTGAACATGTGCTGTGCACGGAATGCCCGACCTGTCACGGTCGCGGTACGGTGAAGACAGTCGAAACGGTGTGCTACGAAATCATGCGTGAAATTGTGCGCGTGCATCATGCCTACGACTCCGATCGTTTCCTGGTCTATGCTTCTCCATCTGTGGCGGAAACGCTGAAGGGCGAAGAGTCCCATGCGCTGGCGGAAGTCGAAATATTTGTCGGCAAGCAGGTAAAAGTACAGATTGAACCGCTCTATAACCCGGAGCAGTTCGATGTGGTCATGATGTAATAACGCAGCCTGCTGCAACCCAAGGAGAGATGCGTGAGGCGATTGCCGGGGATACTACTGCTCACCGTTGCTACACTGATTGTCATTGTCGCGCTGCTGGTGAGCGGCCTGCGTCTTGCCTTGCCGCATCTGGACCAATGGCGCCCGACGCTGCTGGCGAAAATTGAAGCCGCCACCGGGCTGCCCGTCTCTGCTTCACAAATTCAGGCCAACTGGCAGACCTTCGGTCCGACGCTTGAGGTTCGTGACATCAAGGCTGGGCTGAACGACGGCGGCGAACTCTCCATTAAACGTGCCTCGATGGCGCTGGATGTCTGGCAGAGCCTGCTGCACCTGCGCTGGCAATTTCGTGAGCTGACCTTCTGGCAGCTGCAGGTCCGCACCAATACCCCGCTGCAGAATAACGACGGCGACGGTGGCCTTAAGGGCGACCGTATCAGCGATCTGTTTCTGCGCCAGTTTGATCATTTTACCCTGCGCGATAGCCACCTTAGCTTCCTGACTCTCTCCGGCCAGCGCGCCGAGCTGGCGGTTCCGCAGCTGACGTGGGTGAACGATAAAAATCGTCACCGTGCCGAAGGCGAACTGAGCCTGTCAAGCCTCACCGGCCAGCACGGGGTGATGAAGGTTCGCATGGATCTGCGCGACGAAAATGGCCTGCTGAACAAAGGGCGGCTGTGGCTGCAGGCCGACGATATCGACGTGAAGCCGTGGCTGGGCCAGTGGATGCAGGACAATATCGCGCTGACCAGCGCCCGCTTTAGCCTTGAGGGCTGGGCGTCGGTGGACAAGGGCGAGATCGCCAGCGGCGACGTGTGGCTGAAAAAGGGCGGCGCCAGCTGGCAGGGCGACGCGCAGACGCATCGGCTGTCGGTGGATAACCTCACCGCGCATCTGTCGCGGGAAAAGGAAGGCTGGGAGCTGCGGATCCCTGATACTCGCATCACCATCGACGATACGCCGTGGCCGCGCGGCGCGCTGGCGCTGGCGTGGATTCCCGCGCAGGAAGTGGGCGGCAAGGATCATCAGCGTAGCGATGAACTGCGCATTCGTGCCAGCCATTTGTCGTTGGCCGGGCTTAATGGCCTGTTGCCGATCGCCGCCAGGATCTCGCCGGACGTCGCCGACATCTGGCACACCGCGCAGCCGACGGGGATGATTGATGCGCTGGCTGTCGATATCCCGATTCAGGACGCCGGAAAAACGCGCTTTAACGCGAGCTGGGATGGGCTGGCGTGGAAGCAATGGAAACTTCTGCCCGGCGCTGAACATGTCTCCGGCAGCGTGGCCGGGAGCGTCGAGAACGGCACGCTGCGCGTGGCGATGCAAAAAGCGCTGATGCCCTACGAGCACGTTTTCCGTGCGCCGCTGGAAATTGCGGACGGTACGGCGACCCTGAACTGGGTCAATGACGATCGCGGCTTTATGCTGGACGGGCGCAATATCGACGTGCAGGCGACCGGCGTGCGCGCGGCGGGCGGCTTCCGCTACCTGCAGCCGAAAGACGATCAGCCCTGGCTGGGGATCCTTGCCGGTATCAGCACCGACGACGGTGGCCAGGCATGGCGCTATTTCCCGGAAAACCTGATGGGTACCAAGCTGGTCGACTACCTGAGCGGCGCCATTAAAGCCGGAAAGGCGGAAAACGCGACGCTGGTGTACGGCGGTAATCCGCATCTGTTCCCCTATAAGCACAACGAGGGCCAGTTCCAGGTCTACGTTCCGCTGCATGACGCGACCTTTGCCTTCCAGCCTGACTGGCCGGCGTTGACCAACCTCAATATTGAGCTCAACTTTATCAACGATGGCCTGTGGATGAAGGCCGACAAAGCGGCGCTCGGCGGCGTGATGGCCAGCAATCTTGAGGCGGCCATTCCGGACTATGAGAAAGAAAAGCTGCTGATTGATGCTGATATCAATGGTCCGGGTAAGGCGGTTGGCCCGTATTTCCAGGATACCCCGCTGCACGATTCGCTGGCGGCGGCGCTTGAGGAGCTGCAGATAGATGGTGATGTAAGCGCTCGCTTACATCTTGATATCCCGCTCGACGGCGAGCTGGTCACCGCGAAAGGCAAAGTCGCGCTCAATAACAACAGTCTGTTTATCAAGCCGCTGGACAGCACGCTGCACAACCTGAAAGGCGCGTTCAGCTTTGAGAACGGTAACCTCACCAGCGAGCCGTTGACCGCAACCTGGTTTAATCAGCCGCTTAAAGTTGATTTTACGACCACCGAAGGCGCCAAAGCCTATCAGGTGGGCGTCAATATGCAGGCCGACTGGCAGCCGGCAAAAACCGGGGTACTGCCGCGGCAGCTTAACGATGCGCTGAAGGGCAGCGTACCGTGGAAAGGCAACGTTGCCATTGAGCTACCGTATCATAGTGGTGCCACCTACAAGGTGGGTATCACCGGCGACCTGCAAAATATGAGCAGTAGCTTACCGCCTCCGGCGGATAAAGCGGCGGGTCAGGCGCTGCCGCTGAAGATTAACGTCGACGGGAATCTACGCAGTTTCGATCTGACCGGCAGCGTTGGCCCTGGCAATCATATCAACAGCCGCTGGCGGTTGGGCAATAAGCTGGCGCTGGAGAGCGCCATTCTGACGTCGGATAGCCGTACGGTGCCGCCGTTGCCGCAAACTCCGGGGATTGAGCTGAACCTGCCGCCGATGGACGGCGCGCAGTGGCTGGCGCTGTTCCAGCACGGCGCGGCGGACAGCGTGAGTTCGGCCGCTGCTTTCCCGGAAAGCGTGACGCTGCGTACGCCATCGCTCACCTTTGCTGGCCAGCAGTGGAATAACCTGAGCCTGGTCTCCAGGCCAACGGCTGAAGGCAAACAGGTTGAAGCGCAGGGGCGTGAAATTAACGCCAGCCTGACCATGAAAAACGGCGCGCCGTGGCAGGCCGCGGTGCGCTATCTCTACTACAACCCATCGGCTAACCCGCTGGCGCAGACGGCTGGCGTATCTACCACGGGTAGCGCAAGCGCCGCGAGCCAGATTGATTTCCACGGCTGGCCGGATCTCCAGCTGCGCTGTGCGGAATGCTGGCTGTGGGGGCAGAAATACGGGCGTATCGACGGTGATTTCAGCGTAAAAGGCGATACGCTATCGCTGGCAAACGGCCTGATCGATACCGGCTTCGGGCGCCTGACCGCCGACGGCTTATGGGTGAATGCGCCCGCCGAGCAGCGTACCTCGCTGAAGGGGAAAATCCATGGCAAAAACGTTGATGATGCCGTCGCTTTCTTCGGCGTGTCTACGCCAATTCGCGACGCCGCCGTTGATGTCGACTACGATTTACATTGGCGCGATAAACCGTGGCAGCCTGATGTCGCTTCGCTGAATGGCATTCTTAAGACACACGTCAGCAAGGGCCAGTTTACCGATATTTCTACCGGCCATGCCGGGCAGCTGCTGCGCCTGCTGAGCGTAGATGCGCTGCTGCGCAAGCTGCGCTTTGACTTTAGCGACACCTTCAGCGAAGGTTTTTACTTTGACTCCATCCGCAGCACCGCCTGGATTAAAGACGGGGTGCTGAACACCGACGATACGCTGGTGGACGGTCTGGAGGCCGATATCGCCATGAAAGGTTCGGTTAACCTGGTGCGCCGCGAGCTGAATATGGAAGCGATCGTCGCGCCGGAAATCTCGGCGACGGTCGGCGTTGCGACCGCCTTCGCGGTGAACCCGATTATCGGCGCGGCGGTGTTTGCCGCGACGAAAGTGCTGGGGCCGCTGTGGAACAAGGTGTCGATCCTGCGCTACCGCATCACCGGTCCAATCGACAAGCCGCAAATTAACGAAGTGCTGCGCCAGGCGCGCAGCGATAAAAAGCCATGATTTGACGCAAGCCTCAAATTGCCTCAATCTCATACGACAAACACCCGGAATACAGGCCCGCCGTGCGTCAGGCAAGCGGGCATTAACGAGTAGCGAAATAATGAGTCTAAACCTGGTAAGTGAACAATTGCTGGCGGCGAACGGCCTGAATCATCAGGATCTGTTTGCCATTCTTGGTCAACTCACGGAGCGTCGGCTGGACTATGGCGATCTCTATTTTCAGTCCAGCTATCACGAATCCTGGGTTTTAGAAGACCGCATCATCAAAGACGGCTCTTATAATATCGATCAGGGCGTCGGCGTCCGTGCCGTTAGCGGCGAGAAAACGGGCTTTGCCTATGCCGACCAGATAAGCCTGCTGGCGCTGGAACAGAGCGCACAGGCCGCGCGGACTATTGTGCGCGATGCGGGCGATGGCAAAGTGCAGACGCTCGGCGCGGTAGAACATCCTGCGCTCTATACCTCTCTCGATCCGCTGCAGAGTATGACCCGTGAAGAGAAGCTGGATATTTTGCGCCGCGTGGACAGCGTTGCGCGTGCGGCGGATTCGCGCGTGCAGGAAGTGACAGCCAGCCTGACCGGCGTCTATGAGCTGATTCTGGTGGCCGCCACCGACGGCACGCTGGCGGCGGATGTGCGCCCGCTGGTGCGTCTGTCTGTTAGCGTGCAGGTCGAAGAAGAGGGTAAGCGCGAGCGCGGTGCCAGCGGAGGCGGCGGTCGTTTTGGCTATGACTACTTCCTTGCCGATCTCGACGGTGAGGTGCGCGCCGATGCGTGGGCGAAAGAAGCCGTACGTATGGCGCTGGTCAACCTGTCTGCGGTGGCTGCGCCTGCGGGAACCCTGCCGGTTGTTCTGGGGGCGGGCTGGCCGGGCGTGCTGCTGCACGAAGCGGTAGGGCACGGGCTGGAAGGCGACTTTAACCGTCGCGGAACGTCGGTCTTCAGCGGTCAGATGGGTCAACTGGTGGCTTCCGAGCTGTGTACTATCGTTGATGACGGCACCCTTGGCGATCGCCGTGGTTCTGTGGCAATCGATGATGAAGGTACGCCGGGTCAGTACAACGTGCTGATCGAAAACGGTATTCTGAAAGGCTATATGCAGGATAAGCTCAATGCGTGCCTGATGGGCGTCGCGCCAACCGGTAACGGCCGTCGTGAATCCTATGCGCACCTGCCAATGCCGCGCATGACCAATACCTACATGCTGGCCGGGAAATCGACGCCGCAGGAAATTATTGAATCCGTGGAGTACGGCCTGTATGCGCCTAACTTTGGCGGCGGCCAGGTCGATATCACCTCCGGTAAGTTTGTGTTCTCGACCTCAGAAGCCTACCTGATTGAAAACGGTAAGGTGACCAAGCCGGTGAAAGGGGCAACGCTGATTGGCTCCGGCATTGAAACCATGCAGCAGGTGTCGATGGTCGGTAACGATCTGAAGCTGGATAACGGCGTGGGCGTCTGCGGTAAAGAAGGCCAGAGCCTGCCGGTGGGCGTCGGCCAGCCGACGCTGAAGGTCGATAATTTAACGGTGGGCGGTACCGCCTGATCTGAAAAAATGCACCTCCTTGTGAGGTGCATTGAGACGGATGACAACGTCCGAAATGCCCGATGGCGCAACGCTTATCGGGCCTACCGCTATTCTTTACTTCTCCCTCGCATTCCCTGGAACAGTCTCGCCACTTCCACAAAATAGTCGGTCAGATAGTTAATACAGACCTGCACCTTCAGCGGCAGCTTGTCCTTTTCGGTATACAGCGCGTATACCGGGCGAGGATCGGACTGATAGCGCGGGAACAAGATCTCCAGCTCGCCGCTGTTGATCTCATTGATCGCCCACATCAGCGGCACGTAGGCAATGCCGGCACCGGCAACCAGCCAGCGTGAGATGGTCATCGGATCGTTGGTGACAAACCGACCTTGTGGCAGCAGCTTGGTGGATATCCCTTCGGGCGCTATCAGCTCAAATTCGTTATCCGGACGGACGCTATATTCCAGCCATGAATGGTTGCTCAGGTCGGCCGGTTTTTCGGGCACGCCATACTGTGCGAGGTATTTTTTTGACGCACAGACCACCATCGGCATCGCGCCGAGGCGGCGCGAGAAGAGGCTGGAATCCTGCAGCGCCCCCACGCGGATCACCACGTCCAGGCCATCGGCAATCAGGTCCGGTGCGGGGATCCCTGTCACCAGGTTCACGGTCAGGCCAGGGTACTCTTTCAACATATCTGCGGTGATCCTGGCGAGAACATTTTGTGCCATAGTTGAAGAGCAGCCGACGCGCAGCGTACCGATCGGCGTATTGTTAAAAGCGTAAAGCTGCTCGTGAACGTCCTGGACTTCGAACAGCATACGCCGGCAGCCCTGGTAGTAAATTTTACCGGCTTCGGTGAGGCCAATGCTCCGCGTGCTGCGGTTAAGCAGCTTGACCTGGAGCTCATCTTCCAGTTTAGAGACAGTCTGGCTGATGGAAGAGACGCTCATTTGTAGCTGCCGGGCCGCGGCGGTAAAGGAGCCTTGCTCGACAACCTTGGCAAATACCGACATCCGTTTTAGTCGTTCCATTGTTCACTCTGGCTTAAAAGTGATTTGCATCACACTATGTAGATAAGGCCATAACAGTTACGTTAATATACTGTTAGTTGAATAACTAAAGTTCCAATCTCACCTGCACGCTAGTCTAGTAAGGTCAACATGAGCCTGTTTCCTGTCATCGTGATTTTCGGTCTCTCTTTTCCGCCGATCTTCTTTGAGCTGCTCTTATCGCTCGCCATTTTTTGGCTGGTGCGTCGCGTGCTGACGCCAACCGGGATCTACGATTTTGTCTGGCATCCTGCGTTGTTCAACACCGCGCTTTATTGCTGCCTGTTTTATTTGATATCACGTTTGTTCGTTTGAGGTGGATGTGAAAACACTAACAAGAAATCTATCCCGTACCGCCATTACGGTGATACTGGTCATCCTGGCGTTCATCGCAATCTTTCGCGCCTGGGTCTATTACACCGAATCGCCCTGGACGCGTGACGCTCGCTTTAGCGCGGACGTCGTGGCGATTGCCCCTGACGTTTCGGGCCTGATTACCGGGGTACAGGTTAAGGATAACCAACTGGTTAGCAAAAATCAGGTGCTGTTTGTTATCGACCAGCCGCGTTATCAGAAGGCGCTCGCGGAAGCGGAAGCGGATGTGGCCTATTATCAGGCGCTGGCCGCTGAAAAAGGGCGTGAAGCCAGCCGTCGTAACCAGCTGGGTGTCAGCGCCATGTCGCGCGAAGAAATCGATCAGTCGAATAACGTGCTGCAAACCGTTCTGCACCAGTTGGCGAAAGCACAGGCCACGCGTGACCTGGCGCGTCTTGACCTCGATCGTACCGTGATCCGCGCCCCGGCCGACGGCTGGGTGACCAACCTGAACGTGTATGCCGGTGAATTTATTACCCGTGGCTCGACGGCGGTAGCGCTCGTTAAACAGCACTCTTTCTACGTGATGGCCTACCTGGAAGAAACCAAGCTCGAGCACGTACGTCCCGGTTATCGTGCGGAAATTACCCCTCTGGGCAGCAACCGAGTACTGAAAGGCACCGTTGATAGCGTGGCGGCGGGCGTGACCAACGCCAGCAGCAGCGTTGACAGCAAGGGGATGGCCACCATTGACTCTAACCTGGAATGGGTGCGTCTGGCGCAGCGCGTGCCGGTACGTATCCATCTTGATGACGAGCCGGGCAACCTATGGCCCGCGGGGACAACCGCGACGGTGGTGATCACCGGTGCGAAGGATCGCGATGCGCGCCAGATGACCTTCTTCCAGAAACTGGCGCTGCGCCTGCGTGAATTCGGTTAATCGTCATGGGCATCTTCAGTATTGCCAACCAGCACATCCGCTTTGCCATCAAGCTGGCCTGCGCGGTGGTGCTGGCGCTGTTTGTCGGCTTTCATTTTCAGCTTGAAACGCCCCGCTGGGCGGTACTGACGGCGGCGATTGTCGCCGCTGGCCCCGCGTTTGCAGCCGGTGGGGAACCTTATGCGGGGGCCATTCGCTATCGCGGGATGCTGCGTATCGTCGGCACCTTTATCGGCTGTATCGCCGCGCTGGCGATCATTATCACCATGATCCGCGCACCGCTGCTGATGCTGCTGGTGTGCAGTATCTGGGCCGGGTTCTGTACCTGGATCTCATCGCTGGTACGCGTCGAGAACTCCTATGCCTGGGGGCTTTCCGGCTATACCGCGCTCATTATTGTCATCACTATTCAGTCCGAGCCGCTGCTCACGCCGCAGTTTGCCGTCGAACGCTGCAGCGAGATCGTGATCGGTATCGTTTGTGCGATCGTTGCGGATCTGCTGTTTTCACCGCGCTCGATCAAAAAAGAGATCGATCACGAACTGGATGCCATGCTCGTCGATCAGTATCGCCTGATGCAGCTGTGCATCAAGCACGGCGACAGCGATGAAATGGACCGTGCCTGGCACGCGCTGGTGCGTCGCGCCACCGCGATGGAGGGCATGCGCAGCAACCTCAATATGGAATCCTCACGCTGGGTGCGCGCCAACCGTCGTCTGAAGGCATTGAATACCGTATCGCTGACGATGATCACCCAGGCCTGTGAAACGTTTATTATGCAAAACTCGCGGCCGGAGCTGGTGACGGATGCCTATCGCGAACTGTTTGCTGAACCGGTCGAAACGGTGCAGGACGTACACCGTCAGCTTAAACGTATGCGCCGGGTGCTGGCGTGGACCGGTGAGCACGATACGCCGGTGACGATTTACAGCTGGGTGGGCGCCGCCACGCGCTATCTGTTGCTGAAGCGCGGGGTGATTGGCAACGCGAAAATCAGCGCCCGGGAAGAAGAAATTCTGCAAAGCGAAGTGGTGGTGCGTCCCGAGTCGGCCGAACGCCATCACGCGATGGTTAACTTCTGGCGTACCACCGTCTCCTGCGCGCTGGGGATCCTGTTCTGGCTGTGGACCGGCTGGACCTCCGGCAGCGGGGCGATGGTGATGATCGCGGTAGTGACCTCGCTGGCGATGCGTCTGCCCAACCCGCGCATGGTGGCGATTGACTTTCTTTACGGCACGATTGCCGCGTTACCGATCGGGTCGCTCTACTTCTTGGTCATTATGCCTGCCACACAGCAAAGTATGCTGCTGCTGTGCCTGAGTCTGGCGGTGATGTGCTTCTTTATCGGCATTGAAGTACAGAAGCGTCGGCTGGGGTCGCTCGGCGCGTTGGCCAGTACCATCAACATTCTGGTGCTCGATAATCCGATGACCTTCCACTTCAGCCAGTTTCTCGACAGCGCGCTGGGGCAAATTGTCGGCTGCTTTATGGCGCTGATTGTGATCCTGTTGATCCGCGATAACTCGCGTCTGCGTACCGGTCGGGTGCTGCTGAACCAGTTTGTGTTTGCCGCCGTCTCGGCGATGACCACCAATATGGCGCGGCGTAAAGAGAATCACCTGCCGGCGCTCTATCAGCAGCTCTTTTTGCTGCTCAACAAGTTTCCGGGTGATATTGCCAAGTTCCGTCTTGCGCTGACGCTCATTATTGCGCACCAGCGCCTGCGCGATGCGCCGATCCCTATCAACGATGACCTGTCGGCGTTCCACCGCCAGCTGCGCCGTACCGCCGATCGGGTGATTTCGGCGAGCAGCGACGATAAGCGCCGCTACTACTTCTCGCGTCTGCTTGAAGAGCTTGAGGTGTACCAGCAAAAGCTGCGGGTGTGGGAAGCACCGGTCCAGGTGACACAGCCGGTTGAGCGGCTGGTGGCGATGCTGCACAAGTATCAAAGTGCGTTAACCATTCATTAATCGGACTCCCGACGTCGATACGAGGTCGGGATCTTTCCCTTTCACTTCCTATCCCCGCAAAAGCGCTGTCTATACTTAACTGGAAACACTTTTCAGGAGGGTGTAATGACCACGCAAGCGCTACAGGACAACGAGCTTTTTCAAACCGGTTACCTGGTCAACGGTGAATGGCGCCGTCTTGATGCGACCTTTGATGTGCTGAACCCGGCAACGGGCGATGTGGTGGCAAAGGTGGCGAAGGCTGGGAAAACAGAAACCGAGCAGGCGATTGCAGCAGCGGCAAACGCGTTCCCGCTCTGGCGGGCCAAAACGGCGAAAGCGCGTTCAGAGTTGCTTTACCGCTGGTATCAGCTGATCGTTGAGCATAAAAGCTGGTTGGCGCAGCTCATGACCATTGAACAGGGGAAGCCGCTGAAAGAGGCGGAAGGCGAAGTGGACTATGCGGCAAGCTTCATTCAGTGGTTTGCCGAACAGGGAAAACGGGCGAACGGTGAAATCATTCCTCCGGCAAAACCCGGTTCGCGAATTCTGGCTACGCGGGAGCCAATTGGCGTCGTCGCGGCGATTACACCGTGGAATTTCCCGATGGCGATGCTCACGCGTAAGCTAGGACCCGCGCTGGCCGCGGGCTGTACTGGCGTGATAAAGCCGGCGAATAACACACCGCTTTGTGCATTTGCACTGCTGACGCTGGCGAAAAAGGCCGGTATTCCCGATGGCGTACTGAACGCCGTTGCGGGTAATACGCAGGAAATCAGCGACGCGATTATGGCCAGCCACGAGGTACGCAAAATCTCGTTCACCGGCTCGACGTCGGTTGGGAAAACGTTGGTCCGCAACGCGGCGGAAACGATGAAGAAGGTATCGATGGAACTGGGCGGCAACGCGCCTTATATCGTGTTTGAGGATGCCGATATCGACGCAGCCGTTCAGGGGGCGGTAGCGAATAAGTTCCGTAACGCCGGGCAGGTGTGCGTCAGCGTGAACCGTTTTTATATTCATGACAGCGTCTATGACCGCTTCACCCGCCAGCTTGCTGACGCCGTGAAGGCGCTGAAGGTGGGCAATGGCCTGGATGATGGCGTGGTGGTTGGCCCACTCATCGAGCCTGCGGCGGTCAGGAAGGTACGTGAACACGTGGAAGATGCCGTTGCGAAAGGCGCACAGGTGCTGGTCGGCGGGCAGTCGCATGCGCTGGGAGGGAATTTCTGGCAGCCGACGGTGCTCGGAGACTGCAACGAACACATGCTGCTGGCGCAGGAAGAAACCTTTGGACCGCTGGCGGCCTGTTTCCGTTTTCAGGATGAAGAAGAGGTCATTCAGCGGGCGAATAATACCCCTTATGGCCTGGCCGCCTACTTCTATACCCAGAACCTGCCACGCGTCTTCCGCGTCGCGCAGGCGCTGGAGAGCGGGATGATTGGCATTAACGAATGTGCGGTATCCACCGAACTGGGGCCGTTCGGCGGTGTGAAAGAGTCCGGATTGGGACGTGAAGGTTCGGTGCTGGGTCTGGAAGAGTACCTTGAGGTGAAAACGCTGCACATCGGGGGACTTTAAGCTTGCTGGCTGGGAAGGGGGCGTGAGATGAAAATCTATACTTTTGATTTTGACGAGATAGAGGATCAGGGCGATTTTTATCGAGAGTTCGCCCGACTCTTTGCCCTCGATCGTGAGTCTATTCGCGATTTAGACGCGCTGTGGAGCGTGGTCACGGGGCCACACATGCCGCTGCCGCTGGAGATCGAGTTTAGCCATCTGAGCGAAAAGCAGCGCCGCCGCTACGGTGCGCTGATTCTGCTGTTTGATGAAGCGGAAGAAGAGCTGGAAGGGATGCTGCGCTTTAACGTTCAGCGCGGATAAAAAAAGCCCTCGCATAAGGGCGAGGGCAAGTCGTCGGACAAGACGACGAGGGTTTATTTGTACAGCTCAGCCGTAGCGTGCCAATGGTCGCCGGTACGGGCTTCAATTACGCGGTAGCTGCTGGCACCTTCTTTTTCTGCTTTAGCGGCTAATGCGCTGCGCATATCCATTGGGTCACTGCCAACCTGAGAGACAGATACGGTGCCCATGGATTGCAGGTTTTGCGCTTGTTCAGCGTTTACCTGATGCACTGCTGCGCTGGCGCCAAAGGACAGTACGGATGCCAGACCAAGAGATGCGATGATCATTGCGCTTTTCATAATTCTTTACTCCTCACCTTATTTTTCATTCTTCAGCGGTGAGAGGACATACTTCAGATTCCTGGACCGCTGGGTCGTTAACTTTTAAAACTGCCGACGTTTAACTGCGCGCTGTCTTATTTGTACAGTTCTGCTGTTGCGTGCCAGTGAGCGCCGGTACGGGCTTCAATGATGCGATAGGATGACGCACCTTGTTCTTCCGCTTTTTTGTTCAGCATTTCGTGCATATCCATCGGGGATGAACCGACGGAACCGATAGAAACGGTGCCGATTGGCTGGCGATTTTGCGCCTGATCGCTGTTGATAGAATCAGCGGCAAACGCGCCAAATGAGATAACGGAAAGGATGCTCAGAGCGGCAACAGTTGATTTGATTTTCATGATACTCACCTCGTCGAATTTTTTTGGAAGGTCTTTGTTTTGTGACCCTCATCACGAAATTAAGTATACACTAATCACATGAAATATTAATACCCCGCTAATTGTTTCGTCTGTAATTAGACGTCAGGAATCGTCATTTTTAGAACAGATTTGTATAAAAAAAGCCAAATTCTGGCAAAGTCTTGTTAAAATAGTGCGTAAAATCAAAAAGATATCGTTTTTTGATTTTTCGTGCGGTGAGTAAAGGATATATTCACTGAATCTATGCGTTAGGTCGAAGAATCGCACTAAATGCTAACGAAACGGCAGTGGAACCTGTGGAGAAGGGCGGGAAAAGCAGCTCCTCTGGTGGTCCAGAGGAGAACGGCGGAGGATTTACAGTTCCTGCTCGAACAGAATCTGGATGGCTTCATAGAGGTCTTTTACGGTAAAGCCACGGGCCGGCGTCGTGAAGATGGTGTCATCACCGGCGATGCTGCCGAGAATGCCCTCTGCTTTGCCCAATGAGTCCAGCAGACGAGCAATCAGCTGCGCTGCGCCTGGGCTGGTATGGATAACCACCACGGCATCGTTGTAATCGATATCCAGTACCAGATTCTTCAGCGGGCTGGTGGTGGTCGGCACGCCCAGTTCGGCCGGCAGACAGTAAACCATTTCCATTTTGGCGTTGCGGGTACGCACGGCGCCAAACTTGGTCAGCATGCGAGAAACTTTGGATTGGTTAATATTATCGAAGCCTTCTTCCTGCAAGGCCTGAACAATTTCGCCCTGAGAGCTGAATTTTTCTTCCTTCAGTAATGCTTTAAAGGCTTTAACTAATTCTTCTTGTTTCGTTGAACTTCGCATAAGTCACCCGATTATGGTGGTGAAATTAACATTATTATGCATATAGGCGAATATTTATGCAAAATAATTTGCTCCAGGAGACCCGAGCAAATACAGAAAGGCGGGATTTTAGCAAAATTCAGGCCTAAGAAACATGCCTATATCACGGGATCCAAATAAGTTAAAAGTAAATGAAATGTTATTAAATTGCTGTTGTTTTACCCAATTCGCTGAGTATATTGTAATCGATAGTTGATGAAAGTTTGGTTTCGTAGAAAGGCCTTTTTCTGGGAGTAGTGCGGATGCTGTTGGATAGCCCGCATTCTGTAAGCAATTATATTGTAATTATTTACCTTGTGAATTAAGGTCGCCGCAACGGAGTAACAACAGGTAGCTCCTGCGTTGGTTATGCGGTCCACGACAGGTTGTTGCCTGAATGTCATTAACCATAATAAGGAGTTTAGGATGAAAGTCGCAGTCCTTGGTGCCGCCGGCGGTATTGGCCAGGCGCTTGCCCTACTACTAAAGACCCAACTGCCTTCAGGTTCAGAACTCTCCCTCTATGATATTGCCCCCGTCACACCGGGCGTGGCGGTCGATCTCAGCCATATTCCTACTGATGTCAAAATCAAAGGATTCTCCGGCGAAGATGCGACGCCTGCGCTGGTTGGGGCGGATGTTGTCCTGATTTCTGCCGGGGTTGCTCGTAAGCCCGGTATGGATCGCTCCGATCTGTTTAATGTTAACGCCGGGATTGTGAAAAACCTGGTGCAGCAAATTGCAAAAACCGCGCCGAAAGCCTGCATTGGTATTATTACCAACCCGGTCAACACCACCGTCGCTATTGCTGCGGAAGTGCTGAAAAAAGCGGGCGTGTACGATAAGAATAAACTGTTCGGCGTGACCACGCTGGATATCATCCGCTCCAATACCTTTGTGGCGGAGCTCAAAGATAAAAGCGCCGGTGAGGTGGAAGTTCCGGTAATTGGCGGCCACTCCGGCGTCACCATTCTGCCTTTATTGTCGCAAATTTCCGGCGTGAGCTTCTCCGATCAGGAAGTAAACGATCTGACCAAACGCATCCAGAACGCGGGCACTGAAGTGGTGGAAGCGAAGGCGGGCGGCGGGTCGGCAACGCTCTCTATGGGGCAGGCGGCGGCGCGTTTCGGTCTGTCTCTGGTTCGTGCGCTGCAGGGCGAGAAGGGCGTGGTGGAATGCGCCTATGTGGAAGGCGACGGTCAATATGCGCGCTTCTTCTCGCAGCCGCTGCTGCTGGGTAAAAACGGGGTGGAAGAGCGTCAGTCTATCGGCAAGCTCAGCGCTTACGAGCAGCAGGCGCTGGAAGGTATGCTGGAGACGCTGAGAAAAGATATTCAGCTGGGTGAAGACTTTATTAATAAGTAAGTCGTGAAGCCTGAGATGTCACAAAGGGGCCAATGGCCCCTTTGCTTTTTCGGTGAGCGTTTAGTTTGACGCCGGGTATTCCTGGATAGTCACCTGCATCGTCAGCTTTTTATCGTCACGCATCACGACGACCGGGATAACGGACCCCGGGCGAATCTCTGCCACCTGGTCCATTGTCTCCAGCGCAGACACCGCCGGTTTACCGTTCACCGAGATAATCACGTCATTATTTTGAATGCCCGCCTGCGCCGCCGGGCCGTCTGGCGCAATTTCATTAACCACAATGCCCTGAATCTGGTCGATACCGCCGCCCTGCGAACGCAGCGGCGCGATCTCTCGCCCGCTGATGCCGATAAAGCCACGAATAACGCGTCCGTCGCGAATCAGCTTATCCATGATTTTAGTTGCCAGCTGGAACGGAATGGCAAAGCTCAGACCTTCTGGCGTTTCGCCGTCGTTGCTCTTATCGAAGGAGAGGGTGTTGATCCCCATCAGCTCGCCCAGCGAGTTCACCAGCGCGCCGCCGGAGTTACCGTGGTTGATTGAGGCATCGGTCTGTAAGAAGTTTTGTCGCCCGCTTGGGTTGAGGCCGATACGCCCGGTGGCGCTGATAATCCCCTGGGTAATGGTCTGACCCAGGTTATACGGGTTGCCGATCGCCAGCACGACGTCGCCGATGTGCGGCGTACGCGCCGGGTTGATCGGAATGACCGGTAGGCCACCGGTGGCGTTGATTTTCAGCACCGCCAGGTCGGTCAGGCTATCAGAACCAACCAGCAGGGCCTCAAATACGCGGCCGTCTTGTAAGGCGACGATGATCTGATCCGCATCGTTGATGACATGCTTGTTGGTAATAATGTAGCCACGTTCGTCCATAATGACGCCGGAGCCGAGCGTTTTGATCTCCAGCTGATTATTACTGCTGCTGTTCAGGCTACGGTTATAGACGTTCACCACCGCCGGCGCGGCACGGCGCACCGCGGCATTGTAGCTGGCGGGCGTTTCATCCGTGCTGCTAAAGCGCGGAGCGGAAATAGGGTTCCATTGACGTAACGAGGGGACGGAGACAATCAATATGCCGCCGACCAGTAAACCAATTGCAACCGAACGTAAGAGCTTTACAAGCATGATACAGGCATCGTTGATAAGGAAACTGGACGAAGCATACCACGAGTTAAGCGGACATACAGCGTATACGCTGCATCCGCCCCGTGAGCTGGCTGTCGAAGGCTCATCCTTGAGCCTGGAGCGTCAAAAGGCGACAGCTTGCGCCAGTATTGGCTGACGCAGGGTAACGGATGACCGGCTCAGGTCATTACCGCAGAAGCAGATAAATACTTTCGCCGCCGCGCATCACGTTCAGCGCGATAACCGCTGGTTTGGCCTCCAGCACTTTACGCAGTTCAGCAATAGACTGCGTGGTCTGGCGGTTAATACCGATGATAACGTCGTCTTTATGCAGGCCAATCTGCGCGGCCGGGCTGCCTTTCTCAACGTTAGAGATAACCACCCCTTTGGTGCCATTTTTCGCCTGGCCGTCGCTCAGCGATGCCCCTTCCAGCGCCGGAATAATCAGCTGCGCGCTGGCGGTTGCGGAGGTGCTTTTATCCAGCGTGACTTCGACTTCCAGCGGTTTACCGTCGCGTAACAGCCCCAGCTTCACTTTTGAACCTGGCGCCGTTGTCGCAATGCGCGAGCGCAGCTCGGCGAAGCTGCTCAGCGGCTTGCCGTTGAGGCTGGTAATCACGTCGCCGGATTTAATGCCTGCTTTTGCGGAGCCAGAGCCTGGCAGCACTTCGCTCACGAAAGCGCCGCGCTGTACGTCGAGGTTAAACGCTTTGGCAATGTCGGCATTCATCTCCATGCCGCGAATGCCAAGCAGGCCACGCTTGATCTCGCCGAACTGGATCAACTGCTGGGCCAGGGTCTGTGCCATGTTGCTGGGGATGGCAAACCCGATGCCGATGCTGCCGCCGCCGGGCGCCAGAATGGCGGTGTTAATGCCGATCAGTTCGCCATTGAGATTGAGCAGCGCACCGCCGGAGTTACCGCGGTTAATGGCGGCGTCGGTCTGAATAAAGTTCTCGAGCCCTTCCAGATTCAGGCCGCTGCGGCCCAGCGCGGAGACAATGCCGGAGGTGACGGTCTGCCCCAGGCCGAACGGGTTGCCGACGGCGACGGCAAAGTCGCCTACGCGCAGTTTGTCGGAGTCGGCGATGGCGATTTGCGTCAGATGGCTGGCTTTTTGAATTTGCAGCAGCGCGATATCGCTTTGATCGTCACTGCCGATAAGCTTCGCTTCAAACTCGCGGCCATCGTTCAGCTGCACGCTGATTTTCTGTGCGTCGCTGATGACGTGGTTGTTGGTTAGCACGTAGCCTTTAATCGCATCAATGATCACGCCAGAGCCAAGCCCTTCAAACTGCTGGCCCGGCTCGTTGGTTGCATTGCCGCCGTCATCGCCAAAGAATTTTTTCAGCTCATCCGGGACCTGCTGGTTCACCGGGGCCGTGCCTTCTACCTGTACGCTCACCACCGCAGGCAGCACTTTCTCCAGCATCGGCGCGAGGCTAGGCAGTGCGCCCTGGCCCGGAACCTGCGTCGGCAGTGACGCGAACACCGGCGACGGTGCGGCAACGGATAACCCCACGCTGAATGCCAATGCACTTAACAGTAACGTTGATTTATTCATTGATGCTGGCCCTCATGACCCTGGATGCAAGAATATGACTTCCCGAAAAGACTGATGTTATTGAAGTAAATATAGACGGCGTGAGCAGAAGAGGACGGGCGCAGGTCATGCGCCCGTAAAATATTTGTGGAATGCAGATTAATCGCGTTTGGCACCGCTGCGCAGCAGGCCGGATGCGCCCTCTGAATAGTCGCGCGGCATCTGCACCGGCGCCTGATCGTTACCGGCTTCGGATTCCGCGAGACGGTTGCGGAACGGGTTGGCTTCCGCTGACATGCCCGGCAGCAGGTTGCTGGAGCTTTTCGCCATGTGCTGGTAAATCTGGCGGTAATCATCGGCCATGTTATCCAGCAGCTCGGCGCTGCGGGCAAAATGGCTGACCAGCTCTTCGCGATACTCTTCCAGCTCGGCTTTGTTTTTTTCGAGCTCGTATTGCAGCGCCTGCTGCTGGCGTAGTTTGCGATTACCAAAACGCATGGCCACGGCACCGATGATGATACCGACAACTAACCCAATTAGCGCGTATTCCCAGGTCATGAACATCTCCCGTTGTTTTGTTGTTCCGTAGGGTATTGGCTATAAGGCAACTCCGTGCCTGCGCCCGATAGTGCCACTATAACCGCTAATCCTGTAGAAGTGGAATCCTGACGCATCATCGCGTAGTGTAGAACGGACTTTTTTTAGTCAATCGTGAAGTAAGACATACCGGTTTTCAAAGGAATAACAATTAGATCATGCAAAGCCAGTCCCCCACATCGCGCTATCTTCAGGCCCTTGAAGAGGGCAGTCATCAACCCGACGATGTCCAGCGTGAGGCGGTTAATCGCCTCGACACCATTTACCAGGAACTCCAGCACAAAATGCCCGCAGCGGCCCCCGGCGGCGGCCTGCGCGCGCGCTTTGGTAAGCTGTTGGGCAAAAAAGAACCCGATGCACCACAGGCCGTGCGTGGCCTTTATATGTGGGGCGGCGTGGGGCGCGGCAAAACCTGGCTGATGGACATGTTCTATCAAAGCTTGCCCGGCGAGCGGAAGCAGCGCCTGCACTTCCACCGCTTTATGCTGCGGGTGCATGAGGAGCTGTCGGCGTTGCAGGGGCACAGTGACCCGTTGGAAATTGTCGCCGAGCGCTTTAAAGCAGAAACCGACGTGCTCTGCTTCGACGAATTTTTTGTCTCGGATATCACCGACGCCATGCTGCTCGGCGGCCTGATGAAAGCGCTTTTTGCGCGCGGTATTACGCTGGTCGCAACGTCCAACATTCCGCCGGATGAGCTGTACCGTAATGGCCTCCAGCGCGCGCGCTTCCTGCCAGCGATTGAGGCGATCAAAACGCACTGCGATATCATGAACGTGGACGCTGGCATTGACTATCGTCTGCGCACGCTCACCCAGGCTCACCTGTGGCTGTCGCCGTTAAACGAGGCGACGCGCGCGCAGATGAATAAACTGTGGCTGGCGCTGGCAGGTACGCCGCAGCAGAACCACACGACGCTGGAAATTAACCACCGTCCGCTGCCGACGCTCGGCGTAGAGAACCAAACGCTGGCGGTCTCGTTTACCACGCTGTGCGTTGATGCGCGCAGCCAGCACGACTACATTGCGCTCTCCCGCCTGTTCCACACCGTCATGCTGTACGACGTACCGGTGATGACGCCGCTGCTGGAGAGCGAGGCTCGGCGCTTTATCGCGCTGGTGGACGAGTTTTACGAGCGTCACGTCAAGCTGGTGGTCAGCGCTGAGGTTGAGCTGTACAACATCTACCAGGGCGAGCGGCTGAAATTTGAGTTCCAGCGCTGCCTGTCGCGTCTGCAGGAAATGCAGAGCGAAGAGTACCTGAAGCGCGCGCATATGCCCTGAATGCCACCCTCTCCCCGTGGGAGAGGGGCTGAGGATGTGGCCAGCGGGCCACACCGCTCCAAACCTTGAAAAACCCGCAGCAAATCACATAAAGGGGTCGATCTTTGACCCCGACTTCTCTATAATCTTGCGACCCCACGTTACAAGAGAGTTTTTTTCCCGAAACTTTCTCTGCGCCGGCATAGGCTATTCGAAGGGGTAGGTTTGCTGGACAATGTCGTGTGAACCTCAACTGACTAAACGTTTGGGTGTTCACCAACGTGTAACTTATTTATTTGGGTAAGCTTTTAATGAAAACTTTTACAGCTAAACCAGAAACCGTAAAACGCGACTGGTATGTTGTTGACGCGACCGGTAAAACTCTGGGCCGTCTGGCTACTGAACTGGCTCTGCGCCTGCGCGGTAAGCATAAAGCGGAATACACTCCGCACGTAGATACCGGTGATTACATCATCGTTCTGAACGCTGACAAAGTTGCTGTAACCGGCAACAAGCGTACTGACAAAGTGTACTATCATCACACCGGCCACATCGGTGGTATCAAACAAGCGACCTTTGAAGAGATGATTGCTCGCCGTCCTGAGCGTGTGATTGAAATCGCGGTTAAAGGCATGCTGCCAAAAGGCCCGCTGGGTCGTGCTATGTTCCGTAAACTGAAAGTTTACGCTGGCAACGAGCACAACCACGCGGCACAGCAACCGCAAGTTCTTGACATCTAATCGGGATTATAGGCAATGGCTGAAAATCAATACTACGGCACTGGTCGCCGCAAAAGTTCCGCAGCTCGCGTGTTCATCAAACCGGGCAACGGCAAAATCGTTATCAACCAACGTTCTCTGGAACAGTACTTCGGTCGTGAAACTGCCCGCATGGTAGTTCGTCAGCCGCTGGAACTGGTCGACATGGTTGAGAAACTGGATCTGTACATCACCGTTAAAGGTGGTGGTATCTCTGGTCAGGCTGGTGCGATCCGTCACGGTATCACCCGCGCTCTGATGGAGTACGACGAGTCCCTGCGTGGCGAACTGCGTAAAGCTGGCTTCGTTACTCGTGATGCTCGTCAGGTTGAACGTAAGAAAGTCGGCCTGCGTAAAGCACGTCGTCGTCCGCAGTTCTCCAAACGTTAATTGGTTTCTGCTTCGGCAGACAATCATTGGCGAAAAACCCGCTTCGGCGGGTTTTTTTATGCCCGTAAAGCCGGGCTGCCGGGCTCTTTTTCCGCTTTTCCGGAATCCCCTCACCACAAGTCGTTCAAAATCTGGTAGACTATCTTCCAATTTTCTGCCCAAATGCGCGCGATTGTTCATTTTTTGTTTAGAACGTGAACGAGAATGTCGCCAGCGTGCAGATGAGGCTTATCGTCTGGCTGGCCGCCGTTGTGGCTGGCAGCAGTACAAATTCTGATTATACCTGGAGGTTTTCATGGCTGTCGCTGCCAACAAACGTTCGGTAATGACGCTGTTTTCTGGTCCTACTGACATCTATAGCCATCAGGTCCGCATCGTGCTGGCTGAGAAAGGTGTCAGCTTTGAGATAGAGCACGTGGAAAAGGACAATCCACCGCAGGATCTGATTGACCTCAACCCGAATCAAAGCGTTCCGACACTCGTAGATCGTGAGCTAACGCTGTGGGAATCACGCATCATTATGGAATATCTTGATGAGCGTTTCCCGCACCCGCCGCTGATGCCGGTTTACCCGGTTGCACGTGGCGAAAGCCGCCTGTATATGCACCGTATTGAGAAAGACTGGTACTCACTGATGAACGTCGTGATGACCGGTTCCGCCGCGCAGGCAGACGCCGCGCGTAAACAACTGCGTGAAGAGCTGCTGGCGATTGCGCCGGTCTTCACTCAGAAGCCGTTCTTCCTGAGCGACGAATTCAGCATCGTTGATTGCTACCTGGCTCCGCTGCTGTGGCGTCTGCCGGTAATGGGTATCGAGCTGAGCGGCGCGGGTGCGAAAGAGCTGAAAGGCTATATGACCCGTGTCTTCGAACGTGACTCTTTCCTCGCCTCCTTAACGGAAGCCGAGCGCGAAATGCGCCTTGGCCGGGGTTAATTGAATGGAAGTATCACAGCTTTCTCCGCGTCGTCCGTACCTGCTGCGCGCGTTCTATGAGTGGCTGCTGGATAACCAGCTGACGCCGCACCTGGTGGTAGATGTTATGCTGCCGGGCGTGAACGTGCCGATGGAGTACGCGCGTGACGGGCAGATCGTGTTGAACATCGCGCCGCGCGCGGTGGGCAACCTTGAGCTGGCCAATGATGAAGTGCGCTTTAACGCGCGCTTCGGCGGCGTGCCGCGTCAGGTTTCCGTCCCGCTGGCGGCCGTGCTGGCTATCTATGCTCGCGAAAACGGTGCTGGAACCATGTTTGAACCCGAAGCAGCTTACGATGAAGATGCCGAAAGCTTCAACGATGATGAGAACGTGGACAACGCTGGAAGCGAAACGGTGATGTCGGTCATTGACGGCAACAAACCGGATAGCGATGACGGCGACGAGCCGGACGACACGCCACCGCCGCCTCGCGGCGGGCGACCGGCGCTGCGCGTTGTGAAATAAAAAACAGGCCCTTTGGGGCCTGTTTTGTTATGTCAGTTTGATAATAAGTTACCCTGCGCGGCCAATGCCTTTTGTGAGCGAATCAGCTCATCTGCCAGCCGCTTTTCATCAGGCAACTGTACTCTGTATTCGCTTGCCATCACGGTATTGGGTAGACCGTTCAGTGAGTAGTGCGCTTCCCCAGCCCCTTTCTCCGCACACAGAATGAGCCCCACGGGCGGATTTTCTCCCGGCATAGTCCAGTGCTCTTTGGCATAGTTCAGGTACATATTCATTTGTCCCGCATCGGCATAGCTGAATTTGCCTACTTTCAGGTCGATAACCAACAGACAGCGTAATTTCCGGTGGAAAAATAGCAGGTCGATGCGAAACCAGCTGTCGTCAATCCGCAAGCGACGCTGACGGCCTACAAATGCAAAGTCATCACCGAGTTCCAGCATAAAGTCCATCAGGTGGTTGAGTAGGGCCTCTTCAAGATCGGACTCTGAATACTCGTCTTTCAGGTCCAGAAATTCCAGAATGAACGGGTCGCGTATTGCCTGCTCTGGCGTAACCTCGGCGGCGGCGGGCGCAGCCTGTTGTAGCATGGCCGTTTTATCGCGAGACAGCAGCGTCCGCTCGTAAAATTGTGTAGCGATTTGCCTATCGAGCTGCCGTACTGACCATCCGCAGCGGAGCGTCTCTTTCTCGTAAAAGCTGCGCGCATCGGGACTTTTTACCGACAGAAGGCGGACGTATGCAGACCAGGGAAGCGGGAAAAACTTGGCCAGTTGTATGAGATATTTAGATTCTGCAGACACCGTCTGCGGAATTTCAATATGTTGAAAATAAATGTAAAAAGTGCGTATTTGCCACAGGATTCTTGTAGAAAAACCGCGTTTATACCTTTGGCTTAAATCCTGCGATAAACGATCAATGAGCTGTTCACCATAAGCCGCTCTGGTTTCACCACCTTGCTCAAATTCGACAATGCGTCGGCCAATTTCCCAGTATGTCGCGGTCATGAGTGCGTTAACGCTGCGAACTATTTCAGTTCGTGCGCAATCGACCAGATGGATAATACCGTCATGGATCTGCTGATAATCATCTGCGTTTTGAGGTGCCGCCGGCGTGTTCATATTTCATCCCTGTAGTGATAGTCGCAATGTGAAATTTTGCCGCTATCAATACGCCCGGGCGCTGAAGTGATCAATCCGCGTTCTACTAATTACAAAGACTTGCAGTCTGAATTGCGAGTAGCTTTCAAAGAATGGCGGGGATATACGAAGAAAAAAGCCCCTGTCCGCAAATGTGGACAGGGGCCAGAGAAGAGCCTTCTTACACTTCCAGGTAGTTCATAATCCCGTCAGCCGCCTTACGGCCTTCGGCAATTGCTGTCACCACCAGATCCGAACCACGCACGATGTCACCACCGGCGAAGATTTTCGGGTTGCTGGTCTGGAAGGCGTTTTCGTGGCCTTCAGGCGCAATGATGCGGCCCTGAGAGTCCAGCTCAACGCTGTGTTTCGCCAGCCATTCCATGCTGTGTGGACGGAAGCCAAACGCCATCACGACGGCATCGGCCGGGATGACATGCTCGGAACCGGCGACGATCTCCGCGCGACGGCGGCCTTTCGCATCCGGCTGTCCCATTTCGGTGCGCGCCATCTTCACGCCGCTTACTTTGCCATTAGCATTCACTTCAATGCCCAGCGGCTGGATGTTGAACTGGAATTCCACGCCTTCTTCACGCGCGTTTTTCACTTCGCGTTTCGAACCCGGCATGTTCTCTTCGTCACGGCGATAAGCACAGATAACGTGAGCCGCATTTTGACGAATGGAGGTGCGCACGCAGTCCATCGCAGTATCACCACCGCCCAGTACCACCACGCGCTTGCCTTCCATGCTGACGTACGGTTCTTCGGCGGTTTCGCCGAAGCCCATGATCTGCTTGGTGTTGGCAATCAGGAACGGCAGAGCGTCGAATACGCCAGACGCGTCTTCGTTCTCCAGGCCGCCGCGCATGGACTGATAGGTGCCCACGCCGAGGAAGACGGCGTCGTAATCTTTCAGCAGATCGTCGAGCTGCACGTCGCGTCCCACTTCGACATTCAGTTTGAACTCAATGCCCATCCCGGTGAAGATTTCGCGGCGGCGGGTCATCACCTCTTTTTCCAGCTTGAAGGCCGGGATACCGAAGGTCAGCAGACCGCCGATTTCAGGGTGACGGTCAAAGACCACCGCTTTCACGCCGTTACGGGTCAGTACGTCGGCGCATGCCAGGCCCGCCGGGCCCGCACCGATGATGGCGACTTTCTTGCCGGTTTGCTTCACGCCGGTCAGATCCGGACGCCAACCCATCTCAAACGCTTTATCGTTGATATAGCGCTCGATGTTGCCGATGGTCACTGCGCCGAACTCGTCGTTCAGCGTACAGGAACCTTCGCACAGGCGGTCCTGCGGGCAAACGCGCCCGCAGACTTCCGGCAGGGTGTTGGTCTGGTGCGACAGCTCGGCTGCCTCAAAAATACGTCCTTCGTTGGCGAGCTTCAGCCAGTTAGGGATGTAGTTATGTACCGGACATTTCCACTCACAGTACGGGTTACCGCAGGACAGGCAGCGGTCTGCCTGTGCTTTGGCCTGGCCTTCGGAAAACGGCTCGTAGATCTCAATAAATTCGATCTTGCGGATCTTCAGCGGTTTCTTCGGCGGATCAACGCGCTGCAGGTCGATAAATTGATAAACGTTCTGACTCATGATGACCTCTTACTGCGCCTGCACACGCAGCTCAGCTGCGCTACGACTACGGTGACCCAACAGGGCTTTCACATCACTGGACTTCGGCTTAACCAGCGCGAACTTCGCGGAGTAAGACGGCCAGTGCGCCAGGATCTCTTCGCCGCGGGAAGAACCGGTTAACTGCACATGTTCGGTAATCAGACCGCGCAGGTGCTCTTCGTGAATCGCCAGCGAGTCGACATCCAGCACTTCCACCAGTTCCGGGTTCACGCGTTTACGAAAATCACCGTCTTCATCCAGTACGTAGGCGAAGCCGCCCGTCATACCGGCGCCGAAGTTAACGCCCGTTTTGCCCAGCACGCAGACGATGCCGCCGGTCATGTATTCACAGCCGTTGTCGCCAATACCTTCCACCACGGTAATCGCCCCGGAGTTACGTACGCCGAAACGTTCACCCGCACGCCCTGCGGCGTACAGACGACCACCGGTTGCGCCGTACAGGCAGGTGTTGCCGATAATGCTCGCTTCGTGGCTGCGGAAGGAAGAACCCACCGGAGGACGGATCGCCAGCAGACCACCCGCCATGCCTTTACCGACGTAGTCGTTGGCATCGCCGGTCAGGTACAGCTCAACGCCGCCGGCGTTCCACACGCCGAAGCTCTGGCCCGCGGTACCGTTGAAGTGCGCCTTAATCGGGTCTGCCGCCAGCCCCTGGTCACCATGCGTCTGGGCGATGTAGCCCGATAGCGATGCGCCCACGGAACGATCGGTGTTGCGGATGTCGAACCAGAAGGTTTTGCTCTGGCGCTCATCAACAAACGGTTTTGCCTGCTGCAGCAGCTGCGCGTTCAGCACGCCGTTATCAAACGGCGGGTTGTTCTCGGTGCAGTACAGCGCTTTGCCAGGATGCGGCTCGGCGGTTTCCAGCAGACGAGACAGCTCCAGCTTCTGCTGCTTGGCGGTGAAGCCATCCAGCTCTTTGAGCAGGTCGGTGCGGCCAATCAGGTCTACGAGGCGGGTTACGCCCAGCGAGGCCATCAGCTCACGCACTTCACGGGCGATAAATTCAAAGTAGTTAGTCACTTTGAACGGCAGGCCGTGATAGTGGTTCTTACGCAGTTTTTCATCCTGAGTTGCCACACCCGTTGCGCAGTTGTTCAGGTGGCAAATACGCAAGTATTTACAGCCCAGCGCGACCATTGGACCGGTGCCGAAGCCGAAGCTTTCCGCGCCGAGGATCGCCGCTTTAATGATGTCGACGCCGGTTTTCAGGCCGCCGTCTACCTGCAGACGAATCTTGTGACGCAGGCCGTTGGCAACCAGCGCCTGCTGGGTTTCCACCAGGCCCAGCTCCCACGGGCAGCCCGCGTATTTGACGGAAGACAGCGGGCTTGCGCCGGTGCCGCCGTCATAGCCAGCGATGGTAATCAGGTCAGCGTAAGCTTTCGCTACGCCCGTGGCGATAGTGCCGACGCCCGGTTCGGAAACCAGCTTCACGGAGATCATCGCCTTCGGGTTGACCTGTTTCAGGTCGAAAATCAGCTGCGCCAGATCCTCGATAGAGTAAATATCGTGGTGCGGTGGCGGTGAAATCAGCGTCACACCCGGTACGGAATAGCGCAGTTTGGCGATGTACGGGGTGACTTTATCACCCGGCAACTGACCACCTTCGCCTGGCTTCGCGCCCTGGGCAACTTTAATCTGAATCACGTCGGCGTTAACCAGATACGCTGGCGTCACGCCAAAGCGACCGGAAGCCACCTGCTTAATGCGCGATACTTTGTTGGTGCCGTAACGCGCCGGGTCTTCGCCGCCTTCGCCGGAGTTCGAGTTACCGCCGATGCTGTTCATCGCTTCCGCCAGCGCTTCGTGTGCTTCCGGGCTCAGTGCGCCGATAGACATCGCGGCGGTGTCGAAACGTTTGAACAGGTCGCTTGCTGGTTCAACGTCGGCCAGGTTGACGGTTTCCCCGTTCGGGGTTATCGCCAGCAGATCGCGCAGCGTCGCCGCCGGACGGTTGTTCACCAGCTCGGCATATTCTTTGTAATCGCTGTACTCACCGCTCTGTACTGCCTGTTGCAGGGTGCGCACCACGTCCGGGTTATAAGCGTGATATTCGCCGCCGTGAACGTATTTGAGCAGCCCGCCCTGATCCAGCGGTTTACGCGCCAGCCAGGCACGTTTCGACAGGTTCAGCAGATCCTGCTGGAAGTCGTCGAACGACGCGCCGCCAATGCGGCTGACCACGCCCTGGAAGCAGTTAGCGACCACATCGTCGTGCAGGCCAACCGCTTCAAACAGCTTGGAGCAGCGGTAGGAGGCAATGGTCGAGATGCCCATTTTGGACATGATCTTGTACAGGCCTTTGTTGATGCCGTTACGGTAATTCAGCATCACCGTGCGGTAGTCTTTCTCGATAGCATGCGTATCAATCAGACGTCCCAGGGTTTCATAAGCCAGATACGGGTAGATAGCCGTTGCGCCGAAGCCGAGCAGTACCGCAAAGTGGTGCGGGTCGCGGGCGCTGGCGGTTTCGACGATGATGTTGGCATCGCAGCGCAGGCTCTTATCAACCAGACGGGTCTGGATAGCGCCTACCGCCATCGGGGCCGGTACCGGCAGACGATTTTTGCCGATGTTACGATCGGACAGCACCAGCAGTACGGTACCGCTGCGCACCATCTCTTCGGCTTTATCGCACAGCGCTTTTACCGTCGTTTCGAGATCGGTTTCCGTCACGTCGAAGGTGATATCCAGCGTATCGGCGCGGTAGTGCTCCTCTTTCATCGTGGTGAGCTGATTGAAATCGGAGTACAGCAGAATCGGTGATTTGAAGCTCAGACGGTGCGCCTGGCCTTCCGCTTCGCAGAAGACGTTCATTTCACGGCCGATGCTGGTCGCCAGCGACATCACGTGCGCTTCACGCAGCGGGTCGATTGGCGGGTTAGTCACCTGCGCAAACTGCTGGCGGAAGTAGTCGTAAATAATACGCGGCTGGCTGGAGAGCACGGCAAACGGGGTATCGTCACCCATTGAGCCGACCGCTTCCTGGCCGTTTTCGCCGAGCACGCGGATAACGGAATCCAGCTCTTCAGCGCTGTAGTTAAACTGTTTCTGATAGCTGGCAAGCGTATCGTCGTCCAGCTCACGGCTGCCAACGCGGTCATCGGCCAGATCTTCAAACGGCACCAGGCGGCGAACGTTCTTCTCCATCCACTCTTTGTACGGGTGGCGGCTTTTCAGATCGTTGTCGGTTTCAGCAGAATGCAGGATGCGGCCGCTGCGGGTGTCGATAACCATCAGCTCGCCTGGGCCTACGCGGCCTTTTTCAACCACTTCGTCAGGCTGGTAATCCCAGATACCGACTTCAGAAGCGCAGGTGATGAGCTTGTCTTTGGTGATGACGTAGCGCGCCGGGCGCAGACCGTTACGGTCGAGGTTACAGGCGGCATAGCGACCGTCAGACATGACGATACCTGCCGGGCCGTCCCACGGCTCCATGTGCATGGAGTTAAAGTCGAAGAACGAACGCAGGTCCGGGTCCATATCCGGGTTGTTCTGCCAGGCCGGTGGTACCAGCAGACGCATGGCGCGAATGATGTCCATCCCGCCTGCCAGCAGCAGCTCAAGCATGTTATCCATGGAGCTGGAGTCGGAGCCGGTTTCGTTAACGAAAGGCGCAGCGTCGTGCAGATCCGGGATCAGCGGGGTCTGGAACTTATAGGTACGCGCGCGTGCCCACTGGCGGTTACCGGTGATGGTGTTGATCTCGCCGTTGTGCGCCAGATAGCGGAACGGCTGAGCCAGCGGCCAGCGTGGAACGGTGTTGGTGGAGAAGCGCTGGTGGAACAGGCAGATGGCCGACTCCAGACGCAGGTCCGCGAGGTCCAGGTAGAAGCGCGGCAAATCCGCCGGCATACACAGACCTTTATAGATGTTGACCAGGTTCGACAGGCTACAAACGTAGAAGTCTTTATCTTCCTGGAGGCGTTTTTCGATACGGCGACGGGCGATAAACAGACGGCGTTCCATATCGCGCGGACGCCAGCCCGCAGGGGCGTTAACGAAAATTTGTTCAATGCGAGGCAGAGAGGAGAGGGCGATTTCACCCAGTACGCCTTCATTGGTTGGCACATCGCGCCAGCCGACGATAGACAGGGTTTCACGCTGTAGTTCTTCTTCTACAACACGGCGAGACGCCGCTGCCAGTTCAGGATCCTTATTCAGGAACAGCATCCCAACGGCATAGTTTTTCGCTAAGCGCCAGCCGCGCTCTTCGGCGACGATGCGAAAGAAACGGTCAGGTTTTTGCAGCAGCAGGCCACAACCGTCACCGGTTTTACCGTCGGCGAGTATTGCGCCGCGGTGCTGCATTCGGGCCAGTGCGTGTATCGCGGTACGCACTACCTTGTGGCTAGGTTCGCCTTCTATGTGGGCGATCAGGCCGAAACCACAGTTATCCCTCTCAAGGGATTTATCGTACAACATATCAGTGAACCTCCCCAGGCTCTACGGGACGCCCCCTTAATCGATTGCGCGCAAGGCACAGCAAGAGCATGGCGACGGGGTGAGGCACTCTTTGCCTAACCTCGCATTCGCCCTCTTTTATCCTTTTCGCGTAGGTCGCACAAGTTTGAGGACTTGCTTAAGAGGGAATCTCAATTACTGCATAAATATGATGAGCAGGCTGCTCATCCAGAAAGCTTCCAGCGGATTCCCAACTTATCGGGAATCGCTACATAGGTCAAATGGCAATCTTATTTATACAGAAATGTGCTATAGAGAAGTTAACATGATGATTAATATAAAAAATAATGCATTTTTCTCGGTTAAGGACCTGATGGGGATGCCGCAATGAGTGTGATCTGTCTCACTATCTGTAAGCGCGCTTTTAATCTTCATGTGCTGTTTTGGATATTAAAAGTAGCATTTAATGCTGGTATTGACAGTGGGGGTATATGATCGCTCTGTTTTTCAACGGGCGCTGGATTATTGCAAATAACGGTACTGACATAAGCAAAAATAATCACGCTTCCTCTGAATGAAATTGCAATAATTTTGATTTGTTATGCAATAAGGTAAAGGGTCTACATGGCGATTGATCCAGGTCATCGCCGATCGAGACTAAAAGTGGCAGGCTTGGGCCCTTTCTTCAGGCCGGTCTATCAGATTATGCAGTTACAAAAATTAGTCAATATGTTTGGTGGGGATCTTACGCGTCGTTACGGCGAAAAGGTTCATAAACTGACGCTGCATGGTGGATTCAGCTGCCCAAACCGCGATGGCACCATTGGCCGGGGCGGTTGTACGTTCTGTAATGTCGCCTCGTTTGCCGATGAAGCGCAGCAGCATAAGTCGATTGCCGAGCAGCTTGCCCATCAGGCGCAGCTGGTGAACCGCGCAAAGCGCTATCTGGCCTATTTCCAGGCCTATACCAGCACCTTTGCCGAAGTGCAGGTGCTGCGTTCGATGTACCAGCAGGCGGTAAGCCAGGCCAATATCGTCGGGCTGTGCGTGGGTACGCGCCCGGACTGCGTGCCGGAGGCGGTACTAGACCTGTTGAGTGAGTACCACGAGCAGGGCTATGAAGTGTGGCTGGAGCTGGGGCTGCAAACCGCGCACGATAAAACGCTGCACCGGATTAACCGCGGCCACGACTTTGCCTGTTACCAGAATACGACGCGTCTGGCACGTGAACGCGGCCTGAAGGTGTGCAGTCACCTGATTGTCGGCCTGCCCGGGGAAGGGCAGAGCGAATGCCTGGAGACGCTCCAGCAGGTGGTTGAGACGGGCGTTGACGGCATTAAGCTGCATCCGCTGCATATTGTCACCGGTAGCATTATGGCGAAGGCCTGGCAAGCCGGTCGTCTGAACGGCATTGCGCTGGACGACTATACGGTGACCGCGGGCGAGATGATTCGTCATACGCCGCCGGAGGTGATTTATCACCGTATTTCCGCCAGCGCTCGCCGGCCAACGCTGCTGGCGCCGCTATGGTGTGAGAACCGCTGGACCGGGATGGTCGAGCTGGATAAATACCTGAATGAACACGGTGTGCAGGGCTCGGCGCTGGGCACGCCTTGGGTGCAGCCGTAGTGTCGTCACGCCTCGCCGCCGTGTAGGCCTGATAAGCGCAGCGCCATCAGGCTGTCAGGATCACATTGCCTGATGGCGCTGCGCTTATCAGGCCTACAACACCGACTTCACAGATAATCCTCGCATTTTTTACACAACCTACCGCGCTGCGCTCAGAATTGGGTATGATTGAACGACGTTGTCGTTAAGGAATCCCTTATGAAGCAAATCCGTATGCTGGCGCAGTATTACGTCGACCTGATGATGAAGCTGGGTCTGGTACGTTTCTCTCTGTTGCTCGCGCTGGCGCTGGTGGTACTGGCGATTGTGGTACAGATGGCCGTCACCATGGTGCTGCATGGCCAGGTGGAGAGTATCGATGTTATTCGCTCCATCTTCTTCGGCCTGCTGATTACCCCATGGGCAGTGTATTTTCTGTCGGTGGTGGTTGAGCAGCTTGAAGAGTCGCGGCAGCGTCTGTCCCGGCTGGTTGAAAAGCTTGAAGAGATGCGCGAACGCGACCTTAAGCTCAACGTTCAGCTGAAAGACAATATTTCCCAGCTTAACCAGGAGATCAGCGACCGTGAAAAAGCGGAAGCGGAACGTCTGGCTACCCTTGAACAGCTGCGTATTGAGGTACAGGAGCGCGAAGAGACGCAGATCCGCCTTGAGCAGCAGTCCTCCTTCCTGCGTTCGTTCCTCGACGCATCGCCGGATTTGGTTTTCTATCGCAATGAAGATAAAGAATTTTCCGGCTGTAACCGGGCGATGGAGCTACTGACGGGTAAAAGTGAAAAGCAGCTGATTCACCTGCATCCTGAAGAGGTGTATAGCGCAGAGGCGGCGGCAAAAGTCATTGAAACCGATGAAAAAGTCTTCCGTCATAATGTCTCGCTCACCTACGAACAATGGCTCGATTACCCGGACGGACGCAAAGCGTGTTTTGAGATCCGTAAAGTGCCGTACTACGACCGCGTGGGGAAACGCCACGGCCTGATGGGCTTTGGTCGCGATATTACCGAACGCAAGCGCTACCAGGACGCACTGGAACGCGCCAGCCGCGACAAAACGACCTTTATCTCCACCATCAGCCATGAACTGCGCACGCCGCTTAACGGCATCGTGGGGCTTAGCCGAATCCTGCTCGACACTAACCTGACGGCAGAACAGGAGAAATACCTGAAAACCATCCACGTGTCGGCGGTCACGCTGGGCAATATCTTCAACGATATTATTGATATGGATAAGATGGAGCGCCGCAAGGTGCAACTGGATAACCAGGAGGTTGATTTCACCGGCTTCCTGGCGGATCTCGAAAACCTTTCCGGTTTGCAGGCCCAGCAAAAGGGGCTTCGCTTCATTATGGAGCCAACGTTGCCGCTGCCGCATAAAGTGATTACCGACGGTACCCGCCTGCGACAGATTCTGTGGAACCTGATCAGCAACGCCGTGAAGTTTACCCAGCAGGGCAACGTGGTGGTCCGCGTGCGCTATGACGAGGGCGATATGCTGCACTTCGAGGTGGAGGATTCCGGTATCGGTATCCCGCAGGAGGAGCAGGATAAAATCTTTGCCATGTATTATCAGGTGAAAGATAGCCAGGGCGGTAAACCGGCCACCGGTACCGGGATCGGTCTTGCCGTGTCGAAGCGTCTGGCGAAAAGCATGGGCGGGGATATCGACGTCTCCAGCCAGCCGGGCCACGGCTCTGTCTTTACCCTGACGGTGCATGCGCCGGCGGTGGCTGAGGAAGTCGAAGATACGCTGGAAGAAGACGATATGCCGCTGCCCGCACTGCACGTGCTGCTGGTGGAAGACATTGAGCTGAACGTGATTGTTGCCCGCTCCGTGCTGGAAAAACTGGGGAATAGCGTAGACGTCGCCATGACCGGGAAAGCCGCGCTGGAGATGTTTACGCCGGGTGAATATGACCTGGTGCTGCTGGATATCCAACTGCCGGACATGACCGGTCTGGATATTTCCCGCGAGCTGACGCGTAAATATCATGCCGACGATCTGCCGCCGCTGGTGGCACTGACGGCCAACGTACTGAAGGATAAGAAAGAATATCTGGATGCTGGCATGGACGATGTGCTGAGTAAACCGCTCTCGGTACCGGCCTTGACGGCGATGATCAAGAAGTTCTGGGATACCGCTGAAGACGAAGAGGAGAGTACCGTGAGCCAGAGTGATAACGGCAAGTCGCAGCAGCTGCTCGATATACCGATGCTGGAGCAGTATATCGAACTGGTAGGGCCGAAGCTGATTACCGATGGCCTGGCCGTGTTTGAAAAAATGATGCCGGGCTACCTGGCGGTGCTGGAGTCAAACCTGACCGCCCGTGACCAAAAAGGCATTGTCGAGGAAGGACACAAGATTAAGGGGGCTGCCGGTTCCGTAGGGCTTCGTCACCTTCAGCAACTAGGGCAACAGATCCAGTCACCGGACCTGCCGGCATGGTGGGATAACGTAGGTGAATGGGTTGAAGAAATGAAGTCGGAATGGCAGCACGATGTGGCGGTATTGAAAGCGTGGGTAGCCAACGTTGATAAAAAATGACCCCGGTCTAGCCGGGGTGCGCGAATACTGCGCCAACACCAGGGAACTGGTGGCTGCGTCAGATGATTGGCTTGATTTTGTTTGTTTGACACAACCTGAAATACGATTGCACGCTCAATAAGATAGCAAAACTTAAAATGTTTGTTACGTGAATCAGTAAAATGTGTGAAGCGTAACGCTTAATCAGAAATATTAATCAGCGTCAGAGAGTTAGCGAGAACGAGATGGCTTTGAGGAGTGTAGCTGGGCTAAAACGTCTGGTCTTGCGGCTGCTGCTGCTATTGGTGCTGGCATGGGGCGGCGGCATTGCCGCGTTCAGTATTCTGCCGGTACCATTTTCTGCCGTGATGATTGAGCGCCAGGTGGGGGCATGGCTGTCGGGAGACTTCGGCTATGTTGCCCATTCGGACTGGGTCAGCATGGATGACATTTCGCCGTGGATGGGGCTCGCGGTGATTGCCGCCGAGGACCAAAAGTTCCCCGATCACTGGGGCTTTGACGTCACGGCAATTGAGAAGGCGCTGGCGCACAATGAGCGCAACGAAAACCGCATCCGCGGCGCATCAACGCTGTCGCAGCAGACGGCAAAGAACCTGTTCCTGTGGGACGGGCGCAGCTGGCTGCGTAAAGGGCTGGAGGCGGGTCTCACGCTGGGAATTGAGACGGTGTGGAGCAAGAAGCGCATTCTGACCGTCTACCTGAATATCGCTGAGTTTGGCGACGGCGTTTTTGGCGTGGAGGCTGCGTCGCAGCGCTTTTTCCATAAACCGGCCAGTAAGTTGACGATGGCGGAGGCTGCGCTGCTGGCGGCCGTGTTGCCAAACCCCATTCGCTTTAAGGCCAGCGCGCCGTCAGGGTATGTACGCAGCCGTCAGGCGTGGATTTTACGCCAGATGCGTCAGCTGGGCGGGGAAGGGTTTATGCGGGAAAATAAGCTGTATTAGCTGCAGGTTGCGGTGAGTTTTGTAGGCGCTGATAAGCGTAGCGCCATCTGGCATTCGTAAAGCACCGCTGTATTGCCGGATGGCGGCGTAAACGCCTTATCCGGCCTACGAGACTAGTCTTCGTCAAACCCGGCGTTAAACAGCGCAATCACCGCCGCCAGCGCTTCCACTTCCTGTGGGCCGGTGGCTTCAACCTCAATCTGGCGACCCTTGGCGGAGTCGAGCATCAGCAGCGCAATCACGCTGTTGGCTTCCGCTTCGGTGCCTTCGTCATTACGCAGCAAGACTTCCGCGTCAAAATCCTGCATCAGCTCAAACAGCTTCATCGCCGGGCGAGCGTGCATGCCCAGCTTATTAGTGATTTCAACGGTCTGTTTTACGGTCATGATTTGCGTTTTTCCAGCGTCCGATGACGAGACTGCACGTTCTTACCGCGTGAGCGGAAGTAGTCAGCCAGCTGTTCGGCAACGTAAACCGAACGGTGTTTACCGCCGGTACAACCAATGGCCACCGTCAGATAGCTACGGTTGTTGGTTTCCAGCATAGGTAACCATAGCTCAAGATAGCTGCGGGTCTGGTAAATAAAGTTGTGAACCTCGGTGTGCCTGTCGAGGAACGCGGCGACCGGTTTGTCGAGGCCGGTCATCGGACGCAGCTTCGGATCCCAGTGCGGGTTCGGCAGGAAGCGCACGTCGAAAACGTAATCGGCGTCAATAGGGATACCGTGCTTGAAGCCGAAGGATTCAAATACCATCGTCAGCTCACGCTCGCGTTTACCCAGAAGACGGGTACGCAGCATTTCCGCCAGCTCGTGAACGGACATCTCGGAGGTATCGACGATCAGATCGGCGCGAGAGCGCAGCGGCTCCAGCAGGTTGCTCTCTTCATCAATGGCGCTTTCCAGCGACAGATTCTTACTTGAGAGGGGGTGCAGACGACGGGTGTCGCTGTAGCGACGAATCAGCGTATTGCGATCGGCATCGAGGAACAGAAGCTGCGGGGAGAAGTTGTCCGGCAGGTTCTCCATTGCACGTTCGAAGATTTCCGGCGTTTCGGGCATGTTACGCACGTCAATGCTGACGGCGGCCGATATCTCGCGGTCAGCCAGCGTTTTCGCCAGTTCCGGCAGCAGCACCACCGGCAGGTTATCCACGCAGTAGAAGCCCATATCTTCCAGCGCCCTCAGGGCCACTGATTTTCCCGAGCCAGAGCGGCCGCTGACGATCATCAGTACCATGTACCGTTTCTCCTCAGTACGATGTGATGTCCATTATGCATCATCGTGGGTTTCCGTATCGGTGATGATTTGATACAGCTCTTCGTCGCTCTGCGCGGCGCGCAGGCGGCGACAAATGGTTTTATCCGCCAGACGTTTTGCCACCAGGGAAAGCGTATGCAGGTGGGTTTTGGTCTGGTCTGCCGGCACCAGTAGCGCAAAGAGTAAATCGACCGGCTGGTTGTCGATGGCGTCGAAGGCGATTGGCGTTTCCAACTGCACAAACACGCCGACGGCGCGCAGCGTATCTTCTTCCAGCTTGCCGTGCGGGATCGCGATACCGTTACCGATGCCGGTACTGCCCATTTTTTCACGGGTCAGAATGGCTTCAAACACCACCTGCGGCGGCAGGCTAAGTTGTTTAGCCGCCAGCTCGCTGATGATCTCAAGCGCGCGTTTTTTACTCTGGCAGTGTACTGCACTGCGGGTACATTCCTGGTTAAGGACATTGCTCAGTTGTAGAGCCGAATCGTTATTTGTCATAATTTCACCTAAGCGCCGCCCGATATGCCGGGCATATCGGGCGGCTGCTCGGACAATCAATGTTGTTTTAGTTTATCTTTGTGCTTGTTTAACTGTCTCGCCAGTTTATCGATTAAACCGTCGATAGCGGCGTACATATCCTGCCCTTCCGCGCTGGCATGAAGTTCGCCCCCGTTAACGTGCAGTGTAGCATCCGAGATGTGCGTCAATTTCTCCACTTTTAACACAATATGGACCTGATTGATCCTCTCGAAGAATTGTTCCAGCTTGCTGAATTTCGCATTCACGAATTCGCGCATTGGCTCGGTAATTTCGACGTTGTGTCCAGTGATGTTGAGCTGCATAGTGTCTTCCTTATCAGTAGTGTCAGACCAGCTGTTTACGCTGGTTAGACGGCGGAATGGATAAAGACTCTCGGTACTTTGCAACGGTGCGCCGTGCCACCATGATACCCTGTTCAGAGAGCATGGTGGTCAGTTTACTGTCGCTCAGTGGTTTTGCGGGATTCTCCGCGGCAATCAATTTCTTCACCAGTGCACGAATCGCCGTGGACGAGGCTTCGCCGCCGCCCTCGGTGCTGACGTGGCTGGAGAAGAAATACTTAAGCTCGAAAATGCCCCGTGGGCTATGCAAATACTTCTGCGTGGTAACACGCGAAATCGTGGACTCGTGCATTTCGACGGTCTGGGCGATGTCCGCCAGCACCATCGGTTTCATATACTCTTCGCCAAGATCGAAAAAGGCCTGCTGCTGTTCAACGATGCAGCGGCTGACGCGCAGCAGCGTGTCGTTGCGGCTTTCCAGACTCTTAATCAGCCACTTCGCTTCCTGCAGGTTGCTGCGGATAAACTGGCTGTCGGCGTCGTTGCGGGCGTTATTGCACATGCCCGCATAGTGCTGGTTAATCTGCAGACGCGGGATGCTGTCGGCGTTCAGTTCCACCACCCAGCGATCGTTCACCTTACGCACCAGCACGTCAGGAATGACGTATTCAGGTTCACCGGTCTGGATCGATTGGCCGGGGCGCGGATCTAATGACTGGATCAGATCGACCGCTTCTTTCAGCACGTCTTCTTTCAGCCGCGTGACGCGCATCAGCGAACGGAAGTCATGGTTGGCGAGCAGATCCAGATGCTCACTGATGATTAGGCGAGCTTCATCAAGACGCGGCGTCGTAGGTGAGAACTGGGAAAGCTGGATCAGCAAACAGTCGCGGAGATCTTTGGCGGCGACGCCTACCGGATCGAAGCGTTGGATACGCTTCAACACCGCTTCCACTTCATCGAGGCCAATCTCGTCGTCGCCGATGCTTTCGCGAATATCTTCCACGGAAACGGTGAGGTAGCCGGTGTCGTCCACCGCGTCGACGATGGAGGTGGCGATGGCGCGGTCGGTATCGGTAAACGGCGTCAGTTCAACCTGCCACATCAGGTAATCCTGCAGCGACTGGGTTGTTTCGCCCTGGTAAACCGGCAGCTCGTCGTCCTGGTAGTCGGCCCCGGTGCCGGAAGGCGTCCCGGCGGTATAGATCTCGTCCCAGCTGGCGTCAAGCGGCAGCTCTTCGGGCATATCGGGCTTTTCCAGCGCGTCAACGCTGTCCAGCGTTTCGTGATCGGTGGCTTCCTGAGTTTCTACTTCTTCGTGAAGATCGGTTTGCTCGAGCAGGGGGTTGCTCTCCAGCGCCTGCTGGAGTTCCTGCTGAAGTTCCAGCGTAGACAGCTGCAGCAGACGAATAGCCTGCTGCAGCTGTGGCGTCATGGCAAGCTGTTGGCTGAGCCTTAATTGCAAACCTTGCTTCATGTTCAGAACGAATATCTCCCGCTAACGTCGTTAACCACTACCCTATCAGAGTCTGAAGTCTTCCCCAAGATACACGCGTTTAACATGTTCGTCTTGTAGGATCTCCTGAGGGGTACCGTGGGCAATCAGATGCCCCTGGCTGACGATATAAGCGCGTTCACACACCGCCAGCGTTTCACGGACGTTGTGGTCGGTAATCAGTACGCCAAGGCCGCTGTCGCGCAGGTGTTCGATAATACGTTTAATGTCGATAACCGAAATCGGGTCTACGCCGGCAAACGGTTCATCCAGCAGGATAAATTTCGGGTTTGCCGCCAGCGCGCGGGCGATTTCGACGCGGCGGCGTTCCCCGCCGGATAGCGCCTGGCCCAGACTGTCGCGCAGATGCTCGATGTGGAACTCTTCCATCAGCTCTTTAGCACGGTCTTCACGCTGTTCGTTGCTCAGATCGTCGCGGATTTGCAGCACGGCCATCAGGTTATCGTAAACGCTCAGACGGCGGAAAATAGAGGCTTCCTGCGGCAGATAGCCGATACCCCGGCGCGCGCGCGCGTGCAGCGGCAGCAGGCTGATGTCTTCGTCATCAATGATGATATTGCCCGCGTCGCGCGGCACGATCCCAACCACCATGTAGAAGGTGGTGGTTTTACCCGCGCCGTTTGGCCCAAGCAGACCCACAATCTCACCGGAATTCACGGTCAGACTGACATCTTCCACTACGCGGCGGCCTTTGTAGGCCTTCGCCAGATTTTTTGCAGTTAATGTCGCCATAACGGATTAGTTACTCTTCTTCTGTGCCGGAGCCTGATCTTTGGACTTGTCCTGCAGCTGGGATGGCACCAGAACGGTGGTCACGCGTTTGCCTTTATCGCTAAACGCCTGCATTTTCTGTTCCTTGACCAGGTACGTGATCTTGTCGCCCTTGATGTTGCTGTCGAGCTGCTCAAGGTAAGCGTTGCCGGTCAGCACCACGAAGTCGTTCGCCAGCTCATAGCGCATTTTCGACGCATGGCCTTTCACCGGTTTGCCGTTGTCCTGCATCTGGTAGAAGGTGGCCGGATTGCCGTAGCCTTCAATAACTTCTTTACCCTGCTGATTCGCAGGGCGGGTCACGACCACTTTGTCAGCGTTAATTTTGATTGTGCCCTGGGTGACGACGACGTTGCCGGTAAAGGTCACGACGTTGCCCTGCATATCCAACGACTGCTGATCGGATTCAATGTGAATCGGTTGATTGGTATCGCCGGTCACCGCCATGGCCGGCAGGCTAGCGGCCAGCAGAGAAGCGACGAGCGCCAGCTTAAGGCTGAGTTTGTTTGTTCTGAATTTCATAAGAGGTTCTAACCTTTTCAATCAGCTCGGCGTTTTTGCTGCGTAAATTGCCGCGCATTTTCAGGCCGCTGGAATTAAATGTTGTGCCGTATAACGTCACCAGATCGTCAGAGGAAACATCCTGAGTTATCAGGTTTACCTGGGCATTATCCGTCGTAATCTTACGCAGTTGTGCGTCTTCTGTCAGCGCGTTGATTTCAACGTGCCCGTAGAGGTACAGCATGCGGTCGTTGGTCAGCTTCGCTTTATCGGCTTTAATCGACCAGGTTGGCACCTTGGCGGCGTCAAATGTTGTCAGTACGGGGCGAGTAAACCACGACAGACTCTGATCGGAAAAATACTCCACGTGTTCGGCAATTAACCGGTAGGAGAGCGCGCCTTCGGGGCTGTACACCACCGTATCGGTATGCTCGCTTTTATAAGTTGGATCGCCAGCGTTTGTTGTCACCGGGCCGCTGTCTTCTTTATCGGCAAGATTAAGGCCGATCAGGACAAGCGCCACCAGCGATAGCAGAATGATAACCCAACGTCTGGTTTTACTCATATGGATTGCCCTTTGGCTTCGTCCAGCTTCCCTTGCGCCAGCAGCAGCAGATCGCAGACTTCACGAACCGCGCCGCGGCCTCCCGCAATACGCGTGACGTAATCAGCGCGCGGTGGCAGCAGCGGGTGCGCGTCCGCTACCGCGACGCTGAGACCGACTTCTGCCATGACCGGCCAGTCGATCAGATCGTCGCCCACGTAGGCCACTTCCTCTGGCTGAAGATCAAGCTTCGCCAGCAGTTCACGGTAGGCAATGAGCTTATCCGACTGACCCTGATAGAGATGCGTGATGCCGAGCGTCGCGCAGCGGTCTTCTAACAGTTTAGCTTTTCGCCCGGTAATAATCGCCACTTCGATGTCGGAGGTAAGGGCACAGCGTACGCCGTAACCATCGCGAACGTTGAAGGCCTTCAACTCTTCGCCGTTGTTGCCCATGTAGATAAGGCCATCGGACAGCACTCCATCGACGTCGAGGATCAGCAGGCGGATTTTCTCCGCCTTCGCGATAAATTGTGGACTCACCGGCCCGTAGCAGGTAGCGACCGATGCGACAGCATTACTCATTATTTATATCCTTGATTACACTACGCCTGCGCGCAGTAGGTCGTGCATATGTATCACACCTAGCAGATGGTCGCCATCGGCAACCAGCACGCAGGTGATATGACGTGATTGCATCAGGTTCAGCGCGTCGACCGCCAGGATACCCGGACGAATGCGGATACCGCCCGGCGTCATGACGTCGGCAATGCCGAGGCTGCGCACGTCGACGCCATTGTCGAAAATGCGTCGCAGGTCGCCGTCGGTGAAAATACCTTTAATCTGCATATTGTCGTCGCAGATGGCCGTCATCCCCAGATTCTTGCGGGTAATTTCCAGCAGCGCATCGCGCAGCGATGCGTCCGGACTGACGTGCGGAATTTCATCGCCAGTATGCATAATATCGTTAACGCGCAGGAGAAGCTTGCGACCCAGTGCGCCGCCGGGGTGTGAGAGAGCAAAATCTTCGGCGGTAAACCCGCGGGCCTTGAGTAACGCGACGGCCAGCGCATCGCCCATCACCAGCGCAGCGGTGGTGCTGGACGTCGGCGCCAGCCCGAGCGGACAGGCTTCTCGCGGCACCTTCACGCACAGGTGAATATCCGCCGCGCGGCCCATGCTGCTATCCGGGCGGCTGGTGAGGCAAATCAGCGGCACACGCAGGCGTTTAAGTACCGGAATGAGCGCCAGAATTTCGTTTGATTCGCCGGAGTTAGACAGCGCGATAACCACATCCTGCGGCGTGACCATGCCCAAATCGCCGTGCGCCGCTTCGCCGGGATGGACGAAGAAGGCAGAGGTGCCGGTGCTGGCGAAGGTGGCCGCCATTTTGCGGCCGATGTGGCCTGATTTCCCCATCCCCATGACCACAACTTTGCCGGTGCAGTAGAAGATCTTCTCGCAGGCGTCGCTGAAATCCTGGTTAATGTATTGATCGAGCTGTTCCAGCCCTTCCCGTTCAATCGCCAGAACGTCTCTTCCGGCATGCTGGAAGTCGAAATTTGGCTGCAAATCTATTTGCGACATAGTGTTATCCCGATTCATTCGATGAAGAGCGGCATTGCCCCATAGAGCAGCGCCAGCCACGCAACAAACCCGCCGATCAACAGTAAGCCCGCGCCGCGGCCTATCTGGCGTCGACGCCAGCACAGGAGGGCGAAGACCACGCTCACCACAACCATTACGCCATAGTCCCGGGTAAACGCGAGCGGGTTAAACGACCCCGGTGCGATAAGGGCGGGGATGCCCAGAACGATAGCGATATTAAAGAAATTCGAGCCGATGATATTACCGACCGCAATATCATTTTCACCTTTGCGCACGCCGGCGATGGCGGTTGCCAGCTCCGGCAGGCTGGTGCCAAGTGCAATGATTGTCAGACCAATGGTCAGTTCGCTCATGGCAAAAAAGTTCGCCAGCACCGTGGCGTTATCAATCACCATTCGGGTTGCCATCGGCATAATAATCAGCGCAACGCCAAGCCATAAGCAGGCGACGGGGAGCGAACCGTCGCGCGGCAGCTCGGCCAACTGCTCCTGCGTAAATTTATCATTGCCCTGACGTTCGGCCAGGCGCGCTATCTTAATGATAAACAGCAGCCATAGCGCCGCCAGAACGATGAGAAAGATACCGTCAAACCGCGAGAGTTCGCCATCATAGAGAACATACCCGGCCAGCAGGCTCACGACCAACATTAGCGGTATTTCGCGGCGCAGGATATCAGAATGCACGGTAAAAGGGTGGAACAACGCGGTCAGGCCGAGGATCAGCAGGATATTGACGATATTGGATCCGATGGCGGTGCCAACGGCGACGTCAACCTGGCCATGCAACGAGGCGGCGGCGGAGACGATGATTTCCGGCAGCGAAGTACCGATGCTGACCACGGTCATACCGATAATCAGCGGAGGAACGCCCAGAGCACGGCACAGAATGGAGGCGGAGTACACAAGGCGATCGGCGCTGTAGACCACCAGAAGTAAACCAATAATTAACAGAGCCGTGGCTAAGAGCATCTAAAGTCCTTTCTTCAGGTATAATCGTCGGTCCGCACGTCTGGACGTAACGAATTCTTAATTTTGACTTTATGAGCCGTAAAAGTAAAACAAATGCCAGATTTCGTTAACCCGTGCGGCTAGGATTCTGTAAGAATGCGCAATCGAGTGGGAAATGATTCCCCTTAAGGACCTGGAAAGGTAAGCCTATGAGCCACACTATCGAGAATTTGGTCGATATGCGCGACGTCACGTTCAGCCGTGGCAGTCGGGTGATCTTCGACAATATCTCGCTGTCGGTGCCGCGCGGAAAAATTACCGCGATTATGGGGCCGTCGGGGATTGGCAAGACCACGCTGCTGCGCCTGATCGGCGGGCAAATTCCCCCGGACAGCGGAGAGATCCTCTTTGATGGCGAGAACGTGCCGCACATGTCGCGTTCCCGTCTTTATACTGTCCGTAAACGGATGAGTATGCTGTTTCAGTCCGGTGCGCTGTTTACCGACATGAACGTGTTTGACAACGTGGCGTACCCGATCCGCGAGCACACCCAGCTGCCCGCGCCGTTATTAAAAAGTACGGTGATGATGAAGCTGGAGGCCGTTGGCCTGCGCGGGGCGGCGAAACTGATGCCCTCCGAGCTTTCCGGCGGGATGGCCAGGCGCGCTGCGCTGGCCAGGGCGATTGCCCTGGAGCCGGATCTGATCATGTTCGATGAGCCTTTCGTCGGCCAGGATCCGATCACCATGGGCGTGCTGGTGAAGCTGATTTCTGAACTCAACAGCGCATTGGGTGTCACCTGTATTGTGGTTTCCCACGACGTGCCGGAAGTGCTGAGTATTGCTGATTTTGCCTATATCATGGCGGATCGCAAAATCATCGCTCACGGCAGCGCCACTTCGTTGCAGGAAAATGACGATCCTCGAGTGCGTCAGTTCCTCGACGGGATCGCCGACGGCCCGGTGCCGTTCCGTTTCCCTGCGGGCGACTATCGCCGCGACCTCATCGGCACAGGGAGTTAATCGACTCATGCTGTTAAATGCACTGGCAGCGCTTGGACATCGCGGGATCAAGACCATCGCGACGTTCGGGCGAGCCGGGTTAATGTTGTTCAATGCCATCGTTGGCAAGCCGGAGTTCCGCAAGCACGCGCCGTTGCTGGTGCGCCAGCTGTATAACGTCGGCGTGCTGTCTATGGTTATCATCATTGTGTCGGGCGTATTTATCGGCATGGTGCTGGGCCTGCAGGGCTATCTGGTGCTGACCACCTACAGCGCAGAGACCAGTCTCGGTATGCTGGTCGCGCTGTCGCTGCTGCGCGAGCTGGGGCCGGTTGTCGCCGCGCTGCTGTTTGCCGGCCGTGCCGGTTCAGCGCTAACGGCGGAAATTGGCCTGATGCGTGCCACCGAACAGCTCTCCAGTATGGAGATGATGGCGGTGGATCCGCTGCGTCGGGTCATCTCGCCGCGCTTCTGGGCGGGGGTGATCTCGCTGCCGCTGCTGACGATTATCTTTGTGGCGGTGGGCATCTGGGGCGGTTCGCTGGTGGGCGTAAGCTGGAAAGGCATTGATGCCGGGTTCTTCTGGTCGGCAATGCAAAATGCGGTGGACTGGCGTCTCGATCTGGTGAACTGCCTGATTAAGAGCCTGGTTTTCGCCATTACGGTGACATGGATTGCGTTATTTAACGGTTACGATGCGATCCCCACTTCTGCCGGAATCAGCCGGGCGACCACCCGTACCGTGGTGCATGCGTCGCTGGCGGTTCTTGGGCTGGACTTTGTGCTGACGGCACTGATGTTTGGGAATTGAGTGAATGCAAACGAAAAAGAGTGAAATCTGGGTCGGTATTTTTCTGCTGGTGGCCCTGCTGGCGGCGCTGTTTGTCTGCCTGAAGGCGGCGGACGTGTCGTCCATAAAATCAGAGCCAACCTACCGCATTTACGCCACCTTCGATAACATCGGCGGCCTGAAGGCGCGTTCGCCGGTGCGGATTGGCGGCGTGGTCATTGGCCGGGTGGCCGATATTAGCCTGGATCCGAAAACCTACTTACCCCGCGTGGCTATTGATATTGAAGATCGCTACAACCACATCCCCGATACCAGTTCGCTGGCGATTCGAACTTCGGGCCTGCTGGGCGAGCAGTATCTGGCGCTGAACGTGGGTTTTGAAGACCCAGAGCTGGGAACGTCTATTCTTAAAGACGGCGGCGTCATTCAGGACACCAAATCAGCGATGGTGCTGGAAGATCTTATTGGGCAGTTCCTTTACAACAGCAAAGGTGGCGACAATAAGAATTCAGGCGATGCGCCGGCATCCACAGATGGACATACTGATACGGCGACGCCGGCAACTGGCGCGACGAATTAATCTCAGGAGATACTCGATATGTTTAAACGTTTACTGATGGTCGCCATGCTGGTGATTGCACCGTTAACGGCGGCGACGGCGGCGGACCAATCTAACCCTTACAAGCTGATGAACGAAGCGGCGCAGAAAACATTCGATCGCCTGAAGAATGAGCAGCCTAAAATTCGCGCTAATCCGAACTACCTGCGTGAGGTAGTCGATCAGGAACTGCTGCCGTATGTGCAGGTAAAATATGCCGGTGCGCTGGTGCTGGGCCGTTACTACAAAGATGCGACCCCGGCGCAGCGCGAAGCCTATTTCGCTGCTTTCCGTGAATACCTGAAACAGGCGTACGGTCAGGCGCTGGCGATGTACCACGGTCAGACCTACCAGATTGCGCCGGAACAGCCTCTGGGCGATGCGAGCATTTTGCCTATCCGCGTTACCATCATCGATCCGAACGGCCGCCCGCCGGTACGACTGGACTTCCAGTGGCGTAAAAATACCCAGACGGGTAACTGGCAGGCGTTTGATATGATTGCGGAAGGGGTGAGCATGATCACCACCAAGCAGAACGAATGGAGCGACCTGCTGCGTACTAAAGGCATTGACGGCCTGACCGCGCAGCTGAAATCCATCTCTGCGCAGCCGATTACCCTGGAACAGAAAAAATAATGGCCGAATCGCTGAGCTGGACGCGCGAAGGTGAACGCCTTGCGCTGCACGGCGAACTGGATCAGGACTTTCTGGTGCCGCTATGGGAGGCCAGAAACGAGGCGACGCAGGGCGTGTCGGTGATAGACCTCAGCGATCTTCGCCGCGTCGATACCGCCGGTCTGGCCCTGTTGGTGCACCTGGTCGATCTGATTCGCTCTCAGGGACGCAAGGTGACGCTGGAGGGCGTAAGCGAAAAAGTGGCGACGCTGAAAGGGTTGTATAATCTACCTGAAGATATGATCCCTTAAAAATTTCAGCACGTTATTGTTTCCAATACTCCTAAAGCCCCATCAATCTTAACGATGGGGCTTTTTGCTTGTTTAAGACTGCGCCACTTTCCTCTAAGATGTGGGGCTGTTTTCACTCTCAAATGAAATGTGAACCTATGGAAAATAATGAAATTCAGACCGTGCTGATGAATGCACTCTCCCTTCAGGAAGTTCTCGTTTCTGGCGACGGTAGCCACTTCCAGGTGATTGCCGTGGGTGAGATGTTTGACGGCATGAGCCGGGTTAAGAAGCAGCAGACTATCTATGGCCCGCTGATGGAGTACCTTGCGGACAACCGCATTCATGCCCTGTCGATCAAAGCGTATACCCCGCAAGAATGGGCGCGCGATCGCAAACTCAACGGCTTTTGAGCCATGGGAAAAGTGTGAACACTTTTCCGGTGGCGAACGTGAATACTTAACAGAGATAAGATTTGATGGATAAATTTCGTGTGCAGGGGCCAACTCGCCTTCAGGGTGAGGTCACCATTAGCGGTGCCAAAAATGCTGCCCTGCCGATTCTTTTTGCCGCACTGCTGGCTGAAGACCCGGTAGAGATCCAGAACGTACCGAAGCTGAAAGACGTGGATACCTCCATGAAGCTGCTGACGCAGCTGGGTGCGAAGGTTGAACGCAACGGTTCCGTATGGATTGACGCCAGCTCGGTTAACGTGTTCTGTGCCCCTTACGAGCTGGTTAAAACCATGCGTGCGTCTATCTGGGCGCTGGGCCCGCTGGTGGCGCGTTTCGGTCAGGGTCAGGTTTCGCTGCCGGGCGGTTGCACCATCGGCGCGCGTCCGGTCGATCTGCACATCTCTGGTCTTGAACAGCTGGGCGCGGAAATTAAGCTGGAAGAGGGCTACGTCAAAGCGTCCGTCAACGGTCGTCTGAAAGGCGCGCATATCGTTATGGATATGGTCAGCGTAGGCGCGACCGTCACCATCATGACCGCAGCGACGCTGGCGGAAGGCACCACCATTATTGAAAATGCCGCGCGCGAGCCGGAAATCGTCGATACGGCGAACTTCCTGAACGCGATGGGCGCCAAGGTATCTGGTCAGGGTACCGACCGTATCACCATCGAAGGCGTGAAACGTCTGGGCGGCGGCGTTTATCGCGTCCTGCCTGACCGTATCGAAACCGGCACCTTCCTGGTGGCGGCGGCGATCTCCGGCGGTAAAATTGTCTGCCGTAACGCACAGCCGGATACGCTGGACGCGGTGCTGGCCAAGCTGCGTGAAGCCGGTGCCGACATTGAAGTGGGTGACGACTGGATTAGCCTTGATATGCACGGCAAGCGCCCGAAAGCGGTGAACGTGCGTACTGCGCCGCACCCGGCGTTTCCGACCGACATGCAGGCGCAGTTCACGCTGTTGAATATGGTGGCGGAAGGGACCGGCGTGATCACGGAAACCGTCTTCGAAAACCGTTTCATGCACATTCCGGAACTGATCCGTATGGGCGCACGCGCGGAAATCGAAAGCAACACCGCGATTTGCCACGGCGTTGAGCAGCTCTCCGGCGCTCAGGTGATGGCAACCGACCTGCGTGCTTCCGCAAGCCTCGTGCTGGCGGGCTGTATTGCTCAGGGCACCACCGTTGTTGACCGTATCTATCACATCGATCGCGGCTATGAACGCATTGAAGATAAGCTGCGTGCGTTAGGCGCAAACATCGAACGCGTTAAAGGCGAGTAATCTCTGCCCGCCGTTGTGAAGCGCCCTCCGGAACCCCGGAGGGCGCTTTTTTATGCGGTGTCCTTCTTTGGCTGGCGCATCGCCTGCGTTCTGTCGATAAACTCATGCGTCACCGGGTCGTGATATCTCGACGGCCAGATGACCCACGGTTCCGTCTCCAGAACCTTCGCAATAATCACTTCTCCCTTTGGCCAGGGGCGTGAGAGCACGTTAGCCAACGTTGATGAGCTCAGGCCGTTTTTGCGCGATTCTGCGGCCATTGAGGTGCCTTTTTTGCGTAGCCCGGCGATGATGTCCGCCGGATGCCAGTCGATAAATTTATCCATACTTCCTCCCTGAGAGCGCTGTTTAAATCGCCAGATTGGGCGAAGAATGTACTTTATCGCGCTTTTCATGAAGATTCTAAAAAGTTCGTGTAAGTTATGGAAAATTAGGAAAACGTTAATTTTCAGGCGTGAATAGACGTTATTGGATGCTTTTAAGAACTTTCCCGCGCGATGCGCGGGGAAAGGATTAACGATCGCGCTGAACGGCAATATGGGCGAGCCCAATGAGCGCGTCGCGCCATGGGGAGTCAGGCAGCGGTGCCAGGGCAGCAATCGCTTTATCGGCTTCTTCTTCGGCGCGCTGGCGGGTCCACTCCAGTGAACCGCTGGCGGCCATAGCTTCCAGCACCGGCTCCAGCAGATGGCGGCCGTTACCTTGCTCAATGGCACCGCGAATCAGCTGCGCCTGTTCCGGCGTACCGTTACGCATGGCGTGCAGTAGCGGCAGCGTCGGTTTGCCTTCATTCAGGTCGTCGCCAACGTTTTTACCCAGCGTCTCACCATCGGCGCTGTAGTCGAGCAGATCGTCGATCAGCTGGAAGGCGGTGCCCAGGTAGCGGCCATAGTCCTGCAGACCTTTTTCCTGCTCTGGCGTACAGCCTGCGAGCAGTCCGGAACACTGAGCGGCAGCTTCGAACAGGCGCGCAGTTTTGCTATAAATCACGCGCATGTAATTTTCTTCGGTGATGTCCGGATCGTTAACGTTCATCAACTGAAGGACTTCGCCTTCGGCAATGACGTTGACCGCTTCGGACATGACTTCCAGCACCTTCAGTGAACCGAGGCTGGTCATCATCTGGAAGGCGCGGGTGTAGATAAAGTCGCCAACCAGCACGCTGGCCGCGTTGCCAAAGGCGGCATTGGCCGTGGCCTTGCCGCGGCGCATATCGGACTCATCAACCACATCGTCATGCAGCAGCGTTGCGGTATGAATAAATTCGATCAGCGCGGCGATTTTGACATGGGCATTTCCCTGATAGCCAACGGCGCGGGCGGCCAGCACGGCGATCATCGGACGAATCCGTTTTCCACCGCCGCTCACGATGTAATAGCCTAGCTGGTTGATCAACTGGACGTCCGAGTTGAGCTGCTCAAGAATCGTCGCATTGACTCCCGCCATATCCTGCGCGGTTAACTCATTGATTTTTTGTAAATTCATCGCAAAAGCCGGGCTTAATGTCCTGTTTACCACTTATCCATACGGGATAACGAAGGTTTTACGTTAGAGTTGTAAGTACGATTGTACTGAAAAAACGCGCCAGATAAACGTTGCCGTGTGCGTTGTGTTTTTTTTCTGCATCTATTGATGGTAGCACTTGTCAAAGGCTCGCGTTTTGCGTAATATTCGCGCCCTATTGTGAATATTTATAGCGCACTCTGAATCACACGAAGATGTGCGCGGAAGCGGAGTTTATATGTACGCGGTTTTCCAAAGTGGTGGTAAACAACACCGAGTAAGCGAAGGTCAGACCGTTCGCCTGGAAAAGCTGGACATCGCAACTGGTGAATCTGTTGATTTCACTGAAGTTCTGATGATCGCAAACGGTGAAGAAGTCAAAATCGGCGTTCCTTTCGTTGATGGCGGCGTTATCAAAGCTGAAGTTGTTGCTCACGGTCGTGGCGAGAAAGTTAAAATTGTTAAGTTTCGTCGTCGTAAACACTACCGTAAGCAGCAGGGCCATCGTCAGTGGTTCACTGATGTGAAAATCACTGGCATCAGCGCTTAAGTTAAGGGGAGCAGATTAAATGGCACATAAAAAGGCTGGCGGCTCGACTCGTAACGGTCGCGATTCAGAAGCTAAACGTCTGGGCGTAAAACGCTTCGGCGGTGAAACAGTTCTGGCTGGTAGCATCATCGTTCGTCAACGTGGTACCAAATTCCACGCTGGCTCCAACGTTGGTTGCGGCAAAGACCACACTCTGTTTGCTAAAGCAGACGGTAAAGTGAAATTTGAAGTTAAAGGTCCGAATAACCGTAAATATATCAGCATCGTTGCTGAATAAGTTATTCGCGTCCCGGTAACGGATAAAAGCCCCGCAACACGTTGCGGGGCTTTTTACATTCGACGCCAGGAAAATGATAGTTTGTCGCGCTAGAGAATCCGGTATGAAGCAACAGGCGGGTATAGGTATTCTGTTGGCGCTCACCACGGCGATATGCTGGGGTGCACTGCCGATTGCGATGAAGCAGGTTCTGGAGGTCATGGAACCGCCTACCGTCGTGTTCTACCGTTTTTTGATGGCCAGCTGTGGTCTGGGCCTGATTTTGACCTGGAAGCGCAAGCTGCCCTCTCTGCAGCTTTTTCGCAACCCGCGTTGGCTGGTGCTGCTGCTGATTGCCACCGGCGGTCTGTTTGGCAACTTCGTGCTGTTTAGCTCTTCGCTACAGTACGTCAGCCCGACGGCGTCGCAGGTGATTGGCCAGCTCTCGCCCGTCGGCATGATGGTGGCGAGCGTCTTTATCCTCAAAGAAAAGATGCGCGGCACGCAGATTATCGGCGCGACCATGCTGATCTGCGGGCTGGTGATGTTCTTTAACACCAGCCTGATTGAAATTTTTACCCGTCTGACCGATTACACCTGGGGCGTTATCTTCGGTGTCGGTGCGGCGATGGTCTGGGTGAGCTACGGCGTCGCGCAAAAGGTGTTATTGCGACGGATGGCCTCACAGCAGATTCTCTTTTTATTGTACACTTTATGTACAATTGCACTGCTGCCGTTAGCAAAACCCGGTGTCATCGGGCAACTGAGCGACTGGCAGCTAGCCTGTCTGATCTTTTGTGGTCTGAACACACTGGTCGGCTATGGGGCGCTGGCGGAAGCCATGGCGCGCTGGCAGGCGGCGCAGGTGAGCGCGTTAGTTACGCTGACTCCCCTGTTCACCCTGTTATTTTCAGATTTATTATCAATGGCCTGGCCCGATTTCTTCGCCAGACCGATGTTGAACCTTTTAGGTTACCTCGGTGCGTTTGTCGTGGTTGCGGGCGCGATGTATTCCGCCATTGGTCATCGTCTATGGGGGCGGTGGCGTAAGCGTGAAGCGGTTGTTCCGTTACCCCGCGCAGGCGAATGATTTACGGAGAGTAAAATGAAGTTTGTTGATGAAGCAACGATCCTGGTCGTAGCAGGTGATGGCGGTAATGGTTGCGTAAGCTTCCGCCGTGAAAAATATATTCCGAAAGGTGGCCCGGACGGCGGTGACGGCGGCGACGGCGGTGACGTCTGGATGGAAGCCGACGAGAACCTGAACACCCTGATCGACTACCGTTTCGAAAAATCCTTCCGTGCCGAGCGCGGTCAGAACGGCGCGAGCCGTGACTGTACCGGTAAACGTGGTAAAGACGTCACCATCAAGGTGCCAGTGGGTACCCGCGTTATCGATCAGGGCACCGGCGAAACCATGGGCGATATGACCAAACACGGTCAACGTCTGATGGTCGCTAAAGGCGGCTGGCACGGTCTGGGTAACACCCGTTTCAAATCTTCCGTGAACCGTACGCCGCGTCAAAAGACCATGGGTACGCCGGGCGATAAACGTGACCTGCAGCTCGAACTGATGCTGCTGGCGGACGTGGGGATGCTGGGGATGCCGAACGCCGGTAAATCCACCTTTATCCGCGCCGTGTCTGCGGCCAAGCCGAAAGTGGCGGACTACCCGTTTACCACGCTGGTACCAAGCCTTGGCGTGGTGCGTGTCGACAACGAGAAGAGCTTTGTGATCGCCGATATCCCGGGGCTGATTGAAGGTGCGTCCGAAGGCGCTGGCCTCGGTATCCGCTTCCTGAAGCACCTTGAGCGCTGCCGCGTGCTGCTGCACATTATCGATATCGATCCGATTGACGGTTCCGATCCGGCTGAGAACGCAAAAATTATCATTGGCGAGCTGGAGAAATACAGCGAGAAGCTGGCGAATAAGCCACGCTGGCTGCTGTTCAACAAGATCGACACCATGGACAAAGCAGAAGCCGAAGCGAAAGCTAAAGCGATTGCCGAAGCGATGGGTTGGGAAGATAAGTACTATCTGATCTCAGCAGCAAGCCAGGTTGGCGTAAAAGACCTGTGCTGGGATGTGATGAACTTTATCATTGAAAACCCAATTACTCAGGCTGAAGAAGCTAAACAGCCTGAGAAAGTCGAGTTCATGTGGGATGACTACCACCGCCAGCAGCTTGACGAAGTCGCCGCAGAAGCGGAAGACGAAGAGTGGGATGACGACTGGGATGAAGACGACGAAGAAGGCGTTGAGTTCATCTACAAGCGTTAATCTCCTCGTAGCCGGATGGCGCTTGCGCTTATCCGGCCTACAATATGCAACGGGCCGCAAATGCGGCCCGTTTTGTTATGTGCTTGTAGGCCGGATAAGACGCGTTAGCGTCGCCATCCGGCAAGCGCGCACTCAGTTATTCTGATAAATATCTTTGTACAATCGGCTTTCAAAGCGCACCAGCGGAATACGGCGGTTACGCTGATCGGCCGGCGACACGGCATAGCCCGAGAGATACTGCACGAAGGCCATCCGCTGCCCGCTGGCGGTGGTGATAAAGCCCGCCAGGTTGTATACGCCCTGCAATGAACCGGTTTTTGCCGATACTTTGCCGTCAACGCCTGCCTGGTGTAGGCCAGCGCGGTACTGCAGTGAACCGTCGTGGCCGGCGAGAGGCAGCATCGAGATAAAGTTCAGCTCATTATCATGCTGGGCGATGTACTGAAGCGCTTGCATCATAGTGGCGGGGGCAATCAGGTTATGACGTGAAAGCCCGGAGCCGTCGGCGATAATCGTATTACCGAGATCAACCCCTGCCTGCTGGCGCAGAATCTGCCGTACCGCATCGGAACCCGCACGCCAGGTACCGGGCACACCAAAGCGTGCATGGCCAATCATGCGGAATACCGTGTCGGCAATCATGTTGTCGGATTTCTTCAGCATAATCTTCAGCAGATCGTGCAGCGGCGCGGACTGTTTGCTGGCAATCACCGTTCCCGGCTCGTTGACCAGCGTCTGGCGCAGCAGGGTGCCGCTATAGGTGATACCCGCTTGCTTAAGCTCATCTTTGATAATCGCCCCGGCATAGCTTGCGCCATCCTGAATGGCGAACGCCAGCGGCAACGGTTCGGCACGCTGTGGCAGACAGCCGGTGAGCGTATAGCGGTTGAGATCGCCCGGCACCACGTCCAGCTCGCAGTATTGTGCCTCCGGTGAGCCTTTCGCCAGCGTTCGCACCTGGCTGAACATGGTCACCGGGTAGTAAGAGGCGATGCGAATGAACGCCAGATCGTTGGCTTTTTGCGCGCTGTAAAGCGAGATCGAGAAGCAGTTGCGGTCAACGATGGCGGCGGCTGGCGGTGCGCTGAAGCACTGGGTCATGTCGTTCCATGGCCAGCCGGGCGCTTTATCGTGGCTGGCAAAAATCGAGGTGTCGATCAGTACGTTGCCCTCAATGGTCTGCACGCCGGCCTTTTTCAGCGCTGCGACCATATTGCGAAGATCCTGGCGTCTTAGCGTAGGATCACCACCAAATCGCGCAATCAGGTCACCTTTAAGCGTCCCGTTATCAATGCTGCCTTTGCTCTCCAGCGTGGTGGTAAAACGAAAATCAGGCCCGAGCTGCAACAGCGCTGCCAGCGCGGTGAGCACCTTTTGGGTACTGGCCGGTAGCGCCATCTGCTGGCCATGGTAGTCAATCAGTGGCGCAGGGGCGCCCACTTTCTGCACCAACAGCGCGAGGTTGGCCCCGGCAGGAAGTTGATTGATATACTCATCAACATTCGCGGCCTGAACGCTAAACGCTATACTGGTGGTCAATCCGATGATAAATCTGGAAAATCGCATATTCTCGCGCTAACAACCTGGAAACAAGCCGTCATACTACGGCGCAACGCCCTGTAAAGTAAACGATGACCCGTAGTGAACTTCAGGGTAAAATGCGTATCAAATTAAAAATTACTGCTGACCTGGGGCTTTGTACCCGGGTCGGTTTTCTTTTGCTTCTGGCCTGGCGTTGATAGCAACCCAGGCGGGCTGAGTAGCCGGAGCGGAGCTAACCGCTCCCAACAGGAATGTTCAAGAGGTATAACAATGCAAGCTATTCCGATGACCCTTCGTGGTGCAGAAAAACTGCGTGAAGAACTGGATTTTCTGAAGTCCGTACGTCGCCCAGAGATTATTGCGGCCATCGCCGAAGCGCGCGAGCACGGCGACCTGAAAGAGAACGCTGAGTATCATGCTGCTCGTGAGCAGCAGGGCTTCTGCGAAGGTCGTATCAAAGATATCGAAGCGAAGCTGTCCAACGCGCAGGTTATCGACATCACCAAAATGCCGAATAACGGCCGCGTCATTTTCGGTTCTACCGTGAAGGTACTGAATCTGGACAACGATGAAGAGCAGACCTATCGCATCGTCGGTGACGATGAGGCTGACTTCAAACAGAATCTGATTTCTGTGAACTCACCTATCGCCCGCGGCCTGATCGGCAAAGAACAGGACGATGTCGTGACTATCCGTACGCCGGGTGGTGAAGTTGAGTACGAAATCATCAAAGTGGATTATCTGTAAATTTTGTTCAACACTGAAAATGTTGACTGAGTGTAAAGATAAGAAAAAGGCCGCATAGCGGCCTTTTATCAAGCATAAGAGCGTGGCATGTTGCTAGCCCTCGTAAAGGAAAACCCTCATTTAACACAATGTTGTGTCAGAAATTAGGATATTCTTAACGTGGCAGCGAGATTTTGCGTTCTTTACCAGGGCGATAAAGCACCAGCATTTTGCCGATGACCTGTACGTTACAGGCGCCGGTTTCGCGCACGATAGCGTCCACGATCAAGGTTTTGGTCTCGCGATCTTCCGAGGCGATTTTCACCTTGATAAGTTCATGGTGCTCTAACGCTTGTTCAATCTCGGCCAGTACCCCTTCGGTCAAACCATTGTTGCCAAGCATAACTACCGGCTTGAGCGGATGTGCCAGACCTTTCAGGTGCTGTTTTTGTTTAGTACTCAGATTCATCGTATATTTTTGCTTACGTTGGGATTGAAAACGGGTCATTCTACCGCCATCTCCCATATATCGCCAAATGGCGCGTAGAAATTTACGCCAAAAGGTTACGATGAACTGTCCCGATGGGAATGTTAAATGACAGGTAAAAAGCGTTCTGCCAGCTCAAGCCGCTGGCTTCAGGAACACTTTAGCGATAAATATGTTCAAGAGGCACAGAAAAAGGGGTTACGTTCCCGTGCCTGGTTTAAACTTGATGAAATACAGCAAAGTGACAAACTTTTTAAGCCGGGGATGACGGTTGTCGATCTCGGTGCTGCGCCAGGAGGCTGGTCACAGCACGTGGTCACGCAGATTGGCGGCAAAGGCCGCATCATCGCTTGCGATCTTTTACCTATGGATCCAATCGTTGGTGTGGACTTCCTTCAGGGCGATTTTCGTGATGAACTCGTCATGCAGGCATTACTCGAACGCGTGGGTGACAGTAAAGTACAAGTTGTCATGTCAGATATGGCACCAAACATGAGCGGAACGCCGGCGGTAGACATTCCCCGGGCCATGTATCTGGTGGAGCTGGCGCTTGAAATGGCGCGTGATGTGCTTGCGCCAGGCGGAAGTTTTGTAGTGAAGGTGTTCCAGGGCGAAGGCTTCGATGAGTATCTAAGGGAAATTCGCTCCCTGTTTACGAAGGTTAAAGTTCGTAAGCCGGACTCTTCGCGTGCGCGTTCACGCGAAGTGTACATTGTAGCGACCGGGCGAAAATCATAGACGGTGGTTTTTCAAACGAAAGTTTTGAAAGAAACTGGATATAGAGTATCCTGACGCTGTTTTTAACACAGTTGTAATAAGAGGTTAATCCCTTGAGTGACATGGCGAAAAACCTAATACTCTGGCTGGTCATTGCCGTTGTGCTGATGTCAGTATTCCAGAGCTTTGGGCCCAGCGAATCGAACAGCCATAAGGTGGATTATTCTACCTTCCTGCAAGAGGTCAATAACGACCAGGTTCGCGAAGCGCGTATCAACGGACGTGAGATCAACGTTACCAAGAAAGATAGTAACCGTTACACGACCTACATCCCGGTTAACGATCCGAAGCTGCTTGATAACCTGCTGACGAAAAACGTCAAAGTGGTTGGCGAGCCGCCAGAAGAGCCGAGCCTGCTGGCGTCGATCTTCATTTCCTGGTTCCCGATGCTGCTGCTTATCGGCGTCTGGATCTTCTTCATGCGTCAAATGCAGGGCGGCGGTGGCAAAGGTGCCATGTCGTTCGGTAAGAGCAAAGCGCGCATGCTGACGGAAGATCAGATCAAAACCACTTTTGCCGATGTTGCGGGCTGCGACGAAGCGAAAGAGGAAGTGGGCGAACTGGTTGAATACCTGCGTGAGCCGAGCCGTTTCCAGAAGTTGGGCGGTAAGATTCCGAAAGGCGTCCTGATGGTCGGTCCTCCGGGTACCGGTAAAACGCTGCTGGCGAAAGCCATTGCCGGCGAAGCCAAGGTGCCGTTCTTTACCATTTCCGGTTCTGACTTCGTGGAAATGTTCGTGGGCGTCGGCGCATCTCGTGTGCGTGACATGTTCGAACAGGCCAAGAAAGCAGCACCGTGCATCATCTTCATCGATGAAATCGACGCCGTCGGTCGCCAGCGTGGCGCAGGGCTGGGCGGTGGTCACGATGAACGTGAGCAAACGCTGAACCAGATGCTGGTTGAGATGGATGGCTTCGAAGGTAACGAAGGTATCATCGTTATCGCGGCAACTAACCGTCCAGACGTACTTGACCCGGCGCTGCTGCGTCCAGGCCGTTTCGACCGTCAGGTTGTGGTCGGTCTGCCAGACGTTCGCGGTCGTGAACAGATTCTGAAAGTGCATATGCGTCGCGTACCGCTGGCGCCGGATATCGATGCGGCAATCATTGCTCGCGGTACTCCGGGCTTCTCCGGTGCAGACCTGGCGAACCTGGTGAACGAAGCGGCGCTGTTTGCTGCTCGTGGCAACAAACGCGTTGTGTCGATGGTTGAGTTCGAGAAAGCGAAAGACAAAATCATGATGGGTGCGGAACGTCGCTCCATGGTGATGACGGAAGCGCAGAAAGAATCTACCGCGTATCACGAAGCGGGCCACGCGATTATCGGTCGCCTGGTGCCGGAACACGATCCGGTGCACAAAGTAACGATTATCCCGCGCGGCCGTGCGCTGGGTGTAACCTTCTTCCTGCCTGAAGGCGATGCGATCAGCGCCAGCCGTCAGAAGCTGGAAAGCCAGATCTCGACCCTGTACGGCGGTCGTCTGGCGGAAGAGATCATCTACGGCGTTGAGCATGTATCCACCGGTGCGTCGAACGACATTAAAGTCGCGACCAACCTGGCGCGTAACATGGTCACCCAGTGGGGCTTCTCCGACAAACTCGGTCCGTTGCTGTATGCAGAAGAAGAGGGCGAAGTATTCCTGGGCCGTAGCGTCGCGAAAGCGAAACATATGTCCGATGAAACCGCGCGTATCATCGACCAGGAAGTGAAGTCGCTCGTGGAACGTAACTACAACCGCGCGCGCCAGCTTCTGAACGACAACATGGACATTCTGCATGCCATGAAAGATGCGCTCATGAAATATGAGACCATCGATGCACCGCAGATTGACGACCTGATGGCTCGCCGCGACGTGCGTCCGCCAGCAGGTTGGGAAGAACCGGGTTCATCCAACAACAACTCGGGCAGCACCGGTAAACCAAGTGCGCCGCGTCCGGTTGATGAACCACGTGCGCCGGACTCTGGCACCATGTCAGAGCAACTGGGCGACAAATAAGTTCTCCCCCGTGGAAGACTGCGTTGTACCTGAAACCCTGGGGCTTGCCCCGGGGTTTTTTATATTCAGAAATCAATAATTAAAAGGATTCGATATGAAACTCACCGCCCAGGGCTCCATCCTGGATCTCTCCCATCCACACGTGATGGGGATCCTCAACGTCACGCCGGACTCTTTCTCCGACGGTGGCACGCACAATACGCTGGTTGAGGCGGTGAAACATGCGAACCTGATGATTAACGCGGGCGCGACCATCGTTGACGTAGGCGGCGAGTCCACTCGCCCGGGCGCGCTGGACGTGAGCGTGGAAGAAGAGCTTGATCGCGTTATCCCAGTGGTGGAAGCGATCGCCCAGCGCTTTGAAGTGTGGATCTCTGTCGATACGTCTAAGCCTGAAGTGATTCGTGAGTCTGCCCGTGCCGGAGCGCACATCATTAACGATATCCGCTCGCTCAGCGAGCCGGGCGCGCTCGAAGCTGCGGCCGAAACCGGACTGCCCGTTTCGCTGATGCATATGCAGGGCAACCCAAAAACCATGCAGGATGCGCCGAAGTATGACGATGTCTTTGCTGAGGTAAATCAGTATTTTATTGAACAGATTGCCCGCTGCGAACGGGCAGGAATCTCAAAAGATAAATTGTTGCTCGACCCGGGGTTCGGTTTCGGTAAAAATCTGTCCCATAACTATGCATTACTGGCGCGTTTGTCAGAGTTCCATCATTTCGGCCTGCCGCTGTTTGTCGGCATGTCGCGTAAATCAATGATTGGTCAACTGCTGAACGTGGGGCCGTCGGAGCGCCTTAGCGGCAGCCTGGCGTGCGCGGTGATTGCTGCCATGCAGGGCGCGCATATTGTTCGCGTCCACGACGTCAAAGAAACTGTTGAAGCGATGCGTGTGGTTGAGGCCACCTTGTCTGCGAAGGGAAATAAACGTTATGAGTAATCGCAAGTATTTTGGTACCGATGGGATTCGTGGTCGCGTAGGTGATGCGCCGATTACCCCTGATTTTGTTCTGAAGCTCGGCTGGGCGGCAGGCAAGGTACTGGCAAGCCACGGATCGCGTAAAATTATTATTGGTAAAGATACCCGTATCTCAGGCTATATGCTGGAGTCCGCGCTGGAAGCCGGTCTGGCGGCCGCGGGGCTGTCGGCCTCTTTCACCGGGCCGATGCCGACGCCGGCGGTGGCTTACCTGACCCGCACGTTCCGCGCGGAAGCCGGTATCGTTATCTCCGCATCGCATAACCCGTTTTATGACAATGGCATCAAATTCTTCTCCATCGACGGCACCAAGCTGCCCGACGAAGTGGAAGAGGCCATTGAAGCCGAGATGGAAAAAGAGATCACCTGCGTTGATTCCGCCGAGCTGGGTAAAGCTAGCCGCATCGTTGATGCGGCGGGCCGCTATATTGAGTTCTGCAAAGGCACCTTCCCGAACGAGCTGAGCCTGAACGGGCTGAAAGTGGTCGTTGACTGCGCCAACGGCGCAACCTACCACATTGCGCCGAATGTGCTGCGCGAACTGGGCGCCACCGTGATCGCCATCGGCTGCGAACCGAACGGCGTCAACATTAACGAAGAAGTGGGGGCCACCGACGTCCGCGCTTTGCAGGCGCGCGTATTGGCTGAGAAAGCCGATGTGGGCATCGCGCTGGACGGTGACGGCGACCGCGTCATCATGGTTGATCACCAGGGTAATAAAATCGATGGTGATCAGATTATGTATATCATCGCCCGCGAAGCGCTGCGCCAGGGCCAGCTGCGCGGCGGCGTTGTTGGTACGCTGATGAGCAATATGGGGCTGGAAGTGGCGCTCAAGCAGCTCGGCATTCCGTTTACCCGCGCGAAAGTGGGCGACCGCTACGTGCTGGAAAAAATGCAGGAGAAAGGCTGGCGCATCGGTGCGGAAAACTCCGGCCACGTGATCCTGCTGGACAAAACCACGACCGGCGACGGTATTGTGGCGGGCCTGCAGGTGGTGGCGGCCATGGTGCGTAACCACATGAGCCTGCACGATCTGAGCAGCGGTATGAAAATGTTCCCGCAGGTGCTGGTAAACGTGCGCTATACCGATGGCAAATCGAACCCGCTGGACAACGAGGCGGTGAAGGCGGCGGCCCTGGCGGCAGAAGCAGCGATGGGTAATCGTGGCCGCGTACTGCTGCGTAAATCAGGCACCGAGCCGCTGATTCGGGTGATGGTTGAAGGGGAAGATGAAGCGCAGGTAACCGAGCTTGCGCATCGCATCGCCGACGCGGTTAAAGCGGCCTGACAGACAGGCTAAGTGATTAAAAAGGCGGCGCTTGCCGCCTTTTTCTCATTAACCGAGACAGTTTTGCTGTTTTTTTCCGCAGTTGATACAATGTGTGGAAATTGCCCTTGCGAAGGTCATTCGCTTTGGTTAGTATTCACACCCGCTTCAGTGGGAAACTTAAATGTCCCGCTTTATTGGTCGAAGCACTTGGTACGCGGCATTCCCGCAAGGAACAGGTTGATTATGTACGAAGCTCTTTTAGTTGTTTTCCTTATTGTAGCGATTGGCCTTGTGGTCCTCGTTATGCTGCAACAAGGTAAAGGCGCTGATATGGGAGCCTCCTTTGGAGCAGGCGCTTCCGGCACATTGTTTGGTTCAAGTGGTTCAGGTAACTTCATGACCCGCATGACCGCTGTGTTCGCGACGCTGTTCTTCATTATCAGTCTGGTGCTGGGTAACATCAACAGCAACAAGACCAATAAAGGAAGTGAGTGGGATAACCTGACTGCACCGAAGACTGAGCAAACGACTCAGCCAGCGGCACCGGCTCAGCCGACCAGCGATATCCCGCACTAAGTATTCTGTACCGAGGTGGTGGAATTGGTAGACACGCTACCTTGAGGTGGTAGTGCCCTAACGGGCTTGTGGGTTCGAGTCCCATCCTCGGTACCAATATTCCGAAAGAAAGACGCTGAAAAGCGTCTTTTTTTCGTCCGTATCTTTTATCCCTTCTTTCCTCGGGGTATACGGGCCGCAGCTCCCTTACCCGCAAAACACGGTTAATCCGCCTTAGGAAAATCTACCACCGTGTCGTTCACCCGGTTCACCATATTGGTAAACAGAATGGCGCTGATTGCGCTGATAATCTCAACGATCTGACGATCGCTGAAGCCTGCATGTTTCAGCGCGGTCACGTTGGCTTCCGGCAGCGTACCGGTGGTGGTGACCAGGGTTTGTGCAAATTTCACCAGCGCATCAAGCTGTGCATCTTCGGCGTATTCTCCACGACGTAGCGCGTGGATCTGCTCGCTACTAAAGCCCGCCTTTTTTGCCATCAGCGTATGGGCCGCCAGGCAGTAATCGCACTGCGTCGCTTCGCTCACGGACAGGTTAATTGCTTCCAGCATTTTAGCGTTCAGGCTGCCTTTATGTAGCATGGCGTTGTGCGCCAGCACCTGCTGCAGCGCCTCCGGTGAATGCCCACCAATGGTCAGATAGGCGTTCGGTACTTTACCCACTGCTTTTTTGATCCCGCTGAAAAGTTCTGCGGCTTTGCCCGTTGCATCTTGTTCGCGAATGTCTGTTAAACGGCTCATCATCTTCTCCTGTCGTTCGAGGGTTTGTTGTGGCAATGGAAACTTCATAGGACAGGTTGACGTGATAGACTGGCGCGATTCGTCTCATCTTTTTGTCTTATCGTCTCAGGAGCTGTATGGACAGTCTTAGCCATCTCTTAACGCTGCTGGCACCGCGCTGTGAAGTGAATCTGCACTGCCGCTTTGGCGGACGCTGGCAGGCGGGGCATAGCCAGATGCGGACGGGCGTCGTTCCCTGGCACTTTGTACTGCGCGGAGAGGGGCGACTCACCGTGGGGAAGGAAACGCGTCAGATGCATACGGGAGACGTTATCCTGCTGCCGCACGGTTCACCACATCTGATGGAAAGCCTGGTCGAGTGGGGGCAGGTGCTGCCGGTCGCCCATCGCTTTAACGGTACGCTGACCGAGATGCGCACAGCATCAGACAGCAATGCGCTGGAGATGCTGTGCGGAGAGTTCTACTTCGGGCCGCACGTAAACTGGCTGTTCAGCGAAGACAGTGAACTCATCCATCTGCATACCCGCGAACGGGAAGACTGCCCTGAACTGGAGACGATGCTGAACGTATTGGTTCGTGAGAGTCTGGCTGAGCGGCCGGGCGCTGCCGCTATCGTACGCAGCCTGGGCGATACGCTGCTGGTACTACTGATGCGCACGTTGCTGGCGGCGAAAGCACCACCGGGCGGACTGCTACGGTTAATGAGCGATGAGCGACTGATGCCCGCGGTGCTTGCGGTACTCGCGGCACCAGAACAACCGTGGACCATGGAGACAATGGCTTCCCGGGCGTTTTTATCACGTGCCACGTTTGCCCGCCACTTTGCTCGCGTCTACCACCTGACACCTCAGGCCTGGCTGACGCAGCTGCGTATGGTGATGGCCGCGCGGTTACTTCACCAGGACCGACAGGCGCGGGTGGAGGCGATCGCCGAACGCTGCGGATTTCAATCGCTGGCCTCATTCTCAAAAAGCTTTAAAAAGTACTACGGCCTGACGCCGGGAGAGTGGCGGCGGCGATAGCAATAAAAAAGGCCGCACAGGCGGCCCTTGATGGCGTTTACACAGGCTTATTTGCCTTTGTTTTCCAGATTCTCAACCTGCGGCAGGCCGGTTGCAGAAGAGGCGGTCAGCAGCCCGCTCTGGGCGTAGCCGAACAGCTTCTCGCGGGTATCGGTAATGTCCAGGTTACGCATAGTCAGCTGGCCGATACGGTCTTCAGCGCTAAACATAGAGTCACCTTTTTCCATGGTCAGACGTTCTGCTTTATAGGTCAGGTTGTCAGACACGGTATTCATGATGGAGTAGTCGTTACCGCGGCGCAGTTCCAGCGTGACTTCACCCGTAATCTGGCTGGCCACCCAACGCTGCAGAGAGTCACGCAGCATCAGCGCCTGGGAGTCAAACCAACGGCCCTGATACAGCAAGCGGCCCAGTTGGCGACCGTGAGCGTGATACTGCTCAATGGTATCTTCGTTGTGAATACCGGTCAGCAGACGCTCGTAAGCGATGTGTAGAAGTGCCATCCCCGGCGCTTCGTAGATACCACGGCTCTTCGCTTCGATAATACGGTTTTCAATCTGGTCACTCATGCCCAGACCATGACGCCCGCCGATGCGGTTGGCTTCCAGCATCATCTCTACGTCGTCGCTGAAGGTTTTACCGTTAAGCGCAACCGGATGGCCCTGCTCAAAACGCACGGTCACTTCTTCTGCCGGCACTTTTACGTTTTCGTCCCAGAACTTCACACCCATAATCGGGTTAACGATTTTGAGGCTGGAGTTCAGGAATTCCAGATCTTTTGCTTCGTGCGTTGCGCCAAGCATATTGGAGTCGGTTGAGTAGGCTTTCTCCACGGACATTTTGTAGTCGAAACCGCAGGAGATCATAAACTCTGACATTTCATGACGGCCGCCCAGCTCATCGATAAAATCGCTATCCAGCCACGGTTTGTAAATCTGTAGCTCGGCGTTGGTCAGCAGGCCGTAGCGATAGAAACGCTCAATATCGTTACCTTTGTAGGTGCTGCCGTCGCCCCAGATGTTAACGCCGTCTTCTTTCATGGCGGCGACCAGCATGGTGCCGGTAACCGCACGGCCCAGTGGAGTGGTGTTGAAGTAGGTCAGGCCGCCGGTAGTATTGTGGAAAGCACCGCATTGGATAGCGGCGATGCCTTCGGCAACCAGCTGTTTACGACAGTCGATCAGACGAGCGTTCTCTGCGCCATATTCCATAGCACGACGAGGAATTGCATCATAATCATCTTCGTCCGGCTGACCCAGGTTTGCAGTATATGCATAAGGGACAGCGCCTTTTTGTCGCATCCACAGCAGCGCTGCGCTGGTGTCAAGACCGCCAGAGAAGGCGATACCAATACGTTGACCTACCGGAAGATGCTTGAGAATCGTCGTCATAAAGTAAAACCCTGCTTGATTGACTGAAGGAGAAATTACGTTCCGCTGTCAGTGAATTTTTATGCAAAATAAATGAGTTTTCATTTAATCACGTTTTATCTGTGACAGGAAGACATTCATGCATTTTTATTCAAAAAATCCGCACTGCCAGCGAAGGTTGTCAGGCGTACCTTAGCGCGATGGCCGGCGCATTTCTTCTGCATAGAATGTGAGGTTGACAAGTTGTGATAATGCTCACTATAATGGTGGCCGGTTTTACGTCCCGTCCTCGGTACCAAATCCCAGCATTATTTGCATTTTTTACTCAAAACGCGTAAAATTTGCCACGTTTCAGGCGCGGGGTGGAGCAGCCTGGTAGCTCGTCGGGCTCATAACCCGAAGGTCGTCGGTTCAAATCCGGCCCCCGCAACCACTTTCCCTTAGAGTTCATTTTCAAATATACTGTGAAGACTTAGGCCTTCGTAGCTGGATTTGAAAAAAAATTCTTTCGGAAGGTTCTCCAGGCCGCAGTTGCGGCTATAGGGTTCAGTTATCTAAAGCCCCGATTTATCGGGGTTTTTTGTTATCTGACTACAGAATAACTGGGCTTTAGGCCCTTTTTTTATGTCTTGGGGGTGGGTTTGTCCACATTAGAGCAAAAATTAACAGAGATGATTACAGCGCCGGTTGAAGCCCTGGGCTACGAACTGGTCGGCATCGAATTTATTCGCGGTCGCACATCCACACTGCGCATCTATATTGATAGTGAAGATGGCATCAATGTTGATGATTGTGCTGATGTGAGCCACCAGGTAAGCGCGGTGATGGACGTTGAAGATCCGATTACCGTCGCTTACAACCTGGAAGTTTCCTCTCCGGGCCTCGATCGTCCGATGTTCACCGCGGAACACTATGTGCGTTTCCTGGGTGAAGAGGTGACGCTGGTCCTGCGCATGGCGGTACAGAACCGTCGTAAATGGCAGGGCATTATCAAAGCGGTAGACGGTGAGATGATCACTGTGACAGTCGAAGGCAAAGATGAAGTGTTCGCGCTGAGTAACATCCAGAAGGCGAACCTGGTTCCCCACTTTTAACAGTCTGGATTGAGGTGAAAGGCCCCGATGAACAAAGAAATTTTGGCTGTTGTTGAAGCCGTCTCCAACGAGAAAGCGCTGCCGCGTGAGAAGATTTTCGAAGCGCTGGAAAGTGCGCTGGCAACGGCGACAAAGAAAAAATACGAACAGGAAATCGACGTACGCGTTGAAATCGATCGCCGCAGCGGCGACTTCGATACTTTCCGTCGCTGGGTCATTGTTGAAGAAGTTACCCAGCCAACCAAAGAAATTACGCTCGAAGCGGCACGCTTCGAAGACGAAAGCCTGAACGTAGGCGATTACGTTGAAGATCAGATTGAATCCGTCACCTTTGACCGTATTACGACTCAGACGGCAAAACAGGTTATCGTGCAGAAGGTCCGTGAAGCCGAGCGCGCGATGGTTGTCGATCAGTTCCGCGATCAGGAAGGCGAAATCGTCACTGGCGTAGTGAAGAAAGTGAACCGCGACAACATCTCTCTGGAAGTGAAATCCGAAGGGATGGCCGGGAACGCTGAAGCCGTAATCCTGCGTGAAGACATGCTGCCGCGTGAAAACTTCCGTCCGGGCGACCGCATCCGCGGCGTACTGTACGCCGTTCGCCCAGAAGCGCGCGGCGCACAGCTGTTCGTCACCCGTTCTAAGCCGGAGATGCTGATCGAACTGTTCCGCATCGAAGTGCCGGAAATCGGTGAAGAAGTGATTGAAATTAAAGCGGCCGCTCGCGATCCGGGCTCTCGTGCCAAAATCGCGGTAAAAACCAACGACAAACGTATCGACCCGGTCGGCGCTTGCGTAGGTATGCGCGGCGCACGCGTGCAGGCGGTTTCTACCGAACTGGGCGGCGAGCGTATCGATATCGTGCTGTGGGACGACAACCCGGCGCAGTTCGTGATCAATGCTATGGCACCTGCTGATGTGGCATCCATCGTGGTTGATGAAGACAAGCACACCATGGATATCGCGGTAGAAGCAGGTAACCTGGCGCAGGCGATCGGCCGTAACGGCCAGAACGTGCGTCTGGCTTCTCAGCTGAGCGGCTGGGAACTCAACGTAATGACCGTTGACGACCTGCAGGCGAAGCATCAGGCGGAAGCGCACGCGGCGATCGATACCTTCACCAAATATCTCGATATTGATGAAGAGTTCGCGACCGTGCTGGTAGAAGAAGGCTTCTCCACGCTTGAAGAACTGGCCTATGTGCCAATGAAAGAACTGCTGGAAATTGATGGTCTGGACGAAGCGACCGTTGAGGCGCTGCGCGAACGTGCGAAAAACGCCCTGACCACTCTGGCACTTGCCCAGGAAGAAAGCCTCGGTGATAACAAACCGGCTGACGATCTGCTGAACCTGGAAGGGTTAGATCGCGCACTGGCTTTCAAACTGGCCGCTCGTGGCGTTTGTACGCTGGAAGACCTCGCTGAACAAGGCGTTGACGACCTGTCTGACATCGAAGGGTTAACCGACGAGAAAGCGGGTGAGCTGATTATGGCTGCGCGTAATATTTGCTGGTTCGGCGACGAAGCGTAATAAACTGTAGCAGGAAGGAACAGCATGACAGATGTAACCGTAAAAACGCTGGCCGCAGAGATACAGACCTCGGTGGATCGCCTGGTACAGCAATTTGCTGATGCGGGTATCCCGAAGTCTGCAGATGACTCTGTGTCCGCACAAGAGAAGCAAACCTTACTGGCGCACCTGAACCGCGAAAACGGTTCTGCGCCGGATAAGTTGACTTTGCAGCGCAAAACGCGCAGTACTCTCAACATTCCAGGTACCGGTGGAAAAAGCAAATCGGTACAAATCGAAGTCCGCAAGACACGCACCTTTGTGAAACGCGATCCGCAAGAGGCTGAACGCCTGGCCGCGGAAGAGCAGGCGCAGCGTGAAGCGGAAGAGCAAGCCCGTCGTGAAGCTGAAGAAGCAGCTAAACGCGAGGCGCAACAAAAAGCTGAACGTGAGGCCGCAGAAAAAGCTAATCGTGAAGCCGCTGATAAAGCGAAACGTGAAGCTGCGGAAAAAGACAAAGTGAGCAATCAACAGACCGACGATATGACCAAAACCGCCCAGGCTGAAAAAGCCCGCCGTGAAAATGAAGCTGCCGAGCTGAAGCGTAAAGCGGAAGAAGAAGCCCGCCGTAAGCTGGAAGAAGAAGCTCGCCGCGTGGCTGAAGAAGCGCGCCGTATGGCAGAAGAAAACGAGAAGAACGGTGTGAATACCGCTGAGCCAACTGAAGACACCAGCGATTATCACGTCACCACTTCTCAGCACGCACGCCAGGCTGAAGACGAAAACGACCGTGAAGTCGAAGGTGGTCGTGGTCGTGGCCGTAATACGAAAGCCGCCCGCCCGGCGAAAAAAGGCAACAAACACGCCGAATCCAAAGCCGATCGTGAAGAAGCGCGCGCCGCTGTTCGCGGGGGTAAAGGCGGCAAGCAGCGTAAAGGTTCCGCACTGCAGCAGGGCTTCCAGAAGCCAGCTCAGGCCGTTAACCGTGACGTTGTGATTGGCGAAACCATCACCGTTGGCGAACTGGCTAACAAGATGGCGGTGAAAGGTTCTCAGGTCATCAAAGCGATGATGAAGCTGGGCGCCATGGCCACCATCAACCAGGTCATCGACCAGGAAACCGCACAGCTGGTTGCCGAAGAGATGGGCCACAAAGTTATCCTGCGTCGTGAAAACGAGCTGGAAGAAGCGGTAATGAGCGACCGTGACACCGGCGCTGCGGCTGAACCGCGCGCACCGGTTGTGACCATCATGGGTCACGTTGACCACGGTAAAACCTCTCTGCTGGATTACATTCGTTCCACGAAAGTGGCCTCTGGCGAAGCGGGCGGCATTACCCAGCACATCGGTGCATACCACGTTGAAACCGACAACGGTATGATCACCTTCCTGGACACCCCGGGTCACGCCGCGTTTACCTCAATGCGTGCTCGTGGTGCGCAGGCAACGGATATCGTTGTTCTGGTTGTCGCAGCAGACGATGGCGTGATGCCGCAGACTATCGAAGCAATCCAGCACGCGAAAGCGGCGGGTGTGCCGGTTGTGGTTGCAGTGAACAAAATCGATAAGCCAGAAGCGGATCCGGATCGCGTTAAAAACGAACTGTCCCAGTACGGCATCCTGCCGGAAGAGTGGGGCGGTGAAAGCCAGTTCGTTCACGTATCTGCGAAAGCCGGTACCGGTATCGACGAGCTGCTGGACGCTATCCTGCTGCAGGCTGAAGTTCTGGAGCTGAAAGCGGTCCGTAAAGGCATGGCGAGCGGCGCGGTTATCGAATCCTTCCTGGATAAAGGTCGTGGTCCGGTTGCTACCGTACTGGTTCGTGAAGGTACGCTGCACAAGGGCGATATCGTTCTGTGTGGCTTCGAATACGGTCGCGTTCGTGCAATGCGTAACGAACTGGGTCAGGAAGTCCTGGAAGCAGGTCCGTCTATTCCGGTGGAAATCCTCGGCCTGTCCGGCGTTCCGGCTGCGGGTGACGAAGTGACCGTCGTTCGTGACGAGAAGAAAGCCCGTGAAGTTGCGCTGTATCGTCAGGGCAAATTCCGTGAAGTTAAACTGGCTCGTCAGCAGAAATCTAAACTCGAGAACATGTTCGCCAACATGACCGAAGGCGAAGTTCACGAAGTGAACATCGTCCTGAAGGCCGACGTTCAGGGTTCTGTGGAAGCGATCTCCGACTCCTTGCTGAAACTGTCTACCGACGAAGTGAAAGTGAAGATCATCGGTTCTGGCGTAGGTGGTATCACCGAAACCGACGCAACCCTGGCGGCGGCATCCAACGCGATTCTGGTTGGCTTCAACGTCCGTGCTGATGCCTCTGCACGTAAAGTGATCGAAGCGGAAAGCCTGGATCTGCGCTACTACTCCGTCATCTATAACCTGATCGACGAAGTGAAAGCGGCGATGAGCGGCATGCTGTCTCCGGAACTGAAACAGCAGATCATCGGTCTGGCTGAAGTTCGTGATGTGTTTAAATCACCGAAATTCGGTGCGATCGCGGGCTGTATGGTTACCGAAGGCACCATCAAACGTCACAACCCGATCCGCGTTCTGCGTGACAACGTGGTTATCTACGAAGGCGAGCTGGAATCCCTGCGCCGCTTCAAAGATGACGTCAACGAAGTCCGTAACGGCATGGAATGTGGTATCGGCGTGAAGAACTACAACGACGTTCGCGTTGGCGATATGATCGAAGTGTTCGAAATCATCGAGATCCAACGTACCATCGCTTAATCTTCGTTAAGATTGCCGATTGTAGGCCGGGTAAGCGAAGCGCCACCCGGCATGAATTTCAAAAGGGGCTGATAGCCCCTTTTTTGTCTGGAGAATTTATTATGGCGAAAGAATTTGGTCGCCCGCAGCGCGTGGCCCAGGAGATGCAAAAAGAGATCGCAATCATCCTGCAGCGCGAAATTAAAGACCCGCGTCTGGGCATGATGACCACCGTTTCTGGCGTTGAAATGTCCCGCGACCTGGCCTATGCCAAAGTATTTGTCACCTTCCTGAACGATCAGGATGAAGCCGCGGTGAAAGCGGGCATCAAAGCGCTGCAGGAAGCCTCTGGCTTTATTCGCTCGCTGCTGGGCAAAGCCATGCGCCTGCGTATCGTGCCGGAACTGACCTTCTTCTACGACAACTCGTTGGTTGAAGGTATGCGCATGTCCAACCTGGTGACCAACGTGGTGAAGCATGACGAAGAGCGTCGTGTTAACCCGGACGACAGCAAGGAGGACTGATGAGTCGTCCTCGTCGTCGCGGCCGTGACATTCACGGCGTGCTGTTGCTGGATAAACCGCAGGGTGCGTCCAGCAATGATGTGCTGCAAAAGGTGAAGCGTATTTATAACGCCAACCGCGCCGGGCATACCGGCGCGCTGGATCCGCTGGCAACCGGTATGCTGCCGATTTGCCTCGGTGAAGCCACCAAGTTTTCCCAGTATCTGCTGGACTCCGATAAACGCTATCGGGTGATTGCGCGTTTAGGCCAGCGTACCGATACCTCGGATGCCGATGGGCAGATCGTGGAAGAGCGTCCGGTGACCTTTAGCGAGGCGCAGCTGGCCGATGCGCTGGAAAGCTTCCGTGGCGATACGCAGCAGGTGCCGTCGATGTACTCGGCGCTGAAGTACCAGGGCAAAAAGCTCTACGAATACGCGCGTCAGGGTATCGAAGTGCCGCGCGAAGCGCGCCCGATTACCGTCTACGAACTGCTGTTTATTCGCCATGAAGGTCACGAGCTGGAGCTGGAAATTCACTGCTCTAAAGGCACCTATATTCGTACCATTATTGACGATCTGGGTGAGAAGCTCGGCTGCGGCGCGCACGTGATTTTCCTGCGTCGCCTGGCGGTCAGCAAATACCCGGTCGAACGTATGGTGACGCTGGAGCATTTGCGCGAGCTGGTTGAACAGGCCGAGCAGCAGGGGATCCCGGCTGCGGAGCTACTCGATCCGTTACTGATGCCGATGGACAGTCCCGCTTCGGACTATCCGATTGTGAATATTCCTTTAACGTCATCGGTTTACTTTAAAAATGGTAACCCGGTACGGACCTCCGGCGCACCGCTGGAAGGGCTGGTGCGCGTGACGGAAGGCGAAGAAGGCAAATTCCTCGGAATGGGTGAAATCGATGATGAAGGCCGCGTGGCTCCGCGCCGTCTGGTGGTCGAATACACCGAGTAAGTCAGATTGTGTGGCTTGCGATAACAGAGCGCTGCGGGTAGAATGTCGCGGCTTAACGTCTGCTTAATTGTTTAACAATTGGCAAGCGTTATCTCAGGGGCTGCTGAATTAGAGATCGGCACCCTTTCTTTCTTTTAAATTTGGAGTTCAAAATGTCTCTAAGCGTTGAAGCTAAAGCACAAATCGTTTCTGAGTTCGGTCGTGGCGCGAACGACAGCGGTTCCACCGAAGTTCAGGTTGCACTGCTGACTGCACAGATCAACCACCTGCAGGGTCACTTTGCAGAGCACAAAAAAGATCACCACAGCCGTCGTGGTCTGCTGCGCATGGTTTCTCAGCGTCGTAAGCTGCTGGACTACCTGAAACGTAAAGATGTTGCACGCTACACCGCGCTGATCGAGCGTCTGGGTCTGCGTCGCTAACTCTAGCGAGTTTCAGAAAGAGGGGCCTTTATGGCCCCTTTTTTCCACCGGACGACCGCTATTTATCAGAAAGAGTACCCGTCAAAACGCTGCCTGGTGTTGTGGTAATCTCGTTTGTCTGCAATGCGTTTAGACAAAATTGAGCTGAAATTACCAACACAGCAGTATTTTGAAAGATAGCGGGTATAATGTATTGTTGTTGTACATATTCTTCATTGCAGAGGTTCGCGCGGCTAATGAGAGGCTTTACCCGCATCGGGTTAGGGTTGTCATTAGTCGCGAGGATGCAAAGAAGATCGGTTTCATTGGCCGGCACGCCACAGGGTGTGCCGCCGTTCATTAAGAAAGGATAGAATTTTGCTTAATCCGATCGTTCGTAAGTTCCAGTACGGTCAGCATACCGTTACGCTGGAAACCGGCATGATGGCACGTCAGGCGACTGCCGCTGTTATGGTTAGCATGGATGACACTGCGGTATTCGTTACCGTTGTGGGTCAGAAAAAAGCGAAACCAGGCCAGGACTTCTTCCCGCTGACCGTTAACTATCAGGAGCGTACCTACGCTGCTGGCCGTATCCCGGGTAGCTTCTTCCGCCGTGAAGGCCGTCCGAGCGAAGGCGAAACCCTGATCGCGCGTCTGATTGACCGCCCGGTTCGTCCGCTGTTCCCGGAAGGCTTCGTCAACGAAGTTCAGGTCATCGCGACCGTCGTTTCCGTTAACCCGCAGGTTAACCCGGATATCGTGGCAATGATCGGTGCATCCGCTGCGCTGTCTCTGTCCGGTATTCCGTTCAACGGCCCGATCGGTGCCGCACGCGTCGGTTACATCAACGACCAGTACGTGCTGAACCCGACTCAGGACGAACTGAAAGAGAGCAAGCTGGATCTGGTGGTTGCCGGTACTGAAGCCGCTGTACTGATGGTTGAGTCCGAAGCAGAACTGCTGAGCGAAGACACCATGCTGGGCGCGGTCGTATTCGGCCACGAGCAGCAGCAGATCGTTATTCAGAACATCAACGACCTGGTGAAAGAAGCCGGTAAACCGCGTTGGGATTGGCAGCCGGAAGCCGTTAACGAAGCGCTGAACGCGCGCGTTGCTGCACTGGCTGAATCTCGCCTGAGCGACGCTTACCGCATCACCGACAAACAAGAGCGTTACGCTCAGGTTGACGTGATCAAATCTGAAACCATCGCGACGCTGGTGGCTGAAGACGAAACCCTGGACGCGAACGAACTGGGTGAAATCCTGCACGCTATCGAGAAAAACGTTGTGCGTAGCCGCGTACTGGCTGGCGAACCGCGTATCGATGGCCGCGAAAAAGACATGATCCGTGGTCTGGACGTGCGCACTGGCGTACTGCCGCGTACTCACGGCTCCGCACTGTTCACCCGTGGCGAAACTCAGGCGCTGGTTACCGCGACCCTGGGTACCGCACGTGATGCACAGGTTCTTGATGAACTGATGGGCGAGCGCACCGACAACTTCCTGTTCCACTACAACTTCCCTCCGTACTCCGTAGGGGAAACCGGCATGGTCGGTTCTCCGAAGCGTCGTGAAATTGGTCACGGTCGTCTGGCGAAGCGCGGCGTGCTGGCAGTGATGCCGGAAGGCGACAAGTTCCCGTACACCGTTCGTGTGGTTTCTGAAATCACCGAATCTAACGGTTCTTCTTCTATGGCTTCCGTATGTGGCGCTTCCCTGGCGCTGATGGACGCAGGCGTGCCGATTAAAGCGGCCGTAGCGGGCATCGCGATGGGTCTGGTGAAAGAAGGCGACAACTTTGTTGTTCTGTCTGACATCCTGGGCGACGAAGATCACCTGGGCGATATGGACTTCAAAGTAGCGGGTTCCCGCGACGGTATCTCTGCGCTGCAGATGGATATCAAAATTGAAGGTATCACCAAAGAGATCATGCAGGTTGCTCTGAACCAGGCTAAAGGTGCGCGTCTGCACATCCTGGGCGTGATGGAACAGGCGATCAACGCACCGCGTGGCGATATTTCTCAGTTCGCTCCGCGTATCCACACCATCAAGATCAATCCGGACAAGATCAAAGACGTTATCGGTAAAGGCGGTTCTGTTATCCGTGCACTGACCGAAGAAACCGGCACCACCATCGAAATCGAAGATGACGGTACCGTGAAGATCGCAGCAACCGACGGCGAGAAAGCAAAACACGCTATCCGTCGTATCGAGGAAATCACTGCTGAAATCGAAGTCGGTCGTATCTACAATGGTAAAGTGACCCGTATCGTTGACTTTGGCGCATTCGTTGCCATCGGTGGCGGTAAAGAAGGTCTGGTCCACATTTCCCAGATCGCCGACAAGCGCGTTGAGAAAGTGACTGACTACCTGCAGATGAATCAGGAAGTGCCGGTTAAAGTTCTGGAAGTTGACCGTCAGGGCCGTATCCGTCTGAGCATTAAAGAAGCAACCGAGCAGTCTCAGCCTGCCGCCGCACCGGAAGCTCCGGCAGCGGAACAGGGCGAGTAAGGTTTGCCTTTTGCCCTCCGCGCTTGCGGAGGGCACATTTCGCTGGCGGGATGCCTTGTTTGCAGGCGGGGGACAGGACGTTCATCCAATTGTTGTCTTCGGGAGTGGGAAATGAAGCCTTTTTTGCGCTGGTGTTTCGTTGCGACAGCACTCACGCTGGCAGGATGCAGCAACTCTGCCTGGCGTAAGAGTGAAGTCCTCGCGGTGCCATTGCAACCGACTTTACAGCAGGAAGTAATCCTGGCGCGCATGGAACAAATACTTGCCAGTCGGGCTTTAACCGATGACGAACGCGCACAGCTTTTATATGAGCGCGGAGTGTTGTATGATAGTCTCGGTCTGAGGGCATTAGCGCGCAACGATTTCTCGCAAGCGCTGGCAATCCGACCCGATATGCCTGAAGTATTCAATTACTTAGGCATTTATTTAACGCAGGCAGGCAATTTTGATGCTGCCTATGAAGCGTTTGATTCTGTACTTGAGCTTGATCCAACTTACAATTATGCGCACTTGAATCGCGGCATCGCGCTTTATTACGGTGGCCGTGCGAAGTTAGCGCAAGATGATCTGCTGGCGTTTTATCAAGACGATCCCAATGATCCTTTCCGCAGCCTGTGGCTTTATCTTGCCGAGCAGAAGCTCGATGAGAAGCAGGCAAAAGTCGCGTTGAAGCAACGCTTCGATAAATCGGATAAAGAGCAATGGGGATGGAACATTGTCGAGTTCTACTTAGGCAACATTGACGAAAAAACGTTAATGGAGCGCCTGAAGGCGGACGCAACGGATAACACCTCGCTCGCTGAGCATCTCAGTGAAACCAACTTCTATTTAGGTAAGTATTACCTAAGTCTTGGGGACAGGGACAGCGCTACGGCACTGTTCAAACTGGCGGTTGCCAACAACGTACATAACTACGTTGAGCACCGATACGCATTGTTGGAATTATCGCTCCTGGGCCAGGACCAAGATGACCTGGCAGAATCGGACCAGCAATAGCTGACGACTACATCAGCCCGTAATCTTTTTTGATTGCCATCACCTTCGCGGGTGAGGGCGTTGTTGTTCGTTAATACACCTACTTTGAGCCGGTTCACACTTTTCAATGAAAATTGCAGATCAATTTCATGATGAGTTATGTAGACTGGCCGCCATTAATATCGAGGCACTTGTACTACATGGCTGAATTCGAAACCACTTTTGCAGATCTGGGCCTGAAGGCTCCTATCCTTGAAGCCCTTAACGATCTGGGTTACGAAAAACCATCTCCGATCCAGGCAGAGTGTATCCCGCACCTGCTTTCTGGTCGTGACGTGCTGGGCATGGCCCAGACTGGTAGCGGTAAAACCGCAGCGTTCTCTCTGCCGCTGCTGAACAATATCGATCCTGAGCTGAAAGCACCGCAGATTCTGGTGCTGGCCCCGACCCGCGAACTGGCGGTTCAGGTGGCTGAAGCCATGACGGACTTCTCTAAACATATGCGCGGCGTAAACGTGGTTGCCCTGTACGGCGGCCAGCGTTATGACGTGCAGCTGCGCGCCCTGCGTCAAGGGCCGCAAATCGTTGTCGGTACCCCGGGTCGTCTGCTGGACCACCTGAAGCGCGGCACCCTGGACCTCTCCAAACTGAGCGGCCTGGTGCTGGACGAAGCAGATGAAATGCTGCGCATGGGCTTTATCGAAGACGTTGAAACCATTATGGCGCAGATTCCAGAAGGTCATCAGACCGCGCTGTTCTCTGCAACCATGCCGGAAGCTATCCGTCGTATTACCCGTCGCTTTATGAAAGAGCCGCAGGAAGTGCGCATTCAGTCCAGCGTCACTACGCGTCCGGACATCAGCCAGAGCTACTGGTCCGTGTACGGCATGCGCAAAAACGAAGCGCTGGTACGTTTCCTGGAAGCGGAAGATTTTGATGCGGCGATTATCTTCGTACGTACCAAAAACGCGACCCTGGAAGTGGCTGAAGCGCTGGAACGCAGCGGCTATAACAGCGCCGCGCTGAACGGCGACATGAACCAGTCTCTGCGTGAACAGACTCTGGATCGTCTGAAAGACGGTCGTCTGGACATCCTGATCGCGACCGACGTTGCGGCCCGTGGCCTGGACGTTGAGCGTATCAGCCTGGTCGTTAACTACGACATCCCGATGGACTCCGAGTCTTACGTTCACCGTATCGGTCGTACCGGTCGTGCGGGTCGTGCTGGCCGTGCGCTGCTGTTCGTTGAGAACCGCGAACGTCGTCTGCTGCGCAACATCGAACGCACGATGAAGCTGACCATTCCAGAAGTTGAGCTGCCGAACGCAGAACTGCTGGGCAAACGCCGTCTGGAAAAATTCGCCGCGAAAGTACAGCAGCAGCTGGAAAGCAGCGATCTGGATCAGTACCGTGCACTGCTGGCGCAAATCCAGCCGACCGCGGAAGGCGAAGAGCTGGACGTTGAAACGCTGGCCGCTGCGCTGCTGAAAATGGCACAGGGCGAACGTTCTCTGATCGTTCCACCCGATGCGCCAATGCGTCCTAAGCGTGAGTTCCGTGACCGTGACGATCGTTTCGAACGTCGTGACCGCAACGACCGTGGTCCGCGCGATCGTAATGAGCGTGGTGGCGAAGATCGTCCTAAACGCGAACGTCGTGACGTTGGCGATATGGAACTGTATCGCATTGAAGTGGGTCGTGATGATGGCGTTGAAGTTCGTCACATCGTTGGCGCTATCGCGAACGAAGGCGACATCAGCAGCCGTTACATCGGTAACATCAAGCTGTTCGGTACCCACTCTACTATCGAACTGCCAAAAGGCATGCCTGGCGAAGTACTGCAGCACTTTACTCGTACCCGCATCCTGAACAAACCGATGAACATGCAGCTGATCGGCGACGCGCAGCCTCGTCCAGAGCGCAGCGGTCGTAGCTTCGGCGGCGAACGTCGCGAAGGCGGTCGTAGCTTCGGTGGCGAACGTCGTGAAGGCGGTCGTGGCTTCGGCGGCGAGCGTCGTGAAGGCGGTCGTGGTGATGGTCGTCGTTTCAGCGGCGAACGTCGTGAAGGCAGCCGTGCTCCGCGTCGTGATGATGCTGCTGCGCCGCGTCGTGATGACTCCGCAGGCCGTCGTCGTTTCGGCGGTGACGCATAAGCCCAACGGCTTAAAAGCGTAAAGTAAAATATACAGCCCCGATCGTGACGATTGGGGCTTTTTTTATTCCTTTTGTACTCATGTACTGGTACAGTGCAACACATTAAAATGCAGTAGCAAAATAATACACTGGAGAAAAGGCTGTATGGCGACACTAACCACCACCCAAACGTCACCTTCGCTGCTTGGCGGCGTGGTGATCATCGGCGGCACAATCATTGGTGCGGGGATGTTTTCTCTGCCGGTGGTGATGTCCGGTGCGTGGTTCTTCTGGTCAATGGCGGCGCTGGTGTTTACCTGGTTCTGCATGCTGCATTCCGGGCTGATGATTCTGGAAGCTAACCTGAACTATCGCATTGGCTCCAGCTTCGACACCATCACCAGGGATCTGCTGGGTAAAGGCTGGAACGTGGTGAACGGTATCTCCATCGCCTTCGTGCTCTATATTCTGACCTACGCCTATATTTCAGCGAGCGGGTCGATTCTGCACCACACGTTCTCTGAGATGTCGCTAAACGTCCCGGCGCGTGCGGCGGGCGTTGGCTTCGCGCTGCTGGTGGCCTTTGTGGTGTGGCTGAGCACCAAAGCGGTGAGCCGTATGACCGCGATTGTGCTGGGCGCGAAGGTGATCACCTTCTTCCTGACCTTCGGTAGCCTGATGGGACATGTTACGCCCGCGACGCTGTTTAACGTTGCTGAGAGTCACGCCAGCTATACGCCTTATCTGCTGATGACGCTGCCGTTCTGTCTGGCCTCCTTTGGCTATCACGGCAACGTGCCGAGCCTGATGAAGTACTACGGCAAAGATCCGAAGACCATCGTGAAATGCCTGGTGTACGGCACGCTGCTGGCGCTGGTGCTCTACACCGTATGGCTACTGGGGACGATGGGCAACATCCCGCGTCCGGAATTTATCGGTATTGCGCAGAAGGGCGGTAACATTGATGTGCTGGTACAGGCGCTGAGCGGCGTGCTCAATAGCCGTGGCCTGGATCTGCTGCTGGTAGTGTTCTCCAACTTTGCGGTGGCGAGTTCATTCCTCGGGGTGACGCTAGGCCTGTTTGACTATCTGGCGGATCTGTTCAAATTTGATGATTCTGCGCTGGGTCGCTTCAAAACGGCGCTGCTGACCTTCCTGCCACCGATTATCGGCGGCCTGCTGTGGCCGAACGGTTTCCTGTACGCCATTGGTTACGCAGGGTTGGCGGCAACGATCTGGGCGGCAATTGTTCCGGCGCTGCTGGCGCGCAAATCCCGTAAACGCTTCGGTAGCCCGAAATTCCGCGTCTGGGGCGGCAAGCCGATGATAGCGCTGATTCTGGTGTTTGGCGTGGGTAACGCGCTGGTGCATGTGCTGTCGAGCTTTAACCTGCTGCCGGTTTATCAGTAAGGCATTCGCCCGGTGGCGCTACGCTTACCGGGCCTACATTCTTGTGTAGGCCGGATAAGGCGCAGCCGCCATCCGGCACAAACCACACTACCCCAACAGTTCCCGCTTCACATCCATCGCCAACCCAAACGAATGCAGCCGCGCCTGGTGATCGAAAATCTGGCCGTTAACCATAATCTCATCCGCCTGTGTTTCCCGCAGAATCGACTCCAGCCCGTGGCGCACCTTCGCTTTATCGCCTACCAGTGACATCCGCAGCGCCTGATCGACACCGTATTTTTCCGACGGCGTCCAGAAATGTTCCATTTGCTGCACCGGCGGTGGCAACTGCCCGGTTTCACCACGGCGCAGTTTGGTGAAGGCCTGCTGCATAGAAGTGAAGAGGAATTCGGCATCGCGGTTGCTGTCGGCGGCGATAATATTAATGCACACCATTGCATACGGTTTCTCGAGCCGCGCTGACGGCTGGAAGTGAGTGCGGTAGAGGTGCAAGGCCTGGAACAGCATATCCGGTGCAAAGTGCGAGGCGAAGGCAAACGGTAGGCCAAGCTGTGCCGCCAGCTGCGCACCGTACAGGCTTGAGCCTAACAGCCACACCGGTATTTTCTCGCCATAGCCCGGTACCGGGCGCACCTGTGGGTTAGGATCGGCCGCATCAAACCAGTCCACCAGTTCCGCCACGTCGCGCGGGAAGTTATCGATATCCCCGCTCATATGACGACGCAGCGCGCGCATCGTCGGCTGGTCGCTACCCGGCGCGCGGCCAAGGCCGAGATCGATACGTCCCGGATACAGCGTATTCAGCGTCCCGAACTGTTCGGCAATCACCAGCGGTGAGTGGTTAGGTAGCATCACGCCGCCTGAACCCAGATGTAGCGTAGTCGTGTGGGCGGCGAGATAGCCAATCAGTACCGAAGTTGCCGCACTGGCGATACCGACCATATTGTGGTGTTCTGCCAGCCAATAGCGGTGATAGCCGCGCTTTTCAGCGAGCTGTGCGAGATCGAGAGAATGGGAGAAGGCTTCTCGCGCGGAGGAGCCCTGAGGGATCGGCGCGAGGTCGAGCACCGAGAAGGCAACGGTTTTGTCAGTCATAAAGGCTCACTTTGCTACAGCATAGTCATCAGATTGAAGGTCTTGTTCCCGCCGGGGTCACCCGGCCAGAAAAGCTGCATCTTTAATAATGCATTAAAATCTGACGACAGTTGTTAACAAAGTGAGCGGTTTTATCAGGCCTGTAGCTCCAGCCCGGCCAGACGCTTCCAGTAGCCGTTGCAGTCGCTGTTGGCGGTCAGCGGCAGCGGGGCTGCGCCATTTTCGTTAGCGCGGAAGGCGTCAAGCATGGCGAAGGTCTCATTGCCCATCGGCGACAGACGCACCATATCAACCAGTCCGTGCATCGATGTCAGTTCGTTGCCGAGGTTGTAAACGTAGCCGCTCATAGTCTGAATACCGTTCAGCACGAACACCTGCTGATTCTCCTGCGACAGCATGCTGCGCCCGTTAGGGTACTTGATGCAGCAGGTCTCGCACTCATCTTTTGGCTTATCTTCTGAGCGCGCGGTAAAGCAGCGGGCGGAATAGGCCAGCGGCAGGTGACCGTAGCTCAGCACTTCCACTTCAAACTTATCGCGGATGCCCAGCTCTTCACACTGATTGAGCAGGTTTACCAGCCAATCGCGCGAGAGCTCAACCGGCATGCACCAGCGAACCATGCCCTGCTTTTGCAACAGGCGCAGGGTGACCGCGTTATAGCAGTTCAGCGCATGGCCGGCGACGAACGGTAGCTTACGCTCAGCGCACAGGTTAACCACGCCCAAATCGCTGGCTTCAACGAGGAAGTCACCGTTCTCAACATAGCGCTTGAGCTCGCCCAGCTCGGACGATGCCTGGACCAGCGCGAGGGTGGAGAGCACCACCTGTTTACCGCTACCGGCCAGCGATTTGGCCATATCCAGCCAGTCGCCCACTTTGGTGGCGCGGCGTTTGCTGCATACGGCTTCACCCAGATAAATGGTGTCGGCGTTGCTGATGGCGGCCTGCTGGTAGAAATCTTCCAGCGTCTCTTTTGACCAGTAGTAAAGCACCGGCCCTAATGAATATTTCATGGGAATTCCTACTGCCATTTACGGTGATACGCGCCGAGCGTGGTCTGGGTGCCTTCGGACATCGAGCCGAGGGTTTCCATCCACGCGGCCTGCGGAACGAAGTTCTGCGGATCGGCCATACAGCGGTCGATCGCCTGACGCCAGACTTTGGCCACCTGGCTAACGTACGCCGGGCTGCGCTGGCGGCCTTCAATTTTCACCGAGGCGATGTTCGCGGCCAGCAGTTCCGGCAGCAGCTCCAGCGTGTTAAGGCTGGTGGGCTCTTCCAACGCGTGATAGCGCTCGCCGTCTACCAGATAGCGGCCTTTGCACAACGTTGGGTATCCGGCGTTTTCGCCGTCCTGATAGCGGTCAATCAACACTTCGTTAAGCCGTGACTCCAGCCCCTGCGGCGTTTGCTGCCAGCGTACGTAGCGGGCCGGTGAACAGGCACCCACGGTGTTCGGCGACTCGCCGGTTAAATAAGACGAGAGGTAGCAGCGGCCTTCGGCCATAATGCACAGACTGCCGAAGGCGAACACTTCCAGCGGCACCGGCGTGACGCGAGCCAGCTGTTTCACCTGGTGAATCGACAGCACACGCGGCAGCACTACGCGGGCAACGTCAAAGTTGCGATGATAGAACTGAATCGCCTCTTCGTTCGTCGCGGATGCCTGAACGGAGACATGGCGCTCAATATGCGGGTAGCGCTCTGCGGCATACTCAAGCATGGCGAGGTCGGCAAGGATCAGCGCATCGGCACCCAACTGGGCGGCCATGTCTACGGCGCGCTGCCAGCGCACGTAGCCGTCCGGGTGCGCGAAGGTGTTGATGGCGATATGCAGCTTACGGCCGTGTTGATGCACGAAGCTGACGGCTTCCTGCAATTTCTTTTCGGTAAAGTTCAGACCAGCGAAATGGCGGGCGTTGGTATCGTCTTTCAGCCCGATGTACACCGCATCCGCGCCGTTTTCGATAGCCGCTTTTAGCGCCGGGAGGTTTCCGGCAGGGCAGAGCAACTCCATAATTCTTCCTGAGTTAGCGGCCCAGCAGGGCGCATTATTGTTAATGAATGGGGATTTTAGTTAACCTATCGCTAATCATTTTTGATTTGAGGCAGACAAAAGCGTATTGATTGCGCCAATAATCCCTCTGTCTCACGACATAATTGTTGATTTACGCCGCTATGTCGTTTATCTGATATGGCAAAATAACGGAACTATTGCATTCAGGGAGTAAAGCTTGTGTTGGATAAACTGCGTTCACGTCTGGTTCATGTTGCTCCGACTTTAATGAGCGTTCCGGTAAAATTGACGCCGTTCGCGCTTAAGCGTCAGGTGCTACAACAGGTGTTAAGCTGGCAGTTCCGCCAGGCGCTAAACGATGGCGAACTGGATTTTCTCGACGGCCGCTGGTTAAGCATTGAGGTGCGTGATATTGGCCTGAAATGGTTCACCTCCGTTGAGAATGAACGTCTTATCGTGAGCGATGCTGCCCAGGCAGACGTGAGCTTTAGCGCGGACGCCAGCGATTTGCTGATGATCGCCGCGCGTAAACAGGACCCGGATACGCTCTTTTTCCAGCGTCGGCTGGTGATTGAAGGCGACACGGAGCTGGGTCTTTATGTCAAAAATCTGATGGATGCTATCGAGCTTGAGCAGATGCCAAAAGCGCTGCGCGTGATGCTGATGCAGCTGGCTGATTTCGTTGAAGCTGGCCTAAAATCACCATCAGAAACTAAACATACATCGGTAGGTGAGCCATGCTGATTCGAGTAGAAATTGGAATTGATGCCCCTGGCATCGACGCGCTGCTGCGTCGGACCTTCAACCGTGACGGCGAAGCCAATCTGGTACGCGAGCTGCGCGAAGACGGTCTGATCACGCTGGGCCTGGTGGCTACGGATGATGAAGGCCATGTGGTGGGCTATGTGGCATTTAGCCCGGTCAGCATCGAAGGCGAAGAGCTACAGTGGGTCGGTCTGGCTCCGCTGGCGGTCGATGAAGCCTATCGCGGCCAGGGTCTGGCGCGTCAGATGGTCTATGAAGGTCTGGATTCACTCAACGAGTTCGGCTATGCGGCGGTCGTCACGCTTGGCGATCCGGCGCTGTACGGGCGCTTCGGCTTCGAACGGGCGTCCCAGTACGATCTGCGCTGTCGTTGGCCGGGGACCGAAGAAGCGTTTATGGTGCACCGTCTGGCCGACGATGCGTTAAACGGCGTGCACGGCCTGGTGGAATACTCTGACCACTTTAACCGTTTCTAAGGCTGTCCAGTAACGTTTCAAACGAACCGTCACCTGCGACGAGGCGCTCTTTCTGGCGCTTCGTTAGCTGTTTAATGCGGTACTCCAGGCGTAGTGCCAGCGAGTGCTCGCCCACTTCACCGGAAAATGCCAGCCGCAGCGCGCCTTTGCCGCGCAGCGCCTTCGCGCCTTTACCGCTCTGATGCTGGTGAAATCGCCGTTCAACATCGGTGGTGATACCGGTGTACAATTTGTCGTCCTCGGTGCGGACAAGATAAAGAAACCAACGCACGTGTGCCAACCTGTCTGTGTAGGTGAGCGCACCATAGCATATCGGAGAGAACAGATGGAAACGCTGGCAACCATCAGCCGCTGGCTGTCGAAACAACATGTCGTAGGCTGGTGCGTAGCGAATGAGGGCGAGCTGTGGTGTGCCAATGCGTTCTACGTCTACGACCCGCAGAGGGTGGCGTTTTATCTGCTGAGCGAAGAAACCACCCGCCATGGCCAGATGACCGGCAAACAGGCCTCGGTGGCCGGGACGGTCAACGGCCAGCCGAAAACGGTGGCGCTGATTCGCGGCGTGCAGTTTAAAGGGCAAATTCGTCTGCTTGAGGGCGAAGAGGCCGATGAGAAGCGCGCGCTATACGTCCGTCGCTTCCCGGTGGCCCGCATGCTCTCTGCCCCGGTATGGGAGCTACGTCTCGACGAGCTAAAGTTTACCGACAATACCCTTGGCTTCGGCAAAAAACTACACTGGCTGCGCGACTAAAGCCGCGGCAGCTCCAGCGTAAAGCGCGTGGCGACGGTATCGGAGGTCACGCCAATTTTCCCGCGATGCGCCAGTACGATCGATTTTACGATCGCCAGACCAATCCCGCTGTTTTCCCCTTTCCGCTGGCGCGACGGATCGACCCGGTAAAAACGATCGAACAAACGCGGCAGATGCTCTGCCGCAATCGGCGTACCGGGATTCTCGACACAGTACTCCACCCAGCCGCCTTTCTCGCTGACCTGTACGGTGACCGACATTCCACGCGGAGTGTAACGGATAGCATTGGAGAGCAAGTTGTTGATCACCCGGCGAATCATAAGCGGATCGCCCGATATCAACGACGGCTGCCCTGCAAACCTCAGCGTCACTTCACGTTCTTCCGCCCAGGCTTCAAAGAACTCAAATACCTTCATCGTTTCACTTTGCAGATCCAGCGGTACACGCTCGGGGATCAGCAGATTTTCATCGGCCTGCGCCAGAAATAGCATATCGCTGACCATCTTCGCCATCCGGTTGTACTCTTCGAGGCTGGAGTACAGCACGTCTTCCAGCTCCTTGACCGTTCGCGGCTGGCTGAGCGCTATTTCGGTTTGAGTCAGCAGATTGGTAATCGGCGTGCGGATTTCATGGGCGATATCGGCCGAGAAGTTGGCCTGTCGACGGAATACATCTTCGATCCGGCCGATCATCTGGTTGAACGACATCACCAGCTGTTCCAGTTCGATCGGCACCCTGGACGGATCCAGCCGCACGTCGAGATTTTCTGAGGTAATACTTTTAATCTCATGGCTGACGTCGCGCAGCGGCTGGTGGCCCTTGCGCACGGCGATCAGCACGATCACGATAATCAACAGGCTGATGACGGCAGCAATCATCATCAGGTTGCGTTTTAGCGCATCGAGATAATGCAGATGAAAGTCGATCGACAGCGCGGTCAGCAGGGTGTAGGTCCGATCCTTTGCCTGGAGGGTGGAGGCGATGACCCGATAGGTTGTGGGGTGCTGAGCGCTCACGGCATGTTCTGCCATCGGACGCATCGCGCTGCCGGTCCAGCGGAACATTTGCCCGGACTGACGTTCACGAGTGAAACGATCGCTGGTGAGAATCGGCGACAGATCCGGCCCGCCCGGTGAGTGGTAGAGATGGGCGTTATCCGGCGTGGCGAGCAGCACGGCGGTGTTGCGATAGCCCGCCAGCACATTGTTAATATTCGCGAGCTTCTCCGCTTCTGAGGTATCAGGTGCGGTCAGCAGCGCGTTCAGCGTCGCGTTGACTTGCTTCAGGTCGCTGACATCCTGCTCAGCGAAGTGTTGCTCCACCGAGTGCAGCATGATGCCGGTGAAGGCGGCAAAGGCGATGACGGTGGCCAGGCTGATAAAAAAGGTCAGACGCGTTGCCAGCGAGAACGGGCGGCGCAGGCTAGCCTTCATCCCGAACCTCAAGCACGTAGCCCACGCCGCGTACGGTCTGAATCAGTTTGGGCGAGAAGTCGTTATCAATTCTGGCACGCAGACGTTTGACGGCGACGTCGATAACGTTGGTGTCGCTGTCGAAGTTCATATCCCAGACCTGTGAAGCAATGAGCGAGCGGGGCAGCACTTCTCCCTGATGGCGGAGAAAGAACTCCAGGAGCGTAAACTCTTTACTGGTTAGCGTGATGCGGGTATCGCCGCGGGTGACTTTGCGCGAGACCAGATCGAGCGTAAGGTCGGCCACCTGAAACTGACTTTCGACAATGGCGGCCGCGCCGCGCCGCAGCAGAGTGCGCACGCGCGCCAGCAGTTCGGCAAAGGCGAACGGCTTGACCAGATAATCGTCGGCACCCAGTTCCAGCCCCTTCACCCGTTGCTCAATTGTGCCCAGCGCGGTGAGCAGCAGAATCGGCATCCCTTTATTGGCGGCGCGCAGCATGCGCACGATATCCCAGCCGTTAACGTCCGGCAGCATGATATCCAGCACAATCAGATCGTAATCGGCGGTCATGGCCAGATGATAGCCGTTGAGGCCATTGTCGGCGTGATCCACCACGAAGCCTGCTTCCGTCAGCCCCTTGCACAGGTACTGCCCGGTTTTGACTTCGTCTTCTACCACCAGAATTTTCACGCGTCCTCCGTCGCTGCTGTGTGATGGGGCCATTCTAATGAGGTGTAAGGAGTGACGGAAGAAAAAAGCCCGTCCTGATGTTACCTGTAGTCCGCAGAGCAGTGACGCCGCCATCGGGCAGCCTGAGCCAGGCAGCCCGATGGCGCTACGCTTATCAGGCCTACAAGCGTTGGTATTACTCCGCCCACGCGTTCTGCCGTTTCAGCTCCTCGTTGACCTTGTCGTTGAGCGTCTTGAGTACCGCCGGAATATCGCCCTCGCAATCGGCATAAATTTTGTTAAAACCGTCGGCGGTGATCTGCCTTACCGGGATCCAGTTTGGGATCTGCGGCATGTAGCGCCCTTCCTTCGCGTAGGTTTCCGCAAACACTTCCCAGCGCGGATCGTCATGGTAATCCTTGATGTTCAGCGTTTTATTGATCGGCAGGCGGACGATCGGCATCGAGGTACTGTCGATCGCCATACCGATCTTCTGGCCTTCTGGTGAAATTAAAAACTCGAGGAATTTTTTAGCCGCCGCTTTGCGCTGGCTGGTTTTCATCAGGAATGCCGTGGTGCCTTCGGCCATCGACGCTGCGCCGCCGGGGCCCGCCGGCGGGGGGACTACGGTATAGGTCGCTTTACCCGGATCTTTATCAAACAGGGCAATATGGTACGGGCCGGAGGAGTACATCCCGCTTTGTCCGGAACGGAAGGCCGTGTTCGCATCGGCAGTGGTGTGATTAATCGCGCCCGGCTGTGCAAGCCCTTCGCAAACCATGCTTCGCATAAATGTCATGGCGGCGACCGCTTCCTGGCCGTTGAGCGCGGCCTTAAATTTTCCCGGCTGGGTGGCAACCAGATAATTACCGCCCGCCTGCCACAGATAGGAAGATGAAAATGAGCTGGCATAGCCGCGGGTGGTCGATAGCGGCATGGTAAAGCCGTAGGTATCATTCTTACCGTTACCGTCAGGATCGTTGCGGGTGAACGCCTGCGCCACGTTTTTCAGTTCATCCCAATTGGTGGGGGCCTTGAGGTTAAGCTTGTTGAGCCAATCCTGGCGGATAAACAGCGCATAGGTATGCGCCGACGTTGGGACGCCGTAGTACTTACCGTCCGGGAGCTGTGCGGATTTCCACGCCGTCTCGTAAACATCGCCGCCGCCTTTCAGTTCGCCGGGTTTGATTTCATCGACGATACCTAGCTGCACCATCTGGCCGACAATAATGGCGTCGTTGAAAACCACGTCCGGCAGCGCGTTGCCGGTTGCCGCGCGCGCCAGTCGCTGGTCAAAGTCGGTGACGGCGTTGAAGTACTTGATGGATATCCCTGTCTCTTTCTGGAACTGGTCGGCGAGTTTTTGGTAAATCACTTTTGAATCATTGCTGGCGCGTATCCAGACGTCGAGCTGTTCGCTGAAGGCATTTTGTGAAAGGGCACATAACAAGGCTAAACCAAGCGCTTTTGTTCTGAATTTCATAGAGAGACTCCGGTTTTGCGATAGGTATTATTTTCATCCCTGAACAGAGGTAAGGATTGCTGAAAAGGAAAACGAAAGTGATGATAGGAGCGCTATTTGTATGAAACAATGTTCTATTATGGCTAACCGGTAAATATCGTATCGTTATGCGGTGCGTCTCACAGAGAAAATGCAGAGAATTCTTTCGGGGAAATATAACCTCTTGAAAAAGTTATCTTGCTTTTTTTTAATAAAAATACTTATTTGTCATTCAGACGTTAATTTGTGAGCAATCTGGCATATTATTGAATAAATGTGATCGCGGTTAATTTCTTTCCACCGATATTCCCTTTTTTTATGTTCGTAAAAGCTAATTTATTTTTTCTGCACGACTTTTCGCTGTGCGGATCACGTTATCTCAGGCCTTAAATGACAACTTTGTCATTATCCTGTCAGGCTGCAAACAGAGTCGCTCCCGTAAGGTAATTGCCAGGCCAGCCCTTTTCCTTGGCCATACAGGACGTGACATGTTGAAAGTAAAACCGCTGACGCTGCTGATGGCGTTGTTTCTGGCCGGGTGCGTCTCGCTGGCGCCGGACTATCAACAGCCGGAAAATACCGTGCCCGAGCAATTCTCGCTGTCTTCGGGAGCGCTGGTGCCAACCGGCACCCGCTGGCAGGAGACCGGCTGGCAATCGTTTTTCGCCGATCCGCAGGCAAAGCGGCTGATTGACATTGCGCTGCGTAACAACCGTGACTTACGTATGGCGGTACTCAACGTTGAGGCCGCGCGCGCGCAGTATCAGGTCACCGACGCCGGGCGTTATCCGCAGCTGGATGGCACTGCGGACGCCAGCTATAAAGGCGACCTGCAGGACAATAACCCCACCGATAAAGGCTACGCGACCGGGTTGAACCTGAGCTATGAGCTCGACTTTTTCGGCAAGCTGAAAAACATGAGCGAAGCTGACAGGCAGAACCTCTTCGCCAGTCAGGCGGCCCAGCGCGCCGCGCAAATTACCCTGGTGACCAGCGTTTCGCAGGCCTATTTCAACCAGCGTCGGCTGGCCGCACAGCTGGCGATCGCCAAAGAGACGCTGCGTAACTATCAGCAGTCGTACGGTTTTGTTGAACAGCAGTTGGTCACCGGCAGTACCAATGTGCTGGCTCTGGAACAGGCGCGCGGCGTGATAGAAAGCACCCGTGCGGACATCGCTAAGCGTGAAGGCGAGCTGGCGCAGGCCGGCCATTTACTGCAGCAACTGCTGGGTACCTACAGCACGCCGCTAAGCGATAGCGCGCAAAGTGAGGCGGTGAACCCGCTGGTGCTGCCAGCAAACCTGCCGTCAGCGATTCTGCTTCAGCGCCCGGACATCATGGCGGCGGAGCACCAGCTGCGTGCCGCTGATGCCAATATTGGCGTGGCGCGTGCGGCATTTTTCCCCTCCATCACCCTAACCAGCGGTGTCTCAACCAGCAGCTCGGCGCTCTCCAGCCTGTTTAACGCAGCAAGCGGTATGTGGAGCTTTGTGCCGAAGGTTGATCTGCCCATTTTCAACGCCGGGCGTAATGAAGCCAATCTGGCGCTGGCAAACGTGAAGCAGCGTCAGGCCGTGGTGGCCTATGAGCAAAAAATTCAGGCGGCGTTTAAGGATGTGGCCGACGCACTCTCGCTGCGCGACAGTATTCAGGGGCAGCTGGCGGCCCAGCGGCGTTATTTATCCTCGCTGCAAATCACCCTACAACGCGCACGTGGTTTATATGCCAGCGGTGCGGTGAGCTATATCGAGGTGCTCGATGCTGAGCGCTCAATATTCACCACGCAGCAAGCCATTCTCGATTTAATTTATTCCCAACAGGTTAACGAAATCAATTTATTCACCGCCCTTGGCGGCGGCTGGAAAGCATAAAACTTATTCAGGAGTCTTAAATATGCGTCACTTTACCACTCTGCTTGGCGGTATTTTTATGGTTATGACGATGAACGTTCAGGCGACAGAAATGCAGCATGACGGTCATGGATCCATGACGACGATGAATGCGCAACCCACGGTTATTCAGGGAACCGGGATTGTGAAGTTAATTGATCGACAGGCGAAGAAAATCACCATTGCGCACGATGCGATTGCGGCAATCGGCTGGCCGGCGATGACCATGCGTTTTACCTACGCTGAACCGACGGCGGCAATCGAGCAGCTTAAAGCGGGTAGCCAGGTGGATTTCAGCTTTATCCAACAGGGAAATATTTCCCTTCTTCAGGACATTAAGACGCGCTGAACGCTATGACCAACGCACAATTCAAATACGCCGTGACGATCGTCTGTAGCCTGATAGTCGGCGGAATAGCCGTGGTGATGATGGGCCACCTGTCGACCCCGGCGGAACATGCCCATGCGCAGCCAGCCGAGCGTAAGGTGCTCTACTGGTACGATCCGATGAAGCCGGATGTCCGCTTTGATAAACCGGGTAAGTCTCCGTTCATGGATATGGATCTGGTGGCAAAGTACGCCGACGAGGGCGGTGAGGCCTCCGCGAATGGCGTACGCATCGACCCTACTCAGGTGCACAACTTAGGGCTACGCACCGTGGCGGTCAGCAAGGGGCGGCTGAGCGACAGCCAGACGCTCCCGGCTAACGTCAGCTATAACGAGTACCAGTTTGTGATTGTACAGGCGCGTGCGGAAGGCTTTATCGAAAAGGTTTATCCGCTGACGGTGGGGGATACGGTCCACAAGGGCGCGCCCTTAGTCGAGGTCACTATCCCATCGTGGGTCGAGGCGCAGAGTGAATACCTGCTGCTGGCGAACTCGGGCGGAACGCTAACTCAGCTGGATGGCGTGCTCGAGCGCCTGCGGCTGGCGGGGATGCCGGAGGCAGACATCCAGCGTATGCGTGCCACTCGCCGGGTGCAGACGCGCTTTACGCTCACCGCACCAATTGATGGCGTGCTGACCGCCTTTAGCCTGAAAAGCGGCATGAATATCGCCAAAGACAACGTGGTGGCACAAATCCAGGGCATGGACCCGGTCTGGATCAGCGCCGCCGTACCGGAGTCGATGGCCTGGCAACTGAAGAATGCCGCCCAGTTCCGCATCGCGATCCCTGCTTATCCGGATAAAACTTTCCCTATCCAGACGTGGTCGGTACTGCCGAGCGTCGATCCGACGACGCGTACCGTACAGGTACGTTTGCAGGTCAATAACCGCGATGGGCTGCTTAAGCCCGGCATGAATGCCTCGCTGAAACTGCAAAGCCAAAGCGATGAGATGCTGCTCATCCCCTCGCAGGCGGTGATTGATACCGGTGACGAGCAGCGGGTCATTACCGTTGGCCCGGACGGTGAATTTATCCCGAAGACAATCCAGGTGCTGCACGAATCCCGGCAGCAGACGGGGATTGCCGGTGGTCTGGTCGAGGGGGAGTCGGTGGTCCTCAACGGCCTGTTCCTGATTGACTCTGAAGCGAACATCAGCGGCGCGTTAGACCGTATGCGCCGCGCCGCCGACGCCCACGCCGGGCACTCAGGAGGCGGTAATGATTGAATGGATAATCCGGCGCTCGGTGGCAAACCGTTTCCTGGTCATGATGGGCGTGCTGTTTTTAAGCCTCTGGGGAGGCTGGACCATACTGAATACGCCAGTGGATGCGCTGCCGGACCTCTCGGATGTACAGGTTATCGTTAAAACTAACTATCCAGGGCAGGCGCCGCAGATTGTGGAAAACCAGGTGACTTATCCGCTGACGACCACCATGCTTTCGGTCCCGGGGGCGAAGACTGTCCGCGGCTTCTCGCAGTTTGGGGCCTCTTACGTGTACGTCATCTTTGAAGACGGGACGGATTTGTACTGGGCGCGCTCGCGCGTGCTGGAGTACCTCAACCAGGTGCAGGGGAAACTGCCGCAGGGCGTCAGCTCGGAGATTGGCCCTGATGCGACCGGCGTCGGTTGGATCTTTGAGTACGCGCTGGTGGACAAAAGCGGTAAGCACGATCTGGCCGCGCTGCGATCGTTACAGGACTGGTTCCTGAAGTACGAGCTGAAAACGATCCCTAACGTTGCCGAAGTGGCGTCAATCGGCGGCGTGGTAAAACAGTATCAGGTGCAGGTCGACCCGATGAAGCTCGCCCAATACGGCATCAGCCTCAGCGACGTCAAACAGGCGCTCAGCACGTCTAACCAGGAGGCGGGCGGTTCATCAGTAGAGATTGCCGAAGCCGAATACATGGTTCGCGCAACCGGATACCTGAAGAGCCTGGCAGACTTTAACCATATCGTTTTGAAGGCGGGTACCGACGGCGTACCGGTGTATCTGCAGGATGTGGCGCGCGTGCAGATCGGTCCGGAAATGCGTCGTGGTATTGCCGAACTAAACGGTGAAGGCGAAGTGGCGGGCGGCGTTGTCCTGCTGCGTTCGGGCAAGAACGCCCGAGAAGTGATTACGGCGGTGAAAGACAAGCTGGCCGCGCTGCAAAAAAGCCTGCCTGATGGCGTTGAGGTGGTGACCACCTACGACCGTAGCCAGCTGATTGACCGGGCAATTGACAATCTGCGCGGCAAGCTGATTGAGGAATTTATCGTTGTGGCGGTCGTGTGTGCGCTATTCCTCTGGCACGTCCGTTCGGCGCTGGTGGCCATTGTCTCGTTGCCGCTGGGGCTGTGCATTGCCTTTATCGTCATGCACTTCCAGGGGCTGAATGCCAATATCATGTCGCTCGGCGGTATTGCGATTGCGGTTGGGGCGATGGTGGACGCGGCGATCGTGATGATCGAAAACGCCCACAAGCGGCTGGAGCACTGGCAGGAAGCGCATCCCAACGTGCAGATGGATAACGCCACGCGCTGGAAAGAGATTACCGACGCGGCGGTCGAAGTCGGGCCGGCGCTGTTTATCAGCCTGCTGATCATCACTCTGTCGTTTATCCCGATCTTTACCCTCGAAGGGCAGGAGGGGCGGCTGTTTGGCCCGCTGGCGTTTACCAAAACCTACGCCATGGGCGGGGCTGCGGCGCTGGCGATCGTGGTGATCCCTATCCTGATGGGGTTCTGGATCAAAGGCCGGATCCCGGCAGAGTCGCGCAATCCGCTGAACCGCGTGCTGATAGCCTTGTATCATCCGCTGCTGCTGAATGTATTGCGCTGGCCAAAGCTGACGCTGGTGGTCGCGCTGCTGTCGATGTTGACCGTGCTCTGGCCGCTTAGCAAGGTGGGCGGCGAGTTTCTGCCGAAAATTAACGAAGGCGATCTGCTCTACATGCCCTCCACGCTGCCGGGCATTTCTCCGGGCCAGGCGGCGGTGCTGCTACAGCAGACTGATAAGCTGATAAAGACGGTACCGGAGGTGGCATCGGTGTTTGGCAAGTCGGGAAAAGCGGAAACGGCGACCGACTCCGCGCCGCTGGAGATGATTGAAACCACCATCCAGCTCAAGCCGCAGGATCAATGGCGCCCGGGGATGACGCTCGACAAAATCATTGATGAACTGGACGCCACCGTGCGCCTGCCGGGCCTGGCGAACCTGTGGGTGCCACCGATTCGTAACCGTATCGATATGCTCTCTACCGGCATTAAAAGTCCCATTGGTATCAAAGTGTCGGGCACGTCGCTGGCGGATATCGATGACGTGGCGCAGCGTATTGAAACCGTGGCGAAAACCGTGCCCGGGGTCGTCTCTGCGCTGGCAGAGCGGCTGGAAGGTGGGCGCTATATTGATGTGGATATCGACCGGCAGAAAGCGGCCCGTTACGGCATGACCGTTGGCGATGTACAGCTGTTCGTCTCATCGGCGATCGGCGGCACGACGGTGGGGGAGACCGTGGAGGGCGTGGCACGCTACCCGATTAATATTCGTTATCCGCAGGGCTTCCGCGATGGCCCAACGGCGCTGCGCCAGCTGCCGATTCTGACGCCGGCAAAGCAGCAGATTACGCTGGGTGATGTGGCGCAGGTGAAGGTGGTTTCCGGGCCAACGATGCTGAAAACGGAAAATGCGCGTCCCACCAGTTGGATTTACATCGACGCCCGCGGCCGCGATATGGTGTCTGTGGTGCATGACCTGCAAACGGCGATTAGCCAGCAGGTCACCCTCAAACCGGGGACCAGCGTGGCGTTTTCCGGCCAGTTTGAACTGCTGGAGCACGCGAATAAAAAGCTTAAGCTGATGGTGCCGATGACGGTAATGATTATCTTCATTCTGCTCTATCTGGCATTCCGGCGGGTAGAAGAGGCGATGCTGATCCTGATGAGCCTGCCGTTTGCACTGGTGGGCGGTATCTGGTTCTTGTACTGGCAAGGGTTCCATATGTCGGTAGCGACCGGCACCGGGTTTATCGCCCTGGCAGGGGTGGCGGCAGAGTTTGGCGTGGTGATGTTGATGTATCTGCGCCACGCCGTCGAGGCCGACCCTAAACTGCAGCGCCCGCAAACTTTTACCGAGCAAGGGCTGGACGACGCGTTGTACCATGGGGCGGTGCTGCGCGTGCGGCCAAAGGCGATGACGGTTGCCGTGATTATTGCCGGGTTATTGCCCATACTATGGGGGACAGGCGCAGGATCTGAGGTGATGAGCCGCATCGCCGCGCCGATGATAGGGGGGATGATCACTGCGCCGCTGCTGTCGTTGTTTATCATTCCGGCAGCCTATAAATTGATATGGTTACATCGGCACAGGCGTAGTTTGTAGGCCGGATAAGGCGGTTACGCCGCCATCCGGCAATGTGCACCGTATTGCCTGATGGCGCTGCGCTTATCATGCCTACAAACTACAAACGGTGAACTATTCGATTCCAGGGAAATAGGGAGACCCTCATGCACCACGTCCTCATTACCGGTGCCACCGGCCTTGTTGGTGGGCACTTACTTAACTTACTTCGCCGGGCGTCGCAGGTTGAATCCATCGTCGCACCTACGCGCCATCCGCTGGAGGATGTCTTCGGCATCGATAATCCGCATCATCCGGATCTCAGCGCCGCGCTGGCGCAGATAGACTCACCGATCGATATCGTCTTTTGCTGTCTTGGCACGACGATACGCGACGCAGGTTCAAAAGCCGCGTTCACCCACGTTGACTACGATCTGGTGCTGGAGACCGCACAAACCGGTTTACGCTTGGGCGCAAAGCAAATGCTGGTGGTGAGCGCGATGGGGGCTAACGCCCATTCACCGTTTTTCTACAATCGCGTGAAGGGTGAAATGGAGTCGGCCTTAATTGAACAAGGCTGGCCGCGATTGACGATTGTGCGTCCTTCGATGCTGCTGGGCGAACGCCGCGCGCCGCGCTTAAACGAGCGCCTGCTGGCACCGTTGTTCAGCCTGCTACCGGGGAACTGGAAATCCATTGCTGCTCAGGATGTGGCGAAAGCGATGCTGAAAATGGCGAAGAATCCGGGGACATCACCGGTAACGATTCTGACGTCACGCCAGCTCAGAGAAACTGCCCGGCAGTGAACCTACCGGGCGAACGTACGGATTACTGAATGTAGGTAAATGCGGTGGTGACGCGCTTCACGCCGCTCACGCGGCTGGCGATGTCAGCCGCTGCTTTCCCTTCGCGGTCGGTCACCAGGCCCATCAGGAACACTTCTCCATTCTCGGTGGTGGCCTTCACGTTGGACGATTTGACCTGATCGCTGGTTAACAGCTGCGAACGTACTTTAGTGGTGATCCAGGTATCGGACGACGAGGTCCCCAGGCTAATCGGCTGGCCCTGGCGCACTTCGTTAAACACCTCGGTCGCGCCATCGACGCCCACCGCAATCTGCTTCGCCCGGGTGGCGAGGCTGAGGTCCGGCGCCTGGCCGGTCAGCAGGACTTTGCCCTGATAAGCCGTCACGTTAATGCGCGCTTCTTTTTTAATCTGCTCGTCTTTTGACAGAGCGCTGTTCACGCGAAGCTCCAGCGTGCTGTCATCGACCTGAGTCCCCACCGTTCGCGGGTCAGTTGCGGCTTTGGTCCCCACTGCAGCGGTGCCGACAACGGCGGCTGCAATGCATCCCTGGAGCAGCAGTGCGGAAATAAGGACCGCGAGGGTCGAAATTACCTTCATGTGTTCTCCTTAGTCGTCCTGGTGTGGGAAAAGGGTGTTATCAATTAAATCGCACAGGCAGTTAACCGTGAGCATGTGCATCTCCTGGATGCGCGCGCTGCGATGCGACGGGATGCGAATTTCCACATCCTGCTGGCCCAGCAGGCCCGCCAGCTCGCCGCCGTCGTAGCCGGTCAGGGCCACGATGGTCATATCGCGGGTCACCGCGGCTTCGACCGCTTTCACAATATCGCGACTGTTACCGCGCGTGGAAATCGCCAGCAGAACGTCCCCGGCGTGGCCCAGCGCGCGTACCTGCTTGGCATAAATTTCATCATGCAGACGATCGTTGGCGATTGCCGTTAAGACCACGTTATCAGTATTAAGTGCAATCGCGGGTAAACCGGGACGCTCGGTTTCATAACGGTTAATCATGCAGGCCGCAAAATGCTGTGCGTTGGCCGCGGATGAACCGTTACCACAACAGAGAATTTTGTTGCCGTTCAGCAGCGATTGTACCAGGGTCATCGCTGCTCGGGAGATAGCGTCCGGGAGCGCTTCCGCCGCCGCAATTTGGGTCTGGATGCTTTCAGTGAAGCACACTTTGATTCTTTCGAGCACGATATCCCTTTACATTCTATGAGCTAAAAGCGTTTTGAAACCATTCGATCTCATGGCCCGTGAAGGCTATCACATCGAAACGGCAATCCACAGTGTCAAAACTCCCATTGTGACGTGCAAGCCACAAGCGGGCAGTTTGTAACAGTTTGTTTTGTTTGCTCCGGGTCACGCTTGCGGCTGCGCCGCCGTAGGCACCGGAAGAACGATAACGGACTTCGACGAAAACCGTTACCGCTCCTTCACGCATAATCAGATCGATTTCGCCGCCGCGCTCATGCACGTTGGCGGCGATAAACACCAGTCCCTGGTGTTCCAGCCAGCGACGCGCGCGTTGTTCGGCGGCGTCGCCGGTCTGCCTGGCGGTCAGTTTGCCGGGACGACTTGCCCCTGTTGGTATTTGAGCCATGATAACTTCCTGTTAATCACGCAGTCCTGATTCGCGCTCAGATCGCCGGTGTTGCCGTTCAGTTCAAAGCCCGGTACACCGCGCATCTGAGAGAAATGATTCGCCAGCGCCCAGGCATCGACGCCCATTGCGTACAGGCGCGCCAGCGAGTAGTCGTTGTTGACCGCGCGTAGCGCCTGCTGCATCAGCGCCGGATTGCTGCCGGCCAGCATCGGGATTTCACTGTACTGCAAACCTTCCATTTCCAGACGGAAGTCCGGGCCCGCAGTGCCCTGTGCGCTGCGGGAACTGGCATACAAAAGCGCGCCGCTCTGGCTGCCGTTACGCATCGCAATCATTGGCTTGATAAAGGCGATTTCTTCCGGCGTTGCCACAATGTAGGCCGCATCAACTTTACTACTGCCGGTAATCTGCGCATCGGTTGGCGCTGCCGGAATCGTTAAGCCGCCGATGGTTACACCCTGCGCCTGAGAAGCGGCAACCGGCGTACCTGACAGCGAAATACCGGAACCGCCGTTGACGCCGCCGCGCAGCTCAGAGAGCGAACCAAATTTCTGCTGCAGCACGGTACCGCCGCCCAGCTTGTGCCATTCGTCGGCAAAGGCTTTGGTGACGCGATCGCCGAGGGCGTTACGCGGAATCAGCAGCAGCGGCGACTGTTTACCCTGGTCATGGATATGGCGCGCGGCATCGCGGGCCTCATCTTCTGGCGAAAGGGCAAAATAGCACACGTTGGCGCGGCTGGTGACCGACTCCGGCTGGTTAAGCGCCAGCACGTTCAGCGTGGTATTGCTTTTGAGCAGCTCATCAACGTTATTTTTTAACAGCGGGCCGACCACCAGGCTGACGCCGTCCTGCTGCGCCTGCGCCAGAATCTGGTTTAGCGGCTGGGATGAGGTGTCATAGATTTTCAGCTCCGCAGACGGATTGGCCGCTACGCTGGCGACCGGCTGCGGCGATGAGGGGGCAGTAGATGCTGGAACGGGGGCCGGGTTAGTCTGCTCCGCGTCGGCTTGCGGCTGTGCGGCGGCTTCGACCGGGGCTGCGGCGGCAGGTGCCTGAACCGGTGCCTGAGTTTGCGGGCTGGTCAGATCGGTGACTTCCGCCTGTGACGGGCTGACGACCGCGGCGTTAGCCGCCTGGGCAACCTGCTGCGGGACAGCGCTTCCGGTGACCGGCGTCGTACCGTTTTTCGCCGCTTCAAAGCCTTGCTGGATGGTGCGGCCAAAGACCGACGCCTGGCCGCTCAGCGGCAGCAGCAGGGCAATTTTATTGACCGAAGCCGGTTTAAAATTCTGCACGTTAGCCAGCTGCGACGGCAGCACTTTCGCGCCCGGGTTTTGCGGGTAGCGGGTCTGCCAGTCTTTAATACCGGCCTTCAGCATGGTGGGATCGTTGCGATTGTCAAACCACATGCGCTGCAGGTCGAGCCAGCCCTGCAGGTCGTTTTCATCGGCATTGATCACCAGCGCGTTAGCCTGCTGTTGGGTCATTGAGGACAGCGTCTGCCAGGTTGCGTCGCTGTTTTGCTGTTTTTCCTGCTGTGACGCGAGCAACGGGGCCTGTGCAATCAGGGCGCGCAGCAGCGTGAGTGAGGGTTTTCCCTGTTCTGCCGAAATAGTGTCTTGCCAGAATCGCGCCTGTAATGCACTGTCGAAATCACTCGCCTTCAGCGGCTGCAGCAGCGCTTTTGCGCCCGCAAAATCCTTCAGCGCCAGCTTAATTTCGACGGCCAGCAGAGACTGCTCCTGACGCTGGGCAGCATTGAGTTCTTTAGGCAACTGATTGTACAGCTCCAGCGCCCGCTGGCTTTTGCCTTCTTTCAGCAGTGCACGAATGGCGAGTAATTGCCAGTTGGTCTTGCTATCATTCGAACTTTGCTGCATCTGCTGCAGGTAAAAGCCGGAATCAGCCTGCGACGCCCCCTGAAGCTGGGTGGCACTCTGATCGGAAGCCTGCTGGGTTCCACAGCCTGCGAAAATCAGCGCAGCCAGGATAACCGGCAGACAACGCGCGGCTTTCATACGAGAAAATGTTGAGGGTACCATACTGTATCCAGTGATATTTTTTACGCAATGCTCAATATTAAATCGGCAATACGGACGAAACAATGAAACAACACGAATCGGCGGATAATTCTCAAGGCCAGCTCTTTATTGTACCTACTCCTATCGGAAATTTGGCTGATATTACCCAACGAGCGCTCGAAGTATTGCAAGCTGTTGATTTAATTGCGGCTGAAGACACCCGACACACAGGTTTATTGCTGCAACACTTCGCCATTAACGCCCGTTTGTTTGCGCTGCACGATCATAACGAGCAGCAAAAGGCCGAAACGCTGGTGGCAAAACTGAAAGAAGGGCAAAACATTGCGCTGGTGTCCGACGCGGGCACGCCGCTGATTAACGATCCTGGCTATCATCTGGTGCGTACCTGCCGCGAAGCGGGTATCCGGGTCGTGCCGCTGCCGGGCCCGTGCGCTGCGATCGCCGCGCTGAGCGCCGCCGGTCTGCCATCGGACCGTTTTTGCTATGAAGGTTTCCTGCCGGCCAAGTCAAAAGGCCGTCGCGACGCGCTGAAGGCGATTGAAGACGAGCCGCGCACGCTGATTTTTTATGAATCAACCCACCGTCTGCTCGATAGCCTGGAAGACATGGTGGCGGTGTGGGGCGAAGCGCGCTATGTGGTGCTGGCGCGTGAGCTGACCAAAACCTGGGAAACCATTCACGGCGCGCCGGTTGGCGAACTGCTGGCGTGGGTGAAAGAGGATGAAAATCGCCGCAAAGGTGAGATGGTGCTGATTGTTGAGGGCCATAAAGCTCAGGACGACGAACTGCCCGCCGATGCGCTGCGTACGCTGGCGCTGTTGCAGGCGGAGCTGCCGTTGAAGAAAGCGGCGGCGCTGGCGGCGGAGATCCACGGCGTGAAGAAGAATGCCTTGTATAAGTATGCGCTGGAGCAGCAGGGGGAGTAAGTAACCCCTGCTGCCGGTTTTGCCGGGTGGCGGTTGCGCTTTATCCGGCGACTCATTGGTGCAGGCCTTTAGTTAACGGGCACCGCCTCAAACACCAGCGTTTCCAGCGGCTGTAACGTAATTACCGTCGCGTTTTTATACTCAACGGGCACGGTTTTGTTACTGCCGTATACCGCTTTCAGCCTAAACTGCGCCGCGTCTCCTGTTGGTATTTCGAAATCTTTCGCTAAATCCAGATAGTAGGTTTGTGGCTTATCCGACGGGTTGCGCAAACCGAGAATGGCCTTGTCTTTGCTCCAGGAGGCCCAGCCGTACACGGCAAGCGCCGTCGGGTCGCCGCCAATCCAGTGGGTATCAACCAGCACGCTGGCGTTTTCCTTCGACCATTTTGCTGCCTTCGCCAGCGTATCCCACTTCACCTTGTTCAGCATGGACGGGGTAATATACAGCTCCTGCAGCTGGGTGCCGGTCGCGAAGTAGCTCCAGACCTGATCGGCAAAATCGCTGTCCGTTTGCACCTTCTCCAGCCCGTAATAGGCATTCGCGGCGCTGACTATCCCGTGGTACATCAGCGAGTTCAGCGGGAACAGTGGGCCTTTACGGACAATGGAGCGGTACGTCTCGGCATCGCGGTAGGTCATCCACTGCTGTACCGGCGTGCCAGGACCATACAGGTTGATGTCATCCCCCTGACGCCAGATTGAATCAGCGTAGAACAGCCAGGACGGGCTGGCGTCGGTGCCGGTGGTCAGGTTGATAAACAGATTCGGGTTTGCGCTACGCATATTGTGCAGCAGGGCGATTGACGCATCGAAATCTGAGGCGAACGAGCTGCCTTTGATATGTGAACTGGCGTTACCCATCCCGTCGAGCTTAAACGAGGTGATGTGCTCGTTTTTGATAAGCTTGATGATCTGCTCATTGAAGTTTTTAAAGTAGTTCGCTCCCGACAGCGCCAGCTTGCCGTCCACGGTTTCGAACCCATACTCTTTTGCATGCGAAACGCGAACATCGCGCGGTTTGTTGTAGCCGCCCCACGGAGAAAGCCATAGCCCAACGGAGCTGTGCAGGCTGTCGGCTTTCTCCCTGACTTTGCTAAAACCGTTGCTGAATGCCGGGCCAAATAGCCAGCGTCCGGTCAGATCGTCCCAGCCATCGTCCAGCAAGAAGGCGTCTAAGGTCACGCCGCGGCCCGTAATGAACTCCTTGTTCCATTCGTCCATACGCCCCAGCACATCCTGTTCGGTGTAGGGAGTGAAAAAGCCGATATCCATCCAGCTGTTGTAGTGCAGATAAGGCTTGTAGGGCCGTGGACGTACGTCATTAATAAACTGGTTCACGCTGCGGCGCAGCTGACTGGTCTCCGGGAAAGTGCCGAACCAGGTGGTAAAACTGACCGGGGCCTCTGGTTGAATCGGCGTTTTCAGTTCTACGTTGAGATTGGTTGTGGCTTCATAGGCGTAGGTATTGACGATCGGTTTATCCGGCAGGATAAAGAACGAGTCGGCAACGATCGGTGAGCTATTGATTGCGCCATCTACGTAAGGAGCCTGAGACTGCTTTTTGGTTGGGAAGAAGGTGATTTTAGCCACGTCTCGCGGCTGCCCAACGGCGGCAATGGTGTAGCCGATGTTGGCGTATTTTCCCTTCACCAGGTTCAGCTTCACCGTGACGTTAAAATCCGGATGCGTAAAGTCGATGACAATCGCGTTGCCCTGTTTTTCAACGTGCTTGATTTTGAAATCCGCGGTGTGGATTTTGCTCTCATCCGGTAGCGTCAGAAAGAACAACTCCTGCGGCGTGAGCGGATGGTTAGCCCTGTTGTCCTTCACCACGACCGTTGAGTTGGTATCATCGAATGAGAGAGCAATATTGTCGTTATTGAGCGCGTAGTTTGCCGCCACTGCGCCATGAGAAACACAGAGAGCCAGCAGTGAGAGAGTGAGCACCTTTTTCATTGTGGGTAAGATCCTTATTTGTAATTTTTCAGCATTCGGTTAATGGCCTGCTCCAGCCAGTAGCGCTGGGTGCCAAAATTAATCCGCAGGTAGTTTTCGCCGTTTTGTACGTAGTGGCTGCCGTCTTCTATGACTACGCCCGCCTGCTGTGCGAAATGTTGGGTTAGCTGCGTTGCGCTACGGTCATCCGCGCTCACGTCTATCCACGCCAGATACGACGATTCCGGATTCATCATCTTCCACGCCGGGAAGTGGGTCGTAATGGCCTCCGCCAGATAACGGGCGTTGCCTTGCAGATAACCGTTCAGCGCGTCGAGCCATGGCAGACCCTGCTGATAGGCCAGAATAATTCCCCATACCCCGAACATATTGGGCGAGGTAATGGAGTTCTTCTCAAGCTGTTGGCGGAAGCGCTGGCGCAGCGAGCCGTTCGGAATCATGGAGTAGGAGGTTTTCAGCCCGCCCAGATTGAACGCCTTGTTGGGTGACGTGAGCACGATCAGGTTGTCCTGTGCGGCACAGCCAGAGGTGAGGCAACTGACGAATTTGCCATCCAGAATGTGCTCGGCGTGAACCTCATCGACTACCAGAATCGTACCGTAGCGTTGACAGAGATCGGACACCTGACGTATCTCTTCCGCGCGCCAGATCCTGCCGGACGGGTTATGCGGCGAGCAGAAGAACCACAGCGTTGGACGGTGGGTTTTGAGCTGTTCTTCTATCAGATTAAAATCAAGCTGATAGCGGTTGTCCTCCACGCGAAGCGGGTTAGCAAGTACTTGCACGCCCTGGCGCTGTGCCGCCATCGCAAAAGGATCGTAGACCGGCGTGTTCATCATCACGCTGTCACCCGGTTTGCAGAACGCCTGAACCGTGTAGTGCAACGTAGAGACGGTGCCGTAGGTTAGCGTGATCCACGACTTTTCTACCTCAACCTGATGACGTTTACGCTGGAAAGCGATAACCGCGTCGTAGAATTCATCAAAGCACCAGGTATAGCCAAAGGTGCCGTGCTCCACGATGCGCCGGAAGCCGTCAATCACCGCAGGCGGCGAGGTGAAATCCATATCGGCTATCCACAGGGGGATAAAGGACTGCGGGACGTCACCGAAACGTGAGCACACAAAGGCATGGTCCCATTTACGGCACTTATCACTTTGGCGCTCGATGATTTTGTCGAAATCAAACATCACTCCCCCTGTTAAATTAAGGCTTCAATGCCGGTTTTGACGCTCTGTACCTGCGGGCCGATGATCACCTGTACGCTGTGAGCATCAAGCACCACCACCGACAACGCGCCGGCCGCTTTCAGCGCCTGTTGATCGATAAGGCCCATATCTTTCACCACCAGACGCAAGCGGGTAATGCAGTTATCAAGCGACTCAATGTTCTCTTTACCGCCGAGCGCACGCAGGATAAGACCATGATCGTATTTTGATTTTCCACGCGCGCGGGTGTTAGCCTCGACGGCTTGCTGCGCCCCCTGAGCATCCACCTCGCGGCCCGGCGTTTTGATGTCGTGTTTGAGGATGTACCAGCGGAAGACAAAGAAGTAGATGGCAAACCAGGCAATACCGACCGGGAACAGCAGATACCATTTGGTCGACATGCCCTGCATCACGCCGAAAATCAGCAGATCCAGAATGCCGCCATCGGTATTGCCAATGGTCACCCCCAACAGGGCCATTACCATCAGCGCCAGGCCAGACATGACGATATGGAAGGCGTAAAGCGCGGGGGCGATAAACAGGAACAGGAACTCAATCGGCTCTGAAATACCGGTGACGACGGAAACCAGCACGCCGGAAAGCAGCAACCCCTTAATGACTGGCCGATTTTCCGGACGCGCGGTGCGGTAGATGGCGTAAGCCACAGCGGGCAAACCGAAGATAAAGGTCGGCATAAACCCTTGTGACAGAAACGCGGTAACGTGCGGGCTAAACGGCAGGCCGGCTTTAAGCTCTGCGTAGAAGATATTCAGCGCCCCGGCGACCTCATGGCCATTCACCATTTCAATGCCGCCTGCTGGGGTAAAACGCACCATCGCCAGCAGGATGTGGTGCAGACCAAAAGGTTTCAGCAGCAGCACGCCCACGCCGTAGAGGAAGGGGCCGAAAACGCTGGTGCTCTGGATGATATGCCCAATACCCGCGATACCCAGCGCGACGTATTCCCACAGAAGAGGAATGAACAGACCCACCAGCGACAGGGTAAGAGCGGTCATAATCGGCACAAAACGAATGCCGCTAAAGAACGCGAAGGCGTCGTGCAGAACCGTGTCCTGAAAACGTTCGTGCAGAAAATAGGTGATAACCCCAACCACGATGCCGCCCAGTACACCCATCTCCAGGGTTTGAATGCCCAGCACGATCGATTGTCCCACCTGTTTCATGGTGGCGGGGTCGGCAAGCTGGTGGGTAGCCGTCAGGTAATAGTTAATGCTCATATTCATCAGCATGTAGCCAACGAACCCGGCAAAGGCGGCGACCGCCTTGTTGCGGTTGGCAAGCCCCATGGGGATCGCCATGGCAAACATCAGCGGCAGATAGGTAAATGCAAAGCCACCGACCATGGCGATAAAGCCAAAGGTCAACTGCGTAAATTCGCCGCCCAGAAAGGGAAAACTCGTAATGGTGGAAGGGCTGGTCACTGAACTACCGATACCCAGCAGCAATCCCATAAAGGCAAGAAGTGAAACCGGGAACATAAAGGTTTTTCCCAGACTTTGGAAAAACTCCCATGATTTTGACTTAAAAGATTTTTTCTGTGTCATGTAGGGACCCTCGGATTTTTAGGATAATGGAAGGCGCTACCCGGTTTAAGGGCGCGCCTTCATATTTGCGAGGCTTATAGTTATTTTGAGATATTGCTGTAATACGCTGTAAGATCAGGCCTCCGCCGGTAGCCGTAACCGATTCGCTGAGCCGCAGACGGCGATTTTGCTTCTGACCACTTCTTTCATGGCGTCCATGCCAACCCGCATGTAAAAGCGCGGGTCATTGCCCTGCGGATTTTCAGCAAACCAGGCTTTGACGGCGTCAGAGAAGGCGATCTTCAACTCGGTTGCGACGTTGACTTTGCAGATGCCCAGCTCGATGGTGCGGCGAACATATTCATCCGGCACATCACTTGCGCCATGCAGCACCAGCGGCACCGTCACCACTTCCCGGATTTCTGCCAGCCGCTGGAAGTCGATTTTTGGTCGTTTGGTATAGAGGCCATGTGCCGTGCCGATAGCCACGGCAAGGCTGTCAACACCGGTCAACTCAACAAAGCGTTTCGCCTCCTGCGGGTCGGTGAGAAAGGCGCTTTCCGCGTCGACGCTCATGTCGTCTTCTACCCCGCCCAGACGGCCCAGTTCGGCCTCAACGCTGCAATCGTTGAGGTGGCAGAAGTCAACCACCGATTTCACCAGCTTCACGTTTTGTTCAAACGGATAGTGGCTGCCATCGATCATCGCGCTGCGTACACCGGCATGAACCTTACGGCGAATGTCATCCAACGATTCGTGATGATCGAGATGCAGCGCCAGCGGCATGTCGTAAGTGAGCGAATACGCGCTGCACAGGGCGTAGATCTCTTCCAGGGCAATGTGTTTGAACGTGCCGGGAGTCCCCGCGAGGATCACGGGCGAGCGCATTTCGCTGCACACCTCGAGGATCGCCTGGATCGTTTCGGCGTTGTGGATGTTAAACGCCGGCACGGCGTAGCCGTTGGCCTGCGCATCCTGCAGAAGGTATTTCGTTGAGATAATGCTCATATGGAGATCCTCTTAAGCCTGCCACGGATGAATAATCACGCCTTGCACAACACGATTGACCGTGCCGCTGGCAGAGGGGGTATCTGGGGTATTGCCAACACGAATTGACTGAGTCAGCGCAAAGATCTGGGCGTACATCAGGAAGCAGAACGCCTGTTCCATGTCGATAAACGAACGGGAAGGAGGCAGCAGAATATGCGGGCCAGCTTCGATGATGGCATCCGTTTCCGCGGCAATCGCGACCACGCGCATTGCCTGACGATCGCGGCGCAGTTCCGCCAGCAGATCCAGGTCGTACTGGCGCGTGTAAGAGTGGCTGGAGATGAACACCACGATAAGCGTTTCGTTATCGACCAGCGATTTTGGTCCGTGGCGGAAACCGGTTGGCGAGTCGTAGAAGGCCGCCAGTTTGCCGGCGGTTAGCTCCAGCACCTTCAGCGCAGACTCACGCGCGATACCTTGTAATCCGCCGCTGCCCAGATAGACGACGCGTTTCCAGGCGCCGTCGCCAAAGACACCCAGGCTAAAATCACCGAGTGAGTCGAGGATCGCCTGGCTGCGATCGGCCACGTCCCGGAAGGTCTGGCTGTTAATGATCTCCGGCGCGAATACCGCCAGACAGCTTGCCATCATGGTGGTGATGCTGCTGGTCATGGCAAAGCCGCGATCGTGCGTTTCGGCCGGCATCAGCAGGGCGAAAGCGTTATCGCTGTCGACCAGATTTTGGTACAGGCTGCCCGCTTCGTTACAGGTAATTGACAGGTGGTAGCACTCAGGAACGAACTGGTTGGCCAGCTCAACGGCAGCCACGCTCTCCGGGCTGTTGCCCGAGCGGGCAAATGAAACCAGCAGCAGCGGATGTGCCGGGTTCAGATAGTCCATTGGATTGGTGACGAGATCGGTGGTGGGTACGGCGCTGATATTTTTCCCCGTCTGGTGGCAAAGCCAGGGGGCAATCGTCTCGCCGATAAAGGCCGACGTTCCGGCGCCCGTCAGGACGATCCGCAGGTTTGGTTTGCGCAGCAGCGGCGCAAGAAAACCGTCGATCGCCGAGCGGTTTGCATCAATATTTTTGAGTGAGCGGATCCAGCTAGCGGGCTGTTGGCGGATCTCTTTTTCGGTCCAGGTGCCGGTGGTCGCGGCAGCGGGGGTATAGGTTTCTGGCATAACGTAGGTCCTTAGTCTTGTTAATTCCACATCAGACGCTGGCAAAAGCTGTTATCTTTCGTTTTGTTTCACTTGTTAACTTTAGCGGTTGATTAAAATCTATAGAAAAGAAATCGAAAGGTCAATGGCGTGCGTAGAAATAAAACGAAAACTGTGATCGCAAAACGAAAGATATATTTATATATTTGATATATAACGATTAATATAGATTTTCGCTAAATGGCGCTGTTACTGATGGAAAGGAAAAGAAAGGCCTTGCGCGGATAAAGCGAAGGCCTGGCAGGAAAAAACGAAAGGATTAATGGGTATAAGGCTGGCCCTGGATCCAGAGATGCTGCAGATGCAGGCCGCCGTCGAGCGCAATGATGTTGGCGCGCTTGCCTGGTTTGAGCGACCCCAACTGACTATCGATACCGAGCAGGCGAGCCGGATGCAGCGAAGCCATGTGGATCGCGTCTTCCGCCGTCATTCCCGCGAGTTCGACCATATGACGTACGGCAGCGTCAACCGACAGGGTACTTCCGGCCAGGCCACCCGAGGCGGTGCGAACGATCCCGCCGCGCATGTCGACCTGTTCGCCGCAGAGCGTGTAGCGGCCGTCGGGCATTCCGGCCGCCTGCATGGCATCGGTAATCAGCACAATTCTCTCTTTTGCGCAGATGCCGCAGAGCCGCATCGCCGCTGGATGGACATGATGGCCGTCGGCGATGAGCTCAAGCCATGCGCGCGGATCGGTGAGCCCCGCGCCCACCATTCCCGGTTCGCGATGATGCAGCCCGGTCATGCCGTTGTAGCAGTGCACTAACCCGTCCGCCCCTGCGTCAAACGCGGCGCGGGTTTGCGCCCAGGTTGCCGCGCTATGCCCTAACATAACCCGCACGCCCTGCTGTTTGAGATGCTGGATAGCCCGCAGCGCACCGGGTTTTTCCGGCGCTAACGCCACCACGCGAAGGGTATGTCGGGATACGGCTATCAACGTATCCAGTTCATCCGCGTCCAGCTCGCGAAATAGCTCGGGGGGATGGGCGCCTTTGTTCTGTGGCGTAAAGTAAGGCCCTTCCAGATAGCTCCCCAGTACCTGGGCGCCCGGCCCGCCTGAATGATAGCGCTCGGCAATGCGCGCCAGCGTCCGGTGAATCGACGCCAGCGGCGCAGTCACCGTCGTGGGCAGCCAGGCGGCGACGCCCTCTTGCGCCTTATGGTGGGCGAGTTTATCCAGCGTACCTGGCGCATCGTCCATCACATCAACGCCCGCGCCGCCGTGAACGTGAACATCGATATACGCGGGGCAAAGCAGCTCAGCATCACGCCAGACAATACCCGCCGGTATCGGTTCTATTGCGGCGATCGTGCCCGCTTCAATACGCAACTGACAATCATCCTGCCAACCGTACTCCGTTAACAGGCGGCGAGCGCGGAGAATTTGCGTCATATGCCTTCCTCTACGGGGGACGCCTCGCGACAGCGTCCCAGCTCGTCGACCAGGCTGGTTAAGCCGCGATGCCCGCACTCCAGCGCCTGTAGTCGGAAGGCCTCGCCGCTTAATCCATCGCGGTCCAGCACCATTTCCAGCAGCAGCTGGAGGTTGGTGCCGGCGATCACTTCGCGCCCGGCCTTTTGCATTGCCAGGGTTGATGCCACGCGAAATGGCGTGCCGCCGAGCAGGTCGGTCAGAAACACGATATCTTCTTCAGCATCCAGCGTAGCCACCGCCTGTTCCAGCTGTTCGGTAAGCCGCGCGGTGGTTGAGGTTTCCGGAAAATCAATCGCGATAAACTGCGTTTGCTCACCGAGGATCTGCCGCATGGCTTTTTCCATTCCGCTGGCGAAGCCGCCGTGACCGGTCAAAATAATACCTAACATCGAGGACCTCTTTTGCTTTACAGGAAGTGGCAGAATTTACCGACGACGCCCAGCACCACGGTGATGGCGATCAGGCGCAGCGGACTCCAGCCGCGGCGTACCAGCCAGAACATCGTCAGGGTGTAGACCAGCGGTAAAAAGGCGGGCATGAGCTTGTCGATAACGTCGGCCTGCAGTTTGACGACCGCATCGCCGGCTTTAATTTCGAGCGTGGTGTTCAGGCGAACGTAGGTTGCCACCAGTGCACCAATCACCGTCATCCCGACGATAGAGGCGGCGTGGCCGACTTTTTTGGTGTTGGCCTTGATAAGCGGAATCGCCGCCACGCCCATTCGGTAGGCATAGTGGGCCAGGCCGAAGCGCAGGCCGAGATGCACCACGTTAAACAGCACGATAAACACCACGGCGCCAAGAATGGATCCCTGTAACGCGAGGCTGGCGCCAATCCCGCCGCAAATAGGCAGCAGCGTTAACCAGAACATGGCATCGCCAATCCCGCCCAGCGGCGCGCCGACGGCAATTTTGGTGCTTTGAATACTGTTAACGTCCTGTTTGGAGCGCTCCATCGCCAGAATGATGCCGATGACAAAGGTCACCAGGAAAGGGTGGGTGTTGAAGAATCCCATGTGGCCTTTCATGGCTCTCGCCAGATCGCGCTTGTTGGTATGAATTTTTTTCAGCGCAGGCAGCAGGCCGTAAAGCCAGCCGGAGGCCTGCATACGTTCATAGTTAAAGGACGCCTGTAGCAGCATGGAACGCCAGGCGACGCGGTTGATATCTTTTTTGGTCAGCTCAGCGCCAATGGTTTGATCTTCATAAATGTTTTCGTTTACGCCGGTCAGCAGCGTTTCTTCATTCTCGGAAACATTCGGCAGAGTCTGTTGATTAGATGCCATCTTCGAATTCCTCTTTCTGTGCCGCAGGTTGGGTCGGTTCAGGGGATTTACGCAGCAGGTCAATCAGCGCCATCGCCAGCGCCGCAGCGGCGATAGCCAGCACGGGAAGCTTGAGCCAGGCCGCGGCAACGAAACCGATAATGAAGTACGGAATGTAGACGTTTTTCATCATGATTTTCAGCAGGACGGCAAAGCCGATGGCTGGCATGATGCCGCCCGCGACGCCCAGGCCGTCAATCAGGCGTTCCGGCAGCACGTCAATGGCGGTTTTGGCGTGTTCAGCCCCGAAGTAAATCGGTAAAAAAGCGCACAGGAAGTAGAACGTGCCTAACGCCAGCAGCGCCAGATAGTTAACCCGTTCAATACCGTCGGTGTCGGCGTTTGCCGCCATACGGTCGCAGCGAGACATCACGCCGGACATGACCGAGAACAGGAAAGTAATCCCCATCTGTACCGCTACGGCGAACGGTACCGCGACCCCGACGGCGACGTCAGGTTTCACGCCGGTAGTGATGGCGAACGTGGTACCGACGATGGTGCCGATAATCACGTTTGGCGGCTGAGCGCCCGCCAGCGGGGCCAGGCCCATCCACACCAACTCCAGCGTACCGCCGGTTAAAATACCGGTATGCAGATCGCCGAGGATCAGGCCGACCAGCGGCCCAAGCACCACCGGGCGGTGCATGTGGGTTAAGCCGTTGAACATATCCAGACCCGCAATAAAGGCAAGAATGCCTAATGCAAAAGCCTGCAACAGACTAATTTCCATTGTGAATCCCTCAAAGTAGTTTAAAGAGATCCAAAGCAGGTTCTGTGGGCACGCCCTGAACGAAACATTCCACGCCGGCGGCCTTCAGGCCGTTGAACGCGTGGACATCGTTGGCATCGACAGAAACCGTTTTGGCAATTTGTGTTTTTCCTTCGGCGTAGTGCATGTTGCCTACGTTGATGCGCGTGATGGGGACACCGCCCTCAACCAGCGTAAGGAAATCCCCCGGCGTTCTGCACACCAGTAAAATTTTCTGCCGGTCGGCGGCGCGGTGGATGTTGTCGATCGTTTTTTGCAGCGACCAGAAGCGCACGGCGATCCCTTCAGCCAGCACCATTTCCATCAGGTTCTGTTGAACGGTGTCTTCTGCGACTTCATCGTTGGCGACCAGCACCAGATTTGCCCCCGCAAATCCTACCCACTGCACGCCAACCTGGCCGTGGATCAGGCGTTCATCTATGCGGCTTAATACAATATTTGGCATCGCGTTTTCCTCTTTGTTGTTATCCGTTATGGGGGGTAACGCCCTGACAGGCGGCATGGTACTGCTGCAGTATGTCCTGAATGTGGCTGATGATGAGTTCTCGCGGCGTTGCGTTGAGATCTCCCTCGCGGACTTTGACGTACTGCAACGGTAAATACTGGCTGATGAGCGGTAGCGGAATAGGTTCGTCCGCCAGATTGCGCACCAGCCGCGCGAAGGCATCATCAATCTGCCCATCAGGCCAGTAGTAGCGCACGCGGTCGGAATAGCTATAGCCGCGCGCCAGTCGCCGCGCGTTGCCGTCACCGTGATAATGGCTCTGCCAGTATTCCGGGCGATCGAGCATGACGCTCTCCAGAACGTTACGCAGGCCAGAACAGGCTTTAGCGGGCAGCAGTTCTTCTTCGATCGCCGCCAGTGAAAACAGCGCTTCGCGCAGGGCGAAGGTTAGCGCCGGACCCACTTTCAGGATGGCGAAGTGATCGACCACCAGCTGGCGCAGCGATTGTGGCGTCTGGTAATCGGTGGAATGCGCTTCGAACACCAGCGTGTCATAGGCTTCCACCATCTTGCTCAGCGCGACGGCTTTTTGCGGCTGATAATCAATGATATGGGTATGATCGAATTCGACGCCGGGCTGTACGACCAGCGCAATAATGCGTGGCCACACGGCGTTCAGCCCCTGCTTTTCAAACGCGTGGCGATGGGCTTCCAGCGTGGCCCGTGCTGCTTCAGGCGTGGTGACCGCCAGTTCGGTTAAGGTTTCATGGGCACCGCCGGGTACCGGCACCTCGGTCCCGATCACGTAGACCAGATCCGATTCGCCAAACAGCGCGGCGTGGGTTTCTTCGGCGATTTTTGCCAGACGCGCGGCGCGTTCGGCGACGATCTCGTCGGTGAGCGGAACCGGATCGCCCTGACAGGACATGCTGCAATCGAGGTGGATCTTTTTAAATCCAGCGGACACATAGCTTTTGATCAGATCGTCAGCGTGAGCCATCGCGATCTCTGCTGGCAGATCCTGCCAACGGTTGGGACCGAGATGATCGCCGCCGAGGATCAGCTGCGTTTGGGGAAAATGCATCGCGTCGGCCAGCCCGCAGACAAAGCCGCGAAAATCGGCTGGCGTCATGCCGGTGTAGCCGCCAAACTGGTCAACCTGGTTTGAGGTTGCTTCGATCAGCAGCGGCGCCTGGTTGGCGTGGGCGTAGCGTATGGCAGATTCCAGTACCAGTGGATGCGCGGAACAAACGGCATAAATCCCGTTTGCCTTCCCCCGTTTATGCTGCTCCACCATGTTAGTCAGATGTTTCACTTTCCTCTCCAGGTCAGATGATGGTGACATCGTTCTTTCGTTTTGTTTCATTTGATACTGCATCATGGTGTGTTAAAAATAAAACGAAAGATAATAGTTTTCCGATCTGTTTCACAAAAGAAACATAATGAAAGGTTTGTGCCCGGTGTTGCGGCCATTCTTTCGGCTTTTTAAGGCTTGCATTCCGATAAAAGAAAGGCGTTAATAAGCCAAACGAAATGAAACGAAAGAAATTGATCAAAGGATTACTTATGAGCAACACCGACTCTTCTGCGGATAAGCGGGTGCCTGGAACCAGCGAAAGGCGTGAGCAGATCATCCAGCGGTTGCGACAGCAGGGAAGCGTGCAGGTCAACGATCTTTCCGTGCTGTTTGGCGTTTCGACCGTGACGATCCGCAACGATCTGGCCTTTCTTGAAAAGCAGGGTATTGCCGTGCGGGCCTACGGCGGTGCGCTGATTTGCGACGGTAATACGCCGGGCGCAGAACCCTCCGTTGAAGATAAAAGTTCGCTGAATACGGCGGTGAAACGGCGTATCGCCAGGGCCGCCGTTGAGTTTATTAAGCCGGGGCATCGGGTGATTCTGGATTCGGGCACTACAACCTATGAAATCGCGCGGCTGATGCGTCATCACAGCGATGTGATTGCTATGACTAACGGTATGAATGTCGCCAATGCGTTGCTGGAAGCAGAAGGCGTTGAGCTGTTGATGACCGGTGGGCATCTGCGCCGCCAATCGCAGTCGTTCTATGGCGATCAGGCTGAGCAATCGCTGCAAAACTACCACTTTGACATGCTGTTTCTCGGCGTTGATGCTATCGATCTGGAGCGTGGAATCAGCACGCATAATGAAGATGAAGCGCGGCTGAACCGGCGCATGAGCGAAGTGGCTGAGAAGATCATCGTGGTGACCGACTCCAGCAAATTTAATCGCTCAAGCCTGCATAAGATTATTGATATGCAGCGTGTGGATATGATCATCGTGGATGAGGGGATCCCGCAGGAGAGCCTCGACGGATTACGTAAGAGCGGTATCGACGTGATTCTGGTGGCGCTGTCGGAATAAAAAAGGGGCGCCCTGGCGTAATGCTGGTCCGTTAAGGCGTTGAAGTCAGGGCAGGAACGGTAGGCCGGATGTCGCTTTGCTTATCCGGCCTACGTATTTTCGATTGGCCGTCTGCCGTCAGGTTACCGGCGCCGGGTTGAACACCGCCAGCTGGTTGTGCAGCCCCCATTGATCCGAGAAGGTTTTTTTACGCCCGCTGGCCACATCGAGAATAAAGTGGAATAGCTTCGTCCCCACCTCTTCAATGGTCTCTTCGCCGGTGGCGATGGTGCCCGCGTTAATATCCATTAGGTCATACCAGCGGTTCGCCAGCGCGGTGCGGGTGGCCATCTTGATGACCGGTACCGCAACCAGGCCGTACGGCGTACCGCGCCCGGTAGTAAACACCTGTACGGTGATGCCGGAAGCAACCTGTTGAGTGCCGCAAACGAAATCGCTGGCCGGCGTCGCGGCGTAAATCAGGCCGCGCTTGGTCGGACGTTGGCCCGGTGACAGCACTTCGACGATGGCGCTTTTGCCAGACTTGGCGATTGAGCCCAGCGCTTTTTCCACTACGTTGGCAAGGCCGCCTTTCTTGTTGCCTGGAGATGGGTTGGCGCTGCGATCGGTTTGCCCCATGTTGAGGTAGTTATCATACCAGGCCATCTCTTCAAGCAGACGTTTGCCCACCTCTTCATTCACCGCGCGTGGCGTTAACAGATGAATGGCATCGCGCACTTCGGTGACTTCAGAGAACATAACCGTGGCGCCGCAGCGCACTAGCAGATCGGAAGCGTAGCCGACCGCCGGGTTGGCGGTCACGCCGGAGAACGCATCGCTGCCGCCGCACTGCATGCCAACCACCAGCTCGGAAGCTGGGCAGGTTTCGCGCTGACGTTGGTTGAGCTTTTGCAGGTGGCGTTCGGCAACCTGTAAGATATCGTCGACCATCGATTGAAAGCCGACGTGCTGCTCATCCTGCAGGCGCACGATGCTGGCGCTGTCGACCGCGATGCTTTGTACATCCTCCGTGCCTTCGAGCAGGCGTTCTGGCTGTAGCTTTTCACAGCCCAGTCCCACGACCATCACTTCACCGCCAAAGTTGGGGTTTAGCGCGAGGTTATGGATGGTGCGAATGGGGACCACCGCCGCCGGTGCGTTAATTGCCACGCCGCAGCCGTACAGGTGGTTCAGACCAACCACGCCATCGACGTTGGGGTATTTTGCCAGCAGATCGCGCTCAATGATTTTCACCACATAGTCCACCACGCCCGCTACGCAGTGCACGCTGGTGGTAATGCCCAGCAGGTTTTTGGTGCCGACGCTGCCGTCGGCGTTGCGATAACCTTCGAAGGTATAGCCTTCGAGCGGCGGCAGCGGCTCCGGGACTTTGGTCGCCAGCGGCAAGGTGTTGAGTGGCGGCGCTTCCGGTAGCACAACCGTGGATTCGTCAATCCAGCTACCTTTAGCAATATCGCGCACCGCGTAACCGATGACTTCGCCGTAGCGGATGATTTCACCGTTCTGAGGAATATCCACCAGCGCAACTTTATGCCCCTGGGGAATATGTTCAATTAATTCCAGACCGTCAGGAAAACGCGTTCCTGCTTTTAATCCGTTATCGTTAACAACGATCGCGACATTATCTGTTTCATGTACTTTTATATAAAAAGCCGTCGGCGATTCTTGTCTGATTTCAATGTTAGCCATTGTCCAGCATTCTCCAGCCAGGGGGTAAAAGAATTAGGGTTATTTATGGTTTGTTTCTGGTAATGGAAAATAAAATACCCATTGCTACATGAAATAAAGAATGTCAGGAGTTGAACCATAAAAATGTGATGAAGATCACCTATCGCCTTCATGCCGCGGGAGACAAGGGAGTCAATGGCTGAAATTGTGCATCAGCGCCCAGTGCTGTGTGCATATGGTCAATAAAATGAATTTATTGCGCGTTTAAATTGGTGATTTGCACAATGTGCGAGCGAGATATCCTGATTATACTGAACCTCGAATTCATGGCGTCTGATTTTTTATTACGAGATTCATTGGTAATTAAATAATCAGCGAAATTCGCTTTAATAAAAACAATAAAATTAAAGCATCCTGTACCCGAGGATAATAAAATGATACACGATACTGCTGATGTTGTTGAAGCAAAAAAGGGTATGCCTACCCGTTATTTAATTCTATTCATTATTTTTATTGTTACGGCCGTTAACTACGCAGACCGCGCAACGCTTTCCATTGCCGGTACGTCTGTCGCTAAGGAACTGGAACTTAGTGCGATTTCTATGGGGTATATCTTCTCTGCATTCGGTTGGGCGTACCTGCTCATGCAGATCCCCGGTGGTTGGTTACTGGATAAATTCGGCTCGAAGAAAGTTTATACCTATAGCTTGTTCTTCTGGTCTCTGTTTACCTTCCTGCAGGGCTTTGTCGGTTTCTTCCCGCTAGCATGGGCCGGCGTTTCTATGTTCTTCATGCGTTTTATGCTGGGCTTCTCCGAAGCGCCTTCCTTCCCGGCAAACGCGCGTATTGTTGCGGCCTGGTTCCCAACCAAAGAACGCGGTACCGCCTCGGCTATTTTTAACTCCGCGCAGTATTTCTCTTTAGCGCTGTTCTCGCCGCTGCTGGGCTGGCTGACCTTCGCCTGGGGCTGGGAGCACGTCTTTACCGTGATGGGGGTGATTGGCTTTGTGTTGACCGGGCTGTGGGTGAAGTTCGTACACAACCCAACCGATCATCCACGAATGACCAAAGAAGAGCTGAAGTTTATTGCGGATAACGGCGCAGTGGTTGATATGGACCACAAAAAGCCGGGCAGCGACGCGGCAAAAGGTCCGAAACTGGATTACATCAAACAGTTGCTTAGCAGCCGTATGATGTTAGGTATCTTCTTCGGCCAGTACTTCTTAAACACCATCACCTGGTTCTTCCTCACCTGGTTCCCGATTTACCTGGTGCAGGACAAAGGTATGTCGATTCTGAAAGTGGGTATGGTGGCGTCTATCCCTGCGCTGTGTGGTTTTGCCGGCGGTGTGCTGGGCGGGCTGTTCTCCGACTACCTGATTCGCCGCGGTTGTACGCTGACCTTTGCACGTAAACTGCCTATTGTGCTGGGCATGCTGTTGGCGTCGACGATTATTCTGTGTAACTACACCGACAACACGGCGCTGGTCGTAGGATTAATGGCGCTGGCGTTCTTCGGCAAAGGCTTTGGCGCACTGGGGTGGCCGGTTATCTCCGACGTGGCGCCAAAAGAGATTGTTGGGCTGTGCGGTGGGGTGTTTAACGTCTTTGGTAACGTCGCCTCTATCGTTACGCCGCTGGTGATTGGTTATATCGTAAGTGAACTGCACTCCTTTAATGGCGCACTGATTTTTGTCGGCTGTTCCGCGCTGATGATGATGGTTTGCTACCTCGTCGTGGTCGGCGACATCAAACGTCTGGAACTGCGGAAGTAAGCCGCGACTAACGTAAGGTAATAAAAAATGGATAACGCGATTTTTCCTAACAAATTCAAAGCGGCGCTGGCTGCTCAACGGGTTCAGATTGGCTGCTGGTCAGCCCTCTCCAGCCCGATCAGTACTGAAGTGTTAGGCCTGGCCGGTTTCGACTGGCTGGTGCTGGACGGTGAACATGCGCCGAACGATGTGACGACGTTAATCCCACAGCTGATGGCACTGAAAGGCAGCCAGAGCGCGCCGGTCGTACGTATTCCGACCAATGAGCCGGTCATTATCAAGCGTATGCTGGATATCGGCTTCTATAACTTCCTGATTCCGTTTGTGGAGACGCAGGAGCAGGCGGCGCAGGCGGTCTCTTCCACGCGCTATCCGCCGGAGGGGATTCGCGGCGTATCCGTTTCGCATCGCGGCAATATGTTTGGCACCGTACCGGACTACTTCGCGCAGTCCAACAAAAACATCACCATTCTGGTGCAGATTGAAAGCCAGCTGGGCGTCGATAACGTGGATGCCATCGCGGCAACGGAAGGCGTGGATGGCATCTTTGTCGGGCCAAGCGACCTGGCCGCCGCGCTGGGGCATCTGGGTAATGCTTCGCACCCGGAGGTTCAGAAAGCCATTCAGCATATTTTTGCCCGTGCGAAAGCCCACGGCAAGCCAAGCGGCATCCTGGCACCGGTTGAAGCCGACGCGCGCCGCTACCTCGAGTGGGGAGCCACCTTTGTGGCCGTTGGCAGCGACCTGGGCGTCTTCCGCGCCGGTACTCAAAAACTGGCTGATGCTTTTAAAAAGTAACCACCACCGATTAACGCAATATTGAGGAAATGACGATGAAAGTTGGTTTTATTGGCCTGGGTATCATGGGTAAACCGATGAGTAAAAACCTGCTGAAAGCGGGTTACTCGCTGGTGGTGTCGGACCGTAATCCTGAAACGATTGCCGAAGTGATTGCCGCCGGAGCGGAAACGGCGACCACGGCGAAAGCCATTGCCGAGCAGTGCGATGTCATCATCACGATGCTGCCAAACTCGCCGCACGTAAAAGAAGTGGCGCTGGGGGAAAATGGCATTATCGAAGGTGCCAAACCGGGCACTGTACTGATCGATATGAGCTCAATTGCGCCGCTGGCGAGCCGCGAAATTAGTGAGGCGCTGAAAGCAAAAGGCGTAGATATGCTTGATGCGCCGGTAAGCGGCGGCGAACCGAAAGCCATTGATGGCACGCTGTCGGTGATGGTTGGTGGAGATAAAGCGATTTTCGACAAGTATTATGACCTGATGAAAGCGATGGCCGGCTCCGTGGTGCATACCGGGGAGATTGGCGCGGGTAACGTCACCAAGCTGGCGAATCAGGTGATTGTCGCGCTGAACATCGCTGCAATGTCGGAAGCGTTGACCCTGGCGACCAAAGCGGGTGTGAATCCTGACCTGGTTTATCAGGCCATCCGCGGCGGTCTGGCGGGCAGCACCGTGCTGGATGCCAAGGCGCCGATGGTTATGGATCGTAACTTCAAGCCGGGCTTCCGTATCGATCTGCATATTAAAGATCTGGCCAACGCGCTGGATACGTCCCACGGCGTTGGGGCGCAGCTGCCGCTGACCGCAGCGGTGATGGAAATGATGCAGGCGCTGCGTGCCGATGGGTTGGGCACGGCCGACCATAGTGCCCTGGCGTGCTACTACGAAAAACTGGCGAAAGTTGAAGTGACTCGTTAAGGACGTTGCGCCCGGCGGCGTTAGCCTGCCGGGCCGGCAAGGTAGGCCGGATAAGTTATGCGCCATCCGGCGTCGCGCGCTAATAGGCTCAGATATGAAAATCGTAATCGCCCCAGACTCTTATAAAGAAAGCCTTTCTGCCACCGAGGTAGCACAGGCGATAGAAAAAGGATTTCGGGAAATCTTTCCGCAAGCGCAGTTTGTGTCTGTACCGGTTGCCGACGGCGGCGAAGGTACGGTTGAGGCGATGATTGCGGCCACTCAGGGGCGCGCGGTGATGTCGACGGTAACCGGCCCGCTTGGCGACCCCGTGCAGGCTCAGTGGGGCATCTCCGGCGACGGCGGTACGGCATTTATCGAAATGGCCGCCGCCAGCGGCCTGGCGCTGGTACCGCCTGAACGTCGTAACCCGCTGATCACCACGTCCTATGGTACCGGTGAGCTGATCCTCCAGGCGCTGGAAAGTGGAGTGAAGAGCATTATTATCGGTATCGGCGGCAGCGCCACGAACGACGGCGGGGCGGGGATGGTACAGGCGCTGGGCGCAAAGTTATGCGACGCCAACGGTTCGCCGATTGGTTTCGGCGGCGGTAGCCTGATGAGCCTTAATCATATTGATATTTCCGGACTCGATGCGCGCCTGCAGGCGTGCACAATTCGCGTAGCCTGCGATGTGACCAACCCGTTAACCGGGCCGTCTGGCGCGTCCTGTATTTTTGGGCCGCAGAAAGGCGCTACCGCGGCGATGATCGCCGAGCTGGACCGCAACCTCGCGCACTATGCCGAGGTGATTAAAAAATCGCTACGGGTGGATGTTAAAGAGGTGCCGGGCTCTGGCGCGGCGGGGGGAATGGGCGGCGCGCTGATGGCGTTTCTCGGCGCAGAGCTGCGCAGCGGCATTGAGATAGTCACTCAGGCGTTAAATCTCGAAGAGCATATTCACGACTGCACGCTGGTGGTGACCGGTGAAGGGCGGCTGGACAGCCAGAGCATTCACGGTAAGGTGCCCGTTGGGGTGGCCAGCGTGGCAAAGAAATACCATAAGCCGGTGATCGGTATTGCCGGTAGCCTGACCCGCGATGTCGGCGTTGTACACCAGTACGGCATTGATTCTGTGTTCAGCGTGCTGAACCGTATTGGCTCGCTGGAAGAGGCGTTCCGTGAGGCGGCGGACAATATTTATCTCACTTCCCGTAATATCGCTGCCACCCTTCAGGTGGGAATGCAGACGGAAAGGTGACATTGGCTCGTAAACCCTCTATACTTCGCGCCGAAGCTGACCAGACAGTCGCCGCTTCGTCGTCGTCCTCTTCGGGGGAGACGGGCGGAGGGGAGGAAAGTCCGGGCTCCATAGGGCAAGGTGCCAGGTAACGCCTGGGGGGTGTCACAGCCCACGACCAGTGCAACAGAGAGCAAACCGCCGATGGCCCGCGCAAGCGGGATCAGGTAAGGGTGAAAGGGTGCGGTAAGAGCGCACCGCGCGGCTGGTAACAGTCCGTGGCACGGTAAACTCCACCCGGAGCAAGGCCAAATAGGGGTTCATAAGGTACGGCCCGTACTGAACCCGGGTAGGCTGCTTGAGCCAGTGAGCGATTGCTGGCCTAGATGAATGACTGTCCACGACAGAACCCGGCTTATCGGTCAGTTTCACTTCTTAAAAAACCCCGCCTTGATGGCGGGGTTTTTGCTTTCTGACGTACCCTGCCGCGCACCGACAGAGCGAGGATGGCGAGGCGGTCAGCCCCGGTTACCAAACCAGGGCATTTGTTCAGGCGGTCTGTTCTTCCGCCTGGCTGCTCTCAGCCTGGGCCACGATGGCTTCCAGTTCGCTCAGCATGTCTTCCAGACCAAACTCCGGTGCCGCGTTGGTGGGTTGAGGGGCGTTGGCCACCTTCATCGTCTGCTGCTTTTTATTGTTTCTCTTACTCATTTTTGCTTCCGCTATCCTGAATAGACCTACACAGGTAAATCTATCAGCAAAGCGCGCAGTGGGGTATCAGCAACGAGTGTGATATTGGCTTCATCGCGAATAAATGCCCCATCGCCGCAGGTGAGCGATTTGTTTTCTGCGTCGTTAGCCAGCGCATGTACGGTGCCGTGAATCGACTGTAAATAGGCGCGCGGCCCGTGCAGTGACAGAGAAACCTGCTCGCCTTTTGCCAGCTCAATATGGTGTAGCCACACCTGCTGACGCAGCTGCAGACTATGCTGACTGCCGTCCGGCGAGGCCAGCAGCTGGTGCGCGGTATCTTTCAGCTTCAGTTTCTGTACCCGCGAATTATCGCGTTCCGGGCAGGCGTCCAGCCAGATTTGTATCCGGGTTAACGGCTTGTCTTTGCTCAGGTTATGTTCGCTATAGCTGACACCCTGCTGGGTTGCAATCAGCAGCGCTTCACCGGCCTTCGCTTGAATATGGTGGCCTTCGCTGTCGCGGTACTCGGCCTCGCCTTCCAGAATCAGATTCAGAATATCGACCTTCGGATAGGTCCGCGGCTGGAAGGCCGCGCCGGGAGCAAGGACTTCCTGATTCAGCACGCGCAGAGACGCATAGCCCAGCAGTTTCGGATCGAAGTAGTGTCCAAAAGAGAAGGTATAGCGGGCCTGAAGCCAACCGAAGTCCGCCTGTCCGCACTGTTTCGCTGTTCTTGTGGTAATCATCTTCTTGACCCTCCTTTACATTAAATCAATGGTAAAGGTATGGACGCTGCATTGTTAGCCAGATATTCTGCCCGGTATGTTCAAATTTCCTGAATGAGCAAGCCATGGCTAAAGAGAGAGCACTGACGCTGGAAGCACTACGAGTAATGGACGCCATTGACCGACGCGGCAGCTTCGCCGCCGCGGCGGATGAGCTTGGGCGCGTGCCCTCGGCGTTGAGCTATACCATGCAAAAGCTGGAAGAAGAGCTGGACGTTGTGCTTTTTGACCGTTCAGGTCATCGAACAAAATTCACTAACGTCGGGCGTATGCTCCTCGAACGTGGTCGCGTCCTGCTGGAGGCGGCAGATAAGCTGACCACCGATGCCGAAGCGCTGGCGCGCGGCTGGGAAACGCACCTCACCATTGTGGCGGAAGCGCTGATCCCAACGGCAACGCTGTTCCCGCTGGTGGAAAAGCTGGCGGCGAAGTCTAACACCCAGCTGTCGATTATCACCGAAGTGCTGGCGGGCGCCTGGGAGCGTCTGGAGCAGGGGCGAGCGGACATCGTGATCGCACCGGATATGCACTTCCGTTCTTCCACGGAAATTAACTCGCGCAAGCTCTACTCGCTGATGAGCGTTTACGTGGCGGCGCCGGATCATCCGATTCATCAGGAGGCGGAACCGCTGTCTGAAGTGACGCGCGTGAAATATCGTGGGGTAGCGATTGCGGATACCGCGCGGGAGCGCCCGGTACTGACGGTGCAGCTGCTGGACAAACAGCCGCGTCTGACGGTGACATCGATGGAAGAGAAGCGTCAGGCGCTGCTCGCCGGGCTCGGCGTGGCGACCATGCCGTATCAGCTGGTTGAAGAGGATATTGCGCAAGGGCGTCTGCGGGTGGTGAGCCCGGAGTACAGCAAAGAGATTGACATTATTATGGCGTGGCGCCGCGACAGCATGGGCGAAGCGAAATCGTGGTGTCTGCGCGAAATTCAGAAACTGTTAACCGCAAAATAAAGCAGTAGGCCGGATAGGCGTTTACGCCGCCATCCGGCGATTTGTGCCGAATAGCCTGATGGCGCTGCGCTTATCAGGCCTACCAGACCCGCGTTGTGCCTGGTTGGGATCAGGAAATCCCCTTCGGATCGGGCCCGAAACGGTTATTGCCCGGCGTGCCGCTCTGACAGTTGAAGATCAAAATTACGATCCAGCCGATCACCGGAATAATCAGCAGCAGTAGCCACCATGCCGAGCGGTCGGTGTCATGCAGACGACGGAACTGCACGGCCCACCACGGCAGGAAAACCAGCACCCCATAAATAGTGGTGAGGATCCCTTCACCGCCGGCGCGCTGCCAGCCAAGCATCTTATCGACTACGCCCAGCACGAGCGTAAAAATCACGTTCACCAGGACGAACATCCAGTACTCTTTGCGGCGGGCGCGGCCGCCAAAGCCAATGTAGTTACGTATAACCTTGAGATACCAATCCATTTTTTTGCCTCAGTTGATCATTAATCACTTGTTTTTAAAGCGATCAAGCTAAGGATAGTCGCGAATGAAAATGAGGTAAATATTGATGAGGCGAATAAATTAGGGCGCCGATGGACGGCACCCTGAAGGTTTAGCGAAAACGAACGTCGCGACCGTGCGGCTGGTCCAGATCCTGCCACGGGCCAACCGAAATAATCCCGGTCGGGTTAATGGTCTTGTGGCTGCGGAAATAGTGATTGCGGATGTGGCCAAAATCGACGGTTTCCGCAATGCCCGGCATCTGGTAGATATCGCGCAGGAAGCCATGCAGATTGGGGTAATCGCTGATGCGGTGCTTGTCGCACTTAAAGTGGGTTACGTACACCGGATCGAAACGGATAAGCGTCGTCCACAGGCGGATATCGGCTTCGGTAAGCTGATTGCCGGTCAGGTAACGCTGCGTGCCGAGAATATTTTCCAGACGATCGAGCGAGATAAAGACCTTTTCCACCGCCTCATCGTAGGCTGCCTGGCTGGTGGCGAAACCGGCCTTGTAGACACCGTTATTGACCGTGTCGTAGATCCAGCCGTTCAGCTCGTCGATTTGTTCGCGTAGCGCCAGTGGATAGTAATCCCCCGCTTTGGCGCCCAGGGCATCAAACGCGGTGTTAAACATGCGAATAATTTCGGCAGATTCGTTGCTGACGATGGTTTGATTTTTCTTGTCCCACAGCACCGGCACGGTTACGCGCCCGGAGTAGGTCGGGTCGGCGTGCTGGTAGAGCTGATACAAAAACTGATGCTGATAGAGCGCATCACCGGTCGCCGCCGGGAAGTCCGCGTCGAAGGTCCAGCCGTTTTCCAGCATCAGTGGGTTAACGACGGACACGGAGATAAACGGCTCCAGCCCTTTCAGTTTGCGTAAAATCAGCGTGCGGTGCGCCCACGGGCAGGCGAGGGAAACGTACAGATGATAGCGATCTTTTTCGGCGGCAAAGCCACCGCTGCCGGTTGGGCCTGGCTCGCCGTCGGCGGTCAGCCAGTTGCGAAAGGCGGAGACTGAACGCTGGAAACGTCCGCCGGTGGATTTGGTGTCGTACCAGGTATCCTGCCAGACGCCGTCAATAAGTTGTCCCATCATGTTCTCCTTTAGATAGCAAAAGCGAGGAGATATCTCCTCGCTTTGTGTATTCAGTATAGTGCGCTTACCACTTTTTATTCAGCACGCGGTCGATGCTGAAGGCGCCCGGACCGGTGATGCCCAGCAGCAGGTAGCCGCCAGCGATGGTCAGGTTTTTCATAAACATCAGCGAGTTCATGCCTTCCGCAAAGTTGCTGTGGAAGATAAACGCGGTCAGTACCGTGAACGCCGCGGTGAACAGCGCGGTGGTACGGGTCAGGAAACCGAACAGAATGGCCAGACCGCCGCCAAACTCAAGCAGAATGGTCAGCGGCAGCAGGAACCCTGGGACGCCCATGGCTTCCATATATTGCTGTGTACCCGCATACCCGGTGATTTTGCCCCAGCCAGCCGTGATAAACAGAATTGGCATCAGAATACGAGCAACCAGGAAACCAGTATCTTCTAATTTTTTCATCTTACACTCCAGAGAACCTTGCGGGCAGTTAAACCATTTTATTGAGCATTTACACGTCGATAGCGCGTAGCTGCTGTCGATGAAGAGCAATATAACTGCGGTGTATGACAATTGTTAGCAAGGAAAACTGTTGAACTCCTTCAAAGAATCTGAGTAATGATGTACGACTCCGCAATTTTTCCCGAGCCGCTACGCAAAGAAGCACTTGTGCGATTGCGCCTTTCTGACCCTGGAGGATACTCGCGGCAGGCTGGTTATCAGGGACGAAACGCGATGGTGAACACCCCGCATGATGCACTCTTTAAGACCTTTATGTCGCATCCCGAGACGGTGGGCGATTTTCTGGGAATACACCTACCGGCAGAGCTGCTGGCCCTTTGCGACCTGAAAACGCTGAAGCTGGCGTCGGGGAGTTTTATTGATGAGTCTCTCAGGGCAAGCTATTCCGATGTGCTGTGGTCGCTGCAAACCTGCGACGGCGTGGGCTATGTCTATGCGCTGATTGAGCATCAGAGTTCGCCGGATAAGCATATGGCTTTTCGCTTAATGCGCTATGCCTTTGCCGCCATGCAGCGGCATCTGGAGGCTGGGCACGATACGCTTCCACTGGTGATTCCCATGCTGTTTTACCACGGAGAAAAAAGTCCGTATCCGTTCTCCATGCGTTGGCTGGATGCGTTTGCTGAACCCGAGGTTGCGCGGGTACTCTATGACGGCGTGCTTCCTCTGGTCGATCTCACCGTGCTGTCGGATGATGACATCATGGGGCATCGGCGTATCGCGCTGCTGGAGTTTTTACAGAAAAATATTCGCCGTCGCGATCTGATGGAGATGACGGAAAACCTGCTTAGGTTGCTGCGCGCGGGGTACACCACCGACAGCCAGTTCCGTGCGCTAATTCACTATCTGGCCGAGACGGGAAGAGCCACGCAGCCGGAGGCGTTCTTTCGACAGCTGGCGGGGGGGATGACGCCCCGTGAGGAGAAGATGATGAAAAAGAAACTGACGCTAATGGAGTGGGCTGAAATACAGCATGACGAGGGTAGAAATGAAGGTGAGCAGCAAACAACGCTGAAAATTGCCCGCGCCCTAATCAGCCACGGCGTTGCGCTGAAAACCATCGCGCAGACGACCGGGCTGTCGATAGAAGAACTGGCTGAAATAAACCGCTAGACGCCGTCAGACTGGCTTATGCAGCAGGCTTTTAACCATCCGCCATGTGCTCCAGACGCCAAGGCCACGACGCGCCCAGCGAACCAGAAAACGTGGGTGGCGCAGTGACACTACGGCCATGGCGCTGCTGGCGACCATCGCCCACGAGCGCAGGCTGACCAGCCGGCTCCAGCCACGGTCATAGATCTGCGTTGCGTTCAGCCAGTCGCGACGGCTGGCGCTGAGATCCAGCCGCTGCTGCTGAATCTGGCGCAGCAGCGCGGCCTTGCGCTGTTCGCGCTCCTGGCGTGGGCTCATGGTTCGTCGTTCTCCAGCAGGGTGCGATCGTTAGCGAGCTCGTGGCGCGTATGGCGCAGCAGCGTGGAGCGGCGCGCTTTACGCAGCGTCCAGATGCCGCCAATCAACGCCAGCAGCAGCAGCGTAACGGTGGTGGCAATCATCACGTGAAGCCGATATTGCGGGTCAACGGCCCACATTATCAGTACCAGCAGGCTCATCAGGCCGAAGGCAGTAAACAGCAGGGTTAACCCGGCCATCAACAGCAGCTGAATAAGGTTCGCTTTCTCCTCTTCCAGCTCAACGACGACCAGGCGCAGCCGCGTTTCAACCATCTGAACCAGCAGGGTGACGATGCGCTGGCCAATGCCGAGGACGTTTTTCCCCGGCCCCGGCGCGTGCTGAGAATCACTCATGCTTAGCGACGCGTCAGCAGTACGCCCAGCACCAGACCGACTGCGGCACCGATGCCCACGCCGGTCCACGGGTTTTCACGCACATAGCCATCGGCTTTAGCCGCCGCTTCGCGGGTTTGCTTCGCAATAGCATCCCCCGTTTCGCCCAGACGGTCACGGCTCTCTTTCAGCGCGCTTTCCGCTTTGCTACGCAGCTTACTCATCTCTTCTTTCGATTTATCGGTGGAAGCGTTCAGGACTTCTTCCAGGGTATCTGACAGGGCCTTCAGCTCTGCACGTAACTGATCTGAGGTTGAATCTTTCGCCATCGTCTCTCTCCTGTTTAGGTTCCACTTACTCAATACGCGCGGGATTCCAGCGCGTTAAGTTCTTTTTTGGCTTCCTGAAGCTTGTGCTCGCGTTTAGCCACTTTTTCCGCATCGCCGCTCTGTTTTGCTTCACGCAGATCGTGTTCGCGCTCGCGAATTTCGTCTTTCTGTTCGGCAATTTTTTCCTGATGGTCGGCGCGAAGCTTGCTGTCAGTACAGTTAGCTTTGACTTCGCTTAACGCCTTTTTCAGGCCGCTAATGCGGTTCTGATTGTTATGCTTTTCGGCATAACCAATTTCACGCTGAATGTCTTGCTCTTTTTCCTGACAGAGTGATGTTGCTGCTGCACTCGCACTAAGAGACGCGAGGGCGAGCGCAAAGACGATGCGGTATTTCATGTATGAATCTTCCATTTTGCGTAGTACATCTGGAATGTACTTTCCCAGTAAGTGAGCACCGCGATGGCGCTCACATTACTAAGCATAGTAAGTAAAAGGCGAAATGACCAAAGTAAGTGAAACTATTCAGATTCCTGGAAGTTTTTAGCCAAATCGGTGTGACGTATCGCGCAGCAGTGATAGCCAGCCCACGGGGTCGTTTTCTTCTTCCTGTAGCGAAACGACGTAGACGTGCGGCAGCGTGCTATCCAGCACGCGCTTCGCCGCAGCGCTTTGTTCGCTGGATTCAAAGGTGATCAGCAGCGAATCATTGTGCGGGGTGATGCTCTTAAAACGAATACCGTTGGCATCCAGATGGTGTGAGATAGAAAAACCATCGGGCATGCTGGACTGGCTCATCGGGCGAATCGCCAGCGTAGACTCTTCACGCTGCAGCGCGGCCCACATCCAGAGAAGCGCGCATAACAACAGCAGCACGCTCATGCTGAATGCAAACCGGCGAAGATGAATGCGGCTCGGCACCATAGTTAGCCTCGGTTACCGTATTTTTTCTTCCACACCACGACCAACGAACCGCACAGGCCAAAAATCAGCAGCGCCACTGGCAGCAGCATCAGGCAGGACATCAGTGCGTCTTCATACTTCTGGAACACCGGCGTTTTGCCCAGCAGGAAGCCCAGGGTGGTCAGAATCAACACCCACAGCAGGCCGCTCATCCAGTTAAAGAACTGGAAGCGTGCGTTGCTCAGGCCGGACAGGCCCGCGATGGTAGGAAGCAATGTGCGAACAAAGGCAATGAAGCGCCCTACCAGCAGTGCAGAGAGGCCGTGTTTGTGGAAAAGATGATGCGACCGCTGATGATAATGAGCGGGGAGGTGTGACAGCCAGTTCTGGACGACACGGGTATTACCTAGCCAGTTGCCCTGGATGTAGCCCACCCAGCTGCCGAGGCTGGCTGCAACCGTCAGCAGTATAATCGTCTGCGGGAAGCCCATTGCACCTTTAGCAATGAGAACGCCGACCAGCACCAGCAGGCTGTCGCCCGGCAGGAAGGCGGCCGGCAGCAGCCCGTTTTCCAGAAACAGGATCATAAATAAGACGAAATACAGCATGCCGATCATGGAGGGATTCGCGAGCGTCTCGAAATCCTGGCTCCATAAGGCATTTAAGAGTTGGGTTAGTAGTTCCATTCACGATTCCTGGTACTTCGATTAAGGTCATGCCTGAATGCGCTGCGATATCTTCTCTATTTCTATTTTAATAGCATCGCGGTAAATACGCGCTGAACAGTCCCTGTTTTGGCGAAATAATCTCAAACGGATTGTCGAAGCGACAAAATGCATTCAATTGTAACAAACGGTGCAGTTTTCCGTCATAGAAATTGCAATGTGTTGCTGTTTGATTTTGCGGTTTAGCGCGGGGAGAGGCTAGGGGATTTACAAAGGCTTACCCACACAGAATGTCGGGCAAGCCTCGTTGAACAACTGAGAGACTTATTTACCGCCGAGGGCGACGGTATCAAGGTGGACGACCGGGTTCTCAGCGAACAGATAGCGGTCGGCGTTGAATTCAAAATCATCGCTGGTTTCGTTGAACAGCATCAGCTTGGTATTTTCCAGATGCTGCCACATGGCCAGCTTCGCCGCGTGCGGGTCTTTGCGAATCAGCGCCTTGAGGATCTGATCGTGGTCATCGCACCAGTTATCGACGGTGCGGGCATCGATGTGGTCGTGCAGTTTTTTCCAGTACGGGTTATGCACCCGCTGGGTCCACATTTTTTCAACGATGGCGGCCAGCGCGGTGTTCTGAGTCGCCAGCGCAACCTGCACGTGGAACTGGAGATCCCACTCGGAGTCGCGGAAGCATTTCTCTTTGCGCGCCTTCTCCTGGATCTCCATCAGCTTCATGATGTCCTGCTTGGTGACCTGGGTGGCGGCAAATTCGGCGATATTGCTCTCAATGAGCTGACGCGCCTGCAGCAGTTCGAAAGGACCGTAGTTGGCAAATTCCAGATTTTCGTCCGGTGCCTGGTGGTGCTTCGGCTGATTAGAAATAACGTGGATGCCGGAGCCTTTACGAACCTCAACGTACCCTTCCACTTCGAGCATGATGATGGCTTCACGCACGACGGTGCGGCTGACGCTTTTTTCATCAGCAATAAAACGCTCAGCGGGAAGCTTGTCGCCCACAAGGTAAACGCCTTGCTCAATGCGTTCTTTTAGCTCAGCGGCCAGTTGCTGATACAAGCGACGTGCGTCGGCGATTTCCATATGCTCTCCAGGCAGGGTACGGCAGAATGAATTTGTTATACCACTTTTACGAGCAGCTAACCACAATTTGACATGAAAAAAGCCGCCTTGATCAAGGCGGCTTAGGAGAAAACCTACTTCGCTCGCAGACTTAGTTTTGCGTCGCCTGCTGAGCCGGACGGTTAGCGCCGGATTGACCGTCGTCAGCCTGTTTATTTTGCAGGACGGTCCAGATAACCACTGCGCCTAACAGGTCGAAGATAGCCAGTACGGCGAACAGCGGGCTGAAGCCAATGGTGTCGGCCAGGGCGCCAACGACCAGGGCAAACATGGTGCTTGCCATCCACGCCGCCATCCCGGTCAGGCCGTTTGCCGTTGCCACTTCGTTACGACCGAAGACGTCAGAAGAGAGCGTAATCAGCGCGCCGGACAGGGACTGGTGAGCAAAGCCACCGAGGCACAGCAGGGCGATGGCAATGTAAGGGCTGGTGAACAGACCGATCAGGCCAGGGCCAATCATCAGCAGCGCACCCATGGTTACAACCATTTTACGGGACACAATCAGGTTAACGCCGAACCAGCGCTGGAACAGCGGCGGCAGGTAACCACCGATAACGCAGCCGAGGTCAGCAAACAGCATCGGCATCCACGCAAACATCGCGATTTCTTTCAGGTCGAAGCCGTACACTTTAAACATGAACAGCGGGATCCAGGCGTTGAAGGTACCCCATGCTGGTTCTGCTAGGAAGCGCGGCAGGGCGATACCCCAGAAACGACGGGTCTGAATAATCTGCCACGGAGACATTTTCTTCGCGTTGTTGGTCTGGTGTGCTGCTTCCTGACCGCCAATGATGTATTCACGTTCTTCGTCGGTTAGTTTTTTCTGATCGCGTGGGTGTTTGTAGAATACCAGCCAGCACATTGCCCAGATGAAGCTCAGCGCACCGGAGATGATGAACGCCATCTGCCAGCTGTGCATCACGATAGCCCAGACCACCAGCGGCGGAGCAATCATGCCGCCGATAGAAGAACCGACGTTGAAGTAGCCGACAGCGATAGAACGCTCTTTTGCCGGGAACCACTCGGAGCTGGCTTTCAGGCCCGCAGGGATCATTGCGGCTTCAGCGGCACCTACCGCACCACGTGCGATAGCCAGTCCGCCCCAACTGCCTGCCAGCGCGGTTGCGCCGCAGAAAATAGCCCAGGCAACGGCGAAGAAGGCGTAGCCAATTTTGGTACCGAGGATATCCAGAACATAGCCGGCAACCGGCTGCATCACGGTGTACGCTGCGGAATAAGCAGCGATGATGTATGAATATTGCTGTGTGGAAATGTGCAGCTCTGCCATCAGCGTTGGCGCCGCTGCTGCCACGGTATTACGTGTCAGGTAGCCCAGCACGGTGCCCATCGTCACCAGTGCGATCATGTACCAACGTAATCCTTTAATTTTTCGCATGTAAACCTCATCGTGTTGTTATAACTGCGGGTCCTGCAGCCATCTTCCCGTTTGCTCGGAAGATGTCATTCTCGAAGGGCTTACCGTGGAAATGATCCCCGGTACGGCCCGAACTTGCCAGTAAATCAGCGTGCTTAATTCGGTATCCGTACCGCTCAATCAAGTGTCTGTATCGACCACCGCTAATGTATTCTGTCGCTCAATGTGTTTCGACGGAGGGCAAGATAACTTGTCATACAACTTTAAAAGGTGAATACCGTCACAAAAGAGGTATTTTCCATAGAGTTTAAGGGGTAGATAGGGCACACCAGGCGTGGCGCGGCTTGCAGCGTTGTTTTGGCGATTTTTATGTCATTTTTTGTCAAGGTTTATTGATCTAACTCACGAAAAAATCTTCGGTCTGGCGAAATTGGTGTGATAACTTTGTCTGCATTACAGATAAACATCTGACCCACTCGCTGAGAGGAAGACGATAATGACCCCGTTTATGACTGAAGATTTCCTGTTAGATACCGAATTTGCTCGCCGTCTGTACCACGACTACGCAAAAGACCAGCCGATTTTCGACTATCACTGCCACCTGCCGCCGCAGCAGGTTGCTGAAGACTATCGTTTTAAAAACCTGTATGACATCTGGCTGAAGGGCGACCACTACAAGTGGCGCGCGATGCGTACCAACGGCGTAGCAGAACGTCTGTGTACCGGCGATGCGTCTGACCGCGAGAAGTTTGACGCGTGGGCGGCGACCGTTCCGCACACTATCGGTAACCCGTTATACCACTGGACTCACCTGGAGCTGCGCCGTCCGTTCGGCATTACCGGTAAACTGCTGTCTCCGGCAACCGCAGGTGAAATCTGGGACGAATGTAATGAGCTGCTGGCGCAGGACAAATTCTCCGCGCGCGGCATCATGAAGCAGATGAACGTGAAAATGGTCGGCACTACCGATGATCCGATCGATTCTCTGGAGCATCACGCGACCGTCGCGAAAGACGGTTCCTTCGACGTGAAAGTGCTGCCGAGCTGGCGCCCGGATAAAGCCTTCAACATTGAACAAGCGACCTTCAACGACTACATGGCGAAGCTGGGTGAAGTGTCTGACACCGACATCCGCCGTTTTGCTGACCTGCAAACTGCACTGACCAAGCGTCTGGATCACTTCGCGGCTCACGGCTGTAAAGTTTCTGACCATGCGCTGGACGTTGTCCTGTTCGCGGAATCTAACGAAGCCGAGCTGGACAGCATTCTGGCCCGTCGCCTGGGCGGCGAAACGCTGAGCGAGCATGAAGTGGCGCAGTTCAAAACTGCCGTGCTGGTGTTCCTGGGTGCGGAATATGCTCGTCGTGAATGGGTACAGCAGTACCACATCGGCGCGCTGCGTAACAACAACCTGCGCCAGTTCAAACTGCTGGGCGCGGACGTTGGCTTTGACTCCATTAACGACCGTCCGATGGCGGAAGAACTGTCTAAGCTGCTGAGCAAACAGAACGAACAGAACCTGCTGCCGAAAACCATTCTTTACTGCCTGAACCCGCGCGATAACGAAGTGCTGGGCACGATGATCGGTAACTTCCAAGGCGAAGGTATGCCGGGCAAAATGCAGTTCGGTTCCGGCTGGTGGTTCAACGATCAGAAAGACGGTATGGAACGTCAGATGACGCAGCTGGCACAGCTCGGCCTGCTGAGCCGATTCGTCGGTATGCTGACCGATAGCCGTAGCTTCCTGTCTTACACCCGTCACGAATACTTCCGCCGTATTCTGTGCCAGATGATCGGCCGTTGGGTTGCTGCGGGCGAAGCGCCTGCCGACATCCAACTGCTGGGTGAGATGGTGAAAAACATTTGCTTTAACAATGCGCGTGACTATTTCGCCATTGAATTGAACTAAGGTCTGGGTGAAGGTATGCAATACATCAAGATCCATGCGCTGGATAACGTCGCGGTAGCGCTCGCTGATTTGGCTGAAGGAACCGAAGTCACCGTTGACGGTCAGGTGGTCACCTTGCGCCAGGCGGTGTCCCGTGGCCATAAATTCGCCTTATGCAATATTGCGAAAGGTGAAAACGTCATTAAATACGGTTTGCCAATTGGTCATACGCTGGTGGACGTCGCGGCGGGTGAGCATATTCATGCCCATAACACGCGCACCAATCTGAGCGACCTGGACACGTATCGCTACCAACCGGATTTCCAGGCCGAAGTCGCCCAGCCAGCCGATCGCGACGTGCAGATTTATCGCCGCGCAAACGGTGAGGTTGGGGTACGTAACGAACTGTGGATCCTGCCGACCGTCGGCTGCGTTAATGCGATGGCGCGCCAGATGCAGAACCGTTTCCTGAAAGAGACCAATGACGCCGAAGGTATCGATGGCGTGCATCTCTTCAGCCACACTTACGGCTGTTCGCAGCTGGGCGACGACCATATCAACACCCGTACCATGCTGCAAAATATGGTGCGTCATCCGAACGCGGGTGCGGTGCTGGTGGTGGGCCTGGGCTGCGAAAATAACCAGGTAGATGCGTTCCGCGAAACCCTTGGCGAGTTCGATCCTGAGCGCGTTCACTTCATGGTCTGCCAACACCAGGAAGACGAAGTGGAAGCCGGGATCGAACATCTCCATCAGCTGTACAGCGTGATGCGCAATGATAAGCGCGAGCCGGGCAAACTGAGCGAGCTGAAGTTTGGTCTGGAATGCGGCGGGTCTGACGGCTTGTCCGGTATTACCGCCAACCCGATGCTGGGCCGTTTCTCTGACTACGTGATTGCCAATGGTGGCACCACCGTGCTGACCGAAGTGCCGGAAATGTTCGGTGCCGAGCAACTGCTGATGGATCACTGCCGCGATGAGGCGACCTTCGAGAAGCTGGTGACCATGGTCAATGACTTCAAGCAGTACTTCATTGCTCATGACCAGCCCATCTACGAGAACCCATCGCCGGGTAACAAAGCAGGCGGGATCACCACGCTTGAAGATAAATCGCTGGGCTGTACGCAAAAAGCGGGCTCCAGCCAGGTGGTTGACGTGCTGCGCTACGGCGAGCGTCTGAAAACCCACGGCCTGAACCTGCTGAGCGCACCGGGCAACGATGCGGTTGCCACCAGCGCGCTGGCGGGCGCGGGCTGCCATATGGTGCTGTTCAGCACCGGCCGCGGCACGCCTTACGGCGGCTTTGTGCCTACGGTGAAAATCGCCACCAACAGCGAGCTGGCCGAGAAGAAGAAACACTGGATCGACTTCAACGCCGGCCAGCTGATTCACGGTAAAGCGATGCCTCAACTGCTGGAAGAGTTCGTTGACGTTATCGTCGACTTCGCCAACGGCAAGCAGACCTGCAACGAGCGCAACGACTTCCGCGAGCTGGCTATCTTTAAGAGCGGCGTCACATTGTAATCAAAGTGTGATCTGATACGATAAAACGGCGTTTCATCTTTTGAAGCGCCGTTTTTTTATGCTTGTTTAACAAGGACCCCCTCCATGACTGCGTATTGGCTTGCCCAGGGCGTAGGCGTTCTGGCGTTTTTGATTGGTATTACCACCTTTATCAACCGCGATGAACGACGCTTTAAATTTCAGCTGTCTCTCTACAGCGCTACGATTGGCGTGCACTTCTTTTTGATGGGGGCATTTCCCGCCGGAATGAGCGCCGAGCTGAACGTCATTCGTACCATTATTTCGGTCTATACGCGTCGTATCTGGGTGATGTTTGTGTTTATCGCGCTGACGTTGATCCTGGGGCTGGGCAAACTTCAACACGCCATGGAGCTGCTGCCGATTGCCGGTACCGTTGCCAGCACCTGGGCGCTGTTCCGCTGTAAGGGGCTCACGGTACGCAGCGTGATGTGGTGCTCTACCGCCTGCTGGGTAATCCACAACTTCTGGCTTGGTTCGATTGGCGGCACGCTGATTGAGGGGAGTTTCCTGGTGATGAACGGGCTGAACATCATTCGCTTCTGGCGCATGCAGCGCAAAGGCATCGATCCGTTTAACGTCGAGAAGAAAGTGCAGGAAGAAAACCCCTCCGCCTGACGGCAAAGGGGCTGGTGTGATTAGCTGCGCAGCGCGTTTTTCGCCAGACGCTCGTCTTCCGCCTGACAGGCTGCCGCGGTAAACAGTACGTCGGTTGACGAGTTCAGCGCGGTTTCACAGGAATCCTGCAGGACGCCGATGATAAAGCCCACGGCAACGACCTGCATGGCCACATCGTTCGGAATACCGAACATGTTACAAGCCAGCGGGATCAGCAGCAGGGAACCGCCCGCTACGCCGGAAGCGCCGCAGGCGCACAGTGAGGCCACGACGCTCAGCAGCAGCGCGGTCGGCAGATCGACCGGAATACCGAGGGTATGCACGGCCGCCAGCGTCAACACGGTAATGGTGATAGCGGCACCGGCCATATTGATGGTTGCACCCAGCGGGATGGACACGGAGTAGGTGTCGCGGTCGAGGTTCAGTTTTTCGCACAGGCTCATATTGACCGGAATATTGGCCGCTGAGCTACGGGTAAAGAAGGCGTAGACGCCGCTTTCACGCAGGCAGGTCATCACCAGCGGGTAAGGGTTGCGGCGAATCTTCCAGAACACCAGCAGCGGGTTAATGACCAGCGCAACCAGGAACATACAGCCAATCAGTACCAGCAGCAGCTGTGCGTAGCCCCACAACGTGCTAAACCCGGTCGTGGCCAGCGTCGAGGCCACGAGACCGAAGATCCCCAGCGGCGCAAAGCGAATCACCACCTTCACGATAAAGGTCACGGCATGAGAGATGTCGTTGATTAAATTCTTCGTGGTTTCATTCCCATGGCGCAGGGCGAAGCCAAGGCCGACCGCCCATACCAGAATACCGATGTAGTTGGCGTTAAGCAGGGCGGCAATCGGGTTAGATACCATGCTCATCAGCAGGCCGCGCAGCACCTCAACGATGCCGGAAGGCGGTGCAATATCTTCTGCTGCCGCGCTGAGGTGTAGCGTAGACGGGAAAAGGAAGCTGAACAAAACGGCCGTTAATGCCGCGGCAAACGTCCCCAGCAGATAGAGAAACAGAATGGGGCGGATATTGGTTTTTTGCCCCTGCTGATGGTTAGCAATAGAGGCCATAACCAGCATCAGTACCAGCACCGGCGCAACCGCCTTCAGCGCGCCAACGAACAGCGTGCCCAGCAGCCCAGCGGCCTCGGCGGCAGGCTTGGAAACGACAGCGAGAAGTACGCCCAGGATCAAACCCACCAGAATTTGTTTCACCAGGCTACCAGCCATCAGTACACGCAAAAATCCGGGAAGCGAGGATTTTGTTGTCATTTATGCATTCCTTAATGTGATGTGTCGTGTCTTTCCAGTGACGTATTATTTGTTACGTTTATGTCTGGATGTAAAAAAATGTTTGCCAGATCGAGTATAAGGAAAGTCGTCGTTTGGGGAAGTACAAAATGCTGGAATTTACGCCATGCGTCATATTTTTTAACCAATAATTCACATTTCGTGACGCCAATCGCGTACAAAAGAGGGGCAGGGCGAGGCGTTCACGCCGGGGGATGTGGTAGGAGATATCCCCGGCATCGCAGTGCTCTGCCGGGGACGCCATTACAGGGCTTTATTTTTTATATCATGGCGATGGTTAACCCACGCATTGATCAGGAGCGTAACGACCAGGATCCCACCCACGACGCCGAGTGAGATGGCGATAGGGATATGGTAGAACTCGACGATCAGCATCTTGATGCCGATAAACACCAGGATCACCGCCAGACCGTACTTCAGCATCGAGAAGCGCTCTGCTACGCCCGCCAGCAGGAAGTACATCGCACGCAGGCCGAGGATAGCGAACAGGTTCGAAGTCAGTACGATAAACGGATCGGTGGTGACGGCAAAGATGGCCGGGATGCTGTCGACCGCGAAGATCACATCGCTCAGTTCGACCAGAATCAGCACCAGCAGCAGCGGCGTGGCAAACAGTACGCCGTTCTTACGCGTGAAGAAGTGCTCGTTTTCGATTTTGTCGGTCATGCGCAGATGCCCGCGCAGCCAGCGTACCAGCGGTTTGTCGCCGATGCCGCCTTCGTCTTCTTTTGCCAGCGCCATCTTGATGCCGGTGAACAGCAGAAACGCGCCGAACACGTACAGCAGCCATTCAAACTGGGAAATCAGCCAGCTTCCGGCGAAGATCATGATGGTACGCAGCACAATCGCGCCAAGCACCCCGTAGACCAGCACCCGACGCTGCAGCGCCGCAGGCACCGAGAAGTAGCTAAACAGCATCAGCCAGACGAAGACGTTGTCCACTGCCAGCGATTTTTCGATCAGATAGCCGGTGAGAAACGCCAGCGCCTGTGGATCGGCGACCGCGCGCCCCTGGGTTTGCACCAGATACCACCAGAATGCGGCGTTAAACAGCAGCGAGAGGGTAACCCAGACCAGCGACCAGCTTGCCGCCTGCTTCATTGACATGGTGTGAGCGCCACGGCGCCCCTGTAATAACAGATCGATGGCAAGCATGATCACCACGACGACAGCGAATCCGCCCCAGAGCAACGGTGTGCCGACAGTATTCATAGAAATTTCCTTACGCATAAAAAAAACGGCTAACGTCAGAAGACGATAGCCGCTGCTTTTTTATGCATAGACCTCGCCTTCCGGCAAGGTCTCACTTACAACAAAAAAAGAATGCGCTGACGCATTCCTTTTTCGTTGCCCGGCGACCGGATACGGTTTTGCACGTATCGTAATGACGATCCACCGACAAGGAAGTTACTCCCCTTTGCACGTAACAAAATATGACAGGCCATTGATTTCGTCAATGGCCGACAATATCCGTTTACGTTGCTTTACGCAGCAGGCGCATCCGCCGGGAACACGACGCCGGTCTGGCGACGAATTTCGGTCTGAACTTTGGCGGTAATACGGCTGACTTCAAGCCCCGGGTGGTCCACTTCGTTGTTTTCGACCAGCCGTGCAAACGCCTCGGCTTCATACAGCATAGTATTAATATGCTGCGGCTGGCTAAGATCCTGCGCTTTGCTGCCGCGCGGCACGAAGGAAACCTTCTGGCACTCGGAGATTTTCTCAATCACCAGCGCGCCCGCTTCCCCCTGGATTTCGCTCGGCAACGTGGAATCGCTGACTTTCGAGTGCTGTAACGTCACGCTGAAGTCGCCGTAGTCCATCACCACCACGCCGTGGGCGTCTACGCCGCTGTCCAGCAGGCTTGCTGAAGCCTGAATCTGCTTTGGCTCGCCCCACAGCGCAATGGCCGAGGCCAGGCAATAAAAGCCGATATCCATAATCGAGCCGTTCGAGAAGGCCGGGTTAAAGGTGTTTGGGTTTTCGCCATCAAGGTAGCGCTGGTAGCGTGAAGAGTACTGGCAGTAGTTGATGAACGCTTTACGAATCTGCCCCAGCTTCGGCAGCGCCTGCTGAAGCTGCTGGAAGTTTGGCAGACTGGCGGTTTTAAACGCTTCGAACAGCACCACCTGGTTTTCGCGCGCAGCGGCAATGACCCGCTCGGCTTCGTCAATATTGGAGGCCAGAGGCTTCTCGCAGATAACGTGCTTTTTATGTCGCAAGAATAGCTCGGTCTGTGGAGCGTGGAGCGAGTTTGGGCTGGCAATGTACACCGCATCAATATCGTCGCTCTGCGCCATAGACTCCAGCGAGGTGAAAAGGTGCTCAACGGGATAATCATTGGCGAAGCTTTGCGCCTGCTCAAGGCTGCGGGAATAAACGGCGGTCAACTTATACTTGCCGGTCTCATGGGCGGCATCGACAAACTGGCGGGTGATCCAGTTTGTTCCAATCACAGCGAAACGTATCATAAACGCCTTCAGGCTCCATAAAGGGATTCTTTGGTCAATGTACCATGCCTTTATGACAATGCCAGTGCCCGACTACGCAGTTTCCTTTAGCGAAAGGTGCGTCAGCCACAGACGAGTATCAAACTCCAACTGATGGTACTGCGGCTCCATATGACAGCACAGCTGATAGAAGGCCTTGTTGTGATCCTTCTCTTTCAGGTGCGCCAGCTCGTGCACCACGATCATCTTCAAAAAGGCTTCCGGGGCGTTGCGGAACACGGTCGCGACGCGAATTTCCGCTTTCGCTTTCAGTTTGCCGCCCTGCACGCGCGACACGGCGGTATGCAGCCCGAGCGCGTTCTTCAGCACGTGGATCTTATTGTCGTACATCACTTTATTGATCGGCGGTGCGTTGCGCAGATATTGGCTTTTGAGATCCTGTGTGTACTGCCAGAGGGCTTTGTCGGTGGCGAAATCATGCGTGCCCGGGTAGCGCTTTTCCAGCACCGCCCCCAGGCGCTGCTCCGCAATCAGCGTACGTACCTGAGAAAGCAGATGCTCGGGATAGCCCTGGAGGTAAGTTAGTTGGTTCATCTTTGCCCATGCCAATCATAAAAAGTGTATACTCACGCACCCTTTTCAGGGATACGCCGAAATTTTACCATTCAGGAGGGCCGATGAGCCACACAGACAACGGTTTCCGTTCACTGACACTTAAACGTTTCCCGGAGACGGACGACGTTAACCCGCTGCTGGCGTGGGAAGCGGCAGATGAATATCTGCTGCAACAGCTGGACGATACCGAGATTAGCGGCCCAGTGCTTCTCCTGAATGATACTTTTGGCGCGCTGGCCTGTGCGCTGGCGGAGCACACGCCATACAGCATTGGCGACTCCTACCTGAGCGAACTGGCAACGCGTGAAAACCTGCGCCATAACGATATCGCCGAATCGAGCGTGAAATTCCTCGATAGCACCGCGGAGTACCCGCAGGCACCGGGCGTCGTACTGATTAAAATTCCGAAAACCATGGCGCTGCTGGAACAGCAGCTGCGCGCGCTGCGCGACGTGGTGACGCCACAAACGCGGATTATCGCCGGGGCTAAAGCCCGTGATATTCACACTTCCACGCTGGAGCTGTTTGAAAAAGTGCTTGGCCCGACGACGACCACGCTGGCGTGGAAAAAGGCGCGTCTGATTAACGGTACTTTCACCAGGCCTGAACTGGCTGAAACCGCGCAAACGCTGAGCTGGAAGCTGGAAGGCACCGATTGGACCATTCACAACCACGCTAACGTTTTCTCCCGTACCGGGCTGGATATTGGTGCGCGCTTCTTTATCGAGCATCTGCCGGAAAACCTCGAAGGGGAGATTGTTGACCTGGGCTGCGGCAACGGCGTGCTGGGCATGACGCTGCTGGCGAAGAACCCGGAGGCTAGCGTGGTATTCGTTGACGAATCACCGATGGCGGTGGCGTCAAGCCGTCTGAACGTGGAAACCAACCTGCCGGACGCGCTGGACCGCAGTGAGTTTATGATCAACAACGCGCTCTCCGGCGTCGAGCCGTTCCGCTTCAACGCCGTGTTCTGTAACCCGCCGTTCCACCAGAAGCACGCGCTGACTGATAACATCGCCTGGGAGATGTTCCATCACGCCCGTCGCTGCCTGAAGATTAACGGCGAGCTGTATATCGTGGCCAACCGCCATCTCGATTATTTCCACAAGCTGAAGAAGATCTTCGGTAACTGCGAAACCATCGCCACGAACAATAAGTTTGTGATTCTGAAGGCGGTGAAGCTGGGCCGTCGTCGTTAAATAGCTAAATATCGGTGCCGGACAAGACATGAACGTCTTATCCGGCCTGGTTCTGGAATCGTGTTCGCAAACGATAAATTCTCCCCGTTATCCCCCCTCCTTCTCTTGTTATCTCTGGCGTATCGTCACGTTGATTCCTACAAGGTCATGAGTTGCCAAATTGGCAACTCATGTTATTATGTTGCCAATTTGTCAACGGACGTGATAAAGAATGCATCTGATATCAATGGCTGCAATTGACGAGGGATGTGGCAGATTTCCCCAGTTTGCGAAAGAAATTAAGCTGTTAGGTAAGGTGATTGCGAAAGCAAACTGTCCAACGCCAGAAGCGTTGAGGGCATTTTATCCCTCATTGGATAACTTCAAATATCTTGATAAACACTATGTTGTGAACATTGCTAACAACAATATCAGGGTGATTGCGTTGATTTTTTTCGAAAGCCAGAAGTTTTATATCCGGCACATTTTTAACCACGCTGAGTACGATAGGTTCACAGATAAACACAGAACGAAGGGGAATAAATCATGATTATGATGACGGCAAAAGCCCTGAAAGCCACAAAAACGCTGGTTGCTGAAATTCCTCTTCTGGGAGATAACCCCACAGAGGCCGATCATCGTGACGCACTGGAACTGCTGGCTGAACTGCTGATGGACGACCCAACAAATCCGTTGGTTGATCTACTGTGCGTTCGCATCCGTGCGTATGAGGACAACCAGCCGAAATTACGTGCGTTACGTGAAGAGATTGAGGCTATTCCCACGGGCATCGCGATTTTGCGAACCCTGATGGAGCAGCATAAACTGACGCTTTCCGATTTTGCCGATGAGATTGGCAGCAAGTCGATGGTTTCACGCGTACTCAGCGGTCAAAGAAAATTAACGCTGGATCATGTCAAAAAGCTGGCCGCTCGATTTGGCATTTCACCCGCGTTATTTATTGATTAACCGCTAAATCCCCAGCGCCAGCTTCGTTCCCTGCGCAATAGCCCGTCGTGCGTCCAGTTCACCGGCCACATCGCTGCCGCCAATCAAATGCACAATCTTCCCTGCCGCCAGCAGCGGTTCTTGCAGCGCGCGGTTCGGTTCCTGCCCGGCGCAGATAATGACGCTATCTACCGCCAGCAGCTGACTTTCGCCGCCGATTTCCACGTGTAATCCCGCATCGTCGATCTTCTGATAGCTGACTGCCGGGATCATCTTCACGCCGCGTGAAAGCAGGGTGGTGCGGTGGATCCAGCCGGTGGTTTTGCCTAACCCCTCGCCCGGTTTGCTGGCTTTACGCTGTAGCATCACAATCTGTCGCGGGCTGCGGGCCAAATGCGGACCTTCCGGGCGCAGGCCGCCCGCCTGCTGCAGGCTAGTATCGATCCCCCATTCCACGCAGAATTCGGCAATATTCTGGCTGGTGGGGTTGCCCGGCTGGCTGAGATACATGGCCGTATCAAAACCGATGCCGCCGCAGCCAATAATGGCCACACGTTGCCCAACCGGCGCTTTGTCACGCAGTACGTCCAGATAGCTCAGCACCTTCGGATGGTCGATCCCCTCGATCGGCGGCGTGCGTGGCGAGATCCCGGTGGACAGGATCACTTCATCAAAGCCGAGTAAGTCGTCGGCGTTAACGCGCCGGTTTAGCTCCAGGGTCACGCCGGTGACGTCGATCATGCGGCGGTAGTAGCGCAGCGTCTCGTAAAACTCCTCTTTGCCGGGGATCTGTTTGGCGATATTAAACTGCCCGCCGATCTCGGCGCTGCCGTCGAACAGCGTGACGTGATGGCCGCGTGCAGCGGCGTTGATCGCAAAGGCAAGGCCCGCGGGACCCGCGCCGACCACCGCCAGGTTTTTACGCACGACGGCAGGGACGATCGGCATTTTGGTTTCATGACAGGCGCGCGGGTTCACCAGGCACGAGGTCACTTTACCGACGAAGATCTGATCCAGGCAGGCCTGATTACAACCGATACAGGTGTTGATCTCGTCGGCGCGCCCGGACTGTGCTTTGGACAGCAGCTCGGCGTCGGCGAGGAACGGGCGTGCCATCGACACCATATCGGCGTCGCCGCGCGACAGAATGTCATCAGCGACCTGCGGATCGTTAATACGGTTGGTGGTGACCAGCGGGATCGTCACCCGGCCTTTCAGCTTGCGCGTCACCCAGCTAAACGCACCGCGCGGCACCGGCGTCGCAATGGTGGGGATCCGCGCTTCGTGCCAGCCAATACCGGTATTGATGAGCGTTGCGCCTGCCGCTTCAATCGCCTGTGCCAGTTGGACGGTTTCATCAAAGATGCTGCCCTTATCGACCAGATCGAGCATCGACAGGCGATAGATGATAATAAAATCGTTACCTACCCGCTGGCGTACCGCGCGAACGACTTCGACGGCAAAGCGCATGCGGTTGGCGTAGTCGCCGCCCCATTGATCGTCGCGCAGGTTGGTGCGGGCGGCGAGAAATTCGTTGATCAGGTAGCCTTCCGATCCCATCACCTCCACGCCGTCATAGCCTGCCTCCCGGGCCAGCTGAGCGCAGCGGGCAAAATCGTCGATCAGCATCAGGATTTCCTGGTGGGTGAGCGCGTGTGGGGTGAAGCGGTTGATCGGCGCCTGAAGGGCCGAGGGTGCCACCAGGTTTGGCTGATAGCTGTAGCGGCCGGTGTGCAGAATTTGCAGGGCAATTTTACCGCCTTCCTGGTGTACCGCATCGGTAATCGTGCGGTGATGCGGCAACTGGCTGACATCGTTAAGCATCGCGCCGCCCGCCATGCCTACGCCGGTGGGATCGGGGGCTATCCCGCCGCTGACGATCAGCGCCACGCCGTGGCGCGCGCGCTCGGCGTAAAAGGCGGCCAGGCGCTCAGCGCCGTCAGGGTACTCCTCCAGCCCGGTATGCATAGACCCCATCAGCACACGGTTTTTCAGCTGGGTAAAACCCAGATCGAGCGGGGCGAACAGCGACGGATAGCTCATAAGAATGTCCAGTATGTGAAATTATTGTTATGTGGTCGGATGAGTTACTAATTTAGCCGTCGGCGGGGAAAAGGGAAAAGGGGATTGCGATGATTGTGATGGGATTCAAAGAACGCCCCCCTACGCTGTCGTAGGGGGCGTGAGTTTACTGCTCGGTGGTAAGCTGATCCTGGCTAACGCGCAGAGCTGCCAGCGCTTTACGTGCCGCTTTCAGCACCTGGTCACACTGTTCCATCGTCAGCGTTAACGGCGGCTCAACGCGGATAGTTTTCGCGTTGTTGAGCGTGCCGGCCACCAGAACGCGCTGGCGGAACATCTCGCTGGCAAAGTTGTAGCCGATTTCGTTATCGAGAAACTCGATAGCCATCAGCATCCCCTTACCGCGCGCTTCCCGCACCAGGTCTGGATATTCACGCGCCATTGAGCGGAAACCGTCCAGCAACATATCGCCCTTCTGTTCCGCCTGGGCAGGCAGATTTTCAGTCAGCAGTACGTTGATGGTTGCCAGCGCTGCCGCGCAGGCCAGCGGATTGCCGCCAAAGGTGGTTGTGTGCAGGAACGGGTTGTCGAACAGCACGGAGAACACCTCTTCGGTGGCGATTGTGGCACCGATCGGCATGACGCCACCGCCAAGGGCTTTCGCCAGGCACAGAATGTCCGGCTGCACGTTTTCATGCTCACAGGCGAACATTTTACCGGTACGGCCCATGCCGGTTTGCACTTCATCAAAAATCAGCAGCGCGCCAAACTCGTCGCACAGCTTACGCACCGCGGGCAGATATCCCTGCGGCGGCAGGATCACACCGCCTTCACCCTGAATAGGCTCCAGAATTACCGCCGCGACGTCGTCGCCCGTTTTCTGGCACTCGCTGAGCATCGTGCGCATCGCGTCAATATTGCCGAACGGTACGTGGCGGAAGCCTGGCAGCAACGGCATAAAGGGCTTGCGGAAGGTTGACTTGGCGGTGGCGGAAAGCGCGCCAAGCGATTTACCGTGAAACGCACCGCTGGTGGCGATAAAGGTAAATTTGCCGCGCGGCGATTGATACGCCTTCGCCAGCTTCAGGGCGGCTTCGACGGACTCGGTGCCGCTGTTGCTAAAGAAGCTGTATTTCAGTTTGCCCGGTGCCAGTGCGGCCAGCGTTTTGGCGAGCATGGCGCGCAGCGGATCAAGCAGTTCCTGGCTGTGAAGCGGCTGTTTGGCGAGCTGATTCTGTACGGCGGAAACCACAGTTGGATTACGGTGCCCCACGTTGAAAATACCAAAACCGCCCAGGCAATCCAGAAACTCCTGGCCCTGGGTGTCGACAAGCGTATTTAATCCTCCCGCCTGCCACTCTACGGCTCCGTAATCCCCACCGGCAGTTACAGATTTTCGGTACTCTAAAAACCCCGGATTCACATGCTCTTTAAAGTATTCCCTGACCTCCTGGTTAAGTGCTTTCATCTCCTCATGGTCAAGCGTGCGCTTTTCAATGAGATTCAGTGCGTGTGCGCTGCAGGCTAAAGCCGATGCGCTGGAAGGTAACCTGTTCAAAATATGCTCCTGGGGGTCACGTATCACACGATACTGAGATTAAGTATTGCAGGGATTACGCCACTTCAGTGGCGGCAATGAAAATCGGGATAAACGCCTGTGAAGAACGGGGGTGTACAAGATTTAATCGTCCAGCGCAGCGGAGGGGCATTTGGGGGCGGTATCGGCAGAGGGCACGCTGCGCCATGAGAGGGCAGGTTTTGCGCCAGGATAGCGCGGCATAAAAAAAGTAGGGCTTTTGCTCATTTTGCGATCTAACGCAAAATTAACAATTAAGATTAATTAAAATCCCTCCGATATAACAATTGTAATACATTTTCTTTCTGCACCTGAAAAGGATGTCCGTATGTCTACCCTGTCCGATCTGAACGCGTCCGCCTCCCTGCTGGACGAACACACCACGCTTATGTCGACCACCGACCTCAATAGCTACATTACCCACGTCAACGATGACTTTGTGAAGGTCAGCGGCTACAGCCGCGAAGAGATGCACGGCAAACCGCACAACCTGGTGCGCCACCCGGATATGCCCAAGGCGGCGTTTGCCGATATGTGGCGCACGCTCAAGCAGGGGGAACCGTGGAGCGGCATTGTCAAAAATCAGCCAAAAAACGGCGGCCATTATTGGGTGCGCGCGAACGCTATCCCGCAGGTGCGTAATGGTAAAACGATCGGCTATATGTCGATTCGGACGCGTGCGACGGCCGAAGAGGTGGCCGCCGTCGAGCCGCTGTATCAGGCGCTGCGTGAAGCGCGCAGCCATAAACGCCTCGATAAAGGTCTGGTCGTAAGCAAACGCTGGTGGGGCCGTCTGTCTGCGCTCCCGCTGCGCTGGCGCGCCAGAAGCGTAATGCTGGGATTTTATCTGCTGCTGGCGGCGAGTCTGCTGGCGCTGAGCGCGCCGGTGTCGGCGGTACTGGTGTCAGCGCTGATTCTGCTGCTGACAACGGCGGTGTTTGAATGGCAGATCGTTCGCCCGATTGAAAACGTTGCGCGTCAGGCGCTGAGCGTTGCGACCGGCGAGCGTAATAGCGTAGAGCATCTGCAGCGTAGCGATGAACTGGGGTTGATGCTGCGCGCCGTAGGCCAGCTGGGCCTGATGTGCCGCTGGCTGATTAACGATGTCTCAAGCCAGGTCAATAGCGTGAGCAACGGCAGTGATGTGCTGGCGCGCGGTAACGAAGACCTGAATCAGCGCACGCAGGAAACGGTGGTTAACGTCCAGCAGACCGTGGCCACCATGAGCCAGATGGCCACGTCGGTGCAGAATAACTCGCAGACCGCAGCGGAGGCCGACAAGCTCTCGCTGGCCGCCAGCGGCGCGGCGGCGCAGGGCGGCCAGGCGATGCACCGGGTGGTACAGACGATGGAAGAGATTGCCGACAGCACCCAGCGTATCGGCTCGATTACGACGTTGATTAACGATATTGCCTTCCAGACCAATATCCTGGCGCTAAATGCGGCAGTAGAAGCCGCGCGGGCGGGAGAGCAGGGGAAAGGGTTTGCGGTCGTGGCCGGCGAGGTGAGACATTTGGCCAGTCGAAGCGCAACGGCGGCCAACGAAATTCGTCAACTGATAGAAGCCAGCGCCAGCAAGGTACGGTCGGGATCCGAGCAGGTGCATGCGGCAGGGCAAACGATGGATGACATTGTCTCGCAGGTACAGAATGTCACCCAACTGATTGCACAGATTAGCCAGTCAACCTCCGAGCAGGCGACCGGGCTTTCTGAGTTAACCCGTGCGGTATCGAAGCTCGATGAAATCACCCAGATGAATGCCGGGCTGGTGGCGGAAAGCGCCAACGTATCGGCGATGGTTAAGCACCGCGCCAGCCGACTTCAGGATGCCGTCACCGTACTGCACTAATCCAGCTGTGAAATCTCCAGCGCCGCGCGGTCGATGACGCCGACAATCTGCTTGAGCTGCGCGTCGCTGATTTCTTCCTGGTTAACTTTCAGGTCGAGTACGGCCTTGAAGTTATCCAGGGCGCGCTTCATTTGTGGGTGCTTACGCAGTTCGTGACCGACCATTCTGGCCTTCAGACGCACCTGAATCTGCGCCAGCTGTTCTTCGCTCTCCGCCAGCGCCTGCGTTCCTTCGGCGGTAATGGCGATCTTTTTGCGGCCGCCATCCTCTTCGTGCACGGTAATCAGCCCCTGATCTTGCAACAGATCAAGCGTCGGATAGATCACTCCCGGGCTCGGGCTATAGTGGCCCTGGGTCAAGGCTTCAACGGCCTTAATCAGCTCGTAGCCGTGGCTGGCGTTATCCTTCACGATGTTGAGAATGACCAGACGAAGCTCACCGTGGCCGAAGAAACGCTGGCGACGTCCGCCGCCGTGGCCCTCACCATGCCCGCCGCGGTGTTCGCACTCGCGATGCCCGCCGCGATGACCACGGCCACGATGTTCAGTATCAGAGAAAGGTTTCATTGTTTTTTCCTTATCGTTATTTAGATATATCTAATTTATATCTAATAATGATGATTTAGCAATGCAGAAATAAGTAATTTTTTTAATTGATTGATAATATTTGTTATTTTTTGTTGTGTCGGTTTTTTGTTACTCATTTATCGCTATATCATAAAAACTGCTTGCTTTCTGTTTAACTAGCAATCATTATCATTTGCAAATTGTTTAGATATATCTATTTATGAGAGAGACGCCAGATGAAAGAAAAAAAGTACCCACAGCGCGTACGTAATGAACTTCGCTTTCGCGAACTGACGGTGCTGCGCGTCGAGCGTATCAGCGACGCTTTTCAGCGCGTTGTGCTGGGCGGTGAAGCGCTTGATGGCTTTAGCTCGCGCGGTTTTGATGACCACACCAAGCTGTTTTTCCCTGAGGCCGGGATGAACATCACGCCGCCGACGGTGACTGATGAAGGGATTGTGTGGGCCGAAGGCGTTCGCCCACCGTCGCGAGACTACACGCCGCTGTACAACGCTGAGCGTCATGAACTGGCCTACGATTTCTTTATTCACGAAGGGGGCGTCGCCAGCCGCTGGGCGATGAATGCCAAAGTGGGCGATACGTTAACCCTCGGCGGGCCGCGCGGCTCGCTGATTGTGCCAGAAGATTATGCATGGCAGCTTTACGTTTGCGATGAAACCGGTCTGCCGGCGCTGCGTCGCCGCTTGATAGCGCTGAGTGCGCTAGCAAAGCGCCCGCAGGTGACTGCGCTGGTGATGGTGGGGAATACGGCGGACAAAGCCTATCTGGCCGGATTTGATGACGTGAACATCGAGTGGATTAGTGGATATGATAGCGCCGCCGTGGCCGCGCGGTTGGCGCAGCTTAAGGTTCCTGAGTCAGATTACTTTATCTGGCTGACCGGCGAGGGTAAGGTGGTCAAAAAACTGACCGACGATTTTGTGACCGACGACCTCGACCCTCAGTTGGTGCGTTCCAGCGCCTACTGGCACGCAAAATAACGCTATTTTTCCTCCTGCGGCCGCCGATGATTTTGCTGCGGCTGCCGATATCAATGGCGCGTTCTTGCGCCATTTTCAAGGCCTCCCGACAGCAGCAATCTTGCTGCGATCATTATTGCCACTTATCGGTTATGTACCGTTGAAGAGGCTATTTTCCCTACTTTTTATACTTTTATTTTCCCCATCTTTGACGCAATTATTGTCGAGTTTTGATTTGATAATTGTTTGTTTTATATGGTAAATAAAACAATGTTTGCATGATATTGTGATGTCAATCACCTTAAGCGTTTTGCCAATGCAAAATCTATAAAACTAGATGTTTGTCGAGTTTTAATCTAAAAATAGCGGTGAAGGGGCTAGACATGACCATATTATGGTTATCAAATGGTTAAAAAACACCGAGCTTAATGTGAAATTTCGACAAAATTAGAAAATGACTAGCCTGCTTACACGACTTACCTGCGTTACAACGCACCTTCTCTGGAGAAACTATGCATTCCTCTGTTAACAAACACGAAAGCCGTACCTTTTTCGGTCACCCGTATCCGCTCGGGTCGCTGTTCTTTACCGAAATGTGGGAGCGCTTTTCGTTTTACGGCATTCGCCCGCTCCTGATCCTGTTTATGGCCGCGACCGTGTATGACGGCGGCATGGGGTTAGCGCGTGAGAATGCGTCGGCCATTGTGGGTATCTTTGCCGGCACGATGTACCTGGCGGCGCTGCCGGGCGGTTGGCTGGCAGATAACTGGCTTGGTCAGCAAAAAGCCGTATGGTACGGCTCAATTCTGATTGCGCTGGGTCACCTGTCGATTGCGCTCTCCGCCTTTATGGGCGACAACCTGTTCTTTATCGGCCTGATGTTTATCGTTCTGGGATCGGGGTTGTTTAAAACCTGTATCTCCGTGATGGTCGGTACGCTGTATAAAAAAGGCGACGCCCGCCGCGACGGCGGTTTCTCGCTGTTTTACATGGGCATCAACATGGGCTCGTTTATCGCGCCGTTGATTTCCGGCTGGCTGATCAAGTCACACGGCTGGCATTGGGGCTTCGGTATCGGCGGTATCGGGATGCTGGTGGCGTTGGTTATCTTCCGCGTGTTCGCTGTGCCGGCGATGAAACGTTACGACAGCGAAGTTGGGCTGGATTCCACCTGGAATAGCCCGGTCGCTAAGAAGAACGGCGTGGGGGCCTGGCTGCTGGCGCTGGCGGTTGGCGTAGCGGTCATTATCACTCTGATTGCCCAGGGTATCATCGTGATTAACCCGGTCGCGGTGGCGAGCGTGCTGGTGTACGTGATCGCCGCGTCGGTCGCGTTGTACTTCGTTTATCTGTTTGCCTTTGCGGGCCTGAGCCGTAAAGAACGCGCGCGCCTGCTGGTGTGTTTTATCCTGCTGGTGTCCGCCGCGTTTTTCTGGTCGGCGTTCGAGCAGAAGCCCACCTCCTTCAACCTGTTTGCTAACGACTACACTAACCGCATGATCGGTGATTTCGAGATCCCGGCGGTGTGGTTCCAGTCGATTAACGCGCTGTTTATCATTCTGCTGGCTCCGGTGTTTAGCTGGGCCTGGCCTGCGCTGGCGCGTCGGAACGTGCGTCCAGGCAGTATCACCAAGTTTGTTATCGGTATTCTGTGTGCGGCGGCGGGCTTTGGCCTGATGATGCTGGCGGCACAGAACGTGTTGAGCAACGGCGGGGCTGGCGTATCGCCGCTATGGCTGGTGGGCAGCATCCTGATGCTGACGCTCGGTGAACTGTGCCTGAGCCCGATTGGCCTGGCGACCATGACGCTGCTGGCGCCGGAAAGAATGCGCGGCCAGATGATGGGCCTGTGGTTCTGCGCCAGCGCGTTGGGTAACCTGGCAGCGGGCCTGATTGGTGGCCACGTTAAGGCTGACCAGTTGGACATGCTGCCGGATCTGTTTGCCCGCTGCTCTATCGCGCTGCTGATTTGCGCGGCAGTGCTGTGCGTGCTGATTGTGCCGGTACGCCGGATGCTGGAAAACAGCAAATCCAGCGCGGAGCAGAGCCCGACCACTCACGCCTGATTGTTCTTTCTGCGGTATCAGCCGGCGCTTGGGTGCCGGCTTTTTTTTGTCCGTAAAACGATAAAACGGGGGATACTTCACGAAAAAGTGCAATAACGTGAGCTGTTTCTTTGTAATCGCTGCTGATTCCGGGCAATAGTATAGACTTGTTTACTACGTGGTTAATTTAAGGACATGAATATGCCAGCAGTCATTGATAAAGCATTGGATTTTATTGGTGGTATGAATACGTCTGAGCCGGTGCCACAGTCTATGGACGAAAGTACAGCGAAGGGAATTCTCAAGTATTTGAACGAACTGGGTACGCCGGTGAGCGCTGCCGACATTACGGCACGAGGCGATCGCGATGGCTGGAACGCCGGGTTTACCCAGAAGGTTGTGGGCTGGGCCGAGAAGGTCGGCTCTGGCGATCATATGCTGATTAAAAACCCGGAATATTTTTCCGATTACATACGTGAAGAGCTGCGCGCTCTGGTATAAACAGTCCTGTATGCCGATAGGGCGGATGTGAAAGCATCCGCCTGCCGAAGCCACTCATTGTAGTGGCTTTTTGTTGCCTCAAATACCGATAAATAGCCCGGACAGCGAATACGATGATGGCGGTTATTTAATCTCTACGGCGGTTAAGCTATGCCATAAATGTGATTCAGTTGCCGTGAACTGCATTGTGGATATATTTTGTGGTGAACAGCGGAATTATCCTGAATTGGTTTTTATTATGATTTCAGATGCATTGATTAAAATATGAATTATTCAAAACCTTATTTTCATCTTCTCCTGCTTTGATTGTCAGGAAGGCAAGAAGGTGCAGGCGGCAAGCGCACTGTGAAAGATTCATTAGTCAGTTAATTATTTCAATGTTCTTCTGAAAAATAATGCCTTATCCGGTGCGTAACGTGGCAATATTATTCACGAAACAGTAAAGGGGCATTTCTATTAAATGGATTTCGTTCGAAATTCATTGTGTTGAATCATTTGTTATTTTTTAACAATATTATTTCCATTGAATAACAAAGTATAAATAACATGGCGTTTTTTTAGCGTTATGATCTTATTTTATACATGTTCATGTGTTTATTTATTAATGTTGTTTGAGCGTGATGCCGATGAAACATTCCAATATTAATGCGAGCAGTTTTAACCCCTGATTTCACGCATGATGTGGTTAGCGTTACCCATTTCAACATTCACAGCGACAGGCTAAAAAACCAGCGCACTTCTGGCGCCGGTTTTACTTTATTATAAGTTTAACAAGATATTACTAATGAGATTTCACATTCTGGCTGCCATAGTCATAACTACCGCGTCACATACCGCTTGGGCAAAACAGCACGCCGATGATTGTCTGCAGGTCGTGGGCCAGGCCTATGCCTTTATTGAACAAGCGCTAAAAGAGAAGCCCGAACTGGCATATTCCCCCGTTCGTACGAATGAAACGTCCGGCATGCTGATGGAGGCTTGTATGGACGGTATGACGCAAGGCCATCACCACGACACGGGCAAACTCACTATGTTATTTGAAAATGTCGAAACCGAGTCCCACAGACTGCATCCGAGCCTGGAGCAGTCGCGTTTTTTAGTCAACCACGAAGCGATGGCGCAGGCATATCTGGACGGTTACGAAATCGGTAACGATGGCGGGGCCCGCTAAGCGCGATGGCGGGATGCCGCTTATGATCGGGCTTCGGGGCGGCAATCGCCGCCCCTGTTTGTCGTCAGGATTTTGGAAACACCCAGACGTGCTGTTCCGGCAGTGCCAGATGACAGTGCTGTGAACCGCGTACATCGTTACCGTAAGCGCGGATAACAAAGTTATCGCCCGGCGTGCGGAACAGGTACTCCCAGCGGTCACCAAGATACATGCTGGTGAGCAGCGGCAGCGCCAGCTGATTCTCCCCCGGTCCCTCGACCAGCGCCACGCGCTCGACGCGGATCACCGCGGTGCCTTCATGACCCACCTGTATCCCTTCACCCGCCTGGCCCCACAGCGTCCAGCCCTGGCCTTCAATACGCGCTTTGCCGTCCCGAATCTCGGTCACTTTGCCGTGCAGCCGGTTGTTGCTGCCCATAAACTCGGCCGTGAAGAGCGTTTTCGGTGACCCGTACATCTCCTGCGGCGTGCCCTGTTGCTCAATTTTGCCGTTGTTGAGCAGCAGAATACGATCGGAAATTGACATCGCTTCGTTCTGATCGTGGGTCACCATCAGCGCAGAAAGCCCCAGTTTGATGATCAGCTCGCGCAGGAACACGCGCGCCTCTTCGCGCAGCTTCGCATCAAGGTTGGACAGCGGTTCATCGAGCAGAATCACGGGCGGGTTGTAGACCAGCGCGCGGCCAATGGCGACGCGCTGTTGTTGGCCGCCGGAAAGCTGGTGCGGGTGGCGCTTGCCCAGGTGTCCCAGACCCAGTTGATCCAGCACGTCCTGCACGCGTTTGTTGATCTCCGGGCCGGGAACCTTGCGCAGCTTCAGCGGATAGGCCACGTTCTCAGAGACGGTTTTGTGCGGCCACAGGGCGTAAGACTGGAACACCAGCCCCAGATTGCGCTCTTCGGCCGGAATTTCGCTGCGCGGCGTGCCGTCGTAGACTTTGCGATTGCCGATGGTAATTGCGCCCTGCGTGGGCTTTTCCAGCCCGGCCACCGCCCGTAGCAGCGTGGTTTTCCCGCTGCCCGAGGGGCCCAGCAGAGAAACCACTTCGCCGCGTTTAAGGTTCATGGTCACGCCCTTTAACACCGGGTTATCGCCGTAGGTTAAGTGCAGGTTTTCGACCGATAATTCAATCATGTAATTTCACTCCAAAACGAAGGGCCACACCCAGACCGACCACCACCAACAGAATGTTAATAAACGAGAGCGCAGCAACGATATCAATTGCGCCAGCCGCCCACAGGGACACCAGCATCGAGCCGATGGTTTCCGTCCCCGGCGACAGCAGGTAAACGCCCGTTGAGTATTCCCGTTCGAAGATCAGGAACATCAGCAGCCATGAACCAATCAGGCCGTAGCGTGAAAGCGGAATGGTGACGTGGCGGGTGATTTGTCCACGCGTCGCGCCGGTACTGCGCGCCGCTTCTTCCAGCTCCGGCCCGACCTGCAGGAGCGTTGAGGAAATCAGCCGCAGGCCGTAGGCCATCCACACTACCGTGTAGGCCAGCCAAACGCTGAAAATGGTGCTACGTAACGAGCGCAGCCAGACTATCAGGGTATCGCGCAGCCACTGTGACCACGGCATGCCCGAAAGCCAGCCGGATTTCAGCGCGTTATCGAGCCACATCGGCAAAAACAGGAAGACCCACAGAAATGCCAGACCGGCGAGCAGGCCTGGTACCGCACGGGGGACCAGCACGCTGTAGTCGAGGAAGCGCGTGGTGTTATCCGGTTTACGGTGCATCGCGATGCCAATAAACAGATAGCAGCCCACCGCCAGCGCGCCGCCGATCACGCCAATGGCCATGGAGTTGACGATGGCCCGCAGCAGGTTCGGCTGCGCCCAGATGGTGCGGAACGTATTGAGCGAGAGCTCGTCCCAGAGCGACACGCCAACGCCCCAGTTGGAGATAAAAGCGCGGAGCACCACGCCCATCAGCGGGACGCCGATGGTCACGGTGAGCCAGAAGGCGACTACCGCCCCTGCCACCCAGCGCCATTTCCCCAGCGGCAGCGCGCGCGCCTGTGAGGCCTTTCCCTTCATGGTGACAAAGCGGTTCGCCGTACGCATCAGGCGGCGTTGCAGCATGACAAGCGGAATAGTCAGGCAGATAAGCACCACCGCCACCGCGGCCATCAGATGGTAAGACGGCGTACCAAGCTTATTGGTGAGCTGATACAGGTAAGTCGCCAGTACCATGTTGCCTTCCGGATCGCCCAGCACCAGCATCAGGCCGAAGACTTCCAGGCCGAGGAAAAACAGCAGCACAATGGCATACAGAATGGACGGCCGGACCATCGGCAGGCTGACCGAGGTCATGACCTGTAGCGGAGACGCACCGGCGATCCGCGCGGCTTCTTCGACGTCCGAACTCACGCTGCGCAGCGCCGAAGAGATGTACAGATAGGCGTGCGGAACGTGGGTCAGCCCGGCGATGACCACGATGCTCGACATGTCGTAAATGTTCCACGGGACGAAGCCGATCAGCGACTGCGCCCACAGCGACAGGAAACCCACGGGACCGGCGGCGACCACGTAGCCAAATGCCAGCACCATCGGCGAGACAAAAATGGGGACCAGGATCAGCGGTTCAATTAACCGTCTGCCGGGGAGATCGGTGCGCACCATCAGAAACGCCAGCACGCCGCCGAGAGGGATGGCGATGATGACGAGGCCGAAAGCCAGAATAAACCCGCTTTTCAGCGCCTTGTAGAAGTCAGGGTCGGTAAAAATGAAGCCGAAGGATTCCAGGCTCCAGGTCTTTGCCGGTGAAAAGAAGGGCGCGGACAGGAAGCCTTGGATCACAATAAAGGACAGCGGCGTGTAGATAACCAGCGCGGTGAGCAGCACGACGACGCCGCGCGGCAGGCTTTGCCACTTTCTGCGTAATGCATTCATAAGCGAAGAGATCCGATAACACGAATTCAGGTAGCGAGCAGCAAGCGCGCCGGCGAACGGCGCGCTTAGGTTACGCGTTTATTTGGCCGCGGCTTCACGCCACTGTTTGATGTAGTCCAGACGTTTTTTCGGCTGCAGGTATTCAAGCAGCGACTCATCAACCGGGATCGGTTTCAGCGCGTTGCCCAGCATTTTGGTCATGCCGTCGATGTCATTTTTGCCATCGATGTCGTTACGGATGGAGGGGATATCCGCTTGGTTGGCCAGAATGTTTTGCCCTTTTTCAGACAGAACGTAGTCCAGCCACAGTTTTGCGGCGTTAGCATGTTCTGCCTGCTGGCTGATGAAGGAGACGCGCGACAGCACCAGGGTGTAGTCCTTCGGATAGGCAATGCCCAGCGACGGATCGGTTTTGGCTCGCGCTTCAGCGTAGGACCCCAGGATATTGAAGCCAATTAAGTTTTCGCCGGAGGATACCCGCTCCATCATCGTGCCGGTAGATGACTGCACGGCTAAGCCGCCTTTAGCGACATCGGCCAGCGTTTTGAAGTAGTGCGGATCGGCCTTGTAATCCTGTACCGACAACATGAAGCCGAGCCCGGATTTTTCGATATCGTAAGTGGTGACCTTACTTTTAAATTTGTCGACCTGGCTGGCGATCAGCTTGGCCAGCGCGGCGTGAGAATCCGGCACTTCATTCACCGGGATGAGGCGCTTATTGTAGATAAACACCACCGGCTCGTAGGTGGTGCCATAGGCTTTATTGCTCCAGACCGCCCATTTTGGCAGTTGGCTTTGTTCCGGCGAAACGTACTGCTGGGCGTAGTCGGTCGCCAGCTTCAGCGCGGTGTCCATCGAGGAGCTCCAGACGACGTCGCCGCTGCCGCCACCGGCGGCCTGTTCACTGATAAAGCGATTGTACAGCTCGGTGCTGTTCATATCGTTGTATTCGACTTTGATGCCGGGATAGAGGGCTTCAAAACCCTGAATAAGCGGCCCGGCCGCTTTGGTGTCGGTGGTAGAGTAAATCACCACTTTGCCTTCTTTCGTGGCGGCATCAACGACCTTCTGATAGTCGGCCGGATAGCCCTGCGGCAGAGCGGACAGCGCGGAGGATGACATGAACACAGCAGCAGAGAGCAGAGAAATACGGAATACGTTCGACATTATTATTAACCTTTTAGTTACGTTTGAGGAACTAAAAGTCAACATAGCTGACGCGGCAAAGGTGACAAGAGGGGGGCCAGCGCGGGCTGGCCGAAATGTGATAGTTGGCGTTTTTTCAGCAATTAACACCATAGAAACCGCGTGCGCGAAGTTAATTAGCGTCGTTTTTTTTACGGTATAAACGGCGTGGATGACCAATATTGCCGTACTGAATTTCGATGGTAATAAAGCCGATTTCCACGCAGTATTCCAGATAGCGACGTCCTGTCGTTTTGCTTATCCCGGCTTCTTCTACGATCTGTTCGACGGACCAGCTAAACTCCGGGCGCTCGCTGAAAAGACGTTTGACGCGTGCCAGCGTGGCGGGCTCGATCCCCTTTGTCGACGGTGCTGCTGAGGCATCGCCTGCGGGTAAATTAAACAGTTTGTCCAGCGCGCGCTGGTCGACAACCTTCACCTGGCGCAGCGTGTGCTCCAACAGCATAAAGCGTTCAAGCGAAGCGCGCAGACGATGGGAAAAAACCGGCTTAATGAGATAGTCAAACGCGCCGCTGCGCATGGCATGGCTACAGGTTTGCATATCGCTGGCGGCGGTTATAAAAATGACGGCACAGCTAAACTGCTTGAGCAGCGGGCTGTCGATGAGTTCAACGCCCTGACCATCCGGTAAATAGTTGTCCAGTAGTACCAGACGCGGCTGGTGGCGGGAAATCAGCTCGCGGGCCTGTTCCAGCGAACCGGCGATGCCGACCACTCGCAGATGAAAATTTTGCTCAATATACTCCCGATGCAGCTGCGCCAGATGCGGCTCATCTTCAACAATCACAACCTCAAGAGGACGGATATCAGTCATAGGAAAATCCTGCACAAGGAGGGGCATTGAATGGGAGGAAAACCGTAAACACGGTTCCCTGCGGAGCGTTATCGCTCATTTCGATGCTGCCGCCGGCACGCCGGACGTAGCCCGCCACGAGGTAGAGGCCGATGCCATGTTCTGCACCGGTGAGTTCGCATCCTGTGGACGTCTTGCTGGTGAAGCCTTGCTCGAAGATATACGGCTTCATGCTTTCATCGACGCCGCAGCCCTGGTCGGCGACCTCGATAACCAGCTCGTGGTTTCTATCTGAAATGTAGACGTCAACCGGCGTGGCGCGTGCGGATGTTTTTAGCGTGGCATCGACGGCGTTATCCACCAGGTTGCCGATGACTGACATCAGCTCGGTTTCGCTCAGCCCTTCCGGCAGACGAGAAAGCTGGCAGGCCGGGTCGAAAAGTAGCTCTACGCCCTTTTCGCGGGCGCTAACATATTTCCCCAGCAGCAGGCCGCACAGGGCAGGAGAGACAAACTGCGTGGAGAGAAAATCCAGCACCTGCTGGGCACCTTCCGCCTGTACCTGAATGTAGCGTAGCGCATCGTCATAGCGCTGCATTTGCAGCAGGCCGACCAGCGTGGCGGTCCAGTTAAGCTGCTCATGGCGCATGATGCGCAGATTATCGGCGTAGCGGGTTACCTGACTCAGCTGGCTACTGAGCGTATTGATATCGTTTTTATCGCGAAAACTGAATACCCAGCCGCTGGGAACCCCGGGCTCGACTTCAATGGCGACCCGGTTGACGATGGTTTCCCGTTGATTCAGGACGGTGATGTGATCGTGATGGCGGCTATCATAAGCGGTATTACCCGGCGCAAAAAACGACGGCGGCAGTTGAATAACCTCATCAAGCGGCTTGCCCAGCAGCGCTTGCTCGCTGTGGGGAATATTGAGCATTTCCCTCGCGGCGCGGTTGATCAGGATTAATTGTTTATCGACGTTGACCGCAAACACCCCCTCATACATGGCCTCAAGCAGCGCTTTTTGCTGCAATACCAGTTGGGCAATATCTTTGGGCTCCAGGCCGAACATCTGCTTTTTCAGCGTGCGAGCCAGCAGCCAGGAAAAGATAAACAGCATCAGGAGCAGGGCGAAGCCATACAGCGCGGTTCGCCATAGCAAACGGGCGTTAATATTGGCGATATAAGAGGTGAGGTAGCCAACGGAGACGATACCGATAACCCGATGTTGGCTATCGAAAATGGGGGCTTTGCTGCGCAGCGACACGCCAATCCCTCCTTTACGCACCGAGATAATGGTTTTGCCGTTGAGTACGTCGCGGTTATCCCCGCCGATCATCGGCAGATTAAGGCGCTCCGGTGATTCCGAGTGGTACAGATGCTGTTCGTGAACGTCGCCAATCACAATATAGCTGGCATCGCTTTCGGCGCGCAGCGGCTGAATAAGCCGCGCAATGCCGGGAATATCGCGCTGCAGCACCTTTTCCGCAAGCCCGGGCATTAATGCTATCTCGCTAGCCTGTACGCGGGCGCGCTGACCTAAATCATGGTGCAACTGGCGGTCAATAAAGTGGAAGAGCAGCGTGCCCAATAGCGCCAGCAGCAGACAGGAAAAAACCACCAGTGCGAGAAAGAGCTTCACCTGGAAGGATAATTTGAGTTTCATAGGATCCGCAGCGGCCTGAGCTGAAAAGGGTCGTTCGGAAAGCCTATCATGCGAAAATCCGCAGCGTAATTGAGGGACTGCAGAGTTGTGAACTGCCTACGTTCTGTGATGATGGGCCGCGGTGGGGACAAAAAGGAGCCGGGTAGGAAAACCAACAAAAAAGCCACTTCGCTGGAAGTGGCTTAATGATATGACGTTAAAGCTAAAATTTGGTGGCCCCTGTTGGGTTTGAACCAACGACCAAGCGATTATGAGTCGCCTGCTCTAACCACTGAGCTAAGGGGCCAGGTAGCCGACGATTATAATGTAACAGCGGCCACCAATCCAGCGTTAAGCGCGCACATGCTGTTTTTATAAACAATGCATTTTCAATTCGTTATACTCGTCTCACGATGTATTAGTCGAGGATATTATGGTTAAGGACATTATTGATTCGGGGCTGCGGGTGCTGTTCTGCGGTATTAACCCGGGGCTGTCGTCTTCCTCACTGGGCTACCCCTTTGCGCACCCGGCAAACCGTTTCTGGAAGGTGCTACATCTGGCGGGGTTTACCGAACGCCAGCTAAAGCCGGAAGAGGCGGAGCAGATGCTGGAATTTCGCTGTGGCGTGACCAAGCTGGTTGAACGCCCGACGGTGCAGGCGAGTGAGGTCAGCGTGCAGGAGTTACGCAGCGGCGGGCAGGCGCTGATTGAGAAAGTTGAGCACTACAAACCTGCTGCATTAGCCGTTCTGGGTAAGCAGGCCTTTGAACGCGGCTTAGGGCAGCGCGGGGCGACGTGGGGCAAGCAGACGTACATGATTGGCGATACCGAAGTGTGGGTATTACCGAATCCGAGCGGATTGAGCCGGATTACGCTGGATAAATTGGTAGAGGCGTATCAGGAACTGGACGTGGCGTTGAAGGTGCGGGGCTTGTAGGCTGGATAAGCGAAGCGCCATCCGGCAGAGCCTGTGCAGATTGCCGGATGGCGGCGTACAGGCCAGAGTCGCCCGGCCAGGCGCAGCGCCGCCGGGGAATGTTCCGCGCTTAACAGGCAAAAAAAAGCTCCCAAAAGGGAGCTTTTTTGCATTTTACCCGGGCGATTAATCGTCCAGGAAGCTACGCAGCACTTCAGAGCGGCTCGGGTGGCGCAGCTTACGCAGCGCTTTCGCTTCGATCTGACGGATACGTTCGCGGGTCACGTCGAACTGTTTACCCACTTCTTCCAGCGTGTGGTCGGTGTTCATATCGATACCGAAACGCATACGCAGGACTTTCGCTTCACGGGCGGTCAGGCCGGCCAGAACGTCGTGCGTGGCGGCACGCAGGCTCTCGGTGGTCGCAGAGTCCAGCGGCAGCTCGAGGGTGGTATCCTCGATGAAATCACCCAGATGCGAATCTTCATCGTCGCCGATCGGCGTTTCCATGGAGATAGGCTCTTTAGCGATCTTCAGCACTTTACGGATCTTATCTTCCGGCATCAACATGCGTTCAGCCAGCTCTTCCGGCGTCGGCTCGCGGCCCATCTCTTGCAGCATCTGGCGGGAGATACGGTTGAGCTTGTTGATGGTCTCAATCATATGTACCGGGATACGGATGGTACGCGCCTGATCCGCAATAGAACGGGTGATCGCCTGACGGATCCACCAGGTTGCATAGGTGGAGAACTTGTAACCACGACGGTATTCAAACTTATCAACCGCTTTCATCAGACCGATGTTGCCTTCCTGAATCAGATCCAGGAACTGCAGGCCACGGTTGGTGTATTTTTTGGCGATAGAGATAACCAGACGTAAGTTCGCTTCAACCATCTCTTTTTTCGCACGGCGGGCTTTCGCTTCACCGATGGACATGCGACGGTTGATGTCTTTCACCTGCTCGATGGTCAGGCCGGTTTCTTCTTCAATCTGCTGCAGTTTCTGCAGGCTGCGCATAACGTCTTCTTTTACGTCGTGCAGCTTTTCAGACCACGGTTTGTTCATCGCGATAGCCGCGTTGAACCAGGTTTCGCTGGTTTCGTTGCCGGTGAACAACGTGATGAAGTTTTTCTTCGGCATTTTGCACTGTTCAACGCACATCTTCATGATGATACGTTCCTGGGTACGCACGCGGTCCATCATGGTACGCATGCTGTTGACCAGGTAGTCGAACTGTTTCGGTACCAGACGGAACTGCTTGAACACTTCGGACAGCTTCAGGATCTCTTCCTGAGCGGCAGCGTGGCTGCGGCCTTTGGCTTTGATCGTGTCGCGCGTCACTTCGTACTGAGTACGCAGCTCGGCGAATTTCTCACGCGCCAGCTCGGGGTCGATGCTGTTGTCGTCGTCGCTGTTGTCGTCGCTGTCTTCGTCTTCGTCTTCATCGTCGTCGTCCATCTCTTCCTGAGACAGCTCGGAGCCAACGTGCGTAGCGGTCGGTGCCATATCTTCTTCGGCATTCGGATCGACGAAACCGGTGATCAGGTCGGACAGACGGGCTTCTTCCGCTTCAACGCGATCGTACTGTTCCAGCAGATAGGTGATCGCTTCCGGGTATTCGGCAACGGAGCACTGTACCTGGTTGATCCCGTCTTCAATACGTTTGGCGATGTCGATTTCGCCTTCGCGGGTCAGCAGCTCTACGGTACCCATTTCGCGCATGTACATGCGCACCGGGTCGGTCGTACGCCCGATTTCAGATTCCACGCTGGACAGAACCTGTGCAGCCGCTTCTTCAGCGTCTTCATCAGTGTTGTTGGAGGTTTCAGCCAGCAACAGATCATCGGCATCCGGTGCTTCTTCCATCACCTGAATACCCATGTCGTTGATCATTTGGATGATGTCTTCGATCTGATCTGAATCGACGATATCTTCCGGCAGATGGTCATTGACCTCGGCATAGGTCAGATAGCCTTGCTCCTTACCACGTTGGACAAGAAGCTTGAGCTGTGACTGCGGGTTTTGCTCCATAAGACGGTATCCACACTTAATTCATTTGATTGGTGTCGGTCGGCGAACGAACCGCCGACATTTAAAGCGAGGGCGTACTTATATTCGTGCCGCTGCGCCTCGGGCGGCTGTCGGGGGCTTCCCGATAGGTATTCGGCAGTTAAGCCGTTAAATTCACTTTTTTTCCAGGGCCTGTCTTATTTCCCAGAATTCCCTGCGCTCTTCACTGCTCAAACCGTGCGTGCGATCGCGAGCTATCAACTCTTCCTGTCGCTGTTCAAGCATTGAATCAAAAATTCGGTTTAGCGTGTCGGTGAACATTTTTTCAACGTTCTCATCCTTTATATCGTTCCAGGTTGAGAGTTTTTCAAGTGTTGCGTATTCACTTGCTCCGCGATAATTCTCCAACAGCTGGCCGGTCGTCAGGCCCGGTTGCGCAACACACAGGTTCACCAGCTCGGTGAACAGGTTGAGCCCCGGCAGCTTTGCCTGCGCGAGCCCATGCATAGGAGGGACGAGCGGTGCAAGATTCGGGTTTTGCACCAGTAGCCCTATAAGTATACGCATAGGCGTCTGTTTTATCTGCTGAGGCGGGCGTACCACGCCACTTTCTGCCTGTTTTGGCATTAAACGATCAAGCGCCGCATCGTCGAAGATGCCGAGCTTCAGGCCCAGCGTCTGGCGCAGCTGAATACGGTGCGCGTCGCCCGGGACCTGGCTTATCAACGGCAGCGCCAGCGCGGCGAGCTGGGTACTGCCGTCCGGCGTACTCAGGTCAACCTGTGGTAAGAGGTTGTTAAATAAGAAGACGGAGAGCGGCTGTGCGTGCTCCATCCGTGCTTCAAAAGCCTCTTTACCTTCTTTGCGTACCAGCGTATCCGGGTCTTCACCTTCGGGTAGAAACATAAAGCGTAGCTGACGACCGTCGGTCATGTACGGCATGGCGGTTTCCAGCGCGCGCCAAGCGGCGTCGCGGCCGGCACGGTCGCCGTCGTAGCAGCAAATCACGTTGTTTGTCGCACGGAATAACATATGGATGTGGTCAGCAGTGGTCGACGTACCCAGCGAGGCCACGGCGTAGTTAATACCGTATTGCGCCAGCGCGACGACATCCATATATCCTTCGACAACCAGCAGCCGCGGTGGTTCAGCGTTATGCTGCTGGGCTTCATAAAGGCCATACAGCTGGCGACCCTTATGGAAAATATCGGTTTCCGGGGAGTTCAGGTATTTCGGCGTATCGTTACCGAGTACGCGGCCACCAAAACCTATTACCCGGCCTCGTTTGTCGCGAATCGGGAACATCACGCGATTGCGGAAACGGTCGTAGGTTCTTCCCTGGTCGTTATTGACCAGCATTCCGGCATCGAGCAACAGCTTTCTGTTGTCGACATTACCCCCGAAACGTTTTAAGGCGTTATCCCAGCCCGGCGGTGCAAAACCAATAGCAAACTGCTGGACAATCTCGGCACTCAGGCCGCGTTGCTCCAGATACTGGCGTGCTGGCTCGGCAATGGGTTGGGCGAAGGATTGCTGATAAAAATCATTTAACCCTTCCATTAGCTGATAGAGATTCTGGCGCTGATGACGCTCTATCTGGCTAAGGCCTGTTCCGGCTTCATACGGCACTTCAAGATTGTGCATGGCCGCCAGTTCTTCAACGGTTTCAACGAACTCGAGCTTGTCGTAGTTCATTAAAAAGTCGATGGCATTGCCGTGCGCGCCGCAGCCAAAGCAGTGGTAAAACTGCTTATCACCGTTGACGGTGAAAGAGGGGGTTTTCTCGTTATGGAACGGACAGCACGCATGGTAATTTTTGCCCTGCTTTTTTAGCTTCACCCGTGCATCGATCAGATCGATGATGTCGGTGCGAGCCAGCAGATCATTAATAAATACGCGTGGGATTCGTCCAGCCATAGGCCCCGTTTATTTGAAGACTTATAAACGAAAACAAGCCGCGCATTCCTTTCGGAAGCACGGCCTTGCAACTACAACTCGGTCTGCAACCTGAGAGCCGATGCTCTCAACAGATTAGTACAGACGAGTACGGCGTGCGTTTTCGCGAGCCAGTTTCTTCGCGTGACGTTTCACTGCAGAAGCTTTAGCGCGCTTACGTTCGGTAGTCGGTTTTTCATAGAACTCACGACGACGAACTTCCGCCAGAACACCCGCTTTTTCACAGGAACGCTTGAAGCGACGCAGTGCTACGTCGAACGGCTCGTTTTCACGTACTTTAATTACCGGCATGTAACTCTCACCTTTAATAAATTCGGTTTGCCGCTGGCATCAACGCCAGCTTATTTCAAAATGGTGCGGAATTTTACTGCAATTGCTGCTGCTTTGTAAAGCACCGACGCGATTTTGAGAGGGACTTTTATAAGGACAGGGAGTATACACGAGCGGAACTCCAGGGGCGAACAAAGTTTTACATCAACCGGCATTGGCCCTACACTGCGCGGTATTGAAACGAGGTAAATTTAGCCATGCGTGTACTGGGTATTGAAACATCCTGCGATGAAACCGGCATCGCGATTTATGACGACGAAAAAGGTCTCTTAGCCAACCAGCTGTATAGTCAGGTGAAATTGCACGCTGACTACGGTGGCGTGGTACCTGAGCTGGCCTCGCGCGACCACGTGCGTAAAACGGTTCCCCTGATTCAGGCGGCATTACAAGAAGCGAATCTGACGGCCAAAGATATCGATGCGGTGGCCTATACCGCCGGTCCGGGTCTGGTTGGCGCGCTGCTGGTTGGCGCAACGGTTGGCCGTTCGCTGGCGTTCGCCTGGAACGTGCCGGCGATTCCGGTACACCATATGGAAGGGCATCTGCTGGCGCCGATGCTGGAAGACAACCCGCCGGAATACCCGTTCGTTGCGCTGCTGGTCTCTGGCGGACACACGCAGCTGATTAGCGTGACCGGCATCGGTCAGTACGCGCTGCTGGGCGAGTCGATTGACGATGCGGCAGGGGAAGCCTTTGACAAAACCGCCAAGCTGCTCGGCCTGGATTATCCCGGTGGCCCAATGCTGTCGAAGCTGGCCTCACAGGGAACAGAAGGGCGCTTTGTCTTCCCGCGCCCGATGACCGACCGTCCGGGGCTGGATTTCAGCTTCTCTGGTCTGAAAACCTTTGCGGCCAATACCATTCGTAATAACGGTAACGACGATCAAACGCGAGCCGATATTGCCCGTGCATTTGAAGATGCGGTGGTGGATACGCTGATGATCAAATGCCGACGCGCGCTGGATCAAACCGGCTTCAAGCGCCTGGTGATGGCTGGCGGCGTGAGCGCCAACCGCACGCTGCGCGCGAAGCTGGCGGAAATGATGCACAAACGCGGTGGCGAAGTGTTTTATGCGCGCCCTGAATTTTGTACCGACAACGGCGCGATGATTGCCTATGCCGGAATGGTGCGCTTGAAAACCGGCGTGAACGCGTCGCTTGGCGTGACCGTCCGTCCGCGCTGGCCGCTGGCTGAGCTGCCTGCGGCCTGAGTCATGGTCATCACGATGAAAAAAGCCCTCTGTAACAGGAGGGCTTTTTTATGTCGGCTATTCGGCGTCTTTTGGCTTAGAGCCTATCCCAATAGGGTTTTGTTCCAGACAATGACACCACAGGCAAAATGCAGCATCGCCTCATAATTCTCGACCTTCTTCTCCCAACGAGTCAGGACACGGCGGTAGCGATTCATCCAACTGTGTGTTCTCTCTACAACCCAGCGGTGAGCCTTAAAATCCGTGTATTTGATGGCCTCTGACTCATCCTTTCGTGACTGGATATGAGGTTCATAGCGACGACTTTTCAGATACGATTCCAGCCATTCCGCTTCATACCCTTTGTCCATGCACAACCGGAGCCTCTTGCCCGGTCTGCCCGTCTGGAGGGCATCGAGCGTATCCGTAACCAACTTTATGTCGTGCGTATTTGCTCCGGCAACAACCAGTGCAAGCGGTAGCCCGTTCCCGTCAGTCATCAGACTGCGCTTTACGCCCTGTTTCCCCCGGTCTGTAGGGTTCCTGCCTGTTTTTTTGAGCCTGCCAGCGGTGATTTGGTTATACAACCATCCATCGACAGCCACGACCAGTCAATAGAGTCCAACTGTTCGCAAGCAAGCAACCCATTTTGCCAGAAGCGTTCAAATACTCCAGCATCTCGCCACTCCTGAAATCGGCGATGAGCAGAGCTTGACGAGCATATACCGGTGGCATTCAGCGCATTCCATTGGCAGCCCGTCCTGAGTACGAAGAAAATGGCGTTCATTGCAGCGCGATTATCAACCCGCTTGCGGTGCGTACCCAGCGGGTGTTGAGTTTTATGCTCCGGGATGAGTGGAGCCATTTTCTCCCAGAGTCCATCACTGATCTGCCACTTGTTGCCCGCCACGCTTCGCCCTCAGAAATTATCATATTTTATTATCTGACAATTCCTTTTGGGATAGGTTCTTACTTTTTTTAAATCGCGCCCAGACTTTGGTTTCCTGGCGTCGCCATAAACGCTGAATGTTGTCATGGTGACGCAGCAAGATCAGGCAGGAAAGCATAGAGACAGGGAAAGTGTACTGGGGCTTAAACCACCAGACGTAGAACGGCGCAACCAGCGCGCTGACGATGGCGCCCAGCGATGAGTAGCCGCTTAATAAAATCGTCAGTAACCAAGTGCCGGCCATCACGCCGGTGAGATCCCAGCCGATAGGCGCAATGGCACCAAACGCGGTAGCGACGCCCTTTCCACCCTGAAAGTGGAAGAATACCGGCCAGATATGGCCCAGACAGGCGGCAATCGCCACTAGCCCAAGCCAGAAGGGGGATAAGCCTAGGGCATAGGCACCCCAGACGGGCAGCATCCCTTTCAGGATGTCGAAAACCAGGACGGCTACGGCAGCGCCTTTACCGCCGACGCGCAGCACATTTGTGGCTCCGGGATTGCCGGAACCACTGGTGCGCGGGTCAGGTAACCCCGCAATGCGGCAGACCAAAATGGCGCTGGAAATTGAGCCGCAAAGGTAGGCAAGGAGGATCATTCCAGGCTCGATTGCACTCATAACGCTGTTCCATTGTGAAAATGTCGAAGTATTCTCTGCATCTGTGGATAATACGCATAATTCGCCGGAAGTGGTATCCGGTTTAGCCTAAAACCAAGCAGGTCGTGATGGATATTGTATTTATAGAGCAACTTTCGGTAATCACCACTATCGGTGTTTATGACTGGGAACAAACCATTGAACAGAAGCTGGTGTTCGATATCGAATTAGGCTGGGATAACCGTAAAGCCGCCGCCAGCGATAACGTGGAAGATTGCCTGAGCTATGCTGATATCAGCGAGGCGGTAGTGAAACACGTGGAAGGCAGCCGTTTTGCGCTGGTGGAGCGCGTGGCTGAGGAGGTCGCCGACCTGCTGATGGCGCGTTTCCGCTCACCGTGGGTGCGTATTAAGGTCAGCAAGCCGGGCGCGGTGGCGCGCGCGGCTAACGTTGGCGTTATCATCCAGCGTGGCCATAATCCTAATTAATCTTATTATTCGTCATATAACTTAAACCAAAGTGATTTATACCGGTCTTAGTGCCGGGTTTATTTTATTGGTTACTTTTTAAGGGTTTATTTAATGAGCGATATACACTCGCTGCTGGTAGCGGCCATTCTGGGTGTGGTCGAAGGATTGACGGAATTTCTGCCCGTTTCCAGCACCGGCCATATGATTATCGTTGGCCACCTGCTGGGCTTTGAAGGGGATACGGCAAAGACGTTTGAGGTGGTGATCCAGTTGGGGTCGATCCTCGCGGTGGTGGTCATGTTCTGGCGCCGCCTGTTTGGTCTGATTGGCATCCACTTCGGTCGCCCTCCGGTGCACGAGGGTAATGGTACAGGTCGCCTGTCGCTCATTCATATTCTGCTGGGGATGGTGCCGGCAGTGGTGCTGGGACTGGTGTTCCACGACGCTATTAAATCGCTGTTTAACCCCATTAACGTGATGTATGCGCTGGTGGTTGGCGGCCTGCTGTTGATTGCTGCCGAATGCCTGAAGCCGAAAAATCCGCGCGCGGTTGGCGTTGACGACATGACCTATCGCCAGGCGTTTATGATTGGCTGCTTCCAGTGTCTGGCGCTGTGGCCGGGCTTCTCTCGCTCCGGAGCGACCATTTCCGGCGGTATGCTGGTCGGCGTGAGCCGCTACGCGGCGTCCGAGTTCTCGTTCCTGCTGGCGGTGCCCATGATGATGGGCGCCACCGTGCTGGATCTCTACAAGAGCTGGCACTTCCTGACCGCAGGCGATATTCCGATGTTCGCCGTCGGTTTTGTGATGGCGTTCCTGGTGGCGCTGGTGGCCATCAAGACCTTCCTGCAGCTGATTAAACGTATTTCGTTTATTCCGTTCGCCATCTACCGCTTTATTGTGGCGGCTGCCGTGTACGTGGTCTTCTTCTGAAGACGCGCCCTCAGTCTTTCGGCTGGGGGCAACGCTTTTCCTTCCAGTTTGCGACCGCCTGAATGCGGCGTCGCGTCAGCTCCTCGCGGATTGCCGGGCCTTTAAATCCGGCCTCAATCACCTCTTTGTTCCCTACGCTTTTGGCAACGGCCCAGGCCTCGCGCAGCAGGCGCCCCTGCGGGTAATCACAGGCCTCAAAGCGGGTGCGCCCGCGCACGTCCGCCTCGCTGGTCAGCGCGATTTGCTCTACGCGCTGCGGTTTACGCCAGGCGTCGATGGCATCAAACAGTTTCACCAGCGTTTTCGGCTGGAGGATGGGTAGGGTGTGAATTAAATCGTGGAACTCGGCAACCAGCTTCGCCAGCTCGCGCATGTCATTCGGCACTTTCAGACGCTGGCACAGCTGTTCGACCAGCTTGACGCCCGCCGGGCCGTGGCCGTGATGGCGAGGCCAGAATTCTTTAGGCGTCAGCCCTTTGCCTAAATCGTGGCACAGGGTGGCGAAACGGACGTCGATATCCGGGCTCAGCATGGCTGCCATAGAGACGGTCATCAGCGTGTGGACGCCGGTGTCAATTTCCGGGTGCCATTTCTCCGGTGCCGGGACGCCAAACAGCGCGTCAATTTCCGGGAACAGCACCTTTAACGCGCCGCAGTCGCGCAGCGTCTGGAAGAACACCTGCGGGTTGCGGGTGGAGAGTGCGCTCTCGGTCTCTTTCCAGACGCGCTCCGGCGTCAGGTGCGCCAGCTCGCCGGCGTCGGCCATCGCACGCATCAGCGCGAGGGTTTCGTCGGCAATACGGAAGCTCAGATGTGCATAGCGTGCGGCAAAACGCGCCACGCGCAGGACGCGCAGCGGGTCTTCAGAGAAGGCGGGTGAAACGTGGCGCAGAATGCGCTGCTGAAGATCGCGCTGGCCGCCGTACGGATCGATGATCGTGCCGTCGGCATCCTGAGCGAGTGCGTTAACGGTGAGGTCGCGACGCAGCAGATCCTGTTCAAGCGTAACGTCCGGTGCAGCGTAGCAGGTAAAACCCGTATAGCCGGAGCCGGATTTACGCTCGGTGCGCGCCAGCGCATACTCTTCGTGGCTTTCGGGATGCAAGAAAACAGGGAAATCACGGCCTACCTGTTGATAGCCTGCATCCAGCATTTGCTGCGGCGTGGCACCGACCACGACCCAATCTTTATCTTTGATCGGTAGGCCTAATAACCCATCCCGAACCGCTCCGCCGACCAGATAACTCTTCACGCCACGCTTCTCCTCGTCAATTTCCTTCTGATAATACGAAAGAAGTCGGCTTAAGGCGAGTTGGCTTAGTTCATCCAGCGATCTTTACGCTTGCGGCTTGGAATGATGTGCGGCAGCACCAGGCCAAGAAGCAGGCCGATACCGAGCACGCCGCCGCCATACATAAACCACTGCATGATGATGGTGCGCTGCTTATCGTCAAGTTGCAGATTGGCGGCATTCACTTTTTTCTGCGCCACGATAAGCTCGTTTTTCAGCTTCTGATTTTCGTTTTTCAGGCCGTTAATCACACCATCGCTCTCAGCGACCTTTTTCTGCATTTCTGCCGTACGCTGGTTCCAGGTGGTGTCGATGTTGTTCAGCTTGTCGGTCAGGGTTTTTACCTGATTTTCCAGATCCGGCACGCGGGTGCGCAGGCTCGGCGTCGCGGTCAGCTCTTTGAGGGGAATCCATGCGGTACGGCCGTTGCTGTCGCGCACCTGGCCATATTGGGTGTTTTCGTTGGTCTGTAGCAGGGTCACTTCTTCACCCGCGTTGACGGTCCCCGCCAGGCGATAGTTATCGCCAGGGCCGCTGCGAACCCAGGTGTTCAGTTCATCAGAAACGTAACGCTTTTCATCGGCATGAGTGACGGTTGAAGCGGTAAGTGCAAGTAAAGTAATGGCAATTAAGCGTAATTTTGGCATCAGATCATCGTTTTTGTCATAAAAGTGGAACGATAGTAGTGGCAACAGTCTGACGACGCAAAGCATTCTGCGGCAATCAGAATCCTCCAGGAGGTAAAAATGTCATCAGCAGCTGGCCTGACAAATTGCGCATTGCATGGCAATTTGTCGCAAAATACTATCTACTGACAAAAAGAATACCTGTAAGTTCGCCCTAAAGGTATTTTCCGGCAACGAAACCATAAGAATTCAGTCATGGCTCAAGAAATCGAACTCAAATTTATCGTCGATGACGCTGGCGTTGAAACGCTGCGCAACCACCTTCATACCCTTAACGCAGAGCACACCCCGCCGGGGCAGTTGCTGAATATTTATTACGAAACTGCGGATAACTGGCTGCGTCGCCATGATATGGGGCTGCGCATTCGCGGCGATAACGGCCGTTATGAAATGACGCTGAAAATCGCCGGGCGTACCGTCGGCGGGCTGCATCAGCGTCCGGAATACAATATCGCTATCGACACCCCTGAGCTGGCGCTTGATAAGCTGCCGGCGGAGGTCTGTCCGAACGGTGAAATGCCTGAAGGGCTGGCCGCGCAGGTTAACCCGCTGTTTAGCACAGATTTTTATCGTGAAAAGTGGGTGGTTATGCAGGGCGGAAGCCGGATTGAGATCGCGCTGGATCAGGGGGAAGTGAAAGCGGGCGAGCACCAGGAAGCGATTTGCGAGCTGGAGCTGGAACTGCTGAGCGGTGAAACTGCCGACGTACTGGCGCTGGCGAAACAGCTGGCTGAGACCGGCCTGCTGCGTCAGGGCAGCCTGAGCAAAGCCGCGCGTGGCTACCACCTGGCGCAGGGCAACCTGGAGCGTCCGATTCAGCCGCTGGCGATTTTAACCCTGCCGCCGAAATCGACGGTAGGGCAGGCGATGGAGGCCGCGCTGGAAAATGCGCTGGCCCACTGGCAGTACCACGAAGAGCTGTGGCTGCGGGGCAATAAGAAAGCGAAGATCGAGGTGGTTAACGCTTTGGGGCTGGTGCGTCATATTCTGACGCTGTTTGGCGGCATCGTGCCGCGCAAAGCCAGCGCGAGCCTGCGCGACGGGTTGACCCAGGTTGATGCGCTGATGGCAAGCAATGCCTCCGCGCAGGATGTCGTTTTCAGCCGTGAAACTGCGTTGACCAAGCTGGCCTACACCGAGTGGTTGGTGACCCGTGGCTGGCAGGCGTTCCTCGACGCAAAAGCCGAAGCCAAACTGGCCGACTCCTTTAAACGTTTTGCCGATATCCACCTTTCACGTCAGGCCGCCGAGTTGCGCACCACCTTCGCTTACCCGCTGGGTGATGCCTATGGCGACCAGCTGCCGCGTCTGACGCGCGGCATCAACACCGTTCAACTGCTGGCTGGGTATTATCCCCTCGAACAGGCGGCTAACTGGCTGGCGAACTGGCAGGGCCTGCGTCACGCTATCGAAACGCGCCAGCATATTGAAATTGAACATTTCCGCAATGAGGCACTGTCGGTTGAGCCGTTCTGGCTACACAGCGGAAAACGTTAATTAACTTCAGGGAACCCGCGTATGACGCCGCTTTCTTCGCAGTTACAGCAGCACTGGCAAACGCTTGTGGATCGCGCTCCGGACGATTTTCCCATCCGGTCGTTGAGTTCCGAGGCGCAGGCTGTTTTCACCTTCAGTGATTTTGTTCAGCAAAGTTTAACGGCGCACCCAGCGTGGCTGGCGTCGCTGGAAAGCGAACCGCCACAGGCGGATGAATGGCGGCAATACGCGGGCTGGCTGCAGGCCGAGTTGGCAGAGGTGTACGACGAGGCGGCGCTGATGCGCGCGCTGCGTCTGTTCCGCCGTCGGATGATGGTACGCATCGCCTGGGCGCAGGCGCTGTCGCAGGTTTCTGAAGAAGAGACGCTTCAGCAGCTCAGCCATCTGGCGGAAACGCTGATTGTCAGCGCCCGCGACTGGCTGTATGACGCCTGCTGCCGCGATTGGGGGACGCCGTGCAGCGCCGACGGTGTTCCGCAGCCGCTGCTGATCCTCGGGATGGGTAAGCTGGGCGGCGGCGAGCTGAATTTCTCTTCTGATATCGATCTGATTTTTGCCTGGCCGGAGCACGGCAGCACCCAGGGCGGTCGTCGTGAGCTGGATAACGCCCAGTTCTTTACCCGCCTGGGCCAGCGCCTGATTAAAGTCCTCGACCAACCAACGCAGGACGGTTTTGTCTACCGCGTTGATATGCGTCTGCGCCCGTTCGGCGATAGCGGTCCGCTGGTGCTGAGCTTTGCGGCGCTGGAAGATTATTACCAGGAGCAGGGGCGCGACTGGGAGCGCTATGCGATGGTCAAAGCCCGCATCATGGGCGATGATGACGGCGTGTATACCAGCGAGCTGCGTGCGATGCTGCGCCCGTTCGTTTTCCGCCGCTATATTGATTTCAGCGTGATCCAGTCTTTACGCAATATGAAAGGCATGATCACCCGCGAAGTCCGCCGCCGAGGCCTGAAAGACAACATCAAGCTCGGCGCAGGCGGGATCCGCGAAATTGAGTTTATCGTGCAGGTCTTTCAGCTGATTCGCGGTGGCCGCGAACCTTCGCTGCAAAGTCGCTCATTGCTGCCGACCCTGACGGCGATTGAGGCATTACACCTGCTCTCGGAAGATGATGCGCGCGCGCTGCGCGAGGCATACCTGTTTTTACGCCGCCTGGAAAACCTGCTGCAAAGCATCAACGACGAGCAGACGCAAACGCTGCCGGGTGATGAGCTCAATCGCGCCCGACTGGCGTGGGGGATGGGCTTTGCCGAGTGGCAGACGCTCACCGAACGGCTGGATGCGCTGATGGCGCAGGTACGCCGTGTGTTTAATGAACTTATCGGCGATGACGAAGAAAACTCGCAGGAAGAGCAGCTGTCAGAAGCCTGGCGCGAGCTGTGGCAAGATGCGCTACAGGAAGAAGATTCGCCAGCGGTATTGATGCACCTCAGTCATGATGATGGCCAACGCGTGCTGGCGCAAATTACCGATTTCCGTAAAGAGCTTGATAAGCGCACCATTGGCCCGCGCGGGCGCCAGGTGCTGGACTCGTTGATGCCGCACCTGCTCAGCGAAGTATGCGCCCGTGAAGATGCGCTGGTGCTGCTGTCGCGTATTACGCCGTTGCTGAGCGGTATCGTCACCCGAACCACCTATCTTGAGCTGTTAAGCGAATACCCCGGAACCCTAAAACACCTGATTCGTCTATGCGCCGCGTCACCGATGGTGGCCAGCCAGCTGGCGCGCTATCCGCTGCTGCTGGACGAGCTGTTGGATCCGAACACGCTGTACCAGCCGACGGCGACCGATGCCTACCGTGACGAGCTGCGCCAGTATCTTCTGCGCGTGCCGGAAGAGGACGAAGAGCAGCAGCTGGAAGCGCTGCGGCAATTTAAACAGGCACAGCTGCTGCACATTGCGGCGGCTGATATCGCCGGTACGCTGCCGGTCATGAAGGTGAGCGACCACTTAACCTGGCTGGCGGAAGCGATGATCGATGCGGTCGTACAGCAGGCGTGGGTGCAGATGGTGGCTCGCTACGGCCAGCCGACGCATCTGCGCGAGCGTCACGGGCGCGGTTTTGCGGTCATCGGCTACGGCAAGCTGGGGGGATGGGAACTGGGCTACAGCTCGGATCTGGATCTGGTGTTCCTGCACGATTGCCCGATGGATGCGATGACCGACGGCGAGCGCGAAATCGACGGTCGTCAGTTCTATCTGCGTCTGGCGCAGCGCATTATGCATCTGTTCAGCACCCGAACGTCGTCCGGTATTCTGTATGAAGTGGATGCGCGCTTGCGCCCTTCCGGTGCGGCGGGAATGCTGGTGACCACCGCCGAAGCGTTTGCCGACTATCAGCAAAACGAAGCGTGGACCTGGGAGCATCAGGCGCTGGTGCGCGCCCGCGTGGTCTACGGCGATCCGCAGCTTCAGCAGCAGTTTGATGCCATCCGTCGTCAGATCCTGACCAACGTGCGTGACGGCGGGGCGCTGCAAACCGAAGTGCGCGAGATGCGGGAAAAAATGCGCGCCCACCTCGGGGGCAAGCAGCGCGACCGTTTCGACATCAAAACTGATGCGGGCGGGATCACCGATATTGAATTTATTACCCAGTATCTGGTGCTGCGCTACGCGCACGAGAAACCGAAGCTGACGCGCTGGTCGGATAACGTGCGCATTCTCGAACTGCTGGCGCAAAATGACATTATGGACGAGCAGGAAGCGCTGGCGTTGACCCGCGCTTACACCACGCTGCGTGATGCGCTGCATCACCTGGCGCTGCAAGAGCTGCCGGGCAATGTCGATCTGGCGAGCTTCGCTCATGAGCGCGAGCTGGTTAGCGCCAGCTGGCAGAAGTGGCTGGTCCAACCGTGAAGTATGCTATTATCGCGCGAAAATTTTGATTCTCTCAGGAGACACGAATGAAAGTGACGCTGCCGGAATTTGAACGTGCAGGAGTGATGGTGGTTGGCGATGTGATGCTGGATCGCTACTGGTATGGCCCAACCAGCCGAATTTCCCCGGAAGCCCCGGTGCCCGTGGTCAAAGTTGAAACGATCGAAGAACGTCCCGGCGGCGCGGCGAACGTGGCGATGAACATTGCGTCTCTGGGGGCGAATTCGCGCCTCGTGGGCCTGACCGGCATCGACGATGCGGCACGCGCGCTGAATAAGGCGCTGGCTGACGTGAACGTCAAATGTGATTTCGTCTCCGTGCCGACGCACCCGACGATCACCAAGCTGCGTGTACTGTCGCGTAACCAGCAGCTGATTCGTCTCGATTTTGAAGAGGGCTTCGCGGGCGTCGATCCGCAGCCGCTGCACGATCGCATTCAGAGCGCGCTGCCGACCGTCGGTGCGCTGGTGCTGTCCGACTATGCCAAGGGCGCGCTGGAAAGCGTGCAGCAGATGATTTCGCTGGCGCGTCAGGCGAAAGTACCGGTACTGATTGACCCGAAAGGCACCGATTTTGAACGCTATCGCGGCGCAACGCTGCTGACGCCGAATCTCTCTGAGTTCGAAGCGGTGGTTGGCAAGTGCAAAACTGAAGAAGAGATCGTCGAGCGCGGTATGAAGCTGATTGCCGATTTTGATTTGGCTGCGCTGCTGGTGACCCGCTCCGAGCAGGGGATGACGCTGCTACAGCCGGGCAAAGCGCCGCTGCATCAGCCGACTCAGGCGCAGGAAGTGTACGATGTAACCGGCGCCGGTGATACGGTGATCGGCGTACTGGCGGCCACGCTGGCGTCGGGCAAAACGCTGGAAGAAGCCTGCTTCTTCGCCAACGCGGCGGCGGGCGTGGTGGTCGGTAAACTGGGCACCTCGACCGTTTCGCCTATTGAGCTGGAAAACGCCGTGCGTGGTCGCGCCGATACCGGTTTTGGCGTGATGAGCGAAGAAGAGCTGAAGCTGGCCGTCGCTGCCGCGCGCCGTCGTGGTGAAAAAGTGGTGATGACCAACGGCGTGTTCGACATTCTGCACGCAGGCCACGTTTCTTACCTGGCGAACGCCCGCAAGCTTGGCGATCGTTTGATCGTGGCAGTTAATAGCGATGCGTCGACCGCACGTCTGAAAGGCCCGACTCGCCCGGTGAACCCGCTGGATCAACGTATGATCGTGCTGGGCGCGCTGGAATCCGTCGACTGGGTGGTCTCTTTTGAAGAAGACACGCCACAGCGCCTGATTGCCGGGATCTTGCCGGATCGCCTGGTTAAAGGCGGCGACTATAAGCCAGAGCAGATTGCCGGCAGCGAAGAAGTGTGGGCCAACGGCGGTGAAGTGCTGGTGCTGAACTTTGAAGACGGCTGTTCCACCACCAATATTATCAAGAAGATCCAAAAAGACAGCGATAAGTCGTGATTGCGCGAGACGCATCGAACATTTTGCTGCGCTGCGTCTCTTGCGGTTGACGCTGTTCTCTTTTCGACCTAGATTAAAGGAATAAGGGTGAGAGAGGATTTCTCCCCCCTCTGATTGACTGTTAGTAAGCGGCGAAACTTATCAGTAACAGAACAACCAGTATGATGAGTTGCTTCATCATAACCCTTTCCTTATCAAAGCCCCTTCTTCGGTAGGGGCTTTCCCGTTTCAGCCCCATGCTGACAACGCGATTGTTGGTGAACGCACTGCCAGCGACAAGCCCTTTCTCTCTCCACGTTCTCAATGCGGAATCGTGCACGCAAAAACGGTTTGCGTGGCTCCAGACCGACGAATTTTGGCTAAAAAAATCCCCGGCGTTATCTGCCAGGGATGCGGTGTTTCTGTGCTGCTCGCGCGAAGAGGCGAAGCCGACGCTGTTACTGTTCGGCGGCCGATTCGTCTTTGGTCGCCGGGGTCTGGCGGGCTTCCAGCTCGCTAATCCGCTGTTCCAGCAGCGCCAGTTTTTCGCGGGTGCGCAGCAGAACCTGCGTTTGCACGTCAAACTCTTCGCGGCTGACCACGTCAAGGCGCGTCAGCTGTGACTGGATCACCTGGCGAACTTTCTTTTCTACGTCATCCCCGAATTCACGCAGGCCTTTCGGCATGGACTCGTGGACCTGGCGGGCGATTTGTTCAATTTTTTTCGGGTCGATCATCTCTGTTTCCCTGATTCTGTCGGCATTGCGGTTATTGTAGTGTCTTCTCCCGATGCGATAAACCAGAATTGTGCGAAGCTTATGCATTGCCGAAGATAATCAATAGCGTTATAGTAAGTACGCTTATTCTCAGGGCGGGGCGAAATTCCCCACCGGCGGTAAATCAGCTACGGCTGAAAGCCCGCGAGCGCTTCCCATGTCCAATGGGAGGGTCAGCAGATCCGGTGTAATTCCGGGGCCGACGGTTAAAGTCCGGATGGGAGAGAGTAACGATTCAGTCGGGTTAAACCCCGCTCGCGTTATCCATTTGCCGCTGGTCGGCACTCCTAAGACTGCCCTGATTCTGGTAACCATAATTTTAATGAGGTTTTTTTACCATGAATCAGACGCTACTTTCCTCTTTTGGTACTCCGTTTGAACGCGTTGAAAACGCACTGATTGCTCTGCGCGAAGGCCGTGGCGCGATGGTGCTGGACGACGAAGATCGTGAGAACGAAGGCGACATGATCTTTGCCGCCGAAAACATGACCGTTGAACAAATGGCGCTGACTATCCGTCACGGTAGCGGCATCGTTTGTCTGTGCCTGACCGACGAACGTCGTAAACAGCTCGATCTGCCGATGATGGTCGAAAATAATACCAGCGCCTACGGTACCGGTTTTACCGTCACCATCGAAGCGGCACACGGCGTGACCACCGGCGTTTCTGCCGCTGACCGTCTGACTACCGTGCGTGCGGCGATTGCCGATAACGCGAAGCCGTCAGACCTGAACCGTCCGGGCCACGTATTCCCGTTGCGCGCGCAGCCGGGCGGCGTTCTGACCCGCGGCGGCCACACTGAAGCGACCATCGATCTGGTGAGCCTGGCGGGCTTTAAACCGGCTGGCGTACTGTGCGAACTGACCAACGACGACGGCACCATGGCGCGCGCGCCGGAGTGCATCAAGTTTGCGAAAGAACACAATATGGCGCTGGTGACCATTGAAGATCTGGTGGCGTACCGTCGCGAGCACGAGCGTAAAGCCAGCTAATTTCGTGGTTTGTGCCGTCAACGTGAAGGCCGGGGTTATCCCGGCCTTTGTGTCTCTAATTGTAGTTAATCTTAAAGATCACCACGGATTCAAAGTGGCCCACCTTGACCTCTTCCCCTGCGACCTTTGACAGTTCAGCCTGATAGTCCTGCGTGACCGTCAGCAGCGAGCCGGTGAAATCGGCATATTCCGCGTACTGGTTAAAGGTGTTGAGCGTATCATCCGCGCTGTTGCGGATTTGCAGCCGCAGGCCGTTGCCTATCAGCAGCGCGGTATCCTCATCGACGAGCGTTTCGGTGGTATAGAAGGATGACGAAACCTTAAACCCGTCGTTGCACATGCCGTCCTGGGTTTTGGTGGTGGTGATGGAAAAGGTGCGGTTCATCGTGCCGCTGTCGATGTCGTAGGGGGTGAACGTACCGAAATCAATCACCTGGTTGGCCGGCTCGATGTTGAAGTTGACGTTACAGTCGAGCACGCGGATGTTTTCCAGGCCGTTAACGTGATATTTGAGGTTATAGGCGTCCGGGCTTTGGTTCCAGCCGTTGGCGCCGTCAAACTGTACCAGCGTGAAGTCGCCAAGCGTACTTTGATAGCCGTGCGGCGGCATGGTTTTTATTTTCACGTACAGCCGCATGCGGGCCATAAAGGTGCGCGAGTAGTGCGGATCGTCAGCGTTTTTGCTGCAGAGACGATCTTCCCATCCCGATGCTCTGATTTGATCGGCTGTGAATTTTTGATAATAAGCGTTATCGATGCAGGTGTTGGTATCAATGCCGACCGCGCCCTGTGTCGCGTCATAATCGACGCCCGCATAGGTCACACCCAATTGATAATGGGGGTCATCCACGCTGGAATAGGGGTTTACCCAGGCAAACACGTTTTCTCCGACGCGCTTACCGCTCTCCTCCCGGTCGCCGTTGTCGCAGTAGACCGGCACTTTGATATCACCGCTTTCCCAGATTTTATCCCCCACCTGGGCGTTATTCGGCACGGCGAATTCTTCCAGGGTTTGATATTTGTCGGTGGGACCGCCGGAGGCGCCAAGGTAGCAGTGAACGGCCCATGCGTTCTCGAAGGGAGCCAGCAGTAGCATCAAGAACAGCAGCGAAGCTAATCGGCGGATCATTTTTTGGCCTCTGGCACGGTGGCGCTGCAGCTACCCTGGCAGTTCAGGCGCAGCATACGTAAGGCGCCATAATCATCCATATAGCCAAGATAGAATCCTGACCCGCTGTTCGCTCCCGCGTTCAGGCTGGCGGCGGTGAACGGCGCCAGCATGGTGGTTTTAAAACTGGGGAACACGCCGTTGAGATCTTTACCAAAATAGGCCAGCGTAATGTAGTAAGGCGTGGGGTTGTTCACCTGCAACGTTTTGCCATTCAGGCGATATGTCATGCGCTGCTCTGTGGCGTCGCCCGGTTTTTTCTTCAGCGAAGCGGGCCGCCAGAACAGCTTGATTCTGGACTGCATCGCCACCTGAACGACGGCGTGGTTATCAGCATTCTCTGGGGTGGGTGGGATTTCGCGAATGTTGTAGTAAAACAACGATTCACGATCCGTCGGCAGCGTGGCGGCGCTACCCTGCTTGACGATGCGCACCTGGCTAATCGCACCGGGTTCCAGCCGCTGCATCGGCGGCAGGGCGGCAAAAAAAGCGTCGCTCTTCTTTCCCTTATCATCTTCAATCCACGAGTACGCCAGATAGGGGAGCTCCTGGCTGGCGTTGGTCAACTTCAGGCTGGCGGCTTTGTTGGCACCATTAAAAATCACTCTGGTGCGATCGGGAGACACCGCCGCCTGAGCGATGAGCGGCGCGACAAGCGCCAGACAAAACAGATTTTTTACGATGGGCGTCATTTCTTCATCCTTAATCAATGACAGGGCAGCATTAATGGCTGCGGAATAGCGGTGAGTGAGTCAGGCAGCGTAATACGACAGCGAGTCTCGGCCCATTGAACGGTAAATTGCTGGCCAGCGTTGACGCCGCTTAGCCAGACGTGGCCTTCTTCGCTGACCATGCCGACATCGCTTTTCCCTTCCTCGCCGTGAACGACGGCCCCCAGCGGCGGGTAGCTACCGTCGACGGCGCGAATGAGCGCGTTAACGTCCATCCCCGCGCGTGAAGCCAGCGTTTTATAGCCAATCGCGCCTTCGGTCCATGTTTCTCTCAGCGCGTTTTCACTTACCGTCACGCCGTCCGGCAGGGCGTCCATATTGACGGCGACGGTGGTCGGTTGGTAGCTGGCGATCATTGGAACGACGGCGTAGCCGAACAGGTTGGTGGCATTAAAATCGCCCTGTACCGGAATATCGGCAACCCCGTCGGTGCTGACCATCAGCCGTGGTTCATTACTGATACTGCGACGGTGGAACGCCGCCCCGTGGCGAGTGGCGGTGAAAGAGCCGTTCCAGCTGGCGCTGGCGGAGGTGTAATCGCTGGCGGCATAGCTGCCGGAAAGCTGTAGGTCGCCGACGGTAGAGCGATGCTGATAATTACCGCGGAACTGGGCGCCATTATCCGGCCTATCGGTTGCCGCGCCGGCGGAAACGCCCCAGGTATTGTGCGCATCGGACGAATCGTTCCATGAGACCGTATGGCTGGTATTGTCGCCGTTGCGCATATCGTAGCTTAAGCGCTGGGCGAAACCGAATGGCACGGAAACAGAGACGTAGATCTGATTATCGTTGTCACTCTCTTCATAGTGCGTGGTGCTGAACGTGGTGGTCAGTGAGATATTCTTCCAGCTACCGGCATCGAAATTAAAACCGGCGGTCACGCTGGCTGACGTGGAGGCATCGCCGTCCCACCACAGCTGGCGCAGCGCGGTGACGTAGAGATTCATGTTCAGTGCATCAATAGGCTGGCTGGCGGAAATACTGATGGTTTGCTTTTCGTCCTGCGTATTGTCGCTATCGATCTGGTGGTCGACAAAATTGGCGTAGCTGTGAAACGTCCGTTCGGAAAACCGATAGGCGGCCAGCGAAACCTGGCTGTCGGTGGCGTCGAAGCGTTTACTGTAGTTCAGCCGGTAGCTGGAGCCTTTATCTTGCTGGCCGTTATCAAACTGGCTGACGGCGTGCGTGACATCAAAGGAAACCGCGCCTAGCCAGAGCATATTTTGCCCCACGCCAAGCGCGGCGGAACGATAGTCGCTGCCAGCTGCCAGCAGGCCGCCATACAGCGACGTATTTGAGAGCGCCCCCCAGGACGCCTCCCCGCTGATAAAGGTGTCGTCTACCACGCTGTGTGAAAGGTCGGGGCGCATACGCCCGGTGGTGACTTTATAACGAATCTGGCCCTGACGGGTTAAGAATGGCGTGGAAGCGGCAGAAACCTGAAAGGTATTGACGCGGCCGTCCTCTTCGGTGACTTCGACGTCCAGCGTACCTTGTACCGACTGGTTGAGGTCGCTGATGATAAACGGCCCCGGCGCGACTTTGGTTTGATAAATGATCCTGCCATCGTGTTTTACCGCGACGGTGGCGTTGGTTTGCGCGACCCCGCTGATTTGCGGCGCATAGCCGCGCAGTTCCCAGGGGAGCATACGATCGTCGCTAACCAGCGATGCGCCTGCATAGGAGAAACCGTCGAAAATATCGGAGCTAAAGTCCGTTTCGCCAAGCGTTAATTTCGCGCCTAATGCGGTGAGCGGGCGGAATAAGTAGGTTCTGGAAATGGTGTGTGCGCTTTCGCTGCTATCGTCGCTGCGGGTCTGGCTAAGCTGATAGTCGCTGCGCAGCCGCCACGCGCCAGCGTTTATGCCGCTGGTGCCGTAGGCATTAAGGTTTTCGCTGTGGCCGCCGTCGTGCGGACGATAGCGGCTGGCGAAAAGATTATAGTCGAGCAGAAAACCGGCGACGCCATCGTTCCACGTTGCGGGCGGCATCCAGCCATTGACCTTCCGGTTCATCCAGGCCTGTGGAATAGCAATATCGAGCTGCTGTTGCGCTAAGTCGAGCTTCAGCGTCATTTCCGGATGTGAGCGAAAACTGACGCAGCCGTTATCGACCGGCAGCGTGCGGAGAAATTCGTCTTTCAACCCTAAACTGTCGGCCAAATCGACCGGAATACAGGGTTCTACGTTTTGTTCTTCTTGTCGCCAGGTGAGCAACCGGCCAGAGGATATTTTATTTTTATTCACGGCAATCGAGACGAAATAATCGCCGGGCAGCACCGCAGGTTTATCTTTTAAAAGGGAGACATCAACGCTATTACGCATAGATTTATCCAGCACGTTAAGGTTGAATTCCGTCGCGCTAGCCGAGCAGGCGAATAATAAACCGCAGCCTGATGCAGTAATTTTGTCGATATTCACGGCGTCCCTACCTGATTATCTGGAAAAAGGCGGCCTGGCGGCCGCCCGGTATCTTATTTGTAAGACAGGACGTAGGTGGCGTTCGCATTCACCGCGCCAGGGGTGGCAGGGGTGGCTTTCGTACCGTCAACCAGCTCCATATAGGCCTGGAACGGCAGCGTTTGTTCTGAAGAGGCCTGAACCAGCGCGATCTCTTTGGCGGTGCCAAGGGTGATATTCTGGCCGGTGCCGTCCAGCAGACGTACGCCCACGCCGGTTGCGCCACCGGTCATGGTGTTGGACAGCAGGCTTTCGCCTTCAGTCGTCACCGCGGTGCTGGTGAAGGTCACATCCACTTTCGTGATCGGGGAGCCCTGGCCGTTGTCTGAGCTCGGCAGGTCGCAATCGACCAGATGAATGCTGGAATCCACGGCGTCAGAGTGGCCCTTTGAGTTGATATAGCTAGCCGGGACTTCGCCGAGGTCAACCTGCTTGTCGACGTCTTCCGCTTTGATGGCGCAAGGTGCGGCGATAACGTCACCGGTAAAGGTGATTTTGCCGGAGCCGCCGTCCACGTCAGCCAGCGCTGCGGTTGATGATAAGGCTGCCGTAATCAGTGCAAACAGCGCTGTTTTTCCCATATTCATATCAAGATCCTTCATTTGTAGTATTGCCAGGTTAATTCATTTATTTCTCATATTTTATTTCTGGGAAATAAAATTCGAAATCAAAATGATAATTTCCGTTTATTGTTTAAGCGTGTTTTATCGTTAATTGAACGCATTACGGTAGTAACTAATTTCATATTAAATAAACGTTGTTGCGGATAATAAAGGATTTTATCGCTATGAAGGAATGTAAACAGAGAAAATGGGAATTTATTTATATGATTATTGTGCGCGCTTTTTGAATAATAAATTATTTATGTAAATATATTCAATAAATGAATAGGAGCGCAGCGTGCGCTCCTGTTAAATATTTTGACTTATTTAAGGGAGATATCAGCAGGTTAGCCGATTCCCATGGATTGCAGTATCACCAGGCTTAACCCCATTACCGACATTCCGCACAGCACGCCGTAGCTTGGATTGTTGTTGGGGTCGATCTCTTTTGCCAGCGGCATAAGCTCATCGACGGACAGTGCGACCATAATACCGGCCACCGCTGCCATGATTGATGCCATCACCACCGGCGATACCATGCTGCCGAGAATTGCCCATGCCAGCACGCCGCCCAGGATCTCAGCCATACCGGAAATACCGGCCCAGAATACGGCCTTGCGTTTCGATCCCGTCGCGGCGTACACCGGCCCGGCGACCGCCAGCCCTTCAGGAATATTGTGTAGCGCAACGGCCAGCGCGATACCAAAACCGAGTTCAAGATTATTGCTGGCAGTCACAAAGGTGGCGATACCTTCCGGGAAGTTGTGCAGGCTGATGCCCAGGGTCAGCAAAACGGCGGTACGGCGAATATTACGCGGCAGCGGTGGAGTATTTTTTTGCACCAGGTCCTGCGGATGGGCGTGCGGCAATACGCGGTCCAGCGCGAAGTAGCCGAGCAGCCCGAAGACAAACATGCCGTAGCCCAGCACCGGTGACATGCCCGGCGCATCAAGCGCTGCGGGCAGCATCTCCATCAGGGAGATCAGCAGCATAATCCCGGCGGCAAAGCCGAGGGAAAACGCCAGCACGCGGTTAGACGGTTTCTGACCAATCACCCCGAGAAAAGCGCCAATAAACGTCGCTGCGCCGGCCAATAATGTCAGAATCAGGGGTACCGACATCGTTCACTCCTTATGATAATGATTATCATTCATGATATTGAAAATCGTTTTCCCTTGCGAGGGCTGAACGCATTCTTTACGTCATCCTTACATTCAAATTTTCTGAAGATCATCATCACGCTTATCTGAGTTTATCCTCACTGAAAACAGGTTAATGTGGTGTTATTAAATCAACACCTCTGGAAGGATAACACCATGTCTCGTAGCCGAATGCCAGCACTGTTTTTAGGTCACGGTAGCCCCATGAACGTGCTCGAAGATAACCTTTATACGCGCGCCTGGCAGCACCTTGGCGAAACGCTGCCGCGCCCGAAAGCGATCGTCGTGGTGTCCGCACACTGGTTCACCCGCGGTACGGGCGTGACGGCAATGGAAGCGCCAAAAACCATTCATGATTTCGGCGGTTTCCCGCAGGCGCTTTATGATACGCACTATCCGGCTCCGGGCTCTCCGGCGCTGGCGCAGCAGCTGCTTGAGCTGCTGGCCCCGGTTCCGGTGACGCTGGATAAAGAAGCGTGGGGTTTTGACCACGGTTCATGGGGCGTGCTGATTAAAATGTACCCGAATGCCGATATTCCGATGGTGCAGCTAAGCATTGACAGCACCAAACCGGCGGCCTGGCATTTTGAGATGGGCCGAAAGCTGGCCAGCCTGCGCGACGAAGGCATTATGCTGGTGGCGAGCGGTAACGTGGTGCACAACCTGCGTACGGCGAAATGGCATGGCGATTCCGCGCCTTATCCGTGGGCGACGTCGTTTAACGACTACGTGAAAGCCAACCTGGGCTGGAAAGGGCCAACGGAGCAGCATCCGCTGGTGAACTATCTGGCGCATGAGGGCGGCTCGCTGTCTAACCCGACGCCGGATCACTACCTGCCGCTGCTGTACGTTCTGGGCGCGTGGGACGGTGAAGAGCCCATCACGATCCCGGTTGATGGCATCGAAATGGGCTCCCTGAGCATGCTGTCGGTACAGATAGGCTGACGGTTACTCGACGAAAATGTGCGGATAGAAGCGTGACAGATCCTGAGTGATCAGCGCTCTATCCTCACGAATACCGATTCCGGCTGGCTGATCGTTAATCAGCCAGCTGCCAATCAGCATATAGCTATCGCCAAATTTCGGCAGCGGATGGAACTGCTGGACGATCATACCCTCTTCGCCGTAAGGCCCTTCTACCTGCTCAATGGTTTTGCCATTTTCTACGATCGAGATATTTGCCCCTTCGCGGGAGAAGATCGGTTTCACCACAAACTTGTCCATCTGCGGATGATCGTCTTCGGCAAAGTAGGCTGGCAGCAGGTTAGGGTGATCCGGGAACATTTCCCACAGCAGCGGCAGCAGCGCTTTGTTCGAAATAATGCTCTTCCAGGCAGGTTCCAGCCAGCGTACGCCGGCATCCTCAAGCTTGGTAGAGAACATCTCGCGCAGCATATACTCCCACGGATAAAGCTTAAACAGGTTGCCGATAACCTGATCCTGAAGATCGGTAAACTGGCCTTTTTCACCGAGCCCGATATCGTCGATATAGAGGAATTCGGTTGCGACGCCAGCTTCTGTGGCGCAGTCCTGCAAATATTGCACCGTGCCGCGATCTTCAACGGTATCGCGACAGCAGGTCATGTGCAGCAGCTGGAAGCCGTGCTGCTCGCGCAGCTCGTTAAAGCGCTCAATGAGCTTTTCCTGCAGGCTGTTGAACTGATCGCTACCCGCAGGCAGGTTGCCCGCGTTGAGCTGATCTTCCAGCCAGATCCACTGGAAGAAGGCTGCTTCATACAGCGAGGTCGGCGTGTCGGCGTTATTTTCGAGTAGCTTCGGCTCACCGGTACCGTCCCAGGCCAGATCGAGGCGCGAGTACAGCGAGGGTTGATGGGTCTGCCACGACTGGCGCACAAAGCCCCAGGTATGCTTGGGTATACGGAATTTCGTCATCAGCTCATCGCTGGCGATAACGCGCTCGACCACCTTCAGGCACATCTGGTGAATCTCGGCGGTGACGTCCTCCAGTTTTTCCACCTGCGCGAGCGAGAGCTTGTAATAAGCCTCTTCGCTCCAGTACGGCTCGCCGTACATGGTGTGGAAGTTAAAACCGTACTCGGTCGCCTTTTCACGCCAGTCCGGGCGTTCAACGATACTGACTCTTTCCATGATCGTTAGCCGCCCATTGAACGGGAGGTGGTCCCCGTTGCGCTACGCTGCATGGTGGACTGCTTCGCCACCGACTCACCAAAGCCGCCGCGGGTGACGGTGCTGGTGGTGGCCGGCTTCGGCGCCATCGCGGTTTTGGGTACGTTCATCGAGCGGCCCGGCTGCGCGGCGCCATAGTTTTTGCCGCTGGCATCGGTGTATTGACCATAGGCCGGGCTGGACGGGTTCTTCGAGGTGAAGACCGGCTGCTGTTGATAGCCGCCCATGCCGCCGCTCATCATGCGGCCCATCATGTAGCCTGCCATCAGCGGCATCCAGAAGCTGCCGCTGCTCTGATTTTGTGCCTGTGCCTGACCTTCGCCGGTTAGCGCCATGCCCGCCTGAGCCGGTGCCTGCTGACACTGGCCTTCGCCAAACTCGGCTACGCAGTCTTCACGGCTGGCATATTTCGGCGCGGTGCGCTCGGCTTCTTTGAGCGCGTTATTAAAGGTGGTTGTACACTCGGCGCTCTTGCCCGGGTTAGCGGCAGAGCAGTCGTCCGCGTTCTGGTACAGGGTGACGGTTTCGTCGGTTTTCTCACAGCCCGCGAGCATAAAGACGGCCGTCACGGCCAGGGCTACCGGCGTTAAGTGGCGCGCGCCCCAGCTTTTACGAAAAGCGGCGTGCTGAATGTTGTTTGTCCGTTTCATTTTATTCTTCCTGGACCCAGTGGAATGGTATTGCATTAGCGCTCAGGATAGTGGATGAGTGGTTGAAAATGAAGCGAAGAAGGGGATAAAGCGGGCGATCTTTACGTTGCCTTACGTTGGCACAATAAAAAGGCCCGCACGTGGCGGGCCCTACGATCGGCAAAGGCGAATCTTAGCGGAGACGTGCTTTGCTGGTGGCCGGAGAGGTGTAGCCGTCGGCGCTGGCATCCTGCTGCGCATTTTCAGGCGCGATGGTGGCATTGGCGGTCGAAACCGGCTTGCCCAGGGTGTTGTTCAGCGCCAGCAGATCCTGTTCGTTCAGCGTGCCCAGCGCATTTTTGATATTCAGCTGGTTGATCAGGTAGTTGTAACGCGCGCTGGAGAGCTGCTGTTTGGCGTTGTACAGCGTGGTGGTGGCGTCCAGTACGTCAACGATCGTACGCGTACCGACGGAGTAGCCCGCTTCCATGGCGTCTAACGAACTCTGCGCAGAGACAACGGCCTGTTTGTAGGCGTTGATGCTGCTGATAGACGCGTTGACGTTGTTGAAGGAGGAACGCACGGTCTGCACTACGGAACGGTGCGCGCTTTCCAGCTGCTCGCTGGCGCCGACGAAGTTGTACTGCGCCTGTTTCACCTGCGAGTTCACCATCCCGCCCTGGTACAGCGGCAGGGAGAAGCTCAGGCCCACTTTGTTCTGGCCGGCGTCGTTGTCGTTGTACTGGGAACCGTTGGTTTTAGAACCGCTGTAAGACGTATTAGACACCCCGGTAGACGCGGTTAAATCCAGCGTTGGCAGGTGGCCGTCCTGCGCCTGACGAATTTGTTCACGCGCCAGGTCCTGGTTCAGGCGAGCCTGCAGCAGGGAGAGGTTACGGTTTTCCGCTTCTTTCAGCAGCGCGTTAACGCCCAGCGGCTTGTCGGTTTTAAAGCTGTCGACGTTCAGCGACGCCAGCTCTGGGTAGTAGTTACCGGTCACCTGACGCAGCGCTTCGACGGCGTTGTCAAGATTGTTACGCGCGGTGACTTCGTTTGCCAGCACGGTATCGTACTGAGAACGGGCGTTCTGCACGTCGGTAATCGCAACCAGGCCCACGTTAAAGCGCTGGGTGGTTTGGTCTAACTGACGATAAATCGCCTGTTTTTGCGCTTCGGTGTAGGAAAGCGAATCGATGGCGCTCAGCACGTTAAAGTAAGCGGTCGCGGTGTTGAGGATCAGCGTTTGCTGGTCGGTCTGGTAGGTCACATCCTGGATGCCTGCCGCTTTTTCTTGCAGAGTCAGCGCACGCCATTTGGACATATCGAACAGCGTTTGCGTTAATTGCAAAGAGCCGCTGGTGACGTTGGAGTTCACGCCGTTACTGTCGCGGAAGCCGTTGGTATAGGTATAATCGGCCCCCAGACCAAGCTGCGGTAACAGTGGGCTACGCGCTTCGTTGATCTTCTCGAATGCCGCATCACGGTCTGCTGCCGATTTACGGAGGTCCGGGTTACTGGTACGTGCCTGCTGATAAACCTGTAACAGGTTCTCTGCCTGGCTCATTGTACTGAAACCGGTAAGGCTCAGGCCAATAAGAATAGGGAGCAATTTCTTCATTTGCATTTGCATTCCTTGTTGTGAAGCTTAGCGCTGATCTCATTCACAGAAAAAATATTCACCGATTGTACCAGAGTCCGCCACGTTAAAAAGTTGGCGTAACGTGCCATCCGGCGTTAATTTGCACCAATCTACCATAGAGTTAGTGAATCCTAAGGTAAACAGAGTTTAAATCGACAATTTCACCACCATCACTGCATAGGCCAGTCCATGACTCAATCACATAACCCAGTGGTCACACTTGCGAAAAACGATGTAGAAATTATTGCACGAGAAACGGTATATCGCGGTTTTTTTTCGCTTGATGTGTATCGTTTTCGCCATCGCCTTTTCAACGGTGAGATGAGCGGCGAAGTTCGTCGCGAAATTTTTGAGCGCGGTCACGCCGCAGTCTTGCTACCCTTTGACCCAGTGCGTGATGAAGTTGTGCTCATTGAGCAAATTCGCATTGCGGCCTACGACACCAGTGAGACACCCTATTTACTGGAAATGGTCGCTGGCATGATTGAAGAGGGCGAAAGCGTGGAAGACGTCGCCCGTCGCGAATCGCAGGAAGAGGCGGGCCTCTCCGTGGGCCGCATCAAACCGTGCCTGAGCTATCTGGCAAGCCCCGGTGGCACCAGCGAGCGTCTGACCATTATGGTGGGTGAAGTGGATGCAACAACGGCCACGGGGATTCATGGCCTGGCGGAAGAACACGAAGACATTCGCGTTCATGTGGTAAGCCGGGAGTACGCTTATCAATGTGTAGAAGAGGGAAAAATTGACAACGCCGCTTCTGTCATCGCTTTGCAATGGCTACAGCTGCATTATCAGGACTTACGAAAAGAGTGGGCAAAATGAAGCGCTATACACCTGACTTCCCAGAAATGATGCGTCTGTGCGAAACCAACTTCGCACAATTACGCCGCTTGCTACCGCGCGTAGACGAAGCCGGCGAAACGGTGAACTATCAGGTGGCCAACGCGCAATATCGCTTAACGATAGTTGAATCGACTCGTTACACTACGCTGGTAACGGTTGAGCAAACGCACCCGGCGGTGAGCTACTGGAGCCTGCCAACGATGACCGTGCGGCTGTATCATGACGCGATGGTGGCTGAAGTGTGTTCGACTCAGCAGATCTTTCGCTTCAAAGCACGATATGATTATCCAAATAAAAAGTTGCATCAACGCGACGAAAAGCATCAAATTAATCAGTTTCTGGCCGACTGGCTTAGATTCTGTTTAGCACATGGAGCGATGGCGATTCCGGTTTGTACATAGAACCGTTCAGGCTGCCACTGAGGCGCTGCCAGCGACGATGCTGCCTGAAAGGATGATGTGTATGTTTGCATCGTGAAACCTAAGGACACCATTTGGAAAGCCTTTTAAACCTTCCTCTGGCTGGTGGGGCCAGTGTCAGGGTACTGCAAATTACTGATACTCACCTGTTTGCTGAAAAAAATGAAACGCTGTTGGGCGTCAATACCTGGGAAAGCTACCACGCTGTACTGCAGGCCATCCATGCCTCGGCGCGTGACGTTGACCTTGTCGTTGCGACGGGCGATTTAGCACAGGATCACTCCGCCGCGGCCTATCAGCACTTCGCTGAGGGCATCGCGAGCTTTACTGCGCCCTGCGTCTGGCTTCCGGGTAATCACGATTTCCAGCCCTCCATGTACAGCACCTTGCAGGATGCGGGTATCTCGCCGGCGAAGCGCGTACTGGTCGGCGAACACTGGCAGATCCTGCTGCTCGACAGCCAGGTTTTTGGCGTGCCGCACGGCGAGCTGAGCGACTTTCAGCTGGAATGGTTAGAAAAACGGCTGGCGGAAGCACCGGAGCGTCATACGCTGCTGCTACTGCACCATCATCCTCTGCCGGCTGGCTGTAGCTGGCTCGATCAGCACAGCCTGCGTAACGCCGCGTCGCTTGATAACGTGCTGGTGCGCTATCCGCGGGTGAAACATCTGCTCTGCGGCCATATTCATCAGGAGCTGGACGTCGAGTGGAACGGCCGCCGCATTATGGCGACACCGTCAACCTGCGTGCAGTTTAAACCGCACTGCGCTAACTTTACGCTGGACACCGTTTCTCCCGGCTGGCGCTGGCTTGAGCTACATGCCGATGGTTCATTAACCACCGACGTGTGCCGTCTTGCCGGGGTGAAATTCCACCCTGATACCGCATCTGAAGGCTATTGATGTCGACGCTTCTTTATCTGCATGGGTTTAACAGCTCACCGTGGTCGGCTAAGGCCACGGCGCTTAAGCAGTGGCTGGCAGAGCACTATCCTGACGTCAACATGCTGATCCCGCAGCTGCCGGCCTACCCGGCGGAAGCGGCGGAAATGCTCGAAGCGCTGGTGCTTGAGCATGGCGGCGAGACGCTCGGCATTGTGGGCTCATCGCTAGGGGGCTATTACGCCACCTGGCTGTCGCAGTGCTTTATGCTGCCCGCAGTGGTGGTGAACCCGGCGGTACGCCCGTTTGAGCTGCTGGTGAATTTCCTCGGCCCGAACGAGAATCCCTACACCGGGCAGCAATATGTGCTAGAGTCTCGCCATATTTACGATCTCAAAGTGATGCAAGTCGACCCCCTTGAGGCGCCCGATCTCATCTGGCTGCTTCAGCAAACCGGCGACGAAGTGCTTGATTACCGCCAGGCCGTGGACTATTTCGCCTCCTGCCGGCAAACGGTAGAGGAGGGCGGTAATCACGCATTTACCGGCTTTGAAGATCACTTCACACAGATTATCGATTTTCTGGGGTTGCATTAAGCAGCGCCAACTACCTACGAATAGATCATGACGCAATCTTCTTATAACGCTGATGCCATTGAGGTACTCACCGGGCTTGAGCCGGTTCGCCGCCGTCCGGGGATGTACACAGATACCACACGTCCAAACCACCTGGGTCAGGAAGTTATTGATAACAGTGTGGATGAAGCGCTGGCCGGGCACGCAAAGCGTGTTGAGGTTATCCTTCATGCCGATCAGTCGCTGGAAGTTATCGACGACGGTCGCGGCATGCCCGTCGACATTCACCCGGAAGAGGGCGTACCGGCGGTAGAACTGATCCTTTGTCGCCTGCACGCGGGCGGCAAGTTCTCCAACAAAAACTACCAGTTCTCCGGCGGCCTGCACGGCGTGGGGATCTCGGTGGTTAACGCCCTGTCGAAGCGCGTTGAGGTAAACGTTCGCCGCGATGGTCAGATCTACACTATCGCTTTTGAAAATGGCGACAAGGTTGAAGAGCTGCACGTTTCCGGCACCTGCGGTAAACGCAATACCGGGACCAGCGTCCACTTCTGGCCGGACGAAAGCTTCTTCGACAGCCCGCGCTTTTCCGTCTCCCGCCTCAGCCATCTGCTGAAGGCGAAAGCGGTGCTGTGCCCGGGCGTTGAAATTGTGTTTAAAGACAAGGTTAACGACACCGAACAGACCTGGTGCTACGCCGACGGCCTGAACGACTATCTGTGCGAGGCCGTAAACGGCCTGCCGCTGCTGCCGGAAAAACCGTTTGTCGGTAACTTCTCCGGCGACAGCGAAGCGGTCGACTGGGCGCTGCTGTGGCTGCCGGAAGGCGGCGAGCTGCTGACCGAAAGCTACGTCAACCTGATTCCGACCATGCAGGGCGGTACTCATGTAAACGGCCTGCGTCAGGGACTGCTGGATGCGATGCGTGAGTTCTGCGAATACCGCAACATTCTGCCGCGCGGCGTGAAGCTGTCGGCGGAAGATATCTGGGATCGCTGCGCCTACGTGCTGTCGGTAAAAATGCAGGATCCGCAGTTTGCGGGGCAGACGAAAGAACGCCTTTCCTCACGTCAGTGCGCGGCCTTCGTGTCCGGCGTGGTGAAAGATGCCTTCAGCCTGTGGCTGAACCAGAACGTGCAGGCCGCCGAGCTGCTGGCCGAAATGGCCATTTCCAGCGCCCAGCGTCGTCTGCGCGCGGCGAAAAAAGTCGTGCGTAAAAAGCTCACCAGCGGCCCGGCGCTGCCGGGTAAACTGGCTGACTGTACCGCGCAGGATCTGGCCCGCACCGAACTGTTCCTTGTGGAAGGTGACTCGGCGGGCGGCTCTGCTAAACAGGCTCGTGACCGCGAATATCAGGCGATCATGCCGCTGAAGGGTAAGATCCTCAACACCTGGGAAGTGTCATCCGATGAAGTGCTGGCTTCGCAGGAAGTGCACGATATTTCCGTAGCCATTGGCATCGACCCGGACAGTTCGGATCTCAGCCAGCTGCGCTATGGCAAAATCTGTATCCTCGCGGATGCGGACTCCGATGGTCTGCACATCGCCACGCTGCTGTGCGCGCTGTTTGTGAAGCACTTCCGCGCGCTGGTCAAAGAAGGCCACGTGTACGTGGCGCTGCCGCCGCTGTACCGTATCGATCTGGGGAAAGAGGTTTACTACGCCCTGACCGAAGAGGAAAAAGCGGGCGTGCTGGAACAGCTGAAGCGTAAGAAGGGCAAGCCAAACGTGCAACGCTTTAAAGGTTTGGGGGAAATGAACCCGATGCAGCTGCGCGAAACTACGCTGGATCCCAACACCCGTCGCCTGGTGCAGCTGATCATCAACGATGAAGATGAACAGCAAACCGATGCCACTATGGATATGCTGCTGGCCAAGAAGCGTTCGGAAGATCGTCGTAACTGGCTGCAGGAAAAAGGTGACATGGCCGATCTGGAAGCCTGATGCTCAGCCTCTACCCGCGATAATAAAAAAGAGACGCTTGCGTCTCTTTTTTTATGACCCGCCGCGCGCCTCACCGACCCTTTGAATGGGTCAATTAATCGATTCAATTCTAACTTCTGCACTTTATGAAATGCCATTTTAAAATTTGGTATGACAGGTCACACTTTAGTTGTATGACTTCTACCATATTCTTCCGCTGGATATAACACACACTTTTGAACATGGACGTCAATCTATGCTGGCAAGTGATTCGCATAGGGAAATTTATCTTTAATCAAAAGAGAATCGTCTATGTTAAGAAGAAAACTGGCAGTAAGCGCTTTAACTTTCTCGTTACTGATGGGGTCCGCGGCGGCAATGGCCAAAACGGTGTTTATTGCTTCAGATGTGCATCCGGCGGATTACCCGACTACCGCAGCGGTTATTCATATGGGGGAAAAGCTCAGTCAACAGACCGACGGGCGGCTGTCCATTCGTATGTTCCCGAGCGGCCAGATGGGGGATGAAAGCACCACGCTGGAAAAGACCCGTGCGGGCGCTATTGATATTCTTCGCGTCTCTATGTCACCGGTTGGCGGCATCCTGCCGCAGGTTAGCGTCTTTAACATGCCGTTCGTATTCCGCGATACCGATCATCAGCATAAGGTGCTGGATGGCGATGTTGGCAGCAAGCTGGCGAAAGAGATCACCGACAGTAAGCTCGGGCTGGTCTTCCTTGGCTGGATGGATGCGGGCTCGCGCAGCTTGATCACCAAAAAACCGATTACCACGCTTGAGGATCTGAAAGGGGTGAAGATCCGACTGCAAAATAACCCGATTGGCCTTGATACCTTCAAAGCGCTGGGCGCGAACCCCATCGTGCTGCCGGTTGGCGACGTTTTTGCCAGTCTGCAAACCGGGGTGATCGATGCCGCGGAAAACAACGAGCCGACCTTTGACACCGAAAACTACGTCGTGGCAGGTACGAAGTATTTTGATCTCACCGAACACTTTATGATTCCGGAAGTGCTCGCTTTCTCAAAGCGCAAATGGAGCAAGCTGTCTGCCGAAGATCAGGCGCTGATTACGAAATTGGCGCAGGAAGCTCAGGCCGAAGAGCGCGTACTGTGGGCTGAATATGTCGAGAAATCCAAACAGCGCCTGCAAAGCCAGGGCGTGAAATTCCTTCCGGTCGACAAGAAACCGTTTGTTGATGCTACCGCGCCGGTCCGTGAGAAATACGGTAAGCAGTTCAGCGAGTTAATGCAGGAAATTCAGGACACCAAGTAAGACGCACAGCGGCAGGCTGGCACGGGCTGGCCTGTCCGTTTTGATCTGGAGATAACAATGAAAAATATCTATGTCCTGGTCATGGATGGCGTGTATCGGATCTGCATCTGGCTGTCAGGGATCAGCCTGTTATTTATGACGTTTATTTATCTGGTGGGGATTTACGCGCGTTTTCGCCCTGATTTTCCCGAATGGCTTGGCTTTCTGCCGCATGCGTCAACCAGCTGGCCGGAGCCGCTGTCGCAGATCTGTATGATCACCTTCTCATTCGTGGGAGCGGCAGCGGCCTATCGTGCGGGCAGCCACATTGCTATCACGATGCTGGTGGATCGCATCAACCCGGTGATGAAAAAAGGGCTGGCGGTGTTTGTCGATCTGGCGATGCTCGCGACCTGCCTGTTTATCATCCACTGGGGGATCGTTGGCTGCATGGATGCCTGGGAAGACGTGGTGCCGTCGCTGCCGTTCCTGACGTCAGGGATCACCCATCTGCCTATTCCGCTGGGCTCGTTCTTTACGCTGCTGTTTGTGGTGGAAAAACTGCTGTGCGGCCCGCAAACGCACCGCGAGCTGGTGCAGTTTGGCTCGCCGAAAGTCGGTCACTGAGGAGCGAACGCAATGGATTTAACGCTGATTATTTTTGTGACGACCTTCGTGGTGCTGATGGCTATCGGTATGCCGGTTGCCTACGCCGTGGGTCTTACTGCGGTGGTGGTGACGGCATTTGCCGACTTTTCTCTCGACGGGCTGATCATCACCATTTTCCACAGTACCGATAACGTCAACCTGCTGACCATCCCGTTTTTTGTGTTTGCGGGGGCCATTATGGCCGAAGGGGGAATGGCGCGAAGATTGGTGGATTTTGCCGGGCTGTTCGTGGGATGGATCCGCGGTGGGCTGTCGCTGGTTAACATTCTGGCGTCTACGCTGTTCGGGGCCATTTCCGGATCGTCGGTCGCCGACACCGCGTCGATCGGATCGGTGCTGATCCCGGAGATGGAGCGCAAGGGGTATCCACGTTCGTTTGGTGCGGTGCTCACCGCCAGCGCCTCGGTGCAGGCGATCCTCGTGCCGCCAAGCCATAACTCGGTGCTGTTTGCGATCGTGGCCAACACCGCGGCGGTGACCATCCCGGCGATGTTCCTCGCAGGGATCATCCCAACGCTGGTGCTATGTCTGACGCTTATCGTGATGTGTCTGATTGCCGCGCGTAAAAACAACTATCCCAAAGAAGAGCGAGTTGAACTTAAGCGCAAGATCAAGATTGCCTCGGACGCCATCTGGGGGCTGATTACCATTGTGATCATCTCCGGCGGTATCCTTTCCGGCTTCTTTACGCCAACCGAGTCGGGGGCAATTGCCTGCATCTGGGCGATGTTCGTCACGTTCTTTATCTATCGCGAATACAAGCTGAAGGATTTCCCGAAGCTGATTCACCGCACTATCAAAACCGTCACCATGGTGATGGTGCTGATCGCGTTCGCCGCTGCGTTTGGCTCGGTGATGACGCTGGTGGGGCTGCCGCAGGAGATCTCCGCTGCACTGCTGTCGTTGTCGGACAACAAGTACGTCATCTTGTTGATTATCAACATTATGCTGCTGCTATTGGGCTGCCTGATGGACATGGCGCCGCTGATCCTGATCCTGACGCCTATTCTACTGCCGGTGGTGGTGGAACTGGGCATCGATCCGGTGCATTTTGGCATCATTATGATGATGAACTTAGGGATTGGTCTTATTACTCCGCCGGTGGGATCGGTGCTGTTCGTGGCCAGCGCCGTCAGCGGGCAGAAGATCGAAACCGTGGTGAAAGCGATGGTCCCGTTCTACTGCGTGCTGTTCCTCGTGCTGGTGATCATCACCTATATTCCGATGATTTCGCTGTGGCTGCCGGCGCATTTCCGCTAGCCTGCCGACGCGAGGCGTGATTTTTTCGATACTGCAAGGGGGTCTCGCCGATCCCCTTTTTAAATGAACTAATAAAGTAGGTCACTTCGGCAAACCCGACCTGTCCGGCAATCTCATTCACCGGCAGCGTGCTGTGCAGCAACAGTTCACAGGCGCGGCGCAGGCGCAGGGTATTCAGGTAGTCGTGAATATGTTCACCGGTCTCGGCGCGAAAGCGGCGCGACAGGTAGCTGCGCGATTTTCCCAGCTCGGCCGCCAGCGCATCGAGGCTGAATTTGTGTTGATAGTTTTCTTCAATCCAGAACATCACCGGGCTGGCAATGCCGCGTGATGTATCGGTCATCTGCTCCTGCCCCGGCGGCAGCATATTGAATAAGGTCATCAACATGCAGGCAATCTGCTCGCTGCTCAATGCTGAAACCTGCGCCGCGCGTGCGTACAGGCTGAACAGATGATCAATATGCGGGTGTATTTCGGCCAGATCGGCAACAAATGCCGGGCGGCCACGGGCAGAAAGCGCCAGCAAACGGCGGTAATTTTCCGGGAAATGGCGGAGAAGTTTAGCAATTGCGTGCTGATCGACATGAATAATCGTCCGGCGATAACGGTCCTGGGCTTTCTCATCGACCATGACTTTATGCAGCGTAAACGGTGGGAAGAAAAACAGCCGGCCGGGGCGCATGGTGTACTGCCGATTATCGACAATGACCACGCCAAAACCTTCCTCAACGTAGAGGATCTCCAGACACTGGTGCCAGTGGTGATAGCGCACGGTGTTAGCAAACAGACGACTGAATGACGCTACGGCGTCATTCAGCGTGATGAGCTCCAGATGTTCGGCATTCCAGGACGACGACATGTGCAATATTTTTAAATTTTTACCGGTTTAATCTTACTACTAAACCACTGTTTTAAATTTTATCAAGCGCGGGTTCAGATAATACAATCAGTTGTGACCTGGTTAACATTTCTGCATTACCCGGATTCTCTATGCTTTAGCCACTTTCGAGGATGGTTAAATTAGGGGTCAGGACAGTGACTGAAATATCAAAAATATTGTCATCACGTGAAGACGTTACGGCGACGCTGGTAACGATGCTGAGCGCTCTCGATAAACAATTTCCCGCCCATGCGGCGCAGTTCTCGCTGGGTAATACCTGCGCGCACTACACCCAGGATATCGCGGAGATGGAGGGCTTATCGAGAGCGCTTTGGGGGCTGTTCCCGCTGCTGGCGGGCGGCGCGCAGGTACCATTCAGCGAGAAGTACATCACCGCCATTAAGCTCGGCACCGACCCGCACAGCCCAGCTTACTGGGGCGAAACCGGGCCGTACGACCAGCGTCTGGTTGAGATGGCGGCCTACGGACTCGGTCTGGCGCTGTTGCAGGACAAGCTGACCCGTCACTTTAGCGCCACCGAGCTTGAAAACCTGCACCGTTGGTTGAACCAAATCACCGATGCCCAGATGCCGGACAGCAACTGGAACTACTTCGCGATTATCGTGCAGCTGGGCTTTAAGCGTGCCGGGCTACCGTATGACCAGGCCGCTATCGACCGCCGCTTTACGATGATGGAAGCCTACTATCTTGGCGGTGGCTGGTACTCCGATGGCCCGGGGCGTCCGAAGGATTATTACATCTCGATGGCGTTCCACTTTTACGGCCTGATTTACGCTACGCTGAACGCGGAAGATGACCCAACGCGCGCCGCGACGCTGCGTGAACGTGCCTGCCTGTTTGCCAAAGATTTTATCTATTTTTCCGCCGCCGACGGGGCATCTGTACCGTTTGGCCGCAGCCTGACCTACCGCTTTGCGATGGTCGCTTTCTGGAGCGGCGTGGCCTTCGCCGGGCTCGACGTGTTCTCGCCTGGCGTGGTGAAAGGCATTATCTTGCGTCACCTGCGCTGGTGGCTTGAACAGCCGATTTTCGACCGCGACGGCATCCTGACGCTGGGCTTTGCCTACCCGAATCTGGCGATGTGCGAAGACTACAACTCGCCGGGCTCGCCGTACTGGGCGCTGAAGGTATTCCTGATCATGGCGCTGCCGGAAACCCATGCTTTCTGGCAGGCGGAAGCGCTGCCGCTGCCGAGCCTGGCGCCGGTGCATGCGATTGTACCTGCCCAGCAAATTTTGCAGCACAGCGACAACTCGAAGCATGTGGTGATGCTCACTTCCGGTCAGCTCGAGCTGAACAACTACGTCAACACCGAGGCCAAGTACACCAAATTTGCCTACTCCACGCGCTTTGGCTTCACCATCGAGCGGGGACGTTACGGTATTAAGCACGCGGCCTGTGACTCGATGCTGCTGCTGTCGGATAACGACAACTACTGGCGCGGCCGCCGCGAATGCGAGAGCGTTGAGATGCTGGACGGCGCAATTTACTCACGCTGGCTGCCGTGGCACGACGTGCAGGTGGATACCTGGCTTATCCCGTGTGGTGATTGGCACGTTCGCGTTCACCGCGTGAATACGGCGCGTCGCCTGCAGACGGTGGAAGGGGGTTTTGCGGTGATGAAAGCCGAGGCGGAGCTGACCGTGCGCCAGAGCCTGGTGAACGCGGCCAACGGCGTGAGCGCGGTGGTGGATCTCTCGCCGTTGGCCGTTCGCGTTGCCGATAGCGTCATTACCCCGCCGAACAGCAGCGTGATGTTTGCTGAGTGCGCGGCGATCCCAACGTTAACGGGTGAGATAGCACCCGGTGAACACTGGCTATGCTGCGCCGTGGTGGCAAGCGCTAACCACAATATGCTGTTGCCCGCATTGCCCACGCTGCATATTCAAAATAATACGCTGAACGTGACGGATAACATCAGCGGAAAAATAACAACGCTGAATTTTTAAATACCCGGATAAAAATTAAACCGGAATACCTCCTGACAAACTCTGCCTCACCATGATGCAGAGTTTGTACCCCTACATCGTCTTGTCGAGGACCGTATGGAAAAACTATCGTCAACAAACAGGCTGGAATATTACAAAATAAGCTCATTTATCTTTTTATATTTCTTTACCTGGTCTGCCAGTATTGGTTTATTTGCTATCTGGCTTGGGCAAAAAGCAGAACTCAGCGGTGCGGTAATTGGTACCGTATTTGCCGTAAACGGCATCTTCTCCGTTATCCTTAAACCGATTTACGGCTACATTCTCGATAAAATAGGGATGAGTAAATATCTGCTCTATTTTGTGGTCGTGATGTCCGCCCTGATGGCGCCGTTCTTTATTTATGTCTACCAACCGCTGCTGCTCTCCTACACCACCGTGGGGATTATTGTTGGTGCTATTTATCTGAGCTTTGCGTGGTATGCCGGCGTGGCAGCCTGTGAATCCTATGCCGATCGCTACAGCCGTCTGAACAACATGGAGTTTGGCCAGATTCGTATGTGGGGCTCGCTCGGCTGGGCGGTGGCGTCGTCGTTCTCCGGCCTGCTGTTTAATATCTCTCCGGCCTACAACTTTATTCTCGGCAGCGTGGCATCGCTGGTCATGCTGGCGGTGTTAATCAGCCTGAAAGTGGATACTGAAACCAGCAACGCCAGCGCGGTTATCTCGAAGGATAAGATTGTCCTGAAAGACGTATTCGACCTGCTGAAAAGCGGCAAGTTCTGGGCTTTCTGCCTGTATGTGGCAGGCGTAGCGTGGATGATGTTTGTGGCTGAGCAGCAGTTCTCCCGCTACTTCGTCACCTTCTTTAGCGATGTGCACGAAGGCAACACTATCTTTGGTTTACTGGGAACCGTGCAGTCCGGCACCGAGTTTGTGATGTACATCTTTATGCCGATGTTCGTTAACTATATTGGCGCAAAACGCGGCCTGATCATTGTCGGGGCGCTCGTTGGTGCTCGCCTGGTGATTTCCGGCCTGTGCGACTCGCATCTGCTTATTTCGGTGATTAAACCGCTGTACGGCCTGGAAATTTGTCTGCTGCTGGTATCGGTCTTTAAATATATTGCCGAGCATTTCGATAAACGCGTCAATGCCACCATGTATTTATTGGGTTATCAGGCCATGTTGTATATCGGCAACGTGGTGGTGTCTTCTCCGGCAGGATTATTGTACGACCGCATCGGCTTTGAAAAGACTTATATGATCATGGGGGGTATTGCGCTGTTCTTTACGTTGATATCCGCATTTACCTTATCTGCCTGTAAACGTCAGAATCATCGTCAGCCTGCGCTTGATGTTGCTGAGAATGGTATTTCTAAATAAGTATGACTGAATGAAGGAACCGAATATGTTAAACCCTATCGTTGAGGAAACCCTGCGCGAATTTCCGGGTGCACCCGTTAATCTTCAGACGTTTAACGATGAGCTGTGCTCGGCGCGTAGCCATGTCCTTAAGCTGATTAGCCGTCATTTAACGGATTTCGGTGATAAATTCCCGGGCGAGGCCTGCGTGAACGGCTACTATCCGCTCACCGAAAACGTTGAGTGGACCACCAGCTTCTGGACCGGTCAACTGTGGCTGGCCTGGGAGATGACCGGTGAGGAGAAATACCGGGCGCTGGCGGAAAAACACGTGCGCTCGTTCGGCCTGCGTATTGCGGGCCGCTGCGACACCAACACGCATGACCTGGGCTTCCTGTACACGCTTTCCTGCGTGTCAGCGTGGCGCTTGACCGGCAATCGCGATGCGCGCGGCTTCTCTTTGCAGGCAGCGGAAGCGCTGCTGGAGCGCTTCCATCGTAAAGCGGAAATTATCCAGGCCTGGGGCGTACTGACCGACCCGGAGCAGGCGGGGCGCATGATTATCGACTGCACCATGAACCTGCCGTTGCTCTACTGGGCGACTGAACAAACCGGCGATCCAAGATTCGCCGACGCCGCACGTGCTCACGTACGCCAGTCGGCGAAGTATCTGGTGCGTGAAGACGCCTCGACCTACCACACCTACTACATGGACGTGCAGACCGGTGCGCCGCGCTTTGGCAAAACGCAGCAGGGCTATGCGGATGATTCCTGCTGGTCGCGCGGGCAGGCGTGGGGCATTTACGGCTTTATGTTGAGCTTCCTCTATACCGGCGATAAAGAACTGATTAGCCTGTCGAAAAAACTGGCCAACTACTTCCTCAACCGCCTGCCGGAAGACCACGTATGCCACTGGGATCTGGCGCTGGTGGGCACCGACGCGCTGCGGGATTCATCCTCGGCGGCGATTGCGGTGTGCGGCTTGCTGGAGCTGGTGAAGCATCTGCCGACCACCGATCCGGATCGCGAGCGCTATCAGCAGTGGGCGATGGGCATTATGTCCTCGCTGTCGAAACATTATCTGATGGGCATTGATGAGCCGGGTACCGGCGTGCTGAAGCATTCGGTCTATCACTTCGCCAGCGATAAGGGCGTGGATGAATGCTGTAGCTGGGGGGATTACTTCTATGTGGAAGCGCTGGTGCGCATGACGCAGAGCTGGAAGCTGTACTGGTAAATTGATATTGCCCGGTGGCGCTGCGCTTACCGGGCCTGCATTCAACACGTATCCCGGACGAGCTGCGTTCGGCCGGGCTACGTTAATGCGTTAACCTTAAACGCCTGACTCCAGAATACGAATGGTCGTATCCAGCACGTCGCCTTTCACCGCTTCGCTCCAGGCTTTCATGTGCGGGGTTTGCAGGTGCGCTTCAAGGTGCGCGACGCTTTCCCACACTTCAACCATCACGATAGAGTCCGGCGCGGTGGTCTGGAAGCTAACGCCTGCGGCGTGGTCCACCATCGGCGCGTAGCCGTGGCAGCCGTCTTCTTTCAGTACGGTTGGGATAATTTTGGTGAACTGTTCCAGTACCGCCTGACGATGATGTTGGCCCGGACGAGTACGGATTTCAGCAATAACTGTCAACATGATTAACTCCTTCTAATTCCAGGTGACCAGTTAACCAAAAATCTTCGCAAGATGCTCGCGGTATTCTGCAACATAACGTGGAATGTCAGGCATTTTAATCACGTCGTTGGCAATAAAGGTCGGCAGCGCTTCCATTCCCAGGAACTGGTTGGCTTTGTGGAACGGCAGGTAAACGCCGTCAACGCCCACGCCGTGGAAGAACTGGTCTTTATCGGTAAAGGCTTCCATTGGGGCATTCCAGGTCAGAGACAGCATATAGGTCTTGCCCTGAATCAGACCGCCGGAGCCGTATTTTTTGCTGGCATCGGAACGGGTACGGCCATCGCTGGCATACAGCGTGCCGTGACCTTCGGTGAAGACATCATCGATATATTTTTTGACGGTCCACGGTGCGCCCATCCACCAGCCCGGCATCTGCCAGATAACGGAATCGGCCCACAGGAAGTTCTGCACTTCGGCTTTGACATCGTAGTCGCCGTCGGCGCGAACCACTCTAACATCATGCCCGAGGTCGCGCAGGAAGGTTTCCGCGACTTCGGTCAGGGTGTCATTCAGCTGGCCGTTGGAGTGGCCGAATTTTTTCGCGCCGTTAACAATCAGAATGTTGCTCATTATTTATCCTCAATAAAATGCTTTTGTCAGCCATGATACTCGGCGTGCCGAAGAGGTTAAATGTGCAAAATGTGCAAAGTCTTTTGCTAAAAGAGCAATAATCGGTCTACCAGCGAATATCAGCCTGGAATCCGCCTCCGGGGGCATTGTGAAATGTGGCCGACATCTGATGCAGCGCGGCGATGCGCTGCACGATAGACAGCCCCAGGCCGCTGCCGGTTTCATCCTGTCCCGGTGGGCGATAGAACCGTTCACCGACGCGCGCCAGCGCCTCCGGGCTGATGCCGGGGCCGTTGTCGCGCACGCTAAAACCCTCAGGCGTCAGCGTGACGTCGACCACGCTGCCGGCCGGGCTGTAGCGCACCGCGTTATCGAGTAGATTACGCACCAGCAGCCCAAGCAGCAGCGGCTGCGCGGTGCGCGATACCGGTGGCTCGCCGGTATGCAGGCGGACTTCAATGCCCGCTTTTTGTGCGGTGTGGTAGATGTCCATGACCGAAGATTGCAGCAGATCGTCGAGCACCACGGTCTGCACGTCCGCCAGCTGTTCCAGCGAATCCAGGCGTGAAAGGGTCAACAGCTGTTCGACTAAGCGGGTCGCCCGGTCGATGCCCGCGTGCAGCTGTGCCAGCGCCCGACGCTGGCCCGACGGATCGCCCTGCGAGAGTTCTGCCACTTCGGCCTGTACCCGCAGCGCGGTCAGTGGGCTACGTAGCTCGTGCGCGGCGTCAGAGGTAAAGCGTCGCTCGCGGGTCATCATGTCATGGGTGCGGCGGAACAGCTGATTAAGCGCGTCCAGCAGCGGACGAACTTCGCTAGGCACGCCGTCGGTGCTGAGCGCTTCACCGGCGTCCGGGTCGCGCTGGCGCAGCGTCCGGGTCAATTTTTTCAGCGGTGCCAGCTCGCGGCTGAGCAGGACAATCAGCAGCAAAAACATGATCGGTAGGGCGATAAGCCATGGCGTCAGCTGACCGGTGATGATATCCAGCGCCATCTCCCGGCGATAATCCCACTCCTGGCCGACCACGATACGGTACTTTTTATCGGCGGTCGTCAGCCACAGAAAGCGCCAGCTGTCGTCATCATTGCTAAGCTGGCCGTCGTCAAAGCCTTCGCGCCGGTAGTGATAAGGAATATACGGCCCGTTCTCGCCGTCGTGCAGCACCATTTTCCCATCGGTCGTGTAGATGGCGAAGGCGATGGCATCTTCGTCGAGATGGCCGTGCTTGACCTTTTTCGGCGCGCGTACCCACTGGCGTGAGGTGGTTAAATCGGCAAAATCCATGGCGCTGATGCGCTTGGCAAACAGCATCTGCTGGGTATCGAAGAGTTTATCCAGCTTATGGGTGGTTTGCTTCCAGGCAATCGCGCTGGCAAAACACCAGGTGATGGCGGAAAGCAGCATAAACAGGAGCGTCAGACGAACGCGCAGACTGAGGCGGCGGAATAGATTCATTGGTCACCCAGGGTGTAGCCGATACCGTGAACGGTGCGTATAAACGTGCTGCCGAGCTTGCGGCGCAGATGATGGACATGCACTTCAATGGCGTTACTGGAAACGTCTTCATCCCAGCTATAGAGCTTCTCTTCGATAAGCTTACGCGGCAGTACGCGCCCGACGTTACGCAGCAGCAGCTCCAGCAGGGCGAACTCTTTAGGTTTGAGGGCCAGCGGTTCACCGTTTAACGTCGCGGTGAGGCTACCGGGGTCCAGTTCGACATCGCCGTGACGCAGCGTGCTGCTGGGCTGGCCGTGGGCGCGGCGAATCAGCGCTTCCAGCCTGGCGGCCAGCTCGATCAGGGCGAACGGTTTGCACAGGTAATCATCAGCCCCGAGGCGCAGCCCCTCTACGCGCTGGCTGAGCGCATCGCGGGCGGTGAGGATTAGCACCGGCTCACGGCGGGTTTTTTCGCGCCATTCGCGCAGGATATCCAGCCCGTCGATGCCGGGGAGCGTCAGGTCGAGGATGACCGCGTCATAGGGGGCGTTATAGAGCGCAATTTTCCCTTCTTCACCGCGGGTAAACCAGTCGAGCGTAAAGCCCATTTTCCCCAACCCGGCTTTGATACCATCGCCGATAAGCTTGTCATCTTCTACCAACAAAATGCGCATCTTTTGCTCCTTGCCGACACCGTGAATGCCAAGTAAACCGCGCCTTTGCTGCTGCTGTACAGCAAAAATAATTCTTTTTTTCGCTTAAGAAGTTGTTAAGAATTGCACGGTGTAATAGCGAGCACAGACAATAAAAAGGAGACATCATCATGAAGAAACTTGCTGCTTTCGCTGCCATTCTGGCACTGGCATCCGCACCGGCCTTCGCGGCCAACCAGGGTGGTTTTTCCGGCCCCACCAGCACTTCTAGCGCGCAAACCGGCGGTTTTACCGGGCCTAGCGGGACGGTAACCACGGCGGCAAACGCCAAATCAATGCGTGACGATACCTGGGTAACGCTGCGCGGCAATATTACCGAGCGTATTTCCGACGACCTGTATATTTTTAAAGATGCCAGCGGCACCATCAACGTGGATATCGACCACAAGCGCTGGAACGGCCAGACCATCTCTCCTCAGGATCTTGTTGAAATCCAGGGTGAAGTGGACAAAGACTGGAACTCCGTGGAAATTGATGTGAAGCAGATTCGTAAAGTGAATCCATAATCGACAATACTGCGCAAGATCGGTCAGGATTCGCTGCCGCCCGGAGGGCAAAATGGGCCACATGGAGGCAGTGATGAATGACATGATTAGCGCGGCTTATGCCAAACGCCTGCGGCGCGTTTGCGACCACATTGAGCGTCATCTGGATGAGCCTCTATCGATTGAGGCGTTAAGTCGGATGGCGCACAGCTCGCCGTTTCATTTCCACCGGCAGTTTACCGCCTGGTGCGGCCTGCCGCTGTATCGCTATATCCAGTGGTTACGTCTGCGCCGCGCTTCCTGGCGGCTGGCGTTTAACCCGCAGGATAAGGTTATCGATATTGCGCTGGATGCCGGGTTTCAGAATCCGGAGTCGTTCACTCGTGCCTTTAAAACCGCGTTTGGCCAGAGCCCGCGCCAGTTCCGTCAAAAACCGAACTGGGCGGCCTGGCACCAACGCGTACCTAAACTGGCATTACAGGAGCAGAACGTAATGGACGTGAAAATCGTTGAATTTCCGCATACTAACGTCGCCATGTTGACCCATCAAGGGCATCCGGATCGGGTGAACGACAGCGCGGCAACCTTTATTGAATGGCGACGCAGCACCGGGTTTTCTCCGGTGAAAAGCAGCCAAACTTACGGCATTGCCTGGCACGACCCGCAAACGACGCCGCCGGAGCAGTTTCGCTTTGATATCTGCGGCAGCGTCGCAGCACCGATACCGGAGAACGCGTTTGGCGTGGTTAACGCTGAAATCCCCGGCGGGCGCTGCGCGGTGGTGCGTCATCAGGGCTCGCTGGATTCACTGTCTGACAGCGTCTGGTACTTGTTCCGCGAATGGCTACCGGGCAGCGGTGAAACGCCGCGCGATTTCCCGGTCTTCTTCCAGTACCGCAATTTCGTCCATGAAGTCCCCGAGCACGCGCTGATAACGGACATCTATCTGCCGCTGCGTTAACTTCCTCGCAACCTATCTCACGGTTTGTGACTCAGACCGTGAGATAGGGTATTATCTGCGGCAATATTGCCGTCCGAACGGTCAGCATGCAGATTGAGGATCCACTGTTAATGAGCGATATGGCAGAGCGCCTTGCGCTACATGAATTTACGGAAAACGCCTACTTAAATTACTCCATGTACGTCATCATGGACCGCGCGTTGCCGTTTATTGGCGACGGCCTGAAGCCGGTTCAGCGCCGCATCGTTTACGCGATGTCGGAGCTGGGGCTGAACGCCAGCGCCAAATTCAAAAAATCCGCCCGTACCGTCGGCGACGTGCTGGGTAAATATCACCCGCACGGCGACAGCGCGTGCTATGAAGCGATGGTGCTGATGGCGCAGCCGTTCTCCTACCGTTACCCGCTGGTTGATGGCCAGGGGAACTGGGGGGCGCCGGATGACCCGAAATCCTTCGCCGCAATGCGTTACACCGAATCGCGCCTGTCGAAGTACTCCGAACTGCTGCTCAGCGAGCTGGGCCAGGGCACGGCGGACTGGGTGCCGAACTTTGACGGCACGATGCAGGAGCCGAAAATGCTGCCTGCGCGTCTGCCAAACATCTTGCTGAACGGCACCACCGGTATTGCCGTGGGCATGGCGACGGATATCCCGCCGCACAACCTGCGTGAAGTGGCGAAAGCGGCGATTACGTTGATTGAAAAACCGCAAACCACCCTCGACGAGGTGCTGGATATCGTCCAGGGGCCGGACTACCCGACCGAAGCGGAAATCATCACCTCCCGTGCGGAAATCCGCAAAATTTACCAGAACGGTCGCGGCTCTGTGCGTATGCGCGCGGTGTGGACGAAAGAAGACGGCGCGGTGGTGATTACCGCGCTGCCGCACCAGGTGTCCGGCGCGAAGGTGCTGGAGCAAATTGCCGCCCAGATGCGCAATAAAAAGCTGCCGATGGTAGATGACCTGCGCGATGAATCTGACCACGAGAACCCGACCCGTCTGGTGATCGTACCGCGCTCCAACCGCGTGGACATGGAGCCGGTGATGCATCACCTGTTCGCCACCACCGATCTGGAAAAAAGCTACCGCATTAACCTGAACATGATCGGCCTTGACGGCCGCCCAGCGGTGAAAAATCTGCTGGAAATCCTCACCGAGTGGCTGGCGTTCCGCCGCGACACGGTGCGCCGTCGTCTGAACTACCGTCTGGAGAAAGTGCTCAAGCGCCTGCATATCCTCGAAGGCTTGCTGGTGGCGTTTCTCAACATCGATGAAGTTATCGAGATTATCCGCCACGAAGATGAGCCGAAGCCCGCGCTGATGTCGCGCTTTGGCATCAGCGAAACCCAGGCGGAAGCGATCCTTGAGCTGAAGCTGCGCCATCTCGCCAAACTCGAAGAGATCAAGATTCGCGGCGAGCAGGACGAACTGGCTAAAGAGCGCGATCATCTGCAGGCCATCCTTGCCTCCGAGCGTAAGATGAGCAATCTGCTGAAGAAAGAGCTGCAGGCCGACGCCGAAGCCTTCGGCGACGACCGTCGTTCACCGCTGCGCGAGCGTGAAGAGGCGAAGGCGATGAGTGAGCACGACATGCTGCCGTCTGAGCCGGTCACCATCGTGCTGTCGCAAATGGGCTGGGTGCGCAGCGCCAAAGGCCACGATATCGACGCGCAGGGCCTGAGCTACAAATCCGGCGACAGCTGGAAGGCGTCGGTGAAAGGCAAGAGCAACCAGCCGGTAGTGTTTGTTGATACTACCGGGCGCAGCTACGCCATCGACCCGATCACGCTGCCGTCCGCGCGCGGGCAGGGCGAGCCGCTCACCGGCAAGCTAACGCTGCCGCCGGGAGCGACCGTTGAGCATATGCTGATGGAAGGCGACGACACGAAGCTGCTGATGGCTTCCGACGCGGGCTACGGTTTCATCTGCACCTTCAATGACCTTGTCGCGCGTAACCGTGCCGGTAAGGCGCTGATTTCACTGCCGGATAACGCGCACGTGATGCCGCCACTGGTGATTGAAGACGAGTCGGATATGCTGCTGGCCATTACCGCCGCGGGCCGTATGCTGATGTTCCCGCTGAGCGATCTGCCGCAGCTGTCGAAAGGTAAGGGCAACAAGATTATCAATATTCCGTCGGCGGAAGCCGCCAGCGGTACCGATAGTCTGGCGCACCTGTACATCCTGCCGCCGCAGAGCACGCTGACCTTCCACGTCGGCAAGCGTAAGATCAAACTGCGCCCGGAAGAGCTGCAAAAAGTGACCGGCGAGCGCGGCCGCCGTGGGACGCTGATGCGCGGCCTGCAGAAAATCGACCGTGTCGACATTGATTCGCCGCAGCGCGCGCAGGCGGCCGACAGCGAAGAGTAAGCGTTTCCCCCGTCATCGGGCGGGGGAAAAATTGCTGCAAAACCGTTGTTAATTCAACCATTGCGATTAACAATACCCCTTTGCAGGGGTCTGCAAGTAACCAAGCCCTGTCCGGTATACGTGCCCCGTCAGGCGGGCTGAAAATGTGCGTTTTACGTACATATCAGCGGTGCATCGACGGGTATAATTCTAAGCGGTTCAGGGTTCAGAGGACGCTATGCTATTTATTTTACGTGTCATTATTGTTGTCATTTACTGCATTCTGGTATGCATCTTTGGCTGTATCTACTGTCTGTTCAGCCCGCGTAACCCAAAACACGTTGCCACCTTTGGCCACATGTTCGGCCGACTGGCACCGGTCTTCGGTTTAAAAGTGGAAACCCGCAAGCCGGCCAATGCCGACAGCTTTGGCAACGCTATCTACATCGCTAACCACCAGAACAACTACGACATGGTGACTGCGGCCAATATCGTGCTGCCGCCTACCGTTACGGTTGGGAAGAAAAGTCTGGTATGGGTTCCGTTCTTCGGCCTGCTGTACTGGCTAACGGGTAACCTGCTGATTGACCGTAACAACCGCGCGAAAGCGCACGGTACGATCTCTGAAGTGGTGAACAGTTTTCAGACACGCAAAATCTCCTTCTGGATGTTCCCGGAAGGCACCCGCAGCCGCGGCCGTGGCCTGCTGCCGTTTAAAACCGGCGCGTTCCACGCGGCTATCGCCTCCGGCGTACCGATTATTCCGGTCTGCGTGTCGAACACCTCGAACAAAATCAAGCTCAACCGCTGGAACAATGGCCTGGTGATTGTGGAAATGCTGGACCCGATCGACACCAGCGCGTGGGGCAAAGATCAGGTACGCGAGCTGGCGAAACACTGCCGCGAAGTGATGAAGGCGAAAATTGACGAGCTGGACCAGGAAGTGGCCGCGCGCGAGTCTGCCGCTAAAAAATAATGACCGTCGGCGGCGCGCAAACGCGCTTGCCGTATGCCGTTTTGCTGTTGGGAAAGTGATTTCCCACGTTTGATTTGTCAGTTTTGATGGAGCTTATATGTCACTCAGTCGGCGTCAGTTTATTCAGGCTTCGGGCGTTGCGCTTTGCGCAGGCGCGGTGCCGCTGAAGGCGCAGGCCGCAGGGCAGCAGCCCGCGCTGCCGGTACCTCCGCTGCTGGAGTCTCGTCGCGGACAGCCCCTTTTCTTAACGCTACAGCGTGCGCACTGGTCTTTTAGCCAGGGCACCCGCGCGCAGGTATGGGGCGTCAACGGCCGCTACCTTGGGCCGACTATCCGCGTCTGGAACGGCGATGACGTTAAGCTCATTTACAGTAACCGCCTCACCGAAAATGTCGCCATGACCGTGCGCGGCCTGCAGGTGCCGGGGCCGCTGATTGGCGGCGCGGCGCGCATGATGACGCCTAATGCCGACTGGGCGCCGGTGCTGCCGATCCGCCAAAGTGCGGCGACCCTGTGGTATCAGGCCAACACGCCGAACCATATGGCGCAGCAGGTCTATAACGGCCTGGCGGGCATGTGGCTCGTGGAAGATGAAGTAAGTAAGTCCTTACCATTCCCCAGCCACTACGGCGTGGACGACTTTCCGATCATCATTCAGGACAAACGGCTGGACAACTTCGGTACGCCCGTTTATAGCGAACCGGGCAGCGGCGGTTTTGTGGGTGACACGCTGCTGGTGAACGGCGTGCAGGGCCCCTACGTCGAGGTTTCTCGCGGCTGGGTGCGCCTGCGCCTGCTCAACGCTTCAAACTCACGCCGCTATATGCTGCGTATGAGCGACGGGCGCGCGCTGCACGTGATTTCCAGCGATCAGGGCTTCCTGCCGGCACCGGTTTCGACGACCCAGCTGTCGCTGGCGCCGGGCGAGCGCCGCGAAGTGCTGGTCGATATGACCAACGGTGATGAAGTGTCCATCACCTGCGGCGAGTCTGCCAGCATTATGGATCGCATCCGCGGCTTCTTTGAGCCATCGAGCATACTGGTTTCCACGCTGGTGCTAACCCTACGCCCGACGGGCCTGTTGCCGTTAGTGACCGATAACTTACCGATGCGTATCCTGCCGACGGAAATACTCAGCGGTACGCCGCTGCGCAGCCGTGATATTCGACTGGGCGACGATCCTGGTATCAACGGTCAGCTGTGGGACCCGCAGCGTATTGATATTACCGCGCAGCAGGGCACCTGGGAGCGCTGGACGGTGCGCGCGGACGCGCCGCAGTCGTTCCATATTGAAGGTGTGATGTTCCAGATTCGTAACGTCAACGGCGCGATGCCGTTGCCGGAAGATCGCGGCTGGAAAGACACCGTCTGGATTGACGGCCAGGTCGAGCTGCTGGTCTACTACGGTCAGCCGTCGTGGCCGCACTTCCCGTTCCAGTTCGCCAGCCAGACGCTGGAGCTGGTCGATCGCGGCTCCATTGGCCAGATTCTGGTGAACCCCGCGCCGTAAGACATCGCTAAACAACCCGGCCGAGCGTCGCGACGCCGGGGTTATCAACGCGTTAAAAAATCCCGTTTCATAGAACGTCGATCGGGCTTATAATCCCCGACCTTTGATTATTTTTTTACCATTTTTTGGAAGCAACATGAGCGCTATCTCCCTGATCCAACCGGATCGCGACCTTTTCTCCTGGCCGCAGTACTGGGCCGCCTGCTTTGGGCCGGCACCGTTTTTGCCGATGTCACGTGAAGAGATGGATCAACTTGGCTGGGATAGCTGCGACATCATTCTGGTAACCGGCGACGCCTACGTCGACCACCCGAGCTTCGGGATGGCAATTTGCGGCCGTATGCTGGAAGCGCAGGGCTTCCGCGTAGGGATCATCGCCCAGCCGGACTGGAACAGCAAAGACGACTTTATGCGTCTGGGCAAACCCAATCTGTTCTTCGGGGTTACCGCCGGTAACATGGACTCGATGATCAACCGCTACACCGCCGGCCGGAAGCTGCGTCATGACGACGCCTACACCCCGGACAACGTGGCGGGCAAGCGCCCGGACCGCGCGACGCTGGTGTATACCCAACGCTGTAAAGAAGCGTGGAAAGATGTGCCGGTGATCCTCGGCGGTATTGAAGCCAGCCTGCGTCGTACCGCGCACTATGACTACTGGTCTGATACCGTGCGCCGCTCGGTGCTGATCGACGCCAAGGCCGATATGCTGATGTTCGGCAACGGCGAACGCCCGCTGGTGGAAGTGGCTCACCGCCTGGCGCTGGGCGAAAAAATCACTGAAATTCGCGATGTGCGCAACACCGCGATTATCGTTAAAGAAGCGCTGCCGGGCTGGTCCGGCGTCGACTCCACCCGTATCGACACCCCGGGGAAAATCGACCCCATTCCGCACCCGTACGGGGAAGACCTGCCGTGCGCCGACAACAAGCCGGTAGCGCCGAAAAAGCAGGAAGCAAAAGTGGTTACCGTACAGCCGCCGCGTCCGAAACCGTGGGAAAAAACCTACGTGCTGCTGCCGTCGTTTGAAAAAGTGAAAAACGATAAGGTACTGTACGCTCACGCTTCGCGCATTCTTCACCATGAAACCAACCCGGGCAGCGCCCGTGCGCTGATGCAGAAGCAGGGCGACCGCTATATCTGGATTAACCCGCCGGCTATCCCGCTGTCGACCGAAGAGATGGACAGCGTATTTGCGCTGCCGTATAAGCGTGTGCCGCATCCTGCATACGGCAAGGCGCGTATTCCGGCGTATGAGATGATTCGCTTCTCTATCAACATCATGCGCGGCTGCTTTGGCGGATGCTCGTTCTGCTCGATTACCGAGCACGAAGGGCGCATTATTCAAAGCCGTTCTGAAGATTCGATCATCAACGAAATCGAAGCCATTCGCGACACGGTGCCCGGTTTTACCGGCATTATCTCCGACCTTGGTGGCCCGACGGCCAACATGTACATGCTGCGCTGTAAGTCGCCGCGTGCCGAGCAGACCTGCCGTCGTCTCTCCTGCGTGTACCCGGAAATTTGCCCGCATATGGATACCGACCATACGCCGACCATCAACCTGTATCGCCGCGCCCGCGACCTGAAAGGCATCAAAAAGATCCTGATCGCTTCCGGCGTGCGTTATGACCTGGCCGTGGAAGACCCGCGCTACATTAAAGAGCTGGCGACGCACCACGTCGGCGGCTACCTGAAGATTGCGCCGGAGCACACTGAAGAAGGGCCGTTGTCGAAAATGATGAAGCCGGGGATGGGCAGCTATCACCGCTTTAAAGAGCTGTTTGACACCTATTCGAAGCAGGCGGGCAAAGAACAGTATCTGATCCCTTACTTTATCTCCGCGCACCCAGGCACGCGTGATGAAGATATGGTGAACCTGGCGCTGTGGCTCAAGCAGCACCGTTTCCGCCTCGATCAGGTACAAAACTTCTATCCATCGCCGCTGGCGAACTCGACCACCATGTATTACACCGGCAAGAACCCGCTGGGTAAAATTGGCTATAAGAGTGAAGACGTGGTGGTGCCGAAGGGCGATAAACAGCGCCGTCTGCATAAAGCGCTGCTGCGCTATCACGATCCGGCTAACTGGCCGCTGATCCGTACCGCGCTAGAGGCGATGGGGAAAAAGCATCTGATCGGCAGCCGTCGCGATTGCCTGGTCCCGGCGCCAACGCTGGATGAGATGCGCGAAGCGCGTCGCCAGAATCGCAATACGCGCCCGGCGCTGACCAAGCATACGCCGGTGGCACATCAGCGCCAGACGCCGACAGCGGCGAAAAGAGCTCCTGCCGCACAGCCGCGTAAGCCATCGGCCGACGCGATGAAAAAACGGGCCAAACCGGCGCGTTAATGCGCTGAGACCCGCGGTGTGTCATCAGGTTGATGGCGTGCCGCGGGTTGCTCTGTCCTCAGCGGCCACGCTGCGCAGCCGCTGTAAAAGGCTGCCTTCCCCGGGAAGAATCACATCTTCTATCACCCAATTATTCTCTATTTTGCTTAGCACGATATCGCGCTCGCCGGGTGTATTTTCGTTGAGCCAATACGCAACGTGAATTTTGGCCTGCCCGGTATTTTGCTCCACCACGTTCATGGCGATGATTTTTTGAAAGTCGCCCTCGCTGCATCCGCATAATGGGTTGCTATTGATATATTCCAGCGTGTGGGGATCTTCAAACGTTTTACCGCTATTGCCTTCCGCATGTTCATAATCGATGAGCGCCTGAAGCAGCTTTGGAGTCGCCATCGCCGTCCAGGGGACGGGAGAATGAGCAAGCTGCGCATAGACGCGCTGGACAAAAATCTGCGGCTGCGGATGCTGTAATCCCACGAGACTGGCACGCATCCGTTGGTTTTCGGCATGGAGTCTTTGGTAGAGCGTAACGCCATTGCTGTCGCTATCGATTACGTCATCAATCCTCCAGCGATCGCCTTCGGCAATCAGCGTCAGCGTAATGAGCGTGAGGACCGCGCTATCGCTTTTTAGCGGATGAAAGCGCACCGTGACCTCGGCGTGCGTGGCATCACTTTGCGTGGCCTGGATGCTTTCCACAAAGGGGGATTCAAAATCCTGGCAGCCGCACATCGGGTCGTAATCCAGAAAGCCTTCATCACCCGGCAGGATATAGCGATCGTTTTCGTTTAATTCTTCGACCAGGCGCTGAGAGATAATTCGCGTTTCGCCCGTTTCACCAAAGTAGACGAACTGCTCATCGTTCAGATAGGCGTGGTAAAGCTGTTCAACGGTTTGTTGTGGTGAAAGCGTCGGCTGCGCCAGGGCGCTGGTGCTCAGCCACAAGAGCGGCAGTAAAAACAACCCACGGATCATTTTTCCCATTCTGCATTTCCTTTGCATGATGCATGTTATCCCGACGCGCCTTAATGTTACCGGCTCTCCGATTTTTCCTGCATATCTCTGATTCTTTTTGCCAGCGCCGCCAGCTGTTCGTCATCCGCGCGTTCATGATCGTGTGAGGATAAATACCCTTCATACTGCGTGAAGAATTTTGTCTGCCGGTTTTCGATCGGCCGCCACTGGCGCATATCGCCGGTGCCGTGCATCGGGCTGAGCTTACTGTGCACATGATCGACGCCGAAGCCTTCAAAGAACATCCCGGTGCGCCCCACGTCGTCGAAGGTGTTATCCAGTAATTTGGCGACCTTCTGCGTCGCCAGCACTAAGTCTGCCAGCGCCTGCGGCGGCATATCGAATGCGTAGCTGGGGTAGTGTTTTTTAGGGATCACGACGGTGAAGCCTTCGGTATTGGGGAAAATCGATAAAAAGGCGAGATGATGTTCGTCTTCCCAGACCTTATGGCAGGGGGCTTTACCTTCAACTATCTGGCAAAAAATGCAGCTCATGGCGTCCTCTCCGTTAACGTAGAATCGTTACTGTAGCAGACGCAGGCAATAAAAAACCCGGCGTGAGCCGGGCTTGAGAGATTAACCGCCGAACTGGTCAGGATCCGGCCCTAAACGCTTGCGTTGATCCAGCGCGGCGATAGCGGTGAGCTCGTCTTTATCCAGGCGGAAGTCCCAGACGTCGAAGTTTTCGGCGATGCGCGACGGCGTCACCGATTTTGGAATCACCACCAGACCGCTGTCGAGATGCCAGCGAATGACGATCTGCGCCGGGGTTTTCCCGTACTTGTCGGCAAGATGACGAATCACTTTCTGATCGAACACGCCTTCGCCCCCCTGTGCCAGCGGGCTCCACGATTCGGTCTGAATTTTGTGGGTGGCGTTCCACGCATTCAGCTGGCGTTGCTGCATCAGCGGATGCAGTTCAATCTGGTTAATCACCGGCGCAACGCCGGTTTCGTCAATCAGCCGCTGCAGATGCGGAGCCTGGAAGTTACACACGCCAATGCTCTTGACCAGGCCCTGTTGTTGCAGCGCAATCAGCGCTTTCCATGCGTCAATAAAGTGATCCGATGTGGGCACTGGCCAGTGGATCAGGTACAGATCGAGATAGTCGAGCTGCAAATGTTCCAGGCTTTCCTGCAGCGCGTCGGCGGCGCGCAGATGGGAGTCATTCCACAGCTTGGTGGTGATAAACAGATCTTCACGCGCAATGCCTGCGCTCTTAATCGCTTTACCCACGCCTGACTCATTTTTGTAGGCGGCGGCAGTATCAATGGAACGGTAACCGACCTCAATCGCCTTGTGGATTGCGGTCACGACTTCTTCATTACTGGCCTGCCATACGCCCAGGCCCAGCTGCGGCATTACATTGCCATCGTGCAGTTTAATCACGGTTGGTTGTGTCATGCATTTCTCCTTTTCATCAGCTTATCGGGGCGTGCCCCGATAAGGTTTGTAGGATTAAGTCTGGTCTAAATATGCCAAAACGAAAGGTAAAGCGAGGATGGATTAGCGAGCGGCTTCGTAAATACGACGGCTCACGTCGAGGGTAATATCCTGATTTTCACCCAGTTTAGTCATACCGTGCTCTTCGAGTTTTTTCAGCAGCGCCGGGATGGAGCTGCCGTCCAGACCGTAGTCAGACAGGCGGGTTGGTACGCCCATTTTTTCAAAGAAGCTGCGGGTTGCGGCGATGGCGGCATCGATACGCGCATCGTCTGTGCCTTCGGTAATGTTCCATACGCGTTCGGCATATTGCAGCAGCTTAGCGCGCTTGGTGTCGCGTTTTTCATTCCACAGTGCCGGCAGCACGATAGCCAGCGTCTGCGCGTGATCCAGACCGTGCATTGCGGTCAGCTCATGCCCCAGCATATGGGTTGCCCAGTCCTGCGGCACACCCGCGCCGATCAGACCGTTAAGCGCCTGGGTGGCGGCCCACATAATGTTGGCGCGCACGTCGTAGTTTTCCGGTTCCTGAAGCGCTTTCGGGCCATCTTCGACCAGGGTCAGCAGAATGCCTTCGGCAAAGCGGTCCTGAATTTTACCGTCAACAGGGTAGGTCACGTACTGTTCAACGGTGTGAACGAAGGCGTCGACAACGCCGTTAGCGACCTGGCGCGGCGGCAGGGTGTAGGTGTAAACCGGGTCCAGAATGGCGAACTGCGGCTGGACGTGCGCAGACATAAAGGCACGTTTGTCGCCGGTGGTTTTACGGGAGATGACCGCGCCTTTATTTGACTCAGAACCGGTCGCCGGCAGGGTCAGGACGGAGCCCATCGGGATAGCGCTTTTTACATTGCTGCCGTAGGTTTCGAGAATTTCCCACGGATCGATGCTTTCATCGTAGTGCGCCGCAGCGGCGATAAATTTAGTGCCGTCGAGTACGGAACCGCCGCCGACTGCCAGCAGGAAAGTCACCTTTTGCTCGCGGGCAATCTTCACCGCGTTCATGAGCGTTTCATAGGACGGGTTTGGCTCGATGCCGCCGAATTCCAGCACATCCAGGCCTTTCAGCGCGGCCAGAACCTGATCCAGTACGCCGGTTTTTTTCACGCTGCCGCCGCCGTAGGTAATCAGTACGCGGGCGTCTGCCGGGATCTGAGCGCGCAGATTTTCGATAGCGCCTTTACCGAACAGGATGCGGGTCGGGGTGTGAAGATCAAAATTAAACATTGCTCGTTCCCTTCTTGGTGGGTGAAAAACAAGGTGGCGAAAGGTCGCCGCCGAATGACATCATTGTGGTCCTCGTCGCCGTACCTCTCAATGCACATTTCTGCGTTTGTCTTGCCCATTTCTCCATATGGCTGGAGAATTACGTTAATGATGGTCACAATGATTGCGTTGGAAAAGGCATCTGGAGCCCCCGTTGATGAACCGTGACGAAATCTGTGCGCTGCTGACAGAGAAAATTAAGCAGCTGAAAAATAACGAACAAAATCTTCAGGCGCTGCTGCCGGAGATTCAGCTTATCTACGGCACCCGGCCAAACGGACGCACGCCGGTGATGTACCGGCCGGGCATCGTTTTTCTCTTTTCCGGCTATAAAATCGGTTATATCAACGACCGTACCTTCCGCTACGATGCGAACGAATACCTGCTGCTGACGGTACCTTTACCCTTCGAATGTGAAACTTTTGCGACTGAAGATGCGCCGCTGGCCGGTCTGCGGCTTGATGTCGATCTGTTTCAGCTTCAGGCGCTGCTGATGGACATTGGCGAAGACCCACTGTTTCGCCCCTCGGTGGCGGAAAGCGGCATCAACTCGGCGACGCTGTCTGAGGAGATCCTCTGCGCCGCTGAGCGCCTGCTGGACGTGATGGAACGCCCGCTGGACGCTCGTATTCTCGGCAAACAGATTATTCGTGAGATGCTGTACCACGTGCTGACCGGGCCGCGCGGCGGCGCGCTGATGGCGCTGGTCAGCCGCCAGACGCACTTTAGCCAGATAGGCCGGGTACTGAAGCGCATTGAAAGCCAGTACACCGAATCGCTGAGCGTCGATCAGCTGGCCGCCGAAGCAAACATGAGCCTGTCAGCGTTCCACCATAATTTTAAGTCAGTCACCAGCACTTCGCCGCTGCAATATCTGAAAACCTATCGGCTGCATAAAGCACGGATGATGATGGCGCACGATGGGCTGAAGGCCAGCGCAGCGGCCATGCAGGTGGGTTACGAAAGCGCGTCGCAGTTTAGCAGGGAGTTTAAGCGGTACTTCGGGCTCACGCCGGGGGAGGATGCGGCACGGCTGCGTGGCATGTAATCGGGAGCCAGATAAAGAGGTTTGCCTGATAAGCGCAGCGCCATCAGGCAAACCCGGCGCACGTTGCCGGATGGCGGCGTAAATGCCTTATCCGGCCTACGTGTGCTATGCGATCAAGCGTCGCAATACTTTTTCTTGATAACCACAATCACCGTGCCGAGCAGCCCGACAACCAGCAGGAAAATCGGCAGAATCATCAGGAAGGTCATCACCTGATCTTCATGGCGCTTCACGAACGGAATCATGCTGATGGCATAGCCCAGACTGGTGACCACGCCCACCCACAGCAGCGCGCTTAGCCAGTTAAACAGCTGGAAGCGACGATTCGGCAGGCCGGAAATGCCCGCCATTGTTGGCAGCAGGGTGCGCACGAATGCCAGGAAGCGCCCGGCGAGCAGCGCCAGCAGGCCGTGGCGGTCGAACATACAGGTTGCGCGCTGATGGTATTTTTCCGGCAGCTGTGCGAGCCAGCCTTTTACCACTCGGGTGTTGCCCAGCCAGCGGCCCTGAATATAGCTCAGCCAGCAGCCGAGGCTGGCGGCGGTGGTCAGGATGACGAGGGTAGGGACGTAGCCCATCACGCCCTTGGCGATGAGCGCGCCCGCCAATAGCAATAGGCTATCGCCGGGGAGGAAGGAGGCGGGGAGCAGGCCGTTTTCCAGAAACAGAGTGGCAAACATGACCAGATAAACAACCCCCACGACGTGCGGATTCGCCAGGGCAGCAAAATCGTGCTGCCAAAGCGCGGCGACTATATCTTGAATAACGACCATGGACATTCCTGTGGAACAGCGTTTTCACTTATTGTACGCCCGAATTCTTAAGAACACCTTGATCCCGGACGCAACAAATGAAGCCGTATTGTTCAGCCTGGCTGACAATCACGTGAAATTTGTTTACGCCTGGCGACGAGGGCACTCGGGAACCGACTGTTCTCAACATCGGTGACGCCGCCGTAGGCTGCGCCAAAAACATTGCTAACCCGCCCGGCACTGACCATGCCGGGCCCGGCTATGTTACACGATGCGGGCGAATCCTGCCGCTAAATCCTCAATCAGATCGTCAACGTTCTCCAGGCCGATGTGAACGCGGATGAGCGTGCCCTCAAAATCAATCTTACCTTCAGGGCGGATGCTGGCGAGCTCTTCCGGTTGGTTGGCCAGAATAAGCGATTCAAAGCCGCCCCACGAGTACGCCATGCTGAACAGCGAAAAGTTATCGAGATACTGCGCCAGCTCATCGTTATTCAGACGTTTATTCAAAACGAAGGAGAACAGGCCGCTGCTGCCGGTGAAGTCGCGCTGCCAGAACTCATGGCCTTTGCTGCCCGGCAGCGCCGGGTGGTTAACGCGCGCCACCTGCGGCTGCTGTGCCAGCCATTCGGCAATTTTCAGGCTGCTTTCATGGTGCTGGCGCAGGCGCACGCCCAGCGTGCGCAGGCCGCGGCTGGTCATATAGGCGGTATCCGCGTCGAGCATCTGACCCATCAGGTAGGCATTTTCGCGCAGCTGCGCCCAGCAGCGTTCATTGGCTACCGCCGTACCGACCATGGCGTCTGAGTGACCAATTAAATATTTGGTGCCGGCCTGAATGGAAATATCGATATCGAAATCGAGCGCTTTGAACAGAATCCCCGCCGCCCAGGTGTTGTCGATCATGATGATCGCCTCGGGCGCAACGCTGCGCACGGCGGCAACAATCGCCGGCACGTCATGCACTTCCATGGTGATCGAACCCGGTGATTCCAGGAACACCACTTTGGTGTTGGGCTGGATCAGGCCAGCAATGTCGGCGCCAATCAACGGGTCGAACCAGCCGGTGCTTACGCCCAGCTTGCCAAGAATTTTGGTGCAAAAATCCTGCGTCGGCTCATAGGCGGTGTTGGTCAGCAGGACGTGATCGCCCTGCTCGACGAAGGCCAGAATGGTGTTGGCGACCGCCGCCGCACCGCAGGGGAAGAGCGCGCAGCCGGCGCCGCCTTCCAGCTCGCACATGGCCTCCTGGAGTGAGAAATGCGTGAGCGTCCCGCGACGGCCATAAAACAGCTCGCCGTTGGCGCGGTTACGGGTTGCCTGTTTCTTGGCGGCAACGGTCTCGAAAACCAGCGAAGAGGCGCGCTGAATCACGCTGTTTACCGATCCCTGGGTGTATTTTTTGCTGCGTCCGGCGTTAACCAGCGCGGTATCAAGGTGCTTGTCTGCCATCTTGGGTCTACCTGTTTTTATACGTCTGGACGTCTAAACTATCACGATTGTTCATGCGATGGCGCGTTGCAAACGCATACAGGAGAAAATTTTGCCAAAAAGCGCGCAGAAAACTTTTTTACTGCGTAAGCGCAAGGAAAATAAGTGTGATTTGAGTCAATATGTAAATACTAATGAGAACTACTATCAATTCGACGTTGTTTTGATATTATTGGTCTCAGATTTTGTGATTTATGTCCTGGAGATACACAGTGGGTAATAATTTGATGCAGGCGGATCTCTCCGTTTGGGGTATGTATCATCATGCCGACATCGTGGTTAAAGTGGTCATGATTGGCTTGATACTGGCATCCGTCGTCACCTGGGCTATTTTCTTCAGCAAGGGCGCCGAGCTCATTTCTCATAAGCGCCGCCTCAAGCGCGAACAGAAGCTGTTAGCCGATGCGCGTTCACTCAATCAGGCGCACGAAACGGCCGCCGCATTCGACGCCCGCAGCCTGAGCAGCCAGCTGATTAATGAAGCGCAGAACGAACTCGAGCTTTCGGCCGGTTCGCAAGACAACGAAGGCATTAAAGAACGTACCGGTTTCCGTCTTGAACGTCGCGTTGCGGCGGTAGGCCGTCACATGGGACGCGGTAACGGCTTCCTCGCGACCATCGGTGCTATCTCTCCGTTCGTCGGCCTGTTCGGCACCGTATGGGGCATCATGAACAGCTTTATCGGTATCGCCCAGACCCAAACCACTAACCTGGCGGTGGTGGCACCGGGTATCGCAGAAGCCCTGCTGGCGACTGCGATTGGCCTGTTTGCCGCGATTCCGGCGGTGGTGATTTATAACGTCTTCGCGCGTCTCATCGGCGGCTTCAAGGCCAACCTTAGCGATGTGGCCGCCCAGGTTCTGCTGCTGCAGAGTCGCGATCTGGATCTCAGCGCCAGCGGCGTGCATCCGGTCCGTACCGCCCAGAAATTACGAGTAGGTTAATGCCCCATGGCAATGCGTCTTAATGAAAATCTGGACGACACCGGCGAAATGCATGAAATCAACGTGACGCCGTTTATCGACGTCATGCTGGTGCTCTTGATTATCTTCATGGTTGCCGCACCGCTGGCGACCGTCGATGTCAAAGTGAATCTGCCGGCGTCTTCTAGCCAACCGCAGCCACGCCCGGAAAAACCGGTCTACCTGTCGGTGAAAGCGGATAAATCGATGTTCCTCGGTAATGATCCCATCACCGATGACAATATGGTCACGGCGCTGGAAGCGCTGACGGAAGGCAAGAAAGACACCACCATCTTCTTCCGCGCCGATAAAACGGTGGACTATGAAACGATGATGAAGGTTATGGATACGCTTCATCAGGCGGGCTATCTGAAGATTGGCCTGGTTGGCGAAGAGACCGTCGCGAAAAAATAATCACACCGGATGGCGCGCTCTGCGCCATCCGTTATATCCCCCTGATAATATCATATTTATCTTAAGTCTTATTTTCTGCACGGCATTTCTGCTGATATTTAAATGTTATTTAGCAGTGCTTCATTCGCGTTATATATTTTTAACGTTAGAGTGGCTAGCCTGAAATAACCTTTCTACGCTTAATTCTGAACGCTAACAATAATATATAAACCTGCAGCGGACGGACATTATCATGGCCATAATATCTTTGCGACAAGCTGAAGGCACGCATCGTGACCTCATCTCGTTATCGACAATTCGTCAGAGGGCGGACCGCCTGCTGTTGGTGCTGGTTTGGGTTATGTGGTTTATTTCGCTCGCGGTGGGATGGCGCCATGATAATCCTGCTCTGGCGTTGCTGGTGGCAAGCTGTCTGACTGTCCTTGGCACCATCATGACGCTGCTTTTCTCCGGCAGACTGATCGCCCGGCTGGCTTATGCTGTTATTTTGATGGCCTACTCTGCGCTACTTATTCAGCTTGGTGAAGGGGAAACTGAATATCATTTTTCGGTATTTGTACTGCTCTCTGCGCTGCTGGCCTGGCGTGATTGGCGGCCGTTAATTATGGGTGCGGCGGTGATTGCGCTGCATCATCTGGTGTTTAATTATTTACAGCAATATGGCTTATTTCATATTGCCGTCTTTATGCACCCCGGCCTGCATATGGTGATTATGCACGGCCTGTTTGTGGTCGTGCAGACGGTATTCCTGGTCTTTCTGGCAGTACGCATGGAGCAGGATGCTCGCTCGGCCAGCGAGGTGGCGAAGCTGGCGGCGGTGATTAACCGCGAGTCGGGTTACCTGACGCTTGAGCGCGACAGCAAAACCAGCCGTTCGCCTTTTGCCCGTACCTTTAGCCTGACGCTCGACGCCATGCGAACGACGCTGGAGCAGGTAAGCGGCAACGTTTCTCAACTGCTGGATGCATCGCAAACGCTGCTGCAGCGCAATACGGCGCTGTCTGAACGTACGGACAGCCAGGCGCGTTCGTTGGCGGTCACCGCCAGCGCCATGGAACAGCTCGCCGCCGCCGCCTCGCTCACCAGCGAGAAGGCCAGCGAAGCGCGATCGCTGGCAGAGCAGGCCAGCGGCGTAGCGCGAGAAGGGGGAGAGAATATCCGCGCGGCGATGGCGTCCATGACGCACATCCGTGATGAATCGCAAAAGATCAGCGGCATTCTGGAGATGATTGACGGCATCGCCTTCCAGACGAATATTCTGTCGCTCAATGCTTCCGTTGAAGCGGCCAGAGCCGGCGCGCACGGCAAAGGGTTTGCCGTCGTGGCTGCCGAAGTGCGCACGCTGGCGCTCCGCTGTGAAGGCGCTGCACGCGATATCCGCCAGCTCATTTCCGCCTCAGTCGAGCGTACGCATCAGGGGAGTGAGCAGGTTGAGCGGGCCGGGAAAACCATGGCGGCGATCATCAGCAACATTGATAGTCTGCAATCCTGCGTCGACGTGCTTTCATCTATGAGCGACCAGCAGCGCGCCAGCGTTCTCCAGATGAAGGGCAGTATTGCCCACATTGATGCCAGCGTGCAGGAGAACGCACAGCACGTGGCGCAAACTATTCAGGTGGCGCATCAGCAGCAGCAGCAAACCGGTGAACTGAAGTCGGCGATTTCGGTATTCAGGCTGGTGTAAGTGCATAAAATACAGCGCGCCGTTGATGTAAGCGTTTCGTTAGTTCGAGGAACACGAGCATCGGGTCACTGCGCGTTCGATCACTTCGCCATTGCGATAATCGGCTGATCCGGGCGTTTTTCGCCCTCTTTTTCGGTCTTCAGGATCACGTTTGAAGTGCGGTAATCACCATCTGCAAGCCCGCGGCTGATCTCAAGGGTTGCGGCCTCGCGGTTCAGCACGTGCTGATAGCAGGATTCGGTATGTGCCAGAATTTTGTCGCGCAGGTGCGGGTAGCGGGCCATCACTTCACACAGCGCGGCGCCCAGAATCTCTTCTTTTACCTGGTAGGCGTATATTTCGTGGCGATGCTGCCACTTCATCTTGACCAGCGCTGCGGGGATAGGCTCAGAGAGGCCGGAAATACGCCGTCCTTCGGAGTTTTTTTCCTCGCGTAACGTCTGGAGATTACGCTGAAGGATAGTCTCATCACTGATCTGTGGGCTTAACGGTATATTAGCCGCACTAACATCGACAAGTTTCATGTTCACTTATCCGTCAGATTATAAAATAAGGGAACGGTTCTTTCCTGGGTCATTAAATTAAGCCAGATTTTATTACCGTCTTCATTTATCTCCTGGGTTTTTATCTCCATAATTTGGCTTAGCTCCAGCGCGGAGATCTCCCCCTGAACCACCAGGTTATTTAGCATAAGTGCAAAAGCTTCAATTTTTGCAATGCGATATAACCTGTCTTTAATATGACGATCGCGCTCTTCCAGCAGCGGGTTACGTGACTGGCCGCCGCCAATCAAGACGTCGTCCTGCCAGAACGCGAGCGAGACTTTCTCAGGCTCGCCCCCCTGGCTGGCCTGTGCATCCTTGTTTTCTGCGTCCAATGCCGGTATGCAGAAACGGGCTGGGATAAGGGTTTCAGCAATCATATAGGCGTCGTTTGTCGAATGGCTGGGGCGTGTTTTTTATTATAGTGAGGTTCGTTGACATTAACATGGTGCACTTTTAAAATCAAAAAAAGTGGAGAAAGCCATGAGCGGTATTATTTATTTTGTGATGCTGTTGCTGTTACTTACCGTCGTTATTTTAATTTTTATGTATGGCCAAAATAACGAAACATCTGAAACCAATAATGAAACCGTTCCCTCCCCGGCGGCGGCACCGCTGGACAAAGACGAAGGCGAAAACCATTTTGCCGCGCTGATGAGCCGGATCACGCCTGCCTGGTACTGGCGTATTAATCATGAATATATCGATTTTGTCCAGTCGACGATTAAGCGTATGTCCACCGAACGGTTGAAAGAGACCCCTGGCCTGTTTGAAGCGCAGGAACGCTGTCGCAATCTCAACGGCGCAGTTTATGAATATTACGATGAGATTAAGCGCCGCTGCCTGAAAGGCGAGCGGGTCACCGACGTTGACCCGGTGGTGCTTGGCCTGCAGCAGTGCTACGAGGAGTTTGCCGAGGAGGCCTATCCCGAGCTGGTGGCGCTGGTGTGGCCGGACTTACAGCGACCGTTTGTCCGCACACATGATGTGTGATCTGAAGTGTTGATGTGATGTTGCCTGATTGAGATATACTAGGGCGAATCTGACTCAAAAACAGGACATTATGGAACGCTTTCTGGAAAATGCGATGTACGCATCGCGCTGGCTTCTGGCCCCGGTTTATTTCGGTCTTTCTCTGGCGCTGCTGGCCCTGACCCTGAAGTTCTTTCAGGAGATTCTGCATGTACTGCCGAACATTTTCAGCATGGCGGAAGCCGATCTGATCCTGACGCTGCTGTCGCTGGTGGATATGACGCTGGTGGGTGGCCTGCTGGTGATGGTGATGTTTTCTGGCTATGAAAACTTTGTCTCGCAGCTGGATATCAGCGAGCACAAAGAGAAGCTGAGCTGGCTGGGCAAAATGGATGCCACTTCGCTGAAGAATAAAGTGGCGGCGTCGATTGTTGCTATCTCGTCTATTCACCTGCTGCGGGTGTTTATGGACGCTAAAAACGTACCGGATAACAAACTGATGTGGTACGTGATTATTCACCTGACCTTTGTTCTGTCGGCCTTTGTGATGGGCTATCTCGATAGCCTGACCCGCGGGAAAAAGTCGTGATGTAGGCCGGATAAGGCGTTCACGCCGCCATCCGGCAACGTGCGCCGAAATGCCTGATGGCGCTACGCTTATCAGGCCTACAGATTCTCCCAGCGCGGCTGTGGTGATATGCACGACATGTAGGCCGGATAAAGCGTTCACGCCGCCATCCGGCAGAGTGCGCCGAAATGCCTGATGGCGCTATGCTTATCAGGCCTACAGATACTCCCGGGCGCGCTTACTTATCCGACGACGCCTGCCACAAATTCAACTGCCCATCGGCGACATGCTTGTCAATCTGCGCCAGTTCCTCTGCTGAGAAGCTCAGGTTCGCCAGCGCCTTCACGTTCTCTTCGATTTGTTCCGGCCGGCTGGCACCAATCAGCACGGATGTCACGCGGCTGTCCTTCAGCAGCCAGCTTAGGGCCATCTGCGCCATCGACTGCCCGCGCCGTTGCGCCATTTCGTTGAGCAGGCGCAGGCTGCTGAGGTTGCTTTCGCTCAGCATATTTTCCGTCAGGCCGCGCGCCTTTTTGCCTTCCGTTTGCATGCGCGAACCGTCCGGAATGCCGTTAAGGTATTTGCCGGTCAATAGCCCCTGCGCTAGCGGGGTAAACGCGATGCAGCCGATGCCGTTGTCCGCTAGCGTATCCAGCAGACCGCTCTTATCGACCCAGCGGTTGAGCAGGTTATAAGAAGGTTGGTGAATCAACAGGGGGATTTTCCACTCGCGCAGCAGTGCGGCCATCGCCTGCGTACGCTCAGATGAGTAAGAGGAAATGCCGACGTACAGCGCCTTGCCGCTCTGTACCGCCTGAGCCAGCGCGCTGGCGGTCTCTTCCATCGGCGTTTTCTCATCAACGCGATGAGAATAGAAAATATCGACGTAGTCCAGCCCCATCCGCTGGAGGCTCTGGTCGAGGCTTGCCAGCAGATACTTGCGCGAGCCGCCGGAACCATAAGGCCCCGGCCACATATCGTATCCGGCTTTGGTGGAGACGATCAGCTCGTCGCGGTAGCTGGCGAAGTCCTCCTTCAGCAGGCGGCCAAAGTTCTCTTCGGCGCTGCCCGGCGGCGGGCCATAGTTATTCGCCAGATCGAAATGGGTGATCCCGCAGTCAAAGGCTTTACGCAGCAGCGCGCGCTGGCCTTCTAACGCGTGGATGTGGCCAAAACTGTGCCATAGGCCAAGGGACAGTGCAGGGAGCTGTAAACCGCTGCGGCCGCAGTAGCGATACTGCATGTCTTCATAACGGGCTGGGTTTGCTTGCCAGGCCATAGTTTCTCCTTCTTTTTTTGAAACGCTGTTTCCAGAATACTGGCTTTACGCCAGGCCGCCCGTCGTCGCGATCACACTGCCGCGAATTGGCGCACGAAAAGGCGCGGCTTTCCCCTTTGGGGGTAGCGCCGAAATAGCGCTAGGCATCGCTTAAAAAATCGCTATATAATTTTATATATAACGATTGAGGAGACGTCGATGGATAACCATTTTGGCAAAGGGTTGATCGCGGGTCTGAAGGCGCCTTATGCCGACAGCGCGCAAAAAGTGATTGGTTTTTGCACCGATTATAAACGCGGGTTTGTGCTGGGATTTTCGCACCGGATGTTTGAGAAGACGGGGGACCGCCAGCTGAGCGCCTGGGAAGCGGGAATTCTGACGCGGCGCTATGGCCTCGACAAAGAGATGGTCATGGATTTTTTCAGAGAGCACGATTCCAGTACTACCGTGCGTTATTTTATGGCGGGATACCGTCTGGAAGGGCAATAAAACCGGGCGCAGAGCGCCCGATTAACGCCGCTACTGCTGACGCTTATCTTCCGTGTTGGTGTCAAAATCGCTAGCGTCATGCCGCTCGTGCAGCTGTTCATTCAACGGGCCGCTGGTGCGGTTCACCATGCGGCCGCGCTGCACGCCCGGGCGGCTGGCGATATCTTTCGCCCAGCGCATTACGTTCTTGTAGCTTTCGGCATCCAGGAACTCCGCCGCGCCGTACACGTTGCCCAGCACCACGTTACCGTACCATGGCCAGATGGCGATGTCGGCGATCGTGTACTCTTCGCCCGCCACGTAGCGACCGCGTGCCAGCTGTTTATCCAGCACGTCGAGCTGGCGTTTGGCTTCCATCGTGAAGCGGTTGATTGCGTACTCAATTTTCACCGGCGCATAGTTGTAGAAGTGGCCAAAGCCGCCGCCGAGGAACGGCGCAGAGCCCTGAAGCCAGAACAGCCAGTTAAGGGTTTCAGTACGCCCTGCCGGATCTTTTGGCAGGAAGTGGCCAAACTTTTCCGCCAGATACAACAGAATATTGCCGGACTCAAACACGCGGGTTGGCGGGGTGGTCGAGTGGTCGCGCAGCGCCGGGATTTTCGAGTTCGGGTTCACCTCGACAAAACCGCTGGAGAACTGGTCGCCCTCACCAATACGGATTAACCACGCATCGTACTCAGCCTCCGTAACGCCCAGTGCCAGCAGTTCCTCAAGCATAATAGTGACTTTCTGACCGTTCGGCGTGCCGAGGGAGTATAGCTGTAACGGATGATGGCCAACCGGCAGCGTCTGTTCATGCGTTGCGCCGGAGACGGGGCGGTTAATATTGGCGAATGCGCCGCCGCTGTTTTGCGTCCACTCCCAGACTTTGGGTGGCTGATAGGTGTTCTCTGACATAATCGCTCGCCTTATATTGATGATGTGTTTGGACAATCAAGTTTAGCAGCCTCAGGCAAAAATCCGCGCTAACCTGCCGCGCATCCCGCGTACTGAAACCGCCAGGTATTGTGGATGCCCATTTTTCAGATGAATATTTTTCCTCCGCAGCGGCCATCCTCGCCTGCACGGGTGTATGATTAATCCACTTTTGTTGGATTAATTTCAACGTGCGGGGCGATAAAAATCGCGACGCGCGTTTGAGGAAGGTTCATGAGCACGGGAAGTACCAATAGTGACGCCCCATTTGGCACGTTGTTGGGGTATGCGCCGGGTGGCGTAGCGATTTACTCTTCGAATTACAGCAGCTTAAAACCGGGCGACATGCCTGACGACGCCTCGTTTCGTAGCTACATTGATAACGAATACATGGGCCACAAATGGCAGTGCGTTGAGTTTGCCCGCCGCTTCCTGTTTATCACCTACGGTTTTGTCTTCACCGACGTCAGCATGGCCTATGAAATCTTCTCCCTGCGCTATCTGCGCCAGGTGGTGAACGACGCCATCCTGCCGCTACAGGCTTTTGCCAACGGCTCCCGTCGCCCGCCGCTCGTCGGTTCGCTGCTTATCTGGCAGAAAGGCGGCGAGTTTAACGAAACCGGCCACGTGGCGGTGATTACCCAGTTGCTGGGGAATAAGGTGCGTATCGCCGAACAGAACGTGCTGCATTCGCCGCTGCCGGCAGGGCAGCAGTGGACGCGCGAGCTGACGCTGGAAGTAAAAGACGGGCACTACACGCTGCATGATACCTTCGACGACACGACGATTCTGGGCTGGATGATCCAGACCGACGATGCGCGTTACAGCCTGCCCCAGCCGGCCATTGCCGGTGAAGCGCTGAAGCTGGGCGGCGCACGCCTCGACAACCACGGTCAGTTCGACGGTGAATGGTTGAACGAAAAAGACTCGCTCCAGCAGGCCTATATCGCGGCAAACGGCCACGTGATTAACCGCGATCCGTACCAGTACTTCACCATGACCGAGAGCGCGGAGCAGGAGCTCATCAAGGCGACTAACGAGATGCATCTGATGTATCTCCACGCCACCGATAAAGTCATGCGCGACGATAACCTGCTGGCGCTGTTTGATATTCCGAAAATTCTTTGGCCGCGTCTGCGCCTTTCGTGGCAGCGCCGCCGCCACGACATGATTACCGGGCGCATGGACTTCTGCATGGATGAGCGCGGGTTGAAGGTGTACGAGTACAACGCCGACTCCGCCTCTTGTCATACCGAAGGCGGGCTGATCCTCGAACAGTGGCTGAAAACCGGCTATCGCGGCAACGGTCATAACCCAGCGGAAGATCTGCTGGGTGAGCTGGTCGGCGCGTGGAAGCACAGCCTGGCACGGCCGTTCGTGCACATCATGCAGGACAAGGATCTGGAAGAGAACTACCACGCGCAGTTTATGCAGCGTGCGCTGGAGCAGGCGGGCTTTGAGAGCAAAATTCTTCACGGTCTTGATGAACTGCACTGGGATGCTGCCGGCCAGCTGATTGACGGTGACGGACGGCTGGTGAACTGCGTGTGGAAAACCTGGGCATGGGAAACGGCCATTGAGCAGGTGCGCGAGGTCAGCGAAGACGAGTACGCGGCGGTGCCGATTCGTACCGGCAGCCCTGATGGCGAAGTCCGCCTGATCGACGTGCTGCTACGCCCGGAAGTGATGGTCTTTGAACCGCTATGGACGGTGATCCCCGGCAACAAAGCGATCCTCCCGGTACTGTGGTCACTGTTCCCGAACCACCCATACCTGCTGGATACCGACTTTGAAGTCAGCGAGCATCTGGCGAAAACGGGCTACGCCATTAAGCCGATTTCCGGGCGCTGCGGCAGCAATATCGATCTGGTCAGCGGCCACGACCAGCTGCTGGATCAGACCAGCGGGAAATTCGTCGATCGGAAAAATATTTACCAGCAACTTTGGTGCTTGCCAAACGTGGCCGGAAAATATATTCAGGTATGTACCTTTACCGTCGGCGGTAACTACGGCGGCACCTGCCTGCGCGGCGATGATTCTCTGGTGATAAAAAAAGAGAGTGATATCGAACCGCTGGTGGTCATTAAAGATAACGAATAAAGGCAAGCAGGCCGGATAAGGCGGAGCCGCCATCCGGCAATCTGTGTTGGGTTGCCTGATGGCGCTTCGCTTATCAGGCCGACGTAAAGAAAGCCTGCAATCAACACAACAACAAGACAGAAAAGGAACATAGTATGCACGACAGGCGACTCGCCGCCCGCGCGCGGGAGCTTAAACCCTCCGCCGTCCGCGAACTCCTCAAACACAGTAAACTGCCCGGTGTTATTTCGCTCGGCGGCGGCATTCCGGCACCGGAGCTTTTTGATACCGAAGGGCTGGAGCTGGCGGTGCAGAAGGTGATGCGCGAACGCTTCAACGATGCGTTCCAGTATGGGCTGACCGAAGGCTATCCGCCGCTGCGTCAGGCCGTCAGCGAACTGTGTCAGGCGCGCGGCGTGGCCTGTCAGGCAAGCCATGTTTACATCACTTCCGGTTCGCAGCAGTCGCTCGATATCGTGGCGCGCACCCTGCTCGATCCGGGCGACACGATTGTTGTTGAACGCCCGACCTATCTGGCGGCGCTACAGGTGTTCCAGCTGGCGCAGGCCAATATTCTGAGCGTTGATACCGACGACAACGGAATGCTGGTAGAGCAGCTCGCCGAACGGCTGGCGACCACGCGGGTTAAAGCCGTGTACCTGGTGCCCACTTTCGGCAACCCGGGCGGCAAAACCCTGAGTGACGATCGCCGCCGCCGTCTGGTTGAGCTGGCGAAGCAGTATGACTTTGTCATTATTGAAGACGATCCGTACGGTGAAATCAGCTTTACGGACGAAGTGCAACGCCCGTTGTACCAGCACGCGCTGGAATTGGGCTGTGAAGATCGCGTGGTTTACACCTCAACCTTCTCGAAAATTCTTGCGCCGGGAATGCGTATCGGCTGGATCGTGATGCCGGACTGGCTGGCACAGCAAACGGTGATCGTGAAGCAGGCGGCGGATCTGCATACCAACATGCTGTCACAGGTGATTACCGCGGAGTATCTCACCATGAATCGCCTGGAAAGCCAGATCGCGCTGATTCGTGAAGATTACCGTAAGAAGTGCGATGCGCTGGCCGACGCGCTGGAAAGTCGTCTGGTCGAGCATCTGGAATTCAGTCGTCCGAAAGGCGGGATGTTCCTGTGGGCGCGTTTCCGCTATCCGTTTGATACCATGAAATGGCTGGAAAAAACGCTGGAAAATGGCGTGGTGTATGTGCCGGGTGAAGCGTTCTATAACGACAATCCGGATACCCGCACGCTGCGTTTATCCTACTCAACGGTGTCGCAAGACGGGCTGATGACCGCCGTAGAACGTCTGGCTAAGTCACTGTAGTATTTGATATTCCGCGCCAATGGCTGGCGCGGAACCCCCTCCCCGAATTTATTCCGGTTCGGCAATTCTGTCGTCAAGCCAGATCAGCATCAGCGATGCCAGAAAGGCGACGGCGGCGGTGCCAATAAATAACAACATAAGAAATTCCTCAGCTTATTTTTATTATTATTCTGCTGCTTACCAACGTGTTCGATTTTGTCATCGTCGACATCACAGGGCCCAGTGAAAAAAGAGACAAGAAAATAAGAGGTTGTTCGTATCAGATCAACCCCTTTTTTCATGTGGAGTCCGTGCGTGTTTTACGTCATGACCAGGCAAAAACGCGCGCACTATGCCACCCGTTGGGGGCAGCGCACTAACCCGTTGAGCGTACGCCCACCGTACCCCGTGAAGAGGAAATCATTAGGCAAGGGAACTTGCTACCGTATTCGCTATTGAAAGGGCGTAAAAAATAAGCGGTAAAAATGAACAACGGCGTTCCGGGTGTAAGCGGTTATCAAGGGCCGGCAGGGGGATGGGGGGCGGTGAAAGCGGTCGCCGCTTCGGTATTTTCACAAAAGGCCGTTGCGCGCGATATTATCGCCATGTTCCGCATGAACCAGGTGAAGGGCTTTGATTGCCCCGGCTGCGCCTGGCCTGACCCGGGCCATCGTTCGCCGATGGAGCTGTGCGAGAACGGCGTAAAAGCCGTTTCCTGGGAAACGACCAGCAAGAAAGCCTCGGTGGAATTTTTTCGCCAGCATACCGTCGCTGAACTGTGGCAATACAGTGACTATGAGCTGGAAAACAGCGGCCGGTTAACCCATCCGATGAAGTACGATCGTGAAAGCGATACCTGGCAGCCGGTTGACTGGCAGGTTGCCTTCGCGGAAATCGGCGCGCGCCTGCGCAGCTATGCCTCTGCGCAGCAGGTCGAGTTTTATACCTCCGGGCGTACCTCCAACGAAGCGGCGTTTCTGTACCAGCTTTTTGCCCGGGAATACGGCAGCAGCAACTTCCCTGACTGCTCCAACATGTGCCATGGGCCGACCAGCGTCGGGCTGACGCAGGCGATTGGCCTGGGCAAAGGCACCGTTGAGCTGGCGGATTTTGAACATTGCGAGCTGGTCATTTGTATTGGTCATAACCCGGGGACTAACCACCCGCGCATGCTGAGCACCTTACGGGAAGTTGCGCAGCGCGGCGCACGCATCATCGCGATCAACCCGCTGGCAGAGCGTGGCCTGGAACGCTTTAGTTTCCCGCAAAGCCCGACCGACATGTTCAAAGGCCATTTCACGGCGCTCAGCCATGACTATTATCAGGTCAAAATGGGTGGCGATGCTTCGCTGCTAAAAGGGGTGATGAAAGCGCTGATTGAAATGGATGAAGCCCGTATTTTGCTTGGCCAGGAACCGTGCCTCGACCGCGCGTTTCTGGTTGAGCATACCCACGGCTATCAGGCGCTGTATGATGATCTGCACCGCTGCCAGTGGGCGGATCTGGAGCAGGATTCCGGCCTGACCCGCAGCCAGATGGAGGATCTTGCCTACCGCTATGATAAATCTAATGCCACCATCATTTGCTATGGCTTAGGGATCACGCAGCATAAGAACGGCACCGAAAACGTTCAGCAGCTGATCAATCTGCTGCTGCTGAAGGGAAATATTGGCAAACCCGGCGCGGGAATTTGCCCGCTGCGCGGCCACTCAAACGTGCAGGGCGATCGTTCGGTAGGCATCAACGAAGCCGCCTCAGAGGATTTCCTTCAGCGTCTGGAAGCACGCTTTGGTATTCAGGTATCGCGTGAGAACGGGCGCGCCAGCGTTGAGAGCATTCGCGCGATTGAACGCGGCGAGGCGAAGGCGCTGATCTGCTTGGGCGGTAACCTGGCGGTGGCGATGCCGCAGCCGCAGCGTACTTTTGAGGCGATGAAAAAGCTGGATCTCCAGGTTCATGTGGCGACCAAGCTGAACCGCTCGCATCTGCTGATGGCACAGCACAACTATCTGCTGCCGGCGCTGGGTCGCACCGAGCGCGATATACAGGCAGGCGGCATTCAGTCCGTCACCGTGGAGGACGCCATGTCGATGGTGCACGCCTCTTGCGGTGCGCTCAAACCGGCCTCGCGCTGGTTGAAGTCGGAACCGGCCATTGTCGCCGGGCTGGCGCGGGCCACGCTGCCGGACTCGCCGGTCAACTGGGAAGCGCTGGTGGGCAACTACGACCTGATTCGCGAAGCGATTGCCGACGTGATTCCGGCGTTCGCCGATTACAATGCCCGCATTGTCGCGCCGGGTGGTTTCCGTATGGATACGCCGGCATCGCGCCGCGAATGGCATACGTCGACGGGCAAGGCCAATTTTGTGGTCAGCCAGCGGCGCGCCGTCGAGCGCGAGCAGCAGCCCGCCGAAGCCTTAGTGCTGGCAACGCTGCGCAGCCACGATCAGTACAACACCACCATTTATGGTATGAACGATCGCTATCGGGGTATTAGCGGCCGCCGCGATGTGGCGTTTTTAAGCCAGCAGGAAGCCGACGCGCGCGGGCTGGCGGAAGGCGACGTGATTAACATCCAGGCGCTGGATGAGAGCGGAACGCCGAGCGTCGATCGCGCGATGTACGGTCTGACCGTGGTGATTTACAGTATGGCCGCGGGATCGCTCGGCGCCTATCTGCCGGAAGCCAACGTATTGCTCTCGCTGGACGCGGTAGACAGCCAAAGCCTGACGCCAGCGTATAAAAGCGTACCGGTGGTGATTGCTAAAGCGTCGGCTCGCTAGCGGTGCAACAGGAACCAGATACCGGCGAGTACCACGCTCAGGGACAGCCATAAGTGTCGGCCTATCACTCGCGCGTTGACGCAGATTTCCGGTTGGGCCAGCTCCTTTTTGCGGGCGCTGACGGCGCCCAGAATCAGCCGTAGCCCTATCAGGACCAGCGCCAGTTGAAAGGCAAAAAACGCGCCGAGCTTGACCAGCATCATCACCATCGCCGCCAGTACCAACGAGCTGCGCCCCCAGGAAAGCTGGGTGCGCTCTTTTTGTAACCCCGGATCGCGCGAGATCATAGCGCCAGGCCAATCACCAGCGCGCCCAGCAGCATCAGTACGCCAGTCAATAGCGATAGGCTGCGGCTATAGCAAAAAGCCTGTTCCAGCCGCATTGCTTTTTCGTTTTGATACCAGCGCAAAAACGCCCAGCCACCGGCGAAAATGGCGACCAGCGCGAGCAGAATAACCAGCCACTGGCCGTGACGCATGACCCCCAGATGATGCTCGCGCAGCAAGATATCGACGCCGATTGCGGTGGCGAGAAACGCCAGCGCGGTCCGTATCCATGCGAGGAACGTGCGCTCATTGGCGAGCGAAAATCGGTAGTCGGGATCTTTGCCCATTTTCATGACGTGCCGCCTTTTTGCTGGCGTCGATCGATGGTGCGCAGCGCGGTGGACATGCTGTCCGGCGAGACCAGGCTGTTGATGCGGAAGAACAGAATATCGAAGGCGATCATCTGTAAGATTTGCGGTGTGACCATACCGAGCTTCTCGTGCGCCTCGCTATAGCAATAGGGGATCACATATTCAGCAAGCTGGCTAACTTTGTTTTTACCGTAGCGGGTAATCGCCATCGTGTGCGCCCCGCGCTCGCAGGCCAGGCTTAGCGCCTCAACCACTTCCGCCGTTTCGCCGCGCGCGGATACCGCCAGCAGGACGTCGCCGGGCTGTAGCAGAGAAGCCTGCACAATCTGCGTATGGTAATCGTAGTTGAACTGGACGTTCAGACCGCAGCGGATCAGCTTGTGGTTGATATCCAGTGCGATCAGCGCCGAGGTGCCAATACCGACCAGCACGATCTTACGGCTGTCGATCAGTCTCCGGGCGCAGGTGTCGATAATGGGCGCGTCGAGAAGATCCAGCGACCGTTCGATCTTACTGGCGAACAGTACTCTGGCCTTCTCAATCATCAGATCGGTGGGATCGTCCGCCTCAATACCCTCATAGATTTCCTGCCGGCCAGCGGTTTGCTGGGGGCGGCTGGCGGCGGCAAGCCGCAGCTTCAGCTCGGGGAAACCGCTACAGCCCAGCGCCTTGGCATAGCGAATAACCGACGAGTCGCTGATGCCCAATTCTTGCCCCATACGGGTAGCGCTGAGATCGGAAATATCAAAATTTCGTGCAATCAGGAATGTCGAGATACGACGATCGCCGCTGGTTTTGGCATTTGCCAGGGCCTGAATTTTGCTGATGATCGATTCCATTACGTACCTTATCTCTCGTCGTGGGAAAGGGCGCGGTGCGCCCAGTGCCTGATTATGACTATTCTTGCGGATCGGTAAAGCCCAGGATCATGGCGGCGATGAAACCTACAATCCATGCGCTGAGTACCGCCAGCAGGAAAGGCAGAATTTGTCCGGCGCCAACCAGCGGCAGCAGCGACAGCCCGGCGGTGCCGAAGGGAATGATAATGCCCACTTTGCAGGCCGCCATCACTGCGCCGCCCGCCGCGCCGCCGATGCAGCCGGCGATAAACGGTTTACCCAGCGGCAGAGAGACGCCGAACAGCAGCGGCTCGCCGACGCCGATGATGCCGACCGGTAACGCGCCGGAGATGGTTTTTTTCAGGCGCGGATTTTTCGTTTTCAAATAAACGTAGGCCGCTGCGCCAACCTGACCCATGCCGCCCATCGCCAGAATCGGGAACAGATAGTTGAGCCCGAACGTGTCGAGGATCTGCGCATGAATCGGAATCAGCCCCTGGTGTAAGCCGGTCAACAGCAGGAACAGGAAGCCGCCGCCGAGCAGCGCGCCAACGGCGACCGAGCCCGCGGAGTTATTCAGCAAAGACAGCGCCACCAGATCGCCCAGCCACTGGTTTACCGCGTGCGCCAGCGGCTGGAGAATCAACAGCGCGGCGAGCGATGACACAAGGATCGTGACCATCGGCGTTAAAATCAGATCGAGACTCTCTTTGCAGTAACGACGGAACCACAGCTCAAATTTTGCCGCAAAGACGCAGACCAGCAGCACGGCGAAAATCCCGCCGCCGCCCGGCGTCAACGCACTGCCGAAGAGTTTAATATTGGCCAGATCCGGCGCGGCAAGCACTGCCGCCATCACCGCGCCGATAGCGGGGGAGGCCTGCAATTCTTTCGCCGTATTCATGCCGATCATCACCGCCAGTACGGTAAAGACCGCTTTACCCATCACCGTCAGTAGCGCAAACAGATCCTGATGGCTGGCGACAAACTCGGGGCCAATCAAGCGGCAGACGTTGACCAGCCCAAGGATCAGCCCGCAGCCGATCAGCGCGGGGATCGTGGGGACAAAAATGGCGGCCAGGATATTCAGGCTGCGGCGAATGGAGAAGGGTTTACGCACATTGTCGTCTACCGCTGGCGTGACGCCGGCGTGATTCAGGCGTTTGGTCAGGATGCCGGTCACTTTCGAGGCGGTACCCGCACCGACAATAATCTGGAATTGCTCCCCGGCGTCTACCACGCCCTTCACGCCGTCGGTTTTACGCAGCGCTTCGGCGTTAAACCGGCCGCGATCGCGCAGCACCACGCGCACGCGGGTCATACAGTGGGTCAGCGTGACGACGTTGTCGAAGCCGCCAATATGTTCCTCAATGGCGTTAGCGATATGCTCCAGATGTTCTATTTTATTGGCCATGAGCGGCTCCTGATAATAGCTGATCTTTTAGGGCGACAAAGGGTTGAGCGGCTAACGCCAGCGCTGCCTGCGGGGAGAGATTCAGCAGGTTGCTCAGCACCGCCGCACGTACGTTGTAGTTCACCGGGCGTAGTAGCGATTGCGCCTCGGCATTATCGACATCGCAAATCTGCGCCACCATATGTTCAGCCCGGCGTAGCAGCTTTTCGTTGGAGGCTTTAACGTCAATCATCAGGTTGCCGTGAACGCGTCCCAGTTGAATCATGGTGGCGGTGCTGATCATTCCGAGCAGCATTTTTTGCGCGGAACCGCTTTTCATCCGTGTTGAACCGGCCAGCGCTTCGGCTCCGACGTCCGGGGCTACCGCGACATCTGCCTGCTGCGAGATGAGACCTGGGCCACGGGTAGTGAGGGCAATGGTTTTTGCGCCAATCTGGCGCGCGTAGTCGAGCGCCGACATCACGAACGGCGTGCGCCCGCTGGCGGCAATACCGAGAACAACATCCTGCGCGTTCAGCCCGCGAGCGCGTAGTTCGGCTACCGATGCTTCGGTGTCATCTTCGACGTTTTCCACGGCGCGCAGCATGGCGTCCAGCCCACCGGCAATGACCGACTGTACCCGATCCGGGTCGGTGCCAAAGGTTGGCGGGCATTCGGCGGAGTCCAGTACGCCCAGGCGACCGCTGGTACCGGCGCCGACGTAAAACAGCCGGCCACCGCTTTTCATCTGCGCGACAATCAGCCGTACAGCCTGTTCAACCTGCGGGAGCACGCGGCTAATGGCCTGCGGTACGCGAGCGTCGTGTTCGTTCAGCAGCGACAGCATTTCGGCCAGCGGCAGGTCAGCCAGGTGGCAGGTATCGACGTTCTGTTCTTGCGAGATGGTAAAAGCGAGCGGATTCATGCGTAGCCTCTGTTGTTTTTCGACATTTAAATTGTATATAAATGTCGATTGTCGACAAATGGCGATGTGCAAAAGTGTGATGGCTGACGAAGAATGTTGTTCATTTGATAATGAGATTTATTATCAAAATGGCTTTACAGGCAAAATTATAAGATGTATTTTAAATGCATCTTATAGAGCTGGAGGTGAATATGAGCCATCGCAGAATCCCGAAAAACTGGACCATCAAACGTTCAACCCCGTTTTTTACCAAAGATAATGTTCCTGCGGCGCTGCTGAGCCACCACAATACTGCCGCCGGCATTTTTGGTCAGCTGTGCGTGATGGAAGGGACCGTGACCTACTATGGTTTCGCCGACGAGCAGGCAACCGAGCCGGAAGTGAAAGTGGTCATCAACGCCGGCAGCTTCGCAACCAGTCCTCCGCAGTACTGGCACCGTATCGAGATGACCGACGATGCGCAGTTTAATATCAACTTCTGGGCCGAGCCGACATTCTCCGGCGAAGACGTATACAGCGCGAAAAAATCATAGCCCGACGCTCCCCCTGTAAAGAGGGGGAGCCTGCCTAAGGATAGTGCAATGCAGATTGTTGCCATTGAGGCGAATATCGCCGCAGGAAAAACCACGCTGCTCGAACCGCTGGCCCAGGCGCTGTCGAAACAGACGGGTAGCGTCTGGACGGTTGTTCGGGAGCCTGTCGATGAAGACCCGGTATTTCTGGAACTGCTTCAGCTTTTTGTGGAAAGCCCCAATGATGCGGATGCCCGGGTGGCTTTTCAGCTATATATCACTCGCAGCCGCCAGGCGCTGTTGAGCAATATTGCGGAGGGAAATTATGTGATTGAGCGTTCGCTATTTAGCGATATTGTGTTCTGCCACGCGAATTTTCTGACCACCGAGCAACCGTCGGCCCGCTATATGTCCTACTTTTATCAAATTAAGCATTATCTTAAGTGTTACCCGCCGATCGATCTGGTGGTGTACATCGACCGTGATGCAAGGGCCTGCTTTGATGCCTGCCGGGCAAGAGGTCGACCCGGAGAAAGCCAGTATTCGCTGGACTACTTTGCCGATCTTAAGGCGTTTCATGATGCCTGTCTGCCGCAAATCACCCGCCAGTACGGTTCGAAACTGCTGACGCATCGGGTAGGCGCAGGATTTGCCAACCCGGAATCGCTGGCCGGCGAGGTGCTGCAACAACTGCGCTAATCGTTTCTTCAGGCGTGGCGTTTATCATGGGACGCTATGCCTGGTCATTTCTGTTATTAGATTGTAACCCCCCTCTTTGTTATTCCCGCATCGCCACGCCAGCCTGCACGCGTTTATCCAGGTCGCAAAACGACGTCTATACTCTTTATCAGGTAGTTAGCTGTCGTAATAGATACGCTTTCAGGGGTAAATTCTGCAGCGCGAATCCCTTGCGAATCAATTATGGTATTTTTGTTTAAATGGCGTTAATTGATCTGGATCAATTTATATGTTTGTAAAAATTAAGTTAAATTGCGCATCAGGATATAAATTTTACATAAAATTACAATTTGCGCGTGGCGTATATCAATACGTATAACTTCTTATTCTTAGAAAAATCCTAAAAACAAATTCTCTAGGGAAGGTGCGAACAAGTCCCTGATATGAGATCATGTTTGTCATCTGGAGCCATGGAACAGGGTTCATCATGAGTCATCAACTCACCTTCGCCGACAGTGAATTCAGCAGTAAGCGCCGTCAGACCAGAAAAGAGATTTTCTTGTCCCGCATGGAGCAGATTCTGCCATGGCAAAACATGGTGGAAGTCATCGAGCCGTTTTACCCCAAGGCTGGTAATGGCCGGCGACCTTATCCGCTGGAAACCATGCTACGCATTCACTGCATGCAGCATTGGTACAACCTGAGCGATGGCGCGATGGAAGATGCTCTGTACGAAATCGCCTCCATGCGTCTGTTTGCCCGGTTATCCCTGGATAGCGCCTTGCCTGACCGCACCACCATCATGAATTTCCGCCACCTGCTGGAGCAGCATCAACTGGCCCGCCAATTGTTCAAGACCATCAATCGCTGGCTGGCCGAAGCAGGCGTCATGATGACTCAAGGCACCTTGGTCGATGCCACCATCATTGAGGCACCCAGCTCGACCAAGAACAAAGAGCAGCAACGCGATCCGGAGATGCATCAGACCAAGAAAGGCAATCAGTGGCACTTTGGCATGAAGGCCCACATTGGTGTCGATGCCAAGAGTGGCCTGACCCACAGCCTGGTCACCACCGCGGCCAACGAGCATGACCTCAATCAGCTGGGTAATCTGCTTCATGGAGAGGAGCAATTTGTCTCAGCCGATGCCGGCTACCAAGGGGCGCCACAGCGCGAGGAGCTGGCCGAGGTGGATGTGGACTGGCTGATCGCCGAGCGCCCCGGCAAGGTAAGAACCTTGAAACAGCATCCACGCAAGAACAAAACGGCCATCAACATCGAATACATGAAAGCCAGCATCCGGGCCAAGGTGGAGCACCCATTTCGCATCATCAAGCGACAGTTCGGCTTCGTGAAAGCCAGATACAAGGGGTTGCTGAAAAACGATAACCAACTGGCGATGTTATTCACGCTGGCCAACCTGTTTCGGGCGGACCAAATGATACGTCAGTGGGAGAGATCTCACTAAAAACTGGGAATAACGCCTTAAATGGCGAAGAAACGGTCTAAATAGGCTGATTCAAGGCATTTACGGGAGAAAAAATCGGCTCAAACATGAAGAAATGAAATGGCTGAGTCAGCCGAGAAGAATTTCCCCGCTTATTCGCACCTTCCCTATTTCATTGATCTTCTTGTTTTTATTAAGCAATTGATCGATTAGGGCGATCTATATTCATAAAATCAATTGATGATATCTATCAATAATAATGAATTGATCGTTTTTGACGATATATATTGGCTGTGTATATAATTAAACCGAAGTTTAGGTAACTCAGTTTTAGAATCAGGAATTATGGATACTAAATAAAAAATTCGGACATGGTCGTTGGGGTAATATATGAGGCAGTGTATTATCTCGGATAACAGTTTTTTTCTTTTGGCATTGCAAGACGACGAAGTTATTCAGGATGGTAACGTTTCGACAATCCACTCCTGGCAGCTGCGGTCGAAGTGCTATTTACGCACCTCGATCAGCGACATTTTTATTGTTTATATTTCTGATATCGTTGAGCGACATCGGATACTCGGCTTATTGGCTTCGTCTACGTCTCATTGCCGAATTATACTGTTATACAAGATGGATGTTTCCTCCAGCTATGCTTTTCAGGGGCCGTTTCCTTGGCTAGTCTCTGAAAAGATTAGCTTTTCAGAGCTTTACTCATGCCTGTACAAGGCGAGTAAAACTATTTTTGACCAGAGAGGTTTCTCTGAACAAGAGATGATTGTCTTTCGCTATCTCTGCGAAGGGTATTCCGTCTCACAAATAAATAAACTGGCAGGACTCAGCGAAAAGCATATTTATTATTTGAGGCAGAAGACCAAAAAGATGTTTGGTCTGCGTGGGAATAGTGCCGCGACAATCTCGTTTTATCTGGATATATCAAAGCTAAACCCTCGATGGTAGCGCTATTGCAGCCATCCGGATAATCATGCCTATTGTTGGGAACGAGTCGTTTTTACATAAATAAATTTAGTACGTCAGGTGGAGCCTTTGGTGCCCGCCTTCATCGTTGTTTGTAACACGCTGAGAATAATATTCTCAATTAATAAGGAGTAGGTTTTATGGGCTTTCATAAAGTTGCGCTGGTAATTATTTCTGCGCTGTCTCTGAGTTCAGCGGCTGCGCTGGCGGCAGATACTACCACCGTTAACGGCGGCACCGTTCATTTTAAAGGGGAAGTGGTTAACGCGGCCTGCGCCGTCGATGCGGGCTCTGTTGATCAGACCGTACAGATGGGTCAGGTGCGTTCAGCAAAACTGGCAACGGCGGGCAGCACCAGCTCGGCGGTCGGTTTCAATATCCAGTTGAACGACTGTGATACCAACGTATCGACCAAGGCGTCCGTTGCCTTCTCCGGTACGGCGATTGATACCACCAATACCACCGTGCTGGCTCTGCAGGGCTCCGCTTCCGGCGGCGCGACCAACGTAGGCGTGCAGATCCTGGATAACAAAGGTACGCCGCTGGCGCTGGATGGCGCAACCTTCAGCAACGCGACCACGCTGAACGACGGCACCAACGTCATTCCGTTCCAGGCGCGCTACTACGCGACCGGTGCGGCAACGGCCGGTACCGCGAACGCCGACGCAACCTTCAAAGTGCAGTACGAGTAATCCCTAAAGCAGGGATGCTGACCGGGCCAGGATGGCTCGCTATTGGTAAAGGAACAGAGGTGATAACCATGCAATGGATGAAATGGGGACTGCTGATTTTTCTGCTGCCTACCGTCACCCTGGCCGGGAATCGCTGGAACGTCACGCTGCCTGGCGGAAGTATGCGGTTTCAGGGCGTTGTTATCGCCGAAGCCTGTAGCGTCGCGGCAAGTGACCGCATGATGACGGTGACCATGGGGCAAATCAGCAGCCATCGTTTTCACGCCGTAGGTGAAGAATCCAGGCCGATTGCGTTTGATATTCATCTGGAAGATTGCAGTACGGAAGTCAGCCAGCGCGTGGGCGTGTCGTTTCAGGGCGTCGCCGACGGTAAAGATCCCAACATTCTCTCGGTAGGTGAGGGCGCGGGGATCGCCACCGGTATTGGCATTGCGCTGTTTGATGACCAGGGCGGCTCCATCCCGCTCAATCAGGCTCCGGTTCGCTGGACCAAACTCAACGACGGACCGACGACGCTGCATTTTGTGGCGAAATATCGCTCGACCGATCGTCAGGTTGTGGGGGGCACGGCCAACGCACAGGCCTGGTTCGCTCTGACCTACGAGTAATTAACCGAATACAGGATATGACGGTGAGTACAACAAGGGTAAACATGAAAATAACGTTGATGATGCGTGGCCTGCTGGTGGCGGCGCTGCTGATGGCCGCAAGCGGGCTGGTTTCCCGTGCGCAGGCCGGCGTTGCGCTGGGCGCCACTCGGGTCATCTACCCGGCGGGGCAGAAGCAGGTGCCGCTGGCGGTAACCAACACCGACGATAGCAGCACGTATCTGATCCAGTCATGGGTGGAAAACGCCGCTGGCGCGAAAGACGGGCGCTTTGTCGTTACGCCGCCGCTGTTTGCCATGCAGGGTAAAAAAGAGAACACCCTGCGCATTCTTGATGCCACGAATAATCAGCTACCGCAGGACCGTGAGAGCCTGTTCTGGATGAACGTGAAGGCCATTCCGGCGATGGATAAATCAAAACTCAGCGATAACACGCTGCAGCTGGCGATTATCAGCCGTATAAAGCTCTATTACCGCCCGGCCAAACTGGCTATGCCGCCGGAGCAGGCTGCGGAAAAACTGACGTTTCGCCGCGATGCCGGCACGCTGACGCTTATCAACCCCACGCCTTACTACCTGACGGTGACCGATTTGAATGCCGGAACGCGGGTGCTGGAAAATGCGCTGGTGCCGCCGATGGGGGAAACACGGGTCAAAATACCGGCAGATGCAGGTGGTGAGATTACCTACCGAACTATTAATGACTATGGCGCACTGACGCCGCGCATGATCGGCGCGATGCGATAAGCCGCGAGAGCGTCTTCGTTTTCCCAGAACAGAATAATAACTGACGGCCGGGCGATGTCGAACCGGAGGGACTATGCCATATCTGAAATTTGGCCTCGACCATTTGGAGGCCCGTCGCTTGCGACAACTGGCGTCACGCTCGGTCAGCGCGCTTGCGCGGCTTCCGGTGGCTATTATGCTGGCGTCACCGACTTTTTTCGCCCAGGCGGAGCTGTATTTTAACCCCCGTTTTCTGGCCGACGATCCTGCCGCAGTAGCGGATCTCTCCGGTTTTGAGAAGGGGCAGGAACTGCCGCCGGGGACCTACCGCGTCGATATCTACCTGAACGATGGCTACATTACGACCCGTGATGTGACGTTCAACGCCGGCGAACACGGCCAGGGGCTGCTTGCCTGCCTGACGCGCAGCCAACTGGCCGCTATGGGGCTGAATACCGCGGCGGTCGGCGGCATGAGCGCGCTGGCGCCCGATGCCTGCGTGCCGCTGGCCGAAACGATTAAAGATGCAACTCAGCGCCTGGACGTAGGCCAGCAGCGGCTGTATCTGACCATTCCGCAGGCCTTTATGGGCAACCGTGCGCGCGGCTATATTCCGCCGGAGCAGTGGGATGACGGGATTACCGCCGGGTTGTTGAACTACAACTTTACCGGCAATAACGTGCATAACACGGTCGGCGGCAGCAGCCAGTACGCCTATTTAAACCTGCAAAGCGGGCTTAACGCGGGCGCGTGGCGGCTGCGCGACAACAGTACCTGGAGCTACAGCAGCGGCGGCAGCGGTTCGAGCAATCAGAACAAATGGCAGCACATTAACACCTGGGTTGAGCGCGATATTCGAGCGCTGCGCTCGCGTTTGACGCTTGGCGACAGCTATACCAACGGCGACATTTTCGACGGCATTAACTTCCGCGGTGCACAGCTGGCTTCTGATGACAATATGCTGCCGGATAGCCAGAAAGGCTTTGCGCCGGTTATCCACGGTATTGCCCGCGGCACGGCGCAGGTGTCTATCAAACAAAACGGCTATGAGATTTACCACAGCACGGTGCCGCCTGGCCCTTTCACCATTAACGATCTCTATGCCGCAGGCAACGGCGGTGACCTGCAGGTCACCATTAAGGAAGCGGATGGCAGCAGCCAGAATTTCAGCGTGCCGTACTCTTCGGTGCCGGTGCTACAGCGTGAAGGCCGCACGCGCTATGCCCTGACCGCCGGGGAATATCGCAGCGGCAACGATCAGCAGGAAGAGCCGACGTTTTTTCAAAGCACGATACTGCACGGGATGGCGGCAGGGTGGACGCTGTATGGCGGCACCCAACTGGCGGACCGCTATCGCGCCGTTAACGTCGGGGTCGGTAAAAACATGGGCGATCTGGGCGCGCTGTCGGTGGATATCACCCAGGCGAACGCCACGCTGCCCGACGACAGCCGACAGCAGGGTCAATCGGTTCGTTTTCTGTACAACAAATCGCTCAGCGATCTGGGCACCAATATCCAGCTGGTGGGCTACCGTTATTCCACCCGTGGCTACTATAGCTTCGCGGATACCACCTATCAGCGGATGAGCGGCCACAGCGTTGAAACCGAAGATGGTCCGGTCTACGTGAAGCCAAAATTCACCGACTATTACAACCTGGCCTACAGCAAACGCGGCAGGTTACAGGCGAGCATCACCCAGCAGTTGGGGCGTACCGCCACGCTTTATGTGAGCGGCAGCCACCAGACCTACTGGGGAACCGGCAATGCGGATGAACAGTTTCAGGTTGGCCTGAACACGGCGGTTAACGACATCAACTGGACGCTGAGCTACAGCCGCACTAAAAACGCCTGGCAGGAAGGCCGGGATCAGATGCTGGCGATTAACGTCAATATTCCGTTCAGCCACTGGCTGCGTTCAGACAGCCAGTCCGCCTGGCGGCACGCCAGCGCTAGCTACAGCATGTCGGACGATCTTAATGGGCGAATGAGCAACCTCGCGGGGCTGTACGGCACGATGCTGGAGGGGAATAACCTGAGCTACAGCGTGCAGACCGGCTATGCGGGCGGCGGGGATAGCAGCAGCGGCAGCACCGGCTACGCCTCGTTGAACTATCGCGGCGGCTACGGCAACGCCAACGTCGGCTACAGCCGCAGCGACGGCATCAAACAGCTCTATTACGGCATGAGTGGCGGCGTACTGGCTCACGCCAATGGGATTACGCTGAGCCAGCCGCTGAACGACACCGTCGTGCTGATTCGCGCCCCGGGTGCGGAAGGCACAAAAGTGGAAAATCAGACCGGGGTACGTACCGACTGGCGTGGCTATGCGGTGCTGCCGTACGCCACTGAATACCGGGAAAACCGCGTGGCGCTGGATACCAACTCGCTGGCGGATAACGTCGATCTGGACGATGCGGTGGTCAGCGTTGTGCCGACTCATGGCGCGATTGTCCGCGCGGAATTTAAAACCCATGTCGGTATGAAGCTGCTGATGACGCTCACCTACGACGGTAAAGCCGTGCCGTTTGGCGCGATGGTGACTTCAGACAGCAACCAGAACGGTAGCATCGTCGCCGATAACGGCCTTGTGTACCTGAGCGGGATGCCGCTTGCCGGAAAGGTACGGGTCAAATGGGGTGACGGTGCGAACGGCAGCTGCACGGCGGACTACCGCCTGCCAGCCGATAGTCAGCAGCAGCCGTTAGTTCAGCTATCGGCCGTGTGCCGCTAAGGAAAGGAAGATGAGGAAACCCCAGTACTGGCTGAGCGCCATTTTCGCGCTGGCCGCTGCGAACGCGTATGCCGCCGATAGCACGATCACCATCAGCGGCAACGTCAGGGATAACGGCTGCGCCGTCGCCGGTGAATCCAAAGACTTTACCGTCGACCTGATGAACAACGCGGCTAAGCAGTTCAGCACGGTAGGTGCGACCACGCCAGCCGTTCCGTTTCGCATTGTGCTTTCCCCCTGCGGCGGCGCGGTGAGCGCGGTGAAGGTGGGTTTTGTTGGGGTAGCCGACGCTGAAAACACCCGGTTGTTGAAGGTGGATGGTGGAACATCAGCCGCGGCGGGGATGGGGATTGAAATCCTCGATGGGCAGCAGACCACGCTGCCGCTTAATGCGGCGTCTTCTGCGATTGCCTGGACCACGCTGACCCCCGGCCAGACCAATACGCTGAACTTTTATGCCCGCCTGATGGCCACGCAGCTCCCGATTACGCCGGGCCACGTGAATGCCACGGCGACGTTCACTCTTGAATTTCAGTAAGCGGAGGCGCTGATGAAACGCACCTGTTACAGCTGGCTGCTGGCGGTATCGCTGGTGACGGCTTCTCCAACGCTGTTGGCCGCCGATGTGACCATTACCGTCAACGGTAAAGTGGTGGCGAAACCGTGTACGGTTTCAACCAGCAATGCGGCCGTTGAGCTCGGCGATTTGTATACCTTCAGTTTAATGTCGGCGGGATCGTCCTCCGCCTGGCACAGCGTCGCGCTGGAGCTGAGCAACTGTCCGGTGGGAACGTCGCGGGTAACCGCCAGCTTCAGCGGCACCGCTGATGCCACCGGCTATTACCAGAATCAGGGTACCGCCCGTAACATCCAGCTTGAGCTACAGGATAACGGAGGCAATACGTTGAATACCGGGACCAGTACGGCAGTGCAGGTGGATGAGTCATCACAGTCCGCGCGTTTTCCGCTGCAGGTGAGGGCGCTGTCGGTAAACGGCGGTGCCACCCAGGGAACTATCCAGGCGGTGATTAACGTTACCTATACCTACGCCTGACCAGGAGAAGAGAGTCATGAAAAAAGCGATAACCCTGCTGACGACGCTGCTGCTGGCCGTTTGGTCTGTGAATGCCTGGTCGTTTGCCTGTAAGACCGCCAGCGGGGCGACGATCCCTATCGGTGGCGGCAGCGCTGACGTTTACGTCGACCTTGCGCCCGCGGTGAACGTCGGGCAAAACCTGGTGGTCGATCTCTCCACGCAGATCTTTTGCCATAACGACTACCCGGAGACCATCACTGACTACGTCACCCTCCAGCGCGGATCGGCCTACGGCGGCGTGTTGTCGAGCTTCTCTGGCACCGTGAAGTACAACGGCAGCAACTATCCGTTTCCGACCACCAGTGAAACCTCGCGCATTATCTACAACTCGAGAACCGATCAGCCGTGGCCAACCGTTCTGTACCTGACGCCGATTAGCTCTGCGGGCGGCGTGGCGATCACCTCCGGGACGCTGATCGCGATTCTGATCCTGCGTCAGACCAACAACAAAAACGGCGATGACTTCCAGTTCGTCTGGAACATTTACGCCAAAAATAATGTGGTGGTGCCCACGGGCGGCTGCGACGTTTCTGCGCGTAACGTGACGGTTACGCTGCCCGACTACCCGGGCTCAACGGCGATTCCGCTGACGGTGTACTGTGCGCAGAGCCAGAAGCTGGCCTATTACCTCACGGGGACAACGGCGGACTCCGCCAACTCGATTTTTACCAATACCGCGACCGCCTCTCCGGCGCAGGGCATTGGCGTGCAGCTCACCCGCAACGGTAACATTGTTCCAACCAATAGCACGGTGTCGCTTGGTACGGTCAGCACGTCGGCGGTCAGCCTGGGCCTGACGGCTAACTACGCGCGAACCAGCGGCCAGGTGACGGCGGGCAACGTGCAGTCAATTATTGGGGTGACGTTTGTTTATCAGTAGCTTAGGGTAACTTCCCTGGCAAGGGGCGGGAAGGTTTGGGCGGCGAGGGAACACGATCGTGATGGGATCGTGTTCCCTTTTTGATATACGCGCTGTTTGTGCCTGTAAAGAAAGATGAATACCGTGCGTTTGCGAGCGGTGAGTATGCCCATGCGCGGTTGCTGGGCGAAAGCCACCTTCTAAGAAGGTGGCCTTTTACTCATCAACCCAATCGCTATCTCAGCTTAGGGAGATCGCTGTGTGCGGATGATGGGGATTTTGCCGTTTCAATGGGTTGTGCGGCTGATGGTGCCTGGACGTTAAGCTGCTTTAACAGATCGCCAATGCGCGCATTGATACGGTAAGTTGTGAACATTTCGACAAACTGCATTTCGACATAGCGGCGCTGGGCGTTGAACACTTCGTTTTCACTGTCCAGCATATCCAGCAGGCTACGCTCGCCAATGCTGAACTGCTCCTGATAGGCAGTGCGTACCACGGCGCTGCGCTCGGCATAGTCTTTGGCGATAGGCACCTGCTGTTTGGCATTTCGCCAGGCGTTCCAGGACAGACGCAGTTCTTCGTCCAACTGACGCAGAGCGTTACGTTTAACATCCTGCGCTTCCTGCATTTTGTAGGCATAAGAAGAGAGCTGCGCTTTATCGCTGCCGCCGTTAAACAGGTTGTAGCGCATTCTCAGCATGGCCTGCCACTCTTGATCGTGACCGCGCGTACCGTCAATGTTGTTATCCATCCGACGGCCAAGGTCGATATCAACGCTCGGGTAAAAGCGGGATTTCGCCGCTTCATACTGCTGACGCGTTGCTTCTACGTCCGCATCGGCCTGCTTTAACAGCGGGCTGTTTTCCAGCATTTGCTTATGTGCTTCGGCCTGGGTCGCCGGAATGTTGGTTGCCATTGGCATGGATAGCCCGGTAGCCTCTCTACCCACCACGCTAAAGTAGTTTGCCTGCGCATCTTCCAGGTTGGTCTGTTCGGTCAGCAGGTTGTTTCTCGCTTGCGCCAGACGCGCCTGAGCCTGTTCATAATCCGCCTTGCGCCCTACTCCCTGCTGGGTGCGTAAGCGTATCTGGTCGAACACGCGCTCATGGCTTTTCAGGTTATCTTCCGCCAGCTTCACCATACGCTGGCGCATCAGCACATCCAGGTAACTCTGGATGGCGTTCAGAGCGGTAACTTCACTTGTGTTCAGCACCGAATAAGCACGGGAGTTAACGGTCGCCCTTTGGCGATCAACTTCACTGGTCGTGGCAAAACCGTTAAACACGTTTTGGCTCAGGTTGATACTCGACTCGCTGCGGTGCAGATTACGTCGGTGATCGTTTGCGGCGCGGGTGCTGGAGTTATCCGTCTGTTCCCAACCGGTCCCTGCAGAGAGATTTAAGGTTGGTAAAAAGCCGCCTCTCGCCGCACGGAGATCTTCATCCGCAGAGTAGCGGCTGTTCACCGAGGCGCTCACCTGTGGATGCCACAGCAAACTCTCTTTTACCGCCTGTTCCAGCGACACGGCGCTGGCCGTGTGCGAAAACAGTAAGGGTAATGAAATACCGGTCAGGGCCAGAATATGTTTGCTCATCATTTCGTCCTTTTATTAATTTCCCTTTTGCCGCCATACGGCAGCATTAACTTTTTGATGTTTCCTGAATGTGCAGGATTACCGCTCACGCAGCGCTTCTGCTTTTGCGCGTAAAATCGGCTTGAGCAGATAACTCAACACGGTCTTTTGCCCGGTAATAATGTCGACTGAGACAACCATGCCAGGAATAATCAATAACGGTTTATCTTCACTTCCTAGATAATTGCGATCGGTTCTGAGGCGAATTTGATAAAAACTCCGCCCTTCGTTATCGGTGATGGTATCAGCGCTAATATGCTCTAAAGAGCCTTTCAAACCGCCGTAGATGGTGTAGTCATAGGCAGTAAATTTAATCATCGCTTTTTGCCCCGGGTGCAAAAATGCAATGTCCTGCGGCCGTATTTTTGCCTCAACTAGCAGGCTGTCATCAAGCGGGACAATTTCAACCAGCTCACTGCCGGGCTGAATGACACCGCCGATGGTGGTCACCAGCATTTGCTGGATAACGCCACGCACCGGCGATGTGACCAATGTACGGTTGACCCGATCCTCAATTGCTTTACCGCTGGCTTCAATTTTTGTCAGATTGGTGCGCGCTTCATTGAGCTGCCCCAGCATTTCACTGCGATAGCGACCCCGTGATTCTGCGATTTTATTTTCTATTTCCTTAATTGCCGACAGGGCTCGAGGAATAGCAAGCACGATGGAATCAAGTTGCCCACGCGTTTCAACTTCAGAGCGTCGAAGACGCAGAATTTCAACTTTTGAGATCGCACCGGCGCTGACTAACGGCTCCGACATTCTGACCTCTTGTTGAATCAGCCCCAGGCTGTGGCTGAACTGCTTTTTCTTCGCTTCAAAATCGAGATGCTCTTGTTTTTTTTGTGATAACTGCTCTTCCAGACCGGCTATTTCGCTGTTGAATTGCGCACGCTGCGTATTGAATAGCTCACGCTCACCGCTGGCAATGCCCGGCGCTTCACGCTCAATGTCTTCGCTAAGGACGAGGGGCTTATCCTCAATTTGCGCTTCCAGCCGCAAAATTTGCGCCATTAACGCGTAACGATCGGCTTCGCTTTCGCCGACGTTAGATTGAAAGCGGGTATCATCCAGCCTTAACAGGGGCTGCCCGGCTTCAACTATCTGCCCTTCATGAACGAAAATTTCAGACACAATGCCGCCTTCCATGTTCTGAATTTTTTGCAGCCGCGATGAAGGAATCGCTTTGCCTTCGCCTCGGGTAACCTCATCAATCTGCGCGTTAGCTGCCCAGACGATCAGCACAATAAAGAACGCCAGGCACGACCACAGCGTCGTCCGGGTGGAGCGAGAACCATTACCCATCACCAGGCCATTGATCCCATTAATGGTGAGATCGTTGTTGTTATCGCCAAATCCCAGCCAGTGCAGCAGTTTTTTCAGCCATTTATTGTGTCGCATGGATTTGCCCCTTCTTCAGTGCCGTCAGGACATTCTCCCTTGGACCATCCGCAATAATGCGTCCCCGGTCGATGATGATCAGCCTGTCGACAAGCGACAGCATCGACGCGCGATGCGTCACCAGCAGCATTGTGCGTCCCTTGCTTGACTCCATCAGCGCGCGGCGTACGGCATCTTCGGTGGTGTTATCCATCGAGCTCGTGGGTTCATCGAGTAACAGCACCGGAGGCTCAAGCAGCAGCGCACGCGCCAGCATTACCGCCTGGCGCTGGCCGCCCGAGAGATTCAGGCCGCGTTCGCCAACCTGCATGTTGTAACCGTCCGGATGTTTACGGGCAAACTCGTGCACGCCCGCCAGCTGAGCGGCCCGGAGCATAGCCTCTTTTTCCACATAGCTGGCCCCACAGAGCAAGTTGTCCCGCAATGTGCCGCTAAACAGGTGGATATCCTGCGGCCCGTAGCCAATGTTATGGCGGACATCGTTGACGTCAATTTGGTTGGAATCCATGCCATCGAGCAGGATTTCGCCGGAATCCGGCTGATAAAAGCCGACGAGCAGTTTGGCCAGTGAGCTTTTCCCTGAACCGCTGCGCCCGATGATGCCGACATGCTCGCCCGGGGTGATGGTGAAAGAGATGCCGTTGAGCGAGGGCCGCTTTTGGCCTGGATAGGTAAAGGTCACGTTCTGGAAGCTAATGCTGCCCAGCAGTTTTTCACGTGCGACGAGCGGACGATCGTCCTGGCGTTCCTGAGGCAGATCCATCATCTCCTCGGTGGTTTTCATCGTCATTCTCGCCTGCTGGTAACGGGTTACCAGCCCGCTGAGCTGTCCCATAGGTACCAGCGCGCGGCCATTGAGCATGTAGCAGGCGATAAGTCCTCCCATGCTGAGGTTGCCGTCAATAATCAGGTACACGCCCGCCACAATCATCGCAACGCCGGAGAACTGTTGTAACCATGAGGTGAAATTGATAGCCAGCGTGGAGAGCGTTTTTACCCGCAGCTCTTTTTTGCTCAGGGCCACTAGCGTGCTTTCCCACATGTGCTGGCGCTCGCTCTGCACATTGTTGACCTTGATTGCATCCAGCCCGCTAAGCGTTTCAATCAGCACCGCCTGGCGCTCCGAGGCCAGCTTCATGGTGTCATCAATGGTCTTGTTCAGTGGTTTCTGGATAGCCCAGCTCACTACTAGCGCTAAAGGAAATGCGACCAAAGGGATAAAGACCAGTGGCCCGCCGATAATGCCAATCACCAGCAACATCAGCAGCGTGAAGGGCATATCGATTAAGGTCGCCATGGTTAATGAAGAGAGGAAATCCCGCAGTGATTGGATCTCATGAATATTCTGGGCAAAGCTGCCCATCCGCGACGGGCGCGCTTTCATTGCCATCCCGGTGATGCGCTCAAACAGCGATGCCGAGACAATCATGTCGGTTTTCTTTCCGGCAATGTCCAGACAGCGCGTACGCAACGTTTTGAGCAACAGGTCGAATAAAAACGCGACCGTGATACCAATAGCCAGAACCCATAAGGTGGAGGTGGCCTGATTGGGCACGACGCGGTCGTAAACGTTCATCACGAACAGGGGCGTACATAAGGCAATGACATTAATCAGAAAGCTGGCGACAATCGCATCGACATACAGAAAGCGCGACAGTTTCAGCGTATCGCGAAACCAGGTTCGGGTGCGTGGCAGCAGCGTGGCTTTGGTTCTTTCGCTTTGGTGAATAGGTTGGATAAACAGCGTAACACCGGAGTACTCTTCCGCCAGCACCGCCCGATCGACCACGATCTCGCCGCCATTGGTGTCACCAGGCAGGATCCGCGCCTGCCCGTTCTCATTCCAGCCAAACAGCACCGCCGTGCGGTTATTTTTGAGGATGAGGATGGCCGGTAGTGATAACGCCGTGATTTTGCTCAGCTCACGTTTAAGCATCCGTACACGTAGCCCGGCACGCGCCGCAGCACGTGGAAAAATAGGCAGCGTCAGACGATTATTTTTCAGCGGCAGTCCCGCCGTAAGCGATACGCGGCTGGAGGCTTTTCCGTGCAGCGTACAAATGGCCATCAGGCTATCAAGAAGCGGATCATCACACAGCTCGCGCGGGTCAATTTTGATCTCTTCTTGTAATTCAATTACCTCATGCTCGCCTGGAGCAGGTGAATGTAGTGTCATACGTTATATCCTTAATAACAGACCCGGTTAAGGTAGTTAGCTCTTTCTCATCCGTAAATTCCGGGCAATGACGCAAAAGACATTACAATACTTATTGCTTACTCAAGTTACCAGATATGTTCACGGGAATCATTTATAATATCCTTCAATAATTCTTTATATTTATGACACGCAATAACAAATCATTATGGTTAGTAAATACCTATTAGAATAATGAATTAAGTGATAAAAAAATAAAACATACCATCGTATGTATAGCAATCACAAAAAACAAATAATGAAAAAATAAATAAATAAAATCAATAATTTGACTGAATTCTGCATTTAACGGGAAGTGAATCATGACAATCAGGGAACACTTGTTTTATTAATCCTGAATCTTAATTAAAACTGATGTTAAGGATTTGAAAAGAAATAAAAATAAAAGTGCATACAAAATAAATTCAGGGCGTTATTACAAATGCAAAAAAGGATATATATACTCGAAGAAAAAATAGCCATCATGATTACCACCTCACGAAATATACGTAATTAATCTTACAAAGATGATTAATAAGTAGATTGTATCTACTTACCATGTACAGGATCTTTAGCTACAACCAATTGAAATAGATAGAAAAAAGGCTTCGTTTGTGATCTGATTTAATCGCAAAAAAAAACCGACACGCCCGAAGCCATGACTATTATAAATGCAACCCAGTACCTCAAGCAACTTCTTAGCTCTTCTGAACTCAACCGGATCGGTAAATTTACCGGTTTTTGTCAGCGACTCCGGGATATCCAGCCTGCGAGACTACTCCCGGCTCTGCTCTCAGGGCTTGGTTGCGACAAGGTGGATGGTATTGCTGGTTTGCATCGCCATTTCAATGCGTTGCAGCTCCATGATACTGACCAAATAGCGTATAAACCCTTTCACAACCAGTTACGCAAGCAGGGTTTTCCCTTGTTCATGCGCGCACTGGTTGAACGAGCCATCGCCTTACGCCTCAAGGAGTGTCTACCGGACGCCCACGGACTGGCAGGCTTTGAGCAGGTACTGCTGCAGGACGGGTCGTCATTCGCGTTACATCCGCAATTGGCAGAACATTTCCCGGGCCGATTCAATAAGCACAGCCCCGCTGCGGTAGAGTGTCATATGACCATGTCCTTGCTGGACCAGTCGCCGATATCGATGAGTATCACGGCGGATACCGAATCGGAGCGCAAGCATCTTCCGGCCGCAAATTCGTTAAATAACAAACTGTTATTGGCGGATGCCGGTTACATCAGCCGCGAGTACTTTGCTGATGTGACCAAAGCCAAAGGAAGCTATCTGGTCAGAGGGAGTCAAAATCTCAATCCCAAAGTACAGGCAGCTTACCGACAGGACGGCAGGGAAATGCCCAAGTTACTCGGAAAAAAGCTCAAGGATATCGATCGGAGAAGCTGCAGAGCCGAGGTTCTGGATCTGGATGTGAGTTCGGGAAAGTATAAATATCGACTCATAAGACGTTGGTTTGCAGAGGAAAAACGGTTCTGTATATGGATGACCAATCTTCCGCGTGAGCGATGGCCAGCCGAGAAGGTGATGGCATTGTATCGTTGCCGTTGGCAGATCGAACTGTTGTTCAAAGAGCTGAAATCACATAACCGGTTGAAGGCGTTCGCGACACGACAAAAAGCGATAGCGGAAGGCTTGATCTGGGCTAGTTTGCTGGCCTTGCTGGTCAAACGTCGGCTGGCGCTGACGCTGATTGGCAGCGCGGAGTTATCGATGCTGAAGATTGCCAAAAACAGCGCGCTTTGGTTAATGCCGATATTGGCGAGCATCATCCATGGTGCGTGGCAGGAAATAACAGAGAAGTTGGAGTGGGCAATGGTGTATTTATCCAAAAACGGCAAAAAGAGTAGGCAGAGAAAATCCAAGAAAAACAACACGTTAGACGGTATTATTAATTCGCTTGCCGCTTAAGGTTCTGTACATGATCTACTTACTACCACGTAATTTGCACTCTAAGGAGAGACCGCTATGTCAGCGATTATAGGAACGATAAAGGCAGTTATGGGGCAAGTATGGATCGTCGCGTCTGACGGTGCTCGACGCCTGGCAACAGAAGGTGAGCAGGTTATGCGCGGGGAAGTTGTCGTTACTGACCAGGGGGCAGCAACCATCACGCTGCCCAACGGTAAAGGTATGGATCTAGGCCGTGGAAGTGAATGGGGAAGTGACGCCACTGCCATCTCCACCACCGCAGATGTTGACGCCCAGGCGATTGCGGCATCGCAGCAAGCCATTGCCGAAGGTGCTGACCCGACCCAGGTGCTTGAAGCAACCGCTGCGGGTAATAGCCCAATTATTGACTCATCCTCCGCACCGACAGGAGCCGAAAGCGGTCATACCCATGTCATTCTCGATCTGACGGGGGAAATACTCGATCCTACCGCCGGTTATCCGACGGAAGGATTGGATACATCGGTCATTGCGCCGGTCGAAGAAATCACACTGATCAGGCCGGAAGCAGACACCAGCAGTGATGAAACCGTAACACCGCCAACGCAGCCAACGTCCCCGATAACATTACCCGAAGCCAGCATCACGATTGATATGATTGCTGGTGATAACGTCATCAACAGACAAGAGGCCGCTCAGGAGAAAACAGCGATCGGCGGCACGACCGGGAAGGATGTGCGCCCGGGTGATACGGTGACTGTCACCATTAACGGCAACCAGTATCAGACTCAGGTTGACGCCGACGGGCGTTGGTCAGTCGAGGTGAATACCAGCGATTTGGTGGCGGCTGGCGATGTGCATGCCAGCGTGACGACCTACGATCAGTATGGCAATCAGGCCAGTGCGAGTGCCGATAGCGCGGTGTCTATTGATACGATGCCACCAACGGTCACTATTACCATCGACCTCGTCACCGGCGACGGCGTTATCAACCAGCAGGAAAGCCAGGAAGAATTCACCGAGCTGACCGGCAAGGTCACGGGCAAGGACGTGGTGCAGTGGGACGAAGTGCAGATCACCATCGGTGACCAGACCTACACCGCTATCGTCCAGGAAGACCTGAGCTGGTCGGTTAAGGTGCCGACCAGTCAGCTGCAGGACGGCACCAACATCGAGGCCAGCGTCACCGGCTATGACAAAGCCGGTAACTCAGACCATGACACCGACGACACCAGCGTCAGCCTCGATCTGAGCGCGCCGGAAGTCACCATCACCATCGACCTCGTCACCGGCGACGGCGTTATCAATCAGCAGGAAAGCCAGGAAGAATTCACCGAGCTGACCGGCAAGGTGACCGGCAAGGACGTCGTGCAGTGGGACGAAGTGCAGATCACCATCGGTGACCAGACCTACACCGCCGTCGTCCAGGAAGACCTGAGCTGGTCGGTTAAGGTGCCGACCAGTCAGCTGCAGGATGGCACCAACATCGAGGCCAGCGTCACCGGCTATGACAAAGCCGGCAACTCAGCGGATGACACCGACACCACCGACGTCAGCCTCGACCTGAGCGCGCCGGAGGTCACCATCACCATCAACCTCGTCACCGGCGACGGCGTTATCAACCAGCAGGAAAGCCAGGAAGAATTCACCGAGCTGACCGGCAAGGTGACCGGCAAGGACGTCGTGCAGTGGGACGAAGTGCAGATCACCATCGGTGACCAGACCTACACCGCCGTCGTCCAGGAAGACCTGAGCTGGTCGGTTAAGGTGCCGACCAGTCAGCTGCAGGACGGCACCAACATCGAGGCCAGCGTCACCGGCTATGACAAAGCCGGTAACTCAGCGGATGACACCGACGACACCAGCGTCAGCCTCGATCTGAGCGCGCCGGAAGTCACCATCACCATCGACCTCGTCACCGGCGACGGCATTATCAACCAGCAGGAAAGCCAGGAGGAATTCACCGAGCTGACCGGCAAGGTGACCGGCAAGGACGTCGTGCAGTGGGACGAAGTGCAGATCACCATCGGTGACCAGACCTACACCGCCGTCGTCCAGGAAGACCTGAGCTGGTCGGTTAAGGTGCCGACCAGTCAGCTGCAGGATGGCACCAACATCGAGGCCAGCGTCACCGGCTATGACAAAGCCGGTAACTCAGCGGATGACACCGACACCACCGACGTCAGCCTCGACCTGAGCGCGCCGGAGGTCACCATCACCATCAACCTCGTCACCGGCGACGGCGTTATCAACCAGCAGGAAAGCCAGGAAGAATTCACCGAGCTGACCGGCAAGGTCACCGGCAAGGACGTGGTGCAGTGGGACGAAGTGCAGATCACCATCGGTGACCAGACCTACACCGCTATCGTCCAGGAAGACCTGAGCTGGTCGGTTAAGGTGCCGACCAGTCAGTTGCAGGACGGCACCAACATCGAGGCCAGCGTCACCGGCTATGACAAAGCCGGTAACTCAGACCATGACACCGACGACACCAGCGTCAGCCTCGATCTGAGCGCGCCGGAAGTCACCATCACCATCGACCTCGTCACCGGCGACGGCATTATCAACCAGCAGGAAAGCTAGGAGGAATTCACCGAGCTGACCGGCAAGGTGACCGGCAAGGACGTCGTGCAGTGGGACGAAGTGCAGATCACCATCGGTGACCAGACCTACACCGCCATCGTCCAGGAAGACCTGAGCTGGTCGGTTAAGGTGCCGACCAGCCAGCTGCAGGACGGCACCAACATCGAGGCCAGCGTCACCGGCTATGACAAAGCCGGTAACTCAGACCATGACACCGACGACACCAGCGTCAGCCTCGATCTGAGCGCGCCGGAAGTCACCATCACCATCGACCTCGTCACCGGCGACGGCGTTATCAATCAGCAGGAAAGCCAGGAAGAATTCACCGAGCTGACCGGCAAGGTCACCGGCAAGGACGTGGTGCAGTGGGACGAAGTGCAGATCACCATCGGTGACCAGACCTACACCGCTATCGTCCAGGAAGACCTGAGCTGGTCGGTTAAGGTGCCGACCAGTCAGTTGCAGGACGGCACCAACATCGAGGCCAGCGTCACCGGCTATGACAAAGCCGGTAACTCAGACCATGACACCGACGACACCAGCGTCAGCCTCGATCTGAGCGCGCCGGAAGTCACCATCACCATCGACCTCGTCACCGGCGACGGCGTTATCAATCAGCAGGAAAGCCAGGAAGAATTCACCGAGCTGACCGGCAAGGTCACCGGCAAGGACGTGGTGCAGTGGGACGAAGTGCAGATCACCATCGGTGACCAGACCTACACCGCCATCGTCCAGGAAGACCTGAGCTGGTCGGTTAAGGTGCCGACCAGCCAGCTGCAGGACGGCACCAACATCGAGGCCAGCGTCACCGGCTATGACAAAGCCGGTAACTCGGCGGATGACACCGACACCACCGACGTCAGCATCGACATAAATGCTGATGTTGAAATCTTTATTGACCCTATCACCGGCGACGATTATCTCGATATTTCCGAAACCACCCACTGGCAGGGACAAGAAGCGCCAACAACCACCATTACGGGTTATGTCACCGGTGAAGCAACAGAGAACGATACTGTCAGCATCACCGTAAACAACAAGACCTACGATAATGTGGCCCTCAAGCAAGTCGGCGATAAATTAGTTTGGGAGTTAACGGTGGATACGGCAGACCTGGTCGAAACACCGAAAGTTGACGCCAGTATCACTATCACCGATGCAGCCGGAAATACCGCAACGGATCACGCCGATCGTACCGTGGATAGCGAGACCGCCACCGAGCAATTAGGTACCGCCGCCGACGATACCATCCATGGCAATGAAGGCAGTAGCAACGTGATTATCGGCGATGTTGAAGGATTCCAGGCGCAGCCAGGGCAGGACTACAATATTGCCTTCCTGGTGGATACCTCCGGCAGCGTCTCATCAAGCGATATCAAGGCATTAATTGCCTCTCTGAAAACCGTCTTCTCAACATTGGCTGCGGGTACCGAGCACGAAAGTTCAGGGACGCTCAATATCCTGTTGGTGGACTTTGATTCCAAAGTGCAGTTTGCCTATGACGTGTCGTTCTCCGCAGACATGACCGAGGCACAACGAGACAAAGCGCTGAACGATCTTTATACCCAACTCAATAAGATGACGAGCGGCGGCAGCACGAACTACGGTGCCGCTTTTGAAAGCGCGGCAGACTGGTTCTCGCAATTTGAAGGGGATGACAGCACCAACCTCACCTATTTCATCACCGATGGAAAGCCGACAATCTTTACGGGTACAACCAAAGTTGTCGATGTGGACGCGCGTTCAAATTACGAAACAAAACTGGATATGAGTACTCTCCAGTATCAGCCTGGTACCGCCGTTACGTTAAGGATCAATGGCGTTAATCGCGAGGTTATTGATAAAAATGGTAACGTCTACGAGTGGAATGGAAGTAGCAAAACTAAAATCGGTACCGTCGTTTCAGATGGCGCCGGGGGCTATACGATTTCAGGATCGTTTGGTAACGGTACTGCGTCTAGCGCCAATAACCCTAACCTGACCTACGGCTCAATGGAATCATTTGCGCTGTTACTGGCCGTCTGCGGTTCGATTGAAGCATTAGGCGTTAACAGCGCTATCGGTGCTGACGATCTAAAAGCCTATGATTCCGATGGTAACGTTCAGACCGATATTAAAGCGAATGAACTTGCGGACGCCATTCTGGGTAAGAACGATGTTCGGGTAGAGGGCGCGGAGGATATTGTCCAGGGTAAATCCGGTAACGACATTATCTTTGGCGATGCCGTCGAATTTGCGGGAATCGCAGGCAATGGTTTTACCGCCATTCGGGAACTGATCGCGAAAGAGATGGGCGTTAGCGTTACGTCCATCACATCTGCCCATATCCATCAGTATATTACTGAACATCCTGACGTCTTCGACATGTCGCGAACCGACGGCGGCGACGATATTCTGTTCGGTGGCGCAGGTAACGATATTATCTATGGCGGGGGTGGCGAAGATATTCTCGCGGGCGGTGATGGCGACGACCTCCTTTATGGCGGCGTAGGCAATGATATTCTGTTTGGCGATGGCTACAACGCATTTAGCGAACTGTTTGACTATATCGCGGGTAAATTGGGTACCGAAAACATCACTCTCGCCGATGTGCAGAAGTACATCACCGACAATAGTCATGAGTTCGATATCAGCGCGCCGGGCGGCGGTGACGATATTCTCCATGGCGGTAGTGGAAACGATATCCTGTACGGCGGCGGCGGTAATGACATCCTGCACGGGGACGAAGGCAACGACCTGCTTTACGGTGGCACAGGCGATGACATCCTGATCGGCGGCGCTGGAAACGATATTCTTATCGGCGGTCAGGGCAACGACACGCTTTATGGCGGCAGCGGCAGTGACACCTTCACCTGGCTTAAAGGTGATGGGGGCCACGACGTGATTAAAGATTTCCGTGCGGATGAAGGCGATCGCATTGATTTAAGCGATCTGCTTGGCGACATTGCCGATACCGATCTGGCCTCGTATATCAGAGTCACTAACGATGATAACGGTAATGCGGTGATAGAAATCAACACCAATGGGCAGATGCAGAATAATGGTTCAACAATGAGTATCACCGTTGAGAACTGTTCTTCCGCAGATATCGATATCAATAGCCTGATTGCAAAACCGGACGCGCCGGTACTTTAATGGCTCACGACCTGTGAGCTATCACTAATAAGATGACCGCCGAAGCGGTCATCTTATTTCAACAATCATGCGCCTTATCACTAACGGAACAAGCACCATCAAAACCGCCGGCTCACGCCGGTTAGCAAGGTAAAACTATTGTCACGATCGACCATCGGGCTATTTTTTCTCGTCAGACAGCACGCTGTAAGTTGCGTTCGCGAGCACCATAAGATTGCGGGGGCACACATTCTGGCTTCGCTGGCGTCTTTGGCATCAAGGGTGAACTTGATTTCACGTTTGTTAAGGATGCCCCGAAGGCGATCAGGGACGACTTTACGGACGTGATAAACGCCGAAGCGGTTCTTAGTTGGTTCATAATGCCCATTTTGTACCACCGGGAAGCGGGGCCGGAGGAGAAATAAGGGCGGTAACTACTGATAAACCAACAAGTTGTTGACTCAAAAAGCAAAAACCCCCGCCGAAGCGAGGGTTATAAATGAGTGGTGCCCGGACTCGGAATCGAACCAAGGACACGGGGATTTTCAATCCCCTGCTCTACCGACTGAGCTATCCGGGCAACGGGGCGCATTAAACCGTAATCGCCGCGCCTCGTCAATGAAATTTATAAAATTTGCGGCGAGTTGCACAACATATCACCGCTTTTCCTGTTTTGCACGCTGCATCAGGCAAAAAATGCCGTCCAGGCGGCGGAAATCGGCATTGCCAGCAGCAGTGCGGGCAGCATATTCACCACCGCAAACATCTTAATGCCGCAGATGCGCAGGCCGGTTGCCAGCAGCAGCAGGCCACCGACGGCGGTAAAGTCGGCCATCATCGCCGGAGTGGTCAGCGGCAGGATCATAAACGCGCAAAACGCCAGCGACAGCTGAATGACCAGCATCGGCACGCTGATGATGCAGACCGCAAAACCCAGCGAGCAGGCGAAAATCATGGCGGTGAAGAAGTCGAGAAACGACTTGGCGATAAGAATGGTGGGATCGCCGGTCATCCCTTCGTGCATCGAACCAAAAATCCCGGTACCGCTGGCGCAAAACAGTACGATGATCGCCACGAAGCTCTGAATAAACGTCTCGTGTTCGGGGTTTTTCCCCGGTTTGATCAGCCGCTTTTGCGCCCGCGCCACCGCGTTGTTAATGCCTTTTTCCAGATGACAAAACTCGCCGATCAGCGCGCCAATCAGCGTCGCCAGCACCATTACCGGCATATTGACGCACTTGATGACCAGCAGCAGCCCAATGCCCAGCGAAGCAAGGCCGAAAATAGAGGTCATCGAAACGCGAATGCGTTCCGGCAGACGCTGGCTGAGCAATGCGCCGATCAGCCCGCCGACGAGCACCGCGCTGGCATTAATAAAGGGACCTATTACCACGTTAACTCCTGTTAATTATCGCTAACTCCTGCATTATTATGGACCGATTAATCGGTTCAGTATTTGTTTCTTCGTAGGGTTAGTGCATAAAAATTTCGTCTTGCGCCCTCTGGTCAATGGTGCCATGATTGCGCGAAATTTCTCCTTTCCTCCACGGGGGCTGCCTGCAATGACATTATTGCCATTACATCGCCAATGCCGCTTCGCTTGCTTGCGAAAGCCTGCCCGTTCCGTTTTGCTCACCATGCGGTGAGGTCAACGCATGCTCACTGCAGGACAACAGTAAGATTAGACGCCCTCTGCTTTTACTGATGTCTGGCGGTCGGAGCTGTAACCCAGTTGCACCCAGACGCTTTGTGGGGCAAGGCCAGTGGCTTTGTCCGGGGCTTTTACTCTCCCTGAGTGGGTCGTTGCGCTTATGAAATCAATGAACATTGCTGCCAGTCGTGAACTGGTCTCTCGCCTGTCCAGCCCCCGTGGCGTGGTGGCGCTGGATAGTACCGACTTTACCGATGTGGCAGCAGTCGTCATTACCGTGGCCGACAGCCATAGCGGTATTCTTGCGTTGCTCAAGCGCACCGGTTTTCATCTGCCGGTGTTTGTGTTCTCGACGGACGACCTTCGCGCGCCGGACGGCGTGGAAGCGGTCATCAGCGGCAAAGAGCAGGAGTGGCTGGCGCTGGAAGCGGCCGCCTGTCGCTATGAAGAGAATTTGCTGCCGCCGTTCTTCAACACCCTGACCCAGTACGTTGAGATGGGCAATAGCACCTTCGCCTGTCCTGGGCACCAGCACGGCGCATTCTTTAAAAAGCATCCGGCGGGGCGTCAGTTCTACGACTTCTTCGGCGAAAATGTTTTCCGCGCCGACATGTGCAACGCTGACGTGAAGCTGGGCGATCTCTTAATCCATGAGGGATCCGCCAAGCACGCGCAGAAATTTGCCGCTAAAGTATTCCACGCAGATAAAACCTATTTCGTGCTGAACGGCACTTCGGCGGCCAACAAAGTGGTGACTAATGCGCTGCTGACGCGTGGCGATCTGGTGCTGTTTGACCGTAACAACCACAAATCAAACCACCACGGAGCGCTGATCCAGGCCGGGGCGACGCCGGTTTACCTGGAAGCGGCGCGTAACCCGTTTGGTTTCATTGGCGGTATTGACGAGCACTGTTTTGACGAACGCTACCTGCGCGAGCTGATTCGTGAAGCGGCGCCGGAGAAGGCCGACGCGCCGCGTCCGTTCCGTCTGGCGGTGATCCAACTGGGCACTTACGACGGCACCATCTATAACGCCCGTCAGGTAGTGGATAAAATTGGCCATCTGTGCGACTACATCCTGTTTGACTCCGCATGGGTAGGCTATGAGCAGTTTATCGATATGATGGCGGATACCTCGCCGCTGCTGCTGGCGTTAAACGAAAACGATCCGGGCATTTTTGTGACGCAGTCGGTGCATAAACAGCAGGCGGGCTTCTCGCAAACCTCGCAGATCCACAAAAAAGACAACCATATTCGTGGTCAGGCGCGCTTTTGCCCGCACAAGCGGTTGAACAACGCTTTTATGCTGCACGCCTCAACCAGCCCGTTTTATCCGCTGTTCGCGGCGCTGGACATTAATGCCAAAATTCACGAAGGGGAGAGCGGTCGCCGCCTGTGGGCCGAGTGCGTCGAGCTGGGTATTGAAGCGCGCAAAGCAATTATTGCCAGCTGTAAGCTGATCCAGCCGTTTATCCCGCCGATGGTTGACGGACGCCCGTGGCAAGAGCATTCCACCCAAACCCTCGCCAGCGATAGACGTTTCTTCAGCTTCGCGCCGGGCGCGCGCTGGCATGGTTTTGAGGGCTACGCCCAGGATCAGTACTTTGTCGATCCGTGCAAGCTGCTGCTGACGACGCCTGGGATCGATGCCGAAACCGGAAAATACACCGAGTTTGGTATTCCGGCGACCATTCTGGCCCACTACCTGCGCGAGAACGGGATCGTCCCGGAGAAGTGCGATCTGAACTCGATCCTCTTCTTGCTGACCCCGGCGGAAACGCCGGAGAAAATGGCCCAACTGGTGGCGATGCTGGCCCGCTTTGAGCAGCATATCGAAGATGACACGCCGCTGGCGGAGGTACTGCCGAGCGTTTACAGCAAGCATCCGCTGCGCTACCGCGACTATACGCTGCGCGAACTGTGCCAGGAGATGCACGATCTGTACGTCAGCTTTGAGGTGAAAGATCTGCAAAAAGCGATGTTCCGTAAGGAGAGCCTGCCGAAAGTGGTGATGAACCCGCAGGACGCTAACGGTGAGTTTATTCGCGGCAACGTCGAGCTGGTGCGCATTCGTGACGCGGAAGGGCGAATTGCCGCCGAAGGGGCGCTGCCATACCCGCCGGGCGTGCTGTGCGTGGTGCCGGGAGAAGTGTGGGGCGGGGCGGTGCAGCGCTATTTCCTGGCGCTGGAAGAGGGCGTTAACCTGCTGCCCGGTTTCTCGCCGGAGCTTCAGGGGGTGTACAGCGAGAAAGACGCCGACGGCATTAGCCGACTGTACGGCTACGTGTTGAAATAATGGGCGCTAGCCCCTCATCGCGTGGTGAGGGGCTAGGCCGCACTGCGGCGGTACATGCGGCGCGGGTGGCCAATCTTGCCATACAGCATTTCAACGCTTAAATACCCGGATTCCACGCAGTGCTCAAGATAGCGACGGGCGGTGGTTTTACTGAGCCCGGTTTCGCTGACCACTTCGTCAACCGAGAAACAGTGATTTTCCCGGGCGTTAAACAGCGTTTGTACCCTGGCCAGCGTATTTTCCTCAATGCCCTTGCTGCCGTTGTCCTGACGGTAGTTTTTCGCCTGCAGTAAATAGAGTGAGTCCACGTTTTGCTGGTCGACGATTTTCCACACCCGCTGCTGTTCGGCAAACTGCACGAAGCGTTCAAGCGACTGGCTTAGACGTTTCCACGATACCGGCTTAAGGATGTAGTCAAAGGCGCCGTTACGAATGGCCTGACTACAGGTGTCCATATCGCTGGCGGCGGTGATGAAGATAACCGAGCAGTTGGCGCGGGCCAGCATCGGGTCGCTGATAAGCGTAATGCCCTTACCGTCCGGCAGGTAGTTATCCAGTAGCAGTAGCTGCGGCTGCTTGCTCTGTAGCTGTTGTTGCGCGTCGGCCAGCGAAGAGGCAATACCGACCAGCCGCAGACGCGGGTGCTTGTCGATGAGCTCCGCGTGCAGCTGCGCCAGCTCATTCTCATCTTCCACAATCAGTACATCGATAAGTTCATGTTGCATAGTCGGTATCTTCCAGTTGCTGTGCGGTACGCCGGGCAGGCCCTGCGGCGGGAATGAATAAAGAGAAAATCGTGCCGCTGGGCGCGTTATCAGACACTTCGATCAGGCCGCCCGCCTGGGTGACATAGCTGTCGATAAGGTAGAGTCCGATACCGTGGTCGCCTCGGGTTTTGGTGGTAATGCCGCGCTCAAAAATATGTTCGCGGATCGCCGGCGTAATGCCAATTCCCCGATCTGCGACTTCGATAATCAGCTCCTGTTCGCTGAGCTTAATCAAGATCTCGACCGGCGCGTGCGGCAGCGGCGATCGCTGGGTCGCTTCGATGGCGTTATCAATCAGATTACCAATAATCGAGATCGTCTCCGACTCGCTCAGCGGCGGGAAGGGACGTCGCATCTCGCAGGCCGGGTCGAACTCCAGCACCACGCCTTTTTCACGGGCGCGCGCGGCTTTCCCCAGCAGCAGCCCGCATAACGTGGGGGAACTGAAGCGTGAGGAGATGAAATCCAGTAGCTCCTGCGCGTGTTCCGACTGGGCCTGAATATAGCCAATTGCTTCGTCGTAGCGCCCCATATGCAGCAGACCGGAGAGGGTGGTCATACGGTTAAGCTGCTCATGGCGCATAATGCGCAGGTTATCGGCGTAGCGTTTTACCTGGCTTAGCTGAGCGCTAAGCGAATCGATCTCGTTACGATCGCGAAAGGTAATCACCCAGCCCTGAAGCGCATTTTCCAGCATGATTCGCACGCGGCTGGCGATGACCGTCAGGTCGTTAAAGTGACAGATTTCGTCGTGCGTATCCTGCCTGAGCATGGCGCTGCGCTCGAAAAAGGGCACGAGGGCGATGACGTCGCCGATAGGCTTTCCGCGCAGCTGGCGCGCCGGCAGGCTCAGGCCAAGCAGCTTACGTGCCGCCTGGTTAATGACCTCAATGCGCAGGTTGTCGTCGATAGCGATAACGCCTTCATAGATAGACTCCATCATCGCTTTCTGCTGGCGCACCAGCAGGCCAATCTCGCGCGGCTCAAGAGAGAAGATTTGTTTCTTGATGCTGCGGGTAAAGAACCAGGAGAAAACAAACAGCGCCATCAGCAGAAGCACTGCGGCGATCAGGATATTGACCACTTTGTTGACGGTAATGCTGTCGAGGTAGCTGGTAAGGTAGCCCACGGAAACAATACCGATAACCTTGCCGTGGTCGTCGAAAATAGGCGCCTTGCTGCGCAGGGAAATGCCTAAACCGCCCTGCCGAATGGTGGTGGTGCTTTTGCCCTGGAGCACTTCTTCATTATCGCCGCCGACCAGCGTTTTACCTATCCTGTCGGCAAATACCGAGTGGAACAGATGCAGGCCTTTATTATCACCAATGACAATAAAACTAGCGTCACTACGGGCGGCTATTTTTTGCATAAAGTCACGGATGGCTGGAACGTTTTTCTCGGCAACCTGTTTACGCAAACTGGGAATCACAGCTATTTCTTCTGCCTGTATTTTTGCCCGCCCGCTCATTTCCTGATATAGCTGCTGGCCGACGTCAATATAATAATAGCTACCCAGTAGCGCAAACAGCACCGAGAAAAAGGCAACCAGGGAAATAAACAGTTTTATCTGGAACGATACTTTCATCAGACTCACGCACGGCAGCGACGGAAGCCGACAATATATCATCTTTTTTATCGCCGCTGCCGGGCTTTGCCAGAAACTTGTGATCCCTTGCACAGCCTGGCGCAGAACGAGAGTTATCTGAAAAGTACTCTTTATTAAGGCTAAATTAATAAATCCGCCTGTGGCATTCAGCGCAGAATAGAAACCATAAAAACCACGCCTTTAAATAAGGCGCTAATCACATTAAATAAAAGAAACCATTAAAACCATAGGCGCCATTAAAACTTCGGTTTTAATATGCTATCACTCACATAAAGTAAGCCTTTTGGCCCTTAAGCTAGCCTCACAAAATAACCAAAGGGCTTCATTATGAGCACTACTGATGATTCATTCTCTGTTACCCACGACCCGATAGAAATTCAGCGCCCGGCCCTCAAGGAGCGCTGGTGGCATATTATGGACACCTGGAAAGTCGGCATTATTCCGCTGCCCCTGTTCCTGTTGGCCGGGGCGCTTATCGCCATTGATTGCCTGGGCGGTAAGCTACCAAGCGATATCGTGGTGATGGTTGCGACGCTGGCATTTTTTGGTTTTGCCTGCGGTGAGTTCGGTAAGCGTCTGCCGATCGTCGGCAAGCTAGGGGCGGCGGCAATTTGTGCCACCTTTATCCCTTCCGCGCTGGTCTACTACGGGCTGCTGCCGGACGTGGTGGTGGAGTCGACGACGAAATTCTACAAATCGACCAATATTCTGTACCTCTATATCTGCTGCATCATCGTCGGCAGCATCATGAGCATGAACCGTACGGTGCTGATTCAGGGCTTCCTGCGGATCTTCTTCCCCATGCTGTGTGGCGAAATCGTCGGCATGATCGTTGGGATGGGCGTCGGCATGGCGCTGGGCCTTGAGCCGTTCCAGATCTTCTTCTTTATCATTCTGCCGATCATGGCGGGCGGCGTCGGCGAGGGGGCGATCCCGTTGTCCATCGGCTATGCCACGCTGCTGCATATGGATCAGGGCGTAGCGCTGGGCCGCGTGCTGCCGATGGTGATGCTGGGCGGGCTGACGGCCATCATTATCTCCGGTTGCCTGAACCAACTGGGCAAACGCTACCCGCACCTGACCGGTGAGGGCCAGCTGATGCCTAACCGCGCCAACGCCGATACCGCATCCGCACAGCCGGCGCTGTCGGGCAAAACTGACGTGACCACCATTGCTTCAGGCGCGCTGCTGGCGGTGCTGCTGTACATGCTCGGTATGTTAGGTCACAAGCTGATTGGCCTGCCGGCACCGGTTGGCATGCTGTTTATGGCGGTGCTGGTCAAGCTGTGCCACGGCGCCTCTCCACGCCTGCTCGAAGGCTCGCAGGTGGTTTATAAATTCTTCCAGACCTCAGTGACGTATCCGGTGCTGTTTGCCGTCGGCGTGGCTATCACCCCGTGGCAGGAGTTGGTTAACGCTTTCACCCTCAGCAATCTGCTGGTGATCGTCAGCACCGTGTCTGCGCTGGTTGCGACCGGTTTCTTCGTCGGCAAAAAAATCGGCATGCACCCGATTGATGTCGCCATCGTCTCTTGCTGCCAGAGCGGCCAGGGCGGCACCGGCGACGTCGCGATTCTGACCGCCGGTAACCGCATGAGCCTGATGCCGTTCGCGCAGATTGCGACCCGTATCGGCGGTGCAATTAACGTCTCCGTGTCGCTGCTGGTGCTGGGCAACTTCCTCGTTTAATGGAATAGAACAATGAAACTCGCAAGCTTTATCTATCAGGGCGTTCGCAGCTACGGCATCGTGAATGCAGAAGGAATGATTGATCTGGGACGCCGTCTTGGCGACCGCTACGGCGACCTCAAGGCGCTGCTTGATGGCAACGGGTTGGCCGATGCGACCCGCTATCTTCACGATGCCGTCGATGTGCCCATGGAGGCCGTGACCTTCTTACCGGTGATTGAGCATCCGGAAAAGATTCTCTGCGTGGGCATGAACTATGCCGAGAAACGCAAAGAATTTGACCAGCATAACCCGGCACCGACGCTGTTTGTCCGCTTCCCCGACTCGCAGACCGCGCACAACGCACCGGTGCTGAAGCCGCGCCACTCTCGCGAATTTGACTATGAGGGCGAGCTGGCGGTGATCATTGGCAAGGGCGGCGAGAACATTTCGCGTGAGGATGCGCTGCGCCACGTGGCCGGCTACAGCTGCTATATGGACGGCTCCGCTCGCGACTGGCAGCACACCTGGTTTACCGCCGGGAAAAACTGGCGACAGACCGGCGCTTTTGGGCCGTGGATGGCGACCGCCGATGAGATCCCCGACCCGCATAGCCTGGCTATCCGTACCTGGTTGAACGGGCGGATGGTGCAGGAGGACAACACCAGCAGCATGATTCATAAAGTGGCCGAGCTGATTGAGTACATCAGTACCTTCACCCGCTTAAGCCCTGGCGACGTCATCATCACCGGCTCGCCGGGCGGCGTCGGCAAGAAACGTAACCCGCCGCTGTTTATGAAGGAGGGGGACCGTATCGAGGTGGAGATTGAACATATTGGCCATCTCAGCAACATCATCATGGAAGCGCCAGCGAATACGCTGACGGCGGCGCACTAAGTAAGGCAGGCGGCACGATGTACACGCAACCCACTCTCGATTTTCGGGTCAGCATGGTGGCAAAACACCCGGAACGTTTAAGCCCTATCCGTGCGCTGCTGGTGGACAGCGGCCTCGGGCTGGATAGCGATATTACGCTGTTCGTTGAAGCCTGGGACGGCACAAAGCTGGTGGGCTGCGCAGGTCTGGCGGCAAACGTGATTAAGTGCGTGGCGGTCGATGAACAACAGCGCGGCGCGAATCTGAGCGCTCGGCTGCTGGCCGAGGTGGAGAACGTGGCGTTAGCGCAGGGTTATTTCCATCTTTTTCTTTGTACTCGTCCCTGCAACATTGCGCGCTTCGCCCGCAGCGGCTTCTGGCCGATTGCCCAGAGCGGCAACAATGCGGTGCTGATGGAAAATACGCCGCAGGGGATTGAACGCTACTGCCGTACGCTGAGCCTCCAGCGCCAACCGGCTACCCAGGTTGGGGCCATTGTGATGAATGCAAATCCCTTCACCCTGGGACACCGTTATCTGGTGGAACAGGCGGCGGCACAGTGCGGCTGGCTGCATCTTTTCGTGGTGCGTGAAGATGCGTCGTTCTTTCCGTTTCGCGCTCGTCTGGAGATGGTGCGTGCCGGCGTCGCGCATCTGGCGAACGTCACGGTGCACGAGGGATCGCAGTACATCATCTCGCGCGCCACCTTCCCGGCCTATTTCTTAAAGGAAACCGGCAAGGTGCAGCAGGCGTGGAGTGAAATCGACGTGCTGTTGTTCCGCAACTACATTGCGCCCGCGCTGGGGATCACGCATCGCTTTATCGGTTCGGAGCCGTTCTGCGACGTGACCCGCCAGTACAACCAGACGCTGCATATGCTGCTTGGCGACAACATGACCGTGGTAGAGATGCCGCGCATGAAAGCCACCGGGAGCGCGATTTCGGCTTCGGAAGTCCGCCGTTTATTAACATTGCAGCAGTTTTCTCGTATCCGGGACATTGTTCCGGCATCCACTTTCGCGCATCTCGAAGCGCATTACAGCGCGGAAGTTGCATAACTATCAGGACATTATCATGAAAATCATAAGGGAGGCGCTGGCCGGAACGCAGGAGTCCAGCGACCTGATGGTGAAAATCGCCCCCGCCGACGGCGAGCTGGAGATTGTCATCCACAGTGAGGTGATGAAGCAGTTTGGCGAACAGATTCGCCAGGTTGTTGAGCAGACACTGCGCGCGCTGGACGTGCAGCAGGGGCTGATTATCGTGGAAGATAAAGGGGCGCTGGACTGTGTGATTCGCGCCCGTTTGCAAAGCGCGATTCTGCGTGCCGCAGAAGAGCAGACGATCGTCTGGGGGGCGCTGCAATGAGTCAACTTCGTCGCAGTATGCTGTTCCTGCCCGGGGCCAACGCCGCCATGCTCTCCACCGCCTTTATTTACCGCCCGGACTCGATCATGTTCGATCTGGAGGACGCGGTCGCGCTGCGTGAGAAAGATACCGCCCGCCTGCTGGTCTTCCACGCGCTTCAGCATCCGATGTATCAGGATATTGAGACCGTCGTACGCATTAACCCGCTTAGCACGCCGTTCGGCTTGCTTGACCTGGAAGCCGCCGTGTATGCCGGTGTGGACGTGATTCGCCTGCCGAAAACCGACACGCCTGAAGATATCTTTGAGCTGGAAGGCCATCTTGAACGTATTGAGCGCGCCTGTGGGCGTGAGGTGGGCTCGACCCGCGTGATGGCGGCAATTGAATCAGCGGTTGGCGTGATTAACGCCGTGGCGATTGCGCGCAGCTCGCCGCGCCTGATCGGCATCGCGCTGGCGGCATTCGACTATGTCATGGATATGCAGACCGAACGCGGCGATGGCACCGAGCTGTTTTATGCCCGCTGTGCGGTACTGCACGCGGCGCGTGCCGCCGGTATTGATGCCTTTGACGTCGTGTGGTCTGACGTCAACGATGAAGCCGGCTTCCTGCGTGAGGTGGAACTGATTCGCAAGATGGGCTTTAACGGTAAATCGCTGATTAACCCGCGTCAGATTGACCTGCTCCACAATGCCTATGCGCCAACGCAGCAGGAAGTGGATCACGCCAGACGGGTGATTGAAGCGGCAGAAGAGGGCGAACGCAACGGCCTGGGCGTGGTATCACTCAACGGCAAAATGGTCGATGCCCCGATTATTAACCACGCGCAAATGGTACTGGAACGTGCAGCCGCCTCCGGCGTGCGTCGTTAAGGACTTGATAATGAATCAGACAGAACTTCTCCACCTTCATTTCCCCCACCTGCGGGCGCTAAAACCCTTTGATTCGGCCCACAGCACAACGCCGTGGCTGAACTCTCCGCAGGAGAAACGCACCCGAAAACTGTGCGCCTCGATTGAAGACGCGGTGGCGCGCAGCGGCTTAAAAGATGGCATGACCATTTCGTTCCACCACGCATTCCGCGAAGGCGATCGGGTCATTAATCACGTGGTCGCGCTGCTGGCGAAGATGGGCTTCAAGAACCTGACGCTGGCTTCAAGCTCGCTGATGACCTGCAACGATGCGCTGATCGAGCATATTGAAAGCGGCGTGATTACGCGTATTTATACCTCCGGTATGCGAGGTAAGCTGGCGGACGCTATCTCTCACGGTTTGATGGATGAACCGGTACAAATCCACTCCCACGGCGGGCGCGTGAAGCTGCTGCAGGACGGCGAGCTGAAAATCGACGTGGCGTTTCTCGGCGTGCCGTGCAGCGATGAGTTTGGTAATGCTAACGGCACCCACGGTAAGTCATGCTGCGGTTCGCTGGGGTACGCCATGGTTGATGCGCAATTTGCTCGCCACGTGGTGCTGCTGACCGAAGCGCTGGTGCCGTTCCCGAATATGCCCGCCAGCATTGTGCAGGACCAGGTTGACTTCATTGTGCCGGTGGACAGTGTGGGTGACCCGGCGAAAATCAGCGTCGGGGCGGCGCGCGTGACCAGCAACCCGCGTGAACTGATGATTGCCCGCTATGCAGCGGATGTGATTGAACACTCAGGCTACTTTACGCCGGGCTTCTCGATGCAGACCGGTTCCGGCGCGGCCGCCACCGCCTGCACGCGCTTTATGGAAGAGAAGATGGAGCGCAGCGGCGTGAAGGCGCGCTTTGCGCTGGGCGGCATTACCGGCAGCCTGGTCGACCTGCATGAAAAAGGGCTGATTGAAAAGCTGCTCGATACCCAGTGTTTTGACGGGCAGGCGGCGGCGTCGCTGGCGCGTAACCCCAATCACGTAGAGATTTCCACCAACGTCTACGCCAATCCGGGCAGTAAGGCTGCCTGCTGCGATCGGCTTGATGTGGTCATCCTCAGCGCGCTGGAGATTGACGTTGATTTTAACGTCAACGTGATTACCGGTTCCGACGGCGTGATGCGCGGCGCATCGGGCGGCCACTGCGACGTGGCGGCAGCGGCTAACCTGACTATCGTCGTGGCACCGCTTCTGCGCAGCCGTATTCCGACGGTCGTCAAGCGGGTGACAACCCGATTGACCCCGGGGGAAAGCATCGATGTGCTGGTGACCGACCACGGTATTGCGGTAAACCCGGCGCGTCCGGAAATTCGCGAACGGCTTATCGCCGCAGGGCTGAAAGTGGTTGAGATTGAGGCGCTATATGCGCGGGCTATCTCGCTGACCGGCCAGCCGAAACCGATTGAGTTCACAGATAAAATTGTCGGTGTGATTCGCTATCGCGACGGTAGCGTGATTGATACCGTGCGTCAGGTTAAGGAGTAGCATGATGACGACGGCGACACCCGTTAGCCCGGGTGTCAGCCTCGAAGCGCTGTTGGCGGCAAAAGAGAGCCGCGCGGCGCGTCAGGCTGACTGGCTAACCCATTATGGACAACCGGTTATCTCGCTCACGCTGGTGACGCCGGGCGCGGTAAAAAATAATCTGCGCTATCGCAATACCATGGGGGTAGCGCTACAGATGTGCGATCAGATGCTGTGGCAAAACGGTTGGCAGGTTCTGGACAGGCAGGTGCTGTGGCTGCCTACCGGCCCGGAAGCCCTCTGGTGCGTGGGGCATCAGGCGCCGGAGATCAAAGCCCACTGCGCGGCGCTGGAACAGTCCCATCCGCTGGGAAGGCTCTGGGATCTGGACGTCATCTGTCCGCACGCCGGGCATATTGGCCGGCTGGCATTAGGCCGCCATATGCGCCGCTGTCTGATCTGCGATGAGCCAGCGCACGTCTGCTCTCGTTCGCGCCAGCATCCGCTTGAGCAGGTTATTGGCCGCGTGGAGGCGCTGATCGATGGCTGGTTTATTCGCGATTAATACCCGCAACGTCGATGTGCCGGCGCTGGCCGAAGAGGCGCTGTGGCAGGAACTGGATCTGACGCCGAAGCCAGGGCTGGTGGATAAATACAACAACGGCGCGCACCGGGACATGGACCATGCGCTGTTTGTTCGCAGCATTGCGGCCATTACGCCGTGGTTCACCCGGTTTGCCGAACTGGGCGATAAACATGCGCATCGCCCTGCTGGCGAACAGCTGCGAATGATTCGCCCGATGGGTATCGCTTGCGAACAGGCGATGTATGCAGCAACCGGTGGCGTGAATACGCATAAAGGCGGTATTTTCGCGCTGGGGCTGCTTTGCTTTGCCGCGGGCCGGTTGGGTGAGGTAAACCCGCAGCGGCTGTGCCGTGAAGTGAGCGATATCTGCCGCGGTCTGGTTGAACGGGAGCTGGCTTCCCGCTCATCGCTGGCGACCGCGGGCGAGCGCCAGTTTCATCAGTTTGGCCTGACCGGGGCGCGGGGGGAAGCAGAGAGCGGATTCGCCACGGTTCGCAAGGCGCTTTCAGGCTGGAATCGTCGCCATCTGCACGCGCTGCTGCTGCGTTTAATGGCGGTGAACCCGGACAGTAATCTGGTCTCGCGCGGCGGAATGAACGGTCTGCGCTACGTACAGGATTACGCCCACGATTTACTGGAAAACGGTTGGGATGAAGGCGCGCTGATAGCAATGGATAACGCGCTGATTACGCGGAATTTAAGCCCCGGCGGCAGCGCAGATTTGCTGTCAGTAGGATGGGTGCTATCGAAGGTGTCGGCCTGATAAGCGCAGCGCCATCAGGCAGAATGGAACAGATTGCCGGATGGCGGCGTAGCCTTATCCGGCCTACTATTTTGAACCCGGCGTCGCTTTGCTCGGCCGGGTTACGTGGGTAGGAAACTTAGTGGGCAACCGTCTGTACGCCAGCTGGCGTACGTTCATGTTTGTATTTAAACAGCCCCACAAATGCCACCGCCAGAACCAGAGAGTACGCGGCGAAAATCAGCCACACGCTCTGCCAGTCGGTAATGCCGTCCACGGTGTACATCTCAACAACCTTGCCGCTGGCCATACCGCCGAGAATGCAGCCAAAGCCGTTGGTCATCATCAGGAACATCCCCTGCGCGCTGGCGCGGATTTCCGGCTTCACTTCTTTTTCCACAAATACCGAGCCGGAGATGTTAAAGAAGTCGAAGGCGCAGCCGTAAACAATCATCGACAGAACCAGCAGCACGGTGCCGAACGGCGTTGGGTCGCCGTAGGCGAACAGGCCAAAGCGCAGCATCCATGCGAAGATACTAATCAGCATCACGTTCTTGATGCCGTAGCGGCTTAAGAAGAACGGAATGGTGAGGATGAACAGCGTTTCGGAGATTTGTGAAATCGACATCATTACCGAGGCGTGCTGCACGATAAAGCTGCTGGCAAACAGCGGATCTTTATCGAAACTGTGCAGGAAGGTGTTGCCAAACATGTTGGTGATCTGCAGCTCGGCGCCCAGCATCATGGAGAAAATAAAGAAGATCGCCATGCGTTTGTTTTTAAACAGCGCAAACGCGTCCAGCCCCAGCATGCTGCTCCAGCTCTGCTTTTGCTGCTGGTTAGAGACCGGAATATGCGGCAGGGTCAGGGTAAACAGCACCAGGACGACTGACAGCGCGGCGCCGATGTAGAGCTGCATATGGCTCAGCTCGAACCCGGAGAAGCTCACCGCCCACATCGCCAGAATAAAGCCGATGGTGCCCCAGATACGGATAGGCGGGAAGTCGGTCACGATATCCATGCCTGCCGTTTTGAGACGATAGTAGGAGATGGTGTTGATCAGACCCAGCGTCGGCATATAGGCCAGCGAGTTGAGCAAGATAACGAAGAACATTTCTCCCGGCGTGGTGACCTGGGCGGCCATAAACAGCGTGCCTGCGCCCACCAGATGGCAGAAGGCGTAGACCCATTTGGCGCTAATCCACTTATCTGCCACGATGCCCAGCAGCGTCGGCATAAAGACGGCGGCAATACCCAGCGAGCTGTACACCGCGCCAATAGACGCGCCGTCAAATTTCAGCGTCACAAACATGTAGGAACCGAGTGTGGTCAGCCAACTCCCCCACAGGCAGAACTGCAGGAAGGACAGTATCTTAAGCTGCAGCTTTAAATTCATGTTATTTTCCTCACAAAAATGGCCGGATACGCGTTCGTTTAATAACATCCGAAAGCATTGTTTGTGCTGATTCTATCAACGGCATAGATGTGACATTGTTAAGCGCCGCAAAAAATTGCAATTATTTTTACTTTGCATAACGAAATAGTGACAAAACTAACATTTTTGTATGAGGTTCAGGCGGAGAGGCCGCCACGCGCGGTGAACATCAGCGCTTGTGACGGCCATATTTGTGAGAATTGTTACTTACGACGATAGCCTTTCTGCGCGGTATTCACTTTGTAGAGATAGCGCCGCGACTCGGCGGACGGATGGCGGCTGGTCAGCGTCTGGTAGACGTCGCCCGGCGTCATGCTGTTGATAATATTCGCCGCCTGCACTTTATCGTTGGAGAACACGCGCAGCACGCTGCCCGCACCGCCGTTATAGGCGGTGATGACCGCATAACGGCGCGAGGTTGGGTTGTCGATGCCGCCGAGATAAATATTGCTGAGAATTGCCAGATAGGCGGTCCCGGTATCAATGTTGCTGGCCGGGTCGAACAGGAAGCTGCGGCTTGGCGTACCGGATTTACCCTGTGAACGGAACACGTCTTTACCGGCGGTATGCTGCACCACCTGCATCAGCCCCAGCGCATCGGAGCGGCTGACGGCGTAGGGGTTAAAGGATGATTCGGTCTGCATAATCGCCAGAATAAGCGATTCGTCGACGCCGTATTTACGCGAAGCCTGGCGTACCATGCCGAGGTATTTATGCGCACGTTTGTCGAGGTGGTTTGGAACAAGGTTAATGGTGATGCTGTAGATGATATGCAGGCCGTTACTGCGTTTTTTCATCCGCGTTTGCAGCAGATAGTCGGCAAAGCGCGCCGCGCGCCATTCCCAGCGAATGGCCTCGCCGGTGTTGTCTACCACCTGGCCGTACAGGAACGGCTCTTTAGAAATTTGAATATCGTCGGCGTCGGAGTAGAGATCGACCGAACCGGGATCGTCGCCCATCAGCAGCGTGGTGATAATCGCCTGACGCAGGCGGGCGGCGGGATCTGTACCGGCAATGGTCTCGACGGTGATGGTGCCTTCATCGAAGTTGATATGGCTACGGGTCTGGTAGCCGTCGGTGTATTTTACGTAGTCTTTCGGTCCGGCGATCAGGACTTCGTTAAAACCCCAGATGTTTTCAATGTTATGGGCGAATTGCCCCATCAGGATATCAAAGCCGTTGGTGTCTTTGACCCACGCCTCATTGTAGGCATCGCCCTTTTTATTTGAGGAACAGGAAACCAGCAGCGGTGCTATCAACGCCAGTGCATAAATTCTTTTTTTCATCATTCCGGGAGCGCGTGTTGTTGTTGTCTTAAAGGCCCGCAGGGCCCTTACTGTTTTTCTGGCGGCGTGTAGCCTTCAATGTGCACATCTTTGCCTTCAAACAGGAAATTAACCATTTCTTCTTCCAGAAGCTTACGGTGCTCCACGTTCATCATATTGAGTTTCTTTTCATTGATGAGCATGGTCTGCTTTTGCTGCCACTGCTTCCAGGCCTCTTTCGAAATCTCGTTATAGATGCGCTTTCCCAGCTCGCCAGGGTAGAGCTGGAAATCCTGTCCTTCGGCGTCGCGCTGCAGGAAAGTACAAAAAATGGTTCTGCTCATAATAAATCCTCTTAGTTCGCCGCTCGCTAGACGAGTGAATCGGCGCGTAACTGCTGCAACAGGCGCTCAACCGGTGCGGCCAACCCGACGACGGGCGGCTGGGCTAAGTTATACCAGAGAGCGCTGCCTTCATCCATGCATGAGGCGAATGAGGACACACTAAGCCACATAGGCACAATGTCCAGATGGAAATGGCTGAAAGTATGGCGGAAGGCGGTAAGCTGGGTCAGGTTTTCGGCCGGAATATGCCGCTCGGCCAGCCACTCGCGCAGCGCCGTTTCATCTGCAAACTGCGGGAAACAGTATAGACCGCCCCACAGACCGCTGGGCGGGCGCTGCTGAAGAAACACGTCGCGCTCGTGCTGCATCATCAGGAAATAGCCGGTACGTTCGGGGATCGTCTGCTTCGGTTTTTTACCGGGATACTGTGCCCAACTGCCGTTGGCGGTGGCGATACAGCCCTTTTCCAACGGACAAAGCGAACATTTGGGCTTCGAGCGGGTGCAGACCATCGCACCAAGATCCATCATGGCCTGGTTAAAGCGCGAAACGCCTTCGGCGGGCGTAACCTGCTCGCTGATGTCCCACAGCCGCTTCTCAACGTCTTTTTTACCCGGCCAGCCGCCGACGGCATAGCAACGGGCCAGCACGCGCTTAACGTTGCCATCGAGAATCGCGAAATGTTTGCCCAGCGACAGCGACAGTATCGCGCCTGCGGTTGAGCGCCCTACGCCGGGCAGCGCCGCGACTTCATCGAAGGTTTCCGGAAAACGGCCGTGGTGCCGCGTCGCCACCTGCTGGGCCGCTTTGTGTAGATTGCGCGCGCGCGCATAGTAACCGAGCCCCGTCCACAGGTGTAGCACGTCGTCGAGGGGGGCATTCGCGAGATCGGTGACCGTCGGGAAGCGCGACATAAAGCGTTCGAAATAGGGGATAACGGTGGCAACCTGCGTCTGTTGCAACATCACCTCTGACAGCCATACTTTGTAAGGCGTTTTTTCGATTTGCCAGGGCAGGGTTTTACGCCCGTATTTGTCGTACCAGTCCAGCACCTGGGCTGAAAATTGAGACGCTTGCATGGTCAAAGCAGTGCTTCCGTTATCGTGCGATTAGGGGGCCAGATTGCAGCACAGCGGTACTATGCTGTAAACAGGAACTTTCCGGTGCTTGCATCCGGCAACTAACTTTGGATAATGCCCGTTTCCCGAACACTCTCACAAGCAGACATATTTTTATGAAGAACGACGTCATTTCACCGGATTTTGATGAAAACGGCCGCCCGCTGCGCCGCATTCGTAGTTTTGTGCGTCGCCAGGGGCGACTGACCAAAGGGCAGGAACACGCGCTGGAAAACTACTGGCCGGTGATGGGCGTTGAGTTCAGCGAAGAGCCTGTCGATTTCGCCGCGCTGTTCGGTCGCGAAGCGCCGGTGACGCTGGAAATTGGTTTTGGCATGGGGGCCTCGCTGGTGACGATGGCGAAAGCACGTCCGCACCAGAATTTCCTCGGTATTGAGGTACACTCACCTGGCGTTGGCGCCTGTCTGGCTTCGGCGCACGAAGGGGGCGTTGATAACCTGCGCGTCATGTGCCACGACGCGGTCGAAGTGCTGCACAAGATGATCCCGGACAACTCTCTGAACATGGTTCAGCTCTTTTTCCCTGACCCGTGGCACAAAGCGCGTCATAATAAACGCCGTATCGTGCAGGTACCGTTCGCTGAGCTGGTGAAGACGAAATTAAAGCTGGGCGGCGTTTTCCACATGGCGACCGACTGGGAAGCCTATGCTGAGCATATGCTGGAAGTGATGTCCTCCATTGGTGGATACCAGAACCTGTCTGAAACAAAAGATTACGTACCGCGCCCGGAATCGCGCCCGGTAACCAAATTTGAACAGCGTGGCCATCGTCTTGGCCACGGCGTATGGGACTTAATGTTCGAGAGGGTGAAATAAATGGCAAAGAATCGTAGCCGTCGTTTGCGTAAAAAAATGCATATCGATGAATTTCAGGAAATCGGCTTCTCCGTCGCGTGGCGTTTCCCGGAAGGCACCAGCGAAGAACAGATCGATCAAACCGTCGACCAGTTTATCGATGAAGTGATCGAGCCGAACAAGCTGGCGTTTGACGGCAGCGGCTATCTGGCCTGGGAAGGTCTGATTTGCACCCAGGAAGTGGGCAAGTGTACTGAAGAACATCAGGCGCTGGTTCGTAAGTGGCTGGAAGACCGTAAGTTTGAAGAGGTGCGCACCAGCGAACTTTTTGACGTTTGGTGGGACTAAGATCTTATATGCACAATATCGTTCAGACGCAGCCAACGCAGAGGCCGCTTGAACGATGACGCGTGTACGGGGCCAGCATTTGCTGGCCCGATTTATCTTGAGGGAAAGTTATGATGCGCAAAACGCTGCTGACGGCAGTTCTTACGTTCACGGCGACCGCCGCCCACGCTGACTACCAGTGCAGCGTCACCCCGCGTGATGACGTGGTGCTCAACCCGCAAACCGTGCAGGTGAAAGGGGAAAACGGCAATCTTATTATTACCCCCAACGGCGACGTCACCTACAACGGCAAGGCGTACACGCTCACCGCGGCCCAGCGCGAGCAGGCCAAAGATTATCAAACGGAACTGCGTAGCGCGCTGCCGTGGATTGACGAAGGCGCGCGTAACCGGGTTGAAAAAGGCCGCGTGGCGCTGGACAAAATTATCGCCAAAGAAGTCGGCGAGGACAGCAATATGCGCGGTCGTCTGACCAAACTCGACGCGCAGCTGAAAACGCAGATGAACCGCATTATTGAGCGCCGCAGTGACGGCCTGACCTTCCACTATAAAGCGATTGACCAGGTGCGTGCCGACGGCCAGCAGTTGGTGAATCAGGCGATGGGCGGCATCCTGCAGGACAGCATCAACGAGATGGGCGCCAAAGCCGTACTGAAAGGCGGCGGTAACCCGCTGCAGGGCGTGCTGGGCAGCCTGGGCGGCCTGCAAACTGCGATTCAGAACGAGTGGAAAAACCAAGAAGCGGATTTCCAGGCGTTCGGTAAAGACGTGTGCAGCCGCGTGGTGTCGCTGGAAGACAGCCGCAAGGCGCTGGTGGGCACCCTCAAGTAAGTGGTTATCGGCTACCTGTGTTCTACGGGTAGCCAGAATCAGATTTCGTTTATCCTTCCCTCCGCCGCAAATTCCGTATGATGCGCTTTTCATACCTAAAAGGAATTTGCCGATGAAGCTCGCCTGGAAATGCGGGACGCTCCTGCTGTGTAGTTTTTCCCTGTCGGTTATCGCCGACAGCAATACCCCCACCGACGACGTTATCAAACAGCAGTTCGCGAAACAGTCTGGCGGCATGATGCATCTTGAGCGCATCAGCCTGCGCCAGCTGGATGCGACAGGAAACCAGGCGACGTACACCCTCGAAGGCGATATGGCTTCTGACGATAATCTCTACACGCCGGTTGGCATGGCCGGGGATTATCTTTTCTATGAAAAAACCTGGACTAAAGGGCGTCCGGTCAAATTTTCGGCGATGATGACCGCCGTGGGAACCCCGGCTTCCGGCTGGACGACGACCTTCTTTTCGATGCAGATGGCCGCCAAAAATGCGGGAAGACCGTTCAGTGAAAGAGAGGATTTAAGCAAATTGCTGGTGGTGAACGATAGCGGCTTTATGGCGCAGTTCGCCAGGCTTGACGCCCAGTTTGCCGACAGCCGCACAACGATAGAAAAGCAGAAAAAACAGTATGATGTATTGAAAACACAGGTGGTCGAGTTAGATGAACAGATGGCAAGCTCGTGGGGAACGGACGCCAACGGCAAGCCGCTGGACCGCAGCGCGGTACAGCAGGCGATGAACGCCGAAATCTACGCCGTTGACCGCCGAAACGATATGGCGAAGTTTAGTAATCAATACTATATCAACGTGTATGAGCCCGCGCTGGTGGCCTGCCAGAAGAAAGCGGTGTGTGATGCAGAGCCCATTCGTGCCGCCCGCGATAAGGCGCTGGAGGAACAGAAGCAGGAATATTATCGCCAGCATAAGGCGATCGGCGACAAGATCAATGCGCGCATGGCCGCGATGGAGGAAAAGGTTGAGCCGCTGCGTAAGAAACGTGAAGCGCTGCGTGGGCAAATGGTGGTGCTGGAGTCGAGTAATGACGAATTGCAATATGAGGCAACGCGCTGGCAGGAAGGGGTCGAGAGAATGCGTGAGAAGGGGGTGATTCCATAAGGCGCCCTGCGCGAGCGGAAATACCCCGGCTTCGCTGCGCTCGGCCGGGTTATTTCCTGGAATTACATCAGCCCCAGCAGCTGCGGAATGAACAGCGAAATCTGCGGGATGTAGGCAATCATCATCAGCGCAACCAGCAGGGCGGCGTAGAACGGCAGCAGCGGTTTAATCAGCTGCTGAATTTTCACACCGGAGATCGAGCAGCCGACAAACAGCGCGCTGCCGACCGGCGGCGTGAGCAGGCCGATACACAGGTTAGCCACCATCATGATGCCGAAATGTACCGGGTCCATCCCCAGGTCCTGGGCAATCGGCAGGAAGATCGGCGTAAAGATCAGCACCGCCGGCGTCATGTCCATAAAAATACCGACGATCAACAGCACGATATTAATAAGCAGAAGGATCACCAGCGGATTCTCGGAGATCCCCATCAGCGTGTCGCTGATCATGTAGGGAATATCCGCGTTGGTCATCGCCCACGACATGCCGACGGAGAAACCAATCAGCAGCAGCACGATTGAGGTTGTGACCACCGACTCTAAAATCAGCTTCGGCAGATCGCGCCATTTAACCTCACGGTAGATGATGACCGACAGGATAAAGGTGTAGACCACGGCAATAGCCGAGGCTTCCGTGGCGGTGAAGATCCCCCCCAGAATGCCACCCATTACGATAAGCACCAGCAGCAGGCTCGGCAGCGCATCAAGGAATGCTTTTGCCGCCTGGGCGCAGGTCGGGCGTTCCGACACGGGATAGCCGCGACGTTTGGCGATGATGGCGCAAACCACCATGATCGACAGGCCCATCAGAATGCCCGGCAGGTAGCCCGCCATAAACAGCGATGCGACCGAAACGCCGCCTGCGGTAAGGGAGAAGACGATCAGCACGTTGGAGGGCGGGATAAGCAGCCCGGTAATGCACGATGAAACGTTCACCGCAGTGGAGAACGCCGGGTCATAGCCCTTCTTGGTCTGGATAGGATGCAGGGTGCCACCGACGGCCGCCGCCGCCGCAACCGCAGACCCTGAAATCGAGCCGAACATCATATTGGCCAGCACGTTAACGTGGCCCAGCGAACCGGGCACGCGGCCGACCATCACCTGCGCGAGGTTAATCAAGCGTATGGCGATCCCCCCGCTGTTCATCAGTGTACCGGCAAAAATGAAGAATGGAATCGCCAGCAGGGCAAAGTTGTCCAGGCCGTTGGCCAGGCGCTGAGAAACGGTGATGACGGCAATATCCCAGGGGAACATCAGCAGCATCGAGGCGACGGTCGCGATCCCGATAGAAAATGAAATAGGCACGCCAATAAACACCAGTACGAAGAAGGCGCCGAACAGCGTGAGTGCGATATACCCGTCCATTAACACGCTCCTTCCGCGGTTTGTTTCAGGCTAAGCAGGCCATTGGCGATAAACCAAAGGGCGTAGAACATCATAATGAGGCCGGACAGCGGCAGGATCAGATAGACGTAGCCCATCGGAATTTGCATCGCCGCAGAGACCTGCGCGGTGGCCAGCGTTTTCGCGATTAGCTTCAGGCCGCCGGTGACGATCACCGAACCAGAGAAGATAAAAATCAGCAGGTTAATCACCACGCCCAGCAGCGTTTGCTTACGCGGCTTGAGCGTCATGGCTAGCAGGTCGATGGCCAGATGGCGCTGGGCGCCAACGGTATAGGCTGCGCCGAGCAGGCCGACCCAAATCATCAGAAAACGCGCCAGCTCGTCGGTGAGGGTGCTGGGCTGGTTTAACACGTAGCGGCTGAACACCTGCCAGACGACGCAGACGACCAGCGCCACCATGACCGCGATGGAAAACGCGGCGATCGCGCGGTCCACCGCCTGTTTAGTGCGGGTAAAAATCATCGTTTAGTATCCTGGTGAACGCGGGCCAGAGGCTGGCCCGCAGGGCGGTTATTCTGCGGCGGCTTCAAATTTGGCCAGCAGCGCGGCCTGTTTTGGATCTTTCTTGAAATCGTCGAACAGCGGCTGAACGGCGGCGCGGAACGGCGCTTTGTCGACCTTCACGATTTCACCGCCCATGGCTTTCGCCTGTGCACGGGTATCGGCGTCAATTTTGTCCCACAGCTTCTGCTGGTAGGTTTCTGAGGCTTTGGCGGCCTTCATCAGAATCTGCTGTTGCTCCGGGGTCAGCTTGTCCCACGTTTTGGTCGAGATGACCAGGAAATCGGGAATAGAGGCGTGCTCGTCTTCAGAGAAGACCTTGGCTATTTCAATATGACGCGTTTGCACCCAGGACGGGACGTTATTTTCCGCGCCGTCAACCACCCCCTGCTGCATTGCGGTATAGACTTCACCGAAAGAAATTGGCGTCGGCGAGCCGCCCATTAATTCAATCATTTTCAGCGTCGTTGGGCTGGCCTGGACGCGAATTTTTAAGCCTTTTAAATCTTCTGGTTTGGTAATCGGTTTTTTCGCATAAAAGCTGCGGGTGCCGGCAACATAGGCGGAAAGCGCAAAGAATCCTTTATCTTTTGTCGACTCCATTATTTCTTTGCCAACGTCGCCAAATACCACTTTATTAAAATGCGCCTGGTCTTTAAATAAGAAAGGCAGGTTATAAATGGCATAGACGTTATCGAAGGATTCAAGATCGCTGGCTGACCCCTTGGTTAAATCGAGTGCGCCGTTTTGTAGCAGTTCCATGGTTTCACGAGCGCTGCCCATCTGGCTGCTGGGATAAATACGAATGGTCATTTTGCCGTCTGATAACTGCTTGACCTCTTTGGCCATTTCCTCAAATGCCTGGTGAACGACGTGGCTGCGCTCGAGGTTATGCGCCAGCTTCAGCGTGACTTTTTCAGCGGCGCTGACTCCGGCAGAGAGTAAGGCAAAAAGTGAGGCACAGATCAGCGTTTTGCGAAAAGTGAGAGATTTCATTAATAGGCTCCATGCACATTTATTATGGTGGTTTATATCTATGGGTATAGCTGTATTTTCTGTATGACATATTATCCTGGTTGTCAGACATCTTTACGCTATCCCTCTCACACTTTTAAATTATCTACGCATTAAATGCGGTTTTTGTGCGCTGTATTATATTTATGGGGTATGTGTAATTAGCTATTAATATTTCTATTAAATATTAGCGTTAGAATTGTTCGGGAAGTATTTTGGTTATTGCTCGGAAAAGACGATGTTATATATTTCGCCATTATGAATTAATGGCGAAATATATTTGAACTTATTCGTTGAGGAACAGTTCCAGCAGCGAGTTGAGGAAGAGCTTGCCGTGTTCAGTAATCTGCCAGTACTGGTTGCACTCGGTCAGATAGCCTTGCGCGAGCGCCTCATCAAGCTGCGGGCGAATCACCTGCTCGTTAAGGCCCGTGTAGGCCTTGAACTCTGCACGCGGAGCCGGCTCCAGCAGACGGAAGCGGTTCATAAAGAACTCGAACGGTTTATCGGCATTTTCAACATCGTGCTGGCGTTCAAGGTAGCGCCCTTCCATATAGCCGCGCGGATGGCGGGTTTTCGCCGTGCGCAGAATACGGCCGTCCGGGAACGTCACTTTGCCGTGCGCGCCGCAGCCAATGCCCAGATAGTCGCCAAAACGCCAGTAGTTGAGATTGTGCTGGCACTGATAGCCCGGCTTCGCGTAGGCCGAGGTTTCATACTGCTGATAACCTGCGGCGGTCAGCAGGCGATGCCCCTGCTCGAAGATATCCCACAGGTCGTCATCGTCCGGCAGCACCGGCGGGCGTGAACCGAACAGAGTGTTCGGCTCGATGGTCAACTGATACCAGGAAAGGTGCGGTGGCGACAGCTCGATGGCCTGGCGCAGGTCGCTGAGCGCTTCTTCCAGCGACTGATCCGGCAAGCCGTGCATCAGGTCGAGGTTAAAGCTGCGTAGCCCAAGCCCGCTCGCCAGATGCGCGGCGCGTTTGGCTTCTTCCGGCCCATGAATTCGGCCCAGACGCTGGAGCTTGGTTTCGCTAAAGCTTTGAACGCCGATGGAGATGCGGTTCACGCCCGCCCGTTGGTATTCGACAAAGCGGTCGGCTTCGACGGTGCCCGGGTTGGCTTCCATGGTAATCTCCACGTCAGCGGCCAGCGGCAGACGTGCGCGAACGCCGTCCAGCAGGGCCTGCATCGCCGGGCCGGAGAGCAGGCTCGGCGTCCCGCCGCCGATGAAAATGGTCTTCACTTCACGTCCCTGCGCATAGGCGACGTCAGCGTCTAAATCGTTGAGCAGATGCTGCACATAGTCATCGTGCGGCACTTCGCCCTTGAGCGCGTGCGAATTGAAGTCGCAGTACGGGCATTTCTGCACGCACCACGGGATATGAATGTAAAGACTCAGCGGCGGCAGATTAACCATTGCGCATCGCTTCCAGTAACTGTTTCAGCGCCTGACCGCGGTGGGAGATGGCGATTTTCTCTTCACGGGTGAGCTCGGCGGCGGTTTTACCTTCCGACGGGACGAAGAAAATCGGATCGTAGCCGAAGCCACCCTGACCCGCCGGCGAACGGGTAATGACGCCCGGCCAGCGGCCGTGGCACACCAGCGGCGTGGGATCTTCCGCGTGGCGCAGATACACCAGCACGCAGTGGAACTGCGCCTGACGCTGCTCGTCCGGCACGTCTTTGAGCGTTTCCAGCAGCTTTTCCAGGTTCTGCTGGTCGCTGGCGTCGATGCCGGAATAGCGTGCGGAGTAAATGCCCGGTGCGCCGCCGAGCGCATCGACCGCCAGCCCGGAATCATCGGCAATGGCCGGTAAGCCGGTCACCTGCGCAGCGTGACGCGCCTTGAGAATGGCGTTTTCAATAAAGGTCAGCCCGGTTTCCTCGGCGGACTCCACGCCAAGCTCGGTCTGAGCGACGATATCAAGACCAAAATCGCCGAGCAGCGCGGCAAGCTCGCGCACTTTACCGGCGTTACCGGTCGCGAGGACAACTTTTTGCATGGGATATCCTAATGTGTCAGGGCGTCGACGCCCGATGGGATTTGTTGCGGATGAATAATTTTAACCTGTTTATGCCGCCCCAGTTCACCTTTCTCAATGATGACCTGGCTTTTGGCGACCTTAAACTGTTTGGCGAGGTACTTCACCAGATGGGCATTGGCCTGCCCATCCACGGGCGGGGCGGTAATGGCGACTTTTAATTCGTCGCCATGAACCCCAACAATTGCGTCCCGGCTGGCCTTTGGCTGAATGTACAGCCGCAGCACCAGCCCGTCATCGCAAAGTGTCACGGCACTCATAGCGCCATCCACAGTCCTGGCAGCAGCATGTTGCCGGTGGCTTGCAGGACTTCAGCAATGCCCATATTGATAACGTACAGCAGCAGCACCAGCACCATCGGCGAGAAATCAATGCCCCCCATCGACGGCAGCAGACGGCGAATCGGGCGCAGCAGCGGTTCAGCAAGCTGCATCAGCACGAACTCAACCGGGCTACGTCCCTGGCTGACCCAGCTCATGATGGCCATCAGCAGCAGAACCCAGAAGATCAGCAGACCGATGGTCTTGAGCAGAATGAGCACCGCAGAGATCCAGATGATCGGCTGGAAGGTGATGACCATAAACAGCACGATAGCTTTTATTACGCACAGGATAAATGCCAGCAGCACAGAGGCGCTGTCCAGCGGCCCCATCGGCGGAATGATACGGCGCAGCGGACCAACAATGGGCTGCGTGATCTTCACCACGAACTGCGAGAACGGGTTGTAAAAGTCACAGCGCGCCCACTGCATCCAGACGCGGAGCAGCAGCACCATTGTGTACAGTTCAATCACTGTAGAGAGCAGGAAGGTCAACGTCTTCATGGCGTTCCTTGGGGTTCCTTATTTTTTTGTGTAATCACGCGCACCAAAAATCGCGGTGCCAATGCGTACCATTGTACTACCTGCCGCAACAGCGGCTTCCATGTCGTCAGACATGCCCAGAGAGAGGGTGTCTACGGTCGGGTAGTCTGCTTTCAGTCGCGCAAATGCTACCGCCATTTGGCGAGCGACGGCAAACTGCCGGTCGTACTCTTTTTCCGGCGCGGGAATGGCCATCAGGCCGCGCAGACGAACATTCGGCAACGCGGCGATGTCGGCTGCCAGCGCGTCCAGCGATTCCAGCGCAATACCGGATTTACTTTGCTCATCGCTGATGTTGATTTGAATCAGCACGTTGAGCGGCGGCAGGTCGGCCGGGCGCTGCTCGCTTAAACGCACGGCAATCTTCAGCCGGTCCACGGTATGGCACCAGTCGAAGTGCTCGGCAACCAGGCGACTTTTGTTGGACTGCAGCGGGCCGATAAAGTGCCATTGCAGCGAGGTGATTCCCTGCTCGCGGAAGTGGAGGATTTTTTCTACCCCTTCCTGAACATAGTTTTCGCCGAACGCGGTCTGGCCCGCGGCAACGGCTTCTTCGACGGCGCTCGCAGGTTTCGTTTTACTGACTGCAAGCAGCGTTACTTCTTCTGAATCCCGGCCGCAGCGCGCTGCTGCCGCTGAGATTTTCTCCCTGACCTGTGCCAGGTTATGCGCAATATCGTTCATATGGGCTGGTGGGTCTATGGATATACAAGAAATCGTGACGCTTAGTGTAAAGCATAACGTGTCCGATCTACACCTATGTAGCAGTGGAAACGCGCGCTGGCGTAGGGCGGGTAAGCTGGAAATAGCGCCGTTTAGCGCCCCGCATCTCGGCGTGCTAATGGACGGCTGGCTAAGTGAAAGCCAGCAACAGACGTGGCTGCGGCAGCGACAGCTTGATTTTTCACTGTCGCTGACCGGCTGCCCGCGCCTGCGTGCCAGTGCGTTTGCCCACAGCGGCGGTGTCTCGCTGGTGCTGCGCATACTGCCGACGCGCTGCCCTACGCTTGACGAACTGCATCCGCCGGTGGCGTTAGCGGAGATGCTACAGGAGGAGAGCGGGCTGATTCTGGTGACCGGGGCGACGGGCAGCGGAAAATCCACCACGCTGGCGGCGATGGTGGATTACCTTAATCATCATCAGGCCGGGCATATTTTGACGCTGGAAGACCCGGTTGAGTTTCTGCATACCAGCGAGGGGTGTCTGATTCACCAGCGCGAGGTCGGTGAGCACGCCGCGTCTTTTGCCGATGCGCTGCGAGTCGCACTACGTCAGGATCCGGATGTGATTCTGCTGGGTGAGCTGCGCGATAGCGAAACCATTCGTCTGGCGCTGACGGCGGCGGAAACCGGGCACCTGGTGCTGGCAACGCTGCATACGCGCGGCGCGGCACAGGCCATAGAGCGGCTGGTGGACGTGTTCCCCGCACAGGAAAAAGAGCCCGTGCGCAATCAGCTGGCCAGCAGCCTCTGCGCGGTGCTGGCGCAAAAGCTGCAGCCGGACAATCGCGGCGGGCGCGTCGCGCTGTTTGAAATGCTGATTAACACGCCGGCGGTGGGTAATCTCATTCGCGAAGGGAAAACGCACCAGATAGCAGGCGTGATGCAGACCGGGTTGCAAAGCGGCATGCAGACCTTCAGCCAAAGCTATCAACAGCGAGTTAAGGCGGGGATGTTATCGTGAGAGAAAGCGCGTATAGTCCTGCGTAGCACGATCTTCTGGTTATTTTTGTACAGATGAATTCGGAAATATTTATTTTCAGCTATCACATTGGAATATTAAATAATGTGATGGCTGTTTTATTTCTGGCTAACTGATTAATTATTCAACCGTCAGTTTTTTAAATTTGTAAATATTACTTTTTTCGTTGTTGCCGGAATGTATTTTTTTGTGATTATCGGGTGATGTTTTATAAGGCGGAAGAAAAACTTCCTACGACATTTATTCTAATACGATTTTTGCGCGTAAGCCATCGGTATGTTTTGTTTGTAATTTGTCGATTACATTATGTTGCGTAGGCTTACAAAAAAAGGTTGATATTCTTTTGACACTTCTAAGGTCTTCGTTCTATCCTGTTTATGTAATTAGGACTAATCTTATGAAATAGGTTTTCCTGGACTGGTTGGTTTTAATTGCTAATGGTATTAGGTTTGCCTTTGCTTTGACTTATTAAATCACCATGATGGTGGATATAGACTATGGAGAGTTTCGAAATGTTTGAAGTAACTGAGAGTGTATCTAATTCCCGCAAGATTATCTTAATCACCCACCCGTCAGTACAAGCAAACGCGTTTGCAAACTATCTTACTGAATTACTGTCAGTTTCTGTTGATGTTCATAATATCAACAAGCCGCTGGTTCAGCGCCTGAGTAAAGGTGCCGTGGTATTGTTTGATATTGCTGTTTCCAACAAAAAGCTGAATGGCATCTGGCGCGATATTATCCGCACCCAGTTTGATGCCCCACGTCTGTTGATTATTAATAGCGCGCAGAAGTATGAATTGTACGAAATGGCACAATGGCCAGCGCTGTATGGCGTATTCCGTCATGACGACGAAGAATCGCGCTTAATTGAGGGCGTCAAAGCGGTGCTGAATGGCGAGCAGACGGCTGAATTGAGCGTGATGCATCCGGCAATGTATGCCGTTGAACATACTCCGGAAAATCACGATAGCGTACCGCTGACCGAGCGTGAATGTGAAATTCTTAATGAATTACGTCACGGTGCGACCAATATGGATATCGCGCGTGCATTGTTTATTAGTGAAAATACAGTACGTACGCATCTGTATAATGTTTTCCGCAAATTAAGCGTGAAGAACAGAACCCAGGCAGTGAGCTGGGCGAACGAAAATCTGCGTCACTGATTGGCGAGATAGCTATTCTGGTGTGCTCCCGGGAATCATTCCCGGGGCTGCCTGTTTGTTAGTAACCCTGCTCGAAATAACTTTCCAGAATCACCACGGCGGAGGCGGAATCTACGCTGCCTTTATTCAACGCCCTAAACCCCCCGTGTTCAAACAGCCCGGCACGCGCCTCGACGGTGCTCAGACGTTCATCGTGCAGCGTAATTGGCACGCCAAAGCGGCCGTGAATTTTATTGGCAAAATTACGTGCGCGAGCGGTCAGCGGCTGTTCGGTGCCGTCCATATTCAGCGGCAGTCCGACGATAACCGTTTCAGGCTGCCATTCCTTAAGCAGGCGAGCAATGATATTCCAGTCGGGCGTACCGTCCTGCGCCTTAATGGCGGCGAGCGGACGGGCCGTGCCGGTAATACGTTGGCCAATCGCCACGCCGATGCTGCGCGTACCAAAATCAAAAGCCAGCAGTGTGCCACTCATTACGCGTGCCCCGCAGCGCCTGACATGGTCAGGATATTAATGCCAATCAGCTTCGCTGCTTCTTTCCAGCGCTCGCTAATCGGAGTTTTAAACAGAATATTGAAATCGGCCGGAGCGGTTAGCCAGGCGTTATCGAGGATCTCCTGCTCCAACTGGCCTTTTTCCCACGAGGCGTAGCCTAAGGCAACCAGCACTTCAGACGGCTGGCGTTCAGTGCCAAGGGTTTCCAGTACGTCACGTGAGGTGGTGACAATTGTATTGTCGGAAATACGGATACTGGATGAGAACGAGTCCGGCGGCGTATGCAGGATAAAACCACGATCTTCCGCCAGCGGGCCTCCGAGCATAACGGGCTTATCCAGACGAATGGACGGATCGCGGGGCTCCGGAGCGATCTTCAGCTTTTCGAGGATGCCTTCGACCTGTAAATTTTCCAGCGGCTTGTTAATGATGATGCCCATCGCGCCGTCGTCGTTGTATTCGCAGATGTAGACTACGGAACGGCGGAAGATAGGATCCTGAAGGGATGGCATAGCAATAAGAAAATGATGCTGTAAATTCATTATCAGAGGTTCTTGTCCTGTTTCAAAAAGCAGCAGCGCCCAGTATGAGGGGAAAGCGGACCGCTGTCACCAGGCTAGCCTGCGTATACGCAGGGCACAACGCCCGGCTGGCGGCGGGATCCCTCCCGCCGTCTTCAAACAACGTCTTATTTTTGCAGACGTTTTTCGATGGCGTCCATCAGCATACCGGTGATAGAAATCGGATATTCCGCTTCAATTTCCCGCACGCAGGTTGGGCTGGTGACGTTAATTTCCGTCAGACGATCGCCGATAATATCCAGACCGACGAAGATAAGCCCTTTCTCCTTCAGCGTCGGGCCGACTTTACGGGCGATAGCCCAGTCGCTCTCGCTTAACGGGCGCGGCTCGCCGCGGCCGCCGGCGGCCAGGTTACCGCGGGTTTCGCCACCCTGCGGAATACGCGCGAGGCAGTACGGTACCGGCTCACCGTCGATCACCAGCACGCGTTTGTCGCCGTCTTTAATTGCCGGCAGGTAGTTCTGCGCCATGCAGTAGCGGCTGCCAAGCTCGGTCAGGGTTTCGGCAATGACGCCAATGTTCGGATCGCCTTCCTTCACGCGGAAGATTGAGGCGCCGCCCATGCCGTCCAGCGGCTTCATGATGATGTCACCGTGTTTTTCCCAGAACGCTTTCAGCTGGGCTTTATTACGGGTGACCAGCGTTTCCGGCGTCAGGTCGGCGAACCACGCGGTGAACAGCTTCTCGTTACAGTCGCGCAGGCTCTGCGGCTTGTTGACGATCAGCGTACCTTTCTCTTCAGCGCGCTCAAGAATATAGGTGGCATAGATGAATTCGGTGTCGAATGGCGGATCCTTACGCATCAGAATCACGTCGAGATCGGCGAGCTTAATTTCCTGCTCATGACCGAATTCGTACCATTTGTCGTAGTTCTGCTCGACGCTCAGCAGACGCGTACGGGCGTGCGACTCGCCGTTGATCAGATACAGATCGTTCATCTCCATATAGTGGAGTTCGTAGCCGCGACGTTGTGCCTCCAGCAGCATAGCGAAGCTGGTGTCTTTCTTGATGTTAATGCTTGCGATGGGATCCATCACGATGCCGAGCTTGATCATTATTGTTCTCCTTTAACCCAGGTCGCCAAAGCGCACCTGCAGTGCGGTAATGGCGGTGAGTGCGGTAGTCTCTGTGCGCAGAACGCGAGGCCCTAACAGAATATCAGTAAACTGGTAGCGAGCGGTCATGGCAATTTCATCGGCGGACAGGCCGCCTTCCGGGCCAATCAACAGGCGTACGCGCTCCACCGGCAGCGGCAGCGTATTGATGCTGGCGCTCGCGCGCGGGTGCAGGTTGAGCTTCAGCGCATCATCTTGCTCGGCGCACCAGTCTTCAACGTCCATTGCCGGGCGAATTTCCGGCACGACGTTACGGCCGCACTGCTCGCAGGCGGCGATGGCGATCTTCTGCCACTGCTGAATTTTTTTATTCAGGCGTTCGGCGTCCAGTTTAACGCCGCAGCGCTCGGAAAAAAGTGGCGTAATGAGGCTTACACCCAGTTCAATCGATTTCTGGATGGTGAATTCCATTTTATCGCCTCGCGACATCACCTGGCCCAGGTGAATATGGATAGGCGATTCACGATTGTCCATCGTCGCGCTCTGGACATCCACCATCACATTTTTCTTGCTGGCGTCGGTAATGACGGCCTCAAACAGCTGGTTACTGCCGTCAAACAGCTGTACGGCCTGGCCTTTACCCATCCGCAGGACGCGGCCAACGTGGTTGGCGGCATCTTCGCAAAGCGCAATCTGCGCGCCGACGGTAAGAGGTTCCGGGTGGTAGATGCGAGGGATACGCATAAGTCTGACTTCCATCTGTGGCTGTATGCCCCCTCCGCCGGGAGAGGGCTGGAGCAAATTAACGATTGTCGCTAGTGTAGGTTAGCTCTTTTGCGCCTGGCAAGCCTGCAGCACATAAGGATTATGATTGCCCTGTACTTTGGCGATGCGCTGGTCGCGTTCGCACTCCCAGGCGCTGACCGGATACATTTTATCCCACGCGTTGAACAACTGGGTCTGTTGACGGGAAAGCGTCAGATGATATTGATCGCGCATATAGAAGTAGATACGCGCAATCGCACCGCGTGAGCGCTCCGGCGGCTCGGCCACTTTTTCTTTGAAATCGACTTTCATCGCGCACTGACCGTACTGGCCCTCGCCGCCGTTCCACTGTCCGTACATAAAGTTACCGCGGTCGCCGTTCACCTCGCCCACGGCGGGCTGCAGGTTATGCATATCGCTTTCCATCTTGCGATATTCCGGATCTTTGGCGCAGTTTTTTCTGCCGCCGTCCTGCCAGCACTGGCGCTGATGGCCAAACTGCCATGCAGGAACGACGTGCTCCCATTCGACGCGGCTGGCGCGGTTCTCATTTTTACGCACTTTGTAGCCGCACGATTCCAGATCGATAACGCCTTTTTTCCCCTGCCAGTTAATTTTGCAGCCGCAGTAGAAATCGCCGGGGACATCGTTATTGATCTTAACGCCGGCGCTTTTCGCCTGGGAGAAACTGTTGATCCCTTCGGCCATTACCTGGCCGGAGAGTGCCGCTGCCAGAAACGCGGCGGCTAAAGACACATTACGGTACATCACGAACTCCATCTCAAAACGAGCCCGCAACGTAACGAATGTGGTTGTCAGATGCAATCAGTTAGAGCGGAAAACTTCCTGTTATTTCCGATGGTTACATTTCTGCAACTAATGGCTCGCCGCAGTGTACACAGCGGTAGGTGGCTTCACCACGCAGCACGCGGTTATGCCGACGCACGGTGAGCTGGTGCTGCTGGCAGCGGCAGCGGTAGGGGAAGGTATTTTTGCGCACGGACTCCAGTTCGAACTGATGGGTACGACGTGCCGGTACGCCGAGCACGCTTTCCATCATCCACTTCCACTCTTTGCCGTGCGGCGCAACGCGGCCAAAGTGTTTCCAGACCAGCAGGTGCGCCAGCTCGTGCGGCACCACTTCATCAATAAACGCCTGCTGATTTTCCTGTAACAACACCGGATTGAGGCGAATTTCATACTGCTGAAGCCAGGCGGTGCCCGCCGACGTACCGCGCTGCTGGTAAACCAGCTTTGGCTCCGGGTAATTGCGGCCCAGCGCCTGGTTGGCCTGAGCGAGTTTTTCTCGCAGGCTGCGCATGATGTTTTGCTGGATTGCGATAGGAATTCGAGGGGTTTTCATAACGGCTGAGAATAGAGCGAGAAGCGGGGGGGCGCAAGAAGAAGCTTCCCCCCTGGCGGGAGGAAGCGTTGTTCAGGTTAGTCGCGAGCGCCAATTTCGCGCAGCGGACGGCCCTGCATCAGGTTACGTTCAATGTGTTCCAGAGAGACGTTTTTGGTTTCCGGAATCAGCCACAGGGTCAGGAAGATGAACAGTACGTTCAGACCGCCGTAAACCCAGAAGGTGTTGGCGCTGCCGAGTGAGTTCAGCATGGTCAGGAAGGTGGCGCCGACGATCATGTTCGCAATCCAGTTGGTGGCGGTAGAGCAGGTGATACCGAAATCACGGCCTTTCAGCGGCTGGATTTCAGAACACAGTACCCAAATCAGCGGACCGGCGCTCATCGCAAAGCCGACGATAAACATCAACAGCATCAGGACGGCGACGTACTGCGCCACTGCTGAGTGGATGCCGACGTGCATCATTGAGCCCAGTACGCCCATACCGACGGCCATAACGATAAAGCCCAGAATAAGGGTTGGCTTACGACCCCAACGGTCAACCAGACCGATGGCGATAAAGGTGGCCAGCACGTTGGTCAGGCCGACGATGACCGTCCCCCACATCTGTTCGGTGGTGTTGGTGTAGCCCGCCAGTTCAAAGATTTTCGGCGCGTAGTACATGATGACGTTCATGCCGGTGAACTGCTGCATCACCTGCAGCAGTACGCCGAGGAACACCGCGCGACGGAAGTTGCTGTTTTCTTTGAATAACGCCCAACCGCTCTGTTTTACCTTCAGGCTTTCACGAATTTCATCAAGCTCACGTTTGGCCTCGGCGCTGGTATCACGCAGACGCATCAGCACACGTTCAGCGTCGTTAAAGCGTCGTTTCGCGGCGAACCAACGCGGGCTGTCCGGCAGGAAGATCACGCCGATCAGCAGCAGAATCGCCGGAATGATGATAACGCCTAGCATCCAGCGCCATGCGCCGCTGTAGCTGAATGCGGTATCCGACAGGTACGCGCCGAGAATCCCGATGGTGATCATCAGTTGGTACATGGAAATCATGCTGCCGCGGATTTTTTCCGGTGCAATTTCAGACAGGTACAGCGGCGCGGTGTAAGAGGCCACGCCCACCGCCAGCCCCAGCAGAACGCGGGAAATCAGCAGTACTTCAACGTTTGGCGCGGCGGCGGAGAATAGCGAACCGGCAACGAACAGGATCGCCCCGATCATCAGGCTTTTTTTACGGCCCAGCTTGAAGGAGAGCCAGCCGCTGCCGACGGCGCCGACGGCGGCGCCGAACATCATGGAGCTGACAACCCATTCCTGCGTATGCGAGCTCAGCTGAAAATCGGTCGTAATAAACGGTAGGGCACCGGCAATAACGCCGATATCAAGGCCGAACAGCAGTCCGGCCAGCGCCGCCAGGAAGCAGACAAAGAAGGTCATTGTCTTGTTCGAGCGACCCTGTTTTTTATTGTTAGGCATGATGCTCTCCAAATGAGTCATTGATTCTATCGATGCTTAGGGTAGGAGACTGTGAGGTAAAAAAATGTGATAACAATCACGACTGTGTAATCGGTTACACTGGTGTTTGTGTTATTTAATGGTTAAATTTAAATAAAATCATAACGATATATTTGGTTTGGTTGAGGCGAAAATCACGATAATAAGATTTTACTGAAACACAGCACAATAAAATGAAAGACTGTTTCATTGAGGGTATTGAGGGCTTTGCTAGCCATGGGTATGTGTGTGTAATCGCTTTCATTAAATTGTCTGAGAATGTAACCGAGCGTACGGTATGCAGGTTACAGACATAAAAAAAGCCAGCGCGAGGCTGGCTTCTGGAAAAGGGGGGCTGGGATTATTTCAGACCGGCTGCTTCGCGCAGCTGCGCGGCTTTGTCGGTTTTTTCCCACGGGAAGGTTTCGCGACCGAAGTGACCGTACGCAGCCGTCTCTTTGTAGATCGGGTGCAGCAGGTCCAGCATCTGAATCAGGCCGTATGGACGCAGGTCGAAGAACTCGCGTACCAGCCCAATCAGCTGTTCTGCAGGCACTTTCTCGGTACCGAAGGTTTCCACCATAATGGAGGTCGGTTCTGCTACGCCGATAGCGTAAGAAACCTGAATCTCACAGCGATCAGCCAGGCCAGCCGCAACGATGTTTTTTGCCACATAGCGTGCGGCATAGGCTGCGGAACGGTCCACTTTTGATGGATCTTTACCGGAGAACGCGCCGCCGCCGTGGCGAGCCATGCCGCCGTAGGTATCAACGATAATTTTACGACCGGTCAGGCCGCAGTCGCCCATTGGGCCACCGATAACAAAACGGCCGGTCGGGTTGATAAAGAATTTGGTTGACGCATTCAGCCATTCGGTCGGCAGAACCGGCTTGATGATCTCTTCCATCACCGCTTCCTGCAGTGATTTTTGATCAATGCTTTCAGCATGCTGGGTTGACAGGACTACCGCATCAATACCGACCACTTTACCGTCGTCGTACTGGAAGGTAACCTGGCTTTTCGCGTCCGGGCGCAGCCACGGCAGGGTGCCGTTTTTACGCACTTCTGCCTGACGCTGCACCAGACGGTGGGCGTAGGTGATTGGCGCTGGCATCAGCACGTCGGTTTCGTTGGTGGCATAGCCAAACATCAGGCCCTGGTCGCCCGCGCCCTGTTCCAGCGGATCGGCACGGTCAACGCCCTGGTTGATGTCTGGAGACTGCTTGCCAATCGCGCTCAGTACGGCACAAGAGTTGGCATCAAAGCCCATATCAGAATGCACATAGCCAATTTCGCGAACGGTGTTACGGGTGATCTCTTCGATATCAACCCATGCGCTGGTGGTGATTTCACCGCCGACCAGCACCATACCGGTTTTGACGTAGGTTTCACACGCTACGCGGGCTTTCGGATCCTGCTCGAGGATGGCGTCCAGCACGGCGTCGGAAATTTGGTCTGCGATTTTGTCAGGATGCCCTTCAGATACAGACTCGGACGTAAAAAGGTGTTTTGCCATATTAAATTTCACCCAATAGGAATTTGGTTAGCTCAAACTGTTGTGCTGCATAGTCACGGTGGCGGATTATACCACAGACGAATAGATGACTGTCACTGGCAGTCTGAGTGTTAATCGGTATAGATGGATTAACATCTGGATGGCTATTCTAGGTTACTTCTTCACCTCTTTGCCAGTTTTTTTTGATTGGGCTCCCATTCTGCTGCTCAATGAGATGGAAATTTTTCCTGACAGTGTTGGCAATGCCCACATTTATATTTTGCTTTTTGGGTGGGTTCTCGGTATAAAACGCCGCGCGCGGCTCATACCAAAAAGCACACGACGTTTTCCTCGTGTCGCCACTTCCAGCCGGGCTAAAACACTGCTTTGGCTTAAAGGTTCGTCTTACGAGGCGGCCGTGGAGGTGATACGAGATAATGAACCGTTGTATTCTGCTGATTCTATCGTGCCGTCCTGGCGCGAGCATGTTCCCCGCAACCCCCATTTCTACTTTGCATACCAGCCGATGTTATACCCATTTCGGCGCTTCTCAGGACTCCAGAGCCGGTAGGTAACGGAAGACTGAACAAGGGCGCTCTTGTTACGGCAAGGGTTTTCTCGTGGTTTCGCTGAACCGTCATACCGGGTTCAGGTGCGTGTTTTACAATGATATGAATAAGAAACCGGTCGCACAGTCGGCGCGTCAGCATGTTCTGCTGTCTCGGCGGGCTGTTTATGGGTTGTTATCGCAACGTTACGCTGCGATAGTAGTTAACTGTTTTACACTTGGTATAAATAATTGAGGTTCGCTATGTCTGACGACATTTCATTGGATTCGCCTTCGTCAGCAGGCGAACGCGGTGTACTACGTTCCATGCAGGAGGTTGCGATGAGCTCCCAGGAAGCCAGCAAAATGCTACGCACATACAACATTGCCTGGTGGGGCAATAACTACTACGACGTCAACGAACTGGGGCACATCAGCGTCTGCCCGGACCCGGATGTACCAGAAGCGCGCGTTGACCTCGCCGAGTTGGTAAAAGCCCGTGAAGCGCAGGGGCAGCGTCTGCCTGCACTGTTCTGCTTCCCGCAGATCCTGCAGCATCGTCTGCGTTCGATTAACGCCGCGTTCAAACGCGCGCGCGAATCTTACGGCTATAACGGCGACTACTTCCTGGTCTACCCGATTAAGGTGAACCAGCACCGCCGCGTGATTGAGTCGCTGATCCACTCCGGTGAGCCGCTGGGTCTGGAAGCGGGTTCAAAAGCCGAGCTGATGGCGGTACTGGCGCATGCTGGCATGACCCGCAGCGTGATCGTCTGTAACGGCTATAAAGACCGTGAATACATTCGTCTGGCGCTGGTGGGCGAGAAGATGGGCCACAAAGTCTATCTGGTCATCGAGAAGATGTCTGAAATTGCCATCGTGCTGGAAGAAGCTGAGCGTCTGAACGTGGTGCCGCGCCTTGGCGTGCGTGCGCGTCTGGCCTCTCAGGGCTCTGGTAAATGGCAGTCCTCCGGCGGCGAAAAATCTAAATTTGGCCTGGCGGCAAACCAGGTACTACAGCTGGTGGAAATTCTGCGCGAGCGTGGCCGTCTGGACAGCATCCAGCTGTTACACTTCCACCTGGGCTCGCAGATGGCGAACATCCGTGATATCGCCACCGGCGTGCGTGAATCCGCCCGTTTCTACGTTGAGCTGCACAAGTTGGGCGTGAACATTCAGTGCTTCGACGTGGGCGGCGGCCTGGGCGTGGACTACGAAGGGACCCGCTCACAGTCAGATTGCTCCGTGAACTACGGCCTGAACGAATACGCCAACAATATCATCTGGGCGATTGGCGATGCCTGTGAAGAGCACGGGCTGCCGCACCCGACGGTGATCACCGAGTCGGGCCGCGCGGTGACCGCGCACCACACGGTGCTGGTGTCGAACATTATCGGCGTTGAGCGTAGCGAACACACCGAAGCCACGCCGCCGGCTGACGATGCGCCGCGCGCGCTGCAAAGCATGTGGGAAACCTGGCAAGAGATGCACGAGCCGGATAACCGCCGCTCGCTGCGTGAATGGCTGCACGACAGCCAGATGGATCTGCATGATGTGCACGTCGGTTACTCTTCTGGCACCTTCAGCCTGCACGAACGTGCCTGGGCCGAACAGCTTTACCTGAACATGTGTCATGAAGTGCAGAAGCAGCTCGACCCGAGCAACCGTGCGCACCGTCCGATTATCGACGAGCTGCAGGAACGTATGGCGGATAAGATCTACGTCAACTTCTCCCTGTTCCAGTCAATGCCGGATGCGTGGGGTATCGATCAGCTGTTCCCGGTGCTGCCGCTGGAAGGGCTGAACCAGGCGCCGGAGCGCCGCGCGGTGCTGCTGGATATTACCTGTGACTCCGACGGTGCCATCGACCACTACGTCGACGGCGACGGGATTGCCACTACTATGCCGATGCCGGAATACGACCCGGAGAACCCGCCGATGCTGGGCTTCTTCATGGTTGGCGCGTATCAGGAGATCCTCGGCAACATGCACAACCTGTTCGGCGATACCGAAGCGGTGGACGTGTTCGTCTTCCCTGACGGCAGCGTCGAAGTTGAGCTGTCCGATGAGGGCGATACCGTGGCGGATATGCTGCAGTACGTGCAGCTGGATCCGAACACGCTGCTGACCCAGTTCCGCGATCAGGTGAAAAACACCGATCTCGACGCTGAGCTGCAACAGCAGTTCCTCGAAGAGTTTGAAGCGGGGCTGTACGGCTATACTTATCTGGAAGACGAGTAACGGTAATGGCCCGGTGGCGCTGCGCTTACCGGGCCTACGGTGTAGGCCGGATAAGGCGAAGCCGCCATCCGGCATTGACGATGCTAGCTTGAATCCGTACAAAATAACGGCGATAATTTGCCGCAAATATGCAGATACCAAATCAATCCCTTCCTCGTCGGGCCTAACGACGCGGAGGGGATTTTTTTTACAGTGATTTTAAAAGAGGTCAGCACATGAGCACCTTAGGGCATCAGTACGATAACTCCCTGGTTTCCAACGCGTTCGGTTTTCTTCGCCTGCCGATGAACTTCATGCCGTACGACAGCGATGCGGATTGGGTCATCACCGGCGTGCCGTTTGATATGGCCACGTCGGGTCGTGCCGGCGGCCGTCACGGCCCGGCGGCGATTCGTCAGGTTTCGACTAACCTGGCCTGGGAGCATAACCGCTTCCCGTGGAACTTCGACATGCGCGAGCGCCTGAACGTGGTGGACTGTGGCGACCTGGTTTATGCCTTCGGTGACGCTCGTGAAATGAGTGAGAAGCTGCAGGCGCACGCGGAAAAACTGCTGGCGGCCGGTAAGCGTATGCTCTCCTTCGGCGGCGATCACTTCGTGACGTTGCCGCTGCTGCGCGCACATGCGAAGCACTTTGGTAAAATGGCGTTGGTGCACTTTGATGCCCACACCGACACCTACGCTAACGGCTGCGAGTTTGACCACGGCACCATGTTCTTCACCGCGCCGAACGAAGGTCTGATCGACCCGAACCACTCTGTACAGATTGGTATTCGTACCGAGTTCGACAAAGACAACGGCTTCACCGTGCTGGATGCGGGCCAGGTGAACGATCGCAGCGTGGACGATATCATCGCGCAGGTGAAGCAGATTGTTGGCGATATGCCGGTCTACCTGACCTTCGATATCGACTGCCTGGATCCGGCGTTTGCACCGGGTACCGGCACGCCGGTTATCGGCGGTCTGACCTCCGATCGTGCGATTAAACTGGTACGCGGACTGAAAGATCTGAACATCGTTGGCATGGACGTGGTGGAAGTGGCTCCGGCCTATGACCAGTCCGAGATTACCGCGCTGGCCGCGGCGACGCTGGCGCTGGAAATGCTCTATATCCAGGCGGCGAAAAAAGGCGAGTAAGGCGGTGTTTGTGCCGGATGGCGGCTAACGCCTTATCCGGCCTACGGAACCCTTCACGGTAGGCCGGATAAGGCGTTAGCCGCCATCCGGCGGTCTTACAATAGTTAGAATGCGTTAAACGGATACTCGACGTACACGCGCACTTCATTCCCGCTGACGTTATAGTCGCTGGCGTTGCTGGACACACGCAGCACCGAGTAGCGCACTTTAAACTTCAGATCTTTTGCCGGGCCGTCCTGAACCTGGTACTGCACCTGGTTAAACCACTCGTGTTCTTTACCGTTATTGGTCTCAGCCGTCTTGATGTTATCGCCGCGAACGTAAGCGGTGGTCCAGCTCAGACCCGGCAGGCCGAGGCCGCCGAAGTCCAGGCCGTAGGATGCCTGCCATGAGCGCTCATCTTCGCCGTTAAAATCAGACCAGTAGGAGTTCGCCAGCCAGATGGTGTTGCCGCCATCGCCGACGCCGCCACGGTTCTGATAGCCGCCGTAGTTATAGCCGGTGCTGCCGCTGCTCTGCTGGTAGGCGATCTTGAAGGTATGAATATCCCAGATGTAGCTGGTCGCCAGGCTCCAGATGCTGTTGCTGCGTCCGGTGTTCAGCGAGTCGGCGTATTCCTGCTCCAGGCGTGAGTTATAGCCGTTAAAGTCGAAGACCAGTTTTTGTTTTTCGCTCAACGGCTGCGCGTAGTTCAGGCCGAGATACTGCTTGTTCAGGACATCTTCCACGTGAGACGCGTACAGCGCGCCGCTCAGTTGGTCGTTGAACTGATAGCTGGCACCGCCGAAGGTGATGCTTTTCAGACCGCTGTTGTGGCTGTCGTCGCTTTTACGCTGTTCGTCGGTAAAGTAACCGGCGTTAACTTCCAGACCGGCGATCTCTTTTGAGGTCAGCATCGTCCCGGTGTAGGTTTCATACAGCAGGCGCGAGTCGTCGGCGTAGAGAATGGGCAGCGTCGGGCGCTGGTTACCGTAGCTCAGCACGGTGTTAGAAAAACGCATTTTGGCGGTTGCGCCAAATTTGGCCAGATCGGATTTCGCGCGACCGTCGTTATCCTGCGCAAAGAAGTCAATACCACCCGCGCCGCTGTTGCCACGCCCGCCGTCAAGACGCACGCCGTACTGGGCGATGCCGTCTACGCCAAAGCCGATTGGGCCCTGGGTAAAGCCGGACTGGAAGGTCGCAATAACGCCCTGACCCCATTCGCTTTTATCGTGCAGGCCATCGCGGTAATCGCGTTTGATATAGGCGTTACGTAAAAAGATATCCAGATGACTGTCGTCAATAAAACCCTGGCTGTCAGATTGCTGGCTAGCGAAAGCCGGCGCAGAGGCAATAATACTTAAGGCAACTAATGTTAATTTCTTTTTCACGGAGGGAACCTCTCTGTTTATAAACTGTCAAATTGTATTGTTACAATTTTATAGTCGCCTGAATAAGCCGCAAAAGCAATCATTGTATTAATAGGTTTTGGGTCTTTTTTGTTGAGCGGCAGCCGTCGCGGCTGGGCTGGTGGGCAAGGTATAGACTAATTAAAAATACGGCAAATGACCTTTGTGAAAGATAAATAATATATCGCCGTGTTTGTTTCTAGTATAAATGTTTGGTCTGTTGCGCGATGCGTTATATATTCATCCTGGTTGACATCTGAACATATTTAACGGTTTGTGCGCTTAAGTTATCAATTGGTGCCGTTAAGTCAGTTATTCTATTTTTATCTTATTTATTCCGGGAGGCAAAATTACCCCCCGGAAAAATGATTATTTAATGCCGTCAGCCTGGAGACGGTCGCGGATGTGCTGCGCGCGTTCCTGGGTTGCCGGGTGATCATCGAACATCGAGCTTTGGCGGCCGTCTTCCAGCTTAGACAGCTTGTCGAAGCTGGTCGCTAGCCCGGTGGGGTTAATGCCGCGTTTGCGCAGCAAATCATAGGAGTAGTCGTCTGCCTCTGACTCCTGACGCTGTGAGAACTGCGAGTTCACCAGCTTCTCGCCGAGATCGCCCAGCTGCGATTGCGACAGGTTGCCGACGATACCGCCCGCTGAGGCCGCCGCCGCGCGTAGCGCGTTGGTGCCAATGGCAACCTGCATGCCTTTCTTAACGTGGCCGAGCGCAACGTGGCCCATTTCATGGCCGATCACCGCTTCGACTTCGTTGTCGTTCATTAAGTCCATCAGGCCGCTATAGACGCGAATACAGCCGTTAGCCATGGCAAAGGCGTTGACGTCTTTCGCGACGTAGACTTTGTAGTTCACCGGCTGGCCGTTAATGTTATCGCCCAGCGCCGCGGCGATTTTATTCAACCGTTGGGTATAAGCGCTATCGGCCGGGGCAATGGTCGCTTTACTGTCCATATCTTTACAGGCCTGGTCACTCAAGGCTTGTACCTGTTGATCGCTCAGGGTGAACGCCTGCAGTGCGCCGGAGCCGGAGTTTAATAAGCCATTAGAATCCATATTCTGGCAGCCGCTAAGCAGTAAGGTTGCGCCAAAAGCCAGAACCATCGCCCGTTTTTTCATAAGATTGCTTCCAAAGTCGTTTATCGGAAAATGCCCTGGAATTGCGACGCCAGAGTGAGGCTAAGTATAAAGAATATCGCGAGTTGTGGGCGAGGAGATTACATCTTCTTAACCCCGCTTCCAGAGATTTCTGAATACGCAAAAGGATGCTCCATGTACATGCTTTGTCGCATAGGTTACATTGTTGGCACTTTTTTCTGGCATAGCCCGTAACGTGCGCGCCTCGTGGCGTTAGGGTTGGCCTTCAACAGTCCGAACTGGAGTCAAAATGTCCTCACGTAAAGAGCTTGCTAATGCTATTCGTGCGCTGAGCATGGACGCAGTACAGAAAGCCAAATCCGGTCACCCGGGTGCCCCGATGGGTATGGCTGACATTGCCGAAGTCCTGTGGCGTGATTTTATGAACCATAACCCACAAAATCCGTCCTGGGCTGACCGTGACCGCTTTGTGCTGTCTAACGGCCACGGCTCCATGCTGATCTACAGCCTGCTGCACCTCACCGGTTACGATCTGCCGATGGAAGAGCTGAAAAACTTCCGTCAGCTGCACTCCAAAACGCCGGGTCACCCGGAAGTTGGCTACACCGCTGGCGTTGAGACCACCACCGGTCCGCTGGGGCAGGGTATTGCAAACGCCGTAGGTATGGCTATTGCAGAAAAAACGCTGGCGGCGCAGTTCAACCGCCCGGGTCACGACATCGTTGACCACTTCACCTATGCATTCATGGGCGATGGCTGCATGATGGAAGGCATTTCTCACGAAGTGTGCTCCCTGGCCGGTACCCTGAAGCTGGGTAAACTGATTGCCTTCTATGATGACAACGGTATCTCCATCGACGGCCACGTTGAAGGCTGGTTCACCGATGACACCGCGAAGCGTTTCGAAGCCTACCACTGGCACGTGATCCGCGATATCGACGGTCACGATGCTGAAGCGATTAAACGTGCGGTAGAAGAAGCGCGTAAAGTCACCGACAAACCGTCGCTGCTGATGTGCAAAACCGTTATCGGCTTCGGTTCACCGAACAAAGCAGGTACGCACGACTCTCACGGTGCCCCGCTGGGCGAAGCCGAAGTGGCGCTGACCCGTGAAGCGCTGGGCTGGAAATACGCGCCGTTTGAAATCCCGGCTGACATCTACGCGCAGTGGGATGCCAAAGAAGCAGGAAAAGCGAAAGAAGCCGCCTGGAACGACAAGTTTGCTGCCTATGCGAAAGCATTCCCTCAGGAAGCGGCTGAGTTTACCCGTCGTATGAAAGGCGATATGCCGTCTGATTTCGATGCGAAAGCGAATGAGTTCATCGCTAAGCTGCAGGCTAACCCGGCGAAAATCGCCAGCCGTAAAGCTTCTCAGAACGCAATCGAAGCCTTTGGCCATCTGCTGCCTGAATTCCTCGGCGGCTCTGCTGACCTGGCACCGTCTAACCTGACCATCTGGTCTGGTTCAAAAGCGATCAACGAAGATACCGCAGGCAACTACATTCACTATGGCGTGCGTGAGTTTGGTATGACCGCAATCGCGAACGGTATCGCGCTGCACGGTGGTTTCCTGCCGTACACCTCTACCTTCCTGATGTTCGTTGAGTACGCGCGTAACGCCGTGCGTATGGCAGCGCTGATGAAACAGCGTCAGGTTATGGTCTACACCCACGACTCTATCGGTCTGGGCGAAGACGGCCCGACGCACCAGCCGGTAGAGCAGATTGCTTCCCTGCGCGTGACGCCGAACATGAGCACATGGCGTCCGTGTGACCAGGTTGAGTCCGCGATTGCGTGGAAATACGGCGTTGAGCGTCATGACGGCCCGACCGCGCTGATCCTCTCCCGTCAGAACCTGGCGCAGCAGGAACGTACTGAAGCGCAGCTGGCTAACGTGGCGCGCGGCGGCTACGTGCTGAAAGATTGTGACGGTCAGCCTGAACTGATCTTCATCGCGACCGGTTCTGAAGTTGAGCTGGCGGTTGCGGCGTATGAAAAACTGACCGCTGAAGGCGTGAAGGCGCGCGTGGTTTCCATGCCGTCTACCGACGCGTTCGACAAGCAGGATGCGGCTTACCGTGAATCCGTGCTGCCGAAAGCCGTGAGTGCACGCGTCGCTATCGAAGCGGGCATCGCCGACTACTGGTTTAAATACGTGGGCCTGAACGGCGCTATCGTGGGCATGACCACCTTCGGTGAGTCTGCGCCAGCAGAGCAGCTGTTCGAAGAGTTTGGCTTCACCGTGGATAACGTGGTTGCGAAGGCGAAAGGCCTGCTGTAATCCGTTGCTCCTGAGTAAAAAGGCCGCGAAAGCGGCCTTTTTTTATGGCGTGGGGATATCAGACCGGCCTATCGTGAGCCAGCTGGCTGAGGTCAAGCGTCAGATGATCGTTGCCCCGTAAAACCGCTTTCTCTATTTTTTCTCCCAGCGCGTTACAGACATAACCGCGCCAGTCTTCCGGTATGGTCAGGGCTTCTGACGATGGGTTATACAGCCGCACCAACGTTTTGCCGTACAGCACGTCAACGCCGCTGATTACCCAGCCCTGGGGCAAATGGCTCAGCAGCTGGCGGTGGGCAATGTCCCGTTCGGGAATAAATACATCAAAATTATCTAAGCGCTGAAGACCCGTTCGATCGTGCTGCCATTGCCACAGTCGCCCCGGCGCGCTGAAGCGCTGTTCGCGTACCGCCAGCTGCGCCGGGGAATGCGTGCCGAGACACAGCGCAAAGTGAAAACTCAGCTCGCCGGGGAGATGACCTTCCGGCGTGGCCTGGCGCTGCCCGGAGGCGCGCCCAGGGCGATACAGCAGATCGTCTTTACCAAGCTGGCCGACGCCGCGAAACAGCGTCAGGCGAAGCTGTTGCCCTTGATAGGCGTATTCTTTCAGGCCGCGGGCGAAAACGTGAAAATCGGCGTGTGGGCTCAGCCGGTGCATAAAGGGTTCGCTATCAACCGGGCGCTCCGCATAGTCTGTGCTATCGGCAATCTGCTGATTGGTGCGCGTGAGCGTGCCAAACGGCACGTCGGCGCACACCGCGGCGATGGTTTGCCCGGTATTGAACAGCAGCTGCATACGGTGCTCGCGTACCGTATTTTCGATAGTCAGCTCGCCGTGCAGCATATCGTCTTCAAGGGTCAGCGTCAGTGTGACGTTAACGACGCGCAGGCGATCGCTACGCGCCCGTCGGTCGTCATTAATCCCTTCCGGCAGCCGCAGCGCGGCGTGCAGGCGCAGAGACTGTTGCCACGGATGCTGCTGAACCTCGCTGAGGGTGAAGTGCGAGAAGAGCAGCCCGCTATCGCCGGGCAGGGGCGAAAAGTCGTAGAGATCGCCATCGTCGCTGATATCGCGCAGTTGCAGCAGCGGCGTTAGCCTGCGGCCGGTGTTTTTCTCCAACAGCTGTAGCTGGTTGTCCCGCAGACTCAGGTGATAGTGCGCATTTTCGATCGCCAACGCCTCAGGGCAAGAGAGGGGAAAGAGCATCGGCCGCTGGCTGGGGGCGACGTAAAAGAGCGCGAAGCCCAGCGGTGGCACCGGTACGTTGAGCAGGTCGACGATGTTTTCGTAGTACCAGCACTGTTGTTCTGTCTCGACCTCGCCATCCGGCGTCAGCAGAACATGGCGCGGTAGTTGAACCTGGCGCTGTCGATGAACCACGACGCGTATCGGTTCGCCATTCTCACCGATGAGCGCAAATTGGGCCGTGGGGGTAATAAGCGTCTGTTGGCGGACGTCGATGGCGGGGCTGCTGGTCCCGTTGAGCACCAGAAAGCGATAGGGCGTTTGGATCTCAAGATTCGCCAGAAGCTGACGAGCGTGGAGGCTGAATATTGCCTCGCCGATTTGCTGCGCCTGACGGCAACGGTGCAGCACGTCGCGGTTGGTTTCATCGCTGTTGCAGCCGCCCATGCTGTCGTGGGCGTGCGACTCGAGTAGCCATCGCCACGCCTGCTCCAGCATCTCTTCACCTTCGCTAAAGCCGTTACGCCGTGCCAGCGCCAGCATGGGCTCTGCCAGCCGGGTGAGGCACCTTTCCGCATCTGCATTGGCTTTTTTAATGTCGTAACGCGAAGAACCAATGCTTTTGTGTACCCGGGAAAGGCGCGGCGTACGAAACTCACCGCGCCAGCGTGGCAGCGTCTGACTGGCCAGCGTGGCGAAGTAACGTTCATAGCTGCTGACCTCCCAGCGGTCTTCGCTAAGCGCGTTAACGGCGGCGATAAGCCGGTCGAAGTCAGCATCGCAGCTGACCTGATCGCCGCCGATCGGGCAGAGGAGATCCGGCGACGCCGACAGCGCCTTCATGCGGGTAATGAGTGGGAACGTTTCTTCGTCGAAATGCGCGGGGCGGAAGTTGCGCCAGCGGCCACCGCGTTCGGGGTGGGCAAGCGAGTAGCCAAAGGGCGTTATCACGGTGGTGGCGCAATCGCCGTTCAGCGCCTCCCAGCACAGCTCCGTTGGCCCCATCAGTTGCGGATCGTAACCGCGGCGCAGCAGGATATGCCGCAGCCCGAACGCGCGGGCAATCTGCGGCAACTGGGCGTGGCTGCCAAAGGTGTCCGGCAGGTACAGCACCGACATGCAGTAGCCTGCTTCACGCGCGTGGTGGATGCCGATGCGCAGGTTACGAAACATCGATTCCGTGGCGATGTTAAACAGATCCGGCTGGGTGTACCACGGGCCGATCAGCAGCCGTTTTTGCTGAACGAGCCTGCGCGCCCGCTCGGCCATTTTGGGTTTAAGGCGAATAAAATCATCAAAGATTGAGCTCTGGCCATCAAGATGGAAAACGAAGCGGGGGTTGTTTTCCAGCGCTTCAATGAGCTCGCTGAAGGCTTTGAGCGCGAAAAGCTGGGTGTCGAGCGTGGAGAAATACCATTCGCGATCCCAATGGGTATGCGAGACGGCGTGGATGGTGCGGACGTCGTTCATTGCGCCTCCCCTTTGTCTTTAAAATAGACGCGGTACTTCGCGTGAATATCGTCGTCGTACCACATCGGGAAGTTGGTGCCCCAGATGTTGTTATAGAGCTGCCCGTAGAGGCTGACGCGTGAAGCGGTCGGCTCGCCAAAGCAAAGGATCTTCGGCTGGTATAGCGCCAGCAGCGGCGCGTCGAGAGGCTCCAGCGTCCACTGTTCGGTGCGCGCAAACTCCACCGCGTGCAGATTGGCGTTGCCGTTTCTGACCACGTTAAACCAGTCGGTGGGGTAGCCCAGTTTCTGGCACATGCTCTGGCCCACGTTGGCCAGCCCCAGCTGTAGCCAGATTTCCTCCGCCAGGCGGTTGGCCTGTTTCCCGCGGATGCTGACCCGCAGCGACAGTGCGCGGCGGACCTTGCTAAAGCCGTATTCCAGAACGATCTCTTCAGGCAGCCGTAATTCAATGCCGGGCGCGGCGTCGGGCCGGACGGTGGCCTGCACGTACCAGGCATTCAGCTCGCCGCGAAAGCGCACCTGCTTAAGTGCAAAGTTGACCTGTTGAGTGGTGACCGGACGTGGGGTGAGCTCCAGACCGGGCCGGGTGAAGTCAGAGAGCGCCCATGGGGCGGTGGCATCGAGATTTTGCAGGTAGCGGTCGCGAAAATGGTCATACTCCTGCGGCCCGACCTGCCGATAGATCAGGCGGGCAAACGGAGCGTCGAGCATCGGCTTGCCGTCAACGTCGAGCGACGACAGGCTGCCGTCATTCGCCAGGGCAAAGTCGTAGTCGCCGAAGGTGAACTGACGCAGTTCGGTTGCCATCCCTTTGGCGACGATAGGGCCTGCTCCGGCGATGTCACACAGCGGCGCGGGCAGATGTGCGCAGGCGCTATCGAGATAGCGTCGCTGTTCTTCCCACGACCGTGCAAAGTGACCATAGCTGCGGGTGGCCTGGTGGGGAGACTGCGTAATAAACTGACTCAGCGATGCATATTTTTCCGGCACCGGGGCGTGAATGCTGTCCGCGGCGCGCGCGGCGCTGAACGCTTCTGGCAGGTAATGACAGTAATCGGGAAGATGCAGTTTGAGATCCATTCCCCAGGTATGCTCCGGCACCATCAGAAGGGCATCAAGGGCCTCAGGCGGGCAGACAATTTCCTGCTGCAGACGGCGGCTTAAACGGCGATAGCGGCTGACTTTCCCCGGGTCGCTGGCCAGCCCGTGGTTCCAGGTATCGCCGATTTCAGCATCGATGATCGGCAGAGTCGGGCGGAGGGTTTCCACGCGGGCGGCGAACGCGTCCAGCGTCGAAGCACTGACCTGTGCTTCGGGATAACGCTGGCGGTAGCGTTCAATGAGCTGCATGACGTCGGCTGCCGTCGGCGGTGAACAGTTATCTTCGGCGTGACAAAAGACCAGCAGCTCGTCCAGCGCTTCACACCAGGTTTCGTTGCCGTAGCCGCCGAAAGAGTAGTTGACGACGATGTCGCGCTGGCCGTATTTCCAGATAAACAGCGGCGGAACATCCGGTGGGCAGGAGGCCGCATTCACGCCAATATGCAGGTAGCGCAGCCCGGCGTCGGCTAGCCATGGCACGATAGCCTGCGGGTGACCCGGGACGTCGGTCATTTTCGCGGCAATCGTCCGGCGCTGGAAACGCGCGTCCAGCGCCTGGCTATAGGAGAGCGCGTGGCGCATCAGCGTGGGCGTCAACAGCTCGCTGTGGGTGGTAAACGGCAGACCGTGCCAGACGATGTTGCCAGCCGCTATGGCCTCGCAAAGCCTGGCCTGATCCTCGGGAGCCGCGCGCTGCAGGTAGCGGTGGATAAGCCAGGAACCGCAGGTCCAGATAAAATTTTTCTCTGCTCCGGCGTTCACCTCGCGGGCAAGCGCTATCACTGCCGGAATAAACTCCGTCAGGTATTTATCTTCAATTGTCTGGGCATAATCGGTGAAGCCGATATCGAGATGCGTTTTATAAATAATATGCACGCGCTGCATGTTCACTCCCTGAAAATGGGGTTGCTAATCAGTTGGGCGCGGGAGCCATCGTTCACCCGTAAAAAGGCAAAGCGGCTGTTGGCCCAGTGAATGTCCCGTTGTACTACGCCGCTGCGGTGCGGCAATTCAATCACCTGCTTCTCGGTATAGAGCAGCACCTGGTGGTGGGCTGGCACGTTGAGATCGACATGCAGTGCCGGGCTTACTGTCGTGTCCCCGGCCCCGGCGTCTCCGGCGGCAAAACGCCGCAGCCGAATATCATCGTGGCTCTGCATATAGCTGCGACCGCTGGCGATGGCATGCAGAATGTCGCGGCGTTCAGCGCTGCGGCTGTGCACGGCAAGAGTAGGCAGCGTCAGCGATTTTTCTTTGTGGAAATCGCTGCCGGCGGTAACGGCAATGTTCTGCCCCAGGCGCAGCTGCTGTAGCCAGTACTGAAACGTGGCTTCGTTATGGGTCGTTGCCTCCCAGGGGCCGTTCCACAATTCAAGCCAGTCGAAATTGATAAAGGGCAGCAGCCATGGGCAGTGCTGGCAGAACGGATGATTAATGCCAATCCAGGCGCCGTTGCTGCGAGCTTCGGCCATCTTCTGTGCGATCTCCGCTGCGCTGAAGCTGGGCAGAAAACTGTGCACAGGCTGAGCAACGCCGAGAAAGTTGACGTGCCCGAGCTGGGTGGTGAGCTCCATACCGGGAATCAGGCATTGTGGTACGTTGATGCCGTCGATCTCCCGGTTTTGCGTCATGGTGTTATGGTCGGTAAAGCAGAGAAAATCGTGATTAAGTGAGCGAGCTCTGGCGATCAGCGCTGCTATGCTTAGCTTGCCGTCGCTGTGCTCGGAGTGCATATGTGTATCCCCGCGCAGCCAGCGTAGCGCCTTGTTGTAGCGCACGATCTCGACCTGAATGCGGCACACGGTCGTGATTTTATGCAGCCCCAGCAGCACGTATCCTTTACCTCGGGGCAACGCGCCTCGCCGGTAGCCGGGCGTGGCGAAGTTTTCGCTGACCGCAATGTGTTGCCGCGCTCCGCCACTCCAGCCGAGGGTTTCTTCACCGATTTTTAGTCCTAAATCGACCACGTTACCGTCGTTGACGCGGTAGCTGATTTCCAGTCGTTCAACGTCGGGCCCGGGATCGAACGGCAGCGCGATAAGCCGTTTTTGTTCGTAGGGATGTGCGACGTACTCAATATGCTCCGTTGAGAGGTTATCCATTAGTCCTCCTCAAGCAGTTCTTTACAGTCGCCGGCAATCATTACCACTTCGGTGCCGTAGATAATTTGCCAGCCGGTTTCGCCGACGCGCACGACGCCTTTGGCGCGCAGGTTTTTCTTCCACACGTCATCGTCTGCGACGCGTGAAGGATCGATCACCTCGACGCGTAGCCGGGAAATACAATTATCGAACTGAGAAATATTTTCTTTGCCGCCGAAAGCGGCAATAATTTGCATGGAAAATTCATCGCTCGGTGCTTTAACCGGGGATGCTGCGCTTTTACTTTTAAAATCCTGTTTGCTGAAAAGCTTCACGTCATCACCGCCGGTAACTTCTTCTTCACGGCCCGGGGTCATCACGTTAAAACGAGTAATTAAATAGCGGAATAGCGCATAGTAGACGACAAAAAAGAGAGGGGTTAACCAGAGATATCCCCACAGGTTTAATTTATTGGGCTGAAGCAATACCGGCAGAATATCTTTCAGGCAGCCGCCGTAGACAGAAACGTTAGCCATTTCCGTTAAAACGAAAATTAAACCAGTGAGCGGTACGTGGACCAGATAAAAAAGCCAGGGGGCGACAAACAGGAAGGTATATTCGATAGGTTCCGTTACGCCAAATAGTATCATCGTTGCCACCACCGGCAGCAGAAGGCCCGCAACGACCTTTTTATGCTGAGAGCGGGAGCAGTGGTACATGGCAAGCGCGGCTCCCGGCAACGCGCCGAAGTGGGTGACGACGCGTCCGGACTGGAAGCCGCGCACCAGCAGCTCTTGCGTGTCGCTACAGCCCAACTGGGCCATATAGATGTTGGTGGTACCGCTGACCAGATTGCCGCACACTTCCATTGAACCGCCGAGCTCGGTCAGGCGAATGGGGGTTGTGATCAGGTGGTGCAGGCCTACCGGCAGCAGCGATTTATCGGCCACTGCCCAGAGGAAGGTGCCAAATAAACCGGAATCACCGATGAGCTTACTGAACTGCGCCAGCATCCAGCCGATAGGCGGCCAGATGAGATAGAGCGCTGACCCCATCAGTGCACCGACGACGAGCGTGACGATAGGCACGGTACGCGTACCGGCGAAGAAGGAGAGCACCATCGGTAGCTTTACGTTGTAAAGTCGGTTATGCAGCCAGGCAGTCACAAGACCGACCGCCATGCCGCCAAAGACGCTCATGCGGTAGGTGAACATGCCTAATTCGGTGGTATAGATAGAGGCTTCTTGCACCGCGGCGACCGGGTCGAGGTGGCGCTGATTGATAAACCAACTGGCCGTCGTCGTTTGTTCACTAAGACCATGAAGCGTAAGTAATGTGCTGAGGATGAAATGCATCGACATAAAGCAAACGGCGCCGGAAAAGGCGGCCCAGCCTTTCTCTTTTTTTGCCAGACCAAAGGCGACGCCGATCGAGAAGAACAGCGGTAAATTGCGAAATACCACGTCCCCCGTCGCTTTCATTACGCTGAACGTGATAAACCATAGTGATTCTTGATTAAATAAAGCGCCGAGATGTAATGCCTCCAGCGTTTCTTTATTCGTCAATGCACTGCCGAATCCCATAAACATGGAACCAATAGTAATAATTGATATGGGGACCAGCATGGCTTGCCCAATCATTTGCATTTGCTGCTTCATAAATCATCCTTGTGAATATTTAAACCGGAATAATGGCGATAATTGTGGGTGAATAATGAAATTCGTCATTAGCGTCAGAAATATTTCTTTAATGAATATATTTTCGGTTGATATATTTTTGTGATATTTATTAATTAAAGCGTATGCTTATTTTTCGGGCGTTTTTATATTGGCTGGTGAGTGTATCATTACGAAAAGAGGATTCTGTGACTCGCACAGCGATAAAGTCATCTTTAGCTAATAATATTAGCCTGGTGCGGTTGAGGTTGATTGCCGACGCCGGTTACAGAGAAGGGGGATAAGCGAAGGGCGGCATGGAATTTCTCCGCAGATTATTCCTGTAAAAATGTGATGTATGTCAGATTACTGGCGCGTTTGTCTGGACAAACATTCCTTTTATTCCATATTTCGCTTATTCTAGCTGAAGCGTTTCAGTCGATGAATTGTTCGACATTTAACCATTCAGTCACGGTTTGTGGCGGGTAAGGTTTCCCTGAACGTGCGGCTGCATTACTCTGTTTGCCACTTAGCGTCGGGACAACCTTGCAGGAGACCTATGAGCGTACGCGTAGCGATTAACGGCTTCGGCCGCATTGGACGTAATGTGGTTCGTGCTTTGTATGAATCCGGACGCCGTGCGGAAATCACCGTGGTGGCCATCAACGAACTGGCCGATGCCGCTGGCATCGCGCATTTGTTGAAATATGACACCAGCCACGGGCGCTTCGCCTGGGATGTTCGCCAGGAGCGCGAGCAGCTGTTTGTCGGCGATGATGCTATCCGTCTTCTGCACGAGCGCTCTATTGACGCGCTCCCCTGGCGTGAACTGTCGGTTGATGTGGTGCTCGACTGTACCGGCGTATACGGTAGCCGTGCAGACGGTGAAGCGCATATCGCCGCAGGCGCAAAGAAGGTGCTCTTTTCACATCCTGGCAGCAACGATCTCGACGCAACCGTCGTCTATGGGGTCAATCAGCATGAGCTGCGTGCGGAACATCGTATTGTGTCCAACGCCTCCTGTACCACGAACTGCATCATTCCCGTCATCAAATTGCTGGATGATGCCTACGGCATTGAGTCCGGAACGGTGACAACCATTCATTCTGCGATGCACGACCAGCAGGTGATTGATGCTTATCATCCCGACCTCCGTCGCACGCGTGCGGCGAGCCAGTCTATCATTCCGGTTGATACCAAACTTGCAGCGGGCATCGCCCGTATTTTTCCGCAGTTCAGTGACCGATTTGAGGCGATTGCGGTGCGCGTACCGACCATTAACGTGACGGCAATTGACCTGAGCGTGACGGTGAAAAAACCTGTAAAAGCAAGTGAAGTCAACCAGTTGCTGCAAAAAGCAGCACAGGGTGCATTTCATGGTATAGTTGACTATACGGAATTACCGTTGGTCTCAACTGATTTTAACCACGATCCGCACAGCGCCATCGTCGATGGCACGCAGACGCGGGTGAGTGGAGCGCATCTGATCAAAACGCTGGTCTGGTGTGATAACGAATGGGGCTTTGCTAACCGAATGCTCGACACCACGTTAGCAATGGCCGCTATTGGTTTCAGGCTCGACGCTTGAGCGTCGACAAAACTTTAAGTATCAACGAGAGGATTCACCATGTCTGTAATTAAGATGACCGATCTGGATCTGGCTGGTAAACGCGTTTTCATCCGTGCGGACCTGAACGTACCAGTTAAAGAAGGGAAAGTAACCAGCGACGCGCGTATCCGTGCTTCACTGCCAACTATCGAGCTGGCGCTGAAACAGGGTGCGAAAGTGATGGTGACTTCTCACCTGGGTCGTCCGACCGAAGGCGAGTACAACGAAGAATTCTCTCTGCTGCCGGTTGTTAATTACCTGAAAGACAAACTGTCTGCTCCGGTTCGTCTGGTTAAAGATTATCTGGACGGCGTTGAAGTTGCTGCCGGTGAGCTGGTTGTTCTGGAAAACGTTCGCTTCAACAAAGGCGAGAAGAAAGACGACGAAGCGCTGTCCAAAAAATACGCTGCACTGTGCGACGTGTTTGTAATGGATGCATTCGGTACTGCACACCGTGCACAGGCTTCCACCCACGGTATCGGCAAATTTGCTGACGTTGCGTGCGCAGGCCCGCTGCTGGCAGCAGAACTGGACGCGCTGGGTAAAGCACTGAAAGAACCAGCTCGCCCGATGGTGGCTATCGTTGGTGGTTCTAAAGTTTCTACCAAACTGACCGTTCTGGACTCTCTGTCTAAAATCGCTGACCAGCTGATCGTGGGCGGTGGTATCGCGAACACCTTCGTTGCTGCGCAAGGCCACAACGTCGGTAAATCCCTGTACGAAGCTGACCTGGTTGATGAAGCTAAGCGTCTGCTGACCACCTGTGACATCCCGGTTCCGACCGACGTTCGCGTAGCGACCGAGTTCTCTGAAACCGCGACCGCAACCCTGAAATCTGTCAACGACATCAAAGATGACGAGCAGATTCTGGACCTGGGCGACGCGTCCGCTGAGAAACTGGCTGAAATCCTGAAAAACGCGAAAACTATCCTGTGGAATGGCCCGGTAGGCGTGTTCGAATTCCCGAACTTCCGCAAAGGGACTGAAATCGTGGCTAACGCAATCGCAGACAGCGACGCGTTCTCCATCGCAGGCGGCGGCGACACCCTGGCTGCAATCGACCTGTTCGGTATCGCTGACAAAATTTCCTACATCTCCACTGGTGGCGGCGCATTCCTCGAATTCGTGGAAGGTAAAGTACTGCCAGCAGTAGCAATGCTCGAAGAGCGCGCTAAGAAGTAAGTCATTCAAGGGCAGGGAAACCTGCCCAATTTTCAGCGCGCTTTATAGAGCTCGCACCTTTTCTAACGGCCGAAGATACAGGACTACGTAACATGTCTAAAATTTTTGATTTCGTAAAACCAGGTGTTATCACCGGTGATGACGTACAGAAAGTTTTCCAGGTAGCAAAAGAAAACAATTTCGCTCTGCCAGCAGTTAACTGCGTGGGCACTGACTCCATCAACGCCGTACTGGAAACCGCTGCAAAAGTTAAAGCTCCGGTTATCGTTCAGTTCTCTAACGGCGGCGCTGCGTTCATCGCGGGTAAAGGCGTGAAAACCGACGTTCCTCAGGGCGCGGCTATCCTGGGTGCGATCTCTGGCGCGCATCACGTTCACCAGATGGCTGAACACTACGGTGTTCCGGTTATCCTGCACACTGACCACTGCGCTAAAAAACTGCTGCCGTGGATCGACGGTCTGCTGGACGCGGGTGAAAAACACTTTGCTGCTACCGGTAAGCCGCTGTTCTCTTCTCACATGATCGACCTGTCCGAAGAGTCCCTGCACGAAAACATCGAAATCTGCTCCAAATACCTGGCGCGTATGTCCAAAATGGGCATGACTCTGGAAATCGAACTGGGTTGCACCGGCGGTGAAGAAGACGGCGTGGACAACAGCCACATGGACGCTTCTGCACTGTACACTCAGCCAGAAGACGTTGATTACGCGTTCACTGAACTGAGCAAAATCAGCCCGCGTTTCACCATCGCAGCTTCCTTCGGTAACGTACACGGCGTGTACAAACCAGGTAACGTGGTTCTGACCCCGACTATCCTGCGTGATTCTCAGGAATACGTTTCTAAGAAACACAACCTGCCGCACAACAGCCTGAACTTCGTCTTCCACGGCGGTTCCGGTTCTTCTGCTCAGGAAATCAAAGACTCCGTTAGCTACGGCGTAGTGAAAATGAACATCGATACCGACACCCAATGGGCAACCTGGGACGGTATCCTGCAGTACTACAAAACTAACGAAGCTTACCTGCAGGGCCAGTTGGGCAACCCGAAAGGCGAAGACCAGCCGAACAAGAAATACTACGATCCGCGCGTATGGCTGCGCGCTGCTCAGACGTCTATGATTACGCGTCTGGAACAGGCTTTTGCTGAACTGAACGCGAAAGACGTTCTGTAAGAAAACCTGATTTTTGCCTGAAAGCCCGCCGAAAGGTGGGCTTTTTTTATTGTCTTTTCAAAGTGATGGAACGGTATAAAAACGTGATCAACTTGGCAAAAGTCGCCTTTTTTGGTTACCCTTTATACCTGCCTGTACTGTTGCAGGCCGTTTTTCGTTTCCCATCCGGGTATCCATAAGGAATATTGAATGGAAGATTTAAACGTTGTCGATAGCATAAATGACGCCGGTTCATGGCTGGTGCGCAACCAGGAATTGCTGCTGAGCTACGCGGTCAATATCGTTGCGGCAATCGCGATAATCATTGTGGGGATGATTGCGGCGCGCATCGTTTCGAACACCGTCAACCGCCTGATGCTGGCGCGTAAAATTGATGCCACCGTGGCTGATTTCCTCTCAGCGCTGGTGCGCTATGCGGTGATTGCCTTCACGCTGATCGCTGCGCTGGGGCGCGTGGGCGTACAAACAGCCTCCGTTATTGCCGTATTGGGTGCCGCGGGTTTAGCCGTAGGTCTAGCGCTGCAAGGCTCGCTGTCTAACCTGGCCGCAGGCGTGCTGCTGGTGATGTTCCGCCCGTTTCGTGCGGGTGAATACGTTGACCTGGGCGGCGTGGCCGGTACCGTGCTGAGCGTGCAGATTTTCTCCACTACCATGCGTACCGTTGATGGCAAAATTGTCGTTATCCCTAACGGCAAAATTATCGCTGGCAATATCATTAACTTCTCGCGCGAACCTGCGCGCCGTAATGAATTTATTATTGGCGTTTCTTACGATGCGGATATTGATAAAGTTAAGCAGATCCTCACCCGTATTCTTGAAGCGGATAACCGTATTCTCAAAGACCGCGATATTACCGTGCGTTTAAATGAACTGGCGCCGTCGTCAGTAAATTTTGTCGTGCGTGCCTGGAGCCTGAGCGGCGACCTGCAAAACGTCTACTGGGACGTGCTGGAGCAAATTAAGCGCGAGTTCGATGCCAACGGCATTAGCTTCCCTTATCCACAGCTAGACGTGCATATGCAGCCTGGCAGTTCTGCCCAGCAGTAACCGCTTCTAAGCAGTAATAAGGCCGGGCTGATGCCCGGTTTTTTTATGGGCGACCAACCAAGGTAGGCCTGATAAGCGTAGCGCCATCAGGCACTGACCGAGCGCATTAATGCCGGATGCGGCGTAAACGTCTTATCCGGCCTGCATCGGTGCGCGTATTTTCAATTTATAATTAGCTAAACTTATTACTGATTAAAAATATCAATTTCCGCTAATGATTCTATCGCGTTATAGTCAGCGCCATTCCTGAACTACTTAAAGAAAACTATCGTGATATCTTATTATTTTCAAGGTCTTGCACTTGGTGCAGCCATGATACTTCCGCTCGGCCCGCAGAATGCTTTTGTGATGAACCAGGGTATTCGCCGCCAGTATCATCTGATGATTGCCTTGCTGTGTGCCGTCAGCGACATGTTACTTATCTGCGCGGGTGTATTCGGCGGCAGCGCGCTGCTTATGGCCTCTCCGTGGCTGTTGGCACTGGTCACCTGGGGCGGCGTTGCGTTCCTGTTGTGGTACGGCTTCGGCGCGCTGAAAACCGCGATGGGCAGCAACATTGAACTGGCCACCGCGGAAGTGATGAAGCAGGGGCGCTGGAAAATCATCGTGACTATGCTGGCGGTGACCTGGCTTAACCCGCACGTCTACCTTGACACCTTTGTGGTGCTGGGCAGTCTGGGGGGCCAGTTGGAGGCCGTGCCTAAGCGCTGGTTCGCTCTGGGCACCATCAGCGCCTCGTTCCTGTGGTTTTTCGCGCTTGCGCTACTGGCGGCCTGGCTGGCACCGCGTTTGCGCACCGCGAAGGCGCAGCGCATTATCAACCTCGTCGTTGGGATCGTGATGTGGTTTATCGCTTTTCAGCTGGCAAAAGAGGGGGTTGGCCACCTGCACGCGCTTATGAACTAGGCCTCATCTGATGGACTTTCTCCCGGCAATGGCTAAGCTTGCAGGCAAGACCCCGTTGTCGGGTGATAACCAAGGAGATACAACAGTGAAGTTTAAAGTGATGGCTCTGGCCGCTGCAATCGGGTTTAGCGCAATGTCCGTACAGGCAAATGAGTTGCCTGATGGCCCGCATATCGTCACGTCGGGGACAGCAAGCGTGGCGGCAGTACCGGATATCGCGACGCTGGCGATTGAAGTTAATATTGCGGCTAAAGATGCAGCAAGCGCCAAGAAACAGGCCGATCAGCGCGTTGCGCAATACCTCTCTTTCCTTGAGCAGAATGGCGTCGCCAAAAACGACATTAGCTCCGCCAACCTGCGTACTCAGCCGGATTACGATTATCAAAACGGTAAAAGCGTGCTTAAGGGCTACCGCGCGGTGCGCACGGTAGAAGTCACGTTACGTCAGCTCGATAAGCTGAATTCGCTGCTGGACGGCGCACTGAAGGCGGGTCTGAACGAGATCCGCTCCGTATCGCTGGGCGTGGCGAAGCCGGATGCGTATAAAGATAAGGCGCGTAAAGCGGCGATTGATGATGCGATTCATCAGGCTCAGTCGCTGGCAGCAGGCTTCCACAGCAAGCTGGGGCCGGTGTACAGCGTGCGCTATCACGTCTCTAACTACCAGCCGAGCCCGATGGTGCGCATGATGAAGGCCGATGCGGCACCGGTATCCGCTCAGGAAACCTACGAGCAAACGACCATTCAGTTTGACGACCAGGTAGATGTGGTATTCCAGCTTCAGCCTGAACAGGCTTCCACTCCGGCTCCGGCAGCAGCGCCCGCAGCCGCGAAGTAATTTCCCTAACCCCTCGCCCGGCGAGGGGTTTTTCGTTGTGCTTAATCTTGTCGCAGTACCTTATGCCCGTACGCGAGCAGGGCATCGGTGACTTTGCGCATCATGCGGCTTTCCGGCGCAAAGCGGTGCCAGTAGAGCATCCGCCGCTGGAACAGGCCAGGGGTCAGATCGATCAGCTCACCGCTGGCAATCTCTTTTTCAATTTGCAGGTGCGGAATCATACAGCAGGTCGTGCCCTGGCGAGCCAACTGCACGAATGCTTCCGATGAGTTCACAATATGACAGGGAACGCTACCCGGCGGCAGATCGAAGTTTTGCTGTAAAAACGCCTGGTGCATATCGTCCAGATGGTCGAAGGCAACGGCGGGGGCTTTAAGCAGCGCTGAACGGGTCACGCCATTAGGGAAGTAGCGTTCAGCAAAGGCTTTGGAGCCCACAAACAGGTAGTCCAGCGCGCCGAGCTGATCCACCAGGCAGCTTGGCAGCGCCTGTGGCTGAATACTTACCGCGCCGACCACTTCGCCACGACGTAGGCGTTCCTGGGTGCGGGTTTCGTCCTCAACCTGAAGATTCAGGCGAATAGGGGAGTTGGCCAGCACATCGGCTAGCGCAGGCAGCAGCCAGGTCGCCAGACTGTCGGCGTTGACCGCCAGCGACAGCAGCAGCGGAGTCGAGCCGGTTTGCTCATCACCCAGCCACTCTTCTTCCAGTAGCTCAACCTGGCGCAGCAGCGCCAGCAGCTTCTGCCCCTGCTCGGTAGGGCGCGGCGGTACGGTACGCACCAGCAGCGGCTGTCCGAACATATTCTCAAGCTGCTTAATGCGCTGAGAGACGGCGGACTGAGTGATGCACAGTTTCTGCGCGGCGCGCTCAAACCCTCGTTCCCTGATAACGGCATCCAGCGCCTGTAGTGTTCTGTAGTCCGGACGTTTCATTGATCTGCGGTACCCCCCTGTCGGTATATCCTGCACTATGACATAAATTTACCCTGGATACAGACGAAATTGTTTTGCACTTTGCTGTGATACCTGTCACAGGCTGGAGCTGTTGTCCGGCGGGCGTACGCAGAGGTTTACCCGCAGGTCGAATTATGATTGAGATATGTTCTATAATGCGCGGCAGTTGATGACACCACAGGCGAAAACGATCATGACGCAGGATGAACTGAAAAAAGCAGTAGGCTGGGCGGCACTTCAATACGTACAGCCGGGTACGATTGTCGGTGTAGGCACGGGATCTACCGCGGCGCACTTTATTGACGCGCTGGGCACGATGAAAGGACAAATCGAGGGCGCGGTCTCAAGCTCTGATGCCTCTACCGAGAAGCTGAAAAGCCTCGGCATCACCGTTTTCGACCTGAACGAAGTTGACCGTCTGGGCATCTATGTGGACGGCGCAGACGAAATCAACGGCCACATGCAGATGATCAAAGGCGGCGGCGCGGCCCTTACGCGTGAGAAAATTATTGCATCAGTAGCCGATAAATTTATCTGTATTGCCGATGCCTCTAAGCAGGTTGATATTCTGGGTAACTTCCCGCTGCCGGTGGAAGTGATTCCGATGGCGCGCAGTGCCGTCGCGCGCGAACTGGTGAAGCTTGGTGGCCGTCCGGAGTACCGTCAGGGCGTGGTCACCGATAACGGTAACGTGATCCTTGATGTCCACGGCCTGGAAATTCTGGACGCTATCGCGCTGGAAAATGCCATTAACGGTATCCCGGGCGTCGTGACCGTCGGGTTGTTTGCGAACCGCGGTGCAGATGTGGCACTGATTGGTACGGCTGATGGTGTGAAAACCATTACTAAATGATCTGATATAGGGGAAGCATAAATTCCCCTATTTTTTTTATTGAGGCTGTATTCGGTGACTTGTGTCACATTTTACTCTTCTGCCTGATTAACATCCCACGTTTATCCAGTCGCTCAGCATTTTATGCTGGCTTTTTCCTCTGCGTGAGCCTTCTTCATGACGCCGACGCAAACGTTCATATTGCCGCAATAATTTTTTTTGATATGTTGCTTAGGTGAACTTTCGTTCACCACAACATCAGTAAAACAAAGACGGGACGGGGAAATGGCTAAGGTATCACTGGAAAAAGACAAAATTAAATTTCTGCTGGTTGAAGGCGTGCACCAGAAAGCGTTGGATAGCCTTCGCGCAGCAGGTTACACCAATATCGAATTCCACAAAGGCGCGCTGGACAGCGAGCAGCTGAAGGAATCTGCCCGTGATGCCCATTTCATTGGTCTGCGATCCCGTACTCATCTGACAGAAGAAATTTTTGCCGCCGCTGAGAAGCTGGTGGCGGTAGGGTGTTTCTGCATCGGCACCAACCAGGTTGACCTGAAGGCGGCCGCTCAGCGCGGCGTGCCGGTATTTAACGCGCCGTTCTCAAATACCCGTTCCGTGGCGGAGCTGGTCATCGGCGAGCTGCTGCTGCTGCTGCGCGGCATTCCGGAAGCGAACGCCAAAGCGCATCGCGGCGTATGGAACAAACTGGCTGCGGGCTCCTATGAAGCGCGCGGTAAAAAGCTGGGGATCATCGGCTACGGCCATATCGGCACCCAGCTGGGTATTCTGGCAGAATCGCTGGGGATGCACGTCTATTTTTACGATATCGAAAGCAAACTGCCGCTGGGCAACGCCACCCAGGTGCAGCACCTTTCTGACCTGCTGAACATGAGCGATGTGGTGAGCCTGCACGTGCCGGAAAACGCCTCGACTAAAAATATGATGGGCGCAGAAGAACTGGCGCTGATGAAACCGGGTTCGCTGCTGATCAACGCCTCTCGCGGAACCGTGGTTGAGATCCCTGCGCTGTGTGACGCGCTGGCGCGTAAGCACCTGGCTGGGGCGGCCATTGACGTCTTCCCGACCGAGCCGGCGACCAACAGCGAGCCGTTTACCTCGCCGCTGTGCGAGTTCGACAACGTTATCCTGACTCCGCACATTGGCGGTTCAACCCAGGAAGCGCAGGAGAACATCGGTCTGGAAGTGGCGGGTAAACTGATTAAGTACTCCGATAACGGCTCGACGCTGTCTGCCGTTAACTTCCCGGAGGTGTCGCTGCCGCTGCACGGCGGTCGTCGTCTGCTGCATATTCACGAAAACCGCCCGGGCGTGCTGACCGCGCTGAACCAGATTTTCGCGGAGCAGGGGGTTAACATCGCGGCACAGTACCTGCAAACGACTCCGCAGATGGGCTACGTGGTTATCGATATTGAAGCCGAAGAGGACGTGGCGCAGAAAGCGCTGCAGAGCATGAAGGCGATTCCGGGCACCGTTCGCGCGCGTCTGCTGTACTGATTTTCCCGCACTGATAAAACGGGCAGGCCATTGGTCTGCCCGTTTTTTTTCGCTTTTTTGCAACGCGTACATTCACTTTACGCGCCTCGCCGCAAACGTTGATTAAAGGCGCCGCCGCACATTGTGTCTTAGCAAAAGGGATTTACGATGGGGGCTCAGCATGGGGCTGAAACGGCAAAGCCCCTACCGAAGCAGGGGCCTTGAAAGGAAAGGGACAATGATGAGACTCGTCATCATACTGCTGATTCTGTTAATCATCGCTCACCCAGCATATTAACAGTATGAACGCAGGAGGGAGGTTCGCCTCCCTCACCCTTTACCGAGGAATTTAGGTCAAAAAAGAATCGATGTCAATCGGCAGAAAATGCTTACCACTGCCACACTTTCGACGGTGTGACCACGGCGGGTAGGGGAATATCCCACTCTTCAATCGGCAATGCGTCAACTAACTGACAATCGTGGGCATAGCCGACGGGCTGGATACCATGCTGACGCCAGTTTTGCAGCGTACGGTCGTAAAAGCCACCGCCCATCCCCAGGCGCTGTCCTTGTTGATCAAAGGCGACCAGCGGCGTAATCAGCACATTCAGTTGATCGAGCGGTAGCACATCGCGCACGTCGAGCTTTGGTTCCCGAATTTTCAGGCGGTTGACCACCAGTTCGCTGTGCGGATGATAATGCAGAAACAGCAGGTTACCGGGGCTGAACGGATGAAGCACTGGAAGGTAGACCCGTTTACCCGCGCGCCACAGCTGCTCAATAAGCGGCTGTGTGTCGAGTTCGCCATCAAAAGACAGAAACAGCGCCACGGTTTTTGCCATCACAACGGGAGGCCATGCCATCATGCGATCGGCGGCCTGTTCGCCGTACAAAATTTGTTGCTGGAGCGTGAGCGCACGACGACGTTGCCGGATGACCTGGCGAATATGTTGTCGGGAGTTTTGTTGCTCAGATGAGTGCGTCATAAGACCGGGTAGGTAGAAGGGGAATCTCCGAGATGCCGCCGCAGGCTGTAACCCTTGAACCCTTGGTTCAAGGTGAATGCGTCGTCACAGTTTTAAGGCTTCTCGGACGGACCGAGCATGCTCACCAACCGTGGAGCGCCACATTCTTGTGGTATGAAATATCGGCTCAGGGGACTGGCCCGCTTGCGAACATCTCAGAGAAATTTTGTCTTCACAGTCACTCTACCACAGTAAACTGCAAAGTGTTATTCAAAGTTGGGTGCAGACTTATCGGATATGCGACCCTGGTCAAGCAATGCCTGTTCAATGGTCTGTTGAAGCATCCGAATGCGCTGTTCCATGCTTGAAGCATAGTCACGCGTCTTTGCCCTTTCCTGAGTTAACTCGTAGCTGATGTTCAACGCGGCGATGAAAACCAGCTGCTCAGTATTTGTGACTCTAGTGCGTTCTTTCAGATCTTGCAACCGCTGATTCAGATCGTCCGCGGCCTGATTCAAAGCATCTCTTTGTTCAGGCGGGCAATTCACTCGCAGTGAACGGCCAAAAATTTGGATATCGACGGGTTGTGCAGACATGCCACCTTCCTGCTGATTGACTGCGCGTCCTTCACTCTCAGGATGTGAAGGGGCGACACTATAGCTACCCTGGTAAGAAGATACAAGCCCTTTTCTGGTGTCTCCAGGGTCCAAAGTGGTAGCATACCATGAATTCCACCCAACAATGACGAATGCGCATGTCTATACAGAACGAAATGCCTGGTTACACCCTACTGAACCAGCTGTTAAACCAACAAGGGGTAGGCCTGACGCCTGCGGAAATGCACGGTCTGATCAGCGGTCTGCTCTGCGGCGGAAACAAAGATAGCTCATGGCAGCCGCTGGTTCACGACCTGACTAACGAAGGACTGGCGTTTGGCCACGAGCTGGCCGAATCGCTGCGTTCCATGCATTCAGCGACCAGCGACTCGCTGGAAGATGATGGCTTCCTTTTTCAGCTTTATCTGCCTGACGGCGATGACGTCAGCGTCTTTGACCGCGCCGATGCGCTCTCTGGCTGGGTGAATCACTTCCTTCTGGGGCTGGGCATGGTGCAGCCGAAGCTGGATAAAGTGAAAGGTGAGACGGGCGAAGCGATTGACGATCTGCGTAATATTGCACAGCTTGGCTATGAAGAAGATGAAGATCAGGAAGAGCTGGAAATGTCGCTGGAAGAAATTATCGAATACGTTCGCGTAGCGGCGCTGCTGTGCCACGATACCTTCACGCATCCGCAGCCGACGGCCCCGGAAGTCCAGAAGCCAACATTACACTAATCATAACACCTGCTCTGCATGTCGGAGCGCGAAGGGATTGAAAGGAGATGTCATGACACAGCAAGCGTTTCTCCGCCGCCGTCAGCAACTGCTGGCGCAAATGAAGCCTGGCAGCGCGGCGCTGATTTTTGCCGCGCCAGAAGTCACGCGTAGTGCTGATTCTGAGTATCCTTATCGCCAGAACAGCGATTTCTGGTACTTCACGGGCTTCAATGAGCCGGAAGCCTTGCTGGTGCTGATTAAAAGCGATGACACCCACAATCACAGCGTGTTGTTCAACCGTGTTCGCGATCTGACGGCAGAAATCTGGTTCGGCCGTCGCCTTGGGCAGGATGCCGCGCCGGAAAAACTGGGCGTAGACCGCGCGCTGGCGTTCAGCGAAGTCAACCAGCAGTTGTTCCAGCTGTTGAACGGCCTCGACGTGATTTATCACGCGCAGGGCGAATACGCCTGGGCGGATGAGATAGTCTTCACCGCGCTGGATAAGCTGCGCAAAGGTTCGCGCCAGAACCTGACCGCGCCGGACTCGATGATTGACTGGCGTCCGATGGTGCATGAAATGCGCCTGTTCAAAGACGGCGAAGAAATTGACATCCTGCGTCGCGCCGGGGAAATCAGCGCGCTGGCGCATACCCGCGCGATGGAAAAATGTCGCCCTGGGATGTTTGAATACCAGCTCGAAGGCGAGATCCTGCACGAGTTTACGCGTCATGGCGCGCGCTATCCGTCCTACAACACTATCGTGGGCGGCGGTGAAAACGGCTGCATTCTGCACTACACCGAAAATGAATCGGAGCTGCGTGATGGCGATCTGGTGCTGATTGATGCTGGCTGTGAGTACAAAGGCTATGCCGGCGATATCACCCGGACCTTCCCGGTAAACGGTAAGTTTACGCCTGCCCAGCGCGCTATCTACGATATCGTGCTCGCATCGCTGTACAAATCGCTGGAGCTGTATCGCCCCGGTACGTCCATTCAGGAAGTGACCACGGAAGTGGTACGTATCATGATTACCGGTCTGCAGAAACTGGGGATTCTCCACGGTGAAGTCGACCAACTGATTGCCGACAATGCCCACCGCCCGTACTTTATGCACGGTCTGAGCCATTGGCTGGGGCTGGATGTGCATGATGTAGGTGCGTACGGCGCAGAGCGTTCCCGCGTGCTGGAGCCGGGCATGGTACTGACCGTTGAACCGGGTTTGTATATCGCGCCGGATGCGGACGTCCCGGCGGAGTATCGCGGCATTGGTATTCGTATCGAAGACGACATTCTGATTACCGAAAACGGCAATGAAAACCTCACGGCCAGCGTGGTGAAGGACGCCGATGCTATCGAAGCGCTGATGGCGGCGGCGCGCCAGCCATGAGCCTGATTATTGTCGGCGGCGGGATGACCGGCGCGACGCTGGCGCTGGCGGTATCGCATCTGACGTCGGGCCGTCTGCCGGTGCACGTGATTGAAGCGGCAGATATCAACGCCGCGCGGCATCCGGGCTTTGACGCTCGGGCCATCGCGCTGGCGGCGGGAACCTGCCAGCAGCTGTCGAAGATCGATCTCTGGCAGGCGATTGCCGACTGCGCCACGCCGATAACCACCGTTCATGTGAGCGACCGTGGCCATGCCGGGTTCGTCACGCTGGACGCGGCCGATTATCGGCTGGCTGCGCTGGGCAACGTGGTCGAGTTGCACGAAGTCGGGCTGCGATTGTTTAGCCTGCTACGCAAGGCGCGCGGCGTCACGCTACATTGCCCCTCGCGGGTGACGCAGGTTGAGCGCCGTGCCGACGGCGTCAGCGTTACGCTCGATAATGGTGACACGCTACACGGTAAGCTGCTGGTGGCCGCTGACGGTTCACGCTCTATGCTGGGCGAACGTTGCGGCATTCACTGGCAGCAAGAGCCGTATAACCAACTGGCGGTGATTGCTAACGTCACCACCGCTGTTGCGCATCAGGGGCGCGCATTCGAACGCTTTACTGAATACGGGCCGCTGGCGATGCTACCGATGTCGCAAAACCGCTGTTCGCTGGTGTGGTGCCACCCCCGCTCGAAACATGATGAGGTATTGGGCTGGTCCGACGCGCGCTTCTGCGACGAGCTGCAGCGCGCGTTTGGCTGGCGCTTAGGCCGTATTACCCACGCGGGGGCACGCAGCGTTTATCCGCTATCGTTGACCACCGCTACACGCACGGTGTCCCATCGTCTGGCGCTGGTGGGGAACGCCGCGCAGACGCTGCATCCGATCGCCGGGCAGGGCTTTAACCTTGGTCTGCGCGATGTGATGACGTTGGCGGAGAATCTGGCGCAGGCCAACGCTGCTCACGCAGATATCGGCGATTATGCGCTGCTCTGCCAGTATCAGCGCCAGCGGGCAGAAGATAAAGCCGCTACCATTGGCGTAACCGATGGGCTGGTGCACCTGTTTGCTAACCGCTGGGCGCCGCTGGTTGCGGGGCGCAATGCGGGGCTGATGGCGATGGAATTATTTACCCCTGCACGCGATGTGCTGGCGCAGCGGACGCTGGGCTGGGTCGCCCGTTAAGAGCTGTAAGGAGTTAATGTGCAAAGTGTTGATGTTGCCATCGTAGGCGGTGGTATGGTTGGGCTGGCGGTAGCCTGCGGTTTACAGGGCAGCGGCCTGCGGGTGGCGGTGCTGGAGCAATCGCTGCCGCAGGCGCTCGCCGCCGATGCGCCGCCTGCGCTTCGCGTGTCCGCTATTAATGCCGGCAGCGAAAAGCTGCTGTCAAAGCTCGATGTCTGGCAGGCGATTGTCGCGCAGCGTGCCAGCCGTTATCACGGCATGGAAGTGTGGGACAAAGACAGCTTTGGCCGCATTGCGTTTGACGATCGCAGCATGGGCTACAGCCATCTGGGACATATCGTTGAAAATGCGGTTATCCATCACGCGCTGTGGCAGAAAGCCGAGCGCAGCGCGGATATCACGCTGATGGCCCCCGCGGAACTGCAGCAGGTGGTCTGGGGCGAAAACGAAGCGTTTTTGACGTTGAAAGACGGCGGAATGTTGACCGCGCGTCTGGTGGTGGGAGCCGATGGCGCCAACTCCTGGCTGCGTAGTAAAGCCGATATTCCGCTGACCTTCTGGGATTATCGCCATCATGCGCTGGTCGCCACCGTTCGTACCGATGACCCCCATGAAGCCGTTGCGCGCCAGAGCTTCCACGGTGATGGTATTCTGGCCTTCTTACCGCTCAGCGATCCCCATCTTTGCTCGATTGTCTGGTCGCTGTCGCCGGAAGAGGCGCAGCGGATGCAGCAGGCTGACGAAGCTGAGTTTAACAAAGCGTTGAATATCGCCTTCGATAACCGTTTAGGGCTGTGCCGCGTGGAAAGCGAGCGTCAGGTCTATCCGCTTACCGGTCGCTACGCGCGGCAGTTTGCCGCGCACCGTCTGGCGCTGGTGGGTGACGCCGCGCACACCATTCATCCGCTGGCCGGGCAGGGTGTGAACCTCGGCTTTATGGATGCCGCCGAGCTGATTGACGAGCTCAAGCGCCTGCATACGCAGGGGAAAGATATCGGCCAGCATTTCTATTTGCGTCGCTATGAGCGCAGCCGTAAGCATAGCGCTGCGCTGATGCTGGCGGGAATGCAGGGCTTCCGCGAGCTGTTTGCCGGTGAAAACCCCGCGAAGAAGCTGCTGCGCGATATTGGCCTGAAGCTCGCGGATACGCTACCCGGCGTCAAACCGCAGCTTATTCGTCAAGCGATGGGCCTGAATGACCTGCCGGAGTGGCTTCGTTAAGTCGCTCACACTTGTACTCCCGGTGGTTCTACCGGGAGCCTTTCCCCTCATTTGAAAAATTCTAATTTCACCTCTTTTTTCGCATTAGATTTATTAATCCGTCATTTTTTATGTTACGGGAAAGTCGCCCTGTTTTTCGCAGGAAATATTATCTTATGCTGAATTATTAACCATTGTTGTTAATTAAATGTGGTGTAATTCGCTTTTTACCAGTTGATTCCTCTGTATGCTTTTTCTCGCCTTTTAGCCATAAGCTAATGTGATGCCCCTTTTTTCATGATGGTTTACCACGGTGTTCGGTGGTAAGTTCAGGGAAAAGAGAACGTTTGCGTCGGTGCCTGGACAGGCGTCGGCGTTGGGTTTTGTGGTGCGATATATTCAACGAGGACATGATGGCTCAACAAACGCCTTTGTATGACCAGCACGTGTTATGTGGCGCGCGCATGGTAGATTTCCACGGCTGGATGATGCCGCTGCACTATGGATCGCAGATTGATGAGCATCACGCGGTGCGTACCGATGCCGGGATGTTCGATGTGTCGCATATGACCATCGTTGACCTACACGGCCCGCGCACCCGCGAGTTCCTTCGCTATCTGTTGGCAAACGACGTCGCGAAGCTGACTAAGCCGGGCAAAGCGCTCTACAGCGGCATGCTAAATGCGTCAGGCGGCGTGATAGATGACCTTATCGTTTACTACCTTACCGATGATTTCTTCCGCCTTGTTGTTAACTCTGCCACTCGCGAAAAAGACCTCTCCTGGATTACCCAACACGCTGAACCCTATGCCATTGATATCACCGTTCGTGACGACCTGTCGCTGATCGCGGTGCAGGGGCCGCACGCGCAGGAAAAAGCGGGCACGCTGTTTAGCGACGCGCAGCGCCATGCGGTTGAAGGCATGAAGCCGTTCTTTGGCGTGCAGGCCGGTGACTTCTTTATCGCGACGACCGGCTATACCGGCGAAGCTGGCTATGAAATTGCGCTGCCGAAAGAACAGGCGGCAGATTTCTGGCAGCAGCTGGTTCAGGCGGGCGTGAAGCCATGCGGGCTGGGCGCGCGCGATACGCTGCGTCTGGAAGCGGGTATGAACCTCTACGGTCAGGAAATGGATGAAAGCGTTTCCCCGCTGGCGGCTAACATGGGCTGGACCATTGCCTGGGAGCCCGCTGACCGCAACTTTATTGGTCGCGACGTGCTGGAACTGGAGCGCGAAAAAGGCACCGAGCAGCTGGTTGGTCTGGTGATGACCGAGAAAGGCGTACTGCGCGGCGAACTGCCGGTACGTTTTACCGATGCGAACGGCAATGCGCGCGAAGGTGTGATCACCAGCGGGACTTTCTCGCCAACCTTAGGCCATAGTATTGCGTTGGCTCGCGTCCCGGCAGGGATCGGCGAGACGGCGATCGTTCAGATCCGCAACCGCGAAATGCCGGTCAAAGTGACAAAACCTATTTTTGTGCGTAACGGCAAGGCCGTCGCGTAAGCCCTTTTTATTCTGGAGATTTTTTGATGAGCAACGTACCAGCAGAACTGAAATACAGTAAAGAACACGAGTGGCTGCGCAAAGAAGCGGACGGCAGCTATACCGTTGGCATTACCGAGCACGCGCAGGAATTACTGGGCGATATGGTCTTCGTTGACCTGCCGGAAGTGGGCGCGACCGTTAGCGCGGGCGACGACTGTGCGGTAGCGGAGTCCGTTAAAGCGGCATCCGACATCTATGCGCCAATCAGCGGTGAGATCGTTGCCGTGAACGACGAACTGGGTGACTCGCCGGAGCTGGTCAACAGTGAACCGTATGCGGGCGGCTGGATCTTCAAGATCAAAGCCAGCGACGAAGCGGAAGTGGCCGCGCTGCTGGATGCGACCGCATACGAAGCATTATTAGAAGACGAGTAAGGTTGTGCCGGATGGCACTGCGTTTATCCGGCCTGCATCGTGTAGGCCCGGTAAGCGAAGCGCCACCGGGCAGGTCAGTTAGACAATCACGATTCACCGCACGTTTCAGGAACATCGCACATGACACAGACTTTAAGCCAGCTTGAAAACCGTGGCGCGTTTATTGAACGTCACATCGGGCCGGATGCCCAGCAGCAGCAAGAGATGCTCAAAACGGTTGGCGCGGATTCATTAAACGCACTGATTGGACAGATCGTGCCGAAAGATATCCAGCTTGCTACGCCGCCTCAGGTAGGTGACGCCACCACAGAATTTGCCGCGCTTGCGGAGCTGAAGGCGATTGCCGGTCGTAACAAGCGCTTTAAGTCGTACATTGGCATGGGCTATGCGCCTGTACAGCTGCCGCCGGTGATCCTGCGTAATATGCTGGAAAACCCGGGCTGGTACACCGCCTATACGCCGTATCAGCCGGAAGTGTCGCAGGGCCGTCTGGAAGCGCTGCTGAACTTCCAGCAGGTAACGTTGGATCTCACCGGTCTGGACATGGCTTCTGCCTCCCTGCTGGATGAAGCGACCGCCGCAGCTGAAGCGATGGCAATGGCTAAACGTGTGAGCAAGCTGAAAAACGCCAACCGTTTCTTTGTGGCGGCAGACGTTCATCCGCAAACGTTGGACGTGGTGCGCACCCGTGCGGAAACCTTCGGTTTTGATGTGATTGTCGACGATGCCGACAAGGCGCTGGAACATCAGGATGTCTTCGGCGTGCTGCTGCAACAGGTTGGTACGACCGGTGAAGTGCATGATTACAGCGCGCTGATTGCCGAACTGAAATCCCGCAAGGTGGTGGTCAGCGTCGCGGCTGACTTTATGGCGCTGGTGCTGTTAACCGCACCGGGCAAACAGGGCGCAGACATTGTCTTCGGCTCTGCTCAGCGCTTCGGCGTCCCGATGGGCTACGGCGGCCCGCACGCGGCATTCTTTGCCGCGAAAGATGAATTCAAACGCGCCATGCCGGGCCGTATTATCGGCGTATCGAAAGATGCGGCGGGCAATACCGCGCTGCGCATGGCGATGCAGACCCGTGAGCAGCATATTCGCCGCGAGAAAGCGAACTCCAACATCTGCACCTCGCAGGTACTGCTGGCTAACATTGCCAGCCTGTACGCGGTCTATCACGGCCCGGTGGGCCTGAAGCGTATCGCGAACCGTATTCATCGTCTGACCGATATTCTGGCCACCGGCCTGCAGCAAAAAGGGCAGAAGCTGCGCTATGCGCACTTCTTTGACACGCTGTGTGTGGAAGTGGCAGACAAAGCCGCGGTCCTGGCGCGTGCGCAGGCTGCGGAAATCAACCTGCGTAGCGATATTCATAACGCAGTGGGCATCACGCTGAATGAAACGACCACCCGCGAAGACGTACTGGCGCTGTTTAGCGTGATCCTTGGCGACAACCATGGTCTGGATATCGACACCCTCGATAAAGACGTGGCGCTGGATAGTCGCTCAATTCCGCAGGCGATGCTGCGTGACGATGCGATCCTCGGCCACCCGGTCTTTAACCGCTACCATAGCGAAACTGAGATGATGCGCTATATGCACTCTCTGGAGCGTAAAGATCTGGCGCTGAACCAGGCGATGATCCCGCTGGGTTCCTGCACGATGAAACTGAACGCCGCGGCGGAAATGATCCCGATCACCTGGCCTGAATTTGCCGAGCTGCACCCATTCTGCCCGATTGATCAGGCCGAAGGTTACCATCAGATGATCGGTCAGCTTTCCGAGTGGCTGGTGAAACTGACCGGCTACGACGCGCTGTGCATGCAGCCGAACTCCGGTGCTCAGGGCGAGTATGCGGGCCTGCTGGCGATTCGTCACTACCACGAAAGCCGCAACGACGGTCACCGTGATATCTGCCTGATTCCAAGCTCGGCGCATGGTACTAACCCGGCCTCCGCGCAGATGGCGGGGATGCAGGTGGTGGTCGTGGCCTGTGATAAAAACGGTAACATCGATCTGGCGGATTTGCGCGCGAAAGCAGAGCAGCACGCGGCAAACCTGTCCTGCATTATGGTGACCTATCCGTCCACCCACGGCGTCTATGAAGAAACGATCCGTGAAGTGTGCGAAATTGTGCACCAGTTCGGCGGCCAGGTTTATCTCGATGGGGCGAACATGAACGCCCAGGTCGGTATCACCTCTCCGGGCTTTATTGGCGCGGACGTCTCGCACCTCAACCTGCACAAAACCTTCTGCATTCCGCACGGTGGCGGCGGCCCGGGTATGGGCCCTATCGGCGTGAAAGCGCATCTGGCGCCGTTCGTGCCGGGCCACAGCGTGGTGCATATTGAAGGTATGTTGACCCGTCAGGGCGCGGTATCCGCTGCACCGTTCGGCAGCGCGTCCATTCTGCCCATCAGTTGGATGTACATCCGCATGATGGGTGCGGAAGGGCTGAAACAGGCAAGCCAGGTGGCGATCCTTAACGCCAACTACATTGCTACGCGCCTGAAAGACGCCTACCCGGTGCTGTATACCGGCAGCCAGGGCCACGTGGCGCACGAATGTATTCTGGATATCCGCCCGCTGAAAGAAGAAACCGGCATCAGCGAGCTGGATATTGCTAAGCGCCTGATTGACTACGGTTTCCATGCGCCGACCATGTCCTTCCCGGTAGCGGGCACGCTGATGGTCGAACCGACTGAATCGGAAAGCAAAGCCGAGCTCGACCGCTTTATTGACGCGATGCTGGCGATTCGTGGTGAAATTGACCGCGTAAAAGCGGGTGAATGGACGCTGGAAGATAACCCGCTGGTCAACGCGCCGCACACGCAGAATGAGCTGGTGGCGGAGTGGAACCACGGCTACAGCCGTGAACTGGCGGTCTTCCCGGCGGGCGCGGCGAACAAGTACTGGCCGACGGTGAAACGCCTTGATGACGTTTACGGCGACCGTAACCTGTTCTGCTCCTGCGTACCCATGAGCGAATACCAGTAATCATTTGATTGCACTATCTTTTAAAGGCGCTGCGGCGCCTTTATTTTTTGGGAGAAACGTATGGCACTGGCATTGGTCACCGGCGCTAGCCGGGGAATCGGCAAGGCGACGGCATTACAGCTGGCGCAGGAAGGGTATACGGTAGCAGTGAATTATCATCGCAACGAAGCCGCCGCCAGCGAGGTGGTGGCGGCGATTATTGCGCAGGGTGGCAAGGCCTTTGTCGTTCAGGCGGATATTGGCGATGAAGCGCAGGTGGAGGCGATGTTTGCCCAGCTCGACGCGCAGCCGGAGCCGCTGACGGCACTGGTTAATAATGCCGGGATATTGTTTACGCAAAGCCGCGTAGAGGCGTTAACCGCTGAACGCATTAATCGGGTGTTAACCACCAACGTCACTGGCTATTTCCTGTGCTGTCGGGAAGCGGTAAAGCGCATGGCGATACCCCACGGCGGGAAGGGCGGGGCGATTGTGAACGTCTCATCGGCGGCTGCGCGCCTTGGTTCTCCGGGGGAGTACGTGGATTATGCTGCGTCGAAAGGGGCGATTGATACGCTGACCACAGGATTATCACTGGAGGTGGCGGCGCAGGGAATCCGCGTGAACGGTGTGCGCCCTGGATTTATTTACACCGAAATGCATGCCGATGGTGGGGAACCGGGGCGCGTTGACCGTGTGAAGTCGGTGCTGCCAATGCAGCGCGGTGGCCAGCCGGAAGAGGTGGCGCAGGCGATTGTCTGGCTGTTGAGTGAGAAGGCGTCGTACGTGACGGGAAGTTTTATTGAGCTGGCGGGCGGGAAGTAGTGTGGTGCCGTTTCCCTCACCCCAAAGGGGCGAGGGAGAAAACCGAACGTCAGCATTTGCACTATCGGTCCCCTCTCCCCTTTGGGGAGAGGGTTAGGGTGAGGGGAAACCTGCTTACAGATTTTCGCCGTTGCTGGCAATCACTGCTTTATACCACTCAAAGCTCTTCTTCCGGGAACGCGACATATCGCCCGTGCCGTCATCGTGCTTATTGACGTAGATAAAGCCATAACGCTTGCTGTACTGCCCGGTGGTGAACGAGACGCAGTCGATACAGCCCCACGGGGTATAGCCCATCAGGTCAACGCCATCGTAGGTTACCGCCTTGATCATCTCTTCAACGTGCGCGCGCAGGTAGTCGATGCGGTAGTCATCGTTGATGCTGCCATCTTCTTCTACTTTATCGTAGGCACCGAAGCCGTTTTCCACGATAAACAGCGGCTTCTGATAGCGCTCATACAGTTCGCACAGAGAGTAGCGCAGACCTACCGGATCGATCTGCCAGCCCCAGTCTGACGCCTTGACGTGCGGGTTCGGTACGCTGCCTTCAAAGCCGGAAATCGCATCGCCGCTGCCGCCTTCAGCCTTCACGGCGTTGGTCATGTAGTAGCTAAAGCCGAGGTAGTCGCAGGTACCTTCACGCAGAATAACGTCATCGCCCGCTTCCATTTTGATGTTGAATCCGCGACGCTCCCACTCATTAAGCACGTAGCTTGGGTAATAGCCGCGCAGCTGGACGTCAGTGAAGACATAGCGTTCGCGCATGGATTCCTGGGCAAACATTACGTCTTCCGGCTTACAGGAGAACGGATAGAGCGCGACCATCGCCAGCATGCAGCCCACCTTCATTTCCGGATTAATACGGCGTGCGGCTTTAACCGCCAGAGCGCTGGCCACAAACTGGTGGTGCAGCACTTGGTACATCGTTTCTTCCGGGTTTTCATGTTCGGTATAAACCACGCCGGAGCAGCAGTAGCCGAACAGCGGTGCTCGCCAGTTGCGCTGGTTGTTGATTTCGTTGAAGGTCATCCAGTATTTGACCTTATGCTTATAGCGCTCGAAGACGACTTCGGCAAAACGGACAAAGAAATCGACCACTTTACGGTTGGTCCACCCGCCGTATTGCTGAACCAGATGCAGCGGCATTTCAAAGTGGGAGAGGGTGATAACCGGTTCGATATGGTATTTCAGCAGTTCATCGAACATATCGTCGTAGAACTTCAGCCCTTCTTCGTTCGGCTGCGTTTCATCGCCGTTCGGGAAGATCCGCGTCCAGGCGATAGAGGTGCGGAAGCACTTGAAACCCATTTCCGCGAACAGTTTGATGTCTTCTTTGTAATGGCCGTGGAAGTCGATGGCTTCATGGTTAGGGTAGTATTTACCCGGCACCACTTCCTGAGTGATTTCGCGCGGAACGCCGTGAGCGCCGCCGGTAAGCACGTCACAGATGCTGGGGCCTTTGCCGCCTTTATTCCAGCCACCTTCAACCTGGTGCGCTGCCACTGCGCCGCCCCATAAAAAGTCTTTCGGTAAGGTCAGTTTTTTCATCTTTGCTATGCTCATTGATTGTGTTTAATAAACCTGAGTCTAACAAAGCAATATTAAATGTCACGATATAACAAATTACCCTGTAGGGTATATGTTACATCAAAAAAACACCCTGTATTTTTATGCTAATTTCTTCGCCAGTTTGCGGCCTAATGATTCCAGAATATAAATAACCGGAATCTGTGTCGTAATATCGTAAACACCGCCAATACGCGTTTGCGGTACGTGCCAGGAGATATTGAAGTCAGCAAGTTTCGCCAGGCGCGAGTGTTCATGGCTGGTAATCGACATAACCTTGCAGCGATGCAGGCTGAACTGGCTGGCGAAACGCAGGATTTCTTCGGTTTCACCAGAAACGGAAAGGACGATCGCCAGTGCGTTTTTAGCCATGTCGTTAGTCACCGGAAAATAAGGATCGTCGATATGGTTGCTGAATTTCCCGATATTAGAAAAGAAACGTGCACCATATTTTGCCAGTGAACCGGAAGTGCCTGCTCCGACGAATATAATACGTTCAGAGGCGAGAATAACCTCGACTGCGCGATCGAGCAGTTTATCAAACTCATCATTATTGACGCCTTTGAAAAAACTGATAATTTCACTGGCACCGAAATTAGCCTGCTGGGGCTCATCTTGCTCCAGATAGAGCTTGAAGCGTACGCGAAACTCCGAGTAGCCTTCACAGTGAAGCTTGCGGCAAAAGCGCATGACCGTGGTGGTGGAGACGCCCGCTGCGTCGGCCAGCTCACGTATGGTCATGTACATCACCGTGTCGCGATTTTTGATCACGTACTGGTAGACCATCATCTCAAGATTATTGAGGCTGGCAATAGCGGCGTGGGAGAACATGCTCACGGTGGCGGATACTCGTTAATTTGAAAACCTATAGGGAATAATACCATGCAGCCTAACGACATCACTTTTTTTCAGCGCTTTCAGAATGACATTGTTGCCGGGCGCAAGACCATCACGCTGCGCGATGCGGCCGAATCTCATTTTAAAACCGGTGATATTTTGCGCGTCGGGCGCTATGAAGACGACGGCTATTTCTGCACGATTGAAGTTCTGGCCACGTCGACCGTTACCATGGACACACTGACCGAGCGCCACGCTGAGCAGGAAAATATGACGCTACCGCAGCTGAAACAGGTTATTGCCGATATCTACCCCGGCGAAGACACTTTTTATGTCATTGAATTTAAATGCATTGAGTAAAATCATGTACATCTGTTAGGTGAATAAAATATACAACATATTGATTATATTGGATTTACAAAAAATCATCTTTTTATTTTAGCTTACAGGTGTTCACTGGAACTATTCTCAGTTACGCTAGTGCCGTTGCTTGATTTGTCGTTCGCCCGGAGCGCGTAATGGATAAGAAACCACTCATTCAGCAGGGTTACTCTCTGGCTGAGGAAGTTGCTAATAGCATTAGTCATGGTGTCGGCCTGGTCCTGGGGATCGTCGGGCTGGTTTTGCTGTTGGTTCAGGCGGTTGACGCCAACGCCAGCGCCACGGCGATAACCAGCTATAGCCTGTATGGCGGCAGTATGATTCTGCTATTTCTGGCGTCAACCTTGTATCACGCCATTCCTTCGCAGCGGGCGAAAGTCTGGCTCAAAAAATTTGACCACTGCGCCATTTATCTGCTGATTGCCGGTACCTATACGCCGTTCCTGTTGGTGGGCCTGGACTCGCCGCTGGCGCGAGGTTTGATGATTGTTATCTGGAGCCTGGCGCTGCTGGGGATCCTGTTTAAGCTGACCATTGCGCACCGCTTTAAGGTGCTGTCTTTGGTGACCTACCTGACGATGGGCTGGCTGTCGCTGATTGTGGTGTATCAGCTGGCGGTGAAGCTGGCGATTGGCGGCGTCACGCTGCTGGCGGTAGGCGGGGTGGTGTACTCGCTGGGCGTGATTTTCTACGTCTGCAAACGCATTCCATACAACCACGCCATCTGGCACGCGTTTGTGCTGGGCGGTAGTGCCTGCCATTTCCTGGCGATTTATTTGTATGTGGGGCAACACGCATAGGCAATGTGCGCCGAATTGCCTGATGGCGCTGCGCTTATCAGGCCTACGGGATATCCGGACGCACGGGGTCGTGTAGGCCGGATAAGGCAACGCCGCCATCCGGCAACCTGCGCCGAATGGCCTGATGGCGCTATGCTTTCAGGCCTATGACATATTCCTGTGTTACTCTTCGTCTAACGAATACGGCAGCGGTTTGATGCTCAGCGTAAACGCATCGTCGCGCACGCGGAACACGCTATCGGCTTCCATATCGTTATTCATCACTACCTGCACCAGCAACTGGCCGTCTTCAAGCTGTGCGGCGGCCAACACGGTACCGGTACGACGCCAGTTGTCGCCCATCTGCATTTCTAAATCTTCACCGGCCTGCGGTACGCGGCTGGCTTTTCCTGTTAGCGTCCACAGCGCGCGCTTATTGGCACCGCGGAATTTCGCACGAGCGACCATTTCCTGCCCGGTATAACAGCCTTTCTTAAAGCTGATGCCGCCCAGCGCCTGCAGGTTAGTGGCCTGCGGAATAAACTGCGCGCTGTTGGCTTCATCAATAACCGGCAGACCGGCTTCGATGTCCAGCGCCAGCCACTGCTGGCTGTTATTGAGCTGAGCTTCGCCGCGCAGGGCATCGGTTACGCGCTCAGCGGTGGCGGCATCGGTGACCAGAAGGAAACGTTCCTGCGGGTGATCAAACCACAGCAGGGCAGTTTCATTTTGCTGGAGACACGGCTTTTCGGCGCTCGGCAGTTCGGCAAAAAGATTGGCCAGCGCGGCGCGCGCCTGGAAACCGGCGACGCCCAGCAGCACCCGATCGTCAGCGGCGGCGATGGTCACCTTCGAGAAAACGGCGTATTTCTTCAGCTGAGTCAGCTGCGCTTCACGTACGCTGCGGCGCTCAATCCAGGCAAAACCGTCCTGATAATGGAACAGGCGCAGGTTGCTCCACATTTTACCTTTGGCGTCGCAGTGGGCGACCAGCAGGTGCTGATGCGCATCCATTTGCGCGACGTCCGCCGTCACCTGGCCTTGCAGGTACTTTTCGCTGTCGGTGCCGGAAATGGTCGCCAGCGCCCAATCATCAAGCGTCATTAACGTCAGCGGTAAACGCGCGGAGGCGGCAGGCTGACGCGGAGGAAAAGGAGTAAAAGCCATATTGATATCCTGAATTGAGTAACGCGCTTATTGCCTCATGGTAAAAGAGATGCCCGCCATTGCAAGCGCTTTTAATGGCCGTTTTGTGCCGTCCGCGCGTTCTGCGAAGCCGCTCGTAATAATATGAATCCCTTTCATTTATCATGGTTTTTTTATGAATATGGCGCGCGGAACGTGAGATTCCAGTAAAGTAACTGCAAAAAACACGTTAAACTAGACTCAACGTAATGCTGGAAGGAAATTATGGACATCAATAATAAAGCCCGTATCCACTGGGCATGCCGCCGCGGTATGCGCGAACTCGATATCTCCATCATGCCGTTCTTTGAGCACGAGTACGACACGCTGAGCGACGAAGATAAAGCACTCTTTATTCGTCTGCTGGAATGCGACGATCCTGACCTCTTCAACTGGCTGATGAATCACGGCAAACCGGCTGACGCTAACCTCCAGCGCATGGTGCAACTTATTCAGACACGGAATCGGGAACGTGGTCCTGTGGCAATCTGATTTACGCGTCTCCTGGCGCTCACAGTGGCTCTCTTTATTGCTCCACGGCCTGGTGGCGGCTTTTGTGCTGCTGATGCCCTGGCCGTTGAGCTATACCCCTCTGTGGCTTATTTTGCTGTCGCTGGTGGTGTTTGACTGCGTTCGCAGCCAGCGGCGCATTCATTCCCACCAGGGGGAAATTAAGCTACTGATGGATTCCCGGCTGCGCTGGCGTAATCAGGAGTGGGATATTCAGGGGGCTCCGTGGATGCTGAATTCCGGCATGATGTTGCGGATTCGCCGTCCTGGCGGGCGGCGTCAGCATTTATGGCTCGCGGCGGACAGCATGAATCCGGAAGAGTGGCGCGACCTGCGGCGGATACTTATGCAGCAGCCCGCGGCCACCAAAGACTAGCTTCAGGAGAACTGCTCGGCCATTTCGCCGAGTATCTGCTCGCACCAGCTTTGAATGCGTTCGTCGCTAAGATCGTACTGGTTCGTTTCGTCCAGCGCGAGGCCTACGAACAGCTGGCCGTCGGCGATAACCGGTTTCGGGCTGGTAAACTCATAGCCTTCGGTCGGCCAGTAGCCCACGAACTTCACTCCTTTCGTGGCCAGCTTGTCGTGCAGCATGCCCAGCGCATCGAGGAACCACTCGCCGTAGCCAAGCTGGTCGCCCATGCCGTAAAGCGCGACGATTTTGCCTGTCAGATTCAGCGTATCAAGCTGCGCCCAGACCGCTTCCCAGTCTTCCTGAATCTCACCGAAATCCCACGTTGGGATGCCTAAAATGAGCACGTCGTACTGCTCCATTAAGGCCGGAGAGTCATCTTTCAAATTGTGTAATGTGATCAGTTCCGGGCCGATAATGTCGCGAATTTTTTCCGCGGCCATCTCGGTGTAGCAGGTGCTGGAACCATAAAAAAGACCGATATTCATGACGTACTGCTCTCGATTCTTGCGATGACGATGCCGTCAGTGTACCAGAAAGGGGCTTGTTTCAGGCATAATGGTGCTGATTTAACACGCAGAGGGCTCGAAGTGGATAAGGATCTTGCACGAATCGAACAGTTTCTCGATGCGCTGTGGCTGGAGCGAAATCTGGCGGAAAACACCCTTAGCGCCTACCGTCGTGATCTGACGATGGTTGTAGAATGGCTAGCGCACCGCAGCCTGACGCTGGAGAATGCACAAAGCGACGATCTGCAAAACCTTCTCGCCGAGCGGCAGCAGGGCGGCTACAAAGCGACCAGTTCAGCGCGTTTGCTAAGCGCGATGCGTCGTTTCTTCCAGCATCTCTACCGTGAGAAAATTCGCCCGGACGACCCCAGCGCGCTGCTGGCCTCGCCCAAGCTACCCCAGCGGCTGCCAAAAGATCTGAGCGAAGCACAGGTCGAGCGCCTGCTACAGGCACCGCTGGTCGATCAGCCGCTGGAGCTGCGCGATAAAGCTATGCTTGAGGTACTGTATGCCACCGGGCTACGCGTGTCGGAGCTGGTAGGCCTGACGATGAGCGATATCAGCCTACGTCAGGGCGTGGTGCGGGTTATTGGTAAGGGCAATAAAGAACGGCTGGTACCGCTGGGCGAAGAGGCGATTTACTGGGTTGAACAATGGCTGGAGCATGGCCGCCCGTGGCTGCTGAACGGCGTGGCGATTGACGTGTTGTTTCCCAGCCAGCGGGCCCAGCAGATGACCCGACAGACGTTCTGGCACCGTATTAAGCACTATGCTCAACTGGCGGGAATCGACAGCGAAAAGCTCTCGCCGCACGTGTTACGCCATGCATTTGCCACGCATCTGCTCAACCACGGCGCGGACCTGCGCGTGGTGCAAATGCTATTAGGGCACAGCGATTTATCGACCACTCAAATTTATACGCACGTCGCCACCGAGCGGCTGCGTCAACTTCATCAACAGCACCATCCGCGTGCATGATGCTGATTTAAAAGGATTGGATATGAAAAAAGGTTTAATGATGTTTACCCTGCTGGCCGCGGCGTTCTCCGGTCTGGCGCACGCTGACGATGCCGCTATCAAGCAGTCGCTGGCGAAGCTTGGCGTGCAGAGCACCGACATTCAGCCTGCGCCGGTGGCAGGAATGAAAACCGTGCTGACCAACAGTGGCGTGCTGTACGTCACCGATGACGGCAAACATATTATCCAGGGGCCGATGTACGACGTCAGCGGCGCCCAGCCGGTTAACGTGACCAATGCCCTGCTGATGACTCACCTGAAGGCGCTGGAAAAAGAGATGATTGTGTACAAAGCGCCGCAGCAAAAACATGTCATTACGGTCTTTACCGACATCACCTGCGGCTACTGTCACAAGCTGCATGAAGAGATGAAAGACTACAATGCGCTGGGGATCACCGTGCGCTATCTGGCCTTCCCGCGCCAGGGTGTGCAAAGCCAGGCCGAGCAGGACATGAAATCTATCTGGTGCGCCAAAGACCGGAATAAAGCGTTCGATGACGCGATGAACGGCAAAGGCGTCCAGGCGGCAAGCTGTGATATCGACCTCGCCAACCACTATGCGCTGGGCGTGCAGTTTGGCGTAACCGGTACCCCGGCAATCGTGCTGAGCGATGGCTTCATGGTGCCGGGCTATCAGGGTCCGAAAGAGATGAAAGCGTTCCTCGACGAACATCAGAAACAGACCAGCGGTAAATAATTCGCGTGAAAAAACAGACTCAACTTCGCCGTCGGGTGGTGGATGATGCCATCACGTTGCCCGACGCGCTTTCGCCGCTGCTGCGTCGGCTGTACGCCAGCCGTGGCGTAAAATCGCCGGACGAACTCGAACGCGGGCTGAAGGGTATGCTGCACTGGCGTACCCTCACCGGCGTCGAGAAGGCCGTCGAAATGCTGCATGATGCGTTTGAGAACAACCTGCGCATTATGGTCGTGGGCGACTTCGATGCCGATGGCGCCACCAGCACCGCGCTGAGCGTGCTGTCGCTGCGCGCCATGGGCTGTCGCGCCGTCGAGTATCTGGTGCCGAACCGTTTTGAAGACGGCTACGGTCTGAGCCCGGAAGTGGTCGATCAGGCCCACGCGCGCGGCGCGCAAATGATCATGACGGTCGATAACGGGATCTCTTCCCATGCGGGGGTCGATCGTGCCCATGAGCTGGGGATCTCCGTGCTGGTTACCGATCATCACCTGCCGGGTGAAACATTACCCAACGCCGATGCGATGGTTAACCCAAATCTGGTGGACTGCCCGTTCCCGTCTAAATCGCTGGCGGGCGTAGGCGTTGCTTTTTATCTGATGCTGGTGCTGTGTAACCATCTGAAAGAGAAAGGGTGGTTTGAGTCTCGCGGTATTGCTGTACCAAAAATCGTTGAGTTTCTCGATCTGGTGGCGCTGGGCACCGTGGCCGACGTGGTGCCACTGGACGTCAATAACCGTATTCTGACCTGGCAGGGCCTGAGCCGCATTCGGGCGGGCGTGTGCCGCCCGGGCATTAAGGCGCTGCTGGAGATAGCCAACCGCGACGCGGCCAAGCTGGTGGCCAGCGATCTGGGCTTTGCGCTTGGGCCGCGTTTGAACGCCGCCGGGCGCCTCGACGATATGTCGGTTGGGGTCGCGCTGCTGCTGTGCGATAACCTCGGTGAAGCGCGCGTACTGGCGAACGAACTGGACGCCTTAAACCAGACTCGTAAAGAGATTGAACAGGGGATGCAGGCGGAAGCGCTGACCCTGTGCGAGCAGCTTGAGCGCAGCCGCGCCGAGTTGCCGGGCGGGCTGGCGATGTATCATCCCGAGTGGCATCAGGGGGTTGTGGGTATTCTGGCCTCGCGCATTAAAGAACGTTTCCACCGCCCGGTGATCGCCTTTGCACCGGCTGGCAACGGCCAGCTTAAGGGCTCCGGGCGTTCCATTCAGGGGCTGCACATGCGCGATGCGCTGGAGCGTCTGGATACGCTATACCCGGGGCTGATGCTGAAGTTTGGCGGTCACGCGATGGCGGCCGGGCTCTCGCTGGAAGAAGCGCGATTTGAAGAGTTTCAGCGCTGCTTTGGCGAGCTGGCAACCGAATGGCTGGATCCGGCGCTGCTGCAAGGCGAGATTCTTTCTGACGGAGAACTCAGCCCGCAAGAGATGACGCTGGAGACGGCGCAGGCGCTGCGCGAAGCTGGGCCATGGGGGCAAATGTTCCCGGAACCGCTGTTTGACGGCCGTTTCCGCCTGCTGCAACAGCGGCTGGTGGGTGAACGTCACCTGAAGGTAATGGTTGAACCGGTCGGCGGCGGCCCGCTGTTGGACGGTATTGCTTTTAACGTTGACACCGCCGCCTGGCCGGATAACGGCGTGCGCGAAGTGACGCTGGCCTACAGGCTGGACATCAACGAGTTTCGTGGCAACCGCAGCTTACAGCTGATCATCGAACATCTGTGGCCAATTTAGCATCTCTTATACTGTAATTAAGGACCGGAATCCGCTAAGATTCCGCTCTTATAACCGCATTTTTCTCGTCCATTAAAAGAAAATAGACCATGTTTGAAATAAACCCGGTAAATAATCGCATTCAGGACCTCACGGAGCGTGCCAACGTTCTTAGGGGGTATCTTTGACTATGATGCTAAGAAAGAGCGTCTGGAAGAAGTAAACGCCGAGCTGGAACAGCCGGATGTCTGGAACGAACCCGAACGCGCGCAGGCGCTGGGTAAAGAGCGTTCCTCCCTTGAAGCGATTGTCGATACCCTCGATCAAATGACGCAGGGTCTGGAAGACGTTTCCGGCCTGCTGGAACTGGCTGTAGAAGCCGACGACGAAGAGACCTTCAACGAAGCCGTTGCCGAGCTGGATACGCTGGAAGATAAGCTGGCACAGCTGGAATTCCGTCGTATGTTCTCCGGCGAGTACGACAACGCCGATTGCTACCTTGATATCCAGGCCGGTTCCGGCGGTACTGAAGCGCAGGACTGGGCAAGCATGCTTGAGCGCATGTATCTGCGTTGGGCAGAAGCGCGCGGCTTTAAAACTGAAATTATCGAAGAGTCCGAAGGTGAAGTGGCCGGGATTAAATCCGTGACCATTAAAATCTCCGGCGATTACGCCTACGGCTGGCTGCGTACCGAAACCGGCGTTCACCGTCTGGTGCGTAAGAGCCCGTTCGATTCCGGCGGCCGTCGCCACACCTCTTTTAGCTCCGCGTTTGTTTACCCGGAAGTGGATGACGATATCGATATCGACATCAACCCGGCGGATCTGCGTATCGACGTTTACCGTGCCTCCGGCGCGGGCGGTCAGCACGTTAACCGTACTGAATCTGCGGTGCGTATTACCCACATCCCGACCGGGATTGTGACGCAGTGCCAGAACGACCGTTCCCAGCATAAAAACAAAGACCAGGCCATGAAGCAGATGAAAGCAAAGCTTTATGAACTGGAAATGCAGAAAAAGAACGCAGAAAAACAGGCGATGGAAGACACCAAATCTGATATCGGCTGGGGTAGCCAGATTCGTTCTTATGTCCTGGACGATTCCCGCATTAAAGACCTGCGCACCGGGGTTGAAACCCGCAATACGCAGGCGGTACTGGACGGAAGTCTGGATCAATTTATCGAAGCAAGTTTGAAAGCAGGGTTATGAGGAACCAACATGTCTGAACAAAACGCACAAGGCGCTGACGAGGTAGTCGATCTTAACAACGAAATGAAGGCACGCCGCGAGAAGCTGGCTGCACTGCGTCAGCAGGGCATCCCGTTCCCGAACGATTTCCGTCGCGACCGTACCTCTGACCAACTGCACGCTGAATTCGATGGTAAGGAAGGCGAAGAGCTCGAAGCGCTGAATATCGAAGTCTCCGTTGCGGGTCGTATGATGACTCGCCGTATTATGGGTAAAGCCTCCTTTGTTACGCTGCAAGACGTCGGCGGTCGCATTCAGCTGTACGTTGCGCGTGACGATCTGCCGGAAGGCGTGTACAACGAACAGTTTAAAAAATGGGACCTTGGCGACATTCTGGGCGCTAAAGGTAAGCTGTTCAAAACCAAAACCGGCGAGCTGTCTATTCACTGCACCGAGCTGCGTCTGCTGACCAAAGCGCTGCGCCCGCTGCCGGACAAATTCCACGGTCTTCAGGATCAGGAAGCGCGCTATCGTCAGCGTTACCTGGATCTCATCTCTAACGATGAATCCCGCCATACCTTTAAAGTCCGTTCCCGTATCCTGGCCGGTATTCGCCAGTTCATGGTTGGCCGCGGCTTTATGGAAGTTGAAACCCCAATGATGCAGGTGATCCCTGGCGGCGCATCAGCCCGTCCGTTCATCACCCACCACAATGCGCTGGATCTGGATATGTACCTGCGTATTGCGCCGGAACTGTATCTGAAACGTCTGGTGGTTGGCGGCTTCGAACGCGTGTTCGAAATCAACCGTAACTTCCGTAACGAAGGTATCTCCGTTCGTCATAACCCTGAGTTCACTATGATGGAACTCTACATGGCGTATGCGGACTACAAAGATCTGATCGAACTGACCGAATCGCTGTTCCGCACCCTGGCGCAGGATATTCTGGGCCACACTGAAGTGCCTTACGGCGATCAGACCTTCGACTTCGGCAAGCCGTTTGAAAAACTGACCATGCGCGAAGCGATCAAGAAATACCGTCCGGAAACTGACATGGCTGACCTTGATAACTTCGACTCTGCGAAGGCGATTGCTGAAAGCATCGGCATTCACGTTGAGAAGAGCTGGGGTCTGGGCCGCATCGTGACCGAGATCTTCGAAGAAGTGGCAGAAGCGCATCTGATTCAGCCGACCTTCATCACCGAGTATCCGGCAGAGGTTTCTCCGCTGGCGCGCCGTAACGACGTGAACCCGGAAATCACCGACCGCTTCGAATTCTTTATCGGCGGCCGCGAAATCGGTAACGGTTTCAGCGAGCTGAACGATGCTGAAGACCAGGCGCAGCGTTTCCAGGATCAGGTTAACGCCAAAGAAGCGGGCGATGACGAAGCGATGTTCTACGACGAAGACTACGTTACCGCGTTGGAACATGGTCTGCCGCCGACCGCGGGCTTAGGTATTGGTATCGACCGTATGGTCATGCTGTTTACTAACAGCCACACCATCCGCGACGTTATCCTGTTCCCGGCGATGCGTCCGGTGAAATAATCGCAATAGCGAAAAGCAAAAACCCGGCCTGGCCGGGTTTTTTTATGTCTGCGCGAAACGAAATGAACGGTATTGCGTAGGCCTGATAAGGCAAAGCCGCCATCAGGCGAACCATCTCAGATTTCCGGATGGCGTTGTCCGGCCTACGGTTGTGAAACGACTCAGCGGCCTGCGAAGGCAATAAGCGCCTGACGCGCGTTGTCATCGGCCGCTTCCATCACCATCCATGGGCTAAAGGCCCATGGCGTCAGCTTCAGCGCCTCAAAAATAGCGTCGAGTTCGCCCCACTGATATTCGATAACTTCGTCATGGTTTGCCTGAACGGGGCTGGTGACGCGCGCCGCGAACACCGGACACACCTCGTTTTCCACGATGCCATTGGGTGCGACGGCGCGATAGCGAAACTCGGTAGCAACAGCAGTGATATCGGCAATGTCAACGCCCACCTCAAAGCGGCAGCGGCGAATAATCGCCTGCTCAAAGGTCTCGCCCTGCTGCGGATGGCCACATACCGAGTTGGTCCATACGCCGGGCCAGGCGACTTTGCTTAAAGAGCGGCGGGTGACCAGCAGTTGGCCGCGTTCGTTGAATAACCAGCAGGAGAAGGCAAGGTGCAGCGGAGTGGAAAGGGTGTGAGCGGCGTACTTCTCCAGAATACCGGAAGGTTTATCGTGCTCATCGAGCAAAATGACGTGTTCGCCTGCCATGACAACTCCTGAAAATAAAAGATGACCCGGCATAAACCCACCGGGTCATATACTCAGGCAACCAGCGTAGCCCATAAATGGGAAAAAGGCATTACCAAAACAAGCCCTGGTAACATGTTGGCAACCGGGAAGAGCTTGATGTTACAAATACGCAGCCCCGTTGCAACCATCAGCAGCCCGCCTGCGCAGGAAAAATCGGCCATCATCGACGGCGTAATCATTGGCATCAGGAACACCGCCAGCATCGCCAGCGCCAGCTGGATAATCAACTGCGGAATCGCAATGGTGATGACCGCAAAGCCGAGCAGGGTGGCAAAAATCCCGGCGGTGAATAGATCGAGAATGGTCTTGATGTACAGAATCGACGGATCGCCGCTCATCCCCTCCGTCATCGCCCCGAATACGCCGGTGCCGCTGGCGCAGAACAGCACCAGAATCGCGACGAATTTCTCAGTGAACTCTTCATGGCTGAGGCCCTGAACCGGGGGAAAGACTTTATTGATAAGCCCTCGGGTTGACCCCGCGGCTTTACCAATGCCGCTCTCCAGATGCATCAGTTCGCCCAGGAGGGCGCCGACGATCATGGCCAGCACAACCGCCGGCATGTATTTCACTTTCAGTACCAGCGTAATACCCAGGCCTACGGAGCACAGACCGAAGGTCATCGGCAGCGCCGTTTTGACCCGATCCGGCAGCTTACCGCCGGCAAGGGCACCAATCAGCCCGCCGATAATCACGGCGGACCCGTTTACATAAGGACCGATTAACATGGTGAGGATTTCCTTTGTCGCTCTAGCCGTCGTGGCGCAGCGAACCTTCGCCCCAGCGCGGGATGTTATCCACGTCGATGTCGAACAGGTCGAGCGCGCGGTTGACGCTATGCGTAATAATGTCGTCCGCAGTTTGCGGACGTTGATAGAGAGCCGGAACCGGCGGGAAGATAATCCCGCCCATTTCCGTCACGGCGGCCATATTGCGAATATGGCCGAGGTTTAACGGTGTTTCACGTGCCAGCAGTACCAGACGGCGGCGCTCTTTGAGCACCACGTCGGCCGCGCGTGTCAGCAGGTTATCGGTCAGACAATGCGCTATCGCGCCCAGTGTGCGCATGGAGCAGGGCGCGACCAGCATGCCCAGCGTTTTGAAGGAGCCGCTGGAGATAGCCGCCCCCAGATTGCCAATTGGGTGCACGACGTCAGCCATCGCCATCACCTCGTCCAGACGGTAGTCCGTTTCCAGTTCGCAGGTTTTTTCCGCGCCTTTAGAGACGACCAGATGAACCTCCAGCGGAAGGGGCTGAAGCAGTTCCAGCGCCTTCACGCCATACTGAAAACCGGAAGCGCCGCTAATGCCGATGATGATGCGTGGTGTCATTGTCTGTTCCTCTTACTCGAAGTCCGGCAGGAAGCGTTTCACGTCAACTTCTTTGAATTTAGAACGTTCAAAGTGATGTTTCAGGTGGAACGGTACGGTGCAGTCGAAAATCGTTTTGCAGGACATGCCCTGCTGCAGAATACTTGGGCTGTATTCCGGTACCTGAGACGGGTCCAGCGGGTGGCAGCGTACGCCAGGGATAGTAATGGTATCGACATCGCCCTGGTAGCGGGTCTGCATTGCCCACAGCACATCGTCGCTATCGAAAATATCCACGTCCTCATCCACCAGAATCACGTGTTTCAGTTCCGGGAAGGCGGAGAATGCCAGCAGCGCGGCCTGGCGCTGGCGGCCTTCATCAGCCGGTGAGAATTTTTTGAACTGCATCACCGCCAGCAGTTTGCCGCCGCCCGCAGAGTGGGCAAAGACGTTCAGCAATTTGCCCGGCATTGCACGGCCCACCATATCCAGAATGCTGGCTTCCGTTGGGATACCCGCCATGTTGACGTGTTCCTCACCTGGACCTACGGTAGTGCGCCAGATTGGGCTGTGGCGATGGGTGACCGCTTTGACTTTAATCACCGGCAGCGCATCTTTTGATTCGCCGGTATAGCCAGGGAATTCCGGCATCGCGCGGCCGGTATTGGTGTTCTGGTCTTCGCGGACGCGGACGTCAGGCAGCAGCTCACCTTCAATGATGATTTCGGCATGCGCGATGGCTTTTTCATTGATGGTCAGGCATTTCACCATTTCAACGGCCTGGCCGCGCAGGGAACCGGCAATGCTCAGCTCATCAAAACCCAGCGGCGTGGTTGGTGGTTCAAAGCAGGCGGCAATTTCAATTGCCGGATCAACGCCGATGCTAATTGAAATAGGCAACGGTTGACCAAGTTCTTCGGCCTTCATGCGGAATGCGTCAATGTGGCGGCCCGGGGTCAGCCACATGGAGAGCTCATCGCGGCTCTGTACGCACAGGCGGTGAATGGTAATATCGGATTCGTGCGTTTCCGGATCGGACGCGTAGCACAGGCCCATGGTGATGTAAGGACCGGCATCTTCTTCGGTGTTGGTCGGTGCAGGCAGCAGTTTGCGCAGGTCGAAATCGGCATCGGTGGCCAGGTGAACCACTTCCTGAGCGACCGCTTTCTGCGTGGTCAGCACCGGTGGAATCGGGCTCTGGACGGAGTCTTTCAGCAGGTGGCCCAGTTTTTCCGGCGGGCAGTTCAGGAAGTGGCTGACGCGTTTACGAGAACCGTTGATACCAATTGCGACGCTGATATCATCGAATCCCTTAATTTTGTTGAACATCATTACCGGGCCGTTTTTACGCGTCGGGCGCTGGCAGGTGCCGCCGGCCCCAACGTAACGGTAAACGCCGGACAGTTCAGCGTGTGGATCAACCTCGGTGTCGGTTTCAACGTATTCACCAGGCAGCGTTTTTAGTAGCGCGAGCGCGGAGCGCAGATCGCGTACGGTCGTGTTATTTTTCACGGTGTATTCCTGTTTATCATCGGTAAGAATTGCTGCGATCACCCTATTCCCTACACCGGGAAGGGGCAAATACCGTTTAGCCTGGTCTCGGTAGATCAAAAAGATGTGGCTACACCCGGCGCGGCATCGTGCGTACACTAGGGCAAGTCATTTCAGGCGCGGGGGCGATATGGATTTAAAACGGTTACGCTATTTCTGTCGGGTGGTAGAACAGGGATCAATAAGCCAGGCGGCAAAGGTTCTGAACATGGCTCAGCCGCCGCTGAGCAAACGTATTCAGGAGCTGGAAGACGAGCTGCAAACGCCGCTGTTTTTGCGCCACGGCAACCGCATAGAGCCAACGGAAGCGGGTTTTTTCCTTTACCGTAAGGCCTGTGAGATTCTGCGGCAGGTCGAAGATACGGCCCGTGAAACCATGGAGATCGCTCAGAAAGATCGCCTGCAGTTTCGTTTTGGGATGAGCCATCTGTTTCAGTCCTATTTCAAACCGCTGCTGCTGGCGCTGTATCAGCGCTACCCCGAAATCGAGGTGAATATCTCCGTCACCGATTCCAGCCACCTGGAGATGTTGCTTAATGAGGGCGCGATCGATCTGGCATTTATCCAGCGCCCCTATCGCAGCGAAGGCTTCGACTATGTGTCGTTTGATCCGGTGAAGCTGGTGGCCGTGATCAACAAAAAATGCCTGCCGCAAGCGCCGGCTAACCCGTTTGACTACAATGCACTGGGCGAGCTGCCGTTGGTACTGCTGCACCGCGCGAAAGACTCTGGCACTTACGAGATGCTGATCGACCTGTTCCGCAAAGCGGGCGTGAACCCGAAGGTGATTATGCACATCACCCAGCCGGGGGTGATTATCGACTGGCTGGAGTCGGGGCTGGCGGCGGCGACGCTGCTGCCGTCGTCCGAGGTGTGTGCAGAGAAGCTGCATGAATGCTACGTGGTAGACGTCTTCCCTGCGCCGCAGATTTTTTATCCGGCCATGGTAAAAATACCCGCAGCCAACTGGTGCCCACAGGTCATGGAGCTGGTGGCGGAAGGTTTCCCATTTGGCAATCATTCACTTTCCTGATGGTTTGGCATCCTGCGTGAGCCTGCTATCATAGGTGTCCCGATCGTTGATGACCTGAGGATACGTTTTGCGAGCAGGAAGCCAAATCTCTTCCCCATTACGACTGTCAATGTGCCTGGCTATCGGCCTGGCGCTGTCCGGCTGCGCCGGAAACTCGTCAGAAGGCAGCTACAGCGGTTCGGTTTATACCGTAAAGCGCGGCGATACGCTGTCGCGTATTTCGCGTATGACGGGCACCAGCGTGCGAGATTTGGCGCGAATGAACGGTATTTCTCCGCCGTACACCATTGAAGTCGGGCAAAAGCTGAAGGTGAGCGGCGCGGCTTCCTCGGCGAAAAAATCGACCGCCAGCAAAACGGCGAAAGTGGTTCCCTCCTCCGCAGTGCCCCAGTCTTCATGGCCGCCGGTGGGGCAACGCTGCTGGCGCTGGCCTGCTAGCGGTAAGGTCGTGATGACCTATACCACTTCGGAAGGCGGAAACAAAGGTATTGATATCGCCGGCAGCCGCGGTCAGCCGGTCTATGCTGCCGGAGCCGGGAAGGTCGTGTACGTTGGCAATCAGCTGCGCGGCTACGGCAACCTGGTGATGATCAAGCATAACGAGGATTACATCACCGCCTACGCACACAACGATAAGCTGCTGGTGAATAACGGTCAGAGCGTGAAGATAGGGCAGCAAATTGCCACGATGGGCAGTTCGGATGCGGACTCGGTGCGGCTGCATTTCCAGATTCGCTACCGGGCGACGGCTATCGATCCGCTACGCTATTTGCCGCCACAGGGCAGCCCGCCGAAGTGCTAAGTGGTTATTTTATCGTCACTTAGCAACATGATAGCTTGCCAGACGAGGAGTAACGTTTATAATGCTCCTCGCACACCTTTGCGGGCGTAGTTCAATGGTAGAACGAGAGCTTCCCAAGCTCTATACGAGGGTTCGATTCCCTTCGCCCGCTCCATTTTCAACTCTCCAGAACTCCACTGAATTCAACTACCTCCTGATTTTACTGGTTTTTTTTGCATTTTCTTGTCAACTGAACTCTATCTGGCTTACCCCAAATCAATAGCCTGTGTTGCATAGAAATGTGTATAGGTTCTCCTATACACTCTGGAACTATACACATAGCGAAATTTCAGAGGAGAAAACTATACATATGCCTCTTACTGACCTTGAGATCCGCCGCGCGAAGCCTGCGGAAAAAACGTATACCAAAGCCGATGGCAACGGTCTGTCTCTACAAATTGAGCCCAACGGTTCAAAGGGATGGCGATTCCGTTACCGCTTCGAAGGTAAAGCTAAAATGCTTTCTTTAGGGACATACCCGAAGGTTTCCTTATCCGAAGCGCGTAGACGGCGAGATGAGGCTCAGGATCTGCTGGCTACGGGTATCAATCCCAGTGATTCGCGTAAAGAGAAGAAACTGGCTCAGCAGGACAGGCTGGGGAATACCTTTGAGGCGATTGCCCGTGAGTGGTATCAGCGGCGTTACGATCTTTGGGCCGAGTCGTACCGCACTGAAATGATCGCTACTTTTGAGAAGGATGTCTTTCCTCATATCGGTCATCGTCCAATAGATTCGATTACGCCTATGGAGCTGATGGCAGTTTTGACCCGCCTTGAGAAACGAGGTGCAACGGAGAAAATGCGCAAAGTACGTCAGCGCTGCGGTGAGGTATGGAAATATGCAATCGCAACAGGACGTGCTCTATCTAACCCTGCACCAGATCTTGCCAGCGTGATGATGCCCCATAAGAAAGAACATTATGCGCACCTGGAAGTTTCGGAGTTGTCAGGCTTCTTTACTGTGTTGCAGGCGTACACGGGAAATATACTCGTTAAGCTGGCCATGAGGCTTCTGATACTGACGGGGACTCGTCCCGGTGAGCTACGTAAAGCGGAATGGTCAGAGTTCGACTTTGAAAATAACCTCTGGAGCATTCCTGAAGAGCGAATGAAAATGCGACGACCACACCTCGTTCCGCTATCCCGACAAGCGCTGGCTATTCTGGAAGAACTGAAAACGATGACGAGTGGTTATCAATACGTTTTTCCCGGTAGGCTTGAGAAGGTTAAGCCGATCAGCGATATGTCTCTTAACGTCCTAATTCGTCGTGTCGGTTACGGTGGCAGGGCTACCGGGCATGGTTTCCGCCACACGATGAGTACCATTTTGCATGAGCAGGGCTTTAATTCAGCATGGATTGAGCTACAGCTTGCCCATGTGGATAAGAACAGCATTCGCGGCACTTACAACCATGCGCAGTATCTGGATGGCAGGAGAGAGATGATGCAGTGGTATGCGGATTATCTAGACTCACTGAAAGCTTCGTAAGTAAAGCTGTACATCAAATAGTTAAGGCATCCGTCCATTAACGTTTGGGTGCCTTTTTGCTTTTAACAACCGTAAATCAGGAGAATAACAAATGACTACGATATGCCCGCAATGTGGTTCTGACCGTGTAAGTGAGCGAAATATTGGCAGGAAGGCAGGAGGTATCGCTGGAGGCGTGGCAGGAGCACTTAGTGGTGCAGGTACGGGGGCAGCAATAGGTTCTGTTGTTCCGGTGGTGGGAACAGCTACAGGGGCTGTCATTGGCGCAATACTGGGAAGATTTGTCGCCGGTGCGACGGCTGGAGCGGTAACAGGAGCATCGCTTGATGGCGTCCTGTTCGATCAGTATGAATGTCGTAACTGTGAACATACTTTTGACTAATTAGCTTTGGTTTTCCTTCTACCTACTCACCAAAAAACTCTGTAAATACCCATTCATTTTCTTAATTACTTTTTCTTATTGATCTGCTATACCGATCGGTACTTGGCATTTTAATAGTTTATAACTATTGATTTTTTATAATTGATCGTTTTTATCAATAGGCTAAACAGATCAATTTCAATGTTTCGATCGGTATTAACAATTTTACACCACCCTACCTTCCTGAAAAAATCACAAAAATTTGTCTTCATCAGCGAGTTATCTGTTGGGAGTTTTGGACGTTGTTCGATGATTTTCGCAGCAAGATTTTCGTCTGGACTGATTAGTAAAGAGAGGGAGTTAATGGAATACAAAGAGAAAGGCGGTTTCAACCCGGTCAAAGATGCACTGGAGATTTTACCTGAAAATATCAGGGAGAGTATTTCAAGGCGAATAAATGAGGTCATCAACTATGAGCCAGTGATTGGCATCATGGGTAAGACCGGGGCGGGTAAATCCAGCCTGTGTAATGCGATCTTCAAAGGGGATATCTGTGCTGTCAGTGATGTGGAAGCATGTACACGAGAAACGCAGGAAGTACGCATCCAGTTTGGTAAACGCGCAATCAGATTGATTGATATTCCGGGAGTAGGTGAAAGTGCAGTGCGTGATGGTGAGTACGAGAAGCTTTATCGGGAATTACTACCGAAGCTCGATCTCGTTCTCTGGGTCATTAAAGGGGATGATCGAGCATTTTCAGCAGATGAACATTTTTACAAAAACGTTCTGAAACCTGCCGGGGGTGAAGAGAAGACGCTGTTTGTGCTTAATCAGGTAGACAAGATTGAGCCTTTCCGTGAATGGGATGTACAGAATGCTCAACCCTCGCCAGCTCAGATAAAAAACATCATCGATAAGAAAACCTACATTACTCACCGACTCGGTTTTACTGATCATCCTGTCATCGCTGTTGCTGCCAGCGAGGGCTATAACGTCACTCAACTAGTTGAGGCAATGGTGCGGGCACTCCCAAAGCACGCACAAAGCGGCGTAGCGTCGCAGGTAAAGGAAGAGCACAAAACAAAAAGCGTAATAGAAGAAGCAACAGAAGGGTTCGGAGACACCGTTGATCGTGTGATTGATGAATTCATTGATGCCTCTCTTCCTAAGCCAGTGGCAAATGTGGTGAAAGCAGCCAAAACAATGGTTGTCAGTGGGTTAAAGAAAGCCTGGAATTTCTTCTTCGGTTAAAAGCCTGTTCAGCCTCCTGAATCTCAGGAGGCATTTCTCATTGAAGGATTACATATGAAAAGATTACTCGGCAGTGCCATGCTATTAAGTGTAGGAATGTTCTCTGTGCCTGTTTATGCAAACCCGGCTGATTCCTGTGATGGTGAACAAACTATCTTTGATGCATATGCCATTAAGGGCGGTAAGCACGTTGGTGTGTGTCATGTCGCTGGAAATGTTCGTTATGTGTACGGTAAGGATTCAGGAAAGCCGGATATTTTATTAAATGTACCTGCGGATAAAGTTAAATTCACTATATCCGGGAATGGCGATCAGAGCGTAACCATTCCTAATGGTGACTACAGCTACACTGTGGGTGAATCCCTGCGTGGTGGCTCATCTATTCAGGTATGGAAACAGCAGAAACTTATTAGTGAAATTGAATTGAGTGGAGATACGCTGGAAAATCACATAGAGAAATTCTCAAATAACGCTAATGCTAATGCTAATGCTAATGCTAATGCTAATGCTAATGCTAATGCTAATGACACTATTACACTTAATGTGTCATCTAAATACAAAGATGTCCCGGCAGGGAGATATTACTTCTGGAAATATCAATTAATTAGTAACGTGGATAATCTTACAATTAATAAAATCACTGTCAACAGTGGACATTGCCTGATAAATGAAAAGAAACGAGTCTTTATGACCAAAGCACGTGAGCACAATATGCTTGATCGGTTGCATAATGGTGGACGGAATCAGATTTCAGAAGACAATGAAATGCCCCGTACAGACTGGGATCTTAACACTGGTGGCGTCTATTACTTTACGGTTTCTTCTGACAGTGATTATGGCAAGTGCAGACCTCGTGAAGCCCTTATTGAAACCAATAAAGGTATTTCAACCTTCCGCTGGAAAAATTAACTATGAACGATATAAATTTATTAAAGAGAAGCATTGATACTAAGGTATTAAATTTTGTTCTGTTGACCGCTGTTACGGGGGGTATTTACCCATTAATGTGGTTATTTCTCAATCAGAGGAAATTAACCGAAGCAATGAGGGATAACTTTGTCGATAGCAACTACCCGCTATGGATAGCCGTTGCTACGGGTCTGGGGTGGTTTTTGTCGGATTTCAGCTATGAAATCAGTGACAAAGATACCATTCTGGACTACCTCGCCGCGCTGCTGTCATTCGTATCCGTTGTTATGTATATCATCTGGGGTTTTAAGGCTAAGACCTCATTACAGGCTTACGCTTTGAAAGAGTTCAAGTTTGAACTCAAAATGAACGTATTTTACACATTCCTTTTCAACGTCTATTACATCGTTTACTGCGTTAACAGTATGGAATCTGAGTACCAGAAACACAAAATCATTTTCAGCCAACACCAAGGTTAGTTGTTTTACATATAAATAAGAGCGCCATTAATGGCGCTCTTATTTTTTTACTTTTTATAGCGTGCCGCGCTAAGGAAAAGCTCATTTCTTCTGAGACGAACTCCCATCTGGTCAAGCTGATACCCATGATGCTCCATCACCTGACGGGCCATTTTCCTATCTGTTAAAGATTTTGCTTACTTTTGAACTCGTTATCATAATATCTCCGTTTCTGACCTAAAAACGTCGTAACCACGCCGTTCGGGGTACAGGCAAAACCATCCTGATTAAAAAGTAGTCTTGGCGTGGTTTATTTTCCGTTTCCAGGCCCCTAAAAATACTCAATGTATATTTAGAAGTTCAGCGGCTCTTTTTTGTGTCCATTCGGACTGACAATTGAACATCTTTATAGTCATTGAGTCAGTGGCTTGCATATCAACTTTTCCACAAGTCATATCTTTGTTTTTCAACCACTGCCTCTGTTCATTAAGAAGATTTTTTTTAGCGGTTGGATCCAACGCTCGCCAATTTTTATTGAGCTCCTGATCTGAAATAATAAATTTACTTTTTGCAGTACTAACCGTTTCTTCTTTAGGTGGTGTAGGGGCTACTTCCTGACCACCTGTTGGCTGCTGCTGTTGTGCCTGCTCAACCTCCCGCTGTGCTTGCTCAGCTTCCCGCAGAGCCTGATCGGCTTGCAACTGTTCTTTATAAACCCTTTCATTTTCTTGTTGTTGTGCCTGCTCGGCTTGCAATTGCTCTTTATAAACTCGTTCTCTTTCCTGTTGTTGTGCCTGTCGCTCAGCCTCCCGTTGTGCTTGCTGCTCTGCCTGCACCTTCTGAATTCTTTCTTGTTCAGCTATTTTTTCTTCTAATTTCTTTTCTGCTATTTGAAGAAAAGAAATAAACCCAGAGACATATGAAAGACGGTCACTTTCTGTAACGGTAACGTATACATTTTCTTTATCATCTGTTGGCTTCACTGTATAATATACAGTGGTAGATATAATCCCGGAGTTATTTTTTAATCCATTGCGACCTATTAACGAATCAAGATCTCCATTAGAAAAATAATTTCTGTACTCTAGTTTTAATTTATTAAATTCCGAAGGCGAAACATTTATACTTACAACCGCCTCACACTCTCTAATGTTACTGTTAGGGTCTTTCTTAATTGTAGTTACTTCTGAAACATCAAAATCAAGATCATCCAAGGTTGATTTTTTTAACTTATCGCTAAAATCATTAATGATGTTATTTCGTTTAAAAAAACCATTTAGATTATTGGTAGATGAATCTCTGATTATATCAATGACTGTATCTTTGCTGACATCAGAAGAACACTCAATGTTTTTTTCCCCACATCCAGCAAGAATGATAGCCATGGGGAGAATCAATGTTATTTTTTTCATACAATCCACTTAATGACAATTAATGAAATTATTATTTGTTTTTTCTAAAAAAGCATTGCAACTTACATTCATGTTAATCCACGATCATCCTTTGTGGTAAAGATTCTAGAACAATGATTACGATTGGCCTACTACCTTCTTCACAATTAACCATGCCAGTAAGTCCATCTTTTCTTTCCCAAATTAACTGAGTTTGTGAGCTATGTCGAATAATATCAAGTTTGGTAAAAGAGTCATAAGTGAAATTATTCATCGTCCATTTAGCAATGTCCATAACCTCATTTTATCTAAAGACGAAGGGAATTCCAGATTGTAGGTACGGGCACTTTCCTCGCGGGCCTGTAAACACTGGCCATATTCAGACCATCCCTGGTTAATGGCTCGCTAATTCCTTTCACTGGCCTTGTCGCACCGGGGGCAGCTACGGCCTAAGCCGTAATTGGATATGACTTCTTTGTCATTCGCACAGGTCTGGTTGATCTTACCCACCATTAGTGGATACGCGACTCAGTGAGTAAACTCTCAATCAGAGGTGACTCATGACAAAACCAGTATCAACGACCAAAAGCCCCGCAAACAACATCAGAAATGCAGATGCACAGATGGCTGATACTCAGTCCGGGTGCGGTCGACATGGTGAAGATCATGGCATTACTGACCATGGTTATCGATCACGTGAATACCGTAGCTGCTATAATCTGGTGAGAGATATTTGTTAGTTTTCTACTAATTGAACAACTACCAGCCTGCCACCTTCCTCTTTTGACAAAACAAATTGAGCGTTATTCGTCAGTTCTATTTTTTCCCCAACCATAATCTGCCGCTTATCCGGTAATGACATTAGTCCTGATATGCCTTCATTTACCAACCACCATTGATCGTTATGGTAAACAAAATAACCAACCCGTTTCCTTTGTGCACCCGTTGTACGTTCATTTGGCGCGATAAGACGATTCACATGCCACGCATAGATAGACTGCCCGCTCCAGACCATCAACCGGTGATCGTCAGGACGATAGCTGCCTTCTTTTCGCGAAGAATAAAAATTAAGCACTGGCAATTTACCTTTATACGGCGTACCGCAGTAAGGACAGACCGGCTTTGTCTTACCCGAGAAAACATACCATTTCTGTTCACAGCCCTTGTTTTGGCACGGCTGTATCAGATCCACTGTTTTTACCAGAGCGCTTTCCCATTCATCTGCGGTAGGGCGTTTAGTGGCATCATGTAAGCCATCAATAAAGGCTCGTTCAAACAACGGTGTCAGATAGGGGCCCATGATGGTGTATGGAATTTTATCTGGGTCAGCCCAAGGTAGTGAAAAGGGGGATAACTGACTGAGTTTGACTGCATTACTTTTGTCTGTCGGATGTTCAATGAAGAGTGCCTTCTCACCCATTGATAAGGTCTCATCACGTACTTCATCCAACATGTCATGTATTTTTCCGCCACGTAGAGGGTGACGGAAAAACAGGTACATGTAGATAAGCACCGACAGCGCATGGCGGTCAGTAGTAATGCTTGGCAGTAAGCGGTTAGGATCTTCTTTAGAAAGATGGCTGGTTTTCACCACCTCCGGAGCGATAAAATCCGGAGTGCCCACCACATCGGGAGGATACTTTCCTGGAACGACAAGACCGTCTACGTCAATGATGCAGGCATGGCCCATTTCTGGATCAATCAGCACGTTTTTATAGCTGAGATCGCTGTGACAGAGGCCCGCTGCATGCATCCTCCTGACAGCTCTTGTCAGCAGCAGACAGACTTTGAGATAGGTAAGCGTATTGCCTCGTTCACGCGGATCGAGGAATTTATTCTGGTTGCTGGCGCTGGCAAACCATTTGCCTTCTTTCTCCCGGCCTTTAATGTCCAGGAAATCATCGTTTTTGGAACCATATTTAAAGAAAAAATGGTTCTGGTAGGTTGGAACCACGATACCGATTTTATTCCCATGCTCAACAACGTGGGTCGGCCAACAAAACAGATCCTTCCAGTATTCGCCACCGGATTGGCCAAAAATGTTTTGCCTGTAGCGGCCGGTGATCATATCAATACGATCCCGGGCCTGCTCATTCTGCGGTTTATGATAAAAAGCGACGACGTAAGATTTATCAGGGGAAAAGTAAACATCCTTCATCGAGCCTGAACCAATCACCTCGTCAACATACTGGACTGTTTCGCCGTCCTTTGTTTTGCACGTAACGATATTTGCCATATTGATCACCGAAAAAGCGTATCCCTTACCACAACACCGCAATAGTGCGGTCATCATGGTTCCCAGTGGAGAAAAAGTTTAGCCAATCGCCTAACCTCTCAGACGCAATACTGGCGTCTGCGAGGACAGGGGAGAGCTCATTAATGAGGCGGGTCCATTTTTCGTCACTGCGAAGCCCGTTATCCGTCTCAAACAGAGGGTCTGAAACGCCGTCGGTCATGAGGATCAAGTGAGATACGTCATTCCATTTACCCACGCTGATGCGGCCGGTAAATAGTGGGTCTGCGATAATGCTCTGGTCAAGGAAGCGGGTTTGTCCTGCGTATTCTCCGCTATCGGGATTTCCCAGTATCCTGACTTTACCTGAAGGGCTGTATGCACCTATCGCACCATCGCCAAGCCAGAAAGCAGCTGCAAACAGGTCCGTATCAGTTCGCAGTGCTACAGTTGCCAGAAGGGTTGTTGAATAGGATTTCACCGGTTGTTCTGCGCAAATGGCTTCGTTCTGGATGCTATTGACCGCGAGCGTAGCTGCCTGTTTAAAATGATGAAGCATCGCGTTTATGGTTGCCTGCCGATCGCTCCCTTCCCACGTCGAGATATGCTCTTTTAAATAGACGCCTTTTACTCCACTGAGCTGATTGAAAAGGTAATCGCCAGCCGTCCTGACGGCAATTCGCGATCCTTCTCTGGAATTTACTGCACTACCGGCCCCGTCTGCGACCAGCATGACAGACCATCCTGTTTCCTGGCAGTGGTTGATATAGAAGTCATCATCTCTGAAGCTCCCGGCATGCTCGTGAGAGCGCCCCCGGCGACTGGCGGCAGCAATACGTATGTTATCCCTGACCAGGCTAGCAGCGTCCAGATGGGACTTAGGGTAGGGAGCGTCTGCTGGTGGTTCTATTACCTTCCACAGGCTTCTCGGATCCGGGTTTACTACAAAAAGTAACTTTGTTTCGCATTCGTCGTGCGAAGTGCATGACCACAGTACTGAAAGCTCAATATCGCCACTTTCAGTGGGGATGCCAGTGAGCAACCCTTGTTCTTTTTTATACGACAGGCCAATGTCCCGGGGAAAGACGACGTCTCTTATCGTCGCCAGCCCACCCTCATCCAGTATGATGGCAACCGGCGAAGAGAAACGTTCGCCTGCGCGGGCGTTGGGTATGGTTATTCTCGCTTTCGGGGGCATTACAAATTGCACTTCTGACCCGGTCCGCTGCTGGCCTGCCGGTACCTGCCCAGGTTTTAGTATCGGAGAAGCCAGGTTTGCAGTTTCATTTTTAGCTGGTTTCTGAAGTTCGTAAAAAGGCATCAATTTCCAGAAGGTAGGGCTGATTTCATTATCTGTGACTGTTTGCGTCTCTGGTTTAGTGGTAGTGTCGTTGTCCGGGTGATCAGCATCAGCTCCGACCTTCTGTTGCTGATCGGAAAGGCCGGGAGCAGACGAGACGGCAGCCGCTGATTCGTTCTCACCTTCGTTAACCCGGGCAGATGAGCCCTGTGCAAGGTTCTCAATCCGCTTTATAAGCTGCATAACCTCGCCGGAGAGGGTTGGATCCTGCGATGGATGGAAAAGCCGCTCCGCTTCTACAGCGTGGCCCAACTCAGACAGTACTAAGCGGATAATCTTCTGTTCAAGTGAAGTATCTTGCGACATCAACCTCTCCCTCTGTTTACGTCGAAGTTAGTGTTTCCGCCATCATTGCTGAATGAAAGGCCTTTTTCACACCATGGACAGATCACGTCATCAGGGCCGTCAATGCACAGCAGCTTCCCGCATGAACACATGGCAAACGCACTGGCATTACCACAGTGGGGGCAACCCGGTACGCCATGCAGTTCGCTGGTGTTTACCTGCAAACCGGTAGCGGTGGCATCTGACCACGCAAAATAGTCCTCATCGATGGGATAGCATCCGGCAATATTAAAGCTGTTCAGGTTCAGGTTGAAATCGAGTCCGGAAACCCTTGCTGGTGGCCGTTCATATTTCATCAGGTACGGTCGACGGGTCTTGCTGCAACGGCCGGTGAGCGTAACGCAGTTTTCGTCGTACGCTTTTACATATTCGTCTTTGGACAGGCGAACTACGTATTCAGTCTGGCTGAGCTCCGGTTGTTTTTCGTCCCCGACGCTGCGGCTGTGGGCGGTAACCGAGGCCGTGATCCATTTGATGAAACGGGTAAAGTCACCTTCCTGTGATTCTGTGAATAGCATGACATTCTCTGTCAGCTGTCGCAGGATATTCAGGTCCGCTGATAGGCCCAGGCCAACGGCAATGAGATTCACCTTACTCGCGTAGTGATTTTTCCAGCGTTTCACTTCTGCGGTTGTGTCGTCAGTAGGGCGCCCGTCGGTAAGGAGATACACTACGGGTTTCCAGTCGCCTTTAGTCTCATGAGTGGTTTTTCTTACCTGGGTATCAATTTGCACGGTCAACTCACGCAATGCAGCCCCAAGGCTCGTGCCGCCGCCAACGGGAAGGCGTGGAGGGTAGAACGATGCAATTTCGTGCAGAGGTACAATCGTGCGGGCTATTCCGGCAAAGGCGATTACCGAGACCCAAGCTGTTTCAAGTGCGTGTGGATCTTTTCTTAAATCTCCGACGATCATTTGCAGACCATCAGTCATTTTTTTCAGGTTTTCACCGATCATGGACTCTGAACAGTCCAGAACAAAAAAAACGGGAAGGCGTCTCATAATATTCCTCGTACGGCTGGTAACAGCCAGCAGAAAACGGTTCTGTACAGGAAGGCGCCGCCGGGTAAAGTAGCACCTTCCTGTCTGTCAGAGCACCAGCTGTATTTCTGGTGGAGGAGGTGGGAGGGTATCTGTTCCGGTATTGATCCCCGCGCTTGTGCTGCCGGAAGAAACGCTGGCCGAAACCCATTTAAAGAAACCTGCAAATGCGGTTGAATCGAGAGTCTCCAGAGACACAACCTTATCGGTGAGCTGTTTTAAGTGCTCGTGGCCTGCTTTAGGACCAACGGCGCAGGCAATGATGGAGCCGAATCCTCGCCCGCGAATAGCTTTTACTGCTTCACCGTACGCCAGGGCATCAGAAGGCGTACCATCAGTCATCAGGAATACCAGGGGACGCCAGTCTCCTTTTGTATCGCCATCCGAGCGACGCACATCACGGTTTACACACTGCATCAGATATTCAAGGGCAGCACCGGTGAACGTCCCGCCAGCGCTTGGCACTACGATGTCAGAAAACTGGAAGTCTTCCAGCGGCGTGAGAGGAATAAACTCACGTGCCTCATTGTCATAGGTGATAATGGAGACATGAACGCTTTCGAGGGCGTATGGATCCTGGCGGAGAGCGTTAAGCATCGCCTGAATTCCAACGTTAACGGAATGGATGGACTCACCGCGCATTGAGCCGGATGTGTCGATAACAAGGTAAACAGGCAGGCGACGCATCAGATGTAATTCCTCAGGTGTGATACAAACGAATCTGATTCTGAAGGCTCACCAATTGCCCTGAGTTTCCAGCCTGTAGGTTCGCGTATCAGCTCGGCAAAAACCATGGAACGTTGGCTGGCGAAGGCGGGTCCGCCAGAAAGATCGAATCGTGCCATTTCAATATTACGGGCATCAACTGCCCGGATGAAGGCATTCTGAACCTTGCCAAAGTGCTGCTGTAGTTTTTCTCCATTGTAGATCTGAACGATAAACACAATTTTCTCGTACTGAGCATCAAGGGAATTCAGGCGAACGATAATTTGCTCATCGTCACCATCACCGGCTCCAGTTCGGTTGTCGCCCGTCAGCCAGATATTGCCTGACTTATGGCGAAGGCTATTGAAAAAGATAATATCGCCATTCACCAGCGTAGGTTTACCATTTTCCACATTGCCGAGATCGGTCACTTTTCCGGCTGAATTACACAGGAAAGCGATCACATCAAGGTCGTATTCTTCTTCTTTCTTGCCAAAGATCCCACCAAGGAAACCTTTCTTTTCCTCATTAATATCCCAACCGAGGCCGATAGTAACGGACGAGAGATCGTATTCATTTTTTTTCAGGCTTACGCCCTGACCTTTGCTCAGACTGACAGACATAACATCCCCTTAATCAATAAAATTATAAAACCACATTCACTTCAGGTGGTGGTGGTGGCAAGTCTTCAAGACCGATTACTTCTTTTTTATTGGACTCAACTTTCTGACTGCCTACCGAAATGCTCGCACTTACCCATTTAAAGAAAGCTTTAATTGTCGAACTGTCAGCCGTATCCAGCTGAAGCACGATTTCAGTGATTTCTTTGAGAACGTTGGTATCAGCATCATGCCCGGCTGCACATGCCACAACAACGCCAGTTCTGGCCGCTTTAAACTCATTTAGACCTTTACGCCAGTCATCATTCGGACTCCCATCCGTCATCAGGAATACCAGGGGACGCCAGTCACCTTTTGTGTCAGCAGTCGTTTTCTGTACTTCAGTGGCAATGGCGCTGGCCGTGAGAGAAAGCGCTTCGCCAAGAGACGTGGTACCGCTGGCTGTTAGTGCTGGCAACTGGAAACTCAGGAGGTCTGTCAGGGGGACTGCCTGTCGGGCAGAAGAGTCAAAGGTGATAACTGATACAAAGGCCGTTTCAAGTGCATACGGATCCTGTTTCAGCGTGGTAAGCAGCGTCTGAACGCCGTTCTTGACCGCCTCGATAGGCTCTCCGTGCATAGAGCCGGACGTGTCGAGTAGCAGATATACGGGTAAGCGTCTCAAATGTAATTCCTTCTTAAGAGATCGGAAGAGGAAAGTAGTTTCAGGATGATGCTAGAGTTTGTTGATTTGATAAAACGGGACGGCATCAGTCGGGGGGGGGGGAGGGGGGTATATACTCAGGCGTTGGCTCAGAAGCCACTTTAGAGTAATTGGTTAACCACCATTTAATTACCGACATCTGAATGGCCTCTTATCAACAGAAAATAATTCAGACCGGACAGAAATATAAGGTTTCTGAAAAAACTCCGGCAAAAATAAACTGTCATGTGCATGAAAATCATCATACATCACAGATCTGCATGTATGGAGTGTAAATCGCGCAAAGATTGATGTGTAGCACAAGTGGCTGTCAAGACACCAGGTTTTGTAGGCAGAAAGGAGCAGTTGCCTTGCTGACAAGATATTCGACGAAAACTATGTCATATCAAGACAGATGTGAAAAATGAGACAACCGGGGTTTCCGCCCCGGTTTGAGATTTAGCGTCAGGACTTTTTTACGTTATATTCTTTTATCAGTTCGTCAACGGCGCGCAAAGCCAGTTTCTCAACCGCTTCACTTCGGGTGGTTCCACTGAGTGCTGCCAGGCGGTCAATTTTTCTTAAAATCCGCATTCGTAGTGATAATGACACGGACGTTTTTTTATCCTTGTCCAGAACGACCTTTCCTACAGACTCACTGGTTTTCAGTTCAGCATTCTGTGCGAGCGCTTCATTCATCCGGCGTAGGGCCTTTTTATCCAGTTGACCCGGATTAACGAGATGGTAGGAATGACCAGCCTTGCTGTATTTGATTTCCGCAGAATATGACTCGCGTAGCTCTTTTAGTGCCCGGGTTAACGTCGGCTCTGAGCATTCCAGACTGGTTATAATGTCGGCAGCGGAAACAGGCTTGCCGGTGCCCAGTAAGTTGGCAAGCTGAAAAATCCGGGCCTGTCTGGTATTTAATTGCATCGTTAGATTTAGCCTGCTTAAAGGGTTAGTGGTTCAATAGGCTGAAAAATGAATGTACTGCTCATCTTTCGAATAACCGTGAGATTGCCTAATGCTTCAACCGGATCAACGTGTTCTATGCCCTCAAAATTCACCGATGACATCTGGCTGCGAGTGCATTTGCAGGACAGAATATACTCATCCTCCAGGTAGCCGGTCCGCTTACTTACCCGTTGAGTAAAGCCTGACACAATCACGTTGTCGAACGGTAGCGTATGTAAAACGATACCGACCAGGCGGAACAAGCATCCATGAACGTGGCGGGCATAGTTTTCGCGTACGGTTTTTTGCGTCATGGCTTTTTCCGTCAGCTCCGTGCCCCGGGCATTGACGCCGTAAATCTTATCAGGGAAATCTTCAATCTCAGCTAAATCAACATCCAGCAGGACAGTCGATTGATCGGGTTTTACTTCAAATGCTACAAGCGTTTCACGCGGCCATTCAGTTTCTGCAAGCACTCCCGCCAGGTATGATTCAAAAAACGCGGCATCTGTCCGGAACTGTTGTCGGGCATCTGCCTGAGCCGTGGCGAGCCGTTTTTCATGTTCTTCAGCATCAAACTTCCAGTTTGCATACTGTTCGGCCCAGGCCGTCCGTTGTTGCTGGTATCGATGCTGTCGGAGGGTATTATCACGCTCCACATCAATCAGCTCCTGCTGCCACCGGCGAAGATTCTCGGCATGGCGCTCAGCCTTAGCTGATTCCGATTCAAACCATTTACCCAGAAAACTAATGCCTTCGTTCCCGGCAGGCTCTTCCGGCAATGAAAGGTATTCTGGCTTTTCAGGCCGAACTGGTGCCGGGACCTGAAAAGGCGACGCTCTGTTTTGCAGGTATACTGCCTCCAGTTCCGTCCGGCTGATGCCTGTTTTTGGGTCTGGCGTCAGTTCATGAATATTACGGATTGCGGTCACAGCTGACATGAGTTCAGCTGCTTCCTGCTCAAGAGATTGTCTGAGCCCCGGGTCGGTTGCCGACCGGTTCCTTCCTCCGGAACGCGCTGCCCGGTCAAGTCGGGTACGGTAACTCAGCCCGGTACCGGGCAAGCCCAGATTGGCATAGGTCCCCCGGCTACCAAAAGAAACGGAAGCACCTCTCGGCCCGACGCTCAGGCTCGGTGTTCCGTTACTCAGGTTGAGGCGAACACCCGGAATAATATTGATCGATTTTCTGAACCTGAACCCCATTATGATTTCCTTAATGATGCTGGGTCACGGTAAGTAATCTGATTCCATCAGCGCTTTGCTCATTCTGTAATCCGTAAAAACGAGCTCTGTCCAGAATATCCGCCGCCCAGCGGCGATGTGTAGCGGGTTCACACATTGCTCCCTGCGACTTAAACACAGCCTGGGTAGAGTTCAGGATCCGCAGAGCGTCAGAGTGCTCACCTTGGGTGACCATCAGCGCGTTTTGAATGACCTCTATCTGACGCGGATGAATGGCTGTTTTACCCACGAGCCCATGCGCCATATCAAGAGCCAACTCTCTGGCCATAACGGCATGATCGTCAATATGCTCACACACGGGTGCGGTCAGGGCAAAATCACGCGGCCCGAAGACCGAAACGAGCATTTTGATGACGTAACCCATCGGGCTGTCATACAGCGTCAGATCCCGGGGACGGCGAAGCGACACAACGTTCATAAGATCGTTGCCGCCGATTCGGAGTGCAATAATGCGTTCGTGGCAGGGATGTTCCATGAGGCGGGTGGCCAGCACGCGCATCTGAACCACGTCAAAGACGTCTTCTGTTTCCAGTGTTGGCATCATGCACAGGTGAGTCCCGCCCATGATATCCCACCATTCAGTTAACGAACTGAGGGTAAATTTAGGCAACACAAATCCATCGACAGCAGAAAGATCATAATGCTCTTTTAACCATTTGCCCATTTCGGCATGCCGGGGACGAATAAACACCAGAGGCCAGTCATTTTTACCCCGGCTACGCATGCTGTTACTGAGCTCGTGCAGCAACTGCTCAAGGTTTTTGAGGGCAACGGGGATGTCTGCTTCACTGACAGCATCCTCAAGGCAAATGACCAGAGATCGTAAGCCTGGGATTTTCCCGTGCAGAACGGCATCAGCAATATTTTCCCGGGTTGCAGGCATGTATAGCGTTGCCCCCAGATTCCAGGGAGAAAGACGATTTTTCATCAGTGTACCTTCTTGATAATGGTTACAGCCCGATACTGGCCGAGGGTTCCCCCCATTTCTGTAACAACTATTCCCTTTTCACGAGCAAGCCCTACAAGCAGTGCAACGTCCGGGTCATCAATTGAACGCACAAAAACATGATCCGGTACCCGACGTAAAACGGCCCGGGTTGCTTCAGCAATGCCTGGCTTAATACGATTGACGCTGTCCACTTTAAATTCATCGGCCAGGAACGCGATAACGTCACGACTCGTCTGCCATAAGGCCCGGGCTGATTCCATATTCCAGTTCAGAGGTGCGAGGGATGACGGCGCTAACTTCTTACGGAAATGAGCGATGGTATCAACAAGCATACGGCTGCATTCGTATTCGCTGAGATGCTCGCAAACCATGCAACCATGTAACCCTTCGGAGGACCATACTGATCGGGAGATCAAGCCTGACACCGGCGCACCCATGATGCCAAAAGGGATGAGCCAGTCGTCATCACTGGCAGCAAGCCAGGAGCAGCCACAGGGATCCGCCAGGACAACCAGTCGCGGCTGCTCAGGATAGCCTGGGCGATCTTTCAGTGCGCGTACAAGTTCTCCGGTAATTGCACCTTTACCTGTCCATCCGTCAACAAAAACAATACCGCTGGTACCATGTCGCTCTTCAATGACGTCGAGTGCTGTACTGTCAATTCCGCGATCCCGGATGATGCTGATGCCGTAATGCCATGAGGTTTTCCCCATATCACGCAGGGCCTGGTGCAGCATAACGCCGAGGGGCACGCCAGCCCTGACAAGACTGGCCAGAACGATGGGCTCATCACCGAAGCGTTCGGCCAGAGCAATAGCGAGCTGCGTGACTTCTTTTGCAAGCCTGTCTGCACCCCGATCCAGCGCCCGGTGAAACAAATCAAGATGCCATTTTGTTGGCGCTGGCTCCTTGCTGAGCATGTCCGAATAATGTTTCTTTCCGGACTGAATCAGCTCTTCTTTTTGCTCAACCGGCGTCATCTCAATGACTACCGGCTTTAGCAGAAACTCCACGTCACCGGGCTGGTATGAGCCAGCGAATGTTTCATGTAGCTGCATTTTATTCTTCTCCAAAAATTCGCTGTGAAATGGCCTCTGCAAACTGACTCTGTCGCGGAAGGCCAAACCAGCTGCACAGTTTCATAAAACGGTGATCGCTCAGGCTGTCACCCAGACCTATTACGGGGAAAACCCCTCGCTCAGCGCGAAGCTTTTCGAGCAGCCAGCTGACAGCTCGCCCCTTCTCAACCGGCGTGGGGAGCCAGGCTACGTTATTACTGTTTCGATGGATGTAGAAACCTTCCGTTGAGAACACCTTTTCAATTTCATCAGCAATAGCAGTGAGCTCATCGAGGCGTGTGCTGTCCCGGTGTTTCATGACCATATAAACCGGAGTTTCATCATATTCATAGTTAAGCCTTGCCCAGGCCTTGATACCCTTTGCGTCCATCATTTCAGTGATCAGACGTTGCATAGACTCTAACCTTTCCTGGTAGGGCGCTAACTGGTCGAGCATAAGGGCCTTCCATTCCTCGTTGGGCGTTCCCTCTGGCGTTAGAATGACGGCCCCGTGCGTTGTGATTGCCCAGGAGCGGAAAGGGATCCTGACGCGGCTTATTTCTTCAGTTCCCCGTGCGGTAACAGGAATGAGCTCAGCCTGCTCAAGGAGCCAGTCCACCAGCATGGACTGTTCTTCTGTCATAAAACTTCGTGGATTCAGGGTGCGATCAACGGCACCGGTACGAAATGGTTCCAGGGCCAGCTCGTCTACCATTTTACGACGGGTCTGAAACAGCGTGTCGTCAAGGTCGCTCAGAACAACGGGTTTATTCATAGGTAACAATCTCAACGACGGGGGCAACATCAGCCAGCGCGTTCATAAGCTGACTATCAATACTTTCTGCGGAAGTCTCAGTACAAACAAGAATACGGTCAAACTGCTGGTGGGCTACGTTATAGACAAAATTGGGGATGCCCAGCCCGTAGTTATCAGTAAATGAAATCGCGGACTCAATGGCATAACCAACAGCGATAGGGGAGCGGGTGGTCGAGCCGTAAAATGCCTGTGCCCCGGCAGCTTCGAGCCGTTCAGCGAGCAGGAACGGTTCCCAGACGAATTCCCCGGTCCCGAGAACCAGAATACGTTCTCCCCGGCGGACTGATACCCCATGACCGAGATCGGCCGCTGGTGCGAGCATCCCCAGTCGCCCCCAGGACTGTTTTCCCTGAATGTCCCATTCTCCGCGCGAAGTTACGTTGACCTTCGGCATGTCTGGCACAGGTGCATCAGGTAATGGGGTCCATCCCCACCGACCGCTTACAAGAGAAACTGAACGGACAGGCAAGGGGCTACGCTCCGGCAGGGCATTGCTACTCCAGTCGGTAAGTGTTACGGCGATAACCTGTTCGATATGTTGGAGTTTGCCGGTATTACGCAGGGCAGAAAGCAAGTTAACAAAGGTATTACCGGTCGTTGCTTCGTCATCAATCAAAACCAGCGTTCGCGCATCGGTAACCCGGCGTCTTTTCTCTTCATCATCTGGCAGAAAAATCAGATGATCGGTGGCATGGCTGTGTTCTTCCTTGAACTCGCAAAGCAACGAGCCATCAACCGGGTGCCGGGTAGACGTCAGATAGACAGATTCATGATGCTGATGGCGTACTTCATCAAACACACCTGCACCAAGCCCAACGGCCGTTTCAGCCATGCCGATGAACAGCACGGGCCCTGCCAGTGTTGATGGAAACTGGTTGGCAAGCTGCCTGTAGGCCTGCCGCATGACTGAGGGTGGAACGGGAATATGCCTGCCGAGAACTTTGCTGACAAACAGAAAGGCCCGTTTCGGGTTGCGTCTTTCAGCGATATCAAACAGGTCATCGAGCGGGATTTCACCCCGGTCCCGGGTAACCTGGATAGTGCCGCTTGAGAGTTTACGGCGATAAATCATATCTTCGAGGGATTCAGACATAAATTCGCCTTAATTCAGTCGGTTAGAGAGTAATTCCGGGTATGCGATTACATCCGTGATGGATCTGACTGCAACCGGAGAAAAGGTGTTTGTAGCGCTCTGGATCACCGCATCTTTAGACATCAGACCAAGCTTAAAGGCAGCAAACAGCCCGGGAAGGTTTACCCCGCTGTGAAGCGTGTAACCGACCCCTCCTGACGGACGCATGTTTGTTTCAAGTAGCACTGCGTTGCCATGTACATCGTTTCGCGTCTGAACATTCACCAGCCCGTCCGCTTTCATAATTCGGGCACAGGCGCACGCCAGCTCCCAGGCGCATCCTTCGTTCACCAGATACTGGATAGCCCCCTCTTTACGACGCCCCACAGCTGCGAGAATTTCACCTTTAGCTGCGAGGATATCAACGGAAAATTCCGGGCCTGGCAGGTATGGCATCAAAACAAGGGGTTTAAACGACTCAGAGGCCGATGCTGCTGCAATATACTGTTGCGGACTGACCAGGCGATGTTCTGGATGATTAAAGACGGCCATGGGCGATGCACTGTCATCAAAGCGCCAGAATCCCATGCCATAAATACCCGTCACCGGCTTCACGCATACCGGACTGTCAGAAAACGGTGGGGCCACGAGGTGCGCCTTTAATTCAGCAAGGGTATTCACGCGCCAGGAGGGCACGACCGGGAGGCCGTTTTGCTCCATGAACTGAGCAAAAGTAACTTTTTCGTCTGCCAGGGTAAGCCAGTCGGCTCCGGTTGCACCGGTAGTAAGGGTGGCACCTGTCGACTCAATGGCTGTGCGGTGTTCCTCAAACCACTGGGTATTACGGCCCGTGTGAATATGGTGGATGCCATGGTTCTGGATGGTTTCCTGAATAAACTGAAGGCGTTTTTGCGGGTCTTCAGGTTCAGTCAACGAATAATCGGCAACGGAAAGAATTTCATTTCTTTCGTTACGGTGGGAGGCAAAAACGGTAATTCCAAAGTTATTTTTTTGTGCAAATGACTTTACCCCCTGAATAATATCTCGTTGTGAGGACAAGCCTTCCATAAACCAAATTTTTTTGTTCATAGTTTTTTATTATCCAGAACGCCATGCAGTATTGTGATTGAGAAATGAGTCTATGGGTGACCTTGCTACATGTCAATCATAATATGATTTATCAATCTTCTAAAAATTGAGTGTTGAGATTTTACTTAATTTTTCATAATGTTGAATTTAAAGGTTTTTATTTGATTAAAACAAGGATTGGAGCATCTTTTATTCGTGTTTTTTCAGAAACCTACCAAAATTTCCCTTGTCAGTGAACTTCATCATGATATGATTTTTTCGTCAGTTAATAAACATACCTTTGATTGTCTCGGTCATTACCATTTTAAGGAATAATATATGGTTTCATTAAGTAAGAACCAGACGGTATCACTCAGCAAACAATCTTCTGCGTTAAGCCAGCTTCAATTCGGTCTCGGTTGGGATCCGATTAAGAAAAAAGGTTTTCTTGGCGGATTGTTAGGTGGCAACGGCTCAATCGATCTCGATGCTGGCTGCGTATTAATGGACAGCACCGGTAAAAAAATTGACACCATCTGGTTCCGCAAACTGAAATCCACCTGCGGCTCTGTGGTGCACAGTGGCGATAATCTGACTGGTGAGGGTGATGGCGATGATGAAGTGATTAATGTCACCCTGTCCCGCTTGCCTGCAAATGCTGAATACCTGGCGTTTACGGTTAACAGCTTCCGTGGTCAGTCGTTCAATGACGTCGAAAATGCCTTCTGCCGTGTGGTCGATCAAACCGGCAAAGAGCTGGCTAACTACAAGCTGACTGAGCAGGGCTCACATACCGGGATCGTTATTGCTTCGCTGCGTCGTAATAACGGCAACTGGGACTTTACTGCCCTTGGCCATGCCTGTCGCGGCCGCACAATCGACGATATGCACTCCGATATCGTTTCAGTGGTAATCCGCTAATGAATCTGACGCCGGGGGGCAATGCCCCCGTTCCAGCCCAGGAATTGCGGGTCCGGATCACCTCGGGTGGCCAGGTGGATGCTTCTGCGTTTCGACTGTTCGCAGACGGGAAGGTGCAGGGTGATGCGGACATGGTGTTCTATGGCCAGCCACGTAACGATGATGGTACCGTCAGCCTGGTCAGTGAAGGCCAGTACTCAACGTTTACTGTCGCGCTCAACCGGCTGAAATCTGATGTTCAGAAAATTGCGTTCACCGTGACCTGTGATGGTGGGCAGACGGTATCTGGTCTTCGTAATCTTTCCATCGACGTGGAGCAGGGGGCTACCGGCCTGGTTAGCGGCATTGTCGACCTGAGCGGCCGTCAGGAAGCAGCCTTAATTCTGGGTGAATTTTACCGTCGTAATAATGACTGGAAATTTCGCTTTGTTGCGCAAGGGTTCAACGGTGGACTCAAACCACTGGCAGAACATTTCGGCGTAAATATTGCCGATGATCCAGCCCCCGCAGCCCCGACTCCGCCAGTTGCAACCCCTCCACCCGCTGAGACAAAAATCAGCCTGAGTAAGGTATCTCTGACAAAAGAGAAGCCTGCAATCAGCCTGACCAAGCGGGATAACTTCGGTGAAATCCGGATTAATCTGAACTGGCACCGGGGTAGCAGTAAATCCGGGCTTGCAGGCATGTTCGGCTCCAAAGGAATCGACCTGGACCTGGGGGCGTTTGTTGAGCTTCAGGATGGTTATAAGTCGGTCATTCAGGCGTTGGGTAATGCTTTCGGTGATTATCGTGATGAGCCTTATGTTCAGCTCAAGGGCGATGATCGTACGGGGGATGTGTCAGACGGCGAGTGGCTGCATATCAATGGCCGTGAATGGAAGCATATCCGTGAAGTGCTGATTTACGCTTTTATCTACGAAGGAGTTCCCAGCTGGGATAAGACAGATGGTGTGGTCACCATTCACGTTCCGGATCAGCCCCCGATTGAGACCCGCCTGACAGAAGGTGAAAACCGTCGCACATTGTGCGCCATTGCCAGACTCGTAAACGAAAACGGCGCGATTAAGGTCGAGCGTATCAACCAGTACTTCAAAGGCCAGGACGAAATGGACCGGGCATTTGGCTGGGGATTTCGCTGGAGCGCCGGTTCTAAATAACACAGCAACAAAGGAAGCAAGTATGAGTTTTTTCGACAAAGTTAAAGGTGCCATTAACTCCGGCCGGGACGAACTGACCCGCCAGGTTGGCTGTTTCAAAAACAAAAAATTTATGCAGGGCACCGTTGCTGTCTGCGCCCGTATTGCCGTATCCAGTGACGGCGTGAGCTCAGAAGAAAAGCAGAAAATGATGGGCTTTCTGCGCTCTTCAGAAGAGCTGAAGGTCTTCGATACCAATGAGGTGATCGAGTTTTTCAATAAACTGGTTTCAAGCTTCGATTTCGATGTGGAAATCGGCAAGGGCGAAACAATGAAATACATCCTGGCGCTGAAGGATCAGCCTGAGGCCGCTCAGCTGGCCTTACGTGTTGGTATTGCTGTTGCGAAGAGCGACGGTAACTTCGATCAGGATGAGAAACTGGCCTCCCGCGAGATCGCTATCGCGTTGGGCTTCGACCCGGCTGAATTTGGCCTCTGATCTACATCCCTAAGGGTAAAATATGGTTTCAACACACATCGGCTTCCCGACTGAAACGGTCATTGTTTTCATTGCACTTTCAGTCGGTGCCATCTTTATTGACCTGTTTATGCACCGTGATGATAAGCCCATCTCCCTGAAGAGTGCGGCACTCTGGTCCGTATTCTGGGTTGTGGTTGCGATGGCATTTGCCGGTTTCCTCTACATCCACCACGGTGCTGAGGTTGCCAGCCTGTTTGTTACGGGTTATGCGCTGGAGAAAGTGCTGTCGGTTGACAACCTGTTTGTCATGATGGCCATTTTCTCCTGGTTCGCCGTACCGGATCGTTATCGCCATCGCGTTCTGTACTGGGGGATCATTGGTGCCATTGTCTTCAGGGGCATTTTTGTCGCCATCGGTACGAGCCTGCTGAGCCTGGGGCCGTACGTTGAAGTCATCTTTGCTATCATCGTTGCCTGGACGGCGGTCATGATGCTTAAAAGTGGTGATGATGATGAAATTGAGGATTATTCTCAGCATCTGGCTTACCGCATGGTTAAACGCTTCTTCCCCATCTGGCCGAAGCTCAGAGGTCATGCTTTCCTGCTTAATCAGAAGGAAGTGGATGCCGAGCTGGCGAAGCCAGAAAACAGCGATGTGACCATTGGCCGTGGTAAAAAGGCGGCGCTGTATGCCACTCCGCTGTTCCTGTGTGTGGCCGTGGTTGAACTTTCGGATGTTATGTTTGCGTTTGACTCGGTACCGGCAATTATTGCCGTCAGCCGTGAACCGCTAATCGTCTATAGTGCCATGATGTTTGCTATCCTGGGCCTGCGTACCCTGTACTTTGTCCTTGAGGCATTGAAACAGTATCTGGTTCATCTGGAGAAGGCCGTTATCGTGCTGCTGTTCTTCATTGCGGCAAAACTTGGGCTGAATGCGACCGATCACATCTGGCATCATGGTTACAGCATCGCGGCCACAACCAGCCTGTATGTTGTATTGGGTGTTCTGGCGCTGGGTATCATTGCAAGCGTCATGTTCCCGGGCAAACCTGAATCTGAGGAAAAGGGGAGCTAATCCCCTTAAGTGTTAACCTAAACAATTACTAATCGAAGAGGTTATTTTATGAGTGTTTCTCTTTCAAAAGGCGGGAACGTCTCCCTGAGTAAAGCAGCTCCTACAATGAAAAACGTCCTGGTGGGCCTTGGCTGGGATGCGCGTTCAACTGACGGTCAGGACTTTGACCTTGATGCATCAGCATTCCTGCTGGCCGCTAACGGTAAAGTCCGGGGTGACGCTGATTTCATTTTCTACAACAACCTGACGTCTTCTGATGGTTCCGTAACGCATACTGGTGATAACCGTACCGGTGAAGGTGATGGTGATGATGAGTCGCTGAAAATTAAACTGGACGCCGTCCCCTCTGATGTTGACAAGGTTATCTTCGTTGTGACGATCCATGATGCTCAGGCTCGTCGCCAGAGTTTTGGTCAGGTATCGGGTGCATTTATTCGTCTGGTCAATGACGATAACCAGACTGAAGTCGCTCGCTATGATTTGACCGAAGATGCATCGACTGAAACCGCCATGCTGTTTGGCGAGCTGTATCGCAACAACAGTGAGTGGAAATTCCGCGCAGTCGGCCAGGGTTATGCTGGTGGTCTGGCATCTGTTTGTGCTCAGTACGGCATTAACGCGTCCTGATCGAAAAGTTACTTTTCTTATCCTGGGCTGTTTATTCAGCCCTAATTCAACTGTTTGCAGGAGCTTAAAATGGCAGTTTCTCTCGTAAAAGGCGGCAACGTATCTCTGACCAAAGAAGCACCAACCATGAATGTCGCTATGGTTGGCCTGGGCTGGGATGCCCGTGTAACCGACGGTCAGGGTTTTGACCTGGACGCTTCCGTATTTGCAGTAGGCGAAGACGGTAAAGTGCTGTCAGATGCCCATTTCATTTTCTTCAATAACAAAACCAGTCCTGATGGCGCAGTAGAGCACCAGGGTGACAACCGTACCGGTGAAGGCGACGGCGACGATGAGCAGGTCAAAATCGATCTGACCAAAGTCTCAGCAGACATCAAAAAACTGGTGTTTGCCGTTACCATCTATGATGCAGAAGCGCGTAAACAAAACTTCGGCATGGTGAGTAACAGCTTCATGCGCGTGTACAACAACGACAACGGCGCGGAAATTGCTCGTTTCGATCTGTCTGAAGACGCTTCAACCGAAACCGCAATGGTCTTTGGCGAACTGTACCGCCATGGCGCTGAATGGAAGTTTAAAGCTGTCGGTCAGGGCTTTGCTGGCGGGTTATCTGCACTGGCAACCCAGCACGGCGTGAATATTTAATAATAAAAATAAACTCAACCCCGGTGCTGTCACCGGGGTTTTTTATAGGTGTTAGCACATGGCAAAGAAAAAAGATGATGGTTCAGCTGTAATGCTACTTTTTGTTGTGGCTTTTTTTGTGTTTCTACCGTTCCTGATATTCGGGATATTTTTCTACCGGAAACTAAAAAGAAAATATTCAGCAATCCCTAACATTCAGCGTGTATATGATATTGGCGTCCTGTTTAAAACATTGGGTGCCTCCATCGTTGTTATTGTGGTTTCAGCAGTGCTCGTTCTACAATTTTGTGGGCTTCTTGCGAAAAATTTATCCCCGGAAACATCACGTAATATTGCAGGAGTTATATTAGTTCTCTATCCGATTGTAATGATCTGGCCGATGAAAAAAAATGGCAGAACGCATCGCCATCGAATATTTCGGCATAATTTTTAACGACAATGACAGGACGATGATTCTTCCTGCTGATATAGGTAATATGGGATTGGGTGACCGGCTTCGCCTCAAGTTTCTGAGCAGAATGGGCGAGCAGGACAGCATTGAGATTCGAAAAATATCGAATATCACACGCGAGAAAGGTGTCAACTTCTATATTCATGGTGATTTTGGATCCCGACGCATCAACTTTTCGAACAAGCAAAAGCGCGATGAGTGTATTTCAGCACTTCAGGCCAGAACCCGGGTAAAGGGTGGCAGAGACTACGGTTACTAAACAAGGAACAGAGTCATGCAATTACAGTCAGGTCAAAATATCCTTCTATCTTCATCATCAGTCACTCTTAATCTGCGATACCCGGTACGTCCCGGTTTTAACGGCGAACCCGACACCTGCGTTTTCATGCTCAACGCACAAGGTAAGGTGAGCGGTGATAACGATTTCATCTTTTTCAATAACCTGAGTTCACCGGAGGGGGCTTTAAAACTGACGGCAGGGACGCAGCAATCAAGCGTACATATTGAACTTAACCGCGTTTCCTCGGCTGTTCAGAAAATCGCCATAACCCTCGTGATCGACGGAAGCGATACTATTACAGGCTTGCAGAATCTGAATTTGCAGGCCTCCGGTATCGCATCGTTTGATCCCGAAACAGCAGGGCGCAGCGAGAAAGCTATTATCGTGGCGGAGGTGTATCGCCATAACGGCAGCTGGAAGCTACGGGCACTTGGCCTCGGTTTCAATGGTGGGCTTGAGCCCCTGGCGATGAGTTATGGTGTTGATGTCGCACAGACAGCTCCGCAGCCAGCACAACCTGCTCGTATCAGTCTGGAAAAGAAACTCGAAACAAAATCTCCGCGACTTGTAAGTCTCGCTAAAAAGGCCTCAGTCAGCCTCACTAAAAATAAGCTGGACACCCTGGAGGCAGCAGTTGCGTTTGTTCTTGACGCGTCCGGTTCAATGAGTGGCCAGTTCAGTAAGGGCAACGTTCAGTCCGTGCTGGATCGCATAGCCGTCCTTGCTGCCCAGTTCGATGACGATGGCGAGATGGATGTCTGGGGGTTTGGAGAGAAGCATAAGAAGTATCCAAACGTCACTCTGGATAACCTTGACGATTACATTCAGACCATTCGTGGCTCCGGAAAGCGTTCAGCCTGGGAAAATTTGCCGGGGCTTGGTGGTACTAACAATGAACCACCGGTAATGGAAGAAATTGTCGACTACTTCAAAGACTCAAAAATCCCGGTTTACATAGTGTTTATTACCGATGGCGGGATAAGCAAAACCGGAGCAATTAAGAATGCTATCCGGCGCTCAGCCAACTTCCCGATCTTCTGGAAATTTGTCGGCCTCGGTGGGTCTAGCTACGGAATCCTGAAAAACCTGGATGATTTTACAGACCGCCGCGTTGATAACACCCATTTCTTTGCAATGGATGACTTCGGCTCTATCAGCGATGAAAAATTATACGATAACTTACTGGAAGAATTTAGACCGTGGATAGATGAAACAAAAAGGTTAAATATCCTTTAGCTTGCTTCCGGATAAGCTTAATTAGAGGGCTCTGGCGAGAGACCCAGCTGGCTGGGTCTTAAAGGTATCAACGGTCAACCACTGGTCATGGAGGAAACTGTGAAAGCTAACCCGGTCTATTCTTTAAAACGTTCATGTGGTGCGATTTTAGACCCTGAACGACTCCTTTTTTAAGCGGTGTATAAAAGCTTTTTTTCTGTCCCAACGAGGATGGAAGTGCCGCCAGTGGGCATCTTTGGCGGCTGCCAGCAATTCATAATCGCCTCGAGTGTCCCCCCAGGCTCTAAGATGATACTGATCTAATGGTCCGTAAATAGACTCCAGCCGGTTAATTTTCTGTATGCAACGACAATTGTGCCCTGTAATGCGCCCGGTCAGGATACCATTAACGCTTTCCAGCTCTGTACCGATGAGCTTGATCCCCAGTCGTTCAGCAAACGGAGCAAGTACAAGCCTCGGTGAGGCTGAGCAGAGTGTCACCTCAACATTGTTAGACACTTCTGATGCCACAGCCAATAGGCCTGATGCTCTCATCAGACGCCCCCAATAAATGTTGCAATAGGCTTCAGCTTTCTCCTTGACCCACTTTTCCTCGATACCAGTGAGAAACGTTGATATCAAAATTTCTTTGAGTTCATCACGAGTTAGTTTGCGACTCAAACACCGCAGGGTAGGAAGAGCGAGTTTAACCAACCGGCGGGTGAAGACACTGTTACCGAAGGCAAAGCGCAAAAAGGGGATAAAGCTGTCATGTCGGGTAAGCGTTCCATCAAAGTCGAAAACGGAAAGAACCTTTATTTCTGCACGAAATGAATTATCCACAAGCAGCCCTTTTTGAATTAGAAAGGTTTTGCATATTTTATCATCTGAAGATGGCAACTGAAAGCATGCCAGAATTGGATTGGACCATGAGAGGATCACAGTCTTACACAGCTTATTGTTATCAATAATGTAGTGTAGTGGTTTACTATATTTTGCACATGGCTGACGTTCAGATCACTTATCTAAGAATACATTCTACGCAATGCTTTTTCTCCACGGCATCACTTTAGATGAAATAACGCTTGGTTTTGATTGAATCTTCTTTAATGTCATCAGTGATAATGCTGTCGTCGAGCGCAGCATAGTGGACACTATCGTCACCGGCTTCGATGTAATTAGAGAAGTTTTCACTGATAAAGCGGTAAAAAAGCGCACGAGAATATACTGTTTAAAATTCCACCCATCTACTGAGCCTCTGACATCGTTGGCAATGGCCCTGATTTGACGATGTAGTTCTGCACACTGTTGAAGGCTTGTCATTTTTTATCCTGTGATCTGTCCTTGGCATCTGCTGTTAACGCGATTCTATCTCAATTTCGTGGTATCAAAACCCCGGCCTAATGATATCAGGGGCATAGCGCAACTTACGTTGTGATTACTGATGACAGGTAAGAAGTAATTTTTTTCGTTGCTTTTGGATGGATTGCTTTCCAAAGTGTAGGTTCGTACTGCCACCTTCAACAAATCTTCCGGTTGCAATATAATGAAATGAATTTTCCGTACTATATTACGGCATAAAGCTAATAATAAAGACGAATAACTATGATTTCGGTAAAATATTACTATTAATTAAGTTAAGTATCGCACTATAGTTTTCTTTCTAATAGCTTGGATTGATCAGTATGAAGAGTAATCATAGTCAGCTCAGTTGGGGGGAGCGCCCTATCCCGAAAGGACCGGAGCATTTCGGCGAGCGTCTCAAAGCTGTTATAGGAAAGCAGTCTGTCGCTTCTTTTGCCAGGGATTGCGGGGTCTCCGAAGCATCCATGAGAAAATACCTTAAAACCGGTACAGAGCCAGGTATCGATAGCGTGGCTATGATTGCCGCCTGTACCGGACGTTCTCTGACCTGGCTTATTACGGGGGAAGGCGACCCCTTTACGGACAACGCCAAGCAGGAACACTTTTCAGAAGAAGATATCAAAAAATGGTGGGGCCTTATTTTCGACGCTTTGGACGTTGAAAATAAAACCAAAATTATCCATGCTTTTCAGCAAGGTGGCCTGAGTTCTGTATTTCATCCTTCTCTCGCTACCAGTAAGGCGGTCAAAATAAAGGGATAGTGTGGGCCTGTAAGCGCATTTCTGGCTGTTTTGATGATGAGATCGTGGGATTCCGCTATGGTGAGCAACGGCCTTCAGGGTGGCTTACCGGTCGCCTGAGGGCGGTATCTGAGCTGTCGCTTTATTCCCCGAATTCGATTTACCTTCCGGCTGGTTATAATTCCAGCTCCAGTCTCCTCTGCTGATGCTGTATATCCCCGTTTTGCAGGTCTTACAATGTTTCTCCCCCTGATAGTGAGTATTGCACCAGACACAGAACCAGTGCGTAACCGGGTTGATGGTATCCATACTGTCAACCAGTGCGCGTAATCGTAGAAGAAAAGCCTGCCTCCTGATTTCTGCCCGAATGTAACCACATTTTGACACATCGGCTTTAGTGACTTTAGTAGGCGGAAAATGCTCAAACCAGGCTTCTTCACCAATGATGTTGTCCTGCAGCCTTACAGGACAATGGCAATCAGGACAGCGCCACAGATTGTCAGTTCCGGGCTGAACCTCTTTTGCAGGAACGTAATGATTGTCAGCGTCGAGTGCCAGATACTGCTTTACCCGCAATATGTTTATCTTGGGCATGGCTATGATTCCTTTTAGTTTCATACAGATGAGACGGGGATGACAATCAGATGAGATGTGTACATGCCCAGTGTACCTCTGTCGTTATTTTCGATATGCGTAGAATGCGCTACATGCATTTCTAACCGGTTTTCTTTTTAAGATGTGTAACTCGTTAGTGTTAAAGCGTAAAGCTTCAATGAAGGCTTTGGGGCGGTTTGAGTCAGTAGCTCGAGTTAACTTATCAGATTTATTCTCAGTTATATTACTGTCGCGACTGATTGATGCGGTTTTGAACCCAGGCCTCCACTTCACTTTGCATCCAGCGGGAACTACGACCCAGTTTAATTGGCTTCGGAAACTCTCCGTCTTTGATCAGCTTGTAGAACCATTTATCGGTTAAGCCCGTAAAGCTGGTGATAAATGCCATATCGACCATTTTGTCGTTGGCGAGGTAGGATTGTTGGTCGTTGTTGCTCATGGGGTTGTCTCCATACTGATATTGAGTGAATCAGGAGACGCGCCATTGCTGGTGGTTGACGGTTGACGCATTCTCCTTCTCAACATCCACTCCCTCGTAAAAAATTACGTATCAGTTCTGAGAGCAGCCAAAGTTACGCTGACCATCGGAGTTGTCTTTGCTGTACTCTTTAGCCAAATAAATTGCTCTTGAGGTCAAATCTTCGTAAGTGTCCTCGAAGTAACGGTTATTACGGTTTAACTGATAAAACCCGCTTGGTGGGATGTGAATCAGTCCCACATACTTGCTTTCCGCGTATTCTCGTTTGATTGCCCGTATCCATGCCCGAACAACCATATTAAAAACACTCTGGTTGAAGGTATTACCAGGATCTTGTTTAATCTTCCCCGGCCATGCATAGGCGTCTTTGTTGAGCAAAAGCAATACGTGATAATGTTTCTTGCTCCCTTCCTGATTAAATTCCCGTACCCATACAAATCTCATGTTGCATGTCAGGGTCTTCTTACCCGCTTTTCTCTTACGATTAATGTCCGCTTTGATCTGTGCTTTTACCGAGTTGATGAAGCGAGTGATGACCTCAGAGCCTGTATAACACTGTGTAGGGCAATCTGGACGCTCTTCTTCGTCAGGGAAGCGCAGATCGAATCTGATTGCCAATAGCCGGGGATACTGTTTTAACGCTCTGTCAATTGTTCTGGTGATACCGTGCACATAGGTTTGATTCAGTTCCCCATACCGGCTTTGGTTCTTGGTGTTCATTACGTGGTGTCCTTAGCTGATTGAACTCAGCTCATCGGATACCTGGTAATGATTTAAGGAATGCTGAAATCTACTAATCTCTTCTCCTTGCGATATGCCACTACTCCACTTCCTATAGATTTCCCCTAACGGGATGGTTACGGGTACTCATATCCCCTTATGTAGATCTACTTCCGTATGTCTTTGTTGCTTACTGATACCTATGTCTACTACATCTACGTCCATTATTAACAATACGAAGGAACAGAAGGGAAAAGGAAGGGAATGGCAATAGAAGAAAGAAAACCTAAAAATGAAGGAAAACTTCTATCGACACCCACTGAAATCACTCTCAAGTTAGTGTGGCCTGTCGGGGAGTTTTGGGCATGCAGGAATGGGGCTTGAATTTACTGCCAGTGCGTCAGAGATAGTAAAAGCTCTTTTAATTGAAGTAGCAGTATTTTTATACGGAGCTTGAAAGTAATAGGCATCGTGGAAGCGATATGGTGTTCCATTCAGTTTTTTACCAGCCTTACAACTTGGTGAAGCTGGTAGCTATGTCGACTTGGCGAGAAGTATAGTTACAGGCATAGTGGACTATTAAAGAAAAGTGCTGTACTTTTTTAGTAAAAATAAGTGCTGTACTTTGTGGGTTAGGGAAGGTGCGAACAAGTTCCTGATATGAGATCATCATATTCATCCGGAGCGCATCCCAGAGGGACATCATGAGCCATCAACTCACCTTCGCCGATAGTGAATTCAGCACTAAGCGCCGTCAGACCCGAAAAGAGATTTTCCTCTCCCGCATGGAGCAGATTCTGCCATGGCAGAATATGACCGCTGTCATCGAGCCGTTTTATCCCAAGGCGGGCAATGGCCGACGGCCCTATCCGCTGGAGACCATGCTGCGTATTCACTGCATGCAGCATTGGTACAACCTGAGCGACGGTGCCATGGAAGATGCCCTGTACGAAATCGCCTCCATGCGCCTGTTTGCCCGATTATCCCTGGATAGCGCCCTGCCGGATCGCACCACCATCATGAATTTCCGCCACCTGCTCGAGCTGCATCAACTGGCCCGTCAATTGTTCAAGACCATCAATCGCTGGCTGGCCGAAGCAGGCGTCATGATGACCCAAGGCACTTTGGTGGATGCCACCATCATTGAGGCACCCAGCTCTACCAAGAACAAAGAGCAGCAACGCGATCCGGAGATGCATCAGACCAAGAAAGGCAATCAGTGGCACTTTGGCATGAAGGCCCACATTGGTGTCGATGCCAAGAGTGGCCTGACCCACAGCCTGGTCACCACCGCGGCCAACGAGCATGACCTCAATCAGCTGGGTAATCTGCTTCATGGAGAGGAGCAATTTGTCTCAGCCGATGCCGGCTACCAAGGAGCGCCACAGCGCGAGGAGCTGGCCGAGGTGGATGTGGACTGGCTGATCGCCGAGCGTCCCGGCAAGGTAAAAACCTTGAAGCAGCATCCGCGCAAGAACAAAACGGCCATCAACATCGAATACATGAAAGCCAGCATCCGTGCCAGGGTGGAGCACCCGTTTCGCATCATCAAGCGGCAGTTCGGCTTCGTGAAAGCCAGATACAAGGGGCTGCTGAAAAACGATAACCAACTGGCGATGTTATTCACCCTGGCCAACCTGTTTCGGGTGGACCAAATGATACGTCAGTGGGAGAGATCTCAGTAAAAACCGGAAATAACGCCAGAAATGGTGGAAAAAATAGCCTAAATAGGCTGATTCGATGTGTTTGCGGGAAAAAAATCGGCCCAGATCCGCGAAATTTTAATCAGCGAGTCAGCTTGGGAAGAAATGACCTGCTTATTCGCACCTTCCTTAGAGGTGTCTATGCCGAGTGAAAAAAGAGTTTCAGTAAACTTTGACGATGTGTCTTTCCTCGAGTTTCTTGAGAAGACAGCTGCTCCCAAGACAAAAAATAAAGATGGCAAAGGGAAAAGTAAAAGTATTTCACGATTCATATTACAGGTATTGAAAGAAAAATATGAAGAAGAATACTTTTACAGTAAAAGAAAGCATTATTTTGAAAATGAGCGTTTCTTTAAAAATGATTTTAATGAAATGACTACTGCTGAATTGCTTAAAGCATCTGCGGGAAAAGAGATAATGAAGAAAACATTTGATGCCATATGGTATCAAATGGAAAATACAGAGGTAATAATAAAAGAAAGTCATACTGCTGATGGACATAAAGATGTAAAGAAAAAGAGCAAAATATCTAACATTAGCGATACTCATAGCTTTGTTTATAGTTTCATGAATTATACAATTGACAACCCTTACTCTTTAATTAAGCATCTAAAGCCAAAGCTTATTGAAATTTTGCATGATGAATTTAAATCAATCGTTCCAAACATAAATGAAACGTTTTGGGACTCTGAAATTGCTCAAACTCATGCATATGGAAAGGCAGACATTAATTTATTCATGGTTAGTAGGCTTGATATTTCAGTGCTAGGCATTGTTGATAATATGGTTCAGTTATACATTAGTGTTTCTTATTCTATTAAGAGATTTCCCTCTTTTTATGCTGAGAAAGATCTTTTGTTCAGGCTTCTTGACTTTGATAATATACAATTTAAATCTTTCGCAGCTATAGCCAAAGGGCATATTGCACGAAACAAATATCACCGACTAATATATCTGGAGGGTTTTACTGATTACATCAGGAATCGTGGTTACTTTGTTGGGTTTTTACATCGCCCACGAACATTAGATGAAATGACAAACTATGTTAATGATTTTAAATGTAAAAAGGATGTTAGCAATATAAATGGACAATACATTAAAATATTCATGAGTCAGTCCGTTGTATCTGTAGATGAGAACTCCCTAAAAAAACATACCCGTATGGAACTTGGCATTCGACTGTGGAAAAAATAGGATAAGTTCCAAATAACTACATCTATAGCAGGTCAACTTCCATACCTGCTGGATTATGCAAGTAAGATTCACATGCATACTTTTTAAAGTATATATGATTCACGTGTTAATAAAACTACCTTGTTTTTATAAGCAGTGTTTTATTAATTCTCTCTTATCTAAAAAACCATCCTTCGGGGTGGTTTTTTTATACCAGTTTAAAAGGAATGAAAAATGACTCGTTTAGCTTCCCGCTTTGGTAAAGTGAATGTAATCCGCCGCGACCGTCCTTTAACTCGCGATGAATTGTTTTGTGTCGTCCCCAGCGTATTCAGTGAGGAAAAGCATGCATCACGCAGTGATCGCTATACTTATATTCCGACAATTACCCTACTGGATAACCTGCAACGTGAAGGTTTTCAGCCGTTCTTCGCCTGTCAGACCCGTGTGCGCGACCAGAGCAAACGCGAACACACCAAACATATGCTGCGGTTACGCCGTAAAGGCCAAATCACCGACAAACAGGTGCCGGAGATCATCCTGCTTAACAGCCATGATGGTTCGAGTAGCTATCAAATGTTACCTGGGATTTTCAGGGCTGTATGTCAGAACGGGTTAATTTGCGGTGAGTCCTTTGGCGAAGTGCGTGTCCCCCACAAAGGAGATGTTGTTGAGAAAGTTATTGAAGGGGCCTATGAGGTGCTGGGGATATTTGACCGGGTGGAGGAGAAGCGCGATGCGATGCAGTCCCTGATATTACCGCTACCCGCACAGCAGGTACTGGCTAAAGCGGCGCTGGCGTATCGCTTTGGTGAAGACCACCAGCCGGTGACTGCCGCCCAGGTACTCACACCGCGTCGCTATGAAGACCGCAATGATGACCTCTGGACCGTTTACCAGCGTGTGCAGGAGAACCTGATGAAGGGAGGACTGTCAGGACGGAACGCACAGGGTAAACGCAGCCGAACCCGCGCCGTGAACGGCATTGACGGGGACGTAAAGCTCAACCGGGCCCTGTGGGTGATGACCGAAAACATGCTAGCCCTGTCTGGCCGTTGATGCCAGTCATTTTGATTACAGGAGATATATTAATGGATAAACACATTTCGCAGCCCCCTGAGGTGACAGAGCCATTCATCCTCGCAGCCACTAACGTACCGGATGAACAGCGCCTTCGTTTCTGGCCTCAGCGCTTTGGCTCCATCCCGCAATGGATAACCCTTGAGTCCAGTATCTTTGCGTGGATGGACCGGTTGTGTGCGGATTACTGCGGTGGCGTCTGGGCCTTTTACACTCTCAGCAACGGTGGTGCCTTTATGGCTCCGGAAGAGAGTGAAGGTCTATGGTCTCTGTTTAATATCCTGAATGGTAACGGGGCTGAAATGAGTGCTGAAGCTGCGGGTATTGCCGCCTGCCTGATTGCTTACAGCCACCATGCCTGCCGCACGGAGTGCGATGCCATGACAGAGCATTATTACCGTCTGCGCGACTATGCGCTGAACCACCCTGAGTGCAACGCCATTATGCACATCATCGACTGAGGTACTGCACCATGGAAAAACAGTTACCGTTGTTTGCATATGAACTGACGGCATCAGCACAACAGACCATCCGCGAGGCGCTGACTCTGCTGGAGCGCCAGTTACGTGAGCCCGGCGCGTCGTTTACCTCCGGCAGCTCAGTACGTGACTGGTTACGGCTTCATCTGACTATGGAGGAAAGAGAGGCATTTGTTCTGCTGCTGCTGGATAACCAGCACCGCCTGATTACGCACGAAACGCTGTTCAAAGGCACCATCAGCCATACCGAAGTCCATCCACGGGAAGTGGTGAAGGCCTCCCTGAAATACAATGCGGCAGCGGTGATTGTTGCTCACTGTCATCCCTCAGGCCATGCCGAACCCAGCCAGTCTGACAGACGGGTGACTGAGCGACTGAAGAATGCTCTGGACCTTGTGGGTGTGCGTCTCCTGGACCACCTCGTTATCGGCGGAATGGATATTGTCTCGTTTGCCGAACGGGGCTGGTTATAAGGGAGGAGTCATTAATGAAAATTATCAGTAAGCGTCAGGCAATGGCGATATACCGCCAGCATCCACAGTCCCGGTTGTTTCGCTTCTGTACCGGTAAATATAAATGGTCCGGTAGCATCTGCCACTATGCCGGTCGTGAGGTGGAAGATATCAGTGGTGTACTGGCCGTATTCGCAGAGCGCCGCCAGGACCGCAACGGCCCGTATGTCGTATTACGCAGCGTAAGCCTGAATTAATTCACGATTAAGGAGAGCGACATTTTGTCGAAGAATACCACGATAACAACACATGATATCAGCGAACCCTGGTGGGGACTCAGACGCAGTGTTTCCCCGTGTTTTGGTGCCCGTCTGGTCCAGGAGGGAAACCGCCTGCATTACCTGGCTGACCGGGCGAATGTTAGCGGACAGTTCTGTGATGCGGATTTACGCCATCTTGACCAGGCTTTCCCGGTATTGATGAAACAGCTGGAGTTAATGCTCACCTGCGGTGAACTGAATCCCCGTCATCAGCACTGCGTCACACTGTATGCAAAAGGTCTGACCTGCGAGGCTGATACGCTGGGTTCGCATGGCTACGTTTATATCGCGATTTATCCCGCTCCCGTCACCACAGAATAACACCGTACTACTTCGCCCTTCAGCAAACTACATCTTCCACTAAAGAGATAACGTTTATGCAAACGAAATTACCCTTCATGCGGGCGGCATCGTCACGTCCGTCTCCCGTTGATGTCTGGCGGACTCTCCTGACCTGCCTGCTGGAACACCACTATGGTCTCACGCTTAACGACACGCCGTTCAGTGATGAACAGGTGATTCAGCAGCATATCGATGCGGGTATCTCGCTGGTCGATGCCCTGAATTTTATCGTTGAGAAGTATGAACTGGTCCGCACTGACCGGCCAGGCTTCAGCATCATGGAGCAGTCTCCGTTTATTACGGCGATTGATATCCTCCGGGCCAGAAAGGCTACGGGGCTGATGAACCGTGGTACGTATAAAGAGGTGACGGCTATTACCAGAGGACAACATCCGCAGGCACGCACTTCAGGCAAGCGATGATGTGGATAAAACGAACCGCGTCCCACAAGTACATAAGCACCAGCCCTGACTGGCTGGTGTTTTTCTGACTATGAAGGAGAAAAATAATGGTCGTGCAAAATGTTACTGAACCCGAAGTGTTAACCGGGCACACCGGGGTGATTTGTTCCACCAGCATTGAACGTATTGTCACAGGCCGTAATGCTGCGCTGACACGGATTCAAAGCCTTATCAGTGAACTTGATGATATCTCCATTCTGACCCACGATATCGGCGGTGGTACAGCACAAGAGTGGGGAATGCGGGAGGGCCATCGCTACGATTGTTGGTTCACGGAAAAAACCGATAAAGCAATGAAAGCGATGACCCGCAATATTGATCGCCGCATCTGGCGAGAGCTGATGAATAAATCAGGCATGCTAGCACTGATGGATGCTGAGGCCCGTGACGAGTGGCACAAAAGCCTGGAGAAAGGCGATATCCCAGCGATCTGCGAGGCCAATATCCTGAGTACCTTTGAGCAACTGCATAAGAGCAAAGGTGAGGTATTTGAGCGTGGTGTTATCAACGTTTTTAAAGCGTTATCGTGGGATTATAAAACGAACTCACCCTGTAAGTTTGGTAAGAAAATCATCGTGGATGGGCTGGTTTCTTACAACCGTTGGGGGTTTAACTTAACTCATGGATATCGACGTGACCAACTTGTCGATCTGGAGCGTATGCTGACTCTGCTTAACGGCAAGCCGCTGCCGGATAACCGATCTGATATTGCCTGTCGGCTGAGTGACCATATCGGTCAGCAGCGTACTTCGACGGTGTATGACGATGAGCTATTCAGAATTCATTATTTTCAGAAGGGGAGTGCGCACATAGTGTTCAAACGTCCCGAGTTGATTGAGCGACTGAACGATATCATTGCCAGGCACTATCCGGGGATGCTAGCTTGATTATGTTGTGGTAGTTGGGTTCCCTGTTTGGCAACCAAACTATGTGCAGTTCTGTGAAAATCCAAGCGGAAGAATTACTGTATACGAATGTGTATAGCTATTGATGTAATGTAATAAAAATAATTTCATTACAATGAGTTAAGTTCTTTGTTCGATTCCCTTCGCCCGCTCCAATCTCAAGTCTCTATCTCTCCACTGAATTCAACGACACCATGATTTAATTCGGCTTTTTGGCATTTTCCTGTCAACCGAGTTCAACCTGCCTTACCCCCAATCAACAGCCTGTGTGGCATAGAAATGGGGCCAGGAATGAGCCACTCCGTATGCAGGGCTTACGCTCGCCCCGCTTCCTCAGCCGCAGTCGTTGGCATGTCATCCGCGACGAGCGCAACCGTATGAACGGGGAGGCCGGTCTGATAGCACATTCTGTACAGTTCCACGGTGGTCGACAGGCTGCCATGAATCGTCACGGTCTCATTTTCTTCGAGCCACAGTTTCAAACCGGTATTCCCCTGGGCGTAGATCACCAGCGCCGCCTGGCGGGTGATGTATTCCTGCCCTAGCAACGAAATCGATACCAGTTTCGTGCCATCCTTAGGCGTTTTGCGATACGGGAGATGCTCTTCACCCGCGACATCGTTCAGACAATCGGTGCGGTTTTCCTCTTTAATCAATTGATTCGCCAGACTCTGGCCTTCCGCCGTCAGCAGAACCATAAGCTGGAGATCGTTCCTGCGATAGATCCGCACCAGGCCCTTTTTTTCCATCAGATGAAAGGTCTTACGGACATTGCTGCTGTATGTCCTGATTGATGACTTTAGCTGTAATGCCCGCTCGATATCACGCGTGAGGGGTTTTCCTGACGGCTGTTTTACCGTCTCTACCAGCAGCATTTTTTGCAGGCGCGAGAGGCGCTGTCTTTTTACGCTCTGAACTTCATTATTACCAGGGGCTATCGGCATAAAAAACCTATATAAAATTAATGTTGGAGTGATTAGTCTTTTATTTATTAATCACGCATGTCGTGATTAACAATTTATTTGTTATTGATTCCAATTTATTTGTCTGGTTGATGTTTGACGAAAGTAACGTGCTATATGTTGGGTGAATGTTCCTTATCTTTACCTGTTTTATCATTTTTGTTTACATTCAATATATTTGTCTGCCGTCAGGCATCTCATTTAGTTTAATATTTCCCCTGCGTTCAGTTTAACCGCCACGCATGGTGCGCCGAGTTGGTGCATAAATATCTTCTCTGCGCGCCACTTTGCGCATCAGGGAAAAGGGGGAAGTAATACGCTTCCTGTAGAGCGATAAGAATCAACTAAGGCAATATAAAGGCATCATAGTCGCGTTTGCTGCCGTTCCCGATAACCAATGAAGGTGATAGTTATAGGGGGCATTCTATTGATAGCAGATTGATGAATTCTTTCAATCCCGACAAAGCAACATTACACAAGATAATAATTTGAAACATAAGCTATTTATCAATTTATTTGACTATAATAATTGATTTTTATGGCATCAAAGTCTGCTGTCGGTGTGGAAATGACTTGATGGAATGATTCTTTTTATACATAACAAATGCACGCAGGCTAATAGTTTTTATGGTAATGGGTTAGTCTTTTTGATGTATTTGCAAAAAAAAGCAGAGATCGTCTGTTTATATTATGAGGTTTTTCTTTAAATGTAGTTTTATTGTGAATGAATTTATTTGGCATCTCAGAAAAAGAGATGTGACAGGGTGTTTTACATATTATTACATGTTATTAGTTTTGTTTTATGAACTTTTCCTTAAATGTTTACAGGCAGTGTTTGAGAGCGCCTGTCTACATGTAATAGCCAGGCGGTCTATTGATTTCAACATAACTAACAAATGATGAAGCCATTATGAAAAAAATTCTTGCAGTGATTATTCCAGCATTACTGGCTGCGGGTGCAGCGCATTCAGCCGAAATGTATAATAAAGACGGTAACAAGCTGGATTTATATGGGAAAGTTGATGCCCGTCGCACCTTCTCTGATGCAAAGGGAAGCGATGGTGATGCAACGTATATTCGTCTGGGCTTTAAAGGTGAGACACAAATTAATGATGTGCTGACCGGCTATGGTCAGTGGGAATACAACATTCAGGGTAACGGTACAGAAGATGGCGCGAAAACCGCGACCCGTCTGGGCTATGCCGGATTAAAAGCGGGCGATTACGGTATGTTTGATTATGGCCGTAACTATGGCGTCATCTATGACGTTGAAGCCTGGACGGATATGCTCCCTGTCTTTGGTGGGGACTCTTATTCAACCACCGATAACTTTATGAATAACCGTGCAAACGGCCTGGCAACCTACCGTAATAGCGGTTTCTTTGGTCTGGTAGATGGTCTGGACTTCGCGATTCAGTACCAGGGCAAAAACGGTGGGGGGAGTGAAAACGTTAACGGCCGTGACGATGTCTTCGCGCAGAATGGTGAAGGCTGGGGCGCTTCCGTGGCGTATGAGATTGGTGCGGGCGTCAGCGCGACGGCGGCCTATTCCGGCGCTAAGCGTACTGACGATCAGCAGCGCCTGACCTATAACGATGCTGAAAACGCGGAAGCATGGGCCAGCGGCCTGAAATACGATGCTAACAATATCTACCTGGCCGCGACTTACGCCGAAACCCGTAATATGACAAAGGTCGGGGATTTCGTTACCGACAAAACCAAAAATATTGAACTGGTTGCTCAGTATCAGTTCGATTTCGGCCTGCGTCCATCCATTGCTTATCTGCAATCGCGAGCGAGCAACGACAACCAGGGCATCAAAGGAAACGCGGATGTCGTGAAATACATGGAAGTGGGCGCGTCATACTACTTCAATAAAAATATGGCCACCTACGTCGATTATAAAATCAACCTATTGGATAAAGACAACGCGGCCGTGAAGAACCTGGGTCTGAGCACGGATAACGTCGTCGGTATCGGTGCGGTATATCAGTTCTAAACCACTCTGCTGGAGAGGCTCTCACGGCCTCTCCAGATTTCATCGCCCGGGTAGCAGTATGCAGAGGGTTACCACCATGTTTTGTGTATTCCTGGAGTCTGATGAACTGACTCCTGAAATCACCACGCTGAAAGACTTTAACGATCTCCTTAGCCATGACATACCGACGGCGGTATTCGTCATTTCTCACGATATTGCCCGCTTTATCAAAGATGCTTACTTTATGAATCTCACGATTAACGGCCTGCAGAACTGCTATTTTTCGTTGAATAATGGCCAGGAGTTTTTTGAGTTTAATCATCGTGGTCATTGCTATGCATATTGCGAGCCGGAAGCCGAGTGGCACGTGACGCCCGCGCAGTTTATCCGCAGCCAGTGGCTGGCGAATGAGGATCTGCATAGCCTGATCACCCCGGAATTTATCACCAGCTACAGTAAAATGTTTCCTTGCCTACAGAAAAAAAAGCAGCAGTTCGATTTGCTGTTTACTCAGCACTATTCTGGCGCGCAGCGAAAAGGATAGAAAACGCTGCGATATTGATAACGCCACGGTAAACATATTGAATGCTTTCCCCTTGCTGATAAAACCACGCCCATCCCCACCAGCACCATTGTGGAGCACTGCCTTCTTTTTGCGCACCACAAAAGGGATGTGGCTCACGAACCAACGCCTAATGCACTGATAATAAGCAAAAATAAACCTGGCATAGCCTTTGCAAATCTCACTTCGCAGTGCAACACACAATCTGAAAAATAGCTGGCTAGGGTTCCGGTTCACCGCGGTGAACGGCTGGTCCAAGAGCTGGCGACCTCTGAGAGGTTACACGGCGGGACAAAAACCCGGGAGACAGCAGCACCTGATGGTGTCGCGCTGCCCCTAATTTTTGCCTATCAGAGGTTAGACATGAAGAAAACGTCATTATACCGCGCTCTTGTCCTGTCGCTGGCGATGCTGGTCAGTCTTCCCACTTTTGCTGCCGTAAAGAAAGAGTTTAACGTCTGCTGGACCATCTACGCCGGATGGATGCCCTGGGGCACCATCAGCAGTAGCAAAATCATCGATAAATGGGCGGATAAATACGGCATTAAAATCAACGTCGTCCAGCTTAATGATTATATCGAGTCGATTAACCAGTACACCGCCGGTCAGTTTGATGGCTGCACCATGACCAACATGGACGCGCTGACGATCCCGGCGGCGGGCGGCGTGGACTCCACTGCGCTGATCCTCGGCAGCTATTCGGAAGGCAACGACGGCGTGGTGATGAAAGGTGAGGGCAAAACCCTTAACGATCTGAAAGGGATGAAAGTCTACCTGCCGGAGCTTTCTGTTTCCCATTACCTGCTGGTGCGCGGGCTGGAAAAAGCGGGCCTGGCGGAAAAAGATGTCACCGTCGTGAACACCTCCGATGCGGATATCGTGTCGGCGTTCAGCACGGCAAACGTACAGGCTGCCGTGGCCTGGAACCCGCAGCTCTCCGTTATCAAAGGGACGCCAAAAACCACCGAAGTCTTTAGCTCCTCGCAGGTCCCCGGCGAGCTTATTGACATGATGGTCGTCAATAGCGAAACCCTGAAGGATAACCCTGCGCTTGGCAAAGCGCTGACCGGCGCATGGTACGAGATGATGGGCCTGATGAAGGCGCAGGATACCCACGCGTTAACGTCGATGGCCGCCGCCTCCGGCACCGATCTGGCCGGTTATCAGGCGCAGTTAAAAACCACCCACCTGTTCTACACCCCGCAGGACAACATCGCGTTTATCACCTCGGCGGAGCTGGCGAAAACCATGCAGCGCGTGGCCTCGTTCTCATTTGATAAAGGGCTGTTGGGCGAGGGCGCCCAGAGCGCGGATTTTATCGGTATGACCTTCCCCGGCAAGGTGAGCTGGGGCGATGCCAATAACGTGAAGCTGCGCTTTGACGACAGCTTCGTGAAAATGGCCGCTGCCGGCACGCTGTGATGACTGACGGAGTTTCCATGCGACATATTAATCGTCATCCCAAACCCGGCATGCGTCTGATGCTTGTGATGTTGCCGTTCATCCTGCTGCTGATGGCCTATTTCTTCGGCTCGGCGGTACGGCTGGACGCCAACCCGCACGACAAACTGCTGCCCGGTTTCCAGCAGATGCTGGATGCCATATCGCGGATGGCGTTTACCCCGGATAAACGCAGCGGTGAGTACCTGCTATGGGTTGATACCCTGGTCAGCCTGGCCCGTTTGCTGACCGGTCTGGCTATTGCGTCGCTGGTGGGGCTATGCATCGGCGTGATGTCCGGCGTATTCCCGCTGTGGCGGGCGTCGTTGTCGCCGCTGATGACCGTGCTGTCGATGATCCCACCGCTGGCGATTTTACCGGTGCTGTTTATCGTCTTCGGCCTGGATGAACTGTCGAAAGTGATGCTGATTGTCATTGGCATCACCCCGATGCTGGCTCGCGACCTGGAACAGCGAGCGGGCGACATTCCGCAGGAGATCCTGATTAAAGCGCAGACCTTAGGCGCGAATAGCTGGACGCTGGTGCTACGGGTGGTGCTGCCGCAGCTGCTGTCGCGGCTTCTGACTTCGCTGCGGCTGCTGCTGGGGTCGGCGTGGCTGTTCCTGATTTCAGCCGAGGCTATCTCCTCAACCGCCGGGCTGGGCTACCGCATTTTCCTCGTGCGCCGCTACATGGCGATGGACGTCATTATTCCTTACGTCCTGTGGATCACGCTGCTGGCATGGCTGATGGATCTGGCGCTCCGTCAGCTACACAAAACCTGTTTTCCCTGGGCGGAAGGAGGGAAGGCATGAGCTTTATCAGTATCAATAATATCTGGCAGGAATACGGCGACCACGTGGTGCTGGAACGCCTGAATTTGCAGGTTAAAGAAGGGGAGTTTTGCTCCATGGTGGGCGCATCCGGCTGCGGAAAATCCACCTTCTTGCGCCTGCTGCTCGGCCAGGAGGCGCCAAGCCGCGGTTCCATTACGCTGGAAGGAAAGCTGCTCAACGCCGAGCCGGACAGCAGCCGCGGCGTGGTGTTTCAGCGCTACTCCGTTTTCCCGCACCTGAACGTGCTGGACAACGTCACGATTGGCCTGGAGCTGCCGCAATCGCCGCTGTGCGGGCGGCTGTTTGGCGGCAAAAAACGCGCGGCGCGCGCGCGGGCCGCCGAAATGCTGGAAAAGGTTGGGCTAAGCCACGCGCTCGATAAATATCCGGCTCAGCTCTCGGGCGGTATGCAGCAGCGTTTAGCCATCGCCCAGGCATTTATTATGCAACCGCGCGTCCTGTTGCTGGACGAACCGTTTGGCGCGCTTGACCCGGGGATCCGTAAAGACATGCACGCGCTGCTGTTGCAGCTGTGGAGCGAAACCCGCATGACCGTCTTTATGGTGACGCACGATCTGTCGGAAGGTTTTAACCTCGGCACCCGCCTGCTGGTGTTCGACAAAGTGCGCATTGACCCACAGGCGCCGAACGCCTTCGGCGCGCGCATTACCTACGATATCCCGCTCAACGAGACGCGGCTTTCCGCGCTCGGCGGTACGGCTCCCGATAACGTTTATGCATTAAGGGGTTAACAGTGAATACCACGACAACATTACGCGAAGAGACGCTCCCCGCCGGTGGGCATCTCTCCTTTATTCTCAAGCGCGGGCAGATCCTGCGGATGACCGACATCGACGGCGGCGCTAACGTCAGCCTGATGATGTTAAACCCGCATGAGAAAAGCGAACGCTTGAATCTGCCGGACACGCTCAAAGGCCAGCACACCGCGCGCCTGACCGCCGGGCACTGCTTCTACTCGGATATGGGCCGCGTGCTGGCTGGCATTACCGCCGACACCAGCGGCTGGCACGACCCGTTTGGCGGCGTACTCAATGCCGCCGAAGCGGCGGAGAAATACGGGCAGGGGCGCTATCAGGAACTGCGCAATGCCTTCTACCGCAACGGCACGGATAACCTGTTGGTGGAGATGGGGAAATGGGATCTGAATCTTGAAGATCTGCTGATGGTGGTCAACTTCTTTAGCAAAGTGACCGTGGATGAAAACGGGCAGTTCAGCTTCCACAGCGGCCACTCGCAGCCGGGCAGCTACGTGGAACTGTATGCGCCCATGGACGTCCTGATGGTGATGACCGCACTGCCGCACCCGATGGACCCTTCGCGCGAATATACGCCGCGCCCGGTCGCGCTCAGCTGGCGTCGGGCCGAGGATGAAGAGGCCGCGGTTAACGCGCTTTTAACCCGCCCGGAAAACCAGCGCGCCTTCACCAATACGCAACTTTTTGCCCTGTAAGGAGCCGAAAAATGACCGCTGCCAGCGAAAAACATGCTCAGTATGCCGCCTTCCGCCACGTGATCCCGGCGGGAGAACCCTACCTGTTTGAGGTGAAAAAAGGGCAAACCCTGCGTCTGCTCGATCTGGAAGGTAATCAGGCTATCGACACGCTGTTCTATAACGCCGATAACCCGCGTGAACGCTACGATGCCCAGCGCACGCTGCGCCGCCAGAACAACGCCTACCTGACCTGCGACAGCGTGCTTTATTCCAATCTGGGCAACCCGCTGCTGACGATTGTGGCCGATACCTGCGGTCGCCACGATACGCTCGGCGGCGCCTGCGCGCAGGAGAGCAACACCGTGCGCTATGCGCTCGATAAGCGTCATATGCACAGCTGCCGCGATAACTTCCTGTGCGCCTGCCTGCACGATGGTCGCCTGCAAAAACGCGATATTGGCGCGAACATCAATTTCTTTATGAACGTCCCGGTGACGCCGCAGGGTGGCCTGACCTTTGAGGACGGTATTTCCGCACCGGGGAAATACGTCGAGCTGCGCGCCGAGTGCAACGTCATTGTGCTGATTTCCAACTGCCCGCAGTTGAATAATCCCTGCAACGGCTGGAACCCCACGCCAGCGGAGGTGCTGGTATGGAACTGACGCCAACCCGCTGGCAGCGCCTGCGAAAAATGATCTATCGCCTGTTTGAAGTGCGTGCCGGACGCCTCCTGCCTTAAACGCTTTTTCCCCATGGACGACCATGCGGTGAGCCGATTTTTGGGCGGGACGACCCGCCACGATTGAGTCTGACCTATGTTAACGAAACTCCTGATTGCGAATCGCGGGGCGATTGCCTGCCGCATTATGCGCACGCTGCGTGCTATGGACATTGGCAGCGTGGCGGTTTATTCCGACGCTGATATCAGCAGCCTGCATATTCGTGAAGCCGACGAGGCGATAAGCCTGGGCGATGGCCCGGCCGCCAACACCTATCTGGTCAGTGACAAGATCATCGCGGCGGCGAAGGCCAACGGCGCACAGGCGATTCATCCGGGCTATGGTTTTCTCTCGGAAAACGCCGACTTTGCCGACGCCTGTGAACAGGCCGGTATCGCCTTTGTCGGCCCCACGGCGGAACAGTTGCGCCTGTTTGGCCTTAAGCATACCGCCCGGGCGCTGGCAAAAGCGCACGGCGTGCCGATGCTCGAAGGCACCGAACTGCTGGCGGATGTCACCGAAGCGCGACAGGCCGCCGAACGCGTAGGCTACCCCGTGATGCTCAAAAGCACGGCGGGCGGTGGCGGCATTGGGATGCGCGTCTGCTATAGCGCTGCTGAGCTCAGCGAGGCCTTCGACGCGGTGGTGCGGCTGGGGAAAAATAACTTCAGCAACGCGGGCGTGTTTATTGAGAAATACATCGAACGCGCGCGCCACCTGGAAGTACAGCTCTTTGGCGACGGCAACGGTGAGGTTATTGCCCTGGGCGTGCGCGACTGCTCGGTACAGCGCCGTAACCAGAAAGTACTGGAAGAGACGCCCGCGCCCAACCTGCCCGCAGGCATGGCGCAAGCGTTATGCGAGGCGGCAATCAAGCTGGGTAAAGCGGTAAACTACCGTAGCGCTGGTACCGTGGAATTTGTCTACGACAGCGATGCCGCCCGCTTCTACTTCCTCGAGGTGAACACGCGGCTACAGGTCGAGCACGGGGTGACGGAGCAGGTGTGGGGCGTCGATCTGGTGCGCTGGATGATTGCCCTTGCCGCCGGTGAATTACCGCCGCTGGGCGAGCTGCGTGACCGCCTTGAGCCTCAGGGGCATGCGATTCAGGCGCGTGTTTACGCTGAAGATCCGGGCCGTCAGTTCCAGCCATCGCCCGGTCTGCTCACCGAAGTGGTGTTCCCAACCGACGACCGCGTGACGCTGCGCATCGACAGCTGGGTGGAATCTGGCTGCGAGGTGCCGCCGTTTTTTGACCCGATGCTGGCGAAAATTATCGCCTGGCAGCCGACGCGTGAAGCGGCAATCCACGCGCTGCATACCGCGCTGGGCGAAACCCGTCTGTACGGCGTGGAGACTAACCGCAGCTATTTGCAGCAAATTTTGACCTTTACGCCGTTTGCCTGCGGCGAGCCGTGGACCCGTTGCCTGGAAGTGCTGAATTATCAGGCCGCTACGCTGGAAGTGTTGAGCGCCGGTACGCAAACCACGGTACAGGATTACCCCGGCCGCGTAGGCTACTGGGCGGTGGGCGTGCCGCCGTCCGGGCCGATGGACAGCAGGGCGCTGCGTCTTGGCAACCGCCTGCTGGGAAATGCCGCCGACGCGGCCGCGCTGGAAATTACCCTCAGCGGCCCAACGCTAAAATTTAACTGTGATGCGCAGGTGGTGGTGACCGGCGCGGCGATTGCGTTGACGCTGGACGGCGTCCCGCAGGCCAACAACCGCACCTTCCTCGTGCGCGCCGGTATGACGCTGCGGATGGGCGATATCCAGGGTGATGGCGTGCGCAGCTATCTGTGCCTGCGCGGCGGTTTTCAGGTGCCGGATTATCTCGGCAGCAAAAGTACCTTTACGCTGGGTCAGTTTGGCGGCCACGGCGGGCGGGCGTTGCGCACCGGCGACGTGCTGCATCTGGCGCCGCTCACCGCACCGTGTCCGGACGCGGTGCTGCCGCCATCGCTTGGCACCGCGCTGGCCCCAGTGCGCGAACTGCGGGTGATTTATGGCCCGCACGCGGCGCCGGAGTATTTTACGCTGCGCTATATGGCGACCTTCTTTGCGACCGACTGGGAAGTCCACTTCAACTCCAGCCGTACCGGCGTGCGTTTGATTGGCCCGAAACCCGAATGGGTTCGCGATAGCGGCGGTGAGGCGGGGCTGCATCCTTCAAATATTCATGACAACCCGTACGCCATCGGGGCGATTGATTTTACCGGCGATATGCCGGTGATCCTCGGGCCAGACGGGCCGAGCCTGGGCGGCTTTGTCTGCCCGGCGACGATTATTGAGGCCGATCTGCACGCCATGGGGCAGCTTAAAGCCGGTGACAAAGTGCGCTTTGTGCCGGTTGATATCGCCACCGCCCGGCGGCTGGCGCAGGCCCAGGAGCGGGAAATCGCCAGCCTGACCTCACAGATTACACCCTGGCAGCCTGCGGGCCTGCCATCGCCGGTGGTGCTGGACTGCGGCGAGCGCGATAAACGGCTGGTGGCGCGGCTCTCCGGTGATACCCATTTGCTGCTGGAGATTGGCGATCCGGAACTGGATTTGGTACTGCGCTTTCGCGCGCATGCGCTGATGCAGGCGTTGGAGGCGCGGGCGTTAACGGGGGTTATCGATCTGACGCCGGGTATCCGTTCGCTACAGATTCACTATCAGCCGGAGGCGCTGAGCCTGGTGACGTTGCTGGATGTGGTGACCGGGCTATGGCAGTCGGTCTGTGAACAGGGCTCTCTGGAGGTGCCGTCGCGCGTTGTCTGGCTGCCGCTATCATGGGACGATCCGGCGTGTCAGAAAGCTATCGACAAGTACATGACCACGGTGCGCCGTGATGCGCCGTGGTGCCCGAGCAATCTGGAGTTTATTCGCCGTATCAACGATCTGGCTAACGTCGATGCGGTGTATAAAACGGTATTCGATGCCAGCTACCTGGTGATGGGGCTGGGGGATGTTTACCTCGGCGCGCCGGTGGCCACGCCGCTCGATCCGCGCCATCGGCTGGTCACTACCAAGTACAATCCGGCACGAACCTGGACGGCGGAAAACTCGGTCGGTATCGGCGGGGCGTATCTTTGCGTCTACGGCATGGAGGGCCCGGGCGGCTATCAGTTCGTTGGTCGCACGCTACAAATGTGGAATCGCTATCATGCGGTGGACGATTTCGGCGGTAAGCCGTGGCTGCTGCGCTTCTTCGACCAGATCCGTTTCTACCCGGTTTCTGCCGACGAACTGCTGACGATTCGTCGTGATTTTCCCTTAGGTCGTTATCCGCTGCGTATTGAACATACCACCCTGAAACTCGCGGAGTATCAGCAATTCCTCGCGACGGAAGCGGCGGGCATTGAGGCGTTCCGTCATCATCAACAAGGCGCATTCGACGCAGAGCGCGAGCGCTGGATTGCCAACGGCCAGGCACATTTTGACAGCAGCGATGCGCGGGAGGCGGAAGGTGAGGATGCGCCGCTTAAGCCGGGGCAGGAGGGGATTGAAAGCCCGATCTCCGGTAACCTCTGGCAGGTCAACGTCGACGTGGGCAGCACCGTTCGTGAAGGCGATGTGCTGGTCATTCTGGAGTCGATGAAAATGGAAATCCCGCTGCTGGCCTCGCAGGACGGGGTGGTCAGCCAGGTCCGCGTACAGCCGGGATCATCGGTACGCGCGGGGCAGTGTGTGGTGGTGCTGGATAAAACGGCGTAGCCCTGAATACAGCGGCGCAGTGATGCTGCGCCGCTCAGAAAGCGGAGTGCCGGATGGCGTCGCAAGCGACTTATCCGGCCTACAAAGAATGTCGATCTCAATCCCCGTAGGCCCGATAAGCGTAGCGCCATCGGGCATTTCGGTTAGCTTTCCCCAACAGTGCTTATCCGCTGCTCGCCGTCATACAGCGGTACTTTGCGATAGCGTCGGATCAGATACCAAAGATACATTCCCCCCAGCATTGCCCAGACCAAACCCAGCGTTAACGATGTGACTTCCAGGTTGATCCACAGCACGCCGACCGTCAACGCGCCAATAAGCGGCATCAGCAGGTAATGGAAGTGATCTTTCCAGCTTTTGTTGTAGCCTTTGCGTCGCCAGAAATGGTTGAACACCGACAGGTTGACGAAGGTAAACGCCACCAGCGCGCCGAAGTTAATCAACGCTGTGGCGGTGACTAAGTCGAAGAACAGCGCCGACAGCGCCACAACCCCGACCATGATCACGTTCAGCGCTGGCGTCCGCCATTTCGGATGCACGTAGCCAAACACGCGTTCCGGAAAGACGTTGTCACGGCCCATCACGTACAGCAAACGCGAAACGCTGGCGTGCGACGCCAGGCCTGAAGCCAGCGTGTTAACGAAGGTGGTGCACAGGAAGATGGACTGGAACAGCTTGCCGCCCACGTACAGGGCAATCTCCGGCAGCGCGGCGTCAGGGTCTTTAAAGCGGCTGATATCCGGGAAGAAAAGCTGCATAAAGAACGACGCGGCAATGAAGATTAACCCACCGTACACCGCGGTCAGGAAGATGGCTTTGGGGATCACGCGCGCGGCGTCCGGCGTCTCTTCTGAAAGCGTGGTCACCGCATCAAAGCCGAGGAACGAGAAGCAGACTATCGTCGCCCCGGTAATGATAGGGATCAGGTGCGCATTTTCACTGACAAACGGCTGTAGTGACCATACGGTCCCCACGCCTTCGCCTTTGTGCAGCCCCTGCACGACCAGTACGATAAAGACCACCATAATGGCTATCTGTACCAGCACGAACAGGGTATTGAAGTTCGCCACCAGGTTAACGCTTTTCAGGTTCGCGGCGGTCAGGATTGCCACGAACGTGGCCACCCACACCCATGGCGGCACGCCGGGAAAGAGGGCCGAAAGATAAATCTTCGCCAGCAGGACGTTAATCATCGGCAGGAACAGGTAATCCAGCAGCGATGACCAGCCGACCATAAAGCCCACGTGGGGGCTAATTGATTTTTGCGCGTAGGTATAGGCAGAGCCTGCCTCGGGAAACTGACGCACCAGTTTGCCGTAGCTGATGGCGGTAAACAGCACCCCGGCCAGCGCTAACAGGTAGGACGCCGGCACGTGGCCATTACTGATGCCGGACACAATACCGAAGGTATCGAACACGGTCATCGGCGTGAGATAGGCCAGGCCCATCATCACCACTTGCCACAGCTTCAGCGATTTACGCAGACGGGTTTTTCCCGGCTGCATAGGGATATTCAGCGAAGTGTTAGTTGCCATGCGCGTTACCTCCACTGCGTAACGGGGTTTGCGGTCGCGTCGACCTGAAATCAAACCTGTTTAGCAGGGGAAGTAATGGCGTCGGTGGGGATAACATGCAGTCGGTGAGGGCGGTTTCATGTTCGCAACCTCCCTCCCCCTGTGGGGACGTAAACATCGGCATCATCTCATTTCCTCGTCACAGTCTTAATCGTTAACGGAAGCCCGTTGCCGCCTGCGTTCCATAACGCGACATACGGGAAATGTCTGGATTACCAGAAGATTCAGGCCAGGTTCCACTCAGGCCGGTATTACCGCCCCGTGAAGGGGCGTCATGCGTTTTTCAACATCCACTCAATTTCTGTTTCGGTGATGAGCCGCTCAAATTGCAGCAGTTCATCGTTCTTACAGGCGTGGTAAACGTGGCAAAAACGTTCGCCCAGATAGTGACGCAGCGGGGCGTTTTGCATAAATTCCCACAGCGCATCGCTCTGGCGGATGGGGAAAGGCAGCCCTTCCTGCTCCAGCCCGTTACCTTCCACTTCTTCCTGCAACGGCAGATCGTTATCGAGGCCGTGCAAAATACCGGCAAAAATGGTCGCCATCACCAGATATGGGTTGGCGTCGGCCCCCGCCACGCGATACTCCACGCGATGGTTATGGCGATCGCCGCACGGAATGCGCAGCGCAACCGTGCGGTTGTTGTGGCCCCATGATGCCTGGGTCGGCACGTACATGCCCGGCTGGAAGCGACGATACGAGTTCACGTTCGGTGCCAGCAGCGCCATGGAAGACGGCATCAGGTCGATCATGCCCGCCAGCGCCTTTTTCAGCAGCGCAGAATCTTCGCCATCGGCATCGGCCAGCACGTTTTCACCGCGGTTATTCATCAGGCTGATATGGATGTGCATACCGCTGCCCGCGTGCTCTTCATAAGGCTTAGCCATAAAAGTGGCGTGCATCTTATGCTTTTCCGCCATCAGGCGCACCAGGCGTTTCAGGGCGAGCGCATCATCGCAGGCGTCGAGCACGTTATCGGTGTGATAAAGGTTGATTTCAAACTGGCCCGGAGAGGCTTCGGCGACCGCGCCATCGGCGGGGATCAGCTGCAGCTGTGCCAGTTCATCGATGTCGTTGAGTACGTCGGCAAAGTGGTTGAGGTTATCGACGGAGTAGACCTGGCTCTGGGTGTTGCGGTCATCGGTTCCCGGCGCGCACGGTGGCTGCAGATAACCTTCGGCGTCGCGTTGACGGTCGAGTAAATAGAACTCCAGCTCTACCGCTACTACCGGGAACAGTCCGCGCTGGCGTAGCTGCTGCCACAGGCGGTTGAGTACGTTCCGCGGCTCAACGTCAAAGGGAGCGCCATCTTCATCGACCATGGTCAGTAACATCTGCCCAACGTATTCAGGATCTGCCGCCGAAGGCGTTAAGGTCCCCAGCACCGGCACGCAGGTGCGGTCAGGCTCACCCATCTCCTGTCCGAGCCCCGCTTCTTCAACCACGTTGCCCAGAATATCCATGGCAAACACGGACGCCGGGAAATAGCAGCCTTTTTCGAGTTTTTTCAGGCTGGAGACCGGCACGCGCTTACCGCGGAAACAGCCGTTCAGATCGGTCAGTAAGACATCGACGGACTGCGTGTTGGGATAGCGTTCAAGGTAGCGTTTTACTTCCTGCGCAAACGCGCTGCCCCGCCTCTCTTCTGACTGCTGAACATAGCTCTCTACTTCAACGATATTAGTTTCCATGATTCTTCGCCTTTGGTTTTGTTGCCCACCCGCGTTCAGGTGTAAAATATAATGACCATTACTCGAATTTGTATGCAAACGAAATGTTTGTCAAATGTTAAATTAAGTTTGCAAATACGAAATCTCACTGCTAGATTGAAAAAATATTGAACATAAAGGTCAATTTAACGGCAGTAATGGCTATAATTTAGTCCACTTTGTGAGGGCGATCATGGAAAATATAATGTACAAGCCGGTTATCGGTATCGTGATGTGCAGGAACAGGCTTAAGGGTCATGAGACCCAAACCCTGCAAGAAAAGTACCTGAATGCCATTATTCGTGCGGGCGGGTTGCCCATTGCGCTGCCGCATGCGCTGGCAGAGCCTGAATACCTGAACGCACTCCTTCCCAGACTGGACGGTATCTACCTGCCAGGAAGCCCCAGCAATGTGCAGCCGCACCTTTATGGTGAAAACGGCGATGAGCCTGACGCCGATCCCGGGCGAGATCTTCTGAGCATGGCGTTAATCAACGCAGCGCTCGAAAGGCGCATCCCCATTTTCGCCATTTGCCGTGGACTCCAGGAAATGGTGGTGGCGACCGGTGGGTCGTTGCATCGCAAGCTGTGTGAACAGCCGGAGCTGCTGGAGCACCGGGAAGATCCGGAGCTGCCCATTGAGCAGCAATACGCGCCGTCGCATGAAGTTCAGGTGGTGGCGGGCGGGTTGTTATCCCGCCTGTTACCGGATTGCAGTAGCTTTTGGGTCAATTCATTGCACGGTCAGGGAGCTAAAGTGGTCAGCCCTCGGCTGCGTGTTGAGGCGCGTGCGCCGGATGGGCTGGTGGAAGCGGTCAGCGTGAATGACCATCCTTTCGCGCTGGGCGTACAGTGGCACCCGGAATGGAACAGTAGCGAGTACGCGCTTTCGCGTATATTGTTTGAGGGCTTTATCACCGCTTGTCAGAACCATATCGCGGAAAAACCGCGACTCTGACCCCTACACTTAAGGAAATGCATATTATGAGTGATGACGGACTGGCGCCAGGAAAACGTTTGTCGGAAATCCGCCAGAAGCAGGGACTTTCACAACGTCGTGCCGCCGAACTCTCTGGACTGACGCACAGTGCTATCAGCACGATTGAGCAAGATAAAGTCAGCCCTGCTATCAGTACGCTGCAAAAGCTGCTGAAAGTTTATGGTCTGTCACTCTCGGAATTCTTTTCCGAGCCGGAAAAACCTGATGAGCCGCAGGTCGTTATTAATCAGGATGACCTGATTGAAATGGGCAGTCAGGGGGTGTCGATGAAGCTGGTTCATAACGGTAACCCTAATCGCACGCTGGCAATGATTTTTGAAACGTATCAACCGGGCACCACCACCGGGGAAAGAATAAAGCATCAGGGTGAGGAAATAGGCACTGTACTGGAAGGTGAAGTGGTTCTGACGATTAACGGTCAGACATATCACCTGGTCGCTGGGCAGAGCTATGCCATTAATACCGGCATACCGCACAGCTTCAGTAATACATCGGCAGGAATTTGCCGGATTATCAGCGCCCATACCCCCACCACGTTTTAATCTCCCCTGGCCGCTCTGGCTGATGCAATGGCTGTTCTATCGCCGTCATAACGGATTATTTTTCGCCGCCGGGATGTATTTCCCGGCGGGGTAAAAAAGTACACGTAATTAAAAAGAACGTCATAAGCGCAAATACGGGTTATTGACCCGGGGCGCTTTGCGGCCTGCTGTTGCCCGGCGTTCACCCATCAAGCGTATTTGAATACGAAAATCAGGAGTCAAAATGAATTTCCATCATCTGGCTTACTGGCAGGATAAAGCGTTAAGTCTCGCCATTGAAAACCGGTTATTTATTAACGGCGAATATTGTGCTGCCGCCGACAATACGACCTTTGAAACCCTTGACCCGCTTACCCAGGCTCCGCTGGCAAACATTGCCCGTGGTCAACACGCCGACGTGGATCGCGCGGTACAAGGCGCTCGCGATGCATTTGAACGCGGCGACTGGTCGCAGGCGGCGCCGGCGAAACGTAAGGCGGTGCTGAACAAACTCGCCGACTTAATAGAAGCCCATGCGGAAGAGCTGGCGCTGCTGGAAACGCTGGATACCGGAAAGCCGATTCGTCATAGCCTGCGCGATGATATTCCTGGCGCGGCGCGCGCGATTCGCTGGTACGCCGAGGCGCTGGATAAAGTGTATGGCGAAGTCGCCACCACGAGCAGTAATGAGCTGGCGATGATTGTGCGCGAGCCGGTTGGCGTGATTGCTGCCATTGTCCCGTGGAACTTCCCGCTGCTGCTGACCTGCTGGAAATTAGGCCCCGCGCTGGCAGCGGGCAACAGCGTCATCCTGAAACCGTCGGAAAAATCCCCGCTGACGGCACTGCGCCTGGCCGGGCTGGCAAAAGAGGCGGGCATTCCTGACGGCGTGCTGAACGTGGTAAGCGGCTTCGGGCATGAAGCCGGGCAGGCGCTGTCCTTGCATGCGGATATCGATGCGATCGCCTTTACCGGCTCCACCCGCACCGGCAAACAACTGCTGAAAGATGCCGGCGACAGCAATATGAAACGCGTCTGGCTGGAAGCGGGCGGTAAAAGCGCCAATATCGTCTTCGCCGATTGCCCTGATTTACAGCAGGCCGTCAACGCCACGGCGGGCGGTATTTTCTACAACCAGGGGCAGGTGTGCATTGCCGGTACGCGCTTGCTGCTTGAAGACAGCATTGCCGATGCGTTTTTAGACCTTTTACAAGCGCAGGCGCGCAACTGGCAGCCTGGCCATCCTCTCGACCCGGCCACCACCATGGGGACACTGATCGATTGCGCCCATGCTGACACCGTGCACACCTTTATTCGTGAAGGCGAGCGCAAGGGGCAGCTGCTGGTGGACGGTCGTCAGACGCCGTGGCCTGCGGCAATCGGCCCGACCATTTTCGTTGACGTTGACCCTACAGATTCCCTCAGCCGGGAAGAAATTTTTGGCCCGGTGCTGGTGGTCACTCGCTTTAAAACCGAAGCGCAGGCGCTTGCGCTGGCCAACGATAGCCAATACGGACTGGGCGCGGCGGTATGGACGCGCGACCTGTCCCGCGCTCACCGCATGAGCCGCCGCCTGAAGGCCGGCTCGGTCTTCGTGAACAACTATAACGATGGCGATATGACGGTGCCGTTCGGCGGCTACAAGCAGAGCGGTAATGGTCGCGATAAATCGCTGCACGCCATTGAAAAATTCACTGAACTTAAAACCATTTGGATCAGCCTGGAGGCTTAATCATGACCGAACATACCACCAGTTATTACGCCGCCAGCGCCAATAAATATGCGCCATTCCCGACCCTTGATGAGTCCATTCATTGCGACGTCTGCGTGGTGGGCGGCGGCTATACCGGCCTGTCGTCGGCGCTGCATCTGGCCGAAGCGGGGTACGACGTGGTTGTGCTGGAGGCCGCGCGGATTGGCTTCGGCGCCAGCGGGCGTAACGGCGGGCAGCTGGTTAACTCCTACAGTCGCGATATTGATGTTATCGAAAAAAGCTACGGTATGGACACGGCGAGAATGCTCGGCAGCATGATGTTTGAAGGCGGTGAGATTATCCGTGAACGCATTCAGCGTTATCAGATCGACTGCGACTACCGTCCGGGCGGGCTGTTTGTGGCGATGAATCACAAGCAGCTGGCGACGCTGGAAGAGCAAAAAGAGAACTGGGAGCGCTACGGTAATACGCAGCTGGAGCTGCTGGATGAAAAGGCGATCCGCCGTGAGGTGGATAGCGAGCGCTACACCGGCGCGCTGCTGGATCACAGCGGCGGGCATATTCATCCGCTGAATCTTGCCATCGGGGAAGCCGACGCTATTCGTCTGAACGGCGGCCGCGTTTATGAACTGTCGGCAGTCACCGGCATCCAGCACACCTCGCCGGCGGTGGTCACGACCGCCAAAGGACAGGTGACGGCGAAGTTCGTGATCGTCGCGGGTAACGCGTATCTGGGTGACAAAGTGGAACCTGAGCTAGCCAAACGCAGCATGCCGTGTGGCACCCAGGTGATTACCACCGAGCCGCTGTCCGATGAGCTGGCGCGTTCGTTGCTGCCGAATAACTATTGCGTCGAAGACTGTAACTATCTGCTTGATTACTACCGCCTGACCGCCGACAACCGTCTGCTTTACGGCGGCGGGGTGGTTTACGGGGCGCGCGATCCTGATGACGTTGAGCGACTGGTGGTCCCGAAACTGTTGAAAACCTTCCCGCAGTTGAAAGGGGTCAAAATCGACTATCGCTGGACCGGTAACTTCCTGCTGACGCTTTCGCGCATGCCGCAGTTCGGTCGACTGGATAAAAATATTTATTACATGCAGGGCTACAGCGGCCATGGTGTGACCTGTACCCACCTGGCCGGACGGCTGATTTCGGAACTGCTGCGCGGGGACGCGGAGCGTTTTGATGCGTTCGCCAATCTGCCGCACTACCCGTTCCCGGGCGGGCGGACGCTGCGCGTACCGTTTACCGCGATGGGCGCGGCCTATTACAGCCTGCGCGATCGTCTGGGCGTGTGATTAATTCGATTAACGATGAATAACCAAAAGGTCTGAAAACATGAGCAATAACGAACTTCATCAACGTCGTCTTTCTGCCACGCCGCGCGGCGTTGGCGTGATGTGCAACTTCTTCGCGCAGTCGGCGGAAAACGCGACGCTCACCGACGTCGAAGGTAAAGAGTACATCGATTTCGCCGCCGGTATCGCGGTGTTGAACACCGGACATCGCCATCCGGATCTGGTCGCGGCGGTTGAAAAGCAGCTCCAGCAGTTTACCCATACGGCCTACCAGATCGTGCCTTATGAAAGCTATGTCAGCCTGGCCGAAAAGCTCAATACGCTGGCACCGGTGAGCGGCCCGGCAAAAACGGCCTTTTTCACCACCGGCGCCGAAGCGGTAGAGAACGCGGTAAAAATCGCCCGCGCCTATACGGGCCGTCCCGGCGTGATTGCGTTTAGCGGCGGTTTCCACGGACGCACCTATATGACCATGGCGCTGACCGGTAAAGTGGCCCCTTACAAGCTGGGCTTTGGCCCGTTCCCGGGGTCGGTCTATCATGCACCGTATCCTTCTGAACTGCAGGGCATCACCGTTGAAGATTCGCTGAAAGCCATCGAACGTCTGTTTAAAGCGGATATCGACGCTAAACAAGTCGCGGCGATTATTTTTGAGCCGGTACAGGGGGAAGGTGGCTTTAACGTCGCGCCGAAAGAGCTGGTCAGCGCGATTCGTCGTCTGTGCGATGAGCACGGGATCGTGATGATCGCCGATGAAGTGCAGAGTGGTTTTGCCCGTACCGGGAAACTGTTTGCCATGGATCATTATGCCGATAAACCTGATTTGATGACCATGGCCAAGAGCCTGGCGGGCGGTATGCCGCTGTCCGGCGTAGTGGGCAATGCGAAAATCATGGATGCGCCAGCGCCGGGCGGGTTGGGCGGCACTTACGCAGGTAACCCGCTGGCGGTCGCTGCCGCACACGCGGTGCTGGATATCATTGAGAAAGAGTCGCTCTGCGATCGCGCGCGTCGGCTGGGTGAACGGCTGACCCAGGCGCTGGTTACGGCAAAAGAAAGTAACCCGAGCATTGCCGCGGTGCGTGGCCTGGGGTCGATGGTGGCGGCAGAGTTTGTCGACCCTAAAAGCGGCGAGCCTTCCGCCGCGCTGGCGCAAAAAGTCCAGCAGCGTGCGCTGGAAAAAGGCTTACTGCTGCTGACCTGCGGGACTTATGGCAACGTCATTCGTTTCCTTTATCCGCTGACCATTACGGAAAAACAATTTACCGCCGCGCTGGCTATTTTGCAGGGCACGTTGGCTGAGTAATGTTCGTGTTTTGATAGGGATGTTTGTCCGTCGACAGCGGCCCGGCACTTTAAGCCGGGCCGCTGTTTTTCGAAAGGTATTTACCTGCCTTCAGGGATGGCGCTTTTCGACACGAAAAGCGCATCAGCGCGATGACGTCACCGGCAGCAATGGCGGTGTCGTCTCGGTGTTTGTGGGGAAAAATACCCTCGTGGCTAGCGCCGGGAATATCGCCATGGCCGATGGTGGCGCTAATGTTGTGAATGTCCTGGTTAGCTAAAGTGAAAATAGGCGAGAACAGCGGCAGTAACCACTATCGCCAAACGAAACAGCCCTTCACGATGCCGGGTTAGCCATTTCCGCTCATAGCGCAGCGGCGTGTAGAAAGGGGTGACCCATTTTAGAAACTCGGCATTGAGGTTATCTAACGTCTCTTTGGGCTCGTTTAGCTGACGACCAACAATGTATTGGCGTCGGAGTAAATCGACCCGGCAGTGAGCAATGAGTTCTTGTTCAGTTGTCAGCTCCGATTGATCAATAAATTCGAAGGCATCAAGCACCACCTGGTGTCTTGCTTGCAAATCTTTGTGGGTCACAAATGCATCACAGGTGATCAGGTCACCTTGAGAGGTGAACGTCTGAAGGTCGATGCCATGTTGCGCCTGTAAATTGTCGATGAGCTGTTGCCTGATGACCCGATTAAACGGCCTGATATAACCCCACGTTGGATCACTATCTTGACCAAATGACTCATAACGGTAGAACTCGCCCTCCATAGACTTTCCTGATTGTTCGAAGCGAACATAACCATCCGGCTTAGTCAGGTAATAATGGGATACGGACATAAGCTTCCTTAAAACAATCAATGCGTAAGTTCTTATGCATTCATTGAACTATGCGAGAGGTTATTTATCAATGGCCTCATGGCTAGCATATATAGGGATAGTTTTGTCACCGGCCTGCCAGAGTGGCAAAGGTGGCGTCGATCATAACGCCGCTCGCCAGCGCAGAGGCCATTCTAAGGATAAGCCTGGAGAGGACGTGGTTAGCCCTGGTTAGTTAATAAGCGCGACGTTGCTGCGAACCAGCGCCTCGGACAGCGATGCGTCCAGCTCCCCGTCGACGATAAGCGTGCTGGCCAGACTAAGTTCGCCAATGGCGAAGGCGGAGGCGGCGTTGATTTTTTCGTGGGAGGCCATCACGACCGTCTCTGAAGCCCTCTCACTAAGCAGTCGTTTTACGCTCGCTTCTTCGAAACTGCCGGTGGTAAAGCCCGCGCGGTGGTGCACGCCCGTCACGCCCATAAAGAACAGATCGGCGTTGATTCTACTGGCGGCTTCAGCCATTGCCGCTCCGGTGGTAACCACCGAGTGTTTAAACAGCGTACCACCGAGCAGAATGACCTCTACTTCCGGGTAGTCAACCAATCCAACGGCGATATGTGGGCTATGGGTCACAACGGTGAGAGGCAGCGCCTTTGGCAGCAGTGCGATCATCTCTGAGGTGGTGGTGCCACCGTCGATAATGACGACTTGCCCTGGGTTGATTAACGCGACGGCCTTCCGGGCAATGGTTTTCTTCGCGTTTATTTGCACATTTTTTCTTGTTTCGAACGGCGCGATCGCGGCGGAAACCGGCAGTGCGCCGCCGTGGACGCGCTGGAGTAACCCGGCGGCGGCAAGTTCACGTAAATCCCGGCGAATGGAATCTTCAGAAACATTAAAGTGCTGGCTAAGCCCGGTCGACTGCACCTGTTTATCTCGTGCCAGTATGGCCAGGATCTGCTGTTTTCGTTGGCTGGCTAACATGTCTTTTGCCTGTTTAACCTTGAATTTGCACGATTATGCATAATGGTGCGCCTGCTGTCATCTCTCACCCACGGCATTCACATTGTGAGTCAGCTGGCACGCAAGAAAGCGCGTCGCGTTCGCTCTCGCGACAGAGAGAACGAACGGGAGAGGGGTTTAAGCGCAGCGATAACCAGCCTGGTCTGAAAGAGCGGGAAGCTGATTATCTGATGATGACATTCTCCAGCATGCAGGCCTCGGCGTGAGATGATAAGGAATAACCGAATAAACATGGCAGAGATGGAAAAAGTGAGAATGAGAGAAGCTGAGAAATGTGATCCAGAAAAGTTCAATCGATGCCGTTAGATATCGCCTGAAAGTGTGTCAAATGCTGCAATGTTATTTGGTTAATTCTTAATATTTATATTGTTGGGAAGGTGAATTATTGATAATAAAAAAATAACGCATGAAATTATTGTAATTTAAGCCATTGAAAATAAATGAATAAATATCTTATCTAAAGTTATGTAAGCTCAATGTAAATTAATCTTTGGTGTGATCTGTGGCGGTGTTTTTTGTTCGTCAATCCCTATTTTCTTGACACCTGTCACGTCCTTTCATTTCGTGCGGTTATGAAATAAATCTTTACGATCTCGATCACTAAAATATCTTTCGCAAAAAAATAAAATGCAATTCCATAAAAATGAAACACAATTCCAATTGAGGGTTATTGCATGTTTAAAAAATCTCTGGTCCTGATGGCATTATGTGGTGCATCCTTCGCAGCCTCTGCGGTAACGGTCGATTTGCGTCATGAGTTTATTGATGGTGGCAAAACAGATAAAACTAACGCCGACCGTGTTTCGGTTTCTCATCGTTTCGCAAATGGCTTTGGTTTCTCGGTAGAAGCAAAATGGAAATCGGGTGGTGATAATACTAATCAGCCGTTTGCCGACTTTGTCGGTAATGGTCATGAAGAGTCTATTAGCTATCAATACAAATTTAATAAAAACTTCTCTATTCAGCCGGGCTTTAATATTGAAAGTAACGACAGCCGTTCTATTTATAAGCCAAACCTGCGAGTGCAATACAGCTTTGACAACGGCTTCTATGTAGCGGCACGCTACCGTTATGACTATACCCGCTACCCGTCAAATGCGAATAAAGACGACGATAAGGTAAACCGTGGTGACGCATGGGCTGGCTATGTGTTTGGCGACTGGCGTACCGAGCTGAACTACGTATATGCACGTAGCTCTGAAGGCAATGCGCGTAACAACAACAAGCCGTACTCCCAGGAATACAACGTGAAAGTGGCGTACAAAATTGACAAAAACTGGGCGCCATACGGTGAAGTGGGCAACGTGGGCGTTAACGACCGTAGCGACCGCCAGACCCGCTTCCGCGTAGGCGTCGCTTACTCCTTCTAACGCTTACCAGCATCAGTGAAACCCCCGGCGAAGCATGCCGGGGTTCTCTTTTTCCTCGCCGCAAAACGTCCACCGCGTATCGCGTGAACAAATTAATTAATGTTACTACGCCGTTGTGTCGCTCTTACCCCACGTCTTTCGTATTCACATCATCGAAGAGGTTTGTGTATGGACAACGCTATTGCCGTAGTATTACTGCTCATCGTGAGTTTTTTAGTTTTAGGAGGTGGATGGTTTCTTATCATGCGCACCGAACTGAAAATTGAAAAAAAGATGCGAGATGAGTTCGAACTAAAAAGAGAAGAGGAAAAGCAGCAGAAGATGCTGCAAAAATATGAGGAGCTGCTGGCAATGGAAATCGAATGGCATACTCAGCGGCTGGCAAGCATTCATTTTTTTCTCGCCAAAATAAAGAAAAAACAGGATGCAGAATACCGTAGTACCCACCCCAGCATTAACGGTGATAACACCCAGCTGCATTCCAGAATCAAGGCACTGATCTTTATCTACTTCCCTCATTTACAGGATGATTACGCCAAGCTCTGCAAACTGGCAGACTGCACGGTCTATTTTGACTATGTCTACGGACGATCTAACGACAGCGCGCGGGTGATCCGCGAGCTCTCGGACAAAATGCAGAAGTTTGCCGCCCTGTCGACCGAGTTCCAGAACCGCATCCGCAATGAAGTGACGGTGAAATGAGTGGCGATCCCCATTGCCTCAGGTCTATGCTTAGCCTCGAACCATATAAATAAATAGAGGCAATGTCATGGATAAGGAACTACTGGATGCGGAGTATCGCGTCTATACCGGGGAAAAAATCGATGTCTATTTCAATACTGGCATTTGTCAGCATTCCGGTAACTGTGTCAGGGGCAGCAGCAAACTGTTTAACCTGAAGCGTAAACCGTGGATTATCCCGGACGAAGTGGATGTGGCTACGGTGGTGCGGGTGATTGATACCTGCCCAAGCGGGGCGCTGAAATACCGTCATCATGACTAAACGAGGGTGCGATGGAAATACTGGAAGGGCATAACAAGTTTTATGTGAACGATGCGCAAGGTAATCAGGTCGCCGAAATCGTCTTTGTACCAACGGGCGAGCATCTGAGCATTATTGAGCATACCGACGTTGATCCTAGCCTTAAAGGGCAGGGCGTTGGCAAACAGCTGGTGGCAAAAGTGGTGGCGAAAATGCGCCAGGAGCAGCGTAAAGTGATTCCGCTGTGCCCGTTTGCGAAACATGAATTTGATAACACTCGCGAATACGACGATATTCGCGCCTGAACCCCTGCGCCAGCCCGGCTGGCGCAGCTCTCACCCATTAGCGCAGCTGCTCAACGAGCAGAATTGCCGCGATAATCACCATCAATCCCCCGGAGAGCCGGCTGACGACCCGCGCCGCCTGCGGGCGGCTGGCCAACAGCGCGCGCGAACCGTAGCCCACCAGTAAATAGATGAGTGTACAGGTGATCAGGTGCATCAGCCCCAGCGCCGACATCTGCAGCGCCACCGGCCATTGGCCGTGAGGGTCGGTAAACTGCGGCAGCAGCGCAAGGAACAGCAGAAAAACCTTTGGATTCAGGCCGCTGATACACAGTCCCTTCAGCGCCCACTGATTCCAGCCGCCGCTTAGCTGGCGGGCGGTGGATATCGTTGCCGGGCGACGCAGTAGCGCGATGCCGAGCCACAGCAGATAGGCTGCCCCCAGCAGGGTTATTGCCGTTAGCGCCATCGGGTGCCCGGCAATCAGTACACCCACGCCGGCTACCACCACGAGGGTCGCCAGCAGATGCCCTGAGATAAGCCCCGCGACGGCCGGTACGATGCGCTGTCCGTGAATACCCGCGCTGATGGTGTAGGCCCAGTCGGCCCCCGGCGTCACGATCAGCAGAAACGACACCAGCCAGAAGCCGGCGACAAAGCTCATTGCCATGGTGGACATCCTTTATGATTTGTCATTGCGTTATTCTTCGAATCACTTGAGTCGTGGTCGAGAAAGAATAACGGTATTGCCGCGCAATGAGCTTTCAATGTTATGCTTGAAATGGATGGTAAGAGAGAGAATCTTCTAAATGGACAGTATCGATCGAAAAATTCTTGCTGAGCTCCAGGCCGATGGTCGTTTATCGATTACCGAACTCGCCGAACGGGTGAATCTGAGCCTGTCGCCGTGCCATCGGCGCCTGCGTGCGCTGGAGCAGGAAGGGGTGATTACCGGCTATCGCGCCAATCTCGATCCGGGCAAGATGGGCTTTAATTTTGTCGCGCTGGTGTTTGCCACGCTGAGAGAGGGCGATCGTAACGCGGTGAGCGCCTTTGAAGAAGCGGTCGAAGATATCCCACAGATTGTGCTGGCGCAGCGTTTATTTGGCGACCCGGACTATTTAATGCAGGTCGTGACGCGCGACCTCTCTTCGTTCCAGCAGCTCTACGATCAAAAGCTCTCGGCGATGCCGGGAGTACAGCACCTGCGTTCGACGCTGGTGATGAAAACCGTGGTGCAGGACCGGCCGTTTCCGCTGGAAACGCTGAAATAGTTTCGTGCGCAAAGTGCTTGGCTGAAACGATTCGTGTGCTAATATAGCGCGACAGGGGATGGCATTCCCCCTTGAACCGCCGTGTGGCTGATGATGCCTGTTTTTATTCCTGGACCGGGAATGAACAGGCACACCTCTACCGCGTCCAGGATGATCAATTCATCTAAGGATGCGTCAATGATCTCTGAACGTTTCGCACGTAAAAATACGCTTTTCTTTCTTGTGCAGTGGCTGCTTGTGGCTACGGTGATTGCCGTGCTTGTCGGTTCGGCTTCCGCACTGTTTCTCTTTTCGCTTGATTGGGCCACCGCCACACGCATCGGCCATCGTTGGTTGATCGGACTGTTGCCGTTCGCCGGGTTTGCCGTCGGTTGGCTGTACCTGCGCTTTGGCCGTTCGGTAGAGGCGGGAAACAATCTGATCCTCGAAGAAGTGCATAATCCGGCGAATACGATCCCGCTGCGAATGGCGCCGCTGGTGTTTATCGGCACCGTGGTTTCGCATCTGTTTGGTGCTTCGGTCGGCCGCGAAGGCACCGCCGTGCAAATGGGCGCCTCTATCGCCGACCGTTTTACGCCGTTGTTGAATCTTGATAACGATGCGCGGCGAATGGTGCTGATGGCCGGGGTGAGCGCCGGTTTTTCTTCCGTCTTTGGTACGCCGCTGGCCGGGGCGATATTTGGGATGGAGGTGATGGCGATTGGCCGGATGCACTACACCGCCATCTTCCCCTGCCTGCTGGCGGCGGTGATTGCCGACCAGGTTGGCCTGATGTGGGGCGTGCACCATACGCACTATGCAATGTCGCTGATCCCGCCGATGTCGCTCTGGACGCTGGGTGCGGTGATTATCGCCGGCGGCTGTTTTGGCCTGGCGGCGCGCGCGTTCGCGGATGCCACGCACCTGATTGGCGGCATCATGAAGAAATACGTGGCCTATGCGCCGCTGCGCCCGTTTATTGGCGGGATAATGGTAGCGCTGGCGGTTTACCTGCTGCACGCGGATCGTTATATCGGCCTTGGCATACCGACCATCGTTGATGCCTTCCAGCACCCGCTGGCACCGTGGGATTTTCTCGGCAAGCTGGTCTTTACCGTCGTGTCGCTGGGTAGCGGCTTTAAAGGCGGCGAGGTGACGCCGCTATTTTATGTCGGCGCGACGCTGGGTAATGCGCTGGCGCCGCTGTTGCATCTGCCGTTTGCCTTCCTGGCAGGGCTGGGCTTTGTCGCGGTCTTTGCCGGTGCCGCCAACACGCCGCTGGCTTCTACCCTGATGGCTATTGAGCTGTTCGGCGCCGACGTTGGCGTGTACGCGGCGATGGCCTGCGTGATGGCTTATCTGGTCTCTGGCTATACCGGTATTTATCGGGCTCAGCGGGTTGCCTGCCTGAAGCATCAGGTGGTACCGGAAGGGATTGCGCTGTCGGAACTGCCTGCCTGGCAGCGTAAAAATGCTCGCGAACATGCCCGGACCGAAGAAGCAAAAGCGGATAGCTAATAACGTATTGTTGTAACAGCATGGATTTCTTATTGCAAAAATGTAAATAACGAACTCAATATTTGTTATTTCAAAATGGCGGCTCATTCTGGCTATCTTGATTTCAGCCCACTCCCCGGCAATGAATCAGGAGAAAACCAGAATGAGCAGACAAATCAAATTAGGCGCTTTTCTTCCCGGCGGCGGTCAACACATTGCGGCGTGGCGGCATCCGGATCAGCCTGCCGACGGCGCAACCAGTTTCGAATTTCATAAGCAGCTGGCGCAGACCGCCGAGCGCGGCTTGTTTGATGCCTACTTTCTGGCCGATGGTCTGGCGATCCCGGCCTCTGGCGTAACCGACGGCGGCACGGCGAAGGTAGCCGGTTTTGAGCCGCTCACGCTGTTCTCCGCGCTGGCGCCGCTGACCAAAAATATCGGCTTTATCGCCACCGCATCCACCACCTATGAAGAACCCTATAATCTGGCGCGAAAGTTCGCCTCGCTGGATTTGATCTCCGGCGGCCGCGCGGGTTGGAACGTGGTGACCACGGCGACGGAAGCGGCAGCGCACAATTTCAACCTCGATACCCAGCATCCGCATGAATACCGCTATCAGCGGGCGAAAGAACACGTTGAGGTGGTGAAAAAACTGTGGGATAGCTTTGAAGATGATGCGTTCCTGCGCGATAAGGCCTCCGGGCAGTTCTTCGATCGTCAAAAGGTGCACGACACCAACCACGTCGGCAAATTCTTTAAAGTACGCGGCCCGCTGAACGTCGCGCGCTCGGCGCAAGGTCAACCGGTTATCGTACAGGCCGGGCAATCGGAGAGCGGTCGGGCGCTGGCGGCAGCCACGGCGGAAGTGATCTTTACCTCCCACCAACATCTCGAGACGGCGCAGGCTTTTTATCGTGACATCAAATCTCGCGCCAGGGCGGTCGGCCGTAATCCGGATCACGTGCTGATCATGCCAGGCGTTGCGCCGTTTATCGGGCGTACCGAGGAAGAAGCCAAAGAAAAATACCACAAGCTGACTTCGCTTATCGTCGAAGCCGATGGCATTGCGCTACTGAACGGTCTGGCCGGTGGCGGGATCGATCTGGGGAAATTCGATCCTGATGGCCCGCTGCCGCCGCTGCCGGTGACGGAAGGCATGAAGTCGCGTCCTGAGCTGATCCGCCAGATCGCCGATGACAACAATTTCACTATCCGCCAGCTGTACCAATGGGTGGCGACCGCGCGCGGGCACTTTACCGTGGTCGGCAGCGCTGAGCAGGTGGCCGATACGCTGCAGGAATGGTTTGAGAACGAAGCGGCCGACGGTTTCAACGTGCTGCCGCCCTGGCTGCCGGGCGGGCTGGATGACTTTATCGAGCTGGTGGTGCCTATTTTGCAAAAGCGCGGGGTGTTCCGCACTCGCTATGAAGGCACAACGCTGCGCGAAAATCTGGGGCTGCCGTTTGCCGAAAACCGCTACAGCGCTGCGCGCAACGCCAAAGTGGCCTGAGGAGGAGCTATGTTTTATTCCGCTACGCGTATTCGTCTGAAGGCCCGCCGCGCCGCCGCGCCGGCCTACGGTCTGTGGTATCAGCGCAGTTTGTCGCTGATTGCCCGTTATGGCCTGCTGGCGCTGTTTTTCGCCGGCTGGCAAATCGCCAGCACCGCGGGCTGGTTGAACGCCGCGGTGATCCCGCCGCTGGATAAAATCTTCGTCGCGCTGTGGAACGGCATAACCGAAGGGGCGCTGCTGGGGGACATCACCATTAGCCTGCAGCGAGCCGGTCTGGCCTTTGCCGCTGCCATTGTGGTGGGCATTCCGCTGGGACTGTTTATGGGGCAAATTCGCCCGCTCGAACAGGCGCTGGACCCCATCTTACAGCTCTTCCGTCAGACTTCTGCGCTGGCGCTGTACCCGATCTTTATCCTGCTGCTGGGGCTGGGGGAAACCTCAAAAGTATTCGTCATCTTCTGGGCGGCGCTGTTCCCGATTCTGCTGTCGACCATTAGCGGCGTGAAAGAGGTGGACGGTAAGCTGCTGGAAATGGCGCGCACTTTCGGCGCAGGCCGTCTGACGCTGTTTTACCGGGTGATTGTCCCGGCTTCCGTTCCTTCTATTTTTGTCGGCCTGCGTCTGCCCGCGACCACTGCGCTGCTGTTGCTGATTGCCGCTGAGATGATTGGCGCTAATCAGGGCATCGGTTTTCGGGTGATGAATGCGCAATATAACTTCCAAATTCCCATGATGTTCGCGGCAATATTTCTGCTGGCTTTTGCCGGGTTATTAGCGAATGCCATTCTGGTCATTTTGCAACGCCGACTGTGTCGCTGGAACTCTCGTAACCATTAATTTTGCACGTTATTTTGCGTTTTTACATCTAGCCTGACGGGAATATAAATAATGAAAAAACAGATCTATTTTGTGTGGGTAGCGGTCCTTTTTCTCGTTGGCATGAGTGCCTCCGTACGGGCGCAGGAAGAGGTCACGATGCGCTATATGGCGAGCTACGGCGGTATTTCCGCGCACGAATTAGCGGAAGCGCTGGGGTATTTTAAAGGCACCGGCGTAGCGATCAAAAATGCCGGCTACGCCAGCGGTGGCCCGGAGTCGTTATTTGCGCTGGCTTCTAACAGCATTGATATTGGCTCGGCGGCGACGCCTGCGGTGATTAACGCCATCGCCAACGGCAACGACTTCGTGGCGGCATACCCGACCAACGGCATCAATGAGACCACCAAATCTATCTTCTACGTGAAGGAAGATAGCCCGATTAAGTCCATCAAAGATTTAGTCGGAAAAAGCGTCGCTGTGAATACCCTGGGTGCGCATCTGGACTACACCCTGCGTGAAGCGTTGCACCAGGCGAACCTGCCGGAAAACGCGGCGAAGCCGGTTGCGGTGCCGGGCCCACAGCTCGAGCAGACCTTGCGTTCCGGGCAGGTGGACGTGGCGGCGTTTGGCTACTGGCAAACCACCTTTGAAGGCGCGGCGCGTAGCCACGGCGGCCTGCGTCCTATTTTCAACGATGCTGATGTGCTCGGCCCGATTGCCGGCGGCTTTACGGTGCTGCGTGCGGATTTCGTGAAGCAGCATCCTGACGCAGCGCGCGTCTTCGTTGTGGAATCTGCGCGTGCGCTGGACTTTGCCCGTGATAACCCGGAAAAAGTGCGCGAAATTATGGCTAACATCCTCAAAGAACGCGGTGAAAACCCGGAAGTGGCGAAGTACTTCACCGGCTACGGCGTGCGTAAGGGCGGGCAGTCTGAGCCGCACGACGTGCAGTTCTGGCTGGATATTCTTGAGCGCGACGGCGTGCTGAAAAAAGGCCAGTTAAAAGCCTCAAACATTTTGCTCAAAACGGAAGGTGTATGATGACGGCGACGTTACAAACCCCGCGCGGCGATATCTCAATTCGCAGCTTGCGTAAGACCTTCTCCCTTGAAGGCAAGCCGTTTGATGTCTTCCGCGACCTCAATTTACAGATTGAAAGCGGCCAGAGTATTGCTATCGTCGGGCCGAGCGGTTGCGGGAAAACCACGCTGCTGCGTATTCTGGCGGGGCTGGAAACACCTGACGCCGGCGATGTGATTATCGACGGTCAGGCGGTGCACGGTATGAGCCGCGAGCGGGCGGTCATATTTCAAGAGCCGCGCCTGTTGCCATGGCTGACGGTGCTGGAAAACGTCAGCTTCAGCCTGGATGTGCAAGGCGTTGCGCGCAAGCAGGCCAGGGCGCGGGCGAAAGAGGCGATTGAACTGGTGGGGCTGAGCCACTGTGAGCAGGCCTTGCCGAACCAGCTTTCCGGCGGCATGGCGCAGCGCGTGGGGATTGCGCGAGCGCTGACGATTCAGCCAGAGATCCTGCTGCTGGATGAACCGCTGGGGGCGCTGGATGCGATGACTAAAATCACCATGCAGGAAGAGCTGGTGCGCATCCGTGACGCGGAAAAAATGACGATGGTGCTGGTGACGCACGATCTCGAAGAGGCGATTTATCTGGCCGATCGGGTGTTGATATTACCAAAAATCAAGGGCGATCCGATTCGTACCATTGAGGTCACGCTGCCGCGTCCGCGCGAACGCAGCAGCAGCGAATTTGTCCGTCTTCGCCAACAGTTAATGGCAGAATTTGGCCTGCATTAATTGATACTCGAATAAAGGAGAATATTAACTTTATTTCCTTGCAAAGAATGCGGCTGCTTTTTTTAATTAAAAAAAGCGGGCAGGGGAATATTGTTAATGTTTTTAATTAAATATGGGTGATATTTTAAAATAATGTAAAAGTGCGCTACTATTGTCGCACTCAATACATTCTGCTATGCGAATATCATCATTATGCCTGCAATTAATAAAAAACTATTCTCGCTGGCCGCGCTTGCGCTGCTGGTGAATTCAACCGCTTACGCCAATACCGATACGCCGGAAAAAACCGATGTTCTGCTGATCGGCGGCGGCATCATGAGCGCCTCACTGGGCACCTGGCTGCAGGAATTACAGCCTGACTGGAAACAGGTCATGGTCGAAAAACTCGACAAGGTGGCCCTGGAATCTTCTAACGGTTGGAATAATGCCGGAACCGGCCACTCGGCCAACATGGAATTAAACTACACGCCGGAGCGCCCGGACGGCACTATCGACGTAAGCAAAGCGCTGGAAATTAACGAACAGTTTATGATTTCCCGCCAGTTCTGGTCGGCACAGGTTAAGCGCGGCGTGCTGAATAATCCGCATGCGTTTATTAACTCGACGCCGCACATGAGTTTCGTGTGGGGCGATAAAAACGTGGAATACCTCGGCAAACGCTACGATGCGCTGCAAAAAACCACGCTGTTCCAGGGCATGAAATTCTCAACCAATCATCAGCAAATTGCCGAATGGGCGCCGCTGGTTATGGCTGGCCGTGACCCACAGCAGAAGGTGGCCGCGACCTGGACGCCGGTGGGGACGGACGTTAACTACGGTGAAATTACTCGCCAGCTGATCGGCAGCCTGCAAAAGAACCCGCACTTCACACTGCAAACCTCCTCTGAAGTGACCGAATTTAAGCGCAACGGCGATAACTCCTGGCATGTGACCATTGAAGATGTGAGTAGCGGTAAACAGCACGCGATTGACGCGAAGTACGTGTTTATTGGCGCTGGTGGCGGCGCGCTGAAGCTGTTGCAGAAAACCGGTATTCCGGAAGCGGATAATTATGCGGGCTTCCCGGTGGGCGGTTCCTTCCTGATGACTGAGAACCCGGATGTCACTCGCCAGCATCTGGAAAAAGTCTACGGGCAAGCGTCCGTGGGTGCGCCGCCGATGTCGGTACCGCATATTGATGCGCGCTTTATCGACGGTAAGCGCGTGGTGCTGTTCGGGCCGTTTGCGACCTTCTCCACCAAGTTCCTGAAGCAGGGATCGTTCTTCGATCTGCTAAGCACCACCACGACCAGCAACGTAATGCCGATGACCCACGTTGGCCTGGATAACTTTGATCTCGTGAAATATCTTATCAGCCAGGTGATGTTAAGCGACGACGATCGTTTTGCGGCACTGAAAGAGTATTACCCTGCAGCACGTAAGGAAGACTGGACGCTGATCCAGGCCGGTCAGCGTGTGCAGATTATTAAGAAAGACGCTGACAAAGGCGGTGTGCTGAAGCTGGGGACCGAAGTTGTGGTTGACCAGCAGCGCACGATTTCTGCACTGCTGGGCGCATCGCCCGGAGCGTCAACGGCTGCGCCGATTACGCTGAACGTGATTAAAAAGCTGTTCCCTGAGCAGTTTAACTCGCCGGAATGGCAGAGCAAAATCCGCAGCATCGTGCCGAGCTTTGGCCAGAATCTGAATGGTAATACCGCGCTCACCCAGCAGGTATGGGATGACACGGCCGCCACCTTGCAACTGACCAAACCGCCGGTTATTCAGATGCCCGCCGCACCGGTCGCGCAGGCTAAACCGGTAGAACAGCCGGCGACCGCCTCGCCGCAGCATGATATGGCGCTGTAAGCCTCGCGGCTGACCTGAATAATAAAAAAGACCTGACGGTTACCCCGGCAGGTCTTTTTTTACGTCATGAGGGTCTTAACCCAAAAACATCACCGACACGCACATCACGCCGACAATCAGCGTAATCAGGCTGCCGATAGAGCGGTAGGGTTTCAGCGCCGGAATCAGGTAGGTCGACAGCGTTGGCATGATAAACAGAATCATGGCAATCAGCGGGCCGCTGATAGCATAAATCATGGATATCGCGTTCGGATTGATGCAGCAGACGATAAACGTCACCGTGGACACCAGCAGGATCGACAGGCCGCGGTTGAACGAGCGGCTTTTGCGTACGCCCACCTGGTTGAGCGACGATTTTACCATCTCGCTTGCGCCTTCAATCACGCCAAAGTAGGTGCCGAGGAACGATTTCGACATCGCCACGACCGCGACAATAATGCCGGAAATCGACAGCCAGCCAGGCGAGTTGGGCATCATCGACAGCGCAGAAAGGATGGTCACGCCTTCCTCTTTCGCTGTATTAATGTATGACGGCGGAATCGACAACAGGCAGCTGAAGACGAAGAACAGCACGCTCAGGCAGATAATCAGATACGCCACCTTCATGATTTTTTTGCATTTACCCATGGCCTGCTCGCCGTATTTCTCTCGCCTGTCGATGGCGAAGGTCGAAATAATCGGCGTATGGCTAAAAGCGAAAACCATCACGGGAATGGAAAGCCACACCTGGTGTAACGTATGGGTGTTGACCTCCATCTGCGTCGTCAGCAGCGAAGGCTGCCAGCTGCCGGTCAGGTATACGGACAGGAACAGGAAGTAGGCGATCAGCGGGAATACCAGCATTCCCATCACCTTGATGGTGGTCTGGCGACCGGTCAGGAAAATCAGGTTCAGCAGCACGACCACGCCCAGGCTGATGAGCGCGCGCAGCGGCAAATCAACCGGCCGATAGCGGGAGAGCTGTTCCGCTAGTGAGTTGGTAATGGCAACCGCATAGATCAACACCACCACGAAGAACGCAATAAAGTAGAGCGCGGTGATCAGGCTGCCGATCTTTTTCCCATAGTAATGGGTGACGGCACCGGTGATACCCACGCTAGCCGGCGTGTTAGCGGAGAGGATGAACTGGCATAAAGCGCGATGCGGCCAGTACGTTAATGGCCAGGCAACCAGCGCGGTGATGAACAGCACAACCGCGCCGGCGGCGCCCAGCTGGATGGGCAGGAAAAGGGTTCCCGCCCCGACGGCAGTGCCATATAAGGCAAAGCTCCATAGAGTCTCTTCTTTAGACCAGATTTTAGACATTATTCGAATGTATCAACCATAAAACCAAAAAAATGGCGGATAATTTACCATAATTAGCTTTTCGTGTGGCTGAACATTTCCAGGCCGACGGCTATCGGCCTGAAAAGAGGATTAATTTTGTGCGTAGAGATTCTGCTGGCGACGCTTCATGATGCGATCGCGCAGGGTGTCGTACGCCCAGTTGTAGAGCATGGTGTAGGGCAGGAAGAACAGGAAGAAACCGATCTCCAGCGTCAGCGCCTGGAGCAGCGTGACGCCGAGCACGAACGAGACAATGCTGACGCCGATAACAATAAACCCACACTCGAAGCCTAAAGCGTGCAGGGCTCGGACTTTTGCCGTGCGCTTCACGCGGGTGACGGGCCACAGGCGATCGAAGACGGCGTTATAAATGATGTTCCACACCATGGCGGTGGTGGCGAGAATAATCGTCAGCCCGCCCATTTCCAGCACCGAACGCTGCATCAGCCATGCGGCGGTGGGCGCAAGGATCGCGGTGGCGATGCCTTCAAAGCAAACGGCATGAAAAATACGCTCCGGGAGTTTTCTGCGATGTAATAAATCTTGCTGCATGTGATGACCTTTGTTTTATGGAATACGGTTGTGCGCATTTTATGGAGAAATGTGATAAGTAAAAGATAGAATCCATCGATAAAGTAGATACTTCATGCGCTATTCCCCCGAAGCACTGACCGCGTTTGTTGAAACCGTTTCCTGCGGCTCGTTTTCGGCCGCTGCCCGTCGACTGCGCAAGAGCCAATCGACGGTCAGTACGGCCATCGCCCACCTGGAGGTGGATCTTGGCGTCACGCTTTTCGATCGCTCCGCGCGTCAGCCGGTACTGACGGTGGAAGGCCAGCGGGTATTAAGCTATGTTCAGGCCATTCTGGCTGCCAGCGAACGGCTCGATGAGTTGGCCGTGTCGCTGAGTGGTGAAACCGAGGCACGGCTGGCGTTTGTGCTCTCCGATACGCTGCATCCTGACGTGCTGGAAGATCTTCTGGCGCAGTTCGACCTGCGGTTTCCGCATACGGAGTTTGAGTGCCTGGTGGGTGAAGACGACGATGTGGTCGATCTGTTGCAAAAAGGCCGCGCGCAGGTGGGGCTGATTGAGGCGCGCGACGACTATCCCACCGACATTGGCCATACTCGCCTGCCGATGCGCACGCATATGGCGATTTACGTTGCGCCGGGGCACCCGCTGGCCGCGCAGTCGAAAGTGGAATGGGAGCAGCTGCGAACCTGGCGCGAGCTCCGGCTGAATACTTATCTGGAAAATCGCGCCACGCCCGCGCGCGGCCCGGTGTGGTCGGCACCAAACTACCTGATGCTGCTGAGCATGGCGGCGCAGGGGTTAGGCTGGTGTGCGCTGCCCTGCGCGCTGGTAGAGGAGTTTTCTCGATCGGCGGAGCTGAAGATGCTGGATATTGCGGGCTGGCCGATGGCGGTTTCTATCGATCTGCTGTGGCATAAAGAAGCCCCGCTGGGCGCTGCCGGAAGCTGGCTGCGGCAGTATCTACAGCAGGCGTCGGCGTAACGCGGATGAGATGAATTTCCTTTGTGATAAAACTCACTTTTTTTAAACAATTGCGAAAATATTTGATAACAATCATCTACTATACGCAGGTTATTTTGCGCTGAGGTCAAGATGAAAGATGTCGTTATCGTAGGTGCAGTCCGTACGCCCATCGGCTGTTTTCAGGGGGCGCTTGCTCGCCATTCTGCCGTCGAACTGGGTAGCCTGGTGATCAACGCGTTGGTGGAACGCAGCGGTATTTCCGCCGCGTCGATCGATGAGGTGATTATTGGTCAGGTTTTGACCGCAGGAACCGGGCAAAATCCGGCGCGACAGTCTGCGATAAAAGGCGGTCTGCCGAATACCGTCTCGGCCATTACCATCAACGACGTCTGCGGTTCTGGGCTGAAGGCGCTGCATCTGGCGACCCAGGCGATTCAGTGCGGTGAAGCAGATGTGGTGATTGCCGGCGGACAGGAGAACATGAGCCGCGCGCCGCACGTGCTGACCGACAGCCGCACCGGCGCGCAGCTTGGCAACAGTCAACTGATTGATAGCCTGGTTCACGACGGCCTGTGGGACGCTTTTAACGACTACCACATGGGGGTCACGGCGGAAAATCTGGCGCGTGAATACGGTATTAGCCGCGAGCAGCAGGATGCATGGGCGCTTAGCTCGCAGCACAAAGCGCGTAAGGCCATTGATTCAGGCCGCTTTCGTGATGAAATTGTGCCGGTGATTAACCCGCTGCCGGACGGCGGCAGGCAGGTTGTCGATACCGATGAACAGCCGCAAACGGATGCCAGCGCCGAAGCGTTGGCGCGTTTAAGCCCTTCCTTCGACCACGCCGGTTCGGTTACAGCGGGGAACGCGTCATCCATTAATGACGGCGCGGCGGCAGTGCTGATGATGAGCGAAAGCAAAGCGCTTGAACTGGGGCTGCCGATTCTGGCGCGCATCCGCGCCTTTGCCAGCGTGGGCGTCGATCCGGCGCTGATGGGGATTGCTCCGGTGTATGCCACGCGCCGTTGTCTGGAGCGCGTCGGGTGGCAGTTGAATGATGTCGACCTGATTGAGGCTAACGAGGCGTTTGCCGCCCAGGCGATTTCGGTGGGTAAAATGCTGGAATGGAACGCGCAGAAGGTCAATGTGAACGGTGGGGCAATTGCGCTCGGGCATCCTATCGGTGCATCTGGCTGCCGTATTCTTGTTTCTCTGGTGCATGAGATGATTAAGCGTGATGCCCGTAAAGGGCTGGCGACGCTGTGTATCGGTGGCGGTCAGGGTGTGGCGCTCGCCGTTGAGCGCGATATTCAGTAAGTTATCTTTAGTTTCCCTCATATTTTTTCTTTTCAGAAAGACCTCATTTGAGGTCTTTTTTGTTTATTCCCGCCGAACTGCCAGACAATAAACGTGTTTTTGTCTAGTTCTCTTCTTTGGCGTTTTATTCATATTTGTTTCAGATGTAAGCATTGTGAATCAGTTCATCCTTAGCATGGATATAAGTAGAAAATTGAATATTTCGCCTGCTAAAAATAACTCACGTTATTAGTTTTGTGATAACTATCTGTTATTTAAGTAAAATATTGAAAATTTAATTCAGTTTAAATAAATCTTTGTGATCTAAGTTTTATTTTTTAAGGGTTATGTAGGTTTTTTATTGAGCTTTATCACGTCCTCTTTGTGCCAGTTTTTCTGAAACAAATAATTACGATCTTGATCACTAAAATAGATATTTGGAAAAAATAAAATCCAATTCCATAAAAAAGAAACATAATTTCAATTGAGGGATGGCAAATGCTTAAGAAAACTCTGGCCCTGGCTGTATTATCCGGTATGTCTTTCGCCGCATCGGCGGTCACCGTTGACCTGCGTCATGAATATATTGACAGCGGTTCCAACGCCGACCGCGTTGCGGTATCTCATCGTTTTGATAACGGTCTTGGTTTTGGTGTTGAAGCGAAGTGGAAGACCGGTGGTGATACTGATAAACAGGACCGCCCGTTCAACGAAATCGTGGGTAATGGTCACGAAGAGTCCATTAACTGGCGCTGGAAAGTGACCAATAATTTTGCCCTGAACCCGGGCTTTAACATCGAAAGTAAAGATAGCTTCTCTATCTACAAACCTTATCTGCATGCGCAGTACAGCTTCGACAGCGGTTTCTATGTCGCTGCGCGTTACCGCTACGAATATACGCGCGTTCCGGCAACGTCAAGCAACGGCGGCGTGGATGATAAAGTCAACAAACTCGATACCTGGGTGGGTTGGGCGATGGGTGACTGGCGCGTCGAGCTGAACTACGTTTATGCGCGCAGTACTGAGGCTGATGCTCAGCATAAGAGCCTGTACCGCAACAATAACAAACCATACAGCAACGAATACAACGCCAAGATGGCCTACAAGTGGGATAAAAACTGGTCACCGTATTTTGAAGTGGGGAACGTGGGCGTCAAATCTACCGATGAACGCCAGACCCGTCTGCGCGTTGGGGTAGCGTACTCCTTCTGACATTAACAAAATCGGACCCTCATCCGTTTTCCCCCCGGAGCATTTGGCCGGGGGTTTTCGTTTTTCGTGTCCGTGCGCCAGTATTGTGCGCGTAATGTCTTGCCCGATGGCGCTTCGCTTATCGGGCATAATATGACAGGCAAAAAAAGGCCCTCCAGAAGGAGGGCAAGGCCAGTTACAGAAACACTAAACTCAGAATTTTAAGCTTGTACTAACTTACGTTCGGTCGGCAGTTTGGCGATATACAGCGCCGGTTTGCCGTCTTTGTCAGAGCTGAACAGCACCGCGCTGTCGTCCGGGGTAAAGGACGGATGCGGGTGAGTCACCTGACGACTGTTTTGTACCGTTGCCCACGAGGTGTCGTGGCGCGCAATCGGGAAGTAGGCTTTTTTCGCGACATCAAAGCCATACAGATACGGATCGTTGTCGATGGTGTAGCCGCTGGTGTCCTTAACGTCGACCGGGGTACCGGAGCCATCGCCGACCAGCATGGTGCCGTCGAAGTTGCTCATCAGGTGCGAGCAGGCCGGCATCTGCATCAGCGCTTCGTTTACGTTGGTATCCGGGTTGAAGCGGTAAATGGTACGACCCTGCTTGCCTTTCAGGTAGGAGACGTAAACCAGTGCCGAACCGTTGGGTACCCAGAACTCGTGCGTGCAGCTTTCGCCTTCCGCATGCTCTTTCACTTTACGCACGTTGCTGCCGTCTTCATTAACCAGCCACATACGTGCATCAACCAGATCGTGCGGACCTTCGTGGCAGAACGCGACGGTATTGTCGTCAAACGGGCGGTAAATCGGGTGGCCAAGCCAGTTTTTCTCTTCGTGGATCACCGCGCTTTCGCCGGTTTGCAGATCGACGCGCAGCAGACGGCAGTGCGGGCCTTTGTGGAAGAAATCGTGGAACAGCTGCCAGTCGTTCAGCGGCGTCCAGTCGCTTTTCGCGATTTCAATGCCGACCAGTTTGGTGCAATCGCTGTTAGAGACCCAGGTGCCGTAACCTACCCACTCTTCCGGCACGCGGTACACTTCGCGCTCGACCAGCGTTTTCAGATTCACTTCCAGCAGCGTGCGGTCGTTCTTCACATAATAAAGGGACTGGTCATCCGGAGACAGGAAGCCGCCGAAGGTGTTATCGCCTGCGCCTTCGGTCAGCTGTACGGCTTCGGCGTTCGCCACATCCAGCAGGTAGTAGTTCCAATGGCCGTCGAACTCACCAGCAAACAGCAGATGGCTGCCATCATTAAAGAAGCACTTTTGATAGAAGTAGTTACGATGACAGGTGACTTCTGGTGGTGTTAAGCGGGTGATTTCCGCGCCGGTGTCCGGGTCGCGGCTGACCTCATAATTCAATTTTACCCGCATGCCTTTAGCCATGATGCTCTCCTTTTACTGATGCGGTCACGAGGTGCTATCAACCCCGCTAGCCGATATGGATGTCATTTTAAAAATTAGGTGTTAATTTATCAAAACACCGTTTCAATGTTTGTGATGTCAGACGCAGTTTATACGAAAAATCATCATTTCTGCGACTTTTTTGGTAAGGCTTTTGCCCCCCAGTCAAGCGCATCTTTGTTTTTGCACCCTCCTTTACTCCATAGAGAGTATTTTTCAAAGAAACATGTAACTAAATGAATAATATTGTTTTTTATTTTTCCTGCATGCCGCTGCATGGCGTATTCGTGATCTCATTTGCATTTTTGATATTAATTCACAGAAAAAATGAAACGATGTTTTATTTGCAATTGAAAACCCATTTCATCAGAGATAAGATACGAGCATTAACAAAGCGGAACGAAGTTTCGTTCTTATAAAGAGCATCACACCACATTTTCCTGGAGGTTCAGGTGGAAGTACGACAGAGCATTCATAGCGCTCATGCTAAAACGCTGGATACGCAGGGTCTTCGCGAAGAGTTTTTAGTTGAGCAGGTATTTGTCGCTGATGAATACACCATGGTGTACAGCCACATCGATCGCATTATCGTTGGCGGCATCATGCCGGTAGCGAAAACCGTATCCGTCGGTGGTGAAGTGGGTAAGCAGCTCGGCGTGAGCTACTTCCTGGAACGCCGCGAGCTGGGCGTCATTAACATTGGCGGCGCGGGCACGATTACCGTTGACGGCCAGTGCTTCGAGATAGGTCATCGCGACGCGCTTTACGTGGGTAAAGGGGCAAAAGAAGTGGTGTTCGCCAGCGTCGACGCGGCGAAACCGGCTAAGTTTTACTACAACTGTGCGCCAGCACACACCACGTACCCGACGAAAAAAGTCACTCCGGCCGACGTTGCGCCGGTCACGCTGGGCGATAACCTCACCAGCAACCGTCGTACCATCAACAAATACTTTGTTCCGGACGTGCTGGAAACCTGTCAGCTCAGCATGGGGCTGACCGAACTGGCGCCGGGCAACCTGTGGAACACCATGCCGTGCCATACTCACGAGCGCCGCATGGAAGTCTATTTCTATTTCAACATGGATGAAGACAGCTGCGTATTCCACATGATGGGGCAGCCACAGGAAACGCGTCACATTGTGATGCATAACGAACAGGCGGTGATCTCACCGAGCTGGTCAATCCACTCGGGCGTAGGTACTAAGGCGTATACCTTCATCTGGGGGATGGTGGGCGAGAACCAGGTCTTTGATGACATGGATCACGTGGCCGTTAAGGATCTGCGCTAGTCGCGGACAGCATTGTACACAGAACCTTTCGGTCGACATCAAGCGCCGAATGACGATGTGTATAGATTAACAATGCCTGTCCGGTACAGGCGCTAATGACAAGGAATAAAAAAATGATTTTGGATTCATTCTCTCTGCAGGGCAAAGTTGCCGTTGTCACCGGTTGTGATACGGGTCTGGGTCAAGGTATGGCGCTGGGTCTGGCGGAAGCGGGCTGCGATATCGTGGGTATCAACATCGTTGAGCCGACTGAAACCATCGAGCGCGTTACCGCGCTGGGCCGTCGCTTCCTGAGCCTGACCGCTGACCTGCGTCAGATTGACGGCATCCCGGCACTGCTGGAGCGCGCGGTAGCTGAATTCGGCCATATCGATATTCTGGTTAACAACGCGGGTCTGATTCGCCGTGAAGATGCGATCGACTTCAGTGAAAAAGACTGGGACGACGTCATGAACCTGAACATCAAGAGCGTGTTCTTCATGTCCCAGGCTGCGGCGAAGCACTTCATCGCGCAGGGCAAAGGCGGCAAAATCATCAACATCGCTTCCATGCTCTCCTTCCAGGGCGGCATCCGCGTTCCGTCTTACACCGCGTCTAAAAGCGGCGTAATGGGCGTAACCCGCCTGATGGCGAACGAGTGGGCGAAGCACGGCATCAACGTCAACGCGATTGCTCCGGGCTATATGGCGACCAACAACACCCAGCAGCTGCGTGCTGACGAAGAGCGTAGCGCTGCAATCCTTGACCGTATCCCGGCGGGGCGTTGGGGTCTGCCGAGCGACCTGATGGGGCCGATCGTCTTCCTGGCTTCTCCGGCATCTGACTACATCAACGGCTATACCGTTGCGGTAGACGGCGGCTGGCTGGCGCGCTAAGCGTTCGCTCGCGATAAAAAAACCTGCTACGGCAGGTTTTTTTATTCCCGCACGGCGGCGGAAGGCCTCCCGCGTAGTATTGTATTTATCCATATCGAAATGCATGAATTATCCATGCTGCCCAGATTGTCATATCTGATAAAGGCTAATTTTATTGACGCGCAGAGGTGATGTAACAAATGTCGCGCATCATTGAAAGTCAAATATCCATCACAAAATCACTCTACCCAGCAATATAGTCCATATCCTTGACCTTTCTTACCTGACAACGTTACGCGTCCTCCCCGTACTTTATGCGTATGTCTTACTCTGTCTGGCAGGAAAAAAATGACTTCAATCAGTAACGACTCTACGGTAATGCCGAGCGCACAGCGTGATACCCGGCGCATGAATTGGTTTGTCTCATTCGCCGCCGCGGTGGCCGGGCTGCTCTTTGGATTGGATATCGGGGTGATTGCGGGTGCGCTGCCCTTTATTACCGACCACTTCGTCTTGTCTAATCGTCTGCAGGAATGGGTGGTCAGCAGCATGATGCTGGGCGCAGCAATTGGTGCCCTGTTTAACGGCTGGCTCTCTTTCCGCCTGGGACGGAAATACAGCCTGATGGTGGGGGCCGTGCTTTTTGTGGCGGGGTCGCTGGGATCGGGTTTTGCCGTCAATGTGGAAATGTTGCTGGTTGCCAGGGTGGTTCTCGGCGTGGCCGTGGGGATCGCTTCCTACACCGCGCCGCTGTATCTGTCGGAAATGGCCAGCGAGCACGTTCGCGGTAAGATGATCAGTATGTACCAGTTGATGGTGACGCTGGGGATCGTGATGGCGTTCCTGTCCGATACCGCGTTCAGCTACAGCGGCAACTGGCGTGCGATGCTTGCCGTGCTGGCGCTACCGGCGGTTGTCCTGATTGTATTGGTTGTCTTCCTGCCTAACAGCCCGCGCTGGCTGGCGGAAAAGGGCCGCCATATTGAGGCCGAAGAGGTACTGCGGATGCTGCGCGACACCTCTGAGAAAGCGCGCGATGAGCTGAACGAAATTCGTGAAAGCCTGAAGCTGAAGCAGGGCGGCTGGGCGCTGTTTAAGATCAATCGCAACGTCCGCCGCGCCGTATTTCTTGGCATGCTGCTGCAGGCGATGCAGCAATTCACCGGCATGAATATCATCATGTACTACGCGCCGCGTATTTTTAAAATGGCGGGCTTCACCACCACCGAACAGCAGATGATTGCCACGCTGGTGGTTGGGCTGACCTTCATGTTCGCCACCTTTATTGCCGTGTTTACCGTGGACAAAGCGGGGCGTAAACCGGCGCTGAAAATCGGCTTTACCGTGATGGCGCTCGGTACGCTGGTGCTGGGCTACTGCCTGATGCAGTTTGATAACGGCACCGCCTCAAGCGGGCTGTCCTGGCTGTCGGTGGGCATGACCATGATGTGCATTGCAGGCTATGCGATGAGCGCTGCGCCGGTGGTGTGGATCCTGTGTTCCGAAATTCAGCCGCTGAAATGTCGCGACTTTGGTATCACCTGTTCAACCACGACGAACTGGGTATCGAATATGATTATCGGCGCGACCTTCCTGACGCTGCTGGATTCGATTGGTGCGGCAGGGACGTTCTGGCTGTACACCGCGCTGAATATCGCCTTTATCGGCGTGACGTTCTGGCTGATTCCGGAAACCAAAGGGGTTACGCTGGAGCACATTGAACGCAAGCTGATGAAAGGCGAGAAATTGCGCAATATCGGCGTCTGATGGAATGCCCGGTGGCGCTACGCTTACCGGGCCTACAAGGTAGCGCCAAACGTAGGCCGGGTAAGGCGTAGCCGCCACCCGGCTTTTTTTATACCTTCGCTAAATACAGCGCCGGCATCCCCTCCGCGTCGGACGTATACAGCACCCACTTACCGTCCGGTGAGAACGACGGATGCGGGTGCGTCACCTGGCGGTCGCCGTCCAGCACTTTCCAGCTGCTGTTGTGTTGGCAAATGGCTTTCTTGCCGCCGGTTTGCAGATCGAACACCCAGATAAACGGATCGTTCAGGCTAATATCACCGGTGTTATGCGGTGCGCCGTCGCCTACAATCAGCGAGCCATCGTGGTTGCTCATCAGGTGAGAGCAGGGCGGGATCTCCATCAACTGGCGGTTTTCCAGCGTTGCGGGATCGGCGCTGTAGAGATAGCGGTGCGGGTTATTCTCCTGATGGGCGACATAATACAGCGCCGAACCGTCCGGAACCCAGAATTCATGGGTAAAGCTTTCTCCCGGCTGCTGCTGACGCACGCAGCGAACGTTGCTGCCGTCTTCGTTCACCAGCCAGATACGCGCGTCGATCGCATCACGCGGACCTTCATGGCAAAACGCCACCGTCGCGTCGTCAAACGGGCGGTAGATCGGGTGCCCCAGCCAGCGTTTTTCCTGCAAAATGGTGCGCTGCTCGCCGGTTTTTAGATCGATATTGATTAAGCGGCATTCCGGGTTGGTAAAGTAGAACGCGCGGAATTTCGACCAGTCGGTCAGCGGCTGCCAGTCGCTTTTTTTAATCTCAATGCCAACCAGCTTTGTGCAGTCTGAGTTTGCTACCCAGGTGCCGTAGGCAACCCACTCGTCATCCACCTCGTAGACCACGTACTCTTCCAGCGTGGTCAGATCGACGCGTCTAAGCTGGCGCGTATCTTTTACATACCACAGCGATTGGTCGTCATCGGAAAGAAAACCACCGAAGGTGTTATCCCCGGCGCCGTCGGTCAGTTGGGTTGCCTGTTGCGCGGCAATATCCAGCAAGTAGTAGTTCCAGTGCCCCTCGAACGCACCGCCAAAAATCAGCTTGCCGCCGTCGCGGGTGAAGCATTTTTGGTAGAAGTAGTTACGATGGCAAATGATATGCGGTGGCGTCATCCGGATCACTTCGTGACCGGTTTCGCTGTCCTTCTGGTGACGGAAATTCAGCGGGATGATTTTGCCTTTCATGTCCTTTCTCCTTGAATAAAAAAATACCCCGCAACCGGAAGTTGCAGGGTATTAACGCATTAACAGCAATTAACGCATGGCGCGTCTCAGGATACGTTCACCCTGACGCTGGAAGTCGGCCGCGGCTTCTTCAACGGTTTTCTGGCCGTAGTCGATGTACTGCAGCGTGGTACCGAACTGCGCCACGATCTGCGGATCGTCAAAGTACGGAGACACGCTCAGTTTAGCCGGCAGAGACTGCGCCAGACGCAGGCCGGATACTGACGGATCGTCTTCTTTCAGAATGCCGTCTTCGGTCAGGTATTTCACCGCAACCTTGCTCAGCGGCACGCCGCGCTCCAGGCCCAGCGTATCCACGCCTTCTTTGCTGTTCAGCAGGAAGTTGATCACTTTCGCTGCCGCTTCTGGGTTCTTGGTGGATTTGCCGATAGACAGCATCTGCGCTGGTTTGAAGAACAGACCCGCGTCGGTGGCGCCTGGCAGCATTGGGTAGCTACCCAGTTCCAGCTTGGCTGGCGGCTTCAGGTTATCGGAGTACTTGTTAATGGTGGAGTTCCACATGTAAGTACCGCCCCATTCGCCCTGGATCCACGGCTTCATTTCGTACATGTTGCTCTTACCAAATGACGCATAGTATTTGGTGTCCGGCATCACGTGGCTGTCGACCAGTTTTTTGTACATCTGGAAGAATTCAACCCACTGCTCTTTGCTGTAGGAGAATTTCTTCGCTTCCTGGTCGATGGCTGGAATATTGTATTTCTGCGTCATGTACGAGTTCAGCAGCGCCAGAGTATCCTGGTGCTCAAGAACCACTGGATAGTACTGTTTACCCAGTTTGCTCTCGAAGGTTTTGCCCGCCGCCATCAAATCATCCCAGGTTTTCGGGTATTCAACGCCCGCTTGCTTCCAGGTTTCATCGTTGAAGTAGAACACGCGCGCGGTCACGGAGATTGGGATCCCGTTCAGCTTGCCGTTCACCGTGGTGGACTGCAGCTCTTTGGCATCGAACTGGCTTAAGTCGATGACATCCTTCATTTTGTTCAGGTCGTAGAAGCCGTCGCCGGTTTTAGAGAAAATCGGCAGCCAGTTCCAGTTAGTCTGCATGACGTCAGGCTCGGTGCCGCCTGCGATCTGGGTGGTCAGACGGGATAAGTGGCCGTCCCAACCGGTGTATTCTGCTTTGACGTTAATGTCCGGGTTCTGCTTATGGAACTCTTCCAGCGCCTTCAGGGTGACCTGGTGGCGGCCGTTACCGCCCCACCAGGACATGCGAAGGTCGACATCCTTTGCCATAGAAGGGAGGGCCGTGAGGCCCAGGGTAGCGGAGATTGCTGCGCTTAAAAGCACTTTTTTCATTGTAATACTCCAGATTAGAGAGAGAGGTTCTGTTCAGTTTTAGCGTCAAAGATATGACATTTGTTCATGTCAAACTTAAAGTACACCTTACGATGAAGCCCCTTATCAATCATTGGCTTAGCCTCATCTGAAGGGATGCGTGCCGTCAGCTCGTAGTTCGCGACTTTCAGGTAAACGAAGAACTCGTGACCCATGTTTTCGACGCGAACCATCTCACCGCTGCAGCCGCCTTCAGCGAACGGCTCATCGGAAAGGGAAACGAACTCCGGGCGAATGCCGTAGAACACTTCTTCGTTATCGTGGCCGCTCAATTTCTGGTGCAGATCTTCGCTCAGCGGCATGAACTCGTCGCCGATGCTCAGGTTCAGGCGGCCTTCTTTATTCACCAGTTTGCAGGAACGAATGTTCATTTCCGGCGCGCCGATAAAGCCAGCAACGAACATGTTCTTCGGCTTGTGGTACAGGTTGTCCGGGGTATCGACCTGCATGATGTGGCCCAGCTTCATCACGCAGATACGGTCGCCCATGGTCATCGCTTCGGTCTGATCGTGGGTAACGTAAACGGTGGTCGCTGGCTTGCCGGATTTCTTCAGCTGCTTGTGCAGGTCGGAAATACGGATACGCATTGATGCACGCAGCTTAGCGTCAAGGTTAGACAGCGGTTCATCGAACAGGAACACGTCCGGCTTTTTCACAATCGCGCGGCCTACGGCCACACGCTGTGCCTGACCACCGGAGAGCTGACGCGGCAGACGGTCCAGCAGCTCTTCCAGCTCGAGGATTTTCGCCGCTTCATTGACCTGGGCGTCGATCTGATCTTTAGGCATTTTGCTCAGCTTCAGGCCGAACGCCAGGTTTTCACGCACGGTCATGTGCGGGTACAGCGCATAGTTCTGGAACACCATCGCAATCCCGCGCTCTTTCGGCGCGAGGTTGTTGACGATTTTTTCGCCGATGCGGACTTCGCCGCCGCTGATGGTTTCAAGTCCTGCCAGCATACGCAGGGTGGTGGATTTGGCGCAGCCGGACGGACCGACGATAACCATAAACTCACCTTCTGCGATTTTCAGGTCGATACCATGTACCGCTTTGAAGCCGTTGGAGTACACTTTTTCCAGTTTGTTGAAAATAACTTCAGCCATGATATATCCCTCTTAACCTTTAATTCCGCTGCTGGTCACGCCCTGTACGAAGTAGCGCTGTGCCAGGAAGAACACAATGATGGATGGCAGAATGGAGATGCTCGCCATTGCCAGAATTTCGTTCCACGGCGCCCCTTCAGTGACGTCGATGGACATTTTCAGTGCCAGTGCAATCGGGTACTTATCAACGCTGTAGACGTAGATCAGCGGGCCGATAAAGTCGTTCATGGACCACATGAACTGGAACAGGGCGACGGAGATAATCGCCGGCTTCAGAATCGGTACGACCACATACCACAGCACCTGGATGGAGTTACAGCCGTCAATCTGCGCTGCTTCTTCCATGTCACGCGGTACGCCGCGCAGGAACTGAATCAGCATGAAGACGAAGAACCCTTGCGTGGCGAAGGCCAGCGGCAGGTACAGCGGCATGTAGCTGTTCAGCATGCCCATTTCGCGGAACATCAGGTACTGAGGAATCAGCAGTACGGTGCTCGGCAGCAGCATGGTGGTGATGAGCGTGGCGAACCAGAATTTCTTCCACGGAATCTCGAAGCGGGCAAAGCCGTACGCCACGATGGTGGAGGAGATAATGGTCAGGATCACCTTAGGAATGACATACTTGAAGGTGTTCAGCATGTAATGACCGAAGGTGTACTCGGTACCGGTTTTCCAGCCGTTAATAAAGCCGTCCCAGGTCGCGTGTGCTGGCCACAGGCTCAGGGTGGTGAAGATCTCGTGGTTCGGTTTGAACGACGCCGAGAACATCCACGCCAGCGGGTAAAGCATTAACAAACCGACGATCAGCAGGATGGTATAGCGAACCCATGCGTTGATCTTCTCACGACGAAGGGTGCGGGCAACCTCACGTTCAGCGATGCTTTGAGCGTCGGAGATTTGTTGGATATCAGCCATTTTTGCCTCCCTTATCGGCGGAGTAGAACACCCAGTATTTTGAAGACTTAAAGGCGATGCCGGCGAAGACCGCAACGACCAGGAACAGTACCCATGCCAGCGCAGCGCCATAACCCATATCGAAGTACTTGAACGCCGTGTCGTAGATGTACAGCGAGAACAGGTACGTTGAGTAGGTTGGGCCACCGCCGGTGATGACGTACGGACCGGTGAACTCCTGGAATGCCTGGGTGGTCTGCATGATGAAGTTGAAGAAGATAACCGGCGTAATCAGTGGCACGGTCACTTTCATGAACATCTGCCATTTAGAGGCGCCGTCGATCATCGCCGCTTCGTACTGAGACTGTGGAACGTTTTGCAGCGCGGCCAGGAAGATAACCATCGCAGAGCCGAACTGCCATACGCGCAGCAGGGTAACGGACATCAGCGCCAGAGACGGCTCGCCCAGCCAGTTGACCGGATCGAAACCGAGAACGCCGATAAAGCTGTTCAGCAGGCCGTCGATGGCGAACAGGGCGCGCCACAGAACGGCGATAGCCACGGAGCTACCGAGGATGGACGGAATATAGTAAGCCGTACGGAAGAAGCCGATACCGCGTAATTTAAAGTTAAGAACAAACGCAATCCCTAAAGCAAAAGCGAGTTTTAAAGGGATGGTCAAAAATACGTAGGCAAAGGTCACGCCCATGGATTTCCAGAAGAGGGTATCTTCGGTAAACATGTAGCGATAGTTTTCGATGCCATTAAACACCGGTGGACTCATCAAGTCATACTCAGTAAAACTGAGGAAGAAAGATGAAACGAACGGGAAGGCCGTGAAGATTATCAACCCGATTATATAGGGTGAAATCCAGGCCAAACCCAGCATTCTGTTTTCATTCATACATACCTACCTGGCGAACAAGTGTGTCAAACGGATTGGGTGTTGGTTACATCCCTCGCGCCTTCTGGCGCCAGAGCGTTTAAAGCGTTAACTTGGTGTCAGTCATGCAGCCTTTCCCTGTAAGTGAATGTAATTCAATAAAATTTAACGTAATCCTTTGGTCGGTGTTGTTGCGTTTTAAAATCTCATGCTTTGCGACAATCATTTTATAAAACACCGTTTTAAATTTATTTTATTGCGATTTGTTTCCACGTCATTCGATTAATCATGAAAATGTGATCGGAGTCGAAACGATGTTTCATTATAGTGACGGCGATGGCGTTTTTACCGCTCAGGCGGCACCGTTAGGGGCTTCTGGTATGGAAGTTGACAGGGGGTATTTAGATTGGAATAAACGATATAATTTACTGATTTAATCATTAATTCGCTAACTAATGTGTTGGTTAATTAAAAATAAAACCTCAGTAAACCCGATGAGGCTTTATCTTGGGTAAGCGGTGGAAATTTATATAATGAGGTTTTTGTGATGATGATCGCTAAATCATCACAATGCCCATTGGCATTAAATTATTGCAGCTCCGCATCAGATCGCCAGGAGCGATAAACATATTGTTATGCGCCCTCAGGGCTGTAAGCGGATGATATTTCTTAGCCGTCGTATCGAGGTTTAATAACGCCGCATGCGCTTGCGCAAAGTGGTAAATGGATTCGGCTAACGCGTCGGTCATCGGTGGTGTTGGCCGTGACACGTTTTCCATAAACGCATTGTGTAGTGCTTCGCACAGTGCTTCATCGCTGGCCTTTTCTACTTCTTCTGTCAGATCATATGCACCCACGGCGCGCCGGCGCTGCGCTGTCCACTCTATGGCTTTATCAAGCAGCGTTTCGCCAATCGCCGAATCGACCTGCGTAGCATGGCGGAACTGCAGACGAAAGGTGCTGCCGGCATCGTCAAAACACTGGGCAACAAACTGTGAACAGACCATCGGGTGTTGGTGTGGAGTCTGATGTTGTTGAATAAAGCGGGTGAGGGTGGCGGTCAGCTTTTGCAAAATCCGAATCACGACCTGCTGCCTGGCGCGGGTAATCGAGAATTTTTTATACATCAGTAACAGGCCAACCATATACAACCCGGCATGATCATAGGGTTCCTGATTATTCAGGTACTGACGCGCGGCATCAATCACCGGAGTCAGCACTCCTTGGCCGGTATGGCGATAGACATGAACGGTGCGCCCGCTAAAGCGAGGTGCTGCAGGGGTAGTGGCCACCTGCGGCGGCATTTTTTCAATAATGGTGGGCGGCAGCGTGTCGTAATACAGCGCTGTATGGCTCACCGGTGCGCCCGTCAGAAAGGTCATTGCCCAGGAAATAAAACTTTTCTTTTCGGCAGAGAAAAGCAGTACGTCCGCTGGATGTAGCTCATCAAGCGTTAGCAATTTCATAACAGTCCCTTTTATTAAATATGCTGGTACGGCAGTGACTTGCCAGAATAGCGTGATTTAATTACAGAGGGCTGTGATGAAAATCGACGTTAGATCTCATATGAAAGGGTGAATTTTTCGGCTGAGGCTTCAGTGATGAGAAAAGAACATGATGGCAACAACAGCCGCTTTTTGTCAGAAAAAGCGGCCGAGGTGCAGGGGATTATGCTTTCAGGAAATCCTGACGCATAGGGGTGAATGTATCGAGCAGGGTCCCGGCTTTCAGGCACACGCAGCCGTGCATAATGTTCGGCTGTTTGTACAGCGTATCGCCGGCGGCCACGACGTGTTTTTCGTCGCCGATGGTGAACTCAAACTCGCCGGACAGTACGTAGGTTAGCTGCTCGTGCGGGTGGTTGTGCATCGGGCCGATAGCGCCCTGTTCGAAGTTCACCTCAACCGCCATCATCTTGCCATCGTGTGCGAGAATGCGGCGGGTAACTCCATTGCCCAGATCTTCAAGAGTGGTTTCTTTATGAAAAATAAACATCCGGCAGTCCTGTTGTATGTTGAAACGGTGTTTCATTAAATTTATATCAGAAACGATCAAAAAGAAAACGCGAGCCGCAGATGTGGAAAGTTGATCACAACTTTGCTTCACTGGAGCGACGGTAACGAACAAGGAATCACTATGAAAACGATCGGTCTGTTGGGCGGCATGAGCTGGGAGTCTACGATTCCCTACTACCGCCTGATTAATGAAGGCGTAAAGCAGCGTCTTGGCGGCCTGCATTCGGCGCAGATTTTGCTGCACAGCGTAGATTTTCACGACATAGAACGCTGTCAGTCACAGGGCGACTGGCAGCGCGCGGGCGACATCCTCGCGCAGGCGGCGATCGGCCTCCAGCAGGCGGGAGCGGAAGGCATCGTCCTGTGTACGAACACGATGCATAAGGTGGCTGAAGCGATTGAAACCGCCTGCGATGTACCTTTCCTGCATATCGCGGATGCCACGGGCCGTGCCATTCAGCAACGACAGATGCGCCGCGTTGCGCTGTTGGGCACGCGCTACACCATGGAGCAGGATTTTTACCGCGGACGTTTGCAGCAGGCGTTTGGCATCAGCACGCTGATACCGCAGGCGGATGAAAGGCAGAAAATTAACCAGATTATTTTTGACGAGCTGTGCCTGGGAGAATTCAGCGCGACATCGCGCGACTATTACCTCGGCGTGATTGACGCGCTGGCAAAGCAGGGCGCGGAAGGCGTTATCTTCGGCTGTACCGAAATTGGTCTGCTGGTGCCCGCAGAGCTCAGCCCGCTGCCGGTATTTGATACGGCGGCGATCCATGCGCAAGATGCGGTGGCGTTTATGCTGTCTTAGTCTCGCTAAGCACCGACTCCAGCGGGTCGGTAATGCGCGAGAGATGGGCCTGAAGATGCGCGGTAAAGGTATCCAGCAGCGCTGATGCCGGGCGATGCAGCGGGCGAATCAGACTGACCGTGAACGGTACGTCGACGCTAAAACGGCGAATCGCCACGCCGCTGTTGGCGTAATCCAGCGCCGTCAGCGGGTTAACCACCGAAATCCCCACGCCCGCTCTGACCATCGCGCAAATCGATGCGGCGCTGTGAGTCTCGACAACCATACGTCGCTTCACCTGATGTTCATTAAACAGGGCATCCAGCAGCTGGCGATAGCTGTCGGTGCGCGACAGGCTGATGTAGTTCTCGCCCTGGAAATCTGCGGGCGTCAACACCGTTTTGGCCGCCAGCGCATGCCCTTGCGGCAGGACGCACACTTCATTGAGCGTCAGCAGCGGCGTACGTTCGGTGCCGGCTGGCGTATGCAGCGTCTCGGTCAGACCGAGGTCGTGGCGCTGCGCTGACAGCCACTCTTCCAGCAGCGGCGACTCCTGGGGCACGATCTGAATATTGACCTGCGGATAGCGCGCCAGGAACGGCTGCAGCAGCAGCGGTAAAAAAGATTGTGAGAAAACCGGCAGGCAGACAATCGACAGCTCGCCCTGGCGAAATTCGCGCAGACTCTCGGCGGCGCTGACGATGCGGTCCAGCCCGTACCAGGAGCGCTGGACCTCTTCAAATAACCGCAGCCCCTGTACCGTAGGGTGCAGGCGCCCGCGGCTGCGTTCAAACAGCTTCAGGCCGAGAACCTGTTCAAAGCGCGCCAGTTCACGGCTGACCGTTGGCTGAGAGGTGTGTAGCATTCGCGCAGCTTCCGTTAGATTCCCCGCCGTCATGATGGCGTGAAAAATTTCAATGTGGCGTAGGTTTACGGCGGGCATCGGCGATCCTCACAGGCAATAGTCCATATCATTTTTGCATAGACTCGCGATAAAACGATATTTTTTATTCTCTTCGGGCTGTGGCGTAATCATGAAAAAGACCCATACCGGAGTTTGCTATGCCACGCCCGCTCAACAACACTGACACCGACCTGACCGCTGATAACCTGCTGCGCCTGCCTGCCGAATTCGGCTGTCCGGTGTGGGTTTACGATGCGCAAATCATTCGCACGCAGATTGCCAAACTCAACCAGTTTGACGTGGTGCGTTTTGCCCAGAAGGCATGTTCAAACATTCACATTCTGCGCCTGATGCGCGAACAGGGCGTGAAGGTGGACTCCGTGTCACTCGGCGAGATTGAGCGCGCGCTGGCGGCGGGCTTTGTGCCGGGGGAAGGGCGTGATGACATTGTCTTCACCGCCGACATGATTGACGAGGCGACGCTCGACCGTGTGCGCGAGCTGCACATTCCGGTGAACGCCGGATCGGTGGATATGCTGGAGCAGCTGGGCGGCGTTTCCCCGGGCCATCGCGTATGGCTGCGCGTTAACCCGGGCTTTGGCCACGGCCATAGCCAGAAAACCAACACCGGTGGTGAAAACAGCAAGCACGGTATCTGGTATAGCGACCTGCCTGCTGCGCTGGCGGTTATTCAGCGTTATCAGCTGAAGCTGGTGGGCATTCATATGCACATTGGCTCCGGCGTAGACTACGGCCACCTCGAGCAGGTTTGCGGCGCGATGGTGCGTCAGGTTATTGAATTTGGTCAGGATCTTGAAGCGATCTCCGCGGGCGGCGGGCTGTCTATCCCGTATCGTGAAGGGGAAGAGGCGATCAATACCGATCATTACTTTGGTCTGTGGAACGCGGCGCGCCAGCAGATCGCACAGCATCTGGGGCACCCAGTCGCGCTTGAGATTGAGCCGGGGCGTTTCCTGGTGGCCGAGTCTGGCGTGCTGGTGGCACAGGTGCGCAGCGTCAAAGCGATGGGCAGCCGTCATTTCGTGCTGATCGATGCGGGCTTTAACGATCTTATGCGTCCGGCAATGTACGGCAGCTATCACCATATTTCAGCGCTGGCGGGCGACGGACGCTCGCTGGAGCGGGCCGCGCAGATCGAAACCGTTGTGGCCGGGCCGCTGTGTGAATCCGGCGATGTCTTTACCCAGCAGGAAGGTGGCAAAGTCGAAACCCGTTTGCTGCCAGCGGTGGTTCCGGGTGATTACCTGGTGCTGCATGATACCGGCGCGTACGGTGCGTCAATGTCGTCAAACTACAACAGCCGTCCGCTGCTGCCGGAAGTGCTGTTTGATAACGGCGTGGCGCGGCTGATTCGTCGTCGACAGACGATAGAAGAACTGCTGGCGCTGGAATTGATTTGAGTCAGAGAAAGACGTCCGATGGCGCCATGGCCCTGTAGGCCGGATAAGGCGCTTGTGCCGCCATCCGGCAATGTGCATCAGGATGCCTGATGGCGCTGCGCTTATCAGGCCTACAGGCGCTTGCGCTGAACCGGTACATTCGTTTCGGCGGGTTACTTAAAATAGGGCCCGGTGGTGACGGAATCACGCAATACCAGCGTGCCGGTAAACGGTGGAATGGTTTCAATCTCTTCGCCAGCGGCCAGCTTAATTGCCTGGTCGATGGCGGTGACGATCATATTGTCGATCGGCAGATAGACCGTCGACAGCCCCGGCTCCAGCCATTTGGCGCTAGGGGCATCATCAAAACCAAATAATGAAATATCCTGCGGGATCCGCAGCCCCGCCTGATGCAGCGCTTTCGATGCGCCCAGCGCCATATCGTCGTTACAGGCGAACAGGGCGCTAAACGTGACTTTCTCATTCAGCAGCGCGTTGCACATGTCATAGCCGCAGTTCATGGTGGAATCACCGTGCTTCACCTTTGCCGGATCCCATTTGATACCGTTTTGTTCCAGCGCGCGACGGTAGCCCTGCAAACGCGCTTTGCCCGTCGGGGTGTGAATCGGTACGGTAATGCAGGCGATGTCACGGTGCCCCTGGGAAATCAGATACTCGACCGCCTGAAACGCGGCGTCCTGCTGTTCGAAGAAGACGCAGCGGTCGCGCGCCTGGCTTACGTCACGGTTAATCACGACGAGCGGCATCGGGGTACTGTTCACCAGAGCCATAATGGCTTTTTCGCTCATATGACGGGTATAGAGCACGATGGCGTCGCACTGGCGATCGGCCAGCATCTGGACCGCCTGTTCTTCGCGCTCCGGCGTATCGTGGCCGTCGGTGACGATCAGCTGCTTGCCCCAGGCCTCGGTCTGGCGAGACGCCTGCTGTAGCAGGCGGCCAAAGTAGAAGCCATCGAAGGTTGAAACCACCAGGCCAATGCTGTTGCTGGTGCGGTTGGCCAGCGAGCGCGCCAGAAAGTTAGGCCGGTAGCCTAGCTCCTCCATTGCTTTAAACACCTGCTTACGCGTGCTCTCTTTGACCTGACCCGTACCGTTCAGTACGCGGGAGACCGTTGCTTTCGACACGCCCGCGCGTATTGAGACATCCAGCATTGTTGCCATTGTTAATCCCTGAAACTCCGTGATGGCACGCAGTTTATCACAGACATTCATCGGTGATATGAACTCCGCTGCGGCTAAAAAACCCATCGCGATCACGCTTTTGTAGTTATTCGTGGCAAAAAATGCGCCGGCCACATGCGGCATACCAATAACCCTACATTTTTTGTTTTGGAATACCAAAATGGAGGTTGCGAGCTCAATCACAGAACTTTTTAGCAAGGGTGATTATTTTTGGTATACCAAAAGGTGTTTGGCTGTACACCGGATGCGCGATAAAGCCCTTAAACTTGAGGTACTTTCTATGGCATTGCAGGAAAAATTGATTGATTCGCTGGGGAGTTTCGCCACGAAATTCAACAGCTATCGCTATATTATGGCGATCAAACACGCTTTTATTACGCTGATGCCGGTGATCATCGTCGGCGCTTTCTCCGTACTGATCTCCAACATGGTGCTGGATCCTAAAAACGGCCTCGCCAGCTTCCAGTCGCTGTCGTTTCTGGCGGCGCTCAAGCCGATTACCGGCGCTATCAACTACGCCACGCTGAACTTCCTCAACATTGGCGCGGTGTTTCTGATAGGTATCGAACTGGGGCGTATTAACGGCATCAAGACGCTGTTTCCCGGCCTGCTGGCGGTCATTTGCTTTATCTGCGTCACGCCGACAACCGTACAGATGATGGTCGATGGCCAGATGCATGAGGTCAAGGATGTGCTGCTGCGTCAGTTCTCCGATACCCGTAGCCTGTTCCTTGGCATGTTTATCGCCATTCTGTCGGTCGAGATCTACTGCTGGCTGGAAACGCGCAACGGGCTGAAGATCAAAATGCCGGACACCGTGCCGCCGAACGTCGCCGCCTCGTTTTCCGCGCTGATCCCGGCGATCATTACCGTCACGGCGATCGCCACCTTCGGGTTTATCTTCCATCAACTCACCGGGATGTATCTGTACGACGCGGTCTATCAAGTGGTACAGCAGCCGCTGGAGCGGGTGATGCAGAGCCTGCCGGGGATTCTGCTGCTGATGTTCGTTGCGCAGATTTTCTGGGTGATTGGCATTCACGGCAACCAGATGATTAAGCCCATCCGCGAACCGCTGCTGCTGGGGGCGATTACCGTCAATATGAGCGCCTTTGAGCAGGGTAAAGAGGTGCCGAATATCATCACCATGCCGTTCTGGGATGTGTATATGAGCATTGGCGGATCGGGGCTGACGATCGGCCTGCTGATCGCGGTGATGATTGCCACCAAGCGCAAAGAGATGAAAGAGATCGCCAAGCTGTCGATCGGCCCGGGGATCTTTAACATCAACGAGCCGGTGATCTTCGGTATGCCGATCATGCTGAACCCGATCCTGGCGATTCCGTTCATCATTACGCCGCTGGTCACCGGCAGCATCGGCTACTTCGCTACCGTCACCGGGTTTGCCGGGAAGGCGGTGGTGATGGTGCCCTGGACGACGCCGCCGCTGATTAACGCCTGGCTTTCTACCGCCGGTTCGATGGGCGCGGTGGTCACCCAGCTTATTTGCATTGTGGTGGCGGTGCTGATTTACCTGCCGTTCGTCAAGATTGCTTCCCGCCGCGCAGAGCTCTCCGAGCGCCAGGCGACCAAAACGCCCGCTACCGATAACCTTTGAGGACGCTATGAGTACACAACGGATGACTATCCCCGATGATTTTATCCTCGGGGCCGCGGCTTCGGCCTGGCAGACGGAAGGCTGGAGTGGAAAGAAAGCGGGGCAGGATTCCTGGCCCGATCTCTGGTACAAGAACGATCGCCATGTCTGGCACAACGGCTATGGTCCGGCAATCGCCACTGACTTTATCAACCGCTTTCGTGAAGATGTCCAATTGATGAAGCTGGCGGGGCTCACCCATTATCGCACCTCGATCAACTGGTCGCGTTTTTTGACCGACTACGAGGCCGTCACGGTAGACGAAGAGTATGCCGCCTATTACGACCAGCTATTTGACGAACTGCTGGCCAACGGCATCGAACCGATGATCTGCCTTGAGCACTACGAGCTGCCGGGATACCTGTTGGAGCAGTACGGCGGCTGGGGCGCGAAAAAGGTAGTCGAACTGTACGTGCGCTACGTTGAGCAGGTGTTCGCCCGCTACCACCATAAGGTGGCGCGCTGGTTCACCTTTAACGAGCCGATTGTGGTGCAGACCCGCGTCTACCTGGACGCGCTGCGCTGGCCGTATGAGCAGAACACCGGCAAATGGATGCAGTGGAACCACCATAAGGTGCTGGCGACGGCGAAAGTGGTGCAGCTGTTCCGTGAGAAAGGCTATCGGGGAACGGTTGGCTGCATTCTTAATCCGGAGGTCACCTATCCACGCTCCAGCGCGGCCCACGATAGGCGTGCGGCCGAGGTGTACGACCTGTTCTACAATCGGGTGTTTCTCGATCCGCTGGTGCACGGCGTTTACCCGGTAGAGCTGTTCGCGCTGTTGGAAAAACACGGCGTAAACTGGGATTACAGTGTCGAAGAGCTGGCGATGATCCGTGACAATACCGTTGATGAGCTGGGCATTAACCTCTATTACCCGCATCGGGTCAAAGCCCCATCTCGCGCCTGGCATCCCGATACGCCGTTCCATCCGGCCTGGTATTACGAGCCATTCGACCTGCCGGGCAGAAAGATGAACCCCTCGCGCGGCTGGGAAATTTATCCGCAGATTGTTTATGACATGGCGATGCGCATCAAAAGCGACTATCGCAATATTCCGTGGTTTGTCGCTGAAAGCGGCATGGGCGTGGAAAATGAGGCTCAGTTCCGTAACGCCGACGGCGTGATTGCCGACGACTACCGGATCCGGTTTATTCGCGATCATCTGTGGCAAACGCTGCGCGCGCGTGAAGACGGCGCCAACTGCCACGGCTATATGCTGTGGGCGTTCACCGACAACGTTTCGCCAATGAACGCCTTTAAGAATCGCTACGGCCTGATTGAAATCGATCTTGACGCCGACCGCGCGCGGCGGCCAAAAGCCTCGGCCAGTTGGTTTCGTCAACTGCGCGATAGCCGCGTGTTAACGATGGATATCGATGATGAATGGCGTTAATTTTTGCTAAGATAGCGCCGGTGTTGGCATAACGTACAGGTGATATTGTGGAGAAGGCTACCGTGCCGCCGGAAAAGAAACCCTACCAGGAGATTGGCGACGATTTGCGTGCGCAGATTATGCAGGGCCGCTATGCCGTTGGCTCGCGCCTGCCGCCTGAACGCAATATTGCCGAAACCTACGGCGTCAGCCGCACCATTGTGCGCGAGGCGCTGCTGATGCTGGAATTACAGGGGACGGTGGATATTCGCCAGGGCTCCGGCGTGTACGTGATGCGCATTCCGCACGAAGACGACGGTGAGGAAGAGCAGATGCTGAGTAGCGACGTGGGGCCGTTTGAGATCCTCCAGGCGCGCCAACTGCTGGAAAGCAATATTGCCGCCTTTGCCGCAAAAATGGCGACCCGCGCAGATATCGACAACCTTAAGCAGATAATTGAACAAGAACAGCGGGCGATTGCGCTAAACGACACCAGCCAGGATAACAGTCGACTGTTCCACCTGGTGCTAGCCGGTGCGACGCAAAACCAGATGCTGCTGGCGACCATTGAGCGGGTATGGCTGCAAATGGACAGCAGCCCGCTATGGCAGCAGTTTAACGCGCACATTGCCAGCCGTACCTATCGCTTGAAGTGGCTGGGCGATCGGCAAACGATTCTGGCCGCGCTGCGCCGCCGCGATGTGATGGGGGCGTGGCAGGCGATGTGGCAGCATCTTGAGAACGTCAAAAATAGCCTGATGGAGCTGTCTGACGAGGACGCGCCGGACTTTGACGGTTATCTGTTTGAATCAGTGCCTATTTTTCAGGGAAAACTGATGTGACGATTTTACCGCTTTACGCCAGGCCGCAGTATGCCGAAGCGGTGACCGACTGGCTGTGGCAGGCCTTCGGCGGCGACGGCCTGCCGCGCGCGTTTTTTGCCAGCATCGTCGAGCGTAGCCAGCGGCCGAATGCGCTGCCGCTCACGTTCATTGCCGTCGAAGACGATCGGCTCATCGGTACCGTGGGGCTATGGCGCTGCGATCTCATTAGCCGTCAGGATCTGTGGCCGTGGATGGCGGCGCTGTACGTTGCGCCAGAAGCGCGCGGGCGCGGCCTGGCCGGGCAGTTGCAACAGCACGTCATCGACTATGCCGCGCAGCAGGGATTTGACGAGCTGTATCTCTATTCCGCCTGCCGGGATTTTTACGAACGTTTTGGCTGGCAGTATATCGGCGATGGCCTGGATTACCCGGACACCGCCGTGCATCTCTATCGTTACGCTTTAAGCTCTTCCGGTGGCGCAATCACCGAGTGACGGCGCACCAGCGTCGGGCTGAACAGATGGGTAATATCCGGCAGCGGTTTCTTCTCTGCCAGCGCCAGCGCCAGCTCGGCGGCCTGGGTCGCCATGGTGACGATGGGATAACGGATGGTTGTCAGCCGCGGGCGCACGTAGCGCGACACCAGCACGTCATCGAAACCAATCAGCGAAATCGCCTGCGGCACCTCGATGCCGTTATCGTTTAGTACGCCCATCGCGCCTGCGGCCATGGAGTCGTTATAGCAGGCCACGGCGGTGAACTGCTTACCGCGACCCAGCAGCTCGGTCATCGCCTGCTCGCCGCCGCTTTCGTCCGGCTCGGCGAAGGTCACCAGCCGGTCGTTGCACGGCAGACCGTGTTCTTTCAGCGCATCGTAATAACCCTGCAGGCGGTCTTCCGCATCGGAAATGGCGTGGTTGGAACAGATATAGCCAATTCGCGTATGGCCCTGCTGAATGAGGTGGCGGGTGGCCAGCCACGCGCCGTAGCGGTCGTCCAGCGCCACGCAGCGTTTTTCAAAACCGGGCAGAATGCGGTTGATCAGCACCATGCCGGGAATCTGTTTCATGAGTTCCGCCAGTTCAGCATCGGGGATCAGCTTCGCGTGCACCACTAGCGCAGCGCAGCGGTGGCGAATCAGCTGCTCAATGGCCTGGCGTTCTTTCATTTCATTGTGGTAGCCGTTACCAATCAGCAGGAAATTACCGGTGTGATAGGCAACCTGTTCCACGGCTTTCACCATGGCGCCAAAGAACGGATCGGAGACGTCGCCGACGACCAGGCCGACGGTCTCCGTCGACTGCTGCGCCAGCGCGCGCGCGTTGGCGTTCGGGTGATAGTTGAGCGTCTCCATGGCGGATTGAACGGCCTGACGCGAGGCATCGCTGGCTTTAGGGGAGTTGTTGATGACGCGGGACACGGTGGCGACAGAGACGCCTGCCATCCGGGCCACATCTTTAATTGTCGCCATAATATGCCTTAAAGAAGATTCGGTGGGTAAACGCTTACACCCTATCAGTTTTACGGAAATCCCGGTGTGATTCAAGGCTGAGTCTGTGGTGGATTGCACAATAATAAGGGCCAGATTGCGTTTTGTGGAAGAGTTACACCGGCTTTGTGCAAGCAAACAGGAACTTTCAAACGTTTGCTTACACTTTGCGAGACGCTGTTGCGAATGTCCGCTGGAGAACGCATTACGGGAATTGCTAATCTGATTATCCCAGAGGTATTGATAGGTGAAGTCGCCCACAAGGTTGACCGCTTAATTACACCAACCTGCGCAGATGCGCAGGTTTTTTTTTGCCTCTACCCGCCAGTCTGCTGCTTTTCCCCGGTTTTCTCGTGTACCCTTGCAAAGACAAAACTACGGCAAAAGGAGTTGGTATGCTTCTCTGTTTCTTCCGACAGCTTTTCAAGGTGTTATTCAGGGTACGGATGACCGGTAACACCGAGGCGCTCAGCCAGCCAAAGGTGCTGATTACGCCTAACCACGTTTCGTTTATCGACGGCATTCTGCTGGCGCTGTTTCTCCCCGTTCGCCCGGTTTTCGCCGTCTACACCTCTATTTCGCAAAAATGGTTCATGCGTTGGCTGACGCCGATCATCGATTTTGTCCCGCTGGACCCGACAAAACCGATGTCTATCAAACATCTGGTCAGGCTGATTGAACAGGGCCGTCCGGTGGTGATTTTCCCGGAGGGGCGCATTTCGGTGTCGGGATCGTTGATGAAAATTTACGATGGCGCAGCCTTTGTGGCGGCAAAATCAGGGGCGACGATTATCCCGGTGCGCATTGAAGGGGCCGAGCTGAGCTACTTCAGTCGCCTGAAAGGGCTGGTTAAGCGCCGGATGTTCCCGCGCATTCAGCTGCACCTGCTGCCACCGACCACCTTGCCGATGCCTGAGGCGCCGCGCGCGCGTGACCGCCGCCGCATTGCCGGCGAAATGCTGCATCAGATCATGATGGAAGCTCGAATGGCGGTGCGACCGCGCGAAACGTTGTATGAATCGCTGTTGAGCGCAATCTACCGCTTTGGTGAGAAAAAGCACTGCGTTGAAGACATTAACTTCCAGCCCGATAGCTACCGCAAATTGCTCACCAAAACGCTGTTTGTGGCACGTATTCTCGAAAAATACAGCCAGAAGGGTGAAAAGATCGGTCTGATGCTGCCCAATGCCGGTATCAGCGCCGCGGTGATTTTCGGCGCCATCGCGCGGGGTCGCATTCCGGCGATGATGAACTACACCGCGGGCGTCAAAGGGCTGTCCAGCGCCATTACCGCGGCGCAAATCGGCACTATTTTCACTTCGCGTACGTTCCTCGATAAAGGCAAGCTCTGGCATCTCACCGAGCAACTCACCCAGGTGCGCTGGGTATTTCTGGAAGATTTAAAAGGCGACGTCACCACCGCCGACAAGCTGTGGATCTTCTCGCGCGTGCTGATGCCGCATCTGGCGCAGGTGCCGCAAAAGCCGGAAGACCCGGCAATGGTGCTCTTTACCTCAGGCTCGGAAGGTCACCCTAAAGGCGTGGTGCACAGCCACAAAAGCATTCTGGCTAACGTCGAGCAAATTAAAACCATCGCCGACTTTACCGCCAACGACCGCTTTATGTCGGCGCTGCCGCTGTTTCACTCGTTCGGCCTGACGGTGGGTCTGTTTACGCCGCTGCTGACCGGCGCGGAAGTGTTCCTTTACCCGAGCCCGCTGCACTACCGTATGGTGCCGGAGCTGGTATACGACCGTAACTGCACCGTGCTGTTCGGCACCTCGACGTTTTTAGGTCACTATGCGCGCTTCGCCAACCCGTACGATTTCTATCGTCTACGCTATGTCGTAGCCGGGGCGGAAAAGCTTCAGCAAAGCACCAAAGATTTATGGCAGGACAAATTCGGCCTGCGCATTCTTGAAGGCTACGGCGTAACCGAGTGCGCGCCGGTGGTGTCGATCAACGTGCCGATGGCGGCGAAGCCGGGTACGGTAGGGCGAATTCTGCCGGGGATGGACGCTCGTCTGCTGGCCGTTCCGGGCATTGAGCAGGGCGGTCGTCTGCAGGTGAAAGGGCCGAACGTGATGTGCGGCTATCTGCGTGTAGAAAATCCGGGCGTACTGGAAGCGCCAACGGCGGAAAATCAGCATGGTGAGCGGGAAACCGGCTGGTATGACACCGGCGATATTGTTGCTTTCGACGCCCAGGGCTACGTACAGATTCAGGGGCGTGCCAAACGCTTCGCCAAAATTGCGGGCGAAATGGTGTCGCTGGAAACGGTCGAACTGATGGCGCTGGCCGTGTCGCCCGATAAGATGCACGCGACCGCGGTGAAAACCGACGCCAGCAAAGGCGAGGCGCTGGTGCTGTTTACCACCGATAATGAACTGACCCGTGACGGTCTCTTACAGTACGCGCGGGCTCACGGCGTGCCGGAGCTGGCGGTCCCTCGCGACATTCGCTGGCTGAAACAGCTGCCGCTGCTGGGCAGTGGTAAACCGGATTTCGTCACCCTTAAAAGCATGGTTGCAGAAACGGAACAGCCGCATGAGTGAGTCAGTACACACTAACACCGCAATCTGGTCAAAAGGCATGATGGCGGTCATTGCCGCCCAGTTCCTTTCGGCCTTTGGCGACAACGCGCTGCTGTTTGCCACGCTGGCACTCATGAAACAGCAGTACTATCCGGACTGGAGCCAGCCGGTGCTGCAGATGGTGTTTGTGGGCGCTTACATTCTCTTCGCACCGTTTGTCGGCCAGGTGGCGGACAGCTACGGTAAAGGCCGGGTGATGATGTTCGCCAACGGTCTGAAACTGGCGGGCGCGGCGATGATTTGCATCGGGTTTAATCCGTTTATTGGCTATACGCTGGTGGGCATCGGCGCGGCGGCTTACTCGCCTGCCAAGTACGGCATTCTGGGCGAAATGACCACCGGCGATAAGCTGGTGAAAGCCAACGGTCTGATGGAAGCCTCCACCATCGCGGCTATTCTTATCGGCTCCGTGGCGGGCGGCGTGGTGGCCGACTGGAGCGTGGTCGGGGCGCTGGCGCTGTGCGCGATGGTTTACGGCGGCGCGGTGGTGGCGAATATCTTTATCCCGAAGCTGCCGGCGGCGCGCCCGGGCCAGTCCTGGCGTTTTCGTTCGATGACCGCCAGCTTTTTCAACGCTTGTCGCGTTCTGTGGCATAACGGCGAAACGCGTTTCTCGCTGCTCGGTACCAGCATGTTCTGGGGCGCGGGCGTGACGCTGCGTTTTCTGCTGGTGCTGTGGGTGCCGGTGGCGCTAGGCGTGACCGATAACGCGACGCCAACCTATCTTAACGCCATGGTGGCAGTGGGTATCGTGGTGGGCGCGGCGGCAGCGGCGAAGCTGGTGACGCTGGAAACGGTGGCTCGTTGCTTGCCTGCCGGGGTGTTGATTGGCGTCGTGGTGGCGATTTTCGCTCTTCAGCATGCCATTCTACCCGCTTACGTGTTGCTGTTTATCATCGGTATCTGCGGCGGCTTCTTTATCGTGCCGTTGAATGCGCTGTTGCAGGATCGCGGTAAACATACCGTGGGCTCAGGCAACGCCATTGCGGTACAGAACCTTGGTGAAAACAGCGCAATGCTGATTATGCTGGGGCTTTACTCGCTGGCGGTGGCGGTCGACGTGCCGGTTGTCGGCGTGGGCGTGGGCTTTGGCGTGCTGTTTGCGCTGGCGATTATCGCGCTGTGGCTGTGGGGTAAGCGCCGTTGACAGAGCGGCAAGCGCAGCGCTCAAATTGCCGGATGGCGGCGTGACCGCCTTATCCGGCCTACACCCGTTCTGTAGGCCTGATAAGCGCAGCGCCATCAGGCATCCCGGCGCACATTGCCGGATAGCGGCGTAACCGACTTATCCGGCCGATAAATTACGGTGCAGGGTAGGTATAAACCTGATGCACCGCCTCAATCTCCGCGAGCACTTCTTCACTCAATTCCAGATGTAAGCTCTCAACGTTGGTTTTCAGCTGTTCCATCGTGGTTGCGCCGAGCAGCGTGCTGGCGACAAACGGCTGACGACGAACAAATGCCAGCGCCATCTGCGCCGGATCGAGGCCGTGACGTTTGGCGATATCCACGTAGGCGGCTACCGCTTTTTGCGTTTGCTCGCCGCTGTAGCGGGTAAAGCGGCTAAACAGCGTGTTGCGCGCGCCGGCCGGTTTTGCGCCGTTCAGATACTTACCGGTGAGGGTGCCGAACGCCAGGCAGGAATAGGCCAGCAGCTCTACGCCTTCAAACTGGCTCACTTCTGCGAGCGCCACTTCATAGCTGCGGTTAACCAGACTGTACGGGTTCTGGATGGTGACAATGCGCGGCAGATCGTGTTTATCCGCCAGATGCAGATAGCGCATCACGCCAAACGCGGTTTCGTTAGAGACGCCGATATAGCGAATTTTACCGGCCCGCTGATATTCGGTGAGCGCTTCCAGCGTTTCCAATAGCGTGACCACCGGTGCGGAATCAGCCCAGGTATAGCCGAGCTTGCCAAAGCAGTTGGTGGGGCGCTGCGGCCAGTGTACCTGGTACAAATCAAGATAGTCGGTTTGCAGGCGCGTCAGGCTATTATGCAGCGCATCGCGAATGTTCTTGCGGTCCAGCGCCTGATTCGGGCGAATGCCGCTGTCGTTATTGCGCGACGGGCCGCTGACCTTAGAGGCGATAACCAGCTTTTCACGGTTGCCGTGCTTCGCCAGCCAGTTGCCGACGTAGGTCTCGGTCAGGCCCTGAGTCTCCGGCCGCGGCGGTACGGGGTACATTTCGGCGACATCGATCAGATTAATGCCCTGGCTGACGGCATAATCGAGCTGTGCATGGGCGTCGGCTTCGCTGTTCTGTTCACCAAACGTCATTGTGCCAAGCCCAAGGGTGCTTATCTCAAGCGAGCTGTGGGGGATACGGTGGTACTGCATAAGCCGGCTTCCTTTTATCAACAACGTCGGGAAAGAGTCCCGACAAAGGAATATAAAAATGGCAGAGGGGAAGAAAAAGGGAAAGCAGAAAATGAAAAAAGGCCAGCAGGCGGCTGACCTTCGTCGTTATCGTTTAATGATTTGCGATACGTCATCGCGGTTGATCTGCATCTTATTGCCCTGCTGATCCTCATAGCTGATAAGCCCGGTGTCGTCGTCGACTTCCGGTTTACCGTCGGTCAGGATCATCCGGCCATCTTTCGTCGCCATGACGTAATCGCTGCTACAGCCGGAAACAGCAAACGCTAAACCTACTGCGGAAATCAAAACTGCCCATTTTGTCATCGTTTTCCCCTTCATCGCCGCACTCTTAACAGTCTAGTAATAACCGACCTTAGGGTTAGCATAAAGCAGGAAAATCTTAAAAAAATCAGACATAGCCCTCAAAAGAGGGCTATGGGCAACAGATTAGAGCGGATTTTTTTTATTTCTCAGCAGATTGAGACTTTCCACCGCAATCGAGAAGAACATCGCAAAATAGATGTAGCCTTTCGGCACGTGCACGTCAAAGCTTTCGAGAATCAGCGTAAAACCAACCAGAATCAGGAACGACAGCGCCAGCATCTTCACCGATGGGTGGCGATCGACAAACTCGCCGATGCTGCGTGCGGCAAACATCATCACGCCTACGGCGATGACCACGGCCGCCATCATGATAAACAGATGATCGGACAGACCGACGGCGGTAATCACCGAGTCGAGGCTGAAGATGATATCCAACAGCATAATCTGCACGATGGCGCCGAGGAACGAATGCACGTTGGTTTTCAGGCTTTCTTCATCGCCCTCAATGGATTCGTGGATCTCTTTACTGGCCTTCCAGATAAGGAACAGCCCGCCAAGCAGCAGGATAAGATCGCGCAGCGAAATCGCCTGATCGAACACCGTAAACAGCGGGTTGGTGAGTTTGACCACCCAGGCGATCGAGGCCAGCAGCCCCAGGCGCATGATCATGGCCCCCATTAAGCCTAAGCGGCGGGCATGGGCTCGTTGCGCGGTGGGGAGTTTGGCAACAACCAGAGAGAGAAAAATAATATTATCGATCCCCAGAACGATCTCCAGCAGCGTCAGCGTTCCGAGCGCAAGCCAGGCGTTGGGGTCGGTGATCCATGCAAATAACATTAGGTAAGTCCTGCCAAAAAAACGAAAGATTCAATTGAAGTACGTTGTAGGTGCCGCCGTTCGGCAACTCCGTTGCCAGCAGCACGAGGAGTATAATCCCGCCGCGCGGTAGGACAAAAAGATTAATGCGGTTGCAGCATAAAGTGGCGCGCCAGCAGAGCGGCGGTGAAGTTTTTCTTGAGGTAAAAGCCGCGCGGTAGCGTCATGATTGGCTCGCCGTGGGCGCCGATGGCTTCGGTCAGCGCTTTACTGTTGGCGGCTTTTGGCCGCAGCTGTAGCACTTCGCCGTGGCGCGCGGTAATGCGTTCGACCTGACCCAATACGATGAGGTCCATCAGTTCTTCCCAGTCCATTTGCAGCTGGCGTTCTTCTTCCGAACTGGGCGTCCACAACAGCGGCGCGCCGACGCGGCGCTCCGCCAGCGGGATTGTCCGTTCGCCTTCGACCGGGATCCACAATACTCGTTTGAGCTTGTGACGCACGTGGCTGTTTTCCCAGGTCACGCCGGAGTTGCCGGTCAGCGGTGCAACGCAAACGAAGGTGGTCTCCAGCGGCCGCCCCAGGCGGTCGATGGGGATGGTTTTCAGCTCGACCCCGAGCGCCGCGAAATCCTGCTCCGGTTTGCTGCCCGCGCTGGCGCCAAGCCAGATTTCCAGCAGCACGCCAATCCAGCCTTTATCCCGCTTTAAATCGTTGGGTGCCACGATACCGGCCATCGCCGCCAGCTCACCCAGCGAATAGCCCGCCAGCCGCTGTGCCTGCGCGAGCAGATCGGCCTGGGTTTTCGGTGATTCGCAAAGTGGAGCGAGCGTTGACATGACAATGCGCCTTTTGGTTAAAAAATGAACGACAGTTTTACCGGGTGTGGATAGAGTTTAACTTTTTCTGGGTAAATATAACAACGCTATGATTGTATTGCATTTTTATGAATGCCATGCGCTAAAAAAACGGCGTGAAAAAAGGTTTTCCAATTCTGGTCACTGACAATGAACAGGATCTTACACCATGTTATCCACAGAAAAATGGGATAACTGGGGAAAAGCCCCACTACTGTTTCAATTTACAGCCTTGACGTGCGATGAAAATCGAATTTTCGCACAAAAGATGCCTAACTTGTTGGCACATTCTGTGGATAAAACCAACGTTGCTCGATCTTTCATCAGTTGGAGGATCGCCTATGTGATGATCATCACGTTATGCGCTAATGCATCAAGATGAACTATAATAACATAATGAAAAATATCGTTTTACTGTGCGGTGGTTGCGTGCGATTATTCAGAGTACTCTGGGTTTTCCCTGGGTAATTCCATACTTCTTCACAACTCTATCCACAGAAAAAGTGAATAAAATCGACGGTCAGCCGCGTTCGCTGTTTATAACTCTGATGATTACTGTGAGTTATTCAAATGTTATTCGGTGGTCGTGCTGTAATAGAGTGGTTTACCGTTTCCAGCGAGTGTGAAACAATCATTCACATTGAAGCTTATTTTGAGGTAGTCCGGTGATTGATGACGATGGCTACCGCCCAAATGTTGGTATTGTAATTTGCAATCGTCAGGGCCAGGTTATGTGGGCCCGGCGCTATGGTCAGCACTCCTGGCAATTCCCGCAAGGGGGCATAAACCCCGGTGAGACAGCAGAACAGGCGATGTATCGGGAACTGTTCGAAGAAGTAGGATTAAGCCGTAAGGATGTACGGATCCTCGCTTCGACCCGAAACTGGTTGCGTTACAAGTTGCCTAAACGTTTGGTGCGTTGGGACACAAAGCCGGTTTGTATCGGCCAGAAACAAAAGTGGTTTCTCTTGCAGTTGATCGGCAATGACGCGGATATCAATATGCAAACCAGCAGCACGCCGGAGTTCGACGGCTGGCGCTGGGTGAGTTACTGGTATCCGGTGCGCCAGGTCGTGTCGTTTAAACGCGACGTCTACCGCCGGGTAATGAAAGAGTTCGCCAGCGTTGTGATGGCGCTTGCGGAGAGCGCGCCAAAACCGCAAAGCGCGCCTGCTTATCGACGTAAAAGAGGTTAAGCCACGCATATTATGCTCACGCGCTTACGCGAAATTGTTGAGAAGGTCGCAAGCGCGCCTCGGCTGAACGAGGCGCTGGATATTCTGGTCACCGACGTCTGCCTGGCCATGGAGACCGAGGTCTGTTCCGTCTATCTTGCCGACAACGATCGACGCTGCTTCTACCTGATGGCGACCCGCGGCCTGAAAAAACCGCGCGGTCGTACCATTACGCTCGCCTTCGATGAAGGTATCGTCGGGCTGGTTGGCCGCCTGGCCGAACCTATCAACCTTGCCGATGCGCAAAAACACCCCAGCTATAAATACATCCCCTCAGTCAAAGAAGAACGCTTCCGCGCGTTTCTTGGCGTGCCGATCATTCAGCGCCGCCAGCTGCTGGGCGTGCTGGTGGTGCAGCAGCGTGAGCTAAGGCAGTTCGACGAAAGCGAAGAATCCTTCCTGGTGACGCTGGCCACTCAAATGGCGGCCATTCTGTCGCAGTCGCAGCTGACGGCGCTGTTCGGGCAGTATCGACAAACGCGTATTCGCGCGCTGCCCGCGTCGCCGGGCGTGGCGATTGCCGAAGGCTGGATGGATGCCACCCTGCCGCTGATGGAGCAGGTTTATGAAGCCTCATCGCTGGATGTCCAGCTAGAGCGTGAGCGTTTGACCGGCGCGCTGGAAGAGGCGGCCAACGAATTTCGTCGCTACAGCAAGCGCTATGCCGCCGGGGCACAAACCGAGACGGCGGCGATTTTTGACCTTTACTCTCACCTGTTGTCCGACGCCAGCCTGCGCCGCGCGCTGTTTACCGCGGTAGATAAAGGTTCGGTAGCCGAATGGGCGGTCAAAACGGTTGTTGAAAAATTTGCCGAGCAGTTTGCTGCGCTCAGCGACGGCTACCTGAAAGAACGGGCGGGCGATCTGCGCGCGCTGGGGCAGCGTCTGCTGTTCCATCTCGATGACACAACCCAAGGGGCCAACGGCTGGCCGCAGCGTTTTGTGCTGGTCGCGGATGAGCTTTCTGCCACCACGCTGGCGGAAGTGCCGCAGGATCGTTTAGCGGGGGTGGTCGTTCGCGACGGTGCAGCCAACTCCCACGCGGCGATCATGGTGCGTGCGCTGGGGATCCCAACGGTGATGGGCGCCGATATTCAGCCATCGGTACTGCACGGCCGCACGCTGGTGGTAGACGGCTACCGCGGCGAGCTGTTGGTCGATCCTGAACCGATCCTGTTACAGGAATACCAGCGCCTTATCAGCGAAGAGAACGAGCTCAGCCGCCTGGCGGAAGGGGACGTTGAACGCCCGGCGGAGCTGAAAAGCGGCGAACGCGTGAAGGTGATGCTCAACGCCGGCCTGAGCCCGGAACATGAACAAAAGCTGGGCCGTCGCATTGACGGTATTGGCCTGTACCGGACTGAAATTCCCTTTATGCTGCAAAGCGGCTTCCCGTCTGAAGAGGAGCAGGTGGCGCAGTATCAGGGGATGCTGCAAATGTTCAACGACAAGCCGGTAACGCTGCGTACGCTGGACGTTGGCGCAGATAAGCAGCTGCCTTATATGCCGATTAGCGAAGAGAATCCATGCCTGGGCTGGCGCGGGATCCGCATTACGCTCGATCAGCCGGAAATCTTCCTCGTTCAGGTTCGCGCCATGCTGCGCGCCAATGCCGCCACCGGCAACCTGAGCATTCTGTTGCCAATGGTCACCAGTCTTGAAGAGGTGGACGAAGCGCGTCGTCTGATCGACCGCGCCGGTCGCGAAGTGGAAGAGATGATCGGCTACGCGATTCCGAAACCGCGCATTGGTATCATGCTGGAAGTTCCGTCGATGGTCTTTATGCTGCCGCATCTGGCCAGCCGTATCGACTTTATCTCGGTAGGCACTAACGATCTTACCCAGTACGTGCTGGCGGTAGATCGCAACAACACTCGCGTGGCCAGTATCTACGATAGCCTGCATCCGGGCATGATCCGCGTGCTGTCGATGATCGTGCAGGAAGCCGAACGCTACGGTATCGATTTACGTCTGTGCGGCGAAATGGCCGGCGATCCGATGTGCGTGACTATCCTGATTGGCCTGGGTTTCCGCCACCTGTCGATGAACGGCCGCTCGGTACCGCGCGTGAAGTATCTGCTGCGCAATATCGAACTCGAAGATGCCCAGACTCTGGCCCAGCGCAGCCTCGAAGCGCAGATGGCGACTGAAGTGCGTCATCAGGTGGCGGCCTTTATGGAACGTCGTGGCCTTGGCGGCCTGATTCGCGGCGGTCTCTGATTGCCTTTGTCGGCCTGATAAGCGCAGCGCCATCTTGCTCCTGCGCCATTTGCCGGATGGCGGCGTTGCGCTATCCGGCCTACATGCAGCACCATTGCGTAACCTGGTCGAGCGAAGCTGCTTGCTTATACATATCTTTTACATCTTCGGCGCATCACCTCTCATCCGCCTTATGCTATCATTCGCACCTTTGGAGCGCCTGAAGCCTACGGCGCGCATCTCTACCGCTGTCCACTTTCGGCGGAATAACAAGCATTTGTGGTGACAGATGAATAGTGGTTATCTGCGTTTCCCGGACTTCGATCCGGTAATTTTCTCCATCGGACCGGTCTCCCTACATTGGTACGGCATGATGTACCTGGTGGGCTTTATCTTCGCGATGTGGCTGGCGACGCGTCGTGCGAATCGCCCGAACAGCGGCTGGACAAAAAACGAAGTTGAAAACCTGCTGTATGCGGGCTTCCTCGGGGTGTTCCTCGGCGGGCGCATCGGCTACGTGATGTTCTACAACTTCGATTCCTTCCTGCAGGACCCGCTGTATCTGTTCCGCGTCTGGGACGGAGGTATGTCCTTCCACGGCGGCCTGATTGGCGTGATCGTGGTGATGATTATCTTCGCCCGCCGCACCAAGCGTACCTTCTTCCAGGTTTCCGACTTCATTGCGCCGCTGATTCCATTTGGCCTGGGCTGCGGTCGTCTGGGTAACTTTATCAACGGCGAGCTGTGGGGCCGCGTGGACCCAAGCTTCCACTACACCATGCTGTTCCCAGGCTCCCGTGCGGAAGACCTGGCGCTGCTGCCGTCGCACCCGGAATGGCAAACGCTGTTTGATACCTACGGCTCGCTGCCGCGTCACGCGTCACAGCTGTACGAGATGGCGCTGGAAGGCGTGGTGCTGTTCCTGATCCTGAACTTCTTTATCCGTAAACCGCGTCCGGCGGGCTCGGTCTCAGGCCTGTTCCTGATTGGCTACGGCCTGTTCCGTATCATCTGCGAACTCTTCCGCCAGCCGGATGCGCAGTTCACCGGCGAGTGGGTGCAGTACATCAGCATGGGGCAGATTCTTTCGATTCCGATGGTGCTTGCGGGTATCATTATGATGGTCTGGGCGTTTCGCCGTCCGCAGCAACAGATCTCCTGAGGAAGCATGAAACAGTATCTTGAACTGATGCAGAAGGTGCTCGATGAGGGCACCCCGAAAAATGACCGCACCGGCACCGGTACCGTCTCCATTTTTGGCCACCAGATGCGCTTTAACCTGCAAGAAGGTTTCCCGCTGGTGACGACCAAACGTTGCCACCTGCGCTCGATTATCCACGAGCTGCTGTGGTTCCTGCAGGGCGACACCAACGTGGCCTATCTGCATGAAAACAACGTCAGCATCTGGGACGAATGGGCCGATGAAAACGGCGATCTTGGCCCGGTCTACGGTAAACAGTGGCGCGCCTGGCCGACGCCGGACGGCCGTCATATCGACCAGATCACCACCGTGATGAACCAGCTGAAAAACGACCCGGACTCGCGCCGTATCATCGTTTCGGCCTGGAACGTCGGCGAGCTGGACAAAATGGCGCTGGCGCCGTGCCACGCGTTCTTCCAGTTCTACGTGGCGGACGGCAAGCTCTCCTGCCAGCTGTACCAGCGCTCCTGCGACGTGTTCCTCGGCCTGCCGTTCAACATCGCCAGCTACGCGCTGCTGGTGCATATGATGGCACAGCAGTGCGACCTGGAAGTGGGTGATTTCGTCTGGACCGGTGGTGACACTCACCTGTACAACAATCACATGGAACAGACTGCGCTGCAGCTCACTCGCGAACCGCGCGCGTTGCCGAAGCTGGTGATTAAACGCAAACCGGCCTCGATTTTCGACTATCGCTTTGAAGACTTTGAAATCGAAGGCTACGACCCGCATCCGGGTATCAAAGCGCCGGTTGCCATCTAAGCTTCCGGGCATGACAAACGGCGCTGATTTCAGCGCCGTTTTTTTATTCTTTGAAGGCTGCTTCCGATTTTTTTGTCGCGGGTTGCAACGCCCTCATATTTACCTCATCGCGCCCCGCAAAAATGCGCGACCGCCTCTCGTCATCCCCTTGGCACCGCCGCACACTGTCGGCATGAACAGAGAACGAGGCTACACCCTTATCGAAACCTTAGCCGCCGTGGCGCTGGTGCTGATCCTCAGCGCTACCGGCCTGTACGGCTGGCGCAGCTGGCAGCAGGAGCAACGGCTATGGCAAACGGCGTCGGCGCTCCGGGACTATCTGATTTACCTGCGTAACGATGCCAACTGGCACAACCGCGATCGTCGGCTACGGGTAAACCGTACCGCTCAGCGCTGGTGTCTTACGGCAGATGACGCGGTGCTGGAAGGCTGCCCGGCGGGGAATCCTGCGGTATTTCAGCCCGAGTGGGAAGAAGTCTCGCTCAGCAAAATGACGCCAAATCTGGCCTTCTTTGGCCTGCGCAATACCGCATGGGCCGGTAGCCTTGCGATAGCCAGCGAGGCGGGACGCTGGACCGTGGTTGTTTCAAACTGGGGGCGAATACGTCTGTGTGAAGAGGGGGCATGCTGATGCGAGGGTTCTCACTGCTGGAAGTGCTGGTTGCGATGGCAATCAGCAGCATACTGCTGTTGGGCGCATCACGCTTTTTGCCTGCCCTGCAGCGCGGCGTGCTGGCGCAAATACAGCAGCAAACGCTGGAGGAGGAGGTCTGGCAGCGGCTGTTTACCCTCGCGAAGCATTTACAGCGAGCGGGGTACTGCGGCGGCGAGCGCTGCGGTGATGATGCGCTGTACATTGCGCGTCAGGGGCAGTGCGTGATTATTCGCTGGGATGGCGACAGCAACGGTGCCTGGCAAACCGCGCCCGCCGATGAGGCTGACAGCATTGGTTTTCGCTTACAGACCGGCGTGCTGGAAACGCGGCGCGGTGCGACCGCCTGTGAAGGGGGCGGATGGGATAAAATGACGGACCCCGCGGCCCTCACGGTTACCGACTTTCAGGTCACGCGTAGCGCGCGGGTTAGCTTAATGCCACAGCTTGCTATCGTCCTTTCCGCTCGCGATACGCGCGGCAATACGGTGAGCGCGCAGTACAGCGTGACGGGATACAACCTGTGAACCGCGAGCGCGGCGCCTCTGCGCTTGCCATGGTACTGATGCTATTGGTACTGGGTAGCCTGATGCTACAAGGGCTGAATCAGGCGCAGCGCCGCCAGCTGGCGACGGTCACCGACGAAAGCAGGGCATTGCAGCGCACGTCACAGGTGCATTCCGCGTTGCAGTGGGGAATAGGCCAACCCTGGCGGGTGGAGGCGGGCATCCAGTGCCTGTCGCTGGGCGAAAGCCGCGTCTGCGCGCGTCTGCAGAACGACGGCAGGCTGTTGCTGATTGCGCAAAATGGCGATCTTCAGCTGTGGCAATCCGGGCGCTGGGCCGCAAGCGGCCTGCAGTTTTCGACCCACGGCTGGAGTGATTTTTGCCCGTTAAAAGAGGCGGTGCTATGTCAGATACCCTGAGAACACGCGGTTTTAGCCTGCCGGAGGTCATACTGGCGATGGCGTTGATGGTGCTGGTCGTCACGGCCCTTGGCGGTTATTACCGGGCGTTGGCTACCGCTAGCGCTCAGCTTAGCCAGTATCGCCAGCTGTGGCTCTATGCCTGGGAGCAGACGCAGCCGCAGCCTACGGTGCTGCCGGAAGGCTGGCGCAGCCAGCGGGTACAGACAACGTCACAACGTTGTGTCAGCATCAGTGCTACTATTACCACCCCCATGGGCAGGCAGGGACGCATGACGCGTCTGCATTGCCCGGTCAGTCAGTAGTCAGGAGCGAATATGTTAAGGGTCTACCACTCCAACCGTCTGGACGTGCTGGAAGCGCTAATGGAATTTATCGTTGAGCAGGACCGGCTGGCTGACCCCTTCGAGCCTGAAATGATCCTCGTGCAGAGCACCGGTATGGCGCAGTGGCTCCAGATGACGCTTTCTCAGCGATTTGGCATTGCCGCCAACATCGATTTCCCGCTGCCCGCGAGCTTTATCTGGGACATGTTTACCCGCGTGTTGCCCGATATTCCAGGCGAAAGCGCCTTTAACAAACAGAGCATGAGCTGGAAGCTGATGACGCTGTTGCCGGGCATGCTGGATGAGGAAGCCTTTACGCCGCTGCGCCACTATCTGACCGACGACGCGGATAAACGCAAGCTGTTCCAGCTGGCTTCCCGCGTGGCGGACCTTTACGACCAGTATCTGGTGTATCGACCGCAGTGGCTGACCCAATGGGAGGCTGGTGAATTCGTTGACGGCGTCGGCGAGGCGCAGCAGTGGCAGGCTCCGCTGTGGAAAGCATTGGTTGAACATACTGCTGCGCTGGGGCAGCCGCAGTGGCATCGAGCCAATCTCTATCAGCGCTTTATCGACACGCTGGAAAACAGTGCTGAAGCACCTGCCGGGCTGCCGTCACGGGTGTTTATCTGTGGTATCTCCGCGCTGCCGCCGGTGTACCTGCATGCGCTACAGGCGTTGGGCAAACATGTTGATATCTACGTTCTGTTTACCAACCCGTGCCGTTACTACTGGGGCGATATTAAAGACCCCGCGTTTCTTGCCCGCCTGATGGCGCGCCAGCGTCGGCATTACCGCGAACAGCGCGAGCTGCCGTTGTTCCAGGATGCCAGCCGCGCACCGGGGCTGTTTAACGATGACGGGGAACAGGACGTCGGCAACCCGATGCTGGCCTCCTGGGGCAAGCTGGGGCGCGACTATATTTATCTGCTGGCGGGGCTGGAGCGTTATCAGGAGCTGGACGCCTTCGTTGACATTGAGCCGGATAACCTGCTGCACAACCTTCAGTACGATGTGCTGGAACTCAAAAATAGCGCCGTAGCCGGGCGCACCGCCGAAGAGTTTGCGTGGAGTGGTCACAAGCGCGCGCTGGCCCATGATGACCGCAGCCTGACCGTCCACGTCTGCCACAGCCCGCAGCGCGAAGTGGAAGTGCTGCATGACCGTCTGCTGGCGATGCTTGAGGCCGACCCGACGCTGACGCCGCGCGACATTATCGTGATGGTGGCAGACATCGACAGCTACAGCCCGTTTATTCAGGCGGTGTTCGGCAGCGCAACCGGTGAACGCTTTCTGCCGTACGCTATTTCCGACCGCCGCGCCCGTCAGGCGCATCCGGCGATGCAGGCGTTTATTACGCTGCTCTCCTTACCGGACAGCCGCTTTACCAGCGAAGACGTGCTGGCGCTGCTCGACGTGCCGGTGCTGGCGGCGCGTTTTAATATTGATGAAGCGGGGCTACAGCATCTGCGCCAATGGGTGAGTGAATCCGGCGTGCGCTGGGGGATGGACGACGACAACGTACGCGAGCTGGACCTGCCGGCAACCGGGCAGCACACGTGGCGATTTGGTCTGACGCGCATGCTGCTGGGCTATGCCATGGAGAGCAGCCAGGGGGAGTGGCAGGAGGTGCTGCCGTACGATGAATCCAGCGGGCTGATTGCCGAGCTGGTGGGGCATCTGGCCTCGCTGTTGATGCAACTGAACCGCTGGCGTCAGGTGCTGACGCAGGCGCGTTCGCTGGAGGAATGGCTGCCGGTATGCCGCGACATGCTTAATGATTTCTTCCTGCCGGACCAGGATACCGAAGCGGCGCTGACCCTGATTGAACAGCAGTGGCAGGCGATTATTGCCCAAGGCGTGCAGTCACAGTATGCGGGCGATGTGCCGCTGACGCTGTTGCGAGACGAACTGGCGCAGCGCCTCGATCAGGAACGTATCAGCCAGCGATTCCTGGCGGGCCCTATTAATATTTGTACCCTCATGCCGATGCGCTCCATCCCGTTCAAGGTGGTGTGTCTGCTGGGGATGAATGACGGTATCTATCCACGCGCGCTGGCTCCTTTGGGCTTCGATCTCATGAGTCAGAAACCGGTTCGTGGTGACCGTAGCCGCCGCGATGATGACCGCTATCTGTTCCTTGAGGCGATGATGTCGGCGGAAAAAGCGCTTTATATCAGCTATATCGGCCGTTCTATTCAGGATAACAGCGAGCGCTATCCGTCGGTGCTGGTGCAGGAGCTGCTGGACTACGTCGGCCAGAGCCACTGTCTGGAAGGTGACGAGGCGCTCAACTGCGACGAAAGCGAGCGACGGGTGAAGCAGCATATTATGCACCTGCATAGCCGAATGCCGTTTGATGCCGAAAACTACCAGGCTAACGAGCGGCAAAGCTATGCCCGTGAGTGGCTGGCGGCAGCTGGCCGACAGGGAGAAGCCCACGGTGAATTTATCCAGCCGCTGGAGCCTCTCGCACTGACCACGTTGCCGCTGGAGCAGCTCCAGCGCTTCTGGAAGCACCCCGTTCGCGCCTTCTTCCAACTGCGTCTGCAGGTTAATTTCCGCAGCGAGGAGAACGATATCCCGGATACCGAGCCGTTCACGCTGGAAGGGTTGACGCGCTACCAGCTTAACCAGCAACTGCTCAATACCCTGATTGAAGAGCAGGAGGCAGAACCGATGTATCGCCGCTATCGCGCGGCGGGCGAGCTCCCCTACGGGCCGTTCGGTGAAATTGCCTGGGAAGCTCAGCGCCAGGAGATGGCCGCACTGGCTGCGCGGGTTATTGAATATCGCCGGGTGGGAAAAAGCATGGAAATAGACCTTGATTGCGACGGGGTTAACATAACGGGATGGTTACCACAGGTTCAGGAGAATGGATTGTTGCGTTGGCGGCCATCTTTGCTTAGCGTGGCACAAGGAATGCAACTTTGGCTGGAACACCTTGTCTACTGTGCTAGCGGCGGCAACGGTGAAAGCCGGCTGCTGCTGCGTAAAGAAGGTGAATGGTGCTTCCCACCGTTGGCGATTGATGAGGCGAAAACCTATCTCTCGCAGCTGGTGGAAGGTTATCGACAGGGAATGTGCCAGCCGCTGCTGTTCTTACCCGAAAGCGGCGGGGCATGGATAAAAGCCTGTTACGATGCCGAAAAAGGTGCCATCTTAAGGGACGAGGACACGCAGCAAAAAGCGCGCAGCAAGTTTATGCAGGCGTATGAAGGCAATATGGTGGTGAGCGGCGAAGGGGCCGATGTCTGGTATCAACGCCTGTGGCGTACCCTGGAACCCGCGCAGTATGAGGCAATAGTTGAACAGACGACGCCGTATCTGCTGCCGCTGTTTCGGTTTCATCAATCGCAGTGGCTGTATAAAAATTGCGCAATCTGAGTTGTTCATTTAGTATGCATAACGCGTCACGGACCGATGAGTGGCAGCCAGCCAAAGCCAGCGCCCTGGCCAGGAACTGCCCGCATAAGCATTAAGATTCAGCTGTATTTGTTAATGGTGAGGTCCGTGAATGCCCCGCAGTATCTGGTTGAGTATCGTTGTTTTTGTTACCGCCCTTTGGGCGACCGTAGGTCAGGCAGACACCGGATGGCAGCCGATTCAGGAAACCATCCGCAAAAGTGAAAAAGACACCCGTCAGTATCAGGCGATTACGCTGGATAACCACATGGTGGTGCTGCTGGTGTCCGATCCTCAGGCGGTAAAATCGCTCTCGGCGCTGGTGGTGCCGGTCGGTTCGCTGGAAGATCCTGACGCACACCCCGGGCTCGCGCATTTCCTTGAACATATGACGTTGATGGGCTCAAAGCATTACCCGCAGCCCGATAGCCTCTCGGAATTTCTCAAGCTGCACGGTGGCAGCCATAATGCCAGCACCGCGCCGTACCGGACGGCGTTCTATCTTGAAGTGGAAAATGATGCACTCCAGGGAGCCGTTGACCGCCTGGCGGACGCCATAGCCTCGCCGCTACTGGAGAAAAAATACGCCGATCGAGAACGCAATGCGGTGAATGCCGAGTTGACCATGGCGCGTACCCGAGACGGGATGCGCATGGCGCAAGTCAGCGCAGAAACCATTAACCCGGCGCATCCGGGGGCGCGTTTCTCCGGCGGCAACCTTGAAACGCTGAGCGATAAGCCCGGCAGCCCGGTTTACGAATCGCTGCTGGCATTCCGCGACAAATACTATTCTGCCAATCTGATGAAGGCGGTTATCTACAGCAACAAACCGCTGCCGGAGCTGGCGCAGATCGCCGCGCAGACCTATGGCCGCGTCCCTGATAAAGCGATTGAACGTCCGGAAATTACCGTCCCGGTCGTCACCGATGCGCAGAAAGGGATTGTTATCCACTACGTGCCGGCGCTGCCGCGAAAAGTGCTGCGCGTTGAGTTTCGTATTGATAACAACTCTGCGCAGTTCCGCAGCAAAACCGACGAACTGATCACCTATCTTATCGGCAACCGCACGCCGGGCACGCTATCCGACTGGCTGCAAAAACAGGGGCTGGTGGAAGGGATCCGTGCCGACTCTGACCCGGTAGTGAACGGCAACAGCGGCGTACTGGCAATTTCCGCCACCTTAACCGACAAAGGCCTTGCCCACCGCGATGAAGTCGTAGCGGCTATCTTTAGCTACCTTGAGATGCTGCGCCAGAAGGGCGTGGATAAACGCTATTTCGACGAGTTGGCGCACGTGCTGGACCTCGACTTCCGCTACCCGTCAATCAACCGCGACATGGACTATGTCGAATGGCTGGCGGATACCATGATCCGCGTGCCGGTGCAGCACACGCTGGATGCGGTCAATATTGCCGATCGCTATGACGCACAGGCAATCAAAGATCGTCTGGCGATGATGACGCCGCAGAATGCGCGAGTCTGGTACATCAGCCAGAAAGAGCCGCATAACAAGGTGGCCTACTTTGTTGATGCGCCTTATCAGGTGGATAAAATTACGCCGGAGACGTTTGCCAGATGGCAGAAGGCGGGCGAGGGCATTACCCTCAATTTACCGCAGCTGAACCCGTATATTCCGGATGATTTCGCGCTGATTAAAAACGAAAAGACCGCTACGCACCCAACGCTTATTGTCGATGAGCCCAACCTGCGCCTGGTCTATATGCCGAGCCGCTATTTTGCCAGCGAGCCGAAGGCTGATATCACCATGATCCTGCGTAACCCGCAGGCGATGGACAGCGCGAAAAATCAGGTGATGTTTGCCCTGAACGACTATCTGGCGGGCATTGCGCTTGACCAGTTAAGCAACCAGGCGGCGGTGGGCGGCATCAGCTTCTCTACCGGTGCGAATAATGGCCTGATGCTGAATGCCAATGGTTACACCCAGCGCTTGCCGCAGCTTTTCGAAGCGCTGTTGCAGGGCTACTTCAGCTATGCAGCAACAGAAGAGCAGCTTGAGCAGGCGAAGTCCTGGTATAAGCAGATGCTCGACTCTGCTGACAAAGGCAAAGCCTATGAACAGGCGATTATGCCGGTACAGATGATTTCACAGGTGCCGTACTTCCAGCGTGAAGAGCGTAAAGCGCTGCTGCCGTCGATTACGCTGCAGGATATTGTGGCCTACCGCGATCGCCTGAAAACCGGCGGCCGGCCGGAGTTTATGGTGATTGGCAACCTCAGCGCCGAGCAGTCGACGACGCTGGCGCGTGCGGTCCAGTCTCAGCTTGGTGCTAACGGCAGCGAGTGGTGCCGCAACAAAGACGTACTGGTTGATAAAAAGCAGAACGTTATCATCGAGAAAGCGGGTAATAGCACCGACTCCGCGCTGGCGGCGGTGTTTGTACCGCCTAACGTCGACGAGTTCTCCAGCTCGGCTGCCAGCGCGATGCTGGCGCAGATTGTTCAGCCCTGGTTCTATAACCAGCTGCGCACTGAAGAGCAGCTTGGCTACGCCGTCTTTGCTTTCTCAATGAACATAGGTCGCCAGTGGGGCATGGGCTTCCTGCTGCAAAGCAACGAGAAGCAGCCTGCGTTTTTATGGCAGCGCTTTAAGGCTTTCTTCCCGACCGCTGAGCAAAAGCTGAGGGTGATGAAGCCGGAAGAGTTCGCGCAAATTCAGCAGGCAGTGATTGCCGACATGCTTCAGGCACCGCAAACGCTGGGCGATGAAGCCTCGCAACTGAGCAAAGATTTCGATCGCGGTAATATGGCCTTTGATTCACGTGCTAAAGTAGTGGCCCAGATTAAACGGTTAACGCCGCAAAAGCTGGCCGATTTCTTCCACCAGACGGTCGTTGCGCCGCAGGGCATGACGGTACTTTCGCAGGTTTCCGGTAGCCAGAACGGCAAAGCGGACTATGCGCGTCCTAAGGGCTGGAAGGCATGGGAAAGCATCAGCGCGTTGCAGCAAACTTTACCGATACGAGAGAACGAATGACCGAAACCGCCGAGTCCCTTGATCCCCTGCGTTTGCCCCTCTACGGTGAGCGCCTGATTGAAGCCTCAGCGGGCACTGGAAAAACCTTCACCATCGCCGCACTCTATCTGCGGCTGCTGCTGGGGCTGGGCGGAGAAGCCGCCTTTCCTCGGCAGGTTAACGTCGAAGAGCTGCTGGTCGTCACCTTTACCGAAGCGGCAACCGAAGAACTGCGTGGGCGCATTCGCAGCAATATTCACGAGCTGCGCGTCGCCTGCCTGCGCAACGCCACCGATAACCCGCTCTACGCCAGCCTGCTGGCGGAAATCGATGACCGCCAGCAGGCGGCCAACGTGCTGCTGCTGGCCGAGCGGCAGATGGACGACGCAGCGGTGTTTACCATCCACGGTTTCTGCCAGCGAATGCTCAGTCTCAACGCGTTTGAATCGGGCATGCTGTTCGAGCAGCAGCTGATTGAGGATGAATCCCAGCTACGCTATCAGGCCTGCGCCGACTTCTGGCGACGTCATTGCTACCCGCTGAACCGCGATATTGCACAGGTGATTGTCGAGTCGTGGAAAGGGCCGCAGGATCTGCTGAAATCGATTGACCGCTACCTGCAAGGGGAAGCGCCGCAGCTGAAGATGCCGCTGAGTACGACAGAAACGCTGGCATCACGGCATCAGCAGATCCTCGAGCACATCAACGCTATCAAACAGCAGTGGCTGGCGGCGGTAGGTGAGCTGGAGCCGCTGCTGGAAGGATCGGATCTCGATCGCCGCAAGTTCAACCGTGGCAACCAGGGAAAGTGGATCGATAAGATCAGCAACTGGGCGCAGGAAGAGAGCAAAACCTACCAATTGCCCGACGCGCTGGAAAAATTCAGCCAGTCGTTCCTCGCCGAGCGCACCAAAGCCGGCGGCAAGGTTCCCGTCCACCCCCTGTTCAGTGCTATTGAGCGCCTGCTTGAGTCGCCGCTGACGCTGAACGATTTGGTCATCGCCCAGGCGATGAAAGAGATTCGTGAAGCGGTCGCTCGTGAGAAACGCCGCCGCGGTGAACTGGGCTTTGACGACATGCTAAGCCGCCTGGATGAAGCGCTGGAGAGTGAAAGCGGCGAGGCGCTGGCTGCCGCTATCCGTCAGCGTTTCCCGGTAGCAATGATCGATGAATTCCAGGATACCGACCCGCAGCAGTACCGTATTTTTCGCCGTATCTGGCGTCAGCAGCCGGACACCGCGCTGCTGCTGATCGGTGACCCGAAGCAGGCGATTTACGCCTTCCGCGGCGCGGACATCTTTACCTACATGCGGGCACGCAGCGACGTGGCCGCCCATTACACGCTCGACACCAACTGGCGTTCCGCGCCGGGCATGGTGGCGAGCGTCAACCGCCTGTTCGGGCTGGTTGATAACCCCTTCATGTTCCGTGATATTCCGTTTCAGCCGGTGAAGTCGGCGGCGAAAAATGCCTCGCTGCGCTTTGAGTTTGACGGCGAAAATCAGCCGGCCATGAACCTATGGCTGATGCCCGGCGAAGGCGTTAGCGCGGGGGACTACCAGAACTTTATGGCTCAGCAGTGCGCGGCGCAGATTCGCGACTGGCTGGACGGTGGCCAGCGCGGCACGGCCCTGCTGTGGCGCGGTGACAGCGCCCGCCCGGTGCAGGCTTCGGATATTACGGTGCTGGTGCGTAACCGCCAGGAGGCATCGCTGGTTCGCGATGCGCTCAACGCGCTGGCGATCCCGTCGGTCTATCTCTCCAACCGCGACAGCGTGTTTGAAACCCCGGAAGCCCAGGAGCTGCTGTGGGTGCTGCAGGCGGTGCTGACGCCGGAGCGTGAAAATACGCTGCGCAGCGCGCTGGCGACGGCAATGTTTGGCCTCAACGCGCGGGATATCGAACGGTTAAATCAGGATGAACAGGCCTGGGATGCGCTGGTTGAAGAGTTCAGCGATTACCGGCTTATCTGGCAGCGGCGCGGCGTGATGCCGATGATTCGCGCGTTGATGAGCGCGCGTTCGCTGGCAGAAAATCTGCTGGCGACCCACGGCGGTGAGCGGCGCTTAACGGATATTCTGCACCTGAGTGAATTACTGCAGGAGGCGGCGAGCGCACTGGAGAGCGAGCACGCGCTGGTGCGCTGGCTGAACCAGCAGATTGCGGAACCGGATACCAATGCGTCCAGTCAGCAGATGCGTCTGGAGAGCGACAAGCACCTGGTGCAGATAGTCACTATCCACAAATCGAAAGGGCTGGAATATCCCCTGGTGTGGCTGCCGTTTATCGCTCGCTTCCGTAAAGAGAAGCAGGCGTTTTATCACGACCGGGAATCGTTCGCGGCGGTGCTGGATCTCAACGAAAGCGATGAAAGCCTTGAACTGGCGGAGGCCGAGCGTCTGGCTGAAGATCTGCGTTTGCTGTACGTCGCCTTAACCCGAGCGGTCTGGCACTGCAGCCTGGGGCTCGCGCCGCTGACCGCGCGACGCAGCGATAAACCCACGGATTCCGAATTACACCACAGCGCGCCGGGAAGGCTGATGCAGAAAGGCGAAGTGCGGGATGCCGCTGGCCTGGAGGCGTGTCTGCGCGCGCTGTGCGATGAACATATTGCGCTGACGCTCGCGACGCCGCCGAACGGCGAGCGCTGGCAGGCGACACAAGCACCTGCACCTGAACTGGCGGCGCGGCAGGTGCTGCGTCGCGTCGTGGACGACTGGCGGGTGACCAGCTATTCCGGCCTTCAGCAGCGTGGTCACAGCGTGGCGCAGGATCTGCTGCCGAGGCTGGATATTGATGCTGCGGGCACGGCAGAAACGCCGCCGGAGCAGCTGCTGACGCCGCATAATTTCCCGCGGGGTGCATCGCCGGGCACCTTCCTGCACAGTCTGTTTGAAGACCTCGACTTCACTCAGCCCATTTCAGCGGAATGGATGGCGGAAAAACTGCAAAGCAACGGTTTTGGCGAAGAGTGGGAGCCGGTACTGACGGCGTGGATTTCTCAGGTGCTGGCCGCTCCGCTGGCGGATACGGGCATTGCGCTCAATCAATTGAGTGCAAAGCAAAAACAGGTTGAAATGGAGTTCTATCTGCCGATAAGCCGCCCGCTTGATCCGCTGGCGCTGGATGCCTTAACCCGCCGCTATGATCCTCTCTCGGCAGGCTGCCCAACGCTGGACTTCCGCCAGGTACGCGGCATGCTGAAAGGCTTTATCGACCTGGTTTTCCGCCACGACGGGCGCTATTACCTGCTGGACTACAAATCCAACTGGCTCGGGGAAAGCGGCGAAGCCTACACCCAGCAGGCGATGGCGGAGGCCATGCAATCGCATCGCTACGATTTGCAGTATCAGCTCTATAGCCTGGCGCTGCACCGCTATCTGCGCCACCGCCTTGCCGACTATGACTATGAACGCCACTTTGGCGGCGTTATTTACCTGTTCCTGCGCGGCGTTAACGGCGACGCGGGGCAGCAGGGGATTTTTACCACCCGACCTGACCCGGCGCTGATCGCAGCAATGGATGCGCTGTTCGCCGGAGAAGGCGAGGAGATGGACGCATGACGCTGGAACAACGTTTGCTGGAAGCCGTGGAACTACGGCTGCTTCGCCCGCTGGACGTACAGTTTGCGCTGATGGTCGCACAAGATGAACACCCGGCGGTGATGCTGGCGGCGGCGATGCTCAGCCGTGATACCGGCGAAGGGCATGTTTGCCTGCCGCTGTCGCACCTGACGCCTGTCGCGCAGCCGAAAGGCCGCGTGCGCGAACTCTGGCAACGGCTGTTTGCCGAAGCCGATGCGCCGGACGATTGGGCCACGCTGCTGCTGGCCTCGGCGGCGGTGAGCGCTGGCGAACGCCCGTCGCCGCTGATCCTCAGCCGCGATCGCCTGTACCTTAACCGCATGTGGCGTAATGAGCTGACGGTCGCGCGCTTCTTCAACGATACCCAACTGCCGTTCGCAGTGGACGACGCGCAGCTTAACGCAACGCTGAACGCGCTATTTCCCGCGAGCGAAAGCGTCGACTGGCAAAAAGTCGCTGCCGCCGTGGCGCTGACGCGGCGTATTTCGGTGATTTCCGGCGGGCCGGGCACCGGTAAAACCACGACGGTAGCCAAATTGCTGGCGGCGCTGGTGCAGATGGCTGGGGGCGAAAAATGCCGTATCCGCTTAGCGGCGCCAACCGGTAAAGCGGCGGCAAGATTAACCGAGTCCCTTGGCGCGGCGCTGCGCAAGCTCGCCCTGAATGAGGCGCAAAAGGCGATGCTACCGACGGAAGCCAGTACGCTGCACCGTCTGCTGGGCGCGCAGCCCGGCAGCCAGAAGATGCGCTATCACGCGGGTAACCCGCTGCACCTTGACGTGCTGGTTGTCGACGAAGCGTCGATGATTGACCTGCCGATGATGGCGCGGCTGATTGACGCGCTGCCGTCGCATGGGCGGGTGATTTTCCTCGGCGACCGCGACCAGCTGGCATCGGTTGAGGCGGGGGCCGTGCTGGGCGATATCTGTAGCTGGGTCAGCGCGGGGTATACCGCCGAACGAGCGGCACAGCTGAGCCGTCTGGTGGGGGCGACGGTCCCGGCGGGCGACGGTCCGGTCGCCGGCGCACTGCGTGACAGCCTGTGCCTGCTGCGAACCAGCTACCGTTTTGGCAGTGATTCAGGTATCGGGCAACTGGCCGGCGCGGTGAACCGAGGCGACAAGAACGCCGTCGGTGAAGTCTTCGCCCGTGGTTTTCACGATATCGAACTGAAACCGCTGCGCTCGACGGATGATTATGCCGCGATGCTCGATGATGCACGCGCCGGCTACGGTCACTATTTACAGCGACTGCGCGAGCAGGCTGACCCGGCAGAAGTGCTGGCGGCCTTTGGTGAGTACCAGCTGCTGTGCGCGCTACGCGAAGGGCCGTGGGGCGTGGGCGGGCTAAACGCCCAGTTTGAGCAACTGCTGGCCCGTCATCGTCAGATCGTGCCGCAGCGCCATTCGCGCTGGTATGAAGGCCGCCCGGTCATGATCAGCCGTAACGACAGCGCCCTGGGGTTGTTCAACGGTGATATTGGTATCGCACTGGACCGCGGGCAGGGGATGCGCGTCTGGTTCCCGATGCCGGATGGCACGATTAAGTCGGTACAGCCAAGCCGCCTGCCGGAGCACGACACCGCGTGGGCGATGACGGTGCATAAATCTCAGGGGTCTGAATTCACGCACGCGGCGCTGGTTCTGCCGACACAGCTGGTTCCGGTGGTGAGCCGCGAACTGGTGTATACCGCCATTACCCGCGCAAAATCGCGGCTGTCGATGTATGCCGATGAAAACCTGCTGGCGCAGGCGATTGCCACGCGTACGGAACGGCGTAGCGGCCTGTCGGCGATTTTTGCAGAGATGGAATAGAGTGGTGAAGAGGGGCGCGGTGTGCCCCCTCTCTCTTTTTAAGGGAGAGGGCTGGGGTGAGGGTTTAACGCCGAGCCAGAATTTCCCCTCACCCTAACCCTCTCCCCATAGGGGCGAGGGGACAGTTCGGCGCCGCTATGCTAAGTCCGTCATCAGCACCTTCGACCGTCGCTGATAGTTATAAAGCTGTTTCTTACTTTCCGGCAGCAATTCCACGTCTACCGGCTTAAACCCGCGCTCCTGGAACCAGTGAATGCTGCGCGTGGTCAGTACAAACAGGTGATTCAGCCCCATTTGCTTCGCCTGAGCGGCTATCCGCTCCAGCAGTACCTCGCCACGCGATGAACTGCGGTAGTCCGGATGTACCGCCACGCAGGCCATTTCGCCAATTTTTTCTTCCGGGAACGGATACAGCGCGGCGCAGGCAATGGTGGTGTTATCACGCTGAATGATCGTGAATTTATCGATCTCCATTTCCAGCTGTTCGCGGGAGCGGCGCACCAGAATACCCTGCTGCTCCAGCGGGGCGATAAGATCGAGAATACCGCCGATGTCGTTAATGGTGGCGCGGCGAATTTGCTCGGCGCTCTCCATCACGATTTGCGTACCAATACCGTCGCGGGAGAACAGCTCTTGCAGCAGAGCGCCGTCTTCCTGATAGCTTATCAGGTGGCTACGGCGCACGCCGCTGCGGCAGGCTTTCACCGCGCCGCGCAGGAAGCGCGCGGTACCGGAAAGGTAATCGCCTTCCTGCTCCAGCTCTTCGATGCGCGCCTGCGCTTCGTTCGGGAACAGCTCGGGAACAATTTCGCCCGCTTCGTTATACACGCCCTGCGACGAGCAGAAGCCGATCATTTTTTCAGCCTTCAGCTTAATCGCCAACTGGGTGGCAATTTCTTCCGAAGTCAGGTTAAAGCTTTCGCCGGTCACGGAGACGGCCACCGGCCCCATCAGCACAATCGCGCCGCTATCGAGCTGGCGGTGAATGGCCTCTTCATCAATACGACGAATACGCCCGCTGTGGCAGTAATCAATACCGTCGTCCACGCCAAGCGGCTGCGCGATAATAAAGTTACCGCTCACCACGTTGATGTGTGCCCCCTGCAGCGGGGTGTTATTCAGGCTCATCGACAGACGCGCGGTGATATCCAGCTGCAGCTGACCGGCCGCCTGCTTAACCAGTTCAAGGGTTTTGCTATCCGTCACGCGAATATGTTTATGATACGTGGGCTGATGGTGATGCTCTTCCAGGTTTGCATCAATCTGCGGGCGCGCGCCGTACACCAACACCAGGCGAATACCCAGACTGTGAAGTAGGCCTATGTCATTGACAATGCTGGAAAAATTCTCATGCTCAATGGCTTCGCCGCCGAGCATGATGACAAACGTCTTCCCTCGGTGAGCGTTAATATAGGGGACTGAATGACGAAACCCCTCGACCAGTTCGGTTCTACGTTCCTTCACCACGGCGCAACCCTCAATGCATGATTATTCGTAATAAGTGTATTTTTATTCTGTTTTGCCGCTAAACGCAAGCCAGAATTTACCTCAGGATGGCAAAAATTCGCGTCGAATTTCGCTTAACCAACGAATGTTTACCCTTTTATAGATGACAGTTTATCCCTCATTGGTTAGAGTTTTCGGTCAATCGTATTATGCGTAAATTACAATCGTCTTTTTTTGCCTGGGATGGAGCATGTCCGGAAGTCAGTCTTTGAGTCGTCGCCGCCTGTTAAAAGGGGCGGGCGCCATGTGGTTGCTAAGTGTCAGTCAGGTTGGTTTTGCTGCCGTCAGTCAGGTGGTGGCGGTCCGCATCTGGCCTGCGTCCAGCTACACGCGCGTTACGGTGGAATCCAACCGCGTGCTCAAGTACCGGCAGTTTGCGTTAAGCAACCCGGATCGCCTGGTGGTCGATCTCGAAGGGGTGAATCTTAACTCGGTGCTGAAAGGGATGGCCGCGCAGATCCGCGGCGACGATCCGTTTATTAAATCCGCGCGCGTGGGGCAGTTTGACCCGCAGACGGTGCGCATGGTGTTTGAGCTTAAGCAGGACGTCAAACCGCAGCTGTTTGCCCTGGCGCCGGTCGCCAGCTTCAAAGAGCGTCTGGTGATGGATCTATACCCGGCCAACAGCAACGATGTGCAGGATCCGCTGCTGGCGCTGCTGGAAGAGTACAATAAAGACGGCCTCGAAAAGCAGGTACCGCCTGCGCAGAGCGGGCCTCAGCCGGGGAAAGCCGGACGTGACCGGCCAATCGTAATCATGCTTGACCCGGGTCACGGCGGCGAAGACTCGGGTGCGGTGGGGCTGTATAAAACGCGGGAAAAGGACGTGGTGCTGCAAATTGCCCGTCGCCTGCGCGCGCTGATTGAGAAAGAAGGCAATATGAAAGCCTACATGACGCGCAATGAAGATATCTTTATTCCGCTGAGGGTGCGGGTGGCGAAGGCGCAAAAGCAGCGCGCCGACCTGTTCGTGTCGATTCATGCGGATGCCTTCACCAGCCGTCAGCCGAGCGGCTCGTCGGTGTTTGCGCTCTCCACTAAGGGGGCCACCAGTACGGCGGCGAAATATCTCGCGCAGACCCAGAACGCCTCGGATTTGATCGGCGGGGTGAGCAAGAGCGGCGACCGTTACGTTGACCACACCATGTTTGATATGGTGCAGTCGCTGACCATTGCCGACAGCCTGAAATTCGGTAAAGCGGTGCTCAAGAAGATGGGGCAGATTAACAATCTGCATAAAAACCAGGTTGAGCAGGCAGGCTTTGCGGTGCTGAAAGCACCGGATATTCCATCGATCCTCGTCGAAACTGCATTTATCAGTAACGTTGAAGAGGAGCGCAAGCTGAAGACCGCCAAATTCCAGCAGGAAGTGGCCGAATCCATCCTCGCCGGGATCAAAGCCTACTTCGCCGACGGCGCGACCCTTGCGCGGCGCGGGTAACTTGCCATGTCGCGTCTGAAATGCGCCCACGGCGGGAATACGCGTGAAGCGGCTGCGCTGATAGGTGTCGCCGCTGACCAGCTGCTGGATTTCAGTGCCAACATTAATCCGCTGGGTATGCCCGAGAGCTTAAAACAGGCCATTGTGGCTCAGCTAAGCTGTGCGGAACGCTATCCCGACGTTGAGTATCAGCAGCTGCATCAGGCGCTAGCGGCACATCACGGGGTTCCGGCAACGTGGATTCTCGCAGGTAACGGCGAGACGGAATCTATTTTTACCCTCGTCAACGGTCTGCAGCCGCGCCGGGCGATGGTGGTTGCGCCTGGGTTCGCCGAATATCGTCGCGCGCTGGAAACGCAGGGTTGCGTTATCGACACGTTTTACCTGCGCGAAGAGGACGGCTGGCAGCTGAGCGAGGCGATTCTCCCGGCGCTGACGGCTGAACTCGACTGCCTGTTTCTCTGCACGCCTAACAATCCAACCGGGCTGATGCCGGAGCACACGCTATTGACGGCCATTGCTGAACGCTGCCGAGCGCTGGACATCGCGCTGATTCTCGACGAAGCCTTCCTTGATTTTATCCCCGATGCGCCGGGATTTATTCCTCTACTGGCGGAGTATCCCCACGTCTGGGTGCTGCGTTCACTGACCAAATTCTATTCTATTCCCGGCCTGCGCCTTGGCTACCTGCTCAACGGCGATGAACGGGCGGTCGCAAGGCTGCGCCAGCGGCAGATGCCGTGGTCAATCAATGCGTTCGCCGCGCTGGCCGGCGAGGTGATTCTCAACGATAGCGCCTACCAGCAGGCCACTCGCCGCTGGTTGGCCGATGAAGGGGCGCGCTTTTACCGTGCGCTCAGTAAGATTGACGGGATCACGGTTTACCCCGGGCGAGCCAATTACCTGTTTCTGCGCTGCGAGCGCCCCGACCTTGAGCTGCAATACGCGCTGCTGGAACAGCAGATTTTAATTCGCAGCTGCGCTAACTACCCGGGGCTCGACGGGCGCTACTTCAGGGTGGCTATCCGCAGCGCCGAAGAAAACCAGCGGCTGCTGGCGGCGCTGAGTCAGGTACTGAGCTGAACGCCACCCGATACCGACGTTCGCAGATGCAGCTGCGGCCAGTGCGCCGCTAACGAACGTTGCCCCAGCGCCCAGCGCAGATACTCTACATCGTGACGGCGGCGGTCGAGCATCAACCCGACAACGCTGCCGCTGTGCGCTACGTTCAGGCCATACAGGCTGCATGATTCAACCAGTGCCAGCAGCGCCGCAAACCCCGGCTTGGGCAGCAGAGTCTGGCTGGCGGTGGCGCTGAGCGTCGCCGCTTCGCCCAGCAGGCCAGCATCCTGACGTCTGCAGGAGCTTTGCACTTTTTCCCATGCCAGATCGAGCACCCCGGCGTTTGCCTCCAGCACCGCCTGGCGGGGTAATCGGTGATAGTCGACGGTGCGAAGCCGTAGCGGGCTTTCCAGTACCAGAAGGTCGAAATGCGGCGCGGGCTGGCAGGCAATTTGCGTGCGCGCGTGATGATGATCGAACAGGGTGGGGGCACAAAATAGCGTGCTGTCCGTCGGCTCCAGCGAAACGCATAGCGCGGCGAGCGCCGATTCGCTGAGCGTCTGGCCCAGATGATGCGCGGCGGCAACGGCGGTGGCGGCGATATCGGCGGTGCTGCTGGCCATTCCCTTAGCCAACGGAATCGTTGAGTGAATCTCTATGCGCAGCGAACGGCTTAGCGCCTGTGGATAGCCCAACTGGGCTAGCAGCCGGTTGAGCATCGCCCGCGCCAGGGGGCGCTCGTCGGCAAGCGGCGTTCCGTCGCGCACTTCCACCGTGCTGTACCAGTCAATCGGGCAAGAAACCAGCTTCTCACTGCCGAGAATCCAGCCCTGAATAAGTTCCCCACAGGAGGCGGGACAGCGCGCCACGCTCATGATTTTCCTTGCTTTGCCGAACGAAATATAACTACCGTAAATAAATCTGCCGGTATTGTCATAGCGCAACGAAATCCTTCTTTTGCGGCGCTAGAGTAACCTGTTTTTATTTTATGCGGGCCGACGTGCCGGTATAAATCTGCAACCAACAGGTTTGGCATAGATTATGTGCCAGGGAAGGAGGTGTAAACCCTCCGCAGCCCCCGCTGCTGTGATGCTGACAACCCCGTACACACCACTGATCGACAGATCGGGAAGGACGGGCGAGGATGACGCTAAGCCAGAAGACCTGCCTGTTGGCCATTAACAACAACTTCGGTGGGAAGTGGGTTGCTTTGAGTCGAACGGTCTCCGGACCGGGCGCACGCACGGCTATACCCGATGACCACCCTGCATAGGGTCAGGGTATGGCAGCCAGACAGCACGCATTTGTTCTCGCCGGGACCGGCAGCGGCTGTGGTAAAACCACGGTAACGCTGGGTCTGCTTACGCTGTTACAGCGACGCGGCCTGCGCGTTCAGCCTTACAAAGTCGGGCCGGACTACCTTGATACCGGCTGGCACAGCGCCCTTAGCGGCGTTACCTCCCATAATCTCGACAGCTATATGCTGCCTGCCCCCACGCTTAATGCGCTGTTCTGCGAACATATGCAGCAGGCCGATGTTGCCGTCATTGAAGGCGTCATGGGCCTTTACGATGGCTACGGCACCGACCCTGATTATTGCAGCAGCGCGGCGATGGCGAAACAGCTGGGCTGTCCGGTGATTCTGCTGGTGGACGGTAAGGCGGTTTCAACTTCTATTGCCGCGACGGTGATGGGGTTTCAGCACTTCGATCCCCGCTTGAATATCGCTGGCGTCATCGTGAATCGCGTCAACAGCGAGGGCCACTTCCAGCTGCTTAAGCACGCCATTGAACGCTACTGCGGCCTTCCTGTGCTGGGCTATGTGCCGCACGTGGACGGCGTATCGTTGCCGGAGCGCCATCTTGGGCTGGTCACTGCCCGAGAATCGGCGCTCGACAATGGGCCATGGCAAGACTTTGCTACCGTGCTGGAGCGAACGCTGGATGCCGATCGTCTGCTTGAACTGAGCGCATTGCGCACTTTACCTTCCGGCCAATGGCCGCCCATGCCGGACTCCGGCGCGGGGCTGACGCTCGCCCTTGCCGATGATGAAGCCTTCAACTTCTACTACCCGGACAATCTGGCACTGCTGCTGCGTGCTGGCGTGAAGATTGTGCGCTTTAGCCCGCTGCATGACGCGGTGCTGCCCGATTGCCAGATGATCTGGCTCGGCGGCGGTTACCCGGAACTGCACGCCCGTGCCCTTGCAGATAACCAGCCAATGCTGACGCAGCTGCGCGCGGCGCACGAGCGCGGCGTGGCGATTTACGCCGAATGCGGCGGCCTGATGTACCTTGGCACCACGCTGGAAGATAAGAACGGTGATACCTACGCAATGGCCGATATTCTGCCCGGCCACAGCAAAATGGGCTCCCGGCTGACCCGCTTTGGCTACTGCGAAGCGCAGGCGCAGCAGCCAACGCTGCTCGCTGCTCCCGGCGACGTGCTGCGCGGCCACGAATTCCACTATTCCGATTTTACCGCCCAGACGCCTGCGGTGATGGCGTGCCGTAAAACCCGCGACGGCGCGGTGCTCCAGCAGTGGGCCGGTGGCTGGCAACGTGGCAATACTTTTGCCAGCTACCTGCATCTCCATTTTGCTCAGAACCCGTCGATGCTCAACCACTGGTTTGCCGCCGCAAGGAGTGCCCAATGACGCTGCTGGCCTGGTGCCTGGCCTGGGGGCTTGATTTCATCATCGGCGACCCGCACAGCTGGCCGCATCCAGTGCGCTGGATAGGCAACCTGATTAACGCCGTGCAGCGCGCGGTGCGCAGGATGTGTCATACCGACCTTGCGCTGCGTATTGGCGGCGGGGTGATGTGGCTGGTGGTGGTGGGGCTGAGTTACGCCGTTGCCTGGGGCGTGCTGCACCTCGCCGCGAGCGTGCATCCGTGGCTGGGTTTTGGCGTTGAGGTGTGGATGATTTTCACGGTGCTGGCCGGGCGCTGCCTGGCGCAGTCGGCGCAGGCGGTCGAACGTCCGCTGCGGGCAGGCGATCTTGCCGAAAGCCGTATCAAGCTGTCGTGGATTGTCGGGCGCGATACCTCACAGCTACAGCCGGAACAGATCAACCGCGCGGTGGTGGAGACGGTGGCGGAAAACACCGTCGACGGCATTATCGCGCCGCTCTTCTTCCTGTTGCTCGGCGGCGCGCCGCTGGCGATGGCCTACAAAGCGGTGAACACCCTCGACTCGATGGTGGGTTACAAGCACGAAAAATACCGGGCAATTGGCATGGTCAGCGCGCGTCTCGACGACGTGGCGAACTTCATTCCCGCGCGTCTGAGCTGGCTGCTGATTGGCCTTGCCGCCTTTATCTGCCGCGATAATGGCGCGCGCGCGCTGCGTATCGGCTGGCGCGACCGTAAAAACCACAGCAGCCCCAACTGCGCCTGGTCTGAAGCGACCGTCGCCGGGGCGCTGGGCATCCGTCTTGGCGGCCCTAACGACTATTTTGGCGAGCGGGTGAACAAGCCGTGGATTGGCGACGCGCATCGCCCGATTGCCATTGATGATATTTCCCGAACGATTCGACTGATGTGGGTAGCGTCAACGCTGGCCCTGCTGCTGTTTATGGCGGTCAGGTTCTGGCTTATCGGCGTGGCCTGAGGAGCACTGCATGAACTATATCCAGCAACCGCAAGCGATTGAGCGCAAAAGCTTCGAGATTATCAGCGAGATTATCGCGCAAACGCGCCCGGAGTATCGCTTCGCCAGCCCCTTGCACGAAGCGATTATCAAACGGGTGATCCACACCACCGCCGACTTCGAGTGGCTGGATATTTTGTGGTTCTCGCCGGATGCATTAACCCGCCTGTGCGAGGCGCTGAGCCGCCCGTGCACGCTCTACACCGACACCACCATGGTACTTTCCGGCATCAACAAAAACCTGCTGGCCACCTTCGGCGGCGAGTGCCGCTGCTACATCAGCGACCCGCGCGTGGTGCGCGAGGCCAAAGCGCAGGGCATTACCCGCTCGATGGCGGCGGTGGACATTGCCGCCAAAGAGGAGGGCGACAAAGTGTTTGTCTTCGGTAATGCGCCAACCGCGCTGTTTCGCCTGATGGAGCATAACGCGCTGGAGGTCGGCGGGGTGATTGGCGTGCCGGTCGGGTTTGTCGGTGCGGCGGAATCCAAAGAGGCGCTGAGCAAAAGCAGCCTGCCGGGCATTGCCGCGCTGGGGCGTAAAGGTGGCAGCAACGTTGCGGCGGCGATCGTCAACGCCATTCTCTACCATCTGCAGGGGGCGCGATGAGCGAGCCCGCCTTTGATGCCCCGGTGTGGCATAACGGCAAAGCGCTGCGCAAAGGCTACACCACCGGCTCCAGCGCCACGGCGGCGGCGAAAGTCGCCGCGCTGATGGTGATGCGCCAGCACCTGATTCACCAGATCTCGATTGTCACGCCGTCGGGCGTGACGCTAAACCTGAATGTCGAATCCCCGCACGTCGAAGGCCAGCAGGGTATTGCCGCCATCCGCAAAGATGGCGGCGATGATATCGACGCTACCCACGGGATGCTGATTTTTGCTCGCGTCACCGTCAACGACAGCGGCGAGATTATCCTGCGCGGCGGCGAAGGTGTTGGCACCGTTACCCGCAAAGGCATCGGGTTGCCCATCGGCAGCGCGGCGATTAATCGTACCCCGCGACACACCATTGAAACCGCCGTTCGTGAAGCCATCGGCCCGGCGCGCGGCGCAGAGGTGGAGATTTTTGCCCCAGAGGGCGAAGAGCGGGCGAAGAAAACCTATAACGCGCGGCTGGGCATTCTGGGCGGCATTTCGATTATTGGCACCACCGGTATCGTGACGCCGATGTCGGAAGAGAGCTGGAAACGCTCGCTGGCGTTGGAACTGGAGATGAAACGTGCCGCCGGGTTGGCGCGCGTGGTGCTGGTACCGGGCAACCACGGCGAACGCTTCGTACGCGAGCAGATGGGCATTGACTCGCAGGTGGTGGTCACCATGAGCAACTTTGTCGGCTACATGATTGAAGAGTCGGTGCGCCTTGGCTTCCGCCAGATTGTGCTGATTGGCCACCCCGGCAAGCTGGTCAAAATCGCCGCCGGGATTTTCCACACCCACAGCCATATCGCCGACGGGCGCATGGAGACGTTGGTGGCCCATCTGGCGCTGCTCGGCGCGCCCCTTGAACTGCTCACTCTGGTGAGCGAGTGCGACACCACCGAAGCGGCAATGGAACACATTGACGCTCACGGCTTCCAGAAAATCTACAACCATCTGGCCAAGCGCATCTGCCAGCGTGTGCTGGAGCGGCTGCGCTTCACGCAAAATCCGCCCATCTGCGATGCCATCATGTTTGCCTTTGATAACCAGATCCTCGGCAGCAATCGCCCGGTCAACGAGATCGTCAAGGACATGCAATGTTAACCGTCGTCGGAATGGGCCCGGCGGGCGTACAGCTGATGACGCCGCAGGCCGTGGAGTCGGTGAAACAAGCTGATGCGCTGGTTGGCGGCGTGCGCCATCTGGCGCAGTTTCCGGCGTTTGATGGTGAACGCTGCCCGCTGGGCGCCAATATTCCCCAGGTGCTGGCGTGGATTGAGGCGCGACAGGCGCAAAACGTGGTGGTGCTGGCCTCCGGCGACCCGCTGTTTTACGGCATCGGCACGCGGCTTATTGCCCATTTTGGCCGTGAAAACGTGCGGGTGATCCCCGGCGTCAGCGCCGTGCAATACCTGTGCGCGCAGGCGGGCATTGATATGAACGACATGTGGCTGACCAGCAGCCACGGGCGCGAGGTGGATTTCGACAGGCTGGCGAGCCACCGCAAGGTGGCGATGGTCACCGACAAACGCTGCGGCCCGAAAGCCATCGCCGCTGAACTGGTGGCGCGCGGTAAGGGACACCGCTGGATGGTGATTGGCGAAAACCTGGCGCAGGACAACGAACGCATCCACTGGCTGCCGGTTAGCGCCGTGGAGCGCGATTATGAGATGAACACGGTGGTGATCCTCGATGAAAGATGAGCTGTTTTTACGCGGCGAAAAGGTGCCGATGACCAAAGAGGCAGTGCGCGCGCTGGCGCTCTCAAAACTTGAGCTGCACGGTGCGAGTCACCTGATTGATATTGGCGCAGGCACCGGCAGCGTGTCGATTGAAGCCGCGCTGCAAAATCCGGCGCTGACGGTGACGGCGATTGAGCGCAATCCGGCGGCGCTGCATCTGCTGGCGGAAAACTGTCAGCGCTTTGAGTGCCGGAATATTCACATCGTAGAAGGCGAAGCGCCGCTGACGGTTGATGCGCTCGCCGACGCGGTCTTTATGGGCGGCAGCGGCGGCCATCTCTGCGCGCTTATCGACTGGTCTCTGCGCCAGCTTCGCCCGGGCGGGCGTCTGGTGATGACCTTTATTTTGCAGGAGAACCTGCACTGTGCTCTCGAGCATCTCCAGCGCGTCGGAGTCCCGGCGGTTGACTGCCAGCAGTTGAATGTTTCAACGCTGACGGCGCTGGGCACCGGTCACTATTTTAAACCGCACAATCCCGTTTTTGTGCTTGCTTGTCACAAGGAGCGACACCATGGCTGAGGCTTTTGATACACGCTGCGTTTGGTTCGTCGGCGCCGGGCCGGGCGACCGCGAACTGATTACTCTGAAAGGCTACCGCCTGCTGCAACAGGCGCAGGTGGTGATTTACGCCGGTTCGCTGATTAACCCCGAACTGCTGAGCTACTGCCCGGCGGAAGCCGAGTGCCACGACAGCGCCGAGCTGCACCTTGAGCAAATCCTCGACCTGATGGAAGCGGGCGTGAAGACCGGAAAAACGGTGGTGCGCCTGCAAACCGGCGACGTGTCGCTGTACGGTTCGGTGCGCGAGCAGGGCGAAGAGCTGACCCGTCGCGGCATTGACTGGCAGGTGGTGCCGGGCGTCAGCGCGTTTCTCGGCGCGGCGGCGGAGCTGGGCGTCGAGTACACGGTACCGGAAGTCTCGCAAAGCCTGATCATCACTCGCCTGGAAGGGCGTACGCCGGTGCCAGAGCGCGAACAGCTGGAATCCTTTGCCCAGCATCGCACCTCAATGGCGATTTACCTCTCCGTACAGCGCATCAACAAAGTCGCCGAGCGGCTGATTGACGGCGGCTACCCGGCGACCACGCCGGTGGCGGTGATTTACAAGGCTACCTGGCCCGAGAGCCAGACCGTACGCGGTACGCTTTTGGATATCGCCGATAAAGTGCGCGATGCCGACATCCGTAAAACGGCGCTGATCCTGGTCGGGGATTTTCTCGGCGAGGAATACCACTACTCGCGCCTCTACGCCGCAGATTTTAGCCATGAATACCGCAAAGCCTGAGCGCATTGCGCTGTTCTGCCTGACCCCCGGCGGCGTCGCGCTGGCCAGGCGGCTACACTCGGCGCTGCCGATGACCTGCTTTACCCGCGAAGGGCTGGTGGTGGAGGGATTCCTGCCTTTTGACGGCAGCTTTTCCCGTACCGTGCAGCGGGCATTTACGCACTATTCAGCGCTGGTGTTTATCGGCGCGACCGGCATCGCGGTACGCGTGCTGGCGCCGCTGCTGGTTGATAAGCTCCGCGACCCGGCGGTGGTGGTGATTGATGAACGCGGCCAGCACGTGATTAGCCTGCTTTCCGGCCACGTGGGCGGCGCGAACGACCTGGCACGACGGTTGGCGGGCATTCTCGACGTGGAGCCGGTCATCACCACCGCCACCGACGTGAATGAGGTGGCGGCGCTGGATACGCTGGCCTGTCAGCTCAACGCGCGGATGCACGACTTTCGCGCCGCGGTAAAGGCGGTTAACCAAATGCTCGTCAGCCAGCAGCGGGTTGGGCTGTGGTGGGACGACCGTTTTAGCGCTGATATTCGCCGCTGCGACCTACGCGGTTTTATTCCGGTTACCGATCTTCATACGCTGCCCGACCTCGATGGGCTGGTGTGTATCACCTTGCGTAAAACGTTACCCGATCTGCCGGTGCCCCATTGGAAGCTGGTCCCGCGGCGCATCGTTGCGGGCATTGGCTGCCGTCGCGGCACCCCGCGCGAGCTGATTAGCGCGCTGCTGATGCGCCAGCTGGCACTTCAGCAGTTGGACCCGCTGGCGCTGAAGGCTATCGGCAGCATTGTCCTTAAGCAGGATGAACTGGGGCTGATTCAGTTGGCAAGCGACCTCGACGTACCGTTTGAGGTGTTTAGCGTGTCCGCTCTGCGCGAGCATGAGCACCGTTTTCCCTCATCGCTGTTTGTCAAACAAACGGTCGGCGTTGGCAGCGTTTCCGGCCCGTCGGCATGGCTGTTAAGCGATGGGCACTTACTCGGTGGAACCCTGCGTGAACAGGGGATCACCATTACTTTGGGAGTCACATACTGATGTTAAGCGTAATTGGGATCGGCCCTGGCTCGCAGGCCATGATGACCATGGAGGCCGTCGAGGCGCTGCAGGCGGCAGAAATCGTCGTCGGCTACAAAACCTATACCCACCTGGTGAAAGCCTTTACCGGCGATAAGCAGGTGATCAAAACCGGGATGTGCAAAGAGATTGAACGCTGTCAGGCGGCGATTGAACTGGCGCAGGCCGGGCACAACGTGGCGCTGATTAGCAGCGGTGATGCGGGCATTTACGGCATGGCGGGGCTGGTGCTGGAACTGGTCAGCAAACAGAAGCTGGACGTGGAAGTGCGCCTGATCCCGGGCATGACCGCCAGCATTGCGGCGGCCTCACTGCTGGGCGCGCCGCTGATGCACGACTTCTGCCATATCAGCCTGAGCGACCTGCTCACCCCGTGGCCGGTGATCGAGAAACGTATTATCGCCGCCGGGGAAGCCGACTTCGTTATCTGCTTCTACAACCCGCGCAGCCGGGGTCGCGAAGGGCATCTGGCGCGCGCCTTTGAACTGCTTTCCGCGGTTAAAAGCGCCGATACGCCGGTGGGCGTGGTGAAGTCGGCCGGGCGCAAAAAGCAGGAAAAATGGCTCACTACGCTCGGCGCGATGGACTTTGAACCGGTGGACATGACCAGCCTGGTCATCGTCGGCAATAAAACCACCTATGTGCAGGACGGCCTGATGATCACGCCTAGAGGCTACGTGCTGTGAGTTTCGGTGACGTGCTGGTGGTGGGCGGCACCAGCGATGCGCGCGCGCTTTGCCTGCAGCTGGATGCCGCGCAGGTGCGCTACACCGTGTCGGTGGCGACACCCACCGGCGAAGCGCTGGCGGGCGATATTCAGGGGCAGGTGCGCTGCGGTCGTCTGGAGCGGGAAGAGATGGTCGCCTGGCTTCGTGAACACAACACACGCTGGGTGATTGATGCGTCGCACCCGTATGCCGAAGCGGTCAGCCGCAACGTGCTGGACGCCTGTGCGCAAGCGGGTGTCCTGCTGAGTCGCTACCAGCGCCCGGATCAACGGGATGAACTGACGCACCCGCTGCTGCACTACGTCGGCAGCATTGATGAAGCCTGTGAGCAGATTAAACCGCTGGGCCAGCGGGTGCTGCTGACCACTGGCAGCAAAGACCTGGCACTGTGGCGCGCCGGGCTGCCGGAAAAAACGCTGCTGGCCCGCGTGCTGCCGGTGCCGAACGTGGTGCAGCAGTGCGCCGACCTCGGCTTTGGCGTGGGCGAGATTTTTGCTATCTGCGCGCCGTTCAGCGCGGAATTTAACGCCGCGTTTTATCGTCACTGCCGCGCCGACGTGGTGGTGACCAAAGCCTCCGGCGCGGAAGGCGGCTATCTGGAGAAGGTACAACCCTGCCTGGACGCCGGACTTCCCTGCATCGTGATTACCCGTCCGGCACCGCTGGTGTCCGGCGATGAACTACTGGAAAGTCAGTCCGCCTTTGCCGAGCGCTTAGCGCGCTGGTTGGCCGACGACAAAAGGAATCAAGCATGAAAAAAGCCCTACTGGTGGTGAGCTTCGGCACCAGCTACCACGATACCTGCGAGAAGAATATTGTCGCCTGCGAACGCGAACTGGCGGCCAGTTGCCCCGATCGTGACCTGTTCCGCGCCTTTACCTCGGGCATGATTATCCGCAAGCTGAAAGCCCGCGACGGCATTGAAACCGATACGCCGCTTGAGGCGCTGCAAAAGCTTGCGGACCTCGGCTATGACGATGTGGCGGTTCAGTCGCTGCACATTATCAATGGCGACGAGTACGAGAAAATTGCCCGCGAAGTACAGAGCCTGCGCCCGCTGTTTAAACGCCTGACCCTCGGCACGCCGCTGCTGAGCGGCCACGACGACTATGTGCGTCTGATGGAGGCGCTCACCCAACAAATGCCTGCGCTGAACGCCAACGAAAAGGTGGTGTTTATGGGCCACGGCGCCAGCCACCACGCCTTTGCTGCCTACGCCTGCCTCGACCATATGATGACCGCCCAGCGCTTCCCGGCGCGGGTTGGCGCGGTGGAGAGCTACCCGGAAGTGGAGGTGCTGATTGAGAGCATGAGCAGAGAGGGCGTCAGCGCCGTACACCTGATGCCGCTGATGCTGGTGGCGGGCGACCACGCTATCAACGACATGGCCTCCGACGAAGAAGATTCGTGGAAGACGCTGTTTAACGCGGCGGGCATTCCGGCTACGCCGTGGCTGTGCGGGCTGGGCGAAAACCCGGTGGTGCGCGCCATGTTTGTTGACCATTTACAGCAGTCTCTGGAGGCAGCATGAGCGGCAAACTGTATGCCCTGAGCACCGGGCCGGGTGCGTCTGACCTGATTACCATTCGCGCGGCGCGCATTCTGGGCTCGCTGGATATTCTTTACGCCCCGGCTGGCCGCAAAGGCGGCGACAGCCTGGCGCTCTCCATCGTGCGCGAATACCTCGGCGAACAGACCGAAGTACGCTGCTGCCACTTCCCGATGAGCGCCGACAGCGCTGAAAAAGAGGCCGTCTGGGATGACGTTTCGGCGGCGCTGGTACGCGAAGTGGAAGCCGGGAAGCGCGTGGGCTTTATCACCCTCGGTGACGCGATGCTGTTCAGCACCTGGGTCTTTTTACTCCAGCGCATTGGCAGCCCTGAGTGGCTGGAGATTGTGCCCGGCGTGACCTCGTTCGCTGCCATTGCCGCGCGCAGCAAAACGCCGCTGGCAATGGAACAGCAGTCGCTGGCGGTGGTCGCCTGCACCGCGCCGGAAGACGAGATTGAACGCGCGCTGGCGCAGCACGACAGCCTGGTGCTGATGAAAGTCTATGGCCGTTTTCCGCGTATTAAAGCGCTGCTGGCAAAAGCAGGACTGCTGGATAACGCACTGCTGATGGCCGAGGCGACGCTGCCGGGTGAACAGTGCTGGCGGCATTTAGGCGAGGTCGCTGACGACCTGCCGCTGCCGTATTTCTCCACCATTCTGGTGAATAAACAGTGGGAGCAAGGAAAATGAAACTGGAACAACAGCTGAAGCAGTTATCGCTCAGTGGATTCGCGGCGGCGATACTGCTGCTGGTGGTACCGCAAGAAGCCTTTGCGATGCACATCATGGAAGGCTTCCTGCCGCCGATGTGGGCGCTGGCCTGGTGGCTGCTGTTCCTGCCGTGCCTATGGTACGGGCTGGTTCGCCTGCGCCGCATCGTGCAGGAAGACAGCAACCAGAAGGTGCTGCTGGCGCTGTGCGGGGCGTTTATTTTTGTCCTCTCGGCATTGAAGATCCCGTCCGTCACCGGGAGCTGCTCGCACCCGACCGGCGTGGGGCTGGCAGTCATTTTGTTCGGGCCGGGCGTAGTGGCTATTCTGGGGGCGATCGTACTGTTGTTCCAGGCGCTGCTGCTGGCTCACGGCGGCCTGACGACGCTTGGCGCTAACGGCATGTCAATGGCGGTAATTGGGCCAATCGTCGGCTATCTGGTGTGGAAGATGGCCTGTAAGGCCGGGTTCCGCCGCGATGTGTCGGTGTTCCTGTGCGCCATGCTGGCGGACCTGGCGACCTACTTTGTCACCTCTCTCCAGTTGGGCGTGGCCTTTCCGGATCCGCAGGCGGGCTTTGTTGGATCGAGCCTGAAGTTTATGGGGATCTTTTGCCTGACTCAGGTTCCTATCGCCATTGCCGAAGGCTTGCTGACGGTGATGATCTACGACCAGTTAACCAAGCGACAGCTGATCGCCACTGAGGGGCGCTAAAATGAAAAAGACATTAATCCTGCTGGCGATGGTGATTGCGCTGGTTATCCTGCCGTTCTTTATCAACCATGGCGGCGAATACGGTGGTTCTGACGATCAGGCTGAAGGCGTGATTAGCGCCGTTGATCCAGGCTATAAGCCGTGGTTCCAGCCGCTCTATGAACCGGCAAGCGGCGAAATTGAGAGCCTGCTATTTACCCTGCAGGGTTCCCTCGGCGCGGCGGTGATTTTCTACATTCTCGGCTACTACAAGGGCCGCCAGCGCCATGATGACCGGGCTTGATAGGCTGAGTTACCAAAGCCGCTGGTTTCACGTGCAGCCAGAGCGAAAGTTTCTGCTCTGGCTGCTGATGATGGTGCTGGCCTTTAGCCTGCCGCCGCTCGGACAGGCGCTGCTGATGGCACTGACGGCGGGTTTTACCTGCTGGCTGCTGCGTATCTCGCTGTGGCGCTGGCTTCGCTGGATGGCGCTGCCGCTGGGCTTTCTGCTGGTAGGCGTGGTGACGATTGTTTTTAGCGTCAGCCGCGACCCGCACGCGCTGCTGGTGAGCGTGCCGCTGGGTTCGTTCTCGCTCGGCATCACCACCGCCGGGCTTGCGACCGCCAACGCGACCTTCTGGCGCAGCCTGGCCGCATTGTCCGCGACCTTCTGGCTGGTGTTGAATCTGCCGTTCCCGCAGCTTATCGTGCTGCTCAAACGCGGACGAGTGCCGCGCCTGCTGATCGAGCAGATCCTGCTGACCTGGCGCTTTATCTTTATCCTGCTGGACGAGGCGATGGCGATCCACCGGGCGCAGACGCTGCGCTTTGGTTATCGCAACGTTCGTCTGGGCTACCGCTCGCTGGCGATGCTGGTCAGCCTGCTGTTTACGCGTGTTTTAATCCGCTATCAGCAGATGAGCACCGTACTGGATATCAAACTGTATCAAGGTGATTTTCACCTCTAAGGAACGCCATGCTGGCTACCACTGACCTTTGGTTTCGCTACCAGCAGGAACCGACGCTCAAAGGGCTGACGCTGGACTTCTCGCGCCAGGCCGTCACCGGCCTCGTTGGGGCGAACGGCTGCGGAAAATCGACGCTGTTTATGAACCTCAGCGGGCTGCTGCGCCCACAGCAGGGGGCAGTGCTGTGGCAGGGCAAGCCGCTGGACTACAGTAAGCGCGGGCTGCTGGCGCTGCGCCAGCAGGTAGCGACCGTATTCCAGGACCCGGAGCAGCAGATTTTCTACACCGATATTGATAGCGATATCGCCTTTAGCCTGCGTAATCTGGGCGTTCCGGAAACGGAAATTGCCCGCCGGGTAGACGACGCGCTGACGCTGGTTGATGCCCAGCACTTCCGTCAGCAGCCGATTCAATGCCTGAGCCACGGGCAGAAAAAACGGGTGGCGATTGCCGGTGCGCTGGTATTACAGGCGCGCTACCTGCTGCTGGATGAACCGACCGCCGGGCTGGACCCCTCCGGGCGCGCGCAGATGATCGATATCATCAAACGCATCGTGGCGCAGGGAAATCATGTGGTGATTTCCAGCCACGATATTGATTTAATTTATGAAGTTAGCGACGCAGTATACGTGCTGCGCCACGGCGAAGTGCTGGCTGAGGGCGAGCCGGGCGAGGTGTTTGCCCGTACAGCACTGATTGAACAAGCGGGGTTGAGCCAGCCATGGCTGGTGAAGCTGCATGCGGAGCTGGGGCTGCCGCTGTGTAAAACCGAGGCGGAATTTTTCCGCCGGATGCGTGAAAAAGGAACCGTATGACACAGGCCATTATGTTGCAGGGCACCGCCTCCGATGTTGGGAAAAGTATGCTGGTGGCGGGGCTATGCCGGATTTTTTATCAGGATGGCCTGCGCTGCGCGCCGTTTAAATCGCAGAATATGGCGCTCAATTCCGGCATTACCCCAGATGGCAAAGAGATGGGGCGCGCACAGATTTTTCAGGCGGAAGCGGCGGGCATTGCGCCGGATGTGCGGATGAACCCGATTCTGCTCAAGCCAACCAGCGACCGCAAAGCGCAGATTGTACTGATGGGCGAAGTGGCGAGCGATATGGACGCTGTCAGCTATCACGACTACAAGCCGCGCCTGCGCGAGCAGATTCTCAGCGTCTACCGGAGTCTGGCGAGCGAGTATGAGGTGCTGGTACTGGAAGGGGCGGGCAGCCCGGCGGAGATTAACCTGCGTGACCGCGATATCGTCAATATGGGCATGGCCGAGATGGCGCAGTGCCCGGTGATTCTGGTGGCCGATATAGACCGGGGCGGCGTGTTTGCCGCTATCTACGGTACCCTGGCGCTGCTGCGCGAGCACGAACGGGCGCGGGTGAAAGGGGTGATTATCAATAAGTTTCGCGGCGACGTTGCGCTGCTGCACTCTGGTATTGAACAGATTGAAGCGCTGACTCATGTGCCGGTGCTGGGCGTGATGCCGTGGCTGGAAGTTGACCTGGAAGATGAAGACGGCGTGGCGCTGCAAAAGGGCAAATACCGTCACGCGGCAGCGTATGAGATTGACGTGGCGGTGGTGCAACTGCCGCATATCTCTAACTTTACCGACTTCAACGCGCTGGCGGCGCAGCCGGACGTGCGGGTGCGCTATGTCCGGCATGCGGAAGATTTGTCCGGCGCTGACCTGATTATCCTGCCCGGCAGTAAAAATACGCTGGGCGACTTGCTGTGGTTGCAGGATAACGGGCTGGCGCACGGCGTTTTACTGGCGCAGCGTCAGGGCGTGCCGGTGCTGGGTATTTGCGGCGGTTATCAGATGTTGGGCGATACGCTCATCGATGACGTGGAGTCAGGGTTGGGCTCGCTGCCCGGCTTAGGGCTGCTAAACGTGGTGACGCGCTTTGCGCCGACGAAAACCACCACGCAGGCCACCGCGACGCTCGGCGATGCGCTGCCGGGCTGGCTGGCGCCGGTCTCTGGTCTGCCGCTGTGCGGCTATGAAATTCATATGGGTGAAACCACGCCGTCAGGAGACGGTCGTGCGCTGATGCAGCTGTGTAAAAACGGTCAGTACAGCGCGGATGGCGCGGTCAGCGAAGATGGGCTGGTCTTTGGCACCTATTTGCACGGCCTGTTCGACAGCGATGCGTTTACCCGCGCGCTGGTTAACGGCTTACGTGAGCGCAAAGGGCTGGCGGCGCTTAACCACGATTTTCACTATGCAGAATATAAGGCGCAGCAGTTTGATATCCTGGCAGCATCGATGCGTCAGCATATTGATATTGAAAAGATTTATACGATTATGCGCGAGTATCGAGAAGCCTAGGGAAGGGGGCGCCATTCAACCGGGTGGCGCTGCGTTGGCTGAACGACGGGCAAAAAAAAACACCCTTAAGGGTGTCATTTTAATTGGTTGCGGGGGCCGGATTTGAACCGACGACCTTCGGGTTATGAGCCCGACGAGCTACCAGGCTGCTCCACCCCGCGTCCGTCTTTACTCTTCATCGAGTAAACTTGCATCAGATTTTAATTGGTTGCGGGGGCCGGATTTGAACCGACGACCTTCGGGTTATGAGCCCGACGAGCTACCAGGCTGCTCCACCCCGCGTCCGTCATTACTCTTCCATCGAGTAACGTTACTGCTTCTGATTTTAATTGGTTGCGGGGGCCAGATTTGAACTGACGACCTTCGGGTTATGAGCCCGACGAGCTACCAGGCTGCTCCACCCCGCGTCCGTGGATGCGCACTATACTCTGCTGAGCATTTGTTGCAACCCATTTTTGAGATAAATCACTCATTTTTTTATGACTTGTACGTATACGACACAATTTGCCTGTTTTTTGTACGTAATTATGACAAGCATGCGCGATCGCATTTCAATACCCCTGGCGGTTTGTTATCTTCAGCGGGCACTTACGATTATGCGGAATACAAGACACCATGAAAGGACGTTGGGTTAAATATGTGGCAACGGGCGCAATGCTGGCAATGCTGGCCGCCTGTTCGTCAAAACCGACCGATCGCGGTCAACAGTATAAAGACGGGAAATTCACCCAGCCTTTCTCTTTAGTCAACCAGCCTGATGCCGTGGGCGCGCCGATTAATGCCGGCGACTTTGCGCAGCAGGTCGGCCATATCCGAAACGCCTCTCCGCGCCTTTACGGCAACCAGAGCAACGTTTATAGCGCCGTGCAGCAGTGGCTGCTCGCCGGCGGCGATACCCGCACCCTGCGCCAGTACGGTCTTGATGCCTGGCAGATGGAAGGGACAGATAACTACGGTAACGTCCAGTTTACCGGTTACTACACGCCGGTGGTTGAGGCGCGCCATACGCGACAGGGCGAATTCCAGTACCCGATTTACCGCATGCCGCCTAAGCGCGGTAAGCTGCCTTCCCGCGCCGGCATTTACGCCGGACAGCTGAGTGATGACTACATTCTTGCCTACAGCAACTCGCTGATGGATAACTTCATCATGGACGTACAGGGCAGCGGCTATATTGATTTCGGCGACGGCTCGCCGCTGAACTTCTTTAGCTACGCAGGGAAAAACGGCTGGGCATATAAAAGCATTGGCAAAGTGCTGATCGACCGCGGCGAAGTGAAGCGCGAAGACATGTCGATGCAGGCGATTCGCCATTGGGGTGAAACCCACAGCGAAGCGGAAGTGCGCGAGCTGCTGGAGCAAAACCCGTCGTTCGTCTTCTTTAAACCGCAGTCCTTTGCGCCGGTAAAAGGCGCCAGCGCCGTACCGCTGGTGGGCCGAGCGTCGGTCGCCGCCGACCGCAACGTGATTCCGCCGGGCACGACGCTGCTGGCTGAAGTTCCGCAACTGGATAACAACGGCAAGTTTAACGGCCAGTATGAGCTGCGTCTGATGGTGGCGCTGGACGTCGGCGGCGCGATTAAAGGCCAGCACTTCGATATCTACCAGGGCATCGGCCCGGATGCCGGGCATCGCGCAGGCTGGTATAATCACTACGGACGCGTGTGGGTGCTGAAGACAGCGTCTAACGGCGGGAATGTGTTTAGCGGCTAGTGCCGGATGGCGCTTCGCTTATCCGGCCTACATGATTGAGTAGGCCTGATAAGGCGTAGCCGCCATCAGGCGGTAATATCGCGCGAAATTTATGAGTTTGAGGTTTTATGTCTGTGGTTATCAGTGACGCCTGGCGCCAGCGTTTTGGCGGCACGGCACGTTTGTACGGTGAAAAAGCGCTACAGGTCTTTGCTGACGCGCATGTGTGCGTGGTCGGTATTGGCGGCGTAGGCAGCTGGGCGGCGGAAGCGCTGGCGCGTACCGGCATCGGTGCGATCACGCTTATCGACATGGATGACGTGTGCGTTACCAACACTAACCGTCAGATCCACGCCCTTGGCGGCAACGTTGGGCTGGCAAAAGCTGAGGTCATGGCGGAGCGTATCCGGCTGATTAACCCCGAGTGCCGCGTGAGTGTCGTAGACGATTTTGTCACCCCGGATAATGTGGCGGAATACATGGGCGCGGGCTACAGCTACGTGGTCGATGCCATCGACAGCGTGCGGCCGAAGGCGGCGCTGATTGCTTACTGCCGTCGCTATAAAGTGCCGCTGATCACAACCGGCGGGGCGGGCGGGCAAATCGACCCGACGCAGATTCAGGTCAGCGATCTGGCGAAAACCATTCAGGACCCGCTGGCGGCCAAGCTGCGTGAGCGGCTGAAAAGCGAATTTGGCGTGGTGAAGAACAGCAAAGGTAAGCTGGGTGTGGACTGCGTGTTTTCCACCGAAGCGCTGGTCTACCCGCAGTCTGACGGGTCAGTGTGTGCCATGAAAAGCACCGCTGAGGGCCCTAAACGCATGGACTGCGCCTCGGGCTTTGGCGCGGCGACCATGGTGACCGCAACCTTTGGTTTTGTCGCGGTGTCCCATGCGCTGAAAAAGATGCTGGCGAAAGCGGAGCGTCAGGCTAGCGTCTGACGCGCGGCTTCTATCATGGCCTCGCTCAGGGCCATCAGGCCCTGAGAGCGAGAGGCGCTCAGTTGATCACGTAGCCCCAGTTCATCAAACAGGTTGAGCGGATCGCCTGCCAGAATCTCCGCAGGCTGTTTGCCTTCTGCCGCCGTCAGCAGCACCGCCAGCAGCCCACGTACAATCCTTCCTTCGCTATCGCCAAAGAAGTGCAGCGTGCCGTCTGGCGCCTGGGTATAACCCAGCCAGACGCGGTTTTCGCAGCCGGGGATCTCGCGCGCTTGCGCTTTTAGATCTTCCGACAGCGCTGGAAGCTGTTTTCCTAATAGGATCAGTTGGCGGTATTTCTCTTCCCACTGCGAAAGCGCCGCAAACTGTTTTCGTAACGTATCTGGGGTTACGGTGGTGCCGAACGGGTGCCCGGCGAGTGAAGACGTCGTCATTAGTCCACCAGAAGTTCGAGCGCACGGTCGACGGCGCTGACCAGCGCCTGTACGTCGTCCTGCGTATTGTAAGGGGCAAACGAGGCGCGCAGCGTACCGCTCACGCCCAGCGCCGCCAGCAGCGGTTGAGCGCAGTGCTGACCGGCGCGCAGGGCGATGCCGTATTCGGCCAGCAGCGTCACCATATCGCTGTGGTGAACGCCAGCAAAATCAAAGGCCAGCAGGCTGGAGTCCTGGCAGCGGAAAGAGCGGAAGCCCGGGCGTTTTGCCAGTTCTTCCTCCGCAAGCGTCGCCAGACCCCGGCTCCAGGATTCGGCCTGTTCCATGTCGATATCGGACAGCCACTCCAGCGCCGCGCTGAGACCAATCACTCCGGCAACGTTTGGCGTACCGGCCTCCAGACGATAAGGCACCGGCTGAGTGGTGAAACCGTCGAAGGTCACTTCGCTAATCATTTTGCCGCCGCCGAGCCATGGGGTCATGGCATTCAGCAGTTCGCTTTTACCGTATAGCACGCCGATGCCGGTGGGCCCGTAGAGCTTATGGCCGGAAAAAGCGTAGAAGTCGATATCCAGCGCCTGAACGTCGGCGGGGAAGTGCACCGCCCCCTGGGCTCCGTCCACCATCACCACCATGCCTGCCCGATGGGCGAGGGCAATGGCGCGCGATAAATTCGGACAGCCACCGGTCACGTTCGACATTTGCCCCAGCGCCAGAATGCGGCTGCGCGGGGTGATGAGCGTCGTCAGTTGCTCGACATCCGGCAGACGATCGGTGCCGAGAGGCAGCTGCACAATCTTTGCGCCGGTCTGCTCGGCAACCATCAGCCATGGCACCAGGTTAGCGTGGTGCTCGGCCACGCTCACAATAATCTCATCGCCCGGCTGCAGACGCGGGCGGGCGTAGCACTGGGCCACCATATTGATGGCCTCGGTGGTGCCGCGCGTCCAGACAATGTCTTTGCCGCTCGGGGCGTTCAGCCAGCGGGCTACCTGCTCGCGAGCGGCCTCATAGCGCGCGGTTAAGCGCTGGGCTTCGGCAAACTGGCTGCGGTGCACGTTACCCGCGCTGAGCGAATAAAAATGATTTGTCGCCTCGATCACCGCCAGTGGCTTTAACGCGGTGGCGGCGCTATCAAGGTACACCCCGGCATCATGCAGGGCGGGAAACTGGGCGCGAAACTGTGCTGGGGAGAAGGCGTTCATGGAATTCCTCATATCAATAAGGAGATCGTCGCGCAAAATGCGCGTTGATACAAGACTTGTGCTCATCGTCGGAATTATCCGGAACTGCATACGCAGCCGCGTCAGTGTCTTATGCTGTTTAGTGTTGGGGAAAAATTAATCCCTGTTGTTAATCTAATATTGAATAGCATAAGTCGCTGTAAGGAGAAAAAATGAAAAAGACTGCCGCCATTATCTCTGCCTGTATGCTGACTTTCGCGCTGAGCGCCTGCGCTGGGCCGAACTACGTGATACACACCAATGATGGTCGAAGCATCGTGTCTGAAGGGAAACCGCAGACGGATAATGATACCGGTTTGATTTCGTATAAAGATGCGAACGGTGTGAAACAGCAGATTAATCACAGCGAAGTGAAAGAGATGGTCGCGCTGGAGAAATAAGGGGCGATCGTCCGGGCAAAAAAAAGCACCGCAATCAGGCGGTGCTACATTAATCACTATGGACAGACAGGGTAAATGTACAGGAAGTGAAAAAGGGTAGCTTTGCTACCGTGATCTGAATTGCAGACCAATTGCAAACACAACAACACAACATCACAACCGTAAGCCAAAAGCCCTTCAGAACACGCATTCCGAAAAAAGCTTCTCGTTCCGGCTCAGGAAGTGCCGCCATGATAGGTATTTGCTGGTAGAAGCTCAACGGACAAATTATAATGGCTCAGATAAAAAAAACTAATAGGTTAACTGTTGTTTCCTATTTGTTAAATTCAATTAACAATTGGGTTCTGGGACCATGTCAAAGCGTTTGCCACCTCTTAATGCATTACGTGTATTTGATGCAGCCGCGCGTCATTTAAGCTTCACCCGCGCGGCCGATGAGCTTTTTGTGACGCAGGCCGCAGTAAGCCACCAAATCAAGTCTCTCGAGGATTTTCTGGGGCTGAAACTGTTTCGCCGCCGCAATCGCTCACTGCTGTTGACCGAAGAGGGGCAGAGCTATTTTCAGGATATCAAAGAGATCTTTTCGCAATTAACAGAGGCAACGCGTAAACTACAGGCACGAAGCGCTAAAGGGGCGTTAACCGTGAGTTTATTGCCCAGTTTCGCCATTCAATGGCTGGTGCCGCGCCTCTCAAGCTTTAACTCAGCTTATCCGGGAATCGACGTCAGAATCCAGGCGGTAGACCGTCAGGAAGACAAGCTGGCGGACGATGTCGACGTGGCAATTTTTTACGGTCGCGGCAACTGGCCGGGGCTGCGGGTAGAAAAACTGTACGCTGAGTATCTGCTCCCGGTTTGTTCCCCTTTGCTGCTCACCGGCGAAAAGGCGTTAAAAACGCCTGCCGACCTGGCCAAGCACACGCTGCTGCACGACGCCTCCCGCCGCGACTGGCAAACGTATACGCGCCAGCTGGGGCTCACCCATATTAACGTACAACAGGGACCGATCTTCAGCCACAGCGCCATGGTGCTTCAGGCTGCTATCCACGGACAGGGGATTGCGCTGGCCAATAACGTCATGGCGCAGTCAGAGATAGAGGCAGGCCGTCTGGTGTGCCCGTTTAATGATGTTCTGGTCAGTAAGAACGCTTTTTATCTGGTTTGTCATGACAGTCAGGCAGAACTGGGTAAAATAGCGGCCTTTCGTCAGTGGATTCTGGCGAAAGCGGCCCATGAGCAAGAAACTTTTCGTTTCCGTTACGAACAATAAATGAATTTAGGGTAAGACCATCATGACCAGCCGTTTTATGCTGATTTTTGCCGCCATCAGCGGCTTCATCTTTGTGGCACTGGGCGCGTTTGGCGCACATGTGCTGAGTAAATCACTCGGCGTTGTTGAAATGGGGTGGATCCAGACCGGTCTGGAATACCAGGCGTTTCACACGCTGGCCATCTTTGGCCTGGCGGTTGCCATGCAGCGTCGGATCAGTATCTGGTTCTACTGGAGCAGCGTGTTCCTGGCGCTGGGAACCGTGCTGTTCAGCGGCAGCCTGTACTGCCTTGCGCTCTCGCATTTACGCCTGTGGGCGTTTGTTACCCCGGTCGGCGGCGTCAGTTTCCTTGCCGGCTGGGTTTTGATGTTAATTGGTGCTATTCGACTTAAGCGTAAGGGTGTTGTTCATGAATAAGGTTGTGCTGTATTGCCGCCCTGGGTTTGAGAAAGAGTGTGCTGCGGAAATTACCGATAAAGCCGGTCGCCGCGAGGTATATGGCTTTGCGCGCGTTAAAGATAACTCCGGCTATGTGATTTTCGAATGTTATCAGGAAGGGGACGCCGATAAGCTGGCGCGAGAGCTGCCGTTTAGCTCGCTGGTGTTTGCCCGCCAGATGATTGTGGTTGGCGAACTGCTGAAAGATTTACCTGCCGAAGACCGCGTAACGCCGGTTGTCGGCATGCTGCAAGGCGTGGTGGAGAAAGGTGGCGATCTGCGCGTGGAAGTGGCAGACACCAACGAAAGCAAAGAGCTGATGAAGTTCTGCCGTAAATTCACCGTGCCGCTGCGTGCTGCGCTACGCGAAGCTAACGTGCTGGCGCCGTACGAAACCACTAAGCGTCCGGTGGTGCACGTGTTCTTTATCGCGCCGGGCTGCTGCTATACCGGGTACTCCTATAGCAACAATAACTCGCCGTTCTACATGGGTATTCCACGCCTGAAGTTCCCGGCCGATGCGCCAAGCCGCTCAACCCTGAAGCTGGAAGAGGCGTTCCACGTCTTTATCCCGGCCGATGAGTGGGATGAACGTCTGGCAAACGGCATGTACGCGGTCGATCTGGGCGCCTGCCCTGGCGGTTGGACCTATCAACTGGTGAAGCGCAACATGTGGGTCTCCTCCGTGGATAACGGCCCGATGGCGCAAAGCCTGATGGACACCGGCCAGGTGACCTGGCTGCGTGAAGATGGCTTCCGCTACCGCCCGACGCGCAACAACATCTCGTGGATGGTGTGCGACATGGTAGAGAAGCCGGCGAAAGTCGCCGCGCTGATGGCTGAATGGCTGGTCAACGGCTGGTGCCGCGAGACCATCTTCAACCTGAAGCTGCCGATGAAAAAGCGCTATGAGGAGCTGTCGCAGAACCTGGCGCACATCCAGGCCAAACTGGACGAACACGGCATTAATGCGCAGATTCAGGCGCGACAGCTGTACCATGACCGTGAAGAAGTGACCGTCCACGTGCGCCGCCTGTGGGCTGCGGTTGGCGGGCGTCGCGACGAACGTTAATAAGGTAGGCCGGATAAGGCGAAGCCGCCATCCGGCAATAACAAGCGCAGCGATACCGTGAAGTTATGGCGAATTGCCTGATGGCGCTGCGCTTATCAGGCCTACTTCGTCAGACACAATATGCGTCACGTCATCCAGATGCCCAATCCGCGCTTCCCCCGAGCGATTAAATTTACTCTTATCAATCAACAGTAAAGACTGTGACGCGCGCTTGAGCAGCGTGGACTTAAAGTCGGCATTGATGGCGTTGGAATCCCACAGCGCGCCGTGGCCGTCTATCCCTTCGCAGGAAAAGATAAACAGGTCGATTTCCAATGGCTTTAATTGTGAAATAAGCGAAGGGTTAACGTAGCAGCCGTACTTACGCTCAAGCTTACCGCCGGAGCTAATAAGCTGAATCTGTTCGCGCTTGCCCAGCTCCAGACAAATCGGCTGGCTGTTGGTAAAGACCTGAATATCAATATCGGGAAGCTGCCGCGCCAGATACCAACAGGTGGAGCTGGCGTCCAGTGCGATCACCATGCCTGCCTCGATCCAGCTGAGCGCCTCTCTGGCAATATCGGCTTTGTGCGCGAAGTGGCTCTTCAGGCGCATATGGAAAGGATCGCCGCTGTCCTGGTTTTCCCGGTGGAGGTATTTGGCGCGACCGTGATTGCGCAGCACTTTGCCCTGCGCCTGGAGCTCGCTGAGATCGCGGCGAATAGTCTCTTTGCTGACGTTAAGCTGAGCGGATAACGCTTCCGTCGTCAGGCTTTGATGCTGAATTAACAGATCTACTATCGCTTGCTGGCGTGCCGCTTTCATCTTTTCTCACCCCATCATTCGATACGCGCCCGCATTGGGCGGGCGCACCGGCAAGAGATTACGGCGTTACTCCTTTTTTTAAAAGAATATTCCCGTACTTAGCGCGCTCACCTGTGATAACGATCGCAAAGGCTTTTTGCGCACGTTCATAAAACGCATAGCGGTCAATACGGCTGATCTCCGGGCAAGGGGACGGGCAGGATAGCGCCTCGCGATAGCGAGTCTCGACGGCGGGATCGAGCGCATCCCCCTCGACCGCTGCCATCATCACCAGCGGCGGCGCGTAGCTGTCGAGTTCGAACAGCGGAATAATAGCCTGCAGCAGGTCGCTGACCTTCAGCCCATCGGCACGAATAACCTGTGGCCCCATGCTGTGGGCGGGGAAATGGGCATCAGAAAAAATAATTTCATCGCCGTGGCCCATTTCAGCCAGCACTTTCAGCAGTTCGGGCGAGATTAAAGGGGAAATCGTTTTTAGCATCTCACACTCCGTCAATAAGTTCGGGTTCAGTTTGCGGATAGAAGTAGCGATATTGATAGTGCACCTGCGCTCGTGCCTGCTCGGGGCTGGTAAATTCGCCGACGCCGAACCAGCCGAACATTGCAGCGCCCGCCACCGTGGTTTCTGCGTCGTCGAGCACCTTGATAGGGATGTCGAGCATATTGGCTTTGATCTGGTTCCATAGCGCATTGCGGCTGCCACCGCCGACCAGCAGCAGTTCAGTGGCGTTGAAATGACCAATTTTTTCCAGCGTACGAAGGTTCAGGGCCAGCTGTTCGGTTAGCCCCTCGAGCGCTGCGCGGTAAAAATGGCCGCGCGTGGTGTTGAGGGTGACGCCCTGCCAGCCTGCGTTCTGGCAGGCGAGGAGGTCGCAGTGCATTTTTACCCCTTCTGCTCCCGCGGGAACGAGGCGAGCGGCCTCAATCAGCGTTTGCCACGGCGTCTCTTCCGTCCACAGCAGTTTGCGCACCCACTCCAGTACGCCCGACGCCAGCCACTGCATCCCGGGGTTATACAGCCCTGGCAGGCTATCGAGCTCGCAGGTTGAGCCGGCGTAGTGGCTCAGCAGCGGCGTATCAACCCTGGCGCTACGCACCATCAGGATCTCCCACGTACCGGATGAGAGGACCGGTTCATCCTGGCCGGCACCCGCACCAAAGAGGGCAAACTGGGTGTCGTGGCCGGCAGAGATAACCGGAATACCTGCGGGAAGACCGAGCAAGTTTGCGGCATCGGATTGCAGCGTGCCAATGTACTCTCCCGCTTCAACCAGCCGTGGGAACAGACGACGCGGCAGGCCGGTGGCCTGGAGAATGTCTGCACTGAAATCTCGCTGGTGGATATCCAGCATCTGGCTGGTACCCGCCATGGTGATATCGGTGGTGAACTCGCCCGTCAGGCGATGATTTATCAACGATGAAATAAACAGCCAGGCGTGCGCCTGTTCAAGAAGCTGCGGATGATTCTCTTTTATCCACACCATTTTATAGAGCGTGTTGAACGCAAACGCGCCGACGCCTGAGATGGCCTGAAGCCGCTGCTCGGGTATTAAACGGCTGATATTTTCCATGACGGCTGCGGTTCGTGGGCATTTCCAACTGATAACCGGGTAGAGCAGCTTACCGTGTTCATCAACCAGCGCACCGTCCACGCCGAAGGTCGTCACCGTCACTCCCCGAATCTGGCAGGATGAGAGCTCAGCCGTCAGCTTTCGGCTGCAGTCCGCAAAGCGTTGCAAAATAGCCTCAAGCGACCACTGGTGCCAGGCGCTATTCTCGACGGCGATCTCGCTGGCGTTTGCGGTGGCGGCACGGGCGACAATTTTCCCCTGCCGGTTGACGGCAATCACCCGGACGTTGGTAGCACCGCAGTCGAGGACCAGGATAACGTCTTGTTTCATATATAACTCCATAAACGTCGCCGGATGGCGCTGCGCTTATCCGGCCTACGGCTCACACACCCGCAGGCCCGGTAAGCTTGCGCCACCGGGCAAAGCCGCATTAACGTTTATACAGCGGGCCGTAGTTCTGGCAGGCACGATAATCCTGGCCTTCGCTGTCCATGCCGTGCGCGGCCCAGGAGGAAGGGCGATAGATAGCCGACGCTTCCACGTTATGCATACAGACCGGAATACGCAGCATGGATGCAAGGGTAATAAAGTCGGCACCGACGTGACCGATGGTGAGTACGCCGTGGTTTGCGCCCCAGTTAGCCATCACGGAATATACATCGGTAAATGGCCCCTTGCCGGTTAACCGTGGGGCAAACCAGGTGGTTGGCCAGGTGGAGTTGGTGCGTGCATCAAGCTGGTCGTGCATCTCTTTTGGCAGCTCGACGCTCCAGCCTTCGGCGATTTGCAGTACCGGGCCAAGGCCTTTAATGATATTCACGCGGGTCATGGTAAACGGTACGCCGCCTTCGGTCAGGAAACGGGAAGAGAATCCGCCGCCACGGAAATATTCGTGGATCGCCGGGCACCACTCGGTGGCGGCCAGGCAAGCATCGGCCTCCTGTTGGCTGATTTCCCAGTGTGGCTTCATCGTCGGTTTTCCGTCGCTGCCGCGCTGTTTACACGAACCGTCCAGCGCCGCAGAGCCGGAGTTAATCAGGTGGATGATACCGTGTTCGGCCAGCCCGCTAAGCGCTTGCCCGGTCACGCGTTCTACGGCCTCAGGGGACCAGTAGGTACGGACGTCGGCGAACACCTGAGCGGTGCCGGTTAGCTGATGCCCCATCAGCATCGCAACGCCGTTCAGGCTGTCGTTTTCGGTGGCGACAACAAAGGGTTCACGCACCCCGTTCCAGTCAAAGGAACTGTTGAGCAGCGCTTCGGCGGTATCGCCGTTCGGGTATTGATCGGTCCAGTGGCGCTGCCCCTGGAAGCCCGCCGCAATGGCGTTATAGCCGAGCGACTCCTCAACCAGCCCTTTTTCAGCCAGCTTTTCATTACCCTGCATCATGTCGCGGATGCACATGGCCATCAGCAGACTTTCTTTAAGCACCGCGCGGCTTTGCTCTTCGTTGCGCTTGTACTGTTGGGCATTCTGATCTTCGCCATAGCGGAAGTTTTTATCCGCCCAGGCCAGCGCCATTTCCAGCTCGGTTTCATCATAAATTTTCTGATCAATGCGACGACGCAGTTCGGTCATGTCGACCGCCTGGACTTTCATCCCCAGCCAGGACTCGAAGAAGTTATGGTCGACGATGGAACCCGCAATCCCCATCGATACGCCACCGACGGAGAGGTAGCTTTTGCCTTTCAGGGTGGCCACCGCTAAGCCCGCGCGGGTAAAGCGCAGCAGCTTTTCTTCGACATCCGCAGGAATGGACGTATCGTCGGCGTCCTGCACGTCGTGGCCGTAAATGGAGAAGGCGGGAATGCCTTTCTGGCTGTGTGCGGCCAGCGCCGCGGCGAGATAAACGGCCCCCGGGCGTTCGGTGCCGTTAAAGCCCCAGATGGCCTTCGGACGCATCGGGTCCATATCGATGGTTTCACTGCCGTAGCACCAGCACGGCGTGACGGTAATGGTGACGCCCACGTTCTGGCTACTGAATTTTTCTTCGCAGGCGGCTGATTCAGCCATTCCGGCAATGCAGCTGTCGGCAATCACGCATTCAATTTGCGCGCCGCAGGCGTGGCGGAGTTTTTCCGTCAGCAGCGCGGCGGTGGCGCGGGCCATATTCATGGTTTGTTCTTCCAGCGACTCGCGCACTCCCATGCGACGACCATCAATCACTGGGCGGATACCAATTTTCGGTAAGCTGATTTTTTTCATGACAGATTCCTCACGTTATTCGGAAAGATGCTCAGCGCGTTGCCATTTGTGAACGGAAACGAGCGAAGATAAAGATGACGGCAAAGCACACCGCTGGAACCAGCTCTGCTGTCGGAATATTGCCTGCGGCATCGCTGACGAAGCCCATGACCGGGGTGACGATACCGCCGCCAATAATGGTCATGACGATGAATGACGAGCCGTATTTTGTGTCCTGGCCCAGATTCTTGATCCCGAGAGAGAAGATGGTTGGGTACTGAATGGACATGAATGCGCTACACAGCGTCAGCGCCAGCAGGCCAATATGACCGCCGCTGAATGCGGATATCAGGCACAGCACCATCGCCAGCAGAGCATAGGCTGCCAGGACTTTGTGCGGCGCGATGCGGCTGATAAGCCAGGTGCCGGTAAAGCGGCCGATAAAGAAGCACACCATGGTGCCGGTCAGGTAGTTGGCGGCGAAACCGGGCGTCATACCGGGGATTTCTTCAATAGCGTAACGAATCAAATAGCTCCAGCAGGCGGTTTGTGCCCCGACGTAGCAGAACTGCGCCAACACCGCCCAGCGCCAGTGGCGAATGCGTACCAGACGGGAAAGGGAGGCCGAGAATGAACTCTGCGTGGTATCGGTATGATCGTCACTCTGCAGGGCCGGAAATTTTGTCAACATGATCAGCAGGGCGACCAGTAACACAATGGCCACGATGATCATGTAAGGCGTTTGTACGGATAACACCAGGCTGTGTTTGTAGGTGCTCAACTGCTCGGGCGACATTTTATCGAGCACATCCTGAGATTGATGTGGCACGTTAGACAAAATAAGACTTTGCCCAAACACAACGGCAATAATGGCACCGAAAGAGTTAAATGTTTGCGCCAGGTTAAGGCGAAAATGACCGCCGCTTTCCGGGCCTAATACCGTAACAAATGGATTGGCCGCAGTTTCAAGACAACCTAATCCAGCGGCAATAATAAACAGGCCGATCAGGAATAAGGTATAGTTCATGATTTCAGCAGCAGGCCAGAATAAAGCGGCACCGAAAGCATATAAGAACAATCCGGTAATAATACCTGCTTTATAACTCAGTTTTTTCATCAGTATCCCTGCCGGGATTGGAATGACGAAATAGCCAAAATAGAACGCGGATTGGATTAGCCCCGCTTGAAAATTGGTTAGGGTAAAGGCTTGCTGAAACTGGGGTAATAAAATGTCATTCAGATTGTTAGCGACAGCCCAAAGAAAAAAGAGTGAGCAAAGCAGAGCGAATGGAATAATGTAGCGCTGAGTTTGTCCGGCATCAGCCGCACGAAAACTCTGCGTTTGTATTGTTGTGTTTCCCATAACATCCTCATTGGTTCAGAAGCGTCAGAGTGTGGTCGTTCTTGCTTATCAGACCGTAAAAACTGAAGAGTTCTTTTTGCTCGCCGGTATAAAACGGTTGCCAGGAGTGAACTCATGAATTCATTTTCGAGTAAAAAAGGTTGTTTAATATGATGATGGTCACATTTAATGATAATGCACTGTCTTTATGTGATAGTTGTCACTTTAATTTGTTAAAAGTAATGCCCGTTTGAGAAAATAAATCTTAAAAACCACAGGGCTGATGACCGATTTATTTTATTACGCAAAAAACGGGCATTTATTGCCTTCGGGAAAAATAAAATGCCCGTTTTGATAAATATTATTAATTGCGGTCATTTCACATGGCTGATGTTATGTCAATAATGGCTGGTTTTAACGGTGTTAATTGATGGGGGTCACAAAATAAAGCCATGAAAATTCCATTGGTGCTTTTCAATATGATGATGGTGAACAAATTCACGGTTAGTGCAACAGAATAAATATGATTGTTCTGTTGGTGGTTTGAATCATCAAGAGAGGTAATAAATGGAACGAAATAAACTGGCTCGGCAGATTATTGATACCTGCCTGGAAATGACTCGCCTGGGGTTGAATCAGGGTACGGCTGGCAACGTTAGCGTCCGCTATCAGGGCGGTATGCTGATTACGCCAACGGGAATTCCCTATGAAAAATTGACCGAGTCGCACATTGTTTACATTGATGCCAACGGTCAGCATGAACAGGGAAAACTGCCCTCCAGCGAATGGCGTTTTCATATGGCCGCCTATCAGACGCGCCCGGATGCCCATGCGGTGGTCCATAACCATGCGGTGCACTGTACCGCCGTTTCTATCCTCAACCGTCCTATCCCGGCCATCCATTACATGATTGCGGCTGCCGGGGGGAATTCTATTCCCTGTGCGCCGTATGCCACGTTTGGCACGCGTGAACTGTCCGAGTATGTGGCCGTTGCGCTTAAAAATCGCAAAGCGACGCTATTGCAGCATCATGGCCTGATCGCCTGCGAAGAGAATCTGGAAAAAGCGCTGTGGCTGGCCCATGAGGTTGAGGTTCTGGCTCAGCTGTACCTCAGCACGCTGGCTATTACCGATCCGGTGCCGGTGCTGGATGATGAAGCCATCGCCATTGTGCTGGAAAAATTCAAAACCTATGGCTTGCGTATTGAAGAGTGATCGTGGCGCGCGAACAGGAGAAGGGCAATGGCAAACAGAATGATTTTGAACGAAACGGCCTGGTTTGGTCGTGGCGCGGTAGCGGCGTTAACCGATGAGGTGGCGCGTCGCGGCTATCATAAGGCATTGATTGTCACTGATAAAACGCTGGTGGAATGCGGCGTGGTGGCAAATGTGACGGGCAAAATGACGGCAGCGGGGCTGGCGTGGGAAATATACGATGGCGTGATCCCTAACCCGACGATCCGCGTCGTAAAGGAGGGGCTGAAGGCCTTTGAACAGAGTGGGGCTGATTATCTGGTTGCGATTGGCGGGGGCTCACCTCAGGACACCTGTAAAGCCATCGGTATCATCAGCAATAACCCGGAGTTTGCGGATGTTCGCAGCCTTGAAGGATTGTCACCAACGCGTCAGCCCAGCGTTCCGGTGATGGCCATTCCAACGACGGCAGGCACGGCGGCGGAAGTGACCATTAACTACGTCATCACCGATGAGGAGAAACGGCGGAAATTTGTCTGTGTCGATCCGCACGATATTCCGCAGGTTGCGTTTATTGATGCCGATATGATGGACGGCATGCCGCCAGCGCTGAAGGCAGCAACCGGCGTTGATGCGTTGACGCATGCCATTGAGGGGTATATCACCCGCGGCGCGTGGGCGTTAACCGATGCACTGCATATTAAAGCCATCGAGATGATTGCGGGCGCGCTGCGGGGCTCTGTTGCCGGTGAACGCAGCGCCGGGGAAACGATAGCGCTGGGGCAGTACGTAGCCGGAATGGGGTTTTCCAACGTGGGTCTGGGGCTGGTTCACGGGATGGCTCATCCGCTGGGGGCTTTCTACAACACGCCGCACGGTGTGGCCAATGCTATTTTGCTCCCGCATGTCATGCGCTATAACGCCGAGCATACCGGCGAGAAGTTTCGTGATATTGCGCGAGCGATGGGGGAGAAGGTTGAATCGCTGAACCTGGCGCAGGCGCGTAATGCTGCCGTTGATGCGGTATTTGCGCTTAACCGCGATGTTGGGATCCCGCTGTATTTACGCGATGTTGGCGTGCGTAAAGAGGATATTCCGGCGCTGGCGCAAGCCGCCTTTGACGATGTCTGTACGGGAGGGAACCCCCGCGAGGCGAGTATTGCGGATATCGTCGGGTTGTATCAGGCGGCATGGTGATTTTGCCGGATGATGCTGCGCTTATCCGGCCTACATGCTACACCATCCTGTAGGCCGGATAAGGCGTTCACGCCGTCATCCGGCAACGCCACTAACGCGCCAGCCGCAGCTGCTGCAAATTGCCATCAATGTGCAAATCCGTGTGTAGCCGCGCGATATCGCGGCATAAAAACGCCATTTCCTGGTGCTCTACCAACTTCTTACGCCACTTCTCTGGCACTTCATCGAGATGCGCATACAGCGCCTCCAGGGTAGGGAACTGCGTCAACAGCTGCGTGGCGCTCTTCGGACCAATACCGGCGACGCCCGGGACTTTCGAACTGCTAATACCGGCTAATCCCCAATAGTCCGGTAGCTGCTGCGGCTGGACGCCAAACTCCTTTTCGATAAACGGGACATCCAGCCAGCGCTTCTGGAAATAATCGCGGATGCGCAGCGTCGGGGAGAGCAGCTGACAGTAGCCTTTATCGGTCGACACGATAGTGGCCTGATGCCCTGAACCGGCGACCTTAACCGCCAGCGTTGCCGCTAAATCGTCGGCTTCGTTGCCGCTCGACTCCCAGCAGCGCACGCCGCGCAGCTCAAAGGCGGCACGCAGGGCGGGCATCTCGGCGTGGAGATCTTCCGGCATTGGCGGGCGCCCGGCTTTGTAATCCGGCAGGCGCTGGTGCCGCCAGCCGCTGCTGCGGGCCTCATCGTCAAATACCGCCACCGCATGAGTGGGCTGGCTGTGCGCAATCAACTGGTCCAGCGCGTGCTGACAGGTCGTGACGCAGGGCGAACCCTGAACGGCATGAATACGGCGAATTAAGTTGAGTGCGTCAACGATAAGCAAATGGACGGCCACGGGCGTTCTCCCTAACAGACAGGGCGCTAAGGGTAACATTCAAGGGCAGGAGAGGCTATTGGTGGGGGGGAAAACGGGAAGAGGCCTCGCAAAACGAGGCCTCTGTGGCGAACAAACGTTAGTCGCAGGCAACCACTTTCATTGCCAGGCCACCGCGTGAGGTTTCGCGGTATTTCGCGTTCATGTCTTTGCCGGTTTCGTACATGGTCTCGATCACTTTATCGAGGCACACGCGCGGCTCGCTGGTACGGCGCAGGGCCATACGCGCGGCGTTGACCGCTTTCACCGATGCAATGGCGTTACGCTCAATGCACGGCACCTGTACCTGACCGGCTACCGGGTCACAGGTCAGGCCAAGGTTGTGTTCCATGCCGATTTCCGCAGCAATGCACACCTGGGCCGGGCTGGCACCCAGAAGTTCGGCCAGACCCGCGGCCGCCATGGAGCAGGCGACGCCGACTTCGCCCTGGCAGCCGACTTCGGCACCAGAGATGGACGCGTTCATCTTGTAAAGTGAGCCAATGGCGCTGGCAACCAGCATATAGCGTGCCAGCGAGTTAGCATTCACTTCGCGGATAAACTTGTCGTAGTAGGCCAGAACCGCCGGGACAATCCCGCAGGCACCGTTGGTGGGTGCGGTGACCACGCGGCCACCGGCAGCGTTCTCTTCGTTGACCGCCAGCGCGAACATGTTAATCCAGTCAACCACCGCCATCGGGTCGCTGCTGATTTTATCCTGGCTGACCAGCATGCGGCGCAGCGCGGCGGCGCGGCGCGGTACGCGCAGTTTACCAGGCAGAACGCCTTCGGTGGTGGTGCCGTGCTCGATTCCGCCCTTCATCACTGCCCAGACGTCGGCGAAGTGCTTTTCCAGCTCTTCTTTGCTGTGCAGCGCGAGTTCGTTCTGCATCATCAGGCCGGACAGCGACAGGCCGGTTTCGCTGCAGTGACGCTGCAGGTCGGCGGCGCTGCTGTACGGGTATGGCACCGCGACCGGCGCTTCGGACTGCTGGCCAAAGTGTTCTTCGTCGACGATAAAACCGCCGCCGATGGAGTAGTAGGTTTTGCTGTACACGGCTTTGTCGCCCGCCAGTGCGGTAATGCGCATGCCGTTTTCGTGCAGAGAGAGATTGTCCGCATGGAAGTTCATGCACTGGTCAACCGGGAACTCCACTTCGTGTTGGCCGTTAGCCAGCATCAGTCGGCCGTGAGTATTCACGTCCTGAATAAACGCTGGGATGGCGTCGATATCAACCGTATCCGGCAGATTTCCTGCCAGACCCATAATAATGGCGATATCCGTATGGTGACCTTTACCGGTCAGAGAAAGTGAACCGTAAACATCGACGACCACGCGAGTGATATCAGTCAGGATCCCACGCGCAATCAAGTCGTCCGTGAATTGTTTGCCTGCTTTCATTGGCCCGACGGTGTGCGAGCTGGAAGGACCAATGCCGATTTTGAAAATATCGAATACGCTAATCATGAGGCGTCCATTGTGTATCGAGGTGCGCCGCCCCGAAAGGCGGCGCAGGGGGATTAACTAAACAGAGAGTAGGAAATGGCGGAGATAGCAATGAGACCCATCAGGACAACGAAGACGTTGCTGATGTGACCGCTATATTTACGCATTGCCGGTACTTTCTGAATCGCATACATCGGCATCAGGAACAGAATCATCGCGATGATTGGGCCGCCCAGGGTTTCAATCATACCCAGGATGCTCGGGTTCAGGGTTGCCACGATCCAGGTGGTAACCAGCATGAACAGCGCAGTGATTTTGTTCAGTTTGTTGATTTCGATGGATTTGCCTTTGCTACGCAGAGACTTGATAACCATCCCGTTGAAACCTTCACGAGCGCCCAGATAGTGGCCCAGGAAAGATTTGGTGATAGCGATAATCGCGATGATCGGCGCCATCCAGGCGATAACCGGTGCGTTAAAGTGGTTCGCCAGGTAAGACAGGATGGAGATGTTCTGCTCTTTTGCCGCCGCCAGGTCCGCTGGGGACAGGCTCAGTACGCAGCTGAAGACGAAGAACATTACGGTCAGCACCATCATGATGTGGGCACGTGCCAGGATAGAGGAGCATTTTTTCTCTGCGCCCTGGCCGTACTCTTCACGCTTCGCTACCGCGAAGGAGGAGATGATCGGTGAGTGGTTGAAGGAGAACACCATGACCGGAATCGCCAGCCACAGGGTCATCCACAGACCGTTACCGGTTGAAGCTGCGCTGCTAAAGGACAGCGTTTCCAGCGCCGCACCGCTCCACTGAGGAATCAGGTACAGAGCCAGCACCATCAGTGCCGCAACGAACGGGAACACCAGGATGCTCATCGCTTTAACGATCATCTGCTCACCGAAGCGAACGATAGTCATCATACCGACGATCAGAATCAGAGACAGGATAGCGCGCGGCGGCGGCGTCATGTGCAGCTGGTGAGCCAGGAAGCTCTCAACGGTGTTGGTGATAGCCACGCTGTAAACCAGCAGGATAGGGTAGATGGCGAAGAAGTAGAGCAGGGTAATCAGTTTACCTGCGCCGACACCGAAGTGTTCTTCAACCACTTCCGTAATGTCTTCACCCGGATTTTTACCGGAGAGCACGAAGCGGGTCAGGCCGCGGTGTGCGAAGAAGGTCATTGGGAAGGCGAGGATTGCCATGATGATCAGCGGAATCATACCGCCTACGCCGGCGTTGATTGGCAGGAACAGTACGCCTGCACCGATTGCGGTGCCGTAAAGACCCAGCATCCACATTGTATCTGTTTTGCGCCATCCGCTAGCAGATTCTGCTGTGACGATAGTGCTGGTTTGAGTGTTTTCCATCTGTATCTCCTGGAGGAAGGAAAAATGCTAATTTTTTAGTCAAATAAAGTGAAAAAAAAGATAAAAGTAATATTAAATTTTATAAGTGTCGGTGTTTTTGTGATTTTTACCCAACGCCGTTTTGACGAGCGCAAATGTACATTTAACTGGTGAATGTATCAGTGATCATGATCTCAAATGTAATAATCCACTTTTAGTGCGGGATATGGCAGGTAATTTTCCTGTGATAACTCTTTAAGCGGATATTTATGGGCGCGAAGGCTAGCATTGGCAGTATGTGTGGTAAATGGGGATAGGGGTAAATACGATGTTTTTGCTGATAAAAATGATGAAAATGGCGTTTTTTAGCGCCCAATCATAATTATTGCTAATAAAATGCGGTTGGCATTTGCACGCAAACGATTGGCATGAGAGCTGTAACACAGTTTTAGCGATGTTTTAGCTAAAAAAAAACCGGCGGAAAATCCGCCGGTGAGAAGTGAAATGCGCTGTGGCTGACGGTCAGGCGCAGATTTCGTAGCAAGGAATATAGGCAGAGCCGGGAAGCTTCATACGGTGCTGCGCCACAAAACCCTGTAGCAGTTCGTCCATACGGCGCATCATTTCTTTATCGCCATGAATTTTGTACGGCCCGAACTCTTCAATTGCCCGAATGCCCACCTCCTTCACGTTTCCGGCAACGATGCCAGAGAAGGCGCGGCGCAGGTCGGCGGCCAGCACTTCCACCGGCTGGTCCGGATAGAGCTTGAGGTTAGCCATATTCTCGTGCGACGGCTCAAACGGCATCTGTAGATCGGGCGCAATGCGCATTGACCAGTTGAAGCTGTAGGCATCGCCGGTGTCGCGGCGGTTTTCTTTGACCAGCGGCATCGCTTTTTTCATCTGACGCGCCACTTCGACTTCATCGTCGATGATGATCTTATAGTGGCGACGCGCGCCTTCACCCAGCGTGTGCACGACGAACTCGTCGAGCACGCGGAAGTAGTCAGCGCTCTCTTTCGGGCCGGTCAGGATCAGCGGCAGCACCTGGTCTTTGTTTGCCGGGTTCATCAGAATACCCAGCAGATACAGCAGCTCTTCCGCCGTTCCCACGCCGCCCGGGAAGATAATGATGCCGTGGGCGATACGGACAAACGCCTCAAGGCGTTTTTCGATATCGGGCATGATGATCAGCTCGTTAACCAGCGGGTTAGGCGGCTCGGCGGCAATGATGGACGGTTCGGTCATACCGATAAAGCGGCCTTCTTTGTAGCGCTGCTGCGCATGGCCGACCGCGGCGCCTTTCATCGGCGCTTCCATCGCGCCTGGCCCACAGCCGGTGCAGATGTTCAGCTCGCGCAGGCCAAGCTGGTTACCTACGCGGCGCGCGTACAGGTACTCGTTTTCATTGATAGAGTGGCCGCCCCAGCACACCACCATGCTTGGCGCTTCGCCGACGTGCAGCGCACGCGCGTTACGCAGGATGGAGAACACCAGGTTGGTAATATGGGTTGAGCTTTCCAGATCCAGATTCGGGAAACGCACGGTGTTATGGATCTGCCCGTAGACGAACAGAATATCGCGCAGCACCGCAAACAGGTTGGCCTGCAGCGAGCGGATAATACGCCCGTCAACGAACGCCTCTTCCGGCGGATTAATAAGCTCCAGCTTCACGCCGCGTTCGCGGCGCAGTACGTTGATGTCAAAGCTTTCGAAGCGGGACAGCAGTTCTTTACTGTTATCGGTCAGGCTGCCTGAGTTCAGTACGGCCAATGAGCAGTTGCGAAACAATTGATACAGGTCGGTGCTGGCCGTGCGTTTAAGCATGTCGACTTCCAGCTGCGACAACATATCCATTGCGCCAAGCGGGCTAATATGTGTAATCAAGTGAACTCCTTAACGGGACGAAAATCGTCTTCCTTAGTGATTACAATAGCCTTGCTGGCGCGGGAACGACAACCTTAGATGCGGAACAATGTGCAACACATTGAGACATTGTTCACGTTACTGACGTACCAGGCGGCCAATAGCCGGCACGAATTCCGCATTTGAGCGCCATGGGTTGATATCCAGCCCGCCGCGACGGGTGTAGCGGGCATAAACGCTCAGGCTTTCCGGCGCGCAGAAGCGGAGAATATCGTTGAAGATACGCTCGACGCACTGCTCGTGGAATTCATTATGGTGACGGAAAGAGACCAGATAGCGCAGCAGCTTTTCGCGGTCGATTTTGGGGCCACGATACTGAATTTGCACCGAGCCCCAGTCTGGCTGATGGGTAATCAGACAGTTTGATTTCAGCAGATGGCTGACCAGCGTTTCTTCCACCACCTTTTCACCGGCGGCGCCGTCGAGGTAGTCGGCGTTGAACTGGTAGCTATCAATCTCAATATCCTGATCGTCAATGCAGCTGCCGTGGAAATGGGCGATAGGCTGACCTTCGATTTCGTCGAGGCGGTACAGGGCTACGGTGACTTTACCCTGCGCGCAGGCGCTCAGATCGCGCTCCAGCGTTTCCTGCACGTCCTGCCAGCAGGCAAAACGCGTTTGGTTAAAACTGTTCAAATAGAGTTTAAAGCTTTTCGATTCGACCAGATTCTCCGTCTCATGGCTGAGCTCAACGTGGCCGACGGCCACCTGCGGCAAGCCTTTGGCATTGAGCCAGGAGAGTTCGTACAACGTCCAGATGTCCGCGCCGTGAAACGGCAGGGAATCGGCATGCAGCCCCAGCGGATCGCGGTTCAGGCTACGCGGGACGCCCTGCAGCAGGCTGGCGTCGTAGGTATCACGGTAATCTGTGGTTTTACCGAGCGTCAGGCCGGCAAGCGCCTGATGGTTATCATAAGAAGACATGTTTCACCGTTATAAAGCAGGTACACTATGGTTTTAAGTGTACCCTGGCTAACCTGAAGAGAGAAATTCGTGGATCAGCAGACCGCAGACGCATTACACGCATTTACCCAACGCTATTGCGATGCCTGGCAGCGCACCTATGGCAGCCTGCCGCGCAGCGAAGAGCTGTACGGTATTCCCTCACCGTGTCAGGTGTCTACCACCGGCGAGGCGGTGTACTGGCAGCCGCAGGCGTTTGACGGCGAGCAGAATGTAAATGGCGTTGAACGGGCTATGGATATTGTGGTACAACAACCCATTCACACATATTATACCACTCAGTATGCGGGTGATATGCAAGCGCTTTTCATGGGGGAACCCCTGATGCTGCTGCAGGTGTGGAGCCCCGAAGACTTTCGGCGCGTGCAGGAAAACCTGATTGGTCACCTGGTCACGCAAAAGCGCCTGAAGCTTTCGCCGACGCTATTTATTGCCACGCTGGACAGCGAGCTCGACGTGATTTCCGTCTGCAACGTGACCGGTGAAGTGGTTAAAGAGACGCTCGGAACGCGCAATCGCCTGCCTCTTGCCTCCTCTCTTGCGAGCTTTCTGACTCAACTTGAGCCAATTCTGTAGGAAAATGTACCCATCCCTTTGTGAGAGATCTCTTACACGCTCTGTGAGAGATCGCCAGAATATCAGTAAGACACTTATCCCATCATTTTAGTAATTCTTTTTTATTTCAATATGTTATTAATTTTGTCAGGCAATTTTTACGTCTGTAAGCCTTAAGGATTTGCCTGTAAGACGCTTGTAAGACGAAGGGAAATAGCGGATTCTATCTACGTCGACAGGGAGTCGCACAATGAAGTGAACATCAGGATGATGACGCTTCATAGGACACACCGGGAAGGTGATTCAAGGAAAGGCTTCAGGAAGAAGCAAGAGGATAGCGCAGGAGCGCGTTAAAGGACACCTCCAGGACGGAGAATGAGAGCCAGACAGGATATCTGGTGGATCAGGAAGATCGGGACACACTCAAGGATTGGGTGAAATCGCATCGGGGTGGTGTGATGCAGGAAGCAACCGTTTAAGGATGAACTGGTCAGGAGACCACAGGAAAAGTTGTCACGGATGAGCAGGGAGCACTAAAAGTAGCTGGATTGCTGCGAAACGAACCGGGAGCACTGTTTTTACAGTGCTCCCTTTTTTTGTTTCCCACCAACTAGTGGTATCCTGCGCGCGATTTTGTTTCCTCAGAGGTTTTCCATGACACGCCACGATAGCCTTCGCGACCAACTCCTGCTTATTGAAACGCTGCTTCGCCAGCATCAGCACTGGCAGGATGATGCGCCGCACGAAAGCGCCTTTGCCAGCGACCAGCCGTTCTGCATGGATACCCTGGAGCCGCTTGAGTGGCTGCAATGGGTGTTGATTCCACGTATGCATCAGTTGCTGGACAGCGGAATGCCGCTGCCAAAAGATTTCGCCATCGCGCCCTACTACGAGATGGCGCTTGACGCCGCGCACCCGCTGCGCGCCATCATTCTGCCGCCGCTTGAACAGCTGGATGCCTTCTTTACGAGTGACCCTCACTGATGCTGGAAATTATCTACCAGGATGAATGGCTGGTGGCGGTCAATAAACCGTCCGGCTGGCTGGTGCACCGTAGCTGGCTCGATCGCGACGAGAAGGTGGTGGTGATGCAGACGGTACGCGACCAGATTGGCCAGCACGTCTTTACCGCCCATCGCCTCGATCGCCCAACCTCCGGCGTATTGCTGATGGGGCTCTCCAGCGAAGCCGGGCGTTTGCTGTCCCAGCAGTTTGAGCAGCACCAAATTCGCAAGCGCTATCACGCTATCGTGCGCGGCTGGCTGACCGATGAGGCGACGCTGGACTACCCGCTGGTAGAAGAGCTGGATAAAATCGCCGATAAGTTTGCCCGCGAGAATAAAGACCCGCAGCCTGCGGTGACGCACTATCGCGGTATGGCAACGGTGGAAATGCCGGTCGCGACCGGCCGCTACCCAACGACCCGCTATGGGCTGGTCGAGCTGGACCCGCAGACCGGCCGTAAGCATCAGCTACGCCGCCACCTGGCGCACCTGCGTCACCCGATCATTGGCGACAGCAAGCACGGCGATCTGCGCCAGAATCGCAGCGCCGCTGAACACTTCGGCTGTCACCGCCTGATGCTGCACGCCAGCCAGCTGTCGTTGACGCACCCGTTCACCGGCGAGCCGCTGACCCTTCGCGCCGGGCTGGACGAGGTCTGGATGCAGGCTTTATCACATTTCGGCTGGCGCGGGCTTCTCCCCGATAATGAAAGGGTTGAGTTTGTTGCCGACTGCGGTCAGGATGAAGCTATCCAGAAGTAAACAGGGAGTTAAATCATGGCTGAAGTAGGGATTTTTGTCGGCACCATGTACGGCAATTCGCTGTTGGTGGCGGAAGAAGCGCAGACGATTCTCGAAGGGCTGGGCCATCAGGCGGCGGTCTTTGAAGATCCGACGGTCGCGGATTGGGAAAGCTACACCGGGAAATATGCGCTGGTCGTCACGTCGACGACCGGCCAGGGCGATCTGCCTGACAGTATCGTGCCGTTGTTTAACGATCTCCAGGATATGTACCAGCCTCATTTGCGTTACGGCATTATCGCCCTCGGCGATAGCACCTATGCGAACTTCTGCGGCGGCGGCAAGCGATTCGACGCGCTGTTGCAGGAGCAGGGCGCGCAGCGCATTGGCGAGATGTTGATGATTGATGCCTCGGAAGACCCGGAGCCGGAAAGCGTCTCTAATCCGTGGGTCACGCAGTGGGCGGCGCTGTTGAAATAGCCCTTTCTCCTTTCCACACCGGTACGACGGCGTCGTACCGGTTGCTATTTGTTGATCGGCCACACTATTGAAGAAATTTCCCCTCTAATATTGTGCATATGCACGATGAGCTGTCGCTCGCCTGTTCCTATACTGCGTTTAGCATCATTTTGACGATCGCGAGATTTCTCGCTCCGACGCGTCGGGCCGGACGATGTCCTGCTTTCGGCCGTCATTTCAGTAGACAAGGATTTAACCATGACGATTCACTCTTCCACGCCCGTGGTAACGGCCATGCAGGTCATTCCGGTAGCCGGGCATGACAGCATGCTGATGAACCTGAGCGGCGCCCATGCGCCGTTCTTTACCCGCAATATTGTGATTATTCAGGATAACGCAGGGCATACGGGCGTGGGGGAAATTCCCGGCGGCGAGAAGATTCGCTCCACGCTGGAAGAGGCCGTGCCGCTGGTGGTCGGGAAGACGCTCGGGGAATACAAAAACGTCCTTAACCGCGTGCGCGCCGTTTTTGCTGACCGTGATGCCAGCGGTCGGGGCCTGCAAACCTTTGATTTACGCACCACGATCCACGTTGTGACCGCTATTGAAGCGGCCATGCTGGACCTCCTTGGGCAGCATCTGGGCGTGAACGTCGCGACGCTATTGGGCGACGGGCAGCAGCGTAGCGAAGTGCAGATGTTGGGCTACCTGTTCTTTATCGGCGATCGTAAGGCAACGCCGCTGCCGTACCAGAGCCAACCTGACGACGACTGCGCGTGGTACCGGCTGCGTCATGAGGAGGCGATGACTCCCGATGCGGTGGTGCGCCTGGCGGAAGCGGCCTATGAAAAATACGGTTTCAATGACTTCAAGCTGAAGGGTGGCGTAATGGCCGGGGAGGAAGAGGCCGAGTCTATCGTGGCGCTGGCCAGGCGTTTCCCGCAGGCGCGCGTGACGCTGGATCCGAACGGCGCGTGGTCGCTGGATGAAGCGATTCGGATCGGCAAATATCTGAAGGGGACGCTGGCGTATGCGGAAGATCCGTGCGGCGCTGAACAGGGTTTTTCCGGCCGTGAGGTGATGGCCGAGTTCCGTCGGGCAACCGGCCTGCCGACCGCCACCAATATGATTGCCACCGACTGGCGGCAGATGGGGCACACGCTGGCACTTCAGTCGGTCGATATCCCGCTGGCGGACCCGCACTTCTGGACGATGCAGGGCTCGGTGCGCGTGGCGCAGCTGTGCCATGAGTTTGGTCTTACCTGGGGTTCTCACTCAAACAACCACTTTGATATTTCTCTGGCGATGTTCACCCACGTGGCCGCCGCTGCGCCGGGAAACATTACCGCCATTGATACTCACTGGATCTGGCAAGAGGGCAACCAGCGTCTGACGAAACAGCCGCTGGTCATTGCGGGCGGCAAAGTGCAGGTGCCCGATAAGCCAGGGCTGGGCGTTGAGCTGGACATGGACCGGGTGATGCAGGCCAACGCGCTGTATCAAAAGCACGGCCTGGGGGCTCGCGACGATGCGATAGGCATGCAGTATCTGATCCCAAACTGGACGTTTGATAATAAACGTCCCTGCATGGTGCGCTAAGCTTACAGCCGCTACTTCGTACAAGGACTGCTTATGAAGATTGTGATTGCCCCTGATTCGTACAAGGAAAGCCTGAGCGCCCTTGAGGTGGCCAGCGCCATTGAGGACGGATTTCGGGCGATATACCCCGATGCCGAGTATATCAAGGTGCCGGTTGCCGACGGCGGTGAAGGCACGGTGGAAGCGATGGTGGCTGCCACCCAAGGCCGCGTGGTGCAGGTGACGGTGACCGGCCCGCTTGGCGAGCCGGTGGCGGGCTTTTACGGTATCTCCGGCGATGAGCGCTGTGCATTTATCGAGATGGCCGCCGCCAGCGGGCTGGCGCTGCTTCCGCCCGCAGCACGTAATCCGCTTAAGACCACCTCATGGGGAACCGGTGAGCTGATCCGCCATGCGCTGGATCTTGGCGTGACGTGGATCATTATCGGCATCGGCGGTAGCGCGACCAATGACGGTGGCGCTGGCATGGTTCAGGCGCTGGGGGCGAAACTGTTGACCGCCGACGGTCAGCCGCTCGCCCCCGGCGGCGCGGCGCTGGCGACGTTAGCGAAAATCGATATCAGCGGGCTGGATAAACGCCTGGCGCGCTGTCGGATTGACGTAGCCTGTGATGTGACGAACCCGCTGATTGGTGAAGAAGGCGCATCGGCCATCTTTGGCCCACAGAAGGGCGCCACGCCGGAGATGGTCGCCCAGCTTGACCACGCGCTGGCACATTATGCCCGGCATATTGCCGACGACTTAGGGCTCGACGTGCTGACTCTGGAAGGCGGTGGTGCCGCGGGGGGAATGGGCGCCGCGCTGTACGCTTTTTGCGGCGCACAGCTGCGTCCGGGGATTGATATTGTCACCGAAGCGCTGCACCTTGATGCGCTGCTGGCGGATGCGGATCTGGTCATTACCGGTGAAGGGCGTATCGACAGCCAGACCATCCACGGCAAAGTCCCTGTGGGGGTTGCGCGGGTGGCTAAGCGCCACCGGATCCCGGTGATTGGTATTGCGGGCAGCCTGACGGCAGACGTTGGCGTGGTACATCAGCATGGTCTTGATGCCGTGTTTAGCGTGCTGTATCGCATTTGTTCGCTGGACGACGCGCTGGCGGAAGCGGGAGCAAACGTACGGATGGCGGCGAGGAATATTGCCGCAGTCATCAAGATTGGGCAGTCTCTGTAGGCCGGATAAGGCAACGCCGCCATCCGGCAATGTGCGCCGGGCGGCCTGATGGCGCGGTGCTTATCAGGCCGCCCTGTTTGCGCTAACCCAGCATTTTCTTTGTTTCGCGCGTGACGTTATCCATTTCATCAAGCAGCTCCAGCAGTTCAGGCTCCAGCTCCTCTGCCGGGGTGCCGCCGCGCAGCTGGCTTTCAATCAGATAACACAGATGCTTCAGACGCGGCACGCCGCTATAGCCGCAGCTGCCGTGCAGTTTATGAATGGTATCGACCAGATTTTCCGGCTCTTCACCGACCAGCTGTTCCTCAACTTTGTTACGGACTTCCGGCAGGAAGGCGATCAGCATGTGCAGCATTTCGCGCGCCAGGTCTGGCTTGTAGGCTGCCTGACGCAGCGCCAGCTGCCAGTCCAGCGTGGCGTTAAGATCCACCGGCGGTTCTATCGGCTCCATTTGCAGCGGGCGCGGCGGAGTGTTCAGGCCGGGTTTGTAGCGTAGCAGCAGGTCGTGCAGCCGCTTTTCTTCAATCGGTTTGGCCAGATAGTCATTCATGCCGGCGGCCATGAGCTTCTCTTTTTGCCCAGCCAGCGCGTGGGCGGTGACGGCAATCACCGGCGTCTGCTGCTGGTGCGGAAGCTGGCGAATCAGCTCACAGGCGCGAATACCGTCGATATCCGGCATCTGAATATCCATCAGAATCAGATCGAACTTCATCTGTCTGGCGCACTCAACCGCCTGCTGACCGCTTTCACACAGCTCGACGTGCTGCACCTGATCGTCAAGCAGCGCGCCGATGAGCTTCAGGTTCGCCGGGTTATCGTCTACGGCCATCACCGTCATTGGCAGGCGATGTTCGCTGGTTGGCAGCGCTATCGTTGACGACGTGACGTGGTTGAACTCCAGCAGCACCGGCAGCAGGCGGGTTGAGGTCAGCGGTTTCAGCAGGCAGGCCGCCGCACCGTTCTGTTTAAGCGACTCAGCGTCGACCTGTGCGTGGCACGGTAGCGCCAGCACCAGATGATCGGTCATCCCCAGCGCGGCGTTCAGCTTATCGCGGTGGATTGCGAGGTCGCGTACCGACACCGGTACGGCAACCAGCAGAATATCGTAGAACTCGGCGGGCAGGGCGGCAATGCTCACCGCGTACACCACCTCCAGCGGCGTTGAGGCCAGAATATCCAGCGTCGCCTGCGCGGCGGCGGCGTTAGCCTCGACGTAGGCGATACGTTTGCCTGCCAGGCTGCGGGTATCGGGCCCGTCGGCGATCACGTTCGGATTGAGATCGAGATTGATGTTAAACCAGAAGGTCGAACCGCGGTTTGGCTGGCTGTGGAAGGAGATATCACCGCCCATCTCGCGCACCAGCTTCTGGGTGATAACCAGCCCCAGCCCGGTGCCGCCGTGGCGGCGGGAGATGCTGGCATCGGCCTGGCGGAAGGCCTGGAACAGCCGCGATTGATCGCGCTCCGGAATGCCGATGCCGGTATCGCGGATTTGGACTTCAATCTGCACTTTGTTATTGCTGACGGCGCGCTGTTCGACCAGTACGTCAATATTGCCGTTCTCGGTGAACTTGATGGCGTTGCCGACCAGGTTGGTGATCACCTGCTGAAGACGCAGCGGATCGCCGATGACGTTGTCCGGCACGTCATTTTTAATGTTTAGCGTCAGCTCCAGACCTTTATCGTGCGCCGAGTGCGCCAGCAGCGTGACCACTTCATCCAGCGAATTGCGCAGCGGGAACGGGATGCTTTCCAGCAGCAGTTTACCGGCCTCGAGCTTCGAGAAGTCCAGCACGTCGTTGATGATCGCCAGCAGGTTGTTGGCCGATCGTTCAATGGTATTGAGGTGATCGCGCTGGGTCGGGTTCAGCTCGGTTTTGAGCGTCAGGCGAGTAAAGCCAATCACGCCGTTCAGCGGCGTGCGCAGCTCATGCGACATGTTCGCCAGGAATTCAGACTTGATGCGCGCCGCTTCCTGGGCGCGTTTCTTGGCCAGATCCAGCTCGACGTTCTGAATCTCCATCTGCTCCAGCGTTTCGCGCAGGTCCGAGGTGGCCTGGTCGACGTTGTGCTGCATCTCCTCATGGTAGGCCGCCAGCGACATGGCCATCGAGTTGATGCCGTTTTTCAGCATATCCAGTTCGCCGAGCATAAAGCCTTCAACGCGGCTGTCGAGCTGCCCACGACGGATACGGTCAACGGTATTCACCATGTTGCGAATCGGCCCGGTCACGTCCTGCATCAATCGCCAGCCGAAGATTAACGCAATGCCGATACAGAACAACATCATCACGCTGGAGATGAAGATCTCTTTGTACTGCTGGAGACGCACGGATTTGAGGTCCAGCTCCAGCGCGACGTAGCCCAGCATATTGACCGGGGTTTTCGCATCTGACTGCGGCGACTCATCCGGCGAGTAGTGCTCGGAAATAATCGGCGTTCGCAGAATCATGATATCGCCGTGGCGCGTCACGCTTAGCCTTCGCGGGAAAGGCATACCGCGCGGCAGCTGAAGCTCGCCGGGGTCCAACTGATAGTTCGAGGTGACAAACAGCTTGTTGTGTTCATCATAAACTGAAATGGCCCGCACGATATCGGAATGGCGGCGGTGAAGTACGCTTATCAACTGACCGATCGATTCACGGTTTTGTAAGTTCATACCGTATTCACTGGAGACGGCAAGCGGCTCGATAATACTCGCGCCGGCGTCTTCCAGTTGACGCTGCAGGTCGTTATAGCGGTGTACGACGAAGAAGATGCTGAGCAGTAAACCGATAAGTACGGTCGGCGCCAGGATCAAAATCATCATTCTTGCACGCAGGCTGTAGTTGGTCATGGAGGTCCGTTGTGGGAGAATCAGGGCAATATATTTGATTGAGAAAAATCTCTACGATGGCGCAATTCTACTCTGCAAAACGGCGCGTGACGACGCGTCAGATCATAACCGTGACAGTCAGCGATCTTGATCCCTTTGGGCAAGGTGTGGCGCGCCACAACGGTAAAGCATTATTCATCAATGGCTTACTTCCAGAAGAACGGGCTGAAATTACCCTCACGGAAGATAAAAAACAGTATGCGCGCGGCCAGGTCAAACGTCGTCTGAACGACAGCCCGGAGCGCGTTTTGCCGCGCTGCCCGCACTTTGGCGTCTGTGGCGGCTGCCAGCAGCAGCATGCTGCGGTTGCACTACAACAGCGCAGCAAGCGCGCGGCGCTTAATCGTTTAATGAAGCATGAGGTTGATGAGGTTATCGCCGGTGACGCCTGGGGATACCGCCGCCGTGCGCGTCTGAGCTTGAATTATCAGCCGAAGACCCAACAGTTGCAGATGGGTTTTCGCAAGGCGAATTCGAACGATATTATCGATGTGGTGCAATGCCCCGTTTTGGTGCCCGCTCTTGAGGCGCTGCTGCCGGCGGTGCGTGAATGCCTGAGTAACCTGAAGGGGCAACGTCAGCTCGGACATGTGGAGCTGGTGGGCGCGGACAACGGCGCGTTGATGGTGCTGCGCCACACCGCGGCGCTGAGCGACGACGATAAAGAAAAACTGGAACGCTTTTCGCATTCTTCCGGCGTGGCGCTGTATCTGGCGCCGGAAAGCGAGATACTTGAACGCGTTACCGGTGAAGCCCCCTGGTATTCTTCAGACGGTCTACGCTTAACCTTCAGCCCGCGTGATTTTATTCAGGTGAACGACGGCGTAAACCAGCAGATGGTGGCCACGGCATTAGCATGGCTGGATGTTCAGCCCACAGACCGAGTGCTGGATCTGTTCTGCGGTATGGGTAACTTTACGCTGCCGCTGGCGAAGCGTGCGGCGAGCGTCGTCGGGGTAGAAGGCGTTCCGGCGCTGGTGGCGAAGGGGCGTGAGAACGCCGCGCAGAATCATCTCGAAAATGTCACTTTCTTCCATGAGAATCTGGAGGACGACGTCACCCGTCAGAGCTGGGCGAAGCATGGTTTTGACAAAGTTTTACTCGATCCTGCCCGTGCTGGCGCACCGGGCGTGATGCAGCATGTTATAAAATTAGCGCCGACGCGGGTGGTGTACGTGTCCTGCAACCCGGCTACACTTGCGCGCGATAGCGAGGCGTTGCTGAGTGCGGGTTACCAAATTCAGCGTCTGGCAATGCTTGATATGTTCCCGCACACTGGGCACCAGGAATCTATGGTGCTGTTTGAGCGTCGGTAATAACGGTGGCTTGTCGACTTCGACAGGCCGGTCCCTGAAAGGAGAGGACAATGGTTGCGGTAAGAAGTGCACATCTCAATAAAGCTGGTGAGTTTGACCCACAGAAATGGATCGCAAGTCTGGGAATTTCCAGCCAGCAGTCGTGTGAACGCTTAGCCGAGACCTGGGATTATTGTCGCCGACAGACCGTAGGGCGCGATGACGCCGAGCTGATGCTTTGGCGCGGGGTTGAGATGGTCGAGATCCTCTCCACGCTGAGTATGGATAACGACACGCTGCGTGCGGCGCTGCTGTTCCCGTTAGTCGACGCTAACGTGGTGAGTGAAGAAGTGCTCAGCGAGAGCGCCGGAAAATCGGTTGTTACCCTGATTCACGGCGTGCGCGATATGGCGGCGATTCGTCAGCTGAAGGCGACGCATACCGACGCGGTATCCTCCGAACAGGTCGACAACGTGCGCCGCATGCTGCTGGCCATGGTCGATGATTTTCGCTGCGTGGTGATTAAGCTCGCCGAGCGCATTGCTCACCTGCGCGAAGTGAAAGACGCGCCGGAAGATGAACGCGTGCTGGCGGCGAAAGAGTGTACCAACATCTACGCTCCGCTCGCCAACCGTCTCGGCATTGGCCAACTGAAATGGGAGCTGGAGGATTACTGCTTCCGCTACCTGCACCCGGCCGAGTACAAGCGCATTGCCAAACTGCTGCACGAGCGCCGCATCGACCGCGAACATTACATCAATGAGTTTGTCGGCCACCTGCGCAGCGAAATGAAAACCGAAGGGGTGAAGGCCGAGGTTTATGGCCGTCCGAAGCATATCTACAGCATCTGGCGCAAAATGCAGAAAAAACACCTCGCCTTCGACGAGCTGTTTGACGTGCGCGCGGTGCGCATCGTCGCCGAGCGTTTACAGGACTGCTACGCCGCGTTGGGGATAGTGCACACTCACTATCGCCACCTCCCTGATGAGTTCGACGACTACGTGGCTAACCCAAAACCCAACGGTTATCAGTCTATCCATACCGTAGTACTGGGGCCGGGTGGCAAAACGGTTGAGATCCAGATTCGTACTAAACAGATGCATGAAGATGCCGAGCTGGGTGTCGCCGCGCACTGGAAGTACAAAGAAGGTACTGCCAGCGGGCCACGCTCCGGCCATGAAGATCGTATTGCCTGGCTGCGTAAGCTGATTGCGTGGCAGGAAGAAATGGCTGACTCGGGCGAAATGCTCGACGAAGTGCGCAGCCAGGTCTTTGATGACCGCGTTTACGTGTTTACGCCAAAAGGTGACGTGGTGGATCTGCCGGCGGGATCAACGCCGCTGGACTTTGCCTACCACATTCACAGCGACGTCGGTCACCGCTGCATTGGCGCGAAAATTGGCGGGCGTATTGTGCCGTTTACCTACCAGCTACAGATGGGCGATCAGATTGAAATCATCACCCAGAAGCAGCCGAACCCGAGCCGCGACTGGCTGAACCCGAACCTGGGCTACGTAACGACCAGCCGCGGGCGTTCAAAAATCCACGCCTGGTTCCGCAAACAGGACAAAGACAAGAACGTGCTGGCCGGTCGACAAATCCTCGACGACGAGCTGGCGCAGCTGGGGATCAGCCTCAAGGAAGCCGAAAAACACCTGCTGCCGCGCTACAACTTTAACGACGTTGAAGAGCTGCTGGCGGCCATTGGCGGCGGCGACATTCGCCTCAACCAGATGGTCAACTTCCTGCAGGCGCAGTTCAATAAACCAAGCGCCGCCGAGCAGGACGCGGCAGCGCTCAAGCAGTTGCAGCAGAAAACCTACACGCCGCAGAATCGCAGCAAAGATAACGGCCGCGTGGTGGTAGAAGGCGTGGGTAATCTGATGCACCACATTGCCCGCTGCTGCCAGCCGATTCCCGGCGACGAGATTGTTGGCTTTATTACTCAGGGACGCGGGATTTCCGTACACCGCGCCGACTGTGAACAGCTGGCGGAGCTGCAGTCGCATGCCCCTGAGCGTATCGTTGATGCCGTCTGGGGCGAAAGCTACTCGGCGGGCTACTCGCTGGTGGTTCGCGTGCAGGCCAACGACCGCAGCGGCCTGCTGCGTGATATCACCACGATTCTCGCCAACGAGAAGGTTAACGTGCTGGGCGTTGCCAGCCGCAGCGACACCAAACAGCAGATGGCAACTATCGATATGACGATTGAAATCTATAACCTGCAGGTGTTGGGACGCGTGCTTGGCAAGCTCAATCAGGTGCCGGACGTGATCGACGCGCGCCGCCTGCACGGCGGGTAATCTTTCTGTAGGCCGGATAAGGCGAAGCCGCCATCCGGCAATTTCACCACGCCGGATGGCGGCATAAATGCCTTATCCGGCCTGCTATTTTTAAATTTCCAGGATTGTCACATGACTCAAATCGACCGACTGCTCGGCATCATGCAGCGCCTGCGCGACCCGGAAAACGGCTGCCCGTGGGACAAAGAGCAGACGTTCAGCTCTATTGCCCCTTACACCCTCGAAGAGACATACGAAGTGCTCGATGCGATTGCGCGCGAAGACTTTGACGACCTGCGCGGCGAGCTGGGTGACCTGCTATTCCAGGTCGTGTTTTACGCCCAGATGGCCCAGGAAGAAGGGCGCTTTGATTTCAACGATATTTGCGCAGCCATCTGCGACAAGCTGGAACGCCGCCATCCGCATATTTTTGGCGACGCGCGCGCCAGCAACAGCCAGGAAGTGCTGGCCCGCTGGGAGCAAATCAAAACCGCCGAACGCGCGGAAAAGGCGCAGCATTCTGCGCTGGACGACATTCCACGCGCTTTCCCGGCCCTGATGCGAGCGCACAAAATCCAGAAGCGCTGCTCGGCTGTCGGCTTTGACTGGACGACGCTGGGCCCGGTGCTGGACAAAGTGTACGAAGAGATCGACGAAGTCATGGACGAAGCCAGGCAGGCGGTGGTTGATGAGGCTAAACTGGAAGAGGAGATGGGCGATCTGCTGTTCGCGACCGTTAATCTGTCTCGCCATTTAGGGGTAAAAGCCGAGACCGCGCTTCAAAAAGCCAACGAAAAATTTGAACGCCGTTTCCGCGAAGTGGAGCGAATTGTCGCGGCGCGCGGCCTGGAAATGACCGGCGTAGACCTCGATGTGATGGAAGAAGTTTGGCAGCAGGTAAAGCAGCAGGAACATGATCTCTAAAGAATTTTTGCGGGGAAGGGCGAAAAGTGCGAAATCTTAAATGACAAGCGCTTGATTTGCGTCAAAAACATTTACCCAAAAGGGGCTATTTTCTCACTCCCCATGTTTGTTTCTGCGGCGATTGAGGAGCGAGAATGAAAGTTTGTGGCGCTCGCCATGTTCGGGTATACTACTTTCCCGTCTTGGTTATTCCATCGTTTCACCCTAACTTCTCAGGTTCAGCATGACAACGAACTATATTTTTGTGACCGGCGGGGTCGTATCCTCTCTGGGTAAAGGCATTGCCGCAGCCTCCCTGGCAGCCATTCTTGAAGCCCGTGGCCTCAACGTGACCATGATGAAATTGGATCCGTACATCAACGTCGATCCAGGCACCATGAGCCCGATCCAACACGGGGAAGTGTTCGTTACCGAAGACGGCGCTGAAACCGACCTGGACCTGGGTCACTACGAGCGTTTCATCCGCACCAAAATGACGCGCCGCAATAACTTCACGACCGGTCGTATCTACTCCGACGTTCTGCGTAAAGAACGCCGCGGTGACTATCTGGGCGCGACCGTACAGGTCATTCCTCACATTACCAACGCCATTAAAGAGCGTGTCCTTGCCGGTGGCGAAGGTCACGACGTGGTACTGGTCGAAATCGGCGGTACCGTAGGTGATATCGAATCCCTGCCGTTCCTGGAAGCGATTCGTCAGCTGGCGGTTGATATTGGTCGTGAACACGCGCTGTTCATGCACCTGACTCTGGTGCCTTACCTGGCGGCTGCCGGTGAAGTGAAAACTAAACCGACTCAGCACTCCGTCAAAGAACTGCTTTCTATCGGTATTCAGCCAGATATTCTGATCTGCCGCTCCGATCGCGCGGTTCCGGCCAACGAACGTGCAAAAATTGCATTGTTCTGTAATGTGCCAGAAAAAGCGGTTATTTCGATGAAAGACGTCGATTCCATTTATAAAATTCCAGGCCTGTTGAAATCTCAGGGGCTGGACGATTATATTTGTAAACGATTCAGCTTAAACTGCCCGGAAGCAAACCTGGCCGAATGGGAACAGGTTATCTACGAAGAAGCGAACCCGGCAGGCGAAGTCACGATTGGTATGGTCGGCAAGTACATTGAACTGCCGGACGCCTACAAATCCGTGATTGAAGCGCTGAAGCACGGTGGTCTGAAAAACCGCGTTAGCGTCAACATCAAGCTGATTGACTCGCAGGATGTGGAAACGCGCGGCGTCGAAATTCTGAAAGATTTGGATGCTATCCTGATCCCTGGCGGCTTCGGCTACCGTGGTGTAGAAGGTAAGATCGCGACCGCGCGCTATGCGCGTGAAAATAATATTCCTTATCTGGGCATCTGCCTGGGTATGCAGGTTGCGCTGATTGAGTTTGCGCGCAACGTTGCGGGGATGGACAACGCCAACTCCACGGAATTTGTGCCAGACTGTAAGTACCCGGTTGTGGCGCTCATTACCGAATGGCGTGATGAAGAAGGCAATGTCGAAGTTCGTACTGAAAAGAGCGACCTCGGCGGCACCATGCGCCTTGGCGCGCAGCAGTGCCAGCTTAGCGATGACAGCCTGGTACGTCAGATGTACGGCGAACCCACTATCGTTGAACGTCACCGTCACCGCTATGAAGTCAACAACATGTTGTTGAAACAGATTGAAGCTGCAGGTCTGCGCGTTGCGGGCCGTTCCGGTGATGATCAGTTGGTCGAGATCATCGAAGTACCGAATCACCCGTGGTTCGTTGCTTGTCAGTTCCATCCGGAGTTTACTTCCACGCCGCGTGATGGGCACCCGCTGTTTGCTGGCTTTGTGAAAGCCGCAGGCGAGTACCAGAAGCGCCAGGCGAAGTAAAAAAAGTTAGAACGGCAGCGCCCCACGAGGGGCGTTGTTTGTCTGGAGTTTTAGTTTAACTTGTACTGAGGAAAACCTAATGTCCAAAATCGTTAAAATCATCGGTCGTGAAATCATCGACTCCCGTGGTAACCCGACTGTTGAAGCAGAAGTACACCTGGAAGGTGGTTTCGTCGGTATGGCAGCTGCCCCGTCAGGTGCTTCTACTGGTTCCCGCGAAGCGCTGGAACTGCGCGATGGCGACAAATCCCGTTTCATGGGTAAAGGCGTACTGAAAGCGGTTGCCGCTGTTAACGGTCCGATTGCTCAGGCTCTGCTGGGTAAAGATGCTAAAGATCAGGCTGGCATCGACAAGATCATGATCGATCTGGACGGTACTGAAAACAAATCCAACTTTGGCGCGAACGCAATCCTGGCCGTTTCTCTGGCAAACGCCAAAGCAGCAGCTGCCGCTAAAGGCCTGCCGCTGTACGCTCACATCGCTGAGCTGAACGGTACTCCGGGCAAATACTCCATGCCGGTTCCGATGATGAACATCATCAACGGCGGCGAGCACGCTGACAACAACGTCGACATTCAGGAATTCATGATTCAGCCAGTTGGCGCGAAATCCCTGAAAGAAGCCGTACGTATGGGTTCCGAAGTGTTCCACAACCTGGCTAAAGTTCTGAAAGCTAAAGGTATGAACACTGCTGTTGGTGACGAAGGCGGCTACGCTCCTAACCTGGGCTCCAACGCTGAAGCTCTGGCTGTTATCGCTGAAGCGGTTAAAGCAGCTGGCTACGAGCTGGGCAAAGACATCACTCTGGCGATGGACTGTGCAGCGTCTGAATTCTACAAAGACGGTAAATACGTTCTGGCTGGCGAAGGCAACAAAGCATTCACCTCCGAAGAATTCACTCACTTCCTGGAAGAACTGACCAAACAGTACCCGATCGTGTCCATCGAAGATGGTCTGGACGAGTCTGACTGGGATGGTTTCGCATACCAGACTAAAGTACTGGGCGACAAAATCCAGCTGGTTGGTGACGACCTGTTCGTAACCAACACCAAGATCCTGAAAGAAGGCATCGAAAAAGGCATCGTTAACTCCATCCTGATCAAATTCAACCAGATCGGTTCTCTGACCGAAACTCTGGCTGCGATCAAAATGGCGAAAGACGCTGGCTACACCGCTGTCATCTCTCACCGTTCTGGCGAAACTGAAGACGCTACCATCGCTGACCTGGCTGTTGGTACCGCTGCTGGCCAGATCAAAACGGGTTCTATGAGCCGTTCTGACCGCGTTGCTAAATACAACCAGCTGATTCGCATCGAAGAAGCGCTGGGTGCACAGGCTCCGTACAACGGTCGTAAAGAGATCAAAGGCCAGGCGTAATCCTGTCTTTATCTGATATAAAAATGCCAGCCTTCGGGCTGGCATTTTTTTTATTTGAAATCGACCGCCATCTGCTGAGGGATCGATAGCCCGCGGGTTGTCTGCACGCAGCGATCGATATAGTCGGTAAAACGAGGGGGTTTGGGCATGCCCATGCTCAGCAGCTTATCGTTGCTGAAGCGCACGTTCAGCGTGGCGAACGCGCCGTACAGCCGCATGGCTTTCAACATCAGCCGCTCGTTACAGGGCCCGAAGATGCCTTTAAGCTCGCGGCGCATTTTCACCAGCGTCTCATAGCTTACCTGCGCATAGCGGTCGCCAACCGGTGCCTGCTCCAGCGCTGTCGCCATCGCACTGTCAATGTCGGCAAAACGAACGCTGTTCTCTTCCCCGGCGGAGATGTGCACCACTTCCCCCTGTGCGAGCGGTGAATGAAGCAGCATCAGCAGCGCGCTGGCGCAATAGTCCACCGGAATCACGTCGATGCGGTCTTCCATTGAACACATAAATTTTTGCAGCATCAGCCCCATGCTAAACACCCAGAAGATGCTGCTGGACGGCTGGCAGCCGTGGTGAGTATGACCCACCACGATTGAGGGGCGAGCAATAACTAACGGCAGCGCAGGGCACTGTTGTTGCATCAGCTGTTCAATGGTCGATTTAGAATGGGTGTACTCGACGAGGTGTTCCGCGCGCTCGCGAAATGCGGCGCTCTCGGCTACCAGAGAGTCTGGTTCCGGCGAGCAGGACATCGCTGTGCCAACGTGGAGAAAACGCTGCAGGCCTTCTACCTGTGCCATGCGCTGGGCAAACTTCAGCGTACCTTCCACGTTGACCTTCCAGATCAGCGGGTTGTTACCGAATGACGCTACGGCGGCACAGTTCAGCACGTGGGTAACCTGCGCCAGACGTGGGTCATTAAGAAACCCTTCCGGTGTGGCTAAATCGCCCAGCAGGATATTGCGTTCGCTTAAACCCGCGAGCTGCTCCTCGCTGAGATTGAACTTGCGCAGGTTTGCTTTCACCCGTGCGACAGCCTCTGCACCGTTTTCAGCACGTACTAAAAGCAGTAATTGAGGATGGTTATTGCCATTGAGGATCGCTTCCAGCGCCGCTCCACCCAAAAAACCGGTAACGCCCGTCACTAATAATGTATTCATGAGTACTGTCTCATCAGGGTTGGTTTGCGGATTCTAGGATGAGAAAAGTAAACGGTGATTAAATAAAGAATGGCCTCTTTATGGCGTGTCTTAAGCTTATTTTAAGACTCGGCATTAATGTGGATTACATTCGACAAGTCGCGCTTTGTAAAAATTAAATAAAAATTAATTATAATTATATATTGTTGATTTTATTGTAATTTTATTAATTTCTGAGTTGTAAATTAAAACATTATTTGTTACATCAAAAGTGGCATTTTTTCTTTGTGAAATAAATGAATTATCCGGTTTTAGTGGCGAAATGTTTGCAGGCTAAGTTTTATAATGGTTGGTATGGTTAAATTGAATAATAATACAATCAACGTTTCGACAACGGAGTTAATTCATTTTCGCGGCGTGTCGTTTTAAAAGATATCTTTAATCAGAAGCGCGGCGTGCGGCGTGTACTCGCGGTTGCGCAAGAAGTGCGCGGGATCGTTGGGGCGAAGTATGCAATAATAACGGTTTACCACTATTGAAGAGTTGACGATGCAGTACCCGATTAACGAGATGTTCCAGACCCTGCAGGGCGAAGGTTATTTTACTGGCGTTCCCGCCATTTTTATTCGTTTACAGGGATGCCCGGTAGGCTGTGCCTGGTGTGACACTAAACATACCTGGGAGAAGCTCGAGGATCGGGAAGTTTCTCTGTTCAGTATCCTGGCAAAAACCAAAGAGAGCGATAAATGGGGCGCGGCAAGTAGCGAAGACCTGCTGGCGATTATTGGCCGCCAGGGCTGGACGGCGCGCCACGTGGTTATTACCGGCGGTGAACCGTGTATTCACGATCTGACCCCGCTTACCACAATGCTCGAGCAGAATGGCTTCAGCTGCCAGATTGAAACCAGCGGCACGCATGAAGTGCGCTGTTCACACAGTACCTGGGTTACCGTCTCACCAAAAGTGAATATGCGCGGCGGCTTCGACGTGCTGTCGCAGGCGCTGGCCCGCGCCGATGAAATCAAGCACCCGGTAGGCCGCGTGCGCGACATCGAAGCGCTGGACGAACTGCTTGAGACGCTCTCCGACGATAAGCCCCGCATTATTGCCCTGCAGCCTATCAGCCAGAAAGAAGACGCTACGCGCCTGTGCATTGAAACCTGTATCGCACGTAACTGGCGTTTATCGATGCAGACGCATAAGTATCTGAATATCGCCTAAGACGCTGTTCTTAACCCAGGGCGAGGGGCAATCCGCCTCGCCCGTGGTTTTTTCGTCGGCTGGATAAGGCGACGCCGGCACTGGTCAATTTGCACCGTAGTGCCTGATTGCGCTGCGCTTAGCAGGCCTGCTGATTATTACCTGGCGGCCTCATTCATCAGCTTCGAGAAACGGTCCATCGGACAGAAACCGTTGGCATCCACCGGGCAGCCTTTCAACGCCAGCGTGACGCGCTGTGGCGGTGTTTCCAGCGTCAGCTTATCGGCATTACGCAACTGTTCGGTGCTCTGATAAACGTACTCAATTTTCATTAAGTCCCGATTTTCTTTTGCGTCATGCCAGCGCTGGAAAACGATTTTTCCGCCAATGGGCGTACGCTCATATTGGCCAGGAAGCGTGTAGGCGTCGAAATCGAGCGCGGTTAACAGCGAAGCAATGTTGGAATCATGGCCGACTAATACGGTCACTTTTGGCGCTTTTGCCGCCTCGGTCACCAGCGCATTATCGATATATTTTACCAGCGGTTTTGCGACGTTCTGCGCCACTTCCGTTGAGGTAAACAGGCTATCCTGGTAGCCGTTTTTCAGCTGCGACAGCAGTTGCCACTGCTTATCCGTTTTAATTTCACCCCATGCCACCTGATCCAGCGGGAAACCTTCGTAATATTGCAGCGTAAACGCATCGACGAGCGAGTTACCCACCGCCAGCGGGCCTTTCACGCTCGGCTCTTTTTGGTAGTTAGCGCTAAAGCTGTCTTTTGCTTCGCTCAGAGAGCACTGCTGTTTTTCTTTGCAGGACGGAGAGTCCTGATAGCGAATGATTTGCGACAGCAGTTTAAAGCTTTCGTCCAGATGTTTACCCTGGCGCTCTTTTTCCATCGCCTGCACCGCTTTTTCGCGGAAGGCGTCAGAATCATTGGTGATCACTGGGTTAAACGTAGGGTCCATTGTGCCCATTTTTTCTTGATGGTGGACCACAATATCGCAGCCGGGGACGGCGCCGTTGATAAAGAACTGAGCGGTGGCGACGGTACGTTGCAGGCTATTGGCATAGGCGTAAACGCTGTTCGGCGGCGGGCATTCTCCGCTGGTGACCAGACCCTGCTGCGCCAGCCACTCGCGCATATAGTGCCCCATATACACCTCCAGAATGCCGCCCTTGGTGGTGAGCTGGCCGCCAGGAACTTCCCACGTAGGCCACGCGTTTGGCGTCGACTGTTGTAGCACGCTGCCGTTAGTGGCAAGCGGTGCACGAAGGTTGTGACGGCTCATCACCAGCACCTGTTGAAGCTGATACCCATCCTCGGTCGTTGTCGCGGCGCTCGCGCCAGAGGCAATGCACAGCGCAGAGAGCGCTACCGCAAGAAACGTTTTCTTCATCCCTATTTCCTCATTATGTATTTACCAACCTAATGAGTCTGGCAGATGCGGGCAATTTTTCCGCGCGGCAGGCCGCAGAATGAAAAATCAGTGAAATGAGGACGATAGCGGAAATGGTGAACGAGGCGGGGGAGTCGTGTACCGGCTCCCCGCGTGCGGGAGAAATTACTCGCCGCGATAAACGCAGCCAGCGGTGCAGGTTTCTTTAACCATGACCGCGCTCAGCAGCGGCACAACCGGTTTAACCTGTTCCCAGATCCAGCGGGACAGCACTTCACTGGTCGGGTTCTCCAGGCCAGGGATATCGTTCAGATAGTAGTGATCCAGACGATCGTAGGTCGGTTTGAACGCCGCTTTCAGTTCGGCAAAATCCATGATCCAACCAGTATGGGGATCGACTTCACCGGTAATCTCAAGACGCACCATAAACGAATGGCCGTGCAGGCGACCGCACTTATGCCCTTTTGGCACATGTGGCAGGTGGTGGGCGGCTTCGAAGGTGAAATCTTTAAACAGTGTGGTGGACATCATGAACTCTCAGTCTTGCGGAAAAAAAAACGCCGCATAGTACCCGAATGCACATTTTTCTGCATTAACTAAAACGGCTAAACGGGCAATGCGTGCAAATATTGGTCATGGTGATAATTATTTTTCAATTATATCAATTGGTTATTAAATCTGTTTTATCGCTATTAACTACCAGGAAAACAGGTTAGTCCATTTGGTTATTTGATATTTCTATCACTTCTTTAATTGTTATTATCGTCGTCGTTAACCTTACATTCAGTTTTGTTTTTCCTGATTAGAAACAGCTTTGCTACTGGAACATAACGACGCATGACAACACAGTCTCCCCCTTCAGCTTTGCTCCCGCTTAATCCGGAGCAGCTGGCGCGCTTACAGGCCGCCACTACCGATTTAACACCGACCCAGCTTGCCTGGGTTTCCGGCTATTTTTGGGGCGTGCTTAACCAGCAGCCAGGCGCAGCGGTCGCAACAGCCGCGCCGGTAGCCGCTGAAGTCCCGAGCATCACGCTGATTTCCGCCTCGCAAACCGGCAACGCGCGCCGTGTTGCCGAAGCGCTGCGTGACGATCTGCTGGCCGCCAAACTGAACGTGAACCTGGTGAACGCCGGGGATTATAAATTCAAACAAATCGCGTCAGAAAAGCTGTTGGTGATAGTGACCTCTACGCAGGGTGAAGGGGAAACGCCGGAAGAGGCCGTTGCGCTGCATAAGTTCCTGTTCTCGAAAAAAGCGCCGAAGCTGACCGATACCGCCTTTGCGGTGCTGGGTCTGGGCGATACCTCTTATGAGTTCTTCTGCCAGGCGGGGAAAGACTTCGACAGCAAGCTGGCTGAATTGGGCGGCGAGCGTTTGCTCGATCGCGTCGATGCCGACGTCGAATACCAGACCGCGGCTGCGCAGTGGCGCGAGCGTCTGGTTGAGGTGCTAAAAGCCCGTGCGCCAGCAGCGTCTTCCGTCGCGGCCGTGGCAAGCGGTGCGGTCAATGAGGTTCACTCCAGCCCGTACACCAAAGAAGCGCCGCTATCGGCATCGCTCTCGGTGAACCAGAAAATCACCGGCCGTGATTCGCAAAAAGATGTCCGTCATATCGAAATCGATCTCGGTGACTCCGGCCTGCGCTATCAGCCGGGCGACGCGCTGGGCGTGTGGTATCAGAACGATCCCTCGCTGGTCAAAGAGCTGGTTGAACTGCTGTGGCTGAAGGGCGATGAACCGGTCACGGTTAATGGCAAAACGCTGCCGCTGGCGGAAGCCCTGCAGTGGCACTTTGAGCTGACGGTCAACACCGCCAATATCGTGGAAAACTATGCCACCTTAACGCGCAGTGAATCGCTGCTGCCGCTGGTCGGTGATAAAGCCCAGCTTCAGCAATATGCGGCGACCACGCCAATCGTCGATATGGTGCGCTTCTCCCCGGCACAGCTCGACGCCGAAGCGTTAATCGGCCTGCTGCGTCCGCTGACCCCGCGCCTTTACTCCATCGCCTCGGCACAGGCGGAAGTCGAAAGTGAAGTGCACGTGACCGTCGGCGTCGTGCGTTATGACATTGAAGGGCGCGCCCGCGCAGGCGGCGCGTCCAGCTTCCTCGCCGATCGCGTGGAAGAAGAAGGTGAAGTTCGCGTGTTCATTGAACACAACGATAACTTCCGCCTGCCGGCAAACCCGCAGACGCCGGTGATTATGATTGGCCCGGGCACCGGTATTGCCCCGTTCCGCGCCTTTATGCAGCAGCGTGCGGCCGATGGCGCCGAAGGCAAGAACTGGTTGTTCTTCGGCAACCCGCATTTCACCGAAGATTTCCTGTATCAGGTGGAATGGCAGCGCTATGTAAAAGAGGGCGTGCTGAGCCGAATCGATCTGGCCTGGTCTCGCGATCAAAAAGAAAAAATCTACGTCCAAGACAAACTGCGCGAACAGGGCGCAGAGCTGTGGCGCTGGATCAATGACGGTGCCCACATTTATGTCTGCGGCGACGCTAATCGCATGGCGAAAGACGTTGAGCAGGCATTGCTGGAAGTGATTGCTGAATTCGGTGCAATGGACATCGAAGCGGCGGATGAATTTTTAAGTGAGCTGCGCATTGAGCGCCGTTATCAGCGAGATGTCTACTAATGAGCGAAAAATACCCAGGGCCTTTAGTGGTCGAAGGCAAACTGACTGACGCCGAGCGCATGAAGCGTGAAAGTAATTTCCTGCGTGGCACCATCGCGGAAGACCTGAACGACGGCCTGACCGGCGGCTTCCACGGCGATAACTTCCTGCTGATCCGTTTCCACGGCATGTACCAGCAGGACGACCGCGATATCCGCGCCGAACGTGCCGAGCAGAAGCTGGAGCCGCGTCACGCCATGCTGCTGCGCTGCCGTTTGCCGGGCGGGGTGATCACCCCAACCCAGTGGAAGGCCATCGACAAATTTGCCGCGGATAACACCATTTACGGCAGCATCCGTCTGACTAACCGTCAGACCTTCCAGTTCCACGGTATTCTGAAGAAGAACGTGAAGCCGGTGCACCAGATGCTGCACTCCGTTGGCCTGGACGCACTGGCGACCGCCAACGACATGAACCGTAACGTGCTGTGCACCTCGAACCCATATGAGTCCGAGCTGCACGCGCAAGCCTATGAGTGGGCGAAAAAGATCTCCGAACATCTGCTGCCGCGTACTCGCGCCTATGCAGAGATCTGGCTCGATCAGGAAAAAGTCGCGACGACGGACGAAGAGCCGATCCTCGGTTCAACTTATCTGCCGCGTAAGTTTAAAACTACGGTGGTGATCCCGCCGCAGAACGATATCGATCTGCACGCCAACGACATGAACTTCGTGGCGATTGCCGAAAACGGCAAGCTGGTCGGTTTTAACCTGCTGGTCGGCGGCGGTCTCTCAATCGAACACGGCAACAAGAAAACCTATGCCCGTACCGCGAGCGAATTCGGCTTCCTGCCGCTGGAGCACACCCTGGCGGTGGCGGAAGCGGTGGTCACGACCCAGCGCGACTGGGGTAACCGTACCGATCGTAAAAATGCCAAAACCAAATACACCCTTGAACGCGTTGGTATCGACACGTTCAAAGAGGAAGTGGAGCGCCGTGCGGGGATCAAGTTTGAGCCGATCCGCCCGTACGAGTTCACCGGTCGTGGCGATCGCATTGGTTGGGTGAAAGGGATCGACAATAACTGGCACCTGACGCTGTTTATTGAAAACGGTCGTATTCTGGATTATCCGGGCCGTCCGCTGAAAACCGGGCTGCTGGAGATCGCGAAGATCCACAAAGGCGATTTCCGCATTACCGCTAACCAGAACCTGATTATTGCCGGTGTACCGGAAAGCCAGAAAGCGAAGGTAGAGAAGCTGGCGCGCGATCATGGGCTGATGAATGCAGTGAAGCCGCAGCGTGAAAACTCGATGGCCTGCGTGTCGTTCCCGACCTGTCCGCTGGCGATGGCCGAAGCCGAACGTTTCCTGCCGTCATTCACTGACAAAGTGGAAGCGATCCTGGAAAAGCATGGCATTCCTGACGAGCATATCGTGATGCGCGTCACCGGCTGCCCGAACGGCTGTGGCCGCGCGATGCTGGCGGAACTGGGGCTGGTGGGTAAAGCACCGGGCCGCTACAACGTACATCTGGGCGGTAACCGCATGGGCACGCGCATCCCGCGTATGTATCGCGAAAATATTACGGAATCGGAAATTCTCGACGCCGTTGACGAACTGGTCGGGCGCTGGGCGAAAGAGCGCGAAGCGGGTGAAGGCTTCGGTGACTTTACGGTGCGTGCGGGCATCATTCGCCCGGTGCTCGATCCCGCGCGTGATTTCTGGGAATAACCTGAACTGCCGGATGGCGGCATAAATGCTTTATCCGGCCTACCAACCGCGTAGGCCTGATAAGCGCAGCGCCATCAGGCAAGGCAAACAGCGAGGAACATATGTCCAAACTCGATCTCAACGCGCTGAACGACCTGCCAAAAGTCGATCGCGTGCTGGCGCTGGCTGAAACCAACGCCGAACTGGAAAAGCTGAGCGCCGAGGAACGCGTGGCGTGGGCGCTGGAAAACCTGCCAGGTGAATATGTGCTGTCATCAAGCTTCGGTATTCAGGCCGCAGTAAGCCTGCATCTGGTGAATCAGATTCGCCCGGATATCCCGGTGATCCTGACCGATACCGGCTACCTGTTCCCGGAAACCTACCAGTTTATTGATGAGTTAACGGACAAACTCAAGCTGAATCTGCAGGTTTATCGCGCGAAAGAGAGCGCGGCCTGGCAGGAAGCACGCTACGGTAAGCTGTGGGAGCAGGGCGTCGAAGGCATTGAGAAATACAATGACATCAACAAGGTTGAGCCGATGAACCGGGCGCTGAAAGAGCTCAACGCGCAAACCTGGTTTGCCGGTCTGCGCCGCGAACAGTCCGGTAGCCGCGCCACGCTACCGGTGCTGGCGATTCAGCGCGGGGTCTTTAAGGTGCTGCCGATCATCGACTGGGATAACCGCACGGTGTATCAGTACCTGCAAAAGCACGGCCTGAAATACCATCCGCTGTGGGATCAGGGCTATCTGTCGGTGGGCGATACGCATACCACCCGTAAGTGGGAACCGGGGATGGCGGAAGAAGAGACGCGATTCTTTGGGCTCAAGCGCGAGTGCGGGCTGCACGAAGGCTAAGGTCTTTTTCTGCACATTTCACGCCCCCGGCTCCGTACCGGGGGCTTTTTTAAGGGAGACGGGTTAGCTGTGCTTTCCCGCCTTCGCCAGCTCTTTCATCAGCGGCATCATCACTTTCACCACATCGCGGCTGCGGTGCTCAATGCGCCCCGGTAGCGCTTTATCAATATGCTGCTGGTTATCGAGCTGCGCATTATGCCAGCTGGTGCCGTCCGGGAAGCTGGCGCTTTTGGCGCGCTGCTGGTAACCGTCTTTTTTGCCGAGCGACCAGTTAGTCGCCTCAATAGACAGGACAGGAATACCTGCTTTATCAAACACTTCTGCGTCGTTACAGCAGCCGGTGCCCTGCGGATACTGAGGATTAAGGCCCGGATTCGTCGCGGCGGCAATACCGTGGCTGCGGGCCAGCGTCAGCGCGCGATCGCGGGTGAGTTTGCGCACCGAGGCAGGCGTTTTTACGCCGCTGTTAAAATAGAGTTTATCGCCAACGACGAGGTTATCGAGGTTAATGACCAGCAGAGTATTTTTCTTCTCCGCGCTGCTCATGCGTTTAAGTAAATTCTCTGCGCCGAGTTTGCCTTCCTCTTCGCCGCTGGTGGCAATAAAACGAATACCGTACTGGGTGGGAATATCTTTAAAGCGCTCAGCCAGCTCCAGCATCACGCCCAGGCCCAGCGCGTTATCATCAATGCCCTGTAGCGTCAGGCCGCCAAAATTCTGCTCAACGTCGCTGTCGCTGCGCGGGGCGTAGGTATCCAGATGTGCCATGATGATAATTTGCTGACTGGATTGACCTTCATGCGCGGCAATGACGGTGCTGCCGACCACGTTATGCCAGTTCTTACGGTTATCTTTGCTGGTGTAGATATAGCGGCTGTGAAACGTGCGGATATCGCTCTGGTAGCCCATTTGCGCAAACTGCTGGCGAATGTAGTCTGCGGAGAGCATTTCCGCCGGTGTGCCGGTAATGCGGCCGGGAAAATAAGTGGCGATATAGCGAGCCTGCGTATTGGCGATAGCGCCCAGCGAAGCGGATGCCGCGTGCGCCGGGAGGGTAAGACATACGCCGAGCACCAGGGCTGCCATGCAGTGGCGCAGTGCGGAGAACATAGGACGTCCTTACAACAGTGCAAAAAAATAGACGCGCCTAGTATGAAACCAAGGTTTTCATTACACAATTTCCAATACGCTTAAATGCCCGAAAAATAGCATGTTAAGCACTTTTTGATATTTGCTTTTCCAGGGCGTTATTCCTTTGAGTAACTACTCATTCCTTTTCGTAATTTCATTTGGTCTAAACCTACCCCTATAGTCCCTCTATTGCTGATTGTTAGCGAGTTGTAGCACGACCCAATAAGCGCCAACGACAAGATCGGCCCTCAACACAACAGACGTGCAATGAATCAGGCTTAAGGAACGGTTATGGACCAAAAACGACTTACTCACCTGCGGCAACTGGAGGCGGAAAGCATCCATATCATCCGTGAGGTGGCCGCCGAATTTTCCAATCCGGTGATGATGTACTCCATCGGTAAAGATTCCAGCGTGATGCTGCATCTGGCGCGCAAGGCGTTTTACCCCGGTACGCTGCCGTTCCCGCTGCTGCACGTCGATACCGGCTGGAAATTCCGTGAAATGTACGAGTTTCGCGATCGTACCGCCAAGGCCTACGGCTGCGAGCTGCTGGTGCATAAAAACCCGGAAGGGGTGGCGATGGGCATTAACCCGTTCGTCCACGGTAGCGCCAAGCATACTGACATTATGAAAACCGAAGGCCTTAAGCAGGCGCTGAATAAATACGGCTTTGATGCCGCATTCGGCGGCGCGCGTCGCGATGAAGAAAAGTCGCGCGCTAAAGAGCGCATTTACTCCTTCCGCGACCGCTTCCACCGCTGGGACCCGAAAAATCAGCGCCCGGAGCTGTGGCACAACTACAACGGCCAGATCAACAAAGGTGAAAGCATTCGCGTGTTCCCGCTCTCTAACTGGACCGAGCTGGATATCTGGCAGTATATCTATCTGGAAAACATCGAGATTGTTCCGCTGTACCTGGCCGCCGAGCGTCCGGTGCTGGAGCGTGACGGCATGCTGATGATGATCGACGACGATAGGATTGATTTGCAGCCAGGCGAAGTGATCAAAAAACGCATGGTGCGTTTCCGTACCCTGGGATGCTGGCCGCTGACCGGCGCGGTAGAGTCCGACGCGCAGTCGCTGCCGGAAATCATCGAAGAGATGCTGGTCTCAACCACCAGTGAACGCCAGGGGCGCGTGATTGACCGCGACCAGGCCGGCTCCATGGAGCTTAAAAAACGTCAGGGTTATTTCTAAGGAGCCGCCATGAACACCACTATTGCACAACAAATTGCCGACGAAGGCGGCGTGGAAGCATACCTGCACGCTCAGCAGCATAAAAGCCTGCTGCGCTTTCTGACCTGCGGCAGCGTGGATGACGGTAAAAGTACGCTGATTGGCCGCCTGCTGCACGACACGCGCCAGATTTACGAAGACCAGCTGTCCTCGCTGCACAATGACAGCAAACGCCACGGTACCCAGGGCGAGAAGCTTGATCTGGCGCTGCTGGTGGATGGCCTGCAGGCCGAGCGTGAGCAAGGCATCACCATTGACGTGGCCTACCGCTATTTTTCGACTGAGAAGCGCAAATTCATCATCGCCGACACCCCGGGGCACGAGCAGTACACCCGAAATATGGCCACCGGTGCATCCACCTGCGACCTGGCGATCCTGCTGATTGACGCGCGTAAAGGTGTGCTCGATCAGACTCGTCGTCACAGCTTTATTTCAACGCTGCTGGGTATCAAACACCTGGTCGTGGCAGTCAACAAAATGGATCTCGTCGACTATAGCGAAGAGACCTTTAACCGCATTCGCGAAGAATATTTGACCTTTGCTGAGCAGCTGCCGGGCAATCTGGATATTCGCTTTGTGCCTCTCTCCGCGCTGGAAGGCGATAACGTGGCCAACAGCAGCGAAAAGCTGCCGTGGTACAGCGGCCCGACGCTGCTGGAAGTACTGGAAACTGTAGCGATTCGCCGCACGGTCGACAGCCAGCCGATGCGTTTCCCCGTACAGTATGTTAACCGCCCGAACCTGGACTTCCGCGGCTTCTCCGGCACGCTGGCTTCCGGCACCGTGAAGGTCGGCCAGCGCATCAAGGTGCTGCCGTCAGGCGTTGAGTCAACCGTTGCGCGTATCGTCACCTTCGACGGTGACCTGCAGGAAGCGGCCGCCGGTGAAGCCATTACGCTGGTGCTGAAAGATGAAATCGACATCAGCCGCGGTGACCTGCTGCTTGACGCAAAGGACGCGCTGCCGTCGGTACAGCGCGCCAGCGTTGATGTGGTGTGGATGGCCGAACAGCCGCTTGCGGCGGGGCAGAGCTATGACATTAAGGTTGCCGGCAAGAAGACGCGCGCACGTGTCGACGGCATTCAGTACCAGGTGGACATCAACAACCTGACCCAGCGTGAAGTGGAAGCGCTGCCGCTGAACGGGATAGGTCTGGTGGATCTGACCTTTGACGAGCCGTTGGTGCTGGATAAATACCAGGAAAACCCGGTGACCGGCGGGCTTATCTTTATCGATCGGTTAAGCAACGTTACCGTGGGTGCCGGTATGGTTCGCGAGCCCAATACCCAGCAGGCGGTGGTCAATACTGACTACAGTGCCTTTGAGCTGGAGCTGAATGCGCTGGTGCGTAAGCACTTCCCGCACTGGGGCGCGCGCGATTTGCTGGGAGGCAAATAATGGCGGCACACGACGAGAACGTGGTCTGGCACGCGCATCCCGTCACCGCCCAGCAGCGCGAACAACTCCACGGTCACCGTGGCGTTGTGCTGTGGTTTACCGGTCTGTCGGGATCGGGCAAATCAACCGTAGCCGGAGCGCTGGAAGAGGCATTGCACGAGCTGGGCGTCAGCACCTATTTGCTGGACGGCGATAACGTACGTCACGGCTTGTGCAACGATCTGGGCTTTACTGATGACTCTCGTAAAGAGAACATCCGTCGCGTTGGCGAAGTGGCAAAGCTGATGGTGGATGCCGGGCTGGTGGTATTAACGGCCTTTATCTCGCCACACCGCGCTGAGCGTCAGATGGTGCGTGAACGCGTCGGCGAAGGACGCTTTTTTGAAGTGTTCGTTGATACGCCGCTGGCCATTTGCGAAGCGCGCGACCCAAAAGGGTTGTACAAAAAAGCGCGCGCCGGCGAGCTGCGTAATTTTACCGGGATTGATTCATCATATGAATCTCCCGAGCGACCAGCAATCCATCTCGACGGTGAACAATTAGTAACAAATTTGGTGGCTCAATTATTAGATCTACTGAGGCAGAGCGATATTATCAGATCCTGAAAACGTGTCGGCGTGTGCCTGCTCCGACCTAACAGGATTATTTATGCGTAATACTCAGAACATCAACGTGGCCCCGCCCGAGTCACTCGCCCCTGCTTATGACGAAACCACCTGGTCTTTGTCAGGGGCCTTTGTTGGCTTTGCGGCGTGGTTGATGGCGCTGGGAATTCCCTACCTGCACTACGGCAATAACACGCTGTTCTTCTTCCTCTACACCTGGCCTTTTTTCCTTGCCCTGATGCCGGTATCGGTTGTCGTTGGCGTGGCTTTTCATTCGCTGATGAAAGGCAAACTTGCCTACACTATTGTTGCCACGCTGCTGACCGTTGCCGTGCTGTGCAGCTTGTTATTTATGTGGATTATGAGTTAATCCTTGCGCAGTCGGCCTGGTCCAGCGCGTTAGCCGGTCCCCTGTGCGGGTGAAATGTGGTACATTTCCGGCGATATACGGTATTGCCCGCGGCCGGAGTGGAGTATGACGGCGAGTTATGGGATGATAGTGCCGTTTTTCAGGGGGCAGGATGGGTAAATTAACGCTGCTATTACTGGCTTTGCTGGTCTGGCTACAATATTCGTTGTGGTTTGGAAAAAACGGCCTGCATGACTTTAGCAGGGTCCGTGATGATGTATCCGTACAACAATCAACGAACGCAAAATTAAAAGCGCGTAACGATCAGCTTTTCGCTGAAATTGACGATCTCAACGGCGGTCAGGAAGCGATCGAGGAACGCGCGCGTAACGAACTCAGCATGACCCGTCCGGGCGAAACGTTTTATCGTCTGGTTCCGGATGCGTCTAAGCGCACGCAGAGCGCGGGGCAAACGCAAACTAATCGATAACCAGTCCCAGGATGACGACATGGCCGTGACTTTTCCGGGCGTATGCGCCGTGGTGCCGGCAGCCGGATTTGGCCGCCGCATGCAAACGGACTGCCCAAAGCAATATCTCTCAATCGGTAACAAAACGATTCTTGAACACTCGGTGGATGCGCTGCTGGCTAACGCCCGCGTCCAGCGGGTGATTATCGCCGTCTCTGCCGGAGACGAACGCTTCGCGCAGCTTCCTCTTGCGCAACATCCTCAGATTACCGTCGTAGAAGGCGGTGCCGAACGTGCCGATTCCGTGCTGGCGGGCCTGCGTGCGATTGATGATGCCGAATGGGTGCTGGTGCATGATGCCGCACGCCCGTGTCTGCATCAGGACGACCTTGCTCGTCTGCTCGCGCTCAGCGAACGTAGCCGCGTGGGCGGAATTCTGGCCGCACCGGTGCGCGATACCATGAAGCGCGCCGAACCGGGGAAAGTGGCCATTGCGCATACCGTCGATCGTAACGATCTGTGGCACGCATTGACGCCGCAATTTTTCCCGCGCGAGCTGCTGTTAGCGTGCCTGACCCGCGCGCTGAACGACGGTGCGTCGATCACTGATGAAGCATCGGCATTAGAATATTGTGGCTTTCACCCCGAGTTGATCGCCGGACGCGCTGATAATATTAAAGTGACTCGCCCGGAAGACCTGGCGCTCGCTGAATTTTACCTCACCCGCTCGGGTAACCCGGAGAATGCATAATGCGAATTGGACACGGTTTTGACGTACACGCCTTTGGGGGCGTTGGCCCGATTATCATTGGCGGCGTGCGTATCCCTTACGAAAAAGGGCTGCTGGCGCACTCTGATGGCGACGTTGCGCTGCACGCGCTGACCGACGCGCTGCTCGGCGCTGCGGCGCTGGGTGATATTGGCAAGCTGTTCCCGGACACCGATCCGGCGTTTAAAGGCGCCGACAGCCGCGCGCTGCTGCGCGAAGCGTGGAAACGGGTTCAGGCCAAAGGCTACACGCTGGGAAACGTCGACGTCACGATTATCGCCCAGGCGCCGAAAATGCTGCCGCACATTCCGCAGATGCGCGTTTTTATTGCCGAAGACCTCGGCTGTCATATGGACGATGTTAACGTCAAAGCGACCACCACCGAGAAGCTCGGCTTTACCGGGCGCGGCGAGGGTATCGCCTGTGAGGCGGTCGCACTGCTGCATAAGGCAACGTCATGATTCAGTTTGATGAACTCACCTGGCTGCACGGTAAACCGCAGGGGACGGGGCAGTTAAAGGCCAATCCGGAAGATTTTCTGGTGGTCGAAGATTTAGGCTTTGAGCCTGACGGCGAAGGCGAACATATTCTGGTGCGCATCCTGAAAAATGGCTGCAACACCCGATTTGTGGCCGACGCGCTGGCGAAGTTTTTGAAAATCCACGCCCGCGAAGTGAGCTTTGCCGGGCAGAAAGATAAGCATGCGGTGACCGAACAGTGGCTATGCGCACGCGTGCCGGGCAATACCATGCCGGATTTAAGCCAGTTTCAGCTTGAAGGTTGTCAGGTGCTGGAATATGCCCGCCATAAGCGTAAGCTGCGTTTAGGGGCGCTGAAGGGCAACCAGTTTACGCTGGTGCTACGCGAGGTTCGCGGGCGTGACGACGTTGAGGCGCGCCTGCAGGCCATCGCCGAGCGCGGCGTGCCAAATTACTTCGGGGCCCAGCGTTTTGGCATCGGCGGCAGCAACCTGCAGGGCGCACTGCGCTGGGCAGAAAGCGGCGCGCCGGTACGCGATCGGAATAAACGCAGTTTTTGGTTGTCGGCGGCCCGCAGCGCGTTGTTTAATCAGCTAGTGAGCGAGCGCCTAAAAAAACCGGACTTTAATCAAGTTGTTGACGGCGATGCGCTACAATTAGCGGGACGCGGCAGCTGGTTTGTTGCCAGCGAAGAAGAGCGGGCCGAATTGCAGGCTCGCGTCGACGCGCGTGAATTGATGATTACCGCAGCGCTGCCCGGGAGCGGCGACTGGGGGCCACAGCGTAGCGCCCTGGAATTTGAACAGACCGTGCTGGCCGACGAGACGGCGTTGCAGTCGCTGCTGCTGCGCGAAAAAGTCGAGGCCGCGCGTCGCGCGATGCTGCTGTATCCACAGCAGCTAAGCTGGAACTGGTGGGACGACGTTACCGTCGAACTGCGTTTCTGGCTTCCGGCGGGCAGCTTTGCAACCAGCGTGGTAAGGGAACTTATCAATACAACAGGTGATTATGCGAATATTGCTGAGTAACGATGACGGGATCCATGCGCCAGGTATTCAGACGCTGGCCAGAGCCTTGCGGGAGTTTGCCGAGGTTCAGGTAGTTGCACCCGATCGTAACCGCAGCGGCGCATCGAACTCACTGACGCTGGAATCCTCGCTTCGTACCTTCACTTTCGATAATGGCGACATCGCCGTACAAATGGGCACACCGACGGACTGCGTCTATCTGGGCGTCAATGCGCTGATGCGCCCGCGCCCTGATATCGTGGTCTCCGGCATCAATGCCGGGCCCAATCTGGGCGATGACGTCATTTACTCCGGCACGGTGGCGGCCGCGATGGAAGGCCGCCATTTAGGCTTTCCCGCGCTGGCGGTGTCGTTGAACGGTCATCAGCACTACGATACTGCTGCCGCCGTGACCTGCTCGCTGCTGCGGGCGCTTTCTCGCGAACCGCTGCGTACCGGGCGTATCCTGAACGTGAACGTTCCGGATCTGCCGCTCGATCAAATCAAAGGGATTCGCGTTACCCGCTGTGGCAGCCGCCATCCGGCGGATAAAGTCATCCCGCAGCAGGATCCGCGCGGTAATACGCTCTACTGGATTGGCCCGCCGGGCGACAAATGCGATGCCGGCCCGGATACCGATTTTGCTGCCGTTGATGCCAGCTACGTGTCGGTTACGCCGCTGCATGTCGATCTCACGGCACACAGCGCCCACGACGTGGTCACCGGCTGGCTTGAGCAGGCGAGGGTCGATACACAATGGTAGTCAGTAAACGTATCCAGAGCCTGCTTAATCAGCTTCGTCAGCTGGGCATACGCGATGAGCGCGTGCTTGAGGCAATGGCGCAGGTGCCGCGCGATAAATTTATTGATGAAGCGTTCGAACACAATGCGTGGGAGAACGTTGCGCTACCGATAGGTCAGGGGCAGACGATTTCGCAGCCGTATATGGTGGCGCGGATGACCGAGCTGCTGGAGCTGACGCCGGAGTCCCGGGTGCTGGAAATCGGCACCGGTTCAGGCTATCAGACGGCGATTCTGGCGCATCTGGTGCATCACGTCTGCTCGGTTGAGCGCATCAAAAGTCTGCAATGGCACGCCAGGCGTCGCCTGAAGCAGCTTGATTTGCATAATGTATCTACCCGCCACGGTGATGGCTGGCAGGGGTGGCAGGCACGCGCCCCGTTTGACGCCATCATCGTGACGGCAGCTCCGCTGGAGATCCCGGTTGCGCTGATGTCGCAGCTGGATGAAGGCGGAATTCTCGTTTTACCCGTGGGCGATGATCAGCAGTATCTTAAGCGCGTTCATCGGCGGGGAGACGAATTTATTATTGATACCGTTGAGGCCGTTCGCTTCGTTCCTCTTGTTAAGGGGGAACTGGCCTGAGACCCGGATTTTTCTGAGGGTTTTCAGCCCAATTCAGCGTATGGTGAGCATATTTTCCAGTGTTCATCACCTGCGTTGCACGGTATTAAGTCACTGGCAGTTAACCTATTCCTGGGGGATAAATGAGCGCGGGAAGCCCTAAATTTACCGTCAATCGTGTTGTGGCATTATCACTGGTTTCACTTTGGCTGGCCGGCTGTTCTTCTTCAAATAATGCGCCAGCGCCAGTGAGCTCCGTGAACAGCGGAGGCACCAGCAGCACCAACTCCGGCATGCTGATTACGCCGCCGCCAAAAATGGGCAGCACGGCGCAGTCAACGCCTCAGATTCAGCCGGTACAGCCGGTGCAGACCCAGCCCGTTCAAACCCAGCCTCGCGTGTCTCAGCCCGTTGCCGAGCAGCCGGTGCAGATGCAGAACGGCCATATCGTCTACAACCGTAAATACGGCGATATTCCAAAAGGCAGCTACACCGGTGGCAGCACCTATACGGTCAAACACGGCGACACGCTGTTCTACATTGCCTGGGTGACCGGCAACGACTTCCGTGACCTGGCGCAGCGTAATAACGTGGCGGCCCCGTACGCGTTGAACGTGGGTCAGGTACTGCAGGTCGGCAACGCTTCCGGCCAACCGATTACCGGCAATAACCCGGTCGCTGTGGCCAGCGCGCAGGCCAGCGGTGGAAATACCGGATTAGTCTCAAAACCTGCACAAAAATCAACCGCGGTTGTTGCGTCGACTCCGACAATTACGTATTCTGAGGATTCAGGTGAACAAAGTGCTAACAAAATGTTGCCTAACAACAAGCCTGCGACGACTGTCACAGCGCCTGTAACGGCACCGACTGCGAGCACGACCGTACCGACTGCCAGCAGTACTTCAACCAGTTCGCCAATTTCTTCATGGCGCTGGCCGACTGACGGCAAGATCATCGAAAACTTTAGCGGCACCGACGGTGGCAATAAAGGCATCGATATTGCGGGCAGTAAAGGACAGGCAATCGTCGCAACCGCCGATGGGCGCGTCGTCTATGCCGGTAACGCACTGCGCGGTTACGGTAATCTTATTATCATCAAACACAACGATGATTACCTGAGTGCCTACGCTCATAACGATACAATGCTGGTCCGGGAACAACAGGACGTCAAGGCGGGGCAGAAAATCGCTACCATGGGTAGCACCGGAACCAGTTCAACACGTTTGCATTTTGAAATTCGTTACAAGGGGAAATCCGTCAACCCGCTGCAGTACTTACCGCAGCGATAAGTCGGCAAAGTCCTTCACATGAACGCTTTCAGGCGGCATCGGCAGCCGCAGAGGTCGCCTGAAGAGTGACATGATAAGGTGCATTGCCTGGGGATCACGGGTAGGAGCCACCTTAAAATGAGTCAGAATACGCTGAAAGTTCATGATTTAAATGAAGACGCGGAATTTGATGAGAATGGAGTAGAGGCGTTCGATGAGAAGGCCTTAAATGAAGAGGAACCCAGTGACAACGAACTCGCAGAAGAAGAGCTCTTATCGCAGGGTGCTACTCAACGTGTACTCGATGCGACCCAGCTGTACTTAGGCGAGATCGGCTATTCTCCGTTATTGACCGCTGAAGAAGAAGTCTATTTTGCACGCCGTGCTCTGCGTGGCGATGTGGCCTCACGCCGTCGGATGATTGAAAGCAACCTCCGTCTGGTGGTGAAAATTGCCCGCCGTTATGGCAATCGTGGTCTGGCGCTGCTGGATCTGATCGAAGAGGGCAACCTGGGGCTGATTCGTGCCGTAGAGAAGTTTGACCCGGAGCGTGGGTTCCGTTTCTCAACCTATGCCACCTGGTGGATTCGTCAGACGATTGAACGGGCTATCATGAACCAAACCCGTACCATCCGTCTGCCTATCCATATCGTTAAAGAGCTGAACGTCTATCTGCGTACTGCGCGCGAGCTGTCCCATAAATTGGACCATGAACCGAGCGCAGAAGAGATAGCTGAACAGCTGGATAAGCCGGTTGATGACGTTAGCCGTATGCTGCGTCTCAATGAACGCATCACCTCAGTTGATACCCCTCTGGGGGGCGATTCTGAGAAAGCGCTGCTGGATATCCTGGCCGATGAAAATGAAAACGGTCCGGAAGACACCACGCAGGACGATGACATGAAGCAAAGCATCGTGAAATGGCTGTTCGAACTGAACGCCAAACAACGAGAAGTGCTGGCGCGTCGTTTTGGTCTGTTGGGGTATGAAGCAGCGACGCTGGAAGATGTCGGCCGCGAGATTGGCCTGACCCGCGAACGCGTGCGTCAGATTCAGGTTGAAGGTCTGCGCCGTCTGCGTGAAATCCTGCAGACGCAGGGGCTGAATATCGAAGCGCTGTTCCGCGAATAAGCCTGTTTTATTCAAAGAGGTCAGTCGAGAGACTGGCCTTTTTCTTTGCCATTTTTCCGCGCTAGTCCATCATTTTACGAATCAACTGCGTAAACTGCTGCTGCTCTTCGGCGGTTAAGCGCTGTAAAAATTCATTATCGACACGATTCCCCACCGGCTGACTGGCCGCCAGCAGCGCTTCACCTTCCGGCGTTAAAAAGACGAACCGACGGCGCTTATCGTCGGGATCGTGCTCGCGTTTGACCCATCCGCGCGTTTCCATCCTGCTCAACATCTCAGCCAGCGTGGCTTTCGTGCTGACAGCCACGCTGGTCAACGCCACCTGCTCAATACCGGGGCATTCGGCAATGGAGCGCATCACCGCGTATTGCGGTTTCGTCAGCTCGGGCAGCTCTTGCTGCCAGCGTGATGTATGTTGCTGAAAAAGATGGCGAAGCAGGTGAAAGGCTTCATTTTTAATTTCCACGAACGCTCTCCGACGATAACCCTGCGACTATGATAGCCGCTCACGAGTCATTGAACAAAAAATGCGAACGACCTTGCCAGATACCGTCGACAGGAGTAGGTTAAGTACATTGTTCGTACACGAACGAATTTGAGGTGAACGATGAGACTGATTATTGGCATGACCGGCGCAACCGGCGCACCGTTGGGCGTTGCGCTTCTGCAGGCGCTGCGCGACATGCCGGAGGTGGAAACGCATCTGGTGATGTCGAAATGGGCCAAAACCACCATCGAACTGGAAACCCCGTGGACTGTGCGCGAAGTGGCGGCAATGGCCGACTTCAGCCATAGCCCGGCCGATCAGGCTGCGACCATCTCTTCCGGCTCATTCCAGACCGACGGCATGATTGTGATCCCCTGCAGTATGAAAACGCTTGCCGGTATTCGCGCGGGATATGCCGATGGTCTCGTTGGCCGTGCGGCCGACGTCGTATTGAAAGAAGGGCGCAAGCTGGTGCTGGTGCCGCGCGAAATGCCGCTTAGCACCATTCATCTGGAAAACATGCTGGCGCTCTCGCGCATGGGCGTTGCCATGGTGCCACCTATGCCGGCGTTTTATAACCATCCGGAAACGGTGGACGACATCGTGCAGCACGTGGTGACCCGCGTGCTCGATCAGTTCGGCCTCAAACATGATAAGGCGCGCCGCTGGCAGGGGCTGTCGACGGCGACACCACTTTCACAGGAGAATGCATAATGGCTTTTGATGATTTACGCGGGTTCTTGCAGGCGCTGGAGGACCAGGGTCAGCTGCTCAAAATAAGCGAAGAGGTTAACGCCGAGCCGGATCTGGCGGCGGCGGCCAATGCGACCGGGCGCATTGGCGACGGCGCACCTGCGCTGTGGTTTGACAATATTCGCGGCTTTACCGATGCGCGTGTGGTGATGAACACGATTGGCTCATGGCAGAACCATGCCATCTCGATGGGATTGCCAATCAACACGCCGGTTAAAAAGCAGATTGATGAATTTATTCGCCGCTGGGACAACTTCCCGATTGCCCCGGAACGCCGTGCTAACCCGGCATGGGCGGAAAACACCGTCGACGGTGACGACATTAACCTGTTCGACATCCTACCGCTGTTCCGCCTGAATGACGGCGACGGGGGCTTCTACCTCGACAAAGCGTGCGTTGTCTCGCGTGACCCGCTGGACCCGGATAACTTCGGCAAGCAGAACGTCGGTATTTACCGTATGGAAGTGAAGGGCAAGCGCAAGCTTGGCCTGCAGCCGGTGCCGATGCACGACATTGCGCTGCACCTGCATAAAGCGGAAGAGCGCGGTGAGGATTTACCGATCGCCATTACCCTGGGCAACGACCCGATCATCACCCTGATGGGCGCCACGCCGCTGAAGTACGATCAGTCCGAATATGAAATGGCCGGCGCGCTGCGTGAAAGCCCGTACCCCATTGCCACCGCGCCGCTGACCGGTTTCGACGTACCGTGGGGCTCGGAAGTGATTATCGAAGGGGTAATAGAAGGCCGTAAGCGTGAAATTGAAGGTCCGTTCGGTGAATTCACCGGTCACTACTCCGGCGGTCGCAACATGACCGTGGTGCGCATCGACAAAGTTTCCTATCGTACAAAACCGATTTTTGAATCGCTCTACCTCGGCATGCCGTGGACCGAAATCGATTACCTGATGGGGCCGGCGACCTGCGTGCCGCTGTACCAGCAGCTGAAGGCTGAATTCCCGGAAGTGCAGGCGGTGAATGCGATGTACACCCACGGCCTGCTGGCGATTATCTCCACTAAAAAACGCTACGGCGGCTTCGCCCGCGCGGTCGGGCTGCGTGCAATGACGACGCCGCACGGCCTGGGGTACGTGAAGATGGTGATTATGGTTGACGAAGACGTTGACCCGTTCAACCTGCCGCAGGTGATGTGGGCGCTCTCCTCGAAGGTCAATCCGGCGGGCGATCTGGTGCAACTGCCGAACATGTCGGTACTGGAACTCGATCCGGGATCAAGCCCGGCGGGAATTACCGACAAACTGATTATCGACGCGACGACCCCGGTTGCGCCGGACAACCGCGGTCACTACAGCCAGCCCGTACAGGATCTGCCTGAAACGAAAGCATGGGCTGAAAAACTGACAGCTATGTTGGCTAACCGCAAGTAAGGAGAAAATGATGATTTGCCCACGTTGCGCCGATGAACATATTGAAATCATGGCAAAATCGCCGGTCAAAGATGTCTGGACCGTATACCAGTGCCAGCACTGTCTGTACACCTGGCGAGATACCGAGCCGCTACGCCGCACCCATCGCGAACATTACCCGGAAGCGTTCCGCATGACGCAGAAGGATATCGACGACGCGCCGATGGTGCCGAGCATTCCGCCGCTGCTGGCGGAAGATAAGCGCTGATAAACGGGTCGGCAAACTGTCGGTAGGCCTGATAAGTGAAGCGCCATCAGGCCATCCCGCTCTCTCTAAAGCTCGGACTCTCCGGGCTTTTTTATTTTGCGAGCAGCCTCGTAGCAACGGACTGAATTTATTCGCGATGCGGCAAGCGGACATAGAATAGCGGCGGGTGCTTGAGGCTTTGTGGGCTTTGAGCATTTTCAGGGTTCCAGAAAGACGAAAGCCCCAGACGATATTTCTATCAACCTGAGGCTAGCGACTGAACCCGAACAGTTCAGATGTTAGCCTCTTCTTTGCAGGGAGGCAAGATATGCTGACGAAGTTGTCAACGCAAAGCAGAAGTGTCACCATCGGTGCGAAACAGAGATGTCATGCTTTGGTTCAGAGAATGCGTTTGACCGCCTCGCTATATACTTCCGAGCGTTCTCTTTTCCCAACAGAAATCACGAAAACGACAACTTTCTCGTCTATAACCTGGTATACAAGGCGATAGCCTGAAGACCGGAGCTTAATCTTGTAACAATCAGGCATACCACGGAGCTTGTTTGCTTCAATCCGGGGTGACTCAAGTACTTCAACCAGCTTCTTTTTCAACTGTTCACGTACCGTCGAGCCCAGCTTTCGCCATTCCTTTAGTGCCCGCTCGTCAAAATCCAGAAAATACGCCATCAGAGTTCATCCAGCGTCACACGTACTGGCTTAGGATTACGAAGTCGTTCTTTCACTATCTCCACAAGTTCAGCATCTTCATCACTCAGGAGTGTCTGTTTGAACGGCAAGCGTTCATTGTCAGCGATATACTCGAGCATGAGACGAAGCGCTTCAGAAGGAGTTACGCCCATTTTTTCAAGCGCGGCGTAAGAACGCGCTTTAAGTTCATCGTCAATACGTAGGTTAATGCTACCCATGTCTTACACCCCTTGTAATTACAAATGTCATTACAAGTATCGCACTACAACATGCTTAGGGCAAGTCACGAAGTAAGTCAGAAAGTAGTCGTAAGAACGGTGATCACTGTCCGCTTTGTGCCAGAAGCGGACTTTTTAAAAATATTGCGTGCCCAACAATTGGGCGCAGGTCACATCAAGTACCCTCAGAATTATAGAGAATACCTGAAATTTTTGTAGAGCGAGGTTTGTTACCCTGCCCGACCAGCGACATGTGGTTAGTTTAGTGATCAGAAATGTCGAGCGTTTGGTCGTTCATTGACGCGGGATCTTCCAACGGTTCCACATGAGTGGTGATATGGATAAAAGGCAGTGCGGTGCGGATATCATTCTCTATACGCTCGGCCCAGTCGTGCCCATATTGAACAGTCCATCGCCCAGGAACTAGGATGTGCATTGTCATAAACGCCCGCCCGCCAGCCTGGCGTGTACGTAGTGCATGGAAATCAAGCCCCTGTTCACGATATCCTGCCAGCAGTGACTCGATTTTTTTGAGTTCTTCCGTGGGTAGCGATACGTCCATCAGACCTGCAGCTGAACGACTCATAAGCTGATAACCAGTCTAAACGATGTTGGCTGCGACCAGCAATGCAACGATCGGATCGACCCAAAACCAGCCGGTCAGATAAACCAGTCCGACACCAAAAATGACACCGACCGACGTCCAGACATCGGTCAGCAGGTGATGAGCATCTGCCTCAAGAGTGATAGAGTTGTGCTGCCTGCCAGCCCTTAACAAAATGCGAGCCGTCACAAAATTAAGGATTGATGCGACTGTTGAAACCAGTAATCCGAGACCAATCTCCTCAAGCGGCTGTGGAGTTAACATCCGCTCAACTGCGGTATAGGCGATACTGGCTGCCGCCAATAGGATCAGAAATCCTTCGAAAGCACTCGAGAAATATTCGGCTTTGCCGTGCCCATATGCATGGTTCTCATCGGCCGGAAGCGCAGCCAAGGTCAGCATCCAGAGCGCCATTAGGGCTCCTGCGAGGTTAACTACGGATTCGATGGCATCAGATAGCAGACCGACCGAACCGGTCATTTTCCACGCCACACCTTTGAGTCCGATAGTGGCAATAGCCGTGGCAATGGAAAGCCAAGCGTAGTGCGTCAGCGGACGAGGTAACCCTTTTGTTTTAGTCATTATTAACTTCCTAAAATAGGACGACTAACTCACATTTCTATCCATGATAGATAATTAAACAATCATTTCGCCATGAATATTTTTTCGTTTTTATTAAATTTAATTAAAAAGTCTCTGCAAGTGCTGTTTCATCTTCTAGTAAACTAAATTTTATTTTTAGGGTTTTCTTCAACTTGAAGTAATATTATCTCACAACAGATTAGTCACTTAGGTTAACTGAGCGGCTTTTATATTTTTCAATTAAAATATGCAAAACTCCCATTGCACCATGTGCATAAAAATAGACCTCAATGAAAGTAGTAAAGAACTTATGCCAGTGGATTACTGTTTCAGCCAGATTTGACTGCATGGTATTCAACAAGAACCATAGGCCACCTGAAAGTGCTACAATTAGCAATGCTAGAACTCCAAATCCTTGGATTGTACTGGCAATACCTCCCGAATGTGCATCGGGCAGTCGGAAACTAGTCAACGTTTTTATATCTTGCTTAATACCACTAAAGTCAAGCCCTACCCATGAAAAATAATAAGTAAAACCTCTTTGAGTAAGCATCCAACTTAACATAATAAAACCACAAATAATCAGTCCTAACCCTGAAATAATGTGCATCCAGGTTATAACTCCTTCAAGACTATGTTCACCAATTGCTTCGGTCTCTGTCAGATTAGAGTTAATAATTTGTGATAATATTAGAAATGCCACAATGATGTGAAGAATACGAAAAAAAGGAGCGTAATCATGGGGTAATAGATTCCAGAGTCGCAATTTCATTAATGAGTCCTTAGTAAATTTATCGATGATCTTAATCATACAAAAGAATTATTAGGATAACCTTAATTCTTAAAATTGCAGCAGGCATTAGTTCACCTCTGATATGGCCACTTGCGAAATGGGAATGGTAACTGTTATTACTATGTGTTTACTTGCTGTTCTTGTTACGCAGCCCCTTAAACACATTACTTTCAAATATGATTTCCTGCTGGGTTTAAATATGTGTCTTTCTATAGTGCGGCAACCTATTTTTACACCAACTCATGAATTAAATAAGAATCATAAATTAAATGAGAGGTTTAATTCTCTTGCTTAACGCGATGATATTAAATGGAAATTTTAATTTTTGTAATTTATTAAACAGTTAGAATGAGACATGGTAAATACGATCTTCCTTTAGATAATTCTGATAGCACTTTTTCTACTGGGCAGTCTGCAATGTCCGCTTCTCGCTCTTAGCGGACATTAGCATAGGCTATTTACCATAACGCCGCATTACGCGTACCGCTCAGACGGCCTGAGCGCGTTTCTGACGTGTCCCCGTTAAAAACAGTAACAAACCACCCGAAAATGCACGCCAGAAACGCTACGTAAGAATCTATCCTATGACTGGATATGCACTCAACTGAATAACGCCTGGTTTCAGTCCATTTTATCGGGATCAGCCTTCTTTCTGGGTAATTTAGGGGGCTTCACTTGCTGATTACTTTGCGTGCGGCGCGTGAGCCAAGGATGGTCAGCTTTAGGTTTTACGTAGAATTTTGAGCGTAAATCAAAACGGGCATTATCCACACGTTCATGGACACTTTTTTCATCATCCAGTGGTATAGGCTCCGGGCCATCAACATATTTTTCCCATCCCAACGCTTTCCCATCATACAGAACCTTAATTTCACCGTTAAAGCTTTCGCATACCGTGACAACCGAATGCCGAAGTCGATATCCCCGGCCTTCACTGCGAATCTGAAACGCACTGCTTTTGTACTGGAAAGTGAGATTTTTGGAGAGAACGCGCTTCGCCTGGAGGCTGAAGATATAACCCAGTTCCTCTTCAGAATGGTGTACATCAAGATGGGCGTTATCAGCAATACGAGGCGGCGTAGCAAACCGGTTGTTATAGGCTTCAATAAAGGTCGGCAACCATGCGTTTGCTGTTTCAATATCACTGATACCCTGAAGCCGCATTTCTTTGACCAGCCTGTCCTGCAGTGTCTGATTGGCACGCTCTACCCGCCCTTTTGCCTGCGGGCTGTTGGCATGGATTGGCTCGATGCCCAGTGTCTTTATCGCACGTGTGAACTGAGTCAACTCTCCTTCCCGCTCCGGGTTATTTACTCTGAATATACTGTGTCTGTCAGAATAGAGAGCCAGTGGTACGCCATGATCATTAAGGTAACCCCGGAGGGTTTCCATGTAAGCCCGGGTTGTTTCTGCAGGAGCGAATCGTAGCGCCATCAGAGCGCTGGTAGCATCATCGATAAAGACTATCAGTGTGCATTTGGGGCCCCGACCTTCAAACCAGTCATGAGGCGAGCCATCAATCTGGATGAGTTCACCGTAGGATGGGCGCCGCATCCGGCGCTGATAAATTCGGGCAAACTTACGACGACGTTCGCGCCATATACCCTCCTCTACCATCCACTTCCTGAGAGTTTCAATGGATAAACACAAGCCGTGTATCTCGCGCAATTTTTCGCACGCAAGCGTAGGTCCAAAATCAGCGTAGCGGCCTTTGAGGAGTGAAATTACTGTTGCTCTGAATTCGGTAGAAAAGGAATTATTGGGACGCTTTCCACGTCGGCGGGAAACTAGACCAGAAGGCCCTTCATTTCTATACCGTTGCACCAGACGTTTAACCTGCCGAATAGAAATGCCAATGCGTGCCGCAGCTTGTTCCTGAGTAATATGGCGATTAAGTGACTCCTGAATAATGTGAAGTCGGTCGAGTTCCTTATGACTCATCGTAACAGTCTCTTTGATCATGAAAAATCCCCCAGAGAATTGTCTGGGGACATTTTAGAATGGTTCAAAGGGGACATTACAGCTTGGTGTTAACAGATATGCTGACGAAGTATGCCCTGGTGGCAATCATCGTGCTGTGTGCCACAGCACTAGGGTTCACGCTAATGGTGCGCGATTCGCTGTGTGAGTTGAGTATCCGGGAGCGTGGTATGGAGTTTAAAGCTATTCTCGCTTACGAACCGAAGAAGTAGCGACGACGCGGGGGCAACCCCGCGTATTGACTGCCCGGGTTTACCCTCCAGCACCCATTTATTTCCACCTGCCGGGCTACAGGCGTAGCCCGGCCGCGCGCTGCGGCATCGGGAACGATTTACACCATGCCTTTCAACCGATAAATCCACTCCAGCGCCTGACGTGGGGTTAACGCATCCGGATCCAGACCTTCCAGCGCTTCTACCGCCGGCGACACCTCTTCTGGTACCGACAGCAGCGACATCTGCGTACCATCAACCTGGGTCGCAGCCGCATTTGGCGAGAGGCTTTCCAGCTCGCGCAGCTTCTGCCGCGCGCGCTTAATCACGTCTTTCGGCACGCCAGCCAACTGGGCGACCGCCAGCCCGTAGCTTTTACTCGCCGCACCGTCCTGCACGCTATGCATAAAGGCAATCGTGTCGCCGTGCTCAAGCGCATCGAGGTGCACGTTAGCTACGCCTTCCATTTTTTCCGGCAGTTGGGTCAGCTCAAAGTAATGGGTGGCAAACAGCGTTAACGCTTTGATTTTATTTGCCAGACTCTCGGCGCAGGCCCACGCCAGCGACAGGCCGTCATAGGTTGAGGTTCCGCGGCCAATTTCGTCCATCAGGACCAGGCTGTGCTCGGTGGCGTTATGCAGAATGTTGGCCGTTTCAGTCATCTCGACCATAAAGGTCGAGCGGCCGGATGCCAGATCGTCCGCCGCGCCCACGCGGGTGAAAATACGATCGATGGGGCCAATTTCGACGCTTTGCGCCGGCACGTAGCTGCCGATATAGGCCAGCAGCGCAATCAGCGCCGTTTGCCGCATATAGGTACTTTTACCGCCCATATTGGGGCCGGTGATGATTAACATCCGGCGCTGTGGCGACAGGTTTAGCGGGTTGGCAATAAACGGCTCGTTAAGCACCTGTTCCACTACCGGATGGCGGCCTTCGGTAATGCGAATGCCGGGCCTGTCGGTAAAGGTAGGGCAGGTGTAGTTCAGCGTATATGCGCGCTCGGCGAGGTTGATGAGCACGTCCAGCTCGGCTAACGCGCTAGCACTCTGCTGAAGATCGGCCAGATGCGGCAGCAGCAGCTCAAACAGCTCGTCATACAGCTGTTTTTCCAGCGCCAGCGCCTTGCCTTTTGAGGTCAGCACTTTGTCCTCGTACTCTTTCAGCTCGGGGATAATATAGCGCTCGGCGTTTTTCAGCGTCTGGCGGCGTACGTAGTTGATGGGCGCCAGATGGCTTTGGCCGCGGCTGATCTGAATGTAATAGCCGTGGACGGCGTTATAGCCCACCTTCAGCGTGTCCAGCCCGGTACGTTCACGCTCGCGAATTTCCAGACGGTCAAGGTAGTCGGTCGCGCCATCGGCCAGCGCGCGCCACTCGTCCAGCTCGGCGTGATAGCCGGGGGCAATAACCCCGCCGTCGCGGACCAGCACCGGCGGCGCATCAACGATCGCCCGCTCCAGCAGCTCGCGCAGTTCGCTAAATTCACCCATTTTTTCACGCAGCATCTGCACCGGCGCGCTGTCGACGCTAGCCAACTGAGCGCGCAGCTCTGGCAACTGCTGAAAAGCATGGCGCATACGGGCAAGGTCGCGCGGGCGCGCGGTACGCAGCGCCAGACGGGCGAGAATACGTTCCAGATCGCCTACCTGGCGCAGCACCGGCTGCAGCTCGGCGGTGGCATCCTGCAGGGCGCCGATGGTTTGTTGACGCTCGGTAAGGATTTTTGTGTCGCGTACTGGCATATGCAGCCAGCGTTTGAGCATGCGGCTGCCCATTGGGGTTACCGTGCAGTCCAGCACGGCTGCCAGCGTATTTTCTACGCCCCCGGCCAGGTTCTGGGTAATTTCCAGATTCCGGCGGGTGGCGGCGTCCATAATAATGCTGTCCTGCTGGCGGTCCATGGTGATGGATCGAATGTGCGGTAGCGAGGTGCGCTGGGTATCTTTTACGTACTGCAACAGACAGCCAGCGGCGCACAGACCCCGGGGGGCGCCTTCGACGCCAAAGCCAACCAGATCGCGAGTGCCAAACTGCATATTCAGCTGCTGGCGCGCGGTGTCGATTTCAAATTCCCACAGCGGGCGGCGGCGCAGGCCGCGACGGCCTTCAATCAGCGACATCTCGGCGAAGTCTTCGGCATACAGCAGCTCGGCGGGATTGGTACGCTGCAGCTCTGCCGCCATGGTTTCGCGGTCGGTGGGTTCGCTCAGGCGGAAACGCCCGGAGCTGATGTCCAGCGTCGCGTAGCCGTAGCCTTTGTTATCCTGCCAGATAGCCGCCAGCAGATTGTCCTGACGCTCCTGCAACAGCGCTTCATCGCTGATGGTGCCGGGGGTTACGATACGCACCACTTTACGTTCAACCGGCCCTTTGCTGGTGGCCGGGTCGCCAATTTGTTCACAAATCGCGACCGACTCCCCCTGATTCACCAGCTTGGCGAGGTAGTTTTCTACCGCGTGATGCGGAATACCCGCCATTGGAATCGACTCCCCGGCGGAGGCGCCGCGCTTGGTCAGCGAGATGTCCAGCAGCTGCGATGCGCGCTTTGCGTCATCGTAGAACAGTTCATAGAAGTCGCCCATGCGGTAGAACAGCAGAATTTCCGGGTGCTGTGCTTTTAGCTTCAGATACTGCTGCATCATTGGTGTGTGGTCTGATAGATCCTTGTCAATAGACTCATTCATATTGATTTTACTCGTTTTTTAAGTCTTTTGGGTACTCAGGTGACCCCATGTGAAACCCTTTAAAACCCATGTGAATCGTTAAATTTGTATACCAGAAGTATTCTAGCTACTATCTGGTATACACACTTGAACTGCTGGTATACATCGATGAAAATGACACTCAATCAGTCGATTATAATCAATAAGTTATCTATCGACGTCAAACCAGGTCTCGATCAAGATGGGCGAGTAGTGTACTTACCCAACATAGATAGAAAACCTTATCTTATCACTGACAGCCATCGTGATTCACCAGTCGGTTTCGGTGTCAAAATCAGTGCAACGAAAAAGACCTATATCGTTCAGCGACGAGTGTCTTCTCCTGGCAATCGCCCTAAGACAGGGGGGAAATCTCCATCGGAGGTTATCAGGTCTACAATTGGCAATGTCTCTGATTTCGCTAACATCGATCAAGCCCGCGAGGTTGCTCGCAATTTAGTTCAAACCATGAAGTTGACCAAAAGGAACCCTAACAAGATAAAACGGGAGTCCGATGCTTCTGAGCTCACTATCAGTGAAGTGTTTGCTCAATATCGTCAACACCTTCTTGGCAGGTCTAAACCAGCTAAACCCAACACACTTAATGTCCTGAACAAAGCAGAAAACAGGCTTTCTGAATGGTCAGGGCTTCGAGTGAAGGATTTAACCGGTAATGAAATTCTTCGTAAGTTTGATGAAATCGCAAGTAGAGCAAGAACCGCTGCTGAACAAACCTTCCGTTGGGCCAATGTTGCTGTCAGACATGCAATCGAAATTGAAGCCAGCAATGCCCAGACACAACAACGACAACCTTCATTGTCATATAACCCTTTTTCCATTTTAAAAGTGCAGAAGAAGTTCAGGACTCGTTCTGAACTGGAAGATAGCTATCGTGCGAAAGGTGTAAGAAACCCACTTTCTCCAAAAGACACCTTAGGTAGGTTTTTGACTGCATTGCATAACAAGAGAAGCTTCAACCGCCTTGGGTGCGATTATCTGCTACTCACCGTTCTCTTAGGTGCTCGTAAGGAAGAAACAGCATCTTTATGTTGGAGGGAAGCTCTCACCAATGAAGAAGCAAAAACGACAAGCTATGTTGACCTGAGTAACAGAACTATCCGTTTTTACGACACTAAGAATCGAAACGATCACGAGCTTCCGATTTGTGATGCCGTCAAAAGAATTTTGGAAGATAGAAGAGACATAGTAAACGATACGGTAACCCGGAAGGACAAACAGAAGTGGGTTTTCCCGGCCCGTTCTTCTCGAAGTAAAGTTGGTCACTATTCCGATAGCAAAAGTCTAAGGGAATATATCTGCCAAGAGGCGGGAATCCTGAAGCTTGGTATGCACGATCTACGAAGGACATTTGGTAGGGTTGCTGAAGAACTTGTTTCATATGCCGTCGTTAAGAGACTGCTCAATCACAGAAATACAACAGATCCAACAGAAAGGTATGCAGAACCTGATCAAGAACGGATTTTTGAAGCATTACAAAGGATTGAGTTGCATATGCTTATGACTGCTCCTAAATTATACAATGTGTTACTTGCTTCGGCTAAGTATCCCCCCTTAAACGAAACTTGTTAGTTAATACTGTTGCATTGTAAATATATTACCACGAAATAATTACAAGCTGAAACTAATGAAAGTGTTTGTTAGCCATTTAACAATAGGGAGTGTGTATGTGGGCTGACGTAGAATCCAACATTGATTACTTAAATTTTGGCGAAGTTTCAAGTCTCGCAGTAGATATATTGAAGTCTGAAAATATGTTGCCAGTGTCTATTGGAATATTTGGTAACTGGGGGGCTGGAAAATCATCATTACTTAAAATTATAGAAAAACAGATAAATCAAGAAGATGGTAAAGATATCTTAGTTGTAAATTTCGATGCTTGGCTGTATCAAGGCTATGATGACGCAAGGGCTGCATTACTGGAAGTTATTGCAACAAAACTTAACGAAGCAGCCCAAGGAAATCCAAACCTTGTAGAGAAGACATTCAGTTTATTTAACCGAGTAGATAAAGTGAGGGCATTAGGTTACACCCTTGAAGGAATTGCATTAGCTATGGGGATTCCTACTGGGGGAATGGTTTCTAAGGGGGTTGGGGCAATTAAAAATATTTTTAGTAACGGTGTTAATGAAAATACATACCAAGAAGCCATTAGTACAGGTAAGGAGGTTGCAAATAGTGGGTTAATTAAAGATAAAGAAGCATTGACCCCACCACAGCAAATAAATTTATTTAGAGATGAATATAGTGGTATTTTAAAAGAGTTAGGGAAGAATTTAATTGTTTTTATAGATAACCTAGATCGTTGTTTACCACAAAATGCTATACAAACATTAGAAGCAATACGATTATTTTTATTCCTACCAAATACGGCATTTGTGATTGCTGCTGATGAAGACATGATAAGAACATCCGTATCAGAGTATTTCAAAGGAACATCAGCAAGACATCATATTGATTATTTGGATAAACTAATACAAGTCCCTATCCGAGTCCCAAGAACAGGCCTTTTAGAAATAAGATCGTATCTTTTCATGCTTCATGCAGTAAATGCAGGGGTAGATAGTAATTTGGTAGAAAAGCTAAGGATAGCATTGGAAAAATCTTTACAGGAATCATGGCATAAAGATCCTATGAAGAAAGAAGATGCAATAAAAATATTAGAAGGAGAGAATAATTTAGAATTAGCAAGGGCATATGATCAAGTAGACCGGTTGGCACCTATATTTGCTACCTCACCAATAATACATGGCAATCCAAGAATAGTTAAGAGATTACTAAATATTGTAAAAATGAGATCAAACATTGCTAGAAGAAGAAGTATTTCATTAGATGAGAATGTCATTACGAAGTTAGTAATCTTTGAAAGATGTGCAGGAGAGACTGCTGCCAATGATTTATATTCAATGATAGATACTAATAAAGGCTACAAGGAATTATTTAGTGAAATAGAAAGCACGAAACCAAAGAATTTGCCTGATTCTGTACCAGAATCTTGGACGAAAGATGATGCAACCAGTGATTTTATTTTAAAGTGGTTTGATCTCGAACCAAAACTGAGTGATAAGGATTTACGAGCGTCAATATATTTATCACGCGAAACAATGCCAGCAGCCCATTATGTAATAGGTTTGTCTCCAAAAGCAAGAGATGCGTTAAGTGTATTGATTACTACGACAAGGAAAAGTTCTCAAGCTGCTGTAACTGCATTACGGGATATATCTCAAGATGAATTTGTTCCAGTTATGGAAAGTTTGATTGAACACCTTCGAACTATAACTGAATGGAGCAAACAACCTGCTGGTTTTGCTGGGGCTGTATTAGTTGCAGATAAGCATATCGAAGCAGGGAAAGTCTTTAAAAGATTTATAAGTGGTATAAACGATAATCCGCATTGGATGAATGCTCTTATAAAAGAAAAAAAATGGTTTAAATAAGGAGAAGATATGGGAACGTCACAGTCAAGTAAAGGACCTAAAAATGGGAATCCACTTGTTCCACCTTGGGCAGATCAAGCAAAAAATGGAGGAAATAAAAATCTAAGCGGTTTTAGAACTCTTTTTGGTAGATTTGCTCGAAGCCGAGATATCTCTTCACTAAAAGGTGCTCTTGGACGCTATTCTCGACAAGTAACAGGTGGAGGAGATTCAGCTAACGAACGACTTGGTAATATTGTTAGTGCTGGTGGTGGCTTATTTGAATTACTGAATGATGGGGTTGTAAACGATCAGAACAGTAATCCTATTATTGACCTAAGTAGCCTTAATGGGCTCTCATGTGAAGACGCAATTGCAAGAATATCCCAAGCCCTTTCTGATGGCAGTGAGGATGCTGATAAAATTCAAACTGCAATGAATGATGCTTTAGTTGAAGCTTTAGATGGAAAGACCACGTTTAACCCACAAGATATTACAGACGATGTTCTTATTGAAACGATGATTTGCTATTTAACTGATAGTATTTTTATTCAAGTTACAATGGACGCAGGAAAATCTTGGAATAATGCACAGTCAGCGAAAGAATTGCAGAGAGCAGAAAATGAATTGCATGAGTATATTAGTGCAATAGTTGATAACCATATGGAACCCAAAATAAGTAAAAACATTAGATCGTTTTCAAAATCAGATATAATTAAAATTCAAAAAGATGTTATTACTGAAGTTTGGGATGAATGGAAGGGGTATAGCGAATGAATATTTATATAGACCATGATTATAGTCGGTTGCCTGCATCGAATGATTCTACGATTTCAGTTCAAATTTATTCGAGAGATGGAGTCGTTGCCAAAAATGGAATAAAGCCTCGAAATGATATTGCAACAATAGGAAAGCCTGTATATGACGCAATTAAAAGATTAGGAGTTCAAATATCAGACGAGGTAATGGATTTCCTGACAATATCAATGGCTGTGACAGCCGCTGACACCTTTATAGTTCGTGATGATTGTTTTGATGGTTGGACACGGGATATAAACGTATCTGTTAGGGTCATAAATCCAACTATCTGGATAAAGAATAAAGCATATATTGAAAAAGCATTACAGTTTTTAAGTGGAGATGTCTGGAAATTCGATTTTAAAAAAGATGGAATGAAACCTCCTGTTCCATTTAAACCAGTCAATGGGCGTAGATTAATAAATTTAGATGGATTAGATTGTATTTCTCTGTTTTCTGGTGGGTTAGACAGTGCAATCGGTGTTATTGATATTTTAACAACAGGTGAGAAACCGTTATTAATAAGTCATTCATACAAAGGAGATAAGGCAAAACAGGAACAAATATCAAAAAGGATCAAAGGTAAGGGGGATTTCTCAAGGCTTTGCACCAGTGCAAATCCTATAGGAAGGGGAATGCAAAGAGATATTACGATGAGAACACGTAGCTTGAATTTCTTAGCATTTGCTGCTGTTGGTGCAGATGCTGTGATGAAAGCTAATAATAAAAATAATATATCTATATATGTACCTGAGAATGGTTTTATCTCATTGAATGCACCATTGACAAATCGAAGAATTGGCTCTCTTAGCACAAGAACTACTCATCCATATTTTATCGAAATGATACAAACTATTTTTGATAACGTTGGTTTTAAGATGAAGTTTACTAACCCGTACCAATTCAAAACAAAAGGACAAATGGTTAGTGAATGCAAAGATAAGAATATACTCGCTGATATCGTTGATTCTACAGTTTCGTGCAGTCATTGGAAAAGAAAGCATCAGCAATGTGGCTACTGTGTGCCTTGCATGATTAGACGAGCCTCCCTATTAAGAGGGGGAGTAAAAGAATCAATAACATATCATCAAGCTTCATATGCTAATTTACTGAATTTTGTTAAAAATAAACAAGATGGAAGAGATGATATCTTTTCAGTGATAATGGCTATTGAAAATGCTAAAAAAAGTAATTTGAAGGCGTGGGTATTGAAATCTGGAAAGCTTAAAGAGCAGGATATTGGCAAGTATGAAAATGTATTCATTGAAGGATTACAAGAAGTAGAAGCTTTCTTGAAGAAGGAAAAATTAGTTTGAAGTTTGATATGCATTGTCATTTGGATCTATACAAAGATCCAAAGGATATTATTTATCAATGTGATAAGAAAGGACTATATGTTCTTTCTGTCACGACTACACCAAATGCGTATATTGGTAGCAATAGGCTTGTTTCTGGCTGTAAAAGAATAAAAACTGCTTTAGGACTACATCCTGAGTTGGCACACTTGCGGCACGAAGAGTTAGCTATCTTTGATATTTTGCTACCCCAAGTAAAGTATGTTGGCGAGATAGGACTTGATGGTGGACAAGATTATAAAAAACATGCTGAGATCCAACTGAAAGTTTTTAGACATATTTTAAGAAAGGTTCATCATCGGGGCGGGAAGATTATGTCAATACATTCACGAGGTAGTGCAGATAAAGTTGTGGATGAATTGAAGGGGATTGATGGAGTTCCAATATTTCATTGGTTTACTGGCACAAAAGCTGAGCTGGATAAAGCCATAGATATTGGGGCCTGGTTCTCAGTTGGTCCTGCAATGTTAAACTCAAAAAAAGGAAAAGAGATAATAGGATTAATACCAAAAGATAGATTATTAACAGAGACAGATGCACCTTTCGCAAAATTCAGCGGAAAAAATCTATTCCCTTGGGATGTTGATAAAGCCATTAGAGGTATATCCGAAATATGGGGGTGTGATTCAGAAACTGTTGAGTATAAATTAGAAGAGAATTTTAGGCGAATTCTTTCTATCGGTGAGCGATGATTTATCTAAGCAGACTGGATGATTAGTTTTAAATACACTCTATCTTTATCGGGAGAAATGAAATATGAAGATCATTGAGACACTGAGAGAATTATCGGAAGTCTGGAAGCTATTCGGTGATATGCCTGACGATACGACACTGAATGTTGAATTAACGGCCCTTTACCTGGGAATCAGTGTTAAGACCTTAGCAAGATATCGCCAAAATGGTGATGGACCACCTTACATTCAATATCCAACAGGTAACAGTAAGGCTCGAAATCAGCGAGTAAATTATTTGCTGGGTGATTTAAGGATTTGGAGGAATGGGAATAAAGTAGTAAGTACGATGAAAGCGGCGCAAGTTCGTGGATTGGCATTCAATTCACTGATCGACTTCACGATCCCGCAACCATTCTGGCAAATTAATAATTCTGCTGAGTTACAGAATCGAAATAAAATTTTATCACATGCACTTAGAACACCAGACGAACGATTTAAACTTTATTTAAATGAAGAACGAGTACACATTGTTTGGGTGTCAATAGAAGAAGCTTTATCCTGGGATTGGACGGATTTGAATGAACGACAAGTATTCAATGATTCTTTCGTTGAGTTGCTGAATAACCTGATCCAGCTTTCGAACTCAGCACAAGAACTTCTTGAAATAAATCATATTTTCAAGAAATAATTAGTTTTTGTTTAAATAGTTGATTGTGATTGTCAGTTATTACTTAATTATTAAAGGGAATTTGATAAACCAATTTTAAAATAAATTACAATATCAGTAATTCAGGAGATGCAAGAAATAAACTGGTTTACTAATGATGTTTTACACTGTTCTAAAGTACTGGCTTATTATATGATTTTATTGAGGGTTTGCTGACTCACTGGTAAATGTATTTGTAGCCTTATACAACCGCACATAGCAGAGGAATGACTAAATTCGTAAACTGAAAGGTGTAGAAGGAATCATATAATCGTTATGACTACTATGAAGAACGTACAGGAGAATTTAGAAAATTAAGAAATAGAATTTAAAGGTGCTTGTCTTTTTGAAATGCAAATCATCGAAATATAAATTAAATTTGACAAGGGAAATTAAATGTGAATATATTTTATTAAAAAGGAGATATAAAATGAAAAAAATCGCACTATTAATATTCATTATAATAAATATTATTTCTGTACTTCATTTGTTAAGTGAAGGTTCCTTATATGTAACTGACTTTCAGGGGGTATTATCCTCACTGATACTTGCGTTTTCAGCAGCTTATTTCCCAATAATTGTTTTTATAAGCATTGATGACCACGAGCAAAAAAAAGCCTGAACATATATAAATACATTCAGGCATAAGTCCGTTATTTTTTTGAATCTATGTGTGTGGAATGTTCTGATTTATAAGAAAATACCGCATCACAAAAAGAGATACAGCACTTAGTTGCTACAGCAATTGCTATAAAATATGCATATCCTGCAATTAGATATGAATTAAAGAGAACAGTTAGAGTTGACACAGGAATATCCAACGCAAGTCTTAGCAAAAAAACAGAAGCAGCAATAGATGTAGGTATATAAATGATAAAATCTACGACAGCCTTTAAAGATTTGCTATATTTCGGATAAACAAAATGCGTTAATACCAATGAAAATATTAAAGGCAAGAATATTAATATGTAACCAAAAAAATTAGCCTGTAATCTATACCCAATTAACAGAAGGATAATAGAACAAAATAAAATTAACCAACAAGTTCTTTTTTTATCGTTATTGGAAAATTTTTCCATACATAGATTCCTTATCATTTGAATGTTAGAAAATGAGAACCACAGCTTTTTGAGTCTCGGTACTAAGTCTAAGCAATGCGAACAGTAAAGAAAACATTATAAAACAATACCAAACATGATGTTACAATACTGATCCTACCATAAATTATAGGCTATTAACCTTTCCTAAATCCATGTTCAATAGACGAAGAGATGAAAACTGTTGTTGAGTTTAGAGTTAAAGATCAAACTTCAAGTCTACATTCTTCTTAGCAAACAAAAAATTATTAGAAAATTCATGGACGAGTCTATTTGTGATTTTTATTTTTTCAGGATCGTAGATGTCTACAATCTCAAATTGTATTCTTGCCCCCTCTGTCAGGATAGTTGTCACCCCCATCGAAAATACTAATGACAAGATGGGAACAGATCGTGAAACGAATTTCACCAGAACGTAAATCGGCTGCACTGGCTAAATTACTACCGCCTTACAACATGACCGTCACCGCAGTTGCGCAGATGGAAGGGATATCGGAAGCTACCCTTTATTACTGGCGTAACAAGGCGAAAGCAGAGGGAATACCGGTGCCGGGTGCAAACAAAACTACAGACCAATGGTCAGCCGAAGCCCGGCTGGCTGTGATTATCGAAACAGCTACACTCAGCGAAACAGAACTCGCGCAATACTGCCGTAAAAAAGGGCTTTACCTGGAACAGATTAGTCAGTGGAAACAAGGCTTTTTGCAGGTGTCTTCGCCCACTGACAAAGCGGCGCTCAAACAAAGCCAGAAAGAAGTTAAACAACTAAAACGCGAACTGCTTCGTAAGGAAAAGGCGCTGGCGGAGGCGGCAGCGATACTGGTGCTGCGAAAGCAGTTGCGGGATTTTTACGGGGAAACCGACGAGGACGACTGACGCCCGGAACAGAGCGGCAGGCACTTATCGGTTACGTGCGGGACGCGATGGCGTCAGGAGCTCGGCTGTCAATAGCGCTGACGGAAGCGGGATTAAGTGAACGGACGTGGCGACGCTGGCAAACGTCGTGGGAAGACAAGCGTGTCAGCACGGTCAGGCCCTCCCCGGTGAACCAGTTAAGTGAGCAAGAAGAGCAACAGATACTGGCAGTGTGCCATCAGCCAGACTACGCCAGCCTCCCCCCGTCACAAATCGTACCGGCGTTGGCGGATAAGGGGATTTATCTGGCAAGCGAGTCAACCTTTTACCGGGTACTGCGTCGTCATGGAGAGGTGCATCGCCGGGGACGGCAACGGGCAGCGCAGAAAGTCACCCCGGCTACGAGTTGGCAGGCCAGCGGGCCGAATGAGGTGTGGACATGGGACATTACATGGGTTCCGTCAACCGTAAAGGGGCGCTGGTTTTACCTGTATCTGGTGGAAGACCTCTACAGCCGAAAAATCGTGGGATATGAAGTGCATGAAACTGAAAGTGGTGAGCAGGCGGCAGCCCTGATACAACGCACGGTCCTTCGGGAAGGATGCTGGCAAAACCCGCCGGTACTGCATGCGGACAACGGCGCGGCGATGAAGTCACAGACGTTGCAAATGAAGCTACACGAGCTGGCGATAACCCCCTCTCACAGCCGGCCGGGAGTGAGTAACGATAATGCGTATGTGGAGTCGCTGTTCCGGACACTGAAATATGTCCCGCAGTGGCCGTCATCAGGGTTCGGCAAGCTGGAGGAGGCGCGTGAATGGATAGAGGTTTTTGCTCAGTGGTATAACGAAATGCACAGACATAGCGGCATCAGGTATGTGACGCCGGGTCAGCGACATCGTGGAGAAGACGGTGTGTTGCTGAAAAATCGGGATGAGGTGTACAAAAAGGCAAAAGCGGAACGGCCTGAACGCTGGTCTGGCAGAACACGAAACTGGCATCCGGTAGGCAAGGTAATGCTGAATCCAGAACGGGAAAAACAGGCAGCCTAAATCAACCGGGGGTGCCAACTACCTTGACACTTACCGCTTGTCGGTGGGATTGCTTCTGTATTTTTATTCAAACTGAAGTTTACAAATAAACGAGGTGAAAGTGGCATCGCAGCAATAGAACCATCATTGTGATATATTGCAGGCGAATCTGATGTTATATAGTTAATTTTAGTATGATTTTTGTGTATTTTGATACTGAAGCATTCTTTCTCTATTTTAAGAGCAAATTGGAAAGACATTATATATAGCATACATTTAAGGAAGGTTTCCTTTTGACAATTATCTAATACTATTTCTACATTCCCTCGTACCAAAGTCAACTTCTCAATATTTTCTTGAGCCGCTGATATCATTTTTTTTGTTCTGAATAATTGCAGGCTGTAAAAAATCAAAAGATTTAAGTACATCTTGTCATTGATCGGTGTAATGATTTTAGACTCTTGTTCTTTTATCATTTCTTTTATTATTTCAGAAATAGCACCTTCAATATCAGAGTATTTATTTTCAAGGAAAACTTTATTCAATATATCGAGATTCCTTTTGGCGAACTTCATGAGTTCTTCGTCATCATTAACTACTAACCATCCTTTATTGATAACGGCATCAGCATCTTTTAACAATGCTAAATCATTGAATAAATTTTTAAGATATGGATTGGAATCAATGTCATCAGAGTATTTATATAACAACAGATCCCATACGACATCGTCCATCTTTATACCATAGAAAAGGTTTTCTTCAGCAATCTCTATGGTGTTTTTTTTGGGGTAAGACTTTTTAGATATATTATTCCGCACCAATATACCTTCTCGACCGAGCCAATGAGATAAGTAAAACTGCGGTACATAATGTTGTCTTTTTTTTAAATCAATATCTTTAAATTCCATCACTGTTCCTTTAGAAAAATGACATTTTTATAGGTCAACAAGTCTTTCCATAAGTTGCCTAAAATGAGCATTGATAAAATACGATACTACTGCAACAAACGATACTGTAATGAGAACTCTCATAATAGGTTATCAACGTTACTATATTACAGTGATTAACGTCTAGTTATGTTATGATTAAGAAGTAGATAGCACTTAACTTCATTCATTAATATATAATATATCATATGACTTAGAAAGCATACAAAGAAAATTAAACTATTATTAACAAATTAAGGTTCACCAAATTAGTAGCTAATAAAAATGTCAATTTTCATTTTGCACATTACAAAATGAATTACAATATCCTATTTTAATATTTAAAATCAATTGGTTACTATTTAAGGTAAATATAGGGGACTATATATTCACCTTAAGGTGAATATATGGCCGATTCGTTATTGGAGCCGCAATTAATAAGGTTGTTGAAAATAATGGAAAATAAATTTGTAACTTGCTAAAAAATTATGTTACCTATAAATAAAAATTAAATTATGGGGTAACAATGAAAAGTGAATATTTAGTTAAAAAAATAATGACGAAAGGGGGAGAAAGATTTTGTATGATATTAAATTCAAACTCTGGCCTGCCGTTATACTATCAAAATATATATCTTGGTTTGCTTGGGCGACAGAAAAATAAGTCGTTCAATACTATATTGAGAAACGCCTATGTTTTGATCCTTTTTGAAAAATACTTGATTAAGGAAAATATAAGTATACTCGAAAGAGTAAGTAACAAGACTTTTTTAAGCTATACAGAGTTATATTCATTATCAGAGTTTCTTAGAGTGAAAAGGAAGAAACGTAAAATAATTGATATGGTAACATACAAAAAGGTTAACGAAGAAAACCTACATTATCGACTTACAGTTATTAGCGACTATATATCATGGATTTATGACTCGTTTTATAGAGGTTCTGTGTATGAAACAAATTCATTGCTAAAATTCATTAAATCCAACTTTCAAAAGCATAAACCTAAGATAACTTCATATTCTTATATGAGCGATAATTTCAAATCTTTAGAGCCTATCCCAATAGGGTTTTGTTCCAGACAATGACACCACAGGCAAAATGCAGCATCGCCTCATAATTCTCGACCTTCTTCTCCCAACGAGTCAGGACACGGCGGTAGCGATTCATCCAACTGTGTGTTCTCTCTACAACCCAGCGGTGAGCCTTAAAATCCGTGTATTTGATGGCCTCTGACTCATCCTTTCGTGACTGGATATGAGGTTCATAGCGACGACTTTTCAGATACGATTCCAGCCATTCCGCTTCATACCCTTTGTCCATGCACAACCGGAGCCTCTTGCCCGGTCTGCCCGTCTGGAGGGCATCGAGCGTATCCGTAACCAACTTTATGTCGTGCGTATTTGCTCCGGCAACAACCAGTGCAAGCGGTAGCCCGTTCCCGTCAGTCATCAGACTGCGCTTTACGCCCTGTTTCCCCCGGTCTGTAGGGTTCCTGCCTGTTTTTTTGAGCCTGCCAGCGGTGATTTGGTTATACAACCATCCATCGACAGCCACGACCAGTCAATAGAGTCCAACTGTTCGCAAGCAAGCAACCCATTTTGCCAGAAGCGTTCAAATACTCCAGCATCTCGCCACTCCTGAAATCGGCGATGAGCAGAGCTTGACGAGCATATACCGGTGGCATTCAGCGCATTCCATTGGCAGCCCGTCCTGAGTACGAAGAAAATGGCGTTCATTGCAGCGCGATTATCAACCCGCTTGCGGTGCGTACCCAGCGGGTGTTGAGTTTTATGCTCCGGGATGAGTGGAGCCATTTTCTCCCAGAGTCCATCACTGATCTGCCACTTGTTGCCCGCCACGCTTCGCCCTCAGAAATTATCATATTTTATTATCTGACAATTCCTTTTGGGATAGGTTCTTAGAAAAAGAAACTGTAGAAGCTCTACTGGAATGTGTCAGTCCTGAAAGCGAATACAATCCATTTGAGAGGAATTGTCGGAAAAGAAATCAACTTGCTATATTAATACTTTATGAAACTGGAATGCGAGGAGGGGAGCTTTTAAACTTAAAGATATCAGATTTTAAAAGAAAGCAAAGATATCTGAAAATATCCAAAAGAATAAATGACCCAGAAGATCCCAGAGTATTTCAACCACTCGTAAAAACGGTTGAGAGAGAGATTAATATCAGTGAAAGGTTATGTATGCAGATAAGTTCATATATTGAAGGTGAGAGATCATATCATGCTAAATGTAAGAATCATGATTATCTATTGGTTACTCACAAATCCGGAGTTACAGAGGGATTACCATTAACCATAAGTGCATATAACAAAATTATGAGAAAAATAAAAGAAATTGAACATGAAGGAAGCTCTTTCAGACACTTCACTGGACATTGTTTACGACATACATGGAACTATATATACAGCTTAAAGTATATAGGTGTAACAGACCCATATAAATTAAACGAGTTAGATAGAATCCGGTGCATTAGAATGGGTTGGAAAGTAAACTCAAAATCAGTTCTGATTTATAATAATAGATTTATAAGCGAAGAGGCTTCCAGGGCTTTCCAGGAAGCAGATTTACTGAAAGAAGAAAAAATAAATAATAATAAAGGAGGAGTGAATGGAGAAATCGATTTTAGAAAAACTCTCGGTATTAAAAGTAAAAGATAGCGGATTTGAATTCAATGTAAATGATAATGTTTGGGTTCTTAGTAAAGACATAAAGTTGAATTTGTTATATTTAGAAAATACAATCAACTTATCTTTATTATCACTTGTAAAAGAAACTCTTGCATATACCGCTGTACATTTTAGCTCTGCTTATACGAGAAAGTTCTACTTTGCCATTAAGAAATTAATTGTATTTAATAATGGTGAGTTGAAAGAGTTTGAGTGTGGTTTGTTGAAACGGTTCTACAATACATTCTTAAAAATAAACTATACGCATGTAGAAAGTATGAAGTACTTTCTAATAAAATTTCATGAGTTACACAATAAAGTCTTAAAACAAGAGGTTATAGATTTAATCTCAAAATGGAAAGTCGCAAAACCCAGGACAACTACGGCCTATAATGAAAGGCAAAAATACTTAAGGCCACTGCCTGATAATGAAATGAAGCACTTAATATTTAGTATTACAAAAGAATATAATGAAGGCAACATAACCATGAATGATTATCTTTTGGTTATGCTACTAATTTATACTGGTCGAAGACCAATGCAGATAGCACAACTTAAGATAAAAGACCTTTATATTAAAAATGAAGGTAATTATTTAAATATTCCGAGATTAAAACAAGGTGGGAAGTTTCGAACTGATTTCACTGAATTGAAAATTAGTGATAATTTATTTGATTCATTATCCGAGCTTAAAGCCATAGTTAAAGCTTTTGCACAAAATGAAGCTCAGGATAAATTAAGCAAAGAAGAATTAGATAATCTCCCATTATTTATTGACCCAAGCTTTTTTAATTCTGGTTATAATATTAACGAATTTTATGAAAATAACTTTGTAAACTTGCATATGAGTTCAAAGACAATTACAAGTCGATTGCAATCTGTTCACCGTAGAGTTAGTGGTAATAAAAATTCTACAATAAACTCCCGACAGTTAAGGATTACTCTGGCAACAAGACTTGCTCAAAGAGGATATGGGTTAAGTACTTTAGCTAAAGTTCTGGATCATACAAATTTGAAATCCGTACTATCTTATGCGAAAAATAACGAGGAGTTTTCGTTCAGAATAGAACAAGCAATTAATGAATCAATAAGCCCCTATGCTTCTTCATTTCTAATGGATAGTGAGGGTATCACATTCAAAATGGTTGAGGATTTGATTAATATAAATAAACTAACTAATCAATTAATATCCAATCATTCAAAACAATCAGAAGTAGAACTATTGGTTGCTTTATTCGCAAGTGTAGAGAGTAAAATCAATACAATAATAAAGTTTCTTAACACTGAAGAGGAATAAATACCATGTATTTTAAAAATTATGATTTTTTCGCAAATGAAGTAAGAGTTCAAGCAGAAAGAGACAATATAATAAACTGGAGTAGCCTATCATGGGGGAAAGGAGTGGCTTTCAAAAAGTTTAGTTATAAAATAAATGATATAAATATGGGGGAGCATTTTCAACAGTTAGCGAAAGTCCTTATATATAGAGAATGTTTCCCTAATGTGCATAAATCACTGATTTATCTGACAACAATCAAGCTTATGGAATATTCATATATGGAATTAAATGTTGATCTTCATATCGTTAACTTAAATTCTGAAATTATATTCAATATTGTAGATCAAGCTGAAAAACATTACTCAATCAATCGTGCATGTGCAATAGAAAAAACACTGAAAGAAATTTTAGAAGTCTTAGCAACCAAAAACATAATAAACCCAAGACTCAGCAGGTTTAACACCAGGTTGAGAGGGATTTCAAATAAATCAGCAAGGGATATTTCAGAACACAATAATGTTAAAAAGAAGTTACCCGAAGACGATGTGATTGATTTTATAGGTAGAGTATTTCGTTCTGAAGAAAAAAGTGAACGAGATATATTTACCACCTCTATTATAGCTTTACTTCTTTGTGCCCCTACGAGAATATCTGAGATCATAAACCTTGAAGTAGATTGTGAAGTTGAAGGGACTGATTCTGAGGGAAAAGCTACTTATGGCATTCGCTATTTCTGCGCAAAAGGGTATGGTGATAGTATTAAGTGGATTCCAAGTAATATGAAACCAATAGCCAGATTAGCTATCCAAAGGTTAAAAAATTTATCTCATACAGCAAGGGCTATCGCTGCTATCCGCGAAAATGGTGAATTAGAATTTTACAACCTGTTAGGAACAGAACCAGAGGCAAATGATTTTTATACAAAGCTGTGCGATATTTTGAATATAAAAAAAAAAAAACCCCTTTAATATCAGAACACAAAATGTCTTGGCAAAGGTCGAAGAGGAGAGAATTAGTGCAAAAGAATTTTGGAACGAAGTTTTAAATTATGTGGAAAAAACAGATCATTGGAATGATTTTTTTATTCCTACCAAACTCAGCAATAAACTCTTACTGTTAGCTAAAGATCAATTGCATATGAAAAAGGGAAGTGACTTATTTCATGTTGCACCTGCAACTAAAAAATTATTTTTTGCAGACTTCAAGAAAAGATCAGGTGCAGGGAAAGATAGTGCTTTAAATTTCTTTCAAAGGCATAAATCGTTACAACCAGATGGTATGAAAGAAGTGTTTAGAAGCCATCAGCCACGGCATCTTTTGAATACGCTTGCTCAAAGGGCTATGTTATCTGAGGTGGAAATAGCATTTTGGTCAGGAAGACGAAGTGTGGAACAAAATAGTGTTTATGACAACAGAAGTTGGGAAGAATTGAGAAATATCGAGAGGAAGGTGTTATTTTCCGAAGAAATGTTATCTGATTTAGGAGAAGGAGTTAGATTTGAACTAATTGCTAAGATCAAAGAGAATTTAGAATCACTGCGCAATAATTATGAATTATATAAAAGCCAGCATGATAATCAACGAGTGAAAATACTTATTAAGGAAATTAAAGAAATCGATAAAATCATAAACCATATCATTAGATATTACAATAAAGGTGACGAACATGAGCAAAAAGTTTAGTAGTAAAGATCTTGAATTTATTCTTGATAAAATAAACAGTTGGGAAGGGGATATAACTTGGATTGGCATTTGTGGCTCGCTTGAAGAGCATTTTGGGAAAAAACCATCACGACAAGCTCTTTCAAGACATGCAGTAATAGCTTATGCATATCAGCAGAAAAAGAAAAGTAAAGGTGAAACTGTTAAGCATATTAAAAGTCCTCAAAGTCTTGCCTATGCTTCGAATAAAATCAATAAATTAGAACATGAAAATGCGAGATTACTAAATGAGAATAATAGACTTCTTGTTATGGTTAGAGACCTTCAGATGGTCGCATACAGCAAAGGTCTTAGAGAAGATCAAATTTTTTCCAAAAACAAAAAATAATTTTAATATTAATAGGTTTTGTCTATTGATATTTTTTAAATGTGTGGTAATTATATATGTATTGTCAGGAAGACAAAATCAAATTTTGCAAGGATGCAACTTATGAACAAAAACAATTTTAATTCAGTAATGACACTTGAAGAACAGCTTATTGTCATCGTAGATAAGTATATCTCGAAACGATATCAGCCACATGATAAAAGTTTTTCTCACCAGTTGTATTTGATATTTGTTGGGTACCATTTGAAATATTTTTATCCCAGACAGATCTACACCCGTTCTAATCGAAACATAGACAACATCATGACGATGTTTAGTTCAGTATATAAATGCCTTACAAGTAATCTGTTACAGCGATTAAACAATAAAGAAGCTGTTCTTAGAGAACTAAACTCTCTTGTTAATTATATAGATGATAATCAAGAAAAAGCAGAAGAAATCTATACAGCCTTTAAAACTCAATATGAGATAAAAGCAATAGAGAAAGAACTAACCCATGAAGTTGTTAGAGTAAAAAATGTTAGATTATAAAAGCTCCCGAAAGGGAGCTTCATCCTACTAATTTACTTTATTAATAACTTCCTACTTGCCAGCCATCATCTGATTTTATTAATTTAACTGTTCCAGCTTGCTTTGTTCCGCTCATATCCATAATTATATTGCACTTATAGCTTATATCAGATTCTTTTGTGCAATCTACTTTTTTTACTGAAGTCAGATAGCTTCCAGTCCATTTTCGCATAGCTTTAAAAATATCATCTTGGGAAGGCTCACTGCTACATGCAGTAAGAACAAAAGCAGAAATAATAACAGCAAGAACCGAAGATATTTTCATTAGACTTGTTCCTGATTAAGTATTTTACTGGAGAATGCCAGATTTTGTATTGTTATTATCAGTAGAGAATGTCCATTTGCTTACGGTTTCTCCATTGAAGTCGATTTCGAGAGTTCTAGACTGAGTCTGGGAACCGCCCGTTAGCAAACCGACAACAGGGATAAAAGTCGAGGCATTGAACTGATTGTTATACATGAAATATCTCCATTGCTCGTTGCCATCGTCAAGAGTCGTTCTAGTGTCAGGCTCACCAAGTTGAGCAAGTAGCTCTGCCTTAGTTGTTTTGTTTTTAATTATTTTTGATTGTAGACTTTGAGCAGTTTCATTTTTAATCTTTTGGTTCCCTGATGTTGAGCAACCGGTAATTAAGCATATTGCAATAAAAAAGGATGTAACAATAATTTTTTTCATTTAATGATCCTTATTATATTTGACCAGGGTTAGCTTTTATGTGTGAAAACGGCTCTGTGTGCAAATTTCTTACGTAAATAAAATCTCAAAGAAATTGCTGATGCAAAATAGATAACGACAGTTAATATAAAACTTTGACTGATAGCGAATATGAAGAAAGCAATCGCTAACAGCACAATTCCTATTAGTAAAGCTAACCAGGCTGAAACGGCTCCATATTTGATGGTTGAATGACAACCGGTGCAGACACGGACACCAAACGGACTCTCCTGAAAGCAGAACGGGCACTTAATTGTTTCGTTTTTCATAGCAACCCCAGGGTAGAAGATTTACTGCGTGTTTGTAGGGATTCTCGATGGCTGGCTGTCTAAAGTAAAATCACTTGTACCGATCGATGATCGTTGGTCGATAGGTTATATCTATCATAATTGAGTTATAGATCTGTAATAACGATCAATATTTTCTTGACTAAACATAAATCTATTACTATGTGATAGAGTGCATTTACGAAAGGAATTTGTAATTGACTGTCTATAAACGAATTTTTATCACGTTGTTTAAAGGTTTCATTGAGTAGATATTTGAGAAGGTCGTGTGGGTTTTGTGAAGAATGGTCTTACCAAAGCTTCTCAGAAGCTCAATGTATTGCTTTAGAGAAGCAAGCCACGCTACGAAACTGAGATGCTTTTGCTGTTTAACTGCATTCTTTTGAAGAATCTTTTCAACGATCTCGTTTCGTCTGTCTTCGCTGAGTCGCAGTTCGATTTCAGCAATTTTGTCGCCTATGCTCTCGCCTCGCACAGTCGCTCTGGCAATCTGTTCTACAGGAACAGGAACAGGAACAGGAACAGGAACAGGAACAGGAACTTCCTTGGTCTGTATATCCTTTCGCAGAGCTTCTAAGTGATCCGGGTTGTAGTTAAGCTGCTTTTGAAGATTTGCCCATGAATAGCTCTTGCCTAACTGGGAAGCTTTGAAAGCTATTCCTGTGTATTCGAAAGAGAACCCGTTCATTTTACCTGTGCTTGCGACATTCGCCGTCCAGCCTACTTCTGCTTCTTCCAGCCTCTTGATAAAAGTTAAAAGGTCAGGTGTATTTGCCAAACTTTTATCAAGTATCTGTTGGAGAGCTTCTTTAGGGGAGGGAATGCCTGTTCTTCGGGATAGCATCTCTTCATTACGGGAGATTTTTCTCCGCTTTACTTGCCTTGGCTTCTTATGCTGGGCTGTCTCAATGAGACCATATCTGGTTTCGAGTTCACTAATGATTCGAGTGCTGATAAGGTTCTCATTCTTGCCTAAGTAGAGCTTCCCGCCATTGAGATCTATGCGACTTGCAATAATGTGTATGTGCTGACCAGCCTGATCATCATGAAGAACATAGCAACGGAGGTGTGTATCACCGAACCCCATTCGCTTCATGTAATCGTCAGCAATTCGCTTCCATTGTTCGTTGGTAAGAGATTCTCCCTGGGGTAATCGAAGTGAATTGTGCCACACAGGTTTTGCCACATCTGAGCGAAGCTCTTTCGTAAGGTTAAATTCGTCGATTAACTCTTGTGAGCAATCACCTGTCATGTTGCCACCAATTACTTCTGGAACGGTTCTATGGTGTGAGCCTGGCTTTAACACATAGAGAACCACACCTGAGAAGCTCTTACCCCTTTTGATCTTCTGCATTCCTTTCATGCGAAAAACTACCTTACGGACGGATCAGAACCTGTAAGACATGAGCGAAGCTCTTTAATCTGCTTTTTAACAGCGAAGATCTCTGTTTTCGTCAGTTCACTATTACTGCTTTTAGTATCAAGGTGGATTATTAGACGATTTAGCTTTTGAGATATATCAGACAATGATTGCCAAACTTCTAAATTGATTGCAGGAATGGTCGGAGGAAGCTTTTGAAGTGATGCCATGCGAAGCCATTCACCTTTGCGTTTATCACCACGGCTTGCATTGAGAAGCTCTAACTCTTCTTTATTTAATCGTACACTTACACAGTGTATTCGCAATGATTGAGATTTATTATCGCTAATAGGCTTGAAATTATTTGTATACGACAATGTTATCATTTTACCCATATAAACTCCTTTTTATATATTTATTCGCTTTAAAGTGAGCAATTCCTTTGCAACACATTATATATTTATAGTGGAAATGCAATTCATGTCAATGAGTTAGGTTAGACTTTGACTTTCTTTTTCAACCGAAGGGCGAAAAACAAGGGAACTCAAAGAAGCGGAGCTTCGATGAGTTAGCCCTTGCTTTTATATATGAAGCTATTTTTTTGATATGTTGATATTAAACCATACCTCAATAATTTCTATCAATAGAATACATATATTATTAGTGATTGCATCAAAGCGTTTTATATCAACTTCTTCTTCGATGTTGAAACCGAAGTGTATTGTAATAGAAGCTAGAACTTCTTCATAATTCGTTTTTTTATCACCATTGAGTTCGCCGAGTAAGCCAGTCGTTCCTCTTAATTTCAGATAGAAATGTATTTTTTCTTGGGCGTCGGCCTTGAAGTTTAACTGCTCATCAAAAAGTGCGTTGTACAGTTTTTTCTTGTTAAGTGTTTCTATCAATTCCTTGTGTTCGCTTGTATTTTCTTTTAAATAAGAATAAAAATCACGCTCTTTGTTCAGTGTGTTGTTGTTTTTCGCATTTATTATCGCCAGTTTATAATTATATAGGCCTATAAAAAATACAAAAATAGGTATGAGTATTAATGATTGCTTCAGAAGAGATATTGGAGTTTTAAAAATTTCTTGAGCATTTAATACGCAATTTTCAGAGAAGCAAAGATGTAAATCTCTTGTCCTAACTATATCTATGCAGACAATTATCGCAGCGGTAATCATTGAGATGAAACACAATGTTACAATTATGATGATGGTATAGGAAATTATATCAGTTAAAGGCTTTTTAATTCTCATTCTTAATTGGACCTATTTGTCTTAACCGTGTTCTAAATTCATCTGCTTCAACTGGATATAGTTTTTTTAATATATCTAAACGAAAAACAACTTGAAAGTACCTACTTTTGTATCTTTCTGTATGACCAATGCTAACATGATCTTTCGACAAGTTTGATATAACACGATTAATTCTTTTTATTTCTTTATGCTCAGGAAGAGGATCGCAATGCTTTTTTAGAAGATTTTTAAGAACTGGGTAATCAGGACAATCTACACGCTTAAGTTTCGTTATTTTACCTTTCACAGAAAAATATTTCTTGTGATAACTTGGTTGCATTCGGATTTGATCTCGCCCATAACCGGTCCTTACAACTTGGTGTACTTGTGTTTTTATGTTAGTTCTTTCAGTTTTAGTAAATCGTGGCGTATCATGCTCAATACATAATCCGTGAACTTTAAATGATTGTGGCGATTTAGCAGATAGAAGTTTTGTTTTCTCACTATTTACAGTCAATTCTTTTTGTTTAATAAAGTTAGAAATAACAGACTCAACAAACTTCCAATCTTCCTCTTTATTTAAACGGGATATTGTTATGTCATCAATCAAACGAGTATATCTGAATCCAAGCTTACGAAGATAACTGACTTTGCTTGGCTCACAATCATGAAAATATAAGTTGGCTAAATAAGTACTCGTTGGTGCGCCTTGAGGAACGAAACCTTCATATGTTGTTAAAGTTGTTAATATATTGGAAACTTCATCTGAAAATCTGAATAACTCTTTAAAAATTTGATAAACAAATTTTGACTTCATCGTTGGGAAAAAATTTTCGATATCCATTTTTACAAGGATTTTAGATTTGCAGTGCTGTTGGGCACACAAGATATAATCGCGAGGATTTTCTTTGTCAGGAATAGAGCCGTAAAGGTAATCTGGAAAATTAATTTGGCTGAAAATTTTATTGTTTATTTTTCTTAGAATCGATTTCAGCATTCGGTTTGGTGCATATACAATTCTATGACCACCGTTCTTTTTTTCAATTGGTGGCTTTATGTAGTAAGCTTTTTCTACACCATCGGAAATCAGCTTTTCAAATTTATCGATATCACTTATACCCAATAAGGCAAATAAGCTTTCTTTCTTCTGAATGGGGGTGAAAGTGTTTTTGAAAGAGAAATCCTTAGCCATGTGATCCTTCTTAGATAAAAGTTAGCGTCCTCACGGCCAGGAAGGGCAGTTGAATCCGAGGGAAGCAACGCAAGAGTATAAAGTCCACCCCACCTTCACTAACTTTTTCCAACTGTGTACTGTACTCCGTGGTCTAGCTTTCGCATGGCTCGCCAGAGTGCACCCAGAAAGACCTTTCGGTCGTCCTAGACTTAAGGACAGGTCTTCTTGCTTTAACGCTTCCATTTTCATCAAGTGAGGTATTCGTCCCACAACTAATTTTTACCAGAAATCTGATTGATCTTAAAGTCTTTTTTACACATTATAAAATGTATGCCATATGTATGCTAAGTTTTTCTAAATTATAAAATTAACCTAAAATACAATTAGTTGCTTATTTAATTTCATACTGCTGCATCATGGGGGTGTGGGCGTCGAGATTGTCGATTTTACTCATGGGGTGTTATCCAGATCCCTGATTAATAGTGTAAAGCGAACTTTTTCATTTTCGTTTTTGTCGCAAGGGGTGGCTATGATAACGGAGATAGCTATTTCAGGGAAAGCGGCGAAATCGAAAGTCGGGATCGCCGTTTAACGGGGATGCGCCCCTGGGCATATGTCCGGCGACGCGCCAAAACGGCGCGCCGCCGGATGGTGTTAGCCAAAGCGCGGAAGCAGGTTAAAAGTGCTGCCAAACCAGCACAGAATGACCGTCACGCCAAACAGAATCACCACGGCAGGAATCGCTTTACCGCCCCAGACGGTAAATATTTTATCCGGAAAACGCTCGCGCGATTTCAGGGCGAGGAAGGCCGGGACGATGACTGCCCAGATTGTCGCGCACAGCCCGGCGCCGCCGATGGCGTAAATAAAACCGTTGGGGAAAATCAGGTACAGTGCGGCGGGCGGTAAAAAGGTCAGTAGCAGCGTTTTGAAGCGGCCGACGGGGGTGTTGTCCATTTTGAACAGGTCTGCCAGATAGTCAAACAGCCCCAGCGTGACGCCAAAGAACGAGCTGGCAACCGCCAGGTTAGAGAATATCAGCAGGAAGAATTCGATGACGCCGCGCTGATTGGTGCCTAAAAACGATTTCACCAGCGAGTCAACGTTGCCACCCGAGGCAATAATTTCCTTAAAGTTGCTGCGGTGGATATTGCCCATGGTGCAGTATAGCCAGAACAGATAAATCACCAGCGCCAGCAGCGAACCGAATACGATACTTTTGATTAGCTTATCTTTGCGCTTGCCGTAACAGATGATCAGGCTGGGAATGTTGCCATGGAAGCCAAACGAGGCAAGGCAAACCGGCACCGCCATGAGTATGTACGGGAAGTAGCTGCTATGGCCTTCCGGCGCGGCAATGTCCCGCAGAATGGAGTAGTCGACCTGGAAGAAAAACGAACCAAATACCACGATAAAGGCGATAATTTTGATGCCGAGGAAAAAAGAGGTAATGCGGCTGGCGGCGAGCGAGCTGAACCACAGCACTGCCGCGACAAAAATGGCGCTGCCGATGCCGACAATACGCGGGTTGACGTGCGTCCCGGTGTTGATGGCGATGGTTTCACTGATAATCGCGCCGTTGGCTGAAATATAGGCGTAGGTCAATATATACAGCACAAAGGCCACGGTAATACCGCTAAGCACATTCCATTTATTGCCAATCAGATCTTTCGTTATGGTATTAAAGCTTGAGCCAACGGGGTAATTAAGATTAGCTTCTAATAAAAGCAGGCCGGAATGAAGCATTGAAAACCAGGCAATAATTAAAATAAATGCGCCCCAAAAAAACCAGGCTCCGGCAAGGTCAACCGGCAAAGCAAACATTCCGCCGCCGATGACGGTGCCGGCAATGACCATAATTCCCCAGAATGAGGAATGTTTTGTATTTGAATCTTCGTCCATGGCTTTCCCTTGTTGATAACGTTTAAGTCAATGCTTTCGTCAGGAACAAACTATGACGCCAGGTAACAAGAACCCGAATGACCCGCTATCAGCAGGGCCATTCGGGTCAGTGGTTAATTAGACTTCTTTTAATTTTGCCGTAAAGTGACGCAGTACTTTCGGCTCGTAGGTGAAGGTTAAACCTTTAATATTGGCCGCATTCTCTTTAACGTGGCCGAACGCTTCGATAATAAAGTCCATATGCGTTTGGGTGTAGGTGGCGCGCGGAATAGTTAAGCGCAGCAGCTCAGCCGGACACGGCAGCTGTTTGCCGGTTTTCGGGTCGCGGCCCAGCAGGAAAGAGCCGATTTCGACGGCGCGAATCCCCGCCACTTTATACAGCTCGCAGGCCAGCGCCTGGGCCGGGAACTGCTCGGCCGGGATGTGCGGCAGCAGCTTGCCAGCATCGACAAACGCCGCGTGGCCGCCCGCCTGCTGGCAGGTCACGCCAATCGCCTCCAGGCCGTCGACCAGGTACTGAATCTGCGCAATACGATAGGCCAGCCAGTCCTGATTCATACCGTCGTACAGGCCTACGGCCAGACGCTCCATCGCACCGCCTTCCAGACCGCCGTAAGTCGGGAAGCCTTCCTGTACGACGCAAAGGGTTCGGCATTCGGTATAAACATCGAAGAAGCTGTCGTCTTTAATACACAGCAGGCCGCCCATGGGCACCATGGCGTCTTTCTTCGCCGACATGGCCAGCATATCCGCATATTTGTACGTCTCGCGGGTAATCTCTTCAATGCTCCAGTCCTGATAGCCCGGCTCGCGCTGTTGAATAAAGTAGGCGTTTTCCGCAAAGCGCGCGGAGTCCATCACCACCGGAATATCGTATTTTTTAGCAATCGCGTACATTGCCTTGAGGTTTGCCAGTGAAACCGGCTGGCCGCCCGCAGAGTTACAGGTAATGGTGGCAACAATATACGGCACGTTATTCGGGCCAACGGTTTCAATGCCGTGCTCTAAGCCCTGAAGGTCAAAATCGCCTTTAAAATCATTACGTACGGCGGTGTCGAACGCTTCTTTGGTATACACGTTGCGTACGGTACAGCCGTTAATCTGGCTGTGGCCCTGGGTGGTGTCGAAGAAATAGTTGGAGAACGCCACCATTTTGCTGCGGTCGAGGCCTTTTTCCTGCTCGCGTTTTTTAATCAGTACCGGAATATAAATTTGCTCGGCGCCGCGCCCCTGGTGGGTGGGGATAGTGTGCTGGTAACCAAAAATCTCTTTTACCGCGTTGCATAACGCATAGTAGCTGCGGCTGCCGCTGTAGGCTTCATCGCCGCGTAACATTGCCGCCTGCATATTTTGCGTTACCGCACCGGTGCCGCTGTCGGTCAGCAGGTCAATAAAGACGTCTTCACTATCGAGCAGGAACGGGTTCATTCCAGCCTGAATAATGGCGTTGTCGCGGTGCTCACGGGTGGTGCGTTTTACTGGCTCAATAACGCGAATACGGAAAGGCTCTGGCAGATGTTTAAAGTTATTCATGGTGTTATCCTCAATTTTTTGGCAAGCGTATTCCGCTGACGTCGATAAAAATCAATACGTCATTTTTAACGTAATAAGCATGCCCGCTTCCGCTTTCTGTATTTTGGTTGCAATAAATACGGCGCGTATAATAACCGGCGCAACAATATTGCTGACCTTAATCAGAAATCATGAAATAGGTATAGGTATCCGAAACAGATAATGATAAATCTGTTGTCAGAAATATTTATCAGGAGGCGTGAGAGGCGTTAAGGACGGTGATTGACAATAATGCTGTCAATATTAAACCACTTTGACGTGTTATAGGTTAGCGTGCGGATGTTCATAATGTATGTTCTCCATTAGACACAGGCATACATTATTAGATTTAATATTTTTGTCTATTCCCAACCTATTCAATTGTGAATCTGGTCACGATTGATTCAGTAGATGAATCTAACGCCCGTCAGGGCGCCAGATAAACCTGCGGAACCGCCGCGTCCGGGTGCGTATTCATGCTGATATCCGCCCCGTACCAGCGATGGATGATCGACTGCTGGATGACCTCATGCGGCGTGCCTTGCGCCACCAGCTTACCCTGATGCAGTAAGAGAATGGTATCGGCCCACAGTGCGGCAAGGTTGAGGTCGTGAAGCACAACACAGACGTGCAGCTCGTTGCGACGGGTAAGTCTTTTTAGCAGCCGCAGCAAATGCTGTTGATAAAAGAGATCCAGCGCTGAGGTGGGCTCGTCGAGAAACAGCCAGCCCTTTGGCCCATCGCCGTGCCACAGCTGTGCCAGGCTGCGTGCCAGCTGAACGCGCTGCTGCTCGCCGCCGGAAAGCGCCGGGTAAGGGCGTCCCGCCAGATGAGTGCAGCCTGTTTCCACCATGACGCGTTGAATGAGCGCGGAATCGTCCTGCGCCCCCCACGGTGCGCGCCCCATGGCGATGACCGTTTCAACCGGCCAGTTGGCGTTCAGCTGAGTGCGTTGCAACATCACCGCGCGACGGCGGGAGAGGGCGGCAGCGGACCATTCGCTAAGCGGCTTGCCTTCTATGCGCTGTTCGCCGCTGTCGGCGGCTAAAAAACCGGTCAGCAGCCGCAGCAGAGTCGATTTTCCTGCGCCATTAGGGCCGATAAGCGCGGTGACTTCACCGGGCCGCAGCGTGAGTGAAACGCTATCAATCACCCGCCGTTTCCCCAGGCGTAGCGACAGCGCGCGGGCAATATAGTGTTTATCCATGAGCGGATCTCTCCTGGCGGAATATCAACCATAGGAACCACGGCGCGCCAAGCAGGCTGGTGAGTAGCCCCACCGGCATTTCGGCGGGCGCGGCGACGGTGCGGGCCAGCGTATCGGCAATCAGCAGCAGGATAGCGCCCGCCAGCAGCGAGCCTGGCACCAGACCGCGGTGATCTGGCCCCAGCCACATACGCATCAGGTGCGGAACCACCAGACCGATAAATCCAATCACGCCGCTGATGGCGACCGAGGCGGCGACCAGCACGGCGCTGCACAGCAGCATCAGACGCTGCACCATGCGGACGTTAACGCCGAGGTAGTGGGCCTCTTCATCACCCAATTGCAGCAGGTTGAGGCGCGAGGCCATCCACCACACCGCGAGGGATGACGGAATAATCAGCGTCGCGGCGACCAGCAGCGTCGGCCACTCGGCCTGCCCGAGGCTGCCCATTCCCCAGAGTGAAAGCTGGCGCAGCTGCGTGTCGTTGCTGATCCACGACAGCATGCCAACCAGCGCGCCGCATAGCGCATTGATGGCAATGCCAACCAACAGTAGCCGGGAGAGCGAACCGCCGCCGGTTTTACTGAGGATAAAAATCACCGCCATCACCACCAGGCTGCCGATAAACGCTGCCAGCATCGGGGCATACAGCGCCACCAGCATCGGGACCGAAATCGGCAGAATCAGCCAGAAGGCAACCGCTAGCGCCGCGCCGCTGCTGATACCGAGTAACCCCGGGTCGGCTAACGGGTTGCGAAAGAGGCCCTGCATCACGCAGCCAGAGAGCGCCAGCGCGCTGCCCACTACCAGCGCCAGCAGCACCCGCGGCAGACGGATGGTGAGCCAGATATGACGCAGCACTTCATCGCCGGACGGCCACAGGCTGGTTAACGGCAGCCGCATGGCACCAAGCGTGGTAGCCAGCATCGTCAGGGCCAGCAATAGCAGTACCATGAGCCACAGCTGGCGGGAGACGGTGATGCGCATCAGGGCAGCTGCTCCGCTTTTTGCCGCAGCTGTTGCAGCGCCTGAGGCGTACGGGGGCCGAAGCCCAGCAGCGCCATGTCGTCAATCACCAGCACCTGCTGATGACGACCGGCGGGCGTTTGCGCCAGGCCCGGCAGCTTCCACAACGAGGCTTCGCCGCCCATGCCCTTCAGCCCATCGGCGGAAATCACCACCAGATCCGGACGGCTGGCAATCACCCCCTCCTGCGACATCGTGCGATAGTGGTCAAAGCCCTGCATGGCGTTTTGCAAACCGGCGAGTTTTATCGCTCCGTCTGCGGCCGTTTGCTGGCCGGCGACCAGCGCCCCGGAACCTCCGTGGCTGAGGATGAATAGCACCCGTTTGTTCAGCGCCTGAGGCGAGATTTTTGCCATCTGCTCATCGAGCGTTTTACGCAGCGCCTCGCCCTGCGGCCGTTTGTCGAGCGCGTCGGCGATAACGCTGATTTTGCGTTCCATCGCCGCGGTGTCGTAGCCGCCAGGCACGTTAACCACCTTCACCTTGCTGCCTTCTACCTTTTGCAGTACCAGCGACGGCTGCGCCTGGCTGCTTGCCAGAACTAATGTCGGGCGCAGCGAGAGAATACCTTCCGCGTTGAGCTGGCGTAGGTATCCTACGTCCGGCAGCGATTGTGCTGCCGTGGGCCAGGTGCTGGTGCTGTCGCGCGCCACCAACTGAGGCTGTGCATCCAGCGCATAGACGATTTCCGTGACGTCGCCGCCGAGGGTGATAATGCGCTCGGCGGCGTTGGCGAACAGCGGCAGGGCCGCCAGCAGAATCACTAGCCGTTTCATACGGTCTGGCCTTCCGCGGTCAGACTGTCGACCTGCGCGCGCCACTGTGCCTGTTCCGGATGACCTTCGCTGCGCTGGCCGTACAGTTGAGCAATCTGTGTGCCGTCTTTAGCAAACAGCTCCACGCTGGTGACGTGGCCGTCGACGGTCGGTTTACGTGTCACCCAGATTTCGTCAATCGTTTCTTCGCGCAGATGCAGCGTAAACGTACGGTTGAAGATGTTGATCCAGCCACGCATTGGCGTCAGCTTTTCCAGCGTGCCGGTGAAGATCTGTACGCAGCCGCGGTTGCCGACGAAGATCATAAATTCGTTGCCGTCCTGTTGAAGGGTCTCCAGCAGGCGGGGCAGTGCATCCGTATCAATACGGCAGGCGAGATCGTCACTTACCAGGCGGAAGGCCTGTTGGCGCGAGAGGTTGTATTTGCGCAGCAGCACGAAGAACTGATGAACGTCGGTCATCGCGCGCCACGCTTTTTCCAGCGCCGCGCCGTCGGCTGTGTCGGCGTAGCGGGCGCTTTCCGCAGGGCGGATAGCCAGCGGCGTTGGGGTATTCTGGGTATGCTCGGCAATCAGCGCCTGCCAGGCTGTGTGGTCCGTGGCATCGGTGGTGTAAACCTTCAGTACGGCATCACCGTGCGGATCGAAGAACTGGATGCTCTCACGTCCCGCCTCGTTGAGGTAAAACGCGCTGGCCCATTGGCTCAGGAACAGACGCAGATCGAGCGCGCGCGGGTTCAGCACCAGGCCCGCGTGGCCGTCGAGATGCTGGTGGGTAAAGGCTCCCACCTGCTCGTGGACCGCATACTCATTACGGCAGATGCATTTTGTTTCGCCGACGCTCTCCAGCGCGGCGAGGAGCGCGCGGGCGTTATCGTGCAGGCGTACGGCGTCGTGGCCGACACGGGCTGCGGTTAGCTCGGCTTCGCTGATACCCATTTCCGCGGCGATGTCGCGGGCGTATTTGGCGGTGCCGTTGGCTTTCACGGCCTGATAGCGCTGCCACAGTTCGGCGGGTGTGTTTTGCATGGCTCTCTTCCTTATAATTTCCCCGGCCAGCGGCCGGGTGCAGGTTTAGGGTATGTTGTTATCAGAAGTCGACGTTAATGCCCAGCTGCCAGGTGCGGCCCGGCATGACCGCCAGCGACTTATCGTTGGCATCCTGGTTTGTTGACGTTTCAATATTGCGGCTGCTCAGATAGTCCCAGTATTTCCGGTCGGTCAGGTTATACACGCCACCGTTGATACGGACGTTCTTCGCCACGCGCCAGTAGGCCGTCCAGTCGAGCATGCCGTAACCCGGTACGCGCATGTATTGGCTGGTGGAATCGGTGATTGCGCTGCCGGTATTGGTATAGGTTTCGCGGTTGGTGGCAGTCGCACGCTTACCCTTCACAAAGGTGGCGGTCAGGGCGGTGCCGTAGCGTTTCGCCGGGTCATCCCACGCGACGCCAACGATGGCCTTCATTGGCGCTACGCTGTCGAGATCAACGTACTTATCGCCGTAGTAGCTGGACTTCGATTTCCCTTCGCTGTAGCCGTAGGCCAGCGTTGCGCTCAGCCCGTCGACCTGTTCAAACCAGGTGCCGAAGTTGAACTTCGTGCTGATCTCCCCGCCGTAGATATAGGCTTTATCGCGGTTTTCCGCCTGATAAATGGTGTAAATGTTTGACGGTACGTTAGTGAACTGACTCGGGTTATTCGAGCGGGTGTAGCGGGTGTAGGCAATAAAGTTTTTATAGCTGTTGTAGAACAGGGCGGTACGCAGGGTGATCCCTTCAGTGACTTCGCCCTTCATTCCCCATTCGAGGTTGTCGCTGGTCTCGGTTTTCAGATCGGTATTGCCGATCAGCGCATACTGGCCGCGGCCCGCATAGCTGGAACCGAGATTCCATGAACCGTACAACTGGCTGGTGTTCGGGAATTCCGCGCCGCGTTTGTACTGCAGGTAGGTCATCATGCGCGGCGTGATGTCGTACTGGAAGGTCAGCGACGGCAGCGCCTGGGTATCCGCATTTTTCCCGTACAGCGTGGCAACCGAGGATTCGGTCAGCACCGTGCTGTTGGTGGTCAGGCTGGAGAGATTCTCCGGCTTGGTTGACTGATGCACGACGCGAATGCCGGGGATCACCGCAAAGTTGTGACTGTCGAGATCGAAGTTGATCTGATCCTGTAAGAAACCGGCGATCGTGTAATCGCGGCTGTCCGCTTCCGGCTGCATGATCTCACTGTAGACGCTCGGGATCGGCGACTGGCTGAACGGACGCTGAGTTTTCGTGGTGCTGGCATTGAAGCCCGCGCTCAGGTCATGGCGGCCAAGGGTTTTCGCCAGCGCCGTCTGCATACCCCAGGTATCGGTGTCGTAGTTGGAGTACACCGTCTCCATCGTTCCGCTGCTGCTGTCTGGCATCCAGGTGCGGTCATGTGCCTCGGTGTGCTGGTAGTACACTTTGGTTGAGACGCTGTCGATAACGTCATTCATCGGCGTCCAGTCGTCTTTGAGGCTCAGGCCCCAGCGGCGGGTCTGGCTGGTCTGCTGCGCATCGCCGATAGTTTTGCTGCCGCTGTCGTTCCACACATCGTAATGGGTGTGATTCGTTTTATGGTAGTAGTCGAGGGTACCGGTCAGCTTGTGTTCATCGTTCGGTTGCCAGATCCCGGAAGTCATAAAGGCGTCGGAGTGCCAGTTTGCCGGATAAGCATCAACACGGGTGCTGTTGGTGGTTGTCTGCTGGCCGTCACGACGGCTGTAGACGAAAATCCCGCGCAGGGTATCGTCGCCGCCTGCGGCGGTCAGGCCGTTGTGCCAGCTGCGGTCCGAAGAGTCATACTCACTGCGGTAGCTGAAGGCGCTGGTTTTGCCGGGATGCAGGTAGTCATCTGCCGATTTTGGCTTGAAGGAGACGTTACCGCCGATGGACGTGTTGGCGGTTTCGGTGTCGGTTGCGCCGGACTGAATATCCACGCTGCCGTACATATACGGATCGATGTAGTCACGACCGATGCCAAAAGTATTCAGCCCGGCGCGGCTGACATAGCTGCGTCCGGTTGCGTTCGGTTGGGCGATACCGTCAACATCGATGCCGACGCGGTTGCTCTCCAGACCGCGGATGTTATAACCCGTGTAGCCGCCGCGGTCGAAACCGCTCTTGCCGTTACCTGAACCGCCGCTGGCGCCGGTTGCGCCGATCAGCGGTTCGTAACGCATGATAGAACCAAAATCGTTGGCCCCTTTATCCTGCAGCTCCTGCGCGCTGACCGCATGTTGGCTACCCGGTTTGAGAAGCGGCGCGGGCGCGGTAACGGTCATCTGTTCCGCGCTATCTACGGCGGCGGTTTTATCCTGTGTTTCAGCCGCGCCCGCGGACGTCTGATAGAGTGCTGCGAGCAATGAGGTCACCAGTAGGCTTTTCTTGTGCCACGCCTCTGATTGAATAGATTTGTACATAGTTGCCATGCCTTCATCGTTATTAGTATTGGCTCACGCGACGCTCCCAGCGTCGGCTTTTCCTTAAGCGTTATGACGTTGTCCCATTTTTATCAACGCGAATAGTAATGATAGGTATTATCATTTGCAATAATGTTTGCAAATAATTCTGTCTCTATGCAACAATTTATTTACACTTTAAGCTTTAATCTTTTGTGAGAACGTTATGACGCAGAAAGCCGCCATTACGATTACCTACTGCTCTCAGTGCAACTGGATGCTGCGCGCCAGCTGGATGGCGCAGGAGTTGCTGCACACCTTCAGTACCGATATCGCCGCCGTTACGCTGGTGCCGGGAACCGGCGGAATTTTTACGATTACCGTGAACGAGATGCTGGTGTGGGATCGCAAGCGGGACGAGGGCTTCCCGGATGCCGCCGAGCTTAAGCGCCGGGTACGCGACGTCTGCTTCCCGGAGAAACCGCTGGGCCACGTGGACAAGCACGACGGATAAAGCGGCTGCCAACGCATCACTAAATGTGTATTATTAATGCATCTTTAATGGTGAGGAACGGACTATGCCAGGCAATCGCATTCGTCGTGAAAAACAGACCATCAGCAGCATGATTACGCTGTATCAGCGCCGCTGCCCGCAGGCGCTGGATGACGCCGGGCACTATCAGGCGCTCAACGATTATGCCGATAAGCGGCTGGATAAGTGCGTGTTCGGCGAGGAGAAACCGGCTTGTAAACAGTGTCCGGTGCACTGCTATCAGCCGGCCAAGCGTGAAGAGATGAAGCAGATTATGCGCTGGGCCGGGCCGCGCATGCTCTGGCGCCATCCGATCCTCACGATTCTTCATCTGCTTGATGACCGGCGTCCGGTGCCCGAACTGCCGGAGAAATACCGGCCGAAAAAATAGCCCTCACAGGGTGCGGCAGTGACGGCGATACTCCGTCGGCGATCGCGCCGTGTGCTTGCGAAAAATCCGGCAGAAATAGTTGCTGTCCTCAAAGCCGCAGTGGTGGGCAATCTCTTTAATTTTCAGTTCATACCCGCGCAGTAATTTCTTCGCCAGCTCCAGACGTACGGCGGTGAGGTATTCATTAAAACCAACGGTGCTGGATTTCTGGAACAGGTGCGACAGGTAGTTTGGCGTAATGTGGAACTTCCGCGCGACGGTTTCACGGCTGAGTGCTTCGGCGGCGTGTTCGTCGATGTACTCCTGAATCGCCAGAAACAGCTCTTTGCTTTTACTGACCGTATCGGCCAGATGCGTAAGCTGATCGATACAGTGGCTCAGCAGCCCGCTGAGGACAATCTGTGCCGTTGGCACCACCGGCCGAATGGCCAGCTCGTTTAACGCCAGTAGCAGGTACGACCCCACTCGCGGGCCTAGCCTGGCGACGTGCTGTTTGCGAATCTCAACGAATTTTTTGCCGTCGAAGCGTTGCAGGCTAAAGCCCAGCTTCTGCTTACTGAACAGAACGCTCAGCGTGGTGGCAGGGCCGTGCCACCGCGGGGCATTCCAGCGATTGCCTGGTATATACAGTGCCTGCATCGGGCCAAGCGGTTCCTGTAGGCAGCCGTCTACCAGTTCACCGTCCAATACGATCTCCAGCCGCGGGAATGATACGCTCATGGCCAGCTCCGGTGCGGGCTGCAACGTTTGCGGAAAACGCACGACCAGTTCACCCTGGCGGGCAAGCAACTGCTCCAGCACGGGGACGAGGGATTGCTCTGACATGCTCATGTCCTGGTTATTATTCTGGATTTTGAATCTCATCACACTTTATTTTGCTGTACACAAAAATCCAGCGTTGTGTAGCTATCTCATACAGAATGCCGACCGCTCGTGCAGTAACTTTTCATACATGTTGTGAAATAGTTAACAAAAGAGAGGCGATATGGACAAGCAAGCGGCATTCTGGCTGGATGCACTGGGCGCCAACGGCGAACTGTCGGCCACGATGAAACATGAGCTGGATACCCAGGGCTATACGATTGTGCACGGCGTGGCGGATGCCGACTGGCTACATGCGATGCGCGAGCGTATTGACTATCTGGTGGAGCTGGAAGGCGAGAACCTGGCGGTGGAACACCATCAGGAAGAGACGGCGACGCGCGTGGCGAATCTGATTAACAAGGGCGTGGTTTGGGAAAAGGTCTGGTCGCATCCGCTGATTCTGTCAGCGTGTCGCTATATCTTTGACGGAGGATTTAAAGTGTCCAGCCTCAACGCCCGTGAGGCGCTGTATAACGGCGGTCATCAGCCGCTGCATGCCGACTGGAAAAAACCGCGTCCCGACTTCCCGAAGGTGCATCTGGTGAATACTATCTGGGCGATTGATGACCTGTACGCCGCCAACGGCGCGCCGCGTATCATCCCCGCTACGCACCTGCGCCCGGAGCTGCCGGAAGATGTATTGAAAGACGTAGGAGCACCGCATCCGGATGAGGTGATTTTTGCTGCGCCAGCGGGCAGCGTGATGATTTACAACGCCCACGCGTGGCACGGTGGCACCACGAACCGCGAAGGCTCGCGCCGCCGCGTGCTGCACGGGCTGTATATCGACCGGGCGGATACCGCGCAGCAGGATCAGCGCCGCTGGTTAACGCCGGAAACGGCGAGCCGGTTAACCCCGGCGCAGAAGTGGCTGTTGGATGTGGAATAACGCCATGCATTAGCGTTTTTTATAGGCCCGATAAGCGTAGCGCCATCGGGCAATTTGTTGTGCCGTGCCGGATGGCGGCGTAAACGCCTTATCCGGCCTACAGGTTTTGTGCGGGACTAGCCCCCCATCACCACCCGATACCCCGCCTGTTCCACCCTCGCCCGAATTGGCGCAATCTCTTCGGCTTCCGGCGCTTTTATCCCTGCCATTGCCCACTCACGCGCCAGCAGGGAATACTTCGGCTCGCCGTACTGATGGAACGGCAGAAGATGCACTTCCTCAACCGGTAGCGGTGCCAGAAACGCCAGAATCTGGGCGACGTTCTCGGTGCTGAGGGTGTAACCGGGGATCAGCGGCAGCCGTGGAATCACCTTAATACCTTCCGCGACCAGCAGGCGAAAGTTCTCCAGCACCCGCGGCTGGTTCATGCTCAGCACCTGGCGCGCCTGCGCGCAGTCCATGATTTTGAGATCAAACAGCACTTCATCGCAGGCCTGTGCCAGCGGCAGCAGGCGGCGAGGGGAGGTATCGCCCGCAGTTTCAATGGCGGTGCGAATACCCCACTGTTTGAGGCGCTGCAAAAAGCGGGTGGCGAACTCGGCCTGCATCAGCACTTCGCCGCCGGAGAGTGTCACCCCGCCGCCGGACGCGCGGAAGAACACCTCATCTTTGAGCACTTCCCGTTCGAGAGACTCCAGCGTCACGTCGCGGCCAATATGCTCCCACGCGCCCGACGGACATTCGTCGGCATCCTGCAAACAGGTGGCGCAGTGCAGACACTTGCTTTCCCGGCGGACGGTCTCAATTTTTGGCGACATCGACTCCGGGTTGGCGCACCACGGGCAGGTATGTGGGCAGCCTTTGAAGAACACCACGGTGCGGATGCCCTGACCATCGTTTAACGAATAGCGCTGGATATTGAAAATGCGCGCCGTGTCGGCGCGCGTCTCAATCACCTCACAGCTGATGCGCGGTGCGGCGGATAATGTCATCCTGAATCTCCTTCGACAGCTCAACAAAGAAGGCGCTGTAGCCCGCGACGCGCACCACCAGACCGGCGAAATCCTGCGGTCGTTGCTGGGCTTCGCGCAGGGTCTCGGCGTTTACCACGTTGAACTGAATATGCTGGAGCTTGAGCTTGGTAAAGGCGTGCAGGAAATCCGCCAGCTTGTTGAGCCCGCTTTCCCCTTCCAGCGTCGCCGGGGTGAACTTAACGTTCAGCAGCGTGCCGTTTGAAAGCAGATAGTTATCCAGCTTGCTCACCGACTTCAGCACCGCCGTGGGTCCCTGACCGTCCTGGCCGACCATTGGTGACAGCCCGCCGTCCGCCAACTGTTCGCCGGCCAGACGACCATCTGGCGTCGCGCCGACGACCGAACCAAGCGGCACGTGCGCGGAAACGGTATAAGATCCAGGGGTAAACTGACCGCCGCGCGGGTTACGGTATTTTTCGACCTCTTTACAGTAAAAACGCAGCAAATCGGCGCTGATGTTATCAACATCATTGATGTCGTTACCGTACTTCTCAAAGCGGTTAATCAGCCGCGCGCGGACTTTTTCCCCCTCCGGCGTGGCGAAGTTGGCCTTCAGCACCGTCAGCAGCTCATCGAAGCTCATGCGCTGCTGATCGAACACCATGCCTTTCAACGCATGAAGCGAGTCGCTCAGATTGGCGATACCGATGCCCTGCACGCCGGAGAAGTTATAGCGCGCGCCACCGTCGGTTATGTCTTTGCCGTTGGCGATACAGTCTTCAACAAACGAAGAGAGCAGCGGCACCGGCGCCCAGTCGCGGTGGCCGATATCGCAAATATTGCTCCCTTCCACCATCAGCTTGATGTAGTGGCGAATTTTATCGCGAATGCTGGCCAGCAGGCCGTCGTAGGTAAGGTGCTCATCGCCTTCGTGCTCCAGCATAACGATCTCCATGACCTTCAGCAGGTTGAACATCGCGATGTCGTGCAAACCGTAGGTGCGACCAGGAATCGATAGCTCGACGCAGCCCACCACCGCGTAGTCGCGGGCATCTTCCAGCGACACGCCACGGTTGAGGAACGCGGGCACCACGACCTCATCGTTGAAGATTTGCGGAATGCCGGTGCCGAGGCGCACGGTTTCGGCGGTTTTGCGCAGGAACGGGCGGTCGATCAGTTCGTTGACCCGCACGCCGAGGTTCGGCTGCGGCAGACGCACGTTCTGGTAGGCATCCAGGCAGGTAAAGGAGAGGATATTCACCGCGCTGCGGCCGTTTTCGGTCAGGCCGCCGAGCAGGGCGGTGTAGCCGGTCGGGAAACCGGCGAAATAGCGGGCACTGCTGGTGGATCGCAGCAGCACGATGTCGTTGCATTTCACCCACAATGACTCCAGCAGCTCCTGCATGAACGCCGGGTCCTCGCCGTGGTTCAGCGATGCCTGCCAGAACGGCAGCATGTACTGGTCAAAGCGGCCGAGCGAGATGGAGCTGGCGTTCGACTCATACTGCAAAATGATGTTCATGTACCAGAACAGCTGGCAGGCCTGCCAGAAGTTTTCCGGCTTCTGCCCGGCGTTATGGCGCGAGACGCTAGCGATGGTCTCCAGTTCCTGACGACGCTGCGGGTCAGGGCAACGGCTCGCCATCTCATTGGCCAGCGCGGCGTAGCGCAGGATGTGGCGCTGGGAGGCTTCCAGCAGAATCAGCACCGCCTGGTAAAAGGCGTTATCCGGCTGTTCGCGCAGATGGGCGTGCATCTCATTAACCAGCGCGTCCAGGCCGTTATTCAGCAGGCGCGGATAGTCGATGATGATATGGCCCTGGCCTTTGTCGGTCTGGTTGACGCTGAATATCTGCGTGCTGACGGCAGCTTTCACTTCGTCGGTCATCTGCGCGTTGATGAAGTCCTTCATCGAGCGCTTTTCCCAGTACGGGAACAGCTCGTCGCGGTACAGGCGCTTGTCGTCGTCGCTGATATTAAAACGGTCCTGCGGGCGGGTTGGGAACTGGTCCAGCTCTTTTAGCAGCCAGTACGGGTCCATCTCCGGCGACATAATCCCGGCGCGCGGTTTGATGGTGCGGTTGCCGGCAATCAGTTCATCGTCGCGAATGCTGATGGCGACGTTATCGAGAATATGAGCGGTGGCTTTGGCGCGGCGAATGATGACCGGCTCGCCGTCGGTCTGACGGTGACTTTCAGTGTAGAGGACGGCGCGCTCAAGGGAGATTTCGCGCGGGTTGGCAAAGAGGGCGTCTTTCAGGCGCTGGATACGATTAGTCATTTTGCGGGCTCCTCGGGAGATTAACCTGACGTTTCTTATGGCTTCTACGTTAGGCAAATGCAGGGCTGGGAGACAGAAGAGAATGAGGTGATTTACTGGATTATTGTGATCGAAAGGGAAAAATGAGATCTCAATTTTGTCTGGGTGGTAAACCAGATTGCCGGATGGCGGCTTCGCCTTATCCGGCCTACAGATCCGTGCCGTTATTGGGTTTGTAGGCCTGATAAGCGCAGCGCCATCAGGCGCGACTAATGCAGCAAAGCAACCCAATTCATCGCCAGCTCCGGCCATGCGGCGGCGGGCAGGCCTTTGGTTCCGCGAATGCCAAACCCGTGTTTACCTTCGGCAAACAGATGCAACTCCGTCGGCACGTTATGCGCGCGCAGGGCGTTGAACATCACCAGCGAATTTTCGACCGGTACTGACGGGTCATCCACCGCGTGCATCAGGAAGGTTGGCGGTGTTTGAGCGGTGATATTCAGCTCAGGAGAGTAGCGCTTAATCTGCTCGGCGGATGGCGTGTCGCCAATTAATGCGGTGCGTGAACCGGGGTGAGCAATGGCTTTATCCATCGAAATAACCGGGTAGCCGAGCACCACAAAATCAGGACGTGCGCTCTGTTTATCGACATCGTCGAGCGGCGAGTAAACCGCTTCGTCGTAGCGCGTCTCAAGGCTTGCCGCCACGTGCCCGCCCGCAGAGAAGCCCATCACGCCGATTTTTTGCGGGTTAATATGCCACTTTGTGGCATTAGCGCGCACGGTGCGCAGCGCTCGCTGGGCGTCAGCCAGTGGCGCATTGGCCCCTTCGGCATGACCGTCGGCGGGCATGCGGTAGGTCATCACAAACAGCGTGTAGCCTTTGGCGTTAAACGGCGCGGCTAAATCGCTGCCTTCTTTATCCAGCACCACCCGCTGATAGGAGCCCCCCGGCGTCACCAGCAGCGCCACGCCGTTCGGATGTGCCGGAGCGTAGACGGTGATTTGTGGCGCGCGGATGCCGGTCACGGCGCGATCCGGCAGTTTGGGATCTTTGCTACGTTCCACCAGCGCGTAGGTTACCGGGCTGTTTTTAGCCCCCGGCGCTTCGCCATTGGGCCAGACGGAAAGGACAGGCAGAGTGGCAAAAGCCGCCTGCGCGGAAAATGCCAGAACAAGAGCAGCGGACAGAGGTAAGCGCATCATAAACGTCTCCACGGGGAAAACGCTTATTTATCATCCATTAAATTGTGAGAACGGGAATGCATTCACACAATGGTGTTTCATAAATAGAGAAACAAGAAGGTGTGAGGTGGGTGTTATTCCCGGCGTCGCGTAGCCCAACTGAGCAGCGCGACGCCGGGGAAAACTCACGCGCGTGTGGCGATAAGGATTGCAGAAGCCTTGATCAGCGCAATAGCGCGGCTGCCTTTCGCCAGCTTCATCTCGCTCTGACTTTCGTTGGTGATGACCGCAACAATCTCAAAGCCTGCGTCGGTTTTGATATGCACGGTCGCGTTTACCGCGCCTTCGGTGACCTGGGTCACTTCACCGGCAAACTGGTTGCGGGCAGAGAACTTCAGACCGCAGTCTTCGGTTGCCAGCGTTACCCACGGGGCTTTAATCAGGGCAATGGCTTCCTTCCCATTGACCAGGCCCAGCGCTTCTTTGCTGCTGTGGGTGACGATAGCCACCAGCTTTGCGCCGCCCGGCAGGGTCAGTTCGATTTCGTCGTTGACCGCGCCGGTTGAGACTGCGCTGATGGTGCCCGTTAATTGGTTACGTGCTGAAACTGCCATACGATACTGCCTCCATTCACTTGTTATCGAATCAGAGGTCAGTATAGCCACAGTTTCTACATTAACGAATCCTTATCAATGCCCAGACGTTTCATTCTTGAGAGCAATGTGGTGCGCTTAAGCCCCAGACGCTGCGCCGCGCCTTTCGCCCCGGCGACCACGCCGTTCGTCTCTTTCAGCACCCGAACGATCAGCTGATATTCGTCTTCGCCTTCTTTCGGCGCTTCGGCGGCCGGAACGGGCTCCGCGTCATCTGAGGCAAACGCCAGCTCCGGCATGGACAGCTGCAGCACGCTGCCGCGCGTCAGCAGCACCGCGCGTTCAATCACGTTTTCCAGCTCGCGCACGTTGCCTGGCCATTCCATCTGGCTAAGGATGCGCAGCGTTTCCGCTGGAATACTGTCGATATTGCGGCCCAGCCGACGGGCGATTTTGAAGGTAAACGCCTTCACCAGTAGCGGAATATCTTCCGGGCGTTCGCGCAGCGGTGGCAGGTGGATCGGGAACACATTGAGACGATAGTAAAGATCGCTACGGAACTCGCGATCGAGCACCATTTGCTTGAGATCGCGGTTGGTGGCGGCGATCAGGCGTACGTCGGTCTGGATCAGCTTATTGCTGCCCAGGCGTTCAAACTCCTGTTCTTGTAGTACGCGCAGCAGCTTAGGCTGTAGCTCCAGCGGCATATCGCCCACTTCGTCGAGGAACAGCGAGCTTTTATCCGCCAGCTCAAAGCGGCCGATTCGCTGGGTGCTGGCGCCGGTAAACGCGCCGCGCTCGTGGCCAAACAGGTCGCTTTCCAGCAGGCCGGCTGGCATCGCGGCACAGTTCATTTTCACCATTCGGCGGGTGTTGCGGCCGCTGAGATTATGGATGGCGCGGGCGATCAGCTCTTTCCCGGTGCCGGTTTCCCCGAGGATCAGCACCGTGCTGTCGCTTGGGGCAACCATCTCAACCTGCTTAAGCACGTTGAACATCGCTTCGCTGCGGCCGATGATTTCGCCAAATTCGCCGTCGACGTTGTTCAGCTATTCGGTCAACGCCAGGTTTTCATCCACCAGGCGCTCTTTCAGACGGTGGATTTCCTGATAGGCGAGGGCGTTATCAACGGCGATGGAGACGCGCTCCGCTATCTGCTTGAGCAGCTTCAGGTTGGCGGCACAAAAGACCTTTTCGTCGCACTGGGCAAGCTTAAGCACGCCGAGCATTTTGTCGCCCGACATCAGCGGCAGCAGGCACAGCGTCTGGATTTTGTCGTCCCACATTTCAAACAGATGGCGCTCGTACGGCGCCAGCTTATCGCGCTCGTCGAGGTTGAGCTTGAGCATCTCCTTGCTCTTAAATACCTGCTCCGTCAGCGTGCCGGACTCGTTAACTTCGCTTTGATCGTGCACCGGATCGTTAACGTCGATGTAGTGCGTCGAATAGATATTCAGTTTGCCTTTGCGGTTGCCGCGCAGCACCACGCTAATGGCGTCAATATTGAAGTAGTAGTGGATCTCTTTGGCGACCGCGCTGACTAACTCATCCATATCCAGACGCGATAGCACGGCGTTGGTGATAGCCACCAGAATACGGAAGTTATCGCGCTCGCGGCACAGCAGATCGTAATCAACGTTGTTGGTGACCCGGCTTTGGATCTGCTCGGTGACCACGGCGACGATCTGCGTAAAGGTATGCAGACGCTGGTACTCTTTTTCCGTCCACGGGCTATCGTCTTTACGGATAAACTCGCAGCCGCCGAAAATGCGCCCTTCCGCCGCCAGCGGCAGCAGGCAGTAGTGACCGAAAGGCGAATACAGCTCGCTGGCGGCCAGCTGTGGCCAGGCTTCGTTGAACTCGCTGTAGCTGCAGTGCAGCGCGTCGGGGCGCGAGAGCAGACGTCTGACCGGGCCGTTGGCCAGGATATTATCGTCCTCGTAGGCCAGCGGTTGGCCCGCGCCGCGCGAGGTATGATAGCCCGCACGCAGGTTGCCCGGCTGGAGCAGGATAATTGCTGCGCTGTCGGCCAGCGCCGCCTGTTTAGCCAGATGCGCCAGCGTTTCGCTTAGCGCAGCCAGATCCGGCTGTTGAAGAAGAGTCCGGGTAATATCGAACAGCCCTTGCTGCCCGAGATCGCCCATCGGTGTATACGACATGTAACTTGCCCATAAATGCACCGCGTTGGGTGCGATAAATAATAATAATAATAAAATGCTGACCTTGAGCGGCCGGTTAACAAATTCGCGGCAGCGGTTCGGCGTGGGGGAGATCCAGCGTGCGCTTCACGCCGTAGAGCCCGGCCACGCGAACGCCTCGACGTTCGGTCACTTCGCCGATGATGGCGGCATCCGCGCCCAGTGGGTGCGCGCGCAGTGCGGCGAGTACCGTATCGGCGGCCTCCCGGCTGACGCCGATAACCAGTTTACCTTCATTAGCAAAGTTAAGCGCGTCCAGCCCCAATAATTCGCACACGCCGCGTACGGCATCTTTTAACGGCAGGTATTGTTCCTGGATTTCAACGCCGTAGCCGCAGGTCGCGGCAAACTCGTGGGCGACCGCATTGACCCCGCCGCGAGTGGCATCACGCAGCGCTTTGACGCCGTCGATGGGCCGCAGGCTTTGAATCAGCGGCGTTAATACCGCGCAGTCGCTTTGCAGTTCACCGTCGAGGCCGAGCTGTTCACGCAGGTTGAGAATGGTCGCACCGTGATCGCCTAGCGTACCGCTGACGATGAGCACGTCACCTGGCGTCAGCGTTGCCGCGCCCCAGTGGATATCCGCCGGAATGGCGCCCATTCCGGCGGTGTTGATAAAAAGCTTGTCCGCCGCGCCGCGACCGACCACTTTGGTGTCGCCGGTGACGATGGCGATTTCCGCCGCCTGGGCGGTCGCCGCCATGCTGTTGACCACGGCCTCCAGCGTCTCCATCGCTAGCCCTTCCTCAATAATAAAACCGCAGGAAAGATAGCGCGGTACCGCACCGCTGACCGCCACGTCGTTCGCCGTGCCGCAGACCGCCAGCTTGCCGATATTGCCTCCGGGGAAGAACAGGGGGTCTATCACGTAGCTGTCGGTAGAAAAGGCCAGACGGTCACCGTGGGCGGTCAGAGAAGCCAGCGACAGACGCGCCTGGTCCTCCTGCTCCGCCAGCCAGGGGTTGGCGAACGCCTTCATAAACAGACTGTCGATCAGCTGCTGCATCGCCAGGCCGCCGCTGCCGTGGGCTAACTGGATTGTCTTCATGCTTCGGACTCCTGACTGCGATATTGATACCAGGCGGCACACGCCCCTTCGGATGACACCATCAGCGCGCCGAACGCGCTCTGTGGGTTACAGGTGGCACCGAACAGCGGGCATTGATGCGGCTTACAGCGGCCGGTCAATACGTCGCCACAGCGGCCGGTCAATACGTCGCCACAGCGGGCGCGCGGGTCGTCGCAGACGCGCTGCGGCTGTGGCTTAAAGTGGGCTTCGGCGTCGAAGCGCTGATAGTCGGGCGTCAGCTGCACGCCAGAGTCGTTAATTAACCCCAGGCCGCGCCATTCGCTGTCGCCTTTCACGGCAAACACGGCAGCAATGGCCTCTTGCGCAAGCCGATTACCGTCGTCCGGCACCACGCGGCGATACTGATTTTCCACGCAAGGCGCTTCGGCAATCTTCTGCTCCACCAGCATGTTCACCCCCTGGAGCAGATCGACCGGTTCAAACCCGGCGACCACCAGCGGGCGATGGTAGTCGCTGGCGATAAAACCGTAGGCGTGAGTGCCTATCACCATGCTGACGTGGCCCGGTGCGAGAAAAGCATCGATGCCGTTGTCCGGCTGATCGAGCAGGCTGCGCAGGGTTGGAATCAGCGTAATGTGCTGACAGAAAAAGAAGAAGTTACCCACGTTCTGCGCTTTGGCCTGCTGGAGGGTAATTGCCGTTGTCGGCATGGTGGTTTCAAAACCGAGGCCGAAAAACACCACTTTACGATCCGGATTGTGCTGCGCCAGTTTGAGGGCGTCCATTGGCGAATACACGATGCGGATATCCGCGCCGCGTGATTTCGCCTGCATCAGCGAGCCGTTTTTCCCCGGCACGCGCATGGCATCGCCGAAGGTACAGAAAACGACGTCGGGGTGGCTGGCAATCTCGATGCAGGCGTCAATTCGCCCCATAGGCAGCACGCATACCGGGCAGCCTGGTCCGTGAATAAATTCGATATTCTCTGGCAGGAGTTGGTCGAGACCGAATTTAAAAATCGCGTGCGTGTGGCCGCCGCACACTTCCATAATACGCAGCGGGCGTTCGGCGGTGTAGGCCAGACGCTGTGCCCGGTTTTTCAGGTGGGCGATGAGCTGCATCACCTGTTCCGGCGCACGGTACTCATCAACAAAGCGCATTACCGTTCCTCGCCAAAGAGCAGGGCGCCGACGTCCGGCTCGACTTCAAACATGTTTTCCAGCGCCGCGAGGGTATCGCGAGCCTCGTCTTCGTTAATAATGCTCATAGCAAAGCCTACGTGCACCAGTACCCACTGACCGATACGCGGCTGGCCGTGTTCATCGGTTGCGCCGACCAGCGTCAGGTCGACATCACGCTTGATACCACAAACGTCAACCTTCGCCTGCACGCCGTCAATGGCGGCAATTTGTCCTGGAATGCCTATGCACATCGCTGCGCCTCCAGCCAGTTTAACCAGGTCTCCATGCCTTCACCGCTGGTAGCGGAGAGCAGGATGATTTCAATATTCGGGTTCACTTCACGCGCGCAGGCGAGGCACTTCTCAACGTCGAAATTGAGGTACGGCAGCAGGTCAACTTTGTTGAGCAGCATGACCGACGCGGCGGCAAACATATGCGGGTACTTGAGGGGCTTGTCTTCACCTTCGGTGACCGACAGCACGGCGACTTTGTGTCGTTCGCCTAAATCAAAGCTCGCCGGGCAAACCAGGTTGCCGACGTTTTCGATAAACAGAATCCCGTTGCTCTCGAGCGGCAGGCGCGGGGCGGCATCGGCAATCATCTGCGCATCAAGGTGACAGCCTTTACCGGTGTTGACCTGAATGGCCGGCGTACCGGTTGCGCGAATGCGCGCGGCATCGTTAACCGTTTGCTGGTCGCCTTCGATGACGGCGCAGGAGACGCGGTCTTTCAGGCGCATCAGGGTTTCGGTGAGCAGGGTGGTTTTACCGGATCCCGGGCTGGAAACCAGATTCAGCACCAGCTGTTCGCGGGCGGCAAAACGCGCGCGGTTACGTGCGGCAATCTGATTGTTTTTATCCAGCACGTCAATTTCCACTTCCAGCATCCGGCGCTGGCTCATGCCCGGCGCGTGGGTGCCCGCCTCGCCGTGGCCATAGTGCAGGTCGCCGTTGTCCGCGGCCTGCGGCTGAAATTCTTGTGTTCTGACGCCGGTAATCGACAGAGCCGGACGGCCCGCCGGTGCGAAGGGGGCGCTGCGGAACAGCGAATGCGGGTTACGTTCATCGCCCTCTATATAGAGGTTGCCTTCAGCACAACCACAGGTGCTACACATACATTACTCCTGATCAATTTCAATTCGCTGAATCTGTAAACCGTCGTCGGCGACGATACGCAGGTTGTCGCTGTTGCACTGTGGGCAGCGGCGGACGTGTACCGACACGAGCTGGACATACTGCTGGCAGGCTTCACACCAGCATTCTGCCTCCTGCTCTTCGACGTGGAGTGTACAGCCTTCAGCCAGCGTGCCGCGGCACACCAGATCAAAACAAAAGGTCATCGCGCTGGTCTCTACGCAAGAAAACGCCCCGACCTTGATCCAAACGCCAGTCACGCGCTTAGCGCCGTTCTGTCTCGCCTGCTGTTCGACAATTTCCAGCGCGCGCTGGCAGAGCGTGATTTCGTGCATATCGCCTCTCGTTTTTGATGACTCGCAGATGTAATGCAATAACGATGCCAGAGATGGAATGGCGTCGTAAAAGACTGTCGATGACGATGTCATGCTGACGAAATGACATGTCGTCTACGGCATGTCATTTATATAAATATAATAAAAATCAATTGGTTAAAAACATGGCATGAAATCTGCTTAGGAGGCTTGTTTCTATTAACCGGGTAACCGACATGACTATTTGGGAAATTAGCGAGAAGGCCGATTACATCGCCGATCGTCACCGCCGCCATCAGGATCAATGGCGTGTGTACTGTAACGCTCTGGTTCAAGGGATCACGTTGTCAAAAGCGCGTCTGCATCATGCAATGAACTGCGCACCGGATAAAGAGCTGAGCTTCGTGCTGTTCAAGCATTTCATCGTCTCCGTTACGCTGGCTGACAACTTTAACAGCCACACCGTTGAGTACTACGTGGAAACGCGAGATGGCCTGAATAAAGAATGCGTTGCGCGCGCTGAGCTGAGCGACAGCGGCTTTATCGACGGTACGGTCAACATCCGCGATCGCGAGCAGGTGCTGGAACACTATCTGGACAAAATCTCGCCGGTATACGACACCCTGTATGCCGCGCTGGAGAGCGACAGCCCGGTGAGTTTCGACAAACTGGCGCAGGACCCTCATCGGGCATCCATCGCCTGAATATTTGGTGTGTCGACGGGTGTCGAAATGACACCTGCTCTGCATGATTTCGTCAAAAATGACTGTCACCTGAGGAAGACCTGGTGAATCGTTTTGTAATTGCTGACTCTACCGTTTGTATTGGTTGCCGCACCTGTGAAGCGGCCTGTGCGGAAACGCACCGCCAGCACGGCCTGCAATCCATGCCGCGGCTCAGAGTCATGCTCAATGAAAAAGAATCCGCGCCGCAGATGTGTCACCACTGCGAAGACGCGCCGTGCGCTGGCGTTTGTCCGGTGAATGCTATTACCCGCGTAGACGGAGCCGTTCAGCTGAATGAAAGCCTCTGCGTGAGCTGCAAACTGTGTGGTATTGCCTGCCCGTTTGGCGCCATTGAATTTTCCGGCAGCCGTCCGCTGGATATCCCGGCCAACGCCAATACGCCAAAAGCGCTACCGGCTCCGCCGGCGCCGGCTCGCGTCAGTACGTTACTGGACTGGGTGCCGGGCGTTCGCGCCATCGCGGTGAAGTGCGATCTGTGCCAGTTCGATGAACAGGGCCCGGCCTGCGTACGCACCTGCCCAACGAAAGCGCTGCATCTGGTCAATAACATGGACATCGCCCGCGCCAGCAAACGCAAGCGTGAGCTGACCTTCCACACTGATTTGGGCGATCTTTCGCTGTTTCAGGCGCAACAAGGAGAGGTGAAATGAGCGTGATGACCTTAATTAATAGCGCGGTGGCGTGGTTTGCTTTTGCCGCGGTATTCGCCTTTTTACTGTCGCTGAAAAAATCGCTGAGCGGTGTGATTGCCGGTATCGGTGGCGCACTGGGTAGCCTGTGCGCGCTGCTGGCTGGCGTGCAGGTGCTGGTTCGTGGCTTCCCGGCGATGGGCAGCCTACGGCTGGTGCACTACAGCGTACTGGTCACCCCGCTGAATGCGGTCTGGCTGATAGCGCTGGGCCTGTGTGGTCTGTTTGTCAGCCTGTACAACATTGACTGGCATCGTCATCCGAAGGTGCGTAATAACGGCCTGCTGATTAACGTCCTGCTGGCCGCCGCCGTGTGCGCGATTGTCGCCAGCAGCGTAGGCTCACTGGTGGTGATGGCCGAAATTATGGCGCTGTGCGGTGCATTTCTTACCGGCTGTGCTTCATCCGGCAAGCTGTGGTTCGCGCTAGGTCGACTGGGCACGATTCTGCTGGCGATTGCCTGCCTGCTGCTGTGGCAGCGCTACGGCACGCAGGACCTGCTGTTGCTGAATGAACGCGCGCAGCAGCTGCCCATTGGCTCCGACATCTGGCTGCTGTGCGTTATCGGCTTTGGCCTGCTGGCCGGGATTATCCCGCTGCACGGCTGGGTGCCACAGGCGCATGCCAACGCCAGCGCACCGGCCGCCGCGCTGTTCTCTACCGTGGTGATGAAAGTGGGACTGCTCGGCATTCTCACCGTGTCTTTGCTGGGTAACGCACAGCCGTTGTGGTGGGGGATAGCCCTGCTGGTGCTGGGGATGATCACCGCCTTCGTGGGCGGCCTGTACGCGTTAATGGAACACAATATCCAGCGGCTGCTGGCGTACCACACGCTGGAAAATATCGGCATTATTCTGCTCGGTTTAGGTGTGGGCATCACCGGCCTGGCGCTGCAACAGCCGGTGATGGTGGCGCTGGGGCTGGTCGGTGGCCTGTACCATCTGCTCAATCACAGTCTGTTTAAAACCACGTTGTTCCTCGGCGCGGGTGCGGTCTGGTTCCGTACCGGCCACCGCGATATCGAAAAACTGGGCGGCATCGGCAAGCGTATGCCGATGATTTCGCTGGCGATGCTGGTAGGGCTGATGGCGATGGCCGCGCTGCCGCCGCTGAACGGTTTTGCCGGTGAGTGGGTTATCTATCAGTCGTTCTTCAAACTGAGCACCAGCGGCGCGTTTATCGGCCGTCTGCTTGGCCCGCTGCTGGCGGTTGGCCTGGCGATCACCGGTGCGCTGGCGGTGATGTGTATGGCGAAAGTCTACGGCGTCACCTTCCTGGGCGCGCCGCGGACGCAAGAAGCGGAAAACGCCTGCTGCGCGCCGCTGCTGATGTCGGCGAGCACCGTCGCGATGGCGCTGCTGTGTATCGTCGGCGGTGTTGCTGCACCGTGGCTGTTGCCCATGCTGAGTACCGCCGTGCCGCTGCCGATGGCAACCGCACATACCGTGGTCTCCCAGCCGATGATTACCCTGCTGCTGATTGCTTGCCCACTGCTGCCGTTCATTATTCTGGCGCTGTTTAAAGGCAACCGTCTGCCGAGCCGTTCGCGCGGCGCGGCGTGGGTGTGCGGCTACGACCATGAAAAATCAATGGTCATTACCGCACACGGCTTCGCGATGCCGGTGAAACAGGCGTTTGCACCGGTGCTGAAGCTGCGTCAATGGCTGAATCCGGTGTCGTGGGTTCCGGGCTGGCAGAACGCGGCGGCGCCGCTGCTGCTGCAACGTCTGGCGCTGGTTGAACTGGCGGTGCTGGTCGTGATTGTCATCTCTCGAGGAGCCTGAACATGACGTTCCTATTTGCTGTACTGCAGGCGCTGGTGCTATTCGCCGTCGCGCCGCTGCTTTCCGGTATCACCCGCGTGCTGCGCGCACGGTTGCATAACCGTCGCGGCCCGGGCGTGATGCAGGAGTATCGCGACATCATCAAACTGCTGGGCCGTCAGAGCGTTGGCCCGGATGCCTCCGGCTGGGTGTTCCGCCTGACGCCGTTTGTGATGGTCGGCGTGATGCTGACGATCGCGACCGCGCTGCCGGTGGTGACGGTCGCTTCCCCGATGCCGGGTCTGGGCGACCTTATCACCCTTATTTACCTGTTCGCCGTGGCGCGTTTCTTCTTCGCCATTGCCGGTCTGGACACCGGTAGCCCGTTCACCGCCATCGGCGCCAGCCGTGAAGCGATGCTCGGCGTGCTGGTGGAACCTATCCTGCTGCTCGGACTGTGGGTCGCCGCGCTGGTTGCGGGCTCTACTCATATCAGCAATATCACCAACACCCTGTACCACTGGCCGGTCAGCCGCAGCATTCCGCTGGTGCTGGCCTTCTGCGCCTGCGCCTTCGCCACCTTTATCGAAATGGGCAAACTGCCGTTCGATCTCGCGGAAGCAGAGCAAGAGTTGCAGGAAGGCCCGCTGTCCGAGTACAGCGGTAGCGGCTTTGGCGTGCTGAAGTGGGGCATCAGCCTCAAACAGCTGGTGGTGCTGCAGATGTTTGTTGGCGTCTTCATCCCGTGGGGACAGATGACCAGCTTTAGCGTCGGCGGCCTGGTTCTTGCGGTGATTGCCGCCATCGTCAAGCTGGTGGTCGGGGTGCTGATTATTGCCCTGTTCGAAAACAGCATGGCGCGTCTGCGTCTGGATATCACCGGCCGCATTACCTGGACCGGGTTCGGTTTAGCCTTTTTAGCCTTCGTCTCCTTGCTGGTGGCGTGATAAGAGAGTTGTGAGCATGTCTGAAGAAAAAGTGGGTCAACACTACCTCGCCGCGCTGCACCAGGCCTACCCGGGCGTGGTGCTGGACGAAGCCTGGCAGACCAAAGACCAGTTAACGATTACCGTGAAGGTGAACTACCTGCCGGAAGTCGTCGAGTTTCTTTACTACCACCAGGGCGGCTGGCTGTCGGTGCTGTTTGGCAACGATGAACGTAAGCTGAACGGTCATTACGCCGTTTACTACGTGTTGTCGATGGAGAAGGGCACTAAGTGCTGGATCACCGTGCGCGTCGAAGTGGACGCCAACACCCTGGAGTATCCGTCCGTTACGCCGCGCGTACCTGCCGCCGTATGGGGCGAACGCGAAGTGCGTGACATGTACGGTCTGCGCCCGGTCGGCCTGCCGGACGAGCGTCGTCTGGTGCTGCCGGACGATTGGCCGGACGAGCTGTACCCGTTGCGTAAAGACAGCATGGACTACCGCCAGCGCCCGGCACCGACCACCGATGCGGAAACCTACGAGTTCATCAACGAGCTGGGCACCAAGAAAAACAACGTGGTGCCGATTGGCCCGCTGCACGTGACGTCCGACGAACCGGGACACTTCCGTCTGTTCGTTGACGGCGAGAACATTATCGACGCCGACTACCGTCTGTTCTATGTCCACCGCGGCATGGAGAAACTGGCGGAAACCCGTATGGGCTACAACGAAGTCACCTTCTTGTCTGACCGCGTGTGCGGCATCTGTGGCTTTGCCCACAGCACCGCCTACACCACCTCCGTCGAGAATGCGATGGGCATCGTGGTACCGGAACGCGCACAGATGATTCGCGCCATCCTGCTGGAAGTTGAGCGCCTGCACTCGCACCTGCTGAACCTCGGCCTGGCGTGTCACTTCACCGGCTTTGACTCTGGCTTTATGCAGTTTTTCCGCGTGCGTGAAGCCTCTATGAAAATGGCAGAAATCCTCACCGGCGCGCGTAAAACCTACGGCCTGAACCTGATTGGCGGTATTCGTCGTGACTTCCTGAAAGACGACATGATCCAGACCCGTCAGCTGGCGCAGCAGATGCGCCGCGACGTGCAGGATCTGGTGGATATTCTGCTGAGTACGCCGAACATGGAACAGCGTACCGTCGGTATCGGCCGTCTGGACCCGGAAATCGCCCGTGACTTCAGTAACGTCGGCCCGATGGTCCGCGCCAGCGGCCACGCCCGCGACACCCGCGCCGATCACCCGTTTGTCGGTTACGGTCTGCTGCCGATGGAAGTGCACAGCGAACAGGGCTGCGACGTGATTTCCCGTCTGAAAGTGCGTATCAACGAAGTGTTCACCGCGCTGAACATGATTGACTACGGCCTTGATAACCTGCCGGGCGGCCCGCTGGCGGTGGAAGGTTTCACCTACATTCCGCATCGCTTTGCGCTGGGCTTCTCGGAAGCGCCGCGCGGCGATGATATCCACTGGAGCATGACCGGCGACAACCAGAAGCTGTACCGCTGGCGCTGCCGTGCGGCGACCTACGCCAACTGGCCGACCCTGCGCTATATGCTGCGTGGTAACACCGTTTCCGATGCGCCGCTGATTATCGGTAGCCTCGATCCTTGCTACTCCTGTACCGACCGCATGACCGTGGTCGACGTGCGTAAGAAGAAAAGCAAGGTCGTGCCGTATAAAGAGCTTGAGCGCTACAGCATCGAGCGTAAGAACTCGCCGCTGAAATAATTGGGGCATTGCGTGGGGGCCCCTCACCCCGACCCTCTCCCCAAAGGGGCGAGGGGGAAGGGCAGATCGCGTGCGTATTCACTGACAACGCCGATCTGTTCCCTCTCCCTTTCAGGGAGAGGGCTAGGGTGAGGGTAAAACCCCGCACGCATCCGGGAGCAACTATGTTTACCTTTATTAAAAAAGCCATTAAAACCGGCGTGACCACCTCGTCTTATCCGCTGGAAGCGATGCCGGTGGATAAAAACTTCCGCGGCAAACCGGAACACAACCCGCAGCAGTGTGTTGGCTGCGCGGCGTGCGTCAACGCCTGCCCGTCGAACGCGCTGACGGTGGAAACCGATCTCGCCGCCAATCAGCTGGCGTGGCAGTTCAACCTCGGTCGCTGCATTTTCTGCGGTCGCTGTGAGGAAGTGTGCCCGACCGCGGCGATCAAGCTGTCTCAGGAATATGAGCTGGCGGTGTGGAAAAAAGAAGATTTCCTCCAGCAGTCTCGCTTCGATATCTGCAACTGCCGCGTGTGTCAGCGTCCGTTTGCGGTGCAAAAAGAGATTGATTACGCGATTGAAATTCTCAAGCACAACGGTGACAGCCGCGCGGAACACCACCGTGAAAGCTTTGAAACCTGCCCGGAATGTAAGCGTCAGAAATGTCTGGTGCCCTCCGATCGTATTGACCTGACTCGCCACATGAAAGAGGCCATCTGATGAGCAACTTAATCGGGCCACGCGACGATAACGGCATGCCAGTGCCGATGACGGTAGACGAATCTATCGCCAGCATGAAAGCGTCGCTGCTAAAAAACATTAAGCGTTCCGCCTACGTTTACCGCGTCGACTGCGGCGGCTGCAACGGCTGCGAAATCGAAATTTTCGCCACGCTGTCACCGCTGTTTGATGCTGAACGTTTTGGCATTAAAGTGGTGCCATCGCCGCGCCACGCCGACATTCTGCTGTTTACCGGTGCGGTGACGCGCGCTATGCGCTCACCGGCGCTGCGCGCCTGGCAGTCTGCGCCGGACCCGAAAATCTGTATCTCTTACGGAGCCTGCGGTAACAGCGGCGGTATCTTCCACGACTTGTACTGCGTCTGGGGCGGCACCGACAAAATCGTGCCGGTCGACGTGTACATCCCCGGCTGCCCGCCAACGCCTGCCGCTACGCTGTACGGCTTTGCCATGGCGCTGGGTCTGCTGGAGCAGAAAATCCATGCCCGCGCGCCGGGCGAGCTGGATGCCCAGCCTGCCGAAATCCTCCATCCGGATATGGTGCAGCCGCTGCGCGTTCAGGTTGACCGCGCCGCGCGTCGCCTGGCGGGCTACCGCTACGGTCGTCAGATTGCGGACGACTATATGCTGCATTTGGGGCAGGGTGACGAGCGGGTTCAGCAGTGGCTGGAGGCAGAAAACGATCCGCGTCTGACGGAAATCGTCACGCAGCTGGGCCATGTGGTAGAAGGAGCGCGAATTCGATGAGCGAACAGGTGGTGTTCAGTCAACTGAGCCGTAAATTCATTGATGAGAACGATGCAACGCCTTCCGAGGCGCAGCAGGTTGTCTATTACAGCCTGGCGATTGGCCACCACCTTGGGGTCATCGATTGCCTGGAAGCCGCGCTGACCTGCCCGTGGGATGACTATCGGGCGTGGATAGCTACGCTGGAAGAGGGCAGTACGGCGCGGCGGAAAATGGAAGGGGTGCCGAAATACGGCGAAATTGTTATCGACAGTAACCACGTGTCGATGCTGGCCAACGCGTTTGACAAAGCGCGCGCACGCCAGACGCCGGAACAGCAGGCGTGGAGCGAAGCGATGCTCAATATGCTGCATGCCATTTATCAAGAAAGCGCCATCTACCTGATGGTCAGGAGGCTCCGTGACTGACGTTTTACTCTGTGTTGGCAATAGCATGATGGGCGATGACGGCGCCGGTCCGCTGCTCGCTGAAATGTGCGCCGCCCAGCCGAAAGGGGCGTGGGTCGTGATTGACGGCGGCAGTGCGCCGGAAAATGACATCGTGGCGATTCGCGAGCTGAACCCTGCACGTCTGCTGATTGTTGACGCTACCGATATGGGGCTGAATCCGGGCGAAATACGTATTATCGATCCGGACGACATCGCCGAGATGTTTATGATGACCACCCACAATATGCCGCTGAACTATCTGGTCGATCAGCTGAAAGACGACGTGGGCGAGGTGATTTTCCTCGGCATTCAGCCGGATATCGTGGGCTTTTATTACCCAATGACTCAGGCCATTAAAGACGCGGTTGAGGTGGTGTATCAGCGGCTGGAAAACTGGCAGGAGAACGGCGGGTTTGCGCAGTTAGAGGCTGAGGACGACGAGTCGTGTTGATCCGTTTGTGATGCCGGGTGGCGCTTCGCTTATCCGGCCTACGTACGGCACGTTTCTGGTAGGCCGGATAAGGCAACGCCGCCATCCGGCACCCTATTTTTACGCCAAATCTTCCCCGTTGCTGGCAATCACCTTCTTATACCACCAGAACGACTTTTTACGCGTCCGCGCCAGCGTGCCGTTCCCCGCATCGTCGCGGTCAACGTAGACAAACCCATAGCGCTTGCTCATCTCCCCCGTAGAGGCTGCCACCAGGTCAATACAGCCCCAGGTGGTGTAGCCCATCAGCGGTACGCCGTCTTCAATGGCGTCACCCATTGCGCGGATATGTTCGCGCAGATAGCTGATGCGGTAATCGTCGTCGATCTGCCCGTCGGCGTTGACCACGTCCTTGGCGCCCAGGCCGTTTTCCACCAGGAACAGCGGCTTCTGGTAGCGGTCATACATCATGTTCATGGTAATTCGCAGGCCGAGCGGGTCGATGCCCCAGCCCCATTCACTGGCCTCGATGTACGGGTTTTTCAGTGACTTGACTATGTTTGCCGCGTTGGTGTTGTTGGCGTTCATCTCCGCCGAGGCGCAGCGCGAGGCGTAGTAGCTAAACGACACGAAATCGACGGTGTGCTTCAGCGCCTCGTCGTCTCCCGCTTCTTTCGCGATGGTGACGCCTTTCTCGCGGAAAACGCGGGCGGAATAGGCCGGGTACGCGCCGCGCGCCTGTACATCGATAAAGAACAGGTTCTCGCGATCTTTCTCCAGCGCTGTCCACACGTCTTCAGGCTTACAGGAGTACGGGTAGAAGTTACCGCCCGCCAGCATACAGCCGACCTGGTTTTGCGGGTTGACCTCGTGGGCAATTTGGGTGGCCAATGCGCTGGCCACCAGTTCGTGATGCGCGGCCTGGTATTTCACCTGATCCTGGTTTTCCCCCTCTTCAAACACCAGCCCGGCGCCGGAGAACGGGCTGTGGAGCATGATGTTGATTTCATTGAAGGTCAGCCAGTATTTCACCAGCCCGTCGAACGCCTCAAAGCAGGTGCGCGCATAGCGGGTGAAAAACGCCACCATTTTGCGATTACGCCACGAACCGTATTCGGTCACCAGATGCATCGGAACATCAAAGTGGCACAGGGTGACCAGCGGCTCGATACCGTATTTTTTGCACTCGCGGAACAGGTCGCGGTAAAAGGCGATACCTTCCTCATTTGGCGTCAGTTCATCGCCGTTGGGGTACAGACGGCTCCAGGCAATGGAGGTACGGAATACGCCAAAGCCCATCTCTGCCATGAGGGCAATATCTTCTTTGTAGCGATGATAGAAATCGATGGCCTGATGGCTTGGATAGAACTCGTCATCGCGCAACGCAAAGCGTTTTTCCTGGCCGAGTTTGACCGGCAGACGGTTGGCGCCGTGCGGAATCATATCCACGGTTGTCAGGCCTTTACCGCCTTCCAGATAGGCCCCTTCGGCCTGGTTGGCGGCAATGGCGCCGCCCCAGAGAAATCCTTGCGGAAATGTCGACATGCGTTACCTCGCTATTAAAAATTATGCCACGCGGGCCGCGGCGGCCGGGGCGGTTGCCTGGCGTTGACGCGCATCGGCGGCGGCATCCTCTACCGGAATATCCTCAAAGCCGAGGATCAGCGTCAGCACGAACGACAGCACCACCGCCAGCGCCATGACGCCAAACACCCATACGATAGTCATCGGATTGGCGGGATCGAAGAACTGTACGCTGGTGAACAGACCCGGTGCGGCCATTGAGTGGCTCGCCAGACCGGCGATACCGGCGACGGCGCCGCAGATAAAGCCGCTAATCAGGCTGGCGATTAACGGGCGTTTCAGGCGAACCGCCACCCCGTACAGCGCCGGTTCAGAGATACCGGCAAGAATCGCCGAAGCCGCTGCCGCCAGCGCGGTCTGGCGCAGCTCCGGGTTTTTTGTTTTCCATGCGACCGCCAGTGACGAGCCGCCGAGCGACAGGTTAGCGCCGATTTCTGACGGCATCACCATCCCTTCTTTGCCGGTTTCGGCGATGGTCTGAATGATGGTGGGGGTAAACACGCGGTGCATCCCGGTCATCACCAGCAGCGGCCACAGGGCGCCCATAATGGCGACAGACAGCCAGCCCAGATAGCCGTGAATGGTGTACACCAGCGCGGAGATAGCGCTACCGATCCAGATGCCAATCGGGCCGATCAGGACGATCGCCAGCGGGGCGGCAATCAGCACGATCAGCATGGGTTTCAGGAAGTTTTTGGTGACTGCCGGTGTGATCCGATCGACCCAGCGCTCGATATAAGACAGGCACCAGGTCATCACCAGCGCCGGTATCACGGTGTAGGTGTATTTCACCGCCGTCACCGGAATAAAAGCGAACTCAACGTGCTCGCCCTGAGCGGCCTTTGCCATCAACTCAATAAAGCTGGGATGCACCAGCACCCCGGCGATAGCAATTGCCAGCGACATATTGGTTTTGAATTTTACCGCCGCCGAGGCGGCGACCATCAGCGGCAGGAAGAAGAACGCGCCGTCGCCGATCGCGGTCAGAATGGTCAGCGTTGGCGCACCTTTCGACAGCACGCCGGTCATTTCGAGGATCATGGCCAGCAGTTTGACCATCGATCCACCGATAATCGCCGGGATCAGCGGAGACATGGTGCCGATCAGCGCGTCGAGTATTCCCGCGCCGACGCGCTTGAAGGTGAGTTTGGGCTTCCCGACCGGAACGGCTGGCTGAAGATCGCCGGGCAGCAGGCTGACCACTTCGCGGTAGGCCTGCGAGACGGTGTTGCCAATGATCACCTGGCACTGGCTGTCGGTACGTACCACGCCCATCACGCCGCTGATGCCTTTAAGCGTGGCGCTATCAACCTGCGAATCGTCTTTGAGCACGAAGCGCAGACGGGTCATGCAGTGTGTGACGGCGGCGATATTATCCACGCCGCCCAGCGCGTTCACCACGGATTGCGCCAGAGCCGCATAATTTTTAGCCATCGGAAAATCCTGTTTTATCAGTAGGGTACTTGTCGCGCATCGGCCGAGGCTGGTCGGCGATGAAACGTTGTATAGGAAACCGGTTCCACATAATCATCTGGTGTTTATTTTGTTGCGGCAAGATCTAATTTTTGTTTTTAATTAATTCGTGAAACCGATCACATGAAAGCGCGAAGACCCCTTTTGCCGCGGTTTTGCCGTTGCTGAAAATCCTCAGACGGTGAAGTACACTGCTGACAGATCATTTCTTAAAGGAACAACGATGACGACGATGCTAGAGGTGGCACGACGGGCGGGCGTATCGAAAGCCACCGTATCGCGGGTGCTATCGGGCAACGGTTACGTCAGCCAGGAAACAAAAGATCGGGTGTTTCTGGCCATTGAAGAGAGCGGCTATCGGCCGAATCTGCTGGCGCGTAACCTGGCGACGAAAAAGACGCAGACGCTGGGGCTGGTGGTCACCAATACCCTTTATCACGGCGTGTACTTCAGTGAACTGTTGTACCACGCGGCAAGCATGACGGAAGATCAGGGGCGACGGCTGGTGCTGGCGGACGGCAAGCACAGCGCGGAGGAAGAGCGGGAGGCCATTCAGTATCTGCTCGACCTGCGCTGCGACGGCATTATTATTTATCCGCGTTTTTTAAGCGTCGACGAAATTGACGACATGATTGAGCAGCAGCCCCAGCCGGTGCTGGTGATTAACCGTCGGCTGCGGCGCAACAGCAGCCACTGTGTCTATTGCGATCAAAAAAATGCCAGCCAGATGGCGGTGGAGCGCTTAATCGCGCTGGGCCATCGCGATATTGCGTTTATTACCGGCTCGCTCGATTCGCCAACCGGCATTGAGCGCCTCTCGGGTTACAAAGACGCGTTGGCTCAGCACGGCATTGCGGTGCGTGACGCGCTGATTGTTGAAGGTAAATGGACGCCGGCCACCGGTGCCGCGGGCGTTGACACGCTGCTGACGCGGCAGGTGCCGTTTAGTGCGCTGGTGGCAAGTAACGATGATATGGCTGTGGGGGCAATCAAGCGCCTCCACGATCGCGATATCGCGGTGCCACAGCAGGTGTCGGTGATTGGCTTCGACGATATCACATTGGCACCCTATATGGTTCCGTCACTTTCAAGCGTACGTATTCCGGTGACGGAAATGATTAAAGAGACCATCCACCGGCTTATTTTTATGCTCGACGGCGGCGATTTTAAATACCAGCAAACCTTCCCCGGTGAACTGATCGCCCGTGACTCCATCGCGGCGGGTCCCCACCGCTAGCGTCGTCAGCTGTCATCGTCATTAGTGACGATGACAGCGAATCTTCACGGTTAATCTAAAGAATATCCTTAAAAATCAACTTTGTAAAAGTTGGCTCGAATAATGCATCCTCCCGCGCAATCACTGTCATAGCTGGAGAAGTTGATGAACCGTTTCATCATCGCTGATGCGAGTAAATGTATTGGCTGTCGTACGTGCGAAGTCGCCTGCGTTGTTTCTCACCAGCAGGACCAGGACTGCGCCGCACTGACGCCACAGTCTTTCCTGCCCCGTATTCACGTTATCAAAGGCGTGGATGTATCGACCGCCACCGCCTGCCGTCAGTGCGAAGACGCGCCGTGCGCCAACGTCTGTCCGAACGGCGCTATCATTCGCGACAAAGGGTTTATTCACGTCATGCAGGAGCGCTGCATCGGCTGTAAAACCTGTGTGGTGGCCTGCCCGTACGGCGCCATGGAAGTGGTGGTGCGTCCGGTCGTTCGCGACAGCGGCGCGGGCCTGAAGGTACGCGCGGAAAAAGCGGAAGCCAATAAATGCGACCTCTGTTTCCATCGTGAAGCCGGCCCTGCCTGTATGGAAGCGTGCCCGACACACGCGCTGTTTTGCGTTGACCGCGACAAGCTGGAACAGCTGAGCGCGGAAAAACGCCGTCGCGCCGCGCTGGAAAGCGCCGCGTCTATCTCTCTTTAATCATCCTTAGATTTCTCTTTTAACAGGTCTGTTACTGATGAAAAAAATCACGAGCGTATGCCCTTATTGTGGCGCGGGTTGCAAACTGAAACTGGTTGTCGACAACGGTAAAATTATTCGTGCCGAAGCCGCCAACGGCCAAACCAACCAGAACGAGCTGTGCCTGAAAGGCTACTACGGCTGGGACTTCCTTAACGACACCCAGCTGCTGACGCCTCGCTTAACGCAGCCGATGATCCGCTATGAGAAGGGCGGCAAACTGACCCCCGTGAGCTGGGATGAAGCGATTCGTTACACCGCGAAGCGCCTTGGCGACATTAAAGCTGAATTCGGCCCGCGCGCCATTATGACTACCGGGTCATCGCGCGGTACCGGCAATGAAACCAACTATGTGATGCAAAAATTCGCCCGCGGCGTGCTGCATACCAATAACGTCGACTGCTGCGCCCGCGTGTGCCACGGCCCATCCGTCGCAGGTTTACAGGACGTACTGGGCAACGGCGCGATGAGTAACAGCATCGGCGATATTGAAAACTCCCGCTGCCTGCTGGTCTTTGGCTACAACTGCGCTGACTCGCACCCGATCGTGGCGCGTCGGGTTATTAAGGCCAAAGAGAAAGGGGCCAAAATTATCGTCTGCGATCCGCGCAAAATTGAAACCGCGCGCATTGCCGATCAGCACTTACAGATGCGTAACGGCAGCAACATGGCGCTGGTGAACGCGTTTGCCCACGTGCTGCTGGAAGAAGAGCTGTACGACAAAGAATACGTCGCCCGCTACACCACCGGGCTGGAAGAGATGCGTGAAGTGGTGAAAGACTACGCGCCGGAAGCGGTGGAATCGCTGACCGGCATTCCTGCTGCACAGGTACGTCAGGCGATGCGCACCTATGCGGCGGCACCGTCGGCGACCATTATGTGGGGGATGGGCGTGACCCAGTTTGGTCAGGCTGTTGACGTGGTGAAAGGGCTGGCAAGCCTGGCGCTGCTGACCGGCAACCTCGGGCGCGAAGCCGTTGGCGTGGGCCCGGTGCGTGGACAGAACAACGTACAGGGCGCCTGTGATATGGGCGTGCTGCCAAACCAGTTCCCCGGCTATCAGGATGTGGTTGACCCGCAGGTACGCGCGAAGTTCGCCAAGGCGTGGGGCATTGATGCCAGCGTAATGGATGACAAAGTCGGCGTACGCATTACCGAAGTCCCGCACCTGACGCTCGAAGGGAAGGTCAAAGCCTACTACATCATGGGCGAAGATCCGCTGCAAACGGAGGCCGATCTGGGCCTGGTGCGCAAAGGGTTTGAGGCGCTCGATTTCGTGGTGGTGCAGGACATCTTTATGACCAAAACCGCCGAACAGGCGGACGTGCTGCTGCCAGCGACCTCCTGGGGCGAACACGGCGGCGTCTTTACCTGTGCTGACCGCGGCTTCCAGCGTTTCGAAAAAGCCATCGAACCGACCTATAACGTGAAGCGTGACTGGGACATTATCAGCCTGATCGCCACCGAAATGGGCTATCCGATGCACTATGACAATAACCAGCAGATTTGGGACGAAATGCGCGAGCTGTGCCCGCTGTTCTACGGTGTGACCTACGAAAAAATGGGTGACATGGGCCACGTGCAGTGGCCTTGCCCGACGCTGGACCATCCCGGTACGCCATACCTCTATGAAGGCAACGCGTTTGCCACGCCGGACGGTAAGGGCCATCTGTTTGCCGCGCCGTGGCGTGCGCCTGCGGAAAGCCCGGACGCCGAATTCCCGCTGGTGCTGTGTACGGTGCGTGAGGTGGGGCACTACTCTTGCCGCTCGATGACCGGTAACTGCGCAGCGCTGCAGTCGCTGGCCGATGAACCTGGCTTCGTGCAGATTAACCCGCAGGATGCCGCACTGCTGAACGTGCAGGACAAACAGCTGGTCTGGGTTTCTTCACGCCGTGGCAAAGTTATCACCCGCGCTAACGTCAGCGAACGTATCAACCAAGGCAGCGTATACATGACCTACCAATGGTGGATTGGCGCCTGCAACGAACTGACCCAGGACAATCTCGACCCGATTTCCAAAACGCCGGAAACCAAGTACTGCGCGGTAAAAGTGGAAGCGATTGAGGATCAACACTGGGCCGAAAATCATGCGTTACAAAGCTATCAGTCGATGAAAATGCGTCTGAAAGCGGCGGTACACGGGTAAATCACTATGCGTGCAAACGGTGTGCAGATCCGCATTTGCGGAAAAGTACAGGGCGTGGGCTTCCGGCCCTTTGTGTGGCAGCTGGCGCAGCAGCGCGGCTGCCTGGGCGATGTCTGTAATGACGGCGCGGGCGTACTGCTGCGCCTGTACGGCGATGAAGTCGATTTTATCGCCGCGCTGTACCAGCACTGTCCGCCGCTTGCACGCATCGACAGTACCCAGGTCGAGCCCTTTGCGTGGCCGACCTTACCCAGCGAATTTACTATCCGTCAGAGCGGCGCGGGGGCGATGAGCACGCAAATCGTGCCGGATGCCGCAACCTGTCCAGCCTGTCTGGCGGAAATGAACGACCCGCAGCAGCGGCGCTACCGCTATCCGTTTATTAACTGCACCCACTGCGGGCCGCGCTTTACCATTATCAACGCCATGCCATATGACCGACCTTTCACGGTGATGGCGGCGTTTCCGCTTTGCCCGCAGTGCGCGGCGGAGTATCGCAACCCTTACGATCGGCGCTTTCACGCCCAGCCGGTGGCCTGCGCGGAATGCGGGCCTTGGCTGACGTGGCACAGCGGCGACCAGCGCGAGCAGAAAGAGGCCGCGCTGACCGCCGCCATCGCGCTGCTGAAGGCCGGCGGCATCGTGGCGGTAAAGGGCATTGGCGGTTTTCATCTGGCCTGTGATGCCACAAACGGCGAGGCCGTAGCCCGACTGCGCGAACGAAAACGTCGCCCGGCGAAACCGCTGGCGGTGATGCTAGCAAACGCCGATGCGCTGCCGATGGATGCCCGCTCGCTGCTGCAAACGCCCGCCGCGCCGATTGTGCTGGTCGATAAAGCCCGCGTGGCGCAGCTTTGCGAGGCCATTGCGCCAGCGCTTGCCGAGGTGGGGGTGATGCTGCCCGCCAACCCACTTCAGCACCTGCTGATACAGGGCGCGGATCGCCCGCTGGTGATGACCTCCGGCAATCTGAGCGGCAAACCACCGGCGCTGAGTAACGCGCAGGCGCTGGCGGATCTGGCGGACATTGCCGACGGTTTTCTGCTGCACAACCGCGATATCGTGCAGCGTATGGATGACTCCGTGGTGCGTCAGAGCGGCGAAATGCTGCGCCGTTCACGTGGCTTTGTGCCGGACGCGCTGCCGCTGCCGCCGGGCTTTCGCGACGTGCCGCCCATGCTGTGTCTTGGCGCAGACATGAAAAATACTTTCTGCCTGGTGCGCGGTGACCAGGCGGTGGTGAGCCAGCACTTTGGCGATCTGACCGACGACGGCGTAGAAAGCCAGTGGCGGCAGGCGCTGGGCCTGATGCAGGCCATCTATGATTTTACGCCGCAGGCGGTTGTGGCTGACGCGCATGATGGCTACCGCTCGTCACACTGGGCCGAACACAGCCCGCTACCGGTACAGCGCGTGTTGCATCATCACGCGCATATTGCCGCCTGCCTGGCGGAGCACGACTGGCCGCTTGACGGCGGAGAAGTGATTGCGATGGCGCTCGATGGCATCGGCATGGGGGAAAACGGCGCGCTGTGGGGCGGCGAGTGCCTGCGCGTGAGCTACCGGGAATGCGAACATCTCGGCGGTCTGCCGCCGGTAGCGCTGCCGGGGGGCGATCTGGCGGCGAAGCAGCCGTGGCGTAACCTGCTGGCTCAATGCCTGGCGTTTGTGCCTGACTGGTTGTCTTTCAGCGAAACCCGGACTTTACAGCAACAAAACTGGCCGCTGCTGAAGCAGGCTATGGCGCGCGGGATCAATAGCCCGCAGGCCTCTTCCTGTGGCCGACTGTTTGACGCCGTGGCCTGCGCGCTGGGCTGTGCGCCGCAGACGCTGAGCTATGAAGGCGAAGCAGCATGCCGGCTTGAAGCGCTGGCCGCGGTCTGTGACGGCATTCGCCACCCGGTCACGATGCCGGTACGCGAGCGCTATCTCGATCTTGCGTCGTTCTGGGAAACCTGGCTGCGCTGGCAGGCGACGCCTGCACAAAAAGCGTGGGCGTTTCACGACACGCTGGCGCAGGGCATCGCCGAGCTGATGCGCCATCACGCGCGGCAGGCAGGCGTCTCCACCCTGGCCTTCGGCGGCGGCGTGCTGCACAACGCGCTGCTGCGTGCGCGGCTGATGCACTATTTACACGATTTCACTTTGCTTTTTCCGAAGCGGTTACCCGCCGGGGACGGAGCAATTTCATACGGACAGGCCGTGATTGCGGCGGCTCGTCATCTGATTTAAAGGAGTAATTCATGTTGTGGAATGTTCTTCGTCAACAGCCGCGTGCGTCGCTGCTGGTGCTGGCTTTGGTGATGGCGAACTTACTGGCCTGGGGTTGGGCATGGCAAGCATTTGGTCATAACGGCGCGCTGATGGCCGCCAGCCTGCTGGCGTGGGGCTACGGTCTGCGCCATGCGGTCGATGCGGACCATATCGCGGCCATTGATAACGTCACCCGCAAAATGATGCAGCAGGGCAAACGTCCGTTTGGCGTCGGCGCCTGGTTCTCGCTGGGGCACTCCTCGATTGTGGTGTTAGCGTCAGTGGCGATTGCCGCGACGGCGACGGCCTTCCAGCATAAGATGGGCTGGTTCCACGACACCGGCAGCATTATTGGTACCGCCGTATCCGCCGTGTTCCTGCTGGCGATGGCGCTGGTGAACCTGGTGATTTTGCGCGGCGTGTGGCGCAGCTTCCAGGCGCTGAAGAAAGGGGAATCGGTTTCCGCTGACGCACCGATCTCCGGTGGGTTGATGAACGCGCTATTCAGCCGTACCTTCCGGCTGATTGGCAAAAGCTGGCATATGTACCTGGTCGGCTTCCTGTTTGGCCTGGGCTTTGATACAGCGACCGAAATTGGCGTACTGGGTATCTCTGCCGCCAGCGCCTCCAGCGGGATGTCGATGTGGTCGATTATGGTATTCCCGGCACTGTTTGCCAGCGGTATGGCGCTGGTGGATACGCTGGATAATATTCTGATGGTCGGCGCCTATGGTTGGGCCTTCAATAAGCCGCAGCGTAAGCTTTACTACAATATGACCATTACCGGTGCTTCTGTGGTGGTGGCTCTGTTTATTGGCGGGCTGGAAGCGCTGGGGCTGATTATGGATAAGTTCGGGCTGACCGGCGGCCTGTGGAATGACGTTGCCGTGCTGAGCGATAACCTCGGTAATGCGGGGTTTGTGGTGATTGGGCTGTTCGCTCTGTGCTGGCTGGTGTCGATGGTGAACTATCGCTGGCGTAATTATGACGCGCTGGTGGTGCGGTAGGCCGGATAAGGCGTTTACGCCGCTATCCGGCAAGCTGCTCGTGCTTAGCTGGCGAGCAGCTTCAACAACCCAAACGCTTCCTTCATTCTCTCTTCACTGACCACGAACGCTCGTAATTTTTGGTCGGCATCGTAGCCCTGCGCCAGCATACCGTCGGCGCGGGTTTCGATCTGCCAGTTCAAATCCTGACGGCGGGTTTCACCGGCCAGATGCAGCGGCAGATCCGGCGTTTTCACCTTCACCAACATGTTTGGCAGCTTCAGCTCCCCGGACTGACCGAGCAGGTTTTTCGCCAGGCACATGGCGCTCATTAAAATCGGCTGCAGGAATGGCATTACCGCGCCGTTAATCTCGGCGCAGTCGCCCAGCGCGTAGATATCCGGATTGCTGGTGCGCAGCGTACCGTCGACCTTCACGCCGCGGTTAATCTCCAGACCCGCCATGCGGGCCAGCGCCGTTTCCGGGCGCAGGCCGGCGGCGGCCACAACGGCATCGACTTCAATGTGGCGATCGCGATCGAAGCGGGCACGAATGCCGGTGGCGGTTTGTTCCAGCGACTGTAGCTGGGTTTTCAGCAGCAGATGGATCCCCATGTCGGTCAGGCGATGCTGCAGGCGGCTGCTGACTTCCGGCGGCATCAGCGACGCCAGAATGCTGGCTGAGCTGTCGACGACGGTAATGGCTTTACCGGCGCGGCAGAAATCCATCGCCAGCTCGCTGCCGATCAAACCGCCGCCAATAATCAGCACCCGTTGTGCATCGCGCAGGGTGCTCTGTGCGGCCCCGAACTCCTGCTGGCTGTTAAGGGTCAGCATCAGCTCTTTGCCCGGTACCGGCGGTACCATCGCCGAGGCGCCGGTGGCGAGGACCAGTTTATCGTACTGCCAGACCTGATTCTGGCTCTTCACCGTATGGGCCTCGGCATCAATTCCGGTCACCCAGGTCTGCGGAAACAGATTCAGGTTGTACTGCTCGGCAAACTCGCCGGCGGTTTGCAGCGTGAGGTCGGCGGCCGTTTGCCCCCGGCTGACCACGTGGCTCAGATCCGGTTTGTTGTACTCGTCGATGCTGTCGGCGGCGATGAGCGTCAGTCTGACGCTCGCATCCTGTTTACGGATGTTTTTCACCAGTTGGCGGGCGGCGAAGCCCGAGCCAACGATCACAATGCCATGAGTCATTTTGCCTCCGTTGCCAGTACGTCGAAGACGTCTTTGCCTAATGAACATTCCGGGCACAGGAAGTTATCCGGAACGTCGCTCCACGGGGTGCCAGGCTGGACGTCCTGATTCGGTTCGCCTTTGGCTGGGTCATAGATCCACTGACACACGCTGCACTGCATGCTTGGGCCGAGGTCGGCAGCAGCTGCTGCGGCACAGGCGCACGCTTCTTTTGCGCTGGTGGAAGCGGCGGTCATTTCCGGCAGCGGACCCAGCGCCCATTGCCGGGCGATTTCACGACCGTGCTGGCGGCACAGCTCCAGCGCATCCAGGTCCGGTCGCCATTTCGCCTTCAGGCTCAGCGACATCTCGAAACCGGCATCCTGCAAACGGGTGGACAGACGGTCGACCGCACCACCGCTCCAGCCGTGAGACCCAAAGGCGCTGGCGCGTTTGTTACGGAAGCGCAGACCGGTCATCTCTTCCACCAGGCCGGCAATTTTCGGCATCATCACGTTGTTCATGGTGGAGGTGCCGACCAGAACCCCTTTAGAACGGAAAACGTTGGTCAGAATTTCATTTTTATCACTGCGGGCGACGTTAAAGATTTTTACCGCCACGTTCGGGTCGACTTCGTTGATCCCTTGGGCAATCGCATCCGCCATCATGCGGGTGTTATTGGACATGGTGTCATAGAAGATGGTGATGCGGTCTTCCTGATAATCCGCCGCCCATTTCAGGTACAGCTCAACGATCTGCGTCGGGTTGTCGCGCCATACCACGCCGTGGGAGGTGGCAATCATATCGACCGGCAGGTTGAAGCCGAGGATCTCGGTGATTTTTGGCGTCACCAGACGGCTGAACGGCGTCAGGATATTGGCGTAGTAGCGCTGGCACTGTTCGAACAGCTCGGTCTGGTCAACTTCGTCGTTGAACAGGCGTTCGTCGCAGTAGTGCTGGCCGAAGGCGTCGTTACTGAACAGCACGGCGTCGCCGGTCATGTAGGTCATCATGCTGTCCGGCCAGTGCAGCATCGGGGTTTCGACGAAGATCAGCTGTTTACCGTTGCCGATGTCCAGGCTGTCACCGGTTTTGACCACGTTGAAGTTCCATTCCGGATGATGGTGGTGACCGTTGATGGAGTCAATGGCGTTGGCGGTGCAGTAAATGGGGGTGTCCGGGATTTGCGACATCAGCTCGGTCAGCGCACCGGCGTGGTCCTCTTCCGCGTGGTTAATAATGATGTAGTCGATATCGGCAAGGTCGATTTCGCTGCGCAGGTTCTGGACGAATTCACTGCTGAATTTATGGTCAACGGTATCGATCAGGACGTTTTTGCCTTCGCGAATCAGGTAGCTGTTGTAGCTGCTGCCGCGCAGCGTTTTGTATTCCGTCCCGTGGAAATCGCGCACTTCCCAGTCACGTTGGCCAACCCAATGAATGTTATTTTTAACCAGAATAGACATAGCAACCTCAATTAATTCAGCGTTTTTCAAAAAAGATGTATTGCTAATTGCAGGTTGCGTGCCAACTTTTTAATGCATTGATTTTTATAGTTTAATTTATTTATACCTCTTTTTTGTTAGTCAAAATGACTATGCATTATATTGTCAATATGACATGATGCATTGTCAAAATGACAGTGAGGTAGCGATGAGTTTCTCCGTTAACGTACTGGCCGGTATTGCCATCGAACTGCAGCGCGGTGTCGGCCATCAGGATCGCTTCCAGCGGCTGATTACCACGCTGCGCCAGGTGCTGGAGTGCGATGCATCGGCGCTGCTGCGCTATGAAGCGCGGCAGTTTATTCCTCTGGCCATTGATGGCCTGGCCAAAGATGTGCTGGGCAGGCGCTTTACGCTGGAGGGCCACCCGCGGTTAGAGGCGATTGCTCGTGCGGGGGACGTCGTGCGTTTCCCGGCGGACAGCTCGCTGCCCGATCCCTACGACGGGCTGATTCCCGGCCAGGAGAGCCTCAAAGTGCACGCCTGCGTTGGTCTGCCGCTATTTGCCGGGCAGAACCTGATTGGTGCGCTGACGCTCGACGGTATGTCACCGGATCAGTTCGACATCTTCAGCGATGAAGAGCTCAGGCTGATTGCTGCGCTGGCGGCCGGTGCGCTGAGTAACGCGCTGCTGATTGAACAGCTCGAAAGCCAGAACATGTTACCGGGTACGCCGGGCGATTTTGAGCAGGTAAAAGAGACGCAGATGATTGGCCTGTCGCCGGGCATGATGCAGCTCAAAAAAGAGATTGAGATTGTTGCTGCCTCTGATCTTAACGTGCTGATCAGCGGTGAGACCGGCACCGGGAAGGAGCTGGTAGCGAAAGCGATTCATGAAGGTTCACCGCGCGCGGTCGGTAAGTGTCAAGGTAGTTGGCACCCCCGGTTGATTTAGGCTGCCTGTTTTTCCCGTTCTGGATTCAGCATTACCTTGCCTACCGGATGCCAGTTTCGTGTTCTGCCAGACCAGCGTTCAGGCCGTTCCGCTTTTGCCTTTTTGTACACCTCATCCCGATTTTTCAGCAACACACCGTCTTCTCCACGATGTCGCTGACCCGGCGTCACATACCTGATGCCGCTATGTCTGTGCATTTCGTTATACCACTGAGCAAAAACCTCTATCCATTCACGCGCCTCCTCCAGCTTGCCGAACCCTGATGACGGCCACTGCGGGACATATTTCAGTGTCCGGAACAGCGACTCCACATACGCATTATCGTTACTCACTCCCGGCCGGCTGTGAGAGGGGGTTATCGCCAGCTCGTGTAGCTTCATTTGCAACGTCTGTGACTTCATCGCCGCGCCGTTGTCCGCATGCAGTACCGGCGGGTTTTGCCAGCATCCTTCCCGAAGGACCGTGCGTTGTATCAGGGCTGCCGCCTGCTCACCACTTTCAGTTTCATGCACTTCATATCCCACGATTTTTCGGCTGTAGAGGTCTTCCACCAGATACAGGTAAAACCAGCGCCCCTTTACGGTTGACGGAACCCATGTAATGTCCCATGTCCACACCTCATTCGGCCCGCTGGCCTGCCAACTCGTAGCCGGGGTGACTTTCTGCGCTGCCCGTTGCCGTCCCCGGCGATGCACCTCTCCATGACGACGCAGTACCCGGTAAAAGGTTGACTCGCTTGCCAGATAAATCCCCTTATCCGCCAACGCCGGTACGATTTGTGACGGGGGGAGGCTGGCGTAGTCTGGCTGATGGCACACTGCCAGTATCTGTTGCTCTTCTTGCTCACTTAACTGGTTCACCGGGGAGGGCCTGACCGTGCTGACACGCTTGTCTTCCCACGACGTTTGCCAGCGTCGCCACGTCCGTTCACTTAATCCCGCTTCCGTCAGCGCTATTGACAGCCGAGCTCCTGACGCCATCGCGTCCCGCACGTAACCGATAAGTGCCTGCCGCTCTGTTCCGGGCGTCAGTCGTCCTCGTCGGTTTCCCCGTAAAAATCCCGCAACTGCTTTCGCAGCACCAGTATCGCTGCCGCCTCCGCCAGCGCCTTTTCCTTACGAAGCAGTTCGCGTTTTAGTTGTTTAACTTCTTTCTGGCTTTGTTTGAGCGCCGCTTTGTCAGTGGGCGAAGACACCTGCAAAAAGCCTTGTTTCCACTGACTAATCTGTTCCAGGTAAAGCCCTTTTTTACGGCAGTATTGCGCGAGTTCTGTTTCGCTGAGTGTAGCTGTTTCGATAATCACAGCCAGCCGGGCTTCGGCTGACCATTGGTCTGTAGTTTTGTTTGCACCCGGCACCGGTATTCCCTCTGCTTTCGCCTTGTTACGCCAGTAATAAAGGGTAGCTTCCGATATCCCTTCCATCTGCGCAACTGCGGTGACGGTCATGTTGTAAGGCGGTAGTAATTTAGCCAGTGCAGCCGATTTACGTTCTGGTGAAATTCGTTTCACGATCTGTTCCCATCTTGTCATTAGTATTTTCGATGGGGGTGACAACTATCCTGACAGAGGGGGCGGTCAGCCCACTGGTGTACCTTAACTGCGCCGCGCTGCCGGAGAGCGTGGCCGAAAGCGAGCTGTTTGGCCATGTGAAAGGCGCGTTTACCGGCGCCATCAGCAACCGCAGCGGCAAGTTTGAAATGGCCGATAACGGCACGCTGTTTTTAGATGAAATTGGCGAGCTGTCGCTGGCGCTACAGGCCAAGCTGCTGCGCGTGTTGCAGTATGGCGATATTCAACGAGTGGGCGATGACCGAAGCCTGCGGGTTGACGTGCGCGTGCTGGCGGCGACCAACCGCGATCTGCGTGAAGAAGTGCTGGCCGGTCACTTCCGCGCCGACCTGTTCCATCGTTTGAGCGTGTTTCCGCTTTCCGTACCGCCGCTGCGCGAGCGTGGCGACGATGTGCTGCTGCTGGCGGGCTATTTTTGCGAACAGTGCCGATTGCGGCTGGGCCTTTCCCGCGTAGTGTTGAGCGACGGAGCGCGTGCGCATCTGCAAAACTATGGTTGGCCAGGAAACGTACGCGAGCTGGAACATGCGGTACATCGCGCGGTGGTGCTGGCGCGGGCGACCCGCAGCAGCGGTGAAGTGGTGCTGGAGGCGCCGCATTTTGCCTTACAGGAAGGCGCGCATACGGCGGTTGTTGAAACAATGCCGGTTGCGCCAACGGTGCAAAACCTGCGCGATGCGACCGAGCATTTTCAGCGGCAGATGATTCGCCAGGCGCTGTCGGCGCATCAGAATAACTGGGCGGCCAGCGCCAGAGCGCTGGAGACAGACGTCGCCAACCTGCATCGGCTGGCGAAGCGTCTGGGCCTGAAGGATTAAAGGATCCCGGCCTGATAGAAGTTTTGCAGGTTAATCGCGCCGACCAGACGGTGTTCTTCATCCACCACCGGGGCGGCGCTGATTTTCAGTTTCATCAGCTTTTCTTTGGCGTCGATCGCGCGCGCCTGGTCGTGAATCGTTACGCCGCCTTTGGTCATCGCCTCGTTGACGCTATCGGCCAGTGAACCGCCGCCCACCAGCCAGCGGCGCAGGTCGCCGTCGGTAAACACGCCGTGAACCTGCAAAACATCATCGCACACCGCCACCATCCCCATACCGGTGCGGCTCAGTTCAAGCATGGCGTCCATCACGCTGGCATGCACGTTGACCTGGGGAATATCAGCCTCTTTGCGCATCAGGTGGTGCACGCGATTAAGCAGACGCGCGCCGAGCGCGCCGGCCGGATGCGAGCGGGCAAAATCTTCTTCACTAAAGCCGCGCGCCTGCATAACGGCAATCGCCAGCGCATCGCCCATCATCAGGGTGTTGACGGTGCTGGACGTCGGCGCCAGGTGCATTGGACAGGCTTCGCGTTCGACGGAGATATCCAGCACCGCGTCGGCGGCCAGCGCCAGCGGTGAATTGGCTTTGCCGGTCATCGCCAGCAGCGTAACTGCTTTCTCTTTGAGGCGCGGAATAATGTAGTCGAGTTCTTTGGCGCTGCCGGAGTAGGAGATAAACAGCATGACGTCGCGGCTTTCAACCATACCCAGGTCGCCGTGCAGTGCTTCTGCAGGGTGGACGAAGAAAGCCGGGGTGCCGGTGCTGGCAAAGGTGGCGGCCAGCTTTTTGCCAATATGGCCGGATTTGCCCATTCCGGAAACGATCAGTTTGCCCTGGCAGCCGAGAATGGCTTTTGCCGCCTGAACAAAGGTATCGTCGAGGCGATCGGGCAGGCGGCTGGCTTCCTGTAGTTCCAGTAACAGGGCCTTACGCCCGGCGTCTAACAAAAAATCACTCATGACTTTCTCCGATAATTAGCGCGTACACGGTCCGTTTTGCGCGGCGATGATAAAACATTCCGGCCGTTGAGATCATCGATTGCATCATGATTGTTCGACGGCGGCGATTTTTTTCCCCGCCGGATGCGAAGGCGCTTCCTTGCAGCGCGGCGGATGCTTTACCATATTTAACTCTTGCTGATATTGTTAAATGGAAGTCCCATGTTGAAGCGTCGCGTTCTGGCTTTACTCCCCCTGTGTGTCCTGCTCGCTGCCTGTAGCAGCAAACCGAAAACGGCTGAATCACCGGCACAAACCTCCGGCGGTTTCCTTCTTGAACCCCAGCATAATGCCATGATGCCGAGCGGCGACTTTGCCAATAATCCGGCGGCGGAGCAGTTCATCGACAAGATGGTGAGCAAGCACGGCTTTGACCGACAGCAGCTGCACGAAATTCTCTCTCAGGCGAAACGTCTGGACTATGTTCTGCGCCTGATGGACCGACAGGCGCCGACCGGTCTGCCGCCGACCGGGCCGAACGGTGCGTGGCTGCGCTATCGCAAACAGTTTATTACCCCGGATAACGTGCAGAACGGCGTGGCGTTCTGGAACCAGTATCAAGGCGCGTTACAGCGCGCGCAGCAGGTGTACGGCGTGCCGCCTGAGATCATCGTCGGTATTATTGGCGTTGAAACCCGCTGGGGCCGTGTAATGGGTAAAACCCGCATTCTTGATGCGCTGGCGACGCTCTCCTTCAACTACCCGCGCCGCGCGGCGTACTTCTCCGGCGAGCTGGAAACCTTCCTGCTGATGGCGCGTGATGAACAAGACGATCCGCTGGATCTGAAAGGCTCGTTCGCCGGTGCGATGGGCTACGGACAGTTTATGCCGTCGTCCTATAAGGAGTTCGCCGTCGACTTCAACGGTGACGGCCATATCAACCTGTGGGACCCTGAAGATGCCATCGGTAGCGTGGCAAACTACTTCAAGCAGCATGGCTGGGTGAGCGGCGATGCGGTGGCCGTACAGGCGATGGGTCAGGCGCCGGGCCTGGACAACGGCTTTAAAACCAAATACAGCGTATCGCAGCTGGCGGCGGCTGGCCTGACGCCGATGCAGCCTTTAGGTAACCACCAGCAGGCCAGCCTGCTGCGGTTGGATATCGGTACTGGCTATCAGTACTGGTACGGCTTACCGAACTTCTACACCATCACGCGCTATAACCACAGCACCCACTACGCTATGGCGGTGTGGCAGCTAGGCCTGGCGGTGTCTCAGGCTCGCGCGCAGTAATCTTTCCTCTCCTGCACCTCTCCGTCCGGAGAGGTGTCAGTTACATCTTGCATCATTTCCAGCCGTTTACATCGTAGCGCTCATTCTATATTGTTATGTTATAACATTAAATTATGAGGCGAAGATTTTGACTCCTGTTTTTATGGCTTCCGCCGGCGCGCGGCTTTGGCTGGCGGGGATGCTGCTGGCTGCGCTGTGGCTGGCGGTATGGTGGGCGGTCGCGCTGCCATGATTGAACTCGATAACCTCGTTGTCGGCTATGAAGGGCGGGCGATTACGCCTGCTCTCAGCGGCATGATTCACAAGGGCAGCATGACGGCCATTGTCGGTCTGAACGGCTGCGGCAAATCTACCCTGTTAAAAACGCTGGCCGGATTTATTCCGCCGGTCAGCGGCGTTATGCGCTGGACGCCGTCGCGGCCAACGATCGGCTGGCTGGCGCAGCGTCACGCGCTGGAGTCGCAGTTCCCGCTGACGGTGATTGATGTCGTCAGCCAGGGAGCCTGGCCGCGGATTTCGCTGCTGCGCGGAATTGGCCGCGACGTACGGCGCCGCATCCAGGCCGCGCTGGCGCGGGTTGGGCTGGCGGCCATGGCCACCGCACCGATTGAGTCCCTCTCCGGCGGTCAGTTTCAGCGCATGCTGTTCGCCCGCGTACTGGTGCAACGCGCGCCGCTGGTCATGCTGGACGAGCCGTTTACCGGCATTGATGAAGCGACCACGTTTGATTTGATGGGGGTGATTGAGGAAATGCATCAGCAGGGGCAGACCGTGCTGGCGGTGCTGCACGATAACCAGCGGGTGGCTGATTACTTTCCGCAAACGCTGCTGCTGGCGGAAAACAACGCCTGCTGGGGGCATACCCATGATGTATTGCCCGCGTTTGAATCGTTGAGGCGCGCATGATCTGGCATACCTTTTTTCAACCCTTTATTGAGTTTGGCTTTATGCGCCGTGCGCTGGTGGTCTGCCTGGCGCTGTCGTTGAGTACCACCGTGCTCGGCGTTTTTCTGCTGCTAAGGCGCATGAGCTTAATGGGCGATGCGCTGTCGCATGCCATTCTGCCGGGCGTGGCGGTGGGGTATTTGGTGAACGGCATGTCGCTGCTGGCGATGACCGTCGGCGGTTTTATCGCCGGAATAGCGGTGGCGCTGATTGCCGGCTGGGCGAGCCGCCGAACGCCGTTAAAGGAGGACGCCAGTTTTGCCGGGTTCTATCTTGGCTCGCTGGCGCTGGGCGTCACGCTGGTCTCGCTGCGCGGTTCTAACGTCGACCTGCTGCACCTGCTTTTTGGCTCAATACTGGCGGTGGACAGCAACGCGGCTCTGTTTGTGGCGGGCGTTGCCAGCCTGACGCTTATCTGTATCGCGCTGTTTTATCGTGGGCTGGTGAGCGAAGCCTTTGACAGCGCCTGGCTACAGGTCAATGCACGCTGGCTGCCGATTGTGCTTCATGGGCTGTTCCTGGCGCTGCTGGTGCTTAACCTGGTCGCCGGTTTTCAGGTGCTCGGTACGCTGATGGCCGTGGGCGTGATGATGCTGCCTGCCGTGGCTGCACGCTGTTGGGCGCAAACGCTGCCGGGGATTTTACTGCTGGCGGCGCTGATGGGCAGCGTCTGTGCGTGGATGGGATTGAGCCTGTCGTGGGCGGCTAATCTCCCCGCTGGACCGTCGATTGTGCTGACCGCCAGCGGCGTTTTTTTGGTTTCGGTATTTTTTGGCAAGCGTAGTCGGCTGACCGTCAGCTGGCGAAATTGAAGACGATAAGGGGAAAACATGAAGCGTATTGGGGTGATTCTGGCGCTGGCGCTCGGGCTAACGGCGCAGGGGGTAATGGCGAAAACGCTGAACGTGGTCAGCAGTTTTTCCGTACTGGGGGATATGGTGCAGCAAATTGGCGGCGAGCACGTACATGTCGACACGCTGGTTGGTCCGGACGGCGACCCGCATACCTTTGAGCCGTCGCCGAAAGACAGCGCGCTGCTCAGCAAGGCGGATGTGGTGGTGGTGAACGGGCTGGGGCTCGAGGGGTGGATCGACCGGTTAATTAAAGCCTCTGGCTTTAAAGGGGAGCTGGTGGTTGCATCAACCGGCGTGAAGACGCACACGCTGGATGAGGATGGAAAAATAGTGACCGACCCGCATGCCTGGAACAGCGCGGCTAACGGCGCGCTGTATGCGCAAAACATCATGAACGGGTTGATCAAGGCCGACCCCCAGGATAGCGCGGCGTTAAAAGCCTCCGGCGAGCGTTATATCGGGCAACTGAACGAAGTGCATGATTGGGCGAAAAAACAGTTCGACGGCATTCCGCAGGCGAAACGTAAAGTCTTAACCAGCCACGATGCCTTCGGTTATTTCTCCCGCGCCTACGGCGTGACCTTCCTGGCTCCGCAGGGGCTGTCGTCGGAAAGCGAGGCCAGTGCGGCGCAGGTTGCGGCGCTGATTAAGCAGATTCAGGCCGACGGCGTGCACACCTGGTTTATGGAAAACCAGCTCGATCCGCGTCTGGTGCAACAGATTGCCACGGCCACGGGGTCGCAGCCGGGTGGCGAACTTTATCCCGAAGCGCTGTCAAAGCCCGGCGGCGTGGCAGACAGCTACGTGAAAATGTTGCGTCATAATGTCCAGTTGATTGCCGCCAGCATGCGCTAAATTTCTCGCCGTTTCGCCCCGACGTCGTCGGGGCGATGCAATTTCGGAATGCCCCTCGTAAAATCGCCACCCCATCCCCATATCTGTGCTGAAAGTGCTATCTTTGATGGCCTCTTTATCCGGCTTAAGCGGAGCGACAATGACAGATTCAGAATTACTGCAGCTGAGTGAGCAGGTCGGCCTGGCGCTGAAAGCGCGCGGCGCGACGATGACCACCGCCGAGTCCTGCACCGGCGGCTGGATTGCCAAAACCATCACCGACGTAGCGGGCAGTTCTGCATGGTTTGAACGCGGTTTTGTCACCTACAGCAATGAGGCTAAATCGCAGATGATCGGCGTGCGGGAAGTGACGCTGGAACAGAACGGTGCGGTTAGCGAGCCCGTGGTCGTCGAAATGGCAATTGGCGCGCTGCGCGCGGCACGAGCAGACTTTGCGGTCTCGGTTAGCGGCATTGCCGGGCCGGACGGCGGCAGCGCGGAAAAACCGGTAGGCACCGTGTGGTTTGGCGTTGCCAGCGCCAGCGGGCAGGGGGTGACCCAGTGTGAATGTTTCTCCGGCGACCGTGAATCAGTGCGCCGACAGGCGACGGCTTTCGCGCTAAAACTCCTCTGGCAACAATTTCTACAAAATACTTGATACTGTATGACCATACAGTATAATTGCCTCAACAGAACAGAATTCACTATCCGGTTTCATCCGGTATGACAGGAGTAATAATGGCTATCGACGAAAACAAACAGAAAGCGTTGGCGGCAGCGCTGGGCCAGATCGAAAAGCAATTCGGTAAAGGCTCCATCATGCGTCTGGGTGAAGACCGTACCATGGATGTGGAAACCATCTCCACCGGTTCGCTGTCACTGGATATCGCGCTGGGCGCAGGCGGTCTGCCAATGGGCCGTATCGTCGAAATCTACGGTCCTGAATCCTCCGGTAAAACGACCCTGACGCTGCAGGTTATCGCCGCAGCTCAGCGTGAAGGTAAAACCTGTGCGTTCATCGATGCTGAACACGCGCTGGACCCGGTTTATGCGCGCAAGCTGGGCGTCGATATCGACAACCTGCTGTGCTCCCAGCCGGATACCGGCGAACAGGCGCTGGAAATCTGTGACGCGCTGGCACGTTCCGGTGCAGTAGACGTTATCGTGGTCGACTCCGTCGCGGCGCTGACGCCGAAAGCGGAAATCGAAGGCGAAATCGGCGACTCTCACATGGGCCTCGCGGCACGTATGATGAGCCAGGCGATGCGTAAGCTGGCGGGTAACCTGAAGCAGTCCAACACCCTGCTTATCTTCATCAACCAGATCCGTATGAAAATCGGCGTGATGTTCGGTAACCCGGAAACCACGACCGGCGGTAATGCGCTGAAGTTCTACGCCTCCGTTCGTCTGGACATCCGTCGTATCGGCGCGGTGAAAGAGGGCGACAACGTTGTCGGCAGCGAAACCCGCGTGAAGGTTGTGAAGAACAAAATTGCGGCGCCGTTCAAACAGGCTGAATTCCAGATCCTCTATGGCGAAGGCATCAACTTCTTCGGCGAACTGGTCGATCTCGGCGTGAAAGAGAAGCTGATTGAAAAAGCAGGTGCCTGGTATAGCTACAACGGCGATAAAATCGGTCAGGGCAAAGCGAACGCGATCTCCTGGCTGAAAGAAAACCCGGCTGCGGCGAAAGAAATTGAGCAGAAGGTACGCGAACTGCTGCTCAATAACCAGGACGATAAACCTGACTTCGTTGTTGATAACAACAACGTTGAAGAAACCAACGAAGACTTCTGATAACCTCAGAACGAAGACGAAGGGCTGCTGATGCAGCCCTTTTTGCATTTATCACAATGGCAGAAAAACGATGACCGAAAACTCACCGCGCCGCTCCGCCTATGCCCGTCTGCTGGACCGCGCAATCCGCATTCTGGCGATGCGTGACCACAGTGAGCAGGAGCTGCGGCGCAAGCTGACCGCTCCGGTGATGACCAAAAATGGCCCGGAAGCCGTTGACGCGCCGCCGGAAGATGTTGAAAAGGTGATTGCCTGGTGCTTTGAAAACCGCTATCTGGACGATCTCCGGTTTGTGCGGCAGTTTCTCGCCAGCCGTAGCCGTAAAGGCTATGGCCCGGCGCGCATTCGCCAGGAGCTGGGGCAAAAAGGGATAAACCGTCACGATATCGAACAGGCGATGCGGGAATGCGAGATCGACTGGGGGATGCTTGCGCGCGAACAGGCGCAGCGAAAATACGGCGATCCGTTGCCGACGCTGTTTGCCGAGAAGGTTAAAATCCAGCGTTTTTTGCTCTACCGCGGCTACCTTATGGAAGATATCCAGGAAATATGGCGAAATTTTGCTGATTGACCGCACTCGGGATTTTACTTCCCTTTAAAGAAAACTTATCTTATTCCCACTTTTTCCGTTTGGATGCGGGTTGCTTTTACGGCGGCCCGCGTCTGCGACGAATATTCCTTAAATACACGAAATCATTCAAGCCGCATCAAGGCGGCAAGTGAGTGAATCCCCAGGAGCGTACATAAGTACGTGACTGGGGTGATCGAGCGCAGCCAACGAAGAGGCGGTTTGAAGGATGAAGTGTAGCTTGATTTCAGGATAATTATGAGCAAGAGCACCGCTGAGATCCGTCAGGCGTTTCTCGACTTTTTCCATAGTAAAGGCCATCAGGTAGTTGCCAGCAGCTCCCTTGTGCCGAATAACGACCCCACTCTGTTGTTTACCAACGCCGGGATGAACCAGTTCAAGGACGTGTTCCTCGGTCTCGACAAACGTAATTATTCGCGCGCGACCACCGCGCAGCGTTGCGTGCGTGCGGGCGGTAAACATAATGACCTGGAAAACGTCGGCTACACCGCACGTCACCACACCTTCTTCGAAATGCTGGGTAACTTCAGCTTCGGCGACTACTTCAAACACGATGCTATCCAGTACGCCTGGGAGCTGCTGACCGGTGAAAACTGGTTTGCGCTGCCGAAAGAGCGCCTGTGGGTTACCGTGTATGAGAGCGATGACGAAGCTTACGAAATCTGGGAAAAAGAAGTCGGTATTCCGCGTGAGCGCATTATTCGCATCGGCGACAACAAAGGCGCGCCGTATGCATCCGATAACTTCTGGCAGATGGGTGACACCGGTCCTTGCGGTCCGTGCACCGAGATTTTCTACGACCACGGTGACCACATCTGGGGTGGGCCTCCGGGATCCGCAGAAGAAGACGGCGACCGCTATATCGAAATCTGGAACATCGTCTTCATGCAGTTCAACCGTCAGGCTGACGGCACCATGGAACCGCTGCCGAAGCCGTCCGTGGACACCGGTATGGGTCTGGAGCGTATAACTGCCGTTCTGCAGCACGTGAACTCCAACTACGAAATCGACCTGTTCCGCACCTTGATTGATGCCGTGGCTAAAGTCACTGGCGCAACCGACCTGAGCAACAAGTCGCTGCGCGTCATCGCGGACCACATTCGTTCCTGTGCGTTCCTGATTGCCGATGGCGTGATGCCGTCCAACGAAAGCCGTGGCTATGTGCTGCGTCGTATCATTCGTCGCGCAATCCGCCACGGCAACATGCTGGGCGCGAAAGACACCTTCTTCTACAAGCTGGTTGGCCCGCTGGTGGACGTGATGGGTGCCGCAGGCGAAGAGCTGAAACGCCAGCAGGCGCAGGTTGAACAGGTTCTGAAAACCGAAGAAGAGCAGTTTGCTCGTACGCTGGAGCGCGGCCTGGCCTTGCTCGACGAAGAGCTGGCGAAGCTGACCGGCGATACGCTGGATGGCGAAACCGCTTTCCGCCTGTACGACACCTACGGTTTCCCGGTTGACCTGACGGCGGACGTTTGCCGTGAACGTAACATCAAGGTTGACGAAGCTGGCTTTGAAGCCGCAATGGAAGAACAGCGCCGTCGTGCGCGTGAATCCAGCGGTTTTGGCGCGGATTACAACGCCATGATCCGCGTTGACGGCGCATCTGAGTTTAAAGGCTACGACCATCTGGAACTGAACGGTAAAGTCACCGCCCTGTTCGTTGACGGTAAAGCGGTAGAGTCTATTGCTGCGGGCCAGGAAGCCGTTGTCGTTCTGGACCAGACTCCGTTCTATGCGGAATCCGGCGGCCAGGTTGGCGACAAGGGTGAGCTGAAAGGCGCGGGCTTTAGCTTCGCCGTTAGCGATACCCAGAAATACGGTCAGGCTATTGGCCATCTTGGCAAGCTGGCGACCGGCGCGCTGAAAGTAGGCGATGCCGTGCAGGCTGACGTGGATGACGCACGTCGTGCTCGCATCCGTCTGAACCACTCCGCTACGCACCTGATGCACGCGGCGCTGCGTCAGGTTCTGGGCACGCATGTGGCGCAGAAAGGCTCGTTGGTTAACGATAAAGTGCTGCGTTTCGACTTCTCCCACTTTGAAGCCATGAAGCCGGAAGAGATCCGCGCGGTTGAAGATCTGGTCAATGCCCAGATTCGTCGCAACCTGCCGATCGAAACCAACATCATGGATCTGGATGCGGCGAAAGCGAAGGGCGCAATGGCGCTGTTTGGCGAGAAATATGACGACCACGTGCGTGTATTGAGCATGGGCGACTTCTCTACCGAACTGTGTGGAGGTACCCACGCTTCTCGTACCGGTGATATCGGTCTGTTCCGCATTGTGTCGGAATCTGGCACAGCGGCAGGCGTGCGTCGTATTGAAGCCGTTACCGGTGAGGGTGCAATAGCCTCTCTGCATGCTGAAAGCGATCGCTTAAACGACATTGCTCAGCTGTTGAAAGGTGATAGCCACAACCTGACGGAGAAAGTACGTACCGTTATCGAACGTACCCGCCAGCTGGAAAAAGAGCTGCAGCAGCTGAAAGAGCAGGCCGCAGCCCAGGAAAGCGCGAATCTTTCCAGCAAAGCTGAGACGATTAACGGCGTTAATCTGCTGGTGAGCGAACTTGCCGGCGTTGAGCCGAAAATGCTGCGTACCATGGTCGACGATCTGAAGAACCAGCTGGGTTCGGCGGTTATCGTGCTGGCGACGGTTGCAGAAGGTAAGGTTTCTCTGATTGCGGGCGTGTCTAAGGACGTGACCGACCGTGTGAAAGCAGGGGAACTGATTGGTATGGTCGCTCAGCAGGTGGGCGGCAAAGGGGGCGGTCGTCCGGATATGGCGCAAGCTGGCGGTACCGACGCTGCGGCTCTCCCGGCTGCACTGGCCAGCGTGAAGGGCTGGGTAAGCGCTAAACTGTAATAACAATAAACGCATGCAGACGCCTAACGTTATCTGTTCAGGCGTCTTGCATATGCGGTACTGATAACGATAAAGTCAGGTTGAAGTCATGTAAATCGGCTAGACTTACATTTAACAGAATGTGATGCCGTGACTGCTTACACATAAGGTGTTTGTCATCGCTGACCTTTTGGCGTTATATGATGGAGAATGCCGGGATACAGAGAGACCCGACTCATTTAATCTTTCAAGGAGCAAAGAATGCTGATTCTGACTCGTCGAGTTGGTGAGACCCTCATGATCGGAGATGAGGTCACTGTGACAGTTTTAGGAGTGAAGGGTAACCAGGTGCGCATCGGCGTAAATGCCCCGAAAGAAGTCTCTGTCCACCGTGAAGAGATCTACCAGCGTATCCAGGCTGAAAAATCCCAGCAGTCCAGTTACTAAGTTCTCGCGTCTCACCCAGCGGGTGAGACGCAACTCCCGCCGTTTTTCCCGTTTTATCTTCTGCGTCAGCCCTTTTTTCTTCTGTTCTCTCCCTTAGCGCCATTTTTTCGTATTGCCGTTTTGCGGCCGTAATCGCGTTTTATCTGTTGATAAAACGCCCGTTCTGCTTTTTTTAACGCCTGATTGTCTGTGAAATGTGCAAACGAAAAAAATCTGCGGAAAATTGTTTGACTTATAAGTCCCAGAAAGTAATATGTGCGCCACACAGCGACGATGAGCAGAAACAAGTTCTTCGAAGCACTCGCAAGAGGTGTTGTTGGTGAGGTGGCCGAGAGGCTGAAGGCGCTCCCCTGCTAAGGGAGTATGCGGTCAAAAGCTGCATCCGGGGTTCGAATCCCCGCCTCACCGCCATTTGCATCCGTAGCTCAGCTGGATAGAGTACTCGGCTACGAACCGAGCGGTCGGAGGTTCGAATCCTCCCGGATGCACCATCTTCTCTGAGATAACGCATTAGCGTTGTAACAGAAAACAGATAGCGCTTTAGCAGCGGTATCGAATCTGCAGTAAAGTAAGTTTCCCGATGCATCCGTAGCTCAGCTGGATAGAGTACTCGGCTACGAACCGAGCGGTCGGAGGTTCGAATCCTCCCGGATGCACCATATTCTCCGGAATAGCAGCTACGCTGTTGTTTCAAGGTCTGCGAGATGATCGCTAGCACCAGGGAGAATAGCGTTGCTTTAGCAACGACCCGTAGGGCGAGGCGCAGCCGAGTAATCCTCCCGGATGCACCATCTCTTACTTGATGTCGCTTTCTTAGCGGTATCAATATCGGCAGTAAAGCAAGTTTCCCGATGCATCCGTAGCTCAGCTGGATAGAGTACTCGGCTACGAACCGAGCGGTCGGAGGTTCGAATCCTCCCGGATGCACCATCTCTTGTTTTCTCCAATCTGGTTTTACCGATGCATCCGTAGCTCAGCTGGATAGAGTACTCGGCTACGAACCGAGCGGTCGGAGGTTCGAATCCTCCCGGATGCACCATCTTCTCCGTAGTTCCCTCTCTGTTTTTTTCATCGTAAAATCTTCTTCACGCTTTTCCCATTGGCAACCCATTCTTTCCTCTATAATTTATCCTTGTATACGCCTTTATCCTGGTGACATGACTGCAAGGAGAGAAATCCATGAAATGGTTCAAGGCAACGTCAGCGTTTTGCGCTGCGCTTTTGGTGGCTATCTCGTTGTCCGGCTGTGCTGGCTCGTCAACGAAAGAAAGCACCGGTGGCTATATTGACGATACGGTGATCACCACAAAGGTTAAAACGGCGCTGTTCAGCGATAAAAACATCAAATCGAGTGAGATCAACGTGCAGACCTTTAAAGGTCGCGTACAGCTAAGCGGCTTTGTGTCATCCTCTGCGGATGCCAAACGTGCGGTCGAAGTTACCCGACGGGTTCAGGGCGTACGAGTAGTTGAAAACGATATGCAAATTAAATAATCCGCAGCGAGCGGTAGCGATAAGGCGCCGGAGAGCGCCTTTGTTGTTCCTGCGGCTAACAGCGACAACCATCCCTATTTACGATAAAGTAACGTCACATTATCCGACGGGTGAGAAGACGATGTACGAACGCTATGCTGGATTGATTTTTGATATGGACGGCACCATTCTGGATACAGAGCCCACGCATCGTAAGGCCTGGCGTGAGGTTTTGGGTCGTTATGGAATGCGTTTTGACGAACAGGCGATGGTCGCGCTTAACGGTTCGCCAACATGGCGGATTGCGCAGGCGATTATTGACAGTCATCAGGCCGATCTGGATCCCCATCTTCTCGCTCGCGAAAAAACCGATGCGGTGAAATCCATGCTGCTCGATTCTGTGACACCGCTGCCGCTTATTGAAGTCGTGAAAGCGTGGCACGGCCGTCGGCCTATGGCCGTTGGTACCGGCAGCGAAAGCGCGGTGGCCGAGGCGCTGCTCGCGCACCTCGGGCTGCGTCACTATTTCGATGCCGTTGTCGCCGCCGATCACGTTAAGCTGCATAAGCCCGCACCGGACACGTTCTTACTGTGCGCGGAGCGGATGGGCGTGGCGCCGGAACGCTGCATCGTGTTTGAAGACGCCGATTTTGGCCTTCAGGCTGCTGCCGCTGCGGGGATGGACGCCGTCGACGTACGCCTGCTGTGAATGAACTTCTGGCGCTGGGATCGCTGCTGGCAAGCAGCTTCCTCAGCGCGACGCTGCTGCCGGGGAACTCTGAAGCCGTGCTGGTCGGGCTGCTGCTTGCGGGCGCGAGTAAGCCATGGCTTCTGGTAGTAATAGCAACAATGGGTAATAGCCTTGGCGGGGCTACTAACGTTATTCTTGGTCGTTTTTTTCCATTACGCAAAACATCGCGTTGGCAGGAAAAAGCAGTGGGATGGCTGCGCCGCTACGGCGCGGCTACGTTGCTGCTGAGCTGGATGCCCGTTATCGGTGATTTGCTGTGCCTGCTCGCAGGCTGGATGCGCATATCCTGGGGACCGGTACTCTTTTTTTTATGCCTGGGTAAGGCGCTGCGCTATATCGCAGTGGCGGCGCTGACGCTGCAAGGCATGACGTGGTGGCACTAATTGGATGGCTTGTGGAGCAGTCCTCATCTCCACGATGACAATTATGCTTAATAACATGAATTCGACAGGCGGGAGGTCAATTTGATCCCGGACGTATCACAGGCGCTGACCTGGCTGGAAAAACACCCTCAGGCTCTTGAAGGGATCCAGCGCGGTCTTGAGCGCGAAACCCTACGCGTTAATGCAGACGGTTCTCTGGCAACAACCGGTCATCCGGAGGCGCTGGGCGCCACGCTGACCCACAAATGGATCACTACCGACTTCGCTGAAGCGCTGCTGGAGTTTATTACTCCGGTCGACGGCGATATCAATCACATGCTGACGTTCCTGCGCGACGTGCATCGTCATACTGCACGCCAGCTGGGCGACGAGCGCATGTGGCCGCTGAGCATGCCGTGCTACATCGCACCGGGTCAGGATATTGAGCTGGCACAGTACGGTACGTCTAACATCGGCCGTCTGAAAACGCTGTACCGTGAAGGGCTGAAAAACCGCTACGGCGCGCTGATGCAGACCATCTCCGGGGTACACTACAATTTCTCGCTACCGATGGCATTCTGGCAGGCGAAATGCGGCGTACACGATAAAGAGGCCATTTCCGCCGGCTATTTCCGTCTGATTCGTAACTACTACCGTTTTGGCTGGGTGATTCCGTACCTGTTCGGGGCGTCTCCGGCAATCTGTTCCTCTTTCCTGCAGGGCAAGCCGACGACGCTGCCGTTTGAGAAAACCGACTGCGGCATGTACTACCTGCCGTATGCAACCTCGCTGCGTCTGAGCGATCTTGGCTATACCAATAAATCGCAAAGCAATCTCGGAATTACGTTTAACGAATTGCACGAGTATGTGGCAGGATTGAAGCGCGCGATTAAAACACCGTCTGAAGAATATGCGCGTATTGGTCTGGAGAAAGACGGCAAGCATCTGCAAATCAACAGCAACATTTTGCAGATTGAAAACGAACTGTATGCACCGATTCGCCCAAAACGTGTGACCCGCGATGGCGAAACCCCATCCGATGCGCTGCTGCGCGGCGGTATCGAATATATCGAAGTACGCTCGCTGGACATCAACCCGTTCTCACCGATTGGCGTGGACGAGCAGCAGATTCGCTTCCTCGACCTGTTTATGGTCTGGTGCGTGCTGGCCGATGCGCCGGAGATGAGCAGCGATGAGCTGCTGTGCACTCGCACTAACTGGAATCGCGTGATTCTGGAAGGGCGTAAGCCGGGGCTGACGCTGGGGATTGGCTGTGAAACGGCGCAGTTCCCGCTGACCAAAGTGGGTAAAGATTTGTTCCACGATCTGAAACGCGTAGCCCAGACTATGGACGGTATGAATGGCGGGACGGCGTATCAGAAAGTATGCGATGAACTGGTGGCCTGCTTTGATAATCCGGATTTAACCTTCTCGGCGCGCATTCTGCGTTCTATGCTTGATCAGGGCATTGGGGGGACCGGTAAGGCTCTGGCGGAACAGTACCGCACGATGCTGCGTGAAGAGCCGCTGGAGATTCTCAGCGAAGAGGATTTTGCCAACGAGCGGGATGCTTCAAGAGCGCGTCAGCGTCAGATTGAAGCTGCGGATAACGAATCGTTTGAAGCGCTGCTGGCAAGACACGCCTGATACAAAAGAAAAAGGCCACATCACTGTGGCCAAAATATACATCTCTGAATCAGGGATGATGATAACAAATGCGCGTCTTTCATATACTAAGACTGGCATGGGAACAAAGAGTTCAGTTTATTTTAAAAAAAATCACATTAACCTGAAGCAGAACGCGGCGTATTACAGAAAATTGATTCTATTCAAATGGTTATGTTGATAATCGGATAGAAAAAATTGCACGCCCGGGAGCATGAAGGTGATATCGGAGGTTACGAAATGCCGTTGTTAGATAGCTTCACAGTCGATCATACCCGTATGGAAGCCCCAGCCGTTCGCGTTGCGAAGAAAATGAACACGCCGCACGGCGATGCGATCACCGTTTTTGATCTGCGTTTTTGTGTGCCGAACAAAGAAGTGATGCCGGAAAGAGGGATCCATACCCTGGAGCACCTGTTTGCGGGCTTTATGCGCGATCATCTGAACGGTAACGGCGTTGAGATTATCGACATTTCTCCGATGGGCTGCCGTACCGGTTTCTACATGAGCCTGATCGGTACGCCGGACGAGCAGCGCGTTGCGGATGCCTGGAAAGCGGCGATGGCTGACGTGCTGAAGGTGAAGGATCAAAACCAGATCCCAGAGCTGAACGTGTATCAGTGCGGTACCTACGAAATGCACTCCCTGAGCGAAGCGCAGGACATTGCCCGTCATATTATCGAACGCGACGTTCGTATCAACAGCAATGATGAACTGGCGCTGCCGAAAGAAAAACTGCAGGAACTGCACATCTAGTTTCTGTTGGTATCGATAATATCGAGCCCCTGCGCGAGCGCAGGGGCTTTTTTATGCGCGAAAGCATATTCATAAATAAAATAATAAAAATAGAAGATAGTTATTTTATGTATTTATCTGAGGCGGAAGGCGCGCGCAGAAAATAAAATCTCTCTTTAATAGTGGGATTAAGATAAATATCGATCACATAAAATGAAAAACATAATCAGTTAGCCGAAAAACATAATAGATCCTGTTCCTGAATGCGTAAAAAATAGCGCCTGTTGAAATCGGTTGCATTCGCTAAAAATACAGGAGTTTATATGTCTTCAGGGGATAGGATCTCTATTAAGGAAAAAATTGGCTATAGCCTGGGAGATGCCGCCAGTCATATCGTGTTTGACTCATCGGTTGCTATTCTGGCTTATTTCTACACCGATATTTATGGTTTGCCGCCGGCGGTGATGGGCACCATGTTCCTGCTGGTGCGCCTGCTGGATGCGATAACCGATCCCATCATGGGGGCGATTGCCGATGCCACCTCGACGCGCTGGGGGCGCTTCCGCCCGTGGCTGCTGGCTATCTGCATCCCGTTTGCGGTCAGCTGCGTACTGGTTTACTCCATCCCGTCATTCTCCGACACCGGGAAGGTGGTTTATGCGGTGGTGGCGTATATCTTTATGACGCTGATGTACACCGCCATTAATATCCCTTACTGCTCGTTGGGCGCAGCGATTACTGCCGATCCGCGTGAAAACCTGTCGCTGCAGTCGTGGCGCTTTGCGATAACGCCTATCGGCGGCGCGCTAGGGACTGCGCTGATTCTACCGCTGGCGGATTTCCTCTATCCGGGTGACCGCGCTACCGGTATTCAGGTGTCGATGGCGCTGTTCGGGGTGATAGGCTGCCTGATGTTCATCGTCTGTTTCTTTACAACCAAAGAGCGCGTGCAGCCGGTGAAAGAGGAGAACCTGAACATCGTGCGCGACGTGAAGATTCTGTTCAAAAACGATCAGTGGCTGATTATGTCGGTCTACAACTTCATGATGCTGGTGGCCGTGGTGCTGCGCGGCGGCGCGGTGGTGTACTACATTAATACGGTGCTGAATAAAGGCTCGGATATCATCACGCTGTTTATGCTGGGCGGTATGTTCGCATCAATGGCTGGCTCCGTTCTTGCTAAACCCTTTGGCACCCGCTTCTGCAAGGTAAAACTGTCTTTCTGGATCAACCTGCTGATTGCGGTATTCGGCGTACTATGCTTCTTTATGCCGCCGGAGTTATGGATTGTCGTGCTGTTAATTCATTTGATTATTATGCTGATCCAGGGCGGCAACGGCGCGCTGCAGTGGTCAATGATTACTGATGCAAATAATTATGGTGAATGGAAAACGCAGCGACGAATTACAGGTATGAATGTGGCAGCCAATATATTTGTGATTAAGCTGGGCGTCGCCGTTGGCGGAGCGGTATTAGGTTGGGTACTGGCTTATTTCCATTATGAATCTAACGTTGCCGTACAGTCGGCGTCGGCGGCGCAAGGTGTCATGCTGCTATTTACGCTGGTGCCGGCTCTCTTTTATGTCCTCACGGCATTTTCCATTAAATTCTATGGGCTCAATGAAAGCCGAATGAACCATATTGTGGACGACCTTAAACAAGGGGCATTCGCGAACTCATCGCATTAATCTTCCGTCGCCTGACGCGACAGGGCAAAAAAAAGCCAGCTCAACCGAGCTGGCTTTTTAACTAGTGAGCGCCTCCGCCCCCGCCCCCGGCGCCAAACGGCGGCCTGGCAAACCACACCAGCCCCAGGAGCACGAGGAAGATCCCCGCTGAAATCCAGAAGATTTCGTTGGCCGAAACAATCAGCCCCTGGTTGGTGATCTGCTGGGCTATCCAGCCGGAAGCCTGCTGCTGCGTCATCCCCATACCCTGTAGCTGATCGTACATCTGCTGGGCGTTAGGGTTAAACGGCGTTACCGACTCCGTTAGCTGCGCATGGTGCATGGCTTCGCGGTTGGTCCAAAGCGTTGTGGTAATTGACGTCCCGATGGAGCCCGCCAGCGTACGCGTGAAGTTCGACAGGCTCGAGGCGGCCGCCAGACGCTCGGGCGGTAGCCCGGAAAGCGTGATGGTGGTCAGCGGCATGAAGAAGCATGCCACGGCAAAGCCCTGAATAAACTGCGGCCACGCCGACGCACCGAAGTCCATTCCCGGTTCGAAGGTGTAGGCGCGCCAGTAGAAGCACACGGCGTACATAATAAAACTGAAGGTCACCAGACGGCGCATATCCAGCTTATGGGCAAAGCGGCCGATAATCGGCGACAGAATCACGGGGATCACCCCGACCGGTGCCGATGCCAGACCGGCCCAGGTCGCGGTATAGCCGTAGACCTCCTGCAATAGCTGCGGCAGTAAAACGATCGCGCCGAAGTAGAGCATATAGGCCAGGCTGATACACAAGCAGCCGATGGTGAAGTTTCGCGACTTAAACAACGACAAATCGACAATCGGGTTATCGTCGGTCAGCTCCCAGACAATCAGGAAGCTCAGCGATATCACCGCGACGATGGTCAGAACGATGATCTCGGTCGAGTTAAACCAGTCGAGTTCTTTACCCTGGTCAAGCATCACCTGCAGACTACCGATCCCGAGCACCAGCAGCGCCAGGCCCACGCCGTCGATACGGCGCTGTTCGGTTCGCGTTTCGCGCCCGCGTAGGGTCTGGAGGCTTAATAGCACGACCACCGCGCCGATGGGCACGTTGATAAAGAAGATCCAGCCCCAGTGATAGTTATCGCTGATGTAGCCGCCGAGAATTGGCCCGCAGATAGGCGCAACGATGACCGTCATCGACCACAGCGCCAGCGCAATAGAGCGCTTGGCTGGCGGATAGTTACTCAGCAGCAGACTCTGCGACAGTGGGATCAACGGCCCGGCAACAATCCCCTGAATAACGCGGAAGAAGATCAGCATGCTAAGGCTGTTGGACATCCCGCACGCCCATGACGCAATGACAAAGGCGACGGTTGACCACAGGAACAGCTTCACCTCACCGACGCGCTTTGCCAGCCAGCCGGTAATCGGAATGGAAATGGCGTTAGCGACCCCAAACGAGGTGATGACCCACGTCCCCTGGCTCAGCGATGAGCCAAGGTTCCCGGCAATGGTGGGGATGGCCACGTTAGCGATGGTGGAGTCCAGCACCTGCATGAAGGTAGCCAGCGACAGCGCAATGGTCATAATGACCAGCTGCGCGCCTTCCAGCGGTTTTTGCTGTTGCATTACGCGCACCCCAGCATTAGTTGGCGTTGGCCTGAACGATATCGTTAATCAGCTTGTTAACCGGATCGAGGCTGATTTCACGCGCGTTGCTCTCGTATGCCGGGCTGTTACGAATCTGGTTGGCCAGAATTTGTCCGTCGCGGTTGGACGTGTCTACTTTCACCAGCGTAGACAGGCCGATACGCAGCGGGTGTTTCGCCAGCTGGTCGGCATCCAGTTCGATACGTACCGGCAGACGCTGCACGACCTTGATCCAGTTACCGGTGGCGTTCTGCGCCGGCAGCAGGGAGAAGGCGCTACCGGTACCCATATCGAGGCCGACAACTTTCCCGGTGTACTTCACGTCATCGCCGTAGATGTCGCTGATCACGGTGACCGGCTGACCAATACGCATATGGGCCAGCTGGGTCTCTTTAAAGTTCGCGTCGACCCACAGGTTATTGGCCGGCACCACCGCCATCAGCGGCGTGGTTGGGCTAATCTGTGCGCCAGGCTGAACGGAGCGACGAGAGACGTAGCCGCTCATCGGGCTGACGATTTTGGTACGCTGCAGGGCAAGCCATGCATTACGGACTTCCGTCGCCGCCTGACGCACGGTCGGCTGCTCTTCCAGTTTCGTTCCCAGGATCATCGCCTGGTTAGCGTTGTACTGCTGGATAGCGACGTCGAGAGCCGCCTGCGCGCTGGTGACCGCATCTTTCGCGTGCTGCAGCTCTTCGCGGCCGATCAGGTTGGCGTTACCCAGTGGGATACGACGGTTGAGGTCGGTCTGCGCCTGCGCCAGCGTCGTTTTACGGATATCGATATTGGCCTGCAGCTGTTTGTTGTTGATCATCAACTGGCGCATCTGACGCACGCTGGAAGCCAGCGCCGTCTGCGCTTTTTCAAACGCCTGCTGAGCATCGGTCTGATCGAGCGTGACCAGAACATCACCCTGCTGGATATAGTCGGTGTTGTCGGCCCAGACTTTCGTCACGCTGCCGGACACCTGCGACATGATTTGAACCTGGTTCCCTGCCACGTATGCGTCATCGGTTTCTTCGAAGTGACGCAGTACCAAAAACCAGTAGGCCCCGTAGGCCACGGCAATAATAACAAAGAGCAAGGTCAACAAGACGAGGGCGCGTTTGCGTTTGCCTTTCTTGTTGGCGGGTTGCTGCGGGGTTTGAGTCTCCGCATTTGCGCTCATGTGATTCTCCACATTCTTATTATTAATATCGGCGACGCCGACCTGTTTACCAGAAAGGCCAGCAGGGGTTATCTGCTGGCCTGTTTGTTTTCATTGTTATCGCGGTAGTATCAGCGCAGGGCGTCAAGTACTGAGCCGTCCTCTTCCATCTGATCCAGACGAGTAAGAAGTTTGCGGGTGATATGTTCGAGCTGATCTTTCTCGGCCGGGCTAAGCGACGACCAGAGCTGATGCAGGCAGTGATGCTGCGGTGGCAGAACTTCGTTCAGGAACTCACGACCTTTGTCGGTCAGCTGCAGATGCAGGCAGCGACGATCGTTGTCACTTTCACGACGTTCAATCCAGCCGCGCTTTTCCAGCTCATCGGCGATGCGGGTCGCGTTAGTACGCGATGACCCCAGCGCACAGCTGAGCTCGGAAGGCTGAATACTGTGGTTTTCTTGAGACTCCAGCGTGATTAGCGCCATAAACAACGTCTCGTTAATCCCTTGAGCTTTCAGCATTTTATTGCGGTTATCCAGCAGCTTACCCTGCATGTGCATGCAAAGGCGTGTCAGAAGAATTTCCTGGAAAGGAAACTCTTCGCAGCGGCTGGCGCGAAATTTCAGCATTTGTTCAATGGGCGTAAACGAACTATCCATCTGGGCATTACCTCATTAGTTACAGTCGATATAGTAACGATGGTGACAAATAAAGTAAATGAATTAATGCCCGTAATTTATGTGATTTACCTATGACATAGAGATGCTGTATACGTAACGCTCATCGCATTTGTGTTATTCGGCTTCCTGACGGTGATAGCCCCACCACCAGACCAGCAGGTTAGCGAGAGAGATTGCTGCACCCGCCGCACATACGCCGGCCCAGCCTGCGTGCTGCCAGGCCGCAGCGGAAAGCAGCGACCCGGCCGCGCCGCCGATAAAGTAGCTGGTCATGTAGCCCGCGGTCAGACGGTTACGGGCATCGGGCTGCACGCGATAGATGACCGTCTGGTTAGTGATATGCACGCCTTGTACCATCAGGTCGAGCACCAGAATACCGACGATCAGCGCGATAGCGGAGGTGTGACCGTACCAGATAGCCACCCAGGAAAGCAGCAGTAGCAACAGGCCCCAGGTGGTGGTCAGGTGCGCTTTGCCCTTATCCGCCAGCCCGCCGACCGGACGTGCGCCCAGCGCGCCAGCCGCGCCCGCCAGCCCGAACAGCCCGATAGCCCCTTCCGAGTAGTTGAACGGCGCGCCGGAGAGCAGGAACGCCATCGAGGTCCAGAGAATGCTGAAGTTGGCAAAGGTCAGACAGCCGAGGATAGCACGGGTGCGCAGCAGCTTATCGCGGGCAAAAAGGCTGAAGATAGAGCCCAGCAGCTGCGGGTAATTGAGATGCGTCTCCTGCTTGAGTTTCGGCAGGCCGCGCCACAGGGCAAAGGCCAGCAGCACCATCAGCACGGCGGCAACCCAGTAGACGGTACGCCAGCCGCCCAGATTCGCCAGCAGGCCAGCAACGGTTCGCGCCAGCAAAATGCCGAGCAGCAGCCCGCTCATCACCGTGCCGACGACCTTACCGCGCTTTTCCGGCGAAGCAAGGGTTGCCGCCATAGGCACCAGCAGCTGGGCAACGACGGAGAATAGCCCGGTAAGTGCGGTGCCAAGGATCATCATGGCCGGAGTGCTGCTGCTTGCGGTAATGAGCATTCCACCCGCCGCAAGCAGCGTCATGGTCACGATAAGCGAGCGACGTTCAAACATATCGCCCAGCGGCACCAGGAACAGCAGCCCGGCGGCATAGCCAAGCTGTGCGGCGGTAACGATGAACCCGGCCTGTCCTGCGCTAAGCGAAAAGTGGCGGGCAATGGTCTCCAGCAGCGGCTGCGCGTAGTAGTTGCTGGCAACGGCCAGGCCGGTGGCGACGGACATTAAGGCAATTAAGGCTGGGCTAAGCCCGTGGGCAGGTTTAGTCATAATGGCTGAAATGATTAAGAAAGAGAGAGTGATAATAACCAAAGGCGGGAAGGGCGGGGAAAATGTCGCGTAGCGGAATGTGCTTTTTGGCTACGGGGCCCTATCTTTCCGTAGGCCGGGTAAGCAAAGTGTCTGTAGGCCAGATAAGGCAAAGCCGCCATCCGGCAGTCGGAGGCGGCTCAGGTACATTCTCGGCATCGCCACACTCGGATGCTGCTTTATGCCGCCCCGAGTGGGCATGCCTGATGGCACGAGGCTGTTCAGGCCTACTTCTGCGCGGCCAGCGCCTCTTTTACCCAGCCGTCAAATACCTGCTGGTGAGCCTGAATCCAGCCATCAACCTGGCCCTGAACGTCGGCTTCTGAAGCCTTGCCGTCATGCATCATCGCGTTCTGTGCGTTAATGTCGGACAGCGGCAGCTTCATAATGGCAAACAGCTTCGCCGCCGCCGGGTTTTTCTCGGCCCAGGCCTTATTGGCGACGATATGCATAGTGCTTACCGGGAAGCCGTAGTTCGCGCCGTTAGCCAGCTTGGTGTCGATATTTTTCTGTACGCCCGGCAGGGAGGAGAACGGCACCTGCAGCCAGACCACGTCTTTCCCCGGTTTCAGCACGTCGCTCACCCAATACGGTGTCCAGGTATAGTAGATAATCGGCTTGCCTTCTTTAAAGCGGGTGATGGTATCGGCCATCATTGCCGCATAGTTGCCCTGATTATGCTCGACCGTTTTGGTCAGATCATAGGCATCCAGCTGATGATTAATCACCGCCTCACAGCCCCAGCCTGGGTTACAGCCGGTCAGATCGGCCTTACCGTTGCCGTTGGTATCGAACAGTTTGGCAATCTTCGGATCTTTAAGCTGCTCGATATTGGTAATGTGGTACTGGTCGGCGGTTTTCTTATCGATCAGATACCCCTGCGCCGCGCCGCCAACCAGCGTCCCTTCGCGGTAAAATTTCTTGTCACCGCCAGCCGCTGCATACATATCGTCATGCAGCGGTATCCAGTTGACGGCGGTAAAGGTCGCGTCGCCGGCGGCGATAGAGGTGTAGCCGACGTTGTAATCGACTTCGTTGGGTTTACTGACGGTGTAACCGAGCTTTTCCAGCGCGCGGCTGACCAGCAGCGTCTGGAACGTTTCTTCGGACAGGGTGCTCTGTACCGGCTGTACGGTCATGCCTTTCCCCGGCAGGTCGGCGGCAAAGGCGCTGGTGGAAACCAGCGTGGCAAACGCTGTCGCAAAAACAAATGAGTGTCGCATCGTTGTTCCTTTAATAGTGATAGTCGTGGAGCGTTGGCCCGCAGCGCAGGCCAACACGATGGTTACTTAGTGAAAGGGCGGAGCAGCAGACCCAGCGGGCCGGTGCTGTACCAGCGGCGATTGCCACGGCTGCGGGAGTCGCGGCCAACGGCCTGGGTCAGGCGGTCGAGAATGATGGCGAGGATAACGATCCCCACGCCGCCAACCGTTGCCAGCCCCATATCCAGACGGCCAATACCGCGCAGGACCATCTGGCCGAGACCGCCGACGGCGATCATGGAGGCGATCACGACCATTGACAGGGCCAGCATCAGCGTCTGGTTGACCCCCGCCATAATGGTCGGCATTGCCAGCGGCAGCTGCACTTTAAACAGCATCTGACGTGGGCTAGCGCCGAAGGATCGCGATGCCTCGATAAGATCTGCAGGCACCTGGTTAATTCCAAGAATGGTCAGGCGCACAATGGGCGGCAGGGCGAAGATAATCGTCACGACGACGCCCGGGACGTTACCAATACCGAACAGCATGACAATCGGCACCAGGTACACGAACGCGGGAGTCGTCTGCATGGCATCAAGCAGCGGACGAATAATCTTCGCCGCCCGCGGGCTTCGCGCCAGCCAGATACCGAGCGGCAGGCCGATTAACACACAGAACAGCAGCGCAGTGAGTACCAGTGCCAGCGTCACCATGGCCTGTGACCAGGCGCCAATCGCACCGATGGCAATCAGCGAGATAAAGGTCGCTACGCCCATGCCGAGGCTGGAGATCTGCCAGGCGATGAGGGCGAAAATCACAATCGCCACCGGTGCGGGCATTCCCAGCAGCAGCTGCTGGAAGGCGCTCAGAATATAGTCGACGGGAACGCGAATCCCCTGGAACAGCGGGCGGAAGTGCGTGACCACCCAGTCAATGCCGTGAGTCACCCAGCTATCGAGTGGAATCAGCGTCTTATGGAACGGATCCATAATATTAAAATGCTCAGCCTGCGGAGCGGGCGCGCTGTGCAGCCAGTCTGCGCTACCGCCGGACGGCGTCGATGCCGGAGAGCCCCAGGCGTCGGCAGAATTTGCCGCGCTGTCTGCGGCCGGTGTGGTATCCCACGGGTTAGATTGATCAGCCATTGTTGTTTGCCCCCTCGCGATCTAATGCCTGTAGCAGCATGCGTTTTGAAATCACGCCGACGTACTGCTGTTCTTCTCCCACCACCGGAACGGCGCAGGGCGCGTGGCCCACATGAGAGAGCAATTCGCTGAGCGGCGTCTGCGCATCAACGGCCAGAGGCTCGTCAATCAGCGCCGCGTCGATTCCCTGGTTAGCTTTTAACGCCTCTTTCAGGGAGTCGATGGAGACAATACCGACAAACTTATTTCCGCGTTCAATGACGTAGCCAAATTCGCGGTCATCATCCTGCAATAATTTCAGCGCGGAGCGTGGGCCAAAGCCCGGCGTTTTACGGATTAAGCCATCCGGATTACGACGTGCAATATCTTTGGCGCTAAACACCTGGCTAATATCCACACCGCGGAAGAAGGTGCGGACATAATCATTGGCCGGATTATTCAGAATTTCATCCGGAGTACCCACCTGAACGACTTCGCCATTTTGCATAATGGCAATGCGATCGCCAATTCGCATTGCTTCATCGAGATCGTGGGAAATAAATACCACGGTGCGCTGATGTTTCGCCTGTAATTTTACCAGCTCATCCTGCATCTCAGTACGAATTAAGGGATCGAGCGCCGAGAAGGCTTCATCCATTAATAGAATATCAGGGTTGATGGCCAGAGCACGCGCCAGACCGACGCGCTGTCGCATCCCGCCGGACAGTTCATCCGGATAAGCGTGCGCGTAGTTTTCGAGGCCCACCTGACGCAGGGCGTCCAGTGCTTTTTCCTGGCGCTCCTGTACCGGCACGCCCGCAAGGTCCATGCCGAATGCGGTGTTATCCAGCACGCTCATGTGCGGCATCAGCGCAAACGACTGGAATACCATGGCGATTTTTTTGCGGCGCACGTCGCGGAGCTCGGCGTCGGATATTTTGGCAATATCCACACCGTCAATCAGCACCTGACCGCGGGTGGGTTCAATCAGACGATTGAGAAGGCGTACCATGGTGGATTTGCCGGAGCCGGATAACCCCATGATGACAAATATCTCGCCTTCTTCAATGGCCAGACTGGCGTCTTTGACGCCAAGCGATAACCCTGTTTTTTCCAGAATTTGCTCTTTGCTGAAACCCTTCTCGATATATTTAAATGCTCGCTGTGGATGCTCGCCGAATATTTTATAAAGATTCTTAACTTCTAATTTAACTGCCATGCAATATGCGTTTTCCTGTTTTTAGTTTATGTCGATATGGTACCTGATGAGAATAATTACCTTTTTATACCCTAGCACATTCAGATGATGTGACAACCCTCAACCTGTTCTTATCAGAAATATCAGGCAGGGCGATCGTGCGCTCATTTCCCATGATATAAGGGCTGAGCCGCAAATTAGCGCCTGTTGATTTTTTTGTAAATTAAGCTGGAAAATTTGCAGGCGATCGGAAAAATGGCATGAATATTGTCGGAAAAATCACCGTGAATTAGCGTGAGTTATTTGTATGATCATGGCCGTTTGATAAGAAATATCCCGGCGAAAAATGTGGGCGTATATTGGCGAGGATTGAGGCATTATTTACAACGTCAAATCGCCCGTGAATGATGAATAGTCACGGGCGATTCTGGCTTACATCCGCATACCGACAGCCAGACGGTTAAAGGCGTTCATCAGGCTGATAGCAAAGGTCATATCGCTAATTTGTTCCGCGCTAAAATGCGCCAGCAGCGGCTGGTAGACGTCATCTTCGGCGTGTGTTTCGGCGATGTGCGTCAGATCTTCCGCCCAGGCCAGCGCGGCGCGTTCTGCATCGCTGAAGCGATCGCTCACTCTCCAGCCAGCTAGCGCGTCCAGCCTGGTCTGTTCCACACCGGCTTTGCGCAGCGCGTTGCTGTGCATCTCCAGGCAAAACGCGCAGCCGTTAATTTGTGACACCCGCAGGTACAGCAGCTCAAGCAGCGGGCGTTCCAGCATGCTCTTTTCCAGCGCGATGCTCGCCTGTACCAGCCCGGCATAGACCGCTGGGCTCAGTTCACTATAGGGTTGGCGTAGTGCAGTCATTGTCTTTCTCCTCGTTCAAGATGAGACAAAAATAGCACTATAATGGCCCTAAAAAGATAGCCATATTCTGGGTAAAAAATAAGACCATGAAAACGCGCCATGTACCGCGATACCAGCAAATCGCTCGTCAGCTGAAGGCGGCGATTGAACAAGGTGAACTGAGTGCGGGCAGGCGTCTGCCGTCCAGTCGCCTCTACGCTCAGGAGCTTGGTGTCTCCAGAGTGACGGTGGAGAACGCCTATGCGGAGCTGGTGGCGCAGGGGTGGCTTGAACGACGCGGGCAGGCAGGGACGTATGTCAGTCATCACTTAACGCTGGAAGCCACGCCAGCGGAGCCGCTTGGTTTTGGCGGCGAGCAGTTCCAGCCGCTGCCGTTCCAGCTTGGCTTGCCCGCGCTGGATCTCTTTCCGCGCGGGCTATGGGCTCGGGTAATGGGGCGCAGGCTGCGTACGCAAACCCGCTTTGACCTCGCGTTGGGCGATGTGTGTGGTGAACTGGCGCTGCGTCAGGCGATAGTCGAGTACCTGCGGCTGTCGCGGAGCATTGAGTGCGATGCCGGTCAGGTGTTTATCACTTCGGGCTATGCGGCGGCTATGAGCCTGGCGCTTAAAGCGCTGGATGGGCGCGGTGAGAGCATGTGGGTAGAAGATCCCGGCTTCCCGCTGATCCGCCCGACGCTGGCAGAGGAGGGCGTAAGCCTGCACCCGGTGCCGGTTGACGACGAGGGGATGAATATTGACTGGGCATTACAGCATGCCGGCGACGCGCGATTTGCGCTATTAACTCCGGCTCACCAGAGCCCGACCGGCGTGGCGCTGTCGCTGCCGCGTCGGCGACAGCTGCTCGACTGGGCGGCACACCAGCGGGCGTGGGTCATTGAAGACGATTATGACAGCGAGTTTCGCTATCACGGCAAGCCGCTGCCGCCGTTGAAGAGTCTGGATGCGCCACAGCGGGTGATTTATGTAGGGACGTTCAGCAAATCGTTGTTTCCAGCGCTGCGGACCGCCTGGCTGGTGGTTCCGCTGCCGCTGGTGGCGGCGTTTCGTCGTCAGGCTCAGCGTGCGGCCTGCCCGGTGCCGCTGCTCTGGCAGCACACGCTGGCAGACTTTCTACGCGAAGGTCACTTCTGGCGCCATCTGAAGAAAATGCGCATTCACTATGCCCAGCGTCGCCGCTGGCTGGAAACCGCGCTCGTGGCTCAGGGTTTTCAGGTTGTGGCGCAATCCGGCGGCATTCAACTGGTGGTGACGGTCGAGGGGGACGATCTCGCGATGGCGCGCAGGGCCCGTGAGGCTGGCCTGGCGGTACAGGCTATCAGCGACTGGCGGATAGCGACAGGTGGACGAGGCGGGCTGATAATGAGCTTTACGAATCTTATTTCGCAGGCGATGGCTGACGAGCAGGTGGCGGCGCTACGGCGGGCGCTAAAATAAAAACCCCGGAGCATCAGAGACACTCCGGGGGAGACGCGTTTTTATTATCAACATCATTGTGGTTATATTATCGGCGCGATCCCAATAATACGCCAATAAAAATACCTACCGCCGCGGCCGCGCTCACACTTTGCCACGGTTTATCGCGAATATAGCTGTCTGCCGTTTCGGCAACGTCGCATGCGCTTTGCTGTATGCGGCTACGGCCGTGAATACGTGCGCGGGTTTCGCTGAGTAACGCTTTAGCCTTACGACGAGCGGTATCTACCTCATCTTTATTTTCACTGGCCCAGCTCTTCAGAATATCTTCCAGACTGTCGGCTAATTGGCTGACATCGTTATGAATATCTTGTACTTCGTCGTCAGCTTCATTGCGATTAAACAACTTTGGCATCTCGGCCTCCTCGAATTTGTATTGAGCGTTAAGTGTAGGCCATACGCTATAAATTGCCGGGAATTAATGAGTTTCTGGAATTATCTGAAAGCGAGACGAATACTGATTCATGTAAGGTGGCGATGCAGTAAAAGATAACGAGGAAAAAATATGTATTTACGACCTGACGAGGTAGCGCGCGTGCTTGAAAAAGCGGGCTTTACCATGGATGCGGTAACCCCCAAAGCCTACGGCTATCGCCGCGGTGAGAATTACGTCTACGTTAACCGCGAAGCGCGGATGGGGCGCACTGCGTTGATTATTCATCCGGGGCTTAAAGACCGAAGCTATAAATTTGCCGAACCGGCGTCTGATATTAAAGCTTGCGATCACTATGAACAGTTCCCGCTGTATCTCGGCGGCGATGTTGAACAGCACTACGGCATTCCGCACGGTTTTAGTTCACGAATGGCGTTAGAACGCTTTTTAGATGGGTTATTTGGCGAGAACGTATGAATAAACGACTGGCATCGCCAGTCGTTTATTGCGCGTCTATCAGGCTTTTGCCTGGGTATATTGTTCCACACGGAACAGGCGACGGCAGAAATCGAGGAAGTAGCCGTAAGCCGCCCCCATCACCAGCGAGATCGCCGCGTTAGAGCTGACCGCCGCGGCAATCTGGTGCCAGTCGGCGCCAACGCTCAGCAGAATCATAACGTACACCGGCGACTGGAAGGTCACGTACGCCAGCGGGTCCGCCGCTCTTCTCACCCAACCTGCCGGGCTGATACGCGCCGCCTGGCGCATAATAAAGTCACGATACAGACCGTATGGCCAGGCAATAATAATGTTGACCGGAATAGCAACCAGACGTGATGAAAGTGACTGCTCGAAGGTCATTCCCGAGAGAAATATTTCAATCATCATGTTCACGACGGAACAGTAGACCACCATGGCGAAAGTGTCTGCTGCCGCATGACGCAGGCGTGACTGCGCAGAGAACATCGGTATGCTCCTCGAAAATGGACGTTATAACTGAGTGAAAACGTTTTTTTAGGCGTTTTGGATTGGTTTGTACGACGCGTATAGGTTATCCATCTACAATAAAACAAACAACTAGTGAAATATTTTTATTTAATGCGTTTTTGTCAATAAAATACTCTGCCGTTGATTGTTTTTTGAGCGCTACGCTATTTTTGTTTTTGAAGGTTATTTTAATGATTAAAATCATTGTGTTATGTGGTGAGTTCGCCGGAGTGTGATGGGCGTAAATGCCGGCATGATTCACGCGTCGGCGTGCGATGCTGATTTTATTGTGATCGCTATCGCTATTGGTTTTTTTATCCAGATTTTGGGCTTTTTATTAGCATTAAATGTTGGATGTTAGATTTTTGAGATATGCGTGAAATTTGGGTAATCATGCAACTGAAGGGGGGAAGGAAGCGGCGAGCGATGCTCACCGCAGAAAGCACTCAGCAGACGCCAAAGTCTCCCTCTTCATGGTACGGGGCAACGTCGTCGTTTTTCAGGGTGTATTGTTTACCGTGCTCATCGCTTGCCTGTACGGCGACGATGCTATCTTCATGCGCTTCAATGACTTTGAGTTTTGGTCCGCCCATTTTGGACTGAACCAGATCGCCAGGTGCAAACATCCACGAACTCCTTTGTTATAGAGGGTGATATCTTGTCGCCGCGGCGGCAGCCGTCAACGACGGTTCCACGGCATCGAGACTAACAGCCGCGCCATGCCGCAAAAACCCGTCACCCCGGCAAAGGTTAAGCCCGCGCCAACGAATGCGCTGAGCAGGAAGAAGGCGCTGGAAACGCTATAGCCGAGGATAACGCCCAGTAAAATTAGCACGCCAGCCGCAATCTGTACCTGGCGCATTAGGGGTAGCGGCTGTGATTTATCTTCAACGGTGAGCAGACCGGCCTGACGCCAGCCATCAATCCCACCTTCAACAATGTTCACCTGTGCAGGCGCGGCCGCTGCGACAAGGCGGGCGAGATTGTTACGGGTACGGTTACCGGACTGGCAGTGAAAAATCACCACGTCCGCTGCGGACGCCTGCACGGTTGCACCTTGCTCAATGGCGCTGAGCGGAAGCAGGCGAGCGGCAGGTATATGTTCGCGGGCATATTCATCGGCGTCGCGAATATCAATCAGCAGAGCACCCTGTTCGGTCAGGGCGAAGGCTTCTTTCGGGGAAATCGTTTCGGTCGTCATGCAGGGGCTCCTCAGGGGCAGTAGAGCGTTTTTAAGGTGGCGACTATCTGCTGCACCGCCTCGTTTTTGATGAAATAGTGAAGACGCTGTGCCTCGCGCCGACAGTCAACCAGCCGCTCTTCCCGCATGCGCGCAAGGTGCTGTGAAGTCGCGGACGGGCTTAACCCGCAGGCTTTGGCTAAATCGCCTGCGCTGGTGCCCGGTGCGTCGCAGAGCATACAAAGGATCAGCAGCCGGCGAGGGTTGCTCATCGCTTTGAGTAGCGCGGCGGCCTCGCCGGCAAGGGACTGAAGCAGTTCATTTGGGGTCATAGTTAGTTTAGGTTTTACTTAATTTAGTAAATGCTAAACTAATCGGGAATACATTGCGAGAGATATTTGCGCAGTCGGCAAACTCATTAGTATGCTAATGGTTAAGTGAGTTGAAAATAAATAAACGGAATAATAATGGGAATATTCCTAGTTTTATTTGAGCACCGCATTTTTTGTCATAAAAGACAGGCGAGAATATGCATAACAACGTTAACTCGGTTAAATTATCTCATTAAGTGTTAAATTCAATAGCTCTGATTCGCTGGGAGTTTTGTGTGATGTAATTTCAAATACAACATGTGGTCACGCTTGTTGAAACTTTTGTATCTGAATTAAATACTGTCACGGGTATTTTACTTAATCACAGGTTGCATCATATCTAAATAAGAATATTATTAGCTACGTATTCCTAATACATTAATGATTAACCGATCTTGCTGAATAATAATTATTCGGCCTTTACTGGTTATTATTTGAGTCGAATGAATACGTTATACTCTACAGACGGAACAAAACCATATAAACAGGGAGGATATGACGGCGGGACGCTGGGGAATAATATTTATTCTCAGATATTCCTGCATAAATATTAAGTTAAGAAGAGACCAAGAATGAAATCACAACTCCGCATTATGGCATGTGTCGTAGCCGCACTCGTATCTGGCGCAGCTATCGCGTCCGTATCGACGAACCCAGGTTCCGATGCGGGTACACAGGGCACCGGCGGCCAGGTAAAATTCACCGGTTCAATCACCGATTCATCTTGTAACGTTGATAGCAGCACCGCTAACCAGACCGTCGACCTTGGTAAATGGGCAAAATCCTATTTCACCGGCGTAGGCACTGAAACCACCAAAACCGCTTTCCACATCAAGGTCAAAGACTGCCCGGATTCCGTAGAGCAGGTCTCCGTACTGTTTGACGGTAACAAAGATAAAATCAATTCTTCCCTGCTGGCCGTTGAATCTGGCGCAACCGGCGTGGGCATCAAACTGTATGAAGATGACCAGACTAAACAGGTTATCCCTGGCGTCGTGTCGGCAAAACACGCGGTTGTTGAAGGCGATGATGCCGGCTCTGCCGATCTGACCTTCTACGCTGACTACGCCTCTACAGGCGCAACGGTAACGACCGGTACCGCGAATGGCGTGGCCGATTTTAATATGGTTTATAACTAATTAAGCCGTGAGCAGAAGGCAACTTCTGCTCAATTTTTGCTTTATCTAATAACGCTGGTCATTCCTATGAATCGATTTATCGCGAGCATAGCTCTTTCTGCATTTATTTTATCGACGACGGCTCAGGCCGGTATTGTCATGGGAGGAACTCGCGTAATTTACCAAGAAGGAAAACGAGAAGCCTCTATTTCGGTAAGTAATGCCGATACGTCTACACCCTATTTAGTACAGTCGTGGGTGGAGAATTTTTCCGCCACAGATAAAAGTCAGCCGCCTTTTATTGTGACCCCGCCATTGTTTCGCCTTGACCCTGAACAAAAAAATATACTACGTATTAACTACACTGGCGCAAATTTACCCAACGACCGTGAGTCCGTATTTTGGTTAAACGTTAAAAGTATCGCCCCCTCGAAACAGGGTGAAGACAATAAATTACAGGTCAATATTAAGTCAAAATTTAAGATCTTCTATCGGCCAAATCATCTTGCCGGTGATGTGACGGAAGCCTGGAAACAGCTAACGTTCCATTCCGTGGGTTCAGAACTGACCGCTCATAATCCTACCCCTTATTTTGTTTCATTTTTCTCCCTTTCGGTCGGCGGTCAGGAGCTGGAGTCTCCGGGCATGATTGCGCCGTTCAGCGACAAAACGTGGCCGATTAGCCGCTTAGGTACCGTGAAATGGCGGGCGATAAATGATTTTGGCGGTGTGACTGATTTCACTCAACGGTAATTATTACGGGCCCCAGCGTGAAGACGACAACCTCAGACTCCCGGAACGACGATACTACACTCGGTACCGCCGTGCTGCTGGCCTGCGTGCCGACGGCACTGTTCGTCTTGTGTTACAACCCTGCAGTCTGGGCTGACGATTACTTTGACCCGGCGGCCGTTGAATTGTCTGACCCGCAGCAAAAAACCGCCGATTTACATTACTTCGCCAGGTCGGGCGGCCAGCAGCCGGGGAGCTACCCCGTAACGGTGTGGGTGAACAACCAGCAGGTTGCACAGGAGACGGTGGAATTTATCGACGGCGGTGATGGTCTGCTGCCGGTGCTTACGCCAGAGAAGCTGGCGGATTATGGCGTCAACATCAGCGCCTTCCCCGCGTTCGAGCAGTTACATGATGGCGAAACGTTAACCCATATTGAACGCTTTATCCCCGATGCCAGCAGCCATTTTGATTTCGCCAGCCAGCGGCTGAATCTGAGCATTCCGCAGGCGGCGCTGAACCTTAAAAGCCGCGGGTACGTCGATCCGTCACGCTGGGACGACGGCATTCCGGCGGCGTTTGTTGACTATAACCTCAGCGGCGCCCAGTCCCATGAAGACGAACGCACAACGCAAACGGACTACCTCAATTTGCGCAGCGGCGTTAACCTCGGCGGCTGGCGGCTACGTAATATTGCCTCCATGCAGTATGACAAAACCCGCCGCTGGCGTTCACAGAGTACCTACCTGCAGCACGATGTGCGGGCGCTGAAGAGCCAGCTGCGCATTGGTGATACCTATACCAGCGGCGACGTGTTTGATAGCGTGCAGTTCCGCGGCGCGCAGCTGATGTCGGAAGAAGAGATGCTGCCGGACAGCCAGCGCGGATTCGCCCCGGTTATTCGCGGTATGGCCCACAGCAATGCCAAAGTAACCGTCTCCCAGCATGGTTATGTGATTTATGAAACCTTCGTCGCCCCCGGCGCGTTCGCGATTAACGATCTTTATCCGACCTCGCAGAGCGGCGATCTGGAGGTGACGGTTAAAGAAAGCGACGGCTCTGAGCGAAAGTTTACCCAGCCGTTTTCCGCCGTGCCGTTTATGCTGCGACAGGGACGGGTGAAGTACAGCGTCAGCGCCGGACGCTTTTATTCCACGCAGCCACAGACCCGTGAGCCGCAGTTTGTGCAGTCGACGCTGTTCTACGGGCTGCCTGCCGATATCACGTTCTACGGCGGCGCGCAGGTGGCGGACGATTATCAGGCCTGGTCCGCCGGGCTGGGACACGGTTTTGGCGAACTGGGATCGTTAGGCTTTGATTACATCCGCGCGACGACCCGCACGCCGTCAAATCGGCGCTACAGCGGCAACTCAGCGCGCCTGCAGTACCAGAAAGAGTTTGCCAGCAGCGGCACATCGCTCAGCCTGGCAAGCTATCGCTATTCCTCCAGCGGTTACTATGACTTCAGCGAGGCGAATGCGCTGGAAGGCCGCTACGGCGTCACGGATAATAAACGCACGCGCGAAGAGTTCTCGCTTTCACAAATGCTGGGCAGCCTTGGCAGCCTGTCCGCATCGGCCTGGACGCAGACTTATTGGCACGCTCGCGGCCATGATGAGACAGTGCACGTCGGTTTTTATAGCGCCTGGAAAGGCGTCTCCTGGGGCGTGGGCTACTACTACACCGCATCGTCAGAATATAAAAAAGCCGATCGCTCGTGGTCATTTAATCTGAACGTACCGCTGGGCAAAATGCTGCCGGGCAGCTCTGTCAGCTACAGCAGCACCACCGATAACGCAGGCCACGCCTCGCAGCAGGCTTCACTCTACGGCTCGGCGCTGGAGAAAAACAATCTCTTCTACAGCGTGCAGCAGGGGTACGGTAACAACGGCCAGGGCAGCAACAGCGGCGTGTCTCTGGACTATCGCGGCGGCTACGGTGAAGCGCAGGTGGGTTACCAGCATGACAAAATCAGCAATCAGATAACCTGGGGCGCTTCCGGTTCCATCGTAGCCCATCCTCACGGCGTCACTTTCGGCCAGTACACCGGCGACAGCTTTGCCGTGGTTCGCGCGCCAGGCGCCGACAACGTGGATATCGAGAATGGCACGGACGTGCACACCGACTGGCGCGGCTATGCGATTGTGCCCACGCTGACCGCCTACCGTAAAAACGACATCAGCCTGAATACCGAAACCATTCCAGATGATGCCGACGTGGAGCTGCTGGGACAAACGGTCATCCCTGGCGGCGGCGCTATCGTCGAGGCGGATTATGCCACGCACTTGGGGAATCGGGTGCTGTTCACCCTGCGCGGACGCGGCGGGCCGCTGCCGTTTGGCGCCAGCGCGAGGGTTAAAGGCGATGACGATGCGGCGACCGGTATCGTCGCCGATCAGGGGCAGGTGTACCTGAGCGGCGTGCCGGATGAAGGCACCCTTGAGGTGCGCTGGGATGACCATAACGCTACGCAAACCTGCGTGGCCCACTTCCATCTTCCTGACAATCAGCAACGTCGGCCGGTCAAAACCGCCAGCGTCACCTGTTTATAAAAGGTCGCGAATATGAATCGAAGATATGCTCTTTTTGGCTGGCTGATATTGCTGGTCGCGGGGATCAGCAGCCCACGGGTGTGGGCGGAAAGCTGCAACACCACCGTTGGCGACATGACCATTAACACCCAGAACGTGCAGTACCTGCCGACGCTGCCGGTCAATTCGCAGATGTCGCATTCGCTGGCGGATAACGGCAGCGGTATTCACTTTACCTGTGACCTGCAGGCACCGGCTTCCGCCTGGAAAAGGCTGATTTACCAGCAGGTAGATACTTCCGGTGCCGCTATCGCGGTGAACGGGGTGCACATTTTTGCCAGTAAGCTCAGCGGGCTGGGCTATTCGCTGGGCTTTCAGTGCAACGGCGGGGCGGTGCACTACATCGATGGCACGTCTTCTCCGGCAGGGAAAGAGTCGGTCACCGTGTGCGACAGTGCCGATCTGCCTTCACTGCTTTCCGAGCGTGAGATTATTGTGAAGGCGTATGTCACCTTCTATAAAATTGGCGATGTGCAGTTGGTCAGCGGTAACCACGCTAACGTGGAGTCGCAGCCGCAGGTCGGGAAGCTGTATATGGAACAGCAGGATGCTTCAGGAAACGGCACGGCCACCTCGTCGCCGACGTTCCTGAGTTTGTCGGCCCTGAACGTGGATATTGGCTCCAGCGGCAGCTGCGAGGTCGCGACAACGACCATCAATGTTGGCCTGGGATCAGTCAATAAATCCGCGTTCAAAGGCGTCAATACCACCGGCGGCAGCGCGCAAAACTTTGCCATCCCGGTGTACTGCTCGCAGCCAACGGACGTACGCATCGGCTTTTTCGGCCTGGAGGCCGACGCCAGCCTGCCGGATACGCTGGCATTAACCCAGGGCGAGGGTACGGCTAAAGGCGTGGGTATTAAGCTGAGCTATGGCAGTAACGACGCGCCGGCACCGACCGCTGGCACCGCGGTGAAGCTTAACGAATCGGCGAATCTGCCGGTGCTGAAGAACGTGAAGGCCAGCAGCGTCTCCAGCGCCGAGCGTATCAACTTTACTGCGCAGTACGTACAGACGGGCAGTACCGTGAGTGCCGGCACGGCCAACAGCATGGCGACATTTACGCTGATTTATAACTGACGCTTGCCGTTGCTATGCCGCGCCATCCGGCGCGGCTAAACGTCGGATGGCGGCAGCGCCTGTAAAATGCGCAGCGCTTCTGCGTCGTTCAGCGGGTAGTCAAAGAAACGGCGGTAAAACGCCTGCGTCACGCTTGCCATGTTAACGTCCGGAAATAAGTCTGGATGCAGCATGGCTGCCGCCCATTGAATTTGTAGCGCGCTTTCGGTGCCATAGCGATCCCACGGGAAAACGCCCGCAGGGTTCTGTTGCACTCGATTGTTTTTCACCGCCTTCAGCCCGGCGAACAGCCCGGCGTAGGCAGAATTCGCCAGAGAACCGCAGTTCGCGCCCAGAATGATCACATCGGGTTGCCAGGCCAGTACCTGTTCCGGCGAGACTTCTCTCATATTTCCCTCTATACCCGCCGCCGCATTTTTGCCGCCGGCCAGCGTTATCCAGGTGTCGATCAGCGTTTTGCTTCCGTCCACTTTCAACGGCTTGAGCGATTGGATATGCAGTACCGTTGGACGCTGTGCGTCGGTAAGCCCCTGCGTTTTATGCTGCACGTTCTGGAGGACCGATTGTAGATACTGGTTGTAATCCGCCGCACGCTGACGTGCCGTTTGTGTTCCCAGCGCTTCAGCGGTGGTAGTGACGGATTTCATCAATGAGGGATAATCGGTAAATGCCATCTCGAGCGTCGGTAAGCCAGCCTGACGGTAGCTTTCTGCGCGATCGTTACCCCTGGCGGTAAAGACCAGATCCACCCGTTTTGCCAATAGGCTTTCCGGGTTAAAGGCCGTGCCGCGAACCTGGAGGGCGTGATGGAGCGTCGGGGTGATTTTAAACATCCACGGCTGGCTTTCGGGATGGTTAACGGTGGCGACAATCAGGCTGCCTGCACCCAGGGTCATCAGCACCGAATGGTGCGCAAACCAGCCGTCGGCAATTGCGCTAACCCGATCGGGTACTGTTACGGTATGACCAGCATCATCCCCGACCTGACGTGAGGCCAGGGCGGGGAAGGCTAGCCACGCGCAGAGTAACCACGCATGGCGACGTTTCATATGAGTGCTCCTTAAAAATCAATCTGCATGGAGAGCTCAGCCTGACGCGGTGCGCCCAGCTGTGCGCTGGCGTAGCCCGCGCCGGTATAACCGGTCAGCGCGCCCGGGACCACGTTGGTCCAGTAGCGGCGATTGGTCAGGTTGGTGATGTCCAGACGGAAGGTGACCGGCGTATTGAACATGCGTGTCGCGTAGCTCCCGCCTACGTCGACGGTCGTATAGCTTCCGACCCAGCTATCGTTGGCATTATCGGTCGCGCGGCGACCGACGTAGCGTACATTGGTGTCAACATCGACGCCCGGCAACTGCTCGAGGCTATATACCGCCAGCATGCTGGCGGTGAATCGCGGCAGGCCGACGACCTGTTTGCCGTTAGCGCTTGCGCTTGCCGTGTCGTGCAGACGCGGATCGAGCCAGGTGGCACCGCCGAACAGGCGCAGGTTACGCGTGACGTGCCCGTCAGCCATCAGCTCCAGACCTCGGTTTTTCTGCGTGCCGTCTTCGGCAAAATCGCCGCTCTCATTGGTGTAGGCGAACGGACGTTTCGCCTGGAATAACGCGGCAGAGAGCATCAGATCGTCAATCGGAGCATATTTGGCCCCCACTTCAATTTGATGGCTACGGTACGGGTCGAGGATCTGTCCGGCATTGCTGGCGCCTGCCGGTGCGGTATCACCCTGCTGCATGCTATCAGCCCAGGTGGTGTACAGGGTGATATTGTCCAGTGGCTTATACATCAGGCTGGCTGAACCGCTGGCCCCGCGATCCTTTTTATCGCTGGTCTGCTGACGGGACTTATTGTAGTTACTGACCGTGAACAGGTTTTCACTGCCGGAAAGCAGCAGGCTCCACTGCGGGCTAAAGTGCAGCGTGTCGCTCAGCAGAAAAGCGTGCTGAGTCGTGGTGGCGGATTGATAGCGACGGTTAAAGTCCGGGTACGGCGGTCGTGGATAGGTTGGGTGCTGATCCAGCGAGGAGTGACCGAGCGTGAAGGTCCCTCCGTTTACCGGATTATAGTTTTTCCACACGAAGCCGCGTACGCCGGTACTGATATCGTGCGTTAACCAGCCGGTGTCGACGCTGCCGGTCAGGTTAGCCATATAGCTATTGATCGTAAAGCGGCTGGCGGCCGAGTTGGCGGTGGTGGTGGTGTAACTGCCGCGATTGTCGGTCAGCGTGTTGGTCACGGTGGTTGATTCCCGATCCGCTATCTGGCGCAGCACGCCGACGTCCAGCAGCCAGTTTCCGTCGAAATCATGCTTCAGATGCAGGCTGGCGGTGCTGGTTTCATCGTCATTACCTGCGTAGCGCTGACCGTATTTCGCTTTGGTTGCGTCAAGCGGGGAAGGGAAGTGTACGCCTTTGGCCAATGCAAACGACCCGGCCATGCCTTTTTCATAATAGTGGTAGTAGCTGAAGTTGCTCTCCAGTACCGTTTTATCGGTCAGCTGGAAGTCCAGGCCCAGGCTCGCCAGCTGGCGGCGTTTATGGCTGCCGCTGGTATAGCCATGGCCCTCGTCATTGAGCAGGTTGAGGCGATATTTGACGCGGTCACCGTCGTCAATCGGTCCGCTGAAATCCAGCGCGGTTAACGCGCCGTTGCCGGTGCTAGCACCTACAGTGACGCGGTGCAGCGGAGTGTCGGTGGGGCGTTTGGAGACCAGATTAAACATCCCGGCAGGGTTGGCTGGGCCATAAAGCGATCCCGCAAGACCGCTCAGGACCTCCACGCTCTGGAACTGTTCAGCGGCGTATTCTGTGGTGGAGACAGCGTTCAGGCCATCAATCATATGGTTTTGCACCACGCTGCCCTGCATGCCACGGGTTTGCGGTCGGACGCCCTCTCCCTGAACGGAAGGCATATAGCGGTAAACATCCTTAACGCTTTTTAGCTGCTGTTGGTTTATCAACGACGACGACAGGGTTTGTACCGACCATGGAACATCAATCAGTGCGCGCTTACCCAGCCCGCCGATCGTGGCTTCTTTTTGTGAGGCCAGCGGCTCTTGCTGCGTGCCTTCTGCTGCCGCTGTGGAACTACCGGAGACCACCATGGTGTCTTCAGCGTAGCCAGGATGGGTGATGGCCAGGCATGACAGCGCCAGTAGGCCCATATTGAACGGTTTGCTTTTATAAGAGAACATTTTGAATTCAGTGTGTTAGCGGAAAGACTGGTGGTAAGCGAGTTACCATCGACGCATGAGGGGAACAGCTATTATTATTTGTGTGATGAATATGATGTGAGCTTTCGATATATAAGTCAATATATAACGAAGGGGTAGATCAGGCGAAAAAAAACGCCCAATGTTTCCATTGGGCGTCGGGTGTCGAGCGGGGGAAGAACGTTATTCGCTAACTTTTTTCTGCAGGTCAGCGGCACCTTCTTTGGTTTTATCCCAGCCTTCTTCAGCACCTTTTTTCGTGGCGTCCCAGCCTTTCTGGGACGTCTCTTTGGTTTTGTTCCAGCCTTTCTGCGCACCTTCTTTGGTGGCATCCCACCCTTTTTCCGTGCCTTCTTTGGTTTTGTGCCAGGTCTTCTGAGCGCCTTCGCTGACCTGACTGCCGACGCTGTCGCTTTTGCCTTCAGCGGCGTGTTTGGATTTCAGTTTTAGCTCTTCGCCCTGATTTTGCGCCTGATGCAGTTTCTCTTTGGCAGTATTCGCGTGCGCCTGAGCCTCGGCGACCGTCTCATCGGTAGCGTGTGTGGTCGCAGCGAAAACCGGGGAAGCCAGCAGGAGTGCTGAAAGTGCAATCGTTGTTTTTTTCATCTTAAATCCTCATCAGTTTGTGAGCGTTAGAAAGCATGGCACAGACATTCTGATGCGGCTCTAGGAATAAACTGTAATTGAATCATTGTGTTCCCAAGGCGGTTTTCACCACCTGACAATTATCATCGTTCCAGCACGATGAGCGGCGCGTCATCGTGGGACTGCGTAACGCGCATTTCGGCCTGGTAAAGGCTGCGCAGCGCCGGTTCGGTCAACACCTCCTGCGGCGTACCGTTGCTGACGACTCGCCCCTTTTCCAGCAGTATGATGCGATCGGCGTAGCGTGCGGCGAGGTTGAGATCGTGCAGCACGCAGCAGACGTTAAACTGACGTTCCTGCACCAGTTGACGGAGCAGGCGAAACAGGTGCTGCTGGTGGTGAATGTCCAGCGCCGACGTGGGTTCATCAAGAAACAGCCATTTAGGCGAGGGCTCGGGCTCCCACAACTGTACCAGTAATCGTGCCAGCTGCACCCGCTGCTGTTCGCCACCGGAAAGATGGCGATAGTCGCGAGCGGCCAGCTCGCTACAGCCGCAGAGTGCCAGAATGCGCTCGCTTTCGTCACCCGGATTGCGGGTTCGGTGAGGGTGGCGGCCCATACGCACCACTTCCATCACGCTGAACGGAAAGGCCATGTGACAGTTCTGGCGCATGACCGCTCGCGTTCTCGCCAGCTCTGCCGTTGGCCATTCGCTAAGTGGCTTACCTAACAGCGAACACTGGCCGCTATCCGGCTGCAGATAACCGGTTAGCTGGCGTAGCAGGGTGGATTTCCCCGCGCCGTTCGGCCCGAGAATAGCCACAATTTCGCCGCCGGGTAGCGTCAGAGAGACGTTATTCGTCAGGCGTCGCCCCTGAATGCTGTACGTCAGGTTACGGGCGTCAATCATAGCGCTCTCCGGGTACGTAAAATCAGCCATAAAAAGTAGGGGCCGCCGATCAGGCTGGTCAGCAGACCTACCGGCATTTCTGCGGGCTGGACCAGCGTACGCGCCAGGGTGTCGGCGACCAGCAGCAGGCTGGCACCTGCCAGCGTTGAGCAGGGGATGAGCCAGCGGTGGTCGGCGCCGATGGTCATGCGGATAAGATGCGGGATAACCAGACCAATAAAGCCAATCACCCCGCTGACCGATACCGCCGCGCCGACCAGCAGCGAACTCAGCAATAACAGCTGCTGGCGCCTGCGTTTGACGTTGACGCCGAGGTAGTGCGCCTCTTCGTCCCCGAGCTGTAACAGGTTAAGCGTGTTTGCCAGCCAGGCGGTGGCGAGCATGGCGGGAAGCGCAAAGGAGGCTGCTACGATCAGCGTGGGCCACTGCGCCTGCCCGAGGCTGCCCATCATCCAAAGCGTAAGCTGGCGCAGCTGTTGCTCGTCGCCGATGTAGCTCAGGATACCTATCGCCGCGCCGCACAGGGCATTGATGGCGATGCCCGCCAGCAGCAGCTGCATCATGCCGCCGTGGGTGTGGCGCAGGCTGATGAGAAAGATCACCGCGCAAACCACCAGGCTGCCGGCGACGGCGAAGATCATCTGTTCATACAGCATCATCACCGCGGGGAGTGAAAGCGGAAAGATAATCGCCATGCCGACCATCAGCGCCGAACCACTGCTGACGCCCAACAGGCCCGGATCGGCCATTGGATTGCGGAACAGTCCCTGCATGATGACCCCCGCCGTTGCCAGCGCGCCGCCAACCAGCACGGCCAGCAGCACGCGCGGCAGGCGAATATTGAGCCAGATATCGCGATATTGCTCGTCCAGCAGGGAGGTGAAGGTGATTTTTAGCGCCCCCTGGCTGGCGCCAACCAGTACGAGCATCGCCAGTATCAGCAGCAGGCCGATAAAAACGCTGAAGGATGAGAGTGAATCCTTGAACACGCAAATCTCCATAACATCGATGCGGCGCTGCCGGGCAGCGCCGCGAAGGGATTAGGCCGGTTTAAGGCCCGGCTCGATCAGGCTGTAAACCTGATGATTGAGCGTTGGGGCGCTGGCCAGCGCCTGAATATGCGCCGCCACGTCGGCACGCTGCACAAAACCATGTACTTCCTGCTGCTGAATGCGCTGCGCTTTGCCGCTGCCCGCGCCGTTAAGCAGGCCGCCGGGGCGCAATATGGCATAGTCCAGCGTGCTGGTTTGAAGCCAGCTTTCCGCCAGCGTTTTTTCTCTGACCGCCTGACCAAATGCCGCCTTCGCACGTTCGGAAAGGAACGGCCAGCTGTCGCCGCAGCCCAGTGAGGTCACCAGAATCATCCGGCGGATACCCGCGCGCTCCGCGGCATCAATGACCGTCCGGTGCGCCAGGTAGTCGTGCGCGCCGCCCATGGTGGATATCACCGTGGCCGACGGGCCCGCGGCCAGGCAGGCCTGCGCAACGCACTCGGCGTCGCAGGCATCGCCGACGATTGTCGTTACGCCGCTAGCCTGTAGACGTGCAGCGGCCTCAGCGGTGCGCACAAGCGCCACGACCGGGCGTTTTTCGACCCGCGCGCGCTCAAGCGTCATGGCCCCCACGCCCTGTCCACCGGCACCAAAAATCAGCCACGGGCTCATCAGGCATCCCCTTTCAGCGCGGCGGCCAGGGTACGGAAGGCATCAACCTGCTCGCTCAGCAGCTGGCGGTGATCATCGCGGCCGAGGAAGATTTTGAACATCGCGCTACCCGCGGCGTTGAAGAACAAGATTGAGGCGGTATCCATCGCCATAAATTTACGTTCGACCAGCGCGATGTGGGTGCAGTTTTCCGCCTTGATGTGGCCGGTCATCCCCTTTTTACCGCGCAGGTTGAAGTAGCCGTGGCGGTGGAAACCGGACGGCAGCTCGCCGGTAAATTCCAGAATGACGTCAGCGGTATGCACCAGCGTGGTGACTTTGCCCCATTGGCAAACGCTGTCCCAGATGGTGTCAAACCGATCGCCGCTCACCAGCGTGTGGGACGGCAGATGGCGTACCACGTCCAGCAGCGTGGTGTTGTATTGCCCGGCGATGGCTTCCAGCGTGCCGTCGGGCTCGGTTTTTAAAAAGTCGTGCAGAGAAACGTTGCTCATCATTAGCTCCTGTTATGGGGTTTCTACCGCAATACGCGGTGCGTTAAGCTCCTGAATCAGTTCATCAAGAGACTGTAAAATGTTGCTGGCCCAAAAACGGCCTTCGTTGGTCAGACGCAGACAGGTGGAAGCGTCCTGGGTTAATCCCGCGCGGTGCCACTGTGCCAGCAGCGGAGCGAGACGGGCGGCGTGTGGCGTCAGATCGTCCAGCGGTACGCGAGCCGTTTCAACGCCAGCCTGTAGCGTATGTCGCCACTGGAAGCCGCGGTCGGCGGTACGCATCATCATCATCAGCGGCTTTTTGCCGGCAGCGATGGCGTCATGCCAGTTGTTCAGATTGCGTTCGACCATCCACGAATAGCCATTGACTGAGCCGCCCGCGCCGGAACCCAGCGCCAGGCAGTCTGCGCCTTGCTTAATCAATAGGTTATAGAGATTGCGTTCGCGGGTGGTGCGCGCCCAGTGGCTGTTGCTAATACAGCGCCATCCGGCCTGCGCCATAAAGTCGCAGCCCTGGAGGTACAAATCGCGGCGCTCCGCTGGCTGCGGTACCTGAGTGCGCCCATTTTCAACCGCTTTGCCGAGCGGCGTATTTGGCAACAGGTTCAATGCGTAGAGATCTACGCCGTCCAGGCCGATATCGCGGGCGATCGCCAGATCCTCGCCCCACAGCGTGGTATCCTGTCCCGGCAGGCCAAACAGCAGATCGCACACCACCGCGGCGCGATCGCGGCGCACCAGGCCTTCCATAAAGGCGATGGCGGTAGGGCCGTCGGAGGTGCGGGCCATTTTTTTACGGATTTTGCTGTTAAATGACTGAATACCAATCGAGAAACGGTTTGCCCCCGCGTCCAGGCAAGCGTCGATGCGCGCGTCATCAAAGTTCAGCACGCGGCCTTCAATGGTTATCTCACAGTCCGGTGCCAGCGGCAGACGTTCGCGCAGGGCGGTAATAATGCGTGCCAGATCGCGAGCGGAGAGCGCAGAAGGCGTGCCGCCGCCGAAGTAGACCGCATGAATCGGCGCGGACTGATGCAAAACGCTATCGGCTTCCATCGCAATTTCATGCAGCAGCGCGTCGGTATAACGCGCACAGCTATCTTCTTCATAACGGTTCTGATAGAAGCCGCAGAAGGTACAGTGGGTGGCACAAAACGGAATGTGCAGATACAGCAGGCGTTTGCGCGGCGGCGCGGCCTGGCTCAGTACCTGCTGCCAGGTGGGCTCCAGCTGTTCTTTGGCGATCGGAACGGCGCCTCGCCAGGGCATCGTCGCCCGGCGATCTTTGAAGGGCTGACCGCCCTCCTGCGCGAAGTGCGGGGTGAGATCCAGTTCGTTGTCGGTATTCAGCATAACGGGTATTTCAACATCCTTTAGTTTGGCCACAACTGGCGGTGCAGCGTTTCAACGGCGTCGGCGACGCGCGGGCCCATTCCCAGGATCAGTGCCTGATCGAGAGTGATGATCCGTTTATTTTTCCACGCGGCGGTGCGCGTGATGCCAGCGATGGTGCTCAGGCGGTTGATATCGCCTTCTACCATCTGTGAGGTAACGATAATGACCTGCGGATTGGCGGCGATCAGCGCTTCGGCGCTGTAGCTGCGATACTGCGGATGCTGAGCGACATTTTTCGCCCCCGCGAGCGTCATAATGGCGTCGGCAACGCTGCCTTGTCCGGCAACCTGCGGCGCGCTGCCGCCAGCGCTGAGAATAAACAGGGCGGTAACCGGCGCCGGCTGGCTGGCGGTGCTTTGGGCGACGTTGGCCAGACGCTGGCGAATGTTGTTAACCAGCGCGTTGCCTTTGTCGTCTTCGTTCAGCGTTTTCGCCAGTGCGTGAATATTGGCGTACATCTGCTCGACGGTTGCCGGAACGCGCGGCAGCGTAACGACGTCTACTTTCTGCGCCCGGAGCTGATCGAAGACGAGCTGCGGCCCCGCGTCCTGCCAGGTGATAAAGCGGCTGGGTCGCAGCGACAAAATGCCTTCGCTGCTGAGCTGTTTCCAGTAGCCAATATGCGGCAGGGCCGCGGTTTCTGGCGGGTAGCTGGTGGTTTCATCAACGCCGACTACGCGGTCACCCGCGCCCATGGCATAAATCAGTTCGCTCAGCGAACCGCCCGCAACCACAATGCGCTCGGCTGCCTGCGCGCTAAGCGCACAGGTTAAGGCCAGTAATCCTATGGCGAGTTTTTTCATCATCAGAAGTTCCAGGCAAAGCCGATGGCCGCGTTAAAGCCCGCCGCAGGAATGGATTCGTGCGCCGTGCGGTAGCGTTTATCGGTCAGGTTGTTGAGAGCAAGGTTGACCTGATACTGGTCGTTAGCACCGAATTCGGTATTGACGGCCAGGTTCAGCGTTGCCCAGCCGGGGCTGCGTGTTTCGGTACCGCTGCTGTCGTCCTTAGCGCTTGAGGCAGCGCGGATAAAGACGTCAGAGGTGACGTTCGCGGCGTTTAGCATCAGCGTGTGTTTGAGCCCAACGCGGCCGTTGATCGTGGGTTCACCGGTGTGAGTGGTTTTCAGCGTCGCGGTTTCGTACTGGCGGCGAATCAGGTTACCGCTGATGTAAGGGGAAACGGCCCAGCCGTTATATTCCGCGCTTAGCTCCATTCCCCAGGTTTTGGCTTTGTCCATGTTGTCGTAGTAATAGTAGCCGCCGCGTGAGGTGGCGCTATTGCCTTTGCAGACGGCTTCCCCTGCACAGGCTACGCTGGCGATATAGTCTTTGGCTTCGGAATAGTAGACGGCACCGTCGACCAGCCACATGTTACCGTTGTAGCGAGCGCCCAATTCGACATTATTGGAGTGTTCTGCTTTCAGGTCCGGATTCCCGTAGGTCACGCTGCCGCCGGCGGACGTTTGCATAAACAGCTGCGAAAGCGTAGGGAATACGTAGCCCTGGGCAAACGCTGCGCGCAGCTCAACGTTGTCGAAACCGGAGTAGCGCAGGCTGGTCGACGTAACCAGCTCGCTGTCATGCGCTGACTGCCCTGGGATCGAGGCATCGCTGGTGACGCCGGAAGCGGTTGATTGACCGTCACCGCGGGTCAGTTTTGATGACAGCCAGTACTGGCGAGCGCCCAGCGTCCACGTCCAGTTGTCGGCAAAGTGCCAGTCGTTCTGCGCAAACAGGGAGGTATTGCTTTGTTCTGACTCGTAATAAGAACGGGTTTGCGTTGCGGTATTGATCAAACCGGTCGCCGATTGATTGGTGGTATTCCCGGCTGACGTCTGAGATACCCGGTCGCGTTTATACTGTGCGCCCAGCACCAGGTTGTTATCCGCTAGCAGGGTAAAATTGCTTTGCAGCGTAAGGCCCTGGGTATACTGCTTATCGTGCGTGTGGGTCTGATTATGCACGGTCAGCGCCTGAATCATCGGGCTCGGAATGGCCTGCGTGGTTTTCACCTCATTCTCAAACTGGCGCTCGATCGTCTGCTGATAAGCGTCAATATGGATCTTTTTCAGGTAGTCGCCGTCTACGTCTATATCGTAGAACAGGCCCACTTTTTCGCGCTCCAGCTTCGGAATTTTTACGCTAAAGGCGTCATAAGCCCCTTCGGTATCTTCAAAATAGGTCTGGGTAGAGAGTCGGTAGCGATCCAGCGACAGGCCAAAGTGCTGGTTGTCGAGGTTATAGCCCAGCCAGATAGCCTGGCTGTTATTGCGGTTGTGGGTATCCGGCAGGCGGCCGTCAGGGGTTTTTCGGTCGCCCTGGTCGGAATAGCTGCCGTTAATGCGGTAGTCGAATTGTCCGATGCTGCCCCAGGCCGCGGCCGACTCTTCCCAGCCTGCGGTTGAGGAGTTGTAGACCGCTTTTACGGTTCCCGCGATGGGCTTGTCGCCGCCTTTCCGGGTGATAAAGTTCACCACGCCGCCGATGGCCTGTGAGCCATAGAGCACGGAATAAGGGCCTTTCACGACTTCAATACGTTCCAGCGCCGATTCATCGATCAGCAGACCGACGCCATAGTTATCGCCAGCACGCTGGTAGGTTACTTCCTGCCCGTCAATGAGGATCAATACGCGAGAAGAGGCTTCGCCACGAATGCGAATCTGCTTACGGCCGGCCAGCGAGTTATCGGTGACTTCAACGCCGGGGATATCTTGCAGATCGTCAGCAATGGAGGTGCTGGTGGCATTTTTCAGCGTTTGCTGGTCAATCACCTGAATGGTTGCCGGGCTTTCCCAGAGGCTGCTCTGCGCACGATTCGCCGTCACCACAAGCGTTTCTTCTTTAGGCGCTGCGTTTTGTGCTGCGTTTGCCGTGGTCGTGCCCACGGTGGTGGAAATACATATCGCTAGGGCCGAGAGTGCGAATGACCCCCGTGAGACGGTGTGTAGCATCATTAAACCTGTAAATGTATATGAGTATGATAATGATAATTAGTATCAAATAGACTTACATATGAAGGTCTGTTGCGTCCAGCATTGAACATTCAAACGAAATGCATCTTTGATTTTGGTCAATTTATGCAGGTGGTAACAGACTGTTTTTCCAGTTAATTACCTGTCACTGTTAATAATTATGCGCCTAATTTTTTCGGCTTTTTGCCGGGAAAGCCGGCGGCCGAGTAACGCTGTAGCGACCCGTCAGGTAAACTGTTCCGGTTTGCATTTTCAGGGGAGTAGAGACGTCATGGTTCTGGGTGATTAGCGGGTGATGATAAATAAAATTTGCTGGGGGTTGTTGGTGCTGGCGTTGATAGCCAGCTTTGGGTTCGTTTATCCCGTTTTGGCGTGGCTGCTACTGATCAACATCCTGACCTTTCTGATTTACGGTGCGGATAAGCTTGCCTCCCGCAAAAGCTGGCAACGCGTACCGGAAAAAACGCTGCTGGCGTTTGGGCTGGCAGGCGGGTGGCCTGCCGCCTGGCTTGCGCAGCAGGCGTTCCGCCACAAAACGCAGAAACAGCCGTTCAGACGCTGGTTTTTTGGCAGCGTGGTTTTAAACCTCGCGGCGGTAGCGGCGGCGCTCTACCTCTGGCGGGGAGGGAGCTGGTAGCGAGACAGCGTGCCACATTGGCGGCCGTTGACTCAACGCACCAGGCCCATCCCGGCACGGAGCTGGTGCGTCAGGAATATCAGGATGGCTGCCCTGCCGGTGAACCTAAATACCGATGGTAAAAGGGAATAAGCTGCGCCAGCGCTTGCGACGTGGCTTCCGGGCGATCGTACAGATCGTAGTGAGAGGCACCGTGTACAACCTGAAGCGTTTTTTCCGTGGAGCGGGCGCGCTGATACAGCTCATAGCCGTCGCGGTATGAGCCAAAACCGCCGGGAACATCGCCAATAACAATATGCAGCGGCTGCGTCAGTAATTTTTCCGTAAAGGCAAATGCATCCCAATTTAACGCAGGGGCGATACTGGTAAAGCGCAGTTTGTTAGGTGAGCCGGTCTGACGTCCTCGTGGGGTGGTGTAATAATCCACCGCTTCAGCGATGTCGATATCGGTAATGCCTGATTCGGCCAGCTCAGCCATATCGGCAGGAATGTAGCCCACCACCAGAGGGTCGCTTCCACGGGCTTCCGCGGTGCGTTGTTTACCCAGCGCCTCAATCGTCTTGAGTGCGGCATCAGGGCTCGCGTCTCCCTCACGCAAGATGCGTCCATAGTTGGCAGCAACCACGGTTGCCACTGCACGGAAACGGTGGTCAGTGGTCGCGGCATTCACGGCATACCCGCCGCCGCCGCAGACGCCTAATACGCCAATGCGATCTTCATCGACATAGGGTAAGGTCACGAGATAGTCGATGGCGCAGCGAAAATCTTCCACCCGAGTGGCCGGGTTTTCGCTGAAACGCGGCTCGCCCCCGCTTTCGCCCTGCGTCGACGCATCAAAAGCCAGAGTGATAAATCCCGCCTCAGCCAGCTTTTGCCCATAGATTGCGCCCGATGTCTGTTCTTTGCAGCTACTGATGGGGTGAGCGCAGACAATGGCCGGGTATTTTTGATGCGGGGTAAATCCCTCCGGGAAGCGGAGAGTCGCTGCAACCTGCCAGCTGTTGTGCCTAAAGGAAACGGATTGTTGGTTCGTCATTGTATGAACTCCTGAAACGGGTTGCGGTGCCTAACGTACTGTTGCTTTCAAACAGCTACCTGCGTCATTCGCCAGTTTATCCGCGGTAATACACGACGCCTTGGCGAACGGACCATCGTCATTCATTCCGCTGTTTTCGAAAGCGTGGGCGACGTGTGCGGTGACGATGAAGTGATGATAGGGCTGGACACTGCTTTTGATTAGACGGAATAATGTGATGTCAGTTATTAGCGTGGCTTATTAATATGATCAAAGAGAACCTCAACGATCTCCTCATATTCCTGACGGTGGTTCGGGAAGGCAGTTTCACGCGCGCCGCAGCAAAAGCCGGGACGTCGCAGTCGGCGGTGAGCCAGACCATCAGTAATCTGGAAGCCCGTTTGCAGCTTAAATTGCTCAATCGCACCACCCGAAGCCTGACGCTAACCGAAGCGGGCGAACGTCTGGCGCAGCGGATTGGCCCAGCCATTGAAGAGATTGCCGAGGGGTTGGATCAGCTGGCTGAATGGCGGGATAAGCCTGCGGGCAGGGTGCGCATTTCCGCCGATGAATATGCTATCCAGCAGGTATTGTGGCCGAAACTGGCGCCGGTGCTGAGAAACTATCCCGATATTCACCTTGAGCTCATCACGGATTACGGCCTGGTGGATATTGCCAAAGAGCGTTTCGATGCTGGCGTACGCCGAGGAGGGCTGATCGCCCAGGATATGGTTGCGATACCGATTAGCGCCGAGCATCGTATGGCGGTCGTGGTGTCGCGCGATCATCTGCCCGCGCAAGGTTTACCAGAAAACCCGGAACAGCTACTGGCATTACCCTGTATTAATTTGCAGTTGCCTACGCATGGGCAGAATTTGTCATGGACGTTTTTGATTAATGGGCAGGAGCAAAAGTTACGCGTGCAGGGGCAGATTATTGTTAACGGCATTAATCAAGTTCATCAAGCCTGCCTTGACGGCTATGGATTTGCATATGTTCCGCAGGCATTAGTGCAACATGATATTACCTCTGGCAAACTGCTCTCGGTACTTGAACGTTTCACCATTACCTATCCGGAATATTATTTATATTATACCAGTCGCTTGAAATCGTCGGCGGCGTTCAATGTCATTGTTGAGGCGCTAAGATATAAACAGCTTTAATACCAGAGTTCCCAATGTTATTGCTGTGGTTTTAAATATTATTACGATGGTCCAATTATGAATAATGAAAGAGGAATAGGAAGGTGAATTTGAAAGGGTTTATCCATAATGTTAACTATTGTTGAATTTAAAGTAACACCTCGTAAAATCGAGGTGTTTTCATTTTCATAGACGAGTATTTAACTGTCATGATATAATGCGGCGGAAAAACATGCGGGTTATTAACCGGTATGTAATGTGAATAAATTTTCGAGGAGACTATTCCAGTGGGACGTAAATGGGCCAACATTGTTGCTAAAAAAACCGCCAAAGACGGTGCAACATCTAACGTATATGCAAAGTTCGGTGTGGAAATCTATGCTGCTGCGAAACAAGGTGAGCCGGACCCGGAATCAAACTCAGCTTTAAAATTCGTTATTGAACGTGCGAAGCAAGCGCAGGTTCCAAAGCACGTTATCGATAAAGCCATTGATAAAGCTAAAGGTGGCAGCGACGAAACGTTCGTACAAGGGCGTTATGAAGGCTTTGGGCCGAATGGTTCCATGGTTATCGCTGAAACGCTGACTTCCAATGTAAACCGTACCATTGCTAATGTTCGCAACATTTTCAATAAAAAAGGCGGAAATATTGGTGCGACGGGTTCTGTCAGCTATATGTTTGACAATACTGGCGTGATCGTATTTAAAGGAACCGATCCTGACCGTATTTTTGAAATTTTGCTGGAAGCTGAAGTTGATGTTCGCGATGTAACCGAAGAAGAAGGGAATATCGTTATTTATACCGAAGCAACTGATCTTCATAAAGGCATTGCAGCGCTTAAAGCAGCCGGGATTACTGAGTTCACATCAACAGAATTAGAACTGATCGCGCAATCAGAAATTGAACTTTCGCCAGAAGATTTAGAAGTCTTTGAAGGGCTGGTTAATGCCCTTGAAGATGACGATGATGTTCAGAAAGTTTATCATAACGTTGCAAATCTCTAATTATATATTAAAAGAATCTGCCGTTATGGCAGATTTTTTATCTTTGTAATTTTTATAAAAATAAATCCAGCCAGCAGTGATGGTGATATTAATGGCTGCTGCTCAAAAGTCTTCTCCCGAATTTAAATTTCAGGCCTTTATTCTCTTCGCGGTCGGTAGCGTATTGTGCCGTCTGGGTACACGGCACAATGGTTGAGTAGGGGATTAAGCCTTTTCGGCGATCACGTCCTGGACCAGCCAGTCATGGAATATTTTTACTTCATGCCGCATGGTGTGATGTTGCGGGGTCACCAGATAATAGGACCATGTGAGCGGCCAGCGATGCCTGGGGTGCAGCAGGACCAGTTGTTCGGTTGCGATAAGCTGCTTCACCAGCGCGTATCGTACAATTGCCACTCCACGTCCGCTCAGGGCCGACAAAACGACGGCGGCTGTGGAATTGATGTGCAAGCCGTTTTCATGGGCCGCGGGCGCGCCGACCGCGCTGAGGACATCATCCCATGAGGGAAAATGCGCGCCGGGGTGCGGCGTGTCATCATGGATCAGTTTCTGCGCGGCGAGCCATTCACCGCAGGTGGTTTTCTCCGCGGGTACCAGGCGCGGGCTGCAGACCAGCACCGCTTCTTCGTCCATTAGCCAGGTTTTATTCACGCCCGGCCAGTCTCCCTGACCGCAGCGAATGCCTATATCGGCTTCGCCGTGTGACACGTCCATGAGCTTTTCGGTGACGTTGAGCCGTAGGTCAATGCTTTCATGGGTTTCAGAAAAGCGATTCAGCCGTTCCATCAGCCAGTTCATCATCAGCACCTGTGAGGCGGTTACGACAACAACAGAACGAGCCCGCCGCCCACGTAGTTTATTTAATCCGGACTCCAGCTTATCAAGCCCTTGGGTAATGTCCTGTAAGGCGTCCTGCGCTTCATCCACCAGCGTCAGACGCTCCTTACCTGAACGGGTACGGTGAAGCAGCGGATGCCCAACCCAGTCTTCCAGCGAGCGAACAAGCTGGCCTACGGCCGCAGATGTGACGCCCAGTTCCTGTGCTGCGCCGGTAAAGCTGCCGTGCCGAGCGGTGGCTTCAAAGGCGTGCAGCCATTTCAGTCGGTTAAGCGATCGCATGACCTCTGTCCTGATTGATTATTTTCTTCAGTATACGCCGCCAAGAAAGATTTTCTTTTCTGTGCCGTTATTTCTTCTCAGTCGTCAATCACCGCTCTGGGTGACATTCTGCTGCCACACGATGAAAAGCAGCGCTCTTCATCAATGACAACCAGATGATTTGAACGAGGTTAGCGATGAACGCATCTTTTGCCGGTAAAAAACTGTTAGTGGTTGGCGGGACGAGTGGTATGGGGTTCGAAACGGCGAGGCTGATCCTGAAAAATGGTGGCAGCGTGGTACTGATCGGCCATCGTCAGGATAAAGCCGAGCAGGCTCGCCGGGCGCTGGCCGCTGATGGGCAGGTTTCCATCATCGTTGCAGACCTGATGAAAGAAGACGGAATGCAGCAAGTGATGAAGACCATTAACGCTGAACATAAAGATATCAATTTGTTGGTCAACGCGGCTGGCGTGTTCTTTCCGAAAGCGTTCACCGAACATGACATGTCTGATTACGATAAGTATATGAGTATCAACCGCGCGACCTTCTTCATCACCCGCGATGTGGTGCGTAATATGGTTGACGGCGGTTTGAAAGGCTCCATCGTTAACATCGGCTCTATGTGGGCGCAGCAGGCTATCGGTGCTACCCCGTCTTCAGCCTACTCTATGGCGAAAGCGGGCCTGCATGCGTTGACTAAAAACCTGGCCATTGAGCTGGGAGGGAAAGGCATCCGCGTCAATGCCGTCTCTCCGGCGGTTGTTCACACGCCAATTTATGAAGGTTTTATTGCGAAAGCTGACGTGAAGAATGTGATGAATAGCTTCGACAGCTTCCACCCGATTGGCCGCGTGGGAACGCCGGAGGATATTGCTGAAACTATTGCCTTCCTGCTCTCTGATAAGACTGAGTGGGTCACCGGTGCTATCTGGGATATCGATGGCGGCGTGATGGCGGGTCGTAACGCCTGATGACCATGCTGCAGGCGGCGCTGGAGTTATTAAGCAAATGCAGGCTGTGCGCGATGGGCAGGTGACTGACGCGCACAGGAGCGCATTGCTGGTGAAAAGGCGGTGATGCGCGCTTGGTCTGGCTCCCTTTTATCATGGGTGCACGTTCGGTAGACCGCTGCATTGCGGGTACCGATTTTATGGGCTTCTGGCGGGTTATTCCTGGAAGCGACAGACACAAAAAAGCCCGCAGGGCTTGCGCCGTGCGGGCTCTTAGGACTTCATCGGATGACTCTGGTAATCACCGATGGAGAATTTTGGTGGGCTGGCGGAGTCTGAATTGGTGCTGTAATTAATTGAAATAAATTAGCTAACTTCTAATTCAACTTTTCTTTGGTGCCTATATAGGTGCCTAAAAATTTTTTCACCCCTTTTTGCTCAGTAAAGAGGTGGGTTGCGGAAAGAAAACTGACACTACTTAAGTTCTCATTTCCCTCATAGCCCGTCTGGCTTTTAGAATGTCTACAGCAGTAATAAAAGGCGACTGTTCTTGCCAGCTAAACCCCTTACGATCGATGCGAACCAGTTCGTATTTTTCCACCAGAAAATTAACGGCATCGGCTAAAGAGATACCGGCATCGATATGTTCCTTAATCACAGTTTCATCACTGAATGGCGTGTCATTCAGTGTCAGGCCATAGTGCTGTTCCAGCAAACGTGTCAGTAACATTTGCCAGACAGCCACGGGTGACAGGCAGTGCTTCACCGCCCGCTGAGTTGTTGCAGGTAAAGTTTTCATATTTGCTCTCGTGAAGGTAATTAACGCTGAGTGAGGTAAATGGCGATGTATATGTAGCCGCAACTGCCAAGGGTGTCGGCTTCGCAGGTAAAACCGTTGTGATACAGGGTGACGCAGTGGGCATGATGGGGGCTGAGTTCACCGGTGGTCAGCATCGATTCCATCTGGCGGATAAAGTGCGGGAATGTTTCATCCAGCTTCTGGCATTCGGCGTCACTGAACTTACCGGTGATACTGGCCCGGTCAGCTAGGTAGTGCAGCCGGTTGCCCTCCTGCACCAGACGTGTTCCCAGGCGCGGCGTGATATCGCGCTGCAAGCCCCAAGTGATGTTGCTCATTACAGTTCTCCACTATTGTCAGTTTAGGGTGATGCTCATCAGGCAGGCATAAGGCCCGTTGCGGTCCTGGCGGCGTTCGGCGTACACAGCCAGGACTCCTGTGATATCCGGAACGTCCCTGCCGGTGTAATGGCAGACGCTACCGTGCCACTGATATTTTCCGGTGCAGTAGCGAAAGATTCGGGACTCAGGATGCTGGCGGTATATCGTCATTGCCCGGCGTTTACTGATAATTTTCATGTCATACCTCACAGCAGACCGTGTTCTGCGAACGAATAGATTTGCCTGCCGCCGACAATCAAGTGGTCAGGGACGCGGATATCCACCAGCTGAAGCACCTGCACCAGTCGCTGCGTGAGGGTTTTGTCAGCCTGGCTGGGTGTTGTCTCACCAGAGGGATGGTTGTGCGCGAGTATCACCGCCGCCGCGTTGAAGTATAGGGCACGTTTTACCACTTCCCGGGGATGCACCTCGGTACGGTTAATCGTGCCTGTGAAGAGCGTCTCATGGGCAATCAACTGATTCTGGTTGTCCAGATACAACACACGGAACTCTTCCCGCTCAAGCGCGGCCATATGCAGTCGCAGCCATTCACGTACGGCGTGGGTAGAGGTGAAGGCCACGCCGGGCTCATGCAGGTGGCGGTCCAGAGCCCTGAGCGCCCGCTGAATGAGACGCCGGTCCTGTGGCGTCATCTCGCCGGGTAAAAAGGAAAGCTGTTTCATCTGTTGCTCCTTCGGTCAGTCGATAATGCGCAGAATGGCGTGGGCCTCTGGATGCTGCAGGGCGTAGTCCCGCAGGCGGTAATAGTGTTCAGTCATGGCATCGCATTGGGTGCGACAGGCGTGATGGCTGTACGCAATCAGGCAGACAGCAATACCTGCGGCTTCTGCACTCATTTGGGCATCGTTGCCGTTCAGGCAATTAAACAGACGCCATATCTCATCATTGTCAGACTCGGGAGCCATAAACGCCCCGCCATTGCTGAGGGTGTAAAAGGACCAGATACCACCGCTGTAGGTCGAACAGAAGCGATCCATCCAGGCGAAAATACGGGGTTCCAGCGTTATCCACTGCGGGATAGCGCCAAAGTGCAGTGGCCAGAAGTTGATACGCTGTTCGTCGGGTACCAGCGTGGCACTGAGGGTGAACTGCGGTTCGTTAGCGGGAACAAACTCGTGCTGTGTCTGTGTTGTCATAGGGTTTCTCCGTCAATAAAAAACGCCAGCGGCGATGGCTGGCGTATGAGGTGGGGTAATCAGGGTCTGAAAAATGACTGCAGTCAGTCGGTGGATAATGCTCTGCAAATGCCATCCTGCCCGATATACCGGTTGAGGGCCGTACCGGCATCCGGTTCAAAGTTCCACGCCCGCCAGACCATCCGGCCTTCGGGGTCGCGAACCACCAGACGGAAGTGACTGTCCTGGTCGTCTTCAATGGCGATGTTGTGATATCGGCGGGTAATCGCTTCGGCCTGCTGTCGGATGAAAGGTCCCGGTGGTAACCATTTAGGTTCAGACATTCGGTGTACCTTAAAAGCAAAATCCCCTGTCGCAAAAGCGACAGGGGACTGAAAGAGAGGAAGGAAAAATAGGGTATGTTTCGTGTCGTAACGATAACACTACTGCTTAGCAGCTTGTTTTGCTTTTTCCCAGGATGGTCGGTTCGGGCCGGAAAACTCTTTCATGTCTGACCAGTAACCGATAGGGTACTGGATAACAGTTTCATCACCGACGCCGATGTCAACAGACAGATATTGACCACCTTTAATGGAGCCTTTGCGCACCCAGGCATTTGGACTACAGGTTCCAGTATCTCGCTGTTGCCAGGAACGGTCATCCTTGTCAATGATGTAAAAATCACCTAATGAACACCCACTTGCAGATTTGTGATTTAACACGGCGGCCACGTGTTTGGTATTACCAACAATCACACAACTGTTATGTTTACCGCCGCACATGTTCCACAGAGTGTCACCGTTACCCCCGGTAAATTCCCAGATGGTATTCGCTGGTGGTGCATCATTGGACGTGGTAGTGGCGGTTGGCGTGTGTGTTGGTTCCGCAGTCCCATTGACTAATGCACGTAAAACTTTCAACTCACCATCACTTGGGGTGTTAACCCACTGCCCATCTTTACCGTTGCTGTAGAAGCCCACGAAGTTATTGAGGTCAGGCTGGTACAAGAATGTCAGATTGTGGTTACCACAGTTACCGTCTTCACACATAAAACCTTTCAGGTAGACTTTACCGTCAATTTTTACTGGTTCCATCGGACCCGCTGGACCATTCATCTCGTCGAGCATCGCCGGTAAACCATTCTGATTCATGGTCTCATCAAACGACTTTTTGTACGCTGGGTCGGTTTTGTACAGGTCGAAAGGATATGGGCAGGTATTGTTTTCTGACTGACAGTTCTTGGCTTCTACCGCCGTTTTTGCGGTTGCCTGGACTACAGTCGGGGCCATCAGTGCCACAGACAATGCCAACCAACTCCATTTCACATTTGCAGAGAAAGATTTTCTTTTCATTATAAGACTCCTTATAAAACCCCTGATGCGTCAGGGGCTGTGGGCGTATGCTCGCGTATGGCGCTCTGAAGTAGCACCGAAGCTAGTGGGGTGGCGGAGACCGGTTGCCACTCCGTCATTCCCTGTCGCCAAACCAGAGTGGCGGCAGTCAGTTCACCGTGAACAATCAGGCCGGTGATGTCGTCTTCGGTCACATTGTCGTGACGTACGCCATTTATCTCGTAATACCATATCATTGTTTTTCCTTGTTAACAGAGGTCATTAAACCAAAGCTCATCCCGATCCCCCGTTATCGGCAGCCTGTGACAAAACTTCACGGATACAGCTGAAGTGAGGAAGTGCCCGGATAAAGCCTGCCTGAGTGGTTAACAGGCTGAGTCGTTTTCGAGGGGTAAAAGTGGTGTTCAGGATTGTCACTGCATGGATGGTCGCCAGAGGATGCACGGTTATATGCCCGTTAAGTTCACCGGTGAGGTACCAGCAGCCGTCGAGAAATATCAGACGGTACGGGGCCAGTCCGTCACAACGTTCACCGTCCGCGAGCAGCAATACACGCTGGCTGCCGGTGATGGCGCTGACCAGTCGATAAAATACCAGCGGGCTGGTGGTCGTTATCGGCTGTGGTGACTGCCACACCAGGCAAGGGGTTCCATCCGATGCCAGCAGTGCGCCCGCCAGACGCCGGTCCAGCCCCGGAAAGATATCGGCCAGCCCGGCCCGGTATGCAAAAGTCAGCACATCCAGTTCACCCTGCGGACCTGCACCGGTCCGCAGGCGATAGCATCCCTGATGACATTCGAGGTCCAGGTACATCAGTCGTTCGCGAAAATCCCGGTACAGGGTACGGACCGACACATCAAACTCGGTCGCCAGTTTTTGCATCTCTAACGTTTCACCCGCCACAAGACGGCTGATAATCAGCGACAGTCTGACCGCCAGCCTGTCGTAGCGGCGCTCTGTCAGTGGCATGGTGGTTCCTCCGTATTGTTAACTGACTGAAAGAAATAAGATTCTAAAGGAGGGCGTTGACAGGATATGTCCACGGCGGGAACTATTTTGGGAAGTACATGAAGCCTGTGATTATCAAGCCTGCGCGGATTTCGGATGATTTAACCGGCAAGTTCTGTGCACCCGAAATGACAGGGTGTGTCATTTATTCACATTTTCATAACCATGCCAGAGGTAAAATGTGAACTCACGCAGGCCGGAAACCACTGAGCATGGCTTCCGCCATCACCCACAGTGCCCGGTTAAGCTTCACATCACCGTCAATGCCGTGCACCGCACGGGTATGCGTTCGTCCGCCTTTCGCACTCCGGCCACTGAGCCCGCCTTTAATCAGGTTCTCCTGAATACGCTGATACGTGGTCCACAAGTCGTTACTTTCATCCTGCCAGCGGCGCGGAGAAAGCACCTGTGACGGTGCAACCGGCTGGTGGTCTTCCCCGAAACGGTACGTCAGTGCAGCCTGTGCCAGCGCCTGTTGTGCAGGGGGCGACAGCATCAGCGACTGCATCGCATCACGCTTCTCTTCCACACGGTCAAAAATGCCCAGTACCTCATACGCGCCTTCAATTACCTGACTCACCACGTCCCCCTTGTGCGGCACCCGCACCTCGCCAAACGACTCACCACAGACGAGCCCGTTCTGACAAACTGCGCGAAATAGTCCCGGCAACATCTGGTACGAACTGGTGCCATCATGTGAATTCAGCAAAATGATTTCCGGCACCTGCTTACCGGTAATCTGCCCCTCCCGACGAAGGCGCAGCATGTGTTTCGTATGTTCACGACGACCCGGGTCACGTACCCGGGTCTGACAGGCAAAGAATGGCTGGAAGCCTTCTCGCTGTAAGCTGTCGAGCAGGGAGATGGTAGGTATATAGGTATAACGCTCACTGCGGGATTCATGTTTGTCCTCGCTGAACACACTGGGCACCACGCGAAACAGCTCCTCACGGGTTAACGGGCGGTCGCGACGGATAAGGTTTGCTGCGCCAAAGCGCGAAGCCAGACGGGTCATAAGCAGACTCCTCATAATGGGAAAACAAATAAAAGAAATCCCCGTCGCATCGGCGACAGGGTTAGGGAAATAACAGGGATGGGTTAAATACTCAGAAGAAGAAATCCCAGACGGCACGGGCCACTGACACCACGGTGGTGCGCACGGCCTGAATGACGGCCCGCACCGGGGCGGGTATCAGGGGAAAGGCACTGATGCTATCGAGTACAGCACCGACGGTTTCACCAAAATCGCTACGCGCCTGTTCCCGGACTACCGTCGTGCGAAAGGAAGGCTGGAGTTGCGACACCACCGGGCTGGTGGCCTCACGTGGCAGGCACTTAATCATTCGCTCGGCCATCACCCGCAGTCCCCACTGAAGACGGACCGACACGGCACACACTGGATGTACGGGCTGGAACAGCTCATGCAGCAGACAGATTTTACGGCTGATATTCTGCTTCTGCTCTTTGGACAATGGCCCCCCACCGCTGGTGGGCTCGACCTTATCCGACTGGCTGATAACAAACAGCACCTTATGCCGGTATGCCTCCCCAATCACTTGATGATAAAAGTGTTCATCCACTGCCAGCGCCCGGTCATCGGCCTTAATCAGCCACAGCACCAGGTCAAGCCGGGGAAGCTGTTCGCGATACAGCGCAGCATATTCGTTATCGCGAGCGCCACTTTCGCCCACACCGGGCAGGTCCACCAGCGTCATATGGCGGTCGCCAACCAGCAGACGAAAGCGTAAAGGTTCACGGGTGCAGGCCGCCACATCGCTGACCGGCGATACTTCGCCGACAAACAAGGCATTGCAAAGGCTACTCTTTCCCGCGCCGGTTTTACCCAGAATGCCGATCACTGGCTCGTAGTCGGTTAACTGGTTTATTTGCTGCAGAATCCGCTCTGATGCCCACTGTGGCAGACCAGAAAGCGATTGGTGAAACGACTTCAAACCTTCAGAATTGTTCATTACTACTCCTCTGAAAAATAATACAAAAACGGCAGAATCGTGAGATTCTGCCGTTAATCGGGTATGTTCAGAAGAATGATATCTATCTGAAAATAATTTGAATTAAGGTAAGCGACGAGCCACAGCCGCCTGTGATCCCGGTCCCTGAGTCGTTAGGTTATTCTGGTATCCCTCATCCCAATACCAAAATAGTGGATAAGGGCAAATTGCCTGAGGGGGCTATAGGGCCTTGGGCAGCAAGGTTTTATAGTTGGATGGCATCAATTTAACGGTATAGAAACATCAACCCATACGATGACTGCCTACATTCAAGACATAAATTCTTGCTGTTACATAAGTATTAATGCTGATTGTCATCAATTTGATTATAATCATGGCACTTTATGGATTACCGTATTAAGGAAGGTGCGAATAAGCAGGTCATTTCTTCCCAAGCTGACTCGCTGATTAAAATTTCGCGGATCTGGGCCGATTTTTTTCCCGCAAATACATCGAATCAGCCTATTTAGGCTATTTTTTCCACCATTTCTGGCGTTATTTCCGGTTTTTACTGAGATCTCTCCCACTGACGTATCATTTGGTCCACCCGAAACAGGTTGGCCAGGGTGAATAACATCGCCAGTTGGTTATCGTTTTTCAGCAGCCCCTTGTATCTGGCTTTCACGAAGCCGAACTGTCGCTTGATGATGCGAAACGGGTGCTCCACCCTGGCCCGGATGCTGGCTTTCATGTATTCGATGTTGATGGCCGTTTTGTTCTTGCGTGGATGCTGTTTCAAGGTTCTTACCTTGCCGGGGCGCTCGGCGATCAGCCAGTCCACATCCACCTCGGCCAGCTCCTCGCGCTGTGGCGCCCCTTGGTAGCCGGCATCGGCTGAGACAAATTGCTCCTCTCCATGAAGCAGATTACCCAGCTGATTGAGGTCATGCTCGTTGGCCGCGGTGGTGACCAGGCTGTGGGTCAGGCCACTCTTGGCATCGACACCAATGTGGGCCTTCATGCCAAAGTGCCACTGATTGCCTTTCTTGGTCTGATGCATCTCCGGATCGCGTTGCTGCTCTTTGTTCTTGGTAGAGCTGGGTGCCTCAATGATGGTGGCATCCACCAAAGTGCCTTGGGTCATCATGACGCCTGCTTCGGCCAGCCAGCGATTGATGGTCTTGAACAATTGACGGGCCAGTTGATGCTGCTCGAGCAGGTGGCGGAAATTCATGATGGTGGTGCGATCCGGCAGGGCGCTATCCAGGGATAATCGGGCAAACAGGCGCATGGAGGCGATTTCGTACAGAGCATCTTCCATCGCGCCATCGCTCAGGTTGTACCAATGCTGCATGCAGTGAATGCGTAGCATGGTTTCCAGCGGATAGGGCCGTCGGCCATTGCCCGCCTTGGGATAAAACGGCTCGATGACAGCGGTCATATTCTGCCATGGCAGAATCTGCTCCATGCGGGAGAGGAAAATCTCTTTTCGGGTCTGACGGCGCTTAGTGCTGAATTCACTATCGGCGAAGGTGAGTTGATGGCTCATGATGTCCCTCTGGGATGCGCTCCGGATGAATATGATGATCTCATATCAGGAACTTGTTCGCACCTTCCTTAAATATCATTTTTTCCCTATAGTGATGATTTATGCCTAGCTCCCCTTCTAAGCGGCTTGAGGACTTGAGTGTGGCCCAGCGAGAGCGGCTGGCCTACATCGATTTTCGGCTCTACTTCTTCGGTGAGATCGGTCGCCCAGATCTGATTGAGCGCTTCGGCGTGGCTCCAGCAGGGGCGACACGCGATTTGGCTTTGTACCGGGAAATCGTGCCGCATAACATCACCTTCGATGGTAGCAACAAGATCTATCGCATCGGGCAGGCGTTTTCCCCGTTGTTCAAACACGTATCGCAGCGTGTTCTGTCTGCGCTAGCTTTCGGCTTTGGCGATGGCGTGAACGGCTCAATGCAGGCGCTGCTACCATGTGAATCCCCCGCAGCCCTGTGCATCCCCAAGATGGATGTGTTAGCAGCGATTTGCCGAGCCATCCACGCCAAGCGACCTGTCGCCATCCGCTACCACTCGATGAGCGGCGGCGAGTCCGAGCGGGTAATTGTGCCCTTTGCCTTGGTTGATACCGGCCTGCGCTGGCACGTCCGGGCCTTTGATCGCAAGAGTAGAGAGTTTCGGGATTTCGTCGTCACCCGCATCGAAGTACCAACATTGCTCGACGAGGAGCCACAGGACAACGAACGGCAGGATAACGACATCCAGTGGACGCGCATCGTCGAGCTAGATTTAGTGCCGCACCCGAGCGTTGAGCGGCCCGATATTATCAAGATGGACTACGGGATGACAGATGGTTCGATCAGAATGCGCGTTCGCGCTGCGGTGGTGGGCTATATGTTGCAGCGCTGGCGGGTAGACTGCTCACCCGATCATTGCCTTCGTGGACCGGAGTACCGGTTATGGCTCAAAGATCATCTCGCAATTTACGGCGTAAAAAATGCCTTACTGGCACCAGGCTATAGCGCCACTAAGAAGGCTGACTATTAATGGAACTGATCGACAATATCAACCGCCTGCTCGGAGACGACCTAAAGCAGACGCTCAAACCTGGTGCTCGCCTGAAGATCGCCGCTTCCTGCTTTTCGATGTACGCGTTCGAAGCGCTCAAAGCAGAGCTGGAAAAAATCGACGAGCTGCAATTCATCTTTACCTCGCCGACGTTTACCGCTAACGAGGTTACCGACAAGATTCGCAAGGAACGCAGAGAATTCCACATACCGAAGGCTGACCGCGAACGGAGCTTGTACGGGAGTGAGTTCGAAATTCAGTTGCGTAACAAACTGACCCAGCGCGCAATTGCAAAAGAGTGCGCGGACTGGATGCGGCGCAAGGCAACATTCAAGTCCAATCGCAGCAAGGCACCGATGCAGCAGTTTACTTGCATTCAGGCTGCTGCCGCAGATACTGCCTACATGCCACTGCACGGCTTTACCGCCGTCGATCTCGGCTATCAGCAGGGCAACGCTGTCTCCAACTTTGTCAACAAGATGGACGAACCGACATTTACGGCGACCTACCTCAGTCTGTTTAACCAGATCTGGCAGGACCCCGAGAAGCTGGAGGATGTAACGGCGCAGATCTGCGATCAAATTGCATCCGTCTACCAGGAAAACTCGCCAGAGAGCATCTACTTCCTGATGCTCTACAATATCTTCAATGAGTTTCTGGACGACATCAACGAGGATGTCCTGCCGAACGACCGCACGGGCTATCAAGACACGCTCATCTGGAACAAACTCTTCAATTACCAGAAAGATGCTGCTACCGGGATCATCAACAAACTTGAAAGCTACAGCGGCTGCATCTTGGCCGACAGCGTGGGTTTGGGAAAGACTTTTACCGCGCTGGCCGTGGTAAAGTATTACGAACTGCGCAACAAGTCAGTTTTGGTTTTATGCCCTAAGAAGCTGGCGGACAACTGGCTGAACTACAGCCGCAACCTCAAGACCAACATATTTGCTCGCGACCGGTTCAACTACGACGTGCTTTGTCATACCGACCTCAGCCGTACGAGCGGTGAGTCGTTCGGCACACCGCTGAATCGTATCAACTGGGGCAACTACGACCTTGTCGTCATCGACGAGTCGCACAACTTCCGCAACAATGACGCCTATAAGGACAAGGAAACCCGCTACCAGAAGCTGATGAACAAGGTTATCAAGGAGGGAGTGAAAACCAAGGTATTGATGCTTTCGGCCACCCCGGTGAACAACCGCTTCAACGACCTGCGCAACCAACTGGCACTGGCCTACGAAGGCGACTCCGAAAACCTCAGCAAGAAGCTGCGCACCGGCAAGACGGTAGAGGACATTTTCCGTAGTGCACAGGCCAGCTTCAATGCGTGGGCAAAGCTTCCATCGGAAGAGCGCACAGCGCGGGCCATCCTGGATTCGTTGGATTTCGACTTCTTCGAATTGCTCGACAGCGTCACCATCGCACGTTCGCGCAAGCATATTCAGACCTTCTATGATACCAAGGAAATCGGCCAATTCCCTGAGCGCCGCAAACCCTTGTCGTTCCATAGCCCGCTCACGCAGCGAACGGATGTGATGAGCTTCAACGAAATTTTCGAGCAGCTGTCGTTACTCAAGCTCGCTGTTTACGCGCCGATCAGCTACATCCTGCCCAGTCGGCTCAAGAAGTACGAGGAAATGTATGACACTCAGGTTGCAGGGAAAGGCAAGCTTAAACAAGTCGACCGAGAAAAGAGCCTGCAGGCATTGATGACGACCAACCTGCTCAAGCGCCTGGAAAGCTCGATTGAGTCTTTCCGCTTGACGCTCAAGTCCCTGCGTGCGAACCACACGAATACACTAGGCAAGATCAGCACTTTCAATGAGACTGGCGGCCTCAGTGGCATTGACAGCAGAATCAATGACCTCACCGACCAGTTAGAAAACCTCGACGCGGACGACGACCTGCCAATCAATGGCGACAGTGAGATCGGAGGCAAGGTCAAAATCAGCCTCGCCGATATGGACTTGCCTTCTTGGGAGCACGAGCTGAAGGTCGATCTGGAAATCATTGATGCTTTGCTGACGTCGATGAACAAGATCACGGCTGCCGATGATGCCAAACTGCAGCATCTCAAGACACTGGTTCTGGAGAAGATCGCAGCACCTCTGAATCCCGGCAACAAGAAGGTGCTGATCTTCACCGCCTTCGCCGACACCGCTGACTATCTGTATGCCAATTTGGCTCAGGAATTGCTGGCTACACAGACCTTGCACAGTGCAAAAGTCACCGGCAAAGGGGCACCGAAGAGCACGCTCAAGAAGAGCTATGACTTCCAGGAACTGCTTACCCTCTTCTCGCCGCACTCGAAGGAGAAAGCCATCGTGCTGCCAAATGAGGAGGCAGAGATAGATGTGTTGATCGGCACCGATTGTATCTCTGAAGGTCAGAACCTGCAGGACTGCGACTACCTCATCAACTACGACATCCACTGGAATCCCGTGCGCATCATCCAGCGCTTCGGCCGTGTGGATCGCATCGGCTCACCCAACAGCAGCATCCAACTGGTTAACTACTGGCCAGACATCTCGCTCGACGAATACATCAACCTGAAGGAACGGGTTGAGAGCCGAATGATGATTGCCGATGTTACAGCCACTGGTGATGACAATGTGCTGAGCGCCCAAGCCAACGATGTGTCTTATCGCAAAGAGCAATTGCGACGTTTGCAAGAGGAAGTGATTGAGCTGGAAGACCTGAAAACCGGAGTGTCGATTACTGATCTCGGGCTCAATGACTTCCGAATGGACTTGCTCAACTATGTGAAGGTCAATGGCGAATTGAGCAACGTGCCAAGCGGGATGCACGCCGTAGTGCCTGCCAAGCCGGAGATGGGCCTACGCCCGGGTGTGATCTTCACGCTACGCAACCGGAATCCAAGCGTCAACGTCAGTCAACACAACCGCCTGCACCCTTATTACCTCGTCTACATTAATCGCGAGGGGGAAGTCATTCACGATCACACCGAAGTCAAACGTTTGCTGGATCTGGTTCGCACATGCTGTAAGGGACAAGCCCAGCCTATTACAGATGCCTGTCTCTTGTTCAATAAGGAAACGGCCGATGGCCGCAAGATGCATATGTATTCGGACCTGCTTGGCAAGGCCATCCGCTCAATGATCGAGGTGAAGGAAGAGAAGGATCTGGACAGCCTCTTCTGTAGCGGAAAGACCACCGCGTTGGTCAATACTATCGTCGGACTGGACGACTTCGAACTGATTACCTTCCTCGTGATTCAGGAGGCCGGATGAGTCAGTCTGCGCGATTTGAGTCGAATACCGCCTTCATTAACTATCCGAAGCAGGCTGTCTTTGGTCGTACCCTGCCAAAGAATAAGATCTACGAACACAGCGGCGCTAATACAAGGCTGAAGGACTTGTTCGTCGAGCAGGTGGAGCAAATCGTCTGGCAATACAAGTTGGCTCCGGAAACGATCAACCTGCCCGCCAGGCCGGGAGTACCAGAGCTTCAGATTTTCTCAATTCAGCTCAAGACATTGGAGCTGAATATGGACGTTTTACGTTGCATCGATGGTGCGGTGCAGTTTCCCATCATCTTCGAGCTGAGCTTTGATGGCCGAACAAAGGTGATCGCTGCATACAAACGACCGAATGAGTCAGACGGCAGCCGTTGGGTCTTGAGTGACTACTTTGCGACAGCCTGGTTGCCGAGTGACTATGAGCGCGCCGCCATGCCCCTGGCTCTCGACTTGGGCGGTTTGTATGAACATATGCTTCACCGCCTGATCCCCCCCCCTGTGCGCCCACAAGAAAGTCTCGCGGACTTGGTCGCACGTGTCGAACTGATTGCAGCCAAGCAGCGTGAGGTTGAAAAAGCCGCCAGCAGACTTGCCAAAGAAAAACAATTCAACCGCAAGGTAGAGATCAACGCCAAACTGCGGATATTGAAAATTGAACTGGAAGAGCTCAAACATTGATAGATCACAACAGGTGTAAGGGAATAAAACTGAAATGAAAATTCAATCCGTTCGCATCAAGAACTTCCGTGCACTCAAAGACGTCACGATCCCCTTCGACTCCGTCACGACATTCATTGGGCCGAACGGAGCTGGCAAGTCGACAGTGCTACGGGCACTCGATTGGTTCTTCAACGGCAAGCCCGGTTCGCTTACAGAAAAAGACTGCTTTTTTGGAGAGACTGACGAAGACATCGAGGTGCAAGTCACGTTCGCAGATCTCACCGAAAAGGATCGGGAGGCGCTTGGTAAGTACACTCCAGAGGGTGCCACCAAATTCACTGCGTGGAGGCGCCATTCACCTGACGGGACTGATGTGCTTTCTGCAAACGCAAAGGGATTCCCAGAGTTCAACGCCATCAAAACTGCAAATAGCGTAGCCGCAAAGAGGGAGCTTTATGCCAATCTTAGAGCTAGTCGCCCAGAGCTGGAACTCCCGACAGCCACAACCGGCACTGCTATTGAACATGCAATGACTACTTGGGAAGCGGCACATACAGAACAACTTGTAGACGCCCCCGAATCACTTCAGACCAACTTTTTCGGTTTCAACAGCAGCGGCAAGATGAGCGGCCTTTTCGATTTTGTGTTGGTGACTGCAGACCTTCGCGCAAGTGAAGAATCAATCGACGGAAAGTCGAGCATCATTGGACGTATTCTTGAGCGTTCGGTTGATCGTGCTTCGGCTGATGAAGAGATTGCGAAGATCGTCGAGGAATCACGAACACAGCAGCAAAAAGTGTACGACGAGAAATTCAAAGCGCAACTTGATGTTATGACGACTCAGCTTAATGCCGTCGTTGCGTCCTACTCACCGGGTCGGGCAGTCACTGTTTCCCCGGCAGATGTGGAGCTCAAAGCCCCCAAAACCACGTTCGAAGTAGCCGTGCTCGATGGCACAACCGAAACTGCGGTAGAACGACAGGGGCATGGTTTTCAACGGACGATTTTGATCTCGGCGCTCCAGCTCTTGGCACAGTCCGGCTCTGCATCAGCCGACGGAGTCATCTGCTTAGCAATCGAGGAGCCAGAACTCTTTCAGCACCCGATTCAGGCACAGGCGTTTGCAAAAGTGCTCCGCTCACTTGTCGAAGACCCCGACAAGTGCATCCAGGTGACGTATGCGACACATAGCCCTTATTTCCTTGAGGCCCGCCATTTTGATCAAGTTAGGCGATTGACACGATCATCTGGAGAGACTCCAACTGTGACTATCCACTTTGCCTCCGTTGATGATGTGAAGACCAGACTGCTCCAGATAGTGAACGCTGATGTTGTCGAACGTCAGTTAGATGGCATCGTTTCAGATCAACTGGCTGTAGCGCTCTTTGCCCATCGCGCTTTTCTGGTGGAGGGTACCACCGAGTCATCGGTGTTCCACGGTATAGGCGACAAAATATCTTTTGGTGCGCTTGAAGCCGCTGGCATTTCCATTGTCCCCGTTGGAGGCAAGACGTCGATCCCTCTTGTCCATGCCATCCTGTCCGCGCTCGGCATCCCGGTTTATGCGCTTTTCGATGCTGACAGAGCATGTGAGGCACGAGCAAAAGCCAAAGGAAAACAGCAAAACAAGATCGATGAAGAAATTGCAAAAAACGCCCGAGAAAACCGGACAACATTGAGATACTTCGGCATTGCTGAAGAGGATTTTCCAGACGCTGTCGTCGGCGACACAGTCGCCATTTTTGAAGACCATCTGGAATCATTTCTCGTAGCCAACTGGACTGAGTGGCTAACCGCCTGCAGTGAAATCGAGGCTGCCACAGGTATCAGTCTCTCGAAGAATCAACTAGCATACCGCACGGCGACACTCAAAGCCGCAGGGGCGGTGCCAGAGATGCTCCAGCAAATCTTAGCCAAGGCAAAAGGAGAATGACCATGCATGAAATCATCTGCCCCCATTGCGGCAAGGCTTTCAAGATTGATGAAACTGGTTACGCAGACATTCTGAAACAGGTTCGCGATGCTGACTTTGAGAAGCAGCTACATGAACGCCTTGAGCTGGCCGAGACGGACAAGCAAAATGCGGTCGAGCTGGCTCAAGCCAAGATTACCAGTGAATTGCAGAAGGCTGCTTCTGCAAAGGATGCCGAAATCCAGGCATTAAAGGCTAGGCTGGATGCAGGAGAGGTGGCGCAAAAGCTTGCTGTCAGTGAGGCGCTGAGCGCGGTAGAAAAAGATCGCGATGCGCTGGCGAACGCGCTGGAAAAAGCAAAGCAAGAGAATGAAACTAAAGCTCAACTGGCCGAGGCGAAGCGATTAAGTGAGCTACAGCAAGCCGAGGCCACCAAGGATGCGGAGATTCAGCGTCTGCAGGCCAAGCTTGCAGCAGGCGAAGTAGCGCAAAAGCTCGCGCTCACCGAAGCTGTCAGCGTGGTTACTAAGGAACGTGACGAACTCAAAAGCGGACTAGATCGAGCGGCTCTGGAGAAGCAACTTGCCGAGACTGCGCTCAAGGATAAATACGAAACACAGCTCAAGGATCGCGATGGTGAGATCGTACGTCTGCGGGACATGAAGGCACGGCTGTCGACCAAGATGATTGGGGAAACCCTGGAGCAGCATTGCGAGATTGAGTTTAACCGTCTCCGGGCCACCGCATTCCCAAAGGCCTACTTCGAAAAAGACAACGACGTGCGCACCGGCAGCAAGGGCGACTATATCTTCCGGGACATGGATGATACAGGCACCGAGATCGTCTCGATCATGTTCGAGATGAAGAACGAAGGTGACGAAACAGCCACCAAGAAGAAAAACGAAGACTTCTTCAAGGAGCTCGACAAGGACCGCACCGAAAAAGGTTGCGAATACGCCGTGCTGGTATCCCTGCTGGAGCCCGACAGTGAGCTTTACAACGCTGGGATCGTTGACGTGTTTCACCGCTACCCGAAGATGTACGTCGTCCGGCCGCAGTTCTTCATCCCCATCATCACGCTGCTACGCAATGCGGCGATGAAGTCACTTCAATACAAGTCCGAGTTGGCGCTGGTGAAGGCGCAGAACATCGACATCACCCAATTTGAAACCCAGCTCGATGACTTCAAGACCGCATTCGGTCGCAACTGGCGTTTGGCTTCAGATGGGTTTGAAGAAGCGGTCAAACGCATCGACGAAGCCATTAAGGATCTTGAAAAGACCAAAGAAGCCCTGCACAAGTCTGCCAACAATCTACGGCTTGCCAACGACAAAGCTGAAGACCTGACGGTCAAGCGGCTCACCCGCGGCAACCCAACAATGGCCGCCAAATTTGCCGAGCTCAAACACCAAAACAATTCTGACGCCGAATAAAGCCAGCCCAGAAAGAATTAGGACACTGCGCAATAGTGCGGCGTCCAGAGGAAAAGAACATGGAAAAGCTAAAAATGCATTCACCCAATCTCACGCAGGACAACATCGCCCACATTCGCGATCTATTTCCCGGCTGTGTTACCGAAGCCAAGAGCGAAGACGGCAGCGTGAAGCTGGTGGTGGATTTTGACCAACTGCGGCAGGAGCTTGCTGAGTCGGTTGTGGAAGGGCCGCAGGAACGCTATCACCTGAATTGGCCTGGTAAGCGTGAGGCCTTGCTGGCGGCCAACGCACCGATTGCCAAAACGCTGCGGCCTTGCCGCGAGGAAAGCGTGGACTTCGATGACACAAAGAATCTGTTTATAGAAGGCGACAACCTCGATGCGCTTAAGTTGTTGCAAGAGAACTATCTTGGCCGGGTCAAGGTTATCTACATCGATCCACCCTATAACACTGGGAGCGATTTGGTTTATCGAGATGATTTTGCGACAAATTCAGATGAATACCTGAAATCTTCAAATCAGGTCTCCACCGACGGAGGCAAGCTAGTAGTCAATACTGAGCGCAATGGCCGCTTTCATTCGGACTGGCTTAGTTTTATGTATCCACGCCTGAAGATTGCCAGAACCCTGCTTAAGGAGGATGGTGTCATCATGATTAGCATTGATGACTCAGAAGTTTCCAACCTGAAGTCAATTTGCTCTGAAATCTTTGGCGAGTCGAATTTTGTTGCCAGCTTGATTTGGGAGAAGGGCAGGAAAAATGACGCAAAACTTGTATCAGTCGGCCATGAGTACATTCTTCTTTATTGCAAGAATAAGGAGCTATTGAAACAGAGAAAAACAAAGTGGCGAGAAGCGAAGCCGGGCGCAAGAGAGATCCACGATGAATATCTTCGCCTGCGAAAGATTTATGGTAAAGATAATCAAAAAGTGGAGGCAGCACTGCGTGAATTTTACGATTCCCTCCCTAAAACACACCCATCGAAAAAGCATTCTCGATACAACAAAGTTGATGAGAAAGGTGTATGGCGTGACGACAATATGTCTTGGCCTGGTGGAGACGGTCCGAGATATGAGGTTCTGCATCCGGTGACAGGGTTGGCGTGTGCCATTCCTGATGGAGGATGGAGATATAGCACTACAGAAAAGATGCAGGAAATGATAAATCAAGGGAAAGTTGTCTTCAGGGAAGACCACTCAGAGCCCCCAATTCGGAAAACCTACCTAATCGAAACAGATATTGAATCTGCAGAAGAAGATGAGGATATCGATTCGGATGACCTGTCGGAAACTGATGATTCGGAAGACCTCCCAATTCAAGTGGCTGGAAGTTATTTCTATAGAAGCGCGCTCCCGGTAAGTGTCAAGGTAGTTGGCACCCCCGGTTGATTTAGGCTGCCTGTTTTTCCCGTTCTGGATTCAGCATTACCTTGCCTACCGGATGCCAGTTTCGTGTTCTGCCAGACCAGCGTTCAGGCCGTTCCGCTTTTGCCTTTTTGTACACCTCATCCCGATTTTTCAGCAACACACCGTCTTCTCCACGATGTCGCTGACCCGGCGTCACATACCTGATGCCGCTATGTCTGTGCATTTCGTTATACCACTGAGCAAAAACCTCTATCCATTCACGCGCCTCCTCCAGCTTGCCGAACCCTGATGACGGCCACTGCGGGACATATTTCAGTGTCCGGAACAGCGACTCCACATACGCATTATCGTTACTCACTCCCGGCCGGCTGTGAGAGGGGGTTATCGCCAGCTCGTGTAGCTTCATTTGCAACGTCTGTGACTTCATCGCCGCGCCGTTGTCCGCATGCAGTACCGGCGGGTTTTGCCAGCATCCTTCCCGAAGGACCGTGCGTTGTATCAGGGCTGCCGCCTGCTCACCACTTTCAGTTTCATGCACTTCATATCCCACGATTTTTCGGCTGTAGAGGTCTTCCACCAGATACAGGTAAAACCAGCGCCCCTTTACGGTTGACGGAACCCATGTAATGTCCCATGTCCACACCTCATTCGGCCCGCTGGCCTGCCAACTCGTAGCCGGGGTGACTTTCTGCGCTGCCCGTTGCCGTCCCCGGCGATGCACCTCTCCATGACGACGCAGTACCCGGTAAAAGGTTGACTCGCTTGCCAGATAAATCCCCTTATCCGCCAACGCCGGTACGATTTGTGACGGGGGGAGGCTGGCGTAGTCTGGCTGATGGCACACTGCCAGTATCTGTTGCTCTTCTTGCTCACTTAACTGGTTCACCGGGGAGGGCCTGACCGTGCTGACACGCTTGTCTTCCCACGACGTTTGCCAGCGTCGCCACGTCCGTTCACTTAATCCCGCTTCCGTCAGCGCTATTGACAGCCGAGCTCCTGACGCCATCGCGTCCCGCACGTAACCGATAAGTGCCTGCCGCTCTGTTCCGGGCGTCAGTCGTCCTCGTCGGTTTCCCCGTAAAAATCCCGCAACTGCTTTCGCAGCACCAGTATCGCTGCCGCCTCCGCCAGCGCCTTTTCCTTACGAAGCAGTTCGCGTTTTAGTTGTTTAACTTCTTTCTGGCTTTGTTTGAGCGCCGCTTTGTCAGTGGGCGAAGACACCTGCAAAAAGCCTTGTTTCCACTGACTAATCTGTTCCAGGTAAAGCCCTTTTTTACGGCAGTATTGCGCGAGTTCTGTTTCGCTGAGTGTAGCTGTTTCGATAATCACAGCCAGCCGGGCTTCGGCTGACCATTGGTCTGTAGTTTTGTTTGCACCCGGCACCGGTATTCCCTCTGCTTTCGCCTTGTTACGCCAGTAATAAAGGGTAGCTTCCGATATCCCTTCCATCTGCGCAACTGCGGTGACGGTCATGTTGTAAGGCGGTAGTAATTTAGCCAGTGCAGCCGATTTACGTTCTGGTGAAATTCGTTTCACGATCTGTTCCCATCTTGTCATTAGTATTTTCGATGGGGGTGACAACTATCCTGACAGAGGGGGCTCCAGGCCAGTAGCGAGCTAACAAAAATGTTTGGCTCTAAAATATTCAGCAATCCGAAAGACCGTGAAGTATTGGCGCGATGGATAAATTATGTCGGGACAGAGGAGGGGGATGTCGTACTTGATTTCTTCGCTGGTTCTGGAACAACAGGGCACGCTGTAATGCAAATTGCGGCAACCGAGAAAAAAAATTTGCGCTTCATCCTTGTTCAACTTCCAGAAGCAATCAATCCAAAGGCCAAAGGTGCCAAGAGCGCCATTAAGACCCTGACTAAGCTTGGGAAGACTGCACATATTTCTGAAATCACTAAAGAGCGACTTTGTCGTGCCGGTACAGAACTAAGAGAAATTGCTGACGTTAATAGTATCGATGTTGGCTTCCGTGTCTTCAAAATCGACACCTCCAACATGGCCGACGTCTATTACACACCCGACGCGCTGCACGAGGCCAACCTCGACCTGTTCGTTGACAACATCAAGCCTGATCGCACGCCTGAAGATCTACTGTTCCAGGTGATGCTGGATTGGGGGGTCGATTTATCCCTGCCCATCAACAAACAGTCTATTCAAGGCAAAGACGTGTTCTTTGTTGATGACAATGTGCTTGCAGCCTGCTTTGACGCCAGTGGCAGCATCGACGAAGCTTTTGTGAAAGAACTGGCCAAGCATCAGCCTTTGCGCGTGGTGTTCCGCGACGCGGGCTACAAGAACAGTGCGGCCAAGATCAACGTCGAGCAGATTTTCAAGCTCGTGTCGCCCGTCACCGAAGTGAAATGTATCTGAGTAGGCGCGCAATGAAGCTTAAATTCAAACATCAGCCCTATCAGGCTGCCGCCGTGCAGGCGGTCGTAGATATTTTTCAGGGGCAGCCACCGGCCTCTGATTCAGCCAAGAGCTATCGCCTTGATCCTGGTAATACCAAAAACGGCATGGGGGATCTGTTTGCGGTAGATACTGGTTTTAAAAATGCTGAGCTAACCCTCAGTGAGGTTGCCTTGCGTGATAACATCCAACAGGTGCAGCGCCAGCAAAACCTGCCGTTATCGGAGAACTTAGTCAAGACCAAGGTCGCCAAGCTAAATCTTGATATCGAGATGGAAACGGGTACTGGTAAGACCTATTGCTACATCAAAACAATCTTCGAGCTGAACAAACAGTTCGGCTGGAGTAAGTTCGTCATAGTGGTACCGAGCATTGCCATCCGCGAGGGTGTCACCAAGTCGTTGGAAATCACGGCTGAGCACTTTCAGGAGACCTACCACAAGAAGGCGCGCTTCTTTATTTACAACTCTAAGCAGCTACACCATCTTGAGAGTTTTTCTTCCGATGCTGGTATCAATGTCATGGTGATCAACGTACAAGCGTTTAACGCCACCGGCAAAGATAATCGCCGCATCTACGAAGCGCTCGATGATTTTCAGTCACGTCGCCCGATCGATGTGATCAGCGCAAACCGGCCCATCTTGATCCTCGATGAGCCACAGCGGATGGAGGGGAGCAAGACGCTGGATTCCCTCGCAAATTTCAAACCGCTGATGGTGTTGCGCTATTCCGCTACCCACAAGACCACACACAACAAGATCCACCGCCTGGATGCGCTTGATGCCTACAACCAGAAGCTGGTGAAGAAGATTGAGGTGCGCGGGATCTCGGTGAAGGGACTGGCGGGAACCAATGCCTATTTCTATTTACAAGCCATCGAAATCTCAAACAAAAAACCGCCAGTCGCGGTTGTGGAGTTCGAACAGAAACTCAGCGGTGGCAACATCAAGCGCGTCACCCGCAAGCTGGGCAAAGGTGACAATCTGTTTGTGATATCGAACGAGCTGGATCAATACCGCGATGGGTTTGTGGTATCGGACATAAATGCCAATACGGACACCTTGAGCTTTACCAATGGCGTAGAGCTGACGGTGGGTGATGCGACTGGTGATATTTCCGAGATAGCGCTGCGCCGTATTCAGATCCGTGAGACGATCAAGGCGCACTTTGACAAGGAGATGGAGCTCTTCGATAAAGGAGTGAAGGTCCTCTCGTTGTTCTTTATCGACGAAGTAGCCCGATACCGGGACTACTCTGCTGCCGATGAAAAAGGCGAGTACGCAAAAATCTTTGAAGAGGAGTACGCTAAGCACCTTCAAGAAGCCTTTGATAATGGGTTTATGGAGGGGGATGCCCCTTATGCTAAATATCTACGCCGCATTGCGGCCGATAAGACGCACAGCGGCTACTTTTCCATCGACAAGAAGAGCAAGCGCCTCACCGATCCCAAGACCGCTGCACGCGGTGAAAATGCGGGCTTGTCTGATGACGTAGATGCTTATGATCTGATCCTCAAAGACAAGGAACGGCTATTATCACTCGCTGAGCCGGTGCGTTTTATATTCTCACACTCGGCCTTGCGTGAGGGTTGGGATAACCCGAACGTGTTTGTTATCTGCACGCTCAAGCATAGTGATAACACCATTTCACGTCGCCAGGAGGTCGGGCGTGGCCTGCGTTTGTCCGTCAATCAGAATGGTGATCGCATGGATCACCCGTCCATTGTTCATGACATTAACGTACTGACAGTTGTGGCCAGCGAAAGTTACAAGGACTTCGTAACAGCCTTGCAGAAGGACATTAGCGAGTCCTTGTCAGCTCGTCCGCGTGTGGCGGATAAGGCCTACTTCACGGGCAAGATGCTGAACACGAACGAAGGCCCGGTTACGGTCTCAGACGACCAGGCCACGGACATTGAGTTTTATTTGATCCAGAACGGCTACGTCGATAAAAAACGCAATATCACGGAGAAGTACCATCAAGCTAAGAAAGACGGCACGCTGGAGGCATTGCCGGATGAACTGCAACCCTATGCAGAGCAGATATTTCAGCTGATTGATAGCGTATTCAGCGAAAGCCAACTCATGCAGATAGACGATGGTCGCAAGCCCAAAAGACTGCAGACCAACGCCAACTTTGAAAAACAGGAATTTAAGGCGCTGTGGGGGCGAATCAATCGCAAGGCTACTTACAACGTGTTGTTTGATGATGTTGAGCTAGTGAACAATGCGATCAAGGCGCTCAATGACAAGAATGCTGGGTTGCGAGTGACGCCGTTGCAATACACCATTCACCGTGGCGAGCAGGCTGATACGGCAACTTACGATGACCTCAAAAAGGGTAATGCCTTCGAGTTGAAAGTTACCGAAACAGAATCGCACAACGTCTCCATCCACTCCGCTGTGCAGTACGATCTGATTGGCAAGTTAGCAGAGGGGACTTTGCTTACAAGACGCACCGTTGCCGAAATTCTTAAAGGCCTCAATGCCGACGTCTTCGCACAATTCAAGAACAACCCGGAAAGCTTCATTGCCGAAGCCATTCGCTTGGTCAACGAACAAAAGGCCAATGTCATTATCGAGCATTTGGCCTATGACACGCTAGAAGACAAGTTTGATTTGGACATCTTTACCACGGGTCAGAGCAAACAGGATCTCAGTAAGGCTGGGAATAAATTGCAAAATCACATCTATGATTACGTGCTTACCGACTCTGCGATTGAGCGCAAGTTCGTCGAAGAGCTGGATACCAGCAAGGATGTGGTGGTATATGCCAAGTTACCACGTGGTTTTCTGATCCCAACCCCAGTCGGCGATTACAACCCCGACTGGGCCATTTCCTTTAAAGAAGGCTCGGTCAAGCATGTGTATTTCGTTGCTGAGACCAAGGGCTCGATGTCGTCACTGGATTTACGGCCTATTGAAGCCACCAAGATTAAATGTGCCCGTAAGTTCTTCGATGAGATTAACAAGAAGTTTGCTCCAGAAAACGTGAAGTATGACGTAGTGGATAGCTTCGGTAAGCTGATGGAAGTGGTGAAGTAAGATACAAAGGATTGGCCATGTGGTGGGGAGATTATGGCGTACACAAATTGCCACCTATACACATGGCCACATCTGAGCTTTCATCCGGCATCTATTGTTTGCTTTTGTAATACGGCGTTAGTTCTCATCTGAGAACGGCCGTGTAATGCTTTGAGGTAAGATACTTAGCTACGATTAGCTTATCTGAGCGCGTGAAGCAGCAGACTGAACCAGTGTCTGAGGAACATGCAGTCATCGGCAATATTAGCATGACGATAATGGGCGGCTTAACGCTTATCTTCGGACTTGAATCCGCCTAAAACAAAAAGGAAATGAGCTAATGATCCTTAGGGATACGCGAAAAACTTGTCAAGGAGCCAACCAGAATACCCATGACCTGCTCCCCGTTGATTAGTACACCCCGATGTTAGTAATGTCTTCATAAGCCACATGAGGACATCCCCATGAAGAAGCGTTTTTCCGACGAACAGATCATCAGTATTCTCCGCGAAGCCGAAGCTGGGTGTCAACAACGGGTAAAAAGTGATCCACTTACCGCCACCACCAACGGTTTAATATTGATCCACCTTGTTTACTCAGGATTAGCTTCAGCGATAACCCCGGCCTTTCGTTTCTGCTTCAGTCGATAGCTTTCCCCTTTTATTTGCACGACGTGTGAGTGATGTAAGATCCGGTCCAGCATCGCCGATGTCAGCGCTGCATCACCGGCGAACGTCTGATCCCACTGCCCGAACGGCAGGTTGGAGGTCAGGATCATCGCGCTCTTCTCGTAACGTTTGGCGATGACCTGGAAGAACAGCTTGGCTTCCTCCTGACTGAACGGCAGATAACCTATTTCATCGATGATAAGCAGCTTCGGGGCCATGACACCACGATTGAGAGTCGTTTTGTAACGGCCCTGACGCTGTGAAGTGGACAGCTGTAGCAGCAGGTCCGCTGCTGTTGTGAAGCGAACCTTGATGCCCGCCCGTACTGCTTCGTAGCCCATGGCTATCGCCAGATGCGTTTTTCCCACGCCCGATGGCCCCAGCAACACGATGTTTTCATTACGCTCTATGAAGCTCAGGGATCGCAGCGACTGGATTTGCTTCTGAGGAGCGCCGGTGGCGAAGGTGAAGTCGTACTCCTCGAACGTCTTTACCGCCGGGAAGGCTGCCATCCGCGTGTACATCGCCTGTTTACGCTGATAGCTGATATTTGAACGTTCAAGCCGGTTGTTATAAGCCGTATCGCTTACGTCTTGTTTTCTGAAAGGCTGCTACAGCTGCTACATGTAGCGGGTTGTAGCAGGGTTTGGATTCACGATTTAAAATTTCTTCGCTAGGGAGAGTGTTTTTTATGCGAGTAAGATCACATCTTTCCCGGCGCAACGGTTATTGGGTTGAGCACTATGCCTTACGAATAATTAGCCTGAGTATTGGCTTGTGCCAAAGTTGCGGTAACCGCTGTGGACATCCTTAGTTCTGGTTTTGGCCAAATACGCCAGTCGAACCAGGAAATTCCAGTAGACTGGGTTACGATCCAGTGCATCAAATCTGCTAAACCTGTAAACAGTATTTGGTGGAAATTCAGTTAATGCTGCGTAATCTGGGTAATCAAGCCCTAAGGAAGGTGCGAACAAGTTCCTGATATGAGATCATCATATTCATCCGGAGCGCATCCCAGAGGGACATCATGAGCCATCAACTCACCTTCGCCGATAGTGAATTCAGCACTAAGCGCCGTCAGACCCGAAAAGAGATTTTCCTCTCCCGCATGGAGCAGATTCTGCCATGGCAGAATATGACCGCTGTCATCGAGCCGTTTTATCCCAAGGCGGGCAATGGCCGACGGCCCTATCCGCTGGAAACCATGCTACGCATTCACTGCATGCAGCATTGGTACAACCTGAGCGATGGCGCGATGGAAGATGCTCTGTACGAAATCGCCTCCATGCGCCTGTTTGCCCGATTATCCCTGGATAGCGCCCTGCCGGATCGCACCACCATCATGAATTTCCGCCACCTGCTCGAGCAGCATCAACTGGCCCGTCAATTGTTCAAGACCATCAATCGCTGGCTGGCCGAAGCAGGCGTCATGATGACCCAAGGCACTTTGGTGGATGCCACCATCATTGAGGCACCCAGCTCTACCAAGAACAAAGAGCAGCAACGCGATCCGGAGATGCATCAGACCAAGAAAGGCAATCAGTGGCACTTTGGCATGAAGGCCCACATTGGTGTCGATGCCAAGAGTGGCCTGACCCACAGCCTGGTCACCACCGCGGCCAACGAGCATGACCTCAATCAGCTGGGTAATCTGCTTCATGGAGAGGAGCAATTTGTCTCAGCCGATGCCGGCTACCAAGGGGCGCCACAGCGCGAGGAGCTGGCCGAGGTGGATGTGGACTGGCTGATCGCCGAGCGCCCCGGCAAGGTAAGAACCTTGAAACAGCATCCACGCAAGAACAAAACGGCCATCAACATCGAATACATGAAAGCCAGCATCCGGGCCAGGGTGGAGCACCCGTTTCGCATCATCAAGCGACAGTTCGGCTTCGTGAAAGCCAGATACAAGGGGCTGCTGAAAAACGATAACCAACTGGCGATGTTATTCACCCTGGCCAACCTGTTTCGGGTGGACCAAATGATACGTCAGTGGGAGAGATCTCAGTAAAAACCGGAAATAACGCCAGAAATGGTGGAAAAAATAGCCTAAATAGGCTGATTCGATGTATTTGCGGGAAAAAAATCGGCCCAGATCCGCGAAATTTTAATCAGCGAGTCAGCTTGGGAAGAAATGACCTGCTTATTCGCACCTTCCCTAAAGCACTGCACCAGGCTTTCTGTATTCGGGTAGCCATATTGTCAGCATCGGGGTCCTGGTAATTCCCCAGGTACCCATAGACGTCTGCATTGAACAACAACACAAGGTGATAATGTGGGTGTACGCTTGTATCGCGTTCCCTGCACCATCCATAAGATGGTAATGTCGGATCTCCCGGTCTTCTGGACCGGTTATGATCTGCTCGTAACTGGCTTTTCAGTGACTCGTAGAAGCGAGTGATTGCCTGCTCATCATCCCGCTGGAAGCATATTGGTAGGTCAGGCTCCCCTGGTACATGGGACTGGGCGAATCTCGAGTCAGTACGAATACCGAGTATTCGGTTATTCTGCACCAGTGTGCCGTAGACCATGTTAAGCAGTCGGTTGAGAATATTGAGGTCAATAGGGGATTTATACTTTTGGGCTGCTGTACTTACCAATTCCTCGATTTCTTCATTGGTAAGTGAATATTGTGATTCCATAATAATCCTTAAGTATGTAAATAATCTTTGGATAATGGGTAGCCCTCACGCTACCCATGTGATGTTGGATATAACTCCTGTAGGGGAGTTACTATTACTATTGATAAGTACTGATTAGGTATGGTTCCTTAATCAAGATATATTACATATACCACTTTAAATTCATGGGTTACCCTCCCTGGTAATTTAAACTGAAGCCGCAGCGTTACTGGTCTTAAGAACAAAAAAACATTAATAAGAAAGACTTCAGTTACTCTGAAGTTATTCAGGTAAACGTAGTTTATTCATCGCAACTGATCCTGAGTTTATTAACGGGATATTAGTTCTTTCAGCTAATTCGGCTGGTTCCATTTTAGAACCAATAAACTTGACATAATTAATCCCACCTCGCTCAAATAATTGAACTATTCCTTCAGATTCAAGTTTTTCTAAAGCAGGCATCAGAATTTCAGAACGCCTGGCTGAATATGGGCCTTTTTTAATGAGATCATTCCTCCTGAAGTCGTAAGAACCATTACTAACAAGATGATCTTCCATGAACCATACCAATTTTTCTGTAGTTGTAGGCTCTCGGGTCGCATCAACCTTAGTGATAAGATGATTAATAATCCATTGTGTTATTTTAGTAGCTGATTCTAATGTCTCCTTAGTAATTATTGGCAAGTCGGGTGTAATAAACATTTGCATTACTGCTGCGATTCTCGTACCTTGTTCCATAATTCTGGAACCGAAATCATCATAGTGATGCAACTCCTCTCCTTTTTGCATGAGTTCCCTGATTCGTTTACTTTGTGTATCCCATAACGCTTTCGCCTCTTCAGATAAAGTAATACAGATACGTTCTTCATTTTTTTCTCTACGCTCTATCCCGTCTTGCAAATGCTTAACGAGAATAGAGAAAAAACCATCAAGTCCTGGTTCATCAGACCATGAACACGCATCAGGAATGTCGCATAGTTCAGGAACTTGCTCCAGATCAATCAATAATAAACGGGCTAAGAACCCTGAGTCTTTTGCAATTTTTCCCTGTTTTCCAAGATAGTAATCAAATAAACTAGGTTGCATCATTAGCAGCATGCTTAGCCGCGCGTCATCAACATCATAACTGTCTCGTGAAGCCCTGCTGTCTGCAATTCTCCCTTCCCCCCAAATAGAGTTGAGTGCTGGTGTGTTGCGGAATAGGTTACCGTCAAATAGCCCTCCAGCTTCATCAGAACCGAGCATCAATGAAGGAGAACCCAATGCTAATGCCTTTATAAGTCCCTCAATTGTTGAATCATGAATAATAAGACGCGGCCTCACGGGCTCTACTGGCTCTCTTCCCTGGCATTCCTCCAGTGCTTTGAGAGCTTCGAACTCTTCAGCGGCATCAGCTTTGTTGAATTTCTTGTTAAGCTTTTTTAATTCAGCTTTCCAGGCTGCTCGTTTCCGTTCATAAAGCATTTTCTCAACCAGAAAGTCATCTTTCAGCCCTTTCTCGAGTCGATAGATTGTTTCCATCAACATTTTGAATACTGTTGATTTCCTGCTACCAGACCTTGCTAAAAGCATGAGATAAAGCGATGTAAAGGTTCTCCCATTTTTAAGCTGAACATCAAATTTATCCTGGCAGGCATATGCCATGGCTCCAAGCAATACTATTAAAATAAGCTCAGCCGCAGCGCCTGTTTTATAATGTATATAACTGATCAACCGTTGTGCAAAAGTGGGTAGCGTCTGAAATTTGAGTGTGAGTTCTTTATTTTGCGTTGAGCTGTTTTTTTTATACATACATCCTATCTGGCTCCTCTTTTAGGTTAATTAATAAAACTACGATGCAACAACCACTCATCGATTTCTGATTCAAGCCAACCAACAGATTGTGTCCCAAGTTTTCTTTTCTTAGGAAAGGTTGGATCGTAACGTGGTGATTTAGGATTTAACCAGTCGTAAATCGTAGCCCGTGATATGCCTGTTTTATGGATAACAGCAGGTAATCGGAGTATTCTGACTGCATGTGAAGGGATCATACTTGTTTGCCTCTCATTGGTTCACTTTAGTTATGAGAGATTAGCTGGGATCAGAAATGTAAAAAATGCAGCTACCAAAAAAACATTTTTTACATGAATTAATTTGTTGATATAAAAGGTAAAAATGATATCTCTTGATAAGTTGTATGAAAAAAGTAGACGTAAGTTTGAACAGCTCTCGCAGGCGATGACTGGTTGCGAATGGAAGGAACACGCTCACGCATTGGATGAACATTGCCCAGCGATGCAGGAGGAGCTTGCAAGAATGAAATTGGTGTATTTTGATCCTGCAAGGATGGGTACAGAAGTATCGTCGTATGTTGAGCCACCACAAGGAGTATCCAGACACCATCAGGTCAACGGAGTTCTGCAAAGAAAGGACGAGTACAACGCAATATATAATCCTATAAAAGAATGTTGGAGAGATTTAGAAAATCGGATTTTTAGGGAGACAATGAGACCATTTGTCTTAGATAGTTCGATAGAAGATGTATTCATCTCACATTTGGTGTACGCCTCAATGTCGTATCAGTGGGGAGTATCCATTATACAAGATGATGAACAAGTTGCGTTTGATGCACTACTTATGGCTTCTGAGCTATTAGATAAATGTCTCGGAATGGTTTGGTTTAAAATCGAAGATGATAAAATAAAGAATCTTTCTAAGATCAGGTTTAACGCAGGAAAAAAAGGAGGTACTAAGAAGGCCGATGTATATAAAATTATACAGGGGGAGCTTGTGAGGTTAATTTATAAAAATTCTCCTGAGGATGGTTGGAAAAACAAGAGCGCTGTGATTGATGATGTCATAAATCCATTGTGGGATTTCATCGAAAAAAATAACTTTCAAGGAACACATGTAAGCAGTGAAGAATCACTGCGCGAGATAATCTTAAAAAGATGGTCATTACAGATTGATGATGTGAAACATGCCTTTAATGCTAAGGTATCAAAAAATAACAAAACTAAGATGATTAAATGAAAATCCAGATTACCGACAAAGGTGTAAGCGCCCGTGCTGAGCGCTTACACCATTTTTAGCCGACAAGCCTTATACCTCGAATGCCATCTCCAATTATACTTCCGTGCTCAGCAGCCATAACGAAGTCAGCCCACCATTGCATCATCGGGCGACGCTGTTCCAGGTAATCGCTGCGGTTATAAGCACGGCGAACCTCATTTTTATCCACGTGGGCTAATGCAGCTTCAATCACATCAGGCGGAAAACCTTGCTCGTTGAGAGCTGTACTGGCAATAGATCGCAAACCGTGTGAAACGAGCACCCCACCAAAACCTGAGCGTTTCAGCGATGCGTTAACGGTTTGACTGTTCATCGGCTGGTTTGGCTTGATGCGGCTGGGAAAGATAAATTCTCGATTTCCACTTAACGGCTTCATCATCTCCAGTATCGCAATTGCTTCATCTGACAATGGAACAGTATGGTCGCGGTTCATTTTCATGCGTGCTGCAGGAATCTTCCACTCTCGCGCTTCTATGTCTACCTCTTCCCAGCGAGCTTCAGCCGCTTCGGCAGGGCGGGTAATAGTAAGAAGTTGCCACATGAAAAGGCAGCGTGTGGAAAGGCTAATGCTGGCTGTTCGCATTGTCTGCATCAGTTGTGGTAGCTGATCCGGTCGAATGCTGGGCATGTTCTTTTTCTGAGGTTTCTCGAAGGCTTTACCGATATTAACGCTGGGAACAGCATCAATCAGCCCTGTGTTTTGGGCATAGATCATGACCTCATTAATGCGCTGGCACAGGCGACGAACGGTTTCCAGAGCTCCTCTGGCCTGAACCGGTTGGACGGCCTGAACCAGTGTATGAGCTTTAATATCTGTAACGCTAATGTCACCAATCGCAGGAAAGACATCTCTCTCAAGAGAGCGCCAGATATCCTCTGCGTAGTCTTCGGTCACACTGGCTTTCTTCACATTCCACCAACGTTCAGCCACGAGCTGGAAAGTATTGGTTTTGGCTTCCAGCGAACTGCGAAGTTGTTCTTGCTGATGTTCCTGTGGGTCGATTTGTTTCGCCAGGAGAGAGCGTGACTCTGCTCGATAGTTTCTGGCATCGGCAAGCGTAACTGACGGGTAGGGGCCTATGCTCTTCTTCGCACGTTTCTTGGTGACAGGGCGAATGTAGCGAAACTGCCAGATTTTACTCCCGCTGGATTTGATAAGTAGCTCAAGGCCATCGCCATCATAGAGAACGTAGTCCGCTTCCTTAGGTTTAGCAGATTCGATTTCTTTAACGGATAGAGGTTTGGTTTGTCTTGCCATTGCCGGGTTTCCATAGTTTTAGGCACCTCAAAAACAATAAAGCTTTATGAGGTGCCTAACAAGGTGCCTAAAAGGTTCGGATTTAATTAGTTGGCATCAGACTTCGCAGGACAAATTGAAGGCACAAAAAAGCCCGCAGGGCTTGCGCCGTGCGGGCTCTTAGGACTTCATCGGATGACTCTGGTAATCACCGATGGAGAATTTTGGTGGAGCTGGCGGGAGTTGAACCCGCGTCCGAAATTCCTACATCCTCGGCACTACATGCTTAGTCAGTCTTTACATTCGCCTGGCACCTGCGGACAGACACGCCACTACCAGACTAGCCTGATTAGTTTTAACGCTTCAACCCCAGGCAGGGCCTCCACGCGATCTCTTTTGGGTTTGACCTCTCTTTGATCCCCGTCTTAAGAGCGGAAGCTAGGGAGAGAGGGCTCAGAGCAGGTTATTAAGCTGCTAAAGCGTAGTTTTCGTCGTTTGCGACTATTTTTTGCGGCTTTTTACGAGGCCAACCGCCCCTCGGCATGCACCTTGGGTTTCGCAAATCCCGTCGAATCCAGAATCAGCCCCAATGTGTACAGCAAGTATAACAGAGTCAGGCGTGCCGTTGCCAGTGAAAAACGTGGCGTAACAGGCCGTTGAGCGTACATTTATCGTTCACGTAGCGCCTCCTTTGCCCGGTTGAACGGTTTCATCAGGTATTCAAAGATGGTTTTTTCACCGGTTTTGATATCGACGCTGGCGACCATTCCTGGGGTAATGGAGAAATGGCGTCCGGCTTTGTTGGTCAGGTAATCCTGATGAGTGCGGATAAACACGCGGTAATAGGTGATTTCAGGCTTAATTTTGTCCTGAATGGTGTCCGGCGAGATAGTCTCAACTTCTCCGTCTAGCCCGCCGTAGATGGCGTAATCGTAGGCGGTAAGCTTAACCAGCGCCCGCTGTCCGGGGTGGATAAAGGCAATATCGCGCGGCGACAGGCGGGCTTCAATCAGCAGCCGATCGTCAATAGGGACTATTTCCATCAGATCACCGTTCGGTGGGATGACGCCGCCGAGCGTGGTTACCTGCACGTTTTTCACAATCCCGCGCACCGGGGAGCGCACCGTCAGACGGGTGACCGAATCTTCACGACCGCGAATGATCGCCTGCAGCATGTCGACTTCAGCGTTGGCCTTGGAAAGTGCCTCGCGCGCCTGTACGTAGTACTGCGATCGCAGGTCGGTAAGCCTTAGCCCGAGATCGCTTTTCTGGCGCTGGAGGCGCAGCACTTCCACGTGGCTGGCGGCACCGCTCTTCTCAAGGCGTTGGGTGATGGCCAGCTCTTTATCCACCGACACCATCGCATCCTTCAGCTCAGCCTCAGAATCTGACAGCTGCGCGCGGCGGGTACGATAGAGGCGCGTTTCGCTGGCGATAAGGTCCGGCCAGGCTTTCAGTTCTTTTGGGAAGATCGGCGGACTGTCGTTTACTTCCGCATACAGGCGGGCGCTGGAGGCCAGCGACGCGCGGTAGCGCGCGGTGCTTTCGCCCATGTTGGATTCCGAACGGGTAGGGTCGAGGCGGGCGACAATCTGCCCGGCGTGCACCTTATCGCCCTCGCGGACGTTCAGTTCGGCCAGAATGCCGCCGTCCAGTGATTGCAGCACCTGCTCGTGTGAGCTGGGAATCACCTTGCCGGTGCCGGTGGCCACTTCGTCGAGCGTACCGAACCACGACCAGACGCCGAGCGCAATAAACATCAGCGTGCTCAGCAGGACAATGCGGCTGGCGCCGGAAAAGGCCACGTCGCGGCCGATGTCCAGGTCCTCCATCGCGCTATCATGTTGGCTGGTTTTCATGTTTCCACTCCTTCCCGCTTACAGCCTGCGCGCTGGCGCGACCCTGGTTTAACACCTGTGATTTTGGCGCATCCATGGCGATATATCCGTCATTAAGCACCACGACCCGATCGACCAGATCCAGCACCGGCACGCGGTGGGTGGCAACGATCAGCGTACGATTGCCCAGCCATTGATTCAGCCGCTGGATAAATTCGCGCTCGGTATGATCGTCAAGCGAGGCGGTTGGTTCGTCGAGCAGCACGATATTCGGGGATCGCAGCAGCATGCGCGCCAGCAGAATTGACTGGCGCTGGCCGCCGGAAAGACCGTTGCCGCCCTCCATAATCAGGTGATCCAGACCCTTAGGCAGCCGTTGGACGAACTGGCTGGTACCGGCGATGTCCAGCGCATCAAAAATGTCCTGGTCGCTGGCGTGCGGCGCGCCCATCGTCAGGTTTTCGCGCAGGGTGCCGTAGAACAGCCGCGCATTCTGGCTCAGGAGGCCAATGTTGCGTCGTAGGTCGGCGACGTCGATCTGCGCGAGGCTGAGATCGTCGAGCCGCGCCTCGCCGCTGACTAAATCAATACCGCCCGCCAGCGCGTGCAGCAGGGTCGATTTTCCCGCGCCGTTGCGGCCAAGCAGCGCCACTCGCTCGCCCTGACGGATTTCCAGACGCGCAATTTTCAGCGGGATGCGCTGATCTTCACTGTGGTAGCGGAACTGGGCCTCTTCCAGCAGATAATGACCGTGGAAAATCTCCCGGTGCACGACACTGCCGCTGCGCTGGGTCTCCGTCGGTAGCTGCATAATGCTGTCCAGCCCCGCTTTGGCGATTTTTACCTGCTGCCAGCGGGTCAGCACGCCGCACAGGTTGGCCATTGGCGCAATCATTCTTGACGCCAGCATTGAGGCGGCGACCACCGAGCCGGTCGTCAGCTCGCCTTCAATCACCATCGGCGCGCCGAACAGAATGACGGCGCTATAGACCAGACTTTGTACGGTGATGCCCCAGCTAATCAGTCCCTGGCTCAGCTCGCGGGTACGCAGCGCCGATTCCGAGGTAATGCGAATGTAGCTGTTCCACTGCTGTAAAAAGCGGTTTTCCGCCTGCATCAGCTTGATGTCTTCAAGTCCCTGCACGCTCTCAACCAGCACCGCGTTGCGCAGGGTTGATTCATGGGCGCTCTGGTTGGCCAGCTTCGCCAGCCGTTTTTGCATCAGGATACCGGGCAGCACCATGACGATGGCGGCGACCGGGGCAATCCACGCCAGCGGCGGCGAGATAATGCCGAGGACCACCACGAAGAGGAAGAAGAAGGGCAGATCGACGATCGTCGACAGCGTCGATGAAGTGATGGTTTCACGGATCTGCTCAAGCTCGCGCAGCTGAGAGATAAAGCTGCCGGTAGAACGCGGGATAGCGCTGTTACGCAGGCGTAATGCGTGGCTGAAGATGCGGTCGGAAATGCGCAGGTCCGCCCGCTTGCCGAGCACATCCATGATGTGGCTACGGGCGACGCGCAGGATAAAGCCGAAGATCACCGACAGCAGCACCCCAAAAGCCAGCACGTAGAGCGTCGGGTAGGACTGCGCGGGGATCACCCGGTCATACACCTGCATTGAAAAGATGATCCCGCCGAGCGACAGCACATTGACGAGAAAGGCGGCCAGCATGACCGGGCCGTAGGGGCGCAGATCCTTCAGGACCAGTACCTTAAGCCAGTCGGGGCTGAAGCGGGATACGTAGTTGTCCACCCGGCTGTCGCGCAGGGCGGAAAGCGGGCGCAGCGCCACAACATATTCAATACGCGGCATCAGGTCGGCGAGAGGCAGCCGGTTACGCTGGTGCTCATCATCAATAAAACAGACGTCAACGGTGCTTTCGCCGTCAAAGCGCTCGACGATGGCCAACTGCCCATCGTCGAGCGTTGCCACAACCGGCAGGCGCCAGCTGCCGAGGGTGGTGGAATTGGCCTCCAGCAGCTGTACCGAAAGCCCGGCCTGGCGGGCGAGCTGGGTGAGGGCGGGCAGCAGGCTTTTGTCCTTAAACCACGGGGCGTTGGCCTGAAGCATGCCCGGCGAGCAGGCGATGCGATAGTGCGCGGCGACATAGCTCATCGCCCGCGCCCAGTGGCTTAACGTTTTCTCGTTAAGATAGCTTTCGCTGATGTCGGCGCGATTCATGGCTGGATCTCCACGGACTGGATGCTGTGATGTTCTAACCCGAACGCCTGGCGAAACCGTCCCGTGTTATACAGGCAGTTAAGCTGCAGCTGGTGCAGCTGGTTTTCGGTTTGCAGTTCGGCAAAGCGCGACTGAAACACCTCCTGCTCGGCGTTAAGTACGTCGAGCAGCGGGCGGGAGCCGAGGTCAAGATACTGCTGCTGGTACAGCTCGCGGGTGCGGGTGCTCAGGGCCTGCTGGCGGTACTGCACCTGCAGTGAACTCATCAGGCTCATCGACTGGCTGCGCGATTCGAGCAGCTTTTGCCGGACCTCCAGCCGAACGCGCTGGACGGTCGCCTGCGCCGACTGTAGCGCATAGTTGGCGGCGTCGCGCCGCGCCGTCAGCCCGCCGCCCTGATAGATAGGCATTTCGACTTTCACCCAAGTGGAGTACTGCGTGCGGTCAAGCACCTCGTGGCTGGGGTATTTGTCGTTCAGGTAGTGCTGCACCTGCGGTTCAAGCGAGATCGTGGGCGTCATCTGCGCGTTAGCGTAGTCGACGTTAGCCTGTGCAGCGGTGGCCTGCGCCCAGGCCGCCAGCACCGCGGGCACCAGCCGGTCATCCGTCCGGGCCACTTCACAGCTGTTGCCCAGTTTGGCGGGGAAGTCATTGCTGATCCCATTCAGGTTCTGCCATCCCAGCCAGCTCATCAGCGTGGCCTGCGCGCTGTCGAGCGTCGCCTGGTATTGTAAGAGCTGGGCGCGCGCGGCTTCGATGCGTGCGTTGGTTTGTACGACGTCGGACTGCGACGTCGCGCCTTCGTCGCTGCGCTGTTGGGTGAGTTTTCCTATCGCCATGAGCGCGTCGAGCTGCTCTTTGGCGACGTCAACCATCTGTTGCCAGGTTTGCACCTGCACCATTGCGCTGGCGGTGCTGTGCCCGGCGGTGTCAATCGCCAGCAGGACGTTAGCCTGCTGCTGCGCGACGCCTGCGCTTTCGGCGCGGACCTGGCTTGCCACCTTGCCGAAGTCGTAGAGCATCTGGGAAAGCGACAGCACCAGCGAAGGGCTGAAGCCGTGATCAAGATAGGTGTTGGTGTAGCCGTTGTTCATCCCCGCGCTGACCTGCGGATAGTATTTCGATTTGGCGACATCGACCTGCGCGTTCTGGCTGGCTAGCTTACCGATGGCTTCGCTGATGGAAGGGTGCCAGCTGACGGCTCGGCTTACCGCGTCGTTCAGCGTGAGGACGCCGGGAATGGCATCGTTTAGCGGCAGCGCGCGTGCGCCGTCGAGCGCGGGGAGTTCCTGCTGGTCTTGCAGTCCTTGCGGGGAAATCGGCAATGCGGCGTTTTGCGCCAGAAGCGGAGCGGAATATAAGGCACAGAGTAGACCCCAACTGACGGGTATTTTAATGCTCATTATGGATCCTTATAAAAACGGCACAGTTCCCTATTGTTTAACGCCGGGCGTGGCCGCGCCCGGCGTTTGCCGATGACTTATCCGACAACAATATGGTTCTGTTCGACGAGATCGCTAAGCTTGATATTGTGTACATCGTCAAGAACCAGCAAATCTGTAGAAGAATATTTCGTTCCGCTGGCGCCATCTCTGTCAATTGAGATCACCGTCCCTTTTCCTGTGTCGGTTACCGTCAGGAAATTGCCTAATGATGACGACTGGCCGTCCCAGCCAACCAGCAGGCTGTGAATGTCAATTTTGTCCCCCTGAGCGAGCGAGAAGTTGCTCCAGTGATCCACGCCGTTACCACCGGTAGCATCGGTGCTGTTCAGCAGGTTATAAATCAGCGTATCGCCGTAAGCAGAGCCGATAATCACGTCCGACTGGTTAGTGCTGGTGAACAGCGGATTCATGTTAATGGTTAAGGTGGCGGTATCGGTGTGGCCGTTTTGATCGTTCAGCGTATAGGTGAACACCTCTTTATTGACGATGTCGGACGGGTGCACGTTACTGTTCAGGGTATAGGAGTACGACCCGTCAATATTGACGGTCAGCGTACCGTAATGCCCGGTAATGGTCGCGCTGGTCAGGCTGCTGAGCGGGTTAGTGGTGGTGGCGTTGAGCAGCGGCGTCAGGGTGGCGACGCTACCGTTGAAGCCGCTAATGGTTAATGTGGTGTGCGAGCCGGAGAGCTGGTCCATCGCCCCAGCGGCGTCGCTGCCGTCGTAAATATTCCCCGTCACGTTGTGGCTGCCGGTGATCAGGAAGTTGTCCAGATCGTACGAGGTGCCGACGAACGACGGCGTGATGGTAATGGCGCCCAGTTGTGGAATGCCCATATCGGCAATCAGGTGCAGGGTATAGGTATGGCCAGCGCTCAGTTCCAACCCGCTTAGGCTCAGCGTATTCACATTATTGAACAGCGTTAACGCCCCTTTCGCGACGCTGTTAGTGGCGACCTGGACGCCATCTTCATACAGCACCCATTTCAGCGCCAGGCTGCTGATGGCGACGCTTGAGGCAACGCTGAAGCTGATAGACACCGCCTTCAGCGCCGTTCCGGCGGCCACCGTAAAGGTGGTATCGGTTTCCAGGTGCGACGTCGATTTTGCCAGCGTGGTGGCCGCGCCGATGAGGCTGGCCCCGGCGGTCGTGACCTGCGTGGTGCTGAGCGACATGGCGCTGCTGACGTCATCTACCGCATCAAGCGCGTGTGCGCTAGGTTGAATATTCAGCGTCGCGGAGGCCTGTGTCCCGTTTTGCGCGGTGATGGTGTAGATAAAGCTGTCCGGCGAGGTAATGCTGCCTGCGCTGACCCCGCTTTTCAGCGTGTAGGTATAGTTACCGTTGGCATCAATCACCAGCGTACCGAATTTGCCGACGATCGATGTCGTCCCGCTGCCGGCAACGGTGACGCCGTTGACCTGGGTGACGTGGGCGCCGGTGGCGGCGATGCCGGCATCGTTGCTCAGAACGTTGCCGCTGGCGGCCGCGCTAAGGCTATCGACGCGATAGGTGTAGTCCGCCAGGTAAGTGATGGTGTAGCCGCCCAGCAGGTTCAGCCCCTGCGCGGAGTTCATCACAATCAGGTACTCGCCTCCCGGCAGCGTCAGGGTGGTGGCGTCCGATTTTCCCCCCAGCAGCGGCACGATGAGCCAGTTGGTTTTTGACTGGAACAGCTCGTACTGCTGCGTGACCACGTTCAGGCGGTAAACATAGAGGTCAAAGGTCGCGCCGATCATCACGCCGCCCGCAGAGCTTTGCAGAGTGATGACGCGGTCGGTACCTTCGGCCACGCTCAGCAGCGTGGGGTTACGCATATCTTTCAGCAGGCCGACGGAGATGACGTCTCCCAGACCCAGGCTGACGATCGTATAGCTCGTCTGGCTGGCAGGCAGCGTAGCCGCCGTTGCCGCGTTGACCTGGGTGTTGTAAATCATGCTGACGCTGTCATCCACCGCGGTGAGCGCGCTGGTACTGCCAGCACCCAGGGTAATCACCAGGTTGGCGGAGCTGCTGACGCCCCCCTGCACGATGGTGTAGGTAAAGCTGTCGGAATGCCCGAGGGCCGTCGCCGTGGTGGTGGGATAAAGGGTATAGGTGTAGTCGCCGCTGGCGTTAATCACCAGCTTACCGTACTTCCCGTTAATGGTCGTTCCGGCCGGGTCGGCGGTGACAGGGGTGGATACGCCGTTGAGGGTAATCGCCGAGACGACGGTACCAATTGGCGCGACGTCGTTGCCTTCGGTAAGCAGATTGCCCTGATGCGGCGTCGTTTCCGTCAGTACTCCCGGGGTGGTTTCGGTCAGCGTGACGTTAATGCCGGTATAGGCGCCAACGGCCAGAATGCTGGTGTTGTAGCTCAGTACCCGGTAGTTACCCGCCGCCAGCCCGTCCATTTGCAGAGATATACCGCTGGCGCCGAGGGTCAGCAGATTGGCGAACTGTGCCTGGGAGGAGTCGACAATGGTTGTCCACGCCTGAAGATTGGTATCAAACACCTGCACCACAATCAGCTGCGAGCTGAGCAGTGAAAGGACGGTGCCGGTCGCAATAGCATTGATGGTGGCGCTGCCGGTGTTATTGGCGTCGACGGTGAATTCTGCCTTCGCCACTTTATCCGCCAGCACGGTAATGGTGTTGCCGAGCGCGTTAATCAGCTGCGCGCCGTAGCCGCTGGCCTGTTTGACGGTGACAACGGCATTGGTGGTAATGTCGGTCAGGTTGATGATGTCATCGTTAGCGGCGATCGGCAGCGTGGGGGCGTGGATCGTGGTATTCGCTGATTTATTCCCCGCCGCGTCGGTGGCGCTGACGATAAGGGTTTCGCCGCTCACCAGCCGTGAAGGCAGCAGGGTGGACCAGTTGCCGCTGGCATCGGCCGTCACCGTCAGTTTGCTCCCGTTAGGCAGCGTGATGGTGATGGTCGCATTGGCTTCCGTATGGGTGCCCGTTGTGTTACTGATGCTATAGCCGTCGGCGCTGACCTGCGCATCCGGTGCTGCGGGGGCGGTGGTATCGACGATGATGGTTATTGCAGCAGATGCCAGACCGGTGCCGGTGCTGTTGGTCGCCGTGGCGGTAAAGATATGGGGGCCTTCTACCAGCGCGGTGGTGGTCTGATACTGCCAGACGCCGTTGTTGTCTGCGGTAACGGTGGCGAGCAGTTTCCCGTTGTCATAGATGTTGACGCTGGCGCGCGCCTGGGCGGTGCCGTTGAGGGTCGGTAGGGTATCGTCGGTTGTTTTACCGTTGCCGATACTGCCCTGAATGCTGCCAAAATCATCGATGATGGCGCTAATCACCGGCGCGCCCGGTAGGGTGCTGAACTGTGCATAAACGTCGGTCGGCAACCCTTGGTTACCCGCCGCATCGGTCGCGTAGGCGCTCAGTTTTTCTCCGTTAGATTGCGTCGGAGAGAGCGTGATGTTGAATTTGCCCGTGGCGTCGGCGGTGCCGGTGCCTAATACGACGCCGGTGGCGCTCACCACGGTGACTTTACTGCCAGCTTCGGCGCTTCCTGAAAGGATGTTGCCTGCCAGGTTGACGCTGAGATCTTTTGGCGCATCCGGCGCGATCAAATCGACGGTTAGCGTACGGCTGGAGGAGCTGCCGCTCACGTTGCCAGCCGCATCGGTGGCTTTCGCCGTTAACACGTGAGTACCGGTGAGCAGCGGCACGAGCGGCGTAAATGTCCAGTTACCGGAGCCGTCGGCGGTGGTCGTGCCAATACTTTTGCCGTTGTCAAAAATCTCAACGAGCGTATTTTTTTCCGCTGTACCGGAGAGCACCGGAATGACGTCGTTGGTGGCCCCCTGATCCGCTACGTTACCGACCTGCGGCAATGTATCGTCCAGAATGGTCGTGATGACCGGCGCGTTGGGGGCCGCGGTATCGACCACGACGGTGAACGAGTTAGAGGCTAATCCCGTGTTGCCTGCGGCATCGGTCGCTTTCGCGGTTAAGGTGTGGGAGCCATCTGCCAGCGCGGTGGTTGGGGTAAAGGACCACACGCCGGTTAAGGCGTCCGCTTTCACCTGGCCAATCGATTTGTTGCCGTCATAAATGGTGACGGTTGCCCCCGGCTCTGCCGTACCGGTAAGCGTCGGACGATTATCGTCGGTGACCTGATTTTGCGTCAGGTCGTTTTGCAGTGTGCCGACATCATCATGCACGGTGATAATAATCGGAGCCTGCGGTGGCTGGGTATCGACGATCACGGTGAAAGGTGACGAATCAATACTGGTGTTGCCTGCGGCGTCCGTTGCCGTCGCGGTCAGCGTGTGGGTGTTGTCAGACAGCCCCGTCAAGGAGACGCTCCAGCTGTTGTCGGCGTTGACTGTGGTTGTCGCTATGGCGGAGTGGGTCACGTTGTCGTAGATGATAATTTTGGCGCCAGCCTCCCCGGTACCGCTGAGCGTCAGATTGGGTTTATTGGTTGGGATGCCGACGATAGGCGTGCTGCCGTCGCTGGCCTGCAGAATAATCGGTGCGGACGGCGCAACGGTATCGATGGTTAGGGTGAATGAGCCGGACGCTACGCTGGTTACCCCGATAGCGTTAGTGACCGTGGCGGTGAAGCTGTGCGGACCATCTTTCAGCGGGGTGGACGGCTGCCAGGACCAGATACCGAGTACCGTGGTGGTTACATTCGTGACAAAGACACCGTTGTCGTAAATGGCGATCGTGGCATTGCTTTCGAAGCTTGTGCCGTGCAGCAGAGGGCGACTATCGTCGGTAGCGCTGCCGTTATAGAGCACATTCTGGAGGGTTCCGACGTCGTCATCTGCGGTCAAAATTGTCGGCGCCAGCGGCTGAACCGTGAAGACTGTATAGGCGATCGGCAGCGATGTACTGGTATTGCCTGCGGCATCCGTGGCGGTGACGTACACGCTGTGGAACAACCCGGCGGCGTAGGTGCTATCCGGCGTAAATGACCAGTTTCCGTTGCTGTCGGCGGTAACGCGGCCCAGTTCGAGGAGGTTGTCATAGATGATAACCTGCGCGCCGGCCTCCGTCTTACCGCTGATGGTGGGGTGTGTTTCATCGGTGACGGTACCGTTAAGAATCGGCCCTTTCAGGACACCGGTGTTGTCGGTGATCACTAACGTTGAAACCGCCGGCGGCGTGATATCGATGGTGGTATGGAAGAGAGGACTTGGGTCGACAAAGTCCGGCTCAGTGACGTAAAAGGTGTGTGCACCTTCGCTCAGCGAGAGCTCGTAGCTCCACTGGCCGTCGAGACCGACTAACACCGAGTCAACTACCTTGCCGTCGACGTAGATGGTGACGTACTGCCCCGCAGTGCCGAGGCCGGTCAGGAGCGGGGTCGTGTCGTTCGTCACCTGATTATCACCCAGGCTGCCGATATTGAGGGGCGTATCGTCGATAATTGCCACGATGACCGGCCCGGTGTCGGTCGGGCTCTGGACATACAGGTTAAACGGCCCGGCGGCGTTGCTGATGTTGCCCGCAGCATCGGTAGCGGTAGCGGTCAGCGTATGGGAACCCGCGCTCAGCGTCGGGCTAAATGACCATATGAGACTGCTATCCACGTTAATCGTGCCAATTTTGTTACCGTTGTCATAGATATCGACCGTCGAACCCGCCTCCGCGATACCGTTGAGCGTCGGGGTCGTATCTTTGGTCACCTGGCCCGTAATCAGCGGCAGGCCAATACCACTTGAATCATCCGTCACCGTGAACAAAGGCGCGGTTGGCGCAATCGTATCGACGTTCAGCGTAAAGTCTGCGGAGGTGGTGCTGACATTACCGGCCGCATCGACGGCGAAGACGCTGAGGGTATGGTCACCGTTAGTGAGCGGTACGTCTAAGGTAAAACTCCAGGTGTGGGTTGTGCTATCAACCGTTGCGCTGCCGAGATAGCGGGAACCCTCATAGATACTGACGCTGACGGCACCTTTTTCGGCGGTGCCGTTCAGCGTGGGTTTGGTATCATCGGTGATGGGCTTCAGCGGATTAATCGTCCCCTGATACAGCCCGACATCGTCGGTGACGCTGGTGATGACCGGCGCTGCTGGCGGCGTGTTATCGAAGGTAAAGGTAAAACTGTTGGAGATACCGCTGGTGTTGCCCGCCGCATCGGTTGCCGTCGCCGTTACAACGTAAGTTTTATCGCTTTGCATGGCGCTGAGGGTATATGACCAGACGCCGTTTTGATCGACCAGTGCGGTACCCACCTCGGTTCCATTCAGCGAGATATGTACGGTGGAGCCGCTTTCGCCGCTGCCGGTGAGCTTCGCGGCCGGATCGTTGGTTGCTCCGTTATTGAGTACGGCGCCAACGGCCGGGGAAACCGCGTCGTTGAGCTGAATGATCGCTGGCGTTGTCGGCGGGATCGTGTCGATAACGACGCTCACCGGGGCCGAAGGTATACTGAGATTGCCCGCGCTATCGACGGCGACGGCGGTGAACACATGGCCGCCATTGGGCAGATTGCCGTTCGCCGTGAAGCTCCAGTGACCCTGACCATCTGCTTGGGTATAGCCGAGGTAGGTGTTGGTATTATCGTAGATTTTTACCGTCGCATGGGCTTCGGCGGTACCGGTCAGTTTTGGCGTGGCGTCATTGGTTAATTTATCAATCAGCGCCTCGGCATCGTTAACCAGCGCGGTAATGACGGGTTGAGCTGGCGGAGTGATGTCCGGCGCGGCGATCGTTGCCGGCAGGCTCTGATTGTGCGAGGCGTCGGTGGCGGTAACGCTCAGCAGCTCGCCGTTAATTTGCTGCGGCTGCAGTGCGATGCTGAAATGACCTGATTCATCCGCGTAGCCGCGGCCGATTTCGTGGGTATCTGGCCCGGTGATAATCACCAGGCTACCGGCCTCCGCATGGCCGCTGAGCGTGGCGCCGTTGTCGGCAATCTGGAGTTGGTCCGGTGCGGTTGGCGGGGTTAAGTCGGTGGACAGGATCGTTGACGGCAGGCTGATATTATTGGCCGCGTCTTTGGCAACGGCGGTCAATAAATCACCAGCGAGCTGTGCCGGATTCAGATCGATCGTAAAGCTGCCGTCGTTAGACGTGACCTTCACAGAACCAATGGGCGTGCCGTGACCGTCGGTGACGGTAACCGTGCTGCCGATTTCGGCCAGGCCATAAAGGTGCGTTCCGTCAACGGAGAGGCTGTACAGAACAGGCGCGTCCGGCGGCGTGGTGTCCGGAGCCACGATAATCCCGGGAAGGCTGGTGTTGCCTGCTTTATCGGTCGCGTAAGCGTCCAGCGTTTCGCCGTTCAGCTGTTTGCTGCTCAGATCGACGGTAAACGCCCCGCCGCTGTCGGTAACGACGACGGTACCGAGCACTTTGCCGGAGTCTGATGTGATGGTAATGGTGCTGCCCACTTCGCCAATGCCGCTGAGATGCAGGCCGTCGGCAGAGATTTGCAGGTTGTGCGGGGCGTCCGGCGCGCTCATATCCAGCACCAGTACAAAGGTGCCGGATTCTTTACTTTCCTGGCCGAGCACCGATGCGGTGGCGGTGATTTGGTATTGCCCGTCTTTAAAGGTTCCGTCTGCCGGACGATAGGACCAGTTACCGTTGGCGTCGGCGGTGGTGCTGCCGATAGCCGTACCGTTGCTGTAAATAATGATTTTGGCATTTGCAACGGAGGTACCGTTAATTTGCAGGTGGCTATCGTTAGTTGCGACACCGCTGGTGACCATCGGCGTCGTTGGCTTGTTGCTCTCGGTTACGCTAACAATAGCCGGAGCCGCTGGCGGGGTGCCGGTGTTATTCAGGCTATTATCATTACCACTACTATTATTACTGGTGCCGCCATTATCGCCAGCGCCATTATTATTGTTACTGGTACCGCCGTTGTTGCCGTTGCTATTGGTCGACGAGCCGGTACTTGCACCGCTTGAGTTACCACCACCGCCACCGGCAGCCAGCCCGATACCGGCTGCTGCACCCAGACCGCCCAGCACCCACGGCCAAACGGCGGCCCCTTCATGTTGAGTTCCTGAAAGGGCTAACAGTGCATCAATGTTATCAAGGTGCTCGAAATGAACGGCTCCATTCGTATCCTGCACCCACCATAGCGCCCCCTGGCCATCCTCAAGCACCAGTTGGTTTGCATCGGCGCCAGTGGCCGCGTAGAAATTTTTAATGGTGATCGTTTCGCCAGAGTGTCGGGTAATTACCAGATCGTGGTTTACCTGCTTCATGGAGGCGATATCGGACCTATCCAGATGTAGCTTCACGATGGAAGGCGAAGTGAGGGTGATAACGTTGCCATCAACGTTGCTGGCGACAGCGGTCAATTTTGAAATGACGGATACGGTGCCCATAGGTTCACTCCATTCAGTGAGGTATCAACTGATAGTGCCTGTCGTTTTTAAAATCACTTTTTGGTTAATGCATAAATGTTTTCTGGCTTTCAGACAAAAATATCCCGCCCCGCTTGCAGAACGGGTTTTTAAGATAATTCTCAAATTAAAATTTGATTTAGGTTGTCGTTGTTTTTATAACGACGATTGCTGTGCGATCGTCCATGGTTTTTAAATTATCCGTTGATTACGGTATAGCTTAAAAATAACGCATATCACAAATTAAGCATGACTTAACTATGGTTAATAGCTGATGAATTGCGCTTTTTTTTCATTGAATACAGCAAGGTTAAACGATGCTTGCGAAAGCGTTGAAGGTAATCAATCTCTTGATTCACGCTGCTTTTATATTAAATCATGCGCTAAGGGCATGCGACAGTACTTACTTAATCATTGTGGGTATTTATGTTTTAATTGCTGTCTTAGGAAATGTCTGAATTGATTTTAAATGAAGAAATGGCCTGATTGGGTAATGTTTATATAAGCCATTTGAAATATGATATATGCTATATCATGATTATTTAAATATTCAGCAAGCTACGGGTTAAAGATATTATTCATTATTGATGATATGAATAATAAACAGAGGTTATTTTTATTTTTCAAATAAGGATAAACATCGGTCAGTGAGAAAATAACTGACGGTTTCCCCCCACGGCAAGAACCGATAACCCGATACTCTCTGTTGCTGCTGGAGAATATCGGGGTTATAGAAATGGCCTATGGCCTAGCGCCCGGCATGTTTCATAATGCGAGCTTTATCCAGCTGCCATTCACGATCCTTCAGATCGGAACGCTTGTCGTGCTGTTTCTTCCCTTTCGCCACGCCGATTTTGACTTTACACCAGGCGTTCTTCCAGTACAGGGAGAGGGCGACGACGGTATAGCCTTCACGGTTGATGCGGCCGTACAGGTTATCCAGCTCACGTTGGTTAAGCAGCAGTTTACGGGTACGCGTGGGATCGCAGACGTAGTGGGTGGAGGCCACGGCCATCGGCGTGAAGTTGGCACCGAACAGGAAAGCTTCGCCATCTTTCAGAATGACGTAGCTGTCGCCGATGTTGGCTTTACCTGCGCGCAGAGATTTGACTTCCCAACCCTGGAGGGCGAGACCCGCCTCAATTTCTTCTTCGATAAAGTATTCGTGGCGGGCGCGTTTATTCAGCGCAATGGTGGCCGATCCAGGTTTGTGTGCTTTTTTCTTTGTCATAATATCCTGAAGTTATCGCTAATCTGATAAACATAGCCTCAAGCTCCCGCGAGGCGCAATACGCTATCTTAGCACGATATAGCCCGCGTCCGTTTTTTTTAACCGGAGATAAATGATACTATTTACGCCGTGTTTGATCATGGAAATTGCTATGCCTCAGATTAGCCGTACTGCGCTGGTGCCCTACAGCGCAGAGCAAATGTATCAACTGGTGAATGATGTGAATGCCTACCCGGATTTCCTGCCTGGTTGTACCGGCAGCCGCGTTCTGGAGTCTGGTCCTACGCAGATGACGGCGGCGGTCGATGTCTCAAAGGCTGGCATCAGTAAGACCTTTACCACGCGCAATACGTTAACCGATAACCAAAGCATCCTGATGCATCTGGTCGATGGGCCGTTTAAGACGTTGATCGGCGGCTGGAAGTTTACGCCGTTAAGTGCTGACGCCTGCAAGATTGAGTTTCAGCTCGATTTTGAGTTCACCAACAAACTGATAGAGCTGGCGTTTGGTCGCATCTTTAAAGAGCTGGCGCTGAACATGGTGCAAGCGTTTACGATGCGCGCGAGAGAGGTTTACCGTGTCGGGTAAAATAGCCGTTGAAGTGGCCTATGCGCTGCCGCAAAAGCAGTATCTGCAGCGCGTGATGCTCGATGAAGGGGCGACGGTAGAACACGCTATTCAAGCCAGCGGGCTGCTGGCGCTGCGTGATGATATCGACCTGAGCAAAAATAAGGTGGGTATTTATAGTCGCCCGGTGAAGCTGCAGGACGAAGTTCATGACGGCGACCGGGTTGAGATTTATCGCCCGCTGATTGCCGACCCGAAAGAGCTGCGTCGCCAGCGTGCCGAGAAATCAGCACAGAAAAAGGGATAGCCGCCGCTAACGAATGGACAATAAAAAAGCGCTCAGTGAGCGCTTTTTTGTCATTACAGGCTAGCTTATTTGGTCAGCGCTGGCTTGTTGTCGATATTGGTCAACACGCCGCTGCTGTTGAAGGTCAGCGTCAGCGTTTGCTGGGTCGCGGCTTCATGGCCTGGCTGCTGGCGGAACACGTAGAACCAGGTGTTGGTGCCGAACGGGTCGGTCATCATCGGGGTACCTAAGGTGTAGGCTACCTGTTGCTGGGTCATACCCGTATGGATTTTGGCTACATCGTTAGGTGCCAGGTAGTTCCCCTGACTAATATCAGGACGGTAAACCACTCGCTCCAGAGTGGAACAGCCTGCAGTCATCATCAGAAGAACCGCTGCGGCAGCAGTCAGCGTTTTACAGCGCATAGTGATTTGATTCCTTTTCGGGCCCGAGCAGTACGCGGCTCATATGTCATGTGCCGATGATAATAGACCTGAGGTAAGTTGGAAACCTTTGATATCAGGTCTGACGGCGTTTTTATTGTGAACTCAGACTGTAAGAAATCCAAAAAGTTTATGCGGCCAGCAACTCTTTCGCATTCGCCAGCGTATTCCGCGTGACTTCACTGCCGCCTAACAGGCGTGCCAGCTCTTGCAGGCGCGCGCGTTTGTCCAGCGGCTGCATGTGCGTTTCAGTCATGGCGCCGTCGGTTTCTTTGCTGACGTAGAAGTGGTGATGACCGCAGCCAGCCACCTGCGGCAGGTGGGTAACGCACATCACCTGCGTTGATTCACCCAACTGGCGCAGCAGTTTGCCAACAACCGCCGCCGTCGGACCGCTGATGCCGACGTCCACTTCATCAAAAATCAGCGCCGGGGTTTCCATTTTACGCGCCGTGATGACCTGAATGGCCAGCGCAATGCGTGACAGTTCACCGCCGGACGCCACTTTCGCAATGGCCTGCAGCGGCTGGCCCGGGTTGGTCGTGACGCGAAACTCAATACGGTCAGCGCCTTCAGCCGTCAGGTGCTGTTCTTCAAAGCTAACGTCGATATCAAAGACGCCGTGCGGCATGGAGAGCATGTGCATGCTGTCGGTAATCAGCTGTGCCAGCTCCTGAGCGCTTGCCTGTCGCTGATCGTGCAGCTGACGTGCGGTTTCCAGCGCCAGATCGTGATAGCGCGAGACCGCGAGTTTCAGCGTCTCCAGCGAGTCGCTTTGATCGTCCAGCTGTTGCTGCTCATCAAGTAATGACTGGTAGTATTCCGGCAAGGCTTCCGGCGCGATTTGATGTTTCCGCGCAAGCGAAATCTGCTTAGACAGCCGCTGCTCCAGCTCAAACAGGCGATTAGGATCGAGATCCAGACGGTCGCAGTAATGACGCAGTTCATCGCTGGCCTCGCTCAGCTGAATTGCGGCCTCTTCCAGCATGGACAGCACGCCGGACAGTTTACCGTCCATGCTGGCGAGCTCTCCGGCTAACTGACGCGCGGTATAAAGCTGGCTTTGTAGATTGACCTCTTCGCCGTCGGCCAGAATAGCCAGCGCGTGCTGGCTGGTTGCGATAAGTTGCCCGCTGTTGGCAAGGCGTTTGTATTCTTCATCGATCTGTTCGTATTCACCCGGCTGCGGATTGAACTCGATAAGCTCTTTCAACTGGTACTGCAGCAGCTCTGCGCGGGCGGTTCGTTCCTGACTTTGCTGCTGATGGGTGGCAAGGTCACGGCAGCTTTGGTTCCACTGACGGTAGTGCTCCGCCATTTGGCGAGCCAGTTCGGACTCGCCGGCGTAGGCGTCGAGCAGATGCTTTTGATGTTCGGGTTTGACCAACTGCTGGTGCGCATGCTGGCCGTGGATTTGAATCAACAGCTGGCCCAGCTCCCGTAGCTGCGAGAGCGGTACCGCGGTACCGTTAATAAAGCCGCGTGAGCGACCGTCGCTGCTGATGACGCGGCGGAGCAGGCACTCGCGGCCGTCTTCCAACTGGTTTTCTTCTAACCAGCGCAGGGCGGCAGGCGTATCTTTTAGGGCGAAGCGTGCGCATAGGTCGGCACGGCTGGCACCGGCGCGTACCATATCGGCCTCTGCGCGGCCGCCCAGGCACAGGCCGAGGGCATCAATTGCAATAGATTTACCGGCACCGGTTTCCCCGGTGATGGCCGTCATGCCGCTGTTGAAGTCGATTTCAAGTTCACGAACGATTGCAAAATTGCTGATGGTCAGTTGTGCCAACATAGCCGCTTTCCTGTATGAAAACCCATAACTGTGTTTTCATACAGTATAGACTGGTTTTTTATCCAGTAAAGAGGTGGCGGTAAAATTAGAACAATTTTTTTGACCAGCCGAGCTTGGTGCTTAATGTGTTGAAATAGCTATAGTCTTTGGGGTGAATCAGATTCAGGTGATAATCGCAGCGGCGAATCAGCACATCTTCACCTTCCTGGATAGGCAGGGCTATCTGGCTGTCACAGCTGATCTCCAGATCGCTACGGCGGTGCGAGAAGCGCAGGCGAATGGTACTGTCGCCGTTGATCACCAGCGGGCGCGCCGAGAGCGTGTGTGGGAACATGGGGACCAGCGTGATGGCGTCCAGCGACGGCGTGAGAATCGGGCCTCCGGCGGAGAGTGAATAAGCGGTAGAACCGGTCGGCGTGGAGATTATCAGGCCATCGGAGCGCTGTGAAAAAGCGAAAGTCTCATCAATGTAGACTTCAAATTCAATCATGTGCGCCACTTTGCCCGGGTGCAGCACCACTTCATTGATGGCGGTACTGATGCGTTTCTGGCAATTTTGCTGGCAGACCTGCGCCTCCAGCAGAAAGCGTTTTTCGGCGATGTAGTTGCCGTCCAGCACGTCGGCAAGCTGCTGATGGGCATTGTCCGGATCGAGGTCGGTAAGAAAACCGAGGTTGCCACGGTTAATGCCGATGACGCTGATGTCGTAGCGGGCCAGCGTACGCGCTGCGCCAAGCATGTTGCCGTCGCCGCCCACCACCACCGCCAGGTCCGCTTTCTGACCAATTTCTGCCAGCGTGCCGGTTTTCACATTGTCCAGCTTGAGCTCCTGGGCAATCTGGCGTTCGACAATCACATCGAGGCCTTTGGTACTCAGCCAGCGATAGAGCATTTCATGTGTCGTCAGGGCCGTCGGGTGACGGGGGTGTCCTACAATACCGATACACTTGAAATGATTGTTCATTTTCTGAATGTCCTTGTGTCGAAGATTGGTGACAATGTGAGAGCTTCCCTTGAAACCCGGAATCAGATCCCCATAATAATCCAGGTTAGCGAGATGATTGCGAAAAAACGCGGAGAAATTCATGAGTAGTAAAGAACAGAAAACGCCTGAGGGGCAATCCCCGGAAGAAATTATCATGGAACAGCACGAAGAAGTTGAGGCGGTTGAACCAAACGCTTCTGCTGAACAGGTGGATCCGCGCGATGAAAAAATTGCGAACCTTGAATCGCAGTTAGCGGAAGCTGAAACCCGCGAGCGTGAAAGTGTGCTGCGCGTGAAGGCTGAGATGGAAAACCTGCGTCGTCGTACTGAGATTGACGTTGAGAAGGCGCATAAGTTTGCGCTGGAAAAATTCGTCAACGAACTGTTGCCGGTGCTGGATAGCCTGGACCGCGCGCTGGAAGTGGCGAACAAAGACAACGAAACCATGGCGGCAATGGTCGAAGGGATCGAACTGACCCGTAAGTCGATGCTGGATGTGGTGGCGAAGTTTGGCGTGCAGGTGGTTGCGGATATCGATGTGCCGATGGACCCGAACGTACACCAGGCCATTGCGATGGTTGAGTCCGATGACGTTGCCGCTGGCAACGTGCTGATGGTGATGCAGAAGGGGTATACCCTGAACGGCCGAACCATTCGTGCGGCGATGGTGTCCGTCGCGAAGGCGAAGGCCTGACGTTGTTTTAACCCTCTCCCCGCCAGGGGAGAGGGTGCGTCTTACTCCGCGACGCTGTCGCGCAGCGGTCTTATCGGGTTCACCTGAACCTGCTTAATCACGTTATCCTGCACGTCGAGAATATCAATATCATAGTGGGCGATACGCACCCGCGTGCCTGCCGCCGGGATCTCTTCCAGCGCTTCGACAATCATTCCGTTCATCGTACGCGCTTCGTCTTCCGGCAGATGCCAGTTGAAGGCTTTATTGAGTTCGCGTACGTTGGCGCCGCCATCGATAATCACCGAGCCGTCGTTTTGCGGGTTAACCTCTTCGGCGAGCGAAGGAGACATCGAGGTGGTAAAGTCGCCAACGATCTCCTCCAGAATATCCTCAACCGTCACCAGCCCCTGAATATCGCCATATTCGTCGACCACCAGGCCCACTTTCTTTTTATTACGCTGGAATTTAACCAACTGAGTACTCAGCGGGGTACCCTCCGGGACGAAGTAAATCTCATCGGCGGCGCGCAGCATCACCTCTTTGGTGAACTCTTTTTTCTCGGTCATCAGCCGGTAGGCTTCGCGCACGCGCAGCATGCTGATGGCATCATCCAGCGAGTCGCGATACAACACAATGCGGCCGTGCGGCGAATGCGTCAGCTGGCGCACAATGGATTTCCAGTCGTCGTTGATGTTGATGCCGACGATCTCATTGCGCGGCACCATGATGTCGTCGACGCTGACTTTTTCCAGGTCCAGCACCGACAGCAGCATGTCCTGATTGCGGCGGGAGATCTGCGAGCGCGACTCGTTCACGATGGTGCGCAGCTCGTCTTTGCTGAGCGAACTGCTGATGGTGATATCGGTTTTGATGCCCATCATGCGCATCAGGATGCGGGTGATCAGATTCAGCAGCCAGACCAGCGGCATCATCAGTATCTGAAGCGGTGCCAGCAGGAAGCTGCTGGGGTAGGCGACTTTCTCAGGGTAGAGTGCGGCAATAGTTTTCGGCAGCACTTCGGCAAACACCAGCACCACAAAGGTCAGCACCCCGGTGGCGATAGCGACGCCCAGGTCGCCGTACAGGCGCATCCCGACGATGGTGCCGAGCGCAGAGGCCAGGATATTGACGAGGTTGTTGCCAATCAGCACGAGGCTGATTAAACGATCGGGCTTTTGCAGCAGCTTCTCAACGCGCTTTGCGGGTTTGTTTCCCTGTTTGGCAAGGTGGCGCAGCCGATAGCGGTTTAGCGTCATCATGCCGGTTTCAGAGCCGGAGAAATAGGCGGAGATGACCACCATGATGATCAGCGTCACGATCAGCGTGGTGGTAGAAATATGTTCCAAGAGAATTCCTTAGTACTTAGCTCACGAATTGTTGAATGACGCGGCTACCAAAGTAGGCGAGCGTCAGAATGCCTGCGCCCGCGACGTTAAACCAGACTACCCGGCGGCCTCGCCACCCTTCATGATAGTGGCCCCATAACAACACGATATAGACGAACCAGGCGATGATGGAAAGGACGGCCTTGTCGATATTTTCCATGCTGAACAGGTTATGCATGTAAAACAGACCGGTACAAAGCGTCAGGGTGAGCAGGACGACGCCCACCTGAGTGATGTGAAACATTTTGCGTTCAATGACCATCAACGGCGGCATTTCATGACTGAATGCCAGCTTTTTGTTTTTGAGCTGGTAGTCAATCCACGCCAGCTGTAGCGCGTACAGGGCGGCGATGATCAGCGTGGCATAGGAGAACAGCGAGAGCCCAATATGCACCATCATGCCCGGCGTGGCTTCCAGGTGGGTAATAAACTCGTTGGGCATAAAGGTCGCGAAGGCGAGGTTGATGAGCGCAAACGCGTAGACAATAGGCAACAGCAGCCAGCCGCGGTTACGCGAGGCGACGATCGTCATCACCGTGCAGATCATCAGGCTCACCAACGAGCCGACGTTTAACAGGCTGAGGTTTTGCCCGCTTTCACCGCCCGGCAGAATGCGGGCTTCCAGCGCGAAGGCGTGGCATACCAGCGCGACGGTGGCGGAGAGAATCGCCATACGCCGCCAGCCGCTGTTTTTTTGCAGCAGACCGGGAATAATCAGCGCCAGGCTGACGGAGTAGGCAACAAGCGCGAGCAGGGCAAAAACAGGCATAAAGAGTCGGCAGTCGTCAAAAAGAAGAAAGAGAAGCAGTATATACGCAAAATCCATCGAGTTGTATCAAGGCGCACAGGCTATGTGAAGGCGGCGATGTCACGTTACGCGATATCAGCGCCCACCGTGGCCTCACAACTCGCTCGGTGTCGTGTTATACTCCCGCAAATTTCCGTTTTTTGGTCGCGCAAGCGACTCACCGTTTCCACCCCAGGCGAGAGACAATGTTTGATAATTTAACCGATCGTTTGTCGCGCACGCTGCGCAATATCAGTGGCCGTGGACGCCTTACTGAAGACAACGTAAAAGAGACGCTGCGCGAAGTGCGCATGGCGCTGCTGGAGGCTGACGTTGCGCTGCCGGTAGTGCGTGATTTTATCAATCGCGTAAAAGAGAAAGCGGTTGGTCATGAAGTTAACAAAAGCCTGACCCCGGGTCAGGAGTTCGTCAAAATCGTCCGTAGCGAACTGGTTTCGGCGATGGGCGAAGAGAACCAGACGCTCAACCTGGCCGCGCAGCCGCCGGCCGTGGTGCTGATGGCGGGCCTGCAGGGTGCGGGTAAAACCACCAGCGTCGGTAAGCTGGGTAAATTCCTGCGTGAAAAGCACAAGAAGAAAGTGCTGGTGGTCTCTGCCGACGTCTATCGCCCGGCGGCGATTAAACAGCTGGAAACCCTGGCCGAGCAGGTGGGCGTGGACTTCTTCCCGTCCGACGTTGGCCAGAAGCCTATCGACATCGTTAACGCGGCGCTGAAAGAAGCGAAGCTGAAATTCTACGACGTGCTGCTGGTGGATACCGCCGGTCGTCTGCACGTTGATGAAGCGATGATGGACGAAATCAAACAGGTTCACGCGGCCATTAAGCCAGTAGAAACCCTGTTTGTCGTTGACGCCATGACCGGCCAGGATGCGGCGAATACCGCTAAAGCCTTTAACGAAGCGCTGCCGCTGACCGGCGTGGTGCTGACCAAGGTCGACGGTGATGCACGCGGCGGGGCGGCGTTGTCTATTCGCCACATTACCGGTAAGCCAATCAAGTTCCTCGGCGTAGGTGAAAAAACCGAAGCGCTGGAGCCGTTCCACCCGGATCGTATCGCGTCCCGTATTCTCGGCATGGGCGACGTACTGTCGCTGATTGAAGATATCGAGAGCAAGGTTGACCGCGCGCAGGCTGAGAAGCTGGCGACCAAGCTGAAGAAAGGCGACGGTTTCGACCTGAATGACTTCCTGGAACAGCTCAAGCAGATGAAAAACATGGGCGGCATGGCGAGCCTGATGGGCAAGTTGCCGGGCATGGGTCAGATTCCTGACAACGTCAAATCGCAGATGGATGACAAAGTGCTGGTGCGTATGGAAGCGATCATCAACTCGATGACGCTGAAAGAGCGCGCGAAGCCGGAAATCATCAAGGGTTCCCGCAAGCGTCGTATCGCTCAGGGCTGTGGCCTGCAGGTGCAGGACGTGAACCGTCTATTGAAGCAGTTCGATGACATGCAGCGCATGATGAAGAAGATGAAGTCGAAAGGCGGCATGATGAAAATGATGCGCGGAATGAAGGGTATGATGCCCCCGGGATTCCCTGGCAGATAATACGGATTGCATTTTGCCCAAAAATGAGTAAAATTTTCGGGCTTTTAATATGACACCGGGCCCCTTCCCTCGATGGGGCCCGGTTGTTCTATTCACACAAGAGGATGTTATGGTAACTATTCGTTTAGCTCGTCACGGCGCTAAAAAGCGTCCGTTCTACCAGGTTGTTGTTACTGACAGCCGTAACGCACGTAACGGTCGCTTCATTGAGCGCGTTGGTTTCTTCAACCCGATCGCTTCTGGTTCGGAAGAAGGCACCCGCCTGGATCTGGATCGTATCGCACACTGGGTTGGCCAGGGCGCAACTATCTCTGATCGCGTATCTGCGCTGATCAAAGAAGCTAAAAAAGCAGCTTAATCTGTCACGGTGGTCATGATGAGCAAGCAACACACCGCACAAGCACCTGTTGATCCGATCGTATTGGGGAAAATGGGTTCTTCCTACGGTATCCGTGGTTGGCTCAGAGTGTTTTCCTCCACCGAAGACGCCGAAAGCATTTTTGACTATCAGCCCTGGTTAATCCAGAAGGCGGGTCAGTGGCAGACCGTTGAGCTGGAAAGCTGGCGCTACCACAATCAGGATATCGTCATTAAGCTGAAAGGCGTTGACGATCGCGATGCCGCGAATCTGCTGACGAACTGCGAAATTATCGTGGATTCCTCGCAGCTGCCGGCGCTGGAAGATGGAAGCTATTACTGGAAAGACCTGATGGGCTGCCAGGTAGTGACTACGGAAGGCTACGGTCTCGGTAAAGTCATCGATATGATGGAAACCGGGTCGAATGACGTTCTCGTCATTAAGGCAAACCTGAAAGATGCATTTGGTATCAAGGAGCGGTTGGTTCCGTTCCTCGATGGGCAGGTTATCAAGAAAGTCGATCTCGCTACTCGTACTATCGAAGTAGATTGGGATCCTGGTTTTTAAACCACCGGATAAACGGTAAAAGACGGCGCTATGTGGATTGGCATAATTAGCCTGTTTCCTGAAATGTTCCGCGCAATTACCGATTACGGGGTAACTGGCCGGGCAGTAAAAAATGGCCTGCTGAGCATCCAGAGCTGGAGTCCTCGTGACTTCACGCATGACCGGCACCGTACCGTGGACGATCGTCCTTACGGCGGCGGACCGGGGATGTTAATGATGGTGCAACCTTTACGGGACGCCATTCATGCAGCAAAAGCCGCGGCAGGTGAAGGCGCAAAGGTGATTTATCTGTCACCTCAGGGACGCAAGCTTGATCAAGCGGGCGTCAGTGAACTGGCCACGAATCAAAAGCTGATTCTGGTATGCGGTCGCTACGAAGGTATCGATGAGCGCGTGATTCAGACCGAGATTGACGAAGAATGGTCTATCGGCGATTACGTTCTCAGCGGTGGAGAGTTACCGGCAATGACGCTGATCGACTCCGTTTCCCGGTTTATTCCGGGTGTACTGGGTCATGAAGCTTCAGCATTCGAAGATTCGTTTGCCGATGGGTTGCTGGACTGTCCGCACTACACTCGCCCTGAAGTGTTGGAAGGGATGGAAGTACCGCCGGTTCTGCTGTCGGGAAACCATGCTGAGATACGTCGCTGGCGTTTGAAGCAGTCGCTGGGCCGCTCCTGGCTTAGAAGACCTGAACTTCTGGAAAACCTGGCTCTGACTGAAGAGCAAGCAAGGTTGCTGGCGGAGTTCAAACAGGAACACGCACAACAGCAACATAAACATGATGGGCTGGTCTGAGACCCCCAAATATCAGTTTACCCAGGATAAGAGATTAAATTATGAGCAACATTATTAAGCAACTTGAACAAGAACAGATGAAGCAGGACGTACCTTCCTTCCGTCCGGGTGATACCGTGGAAGTGAAAGTATGGGTTGTTGAAGGTTCCAAAAAACGTCTGCAGGCATTTGAGGGCGTGGTTATCGCTATTCGTAGCCGCGGTCTGCACTCTGCATTCACTGTTCGTAAAATTTCCAACGGCGAAGGCGTTGAGCGTGTCTTCCAGACTCACTCTCCGGTAGTTGACAGCATTGCTGTTAAACGTCGTGGTGCTGTACGTAAAGCTAAACTGTACTACCTGCGTGAGCGCACTGGTAAGTCTGCTCGTATCAAAGAGCGTCTTAACTAAGATTCGCGCAAGCGACATCCTGTTAAAAAGGGCTGGCCGAAAGGCTGGCCCTTTTTTTATCTTCATGCGCACCTTGCGTTAACATTTGGTTGCTAAATCATTTACAATACCCTTGTTCTCTGGAGGGTAGCGTGAACGGCAAAATCACCCATATCATCGCATTTAAACGGCGGGCCGCCTGGCTTGCGCTGTTTGCTATGGCGCTGATTGTTTTTGCACCGCTGGTTTCCATATCGCTCCAGCCAACGGCGATGAGCGCGATGCCGGGCATGCACCATGAAATGAGCATGCCTATGCTGGCACACCACTCCGTGCCGCAAAACATGCCCGTTGACCATGGCGAGGCCTGCGGCTACTGCGTTTTGTTGACCCACGTGCCGGGGATGATACTGGCGTTGTGCGTGCTGTTATGCGCGCTACTGCTGCGCGTTAACGTTGTTCCCTTCCTGCCAACGATAAGCCACTGGCATTTCTTCCCCTGGCTCTTTCCCGATACCCGCGCGCCGCCGCGAGGGTCTGCTTTACCTGCTTAATAACGATAAATGACGCTTCAGCGTCACGCTTCATTTCGCATGAACAAAGGAAAAGTATGACAACCTGCACCTCGCGGGCGGCATGGGTGCACCTGCTGCGCCGCCTGCATTTTTTTATCGGCCTGTTTGTCGGGCCCTTTATCTTCGTTGCGGCCCTGACCGGCACGCTGTATGTGGCTACGCCTCAGCTCGAAAACGTGCTGTATCACCAGGCGCTGCACGGCAGCACCGAGGGTGAGCGTCAGCCTATTGCAGCACAAATTGCCGTCGCGGAACGCGCGCTGGATACACCGCTGCGTCTGAGCGCGGTTCGACCGGCTTTGGACGCGGGTATAACGACGCGTGTGATGTTCGCTGACCCTGCGCTACAGCCATCAGAAAACCGTGCGATTTTTATCGACCCGGTCACGCTGGCGGTGAAAGGGGACATGACGGTCTACGGCACCAGCGGCATTCTGCCGCTACGTCAGTGGATAGACTACGCGCATCGTTCGCTGCTGTTGGGCGATGTCGGACGCCTTTATAGCGAACTGGCTGCCTCATGGATGTGGGTCGCGGCACTGGGAGGTGTGGTGCTGTGGGCTTTTACCCGGCCAAAACGGCGAATAAAAAACCGCCTGCAAAATACCCGCCGCGTTCATGTTACCCTTGGCTGGTGCCTGCTGGCGGGAATGCTGCTGTTTTCAGCCACCGGGCTAACCTGGTCACAGTGGGCGGGCGGCAACGTCGATAAGCTGCGGGCGTCGTTAGGTTGGTTAACGCCACAGGTTAATACCCAACTGCACGGCGCCAGCCCGATGCCGATGGATCCGCATGCGGAGCACCGCGGGCATCATGGCGAGAAGGCTGCTCATGAGTCGACGATCGGTTGGGACAGTATTGATACTGTCCTCAATGTGGCCCAACGAGGCGGCATCAACGCAAGGTCTCTGGAGATCCGCCCGCCGCGCAGTGACGATCGCGCCTGGACGGTCACCGAGATCGATCGGCGCTGGCCAACGCAGGTTGATGCGGTCGCCATCGATCCGCAGTCGCTGGCGATAATCGATAGCACACAGTTTGCTGACTTCCCGCTGATGGCTAAGTTGACGCGTTGGGGCGTGGATTTTCACATGGGGATCTTGTTCGGCTTGCCGAACCAGCTGCTGCTGATCGCCTTTGGCCTGGCGTTGTGCGTGGCTATTGTGATGGGCTATCGTCTGTGGTGGATCAAACGCCCGTCTCAGGCGGAGACAAACCCACTGCTGACGCTAACGCACAGCTGGCGGGCGCTGTCGCTACCGGCCCGCTGTGGCACATTACTACTCGCCGTAGCATGCGGGTTTGCGCTTCCGGTTATGGGCATCAGTCTGGCGCTGTTTATGCTGTTTGACTGGCTACGCTGGCGAGCGGCTGTGCGGATGCCGCTCGTCGAATCGTCCGTCGAGTAACCTTACGGCGCGCTGATCACCACCGCCACACGGCGGTTTTCAGCGCGCCCTTGCGAGGTGCTGTTGCTGGCGACAGGGTATTTTTTGCCTAAGCCGCGCGTGGTGAGATTGCTGCGCGGAATATGAGCGCCTTTTGCCCAGGCATCGGCGACGACATTCGCGCGTTTCAGCGATAGGACTTCGTTATAGCGGTCTTCGCCGTAATTGTCTGTGTGCCCGTCCATCCGGGCGTGGTTTAAACCGGTTGCCGCGAGGCGTGACGCCATGGCCTGGATCTGTGTTTCACTTTCAGGTCGCAGCCCGGCTTCGTTTTTATCGAACAGAATCTTATCCGAGAGGCCCAGCGACCAGTCGCCATTTAATTCGTTAAAGCCATAAGATTGCATCGCTGCGACCTGTTCAGGGGTGAATTTGCCCTGCGGTGTCTGACAACCGGTCAGCAGCAGTGATGCCAGTAAGCATGGAGCAAGATATCGCTTTAACATATCGTTTTCCTTTCTAATATAGTGTCTTAGACCGCTGATTTTTGGCTTGATACATATTGCGGTCTGCCTTTTCCAGTAGTACCTCCAGCGAGGTACTTTCCCACGCTAGCGCAAAGCCGATGCTGAGAGACATCGATGTATTTTGGCCGTTATGCAGATCGAACGGACGGGTAAACTGCTGTGCCAGCGCGTGACAAATCCGTTGAACGTCGTGTTCTGAATGGACGCCGGAGAGCACCATGGCAAACTCATCGCCGCCAAGGCGGTACGATTGATGACGCTGACCGCCGAACGCAATCATTCGACTGGCAATTTCTGTCAGTACGAAGTCGCCTGCGTTGTGCCCCCAGGTATCGTTAATGTGTTTAAAGTTGTCCCCATCGAGAAAAAGCAGGGCTGAGTGTGTTTTAGCAACGTCATCATTCATTAACGCCGCTATGCGGTTGCCGAACGCCGCGCGGTTCGCCAGACCCGTAAGGGGATCGTGCATGGCGGAACGGAGCAACTGAGCATTGGTTTCCTGCAGTTTCAGCTGCCACTCTTCCATTTCAGCCAGCAGGCTGTTGAAGTCTTCGCCGAAACGGTGAAACTCTTCGATTCGACCCTGCTTGACGCGACGGGAGAAGTTGCGATTGGTGCGCGCATCATGTACGACATCGGTGATATTTTGCATTTCCTCAACCATCCCGTGGTGCAGGGAGCGGGTAACCGTGAGCGCGATGCCTGAAGCGAAAAGTATGCAACCGGTGAGGACGGCAAAGGACATCCAGATAAAGTGACCAATCAGGCTGTCGCGTGCGGTCAGATAAATTTCGCCGATTGGCTTGCCGTTATGCATGATGGGCTGAGCGATGGGTTCCGGAAACAGCCAGCGACTGACCAGCGCGCCCAATGTATCGGTATTGTCTTCAGGGTTCCACGACCAGTGAGCAAAGCGCTTTTTATGCACATCGTAGACCTCCGCCATCGCAAACTGCCCCTGTTTCCCGAGCGTTTCCAGGGTGTCATTTGCCGCCTGCGGATCGTTGAAAACCAGCGATGCTTCAAGGGTGTGGCTCATTGTCGCACCGGTCAACTCGAGGTTCTTTTGCGCGTATTGCTTTAATGTCACCACCGACGCGAGGCACAGCAAAAGCCATATAAAGGTCATGGTTATGATGACGCTTATTATGTTAATCCGGCGCAGCGTTCTTTTAAACGTAGGTCGCGGAGTGAAGGTGAAATCCTTATTCATGCTTTTTATTCCGGGCAAGCATTAATACATCCGGATTCACTCTTACGCCGCTGCGAGACAGTGCATCCAGATTAACGGAAAACCGGACCTCATCGTCCTCTATTATTAAACAAAACGCGCTGCCAATAGCACATTCAGGGTTATGTTCGGAGATTAATAGTAACGGTCGGTTGCGATATTGGTTGATTAATTCAAGCTGTTGTTCAGGCGACTCGGTGCCAAAGTAAATACCATCGCATTTTGCGGCGACGGCCTGCTGAGCGTTACCGACCCGCTCAGCCGTATAAGGCAGACCACCGGACATACTGAGGGCGTCGACATATCGGGAAGAGGTCAGGATACAGAGTCTGGGAGGCGCGGAAAGTGACGGCCATCGCGTGTAGCTGACGATGCCGGAGACAATCGAGCGCACCGATTTATCGGTTTCAGTCAGCGGAGCGGCGCTTACCGAGGCCAACGATAGTGGCAGCATCAGCAGTAGAATCAGTCGGGACAAAGCTATCAAGAATGAATTTCTCACGAGAATCCGCCATACCGCTCTGGAGCGTGTTACCCGGGGGAGTTGTAGGCAGAAGATCATTGTTTATTAAAACCATCATTATGTCAGAAATTCGATTGATGAAATTTAGGTTAAATCCCACAGTTGTATTTATTTCAGCATGTCAAAAGGCAATAAATTACGGCTGGTGGCGATGTTGATCTCCTCGGCTTCCGGCGCAGCGTAGTGAGTGAGCCGCAAAGGGAAAAGGTTCGCCCGCTAATTCTTTGCGATGGATAAATGTCGGGTTATCCATTTCCTGTGGGCCATCGATCTCACTATAGGCTTATTTATAAGGGATGGTTGGCCGTATTGTTAAATTTATCGGCTAACTTCAGGTTTTCTTTAAGTCGAATGTCATCGTAGGCGTTTTGGCCTGCGAGGGGGAGCGGATATCTATCGGGCAACCGTCGGGAGTTAAACGCGGTGGGAGCCATTTTTTACGGCGGATAACGATCCTATAGCAATGAGGTGTAACAATTAGTTTACCATTTTATGGGCTGTTTTCGGCAATAAATTTGCAAGTGTAAATATAAGTGTACGTATTTTGGATTGAAATCTTTACTTTCTGTGGTATTGTAGGTTCTACCTCATTGAGGCAACAACTATCGCAAACGAGTCATAACAGGTAATGCCATCATGCAAAAAGACGCGCTGAATAACGTAAATATCGCCGATGAAGAAGTTTTGATCACGCCGGATCAGCTGAAAGCTGAATTCCCGCTCTCCGTTGAGCAGGAAGCGCAAATCGCCCAGTCACGTAAAACGATTACTGACATTATTGCCGGCCGCGATCCGCGCCTGCTGGTGGTATGCGGGCCTTGCTCCATTCACGATCCGGAAGCTGCGATTGAATATGCGCGTCGATTTAAAACACTGGCGGAAGAGGTCAGCGATAGCCTCTACCTGGTGATGCGCGTCTACTTTGAAAAGCCGCGTACCACCGTCGGCTGGAAAGGGCTTATCAACGATCCGCATATGGATGGCTCGTTTGATGTGGAAGGCGGTCTGAAAATCGCTCGTCGTCTTTTGGTTGAACTGGTGAGCATGGGGCTGCCGTTGGCCACCGAGGCGCTGGATCCGAACAGCCCGCAGTACCTTGGCGATCTGTTCAGTTGGTCGGCGATTGGTGCACGTACGACGGAGTCGCAGACTCACCGTGAAATGGCTTCAGGCCTGTCGATGCCGGTTGGCTTTAAAAATGGCACAGATGGCTCGCTGGCGACGGCGATCAACGCGATGCGCGCGGCGGCAATGCCGCACCGTTTTGTGGGCATCAACCAGGCCGGTCAGGTCTGCCTGCTGCGTACCCATGGTAACCCGGATGGCCATGTGATTCTGCGTGGCGGTAAAAAACCGAACTACGGCCCGGAAGATGTGGCGCAGTGCGAAAAAGAGATGGAACAGGCGGGACTGCGTGCATCGCTAATGGTAGATTGCAGCCATGGTAATTCCAATAAAGACTACCGCCGTCAGCCAGCGGTGGCGGAATCCGTTGTCGCGCAGATTAAGGACGGTAATCGTTCTATCATTGGTCTGATGATTGAAAGTAATATTCACGAAGGCAGTCAGTCTTCCGAGCAGCCGCGCAGTGAGATGCAATACGGCGTCTCGGTGACCGATGCTTGCATCAGTTGGGAAACCACCGATGCGCTGCTGCGTGAACTCGACAAGGATTTACGCGGCCATCTGGCGGCTCGTCTGGCGTAAGAGGATTGTATGGTTGCTGAACTGACCGCGTTACGCGATCAAATTGATGAAGTCGATAAGGCGTTGCTGAACCTGCTGGCGAAGCGTATGGCGCTGGTGGCCGAAGTTGGCGAAGTAAAAAGTCAGTATGGCCTGCCCATTTACGTACCGGAGCGTGAAGCCTCGATGCTGGCTTCGCGCCGCAAAGAGGCGGCGGCGATGGGCGTGCCGCCCGATTTGATTGAAGACGTGCTGCGTCGCGTCATGCGTGAGTCTTATTCCAGCGAAAACGACAAGGGGTTCAAAACGCTGCGTCCGTCGCTGCGCCCGGTGGTTATTGTTGGCGGCGGTGGCCAGATGGGGCAGCTGTTTGAAAAGATGCTGACCCTTTCCGGCTACCAGGTGCGGACGCTGGAAAAAGAAGACTGGCCGCGTGCGGCGGACATTGTGGCGGATGCCGGTATGGTGATTGTCAGCGTCCCTATTCACATTACCGAACAGGTGATTGCGAAGCTGCCGCCGCTGCCGGCGGACTGTATTCTGGTTGATCTGGCCTCGGTAAAAGCCGGGCCGTTGCAGGCGATGCTGTCGGCGCATTCGGGGCCCGTTGTCGGGCTGCATCCGATGTTTGGCCCGGACAGCGGCAGTCTGGCGAAGCAGGTAGTGGTCTATTGCGATGGCCGCCAGCCAGAGGCCTATCAGTGGTTCCTGGAGCAGATTCAGGTCTGGGGAGCGCGTCTGCACCGTATTAGCGCCGTTGAGCATGACCAGAATATGGCGTTTATCCAGGCGCTGCGTCACTTTGCTACCTTTGCGTACGGGCTGCATCTGGCGGAAGAAAACGTTCAGTTGGAGCAACTGCTGGCGCTCTCCTCGCCGATTTACCGCCTTGAACTGGCAATGGTCGGGCGACTGTTTGCTCAGGATCCGCAGCTGTATGCCGACATTATTATGTCGTCCGGCAACAACCTGGCGCTGATTAAACGCTACTACCAGCGCTTTGGTGAGGCGATTGGCCTGCTGGAGCAGGGCGATAAGCAGGCGTTTATTGATAGCTTCCGTAAGGTTGAACACTGGTTCGGCGACTACGCACAACGTTTCCAGAGTGAGAGCCGGGTCTTGTTACGCCAGGCGAATGACAGTCGGCAGTAAGTAAAAACTGTATATACTTGAAAGCCAGGGGAAATCCTCTGGCTTTTTTTATGGGATAAAGACAATGGCTGATGTAAACCTGCTGTTTGATTACACCGGACACCTGCCGGAATGCCCAACCTGGAGCGGTGCCGAACAGGCGCTATACTGGGCGGATATCATGGAGTGTGAAATTCACCGCTATGTGCCCGCGACCGGCATGCATCAGGTCTTACAGTTTCCGGAAGAAGTTGGCTGCTTCGCGCTGCGGGAAAAAGGTGGCTTTATCGTCGCGCTGCGCAGCGCTATCTGGCTGGCCGACAGCCGCGGCCTGCTACAGCATAAAATCTGTGATAACCCGAGTAACCCCCAGCTTGCGCGGTTCAACGACGGTGGAACGGACAGAGACGGGCGCTTCTACGCAGGAACCTTTTGGGGGCCAGGCGACTATAACGGTGCGCTGCTGATGCGGATCGATAATCAACTCAAACCGAAGGTGATTCAGTGCGATATTCATGGCGCCAACGGTCTGGCATTCAGCGAGGATAAGCGCTGGATGTACACCTCAGATACGCCCAACGGCGTCATTTACCGTACGCCGCTGGATGCGGACGGTGAGCCCGGCGTACGAGACGTTTTTCGCGTGTTTAGCGAGGGTGAGGGGATCCCGGACGGGGCGGCGATGGATGAAGAAGGATGCTACTGGAGCGCCATGTTTGACGGCTGGCGTGTCGCGCGCTTTTCACCAACGGGAGAGCAGCTTGCTGAGTATCACCTACCGGTGCGTTGCCCAACTATGGTTTGTTTCGGCGGCGCGGATATGCGGACGCTGTTTATCACCACCACCCGTGAGAATATGTCGGCACAGGAGGTGGCAAAATATCCACTTTCCGGGGCTATCTTCACCCTGCCGGTTGCGGTGGCAGGCATGAAGAAGCGGCCGTTTATCGAACGTTAGACCGGATCGACCGGTACGACGTTTTCGCTGGGATAGCAGCCCAGCACTTTCATTGAGCGGGTAATGCCGGAAAGTTCCTTCAGCGCCTTTTGCATGGGCAGTGCGTCCAGGTTCGCCTGGACGTCGAGATAAAACATCTCTTCCCACGGGTTGCCGTGAATCGGACGCGATTCGAGCTTGGTCATGATCAGATTGTGGTTACGCAGCACCAGCAGTGCTTCAACCAGCGCACCGGCCTGCTGGCCGGTTGCAATCAGCAGCGTGGTTTTCGCCGGCACCTGGTCAGAGACGTTTACCGCTTTACGCGCCAGAACCAGGAAACGCGTAATGTTCTGCGTCTGGTTGGCCTGGCAATGTTCAAGCACCTGCAGACCATACAGCTTGCCACCGGCTTCGCTGCCCAGCGCCGCGACGGTCGGTGAGTTGGCCAGCGCGACTTTCTCCATCGCCGCCGAGGTGCTCTCGGTATATTCAATTTTCCACTGCGGATAGTGGCTCAGGAACTGGCTGCACTGCTGGAACGGCTGCGGATGGCTGTAGACCGTTTCAATGGTTTCCAGCGTGCTGCTGCCGTTGGTCAGGACGCAGTGGTCAATGGGTACCGTCATCTCGCCGACGATCGACAGGCTGGTGTGCTGTAGCAGATCGTAGACGTCGTTGATGCCGCCGGAGCTGGTATTTTCAATTGGCACCACCGCATAGTCGGCCTGGCCGGTTTCGACCTGATTGAAGATATCGGCAAATTTCAGGCAGCCGCTTTCAATAAACTGCTCAAAATGGCGAGCGGCATACTGGCGGGCCGCAAGATGCGAGTAGGAGCCTTTCGGGCCAAGGAACGCGATACGTGCCGAGTGGGGGTTAATCTTGTTCAGATGCTGCTGAAGCAGCGTTTGTTGGGTAAGAACGGAATCTTCAATGATGAGCTGGAACAGCCGGGTAATATAATGCGCGTCGAGCTGGTGGGTTTTGCCGAGCGTAATCAGGCGCTCAAGCAGATCGCGCTCGCGGTCAATGTCGCGCACCGGTCGGTGAGAGGCCAGCTTCGCTTTACCCACCTCGATAGCCAGACCGCGTCGCTCGGCCAGCAGGCTCACTAATTTCTCATCCAGCGCGCTGATTTTATCGCGTATCGCCAGTAACGGGTTTTCCGAAGTCATCATGTTTGCCTTTCTTGTTATCAATAAAAAAGGCCCCCCGGAGTGGGAGGCCTTGTTGTTCGTCTTCGCATTCTTTATCACACGACGAAACGCCTCCCAATCAGGGGAAGGTAAAAAAGAATGCGAAGAAAAACGGTAGACGTTTCACAGTTGGCTTAAATCCTTAGCGTGATGAGGTTTTACAGTACTCGTTCTGTTTTCGTTCTGTCAATAAAAAACGCGCCCGAAGGCGCGTTGGCGATACACATTAAAGTACAGTTTACTCTTCTTCAACTTCCACGAAGCTTGCGTCTTTCACCGATGTGGTGGCACGACGGGCTTCCCCTTTGTGTTGCACCTTATTGAGCTGCCGTTCCAGCTTGTTGATCAATTCGTTAATGGCGGTGTACATATCTTCATGTTTCGCACTGGCGACCAGATGCCCGTTCGGGGTATTCATCGTGGCGTCCGCTACAAATCCCTGTGGCTCTTTAGACAGAATGATATGTGGGTTGATTAAGTGGGTTTGCCATTTATCCAATTTTGCGAGACGGTCTGCGACATGCTGGCGAATAGCCGGAGTAATTTCCATTTGTTTACTGGTAATGTTCATTGTCATAAATTTTACCTCTTGTCTTTCCGTCTTGGTGATTCCAGCATACCTCGGATTTGGTTAAAATGTGTGATGAATATCACATTATTTTGTCACTTTTTGTCAGTGCATTCTTTTTGTGAGTCAGAACAGGAAGACGTGATTTTTTACTTGTCGGCGCGGGAAAATACGGCCATATTTGATAGGATGACTTGAGGCTAAAGCGCTTCAGCAAGTCATTAAAATGGATAAAAAAACGGCAGCCATCGGGCTGCCGTTTTACTTTTACAGATCCGAATCAGGACTGGGTGGTCTTGCTGTTGGCGGCGATGATTTTCGCCACTTTGTCCGCCTGCGCCGTCATCTGCATTTGGCGATAGGCATTTTCCATTTTCGGCAGGGCGTCACGCGTTGCCTGCGTATCTGGATAGTTACGCATCATGTTTTCGACGCGGTTTACTACCGCAACCCATGCACCACGCGCGGTGTAGTAATCAACAACGGAAAGTTCGTACTTCGCCAGGCGGTCTTTCAGGAAGATAAGACGTTTGTTGGCGTCGGTGACGTATTGACTGTTCGGGTAGCCGCGCACCAGCTTCGAGAAGTCGTTAAACGCGTCACGGGCATGCTGCGGATCGCGATCGGAGCGGTCAACGCCGAAAAAGCCCTGCAGCGCGCTATCGTCCAGCGCCATGTTGGTTAAGCCGCGCATGTACATGACGTAGTCGATGTTCGGGTGCGTCGGATTCAGACGAATGAAACGGTCAATCGCGGCCTGGGCCAGCGGCAGATCGGCATTTTTGTAGTATGCATAGATCAGATCCAGCTGTACCTGCTGAGAATATGGCCCGAACGGATAGCGGTTATCCAACGCTTCCAGTTGCGTTATTGCCTGTTTCCAGTTACCGTCCTGCAGCTTTTGCTGAGCAGTTGCGTAGATTTCATTAGGCGGATTATCAGGAACCTCTTCCTTTGAACCAGAGCACCCCGCCAAAGCCAGGCTCAACGTGGCCGCTGCCACCAGATATTTCATGCGCGTCATGACGTTTTGACTTTCCTCAAAATGTTTATACGGGATATTCACAGTTCCTGTTCCCGATTAAGACCAGCTACAATAGCACACTATATTAAACGGCGAAGCCGTAAAAACCCAACGTTAACGAAGAAGCTGTATATGGCACAACGAGTACAACTCACCGCAACGGTGTCCGAGTCACAACTCGGTCAACGCTTAGATCAGGCTTTGGCCGAAATGTTCCCTGATTATTCGCGATCGCGCATAAAAGAGTGGATCCTCGACCAGCGCGTTCAGGTCAACGGCAAAGTTTCAGACAAGCCGAAAGAAAAAGTCATGGGTGGCGAGTCCGTCGCTATCGATGCGGAAATCGATGAAGAGATCCGCTTTGAAGCGCAGGATATCCCACTCGATATTGTATATGAAGATGAAGATATTCTCGTCATCAACAAGCCGCGCGACCTGGTGGTTCACCCTGGCGCCGGTAACCCGGACGGTACGGTGCTGAATGCGCTGCTGCACTATTATCCGCCGATTGCCGATGTACCGCGTGCGGGCATCGTCCACCGTCTGGATAAAGACACGACCGGTTTAATGGTGGTGGCGAAAACCGTTCCGGCGCAAACGCGTCTGGTTGAGTCGCTGCAGCTACGTGAAATCACCCGCGAGTATGAAGCGGTGGCGATTGGTCACATGACGGCTGGCGGTACCGTTGAGGAACCGATCAGCCGTCACCCGACCAAACGCACCCACATGGCGGTTCACCCTATGGGGAAACCGGCGGTGACGCACTATCGCATTATGGAACACTTCCGTGTGCACACGCGTCTGCGGCTGCGTCTGGAAACCGGGCGTACGCACCAGATCCGCGTGCACATGGCGCACATCACCCATCCGCTGGTGGGCGATCAGGTCTACGGTGGCCGTCCGCGTCCGCCGAAGGGCGCATCGGATGAGTTCATTTCGGTTCTGCGTAAGTTTGACCGCCAGGCGCTGCATGCGACCATGCTGCGTCTGTATCACCCGATCTCGGGCATTGAAATGGAATGGCATGCGCCTATCCCGCAGGATATGGTCGATTTGATCGCTGCGATGCGCGCTGACTTTGAAGAACATAAGGATGACGTAGACTGGTTATGACCAAAATCATTGTCCCGGAATGGCCGCTGCCGCAAGGCGTGGCCGCCTGTAGTTCAACGCGCGTCGGCGGCGTCAGCGAAGGCGCGTGGGACTCTCTGAATCTCGGCGCCCACTGTGGCGATAACCTCGAGCACGTTGAAGAGAACCGCAAGCGTATGTTTGCGGCGGGCAAACTGCCGTCGAAACCGGTATGGCTGGAGCAGGTCCACGGTAAAGACGTGCTGCACCTCACCGGTGAGCCTTATGCCTCAAAGCGTGCAGATGCCTCCTACAGCAATACGCCCGGGACAGTGTGTGCGGTGATGACGGCGGACTGCCTGCCCGTGCTGTTCTGCAACCGCGCGGGGACCGAAGTGGCAGCCGCGCATGCGGGTTGGCGCGGTCTGTGCGATGGCGTACTGGAAGAAACCGTCGCCTGCTTTAACGATAGTCCTGAAAACCTTCTTGCCTGGTTTGGCCCAGCAATTGGCCCGCGGGCGTTTGAAGTCGGGCCGGAAGTGCGTGAGGCGTTTATGGCGAAAGATGCCAACGCGGAAAGCGCATTCTATCCCGCAGGCGATAAATATTTCGCCGATATTTATCAGCTGGCGCGCCAACGTCTGGGCAACGTCGGCGTGAATGCCGTGTTCGGCGGCGACCGTTGTACCTTCAGCGAAAAGGATGATTTTTTCTCTTATCGCCGCGACCGTATTACGGGTCGTATGGCAAGTTTCATCTGGCTGATATAACCTATAGAATCAAGACGATCCAGAAGGCAGACAGTTTTTTCTCATCGATTAGGTCATTTAACCTTGAATAATTGAGGGATGACCTCATTTAATCTCCTGTAGCAAAATTGACCTATTATGGGAGGAGTCATGCGTCTGGATCGTCTTACCAATAAATTCCAGCTTGCTCTTGCCGATGCCCAGTCGCTCGCGCTGGGGCACGACAACCAATTTATCGAACCTCTTCATTTAATGAGCGCCTTGCTGAATCAGGAAGGGGGCTCGGTACGTCCTTTATTAACGTCCGCGGGCATCAACGCCGGCCAGCTACGCACGGCTATCGATCAGGCGCTGAGCCGTTTACCCCAGGTAGAAGGTACCGGGGGAGACGTACAGCCGTCGCAGGATCTGATGCGCGTGCTGAATCTTTGCGACAAGCTGGCGCAAAAACGCGGCGATAACTTTATTTCGTCGGAACTGTTCGTTCTGGCGGCGCTTGAGTCTCGTGGCACACTGACCGACCTGCTAAAAACGGCAGGCGCTACCACCGCCAATATCACTCAGGCAATTGAACAGATGCGCGGAGGTGAAAGCGTGAATGACCAGGGTGCCGAAGACCAACGTCAGGCATTGAAAAAATACACCGTCGATCTGACCGAGCGTGCTGAACAGGGCAAACTCGACCCGGTTATCGGCCGTGATGAAGAAATCCGCCGTACCATTCAGGTACTGCAGCGTCGTACCAAAAATAACCCGGTGTTAATCGGTGAACCGGGCGTCGGTAAAACGGCGATCGTCGAAGGGCTGGCGCAGCGAATCATTAATGGTGAAGTCCCGGAAGGTTTAAAAGGCCGTCGCGTACTGGCGCTGGATATGGGCGCGCTGGTGGCTGGGGCGAAATACCGCGGTGAGTTTGAAGAACGTCTGAAAGGCGTATTGAACGATCTGGCGAAGCAGGAAGGCAACGTTATCCTGTTTATCGATGAGCTGCATACGATGGTAGGTGCGGGGAAAGCCGACGGCGCGATGGATGCCGGTAATATGCTGAAACCGGCGCTGGCTCGTGGTGAGCTGCACTGCGTCGGCGCCACTACGCTGGACGAATATCGCCAGTACATCGAGAAAGATGCGGCGCTGGAACGTCGTTTCCAGAAAGTATTCGTTGCTGAGCCTTCGGTAGAAGACACCATCGCGATTCTGCGTGGTCTGAAAGAACGTTATGAACTGCACCACCACGTGCAGATTACTGACCCGGCAATTGTAGCGGCGGCAACGCTGTCTCATCGCTACATTGCTGACCGTCAGTTGCCGGACAAAGCCATCGACCTGATCGATGAAGCGGCCTCCAGCATTCGTATGCAGATTGACTCCAAGCCGGAGGAACTTGACAGACTCGACCGTCGTATTATCCAGCTCAAGCTGGAACAGCAGGCGCTGATGAAAGAGTCTGACGAGGCAAGTAAAAAACGTCTCGACATGCTTAATGACGAGCTGAATGATAAAGAGCGTCAGTATTCCGAGCTGGAAGAAGAGTGGAAGGCAGAGAAAGCCTCGCTTTCTGGCACTCAGACAATCAAAGCTGAACTGGAGCAGGCGAAAATTGCCATCGAGCAGGCGCGTCGCGTCGGTGACCTGACGCGGATGTCCGAACTGCAGTACGGCAAAATTCCAGAGCTGGAGAAACAGCTGGAAGCGGCCACGCAGTCTGAAGGTAAAACCATGCGCCTGTTACGTAATAAAGTGACGGATGCCGAGATTGCCGAAGTACTGGCACGCTGGACCGGGATTCCGGTTGCCCGCATGCTGGAAGGCGAGCGTGAGAAACTGCTGCGTATGGAGCAGGATCTGCACAGCCGCGTGATTGGGCAGAACGAAGCGGTTGAAGCGGTATCGAACGCGATTCGCCGTAGCCGTGCCGGGCTGTCCGATCCTAACCGTCCGATCGGTTCATTCCTGTTCCTGGGGCCAACCGGGGTAGGTAAAACTGAGCTGTGTAAGGCGCTGGCTAACTTTATGTTCGACAGCGATGACGCGATGGTGCGTATCGACATGTCCGAGTTTATGGAGAAACACTCCGTGTCGCGTCTGGTGGGTGCACCTCCAGGATACGTCGGCTATGAAGAGGGCGGTTATCTGACAGAAGCGGTACGCCGTCGTCCTTATTCCGTCATCCTGCTGGATGAAGTGGAAAAAGCGCACCCGGATGTGTTCAACATTCTGCTGCAGGTATTGGACGATGGTCGCCTGACCGACGGGCAGGGGAGAACGGTCGATTTCCGCAATACGGTTGTCATCATGACCTCGAACCTGGGTTCGGATCTGATTCAGGAGCGTTTCGGTGAACTGGACTACGGGCATATGAAAGATCTGGTGCTGGGTGTTGTAAGCCACAGTTTCCGCCCAGAATTCATTAACCGTATCGATGAGGTTGTGGTATTCCATCCGTTGGGGGAAAAACACATCGCATCAATTGCCCAGATTCAGCTGCAGCGTCTGTACCAGCGCCTGGAAGAGCGTGGCTATGAAACGCAGATCTCCGATGAAGCTCTGCAGTTGCTGAGTAAAAATGGCTACGATCCGGTATATGGCGCACGTCCTCTGAAACGTGCTATCCAGCAGCAGATTGAAAACCCGCTGGCACAGCAAATCTTGTCTGGCGAGCTGTTGCCGGGGAAAACTATCCGCCTGGAAGTGAAAGACGACCATATTGTGGCAGTGCAGTAAGTCACAAAAAGAAGAAAACGAGCCCTAAAGGGCTCGTTTTTGTTTATAAACCAGGCGAAAATAAGATGATTGGATGAAAAATAGACGAACGAAAAGTTTTTCCTATTTTATGCTTGCAGCTTCTCATTTTCTCCCTATAATGCGCCACCACTGACACGGAACAACGACAAACAAGTCGCCGGGTCAGCGAAGTTCTTTCAAGAACTTCAGCGAAGTAAGCGAAAATAAAAGCTTGACTTCGTGGTGGGGTGGCGTAATATACACACCCCGCGCCGCTGAGAAAAAGCGAAGCGGCACTGCTCTTTAACAATTTATCAGACAATCTGTGTGGGCACTCGAAGATACGGATTCTTAACGTCGCAAGACGAAAAATGAATACCAAGTCTCTGAGTGAACACGTAATTCATTACGAAGTTTAATTCACGAGCATCAAACTTAAATTGAAGAGTTTGATCATGGCTCAGATTGAACGCTGGCGGCAGGCCTAACACATGCAAGTCGAACGGTAGCACAGAGAGCTTGCTCTCGGGTGACGAGTGGCGGACGGGTGAGTAATGTCTGGGAAACTGCCCGATGGAGGGGGATAACTACTGGAAACGGTAGCTAATACCGCATAACGTCGCAAGACCAAAGTGGGGGACCTTCGGGCCTCACACCATCGGATGTGCCCAGATGGGATTAGCTAGTAGGTGGGGTAACGGCTCACCTAGGCGACGATCCCTAGCTGGTCTGAGAGGATGACCAGCCACACTGGAACTGAGACACGGTCCAGACTCCTACGGGAGGCAGCAGTGGGGAATATTGCACAATGGGCGCAAGCCTGATGCAGCCATGCCGCGTGTATGAAGAAGGCCTTCGGGTTGTAAAGTACTTTCAGCGAGGAGGAAGGCATTAAGGTTAATAACCTTAGTGATTGACGTTACTCGCAGAAGAAGCACCGGCTAACTCCGTGCCAGCAGCCGCGGTAATACGGAGGGTGCAAGCGTTAATCGGAATTACTGGGCGTAAAGCGCACGCAGGCGGTTTGTTAAGTCAGATGTGAAATCCCCGGGCTCAACCTGGGAACTGCATTTGAAACTGGCAAGCTTGAGTCTCGTAGAGGGGGGTAGAATTCCAGGTGTAGCGGTGAAATGCGTAGAGATCTGGAGGAATACCGGTGGCGAAGGCGGCCCCCTGGACGAAGACTGACGCTCAGGTGCGAAAGCGTGGGGAGCAAACAGGATTAGATACCCTGGTAGTCCACGCCGTAAACGATGTCTATTTGGAGGTTGTTCCCTTGAGGAGTGGCTTCCGGAGCTAACGCGTTAAATAGACCGCCTGGGGAGTACGGCCGCAAGGTTAAAACTCAAATGAATTGACGGGGGCCCGCACAAGCGGTGGAGCATGTGGTTTAATTCGATGCAACGCGAAGAACCTTACCTACTCTTGACATCCAGAGAACTTAGCAGAGATGCTTTGGTGCCTTCGGGAACTCTGAGACAGGTGCTGCATGGCTGTCGTCAGCTCGTGTTGTGAAATGTTGGGTTAAGTCCCGCAACGAGCGCAACCCTTATCCTTTGTTGCCAGCGGTTCGGCCGGGAACTCAAAGGAGACTGCCAGTGATAAACTGGAGGAAGGTGGGGATGACGTCAAGTCATCATGGCCCTTACGAGTAGGGCTACACACGTGCTACAATGGCATATACAAAGAGAAGCGACCTCGCGAGAGCAAGCGGACCTCATAAAGTATGTCGTAGTCCGGATTGGAGTCTGCAACTCGACTCCATGAAGTCGGAATCGCTAGTAATCGTAGATCAGAATGCTACGGTGAATACGTTCCCGGGCCTTGTACACACCGCCCGTCACACCATGGGAGTGGGTTGCAAAAGAAGTAGGTAGCTTAACCTTCGGGAGGGCGCTTACCACTTTGTGATTCATGACTGGGGTGAAGTCGTAACAAGGTAACCGTAGGGGAACCTGCGGTTGGATCACCTCCTTACCTTAAAGAAGCGTTCTTTGAAGTGCTCACACAGATTGTCTGATGAAAAGTAAATAGCAAGGCGTCTTGCGATTGAGACTTCAGTGTCCCCTTCGTCTAGAGGCCCAGGACACCGCCCTTTCACGGCGGTAACAGGGGTTCGAATCCCCTAGGGGACGCCACTTGCTGGTTAGTGTGAGTGAAAGTCGCCGACCTTAGTATCTCAAAACAGACTTCCGAGTCTTGTTTGAGATATTTGCTCTTTAAAAATCTGGATCAAGCTGAAAATTGAAACGACACACTGTGTCTGTTCTCCGTAATAAGAACAGATAAGCGGTGTGTTCGAGTCTCTCAAATTTTCGCAACACGATGGTGTTTTACGAAACATCTTCGGGTTGTGAGGTTAAGCGACTAAGCGTACACGGTGGATGCCCTGGCAGTCAGAGGCGATGAAGGACGTGCTAATCTGCGATAAGCGTCGGTAAGGTGATATGAACCGTTATAACCGGCGATTTCCGAATGGGGAAACCCAGTGTGATTCGTCACACTATCATTACGTGAATACATAGCGTAATGAAGCGAACCGGGGGAACTGAAACATCTAAGTACCCCGAGGAAAAGAAATCAACCGAGATTCCCCCAGTAGCGGCGAGCGAACGGGGAGCAGCCCAGAGTCTGAATCAGCTTGTGTGTTAGTGGAACGGTCTGGAAAGTCCGACGGTACAGGGTGATAGTCCCGTACACCAAAATGCACAGGTTGTGAACTCGAAGAGTAGGGCGGGACACGTGGTATCCTGTCTGAATATGGGGGGACCATCCTCCAAGGCTAAATACTCCTGACTGACCGATAGTGAACCAGTACCGTGAGGGAAAGGCGAAAAGAACCCCGGCGAGGGGAGTGAAAAAGAACCTGAAACCGTGTACGTACAAGCAGTGGGAGCCTCTTTATGGGGTGACTGCGTACCTTTTGTATAATGGGTCAGCGACTTATATTCTGTAGCAAGGTTAACCGTATAGGGGAGCCGAAGGGAAACCGAGTCTTAACTGGGCGTTAAGTTGCAGGGTATAGACCCGAAACCCGGTGATCTAGCCATGGGCAGGTTGAAGGTTGGGTAACACTAACTGGAGGACCGAACCGACTAATGTTGAAAAATTAGCGGATGACTTGTGGCTGGGGGTGAAAGGCCAATCAAACCGGGAGATAGCTGGTTCTCCCCGAAAGCTATTTAGGTAGCGCCTCGTGAATTCATCTTCGGGGGTAGAGCACTGTTTCGGCTAGGGGGTCATCCCGACTTACCAACCCGATGCAAACTGCGAATACCGAAGAATGTTATCACGGGAGACACACGGCGGGTGCTAACGTCCGTCGTGAAGAGGGAAACAACCCAGACCGCCAGCTAAGGTCCCAAAGTCACAGTTAAGTGGGAAACGATGTGGGAAGGCTCAGACAGCCAGGATGTTGGCTTAGAAGCAGCCATCATTTAAAGAAAGCGTAATAGCTCACTGGTCGAGTCGGCCTGCGCGGAAGATGTAACGGGGCTAAACTGTGCACCGAAGCTGCGGCAGCGACACTATGTGTTGTTGGGTAGGGGAGCGTTCTGTAAGCCGTTGAAGGTGAACTGTGAGGTTTGCTGGAGGTATCAGAAGTGCGAATGCTGACATAAGTAACGATAATGCGGGTGAAAAACCCGCACGCCGGAAGACCAAGGGTTCCTGTCCAACGTTAATCGGGGCAGGGTGAGTCGACCCCTAAGGCGAGGCCGAAAGGCGTAGTCGATGGGAAACAGGTTAATATTCCTGTACTTGGTGTTACTGCGAAGGGGGGACGGAGAAGGCTATGTTAGCCGGGCGACGGTTGTCCCGGTTTAAGCATGTAGGCGGGAAGTTTAGGTAAATCCGGACTTCTTTTAACGCTGAGGTGTGATGACGAGGCACTACGGTGCTGAAGTAACAAATGCCCTGCTTCCAGGAAAAGCCTCTAAGCATCAGGTAACATCAAATCGTACCCCAAACCGACACAGGTGGTCAGGTAGAGAATACCAAGGCGCTTGAGAGAACTCGGGTGAAGGAACTAGGCAAAATGGTGCCGTAACTTCGGGAGAAGGCACGCTGATATGTAGGTGAAGTGGTTTACCCATGGAGCTGAAATCAGTCGAAGATACCAGCTGGCTGCAACTGTTTATTAAAAACACAGCACTGTGCAAACACGAAAGTGGACGTATACGGTGTGACGCCTGCCCGGTGCCGGAAGGTTAATTGATGGGGTTAGCGGCAACGCGAAGCTCTTGATCGAAGCCCCGGTAAACGGCGGCCGTAACTATAACGGTCCTAAGGTAGCGAAATTCCTTGTCGGGTAAGTTCCGACCTGCACGAATGGCGTAATGATGGCCAGGCTGTCTCCACCCGAGACTCAGTGAAATTGAACTCGCTGTGAAGATGCAGTGTACCCGCGGCAAGACGGAAAGACCCCGTGAACCTTTACTATAGCTTGACACTGAACACTGGTCCTTGATGTGTAGGATAGGTGGGAGGCTTTGAAGCGCGGACGCCAGTTCGTGTGGAGCCAACCTTGAAATACCACCCTTTAATGGCTGGTGTTCTAACGTAGACCCGTGATCCGGGTTGCGGACAGTGTCTGGTGGGTAGTTTGACTGGGGCGGTCTCCTCCTAAAGAGTAACGGAGGAGCACGAAGGTTAGCTAATCCTGGTCGGACATCAGGAGGTTAGTGCAAAGGCATAAGCTAGCTTGACTGCGAGAGTGACGGCTCGAGCAGGTGCGAAAGCAGGTCTTAGTGATCCGGTGGTTCTGAATGGAAGGGCCATCGCTCAACGGATAAAAGGTACTCCGGGGATAACAGGCTGATACCGCCCAAGAGTTCATATCGACGGCGGTGTTTGGCACCTCGATGTCGGCTCATCACATCCTGGGGCTGAAGTAGGTCCCAAGGGTATGGCTGTTCGCCATTTAAAGTGGTACGCGAGCTGGGTTTAGAACGTCGTGAGACAGTTCGGTCCCTATCTGCCGTGGGCGCTGGAGAATTGAGGGGGGCTGCTCCTAGTACGAGAGGACCGGAGTGGACGCATCACTGGTGTTCGGGTTGTCATGCCAATGGCATTGCCCGGTAGCTAAATGCGGAAGAGATAAGTGCTGAAAGCATCTAAGCACGAAACTTGCCCCGAGATGAGTTCTCCCTGACTCTTTAAGAGTCCTGAAGGAACGTTGAAGACGACGACGTTGATAGGTCGGGTGTGTAAGCGTAGCGATACGTTGAGCTAACCGATACTAATGAACCGTGAGGCTTAACCTTACAACGCCGAAGCTGTTTTGGCGAAGAGACAGACATCATATTCAGCTTGATTACAGATTACATTGACCGGCGAAAAGCGGGTTAATAACAGAATTTGCCTGGCGGCCGTAGCGCGGTGGTCCCACCTGACCCCATGCCGAACTCAGAAGTGAAACGCCGTAGCGCCGATGGTAGTGTGGGGTCTCCCCATGCGAGAGTAGGGAACTGCCAGGCATCAATTAAGTGAAGAAGCCCATCCTGACGGATGGGCTTTTTTGCGTCTGTGTTTTGTGAAATGCGGCATTGTGCATATTGCCGGATGGCGGCTTCGCCTTATCCGGCCTACTCAAACTTTTTCACGTTAACCGCCCCTCATTGCCTGCACCTATTCCTAAATCGTGATCCTGCTAATAAAAAACGTGATGTTCGTCACTAAATTAAATATAACAATTATATAACATTTCATTTACTAAAATACCTGCCTGTGTGACGTGTACGCCCGGTAAGGCAGGAGGGCGCTTTTGGCAGGAGTTAACAAATGGCCGTAACCAGTGTAACCCCAGAAAGGACGCTAACCGATAGCGATACTCGCCGTCGCGTCATGGCAATCGTCGGAGCATCATCAGGGAATCTTGTTGAATGGTTTGATTTTTATGTCTACTCATTCTGCTCGCTCTATTTTGCTCACATCTTTTTCCCGTCCGGTAACACCACCACTCAGCTACTGCAAACCGCAGGTGTCTTTGCCGCGGGTTTTTTGATGCGTCCTATCGGAGGATGGCTGTTTGGGCGAATTGCCGATCGCCGTGGCCGTAAAGTCTCGATGCTGATCTCCGTGTGCATGATGTGCTTTGGCTCGCTGGTGATTGCCTGCCTGCCCGGCTACAGCGCTATCGGCACCTGGGCTCCGGCGCTACTGCTGCTCGCTCGTCTGTTCCAGGGGCTCTCCGTGGGCGGGGAGTACGGCACCAGCGCGACCTATATGAGCGAGGTCGCAGTCGAAGGACGCAAGGGATTCTACGCATCATTCCAGTACGTCACTCTTATTGGCGGCCAACTGCTTGCCGTTCTGGTGGTCGTGATATTGCAAAACGTTCTCAGCAGCGAAGACCTTCACGCCTGGGGATGGCGCATACCGTTTGCGATGGGCGCGGTGCTGGCTATTGTTGCGTTGTGGCTGCGCCGCCAGCTTGATGAAACCTCGCAAAAAGAAACCCGCACGCTGAAGGAAGCGGGCTCGTTCAAAGGCCTGTGGCGTAACCGCAAAGCGTTTCTGATGGTGCTAGGTTTTACCGCAGCAGGCTCGCTGAGCTTCTATACCTTTACAACCTACATGCAGAAGTACCTGGTAAACACGGCCGGAATGAGCGCTAATCTGGCAAGCGTGATAATGACGGCTGCGCTGTTTGTTTATATGCTGGTACAGCCCTTCTTTGGTCTGCTGTCAGATAAGGTTGGACGCCGTACGTCGATGCTGTGCTTTGGTGCGCTGGCGACGCTGTTTACGGTACCGATTCTTTCCGCGCTGCAAAATGTCACTTCTCCCTATATGGCTTTTGGGCTGGTGATGTGTGCGCTGTTGATTACCAGCTTCTATACCTCGATTAGCGGTATTCTGAAGGCGGAAATGTTCCCGGCGCAGGTCCGCGCATTGGGAGTCGGGCTGTCTTATGCGGTAGCGAATGCGCTGTTTGGTGGGTCAGCTGAGTATGTCGCGCTGTCGATGAAATCAGCGGGCGTAGAGAACGCCTTCTTCTGGTACGTCACCGCGATGGCGGCAATTGCCTTCCTGGTATCGCTTAAGCTGCACCGTAAAGGAAAAGGGTTACGCCTGTAGATCAGTGCCGTGCAAGTTGCCACACCGCGTAACCGGTAGTGGCACCGGCCACGTCCCAGGCAAAATCCTTCCAGCTCCAGCCGCTTCCCGCCGGGCGGCTGTCCCACAGCTCTTTTGACGCGCCAAGGCTGACGGAAAACAGAAAGCCAATGGCTGCGCTGCGGTCGCGGCTGATGCCCTGGTGCTGAGCGTATTCATTACCGGCGGCGGTAAGCATGGCGGAGGCGATGAAGTGCTGGGCTTTGTCCTGCCCGCTCCAGGCGTCATTTGCCATATGGCTACAGCCGCTGAGGGCGAGAGTTGAGCAAACAAGAAGTGAACGTAGCATGCGGGCTCCTGAAAAAAAGCCCCGGCGTGCGGGGCTTCAATTTAAAGGATACGGCTGATCAGCCTGTCGATACGAATACGGCGCAGACGGCGAATAAGCTTGCGTACCTTCACCGGATAGTCGGCGATGCTTTGCAGATCGCGGAAGTGATTCACCACCGTTGTGTGCTTGCGAATGAGCTCCAGCTCTTTCTGGCGCATTGAGGCCAGCTGCTTTTTCGGATCGTGAATCAGGACCGCATTTTCCAGGTCCAGACGCCAGGCACGAGGGTTGAGGTTGTTGCCGGTAAGCAAAATCCACTCGTTATCAACCCACATTCCTTTCAGGTGGTAGGTGTTATCGTCGTCTTTCCATAGACGTACCGTCAGTTGGTCAGTATTGATGTAGTACTGCAGACGGCTCAGGAAGCGACGTAGGTTAATCTCGTACAGATAGGGCAGCGCGCCGATAATCTTGAACGGTTCATTCTCTGGGATATAGAAGTCGTTTGCCGTCTTATCGCCAACGATAATTTCCACCTTTTTCCCCTCGCGCAGTAGACGAATAATACTGCGCACCAGCAGCGCCGGCAGGTTGAAGTAAGGTGTGCAGATAGTCAGCTTCTCTTCGGTGCACGGCATCAGGTGGAAAATGGTTTTATTCAGCTCGCTGGTTTTACCCAGCCCGACCAGCGGAGTGACCGTCAGCTCATCATCGCTGGCGTTGCCGGTAAAATGATAGCGGGTATCGCGTAACTCCTGGCGGTACTGGCGAATATCGTTTTTAATTTCCGGGCTTTTCGGTCGCTCGGTATTATCGAGGCGGTTAACCCCGCGACCATCAACCAGATTTTCCGATACCCAGTTAAACATGATATCGGCCATCTGTGGGTTACGGATGCACTGATAGCGGTCATAACGATATTTATCGTGCTGGTGCAGATAGACATCGTTGATACTGGCGCCGCTGTACAGCACGCAGTCATCAATGATAAAGCCTTTAAAGTGCAGGACGCCGAGAGCCTCACGGGTGTTCACCGGCACACCATACACAGGCACGTCTACGCCCGGGTTCTCTTTGGCGGTACGGCAGTACCAGTCGGCATTAGTATTGGAAGCTGCGGCACCAATGCGCCCACGCTGTGCGCGATGCCAGTCAACCAATACGCGGACATCAAGTTCCGGGCGCTGGCGTTTGGCATCATACAAAGCTTGCAGAATAGTCTTTCCGGCGTCGTCCTGTTCCAGGTACAACGCGACGATGCAGATTCGGCGCGTGGCGCTGGCGATTTTGGCGAGCAACGCTTCACGAAAATCCGCTGGCGCATAAAAAAACTCAATATCATCAACAGACTGTGAAAGCTTGGGTAGTTGGGCAAGGTGTTGTTGATGTTTATTACGCTTAAATTTTGACAACATCACAGTGCGTTTCTTCTCTGGTTTAGTGAAGGGTCTTCTGTACCTGGCAGACGACGTAAGCGGTCAATGATACCACCTCTGTCGGGTAAGGGCAGCATTTCCAGCAACTTAGTCATTACTTAGCCTTAGTGACAATCCGACAATGCCATCTTCCAGCTGAATATCAACGTTAAAACCAAGCTTTCTCGCTAATGCTATCATCCCGCGGTTGTTGGGCATGGTAATACCGTTCAGGCGCTGCAGACCGTGGGCGCGGGTATAGCCTATCAGCTTATCCAGCAGTCGCCCGCCGAGCCCCAGACCTTTTAAATCGGAGCGCACCAGCACGGCAAATTCCGCATCAATATTGTCGGGGTCGGAAATTGCGCGCGTCACGCCGAGGATCTCAGCGCGATCGTCTGCCGTATGAACCGCGACGAAAGCCATTTCACGATCGTAGTCGATCTGCGTCATATTGGCTAAGTCGTCGTGGGTAAATTCGTTGATCTCACTGAAATAACGATAGTAAAGATCTTCTTTTGTGACACGGGCAATAAACTGCTGCAGCAGCGGTTCGTCTTCGGGCAGAATCGGGCGGAACAGGCAGCGTTCGCCGTTTTTCATTGTCACCCACTCTTCAAGGTGCTGCGGGTAAGGGCGTACCGCCAGACGGCTTTCGCTGAGGCCGCTGAACGGCGCAATATCCAGCGTGACGTCCAGTGCAGTAAATTCGTTACCGGAGGCGAGCAATGGATGGATATCGAGACGCTGAATCTCCGGGCAGTCGACTATCAGGTTTGATACCTGTACCAGCAGTTGGCTCAGTCCGGGGATATCTAGCGGCCGTAGCGCGCTGCGCCCACGGATCTTTTTGCTTTTAATCGCCTGAATGACCAGATAGCGTGCCAGCGTCATATTCAGCGGTGGCAGAGCAACGGCGGCCTGATCTTCCGCACGCCATTCAACGCCGCCTTCGCCCAGCATAATCAGCGGGCCAAACACCGGATCGTGCTCAACCACCACGCGCAGCTCCTGCGCCCCGGCGCGGTTGGCCATACTTTGCACCAGCAGACCGTGAATACGCGCCTGCGGCCACGCCATTTTGACGCGATCGAGAATGGCATCGGCCGCCTGCTGTACTTCGCTGGCGGTGCGCAGATACAGCATGACCCCCTGGACCTCAGATTTATGCGGAATATCCGGCGAGCGCAGCTTGAGCGCGACGGGGTAGCCAATCTGCTCGGCAATATGCACCGCTTCGGCGCTGTCTGCGGCGATCCATGTCGGCAATGTATTGAGGCCATAGGCATCGAGGATTGGGCGGACTTCATGGGTGTCTAGCGCGCGAATACCGCTATCAATAGCCTCTTGCAGCAGCGTATGTGCATGGGCGGTGTTGGCGGTCAGGCTGTGCGGTAGCGCTGGGGTTTCTCGCAGCTGCTTCTGGTTGCGTCGATACTCAACCATGTGCATAAAGGCGGTAATCGTCCCTTCTGGCGTGCGATAGGTTGGGATCCCGGCATCGCTAAACATACGACGAGCCTCAATAGAGGAATATTCGCCGCACCAGTTGGTTAGTACGCTGATGTAGTTGCCGCGAGGGTGCTGCTTAATGAGGTTAATCAGCGCTGAGGCGCTTTCGCTGCCCGGTGCCGTGGCGCTCGGCGAGTGGATAACCATTAACGCATCCAGGTCTGGGCTATTGAGCAGGACATTCACCGCCGCCAGGTAATGCTCAATACTGGCATCATCCCGCAAATCTAATGGATTGTTGGCATCGATAGCCGCTGGCAGCAACTGCTGAAGCTGCTGGCGCGTCTCCTCGCTCAGGGTCGCCAGTTTGCCGTTGCGCGCCCAGTGTTCATCTAACGCCAGTGCGGCCGGGGCTGCACCGTTGCTGATAATCATCAGCCGTTCGCCGCGCAGCGGGCGCATATGGCTGAGGGTTTCAACGGCGGAGAAAAGTTCGTGGGTATCCTGCACGCGCAGCAGGCCGGCGCGCTGAATGGCAGCATCCCAGGCGGGGTCCATTCCTGAGTTAACGTGCAGCAAACGCTGTGCTTCTGGGCTACGACCGCTTTTAATCACCAGGATGGGCTTATTACGTGACGCGCTGCGGGCAGCCGACACAAAGCGCCGTGCGTCGCTTAACTGCTCCAGATACAGCAGAATGGCGCTGGTTTTACCGTCGCGCGCCAGATAATCGAGCAGGTCATCGACGTCGATATCCAGGCTGTCGCCCAGCGCGATAAAATAGGAAAAGCCCATTTCACGCTGCTGCGCCCAGTCAAGAATGGTATTGGAGACGGCGGCAGACTGCGAGATAAACGCCAGTTTACCCTTACGAATCGGTACCGGTGAGAAGCTGGCGTTCAACCCCTGCCAGGGAGCCAGCAGACCGAGACTGTTTGGCCCCAGCAGGCGCATTTGATAACGTGCCGCACATGCTTTCAGCGCGCCGAACTGATCGGGAGTGGAAGAGAGAATAATGCAGGTCTTGCAGCCTTTTTCGCCCAACGACTCCAGCAGCTCAAGATTGCGCCGCGCGTGAGTGCACAGTACGGCGAGATCGGGAGAGAAGGGAAGGCTGTCGATGGTAGGCCAGGCAAGTACGCCAAGTACCGCTTTCCAGGCGGGCGTGACGGGCAAAACCGGCCCCGCAAAGCCACCGGCCAGCAGGTTTTGCATCATCAAAAAACCGGCGCGCCGGGGTTTCATTGAGGCGCCAATCACTGCAATCGATTTGGGTCTCAGCAGCGCTTCCAGCCCACGTTGGCTCATACCGGTCTTCCTTACGCGACAATGTTGTAAGGAGTTTAACCGTTTTCCGTCTCAACTGCTGTGACGCTGCCCTGATGCTGGGATTTTCCTGCCAGATAGCGATTGCGAAAACGGGTGAAGTGCTGGCTGAGCGCCGATGCAGCACCGGTATCGTTGGCTAAATCGAGTAGCGCGATAGCCACCTCGGCGGTGCAGTACTGCCCTTCCGCATGCACTTCACGCAGGCTGTAGGCCGACACGCGGGAGAGGTCGACTGAGATCAGCGGCAAATTATCCAGCCACGGGCTTTTACGGAACATCTTACGCGCTTCCGGCCAGGTACCGTCTAACATAATAAACAGCGGCGGTTTACCGGTCGGCGGCGCGCTCAGTACCTGGCGATCCGCATCGGCGTAAGACGCAGGAAACACCACCATCGGCTGATAGTCAGGGTTTTTGACCAGATCGAGCAGCGCCTGTGGCGGCTCGGTGCGCGACCACTGAAAAGCCTCGGTCTGCGGTAAAATATCGGCTATCAGGCGACCGGTGTTGCTGGGCTTCATGGGTTCCGTATCGAACATCACGAGGCAAAAACGGCTTTTCGCCGGGTGTGGCGTGATGGTCTCGCACAGGCAATAGCGCTGTACCAGCAGACAGCGCTGGCAGCGACGCACCCGGTTACCACGGGCAAGAAAAGGACGAGTCGCGCGGGCAAGACGCTCGGCGCGCAACCGAAGAACGGCGTTATCAATCATGGGAGTTGTACGGCAAAAAGGCTATTGTCGCAGAGGTGAATACGGGGCACAAGATGTGCCCCGTCGGCAATCAGGCTTGCAGAGCCTCGTTCAGCCAGCTTTCGAACGGCGCTTTAGGCACCGCGCCGTTAAGCATATCGACAATTTCACCATTTTTAAAAATCATAATGGTGGGAATGCTGCGAATGCGGAAGCGGGCGCTGAGTTCGCGCTCGGCTTCGGTGTTGACTTTCACAAAGCGCATCTTGCCGCTGCGCTCTTCGGCGACATCTTCAAAAATAGGCGCAAAGCTGCGACACGGGCCGCACCATGGCGCCCAGAAATCCACGACAACAGGAAGATCGTCCTTCAGCAGTTTATCCAGCGTGCTGTCCGTAGCGTTAATGACATCGCCATCAAACAGATCTTCACCACAGCGTCCACATTTTGCCGCTTCGTTAATACGCGCTTCTGGAATGCGATTAAGCGCCTGGCAGTGGGCACAAACGGTATTCATAACTCACCTCTGGGTCGTCTTGTTGCAGAACGGCAATGTTGCCGGATGTTTCTATAATGTTACACATTATCGTCGAGCGCGAATGAATCGACAATGCGTTTTATCCAATGGGTATAATAGTTGTGGTCTTTTGTATGAAGTCATAGCTAAGCGCTATCACATCAGGTAATCTGCGCGCTTCGCGCAGCGCAGGTGGAGAAAAACATGAGCGACGAACTGAAAAACAAAAACGGCAAGGTCAAAGTGATGTACGTCCGCAGTGACGATGACTCGGACAAACGCACCCAAAATCCACGTACTGGTAAAGGCGGCGGACGCCCCGGAACCTCCCGAGCCGAAGGCGGTCGTCGTCCATCTCGTGATGAGCGAAAGGGGCCGAACAGTGAACGCGGCCGCGAACGTGGCCGTGACCGCGATGTAGAACGCGATCGCGAAGGCTCTCCGTGGCGTACGGTTTCCCGCGCGCCGGGCGATGACGCGCCGGCCAAAGCCGATCATGGCGGCATCAGCGGTAAAAGCTTTATCGATCCGGAAGTGCTGCGTCGTCAGCGCGCGGAAGAGACCCGCGTATACGGCGAAAATGCCTGCCAGACGCTGTTCCAGAGCCGCCCGGACGCGATTGTCCGTGCGTGGTTCTTGCAAAGCGTCACGCCGCGTTTCAAAGAAGCGCTGCGCTGGATGGCGGCAAACCGCAAAGCCTATCACGTGGTCGATGAGGCCGAACTGGCGAAAGCTTCCGGTACCGAGCACCATGGTGGCGTGTGCTTCCTGATCAAAAAACGTAACGGAACTTCCGTACAGCAGTGGGTTGCTAATAGCGGCGCTGACGACTGCGTACTGGCGTTGGAAGATGTGGGCAACCCGCACAACCTTGGTGCGATGATCCGCAGCTGTGCGCACTTTGGCGTGAAGGGCGTGGTGTTGCAGGACGCGGCCTTGCTGGAGTCCGGCGCGGCTATCCGTACTGCTGAAGGTGGCGCAGAGCACGTGCAGCCGATCACTGGCGATAGCTTTATTGACGCGCTGGCGCAGTTCCGCGACGCGGGTTACAGCATTGTCACCACCAGCAGCACCGGCAACGGTATGCCGCTGTTTAAAGCCGAGCTGCCGAAGAAAATGGTGCTGGTGCTGGGGCAGGATCACGAGGGTGTATCCGATAGCGCGGCGTCGCTTGCCGATCTGAGCGTCTCTATTGACGGTACCCGTGCCGTCGAAGGCCTGAACGTCTCCGTGGCAACGGGCGTGCTGCTGGCCGAATGGTGGCGTCAGCATAAAGCGTAAAAGCGCGAGCTGAAAAAAAACCGGTAGAGGAGACTCCACCGGTTTTTTTATGCTTTGAGTACTCACCTACAGCGCACTACTTGGAGGGGGTTCCGGTTACTCCGGCAGCACCGGCATCCAGTCAATCGGCGCTTCGCCGCGTTGTTCCAGCCACTGATTCGCTTTCACAAAGTGATTACTGCCAAAGAATCCACGGTGTGCGGAGAGCGGCGAGGGATGTGGCGCTTTCAGCACGCAATGACGCTGGGTGTCAATAATGGCTCCTTTTTTCTGCGCGTGCGATCCCCACAGTAAAAAGACGACGCCTTCGCGATGCTCATTAATTAATGAAATCACTTTATCGGTGAAGGTTTCCCAGCCGAGGCTGGCGTGCGAGTGTGCCTGGCCGGCGCGTACGGTCAGCACGGTGTTGAGCAGGAGAACACCCTGGCGCGCCCAGCTTTCCAGATAACCATGGTTCGGGCGGGTAAAGCCGGGGATCGTGCCTTCCAGCTCTTTATACATATTCAGTAAGGACGGCGGCGTGGCAATACCTGGCTGAACGGAAAACGCCAGCCCGTGCGCCTGGTTTGGGCCGTGGTAAGGGTCCTGCCCGAGGATCACCACTTTGACATCGCGCAGTTCGGTATAGCGGAAAGCGTTAAACACATCTTTCTGCGGCGGATAAATGGTTACGCCTGACTGGCGTTCGCTGGCCACGGTTGCCAGCGTATTCACAAAATAGGGCTGCTCTTTTTCAGCGGCCAGCACGTCGTGCCAGGTTAATGGGGTTGTCATCTCGCTCTCCTGCGAATTTCTCTCGCCATAGCTTAACTGCTTCTTTCCCCATCACAAAATCGGATAGTGGAATGGCGTTGAGAGTGATAAAAAAAGTTGAAGATTTACAAAGATTTTTTGTTGTTGCGAGGTGCGTAACTTGATGCAAAACAAGTATTTTCCCCTATGACCACTTTTGTGGTGTGGTTTTTGTTGATTTAAATCAAAGAATCAAGGGTGTTCGAGGGGTATATATACACTCAAGCAACAATGGTTTTACCAATTGGCCGGAAAGCGGCTGGTTAGAAACGAATATAAAGAGCCTAGGGAGGCATCAAATGATTACAGGTATCCAGATTACTAAAGCTGCAAACGACGACCTGCTGAACTCATTCTGGCTGCTCGACAGCGAGAAAGGTGAAGCACGCTGCCTGTGTGCAAAAGGCGGTTTCAAAGAAGATGACGTGGTTGCCGTGAGTGCGCTGGGCGACATCGAATACCGTGAAATTCCGGTTGAAGCAAAACCAGAAGTCCGCGTAGAAGGTGGTCAGCACCTGAACGTGAACGTTCTGCGTCGTGAAACGCTGATGGACGCCGTTGAGCACCCGGAAAAATACCCGCAGCTGACCATCCGTGTGTCTGGCTATGCGGTACGCTTCAACTCTCTGACGCCGGAACAGCAGCGCGACGTTATCGCGCGTACTTTCACTGAAAGCCTGTAATTTCTCAGGGGTGGGAAAACGTGGCGTTGGGGTAACCCAGTACTCATGACAAATCCCCCGCAGGGTGCCTGCGGGGGATTTTTTTTATCTGGACTGCTCGCGTCCCACCAGAAGAGTGGTGAGGGTGAAGGAAAGCACTAGCGCGATGGCAACGCCGGAAATCGCAAAGATAAAGTACGGGCCAATATAGGCGGGCAGGCTGAAAATGCTCGACAAAATATAGCCATACAGCCGCACGCCGAAGAAAGCAATAAACGCGGAAGCCAACGAACTTGCTACCGTAGCGGCGATAAACGCTTTCTTGTAGCGGGTGAGTACGCCAAACAGCGCCGGTTCCGTAATGCCCAGCAGTGCGGAGATAGCAGCGGAGAGCGTGACCGTGCGGTTGTCTTTATTCAGACGCCAGATGGCGAAGGTCGCCCCGGCAATGGCCATGTTGGCCATGAACATCATTGGCATCAGCATGTCATAGCCGCGGTCGCTGAAGTTTTGCAGCGCGATGGGGGTCATCGCATGATGCATCCCGGTGAGGATCGCCACCGGACGAATAGCGCCCACCACCAGCCCGGCAAAGCTTGCCGACACGCCAAACAGCCCTTCGATAAACCACGCCAGCATTTTACCCAGCCAGATTCCAATAGGCCCAATTACCACCAGCGCGGCCAGCGCGGCGAGAAACAGCGTCAGCGTGGGGGTAAAGACGGTTTTCAATACGTCGGGCATGATCCTGTCGACCGCCTGGTGAATGTATTTCAGCGCCAGGATGGAGAAAATCACCGGGATAACGCTGGAGGCGTAGTTGAACACCGATACCGGAATGGCGTTAAACAACCACAACGCGGAGGCGGCATCGGCCTGATGTGCAGCCAGCGCTTTCGCGGCGTCGATAAGCGTAGGGTACATCAAGCAGGCGGCGACGGCGGCGGCCAGATATTCGTTGGTTTTAAAGATCTTCGCCGCCGAGACGGCAAGGAAAAACGGCAGGAAATAAAATACGCCGCTGGCAATGAGATCGATGATCATTACCGTATCGCTTTTGGTCGACACCACTTTTAGCGCAATCAGCCCGGCAAGCAGACCTTTGATCATCCCGGCGCCAGCGATGGCGGGGACTATCGGGCCGAATACGCCGGAGACGGTATCCATAAACAGCGAAACCAGGCTTTTGCGTTCTTTGCTTTTCCCGCTGGTGGCTGCCTGGTTGTTAGCGCCGAGGGCTTCCTGCAGCGCTTCATACCAGCTGTTCACCTTCGGGCCGATAATGATCTGAAACTGATCGCTTTGCAACTGAGCGCCGAGTACGCCGGGCAACTGCTTAATTTCATCCTGCGCCACTTTATTATCATCAATTAAATCAAAGCGCAGCCGGGTCATACAGTGCCAGACTTTATTGATATTCTCCTGCCCACCTACCAGTCGAATAATCCTGCTGATAGCCTCTTGCGTCCCCATAATGGCTCCTGCGGTAAGTTTGTTGTTTTGTTTGTCTCGCTGAATGGTAAGTAAGCGCATCAATAAAAACAAACCAATAAAATATGATTTCAATCACAATTTGCCTTTATAAGGCTCTTATATCGCTACTTGTGATTAAATTGGTTCGTTTTTTTATTGGAAATAACCCCCTTTTTAAACCAAAAAATATATTTAATAAAAAGGTTTACCGAACCGCAAAAATAGAGTGAAGATAATGCCAGTCTTATTATTATTTTCCCAGGGAGCCTTCAGTGAAACCCACGCTGATTACTGCGATTGACTGTTTTATCACACGCCCTGACCGTCACAATCTGGTGACGGTACGGGTGACGACCGACAGCGGCACCGTCGGCTACGGCTGCGCCACCTTCCAGCAGCGCCCGCTGGCGGTGAAAACCATGGTCGATGAATATCTACAGCCGCTGCTGGTGGGGCGCGATGCGAATAATATCGAAGATCTCTGGCAGATGATGAACGTCAACGCCTACTGGCGCAACGGTCCGGTAATGAACAACGCCATCTCCGGCGTGGATATGGCGTTATGGGACATCAAGGCCAAGCTGGCCGGCATGCCGCTGTACCAATTGCTGGGTGGAAAATCACGCGATGCCATCTCGGCCTACACGCACGCCAGCGGCGAAACGCCGGATGAACTGTTTATCTCGGTGGATAAGCTGCTGGAGCAGGGTTATCGCTACATCCGCTGCCAGCTCGGCTTTTACGGCGGTACGCCGCGTGAAATGCAGACGCCAGAAAATCCAACGCCGGGCGCCTGGTTCGATCAGGATGAGTACATCCGCAACACGGTAGAGATGTTCCGCCTGCTGCGTGCGCGCTATGGCCACCGCTTTCATATTCTGCACGATGTCCACGAGCGCCTCTTCCCGCAGCAGGCGCTCCAACTGGCGAAGCTGCTGGAACCTTATCAGCCGTGGTTTATCGAGGACATTTTACCGCCGCAGCAGAGCGCGTGGCTGGCGCAGATTCGCCAGCAAACCTGCGTGCCGCTGGCGATGGGGGAGCTATTTAATAATCCGGCGGAATGGCATGACCTTATCGTTAACCGGCAGATTGATTTTATTCGCTGCCATATTTCGCAGATTGGCGGCATCACCCCGGCATTGAAGCTGGCGGTACTGTGTCAGGCCTTTGGCGTACGTCTGGCATGGCATGGCCCTGGCGACATGACGCCTATCGGCGTGGCGGTGAATACGCATCTGAATATTCATCTGCACAACGCCGCGATTCAGGAATTTATTCCGCGCGCTATCGCCACGGATGCGGTCTTCCCTGGCGGGCCGGTGGTGAACAACGGCTTTATCTATCCACCAATGGAACCGGGTATTGGCGTCGGTTTTGATGAAGCGCAGGCGCTGGCGCATCCAGTGGTCTATCGCCCGCACGAGTGGACGCAAAGCCGTCTGCCGGACGGAACGATGCATACACCGTAACTAAGCCTGCGGCTGCTGGCGAAAAGCGAGGTTGTCGCGGTTATGGGGGATAACGTAGGTGCAGGAGTAGTTGATATCGACGATGTCGCTGATCTCATACACCTGCCCGCCGTCGAGGATCCCCCGGTTATTGATGTGCATGGCCGGGCTGCCTTTTTTACAGCCAAGAAGGGCGGCCTGCTCACGGCTGACGCTAATCGCCCGATAGCTGGTCAGCAGGTGGGAAATCGGGTAACCCTTCTCCAGTACATACTGCTGTAGCGAGCGTTCAATGACCTCCTGGTTCAGGTCGATGAACATCGTCGCGGGCATCCGCGAGACTTCAATTTGCGTGGCGACGTTATCGACAAAGCGCAGGCGGCAGAACTGCCAGATAAAATCGTCGTCGGTCAGGCCGAAAATCTGCCGGTCTTCTCGCTCGGGGCGCTTCTTGTGCAGGCTGATCATCCGGTAACGCATCTGGTCGAAGCGTTTTTCGGTGATCGAGTTATAGACCAGTGGATTGCCGCGCGTCTGCTCGTTAATCCAGATGCCAGAGCCCTGCACAATGCGCACTACACCAATGCTGGCGAGTTTTTCCAGCGCCTGGCGGATGGTGAATCGCGATACGCCGTACTCTTCGGCCAACTGACGCTCCGGCGGTAGCTTACGCGGCCCATCACCCGGTTGCTGGTAAATTTTGCTGAGGAGGTCCTGAGTCACGAACTCTTTTTTCTTCATGGCCGCTATCCCTTACCCGTCGATATAAAAACGCCGGGAATAGGTCCCGGCGTTAGTTTTACTCTTCGGTGCTTTGTTCACCGGTCCCGCTGCCGCTAGGCTTGCGGCGCTTACCGACGTTTTTGGCATCGCGGTGACGCACTTTCACGCGCGGTTTATCTTTGTCTTTCGCTTTTTTCTGCTCGGCGCGCTTCGCCAGCACTTTCTTCGACGGCTTGCCGGTCATCTTCTCGCTTGGCGCTCGAGTGGTCGGGCGCAGCCCATCGATAACGCGAGACTTCAGCGGCTCTTCGATGTAGCGGCCAATTTTCAGCATCAGCAGGTGATCGTGCGTTTCCACCAGTGAAATCGCCGTGCCTTTCCGACCCGCGCGGCCGGTACGACCGATACGGTGCAGATAGGTATCGGCGCCGCGCGGCATATCGAAGTTAATCACATGGCTGACGTCGGGGATATCAATCCCGCGTGCGGCAACGTCGGTGGCAACCAGAACGTTTACGCGGCCGTCGGTCAGACGTTTGATGCCTTCGTTACGCTTAATCTGCGGCATTTCGCCTTCGAGATAACAGTTGTTAATTCCAGCCTGACGCAGAATTTCAGCCAGTTCATGCACGCGCTCACGCTTACGCACAAACACGATGGTGCGGGTGGCGTCTTCCTGCTTCAGCAGGTGCTTCAACAGCTCAACTTTATGCTCGAAGTTATCGGCACGATAGTACCACTGGTGAATCTTCTTACGTTCGCGGGTTGACGGCGTGGCGGATACTTCAACCGGATCTTCCAGCAGACGCTCGGCAAAGTCCTTGATCGCTTCGCCTTCCAGCGTGGCGGAGAAGAGCAGCGTCTGTTTGCGCCAGCGAGTTTCGCCAGCGATGTGTTCGATATCCTGGGCAAAACCCATGTCCAGCATGCGGTCTGCTTCATCGAGGATCAGCGTCTCAACGGCCCGGCAGTCGAAGTTTTCTTCTTTGATGTACTGCAGCAGACGACCGGTGGTGGCGACCACGATGTCCTGGTTTTCGCTGAACACTTCGGCATGGTTCATATATGCCACGCCGCCGGTGATGGTGGCGATGTCCAGATGGGTATTTTTGGCCAGTTCGCGGGCATGATCGGCGACCTGCATTGCCAGTTCACGCGTCGGCGTGAGGATCAGAATACGCGGCGGTCCGGATTTTTTACGCGGAAAGTCGAGCAGGTGCTGCAACGCAGGCAGCAAATACGCCGCTGTTTTACCGGTGCCGGTTGGCGCAGAACCGAGAACATCACGTCCATCGAGCGCAGGCGGAATGGCGGCAGCCTGAATGGCAGTCGGGCGTGTAAAGCCTTTGCTCTGGAGGGCATCCAGCAGGCTTTCGTCAAGTTCAAGTTCGGAAAAAGTCGTTACAGTCATGATTACCTCTGTGTGAGGCGCTGATTATAGACGTTACGGCTCTAATCTTCATCTGTTTGTGCGGCTATCTGTTCTCGGGTATTGTTCATAGCCGAATAGTTATCTGGTTTGGCCCGCAAGGTTACTTATGACGTCTGATTCTAAATCCGCGCTGCGTCGCAACGGATTTACCTTTAAAAAGTTTTTTGTCGCCCACGACCGCTGCGCCATGAAGGTCGGTACTGACGGCATTTTACTCGGTGCCTGGGCGCCGATCGCCCGCGTCAGCCGGGTTCTGGATATCGGCGCGGGTAGCGGGCTGCTGGCGTTAATGCTAGCGCAGCGCACCGATGAGAATGTCACTGTGGATGCCGTAGAGCTGGACGAGGATGCTGCCGCACAGGCGCGGGAAAACGTGGCTGAATCACCGTGGGCCGATCGTATTTCGGTGCATACGGCCGATATTCAGCAGTGGGTGGCCGGGTTGACGACGCGCTATGACCTGATCGTCAGTAATCCACCTTACTACGAGCAGGGCGTTGAATGCGCTACGCCGCAGCGCGAGCAGGCGCGTTATACTACCACGCTCGATCATCAGGCTCTGCTGGCCTGTGCGACGGATGCCATCACCGAAGACGGCTTCTTCTGCGTTGTGCTGCCGGAAAATATCGGCCAGACCTTTACACAGCAGGCCCTGTCGATGGGCTGGCATTTGCGCCTGCGCACCGACGTCGCGGAAACCGAAGTCCGTTTACCGCATCGCGTTCTGCTGGCGTTCTCGCCGCAAGGCGGGGAGTGCTATAGCGACAGGCTAACGATCCGTGGGCCAGAGCAGCAGTACTCAGAAGGCTACGCCGCACTGACCCAGGCGTTCTATTTATTTATGTGAACCAGCGGTGAGAGGATTGACGGCCCGGAGTCCGCAAGCAGCTCCGGGTAGTCGAGCGTATAATGCAGCCCGCGGCTCTCTTTACGCATCATCGCGCAGCGCACGATCAGTTCTGCGACCTGCACCAGGTTGCGCAGTTCCAGCAAATTATTGGAGACGCGGAAACGTGAATAATACTCGTCCAGCTCCTGCTGAAGCATGGTGATGCGGCGCAGAGCACGCTCCAGCCGCTTGGTGGTGCGAACGATGCCGACGTAGTCCCACATAAACAGCCGTAGCTCGTGCCAGTTGTGCTGAATCACAACCAGTTCATCGGAGTTTTCCACGCGGCTTTCATCCCAGGCAGGCAGCGTGTCAATCTGACGGGCATACGGCATGCGTTTGAGAATATCTTCTGCCGCAGACCAGCCGTATACCAGACACTCCAGCAGTGAGTTAGAGGCCATACGGTTGGCACCGTGCAGGCCGGTGTAGCTTACCTCTCCGATGGCGTACAGGCCGTCGACATCGGTACGACCATAGTCATCGACCATCACCCCGCCGCAGGTGTAGTGCGCGGCCGGGACAATCGGCACCGCTTCCTGAGTCAAATCGATGCCCAGCCCCAGCAGCTTCTCATAAATCATCGGGAAGTGCTGGCGCACAAAGGCTTCCGGTTTGTGACTGATGTCCAGATACATACAATCAACGCCCAGACGCTTCATCTCATGGTCGATAGCGCGGGCGACAATATCGCGCGGCGCAAGCTCAGCGCGTTCGTCGAAGTCCGGCATAAAGCGGCTGCCATCCGGGCGCTTAAGGTGCGCACCTTCGCCTCGCAGGGCTTCGGTGAGCAAAAAATTGCGCGCCTGCGGGTGATACAGCGCGGTGGGGTGGAACTGGTTAAACTCGAGGTTGGCCACGCGGCAGCCTGCGCGCCAGGCCATGGCGATACCGTCGCCGGATGAGATATCCGGATTGGTGGTGTACTGATACACCTTTGACGCGCCGCCCGTTGCCAGTACCACCGATTTTGCCGAGCAGGTTTCTACCTTCTCTTTATTGCGGTCCCAGATCCACGCGCCAACAACGCGACGGGTTCCCGGCAGGCCGATTTTATCTGAAACAATCAGGTCGACGGCGTTGCAGCGTTCCAGTACGCGAATGTTCGGATGATTCATTGCCTTACCGACCAGCGTATTTTCGACTTCGCGCCCGGTAGCGTCGGCGGCGTGCAGAATCCGGCGATGGCTATGACCGCCTTCGCGGGTCAGATGGTAGCTCTCTTCGCCGTTCGCCTGAACCTGGGTGTCAAACAGCACGCCCTGGTCGATAAGCCACTGCACGCAGTGTCTGGCGTTACTGGCCACAAACGAGACAGCCTGGCGATCGCAGATGCCCGCGCCGGCAATCAGCGTATCCTCAACGTGCGAGTCCACGCTGTCGGTTTCATCGAAAACGGCGGCAATGCCCCCTTGTGCGTAAAAGGTTGAGCCTTCGCTTATCGGGCCTTTGCTCAGGACGATCACCTGGCTGTGCTCAGCAAGACGCAGCGCCAGTGAAAGACCGGCAGCCCCGCTACCGATAATCAATACATCACAGGAGTGTTCTGGGAGTGAGTTCATCATGATTGTTTAATTTACTAAACACGGTATGGGCAGATTAGCACCATAAAAGCGACATGGGCAGGGTTTTTTTTGATCTTATGTTGTAATGACTAAACATCTTGTGAGGGGACGCGCGGCTCAAGGGGATAAAAAATCTGAATAAACGCAGGGACTATCACCGCTATTTATGATGAAAAAAAGCCCGGGTTACGTTACTCTTCAGTCGATTTGCGTTTTTATTTCGCAACTTACACATCTGTTAACATCGGCAGACTTATAATGACAGACAATGAACGGTCTGCTGCGAAACAAAAAACAAAGCGTAACGGAACTTTACGAAAATCGAACGCTCTAAGCTTATGCTTGCTCATAATGCAGTGTTGGAGTGGCATTCTGATTACGCATGGGAATAGGGTTTGGGGAGACATTACCTCGGATGAGTGAGCAGTTAACGGATCAGGTTCTTGTTGAACGGGTCCAGAAAGGAGATCAAAAGGCTTTTAACCTCCTGGTCGTCCGCTACCAGCATAAGGTTGCGAGCCTGGTTTCCCGCTATGTGCCATCCGGCGACGTGCCGGATGTCGTACAAGAGTCTTTTATTAAGGCCTATCGTGCGCTGGATTCGTTCCGGGGAGATAGTGCTTTCTATACGTGGCTGTACCGCATTGCGGTGAACACAGCTAAAAATTACCTGGTTGCTCAGGGGCGTCGTCCGCCGTCCAGCGATGTAGACGCGAACGAGGCCGAAAACTTTGAAAGCGGCGGCGCTTTGAAAGAAATTTCGAACCCTGAGAACTTAATGTTGTCAGAAGAACTGAGACAGATAGTTTTTCGCACCATTGAAGCGCTTCCGGAAGATTTACGCATGGCAATTACCTTGCGGGAGCTCGATGGCCTAAGCTATGAAGAGATAGCGGCTATTATGGATTGCCCGGTCGGTACGGTTCGTTCACGTATCTTCCGAGCGCGAGAAGCTATCGATAACAAAGTTCAACCGCTTATCAGGCGTTGACGGAAGCGGGATACTGGAAAAGGTATTAGGCATGCAGAAAGAACAACTTTCCGCCTTAATGGATGGTGAAACGCTGGATAACGAGCTGTTGACTGAGTTAACACGCTCGGCAGAGCTGCAGGAAACCTGGGAGAGCTATCACCTCATTCGTGACTCGCTGCGTGGCGATACGAGTGAAGTGCTTCACTTTGATATCTCTTCTCGCGTGATGGCCGCCATCGAAAATGAGCCCGTTCGGCAACCGACCGCGCCGCTCATCCCTGAAGCCCAGCCAGCACCTCATCAATGGCAAAAAATGCCGTTCTGGAACAAAGTTCGTCCCTGGGCCAGTTCGCTCACCCAAATGGGCGTGGCCGCGTGCGTTTCGCTGGCTGTTATTGTCGGCGTTCAGCACTATAATGGGCAACCGGACTCCTCTCAGCCTGAGTCACCGGTGTTTAATACGCTGCCGATGATGGGCAAAGCCAGCCCGGTCAGCCTGGGCGTTCCTTCGGAGGCATCCGCAGGTAACGGTCAGCAGCAGGTTCAGGAACAGCGCCGTCGTATTAATGCTATGCTGCAGGATTATGAATTGCAGCGTCGCTTGCATTCAGAACAGCTTCAGTTTGAGCAGGCACAAACTCAGCAAGCGGCTGTTCAGGTGCCAGGCTATCAAACTCTAGGAACGCAATCGCAGTAATGAAGCAACTTTGGTGTGCCATGTCACTTGTGGCTGGTAGCCTGTTCTTCTCCGCAAACGCCTCGGCTGATGTATCGTCCGGGGCGTTGTTGCAGGAAATGAATCTGGCCAGTCAGTCACTCAACTACGAGCTGTCGTTCGTCAGCATTAATAAATCCGGCGTTGAATCGTTACGCTATCGGCACGTGCGTCTGAACGGTCAGCCGCTGGCTGAGCTGTTGCAAATGGACGGCCCGCGTCGGGCAGTGGTCCAGCGCGGCAACGAAATCAGCTACTTTGAGCCGGGCCTCGATCCCTTCACGCTGAACGGCGACTATATTGTCGATTCCTTGCCTTCTCTGGTGTATACCGACTTCAAACGTCTGGCGCCGTACTACGACTTTATCTCCGTCGGGCGCACGCGCATTGCCGATCGCATGTGTGACGTCATTCGCGTCGTGGCGCGTGACGGGACGCGTTACAGCTACATCGTCTGGATCGACAGCGAAAGTAAGCTGCCAATGCGGGTCGATCTGCTGGATCGCGATGGCGAAACGCTGGAGCAGTTCCGGGTGATTGCGGTTATCACCGGCGAACAGGTTAGCGGTATTATGCAGGGGCTGGCGAAAGCGAGCCTGCCGCCGCAGCTGTCGGTGCCAACCAGCAACAACGTCGCGCTGAACTGGTCCGCGAGCTGGGTACCGCAGGGCTTTAAAGAGGTTTCCAGCAGCCGCCGTACGTTGCCGAGCGTCGATAGCCCGGTAGAGTCTCGTCTCTACTCAGATGGCCTGTTTAGCTTCTCCATTAATATCAACCGCGCGGCGGCCAATAGCAGCGATCAAATGCTGCGTACCGGGCGTCGCACGGTCAGCACAACGGTTCGCAACCAGGCCGAAATTACCATCGTTGGCGAACTGCCGCCGCAAACGGCGAAGCGCGTGGCGGACGGCATTCAATTCAAGGGTGCGCCGCAATGATTAAAGAGTGGGCCACCGTCATCGCGTGGGACAACGGCGTGGCGCAGGTGAGCTGTGATGTCAAAGCTTCCTGCAACAGCTGCGCCTCGCGTGCGGGCTGCGGCAGCCGGGTGCTGAACAAGCTCGGGCCGCAAACCAGCCACACCATCTCTGTACCCAGCGCGCAGCCGCTGGTGGCCGGGCAAAAGGTTGAGCTGGGTATCAGCGAAAGCAGCCTGCTCGGTTCCGCCATGCTGGTATATATGTCACCGCTGCTTGGGCTGTTTGTGGTCGCGGCGCTGTTTCAGGTGCTGTTCGGTAGCGATATCGCCGCGCTGTGCGGCGCGGTGCTTGGCGGTGTGGGCGGTTTTTTGGTTGCCAAAGGCTTCTCGCCGCGGCTGGCCGCCCGGGAAACCTGGCAGCCGGTGATTATCAGCGTGGGGCTCCCGCCCGACCTGGTCCGCACGGTATCGCCCTCCGAAATGAGCCAGTGATTACACTGGCTTTATTTTTTTGGAACGCTGCTCGCAGGAAGCGCTATGCTTGCGGGAAGAGCATTTCCTGGTTACGCGGTTGTAGTGTAGAATGCGGCGTTTTCGAACGACAATAATGTCAGGCTCCGTACCGCGGCCTCAAAGTATTCGTAAGGCATAAATATTTTAATATATGAAGAATATACGTAACTTCTCCATCATTGCACATATCGACCACGGTAAATCGACGCTGTCTGACCGCATTATTCAGATTTGTGGCGGCCTTTCCGACCGCGAAATGGAAGCCCAGGTTCTGGACTCAATGGATCTGGAACGCGAACGTGGCATTACCATCAAAGCGCAAAGCGTGACGCTGGACTTTAAATCAGCCGACGGGGAAACCTATCAGCTGAACTTTATCGACACCCCGGGCCACGTCGACTTCTCCTATGAGGTTTCCCGTTCCCTCGCGGCCTGTGAAGGCGCACTGCTGGTGGTTGACGCCGGGCAGGGCGTAGAAGCGCAGACCCTGGCGAACTGCTATACCGCTATGGAAATGGATCTGGAAGTCGTGCCGGTTCTGAACAAAATCGACCTGCCGGCCGCCGATCCTGAGCGCGTAGCGGAAGAGATTGAAGACATCGTTGGCATCGACGCGACCGATGCCGTTCGCTGCTCGGCGAAAACCGGCGTCGGCGTGACCGACGTGCTGGAACGCCTGGTACGCGACATTCCGCCGCCGGAAGGCGATGCGGAAGGCCCGCTGCAGGCGCTGATTATCGACTCCTGGTTCGATAACTACCTGGGCGTGGTTTCGCTGGTGCGTATTAAAAACGGCACCATGCGTAAAGGCGACAAAATCAAAGTGATGAGCACCGGTCAGGTTTATAACGCCGACCGTCTGGGCATCTTCACGCCAAAACAGGTTGACCGTACCGAGCTGAAATGCGGCGAGGTAGGTTGGCTGGTGTGTGCGATTAAAGACATCCTTGGCGCACCGGTTGGCGATACCCTGACCCAGGCGCGTAACCCGGCAGACAAACCGCTGCCAGGCTTTAAAAAAGTGAAGCCGCAGGTTTACGCCGGTCTGTTCCCGGTCAGCTCTGACGACTACGAAAACTTCCGCGATGCGCTCGGTAAGCTGAGCCTCAACGATGCCTCCTTGTTCTATGAACCGGAAAGCTCAACCGCGCTGGGCTTCGGCTTCCGCTGCGGCTTCCTCGGTCTGCTGCACATGGAGATCATTCAGGAACGTCTGGAACGTGAATACGACCTGGATCTGATCACCACCGCGCCGACCGTCGTCTACGAAGTTGAAACCACGGCGAAAGAAACTATCTACGTTGATAGCCCGTCCAAACTGCCGCCGCTGAACAACATCTACGAACTGCGTGAGCCAATCGCTGAGTGTCACATGCTGCTGCCGCAGGCGTACCTCGGTAACGTGATTACCCTGTGTATCGAGAAGCGCGGCGTGCAGACCAACATGGTTTACCACGGTAACCAGGTGGCGCTGACCTATGAAATCCCGATGGCGGAAGTGGTACTCGACTTCTTCGACCGTCTGAAGTCGACTTCTCGCGGCTATGCGTCGCTGGACTATAACTTCAAACGCTTCCAGGCCTCTGACATGGTGCGCGTTGATGTCCTCATCAACAACGAACGTGTCGATGCGCTGGCGCTGATTACCCACCGCGACAACTCCCAGAGCCGCGGGCGTGAACTGGTCGAGAAGATGAAAGACCTGATCCCTCGCCAGCAGTTTGATATCGCGATCCAGGCGGCCATTGGCACGCACATCATCGCGCGTTCAACGGTGAAGCAGCTGCGTAAAAACGTTCTGGCGAAATGCTACGGTGGCGATATCAGCCGTAAGAAAAAGCTGCTGCAAAAACAGAAAGAGGGTAAAAAGCGCATGAAGCAGATCGGTAACGTCGAGCTGCCGCAGGAAGCGTTCCTTGCCATTCTGCATGTTGGTAAAGACAACAAATAATCTCTAAGGAGTTGGCATGGCGAACATGTTTGCCCTGATTCTGGTGATTGCCACACTGGTGACGGGCGTCCTGTGGTGCGTAGATAAATTTATCTTCGCCCCTAAACGGCGGGAACGTCAGGCGGCGGCGCAGGTTGCCACCGGCGAAGCGCTGGATAAAAAAACGCTGAAAAAAGTCGGCCCGAAACCGGGCTGGCTGGAAACCGGCGCGTCGGTCTTCCCGGTACTGGCTATCGTGCTGATCGTCCGTTCATTCATTTATGAGCCGTTCCAGATCCCTTCCGGTTCGATGATGCCAACGCTGCTGATCGGCGACTTTATTCTGGTGGAAAAATTCGCCTATGGAATTAAAGATCCGATCTACCAGAAGACGATTATTGAAACGGGCCATCCGAAGCGCGGCGACATCGTCGTGTTTAAATACCCGGAAGATCCTCGCCTTGACTACATCAAGCGCACCGTGGGCCTGCCGGGAGATAAGGTCACCTACGATCCGATCGCCAAGCAGGTCACCATTCAGCCAGGCTGCAGCTCCGGCCAGGCGTGCGGTAATGCGCTGCCGGTGACCTATTCCAACGTTGAGCCGAGTGATTTTGTACAGACCTTCTCCCGCAGCAACGGCGGAGAAGCCACCAGCGGCTTCTTCGAAATGCCGCAGGGTGAGCGTAAAGCCGATGGCGTGCGTCTGGATCAACGTCAGGAAACGCTGGGTGACGTTAACCACCGGATCCTGACCGTGCCTATCGCTCAGGACCAGGTTGGGATGTACTACCACCAGTCCGGTCTGCCGCTGGCAACCTGGATCGTCCCGCCGGGGCAATACTTCATGATGGGTGACAACCGCGATAACAGCGCGGACAGCCGTTATTGGGGCTTTGTGCCGGAAGCGAACCTGGTGGGTAAAGCGACCGCTATCTGGATGAGCTTCGAAAAACAAGAGGGCCAGTGGCCGACCGGCGTGCGTTTGAGCCGCATCGGTGGCATTCACTAATCCTCTGTTCGTCTTCACGCAGCGGCCTGGTGTGCGCTGCGTGAATTATTTAGTTTTAATCTATTCAAACTAACGACATCCCTTGTCGTTGCGTATAGAATATCCCCCCGAAGTTTCGGATGTCTCTTATGGGAGACACGGCACACGAAACCGCGTTGGTTTTCCTCAGGTCTGTTTCGTGTGCTGCATTTTTGACGCATTTATTTATTTTGGTATCGCATGAACCCCATCGTAATTAATCGGCTTCAACGGAAGCTGGGCTACACTTTTCTTCATCAGGAGCTGTTGCAACAGGCGTTAACGCACCGCAGTGCCAGCAGCAAACATAACGAACGCTTAGAGTTCCTGGGCGATTCCATTTTGAGTTACGTGATCGCGAACGCGCTCTACCACCGCTTCCCGCGCGTGGATGAAGGCGATATGAGCCGTATGCGCGCGACGCTGGTTCGCGGTAACACGCTGGCTGAAATTGCCCGTGAGTTCGAGCTGGGCGAATGCCTGCGCTTGGGGCCGGGCGAGCTGAAAAGCGGTGGCTTCCGTCGGGAATCCATTCTGGCGGATACGGTTGAAGCGTTAATCGGCGGGGTGTTCCTCGACAGCGATATTCAAACTGTCGAGAAGCTAATCCTCTCCTGGTACCAGACGCGTCTGGACGAAATCAGTCCGGGCGATAAGCAAAAAGATCCAAAAACACGCTTGCAGGAGTATCTGCAAGGCCGCCATCTGCCGCTGCCGTCCTATCTGGTGGTTCAGGTGCGTGGGGAAGCACACGATCAGGAATTTACTATCCACTGCCAGGTTAGCGGCCTGAGTGAACCGGTGGTCGGCACAGGTTCCAGCCGTCGCAAGGCGGAACAGGCTGCCGCCGAACAGGCGCTGAAAAAGCTGGAGCTGGAATGAGCGAAGAAAAAACTTACTGCGGATTTATTGCCATCGTCGGACGTCCGAACGTGGGCAAATCCACACTGCTGAACAAGCTGCTCGGGCAGAAGATCTCTATCACCTCCCGTAAAGCGCAGACGACGCGTCACCGTATTGTCGGTATTCATACCGAAGGCGCGTACCAGGCTATCTACGTTGATACCCCGGGTCTGCACATGGAAGAGAAACGCGCGATCAACCGTCTGATGAACAAAGCTGCCAGCAGCTCCATCGGTGACGTTGAGCTGGTGATTTTCGTCGTGGAAGGCACCCGTTGGACGCCGGATGACGAAATGGTGCTGAACAAGCTGCGCGAAGGCAAAGCGCCGGTGATTCTGGCGGTGAATAAGGTCGATAACGTACAGGAAAAAGCGGATCTGTTACCGCACCTGCAGTTCCTCGGCAGCCAGATGAACTTCCTGGACATCGTGCCTATCTCTGCAGAGAGCGGCCTGAACGTGGACACCGTGGCCGGAATCGTGCGCAAGCATCTGCCGGAAGCGACCCATCACTTCCCGGAAGATTACATCACCGACCGTTCCCAGCGCTTTATGGCCTCTGAAATCATCCGTGAAAAACTGATGCGTTTCCTTGGCGCAGAGCTGCCGTACTCGGTGACCGTTGAAATCGAACGCTTCGTCTCTAACGAGCGGGGGGGTTATGACATCAACGGCCTGATCCTGGTTGAGCGCGAAGGGCAGAAAAAGATGGTGATTGGCAACAAAGGCGCCAAAATCAAAACCATCGGTATTGAAGCCCGTAAAGACATGCAGGAGATGTTCGAAGCGCCTGTTCACCTGGAGCTGTGGGTGAAAGTGAAATCAGGCTGGGCGGATGACGAGCGCGCGCTGCGCAGTCTCGGTTACGTCGACGATCTCTGAGAATAACCCCGATGGAGGGCTGGCAGCGCGCTTTTGTTCTGCATAGTCGCCCCTGGAGCGAAACCAGCCTGATGCTGGACGTCTTCACGGAAGAGTCGGGCCGCGTGCGCCTTGTGGCGAAAGGCGCACGTTCCAAACGCTCCAACCTTAAAGGTGCGCTTCAGCCCTTTACCCCCCTGTTAGTCCGTTTTGGCGGTCGTGGCGAAGTGAAAACGCTGCGCAGCGCCGAAGCCGTTTCGCTGGCGCTTCCCCTTAGCGGCATCACGCTATACAGCGGTCTGTACATCAATGAACTGGTGTCGCGCGTGCTTGAGCACGAAACCCGCTTTTCCGAGCTGTTTTTTGACTACCTGCACTGCATCCAGGCGCTGGCTGGCGCCACGGGTTCGCCTGAACCGGCGCTGCGCCGCTTCGAGCTGGCGCTGCTGGGGCATTTGGGCTACGGCGTTGACTTCCTCCACTGCGCTGGCAGCGGGGATGAGGTCGAAGACACCATGACCTATCGCTACCGTGAAGAGAAAGGCTTTATTGCCAGCGTCGTGATCGATCACAATACCTTTACCGGGCATCAGCTAAAAGCGCTGGCCAGTCGTGAATTTCCCGACGTGGACTCGCTGCGCGCCGCGAAACGCTTTACCCGTATGGCACTAAAGCCGTATCTTGGGGGGAAGCCGTTGAAGAGCCGAGAATTATTCCGGCAGTTTATGCCTAAGCGTTAACTTATATTGCCTCATGCGCTTTGCTTCTGTAGAGAGAGGGTTGCGTGAGGGGAAAGATCGCAAAAATAAAAACACGAGGATTGTCATGGCTGAATTACTGTTAGGCGTCAATATTGACCACATTGCCACCCTGCGTAACGCGCGCGGCACCGCCTATCCCGATCCGGTTCAGGCGGCATTTATCGCCGAGCAGGCCGGTGCGGATGGCATCACCGTGCATTTACGTGAAGATCGCCGCCACATCACCGACCGCGACGTGCGCATTCTGCGCCAGACGCTGGACACTCGCATGAACCTGGAGATGGCGGTTACCGAAGAGATGCTGACCATCGCCTGTGAAACCAAACCGCATTTCTGCTGCCTGGTGCCGGAAAAGCGTCAGGAAGTGACCACCGAAGGCGGTCTGGACGTTGCCGGTCAGCTCGACAAAATGCGCGATGCCTGCAAACGCCTGGCCGACGCCGGTATTCTGGTGTCGCTGTTTATCGATGCCGATAACGCACAGATTAAAGCCGCTGCCGACGTTGGCGCGCCGTATATCGAAATTCACACCGGCTGCTATGCCGATGCCACCACCGATGCGGAACAGGCAAAAGAGCTTGAGCGCATCGCGAAAGCGGCGACCTATGCCGCCAGCCTGGGGCTGAAAGTGAACGCCGGCCATGGCCTGACCTATCACAACGTCAAAGCCGTCGCGGCGCTACCGGAGATGCACGAGCTGAACATTGGTCACGCGATCATTGGCCGCGCGGTCATGACCGGCCTGAAAGAAGCGGTTGCCGAGATGAAACGCCTGATGCTGGAAGCGCGCGCGTAATGGCGATTCTGGGGCTCGGAACCGATATCGTCGAAATCGCCCGTATTGAAGGGGTCATTGCCCGTAGCGGCGATCGCCTTGCACGCCGGGTGCTCAGCGATAACGAATGGGCCATCTGGGAGACGCACCAGCAGCCGGTGCGTTTTCTGGCTAAGCGCTTTGCGGTCAAAGAAGCGGCCTCAAAAGCGCTGGGTACCGGTATTCGTAACGGCCTGGCGTTTAACCAGTTTGAAGTTTACAACGATGAGATGGGTAAACCGAAGCTGAGGTTATGGGGTGAGGCAAAGCTGCTGGCAGAGCGAATGGGCGTGGCGCATATGCATGTGACGCTCGCCGATGAGCGCCACTACGCCTGCGCGACGGTGATCGTCGAAAGCTAAATTTTATCCGCGTGGTGCAGCACGACGAACTTGTCCCACAGCTGTTCTTCCGTCTCAGGATGTGCCGGATCCTTCAGGATTGTATTCGGGATCGGGCACACTTTCTGACAGGTTGGCGTATCGTAATGGCCGACGCACTCGGTGCAGCGATCGCTGTTGATCTCATAGATGCTATCACCCATCGAAATGGCCTGATTTGGGCATTCCGGTTCGCACATATCGCAGTTGATACATTTTTTGGTGATTAACAGCGCCATCAGGAATTTCTCAGAAACAAAATAAACAGGGCGCGCATTATACGCTCATTTTCCACTCAGGCCATACCTTTTCTGTGGTAATCGCACCGCCGATCACACCAGCTTTTTCACTAGCGCTTCGCTGTGGCGAATACGCTCCGGTGCATTTTCCAGATCCTGCTGAACCAGCCCCATAAACAGCAGGTCGGTTAGCATCATCTGCGCGCTGGTGGAAGAGATGGCAGCGCTGCGCGTTGCCTGCTCTTCGGCAATGGTATACAGGCAGTGGGTTGCGCGCTGTTGTAAGGTATTTGGTGAAAAGCCGGTAATGGCCAGCACCTTGCCACCCACCCGCAGCGTTTCATCGGCGGCGAGATTGATTTCGCGTCGGGCGCCGGAGTAGGACACTGCGAGCAGCAGATCGTCCTGGGTCATCGCCTGGACGGTGGCCAGTAGGGCGTGCATGTCCAGCTCCGCCACGGCGTTAAAGCCAATTTTCATCAACTTCCAGCTAAAGTTACGCGCCACCAGCCCCGATGCGCCAATGCCGGTCAGGACGATACGTCGCGCGTTACGCAGCAGGTTAACGGTCTCCAGCAGCTTGTCTTCGCTGTTGACGTCCAAAGAGGCGTGCATCGCCGCCACGTTGTCCTTAATCAGCTTCTCACCCACCAGGCGCAGCGGATCGTCGCCGCAAATCTGGTTATGTACCGCGACCGAGTGGGGATTCGCGTTGCTGGCCAGCGCTTCGCTCAGCGCCAGCTTCAGCGCGGGGAAGCCTTTAAAACCCAGCTTCTGGGCGAACTTCACGACGCTGGACTGGCTGACACCCGCCTGGCTTGCCAGCTGCTGTGAGCTTAAGTGACGCGCCAGATCCGGCTGCACCAGAATAAAATCCGCCAGCTTACGGTCGCTTTGCGCCAACTGGGGGTAACGCTGACGGATACTGATTAAACAATTCATAACAACCTCATGGACGCGATAACTCTGCTGCGCCAGAGCAGCAATCTGCTCGTCGGAAAGAATTATGTATTCTATTATAACGGAATATACCGAATTAAATATTCCATGTGTCGGTAAAAACGCAACTCTTTTCGTGCACCAGCGTCGTTGAGACGCCGTTTGGCGAAAGCGGGCGGGCAATCTGCTAGTCTGTGGGCTTGCTCAGTGAGGAATACAGGAGGCTTCTTTGACACGCAATTCTCGCCGCGTGGTGTTTTTCGATCTCGACGGCACGCTGCATCAGCAGGATCTGTTTGGCGCGTTCATCCGCTATCTGCTGCGCCGTCTGCCGCTTAATGCGCTGCTGGTGCTGCCGCTGCTGCCGTTTATCGGCATCGCAATGCTGATCAAAGGCCGCGCGGCCCGCTGGCCGATGAGCGTTCTGCTGTGGGGCTGCACCTTCGGGCGGCGCGAAGCGACGCTCAACGCGCTGGAAGCGAGCTTTATTATCTGGTTTCGTGCCACGGTCACGCCGTTCCCGAGGGTACAGGCGCGTTTGGATAGCTATCTCCAGCATCAGGATGCTGACGTCTGGCTGATTACCGGGTCGCCGCAAACGCTGGTGGAGCGGGTCTACGCTGACGCTCCCTGGCTGGCTCGGGTGAATCTTATCGGCAGTCAGATGCGGCGCGCTTGTGGTGGACGCGTGCTGTCGGTACGCTGCCTGGGGCATGAGAAGGTGGCGCAGTTAGAGCTGCGTCTGGGCGCACCGCTGCGCTTATACAGCGGATACAGCGACAGTAAACAGGATAACCCGCTACTCTTTTTCTGTGAGCATCGCTGGCGCGTAACCCCGCACGGCGAGCTGGAGCAGCTGGAATAGCGGCGCTGCGCTTTGATGGATATTGTGTATAATGCGCCGCGTTTTATCACCTGGAGTCCCGACGTTGTCTGACATTGAACAGAACCATGAATACTGGATGCGCCATGCGCTGGTGCTGGCTAAACGCGCCTGGGAAGAAGGCGAGGTGCCGGTTGGCGCGGTGCTGGTGCATAACAATCAGGTGATTGGTGAAGGCTGGAACCGCCCGATCGGCCGTCACGATCCTACCGCGCACGCGGAGATTATGGCGCTGCGGCAGGGGGGGCTGGTATTGCAGAACTACCGTTTGATTGACACGACGCTGTACGTCACGCTGGAGCCCTGCGTGATGTGTGCAGGCGCAATGGTCCACGGCCGAATCGGCAGTCTGGTGTTCGGTGCCCGCGACGCTAAAACCGGCGCGGCTGGGTCGCTGATTGACGTGCTGCATCACCCGGGAATGAATCACCGCGTTGAGATGACGGAAGGGGTGCTGGCCGATGAATGCTCGGCGATGCTAAGCGATTTCTTCCGCCACCGCCGCCAGCAGCAGAAGGCACTGAAGCAGGCGGCGAAAGCGGCAAATCTGCCGGCGGAATAACTTATTTATGCTTCGACATTAAGAATGACAGCGCGTCGCTGTGGTTCGGCGTCGGCATAAAGGAAAACAGGCCGTAGTGATTACGGTTTAGCTCATCCGGCGAGACCGCCGGATAGGCCTCGGCAATCGCCATCTGTTCGGTGGCCTTCTTCTCTTTTTCCTGCAAATAGCCTACTAGGCTTATCTGATATTTACGGATATTCTCGACGTAGGCGTAGGCCTCGTGGCCGCGCGCGTAGCCGTAGGTCAGCTTGCTGTACCAGGGTTTCTGGCTCAGCAACGGCAGGCGTTGTTTGACATCAGCCCAGCTATCCGGATTCCCCTTCTGTTTCGCCGTTAGCGCACGGGCATCGAGCATGTGGGCATAGCCCATGTTGTAGGCCGCCAGCGCAAACCAGATTTTTTCTTCCTGCGGCACGCTGTCCGGCACTTTGGTCATCATATCCTGTAAATAACGCATGCCGCCGCTGATACTCTGTTCCGCGTCGGTACGGTCGCTCAGGCCTAAACTTTGCGCGGTATTTTTCGTCAGCATCATCAGCCCACGCACCCCGGTGGGGGAGGTGGCCTGCGGGTCCCAGTGCGACTCCTGGTAGGAAATGGCCGCCAGCAGCTTCCAGTCGATTTCGCTGGCATGCTTCTCAAACAGCGGCCGCAGGTCTGGCAGCACGTTATCCACCGCGCGCAGGAATGAGCGGGTATCCACATAGTCGAAATCATCGCCGTGGCCGAGATACTTCTCTTCAAGGCGAGCCAGCGCCCCGTCTTCATTCATATTATTGAAGAAGTCGAGCATGGCCGCGGAGAGCGTGTTGTCGTTGTCTTTCAGACTAAACCAGGTGACGGGCTGTTCGTCAGTGACGTCGAGGGCAACCGCCAGCTCTGGATGGACGCGCTGGAACAGACCGATAGCGACAGAATCGGCGATGGTGTAGCTGAGCTTGCCATCGATGACCGCCTGCATCAAATCTACCGAGCCGCGCTTTTCGTCTACGTTCCAGCTGAGCTCAGGAAACGTCTTCTCTTTTAAGCTTTGCAGATCGTTGATGACGACCTGGCCCGGCGCGACGGTAAGCTGCCCGGCGGTGAGGGTACCCAGGCTGCGGGGACGCGGGCTGCCGACGCGATAAACCAACTGCTGCGACACGGAATAGTAGGTGGGGCCGGCCTGGTAGTTCTGCACGCGCTCGCTGTTGTAAACCAGCCCCGCGGCCAGCATATCGGCGTCGCCGTGGTCCAGATCGTCAAAGAGCTGGCTAATGTTCTGGCGAACGGTGATTTTCAGCTTAACGCCAAGGTAGTCGGCGAACTGCTGGGCCAGCTCATAATCGAGGCCGTAGTCTTTGCCGTTGACCGTGGTGTAGGTCAGCGGCGACAGTATGGTACTGACGCGCAGTTCCCCCCGCTCCTGAATGGCGGCGATGCGATTCTCTGGTTTGCCAAACCAGGGGATTGAGGGCCAAAGGGCCGCTGCCAACAACAGCGTTACAACGCCGATCAGCAGATAATTAATCTTTAGTTTTTTCAAATAGTTAATTCGCTTTGATACCAGTTTGTTTCCCTGATAGCGATGCGGGTTGCTATAGAATGAGCGGCATTTTGCTTAAGATTGCGCCAGTTGGCAACTGATTCGCGAGTCGCGTCACACCGAATGTTAAAGATGGACGATGATTTTATTTCCACGCAAACGGTTTCGTCAGGCCGCAGGATTCTCTATAATAGCCGCCGTTCTCCCCCATTGCGCACACTGAAAGCTGAGAAGACGAGAGACTTATGATGGAAATTCTGCGTGGTTCGCCTGCACTGTCTGCATTTCGTATTAACAAACTGCTGACGCGGTTTCAGGCAGCCAACCTCCCGGTAAGCAATATATACGCCGAGTATGTCCATTTTGCCGACCTGGACGCGCCGCTGACCGAAGATGAGCGGGCCCGACTTGAGCGATTGTTGCAGTATGGCCCAAGCCTGAACAGCCATACCCCTACCGGTAAACTGCTGCTCGTCACTCCCCGCCCTGGCACTATCTCTCCCTGGTCTTCCAAAGCTACCGACATCGCACATAACTGCGGCCTGAATCAGGTGCTGCGGCTGGAACGCGGCGTCGCCTACTATGTTGATGCCGCGAGTCTGACCGCTGAGCAACTCGGCGCGGTGGCGGCAGAACTGCACGATCGCATGATGGAGAGCGTATTTGACTCGCTGCAGGATGCCGAAAAACTGTTTGCTCATCACCAGCCTGCACCGGTTGCCAGCGTGGATCTGCTGGGGCAGGGCCGTCAGGCGCTGATTGATGCCAACATTCGTCTTGGCCTGGCGCTGGCGGACGACGAAATTGACTACCTGCAGGATGCGTTCACCAAGTTGGGTCGCAACCCGAACGACATCGAGCTGTACATGTTCGCCCAGGCGAACTCCGAGCACTGTCGTCACAAGATTTTTAACGCCGATTGGATTATCGACGGTAAACAGCAGCCGAAGTCGCTGTTTAAGATGATCAAAAACACCTTTGAAACCACGCCGGATCACGTGCTGTCTGCCTATAAAGACAACGCCGCGGTGATGGAAGGCTCTGAAGTCGGCCGCTACTTTGCCGACCACAAAACCGGACGCTACGATTTCCATCAGGAGCCCGCGCACATCCTGATGAAGGTAGAAACCCATAACCACCCGACGGCTATCTCTCCATGGCCGGGCGCGGCAACCGGCTCCGGCGGGGAAATTCGCGATGAAGGCGCTACCGGCCGCGGCGCGAAGCCAAAAGCGGGGCTGGTGGGGTTCTCCGTTTCTAACCTGCGTATCCCTGGCTTTGAACAGCCGTGGGAGGAAGATTTCGGCAAACCGGACCGTATCGTGACCGCGCTGGATATCATGACCGACGGCCCGCTGGGCGGCGCAGCGTTCAACAACGAATTCGGTCGTCCGGCGCTGACCGGTTACTTCCGTACCTACGAAGAAAAAGTGAACAGCCACAACGGCGAAGAGCTGCGTGGTTATCACAAGCCGATCATGCTGGCGGGCGGGATCGGCAACATCCGCGCCGATCACGTCCAGAAAGGCGAGATCGTGGTAGGTGCGAAGCTGATCGTGCTCGGTGGCCCGGCGATGAATATCGGCCTTGGCGGCGGTGCGGCCTCTTCAATGGCTTCCGGCCAGTCTGACGCCGACCTCGACTTCGCGTCCGTACAGCGCGACAACCCGGAAATGGAACGCCGCTGTCAGGAAGTGATCGACCGCTGCTGGCAGCTGGGCGATGCCAACCCGATTCTGTTTATTCACGACGTGGGCGCAGGCGGCCTGTCTAACGCCATGCCGGAACTGGTGAGCGACGGTGGACGCGGCGGGAAATTCCAGCTGCGCGACATCCTGAGCGATGAGCCGGGCATGAGCCCACTGGAAATCTGGTGTAATGAATCCCAGGAACGCTACGTGCTGGCGGTAGCCGCTGACCAGCTTCCGCTGTTCGATGAGCTGTGTAAGCGTGAACGCGCGCCGTACGCGGTCATCGGTGAAGCCACCGAAGAGAAGCACCTGACGCTCAGCGACAGCCACTTCGACAATCAGCCAATCGACATGCCGCTCGACGTTCTGCTCGGCAAAACGCCGAAGATGACTCGCGATGTGCAGACGCTGAAAGCGAAAGGCGAAGCGCTTGCCCGTGAACACATTACGATTGCCGATGCGGTGAACCGCGTGCTGCACCTGCCAACCGTGGCGGAGAAAACTTTCCTCGTGACCATCGGTGACCGTACCGTCACCGGCATGGTTGCGCGCGACCAGATGGTCGGCCCGTGGCAGATCCCGGTAGCCAACTGCGCGGTGACCACCGCCAGCCTCGACAGCTACTACGGCGAAGCGATGTCTATCGGTGAGCGTGCGCCCGTTGCGCTGCTGGACTTCGCGGCTTCCGCCCGTCTGGCGGTAGGCGAAGCGCTGACTAACATCGCCGCGACCCAGATTGGCAACATCAAACACATTAAACTCTCGGCAAACTGGATGTCGGCGGCAGGTCACCCTGGCGAAGACGCGGGGCTGTACGAAGCGGTGAAAGCGATCGGCGAAGAGATGTGTCCGCAGTTGGGTCTGACTATTCCGGTGGGCAAAGACTCCATGTCGATGAAAACCCGCTGGCAGGAAGGCAACGAGCAGCGCGAAATGACCTCGCCGCTGTCGCTGGTCATTTCCGCCTTTGCCCGCGTGGAAGACGTGCGTCACACCATCACGCCGCAGCTGGTCACCGAAGATAACGCCCTGCTGCTGATTGACCTTGGTAAGGGCCATAACGCGCTGGGTGCGACCGCGCTGGCGCAGGTCTACCGTCAACTGGGCGATAAACCGGCCGACGTGCGCGACGTTGCGCAGCTGAAAGGCTTCTACGAGGCGATTCAGGCGCTGGTTGCGCAGCGTAAGCTGCTGGCCTATCACGACCGTTCCGACGGCGGCCTGCTGGTGACGCTGGCGGAGATGGCCTTTGCCGGTCATTGCGGCGTGGAAGCTGACGTGGCAACGCTTGGCGACGATCGTCTGGCGGCGCTGTTCAACGAAGAGCTGGGCGCGGTGATTCAGGTTCGTGCCGCTGACCGTGAAGCGGTAGAAGCGATTCTGGCGGCCAACGGCCTGGCAGACTGTGTACACTTCCTCGGTAAAGCCGTTGAAGGTGACCGCTTCACCCTGACTGCCAACGGTCAGCCGGTATTCAGCGAAAGCCGCACTACGCTGCGTATGTGGTGGGCTGAAACCACCTGGCAGATGCAGCGTCTGCGCGATAACCCAGAGTGTGCCGATCAGGAACACGACGCGAAAGCGAACGATAACGACCCGGGCCTCAACGTGAAGCTCACCTTTGATATCGCAACTGACGTGGCGGCGCCTTACATTGCGACCGGTGCGCGCCCGAAAGTGGCCGTGCTGCGTGAACAGGGCGTCAACTCGCACGTGGAGATGGCGGCCGCCTTCCACCGTGCGGGCTTTGATGCCATTGACGTCCATATGAGCGACCTGCTGGCCGGCCGTACAGGTCTGGCTGACTTCCAGGCGCTGGTGGCCTGCGGCGGTTTCTCCTACGGTGACGTGCTCGGTGCGGGCGAGGGCTGGGCGAAATCCATTCTGTTCAACAACCGCGTGCGCGATGAGTTCGCCACTTTCTTCCATCGCCCTCAGACGCTGGCGTTGGGCGTGTGTAACGGCTGTCAGATGATGTCTAACCTGCGTGAACTGATCCCGGGCAGCGACCTGTGGCCGCGCTTTGTACGTAACCATTCTGACCGTTTTGAAGCGCGCTTCAGCCTGGTCGAAGTGGCCAGCAGCCCGTCACTGCTGCTCGCCGGGATGGAAGGCTCACGGATGCCGATCGCCGTTTCTCACGGTGAAGGCCACGTGGAGGTTCGCGATGGTGCACACCTTGCTCAGCTTGAGAGTAAAGGTCTGGTCGCGCTGCGCTTCGTTGACAATTTCGGCAAGGTGACCGAAGCCTACCCGGCGAACCCGAACGGTTCCCCGAACGGTATTACGTCGGTCACCAACGAGAGCGGCCGCGTGACCATAATGATGCCGCACCCGGAGCGCGTGTTCCGCACCGTAGCTAACTCCTGGCACCCGGAAAACTGGGGCGAGGACAGCCCGTGGATGCGTATTTTCCGCAATGCGCGTAAGCAGCTCGGCTAAGACTCACGTTTAACGAATCAAGCCCCTCCTTGTGAGGGGCTTTTTTATCTGCAGGCCGGATAAAGACATTTACGCCGCCATCCGGCAATGTGCGTCGTTCCGCCCGATCAAGAGTGTCGGCAAACCCCGACATTGGTGATGTTATGATGTCGCCAAAAGGAGACATTTAATTCAATGATTTATATGTACTTTTTTGTGATTGATTTTAAGTGTTGTTAATTGGCGACAGTATTACCAAAACCCGCCCAGTGAACTTTCCAGGGTGATTGGTGTATTTTTCATATTTATCAGTATGTTAATATATTGTTTTGAAATGTGGCACGCATCGTGCATAATAATAACCAGTGGCTCATTCACCTTCTTATGTCAGCCCCTTCGGGACGTGCTACATAAACTTAGAATGACGCACAACAAGGTGCCTGCCGTCCAGCAAATGATAATAGCGCTGCTTTATCAACCATCGGGCGAAACGTTGAGTTAGGCACCGCCTTATTCCATAACAAAGCCGGGCTTATGCCCGGCTTTGTTATTTCTGGCCTTTCCCTCGTCGATATCCTCAGTTAGCATTCCAGTAAGTTGATTCACTGAGATACCTCTTTTGAAACGCCCCTCACTTTCTCCACGCTCGCTTCGCCAACTGGTGACGCTCGCTTTCCTGCTGATTCTGCTGCCGCTGCTGGTGCTGGCATGGCAGGCCTGGCAAAGCCTGAATATGCTCAGCGCGCAGGCCGAACAAACCAACCGCACGACGCTGATTGATGCCCGCCGCAGCGAAGCGATGGCCAACGTGGCGCTGGATATGGAGCGCAGCTATCGCCAGTACTGCGTGCTCGACGATCCGACGCTGGCGAAGGTGTATCAGAATCAGCGTAAACGCTATAGCGACATGCTGGAGGCGCACGCGGGCGTGCTGCCCGACGACACGCTCTACCAGCGGCTACGGCAAAATCTTCACGATCTGACAACCCTACAATGCACCAACAGCGGCCCGGAAAAGCAGGCGGTGGCGAAACTTGAAGCGTTCTCCAGCGCCAACGGTGAGCTGGTGCAGGCCACCCGCACCGTGGTTTTCTCCCGTGGGCAGCAGCTACAGCAGGCGATCGCTGAACGCGGCCAGTTCTTCGGCTGGCAGGCGCTGGTGCTGTTTCTGGTGAGCCTGGCGATGGTGCTGCTGTTCACCCGAATGATTATCGGCCCGGTGAAGGGCATTGAGAGTATGATCAACCGTCTGGGCGAGGGACAGTCGCTGGACGGCGAGGTGATGTTCCGTGGGCCACGTGAGCTGCGTTCTGTTGGCCAGCGTATTATCTGGCTTAGCGAGCGCCTGTCGTGGCTGGAGTCACAGCGACATCAGTTTCTGCGTCATCTTTCCCACGAACTGAAAACACCGCTGGCCAGCATGCGTGAAGGCACCGAGCTACTGGCGGACCAGGTGGTAGGGCCGCTCAGCGCCGAACAAAAAGAGGTGGTCGCTATCCTGGATAGCAGCAGCCGCAACCTGCAAACGCTGATTGAACAGCTGCTGGACTACAACCGCAAGCTGAGTGAGACGGCCGTTCGCATGGAGTATGTCGCGCTGGCGCCGCTGGTGGAGATGGTGGTTTCCGCGCACAGCCTGCCGGCACGCGCTAAAATGATGCACACGCAGGTCGATTTACAGGCGGCAGGCTGCCTGGCAGAGCCCACGCTATTAATGAATGCGCTGGATAATCTGTACTCGAATGCGGTGCACTATGGCACTGAATCCGGTAACATTTATCTCCGTAGCCGCCGGGAAGGTTCGCGTGTCTCTATTGATGTCATCAATACGGGCACGCCAATCCCGGACGCAGAAAAATTAATGATTTTTGAGCCCTTCTTCCAGGGCAGCCATCAGCGCAAAGGTGCGGTGAAAGGAAGCGGCCTGGGATTAAGCCTGGCGCGCGACTCGGTGCGGAAAATGCACGGCGAGCTGCATCTTCTCGACTCCCGTGACGGTAACGTCTGTTTTCGCATTGAGCTTCCGGCACCAGGGCTCGAAAAAACAACCACATAAATCGATATCGAGTGACTATGCCCCAACTATTAGCACGTACCGGTCGACGGCTCCGCCGGTGGCGTAGCGGCCTGATTGGCGTTGCCTGCCTGATGCTGTCGGGCTGCAACGCCACGCTGCTGCCGCATCATAACGGCGGCAGCGGCGAGGGCAGCGAGCCGCACCAGCAGGTGGCGGATTACCAGTCGACCGACTGCGATGATATCTGGTCGCTAAACGGCGACATCGCTGAAAATAACCCGCTTTACTGGCTGCGCGGCATGGATTGCGCCGATCGTCTGTCGGCGACGCGCGCGCGCGCCGAGGCCAGCGCGCAGGCTGCCGATCGCTGGCAGGGAGCGCTCAAGCGCGGCATCCTGTTGGCAAACGCGAAAATCACCCCGGCAGAACGCCGCCAGCTGGTGGGCGACATCGATGCGTTAAGCTCGCAAATTCCTTCGCGTATTCGTCCGCTTTACCAGGTATGGCGAGATGGGCAGGCGCTACAGCTGTCGCTCTCTGAAGAGCGTTTGCGCTACAGCAAACTGCAGGAAACCAGCGACGGCCAGCTCGATGCGCTGCGTCAGCAGCAGCAGCAGCTTCAGGCCGAACTGGAGCTCACTACCCGTAAACTGCAAAATCTGACGGATATTGAGCGTCAGCTCTCCAGCCGCAAGCCGGGGGCGGATATCTCGCACCCAGCGGCATCTGATGAGGATAAAAATGAGTAACCGTAAACCCGCGCACCTGCTGTTGGTCGACGACGATCCCGGCCTGTTGAAGCTGCTGGGCATGCGTCTGACCAGCGAAGGTTATCGGGTGGATACCGCAGAAAGCGGCCAGCAGGGGCTGCGCGTGCTGGCAAAAGAGCGCATCGACCTGGTGATCAGCGATCTGCGCATGGACGAAATGGACGGCATGCAGCTGTTCAGCGAAATTCAGAAAGTGCAGCCGGGGATGCCGGTGATCATCCTTACCGCCCACGGTTCGATTCCGGACGCGGTCTCTGCCACCCAGCAGGGGGTGTTCAGCTTCTTAACCAAGCCGGTAGATAAAGACGCGCTCTATAAGGCCATCGACGAAGCGCTGGAGCGCACGTCGCCGGCGAACGATGACCAATGGCGAGAAGCGATTGTGACCCGCAGCCCGCTGATGCTGCGTCTGCTCGAGCAGGCACAGATGGTAGCGCAGTCGGACGTGAGCGTGCTGATTAACGGCCAGAGCGGTACCGGGAAAGAGATTCTGGCGCAGGCGATTCACAACGCCAGCCCGCGCCGAGCCAAGCCGTTCGTGGCAATTAACTGCGGCGCGCTACCGGAGCAACTGCTGGAGTCTGAACTGTTCGGCCATGCGCGCGGGGCGTTTACCGGCGCGGTCAGCAACCGCGAAGGGCTGTTCCAGGCGGCCGAAGGCGGCACGCTGTTTCTGGATGAAATTGGCGACATGCCCGCACCGCTGCAGGTGAAGCTGCTGCGCGTGCTGCAGGAGCGCAAAGTCCGCCCGTTAGGCAGCAACCGCGATCTGGACATTAACGTGCGGATTATCTCCGCGACCCACCGGGATCTGCCGAAGGCGATGGCGCGCGGCGAGTTTCGCGAAGATCTGTTCTACCGCCTGAACGTGGTCAATCTCAAGCTCCCGACGCTTGCCGAGCGTACCGAGGACATTCCGCTGCTGGCCAACTACCTGCTGCGCCAGGCGGCCGATCGGCATAAGCCGTTTGTCCGCGCCTTTTCCACCGATGCCATGAAGCGGTTGATGGCGGCCAATTGGCCGGGCAACGTGCGCCAGCTGGTCAATGTGATTGAGCAGTGCGTGGCGCTCACCTCTTCGCCGGTCATCAGCGATGCGCTGGTGGAGCAGGCGCTGGAAGGTGAAAACACGGCGTTGCCGACCTTCGTTGAGGCGCGCAATCAGTTTGAACTCAACTACCTGCGTAAGCTGCTGCAAATCACCAAGGGCAACGTCACTCACGCCGCGAGAATGGCGGGCCGCAACCGTACCGAATTTTACAAGCTGCTGTCGCGTCATGAACTGGATGCCAACGACTTTAAAGAGTAGCACCGTACATACGAGTGATTTATGATACGGTGAGCAACCGGTTACGCGATAAAAACGACAGGAACACCATGAAAAAGATTGATGCGATTATTAAACCCTTCAAACTGGATGACGTACGTGAAGCGCTGGCGGAAGTTGGCATCACCGGTATGACGGTAACGGAAGTGAAAGGCTTTGGTCGCCAGAAGGGCCACACCGAACTGTACCGCGGCGCGGAGTACATGGTGGACTTTCTGCCGAAGGTGAAAATTGAAATCGTGGTGACTGACGATATTGTTGATACCTGCGTCGATACCATTATCCGTACCGCGCAAACCGGCAAAATCGGCGACGGTAAAATCTTCGTCTTTGACGTAGCGCGCGTTATTCGTATCCGTACCGGTGAAGAGGATGACGCGGCAATCTAATCCGCAAAGCTCATCCTGGGATGTAGGCCGGATAAGCGCAGCGCCATCCGGCGTAACCTGCGCAGCTTGCCGGATGGCGGCATCAATGCCTTATCCGGCCTACTGCCTTAATCACTCGTCGGTCTGTGCTAAAGGTATGCTGGACGAACGCATCAGACGTTTCAACGCAACCGCCACCACGATTAGCGCCACGCAGCCCAGCGTCCATTCCCCCATTTGCGAGAAAAAATGCCCGTAGGCGTCGATAGCCGTTTCGCTAATCTGCGACTCGGTCGTTTTCTGCGCCACTACGCCTGCCAGCCAGTTGGCTACCGAGCCGGTAGCTAACATGTAGATGCCGGTCAACACGCCGGTGACGCCGGGCAGATTGAGGCGGGTAATTTGCGCCATCGCCACCGGGTCGATAAACAGTTCAGCAAAGCCCATCATCGCCAGGCCGGCAATCATCATCCCCATCGACGCCTGGCCGTGTAGCTGTGCGCCACGCGCGTTCAGGGCCAGCAGCATAAAGCCTGCGGCCATCAATGCCAGACCAAAGGCAAACTTCAACCATACCCGCAGCGTCGAACTGATGCCGCCTTCCGGACGAGCCAGCCAGGCCAATGCCACACCGGCGGACATCACCGCAATGGCGTTAACCGACTGGAAGAGGGCGGTAGGCACCTCAATATTCAACCAGCGGCGGTTGACGAAGCGATCGATAAACAGGCTGATAGAGCTGCCACCCTGCTGGGCCAGCACCCAGAACAGCGTACCGGTTAGCATCAGCAAAACGATTTGCCACAGCGCGCGGCGCTGCTGCGGGAAGCGCAGCATGATGCGGGCGACAATTACCGCCGCGGCGGCGCAGACGATGCCCAGTAAATAACCCGCCGCGTCATTCTCCAGCAGCAGCGTGAAGCACACAGGCGCAAGGCACAGCATTAACAGCAGCCAGCCCCAGGCTGGCAGGGCAAACTTTACCTCACGCAGCGCCGGGCGGTTCACTCCTTGGGTATGACGGAAGTGGCGGTGACCGCTTAAAAAGACCAGCAGGCCAACAAACATGCCCACGCCCGCCAGTGCAAAACCGACGTGCCAGCCGTACCACTGCGCCGCCAGACCGCAGGCGATGGGCGCGGCGATGGAGCCGATATTACCCGCCGCGTACAGCAGCGAGAAACCACCGTCGCGACGCTGGTCGTCGGGCGCATACAGCTCGCCGAGCAGACAGCTGATATTGGACTTAAACAGGCCGTAGCCGCAGATAATAATCGCCAGCGCCAGATACAGACTCCAGGTTGCGTCAGACTCGATGCCGAGCACCACGTGGCCGAGCGTCATCAGTATCGCACCGGCAATCACTGCCGTTCGGTTACCGAGCAGGCGGTCGGCGAGCCAGCCGCCCAGAATAGGGGTTACATAGACCAAAGAGGCGTAAGCGCTGAAAAGATTGATGGCGTGGCTGTCGTTAAAGCCGAGCTGGTGGGTGAGATAAAGGATGAGGAGGGCACGCATGCCGTAAAAGCTGAAGTATTCCCAGATTTGAATCGCCACGATGTAGTAGATCGCGCGCGGTTGTGAGGGTGTTTTCATGTGAACTCCTTGCGGCGTGAAAAAAGGGAAGCGGCAAGCCGCTTCCCTTACTGCTTTTATTATTTCGTGTTGTTTTCTTTCAGCACTTTTACGGTATAGCGACCGTCAGCCTGGCGATAGGCGCCGTGGATGTCGGTTTCGAAGCCCGGATAATGTGCGCCGATTTCACACAGCATCTGCAGGAACTCGAGCACCGGACGGCTCTGCTCGGTGATTTTCTCACCCGGCATCACCAGCGGTACGCCCGGAGGATACGGCAGGATCATGTTGGCGTTAACGCGGCCCACCATCTCTTCCAGATAGATCTCTTCGGTTTCACCGTGCAGCTCTTTCTGGAAGGCGGCGTATGGGGTCATTTCCATTTCCGGCAGCACTTCAAACGCGCGGAACATCAGGTCCGGCAGGTTGTGATGCTCAACCAGTTTATGAATGTTCTGCGCCAGCTCCTGGATACGCATGTTTTCATAAAACTCCGGCGCTTCGCGGTACAGCGCTGGCAGGATGTTTTTCACGCGCAGGTTCAGGTCGAACGCGCGTTTAAACTCGGTCAGCGCACGCAGCAGGCTCAGCGCTTTGGTTTTATCGATACCGATGCTGAACAGGAACAGAAGGTTGTACGGACCGGTTTTCTCAACGATGATGCCGCGTTCGTCGAGGTATTTCGCGACCAGACTTGCCGGGATACCGAACTCGTCCATGGTGCCGTCTTTCTTCATCCCCGGTGTCAAAATGGTGACTTTAATCGGGTCGAGGTACATGTGCTCGTTATCGATATTTTTGAAGCCGTGCCATGCGCTGTCAGAGCGCAGCGGCCAGCATTCAGGGCCATCGATATGTTCCGGCTGCCAGACATCGAAGAACCAGCCTTCAGACTCGCCTTTCAGACGCTTAATCTCTTTACGGAACTTAATCGCACGTTCGATAGAACCGTTAATCAGGCGCTTACCGGCGTTGCCTTTCATCATCGCCGCGGCGGTTTCGGTGGAGGCCACGATACCGTAGTGCGGAGAGGTGGTGGTGTGCATCATGTAGGCTTCGTTGAAGGTTTCTTCGTTCACGTCACCTTTCACATGAATCATGGAAGCCTGGGAGAACGCTGCCAGCAGCTTGTGCGTAGACTGCGTTTCGTAGATCACTTTACCTTCCACACGGCCGCCGCTCATCCCGCATTTCCCTTCATAAATCGGCGAGAAGTTGGTGTAAGGCACCCAGGCTGAGTCGAAGTGGATGGACTTCACGTCCAGCGTTTTCTTGATGAAATCGGTGTTGTAGAGCAGACCGTCGTAAGTGGAGTTGGTGATAACGGCATGCACCGGCCAGCTGGCGTTCGGCGTGGCTTTTACGCGTTTTTCAATCGTGGCGCGCTGGAACTCGCTCTGCGGAATACCGCCCAGAATGCCGTAGGCGTTACGGGTTGGACGGAAGTAGATTGGCGTAATATCGCTCATCATCATTAGATGGGTCAGCGATTTATGGCAGTTACGGTCAATCAGTACGGTGCTGCCCGCCGGCGCGGAGTACATACCAACGATTTTGTTGGCCGTGGAGGTGCCGTTGGTGACCATATAGCTGCGTTCGGCATTAAAGACGCGGGCAATATACTCTTCCGCTTCTTTGTGTGGGCCGGAGTGGTCCAGCAGTGAACCCAGCTCGGAAACGGAAATGGAGATATCGGACTTCATGGTGTTCGGGCCAAAGAAGTCGTAGAAAATGCTGCCGACCGGGCTTTTCTGGAAAGCGGTACCGCCCATATGACCAGGCGTACAGAAGGTGTATTTGCCTTCGCGAACGTATTTGAACAGCGCTTTGGTCAGCGGCGGCATGATGGTATCGATGTACTCATCGGTGTTCTGACGGATTTTCGCGGCGATATCGTCGGCGGCGCCAAGCGCATACTCGAAGAAGCGAACCTGCATGCGCAGATCGTTCAGACTCACGTCGAGAGTGGAGTAGCTATTAGCAAAAGCGTATACCGGCATGTACTCGTTCATCGCGCTGATTTCTTCGCACAGTTCGAGATTGTATTTATCCCAGTCGAAGATCACGCCGCACAGGCGGGCGTTATTTTCAATCAGCTTCAGCAGGTCTTCACGGTCATTCGGGTAGACAATCTGGAAGTTCAGGCCTTCCAGGGCGCGATGAAGTTCACGAATAGGCTCTTCTTTAAAATAGACGCCCATGTGGTTCATGATAGCAATAACATTCATAGTCATAGTCATGTTTCCAGGTAAAGGAGGCCCTTCCCACCGCGTTAGCGGCAGGGGAGGAAGGGCCTGTAGAAATAGGAGGGGCTAGCGGTTAGTGCGCTTCAGCCGGATTGTTTTCGTTGTCATTGTGCTGACGCTGGTGCATTTTGCGGCCGTAGAACATCAGGATGACCAGGCTGACGATAAAGGTGCCGGACAGCTCGAAGGAGTTGGCGCCCATCAGCGCGATGAAGCAGAATGCGCAGCCGAGCACAGAGCACACCAGGCTTGCTGAGTTACGGATGTTGAAGCCTTCGAAGCGAATCAGGTCAACGCAAGAGTAGAAGTACGGCAGCATGGTCAACAGAACGGCGATACCGGTCAGCTCACCGAACAGGTCGGAGGCTTTACCCCCGCTGGAGTTCATGATGGTGATGATAACCATCAGCGCGGTCATTTTAACGGCGGCCAGCAGCAGACCTTTTTTCGGAATACCGTTGCTATCAACTTCACCGTACACTTTCGGGAAGTTGCCATCGTTGGCCGCGCGCACCCCGGCCTGACCAACCAGCATCATCCAGGAGCCCAGCGAAGTCAGGCACGCAAAGGCGGTGAAGGCAGAAACCAGCGGCGCGGCCCAGCCGCCCAGAATGGTGGAGGCGCTGATGGCGAACGGCGCACCGGACGCTGCCATGACGGAAGCCGGGTACATACCAGAGATAACCTGCGTTGCCGCAATGTAGATAACACCGGCGATTGCGGTTCCCAGCATAGTGGCCAGCGGCACGGTACGTTTCGGGTTTTTCACCATACCGGTGCTGACGGCGGCAGATTCCACGCCGACAAACGCCCACAGGCACAGCAGAATACTTTTAATCACCGCGTGTGGATCGGTGCTGGTAGAGGTGTTCCAGTTTGCATGGTAGGTGGCCATATCAAACCAGTGCCAGCCCACCACGGCGGTCAGAACTACCGGGATCAGCACCAGGAAAAGGCCAATAGTGGTCAAACGGCTAACCCAGGCTCCCCCCAGCATGTTGACAAAGGTAAAGACCCACACGATAGCGATACAGGCAATGCCTGCCGGAATAGGATCGTTTAATACCGGGAAGAACGTGGATAAATAAGAGACGGCGGTAATCCCGATAGCCAGGTTACCAATCCAGTTGGCGTGATAATAAAGGACACCAGTCTGGAAACCAAATGCCGGTGATAATTCACCCGCGTAGGCAATTGGCCCACCCTGTTGAGGGTTTTTTGTTGCCAGTCGCGCATAAACATAAGCCAGGGACATTGCCCCGATAATAGAAATTACCCAACCCCAAATAGCAATACCGCCAATGCTGGCGAGGTTCGCTGGTAATAACGCAATACCGCTCCCCATCATATTCCCGGCGACGACGCCGGTACAGGCGAATAGCCCGATCTTTTTGGCAGAACTCATGTTCTTTTCTCCTGAACAGTATTTTTAAGATCGGATCGCGAGGTGAGCTATGGCGAGCGATCCGACCAACTGGCGACCATGTTACTGAGCGGAATAAGGGAAGTCCTAAAGTAAAAGTGAAATAAACACAAACTTGAAAAAGATGAGGTTTTTAGCTTTTGACATTAACATGTCAGGATAAAAACTTTATATCACGAAAAGATAAATTATTAGTAATTACAAGTGGGTATGTGATTTTATTTTTGGAGGGAGATGTTGCCATCTGGTAACAATAAATACCTTATGGCAACATCAATATTACATTTTTGATTACTTTATTTAACCGTAAAAATAACCCAGTGTCGTTCGCTATGATTCTTTAGGTAGGAAAGTTTGCAGATACGGAACAATTTTTTCTATCGATGTTTGGAATACGCCATTTTCAATCCAGTACAGCGTATTGTCGCCGGGGCGTAAATTAAACGCGGTAATATAAGCATCGGCTGCAAGACGATTCTCGCCTTTCATTTCGTATACCTTTCCTAATATCACGTAGTTCAGCCATGACATTTCCAGATCGATACTTTTATTAATCGCTTCATAGGCGCTATCGATGTTCCCTGTCCCCAGTGCATTAATTGCCTGAATACGGAACAGGATGCCGCTATTTTGCATTTCCGGCATTTTTTCGACTTTGTCTAATTCTTTACTGAGCGCCAGCAGCTGTTGGCTATCAAAAGGCTGCTGAGAATGGCGTAATACATCAACCATTGCCTTCTGCGCGTAGCCGTAGGCAAAATCTGGCGACTGCTTAATAATGCTATCCAGCAATGAGCTGGCTTTGGTTAATGATGGCGCATCGCCGTCAGAAATCAGCAGCAGCGCCTGATAAAACTGCGCCAGCGACAGCGGCTGTGTGAGATCCAGATGCGCCAGTTGCTCCTGTACTTGCTCTGGCCACGGCTGGGTTAGCGCGGTGGAAAGGCTATCGAACAGATCGCGTTGAATGGAGACCAGGTTGCTGTCGGTGACGAAATAGCGCTTATCAAGCATGGTCGAGCCGTCGGCGTTATCGACCAGCAACACCGACATAAAGCACTGCTGCGCGCGGTAATGGCGCTGGTTCACAAAGCTAATGGTCAGCGTTTTCCCCGAACTGCTGGGCTCGTTAACGTTATAGTTGGTTTTGTCGTGCACCATAAAGGTGGAGTAAGTGTTCAGCGATGTGGTGATCAGCGTTCCCAGCCCAATAGCGTAGGCCTGCTGTGATGCCCAGTTATTGCATGACACCCCTGGCTCGAAGCGCACATCAATATCGCGCGGGTTGAGCAGCAGGTGCGAGCGCGTAATCTGTGGATGCGGACGAACGACGGTCAGCAGCACCATGGCAATCAGCACGCCCAGCGACAGTAAAAAGGCGCACTGGGTCCAGAAACTGGAAAACCAGCGACGCTGGGCTCCTGGCGGCGTCACGGCAGCGGGCGTATTTTCTGGGGCGGGAAGGGGCTGCGCTGTGGGTACGGTTGCTGTTGCGGTAGGGGATGTTACCGGCGGCGGGATATCGGCACCCGTGTCGGTTTCATCGAGCCAGGTCACTTCTGCCGTCAGCTGATAGCCGCGTTTCGGGACGGTTATAATGTATTCAGCGTGACCATCATCGCCGCTGCGAAGCGACTTGCGTAGTTCAGAAATGCTCTGGGTGACCACGTGGCTGGTCACCATGTTGCGCATCCAGATATTATCGATCAGTTCATCACGGCTCAGCACTTCACCCGGATGCTGGGCAAAGTACATCAGCAAATCGATTAATCGAGGTTCCAGGGTGAGCTGTTGTCCAGGGCGGCTGATTTGATTAATAGAGGGTGCGATCAGCCATTCCCCAACGCGTACGACCGGTTGTTGCATATAAATGAATCGCCAAAGGATAAAAAATAGGATAGAGGCCTAATCATAACACAATTAACTACCCGTTTTTTTGACCTCAGCGAGCGTTGGCAGGGAGAGGCAGGCGGGCAATCATGCCCGCCTGGAAAGAAATAATTACAGAACTTTGTGCGGCCCGAAGCATTCGTAATGAATGCGTTCGGCGTTGATGCCCTGCGCCACCAGCTGTTTCGCGGCGTGTTGCATAAAGGCAATCGGGCCACAGAGATAGAACTGCATCTGCGGGTCCTGCAGACTTTCTGCCAGCGGGGCCAGCGTCATCAGGCCTTCGCTATCAAAGGCACCTGCTTCGCGATCGGCGTCGGTTGGCGTGCGATACCACACATGCGAGCGGAAGTGCGGCAGCGCTGCGCCGTGGGCCTTCACTTCATCCGCAAAGGCGTGAACTTCACCGTTTTCCGCCGCGTGGAACCAGTTTACCTGCGCCGGATGGTGGCGTTTGGCCAGACTATCCAGCATCGCCAGCATCGGCGTCTGGCCGACGCCGCCGGAAATCAAGGTAACCGGCGTCTGCGCGGAAACATTCAGGAAGAAATCGCCAGCAGGTGCAGCCAGATGGATAACATCGCCTTCTTTTGCCGCGTTATGCAGCCAGTTTGAAACCTGGCCGCCGTTTTCGCGTTTTACCGCAATGCGGTAACCCTTACCGTTCGGGCTGCGCGTCAGTGAATACTGACGAATTTCCTGGAATGCAAAATCTTCCGGCTTCAGCCAGACCGCCAGATACTGCCCCGGCTGATAATCCGCGACGGGCTCACCGTCTACCGGTTCCATTTCGAAGCTGGCGACCAGCGCGCTTTGCGGGATTTTTTTGACGATGCGGAAAGCACGAGTGCCTTCCCAGCCGCCGGTTTTGTTGGCGTTGTCCTGATAGATCTCCGCTTCACGCTGGATAAACACGCCGGCCAGCACGCCGTAGGCTTTACCCCATGCGTCCAGCACTTCCTGACCCGGGCTGAACATCTCATCCAGCGTCGCTAACAGATGAGCACCGACAATGTTGTACTGCTCTGGCTTAATCTGGAAGCTAGTGTGCTTCTGCGCAATTTTCTCCACCGCTGGCAGCAGAGCCGGCAGATTTTCAATATTACTGGCATAGGCGGCAATCGCGTTGAACAGCGCTTCACGCTGATCGCCGTTGCGCTGGTTGCTCATATTGAAAATCTCTTTCAGCTCCGGATTATGGGTAAACATCCGGTCATAAAAGTGGGCGGTGAGCTTCGGGCCGGTTTCAACCAGCAGCGGAATGGTGGCTTTCACGGTCGCGATGGTTTGAGCATCTAGCATGGCAGGTTTTCCTTACGTGTTATCTATTGTTGCATGTTAAATGCATCTTATAAAAATAACCCTTCTTTGTAAATGGTTCTTTGTGACAATGCATCATCGCGGTTACAACATGAATTATTCGCATCACAATCCTGAAAAGAAATCCGTTTACCTTATCAAGTGCTTTATTCCTCAAGCCCTTGTGCAGCCTGAAGGTAAACGTTTGCGTAATTTCGTTTGTCAAGACCTGTTATCACAGAACTAATCAGTTATACTGTGGGCCGTTGTCCAACAGGACTGCCTTTTTCAGGCCAAAATTTTATTGTTAGCTGAGTCAGGAGATGCGGATGTTAAAGCGTGAAATGAACATTGCCGATTATGATGCCGAACTGTGGCAGGCTATGGAGCAAGAAAAAGTACGTCAGGAAGAGCACATTGAACTGATCGCCTCCGAAAACTACACCAGCCCACGCGTTATGCAGGCGCAGGGCTCTCAGCTGACCAACAAATATGCTGAAGGTTATCCGGGTAAGCGTTACTACGGCGGCTGTGAATACGTCGATATCGTGGAACAGCTGGCTATCGACCGCGCGAAAGAACTGTTCGGCGCCGACTATGCTAACGTTCAGCCGCACTCGGGTTCTCAGGCTAACTTTGCTGTCTACACCGCGCTGCTGCAGCCGGGCGATACCGTGCTGGGTATGAACCTGGCGCAGGGCGGCCACCTGACTCACGGCTCTCCGGTTAACTTCTCCGGCAAACTGTACAACATCGTGCCTTATGGTATCGACGAGTCCGGCAAAATTGACTACGAAGAAATGGCCAAGCTGGCGCAGACCCACAAACCGAAGATGATCATCGGCGGCTTCTCTGCTTACTCCGGCGTAGTCGATTGGGCAAAAATGCGTGAAATCGCCGACAGCATCGGCGCTTACCTGTTCGTTGACATGGCGCACGTTGCGGGTCTGATTGCCGCAGGCGTTTACCCGAACCCGGTTCCGCATGCTCACGTTGTGACCACCACGACCCACAAAACCCTGGCGGGTCCGCGCGGCGGCCTGATCCTGGCGAAAGGTGGTGATGAAGAGCTGTACAAAAAACTGAACTCTGCCGTGTTCCCAAGCGCGCAGGGCGGCCCGCTGATGCACGTGATTGCCGGTAAAGCGGTAGCGCTGAAAGAAGCGATGGAGCCGGAGTTCAAAGTCTACCAGCAGCAGGTTGCGAAAAACGCCAAAGCGATGGTGGAAGTGTTCCTGAACCGCGGTTACAAAGTGGTGTCTGGCGGGACTGAAAACCACCTGTTCCTGCTGGACCTGGTGGATAAAAACCTGACCGGTAAAGAAGCTGACGCTGCCCTGGGTCGCGCTAACATCACCGTGAACAAAAACAGCGTGCCGAACGATCCGAAGAGCCCGTTTGTGACTTCCGGTATCCGCATCGGTTCTCCGGCTATCACTCGCCGCGGCTTCAAAGAAGCGGAAGCGAAGGAGCTGGCTGGCTGGATGTGTGACGTGCTGGATAACATCAATGATGAAGCCACCATCGAACGCGTGAAAGCAAAAGTGCTGGATATCTGCGCTCGCTTCCCGGTTTACGCATAAGCGCTAATCGTCAGATGTAAAAAAAGGCCGCGAATGCGGCCTTTTTTTATGCCCGATGGCGCTACGCTTATCGAGCCGACATGCTGCGCAGGCCTGATAAGGCGAAGCCGCCACCAGGAAAAAAGCTAGCGCCGATCCAGCGAAATTTTCCCCGGCCCGACAATGGCCAGCAGCAGGAACGCCCCCGCGATACTGATGTTCTTATAGAAGTTAATCATATTCGCCATCACCGCATCGCCGGTCATATCCCAGTAATGGAGGCCTATCACCGCCGTCCCTAGCGTATAGAACAGAAAGATAATCGCCAGAGGACGAGTGAAGAAGCCAAGAATGATCAGAATAACGGCCGGAACTTCCATCACAATCGCGATAATCGCCGCCAGCGCGGGCATCGGCGTACCGATTGACGCCATGTACTGCACCGTGCCGTCGTAGTGAAGCATTTTGGGGTAACCGGAGAGAATAAACAGCAGCACAATGGCGATACGGGCGATTAGCAGCAGCAAATCGCGTGAGGCGCCAAAGTCGAGATAGCGAAGCGAGTTCATGGCCGTTCCTTAGTGTAAGTATGTATGTTTTAAACGTAATACATAATTTTGTGACTTGCCACACAGGAACGAGAAATCAGTCATTTGGCTGTTGGTTGAGTCAACAACGTCGATAGACCTCCTTTCCGTAGGGAAAGGAGGTCTGAACGTGTTAAAGCGACTTCAATGCAACGCTTTCATCACACAGCGCGGTTTCACTGACCGATCGTCCCGATTGGATAAGCTTGCGCAGTACGCGTACGTCGCGCCCGTTATTCAGCGCGACGGCACCGACCAGTACGCCTTCGCGCAGCTGGAACCAGATGGCTTGATGCGCATTCGGATCGCCACGACACAGCCAGCTGTCGCCGTGCATGTCGCCGATAAACTGCAGGTTATCGCTGTACTGATCGGTCCAGAACCAGCTCGGCCCGGCGGCGGGCGGAGGCAGGTTGAGCATCGCTGCCGCTGCCGTCTGCGCCTGAAGGTTTGCATTTTCCCAGCTCTCGATGCGGCGCAGCGAACCGTCGGGCTGGCGCGTTAGCGCCACGTCACCGGCGGCGAAAATCGCCGGATCGGCGGTGGAGCAGGCGGTATCAACGATAATGCCGTTAGCTGCCTCCAGACCGGCATCGCGGGCCAGCGCATCATTCGCCACGATACCGATACCGTAAATCACCGCATCGGCCAGCAGCGTCTCGCCGTTTTGCAGCGTCAGCGAGAGAAACTCTCCCGCTTCGGCGTGTTCAATGCTGCTGTTGAGTAACACCCGCACGCCCGCCTGCTGGTGGCGGGCAAGCAGGTAATCGCGCACCGGAGCAGGGGCGTTGCGGCCCATTACCGACGACGCCATCTCGACCACAGTCACCTGGCAGCCGCGCTGGGTGGCGCTCGCCGCCAGCTCCAGGCCAATCGTGCCCGCACCGACGATCGCGATTGCCTTACCCGGCTGTAGGACGTCGCGCAGGCGTTCGGCATCGCCAGCGTGGCGCAGCGTAAAGCAACGCTCGCCCAGCTTATCCAGCAGCGGCAAAGGCCTGGCCGCTGCACCGGTAGCCAGCAGCAGCTGCGACCAGCGGTAGGTTTGCCCATCGGTGAGCGTTAGCGTACGCGAGGCGCGATCAATCTCGCGAAGCGTCACGCCCAGATGCAGCTGCACGTTATGTTCCTGCCACCAACTGGCGGGCAGCACCGGCTGAAGCTGCGGATTTTCGTCCAGCAGCATGGCTTTTGACAGCGGCGGGCGCTCGTAGGGCAGATGCGCCTCGTCAGAAAAGAGGTGTAACGGCCCGTTAAACCCTTGCTGGCGCAGCGCGGCAGCGGCCATTGCCCCCGCCTGACCGCCGCCAATGATGGCAATAATGTGTTCACTCATAACGACTCCTTACAGATCCAGACCAGCGGCGACGTGGCGGATCCCTCGGATCCCCAGCCCGGCGTCGGCGTTGATCATCACGCCGCTTAAGGTGCGGTTGTTACGACGCGATGCCAGCATCACGTATGGCCCGGTAAAGTCGGCTGGGTCGGGGAAGAACTGGAGCGGCAGAATGGCGGCGATTTTCTCCGGCGTCAGCGATTGCATAATCGAGGTATCGCTTTGCCCCAGCGCCTGTGGGCCGCGCAGATCGGTCGCCATACCGCACGGACCGACACCGTTCACCCGCACCTTCGGCGCCAGCTCGTAGGCTAACTGGCGAATCAGCCCGGTGGCGGCATGTTTCGAGGCGGTATACAGCGGCCCGCCGCCGCCCGGATACCACGCGGCGTTGGACAGGGTAAAGATGATGCTGCCTTCGCTGGCGATAAGCGCCGGGGCGCAGGCTTTCGCACCCAGCAGATAGCCTAGCACGTTAACGTTAAACAGTTCGTGAAAGCCGCTCTCCAGCGCCTCAGCAGAGGTGTTCACCAGCGTTGCGTTATGATCCCAGATGCCCGCATTGCCAATAAAACAGTCCAGTTTGCCAAACGCGGTGAGGATTTGATCGACCGCGCGCTGATAGTCGGCGTAGCAGGTGACGTTGCCTTCCACCGCCAGCACATGTTCGCCAAAACGCTGGCGCAGGCTGGCGACTTTGGCTGGTGACAGTTCGAGCGTGGCGACCTTCGCGCCTTCTTCAATAAAGCGCTCGACCAGCGCCAGACCGAGGCCGGAGCCGCCGCCGGTAATGAAAACCACGTTGTCGCGTAAATCGCTCATCGGGCGTCCTCTGGAATATCAACAAATACATCGCTACCTTCCACGTAAACCGCGTAGGTGGTCAGCGGATCGGTGGCAGGTAAGCACAGCGCTTTACCGGTTTTCAGGCAGAAGCTGGCCGCGTGCAGCGGGCATTCCACCGTGGCATCTTCTTCCAGATAACCTTCGGACATCGAGGCGTTACCGTGGCTACAGCGATCGTTAATGGCATAAAACTCGCCGCCAACGTTGAACAGGGCGATGACGGGCGAGGTTTCCAGCCGGAGGGCTTCACCATCCGGCAGCTCCGTGGCGGAGCAGGCAAATACACGGCTCATCAGAACAGTACACTCAGGTTATGGGAGGTGATCACCGCTTGATCCAGCACGATCTCGCGTGCCAGTAAGCGCCACTCATCGCCGGGCAAACGACGGACTTTGTCCACGCGCGTGCCGACGTAAAACGTCTCGTCCCGCTCTTTTTGCGCGCGATACAGCAGATAGTTGAGGCGCACGGCGAACACGCCGGGCACGTCGGTTTCGCTGATTTGTAAGTTGCTAACCAGATGACGGGTACGCGACGGCGGTTCTTCCGCCCAGGCCATGCCGGTTTCCAGCCGCGCGATGCGGCGCTCAAGCTGGTCTTTGTTGTCGTTGAAAATCCAGGTGGTCGGCGGCTGTACGCCTTTGCGACGGTCGCGCGTCTGGGCGTTCACCGTGGTACGCATGGTATAGCGAATGTCATCATCCAGCTGCGCCAGCCAGTCGCGAAACTGCCAGTCGTCCAGCAAACGCGCTTCTTCATACAGAAACTGGCTGATGCGATGATGCAGCTCAAGAGAAACTAAAGCGCTCATTTCATCACCTCCTGCTGGTAGGCGGCGGTTTTGTCGTGCACGTCCTGCCAGCTTTCGCTGCTGAGCAGATCGGCCCAGCGCTGATACATGCCGCGCGCGGCGGTTTCCGAAAAGATGTAGTTGGTGATGCCCGGAATGCCGTCTTCGCGGCGCTTTTCCTGGCCTAAGCCCATTTCGAGGCACAGGTTAGTGTTGCGCGCCCGGTGGCCCTTCAGCAGTTTTTGAATCTCGCACCAGTTTTCCGAATCGTCCTGTTCAAGGAATCCGGCCGGACCAAAGGCGCGGGTAGCGCTGTTTTCAAATGCGGCTTTCACCTCGTCGGAGGCGGCTTTATCGGTAATACAGAACGCCCACACTTCAACCCGATCCGGCCCGCGCGGGTGCCAGACGCGCAGCGTGGCGGTGCCGTTCAGCCAGGAGAGGGTGGGGAAAATGTTGTTGTGACCGGCAAGACGCAGGGCGCGAACTTTGCCCAGACGCTGTTCGGCCTCTTCGTAGGTGTCGCGGTAGTAGCTGGAGACTTCGCCGTCGACCCACACGTTGGCATCGGGGTTTTCAGTAAAGAAGAAACCGCTGCCGTGGCCGTCCTGGCCGAACTGTAGCGCATCTTTGGCGGTTTCCCACACCGGGCGGGCGGTCTGACCGTCGCCGAGGCGCTTATCGCTGCCGTCGTCTTTCGCCCCCAGCACCTGCACCGCAGAAGCATGGCTGAACAGCGCGTGATACTGGTCGCTGGCAAACTGTTCGGCGGGGAATTTCCAGTTGCAGTCGATGGTCCACTTCTGGACTCCACCGACGATTTCGGTGCCGCCTTCACGGCGGTCGAGCACGCCATCGAGATACCAGGCGATGTCGCCGAGATAATCGCCAAGCGTGGGTGCGGTGGTGTCCCAGTTGCCGAAAATCAGCCCTTTATAGCTCTCGACGCATGGCACTTCGTTTAGCCCCCAGTGGGATTTGCATAAACCTTGCGGATAAGCGCGTGGCTCCAGCGGGACGTCGATCAGCTCGCCGTTAATGCCGTACGACCAGCCGTGATACGGGCAGGTGAAGGCGCGGGTATTGCCGCAGTCGGCGTAGCTGACGCGCATCGCGCGGTGGCGGCACTGGTTGAGAAACGCTTTGATGCTGCCGTCTTTCTGGCGAACCACCACCACCGCATCCTCGCCCATGTAGGTGTTAAAAAAATCACCGGGTTTGGGAATTTGGCTTTCGTGGGCGAGAAACAGCCAGCAGCGGCCAAAGATACGTTCCAGCTCAAGCTGATAGATGTCAGGATCGGTGTAAATGCGTGGCGTGACACGACCGTTTTGGGTGTCGACCAGCTGGTAGACGTCAGTAGGGTTTTTTATGGTCATATTTTTAATCCTGCGGGGTAAGAGGTATTGACCTTTCCATTTTTGTGTCATTCTTATGTTGCTTGTGGGTTATCGATATGTGAAATAGATAATTTCTACCAGCTGAGACGTTTTTTCGATGACAAGGAGGAGAGATGGAACTGAGGCACCTACGCTACTTCGTCGCGGTGGCGCAGGCGTTAAACTTCACGCGCGCCGCCGAAAAACTGCATACCTCACAGCCTTCTCTGAGTAGCCAGATACGCGATCTGGAGCAGTGCGTGGGCGTGTCGTTGCTGGAGCGCGATAAGCGTAAAGTGACGTTAACGGTCGCAGGCGAGTGCTTTTTGCAGGATGCACAGGCTATTCTGGATAACGCGGAACAGGCCAAGCTGCGCGCCCGGAAGGCGGCGCAAAGCAATGACCATCTGGCGATTGGTTTTGTCCCCTCCGCCGAAGTGAACCTGCTGCCAAAGGTGCTGCCGGTGCTGCGTCTGCGCCGGCCGGATACCCATATTGAGCTGGCGAGCCTTATCACGACCCAACAGGAAGAGAAGCTGCGCAGCGGCGAACTGGATGTCGGACTGATGCGCTACCCCATTCACGGCCAGGATATTGAATCGATCGAGCTGTTTCATGAACCGCTGGTGGTGGTGCTGCCGGTTGGTCATCCGCTGGCTAATGAGCACAGCATTTCTGCCCAGCAGTTGCACGGTATCAATTTTGTTACCACCGATCCCGACTATTCCGGTGAACTGTCGTCGGTGGTGAAAACATGGTTTGAGAAAGAGCATAGCCAGCCAAATATCGTGCAGGTCGCGACCAATATTCTGGTGACGATGAATCTCGTTGGTATGGGGCTGGGCGCGACTTTGATACCCGGTTATATGAATAATTTTAATACCGGGCAGGTGGTTTTTCGGCCGATTAAAGGCGATGCGCCGACGCTGGCGCTGCTGATGGCGTGGAAAAAAGGCGAGCTGAAGCCCGCCCTGCGTGATTTTATTGAACTGGCGCAGCGGCCGCTATTACCAACGGAAGGCTAGCGTGTGTGTCGGCGCGGGCCTGAGGCATTATGTCCGATAGGTTTGAGTTCTATAAGGTGATGTGCATCACAATTTTCTGCTAACCGTGAACGTTAGTTCTCTCCTGAATGTGGGATGAGTTATTAGACTATGTCCTCCAATCCGGGAGGACCCATGGCATTGCACTCCACGCGCTGGCTGGCGCTCAGTTACTTCACCTACTTTTTTAGCTACGGTATTTTTCTGCCTTTCTGGAGCGTGTGGCTCAAAGGCGCAGGACTTTCTCCCGAAACCATCGGTCTTCTGCTCGGCGCCGGCCTGGTGGCCCGTTTTCTCGGTAGCCTGCTGATTGCGCCGCGCGTCAGCTCACCCTCGCGGTTGATTAGCGTGCTGCGAATTCTGGCGCTGATGACGCTGCTGTTTGCGCTGGCCTTCTGGGCGGGCAGCCACGTAGCGTGGCTGATGGTGGTGATGATTGGCTTTAACCTCTTTTTCTCGCCGCTGGTGCCGCTCACCGACGCGCTGGCCAATACCTGGCAAAAACAGATAACCATGGACTACGGGCGGGTGCGCCTGTGGGGATCGATAGCCTTTGTGATTGGCTCGGCGCTGACCGGAAAGCTGGTCAGTCTGTATGATTATCATGTCATTCTGTTGATGCTCAGCCTGGGCGTGGCCTCTATGCTGTTAGGCATGCTGCTGACGCCGTCGGTGATGCCGCTCGGCGAGTCGCGCCATCAGGAATCAGTGGGCTGGCCTGCCTGGCGCTCGCTGGTCACGCAAAACTGGCGATTCCTCGCCTGCGTCAGCCTGCTGCAAGGGGCGCACGCGGCGTATTACGGCTTCAGCGCTATTTTCTGGCAAGGGGCGGGCTATTCGGCATCGGCCGTGGGCTATCTGTGGTCGCTGGGGGTGGTGGCGGAAGTCGTTACCTTTGCGCTCAGTAAAAAGGTGTTTCGCCGCTTTAGCGCGCGGGATCTGCTGCTGCTCTCCGCCATTTGCGGCGTGATTCGTTGGGGGCTGATGGGCTGGACGACCAGCCTGCCGTGGCTGATCCTGATTCAGATTTTGCACTGCGGTACCTTCACCGTTTGTCACCTGGCGGCGATGCGCTATATTGCCGCACGCCAGGGCAGCGAAGTGATCCGTCTACAGGCGGTGTATTCTGCGGTGGCGATGGGCGGCAGCATCGCGGTGATGACCATGTTTTCGGGTTATCTTTACCAGCATCTGCATCAGGGGCTGTTCTGGGTCATGGCGCTGGTCGCGCTGCCTGCGATGGTCCTGCGGCCGAAAGCGGTGGCCCGCTAGGTCTCCAGTATCTGGCAGATACGCTGCTGCTGGTGCTCGCTGAGCGACTGTTCGGCGTGAATCAGCGGCGGTGAAAACAGCGGCAGTACGATGGCATAGGGTGAAATCACCAGCGTGCTGTCTTTTGGCGCCCCTTCTTTCTGGAAGGTATGCGCCGCCAGATATTTCACGTTGAGCGGCAGCAGGGTCAGCTCCCGTAGCTGCTGCTCAATTTCTTGTTCCAGCGTCGGATTATCTCCGGTGAGCAGTACGACCTGTTTTTCATGCAGCTCGCTTTCCTGCATCAGCCCCGCACCAAAAATGATCGCCACGAGCGCGGCTTCGTCATCGCTGAAGCGCAGGGTATAACTCGCCTCAAAGTCGGCCAGCGCCGTGCGGGTGGTGCGAATAAGCCGCGGATACAGACGGTGGATCTCTTCAGGGAGGTGATGATCGATCCCGATCTCAAACACGCAGCGGTTAAGCGCCTGCGACAGATGCACGTAAAGTTGGTTATGTAATCCGCGTTCATCGGTGAACCGGCATCCGGCCACCTGCTGGAAACGATCCACCATGTGGACGATCGCAAGGTGAAGCTGCCGTGCCCGATCGCGCCCTTCCTCGTGAGGATTGGGGATCTTCAGCAGCATAAACAGCAGCGCCAGAAAATGCTGTTCGTAAGGATGGGGTATTTGCATCACCCGCCGCTGCCAGTGGTGAACGATGTCCGCCGCCATGTGAAACTCGTCGGTTGGCTGGGTCCAGGCGCTTTGCTGCGGATTGAAAACCGGGCTGATACCCTGATGGTGTTGCAGCAGACAGTATTGTAAGTACAGACGTAAAAACTGACCGTCACGATGTTCAAACTCGCGTTGCAGGCCACGCGCGCAGCGGTTAACCAGTGCCTGGAGGTTGGTTTCATCATACAGCGTGCGGGCAATCTTCAGCTGTTTCAGCTGCGTTTTGATCGCCGGTGTAAAATGTTCAGCGACGAAGCGTGGACATAAACGCAGCGCGCGCCGCAGCCAGTGCAGCAGGCACAGGCGAAGGTTAAGGGCGGTGCCTTCAATCCGATAGCTGCCGTCCGCCTGAGTGGCGATTGCCAGACGATGATAACGCGCGATCTCCTCGCCGGTGTCGACGATATCTTGCCGGGCGGTTAAAACATCGACATTATTGATTGCGCCAATGTATTCCGCAGTCATGGTTTGCCCGGGGAGATACAGCATCAGCAGCGCCTGGCAGCGGCGCTGGGGACTGGAAAGCACAGATGGCGGTTCAAGTACGGTCATCATCTGCGGGCATCCAGTGAAATTAATTAGGATAAGAATAGACAATAGATCGCGGCGACCATGGCGCTTTCGCTAAGGAATGCTGGCGGCGCTCACAGAATTTTTCACTGAGGAACGGATGAAGAGAGTGAAACAATGCGTGGTTATGGTGTTTCTTGCGCTTTTATCATTAAGCGCCCGGGCGCACCCGCATAGCTTTATTTCCATCACTAATCAGCTGCTGGTCAGCGACGGGCAACTGACGGGCATGAAAATGCGTTGGGTGATGGATGAACTGACCTCGGCTGACCTGCTGTATGACGCAGGTAACGCAAAACCGGGCGATGAGGTGTGGAAAAAGCTGGCGGCGGAGGTCATGGCGAACGTCCTCGGGCAGCACTATTTCACCGAATTCTGGCATAACGGTAAAAAGGTTAAGTTTGAGAATCTACCCACCGACTATGGTCTGGCGCGCCAGGAGCATCAGGCGGTGCTGACGTTTACGCTGCCGCTGGCTACGCCGCAGCCGCTGGCCGGGCAGACCTATACGTTTTCGACGTTCGATCCAACGTACTATGTTGATATGCATTACGAAAAAGACAGCGATGTTGCGTTTGCCGCCGATGTCAAAGGCGCCTGTCGGGTGACGGTCCACACGCCGCAGCCTAATGAAGAAATGCTCTCCTACGCCCAGTCGCTGGATAAAGAAGATGCGCCGGAAGAGGATATGGAGCTGGGTAAACAGTTTGCGCAGAAGGTCACCGTACAATGTCAGTGATTTCCGTTAACCGACGCCCGGCGCGTCATTGGGCTCAGCTCTGGCCGCTGGCGCTGTTTTTACTTGCCGCCGCCGTCGGGCTGCTGTGGCTGTGGCAGGCCTGGCCGCAGGTGATGTTGAAAAGCGTGGTCTGGCAGCGCGAAGTGAACCAGCAGATGAGCAGCCTGCTGAAAGCGGTCGCGGCAAATCCGACTCAGGCCGGTGGCACATTGCTGCTGTTCAGCTTTATCTATGGCGTGCTGCATGCGCTGGGGCCAGGGCATGGCAAAGTGGTGATCACCACCTGGCTGGCGACACACCCGTCAAAACTCAAATCAAGCATTGGCCTGACGCTTGCCTCCTCATTATTACAAGGGGTCGTGGCGATAGCGTTGGTGGTTATTGTGCTCACCGTATTACGGCTTCCGGCGCGGCAGCTGCATCTCAGCAGTTTCTGGCTGGAGAAGGGGAGCTATGCGCTGGTGGGCGTTCTGGGGCTGCTGCTGTGCTGGCGGGCGCTGAAGAAGCTGCGCGTGCTGCTGCGTAAACCTAAATTTACCGCCTTCACGTCGCATCATGTCCACCACGAGAACTGTGGCTGCGGGCATCAGCATCTGCCCGACCCTCAGCAGCTTGAGCAGGGGGATGACTGGCGTGCCCGGCTGATGATTATTTTGTCGATGGGGATGCGTCCGTGCTCTGGCGCCATTATGGTTCTGCTGTTCAGTAAGGTGATTGGCGTCTTTGCCTGGGGTGTGGCTTCGGCGCTGGCCATGGCGGCCGGAACATCGTTGACTATCTCGTCGCTGGCGCTATTGGTACACGGTTTTCGCACGCTGGCGGTGAAGCTCAGTGGCCATAAAACGCCGGCGCTGTGGCGGCAGATTGGCTGGACGACGCTGGCATTAGCGGGGGGCGTGGTTTTACTGACGGCGGCGGTGGTGATGTGGATGAGTGCGGTGCCGGTAGGCAGAGGGCTCAGGCCATTTTAAAAGCCGGATGGCGGCGACGCCTTATCCGGCCGATCTCTGATGCCCGGTAAGCGAAGCGCCACCGGGCATGGCTGACTTAGCGCTTCAGCGCTTCGCTCAGCTCATCGCGCATGTTCGCCAGCATCGCTTTCACGACGCGCGGGTTACCCGCAACGATGTTGCCGGTCATCATGTAGTTGTGGCCGCCAACGAAGTCGCAGACCAGCGCGCCTGCTTCACGTGCGATCAGCTCGCCTGCGGCGAAGTCCCACGGTTTCAGGCCGATTTCGAAGTAGCCGTCAACGCGCGCGGCGGCCAGGTAGGCCAGATCCAGCGCAGCGGAACCGGAACGACGGAAGTCCGCGCATTCGGTAAACATTTTGCCGAGGATGTTCATGTAAGCGGTCGCGTGCTGCTTGGCTTTGAACGGGAAACCGGTGGCGATGATGGTGCCATCCAGGTCGCGAGCATTGCTGCCGCGCAGACGGTAACCGTTGAGCTGTGCGCCCTGGCCGCGGGTGGCGGTGAACAGTTCGTTGCGCATTGGATCGTAAACCACGGCGACTTCGGTACGGCCTTTAATGCGTACGGCGATAGAAACAGAGAAGTGTGGCAGACGTTTGATGAAGTTGGTGGTGCCATCCAGCGGATCGATAACCCATTGAACATCCAGATCTTCGCCAACATGTTCACCGCTTTCTTCGGTGATAATGGTGTGTTGCGGGTAAGATTTGCGAATGGTGTCGATAATGACAGCTTCGGCTGCTTTATCTACGTTGGTCACGAAATCATTGCTGCCTTTCTGGCTCGCTTCAACAGCTTCTGGCGTTTCGTAGTTTTTGGCAATCAGGTTACCCGCCTTGCGCGCTGCGCGCACGGCGATGTTCAGCATCGGATGCATCAGGTTACTCTCACTGGATGTTAAAGAACGGGAAAACGGCGCATATCATAGCAGCGAATTCGGATTCTGTCTCAGCTTTATGGTAATATGGACGAATAATCTTTAGACGAAGAATGACAATGCTGCAAAATATCCGAATCGTGCTGGTCGAAACCTCCCACACCGGCAACATGGGCTCCGTTGCCCGTGCTATGAAAACCATGGGTTTAACGAACCTGTGGCTGGTCAACCCGCTGGTAAAACCGGACTCTCAGGCCATCGCCCTGGCGGCCGGTGCGAGTGATGTGATCGGCAATGCGCAAATCGTCGATACCCTCGATGAAGCGCTGGCCGGCTGTAGCCTGGTCGTTGGGACCAGCGCGCGCTCCCGCACGCTGCCGTGGCCGATGCTCGATCCGCGCGAATGCGGCCTGAAAAGCGTGTCTGAAGCCGAGCATGCGCCGGTAGCGCTGGTGTTTGGCCGCGAACGTGTGGGCTTGACTAACGACGAGCTGCAGAAATGCCACTATCACGTAGCCATTGCCGCGAACCCTGAGTACAGCTCGCTGAACCTGGCGATGGCGGTGCAGGTTATTGCCTACGAAGTGCGCATGGCCTGGCTGGCGGCACAGGAAAGCGGCGAAGCGAAAGTGGAACACGAAGAGACGCCGTACCCGCTGGTAGACGATCTTGAGCGATTCTACGGCCACCTCGAGCAGACGCTGCTGTCGACCGGCTTTATCCGTGAGAACCACCCGGGGCAGGTGATGAATAAGCTGCGTCGTCTGTTTACCCGCGCCCGTCCGGAAAGCCAGGAGCTGAACATCCTGCGTGGGATTCTGGCGTCGATTGAACAGCAGAATAAAGGCAAGTAACCGCGTTAATGCCGGATGGCGCTTCGCTTATCCGGCCTACAAATCGTGCAGCCTGTAGGCCGGATAAGCGAAGCGCCATCCGGCAAATCAATACCGCACGGAACGCCAAATACCTGACTAAATTACTCAAGTAAATAGTTGACTGATTTAGTCGGGAATGTCAGACTTGGCCCTGCTATGCAATACCCACACAATTATTAAAACCCCGGGCAGGGGCGAGTTTGAGGTTAAGTAAGACATGAGACTGACATCTAAAGGGCGTTACGCCGTGACCGCGATGCTGGACGTTGCACTCAACTCCGAAGCGGGCCCGGTGCCGTTGGCTGATATTTCTGAACGTCAGGGAATTTCGCTCTCCTACCTGGAGCAGCTGTTTTCCCGTCTGCGTAAAAATGGCTTAGTATCCAGCGTACGCGGACCTGGCGGCGGTTATCTGCTGGGTAAAGAAGCAAACCACATCGCAGTGGGTGAAGTGATTAGCGCAGTGGACGAGTCCGTTGACGCCACCCGCTGTCAGGGGAAAGGTGGCTGCCAGGGCGGCGATAAATGTTTGACCCACGCACTCTGGCGCGATCTGAGCGACCGTCTGACCGGTTTCCTGAACAATATCACCCTGGGTGAACTGGTGAACAACCAGGAAGTTCTGGACGTGTCCGGTCGTCAGCATTCGCACGACACCTCCCGCACGACCCGCGTCCAGGACGCTATCGACGTTAAGTTACGCGCATAATCCACCTGTCCTGCCGTGTGCCGCGAAAGGCGCACGCCGTAGGGCCGGCTATAGATAAAAATGAGATTTCAGAGTCAGGCCGGGACACCCTCCCGTCAACGCGGTCGTACATCCAGCCGGTTGCCTGACTCCTTGCATTGAGTGATGTACGGAGTTAAAGAGCAATGAAATTACCGATTTATCTCGACTACTCCGCAACCACGCCGGTGGACCCGCGTGTTGCCGAGAAAATGATGCAGTTTCTGACCCTGGACGGGACCTTTGGTAACCCGGCCTCGCGTTCACACCGTTTCGGCTGGCAGGCTGAAGAGGCGGTAGATATCGCCCGTAACCAGATTGCCGACCTCGTGGGCGCCGACCCGCGTGAAATCGTCTTTACCTCTGGTGCGACGGAATCTGACAACCTGGCGATTAAAGGTGCAGCCAACTTTTATCAGAAAAAAGGCAAGCACATCATCACCAGCAAAACCGAACACAAAGCCGTGCTGGACACCTGTCGTCAGCTGGAGCGCGAAGGGTTTGAAGTCACCTACCTCGCCCCGCAGCGCAACGGCATTATCGACCTGAAAGAACTCGAAGCGGCGATGCGTGACGACACCATTCTGGTTTCCATCATGCACGTTAACAACGAAATCGGCGTAGTGCAGGATATCGCGACCATCGGCGAAATGTGCCGTGCGCGTGGCATCGTCTATCACGTTGATGCGACCCAGAGCGTGGGCAAACTGCCTATCGACCTGAGCCAGCTGAAAGTGGACCTGATGTCCTTCTCCGGCCATAAAATCTACGGCCCGAAAGGTATCGGCGCGCTGTATGTGCGTCGTAAACCGCGTATCCGTATCGAAGCGCAGATGCACGGCGGCGGTCACGAGCGCGGTATGCGTTCCGGCACCCTGCCTGTTCACCAGATCGTCGGCATGGGCGAAGCGTACCGCATCGCCAAAGAAGAGATGGAAACCGAGATGGCGCGTCTGCGCGGTCTGCGTAACCGTCTGTGGAACGGCGTGAAGGATATGGAAGAAGTTTACCTGAACGGCGATCTCGAGCAGGGCGCACCGAACATTCTCAACGTCAGCTTCAACTTTGTTGAAGGCGAATCGCTGATTATGGCGCTGAAAGACCTGGCGGTTTCCTCCGGTTCTGCCTGTACTTCCGCAAGCCTTGAGCCATCCTACGTGCTGCGCGCGCTGGGCATGACCGATGAGCTGGCGCACAGCTCCATTCGTTTCTCTTTAGGTCGTTTCACTACCGAAGAAGAGATTGACTACACCATCAATCTGGTTCGCAACTCCATCGGCCGTCTGCGCGACCTTTCCCCGCTGTGGGAAATGTTCAAACAGGGCGTGGATCTGAACAGCATTGAATGGTCACATCATTAATCGGTACCCATAAGGAGAATTCACCATGGCATACAGCGAAAAAGTCATCGATCACTATGAGAACCCGCGTAACGTCGGTTCTTTCGATAACAGCGACGACAGCGTCGGCAGCGGCATGGTCGGTGCACCGGCCTGCGGCGACGTGATGAAGTTGCAGATTAAAGTCAACAATGAAGGTATCATTGAAGACGCGCGTTTCAAGACCTACGGCTGCGGTTCTGCCATTGCTTCCAGCTCCCTCGTGACCGAGTGGGTAAAAGGGAAATCCCTGGACGAAGCACAGGCGATTAAAAATACCGATATCGCAGACGAGCTTGAACTGCCACCAGTGAAAATTCACTGTTCTATTCTGGCAGAAGACGCGATTAAAGCCGCCATTGCGGATTACAAAAGCAAACGTGAAGCAAAATAATTAAGAGTTGAGGTTTTTATGTCGATTACCTTAAGCGACAGTGCAGCAGCGCGAGTCAATACCTTCCTGGCAAACCGCGGTAAAGGGTTTGGTCTGCGCCTGGGCGTCAGAACGTCCGGTTGTTCAGGTATGGCCTATGTACTGGAATTTGTTGACGAGCCGGCGGCAGAAGACACCGTATTCGAAGACAAAGGCGTGAAGGTGGTCATCGACGGCAAGAGCCTGCAATTTCTTGATGGCACGCAGCTCGACTTCGTGAAAGAAGGTCTGAACGAAGGGTTTAAATTTACTAACCCGAATGTGAAAGACGAGTGCGGTTGCGGCGAAAGCTTTAACGTCTAGATTTGAGTCCTGCCAACCCCACCATAGTTTCACCGCTGTGCGTGGGGTTTGTTTTAAATAGTTAACCCTGAGATCGTCATGGATTACTTTACTCTCTTTGGATTGTCAGCCGGTTATCACGTAGACACTCAGGCCCTCGCGGCACGCTTCCAGGACCTGCAGCGTCAGAATCACCCCGACCGTTTTGCTAGCGCCAGCGCAGCTGAACAGCTTGCGGCGGTCCAGCGTTCTGCGACCATCAATCAGGCCTGGCAAACGCTGCGTCACCCGCTGACGCGCGCCGAATATTTGCTCTCCCTCCACGGTTTCGATCTTGCCAGTGAACAGCACACCGTACGCGATACCGCGTTCCTGATGGAACAGCTGGAGCTGCGCGAAGAGCTCGACGAGATTGAACAGGCGAAAGACACCGATCGTCTGGAAGGGCTTCTCAAGCGCATCAAATCGATGTACAGCCAACGCCAGCAGCAGATGGTGGCGGAACTTGATTCACAGACGTGGGACGCGGCGGCGGATACCGTCCGTAAACTGCGTTTTCTCGATAAACTCCAAAGCAGCGCTGAATTACTCGAAGAAAAGCTGCTCGATTTTTGATTCTGGAAGCTTAACATGGCCTTATTACAAATTAGTGAGCCGGGTCTGAGCGCCGCACCGCACCAGCGTCGTCTGGCGGTGGGCATTGACTTAGGCACCACCAATTCCCTGGTGGCTACCGTGCGTAGCGGTCAGGCAGAAACGCTGGCCGACAATCAGGGGCGTCACCTGCTGCCTTCCGTTGTGCACTACCAGGAGCAGGGGCACGTGGTCGGTTATGATGCGCGCAGCAACGCCGCGCAAGATCCCGCTAACACCATTAGCTCCGTAAAACGCATGATGGGCCGCTCGCTGGCGGATATCCAGGCGCGTTACCCACACCTGCCGTACCAGTTCCAGGCAAGCGAAAACGGCCTGCCGATGCTGGTGACCAAGGCCGGTGTACTGAACCCGATCCGCGTCTCGGCCGATATCCTCAAAGCGCTGGCGGCTCGTGCCACCGAAACGCTTGAAGGCGAGCTTGATGGCGTGGTGATTACCGTTCCAGCTTACTTCGACGATGCACAGCGTCAGGGCACCAAAGACGCCGCGCGTCTGGCGGGCCTGCACGTGCTGCGTCTGCTGAACGAACCGACCGCCGCGGCGATTGCCTACGGCCTCGATTCTGGTCAGGAAGGGGTGATTGCCGTCTACGATCTGGGCGGCGGTACTTTCGATATTTCTATTCTGCGCCTGAGCCGCGGCGTGTTTGAAGTGCTGGCCACCGGCGGCGATTCCGCGCTGGGCGGCGATGATTTCGACCACCTGTTGGCCGACCATATCCGCGAACAGGCGGGCATTGCCGATCGCAGCGACAACCGCGTACAGCGCGAGCTGCTTGACGCCGCCATCGCCGCCAAAATCGCCCTGAGCGATGCCGACCGCGTGACCGTTGAGGTCGCTGGCTGGAAAGGTGAAGTGACCCGCGAACAGTTTAACGACCTGATTTCCGCGCTGGTGAAGCGTACGCTGATGGCTTGCCGCCGCGCGCTGAAAGACGCGGGCGTGGAAGCCGAAGAGGTGCTGGAAGTGGTGATGGTCGGCGGTTCTACCCGCGTGCCGTTAGTGCGCGAGCGCGTTGGCGAATTCTTCGGCCGTACGCCGCTTACCTCGATTGACCCGGATAAAGTCGTCGCGATTGGTGCGGCGATTCAGGCCGATATTCTGGTCGGCAACAAGCCGGACAGCGAAATGCTGCTGCTCGACGTGATCCCGCTCTCTCTCGGCCTCGAAACCATGGGTGGCCTGGTAGAGAAGGTTATCCCGCGTAACACCACCATTCCGGTGGCGCGAGCGCAGGAGTTCACCACCTTTAAAGACGGCCAGACCGCGATGTCCATCCACGTGATGCAGGGTGAGCGCGAACTGGTGCAGGACTGCCGTTCACTGGCGCGCTTTGCGCTGCGCGGTATCCCGGCGCTGCCGGCTGGCGGTGCGCACATTCGCGTGACCTTCCAGGTGGACGCCGACGGCCTGCTGAGCGTCACCGCCATGGAAAAATCCACCGGCGTTGAGTCGTCTATTCAGGTGAAGCCGTCCTACGGCCTGACCGATGGCGAAATCGCCACCATGATTCAGGATTCCATGAGCTATGCCGAGCAGGACGTGAAAGCGCGTATGCTGGCAGAGCAGAAAGTGGAAGCCGCTCGCGTGCTGGAAAGCCTGCACAGCGCGCTGGCCGCTGATGCCGCGCTGTTAAGCGCCGCAGAGCGTCAGGAGATTGACGAGGCTGCCGCCGTTCTGAGTGCGGTTGCCGAGGGCAATGACACTGATGCCATAGAACAAGCCATTAAAAACGTTGACAAACAAACCCAGGAATTCGCCGCTCGCCGTATGGACCAATCTGTCCGTGTCGCGCTGAAAGGCCAATCCGTGGACGAGGTTTAATATGCCAAAGATTGTTTTTTTGCCACATCAGGACCTGTGTCCGGATGGCATCGTTGTGGAAGCTGAGACCGGTGAAACTATTCTGGATGCTGCGCTGCGTAGCGGTATCGAGATTGAACACGCCTGCGAAAAATCCTGTGCCTGCACCACCTGCCACTGCATCGTGCGTGAAGGTTTCGACTCTCTGCCAGAGAGCACCGAAGACGAAGACGACATGCTGGATAAAGCATGGGGTCTGGAGCCCGACAGCCGTCTGAGCTGCCAGGCCCGCGTCACCGATGAAGATCTGGTAGTCGAAATTCCGCGTTACACAATTAACCACGCGCGCGAGCACTAATAGGGGATAGTATGGGACTGAAGTGGACCGACAGCCGCGAGATCGGCGAAGCGCTTTACGACACCTACCCGGATACCGATCCGAAAACGGTGCGTTTCACCGACATGCATCAGTGGATTTGCGACCTCGAAGATTTTGATGACGATCCACAGGCATCAAATGAAAAAATTCTTGAGGCAATTCTGCTAGTCTGGTTGGATGAAGCTGAATAGCTGCGCTTAAGACAATATTTAACGGGCTGCCATTCGGCGGCCCGTTTGCTAATAAGGATAAATAAAATGACAGAAGCGATGAAAATTACCCTGTCTACCCAGCCAGCCGATGCGCGCTGGGGCGACAAAGCGGCCTATAGCATTAATGATGAAGGTATTTCCCTGCACCTGACCGGCCGCGATGACGCGGGCCTTATCCAGCGCGCGGCGCGCAAAATTGACGGCATGGGCATCAAACATGTGGCCCTGGCGGGTGAGGGCTGGGACGTCGAGCGCTGCTGGGCATTCTGGGCGGGCTACAAAGGGCCAAAAGGCACCCGTCAGGTAGAATGGCCTGAGCTGGACGACGCACAGCGCCAGGAACTGGACAACCGTTTGACCTATATCGACTGGGTGCGTGACACCATCAACGCCCCGGCGGAAGAACTCGGCCCGGAGCAACTGGCGCAGCGCGCGGTGGATCTGCTGTGCGGCGTGGCGTGTGATAACGTCTCTTACCGTATCACCAAAGGTGAAGATCTGCGCGAGCAGGGTTATGTGGGTCTGCACACAGTGGGTCGTGGTTCCGAGCGTCCGCCGGTGCTGCTGGCGCTGGACTACAACCCAACGGGCGATAAAGAAGCACCGGTTTACGCCTGCCTGGTGGGTAAAGGCATTACCTTCGACTCCGGCGGTTACAGCATTAAACAGAGTGCGTTCATGGACTCCATGAAGTCCGATATGGGCGGTGCGGCAACCGTCACCGGTGCGCTGGCGCTGGCGATTACCCGTGGCCTGAACAAGCGCGTAAAACTGTACCTGTGCTGTGCGGATAACCTGATTAGCGGCAACGCCTTCAAACTTGGCGATATCATCCACTACCGTAATGGTAAAAACGTGGAAGTGATGAACACCGATGCGGAAGGCCGCCTGGTGCTGGCCGATGGCCTGATTGACGCTAGCGCGCAGAAGCCTGAGCTTATCATCGACGCGGCAACCCTGACCGGGGCGGCCAAAACCGCGCTGGGTAACGATTACCACGCGTTGTTCAGCTTTGATGACAAACTGGCTAACCGCCTGCTGGCAAGCGCCAGTGCGGAAAACGAAGCCTTCTGGCGTTTGCCGCTGGCGGAGTTCCACCGCAACCAGCTGCCGTCTAACTTTGCTGAACTGAACAACACCGGCAGCGCGGCGTACCCGGCGGGTGCAAGCACCGCGGCGGGCTTCCTGTCCCACTTCGTAGAGAACTATCACGAAGGTTGGCTGCACATCGACTGTTCCGCCACCTACCGTAAAGCGGCCGTTGAGCAGTGGTCGGCGGGTGCAACCGGGCTGGGCGTGCGGACTATCGCGAATCTGTTGACCGCGTAGGCCGGATAAGCGTAGCGCCATCCGGCAAAATACTGGCGGGGGCGCTTCGCTTGCCCGCCCTACAGTAACCATTGAATTTGTAGCCTTATGTCTGAAACCAAAAATGAACTCGAAACGCTGCTGGAACAAGCGGCGACAGAACCCGCTCATCGCCCAGCCTTTTTCCGTACCTTACTGGAATCCACTGTCTGGGTTCCCGGCAGCGCGGTTGGCGACCAGCAGGTTGTTGACGACAGCGCCTTAGAATTACAGCACTGGGAAAAAGACGACGGCACGTCGGTGATTCCGTTCTTTACCTCGCTGGAAGCGCTGAAGCAGGCCGTTACCACCGAACAGGCGTTTGTCGTCATGCCGGTGCGCTCGCTGTTTGAAATGACTCTCGGCGAGACGCTGTATCTGAACGCCAAACTGCCGACCGGTAAAGAGTTCACCCCGCGCGAAATCAGTCTCCTGATAGGTGAAGAGGGCAACCCGCTGAGCACTCAGGAAGTGCTGGAAGGCGGCAGCGCGCTGTTGCTTTCCGAAGTGGCTGAACCGCCGGCGCAGATGGTCGAGTCGCTGACTACGCTGTTTAAAACCCTGAAAACGGTCAAACGCGCGTTCCTGTGTTCTATCAAGGAGCATGCGGATGAGCAGCCGAATCTGCTGATTGGCATTGAAGCGGAAGGGGATATTGAAGCCATTATCCACGCAGCGGGCAGCGTGGCGACCGATACCTTACCCGGTGATGAACCGATTGATATTTGTGAGGTAGTGGAAGGCGAAAAGGGCATCAGCCACTTTATGCTGGCGCACATCACGCCGTTCTACGAAAAACGCTGGGGCAGCTTCCTGCGTGACTTTAAGCAGAACCGGATTATCTGAACACAGGAAGGCCGCCCCGAGGGGCGGCATCCTGGCTTACTTGCCCTGCGCGTTGAGCCTCATGCTGACGGCGTTACCGGAGTGGCTCCGATTGCTGTCGGCGTGAAGCAACAAGGCGGCAGAAACAATCAGCACGATACACACGTATCGTCCTTTCATTGCGCGGTCCATGCGAAGACCGCATCACGGCAGCACCGCCGGCGATAACGCCGCGATAGCAAGCGCTATGGTGTGCCTGCATTTACGGCCGTGGGATATCCTCTCCTGAAGCCAGCGCCCGTTTGCGAGACGGCGGAAAGGGCCGGGATGGATTATACACCAATAGTTAAATAGTCACCTTTGTTACCATCTTGACTTTGTCCTATTTTAAAGCGACTATTATGCCACTATGGTGTGCCTGCATTGCTTTAGCAATGTAGCTTGCTGGAAAGGCCGCGAACCGGACCAGCACAAAGAAACCGCTGTGACAGGCGGTTTTTTTGTGCCTGAAGAACCCCTGATTACCCCGTCGCCTCAAGCAGCAGTAAATCCATCATTAGCACCAGGTTTGACTCGAATGAGGTGATATCTGCCGCTTCGGCCGCGAAATGCACGGCTTCATCGTAAAGCGCGAAATGCAGGTCGGCTAGCTGCGCCAGCGGGTTGGCCGAGGCGCGGGTGAAGGCGACAACGGTCATACCGACGTTACGGGCAATACGTGCTTTATCCAGTACCTGTTCGGTTTCTCCGCTGCGTGAAACGGCAATAAAGACCTGGTAGCGCGCGGCGTTGCTCAGAAAAATGTTGCGGCTGTCGCCCGGGCCGGAGATAAACGCCGTTTTACCCAATACCTGCAGCTTTTTAGTCAGATACTCGGCAAACAGATAGGAAAACCCCGCGCCGTACAGAAAGAAGCTCTCCTGCTCGCGTAAAAGACGGGTAAACTGCTGCCGTTTCTCCGCCGTTGCCCACTGGAATGACTGCTGGTAGTTAGCCATAAAGCGGTTGAACAGCGCGGGAAGATCCGCGCTGGCTTGCGTTTGCTGTGTCGCAATATGCGGCGTTTCCGCCAGCAGGTTTTTACAGTGCCAGATAAACTCGCTGTAGCCGCTAAACCCTAGCTTCTGACACAACCGCATGATGGTGGCAGTGGAGACAAACGTCGCCTGCGCCAGCTGACGAACCGTAATCTTGCCCACCAGTAACGGATGCGCCGTCAGGTGGGCTAATACCCGGTACTCTGCGCGCGTTAACGCTTCGCCGCGCATTAACAGCGGTGCCAGGCGGTTATCCATTACTGCGCGGGCTCGATCGGCAGATCGGCGCGCGCGCCCCATTCGCTCCATGAACCGTCGTACAGGGTGACGTCAGGCGCCTCAAGGGTCGCCAGCGCCAGGGCGACCACTGCCGCCGTCACGCCGGAGCCGCAGCTGACGATAATCGGCCGGTTGAAATCGACCCCTTGTCGTGCAAAGAGGGTTTCCAGCTCATCGGTTGTTTTCAGCTCGCCGTCCACCACCAGATCGCCCCACGGCACGTTGCGCGCACCGGGAATATGGCCACGGCGCAGGCCCGGACGGGGCTCATCAACCTCGGCGTTAAAGCGCGGTGCCGGGCGAGCATCGACGATTTGCGCGGAGCCTTCGTGGCTTGCCAGCAGAACGTCGGTCAGTCGCTTAACCGCATGCGGGGCAAATTTGGCCTCAAACTCGCCTTCCGCAACGTTGACGTCACCGTGCTCCAGCAGCAGTTCATCGCGCTGCCAGCCGGCGAGCCCGCCGGCCAGAATAGACACTCGCTCGGCGCCGAAGGTACGCAGCATCCACCACGCGCGCGGTGCGGAGAAGAGATTGCCTTCATCATAGATAACCAGATGTTTATCACGGCTGACGCCCAGTTCACGCATGGCGACGGCGAAGGCCTCCGGCCTTGGCAGCATATGGGGCAGGGGGGAAGTGTGATCGGAGAGGGCTTCGATATCAAAGAAAACGGCACCCGGCAGATGCCCGGCGCGGTATTCGGCGTTTAAGTCACGGTGTTCTTGCCCCGGCGGTGCCATACGGGCATCGATAATTTGTACCTGCGGGTCATCAACATGCTCAGCCAGCCAGTCGGCGGCGACAAAAAACGAAGTGGTCATAGTACCCTCCATTGATAAATCAGAAAGGAATTGTCGGTGTTTTTTATCACACCGACAAGCGACCATCGTGTTATTAGCGCGTTGCTTCACCATTTTGCCAGGCGTGCTGCAGCTGCGGCCAGTAATCCTGGTTGGCAGCAATCATCTCATCAAGAATAGCCCGCGCGTGTTCTATGGTTGGCACGGTCCGGTTGAGGGTGAAAGCCTGCAGCGCTTTCTCATAACTTCCTTCCAGCGTGGCTTCCACCAATAGCTGTTCCGAAGCCAGCTGCTGCATCAGCAGCGTCTGGTGGAACAGCGGGACGTTACCCATGCGCACCGGCTCCGGGCCGTTCGCGGTGATATACGCGGGCACTTCCACCATCGCATCGTCCGGTAGATTGGCGATCGCCCCCTGGTTTTCCACAATCACCAGATGACGCTGACGTAAATCAAAGGCCAGAGATCGGGCAACCTCAACGATAAACTCGCCGTGCACGCCGACGTGGAAGGCATCAGGCAGAATCCCGGTTTGCTGATACTCAACCGCCGCCGCGAACAGTTTTTTCTCGCGGCCATCCATCACTTCATTGGCGCGGGTATAGTCCGGATTCTGGTGCTCGACGATTTGGTTGGGCATCAGGTAGTACTGCAAATACGGGTTCGGCAGATATTCCGGGAAGCAGTCCATCATCGGTTTAATATTACGCCAGGTCTTCACCCATGATGGATCGGCATGCTGCGGGTCAGTTTGCGCGGCATCTTCGGTTAGCAGGCCGAACTTCGCCACGTGGCGTCGCAGCTCTGGCAGCTTGTCTTCGCCATCGACACGCACCTGGGTAAACCAGCCGAAATGATTGAGACCAAAATAGTCGACGTCGAGCCTGTGGCGATCGACGCCGAGAATGGCTCCCATATTGCGCATGGCCGCCACCGGCATATCGCAGATATTTAATACCCGCGCCTGTGGGCGCAGACGGCGGATGCCTTCGGCAACGATGGCCGCCGGGTTAGAGTAGTTGACTATCCACGCTTTCGGGTCTGCATGGCGCTCAACCAGGTCAATCAATTCAACCATCGGCAGAATGGTACGCAGGCCGTAGGCCAGGCCGCCCGGGCCGCAGGTCTCCTGACCCACCACGCCGTGGCGCAGCGGGATTTTTTCATCCAGCTCACGCATCTTGTATTGACCAACGCGCATCTGCGCAAACACAAAGTGTGCGCCGCTGAAGGCCGTTTCCGGGCAGGTGGTGACGGTAAATTTGATGCTCTGGCTGTGGTCGCGTATCACCTTTTCTACCACCGGCGCGAGAGTGTTTTGCCGCGCTTCATCAATGTCGTAGAGGCGAATTTCCGCCAGCGGGAAGTCGCTTAAGCGCACCATCAGGCTCTTCACAATGCCCGGGGTATAGGTGCTGCCGCCGCCGGCGATAGCCAGAATAAATGGGGATTTCAACATGTTATAGCCTCCTTCAGAGAAACATCTCAACGGCTTCTCGCATTTTTTTGACATGCAGCCCGTAGACCACCTGAACGTTATTGCCTTGTTTAATAATGCCTTTCGCACCTGTTGCTTTAAGCTGCGGTTCGTTAATTTGCGCTACATCTTTGACCGTGACGCGCAGCCGGGTGTAACAGTTATCCACCACCTCAATGTTGTCGCGCCCGCCTAATCCTTCGATGATGAGGGTTCCCAGCCCGTCGTTGTTGCCCTTAGCCTGGTACTCCTGCTTGCTGTAGAGCCGGGTCTGTTGGTCTTCCTCTTCGCGGCCCGGCGTTTTCATATCAAAACGCAGAATCAGGAAGCGGAAGATAAGGAAATAGAGTGCGGACATCGTGAGCCCCACCGCGATATACATTGGCCAGTTCGCTTTGGTGGTGCCCAGCGGCAGGTTGTAGAGCACAAAGTCGATGATGCCGTTCGCGCCGATCGCATGGACGCCGAGCAGTGAGAACAGCATCATGCCAATGCCGGTCAGCACCGCGTGCACCACGAACAGCAGCGGCGCGACGAACAGGAATGAAAATTCCAGCGGTTCCGTGACGCCGACCAGCATGGACGTTAGCGCCGCCGGGATCAGAATGGCTTTCGCCGCCGCTTTACGCTCCGGTTTGGCCGTGACGTACATTGCCAGCGCCGCGGCGGGCAGGCCGAACATTTTGCTGATGCCACGCGCGTCCCACACTACCGTGCTGCTCAGTTGCGTGACCTTCGGGCAGGCCATTTCGGCGAAATAGATATTGCGCGCGCCCTGATACAGCGTGCCGCATACTTCCTGTGAACCCCCAAGCTCGGTGTACAGGAACGGGGTATAAACCAGATGATGCAGGCCGGTTGGCACCAGAATGCGCTCAAGGAAGCCATAAATGGCTACGCCGAACGGGCCGGAGCCTTTAATCGCCAACGCCAGCGCGCTGATGCCGTGCTGCGCCCACGGCCAGAGTTCGCTCATGATCACGCCGAGAAGTATGGCAACCGGCAAAATGATAATGGTGACGAAGCAGTGCCCGGAGTAGATAGCCATCGCCCCGGAAAACTGTACGCCGGAATAGCGGTTATACAGGTAGCCGGTGAGCGCACCGGTGAGGATCCCGGCAAACACGCCCATCTCCAGCACCTGTACGCCGAGCACCATGCTTTGCCCGGCGGTGCGCATAAGATCGGCAGGTGCCAGTTCGCCCTGTAGCTGGAGCGTCACATTCATGGCGTTGATAAAAACGATAAAGGTGACCAGGCCCAGCAGCGCCGCGTAACCTTTATCGCGGGCGGCAAGGCCAATGGGAATGCCGACGGCGAAGATCATCGCCAGGTTGACCAGCAGCGACACGGCGGATTTGGCGATCAGCTGGCCAAGATGCTGAACGGCAGGGTAACCGAGAACGTGAATGTACTCGGCGAGGCTACCGTTACCCAGCACGTTACCGAAGGCGATAAACAGACCGACGATTGGCAATATGAGCACCGGGCCGTAGAGAGATTTGCCAAAATTTTGTAGGGCATTAACGGCTCTTTTCATTCCGATCTCCAATTATTGAACCGCGTAGAGTAAGAGGTGACGACCGGCAAAAGGTAACAGCAGAGTGCGAGAGGAATCTAGCTATCTTATTGTTTTAAAAACAAAGTACGCGTAACGTCACAGGTGACGTTCGGTGCTGTGATCGCCGTAACATCCCGTTTGTGATGAAAAATGGTCGTCAATTTTGCGAGCGGTCTGGCTACTGGCAAACTCGGGTCTGGGGCATAATACTGAATCAACGACTCAAACAGACTTCACCAGTCAGAGGTTCCAGGATGAAACCCTTTCGTTTGGCTACGCTAGCGCTGGCGCTGGCAATGACGTTTACCCTGGCGGGATGCGACAATAACAACGATGATAAGCCCGCCTCGGCGGCGGCCCCGGCTGCAGCCGAGCACGCGTCGGCGAATAAACCGGATGCGGCGCAGCTGGCCAAACTTGCCCAGCAGAGTCAGGGCAAAACGCTTTCCCTGCTGGATGCCTCTGAAGTGCAGCTCGACGGCGCGGCGACGCTGGTGCTCACTTTTTCGATTCCGCTAAATCCCGATCAGGATTTCAGCAAAACCGTTCATCTGGTCGACAAAAAGAGCGGCAAAGTGGACGGCGCATGGGAGCTGGCGCCAAACCTCAAAGAGCTGCGTCTGCGCCATCTGGAGCCTAAACGCGACCTGATTGTGACCGTCGATCCTGAGCTGGCGGCGCTGAACAAATCCGCCTTCGGCAGCAGCGTGGAGAAAACGCTGACTACCCGTGATATTGCCCCCAGCGTCGGTTTTGCCAGCCGCGGCTCGCTGCTGCCCGGCAAAGTGGTGGAAGGGCTGCCGGTGATGGTGCTCAACGTGCCGCACGTTGACGTCAACTTCTTCCGCGTGAAGCCGGAGTCGCTGGCGGCATTTGTCAGCCAGTGGGAATATCGCAGTTCGCTGAGCAACTGGGAATCTGACGAGCTGCTGAAAATGGCGGACCTGGTCTATACCGGACGCTTCGATCTCAACCCCACGCGTAACACTCGCGAAAAACTGCTGCTGCCGCTGAAGGATATTGCGCCGCTACAGCAGTCAGGCGTTTATATTGCGGTGATGAATCCTGCGGGTCAGTACAGCTACAGCAATGCCGCTACGCTGTTTACCCTCAGCGATGTGGGCGTTTCGCTGCACCGCTATCACGGCCAGCTGGACGTTTTCACCCAAAGCCTGGAAAACGGCGCGGCGCAATCGGCCGTAGAACTGACCCTGCTTAACGATAAAGGCCAGACGCTGGCGCAGGCGACCAGCGATGCCAAAGGCCATGCGACCCTCCAGACGGATAAAGACGCGGCGCTGCTGCTGGCGCGCAAAGAGGGGCAAACCACGCTGCTGGATCTCAAACTTCCCGCGCTGGACCTGGCCGAGTTCGACGTTGCCGGTGACCCCGGCTACCGTAAGCAGTTCTTTATGTTTGGCCCGCGCGATCTTTATCGCCCCGGGGAAACGGTGATACTCAACGGGCTGCTGCGCGACAGTGACGGCAAACCGCTGCCCGATCAGCCGATTAAGCTTGAGGTGGTCAAGCCGGACGGGCAGGTGATCCGCAGCGTCGTCAGCCAGCCGCAGAACGGCCTGTATCAATTGACCTACCCGCTCGATAGCAGTGCCGCCACGGGGATGTGGCATATTCGCGCTAACACCGGCGATAACCAGCCGCGTGAGTGGGATTTCCACGTTGAAGATTTTATGCCCGAGCGCATGGCGCTGAGCCTGACGCCGCAAACCGCACCGCTGGCTCCTGCTGACGATGTGACGTTCAGCGTGGTGGGTTCCTACCTCTACGGCGCGCCAGCCAGCGGTAACAGTCTCCAGGGCAAGCTGTTTTTACGCCCGCTGCGCGATGCCGTCGCGGCGCTGCCGGGCTTCCAGTTTGGCGATATTGCGCAAGAAAATACCGCCCGCAGCCTGGATGAAATGAACCTGACGCTGGATGCCAAAGGCCATGGTGAAGTGACCACCGCCAGCCAGTGGCAGGAAACCCACTCGCCGCTGCAGGTGATCCTCCAGGCCAGCCTGCTTGAGTCCGGCGGTCGCCCGGTCACCCGCCGGGTAAGCCAGGCTATCTGGCCAGCAGCCGAGCTGCCGGGGATCCGCTCGCAGTTTGCCAGCAAAGCGGTCTATGACTATCGCACCGACACCACCGTCAATCAGCCGATCGTCGATGAAAACAGCCAGGCGGCCTTTGACGTGGTTTACAGCGACGCCAGCGGTAATAAGAAAGCGGTTACCGGCCTGCAGGTCAGGCTGATTCGTGAACGCCGTGATTATTACTGGAACTGGTCGGAAAGCGACGGCTGGCAGTCTCGCTTCGATCAAAAAGATCTGGTCGAGGGCGAAGAGACGCTGGATCTCAGCGCAGATGAAACCGGTAAGGTCAGTTTCCCGGTAGAGTGGGGCGCCTATCGTCTGGAGGTCAAAGCGCCGAACGATGCGGTCAGCAGCGTGCGTTTCTGGGCCGGTTACAGCTGGCAGGATAACAGCGACGGCAGCGGCGCGGCGCGCCCGGATCGCGTCACGCTCAAGCTTGATAAACCGAACTACCGGCCCGGCGATACCATCAAGTTGCACATTGCCGCCCCGGCGGCGGGTAAAGGCTACGCGATGGTGGAATCCAGCGATGGGCCGCTGTGGTGGCAGGAAATTGAGGTCCCCGCCGCGGGGCTGGATCTAAGCATTCCGGTCGACAAAAGCTGGAACCGACACGATCTCTATCTGAGCACGCTGGTGGTTCGTCCGGGGGACAAATCGCGCTCCGCTACGCCAAAGCGGGCGGTGGGCGTGCTGCATCTGCCGCTCGGTGACGAACAGCGTCGGCTGGAGGTTGCGCTGGAGGGCCCGCAGAAAATGCGCCCGAACCAGCCGCTGACGGTTAAGGTGAAGGTGGGACGCAAAGAAGGGGCGGCACCGAAGCAGGTCAACGTGTTGCTGTCGGCCGTTGACAGCGGCGTGCTGAATATTACCGACTACGCCACGCCGGACCCGTGGCAGGCCTTCTTCGGCCAGAAACGCTACGGTGCAGATATTTATGATATCTATGGCCAGGTGATTGAAGGCCAGGGGCGTCTTGCCAGCCTGCGCTTCGGCGGTGACGGCGATGAGCTTAACCGCGGCGGTAAGCCGCCGGTTAACCACGTCACCATTATCGCCCAACAGGCGCAGCCGGTGACCCTCGACGACAACGGCGAAGGCTCGATAACGATGCCAATAGGCGACTTTAACGGCGAGCTGAGAGTGATGGCACAGGCATGGACGAGCGAAGATTTCGGCAGCGCGGAACAAAAAGTAGTGGTTGCCGCACCGGTCGTCGCGGAACTGAATACGCCGCGCTTTATGGCGGGCGGCGATAGCGCTCGTCTGACGCTGGATCTGACCAACCTGACGGATAAACCCCAGACGCTGAACGTTCAGATTGCCACCGCCGGTCTGCTGACCCTGAAGAGCGGCCAGCCTGCGGCGGTCTCGCTGGAGCCCGGTGCGCGCAGCACGCTGTTTGTGCCGGTGAGCGCCAGTGAAGGCTTCGGCGACGGAGAAGTGAATGTCAGCGTATCGGGCCTGAATCTACCGGGTGAAACGCTGGCCGACCTGCATAAGCAGTGGAAGATTGGCGTGCGCCCGGCGTTCCCGGCGCAAACGGTCAATAACGGCGCGGTGCTGCAGCCTGGTGAGAGCTGGAGCATACCGTCAGGGCAGAACGCAGCGTTCTCGCCGGCGACGGTGCAGGGCCAACTGCTGCTAAGCGGTAAACCGCCGCTCAACCTGGCGCGCTATATCCGCGAATTGAAAGCCTATCCGTACGGCTGTCTTGAACAGACGGCCAGCGGCCTGTTCCCGCAGCTTTATACCAACGCCGCACAGCTAAAAACGTTGGGCATCGTCGGAGACAGCGATGAAAAACGCCGTGCTGCGGTGGATCTTGGCATCTCTCGCCTGCTGCAAATGCAAAAAGAGAGCGGCGGATTTGGCCTGTGGGACAAAGAAGGGCCAGAAGAGTACTGGCTGACTGCTTATGCCATGGACTTCCTGGTCCGCGCTGCGGAGCAGGGTTATAGCGTACCGGTGGAGGCCATCAATAAGGGCAATAACCGGATGCTGCGCTACCTGCAGGAGCCGGGGCTGATGAGCGTACGCTACACCGACGACAGCGCGGCTAGCCGTTTTGCCATTCAGGCCTATGCAGGCCTGGTGCTGGCCCGTCAGCAAAAAGCGCCGCTCGGTGCGCTTCGCGAACTCTGGGAACGCCGCGCGCAGGCCGGGTCTGGCCTGCCGTTGATGCAGCTGGGTATTGCGCTGAAAGCGATGGGCGACGCCCCGCGCAGCGAACAGGCGCTGCAGCTGGCGTTGACCACCAAACGTACTGACAGGGCGCGTTGGCTGGCGGACTACGGCAGCGACCTGCGCGACAACGCGCTGATGCTGGCGCTGCTGGAAGAGAACAAGCTGCTACCGGCGGCACAGAATGCGCTACTGCAAACCCTCGCTGAGCAGGCTTTCAGCGAACGCTGGCTGTCGACCCAGGAGAACAATGCGCTGTTCCTGGCGGCGAAAAGCGTGCTGGACGCGCCGGGCAACTGGCAGGCGCAAACTTCGCTGGATGGTCAGCCGTTGCAGGGAGAGAAAGCCCTGACGCGTAATCTGGATGCGGAGCAGCTTGCGGCGCTGACGGTGACAAACAGCGGCCAGCAGCCGCTGTGGCTGCGACTCGACAGCACCGGTTACCCGCAAAATGCACCAGCGGCAAGCGGCAACGTGCTGCATATTGAGCGCCAGTTCTATGGCACTGATGGTCAGCGCAAATCGCTTTCTTCGCTGCGTAGCGGCGAACTGGTGCTGGTGAAGTTAGATATCAACGCCGGACAGAACGTGCCGGATGCGCTGGTGGTCGATATGCTGCCTGCCGGACTGGAGCTGGAAAACCAGAATCTGGCTAACAGCAGTGCCAATCTGCAGGACAACGCCAGCGAAGTGCAGGAGTGGCTCAACCAGATGCAGCAGGCGGATATCCAGCACATGGAATTCCGTGACGACCGCTTTGTGGCGGCGGTGGCGGTCAACGCTAACCAGCCGGTGACGCTGGTTTATCTGGCTCGCGCGGTCATGCCGGGTACCTATCAGGTGCCGCCGTCGCAGGTAGAATCCATGTATGTTCCGGCCTGGCGCGCGGTGGGTACGGCGGACGACATGCTGATTGTCGTCCCATAGCATGCGGGTCGCCTGGCTTAAACGCCTCGTCTGGCGCTGGCTGGCCGGGGCGGTGGTCCTCTTTTGCGGCGCGGTGGTGCTGGCCGATAAGCGCTGGCCGCTGCCGCTGCATGAAGTGACGCCCGCCCGCGTGGTGGTCGCCGAGGACGGCAGCCCGCTGTGGCGTTTTGCCGATGCCGAAGGGATCTGGCGCTACCCGGTGACCGTGGAAGAGGTGTCGCCACGCTACCTGGATGCCCTGATCCAATATGAAGACCGCTGGTTCTGGGACCATCCCGGCGTAAACCCGTTTTCCATTGCCCGCGCGGCCTGGCAGGATCTCTCCGCCGGGCGCGTAGTGTCGGGCGGCAGCACGCTGACGATGCAGGTGGCGCGGCTGCTGGACCCGCATCCGCGTACGTTTGGCGGTAAGTTTCGCCAGCTGTGGCGCGCCTTCCAACTGGAATGGCATCTTTCCAAACGGGATATTCTGACGCTTTATCTCAACCGGGCTCCGTTCGGCGGCACGCTTCAGGGCGTCGGTGCTGCCAGCTGGGCCTATCTCGGAAAACCGCCTGCGCAATTAAGCTACGCCGACGCCGCGCTGCTGGCGGTGCTGCCGCAGGCGCCCAGCCGACTGCGTCCGGACCGCTGGCCTCATCGGGCGCAGGCCGCGCGTAATAAAGTCCTTGACCGAATGCTGACTCAGGGCGTCTGGCCTGACGCTGCGGTAAAGGAGGCGAAAGAAGAGCCGGTATGGCTGTTCCCGCGTCAGATGCCGCAGCTGGCGCCGCTGTTTGCGCGCGCCATGCTGGCGCGGAGCCGTGAGGAAAAAATTGTGACCACCCTGGATGCCGGGCTGCAGCGGCAGCTGGAAGATCTGGCGATGAACTGGAAATCGCGTCTGGCACCGCGCAGCTCGCTGGCGATGGTGGTGGTCGATAACCGCGATATGAAGGTGCGAGGCTGGGTTGGTTCTGCGGATATTACCGATGATAGCCGCTTTGGTCATGTCGATATGGTGACCGCAGTGCGTTCGCCGGGGTCGGTGCTGAAGCCATTTTTATACGGTATGGCGCTCGACAGCGCGCTGATTCATCCGGCATCGCTGCTACAGGATGTGCCGCGTCGGGTGGGTGACTACCGACCGGGTAACTTTGACAGCGGATTCCACGGCCCGGTGAGCATGAGCGAAGCGCTGGTGCGCTCGCTGAATCTTCCTGCCGTGCAGGTGCTGGACGCTTACGGGCCGAAGCAGTTCGCCGCCCGGCTGCGCAATGCCGGGCTACCGCTGATTCTGCCGACCGGTGCGGAGCCGAATTTATCGCTCATTCTCGGCGGCGCTGGCGCGCGGCTGGCTGATATCACCGCCGCCTATAGTGCCTTCGCGCGACACGGAAGGGTGGGCAAACTGCGGATGCTGGCCAGCGACCCGCTGGTCGAACGGCCGCTGCTGTCGCCGGGCGCGGCGTGGATTATCCGCCGCATTCTGGCCAACGAGGCGCAGCCGTTGCCGGATGCCTCGCTGCCGCAGGGGGTGCCGCTGGCGTGGAAAACCGGCACCAGCTACGGCTATCGCGACGCATGGGCGATTGGCGTTAATGCCCGTTACAGCATCGGCATCTGGACCGGTAGGCCGGACGGTACGCCGGTGGCTGGGCAGTTTGGTTTCGCCAGCGCCATTCCGCTGTTGAACCAGGTCAACAATCTGTTGGCCTCACGCGCTGCGCGCCAGCAGGAGGCGCGCGATCCGCGTCCGGCGTCGGTTGGCGTGGCGGAAATCTGCTGGCCAGCCGGGCAGCCGCTGCCAGCGGGGGACACCAACTGCCGCCGCAGGCTGTCGACCTGGATGCTGGATAATAGCCTGCCGCCGACGTTACAGCTGCCTGAGCAGGAAGGGATGCAGGGCATTCGTTTCCCGATGTGGCTTGATGGCGAAGGCAAACGGGTGGCAGCAGACTGCCCGGGGGCCCGTGAAACGATCCTCGACGTCTGGCCGCTGCCGCTGGAGCCGTGGCTGCCCGTCGGAGAGCGCCGTGCCGCGCGGCTGCCGCCGGTGTCGACGCGTTGCCCGCCGCGTCAAGTGCAGAACATGGCCCCGCTGATGCTGTCCGGTATTCGTGAAGATGCCGTGATCCGACGTTTGCCCGGTGAGTCGAATGCAAGAGTCGTGCTGCACGCGAGCGGTGGAGAAGGGAGGCGCTGGTGGTTCCTCAACGGTGAACCGCAGGCCAGCGCTGGCGATAGTCTGACGTTGACGCTGGCAGACCCAGCGGCTTATCAACTGGTGGTGATGGATGAAGCAGGGCAGACGTCGGTGGTGAATTTTACGCTGCAGTGAGTGACGTTGCCGGTTGGTGCTGCGCTTACCCGGCCTACAACATGGCATCGACCCGTAAGCCCGATAAGCGTAGCGCCATCGGGCAGTAGCAGCGCACAATAACCAAACCGGGTTTGTTACAAAGTGTGTTGCTTAAAAGTGTTTTATTTTAAAAAAATGTTACCTTCATCCATAGGCAACGACGCATCCGGTCATTATAATCCGCGCCAGGTAATACAGCTGCTGTATGCACGACAACAAAATAAATTTTATTATTAGAGGTAATCATGGCTATTGAACGTACTTTTTCCATCATCAAGCCAAACGCGGTGGCAAAAAACGTTATTGGCAGCATCTTCTCTCGCTTTGAATCAGCAGGGTTTAAGATTGTTGGCACCAAAATGCTGCACCTGACCGTTGAGCAGGCGCGCGGCTTCTACGCTGAGCACGACGGCCGTCCGTTCTTCGACGGTCTGGTTGAGTTCATGACCTCTGGCCCGATCGTGGTTTCCGTACTGGAAGGCGAAAACGCCGTTCAGCGTCACCGCGATCTGCTGGGTGCCACCAACCCGGCAAACGCGCTGGCAGGCACCCTGCGCGCTGACTACGCGGACAGCTTCACCGAGAACGGCACCCACGGTTCCGATTCCGTTGAATCCGCCGCGCGCGAAATCGCCTTCTTCTTCGGCGAAGGCGAAGTGTGCCCGCGCACCCGTTAAGGGATCGTTTACACTTTATTTCGTGAATGCCGCGTGCAGACGTGGCATCCATGCGCCAGAATTTGTACAATGCAGCGCCCCCGGACGAGCAGAACGCTTTCCTGGGGCGCTTCTTTTTATTAACCCTCCAGGGGCCATAACGTGTAACAACGAGGCCGGAATAGAAAATGTCTGAACAAATTGTCACGCCTGAGAGCGCCATCCCGGCGGTTCCCAACAAAGATGGAAAAATTAACCTGCTGGATCTTAACCGTCAGCAGATGCGCGAGTTTTTTAAAAACTTAGGCGAAAAACCCTTCCGCGCCGATCAGGTGATGAAGTGGATGTACCACTACTGCTGCGACGACTTTGATGAGATGACCGACATCAACAAAGTCCTGCGCGGTAAGCTGAAAGAAGTGGCTGAAATTCGCGCTCCGGAAGTGGTAGAAGAGCAGCGTTCTTCTGACGGCACCATCAAATGGGCGATTGCCGTTGGCGATCAGCGCGTTGAAACCGTGTATATCCCGGAAGACGATCGCGCGACCCTGTGCGTCTCTTCACAGGTCGGCTGCGCATTAGAGTGTAAATTCTGCTCTACGGCCCAGCAGGGCTTCAACCGCAACCTGCGCGTATCTGAAATTATCGGCCAGGTGTGGCGCGCGGCGAAAATCGTCGGTGCGGTCAAAGCAACCGGCGTGCGTCCGATTACCAACGTGGTGATGATGGGGATGGGCGAACCGCTGCTGAACCTGACTAACGTGGTTCCCGCGATGGAAATCATGCTCGATGACTTCGGTTTCGGCCTGTCCAAACGTCGCGTAACGCTGTCCACATCAGGCGTGGTTCCGGCGCTCGATAAGCTGGGCGATATGATTGACGTCGCGCTAGCGATTTCCCTGCACGCACCGAACGACACCATCCGTGACGAAATTGTACCGATCAACAAAAAGTACAACATCGCGACGTTCCTGGAGTCCGTTCGTGGCTACATTTCGAAGTCCAACGCCAACCAGGGCCGCGTGACCATCGAATACGTGATGCTGGACCATATTAACGATGGCACCGAGCACGCCCATGAGCTGGCTGAACTGCTGAAAGATACGCCGTGCAAAATCAACCTGATTCCGTGGAACCCGTTCCCGGGCGCACCGTACGGCCGCAGCTCCAACAGCCGCATTGACCGCTTCAGTAAAGTACTGATGAGCTATGGCTTTACCACCATCGTGCGTAAGACCCGCGGTGATGACATTGATGCCGCCTGTGGTCAGCTTGCCGGTGATGTGATTGACCGCACCAAGCGTACAATGCGTAAGCGTATGCAGGGTGAAACCATTGAGGTCAAAGCGCTCTGATAGCGCGCCGCGTGCGCCAGAAATGGCGCACGCACAGCCAAGTGCTTAAGGATTAGGCGAAACGTACTGATCTGGTTAATAATTACGGTGCGTTTCATCAAGTATTGAGGCAGTATGTAGCGTTGCAATCACAGCGTGAATACGGCTTTTGACGCTGTTTTGGAGTAGGGCATAACGGGCGGCCCGTCCGTCCGTTCGGTAACACGACCGGATGTTTCGCGGTGCGAGAAGGCTTCGCATCAGAACCTTAAATTTCACGAATCAGCAGTTGTAGCGAATGAATACTGAAACCAACCACGATCAACAAGAAGCACAAACTACGGGTGTCCGTTTGCGTAATGCCCGTGAACAACTCGGACTCAGCCAGCAAGCCGTTGCAGAACGCTTGTGCCTGAAGGTTTCCACCGTTCGTGATATTGAAGAAGATAAGGCTCCTGCTGAACTCGCTTCAACATTCTTGCGTGGTTATATCCGTTCCTACGCTCGTCTGGTCCATATTCCAGAAGAAGAACTGCTGCCGATGATGGAAAAGCAGGCGCCGGTGCGCGCTGCCAAGGTCGCGCCGATGCAGAGCTTCTCTTTGGGCAAGCGTCGCAAAAAACGCGACGGCTGGCTGATGAGCTTTACCTGGCTGGTGCTGTTTGTGGTGGTGGGTTTAACCGTCGCCTGGTGGTGGCAAAACCACAAAGCGCAGCAGGAAGAGATCACCACGATGGCCGATCAGTCTTCCGTTGAGCTGAAGGCGAGCGGCAGCGATTCACAAAATATTCCGCTGAATACGGGAGCCGATGCGGCTCCGTCTACGGCTACGACCGATACTGCCGCCGTGCAGGGCTCCAGCGCTGCGGCGCCAGCCGATACCGCCGCTCAGGCTCCAGCCGATACGGCAACAGCCGCCGCGCAGAACAACGCCGTTGTGTCACCGTCTCAGGCGAATGTTGATACCACTACAGCACAAACTACCCCTGCACCGCAGGCTGCCGCGCCGGGCGCGCTGCCAACCGATCCGGCACAAACTGCCGCGCCGGTGGCTGACGCTAACGCGCTGGTCATGAACTTCTCCGCCGACTGCTGGCTGGAAGTGACCGATGCGACCGGTAAAAAACTGTTCAGCGGCCTGCAGCGTAAAGGTGGTAACCTGAACCTCACCGGCCAGGCGCCTTATAAGCTGAAAATTGGCGCACCGGCTGCGGTACAAATTGAATACCAGGGTAAACCGGTCGATCTGAGCCGCTTTATCAGAACTAACCAGGTTGCGCGCCTGACCGTGAGTGCTGAACAATCACCGGCACAATAACAGACGCGTAATGCGGGAGATTTTTCATGCACAACCAGGCTCCTATTCAACGTAGAAAATCCACACGCATTTACGTTGGGAACGTGCCGATCGGCGATGGGGCCCCTATCGCCGTCCAGTCGATGACCAACACGCGCACGACGGATGTCGAAGCGACGGTCAATCAAATCAGAGCGTTAGAACGCGTTGGCGCAGACATCGTTCGCGTTTCCGTGCCAACGATGGACGCCGCCGAGGCGTTCAAACTTATCAAACAGCAGGTCAACGTCCCGCTGGTCGCCGATATCCACTTTGACTACCGTATTGCGCTGAAGGTTGCGGAATACGGCGTCGACTGCCTGCGCATTAACCCGGGCAATATCGGCAACGAAGAGCGCATTCGCATGGTGGTTGACTGCGCGCGTGACAAAAACATCCCGATCCGCATCGGTGTTAACGCCGGTTCGCTGGAAAAAGATCTGCAGGAAAAATACGGTGAGCCGACGCCGCAGGCGCTGCTGGAATCGGCGATGCGTCATGTCGATCATCTGGATCGACTGAACTTCGATCAGTTCAAGGTCAGCGTGAAAGCGTCGGACGTTTTCCTTGCCGTCGAATCGTATCGCCTGCTGGCGAAACAGATCGATCAACCGCTGCACCTCGGGATCACCGAAGCGGGCGGCGCGCGCAGCGGCGCGGTCAAGTCCGCAATCGGCCTTGGTCTGCTGTTGTCCGAAGGCATTGGTGACACGCTGCGCGTATCGCTGGCGGCGGACCCGGTTGAAGAAATTAAAGTCGGTTTCGATATTCTGAAATCGCTGCGCATTCGCGCGCGCGGGATTAACTTCATCGCCTGCCCGACCTGCTCTCGTCAGGAATTTGACGTGATCGGTACGGTCAACGCGCTCGAGCAGCGGCTGGAAGACATCATCACCCCGATGGACGTTTCGATCATCGGCTGCGTGGTGAATGGCCCTGGCGAAGCGCTGGTGTCGACGCTGGGCGTGACGGGCGGCAACAAAAAGAGCGGCCTGTATGAAGACGGCGTGCGTAAAGACCGTCTGGACAACGACGATATGATTAGCCAGCTTGAAGCCAGAATCCGCGCGAAAGCCGCGGTGCTTGACGAGACGCGCCGTATCGACGTTCAGCAGGTTGAAAAATAACGAGATGGGAAGCGGCTTGCTTCCCGTGTATGATTGAACCTCTCGTGCGCTGACCGCGCGAGGGTTCATTTTTATATATAAAGAGAATTAACGTGGCAAAAAACATTCAAGCCATTCGCGGCATGAACGATTATCTGCCTGGCGAAACCGCCATCTGGCAGCGCATTGAAGGCACACTCAAGCAGGTGCTCGGCAGCTACGGTTACAGCGAAATCCGTTTGCCGATTGTAGAGCAGACCCCGTTATTCAAGCGCGCTATCGGTGAAGTCACCGACGTGGTTGAAAAAGAGATGTATACCTTTGAAGACCGCAACGGCGATAGCCTGACGCTGCGTCCGGAAGGTACTGCGGGCTGCGTACGCGCCGGCATCGAACATGGTCTTCTGTACAATCAGGAGCAGCGTCTGTGGTACATCGGCCCGATGTTCCGCCACGAGCGTCCGCAGAAAGGCCGCTACCGCCAGTTCCATCAGCTGGGTGTCGAAGTGTTTGGCCTGCAGGGCCCGGACATTGACGCGGAGCTGATTATGCTGACCGCGCGCTGGTGGCGTGCGCTCGGTATGGCCGAGCACGTTAATCTGGAGCTGAACTCCATCGGTTCACTGGAAGCGCGCGCTAACTACCGCGACGCGCTGGTGGCGTTCCTCGAGCAACACGTCGACGTGCTGGATGAAGACTGCAAACGTCGTATGTACAGCAACCCGCTGCGCGTGCTGGATTCAAAAAATCAGGACGTGCAGGCGTTGCTGAATAACGCGCCGAAACTGGGTGACTACCTGGACGATGAGTCCCGTGAGCACTTTGCTGGCCTGTGCGCGCAGCTGGATGCCGCCGGTATCGCCTACACCGTTAACCAGCGTCTGGTTCGCGGTCTGGATTACTACAACCGCACCGTTTTCGAGTGGGTAACGAACAGCCTGGGTTCGCAGGGTACCGTTTGTGCCGGCGGCCGCTACGATGGCCTGGTCGAGCAACTAGGCGGTCGCGCAACCCCTGCCGTGGGCTTTGCCATGGGCCTGGAACGTCTTGTTTTACTCGTTCAGGCAGTTAATCCGGAATTTAAAGCCGATCCTGTTGTCGATATATACCTGGTAGCCTCAGGCACCGATACTCAGTCAGCCGCAATGCGTCTGGCCGAGCAGGTGCGTGATGCATTACCTGGCGTGAAGCTGATGACTAACCACGGCGGCGGCAACTTTAAAAAGCAGTTTGCCCGCGCAGATAAATGGGGTGCCCGTATTGCCCTGGTTCTGGGTGAGTCTGAGGTTGAGCAAGCCACTGTTGTCGTGAAGGATTTGCGTTCTGGTGAGCAGACAACCGTAACGCAGGAAGGCGTTGCCGCGCATTTGCGCACTATTCTGGGTTAATCTCCAGGACATCATTATCAGGAGAAGGGCTGCGTGGAAATTAATAACGAAAACGATCAGGTTGAGGCGCTGAAAAGCTTCTTTGCCGAAAATGGCAAAGCGCTGGCCGTTGGGGTAATTTTGGGGATCGGTGCGCTGGTTGGCTGGCGTTACTGGAATTCCCATCAGGTAGACACGGCCAGGGACGCGTCCATGGCCTATGAAAATGCCGTTTCTTCTCTTAGTTCAGGGAAACCGGAAGCGCTGGCCGCAGCGGAGAAATTTGCCGCTGGGGCGAAAAACACCTACGGGTCGTTTGCTTCCCTGGAGCTGGCGCAGGTCTTCGTTGATAAAAACGATCTGGCACAGGCAGAAAAACAGCTGCAGCAAGGGCTGGCCGCCGCATCTGATGATAATCTGAAGTCCGTTATCAACCTGCGCCTGGCGCGCGTTCAGCTGCAAATGAAGCAGCCTGACGCAGCGCTGAAAACGCTGGAAGGCGTGAAAGGTGAAGGCTGGACGGCAATTGTTGCTGATTTACGTGGGGAAATCCTGCTCAGTAAAGGTGACAAGCAGGGCGCGCGTGCGGCGTGGGAAGCAGGCGCTAAAAGCGATGCATCACCGGCGCTCAGCGAAATGATGCGCATGAAAATTAATAATTTGTCCGTCTGAGAGGGACCCGATGCAATTGCGTAAACTACTTTTGCCTGGACTGCTTTCTGTCACTCTGTTGAGTGGTTGTTCACTGTTTAGCGGCGAAGAAGACGTTGTTAAAATGTCTCCGCTGCCGACCGTAGAAAACCAGTTTACTCCGTCTACCGCTTGGGACGTTTCGGTGGGTAGCGGGATTGGCGATTTCTACTCCAACCTGCATCCGGCCTATGCGGATAGCGTGGTCTATGCCGCTGACCGTAAGGGCATCGTGAAAGCGATGAACGCGGATGATGGCAAAGAAGTATGGTCCGTCAATCTGGCGGAAAAAGACGGCTGGTTCTCTCGTAAACCGGCGCTGCTCTCCGGTGGCCTGACCGTTTCCGGCGGCCACGTTTATGTCGGCAGCGAAAAAGCGCAGGTTTATGCGCTGGATGCGGGCGACGGTTCTATCGTCTGGCAGACCGCCGCGGCGGGCGAAGTGCTTTCTCGTCCAACCGTGAGCGATGGTCTGGTGCTGATCCATACCAGCAACGGCCAGCTGCAGGCGCTGGATGAAAACAGCGGCGTCGTGAAGTGGACGGTAAACCTGGATATGCCAGCGCTGTCTCTGCGCGGTGAATCTGCACCGGCTGCAGCTTACGGCGCGGCGATTGTTGGCGGTGATAACGGTCGCGTGAGCGCGGTCCTGATGCAGCAAGGTCAGCTGATCTGGCAGCAGCGTATTTCTCAGGCCACCGGCTCCACGGAAATTGACCGTCTGAGCGACGTGGACACCACGCCGGTCATCGTCAATGGCGTGGTTTATGCCTTAGCCTACAATGGTAACCTGACGGCGCTGGATCTGCGCAGCGGTCAGATCATGTGGAAACGCGAGCTGGGCTCGGTGAATGATTTCATCGTCGACGGCAACCGTATCTACATCGTCGATCAGAACGATCGTATTCTGGCGCTGACCACCGACGGCGGCGTGACGCTGTGGACGCAGAGCGATCTGCTGCACCGTTTACTGACCTCGCCGGCGCTGTATAACGGCAGCCTGGTGGTGGGCGATGCCGAAGGCTACATGCACTGGGTTAACCCGGAAGACGGGCGCTTCCAGGCGCAGCAGAAGGTTGACAGCTCAGGCTTCCTGACGGATCCGGTTGCAGCCGACGGTAAACTGCTGATTCAGGCAAAAGACGGCACGGTGTACGCCATTACGCGTTAATCCGGCTGTGTTGATTCAGCGATGGACGGCTCCTGTATGCTCAGGGGCCGTTTGCTATTTTTATTAGTACTGATTTCTTGCCCGATGGCGCTTCGCTTATCGGGCCTACCCAGACAGAGTAGGCCGGGTAAACGATGCATCGTCCGGCAACGCAGATTGTCACAAATTTTGAGTATATGAGGCTTTAACATGGTACCTGTGGTCGCGCTTGTCGGGCGCCCTAATGTTGGAAAATCCACGCTCTTTAACCGCCTGACGCGCACTCGTGATGCGCTGGTTGCGGATTTCCCGGGTCTGACTCGTGACCGTAAGTACGGTCGTGCTGAAGTTGAAGGGCGTGAATTTATTTGTATCGATACCGGCGGTATCGACGGCACGGAAGAAGGCGTCGAAACGCGCATGGCGGAACAGTCGCTGATGGCGATTGAAGAAGCCGACGTCGTGCTGTTTATGGTTGATGCGCGTGCGGGGCTGATGCCGGCGGATGAAGGCATCGCTAAACACCTGCGTTCACGCGAAAAGCCGACCTTCCTGGTGGCTAACAAAACCGACGGCATCGATCCGGACCAGGCGGTGGCCGACTTCTGGTCGCTGGGTCTCGGTGAAATTCACCCGATCGCCGCTTCTCACGGTCGCGGCGTGACCAGCCTGCTGGAGCAGGTGCTGCTGCCGTTCGTTGACGACGTGAACCCGCCGGAAGAGGTGGATGAAGACGCCGAATATTGGGCAAAATTTGAGGCTGAGCAGAACGGCGAAGCGCCTGAAGAGCCGGAAGACGATTTTAACCCGCAGGATCTGCCGATTAAAATCGCTATCGTGGGCCGCCCGAACGTCGGTAAGTCAACGCTAACTAACCGTATTCTTGGCGAAGACCGCGTGGTGGTGTACGACATGCCGGGCACTACCCGTGACAGTATCTACATCCCGATGGAGCGCGATGAACGTGAATACGTCCTCATCGACACCGCAGGCGTGCGTAAGCGCGGTAAAGTCACCGATACGGTGGAGAAATTCTCGGTTATCAAAACATTGCAGGCCATTGAAGACGCTAACGTCTGTCTGCTGGTGATTGATGCGCGGGAAGGTATTTCTGACCAGGATCTGTCGCTGCTGGGCTTTATCCTCAATAGTGGGCGCTCACTGGTTATCGTCGTCAACAAGTGGGACGGCCTGAGCATGGAAGTCAAAGAGCAGGTGAAAGAAACCCTCGACTACCGTCTGGGCTTTATCGACTTTGCTCGCGTGCACTTTATTTCTGCGCTGCACGGCAGCGGCGTGGGTAATCTGTTCGAATCTATTCGCGAAGCGTATGACAGCTCGACCCGTCGCGTGGGTACCGCGATGCTGACCCGCATCATGACCATGGCCGCGGAAGATCATCAGCCGCCGCTGGTACGTGGCCGCCGCGTGAAGCTGAAGTATGCCCACGCCGGTGGTTATAACCCGCCGATCGTGGTGATTCACGGTAACCAGGTAAAAGATCTGCCGGATTCATACAAACGCTACCTGATGAACTACTTCCGTAAGTCGCTGGATGTGATGGGTACGCCTATTCGTATTCAGTTCAAGGAAGGTGAAAACCCGTATGCAAACAAACGTAATACGCTGACGCCGACCCAGATGCGTAAACGTAAGCGCTTGATTAAACACATCAAGAAAAGCAAGTAAGCGTTGAATCAATATCACAAGAAGCCCGCGTAGCGGGCTTTTTTTATGGGCGCACGGCGGTCGCCAGGAAAATGATGATGAGGCATTATCACACCGCAGCGATCTGCTATAGTCGAACGGCAATCGACGTGCATAGCGATAGCGTCGATTCTCACCCGGCTAAAGGTAAAGAGCGGCTCTACGATGATGATTGATTTAAACGCCGATCTCGGCGAAGGCTGTGCGAATGACGGTGCGCTGATGCCGTTGATTACGTCCGCCAATATTGCCTGTGGCTTCCACGCCGGTGATGCGCAGACGATGCGTCAGAGCGTGCTGCTGGCGCAGCGGTATGGCGTGGCCATTGGGGCCCATCCCAGTTTTCCCGATCGGGAAAACTTTGGCCGCACCGCTATGCTGTTAGCGCCTGACGTTGTCTACGCCCAGATGCTGTATCAAATTGGCGCGCTGGCGGCCATCACGCGCGCGCAAGGCGGGACGATATCTCACGTTAAGCCTCACGGCATGCTCTACAACCAGGCGGCTGCGTCACCGGCGCTTGCCGACGCCATCGCCAGGGCGACAAAAGATATCGATTCTGCGCTGATGCTGGTAGGGCTAGCGGGCAGCGAGCTCATTCGCGCGGGAGAACGTTACGGCCTGACCACGCGGGAGGAAGTCTTCGCCGACCGTGGTTATCTGGCTGATGGCTCGCTGGTGCCACGCCACGAGCCAGGGGCGCTGATTCAGGATGAAGAAGAAGCGGTGACGCGCACGCTTGAAATGGTGCTGAACGGCCGCGTGAAAAGCCGTGACGGTATCTGGACGAAGGTAAAGGCGCAGACGGTCTGTCTGCACGGCGATGGTGAACAGGCGCTGGCCTTTGCCCGACGGCTGCGTGCGGCCTTTGACGCCCACCGGATTGAGATACGGGCCTGAAGCCATGCATGGCGTTAAATAGGATTGGGTGATGGCGATATCCGATTCTTTCAACCATGATTTTGGTATTCGCCGCTGTTAGCGAACAGGTGTCAGCAGGAGGAAATCGCTTCTTTCGCCCGGGACGTCACTATGCGCAACGCACTTCTGCCCACAATCGCCGCGGTCAGTCTTTTTCTGACCGGAGTGTTTATTTTGAATACCCAACTCTGGTTTTCCTCGCGCGCTGAAAGCCTCAGCGGCGCGCAATATGCGGCAAAGAGTATCAATCTTATTCTGGATGAAGCGGCACGGGCGACTCAAACGGCGATGAATATCGCGGCGACGGGATGCGATCTGGATGGCCAGTATCGGCTTGGCATTGATGCCGCGCTGGAACCGCATTTACGTACCGTCGTCATTATCAAACGGGGAGCGGTGTGGTGTTCGTCGCTACCGGGTAACCGCATTATGCTCTCGACGGTCCCGCCGTTATCGGCAAGCCATTTGTTGCTGGCGCCCGCCGTCGACATGGCGAACGGGCAACCGGTGCTGATCTATAACACGCAATTTGACGATAGCCATATTCTGGTGACCATCAGCGATCGGCATATTCGCAGCGCGCTCAGCGTACCGCTAAAAGGGGTCAACTATGCCCTGAGGGTGAACGATGCCGCGATTGGCGTTTCTGATGATGTGACGGCGCTAGCGGGCAACCTAACCTATAACGCGCAGGTCAATTCCGAAAAATATCCTTTTAGCATTGTCTACCGTCAACCGCCGCTATGGAGTCTGCAACGGCTGATCGCGCACGGGCTGGGCATTCTGTTATTTCTGCTGTTTATTTCCATCGTGACGGCCTACGTCCTCAATAAATACCTTAATAAAGACGTGACGCCGGAAGAACGGCTACGTCGGGCGATTCGCCGCGGCGAAATTGTTCCTTTTTACCATATGGTGGTGAACGGCAGGGAGGGGACGCTGCGCGGCGTTGAGGTCCTTGCGCGCTGGAAGCATCCGCGTGCGGGGTATCTCTCCCCGGCATCGTTTATTCCCCTGGCAGAGAAAACCGGGCTGATCGTCTCGCTGACGCAAAGCCTGATGGCGCAGGTGGTCGCTAACATGAATGCGATCGCCGTCAAGCTGCCGGAAGGTTTTCATGTCGGCATTAACTTCAGCGCATCGCATATCTCGCGACCGGATTTTGTCGACGAGTGCCTGCGGTTTAAAGAAAGCTTCTTGCGTCAGGATCTTAACCTGGTGCTTGAGGTGACCGAGCGTGAACCCCTGCACGTTGATGAAGCGTTAATACAGACGCTGAATACGTTGCATAAAGTGGGTTTCGTGATCGCCCTGGATGATTTCGGTACCGGGTACTCGGGATTGTCATATCTCCATGATTTACATATTGATTATATTAAAATCGATCAAAGTTTTGTCGCCCGGGTCAACGAAGACCCGGATTCGACGCGGATCCTCGATTGCGTGCTGGATCTGGCCCGTAAGCTCTCGCTCAGCATTGTGGCCGAAGGCGTTGAAACAAAGGCGCAGCTCGACTACCTCAACAAAAACGAGATTACCTTCCAGCAGGGATACTATTTCTATAAGCCGGTTAAATTTACCGAATTTGTGAAAATCCTGCTGTCAAAACCGAAAGTGAAGGTGAACGTGGAGTAAATCCGCGGCGAGTATGCAAACGGCCGTTGACCTCGTAGCGCTTAACGTAGGATAGTCACCGTTTTGCAGGCATTCATTCCAGGAGCTGTGTTATGACTAACGAAATCCCGCTGAAATTTTATGACATCGTCGATGAATATGCGACCGAAGCCGCTCAGGCCGTCGGCGATGACGAACGCGACGCGCTGGCGCACTATTTCCAGCTGCTTATTACGCGCTTAATGAACAACGAAGAGATCAGCGAAGAGGCGCAGCAGGAGATGGCCGTTGCGGCGGGCATTAAAGCACAGCGTATTGATGATATTGCAGAATTCCTCAATCAATGGGGTAACGAGTAACGCTATTTCGCGTCGGCACGGCCGCTGAACGGTACGAGGTAAGTTATGGGACATCGCTCCACTTCCGATTTAAATATCAGTACGCAGCTCACTCAGCTTGGTCGGGATACCACCCGCCAGGCGGGGTTTGTTAATGCGCCGATTTATCGCGGCTCAACGGTGGTTTTCCCGACGGTTGACGATCTGGAACATAATCGCGCCGAGTTTAGCTACGGCACGATGGGAACGCCGACCATCGCCAGTCTGGAAAACGCCTGGAGCGCGCTGGCGGGGGCCGCCGGAACGGTGCTGTCGCCATCGGGGCTGGGGGCGATTTCTCTGGCGCTGCTGACCACGCTGAAAGCAGGCGATCACCTGCTGATGCCCGACAGCGTGTACCGCCCGACCCGCAACTTCTGCGCCGGTATGCTGGCAAAAATGGGGATTGAAACCACCTACTACGACCCGCTGATCGGGGCCAATATCGCTTCGCTCTTCCGGGCGAACACGACCACGCTGTTCCTTGAGTCTCCCGGTTCGCAGAGCTTTGAAATTCAGGATGTTCCGGCGATGACGCGGGCGGCGAAAGCGCGGGGGATTGCGACCATCATCGACAATACCTGGGCGACGCCCATTTTCTTCCGTGCCCACGAGCACGGCTGCGACCTCGCGCTTGAGGCGGGAACGAAGTACCTCGGCGGTCACTCTGATCTGCTGATGGGTCTGGTCTCGGCGAATGAAGCCTGGTGGCCCCAGCTGCGAAAAACCTACGACCTGATGGCGATGCTGCCCGGTGCTGAAGACTGCTTCCTGGCGCTACGCGGGCTGCGCACGCTGCATCTGCGCGTTAAAGAAGCTGAACAGCGCGGTCTGGAGATGGCGCGCTGGCTGCAAACGCGGCCGGAAGTGATGAGGGTGCTGCACCCGGCGCTGCCTGAATGCCCGGGCCATGAGCTCTGGAAGCGCGATTTCACCGGTTCTACCGGGCTGTTTTCGCTGGTGCTGAAGCCGGAGTTCACCCGTGCGGGCGTGGCAAACATGTTGGATCATATGCGTATTTTTGCGATGGGCTATTCATGGGGTGGTTTTGAAAGTCTGATTATTCCCTTCAACTGCGCGGACTACCGCACCGCCACGCGCTGGCAGCCTGGTGGGCTGACGTTGCGTATTCAGGTCGGGCTGGAAGACATGGACGATCTGAAAACCGATCTGGCGGCTGGGTTTGAGCGCCTGTGCGCCGTGCGATAACCGCAATACGCCATCGCGGACAATTTTCTGCGCTGGCGCTTCATGCATAATGCCGCTATCTCGTTTTCCTGCACATGAGTCGATGCGATGAATATTGGATTTGTTGGCCTGGGGGCGGTGGTTGAGACGGCGTATCTCCCGGCCCTGAAGGCGCTGTCGCTGCCCGTCACGGCGCTCTGGGGCTATGACCGCAACCCGCAGCGGTTGCTGCCGGGCGTGACGCCCTGTGATTCTCTTGTCGCGCTGCTGGCGCAACCTATTGATACGTTGTTTATTACCACCGTTTCGCTTCAGCATCTGCCGGTGCTCGAACAGGCGCTGCGTTCGTCGATTCCGCGTATTGTGGTGGAGAAGCCGATTGCCGCCACGCTGGCTCAGCTTACCGACCTCCGCCGCCTGCTTATGGTGCCGGAAAACGCGTGCCGCGTGCTGGCGTTGGATCACTGGATGGCCCGTGATGGCGCGCTGTGTCTGGCGCAGGGAAATATGGACGCCCGCTGGAGTCCTGAACGCGGCGCCGCGATTGGCCGAGCGCCGGTCGCCTCGCTGGCCGATATTGTCAGCCTTGATGGCTTTCTGCTGGAGCCGAGTGGCTTTAACGCCGCCGGTGAGCCGATCGCGCTGAATTTTGCCACCGGCGAGCCCGATACCCGCCAGCTACGCCACCCTGACGGCGTGATTGTCGACATTGGCACTCATGTGCTGGCGATGATGCGTGAGACGGTGCGCTATCTCGGCGGTAGCGATGAGATCCAACTGGTGGCGGAACAGGTGAAAGACCGGCTGGGGCGGCCTATCGTGTATGGCGATACCGAAACGGCGGAAGGGGAGGCGCACCTCAAAGGCACGCTGGGCCATATTCCGGTTAACCTATGGCTGAACAAATACGCCGGGCCGGGCGTTGAGCGCAAAGGGATCCGTATTTATCTGCGCGATGGACGTATTATCAGTCAGACCCGTGCCCCCGGTGGTGAAAGCGTGGAGCTGATTGATGGCGATCGCGTGATGCGCTGGGCGCGACCGGGTGCCATTTATGCGCACTGTCTCGCAGAGCAAATCCTCGGCAAGCGCAGCCTGTTTTTCCGCGCGCCGGATGAAGTGGCAAAACTCACTCAGCGGCGCATGGCGGAAGTGGAGACGCTTTTACGTATCCAGCAGCAGCTACGCGGGGAACATTGAGCGGTGAGTCGTGGTAAAATAGCGGCACAAGAACCGCGTTAAGGAGTCGTCATGGAATTCATCTGCCCAACCTGTCAGTCCTCGCTGGAGGTGCTGGGTAACCAGGCACACTGCGACCACTGCGAGAAAGATTTTACGCTGGAGGCGCGCTGCCCGGAATGCCACAAACCGTTGGAGGTGTTGAAAGCCTGCGGCGCGGTGGACTACTTCTGCCAGAACGGCCACGGCCTGATATCGAAAAAGCGGGTGGAGTGGGTGCCGGTCGGCGAATAATTTTACGGTGGTAGCACGTTTAGGCCTGGCGGCGGTTGCGCCTTACCCGGCCTACGTGCGTTTGTGCCCGACGGTAGGCCTGATAAGCGAAGCGCCATCAGGCATTGGCCTTATCATCGGCCTCTTACAACGCTTTTTTACGCGCTCGCGTTTTCTTCTGTGCGGTGACCGTGCGGATTTCACTTTCTACCCAGCCGTCTGCCAGACGCGTAGTCAGCATCTCTCCCGCCTTCGCCTGCTTCGTTTGCTTCAGTACTTTGCCATCGCTGGCGGTCGTGACGCTGTAGCCACGGGCAAGCGTAGCCAGCGGGCTGACGGCTTCCAGATGGGTGACCGCATTGCCAAAGCGCTCGCGCTGCTCGCTTAGCCGCGCGCGAATATTTTCCGCCAGTCGATACTCCAGCTGTTGCACCCGTGACTGCGCGCGATGAATGCGCGGCTGCGGGTTCTGCTGGTTCAGCCGCTGTAGCATGCGCTGCTGGCGCTGATTGGCTTGCTTGATCTGATTTTCCAGCGCGACGCTCATGCGCTGACGCAGCCTTTCCAACGTTGTTTGCTGGCGTGCCAGACGCAGCTGCGGGTGCTGCTGCTGAAGCCGATGCTGAATTTGCGTAAAGCGGCGGTGGCGATTCGCCAGATAATAATCCATCGCCATTTCCAGACGCTGCTGCGCATTTTGCACCTGACGCAGCAGCTCCTGCTGGTTACGGCTGACGATTTCCGCCGCCGCCGACGGCGTTGGCGCGCGCAGATCGCCGACGAAATCGGCGATGGTGACATCGGTTTCGTGGCCGACGGCGCTGACCACCGGGATGCGGCTGGCGAAAATCGCCCGCGCCACCCGTTCGTCGTTAAAGCTCCACAAATCTTCCAGCGAGCCGCCGCCGCGCCCGACGATTAATACGTCACACTCGCCGCGGGCGTTTGCCAGCTCAATAGCGCGCACAATCTGCCCCGGCGCATCGTCGCCCTGCACGGCAGTGGGGTAAATTACCACCGGCAGCGACGGATCGCGACGCTTAAGGACGTGGAGAATATCGTGCAGCGCCGCGCCGGTTTTCGAGGTAATGACCCCGACGCAGTGGGCCGGGGAGGGCAGCGGCTGTTTGAACTGCTGGTCGAACAAGCCTTCGGCCTGTAGCTTCGCTTTGAGCTGTTCATATTTTTGCTGCAACAGCCCTTCGCCCGCAGGCTGCATACTTTCGACGATAATCTGGTAGTCGCCGCGCGGTTCGTACAGCGTAATGTTGGCGCGCACCAGTACCTGCTGCCCGTGCTGCGGGCGGAAGGTGACCCGACGGTTGCTGTTGCGGAACATCGCGCAGCGTACCTGGGCGTTATCGTCTTTTAAAGTGAAGTACCAGTGGCCGGAAGAGGGCTGGGTAAAGTTAGAGATCTCGCCGCTTATCCACACCTGGCCCATCTCGCGTTCGAGCAGCAGGCGCACCGACTGATTCAGGCGGCTAACGGTAAAAATTGCGGGGCTTTGAGAAGATAACATGTGAGCGGGATCAAATTCTAAATCAGCAGGTTATTCAGTCGATAGTAACCTGCTGCCGGGTGAGTGCAAGCCTTTTATGCAAAAAAGTGTGGATGCAATCGCTTACGCTCTGTATAATGCCGCGGCAATATTTAATAACCTCCCAGGTGAGATATTGCCCATGCTACGTATCGCAAAAGAAGCCCTGACGTTTGACGACGTCCTCCTCGTTCCCGCTCATTCTACCGTTCTGCCGAACACGGCTGACCTTAGCACTCAGCTGACCAAAACTATTCGTCTGAACATTCCTATGCTCTCTGCGGCAATGGACACCGTGACTGAAGCGCGCCTGGCAATTGCCCTGGCACAGGAAGGCGGCATCGGTTTTATCCACAAAAATATGTCCATCGAGCGTCAGGCGGAAGAAGTTCGCCGCGTGAAAAAACACGAGTCCGGCGTCGTGACCGACCCGCAAACCGTGCTGCCGACCACCACCCTGGAAGAAGTTAAAGCGCTGACCGAGCGTAACGGCTTCGCGGGCTATCCGGTTGTGACCGAAGACAACGAACTGGTCGGCATCATCACCGGCCGTGACGTGCGCTTCGTGACCGACCTGAGCCAGCCGGTGAGCGTTTATATGACGCCGAAAGAGCGCCTGGTTACCGTTCGTGAAGGTGAATCACGTGAAGTGGTGTTCGCTAAAATGCACGAACGTCGCGTGGAAAAAGCGCTGGTGGTTGACGATAGCTTCCACCTGCTGGGCATGATTACCGTTAAAGACTTCAAAAAAGCCGAACGTAAACCGAACGCCTGTAAAGATGAAAAAGGCCGTCTGCGCGTTGGCGCTGCGGTGGGCGCGGGCGCGGGCAACGAAGAGCGCGTTGATGCGCTGGTTGCCGCTGGCGTTGACGTGCTGCTGATTGACTCCTCTCACGGCCACTCTGAAGGCGTGCTGCAGCGCATTCGTGAAACCCGTGCGAAATACCCGGATCTGCAAATTATCGGCGGTAACGTGGCGACCGGTGCGGGCGCTCGCGCGCTGGCTGAAGCCGGCTGCAGCGCAGTGAAAGTCGGTATCGGCCCGGGTTCCATTTGTACGACTCGTATTGTGACCGGCGTCGGTGTACCGCAGATCACTGCCGTTTCCGACGCGGTTGAAGCGCTGGAAGGCACCGGTATTCCGGTTATCGCCGACGGCGGTATTCGTTTCTCCGGTGATATCGCGAAAGCGATTGCCGCGGGCGCTGCTGCCGTCATGGTTGGCTCTATGCTGGCGGGTACCGAAGAATCCCCGGGCGAAATCGAACTGTATCAGGGGCGTTCTTATAAGTCTTATCGCGGTATGGGTTCTCTGGGCGCGATGTCCAAAGGTTCTTCTGACCGTTACTTCCAGAGCGATAACGCCGCGGACAAACTGGTGCCGGAAGGTATCGAAGGCCGCGTAGCCTATAAAGGCCGCCTGAAAGAGATCATTCACCAGCAGATGGGCGGCCTGCGCTCCTGTATGGGTCTGACCGGTTGTGGTACCATCGACCTGCTGCGTACGAAGGCTGAATTCGTGCGTATCAGCGGTGCGGGTATCCAGGAAAGCCACGTTCACGACGTGACCATCACCAAAGAGTCCCCGAACTACCGTCTGGGCTCCTGATTAGTTTCCGCGCCCGGTTCTGAACCGGGCGTTTTGTTTTTGTTTCACTTGCCTCGGAATGATCGTCAAATGACAGACAATATTCATAAACATCGCATTCTTATTCTCGATTTCGGATCGCAGTACACCCAGCTGGTAGCGCGTCGCGTACGTGAACTGGGCGTTTACTGTGAACTGTGGGCGTGGGATGTTACTGAAGCACAAATCCGTGAGTTCAACCCGAGCGGTATCATCCTCTCCGGCGGCCCGGAAAGCACCACCGAAGCAAACAGCCCGCGCGCGCCAGAATACGTGTTCAATGCAGGCGTTCCGGTATTCGGCGTGTGCTACGGCATGCAGACCATGGCGATGCAGCTTGGCGGCCACGTTGAAAGCTCCACCGAGCGTGAGTTCGGCTATGCGCAGGTTGAAGTGCAGACCGACAGCGCGCTGATCCGCGGTATTGAAGATGCCCTCACCGCCGACGGTAAACCGCTGCTCGACGTGTGGATGAGCCACGGCGACAAAGTGACCGCGATCCCGGAAGGCTTCGTCACCGTTGCCAGCACCGAGACCTGCCCGTTCGCCATTATGGCGCACGAAGAAAAACGCTTCTACGGTGTGCAGTTCCACCCGGAAGTGACCCATACCCGTCAGGGCCTGCGTATGCTGGAGCGTTTTGTACGCGACATCTGCCAGTGTGAAGCGCTGTGGACCCCGGCTAAAATTATCGACGATGCCGTTGCCCGCATTCGCGAGCAGGTTGGCGACGATAAAGTGATCCTCGGCCTGTCCGGCGGCGTAGATTCCTCCGTAACCGCAATGCTGCTGCACCGTGCGATCGGCAAAAACCTGACCTGCGTATTCGTGGATAACGGTCTGCTGCGCCTGAACGAAGCACAGCAGGTCATGGATATGTTTGGTGACCACTTCGGCCTGAATATCGTTCACGTTGAAGGTGAGCAGCGCTTCCTGGATGCGCTGAAAGGCGAGAACGATCCGGAAGCGAAACGTAAGATCATCGGCCGCGTATTCGTTGAAGTGTTCGACGAAGAAGCGCTGAAGCTGGAAGACGTGAAATGGCTGGCGCAGGGCACTATCTACCCTGACGTGATCGAATCTGCCGCTTCCGCTACCGGTAAAGCGCACGTCATCAAATCTCACCATAACGTCGGCGGCCTGCCGAAAGAGATGAAGATGGGTCTGGTTGAACCGCTGCGTGAGCTGTTCAAAGACGAAGTGCGTAAGATTGGTCTGGAGCTGGGCCTGCCGTACGACATGCTGTACCGTCACCCGTTCCCGGGGCCGGGTCTCGGCGTTCGCGTGCTGGGCGAAGTGAAGAAAGAGTACTGCGACCTGTTGCGTCGCGCGGATGCTATCTTCATCGAAGAACTGCACAAAGCCGACCTGTACAACAAAGTCAGCCAGGCGTTCACCGTATTCCTGCCGGTCCGTTCCGTTGGCGTCATGGGCGATGGCCGCAAATACGACTGGGTTGTTTCCCTGCGTGCGGTAGAAACCATCGACTTTATGACCGCGCACTGGGCACACCTGCCGTATGACTTCTTAGGCCGGGTGTCTAACCGTATCATCAACGAAGTGAACGGCATTTCCCGCGTGGTGTATGACATCAGCGGTAAGCCGCCAGCGACGATTGAGTGGGAATAAGCTGATAACCCTTCCTGAGTTTTCAGGCACAGGTAAACGTAAATTAAACCCTCTGTTTTTACAGAGGGTTTTTATTTATCTGCTTTCCCGGAAACGTGGAGTTGTGTGAATCTTTGTTGGTGTTCTAAATATAGTCTCTATTAAAACCGATGCATGACATTCGGCGGACCCATTATGAAAATCGAGACAATCAGCTACGTTAAAAAAACGCAGCAACGCTTGATCTGTCAGAACCCATCCTGGTGACACAAAATGGTGTGCCTGCTTATATCATAGAGTCTTATGATCAGCAGCAGGAGCGGGAAAACGCCATTGCTTTGCTGAAGTTGATTACTCTGTCAGCGAAGGATAAAGCCGAAAGGCGCGTCTTCTCAAAAGAGCAGCTGCTGTTTAAACGTCTGACCATGGCCTGATAACCCGTTCAGTTTAAAAACGCCGCCGAAATTAAATCGTACAACCGCTTGATAATCGTATTTTCATCATGCGCGAGTTCAACGCTTGCAACCGTTAAGCGCTTCTCTCCGGCCAAAATTCTATAGCCGGCCGTTAACTCGTGGTTGCCCAACCGATTATGGTGGGGGTAGAGGAGTATAAGTTCCGCACAATCATATATCTGGCCATAAGCCATCATCTGATAGACATCAGCTTGTAAGACACCGCTTTTAGGATCGTCAATATTGCTCCTGATACATTTCCATTTCGTATCGATGATCACCCTATTTTTATTGCTTTGTTTGATGAGAAGATCGGGTTTAGTCTGAAAACAGGCCTTGCCATCTTCTTTCTCTTCAGTCAGGCAAAACAAGCGACCGCCTTGAGCGTAGAGCGTCCAGTCACGACCGTGGATAGCCTTCCTGGCGAGTGCTGCCACATAGCTTTCAAACAGATCGTTCATCGGGAAAAGTAGCGTGAACCCGGTTTGCGCGCGTCTGTCGTGGTGAGTAGCCTGCCAACTACGATTCAGGAATAAGCGTGCAAATTCGTAAAGCGTTCCCCAACGCCGGTTGGTCCTGTCGATGTTGACCTGTGACCAGGGGAGTTGGCTAAGCGATACATCACTGATATCTGCAAACAGATAATGTAGTTCATTCAGTCGACGGATAGTTTCGGTTGCGTGAGCATAACTGCGCAGCATGATGACGCACGATTTCATAATACGAAGTAGCGCAGTATCTGCTGACAGCGTGTCGTAGCGGCAAGCAAGTCGGTCAGGCCGCACGGAAAGAGTGGTAAATTGTCGGGTGACGTTGAGCCGCCCCTTCAGTGCGGACAGGTCGTCTTCTTGTGCCATATAAGCGTGCGGTAGCCCACGCTTAACTTCTGTTAATAATCGATCGGCGAACAGACGTATAAGGATATCGAGTAGGGTACTGTTTTGCCGCGCCATCGTTGCAACTTGCCCGTGCCCAAGTTTAAGCCCGAGGGCCACGTCGAGCATGCGAATAAGGCGGCTTCGAATTGCGGTGTCCGATTCGTTAGCCTCGTTATCTATCTTGGGTAAAATCTCCAGGCTGCATCCCGGCGCGGCAATCACGCCCACCATCTGGCCTGCAAAAATTTTGCTATGCCGATCGATTAATATGTTGGTGCCATGCTTATTCGCTAAAGGATGCGCGCGCGCGACTGCGAGCAGGAGATTGGCCTGAGCGCGAGTAAAAGTATGGCATTCTCCTTCATCCTGCGTACCAACAGAAACGCTGCCCCATTCATGGACGGTCAAGTGCGTCATTATTCTTTGCCATTCGCCATTAATGAATCCTGGTCAGATATCGGTTGGGCATGACCCTCTAGTTGCTTAAAGGCATTTTCCTTAAATGTCGGACGTACCGACCAACTAAGCATTTTCTCACCATCAATTCCTGGCGGTGGTGTGATGGATTCATTTTGAATAAATCCATCGCCGAGTACTGTTGATATCCGGCTCCAATCGTCAAAGAAATACTCTTGCAAAAGAGGTATGACTTTATTGCGCATGACTTCTTCAATCTGAAACTTGGTTTTACAATGCATAAAGAATGCATGGCCTATACGATGTTCACGATCTACCAGATATTCGATTCGACGATTAATTGTTGTTAGAACGGCGCGCAGATTGATGTTTTCTACCACGCCCAGGAGGTCTGCTTCGGGAGCCATTTCGCGAAAATTGAATCGGCGTCTGAGAGCGGTATCGAGTAAAGCGATTGACCGATCGGCGGTGTTCATTGTGCCAATAATATGCAGATTAGCGGGGATACCAAAGTCTTTCTTTTTCGAATAGGGCAGGGTTACGGTGAGCGCGTTGGTCATGCCAAGACGCTTGTCTGGTTCCAATAGCGTAATTAATTCACCAAATACCTTTGAGATATTTGCTCGGTTAATTTCATCTATAATCAGGACAAACTGCTCCGGCTTTACTGGCTCGATCGATTTATACTCGGGTTCTTCATTGACGTTGATCAATCTGCTTAAGCCTGCAATGTTCACCCTTCTGGCTGGCAATGAATACAGCGTCCGCATGGTAAATTTGCCTTCGACAATGGTGTCGAGGGGAAGCGGATCGTTGAGTGTCAAAAGCCAGCGGACACGACGGCGATGCGCATAGTAGCCTTCGGCTGAAGGAACGAAGTAATAATCACCAGTCACTTCAGCGATAGCCCGAAAAGCTGTATTTCCATATGGCACGATGACAATGTCACCGACTTTCATTTCGCTACGGAAGGGGTAAGTTTGCGTCCAGTTACTTGGCGTTTGATTGCCTGGATTTTGTTTGAGCCATTCATCTTTTATCGCGTCGAAGGATGAAAATTTCTCTGCGCTCCAGTCTATTGCGCCTCCCCAGCCGAGAGCAATGTAGCCATTTGCCTGCGCATCCTCATAGACATCGTCTTCGGAGCCAATCGTACCTTGCGCCATTTTCCAAAAATGACGACCTTTTAGATCAAATTCCGATGTATGTTGAAGGGGGCGCTTTCGGGTTCGGGCCTGATCGGCAAGGGCACAAATTTCCCGGAATATGCCTGGAACGGGAACAAGTCGAAATCCCGTTGATAAGGTTTCATCGCCATCAGTTTCGGGGCGAAGCCCTTCGACGAAAGTTTCATAATCATAGCTTTGATGGAAGGTGACGAAACTGATGCGCTTTTCAGCCATCAATTCGTTGTAGCGGTCCATTAATTCCTCTCGTCCCTCTGGCGTCAACGGATAGTCGGCCGTCCCATCGCAAAGTGCTACGGCTTCGCGGGCTGTATTATAGGTTTTCCCTGTACCCGGTGGGCCATAAAGAATGAGGTTTGTTGGATTTGATGGTTCCTGGGACACGGTTTCCTCTCCTTCCATGAGTATAAATGTTATTTTTTTTGCGGCTTCATCCATTAGCGGGGCGGGCACATTCGCTAGCTCCTGGAATTCGCTGTTTGCCAATGTCTCGCAGATATCTGTCCAGCTCATACTCATATTCATTTCACTATTGAGAGCATCAGTGGCCATTACCACAGACTTCTCACCGCGTTCACGCGCAGGTGCTATGTAGTGATGACGGACATAGTCCCATATTCGATCGGTTTGGGAAATATCACCACTAAGGAATCGACCGTATTGCCCCAGCCAGCTATTCCAACTGACTAATCTGTTGAGCGGGTTTTTTGATTCAGGCATTAAGATGCGATATTCATAGCCACCGTTTTTTGCATTGTTACGAATTTGCTTGATGCGTTCACGTAATTGAGCAAAACCATCCGCTTTATAGGCCTCATTGAGGTCGTTGTATGGGGAACCTAATGCCGCAAGGTTTTTCTCAATCGTTTTTATCGCGTAAACTCGAGTATTTCGGGCAGATAACGCTTGGGCTCCTCTGGCCTCTAGCCATTCACGATATTCAATTTCAAGCATAACTTCCGTCCTTCTGTTCAATTTTAAGGCATAGATTCTTATCTATATTGAGGACTGTGCGGTGGTCAAGGACACTCCGCTAAGATCTCACCCATCTCTTCTTATGCAATTTGCAGCCCGCTAAAGGTCATCAGGAATAGGGTGATTTATCACACGTTTTTGTGCTGTGAGCAGTCTGGCACAGCGCAATGGTCACCGCCAGCGCGAAGACAACCAGCGCCAGCACGGTGGAAACGTGAAGGCTGCCGCGAATCCCAATCGTCTGGTTCAGCCAGGCGTAGGCAAAGGGCGAGATGGCGGCCAGCAGTTGGGCAGGAATCAGCAGGACACCGGTGCGTCGGGCATAATCTTCGGCGGCGAAAAGCTGAAGTGGCAGCGTGGCCTTAAACACCGTGGTCAGGCCGTTGATCGCCCCATAGCCAAAGATAAACCCCCCCGCGGCCCAGGCAATATGCGTGCTGCTGATACCGAGGGCAAAGCACAGCGGGATAAATAGCGTGGTGAGCAGCGTCAGTTTGATTGGCGTAAGCGCCGACCCTGAGGCGACTTCCAGAAAGCGTGCGCCGGTCTGCCCGATTCCCCACAGTATGCCCACGGTGATGGGAAGACCGTGGCTCGCAATAAACTCCGGCAGATGGGTTGAGGTGCCGTTGGAAATAAAGGTCACCAGCGCAATCAATACGGCATACAGCAGGCCCATTCGCCGGTCCTGAGAAGAAATTGATGCGGATTGTCGCGCGGGCGTCTTCGGTAGCGTTTGGTTTGGCATTCGCCACAGCAGCAGGGCGCTGATGAGCCCCAGCAGGCTATAAACCAGCAGCGCATGGCGCCAGTCGGTCAGAATTAACAGTGCGCTGCCCAGCGGCCAGAACAGCGCCGAGGCCAGCCCGCCCGCGAGCGTTACGCGAGAGATGGTTGGCCTGGCCCGATGGCCGTAAAGATTCACCAGTGCGGCGAACAGGCCGTCATAGAGCGCCAGACGCATCCCGATGCCGGAAATAAACCAGACGCAATACCAGCCGGCCAGGCTATGCACGACAGACATCGTCAGGCAGCCCACGGCAATCAGCAGCGTACCGCCCATCACCACGCGCTGGCCGCCAAAATAGGCCAGCAGGCGGGCAACCCACGGCGAGAATAGCGCCATCGTGAGCATCGCCAGCGTGAGCCCGCCGTAGATATGCGTGGGCGGCCAGCCGGTGTCCTGAGCAATAGCCCGGGCAAAGGTACCCGGCATATAAAATGAGATTCCCCAGTTGATCATCTGATTGACGCCGGCGGCGAGGGTAACGGAGAACGGTGCGGCAGGTGTTTTCATTATCTTCTCGTGAGTGATGCTGTTGCTGGCAGCATAACGCGCGCGCTATTGTGCAGGCAGAGCCCTTTGTTTATGACCCTGATAAGAGAAACTTTGCATGACGACGCTGAATCTGGGAAATCTGGCTACCTTCCGTCTGGTGGTGCAGCGCGGTAGCTTTTCTGCCGCTGCCGACCTGCTGGGGCTTTCGCAGCCCGCGGTGAGTTTACAGGTGCGCCAGCTTGAACAGTTTTTACAGGCCAGGCTGATTGAGCGAACCGGGCGCGGCATCAAGCCGACGGCGGCGGGGATGGCGCTGTTAAAACACGGCGAACGGATTGAACACGCGGTGAACGAGGCGCTTCTGTCGGTTAATGAATGCAGCGACAGCGTAAATGGCGAGGTTTCATTGGGCACCGGTGCCACCGCGTGTATTCATCTGCTGCCACCGTTGTTGCAGCAGCTGCGCGCTCGCTATCCGCAGCTGACGGTGAGAGTGACCACCGGTAATACGCCGGATATCGTGCGCGCAATTGACGAAAACCGGCTTGATATCGGGCTGGTGACGCTTCCCGCTGGTGGCCGGAGTCTGGAGGTGATGCCTGCGCAGCGTGAGGAATTCGTGCTGATTATGGCCGCCTCCTCGCAGGCGCCGCTGGCAGAGGCGACGCCCGAGGTGCTGCGGGCGCTGCCGTTGATTGCCTTTGAAGCGGGCAGCGGAACGCGTGATTTGATTGACGGCTGGTTCCGGCTTGCGGGCGTCGAGGTGCGGCCTGTAATGCAGCTTGGCAGCATTGAAGCCATTAAGCGAATGGTGGTGGCGGGTCTCGGCTACAGCATTATTCCCCGTATGGCGGTCGATAAGCCCCGCGATCGCGAAGGTCTGTACGTGTGCTCACTTGCACCGTTGTTGCACCGGCAGCTGGCTATCGTGATGCGTCAGGATAAGCTTCTCAGCAAGGGGATTGTCGAGGTAATGCGTTTATTGCAAAGCGAGACGTAATATCCGCAGAGCGGAATGATTTTCTTTTACGGCAACTTTCCGGCTACCTAAAATAACTTTTTTCACCGATTCGGCTTCTCTTTGGATACGGGTTTAAACATAATGAAAAGCAGGGTGATAGTCTCTTTATAAAAAAGTCACGCAAGAAAATATATTCTGAATATAGATAAATGATGGATGTATTTAATTATTTATATTCACGTAGGATATTAATTGTGTCGGATTTATGGACTTGACATTTTTTGCTGATTTATCAAATGTGTAAAAGTAAAGTACCCTTAACAGAAAAAAACATTCTGGGGCGAACGATGATGCACACAACGAGATAAGCAGCGAAACAGCGTAGGGCGAAGGACTGTGCAGATCCCTTAGCGGATGGTTAAATGCGATGGCTTAGCCATCCGCTAAGGAATCTTACGGGCGGTTAACGATCGTCGTTCTGGGCCGCAGGCGTCGGCTGCGAAAGGCTGCTCTGCTGGGATTCTTTTTTGTCCTGGTGGTGATGCCACGCACCGATGGAAGAGTAGACGAAGCGTCCGAAGAAGAAGATAAAACTGATAAGCAGCACGATCCGGGTCATTCGACTGTTAAATCGGTGTCGTTTTCGTAGGCTGGTAACCTGGCTCACAAAGGGGTCCTTTAGTCATACCCATAGACGGGCGATGGTTACATTAAGGCACAGAGTAGCGCAGGGGTCAATTGCGGAATATGTAAAAAACCGTCAGGCAAAACATTAATTAATGTTATATAAGATATTATACGTATTCACAAAAACAAATTAAGAATCTGATTAGCGCCAAGAAAGCGTGATTTAATGTTTCCATGTACGCGGTTTCTTGATTCACATCAAGCTGCATTCGCTATCGACAACTAGAATCTTCGCCGTACCCGCGAATTATCTCAATTCGTGGATTTTTTAAGCCAGGTTGGATGCCTGTCTGAAAATACCCAGCTGGATTTGGGGTATCTATAGAGCATCTATGAATTTCTGTAAAATATATAAGCAATATCGCGATTGTTGGTGGTGTCTGCCGCTGATTTTGCCGCTGGTGATATTGCCAATAATTAAATTTGCTAATACGTATACTTATGTTGGTGGCGGAAAAACCTACCTTTATTATCTGCCGTTGCCATTTCTGTTGTGCATGATGCTGTTTTTTGGCTGGCGCGCGCTGCCGGGTATCATCGCTGGCGTGGGGCTGTATTTAACGCGCGACCTGCACATTGTCGAAGAGATTGGCCTGACGCTGCAGTTTCTGATTCCCACGCTGATTGCTTGGGGCGGTTACCATTATTTCCACAGCGGGCGGAAGATGGTGTCGCACGGCGACATGCAGCTAATGGCACACCGGCTGTTCTGGCAGATGTTTGTCCCCTCGACGCTGTTTATGTTCCTGATACAGTTCACATTGTATATCGGCGTCTATCCGAGCCTTAGCGATGCTCAGTGGACCTCACCGCTTACGCAGCGTAACCTGATCAACTACCAGGCGCTGCTGGTGGGCTATTTGACCGGCGTGCCGCTCTGCTATTTGCTGATTAGGCTTATTCGTAACCCTTATTATCTTCGGAGCTTTATTTCTCAGGTTCGCCGCGATTTCGACCCTAAAGTCACGTGGCCGGAAATGGCGGTATGGTGCGGCGCGGTTGTGTGGATTTTTTCCATGCTGATGATACCGCTGGACAACGCCAGCACCATTTTCAGCACAAACTACACGCTCTCGTTGCTGCTGCCGATCATGCTCTGGGGCTCCATGCGTTTTGGCTACCGTTTTATTTCGGTGGTCTGGACCATTATGCTGATTGTGGCCATTCACTATCACTACCACTATGTGCCGCGCAGCGCGGGCTACAGCGTTCAGCTGGCGATCACCTCGTCCAGCTTCCTGGTGTTCTCGTTTATTATTGCCTACATGGCGATGCTCTCAAGCCGCCAGCGCGCGATTCACGAGCGGGTACGACGGATGGCCTTTATCGACCCGGTGGTTAATCTGCCCAATATGCGGGCCCTGAGCCGGGCGATTAGTCACACGCCGTGGTCGGTGCTCTGTTTCCTGCGTATGCCGGATCTCGAGATGCTAACGCGGCATTACGGCATTATGCTGCGCATCAACTACAAACAAAACCTGGCGGAGTACCTGAGCGAAGTGCTGCGCCCGGGCGAAGGTGTGTACCAGCTGAACGGCAGTGAGCTGGCGGTGCTTCTGCATACGGAGTCTTACAAAGAGCGTATTGACGATCTCTATGCGCACCTCAAGCTGTTCCGCTACAGCTGGAACGGGATGCCGTTACAGCCGCAGATCGGCGTCAGCTACTGCTACATTCAATCGCCGGTGGCGCATCTTTCGTTGATGCTGGGAGAACTGAATACGGTGGCTGAACTGTCGCTGGTGACCGATCGTGCGGAAAACCTTCAGCGTCGCGGAGCGCAGCATCTGCAGCAGGAGCTAAAAGATAAAATCGCGATGATGGTCCGCGTCCAGCAAGCGCTGGAGAACGATCGCTTTCGCCTGATGGCGCAGCCGATTGTCGGCATCCGCGGCGATGACTATCACGAAGTGCTGCTGCGTATGCTGGGGGACGATGACGAACTGATTTCGCCGACGCTGTTCCTGCCGGTGGCGCATGAGTTTGGTATGGTGTCGCGTATCGATCTGTGGGTGCTGGAGAATACGCTGCGCTTTATGGCCAGCCACCGCGAAAGTCACCCGGGGATGCGTCTGGCACTGAATCTTGCGCCCTCCACGGCGAGCGGGCTGGGGTTTGCCCGACGGGTTGCCGAACTGTTGGAACAGCACGGTATTGAGGCGTGGCAGCTGGTGTTTGAGATCACCGAAAGCCATTCGTTGGTCAACGTTGAGCAGGCGCGGCGCACGCTGAGCGAACTGCGGGAGCTGGGCTGTCGGGTGGCGATCGATGACTTTGGTACGGGCTATGCCAGCTACGCGCGGCTTAAGCACATCAGCGCCGATATTCTCAAAATTGACGGCAGCTTTATTCGCAATATTGCGACCAGCAGTCTGGACTACCAGATTGTGTCGTCAATTTGCCATCTGGCGCGGATGAAGAAAATGCGCGTAGTCGCTGAGTACGTGGAAAACGACGCTATTCATCAGGCGGCGATTGCGCTGGGCATTGATTATCTGCAGGGGTACAGCATTGGCAAGCCAGCTCCCCTGGAGGAGCTGGCGGCAGTGAAGACAAGCGAAAACGTGGAATCAAGCCGCGACAGTTTCGTCGGGGGCTCGCTCCTCGGTGATTTTTAACAGCCAGCCGGTAACGCTTTCCCAGTATTCCTGCTCTTTTTCCAGATCGAGCAGGACCAGCGCGTTGTGGGTAAACCAGTCATACGGGAAGCACAGCGTCCAGTGGTTCGCTTCGGTCGTGAGCTTCAGCGTTGGCGGCGTCGTTGTCGCCTGACGCTGGTTGTTTAGCAGCACGCCCAGGCGCAGCAGCTGGATCATCGGCAAGAACTGTTTCTTCTTAAACAGCGTAAAGCGCGGCAGCTCGTCGAGCTTAATCGCTTTGCGGTGGAAGCGCACCAGCGTCGCCATCAGGTACTGCTGTTCCTGATTAAAACCGGGTAAGTCACTGTTTTGCAGAATATAGGCCGAATGGCGGTGCATGCCGCTGTGGTTAATATTCAGCCCCACTTCATGCAGCATGGAAGCCCACTTCAGTAGCGCATTGAGCTGCGGATTGCCCAGCTTGGGGTTCTGTTCCAGCCACTGGTCGTACATTTGCATGGTGGTTTCCAGCACCCGCTGGGCCTGCTCGCGATCGATGTTGTATTGGTTCGCCAGGCTTTGGGCGGTGCGGCTACGCACGTCCTGGTGGCGAAAGCGGCCTTCCATTTCGTACAGCACGCCTTCGCGCAGCGCACCGTCGGATAAACGCAGCTCTTTTATCGCCAGCGCGTCGAAGACGCCGCAGAGAATCGCCAGGCCCGGCACGAAGACGCCTTTACGCTCTTCGGACAGCCCCGGCAGGCTCAGGCTGCTGAAGTTTTTGAACTTCAGCACCTCTTCGACCAGCCTTTCCAGGCGCTCCGGGGTGATAAACCCGTCTTTTTCGCCCATCTCAACCAGCACTTCATGCGCGGCCTTAATGGTGCCGGAGGCGCCCATCGCGACGCTCCAGCCTTGAATACGGTATTGCCATGCCAGGGTTTCCAGCTTCTGCACCGCCGCCAGGCGTGCGCGCTGGAAGTTTTCGCGGTTAATGGTACCGGCAAGGAAGAACTGTTGGCCGAAGCTGACGCAGCCCATGCGGCGGCTTTCTACCAGCTTAGGCTCGAAATCTTCGCCAATGACCAGTTCGGTTGACCCGCCGCCGATATCAATCACCAGCTTACGGCCTTTTTCCGGCTGTGTGTGCTCGACGCCCATGAAAATCAGACGCGCTTCTTCGTTCCCGGAAATAATCTCGATGGGATACGGGATAACTTTTTCCGCCCGCTTGAGGAACTCGGTGGCGTTAGCGGCCTGACGTAACGAGTGCGTGCCCACGATACACACGCTGGACGGGGAGAAGCCCTGCAGGCGCTCGGCGAACAGCGACAGGCAGCTCAGCCCGCGTTCCATGGCCTCTTCGCTCAGCATGTTGTTTTCATTCAGACCATCGGCCAGATGGACGCGCTGCTTCAGACGGCCGATGATCTGCATCGCGCCGTCGACCACGCGCGCGATGACCATGTGAAAACTGTTTGAACCAAGATCAACCGCCGCAAACTCCTGCGGCCGGGGTGCTTTGCTTGTTATTGGCATAGGTTAGTCAGGTTGTTCAAGTGATTTGAGGTAATCGTAAATCGCCTGCTGCGCGCGGACCTTGCGTCGGTTGCCGCGCGGAACATAGCGATTACTCAGTTCTTTATCGATAAAGCGGGCCTTTACCGTGTCGCTAAACAGAATATCAATAATATCGAGGATCCGTTGCTTCAGACGCGGGTCGAGCAGCGGCGTCGCCACTTCGATACGGTAGTCGATGTTACGGGTCATCCAGTCAGCGGAAGAGAGATAAACGCGTTTATCGCCGCCGTTCTCAAAAATATAGACGCGATCGTGCTCAAGGAAGCGATCGACAATGCTGATAACGCGAATATTTTCGCTGATCCCTTCCAGTTCGGGAATTAACGAGCACATCCCGCGGATCAGCAGGTTCACCTGGACGCCGGTGCTGGAGGCGGCATACAGGCGATCGACCAGCCCTTTATCTACCAGGTTGTTAAGCTTAAGGGTGATCCCGGCCGCCATGCCGTTCTGGGCGTTGGCAATTTCGCGATCGATCATCTCGTACAGCAGACGACGCGAGTTCTGCGGCGACACCAGCAGATAGTCGAAGTTGACTGGGCGATACGGGTTCTCGATAAAGTTAAACACCCGGCGGACTTCGTTGGTGATGCGCGCGTCGGCGGTCAACAGCGAGTAGTCGGTATAAATACGCGCAGTTTTTTCGTTAAAGTTACCGGTGCCGATGTGGGCGTAGCGCACCACGTCGTCACCTTCTTTACGTGATACAAGGAACAGTTTGGCGTGAATTTTCAGCCCCGGCGCGGAGAAAATAACGTGCACGCCCGCTTCGGTGAGGCGTTTCGCCCAGTGGATGTTGGCTTCTTCGTCGAAGCGAGCCTGTAGCTCAACCACCACCGTGACTTTCTTACCGTTGTGCGCGGCGTGGATCATGGCATCAATAATGCGCGAGTCTTTGGCCACGCGGTAGATGTTGATTTTAATCGCCAGTACGTTGGGGTCGAACGAGGCCTGACGCAGCAGCTCCAGTACGTGCTCGAACGTGTGGTACGGATAGTACAGCAGCACGTCGCGCTCGCGGATAGCGTCAAAGCCGTTGCGGAATTTATCGAACCAGACGTGACGCAGGCGCGGCAGCGGCTTGTTGACGAGGTTAGCTTTGCCGACGTTCGGGAAGCCGATAAAATCTTTAAAGTTATGATAGCGGCCGCCCGGCACGATGGAATCGTAGCGGGAGATCGTCAGCTTTTTACGCAGCATTTCGACCATGGCGTCCGGCATATCACGCTGATAAACAAAGCGCACCGGCTCGGCGGTCAGACGCTGCTTGAGGCTCGAGGACATGAGCTCCATCAGGCTCGACTCCATCTCGTGCACCAGGTCGTACTCGGCGTCACGGGTCATTTTCATGGAGTAGGCGTTGAGGGCATCGTAGTCGAAGAAGCCCTTAAAGATATCGTCCAGGCAGTAGCGCAGAATGTTATCCAGCAGGATCATCGGCTTACGGCGGCGTGGGGTTTCCGGCGGCAGATTAACAAAGCGTGGAACTTTGTCCGACGGAATTTCCAGCAGCGCGTAGTTGATTTCGTCGCCGCGAATGATTTCGACCGCCAGGTAGGTGTAGTCATCTTTAAGGAACTGCACCAGGTCGGTTTCGCGGTTCAGCAGAATGGGCGTGATGTGCTGGCGCAGGTGCTGTTTGAAGTAATGGCGCAGCCAGCTCTGTTGGTTGACGGACAGCTGGCGTTCGTTAATCAGGAAGATTTGGTTGCGCGCCATTTCCAGCAGCAGCTCGTTGTACAGACCGTCGAACTCCTGATCGGCCTTCAGCACCCGGGCCTGGATTTTGCTCAGCAGATGGCGGGAATGCGTGGTCGTACCCTGTTCTTCGCTAATGATGATGCGGCGCTTCAGCTCGGCAAAGCGAACCTTATAGAATTCGTCGAGGTTGTTGGAGTAGATCCCCAGAAAACGCATGCGCTCAATCAGCGGGTTACTTTTATCTGCCGCTTCCTGAAGGACGCGCTCGTTGAAGGACAACCAGCTCAGTTCTTTTTCGATGTACAGTTTTTCCTGACCCATTACTACTCACACTCCGGTTAATTCACGGGACGCGGCAAAGTCGTCTTGCTGTTTATATTGCTAGCTTTGCCGGGCGATGTCCAACTGTGTCATCTCAGTATGACAGTTATCCTATTTCACCTAACAAAATATTCATATCTGTTTTGATATGTAAGCATTTTTATCCCGTTCCGCATACTGACTCCGCGGGAGAAGGGCATAAAAAAGAGGGCCATAAAGGCCCTCTTTGGTCATCCATGTCGGCTGGATAAGACGTTTACGCCACCATCCGGCAATGTGCTCGCGGCTTGCCTGATGGCGCTCTGCTTATCAGGCCTATCGTGACGGAATTTATTCCGCCGCATAACCGGCTGGCGGCAGCTTTACATTGTCGAGCCAGGCGTGATTGTCATGCATTTTCAGGCGGCCATCGAGGAACCAGCCGACCACCATCGGGTAGATGGCGTGTTCCTGAACCTGTACGCGTGAGGTGATTTCCGCTTCGTCGTCGCCGTCGAAAACCGGCACTTTGGCCTGCAAAATAACCGGCCCACCGTCAAGCTCTTCGGTGACGAAGTGTACCGAGGTGCCGTGCTCCGCATCGCCGTTTTCCAGCGCCTGACGATGAGTATTCAGGCCCGGGTATTTCGGCAGCAGGGAAGGGTGAATGTTAAGCAGCCGTCCCTGATAGTGCTGAACGAAGTCGGCGCTCAGGATACGCATGTAGCCTGCTAGCACCACCACGTCGGGCGCGTAGGCGTCAATTTCGTGCATCAGCTCACGGTCAAAGGCTTCGCGGCTGGCAAACTGACTGGCGGCCAGCGCGTGCTGCGGGATCCCCGCTTCACGTGCCCGCTCAAGGCCAAAAGCGTCGGCCTTGTTGCTGAACACCGCCCGAATGGTGCCATGAATCCTTTTCTGCTCACAGGCATCAATGATGGCCTGTAAGTTGCTGCCGTTGCCGGAAATCAGCACCACGATATTTTTCATTTACTCAATGACCACACGCTGTTCGGAATCTGTGGCTTTGATATAGCCGATTTTCCACGCGTTTTCACCTTTTTCGTTCATCAGCGCGATGGCTTTGTCCGCCTGATCGGCAGCCAGAGCGATGACCATGCCAACGCCGCAGTTAAAGGTGCGGTACATCTCATGACGACTGACGTTACCGGCATCCTGCAGCCAGTTGAACACCGCTGGCCATTGCCAGGAGGATTCGTCAATCACGGCCTGCGTGTTGTCCGGCAGAACGCGTGGAATGTTCTCCCAGAAGCCGCCGCCGGTCAGGTGAGCAATCGCGTGGACGTCAACGCTGGCAATCAGTTCGAGAACGGACTTCACGTAAATACGGGTCGGGGCCAGCAGATGGTCGGCCAGCGTTTTGCCTTCAAGCTGGGTGTCGTCCGGGTTGCAGCCGCTCACTTCAATAATCTTGCGCACCAGCGAATAGCCGTTAGAGTGCGGGCCGCTGGAGCCCAGCGCAATCAGCACGTCGCCGTCGGCCACTTTGCTACCGTCGATAATTTCGGATTTTTCGACTACGCCGACGCAGAAACCGGCCACATCGTAATCTTCGCCGTGGTACATGCCCGGCATCTCGGCGGTTTCACCGCCCACCAGCGCACAGCCTGACTGCAGGCAGCCCTCGGCGATGCCGTTGATGACGCTCGCCGCGGTATCAACGTCCAGTTTACCGGTCGCGTAGTAGTCGAGGAAGAACAGCGGCTCAGCGCCTTGAACGACCAGGTCGTTCACGCACATGGCGACCAGGTCGATGCCGATGGTGTCATGACGCTTCAGATCCATCGCTAAACGTAACTTCGTGCCAACGCCGTCAGTGCCGGAAACCAGCACCGGTTCACGATATTTTTGCGGCAGCGCGCACAGGGCGCCAAAACCGCCTAGCCCACCCATCACTTCCGGGCGGCGCGTTTTCTTCACCACCCCTTTGATACGGTCAACCAGAGCGTTTCCTGCGTCAATATCAACACCGGCATCTTTATAGCTGAGAGAGGTTTTGTCGGTCACTGCAAGTCTCCACGCAATTGCGATAGCAAGAAAAATCGGCGCAATTCTATCAGTCCAGGCAAACGTTTGCGAGCCTATTCTGCACCCAATTTTTTGTGCCTCGGTTTTACCGACTTTGGCAGATAAAATCGGTCAAATATGATACTGCTCACGAAAATGAAACCGGGTACAGCCTTGTCCTTGCATCCGCCACGCGGAATCCACATCATGTGACTGAAACCGGTTTCTGTTTTTGTGGCGTCCGTGGGGGAAACCGAAGCAAAATGGCCAGAAGGGACTGAATGGAATGAACATTGCTGCTTTTGATATTGGGGGTACGGCGTTAAAAATGGGGGTGGTCACCGCCAGCGGTGAACTGCTAAAAAAAGGCAAACAGCCAATCAGCAACAGCGACGGTGAACAGATCCTCGCGGCAATGGAAGGTTGGATTGCCGCTCACCCCGAGTGTGAAGGCATCGCCATCAGCGCGCCGGGCTACGTTAACCCCCATACCGGCTATATCGAAATGGGCGGCGCTATTCGTCGCTTCGATCGCTTTGCCATCAAAGACTGGCTGGAGGAACGCTCCGGGCTGCCCGTGGCCATTGAGAACGACGCGAACTGCGTGCTGCTGGCTGAACGCTGGAAGGGAAAAGGGGCTGAGCTTTCCGATTTCCTGGTGATGACCATCGGTACCGGCATCGGCGGGGCCATTTTCTGTAACAACCAACTGGTGCACGGCGCGCGCTTTCGTGCCGGTGAATTTGGCTATATGCAAACGTCGCGTCCCGGCGCTCGCGATGTTCGCCGCTACTCGATGAATGAAAACTGCACCCTGCGCGTGCTTCGTCATCGCTATGCGCAGCACCTTGGCCTGGCGCTGGAGGCGGTGACCGGCGAAGACATTTTTGACCGCTTCGACGCCGGTGACGCCGTGTGTCAGCGCCTGGTCGCCGAGTTTTTCAACGATCTCGGAACGGGGCTCTATAACCTGGTCAATCTGTTTGACCCACAGACGATTCTTATCGGCGGCGGCATTGTGGAGCGCCCGGGTTTTCTGGCGCTGATGCGCGAGCACCTGGCCTGGTTTGGCATTGCCGACAACATCGATACCGTCAGCCACGGCAACGACGCCGGGCTGATAGGCGCGGTTTACCATTTCAATCAGCAGCATTCGCAGCGACAACTTACTGATTAACGAGGGAAAGATATGTCTGGATTTAAAGCTGGGTTTCTCTGGGGCGGCGCGGTAGCGGCACATCAACTCGAAGGCGGCTGGAAAGAGGGCGGTAAGGGCATCAGCGTCGCGGATGTGATGACCGCCGGCGCGCACGGCGTGCCACGCGAAATTACCGACGGCGTACTGCCGGGAAAAAACTACCCGAATCACGACGCTATCGATTTCTACCATCGCTATAAAGAGGATCTGCAGCTGTTTGCCGAAATGGGCTACAAATGCTTCCGTACTTCCATTGCCTGGACGCGTATTTTCCCCAACGGCGACGAGCTGACGCCGAACGAAGCCGGCCTGCAATTTTACGACGATCTGTTCGATGAGTGCCTGAAGCTCGGCATCGAGCCGGTTATCACCTTGTCGCACTTCGAGATGCCGTATCACCTCGTGACCGAATACGGTGGCTGGCGCAACCGTAAGCTGATTGAATTCTTCGTTCGCTTTGCCAAAGTGGTCTTTACCCGTTACCAGCACAAAGTGAAGTACTGGATGACGTTCAACGAAATTAATAACCAGGCAAACTTCCACGAAGATTTCGCGCCGTTCACTAACTCCGGGCTGAAATACCAACCGGGCGAGGACCGCGAGCCGGTGATGTATCAGGCGGCGCACTACGAGCTGGTAGCGAGTGCGCTAGCGGTAAAAGCAGCGCGCGAAATTAACCCGGCGTTGCATATTGGCTGCATGATCGCGATGTGCCCGATTTACCCGCTGACCTGCGCGCCGAACGATATGATGATGGCAATGAACGCCATGCACCGTCGCTACTGGTTCACCGACGTCCACGTGCGCGGTAAATATCCGCAGCATCTGCTGAACTACTTCGAGCGCCGCGGCTTTGCGCTGGATATCACTGAGGAAGACCGCCAGGCGCTGACGCAGGGCTGCGTCGACTACATCGGCTTTAGCTACTATATGTCGTTTGCCACCAAGGCGACCGAAGACAACCCGCAGCTCGACTATGACGAAACGACCAGCCTGGTCTCTAACCCGTACGTGCAGAAGTCCGACTGGGGCTGGCAGATTGACCCGGTAGGCCTGCGCTACTCGCTGAACTGGTTCTACGACCACTATCAGCTGCCGCTGTTTATCGTTGAAAACGGTTTTGGCGCGATTGACGTGCTGGAGAGCGACGGCACCGTAAACGACCAGTACCGTATCGACTATCTCTCTGCACACATTGCCGAAATGAAAAAAGCGGTGGTAGAGGATGGCGTGGATCTGATGGGCTACACCCCGTGGGGCTGTATTGACCTGGTGTCCGCCGGCACGGGCGAAATGAAAAAGCGCTACGGCTTTATCTACGTGGATAAAGATAACGAAGGCAACGGCACGCTGGCGCGCAGCCGCAAAAAATCTTTTGCCTGGTACCAACGGGTCATTGCGACCAACGGTGGTGAGCTTTAACTCACTGAATTAAAAATATAAAACCCCGCTTGTCGGGGTTTATTTTTATTGTGTCTTATACTGAGTGGGGCCCCATTCGCCGCTTTGCTTGATCCTGGTCAATCATCACAGGTATGGCGCAATCGAAAAAAAGCGGTATAATCCCGCGATTTTTTTTGTGGTTGCCCTATTCAAAGGAGAAAGAGAATGAAGATTGTGGAAGTGAAACACCCACTCGTCAAACACAAGCTGGGCCTGATGCGTGAGAACGACATTAGTACCAAACGCTTCCGTGAACTCGCCTCCGAAGTCGGCAGCCTGCTGACTTATGAAGCCACCGCCGATCTGGAAACGGAAAAGGTCACTATCGAAGGCTGGAACGGCCCGGTAGAAATCGACCAGATTAAGGGTAAGAAAATTACCGTTGTGCCAATCCTGCGCGCAGGCCTGGGCATGATGGACGGTGTACTGGAAAACGTTCCGAGCGCGCGTATCAGCGTAGTCGGTATCTACCGTAATGAAGAAACGCTTGAGCCAGTACCGTATTTCCAGAAGCTGGTGTCCAACATTGATGAGCGTATGGCGCTGATCGTTGACCCTATGCTGGCGACCGGCGGCTCTGTTATCGCGACCATCGATCTGCTGAAAAATGCGGGTTGCACCAGCATTAAGGTGCTGGTACTGGTTGCCGCGCCGGAAGGTATCGCGGCGCTGGAAAAAGCGCATCCGGACATCGAGCTGTATACCGCGTCGATCGACCAGGGGCTGAACGAGCACGGATACATTATTCCGGGCCTCGGCGATGCCGGTGATAAGATTTTTGGTACGAAGTAAACGAAAAAATAAAAAGAGCCGACTTTGATAGTCGGCTTTTTTTTGAATAAAAAAACCTGACTAATAACACAGAGGAAAACACAATGACGCGCCGTGCAATTGGGGTAAGTGAAAGACCACCGCTTTTACAGACCATCCCGCTTAGCTTGCAGCATTTATTCGCCATGTTTGGCGCAACCGTGCTGGTGCCTGTTCTGTTCCACATTAACCCGGCGACGGTACTGCTGTTCAACGGTATCGGGACGCTGCTGTATCTCTTTATCTGTAAAGGTAAAATTCCGGCTTACCTCGGCTCGAGCTTTGCCTTTATTTCGCCGGTTCTGCTGCTGCTGCCGTTAGGTTACGAAGTCGCGCTGGGCGGCTTTATTATGTGCGGCGTGCTGTTCTGCCTGGTTTCTTTCATCGTGAAGAAAGCGGGTACCGGCTGGCTGGACGTGATGTTCCCGCCGGCGGCGATGGGCGCAATCGTTGCCGTCATCGGTCTGGAGCTGGCGGGCGTAGCGGCGAATATGGCGGGCCTGCTGCCGCCGGACGGCCAGTCTGCGGACACTAAAACCATCATTATTTCGATGGTTACGCTGGGCGTGACCGTCTTCGGCTCTGTGCTGTTCCGTGGTTTCCTGGCGATCATCCCGATTCTGATCGGCGTGCTGGTGGGCTACGCGCTCTCCTTCGTGATGGGCGTGGTTGATACGACGCCTATCGCCCAGGCACACTGGTTCGCGCTGCCGACCTTCTACACCCCGCGCTTTGAGTGGTTTGCCATTTTCACCATTCTGCCCGCGGCGCTGGTGGTGATTGCCGAGCACGTTGGTCACCTGGTGGTGACGGCGAACATCGTTAAAAAAGATCTGATTCGTGACCCGGGTCTGCATCGCTCGATGTTTGCTAACGGCCTGTCGACGGTGATTTCCGGCTTCTTCGGCTCTACCCCGAACACCACCTACGGTGAGAACATCGGCGTGATGGCGATTACCCGCGTGTACAGCACCTGGGTTATCGGCGGTGCGGCGATTATTGCCATTCTGCTGTCCTGCGTCGGTAAGCTGGCGGCGGCTATCCAGATTATCCCGCTGCCGGTTATGGGCGGCGTATCTCTGCTGCTGTACGGGGTGATTGGCGCGTCCGGTATCCGCGTGCTGATCGAATCAAAAGTCGATTACAGCAAAGCGCAGAACCTGATCCTGACCTCCGTTATTCTGATCATTGGCGTCAGCGGCGCGAAGGTACACATCGGTGCTGCCGAGCTGAAAGGGATGGCGCTGGCGACCATCGTCGGCATCTGTCTGAGTCTGATTTTTAAACTTATCAGCGTGCTGCGCCCGGAAGAAGTGGTGCTGGACGCAGCGGACAGCGACGAAGCGAAGTCGTGATCCGACGACCGGGCGGGATCGCCGCCCGGTTCTCTCATCGGTTATTTCTGTGGTAAACTCTTCCCGTTTTTTCGTAAGCCCATGTTGAGGTCTCCTCTGAACGCACCGGCACAGCTCTCTTTGCCACTTTATCTTCCCGATGACGAAACCTTTGCCAGTTTCTTCCCGGGCGATAACCCTTCTTTACTTGCCGCACTGCAAAACGTGCTGCGGCAGGAGCATAGCGGATACATCTATATCTGGGCGCGCGAAGGCGCCGGGCGTAGCCATTTGCTGCATGCGGCCTGCGCCGAACTTTCACAGCGTGGCGATGCGGTAGGATACGTTCCGCTGGACAAGCGCACCTGGTTTGTTCCGGAAGTGCTGGAAGGGATGGAGCAGCTTTCGCTGGTTTGCATCGATAATATCGAGTGCGTGGCGGGGGACGAACCGTGGGAAATGGCGATCTTTAACCTCTACAACCGCATTCTGGAATCGGGTAATACGCGTCTGCTGATCACCGGCGATCGCCCGCCGCGTCAGCTCAATCTTGGCCTGCCGGATCTGGCGTCCCGCCTTGACTGGGGGCAAATTTACAAGCTCCAGCCGCTCTCCGACGAAGACAAATTACAGGCGCTACAGCTGCGCGCGCGCCTGCGCGGTTTTGAGATGCCGGACGACGTGTGCCGCTTTATGCTCAAACGGTTGGACAGAGAAATGCGTACGCTCTTCCAGACCCTGGATCAGCTCGATCACGCGTCCATTACCGCCCAACGTAAGCTAACCATCCCGTTTGTGAAAGAGATTCTGAAACTCTAAAGAACGAATTGTTTCCTCGCCCTGCGTAGGCCTGATAAGCGTAGCGCCATCTGGCGGATCCGAGCAGATTGCCGGATGGCGGCTTTGCCTTATCCGGCCTACCTGAAGACGATTTTCGTTACGCTTCCATCGCCAAATCATTGAGCAAATGCTGCATCAGCAGGGGGATCGGTCTGCCGGACGCGACGCTTTTTCCGCCTTCGCGCCACAGCGCCGTCCCGCTGACGTCGAGATGCGCCCACGGAATATCCGCCGGGCAGAAGTGGTGCAGCAGCCAGGCGGCGGAGGCGCTGATGGCCGCATTGTTGGTTGGCGTGTTGCACAGATCGGCAATCGCGCTCTCCGTTTGTTTTTTCAGCCTTGCGTCCAGCGGCAGCGGCCAGACTTCATCGCCGCTCTGTTCCCCGGCAACGGTCAGCGCAGCGCGCAGCGCAGCGTCCTGCGTCATTAACCCGCTCAGCTCATAGCCCAGCGCCTTGACGACTGCGCCAGTCAGCGTAGCTAAATCAATGATATAGCGTGTTTTTGCATGGCGCTGGCTAGCCCAGGCAATCGCATCGGAGAGTACCAGACGGCCCTCGGCGTCGGTGTTGTTGATTTCCACCGTCATGCCGTTACAGGCGCGAGCCACGCTGCCCGGCTGCATCGCGTCGGGGCCGATGGCGTTTTCCGCCAGCGCCAGCACGCCCATGACCCGAACCGGTAGCGCCAGCTCGGCGATGCTCAGCATCAGCCCGAGGACGTTAGCCGCGCCGCACATGTCGTACTTCATGGTATACATGCCCGCGCCTTCTTTCAGCCACAGTCCGCCGGTGTCAAAGGTGACGCCTTTACCCACGTAGCTGCGTACCGGACCATGGCCTGCGCCTTCGTAGTGGATAGCCAACAGGCGAGGCGGGCGGCTTGCGCCCTTACCAACCGCGTGCAGCAGGCCAAGGCCCTGTTCAACGATTGCCTGATCATCAAGCACCTCGCAGCGCAGGGCCGGGAAAGCGGCGCACAGGCGTTCGGCTTCTTCGACCACATACTGCGGCGTGCACTGTTCGGCGGGGATATCCGCAAGACGGCGGGCGGCAATCATACCGTTGGCGATCGCCTGTTGCTGTTGGAACAGCGGCGTAAGTCGGCCCACTTCGCTCTCAGGACAGTAAGCGTCGACGTGGCTCAGACGCACATCGCGTTGTGTGGCGCTCTTCAGCCCAAGGTCCGTTAAGCGGTGCTGTTGGTTAAACAAAAAGCGCAGCGTTTTCACCAGCACCGTATCGTCAATCTGCGAGCAGTCCAGCAGCACTTCGCGGCATACCGGCGCGGCAAACAGCGGTCGCAGGTAACCGAGTAGCGTATCGGTCAGGCTATCGCGCCAGGCGCTATGTGGTACGAGCGTAATGCGGGAAAATGGCCCGCAGGCGAAGCAGGTATCCGCCAGTGTGCCCTGTGCGGCGCGCGCTGCCATTTCAGTTATCAGCGGGTTGTCGCGCAGCGCACCCTGCTGGAGCAAAGGGCTTTCGGGATAGGTAATGAGATGGTGCTGTTCCAGTTTATCGGGCAGCGCCGTTACTAAACGGTAGTCAATCATCGCTTACTCCTCGATGGGGGCGCGGATACGGTCGGCATAGGCCTGCATCCAGGCGTCGTCCACCGGCTGATAATGGGTTTTCTCTTTGACGCGCTCGGCGCGGAACACGGTCAGCGGCTGGCTTGCGGTGGCCACGACAAAAGAGAAGGTTTTTATATTGGTAGCCGCACCGAACTCACCCTTACGGTTCATACAGACCACGGACAGGTCGCCTGCGCGGCCAAAGCGCGACATCAGCTTATCTTCCAGTTCGTACACCACCGAGTCCGCCGCCTGCTGCGGGGTCATGCCCTGTTCCATCCGGCGAACGATTTCGTAGCTGGTGCAGCCTTTCATCAGGTCTTCCCCCACGCCGGTAGCGGTCGCTGCGCCGATTTGGCTGTCGCAGTAGAAGCCGGAACCGATGATCGGGGAATCGCCGACGCGTCCGCGTTTTTTCATAAACAGCCCGCTGGTCGAGGTGGCGACGCTCATCGAGCCCCGCTGGTCGAGCGCGATAACGCCGACGGTATCATGGCCGTCGTACGGGCTCAGCCCCTTATCCAGCGTCTCTCGGCAGCGCTTGCGATAGTGCTGCATTGCGCGCTCGGTCAGCATTTTTTTCTCGGCAAAGCCCTGGCTCAGCGCCCATTCGCGCGCGCCCTGGCCGACCAGCAGCGAGTTATAGCGCTGGCGACCCAGCGCCTGCGCCACTTTTACCGGGTTGGCGATATCGACCAGGTTGCCCACCGCGCCAAAGGCCAGCGTGTCGCCGTCCATCCAGGCCGCGTCCAGCTCCACCTCGCCGTTTTCGGTCGGCAGACCGCCGTAGCCAACGGATTTATACAACGGAAAATCTTCCACCGCGACGACGGCATCGACGACCGACGCTGTTGCCGCGCTGCCGCCGGCCAGCGCCGACGCGGATTCACTTACCCCTTCCAGCGCCATACGCCAGGTTGCAATAATTCCCCACATATTCTTACTCCTGTTTTGCTAGCGTGCTGGATTCCTCAACGGCACTGATTTCCGCATTGCGGTACTGCTTATCGACGATGCGCATGAACGGCAGGTACAGCATTGCGCCAATCAGCAGGTTAATAATTTGCATCACGCTGCCGGAAATATGCCCGGTAACGATAAATCCGCTGATGACCGGCGGCAGCGTCCACGGAATAAAGACCCCGGTGGTGACCGCAACGGCACCGATTTTCATGGCCATATACTGAATGGTCACCAGCACCAGCGGTACGAGGTTGAACGGAATCAGCATGATGGGGTTCATAATGACCGGCAGACCAAACAGCACCGGCTCGTTAATGTTGAAAACAGAGGCCCCCGCGCCCAGGCGTGCGACTTCGCGCATGTTTTTGCTGCGGGCAAAAATGAGCATGGCAATGACCAGCGACAGCGTGGCCCCTGCGCCACCCATCCAGATCATGTCAAAGAACTGCTCGGTAATAATGTGCGGCGGCGTTACGCCGGCCTGGATGGCGGCGATATTATCGGTCTGGTTTTCCATCCACAGCGGACGAATGATGCCGTTCACCATCGAACCGGAGTTGATCCCCACCGACCACAGGATAGTGATGCTGAATACCGTCATCAGTGCGCCGAAGTAGGAGGTGCCGAAATGGCGAACCGGCGTCGCGACCACTTCATAGATGAACTGGTGAATGGTGTTGTAGTGGGTGTTTTCAAAACCGATGCGGATAGCCAGCACCAGAATCATGACCAGCAGCGCCGGGATTAACGCGGCGAATGATTCCTGTACCGCTGGCGGCACGCCTTCCGGCATCTTGATGACCAGCTTTTTACGCTTCAGCCAGCAGAACAGTTCGGTCCACAGCAACGAGCCAATCATGGCGACGAACAGGCCTTTAGTACCAATCCATTCTACCGGCATCACGGTGATGCCGCCGTTCTCTGCGACCTTAATAAACGGCGTCAGGATGAGGAAGCAGACCAGTGCCAGGATTCCGCTGGAAATTTTGTCATCACCGTAGTGTTCCGCCAGGCGGTAGGCGACCAGGAAGCTGATAAACAGCGACATTGTCGAGAAGACGGCATTAAACGGAATTTCGACGATCGCGCTCCAGTTAGCGCCAAACATGCTGGACATAAACTGCTGGTAACCCTGATTCGGGAACGACGAGATAACCAGCAGGATGGAGCCGACGATAATGAACGGCATAAAGGAGACGTAAGCGCCACGGATGGCGCCAAGGTGACGTTGCTGCGACGTTTTGGCAGCAATCGGCATTAATTTTTCTTCTAAAAATCCCAGAACATTGTTCATTGTGAACTCCGTATAAGATTAACGGACATTGTGTGTGTTATGTAATAGAAACGGCGGGAGGGATTATCGGAGAAAGCCTGGTGTAGAAAGGTGAAACGGGTCACAATGCGCCGACTTAATTCATATAAATCTCATATGATTGGTTATTTGTTTTTCAGAGGGCGTCATGGAAATTAAGCTGCATGCCAACGCAACGACTACGCCGAGGATCAGAAAATACCTTCAGGATTCAACGAAAAGTGACCGTGAACTGGCGCTTGAACTCGGTATTTCCGTTACTACGGTGCGCCGCTGGCGAAACCGTGAGCAAACGGCCGATCGCAGTACGGCACCTTCTGTAGTACACAAAGTAATGAGACAAGAACAGATTGTATTGATTAACGTTCTGCGGCATATTTTGCAGGCGCCGCTGGATGACCTGCTGTTTATCGTGGTGGAGGGGCTGGGCATTCCGCTGTCGCGTGCGACGCTGAGCCGCTATCTGACGCCTTCATATCCCAAAAATAGCGCCGAGCGGCTTAGCGGAAAGAAGGCTATCAAGGCGGGCGTCAGGCCGCAGATGCTGACGCTGCACTATCGTTTTCTGTCGCTGCATATGGATGACGACGGCGATCATCACGTGCTGTGGGCGCAGGAGCCGGTTAGCGGGTGGTGCGCGGCGCGCATCTATTCAGGGATGTCCGCGCCGCTGGTGACGCACTGGCTTGATGACGTGCTGTCGGCGTTTCCGGGTGATATACAATCTGTTGAGATTAAAAGCGACGAATGGCTGAATGAGGCGCATGTTGTCGCGTTGCGCCAGCATCTGGCCGCGCGGGGTATTGCCTGTAGTATGACGATGGCGGGGGAAAAACGTCAGGCAGTGGCGGTAACCCTGCCGTTAGCGGAAATCATTCCGGCCGTACGGGCCGTTACGCCGGATGCGCTGGTTGTGCGGCTGTGTGAACTGTTTAACGCGGGCAAGCCGCAGAAAAAACTCGGTAATATGACGCCGCAGGCGTTTCTCGACGCGCTGCGGCATGAGGGGGGTTAGCTCACGATTTCCAGTACCTGCTCGGGTGGGCGCCCAATGCGCGCCTGCCCGTTGCTGACGACGATCGGGCGTTCAATCAGCTTCGGGTTGTCGACCATCGCCTGAATTAGCTCCGCTTCGCTCAGGTGGCTGTCGGCCAGATTCAGCGACTTGTACAGATCTTCTTTCTGACGCATCAGATCGCGGGCACTGGCGAAACCGAGCAGGGCAATCAGCTCACGTAGCGTGGCGGCGTCCGGCGGTGTCTCCAGGTAGAGCACCACGTTAGGGTCAATGCCGTTGGCCTTCAGCAGGCTCAGGGTATCGCGGCTCTTTGAGCAGCGCGGGTTATGATAAAGGGTGACTGAATCCGTCATCGTCTCTCCAGTTACATTTTCTGATAAGGGCGGAAACGCTCTTGCAGCTGGCGCAGCTGGTCGATACGCGCGTCGTAGCGTGCCTGCTGCAGGCTGCGTAATTTCACCTGCGCGCTGGCGGCGCTGAGCAGGGAAATGGCCTGATCCAGTCGGCCCACCAGCGCCATGTTTTCAGCGCGCGCGGCCAGCTCCTGATCGCGGTTGCCCAGCTTGGCCTCCGCCTGGGCCAGCAGATCCCAGCCGTTGGTATCGTCTTTGTTATTAAAGGTGTAGCGGTTGAGGATCGTCGCCGCCTCTGCGGCCTGGCCACCTTCCAGGAGGGCGTTCGCCAGGTTGAGCTGCAGTACCGGGTTGGTGCGCAGCTCGCGAGCGTTCTTCAGCCGATTGATGGCTTCACTCGTTTTGTTCTGGCCGAGATCGATATCGGTCGCCAGATCGAGGAACCAGGCGTTTTGCGGATCGGCGCTCAGCAGCGGTTGCAGCAGCTTGCTGGCCTCAGCGTAGTTTTTGGCTTCCATGGCCAGCAGCGCTCGCCCGTACTGGGCGGCGTGTTGCTCGCGGATGTTGCCCTTTGACCAGTTATCGAGCAGGTCGGTGCCCAGCTGGTTTTGCCCGTTGTTATACATGCCGAGCGTACGCGCTTTGGCAAAGTAGAAATCGGCGGAAGACTGAACCACCACCGGGCGCATTTGGTTGGCGCGGTTGCGCGCGTCCGATAAGCGGCTTTCCGGCAGCGGGTGAGTTAACAACATTTCCGGCGGGCGCGAAGAGTAGCGCGACTGATCGAGCAGCTTTTCCATAAAGGCAGGCATGGCCTGCGGGTCGAAGCCGGCGCGCTGGAGAACCTGAATACCAATACGATCGGCCTCTTCTTCATTCTGGCGGGTAAAGCTGATCATCCCCTGCTGGGTGCCCGCTAAAGTCCCGCTCAGCGCTGCCATCCCGGCCTGTGGGCTGGCCATCGCCAGCAGAATGGAACCCAGCGCGCCGACCCACGTTAGCGGGGCGTTGCGTTTCTGGTCTTCCATTGCGCGCGCCAGGTGGCGTTGGGTCACGTGGGAGATTTCGTGCGCCATAACCGATGCCAACTGACTTTCGGTGTCAGAATAGCGGAACAGCGCGGAGTGCAGCACTACGTTACCGCCGAAGAAGGCGAAAGCGTTGATATCGTCGTTGTTAATCAGATAAAAATGAAACGGCGTACGTACGGAGAAGGCGTGCGAAACCAGACGCATGCCCAATGAATTAATGTACTGAACCAGCAGCGGGTCGTTGATGAGCGGCGCGCTACCGCGCAGTTGTCGAACATAGTAATCCCCCATTTGCATCTCCTGACCAATGGAGAGCGTGCTTCCTGCGGATGTACCCATATCCGGTAGATTATCGGTTGTATCGGCATATGCCGGCGCAACCTGACCGAAAGTGAGTGTCGCAATAAGGGATGCCAACAGCGTTTTTTTCAACTGCCTGAACATAACCTCTGTCCTGTAATGTGGGATGTGCCTGTTTTGACCAGCAGGATAATCTGACGTTCAATTACCGTCTGCTTTTGGAGTGTATCTATCTGCTCACGGCTTGAAAACGATAATCGCGAGAATGCGGAGATAAAAATAAAAAGCGAAGTCTTTTTTGTGACACTTAGATACAATTCATCTTCTATATGAAAGCGATAGGCTTCAGGGAATAGATTTATGCTCGAGATGTTGATGCAATGGTATCGCCGCCGATTCAGCGACCCGGAGGCCATCGCGCTGCTGGTCATTCTGCTCGCCGGTTTCTGCATTCTGTTTTTCTTCAGCGGCCTGCTGGCGCCGCTGCTGGTGGCAATAGTGCTTGCCTACCTGCTGGAGTGGCCGACGGTACGGTTAGAGCGGCTGGGCTGGTCGCGCACCTGGGCGACCAGCGTCGTGCTGGTGCTGTTTGTTGGCATTCTGCTGCTGATGGCCTTTGTGGTAATGCCCATCGCCTGGCAGCAGGGGATTTACCTTATCCGCGACATGCCCGGTATGCTCAACAAGCTTTCCGATTTTGCCGCCACGCTGCCGCGCCGCTACCCGGCGCTGATGGACGCCGGGATTATCGACGCGATGGCGGAGAATATGCGTACGCGTATGCTGACCATGGGCGACTCGGTGGTGAAATACTCGGTCGCTTCGCTGGTGGGGCTGCTGACCCTGGCCGTGTATCTGGTGCTGGTGCCGCTGATGGTTTTCTTCCTGGTGAAAGACAAAGAGCAAATGCTCAACGCCGTACGCCGCGTGCTGCCGCGCAACCGTGGGCTGGCGGGGCAGGTGTGGAAAGAGATGAACCAGCAAATCACCAACTATATTCGCGGTAAAGTGCTGGAAATGGTGGTGGTAGGTGTCGCCACCTGGCTTGGTTTCCTGATGTTTGGCCTCAACTACTCGCTGCTGCTGGCGGTGCTGGTGGGGCTGTCGGTGTTGATTCCGTACATCGGTGCGTTTGTTGTGACGATCCCGGTTGTCTGCGTCGCGCTGTTTCAGTTCGGTCTGGGCACCGAGTTCTGGAGCCTGTTTGCGGTGTATCTGATTATCCAGGGGCTGGACGGTAACCTGCTGGTGCCGGTGCTGTTCTCTGAAGCCGTGAACCTGCATCCGCTGGTGATTATCCTGTCGGTGGTGATTTTTGGCGGCCTGTGGGGCTTCTGGGGCGTATTCTTCGCCATACCGCTGGCAACGCTGATTAAGGCGGTGGTTCACGCCTGGCCGGACGGTCTGGTGGTGGAAGAAGACGAAACGGCATAATCGATAAAAAACCCGGCGTCGCGATGCTCAGCCGGGTTACGTCATTCACGTCAGGGAAAGGGTCAGGCGTTGGCCTGCAGCCAGCTCAGTACCACGTCGTGGTGATTGCTGGTTTTGAAGTCGTCGAAGACGTGCTCAATTTTCCCTTCCGCATCGACCAGGAAGCTGATGCGGTGAATGCCATCATAGGTTTTGCCCATGAAGGTTTTTTCGCCCCAGATACCAAACTGCTCGCAGACCTGGTGATCTTCATCGGAAAGCAGAGTGAAGTTCAGCAGCTCTTTTTCTGAGAAGCGGGAGAGTTTTTCCGGTTTGTCGGTGCTGATGCCCAGAACTTCAACGCCCGCTTTTTTCAGCTCGTCCATATTATCGCGAAGGCCGCATGCCTGCACGGTGCAGCCAGGGGTCATCGCTTTCGGGTAAAAATAGACCAGAACACGTTGTCCCTGGAAGTCGGTCAAATTTACTTGCTCGCCGTCTTGATCGGGCAAACTAAATTTCGGTGCGATATCACCGGCTTTCAGTGGGTTCATTACTCAGCTCCATCCTGTTCATCATGCTGTGAATAATTAATCACGTTTATACTGCCTTGCGCTTTCAGTTCTGTACATAGTGCTTTGAACGCTTGCTCAATATTTGATGCATTTTGCGTAGCTGGGCTATGGGCGGTAATTTGAATAAACAGCTGCGCCGCGCCTTCGTCGGCGCCCGGCTGGGTTCGCGACACCAGCTCGGCGATGTTCATTTCCCAGCTGTCGAACAGGGCGGTAAAACGCTCAATAATATGCGGCGAATCAGGGACTTCGACCTGTACCCATACGGTGGCCGGCATCGCCGGGCGCGGGCTGGCGGTGGTGCGTTTCATCACGATAAGCAGGTCCAGCTCCGCACCTTTGAGCGGCAGGGTGGACTCAATCAGCGTGATGGCGTTCCAGGTTCCGGACAGCAGCATAATAAAAGTGAATTCATCCCCCAGCATCGCCAACCGACTGTCTTCGATATTACAGCCGCAGCTGCTCACATGACGGGTAATCGTATTGACAATGCCGGGGCGATCCGCGCCCAGGGCCGTAATGACCAGATAGTGTTGTAATGAGGCTGTCAAACCTGTTCTTCCTTTAAAAAGGTGCGGTATATCCTAGGAAAGCATAAAAAAAACCGGCATACAACATTCTGAAGGCCCTGAGTCTCTTGCTTTTATTACAGGACCAAACGTACCATTGAGTTTCATGTCCGCACGTCAGCACAGAGGATGGCCCATGTTCACGGGAAGTATTGTAGCGCTTGTCACGCCGATGGATGAAAAAGGTAATGTCGACCGTTCAAGCCTGAAAAAACTGATTGATTATCATGTCGCCAACGGAACCTCGGCGATTGTGTCGGTAGGGACTACCGGTGAATCAGCCACGCTGAGCCACGAAGAGCATGGCGATGTGGTATTAACCACGCTGGAACTGGCCGATGGTCGCATTCCGGTTATCGCGGGAACGGGGGCAAATGCAACCGCAGAGGCGATTAGCCTGACCCAGCGTTTTAACGACAGCGGCGTCGTTGGCTGCCTGACCGTGACCCCCTATTACAACCGCCCGACTCAGGAAGGGTTGTTCCAGCACTTTAAAGCGATTGCCGAGCATACTGACCTGCCGCAAATTCTGTATAATGTGCCGTCACGTACCGGTTGCGATATGCTGCCGGAAACCGTAGGTCGCCTGGCGAAAATTAAAAATATTATCGCCATTAAGGAAGCCACGGGGAACTTAAGCCGCGTTCATCAGATCAAAGAGCTGGTTTCAGACGATTTCATCCTGCTTAGCGGCGATGATGCAAGCGGTCTGGACTTCATGCAGCTTGGCGGGCACGGCGTTATTTCGGTAACGGCGAACGTTGCGGCGCGTGATATGGCTGAAATGTGCAAGCTGGCCGCCGAAGGGCAGTTCGCGCAGGCGCGCATCATCAACCAGCGTTTGATGCCGCTGCACAATAAATTATTTGTCGAACCCAATCCTATCCCGGTGAAATGGGCGTGTAAGGAATTGGGGCTTGTGGCGACCGACACCATGCGCTTGCCGATGACACCGATCACCGACCACGGTCGTGACGTTGTGGCATCCGCACTGAAGCATGCCGGTTTGCTGTAAAGTTTAGGGAGATTTGATGGCTTACTCAGTACAGAAGTCGCGCCTGGCCAAGGTTGCGGGTGTATCGCTGGTTTTACTGCTTGCGGCCTGTAGTTCCGACTCGCGCTATAAGCGCCAGGTGAGCGGCGATGAGTCCTATCTGGACGCGACGCCGTTAGGTGAACTTCACGCCCCTGCTGGCATGATCCTGCCGATTGAAAATGGCGACTACAACATTCCTGTCGCTAACGGCAGCGGTGCCGTCGGTAAAGCGCTGGATATCCGCCCACCGGCTCAGCCGCTGGCGCTGGTTGCCGGTGCGCGCACGCAGTTTACGGGCGATACCGCCACGCTGCTGGTGGAAAACAGCCGCAGCGGTTCACTGTGGCCGCAGGTGGTCAGCATTATTCAGGCGAAAAACTACGCCATTACCAAGCGTGATGATGCTAGCCAGACGCTGACAACCGACTGGGTTGAGTGGAACCGTCTGGACGAAGACCAGCAGTATCGCGGTCGTTATCAAATCTCCGTGCAGCCTCAGGGCTACCAGCAGGCGGTGATGGTGAAGCTGGTTAACCTGGAACAGGCCGGTAAACCGGTCGCCGATCGTGCTTCTCTGCAGCGCTACAGCGCCGAAATGCTGAACGTGATCTCCGCCGGTCTGGATAAGAACGCCAGCGACGCGCAGGCCTCTCGCGGCACCGCGGGAGCCACCTTTGACGTGCAGAGCGCTTCCGATGATACCGGCCTGCCGATGCTGGTGGTGCGCGCGCCGTTCAACCAGGTCTGGCAGCGTCTGCCGGGCGCGCTGGAAAAAGTGGGCATGAAAGTGACCGACAGCACGCGTTCTCAGGGCAGCATCGCGGTGACCTACAAGCCGCTGTCTGACGGCAGTTGGAGAGATCTGGGTGCCAGCGATCCGGGTCTGGTCTCCGGTGACTACAAACTTCAGGTCGGCGATCTGGACAACCGTAGTAGCCTGCAGTTCATCGATCCGAAAGGCCATACGCTGACGCAGTCGCAGAATGACGCCCTGGTCGCCGTATTCCAGGCCGCATTTAGCAAGTAATTAAACAGGGCTGGAGCAATCCGGCCCTTTTTTCTGTATAGTGACGCAAACGTGTGCGTAGACAGAAAAGCACAAATATTTATGGTTAATCATCACTGGAGTGACAAAGATGCAAAAGCTAGCTGAGTTGTATCGTGGTAAAGCGAAAACCGTATACAGCACCGAAAACCCGGATCTGTTGGTACTCGAATTCCGTAACGATACGTCAGCAGGGGACGGCGCCCGCATTGAACAGTTCGATCGTAAAGGCATGGTGAACAACAAGTTCAACCATTTCATTATGAGCAAACTGGCGGAAGCAGGGATCCCGACCCAAATGGAAGCGCTGTTGTCCGATACCGAATGTCTGGTGAAAAAGCTGGATATGGTGCCGGTGGAATGCGTTGTGCGTAACCGTGCCGCCGGCTCGCTGGTGAAACGTTTAGGGATTGAAGAAGGCATTGAGCTGAATCCGCCGCTGTTTGACCTGTTCCTGAAAAACGACGCGATGCACGACCCGATGGTCAACGAATCCTACTGCGAAACCTTCGGCTGGGTGAGCAAAGAGAATCTGGCGCGTATGCAGGAACTGACCTTCAAAGCGAATGACGTGCTGAAAAAACTGTTCGATGACGCGGGTCTGATCCTCGTGGACTTCAAGCTGGAATTCGGTCTGTTCAAGGGCGAAGTGGTGCTGGGCGATGAATTCTCGCCGGACGGCAGCCGCCTGTGGGACAAAAAGACCATGGACAAAATGGATAAAGACCGTTTCCGCCAGAGCCTTGGCGGCCTGATTGAAGCCTACGAAGAAGTGGCACACCGTTTAGGCGTGAAGCTCGACTAAGTCATAATGCCTCCCGGCCTCGCGCCATGCGGAGGCCGGATAAGGCGTTGACGCCGCTACTCCGGCAAGGTGCCTATTGTGCCCGATGGCGCTACGCTTATCGGGCCGACTACAATCTCCCTTCCTGACGCATTTCCAGTGGTAATCCCGCCCGTAACCGCCTACGATCGTAACAGTCATAATAAAAAAAGATCGAGGTAGTTATGCGTTGGCAAGGCCGTCGTGAAAGCGACAATGTAGAAGACCGGCGGAACAGTTCCGAATCCCCGTTATCCGGGCGCGGTCCAGGTTTCCGTATTCCAAGCGGCAAGGGCGGCATTATCCTGCTGATTGTCGTGCTGGTCGCGGGCTATTACGGCGTTGACTTAACCGGGCTGATGACCGGCGAGCCGGTTGGACAGAGCCAGCAGCAAAGTTCTCAGCGCGTCAGCAACCCGAATGATGATGAAGCGGCTAAGTTCACCTCGGTTATTCTGGCCACCACCGAAGACACCTGGGCGCAGCAGTTTAAAGAGATGGGCAAAACCTATCAGCCGCCGCGCCTGGTCATGTATCGCGGCGCAACGCGTACCGGCTGCGGCACCGGGCAATCGGTTATGGGGCCGTTTTACTGCCCGACCGATAGCACGGTCTACATCGACCTTTCTTTCTACGATGACATGAAAAGCAAGCTCGGCGCGGGCGGTGATTTCGCCCAGGGCTACGTGATTGCTCATGAAGTGGGTCACCATATTCAAAAACTGCTGGGTATTGAGCCGAAAGTGCGTCAGATGCAGCAGGGGGCATCTCAGGCAGAGGTAAACCGTCTGTCGGTACGTATGGAGCTACAGGCCGACTGCTTCGCTGGCGTCTGGGGCCATAATATGCAGAAGCAAGGGATTCTGGAAGCGGGCGATCTGGAAGAGGCGCTGAACGCCGCGCAGGCTATCGGCGACGACCGTCTACAGCAACAAAGCCAGGGGCGCATCGTGCCGGACAGCTTCACCCACGGGACGTCGCAGCAGCGTTACACCTGGCTGAAACGCGGCTTTGACAGCGGCGACCCGGCGCAGTGCAACACCTTCAGTAAATCGTTCTAAGCCGATGCAGGACGTCATGGATGAGCTGCTCGCGCAGGCCGCGCGAATGGCGCAGGAGGGCATTCGCCGCCTGCTGGTGGTCAGCGGCGAGCCCGACTGGTGCGCTCAGCGGGCAGCGGCGTTTCGTAATGCCGTCGGTCCGGAGGTGCTATGGGTCGGCCCGCAGGCCGCCGCCGAGCCTTTTTGCCCACCGGGTAAATTCGCCACGCTGCTGGGACGTGAGTTCCAGCACGCTATTTTTGACGCCCGCGCGGGGTTTGACGTTTCGGCGTTTGCCGCGCTGGCCGGTACGCTGCGCGCCGGTAGCTGGTTGTTGCTGCTGGTGCCGGACCTTTCTCTCTGGCCAACCCGTGCCGATGCGGACTCGCTGCGCTGGAGCGATACGCCGGAACCTATTGCCACGCCGCATTTTGTCCACCATTTTTGCCGCACGCTAAAGAATAACCCGCAGGCGCGAATCTGGCGTCAGGGGCTGCCGCTTGCGCCGCTAAACGAGACGCCGCGCCCGCGCTGGCAACGTGCGAACGGCCAGCCCGACGGTGAACAGCTGGCGATTTTGTCGGCGCTGGCGAACGCGACTGCGCAGGTTTCCGTGGTCACGGCAGAGCGCGGTCGCGGCAAATCGGCGCTGGCCGGGATGCATATTCGCCAGATTGCCGGTTCGGCGCTGGTGACGGCGCCATCCCGCGCCTCGGCGGAGGTGATTGCCGCCTTTGCCGGCGAGCGCTTTCGTTTTATTGCCCCCGATGCGCTGTTGGCTTCCGATGAAAAGGCCGACTGGCTGGTGGTTGACGAGGCTGCCGCCATTCCGGCGCCGTTGTTACAAAAGCTGATCTCCCGTTTCCCGCACGCACTGCTGACGACCACCGTTCAAGGTTATGAAGGCACCGGGCGCGGTTTCTTGTTGAAATTTTGCGCTGCATTCCCCCAGCGGCAGGCGTTTACCCTGAGCCAGCCCATCCGCTGGGCCGCAGGATGCCCGCTGGAAGCGGTGGTTAACGAGGCGCTGATTTTTGACGATGATGCATTTAATTCTCCTCTTCAGGGGGACGTACGGCCAATCGCCGTTCCCCAATCGGCATGGCAAAGTGCACCGGCGCTGCCGCGTGCGCTGTATCAGCTGCTTTCTGGTGCCCATTACCGTACCTCACCGCTGGATCTCCGACGCATGATGGATGCACCGGGGCAGCATTTTATCAGCGCCCAGTGCGACAGCGGCCCGGCAGGCGCGCTGTGGTTGGTGGATGAAGGTGGCCTGTCGCCGGCGCTGAGCCGCGCCGTGTGGGCCGGTTTTCGCCGTCCGCGGGGTAACCTGGTGGCACAGTCGTTGGCAGCGCACGGCGGCAGTCCGTTGGCGGCGACGCTTATCGGGCGACGCATCAGCCGTATTGCAGTACATCCGCAGCGCCAGAGAGAGGGGATAGGGCAACGCCTGGTGACCCAGGCATGGCAAGAGGCGAAAGGCATTGATTACCTGTCTGTCAGCTTTGGCTATACCGACGCGCTGTGGCGTTTCTGGCAACGCTGTGGTTTTACGCTGGTGCGTATTGGCAGCCAGCGCGAAGCCAGCAGCGGCTGCTATGCGGCAATGGCCCTGCGGCCGCTGACGGCGGCGGGGGAGGCGCTGATGCAGCATGAGCATCAGCGTCTGTGCCGTGAATGGCGCTGGCTAAGCCAGTGGGTGGATGAAAAATTGCCGCTGCCGGATGCCGCAGACGCTATGCTTACTGACGATGACTGGTGGGATCTGGCTGGCTTCGCGTTTGCCCATCGCCCTCTGCTGGCGGTGCTGGCAAATCTCCATCGGCTGAGCGAGCTGGCCGAGAGTGCGATGCCTGCGCTACGTGGGCGACTGCGGGGAGAGAGTGAAGCCGCACTCTGCGCCCAGCTGGGCGTACAGGGCCGTAAGGCGCTGCTGGCGCAAATGCGCCGCGAGGCAGCACACGCGATGCGCGTTATTGATGGCGAACGCACAAACCGTTTGTCGGAACAGATCCTACAACTGCAATTTTTTTAACTGACTCATTCAGTTAAATGGCATGGTCATTATTCTGGTGCGGCGTAAACTGACCGTCAAAACCAAGGAGACAGCCATGACACACGATCATTTTGTTGTTCAAAGCCCCGCGAAGCCCGCTCAACAGCTGCTGCTGTTGTTTCATGGCGTGGGCGATAATCCGGTGGCAATGGGGGAGATCGGCAGCTGGTTTGCGCCGCTGTTCCCGGACGCGTTAATCGTCAGTATCGGCGGTGCCGAGCCGTGCGGCCCAGCGCCGGGGCGGCAGTGGTTTTCCGTACAGGGCGTGACCGAAGACAATCGTCAGGCGCGCGTTGATGCCATTATGCCGACCTTTGTTGAAACGGTGCGCTACTGGCAAAAACAGAGCGGCGTCGGTCCACAGGCCACCGCGCTGATCGGCTTTTCTCAAGGGGCGATTATGTCGCTCGAAAGCATCAAAGCCGAGCCGGGACTCGCCTCACGCGTCATTGCTTTTAACGGCCGTTATGCCACGCTGCCGCAACATGCAGATACCAGCACCACCGTTCATCTGATTCACGGTGGGGAAGACAGGGTTATCGATCTGGCCTGGGCCGTTCGCGGACAGGAAGCGCTGCTGGCAGCCGGTGGCGATGTGACGCTGGATATTGTTGACGAGCTGGGGCACGCGATTGACGATCGCAGCATGCAGTTTGCGCTCGACCATCTGCGCTATACCGTGCCGAAGCACTATTTTGATGAAGCGTTGAGCGGCAGTACGCCGAAAGACGACGATATTATCGAGATGCTATAAGAACATGTAGGCCGGAGAAGACGTTTACGCCACCATCCGGCAATCTGCAGCGGATTGCCTGATGGCGCTACGTTTATCAGGCCTACACGATCCTGCACTATTTCTTCGGCTGGTCTTTCTTCGGCCAGTCGTCGTCATCGTCCCACTTATCGTTAAAGTCGCGATGCGGTGGCAGTTCCGGCTTATCGGCAAGGAATTTTTTATGATCGACGCGGCTAAGATCCTTAATCACGTTGATAATGACCCCCGCCAGAAACACCAGCACCAGAATCCACCAGTATTTTGTCAGCCAATCCATGCGCGTTACCTCTTATGTTATGCCGTCAGGCGACAAGTTGTTCCATGATACGCTGATACATCCGCGCCAGCATCTGCAGGTCGGCGGCGTTCACACATTCGTTGATTTTATGAATGGTGGCGTTCACCGGCCCCAGTTCAACAACCTGTGCACCCATCCGGGCGATAAAGCGGCCATCTGACGTTCCACCGGTGGTCAGCAGCTGCGGTTCTATTTCATTATAGTGCGCAATGGCATTGACTACGGCGTCAACCAGTTTACCGCGGGCGGTCAGGAACGGCTGGCCGGAGATCCACCAGTCCACGCTGTAGCGCAGCTGGTGTTTCTCCAACAGGGCGATAACGCGTTCTTTGATCATCTCGTCGGTCAGTTCGGTGCTGAAGCGGAAGTTGAACTGGACGAACAGATCGCCTGGGATCACGTTGTTGCTACCGGTACCCGCCTTGATGTTGGCAATCTGCATGCTGGTTGGCGGGAAGAATTCATTGCCCTGGTCCCATTCGATAGACACCAGCTCGTTCATCCACGGCGCGGCGCGGTGAACCGGGTTGTCGGCAAGGTGCGGATAGGCAACATGGCCCTGCACGCCGTGAATCGTCAGGTTACAGGTCATCGAGCCGCGACGGCCGTTTTTCACAACGTCGCCCACGACCTCGGTGCTGGAGGGTTCGCCGACCAGACAGTAGTCCAGGCGCTCGTTGCGCGCCATCAGCGCTTCGACCACCTTCACGGTACCGTGGGTAGCGCTCGCCTCTTCATCGGAGGTGATGAGGAACGCCAGACGGCCTTGATGGTTTGGATGCTGGGCGACAAACCGTTCGGCGGCAACCACCATCGCAGCCAGCGAGCCTTTCATGTCGGCCGCGCCGCGACCAAACAGCATTCCGTCGCGAATCGTAGGTTCGAACGGCGGATTAATCCAACGGTCGGCGTCGCCGGCGGGTACCACATCGGTGTGGCCAGCAAACGCCAGGGTTTCCCCTTTGCCGCGCCATGCCCAGAAGTTCTGGGTATCGCCAAAATCCATCGGTTCAACGGTAAACCCGATTGCGCGCAGGCGTTCAATCATTAATGCCTGACAGCCCGCGTCATCCGGGCTAAGAGAAGGGCGGCGAATAAGCTGCTGAGCCAGCTCAATGACTGGGCAAGACATAAACTAAACCTCGTTATTGTTCGTTATCTGCAAAAAGTCAAAACGGGCGACGGCGTTAACGCGTCTGCGCGAGCCACTGACCATAGCTGGCGTCACTAAAACCCAGCAGCATAGGCTGTGCGGGCGCGTAGAGCAATGGGCGTTTGATGATTGCCGGCATTTCCAGCATTAGCGCGGCGGCGGCATCGGCGTTGTCGATCCCCGCACGAACCTGCTCGTCCAGCTTCCGCCAGGTCGTACCGCGCGTATTCAGCAGCGCTTGCCAGCCGAGTTCGGCAATAAAGGACGCCAGCAGTTCTGGCGTCAGACCGTCGACGCGGTAGTCGTGGAAACGATATTCAACCTGGTGGTCATCCAGCCAACGACGGGCTTTTTTTATCGTGTCGCAGTTTTTTATTCCATAGAGGATGGTCATGTTCCACCTTTATATCAACCGGTTTTAGGGACTCGAATATACACGGAATTCCGGCGGCTGCCTGTTTTAATTTTGCTGCCGCAAATTGGCTAAAAATCATGCAGTTTATTGCGCTAATTACGCAGAAAGTCGCAGATGATTTGCTTTGACATAGCGTAAATTTTTATCATAACATTCACACTTCGATAACTATTTCAGAATATTGCTGTCCGTCACATTAAATGTCCACATTCCGGCCCATAGTGGCTTCAAGCAGTAAACAAATGTTGGCAGCGGCAATTAAAGTAATCGGATTAACCGTATTCACAGGTCATACGACAGTACGTAAAATACGCATAATAATAAGAGAGGTAGTTATGATCGAACGTGAACTGGGGAACTGGAAAGATTTTATCGAAGTGATGCTTCGTAAATAATTTTCAGCAATGTGAGTGACAAGGCGCTGTGTTCTTTCAATAACCAAGACGGTGTTGTTTGCAGTACAGAGTATAAGCATCACATAAAGATAAAAGGCGACATCCTGTGTCGCCTTTTTTTGTGGCTGCGTGAACCCCCTCCTGCGAGGGGCTGAGGACTTATTCCTGCTTTTCTTTCAGCGGGAAGCGTCGACGCACCAGCACAAAGAACAGCGGCACGAAGAAGATAGCCAGCACCGTGGCGGATATCATCCCGCCAACTACGCCGGTGCCTACCGCGTGCTGGCCGCCTGAGCCCGCGCCGGTGGTGAGCGCCATTGGCAGCACGCCGAAGATAAATGCCAGCGACGTCATCAGAATCGGGCGCAGACGCTGGCGACAGGCTTCGAGCGTTGCCGACATCAGGTCTTCGCCTTTCTGGTTCATTTCGTTGGCAAATTCAACAATCAGGATGGCGTTCTTTGCCGAGAGCCCGATGACGGTCAGGAGCCCTACCTGGAAGTAGACGTCGTTCTCCAGGCCGCGCATCCAGGTGGCCAGCAGCGCGCCGATAACTCCCAGCGGGACAACCAGCATCACCGAGAATGGCACCGACCAGCTTTCATACAGCGCCGCCAGACACAGGAACACCACCAGCAGTGAAATAGCGTACAGCGCCGGCGCCTGCGCGCCGGAGAGGCGTTCCTGGTAAGACATCGCCGTCCATTCCAGGCCAAATCCGGAAGGCAGCTGCTGCACCAGATTCTCCATGACATCCATTGCCGTACCGGTGCTGACGCCCGGCGCGGCTTCGCCGACAATCTCTACCGCCGAATAGCCGTTATAGCGTTCCAGACGCGGTGAGCCCGTTTCCCAGCGAGAGGTGGCGAAGGCGGAGAAGGGCACCATCTGGCCCGCGCTGTTGCGCACATACCACAGGTTGATATCGTCCGGCAGCATGCGGTATTTCGCCGCGGCCTGCACGTAGACTTTCTTCACGCGCCCGCGATCCATAAAGTCATTCACGTAGCTTGAGCCCCATGCGGTTTGCAGCGTGTCGTTGATGTCGTCGATAGAGACGCCCAGCGCCTGCGCTTTGCGTTGATCGATATCGATTTGCAGCTGCGGGCTGTCGTCGAGGCCGTTATGGCGCACGCGGGTCAGCTGCGGGTCCTGGCCCGCCAGCTCAAGCAGCTTGTCGCGTGCCGCCATCAGCGCGTCGTGTCCGGCGCCGCCGTGGTCCTGAAGCTCCATATCGAAGCCTGCGGAACTGCCCAGGCCGCTGATGGCCGGTGGGCTACTGGCGTAGACGCGCGCTTCCTTGATTTTGTTCAGCGCTTTGGTGGCGCGCTCGATAATGGCAAATGAGGTGCCGGTAGTGCTGTCGCGCTGGTCCCAATCTTTCAGGCGCACAAACATACGCGCCACGTTCTGGCCGTTACCGCCCGGGCCGGAGCCGATGGTCGCAAAGATAGAGGTAACGTTGTCCGGCTCATTTTTAAAGAAGTAGTCTTCGACTTTCTCAACCACCTTCAGCGTCTGCTGCTGGGTTGCACCGCTGGGTAGCTGTACCGAGGTGGTAAACATTCCGCGGTCTTCCAGCGGCAGGAAAGAAGAGGGCAGACGCAGGAACAGGAACACCATTCCGCCGAGGAGCACGACGTAAATCAGCATCCAGCGTACGCTGCGATGCAGAATTTTCGCTACGCCGGATTCATAGCGACGCGCGCTGGCGTCGAAGCTGCGGTTGAACCAGCCGAAGAAACCTTTCGTGCCGTGGGTTTCGCCTTTATGTACAGGCTTAAGGAGAGTGGCGCACAACGCGGGCGTAAGGATCATCGCCACCAGCACCGACAGCACCATGGCCGAAACGATCGTAATGGAAAACTGGCGATAGATAGCCCCGGTGGTACCGCCGAAGAAGGCCATCGGAATAAACACGGCCGACAGCACCATGGCGATACCGACCAGCGCCCCCTGAATCTGGCCCATTGATTTTCGCGTGGCCTGCCTTGGCGAGAGCCCTTCGGTGCTCATGATACGCTCAACGTTTTCTACCACCACGATGGCGTCATCTACCAGCAGGCCGATGGCGAGCACCATGGCGAACATCGTCAGGGTGTTAATACTGTAGCCACAGGCGTACAGCACCGAGAAGGTTCCCATCAGCACCACCGGCACGGCGATGGTTGGAATCAGCGTTGCACGGAAGTTCTGTAAGAACAGATACATGACCAGGAACACGAGCAGAATGGCTTCCAGCAGCGTTTTCACCACGTCTTTAATCGACGCCTTCACGAAGGAGGTGGTTTCGTAAGCGACTTTGTATTCCAGCCCGTGCGGGAAGTAGGCCTTCAGTTCATCCAGACGCTGAATCACGCGCTCGGCAGTGGCCATTTCGTTAGCCCCGGAGGCAAGCTTAATCCCCAGACCAGAGGCCGGGTTACGGTTGTAGCGGCTAAGGTAGTCATACTTTTCGGCGCCCATTTCGACGGTGGCGACGTCGCCCAGCGTCACTTCTGAACCGTCCTGATTGACGCGCAGCGTGATATTACGGAACTGCTGCGGCGTTTGCAGCAGCGACTGGGCGTTGATGGTTGCGTTCAGCGCCTGTTTATCAACCGACGGCGTGCCGCCTAGCTGCCCGACGGCAATCTGCGCGTTCTGGGATTTAATCGCGCTGGTAACGTCGGCAGCCGTCATCTGATAGCTATTGAGCTTGGCCGGGTCGAGCCAAATACGCATGGAGTATTGGGAACCGTAGGCGTCAATATCGCCCACGCCGTCGACGCGGCTAAGCGGATCCTGAATGTTACTGGCGACATAGTCGGAAATATCTTGCTTATCCATGCTGCCATCGGTAGAGACGAAGGCGATGGTCAGAATATTGGTATCCCCGGTTTTACGTACCGTTACGCCCTGATTTTGTACAGCCTGCGGGAGTTTGTTCATCGCAGTTTGTAGCTGGTTTTGCACCTGCTGTACCGCTTCATCCGGGTTGGTACCGGCGACGAAACTGAGGGTAATGCTGGCCTGACCGGTGGCGCTGCTCTGGGATGACATATACATCAGGTTATCGATGCCGGTCATATTCTGCTCGAGAACCTGCGTTACGGTATTCTCCAGCGTTTGCGCGGACGCGCCGGGATAGTTCGCCGTCACGCGAACGTTGGGAGGAGCGAGGTCGGGGTATTGCTCTACCGGTAAAGAAAAAATCGCCAGGGCCCCGGTAAGGCATAGCAGAATTGCCAGCACCCAGGCAAAAATGGGGCGATCGATGAAGAAATTCGCCATCAGGATCCAAACCTCGTGTTGTTCATTTTTTTTACGTACAGAATTGCGAGAAACACTGTAGCCGTAAGGCTCTCAGCAATCGTGGAGAAAAAAAGGAGATAATGTAAATTATCATGCCGTTTTTACGAAAGCTTTGCATAGCATGACGTAAGCGGCTTAAAGCCAATGAAACGTAATTTCATTTAAGATGAAATTTTTTGATCTGCCACAGCTAACCGACAAATAGTCGCGAATTCTGGACAAATGGACATTGCCTGTACGGTAGCTCCTCGGCTAATAAATAGGGCTTATAAATATAAGGTTTTATAACCATAGGCTGAGAGAGTATGAACCGTTTTATTCGGGTGGATAGCCAAAAATGTATTGGATGTAGAGCATGTGAAGTGGCCTGTGTGATGTCGCATAACGATGAGCAACATGTGCTCGACGTCGCGCAGTTTTTGCCGCGCATCACGGTCGTCAAAATGAATCAACAACGTGGCGCTGCGACCTGCCATCATTGTGAGGACGCCCCCTGCGCCCGCAGCTGCCCGAATGGCGCCATTCGTCAGGTCGATGACGCCATCCAGGTCGATCAGGCAAAGTGTATTGGCTGTAAATCCTGCGCCGTCGCCTGCCCGTTTGGCACCATGCAGATAGTCCTGGCGCCCGCAGCCGATGGCCGTGTCAAAGCCACCGCGCACAAATGTGACCTTTGTCAGACACGTCCGGGTGGACCGGCCTGCGTGGAAAACTGTCCGGCAGACGCGCTGCAGCTGATGACCAGCCAGCAGTTAACTGAGATTGCCCGCACCCGTCGTCTGCAGACGGCCTGTCGCGAAGCGCAGCCGTGGCATGGCGATACCCGGGCCGTAGCGCCAATCGCGCAGCGCAGCAAGGTGCAGCAGATGGCGCAAACGCCCGCGCGCGGCGAAGCTGATAAACTCAACCTGGCGGAACGTAAAACCGGTTTTGGCGAAATCTATTTGCCGCTGCGTGAAGATCAGGCTCAGCAGGCCTCCTCGCGCTGCCTGAGCTGCGGCGAGCACAGCGTCTGCGAATGGACCTGCCCGCTGCACAACCATATTCCACAGTGGATTGCGCGGGTGAACGCTGGCGATATCGATGCGGCGGTGGAGCTGTCGCATCAGACCAACCCGCTGCCGGAGATTACCGGCCGCGTTTGCCCGCAGGACCGACTCTGCGAGGGGGCTTGTACTATCCGTGACGAACACGGTGCAGTGACCATCGGTAATATTGAACGCTATATCTCCGATCGCGCGCTGGCCAAAGGCTGGCGGCCGGATCTCGGCAATGTTGTCAGCAGCGGCAAGCGGGTGGCGATTATCGGTGCCGGGCCTGCGGGGCTGGCGTGTGCCGATATTCTGGTGCGCCAGGGCGTTGAGCCGGTGGTATTCGATCGTCATCCGGAAATCGGCGGCCTGCTGACTTTTGGCATTCCGGCGTTCAAGCTGGATAAATCGCTGATGGCCCGCCGCCGTGAAATTTTCACCGAGATGGGCATCCGCTTTGAGCTGAACTGCGAGATTGGCGCAGACATCACGCTGGACACGCTGCTGAATGACTACGACGCAGTGTTCGTCGGCGTGGGGACCTATCGTTCCATGAAGGCCAACTTGCCGAATGAGGACGCGCCCGGCGTGTATGACGCGCTGCCGTTCCTGATTGCCAACACCAAGCAGGTGATGGGGCTCGGCGAGTTACCTGATGAACCGTATATCAACACCCAGGGGCTGAACGTGGTCGTGCTCGGCGGCGGTGATACGGCGATGGACTGCGTGCGTACCGCACTGCGTCACGGGGCAGAAAAAGTGACCTGCGCCTATCGTCGCGATGAAGCCAACATGCCGGGTTCGAAAAAAGAGGTCAAAAACGCTAAGGAAGAGGGGGCCGAGTTTGAATTCAACGTCCAGCCCGTGACCCTTGAACTGGATACCAGCGGCCGCGTGTGCGGCGTGCGCTTCCTGCGGACTCAGCTCGGCGAACCGGACGGCCAGGGGCGTCGCCGCCCGACACCCATTCCCGGCAGCGAGTTTGTGATGCCTGCCGATGCGGTGATCATGGCGTTTGGTTTCCATCCGCACAGCATGCCATGGCTGAACGCGCAGGGCGTTGAGGTGGACGACTGGGGACGCATTCGTGCGAACGTGCATTCGCGCTATCGCTATCAGACCTCGAACCCCAAAATTTTTGCCGGCGGCGATGCGGTGCGCGGGGCCGACCTGGTGGTGACGGCCATGGCGGAAGGGCGCCATGCGGCGCAGGGGATCCTCGACTGGCTGGGCGTAAAAGTGACTCGCGCGCATTGACGATACCCGGGCTTCACGGCGTAATATGGCGCGAAAGCGTTATCGCCGTGGAGCCCACATGTCCCTTAATATCAACGTCATCAAAGATCAAATCCTCTCTGACAACTACTTTGTCCTGCGCAATATTACCTACGATTTAACGCAGAAAAACGGTACGGTCGTGCGCCATAAGCGTGAAGTTTACGATCGCGGCAACGGTGCGACGGTGCTGCTGTACAACAGCCAAAAAAAGAGCGTGGTGCTGGTGCGCCAGTTCCGCGTGGCAACCTGGGTGAACGGCAATGCCGACGGTATGCTGATTGAAGCCTGCGCCGGGCTGCTCGACGACGACGATCCGGAAACCTGCATCCGCAAAGAGGCCATCGAAGAGACCGGCTACCAGGTGAGCCACGTACGTAAGGTCTTTCAACTGTATATGTCGCCGGGCGGCGTGACCGAAATCATCCATTTCTTTATCGCGCAATACGATGACCGCCTGCGCGATAACGCCGGCGGCGGGGTCGATGATGAAGATATTGACGTGCTGGAACTGCCGTTTTCCCAGGCGCTGGAAAAGGTGCGCAGCGGCGAAATTTGCGACGGTAAGACGGTGATTTTACTTCAGTATCTTCATGCATCCGGCCTGATGGCGTAATTTTGCCTGTAGCTCAATCCGATAAATCCGATTGAGGGTTGCCGCTTCGTCATCCAGGATAGCCCTGGTAAGTTGATGCTTTTTTCTTCTGGGGTTGTACCGTCCATGCGTTACCGCGTTTTCCTTTTTATCTTCTGCATCGGGTGGCTCCCGACGTCGTCGACGTGGGCGGCGCCGGCGCAGCAGCTTTTCTCCGATTGGTTAGTCACCTGCAATAATCAAAATTTCTGCGTGACCCGCAACGTAGGCCTGCACTATGGGCTGGTGATGACATTAAGCCGTAGCGCCGGGGCGCATACCGATGCGCAGCTGCGCATTGAGCTGGGCGGGCTGGTTAATCCGGTGGCGACCGTACCGGCGATTGAACCGCGGTTGCTGCTTGACGGTAAGCCGCTGAAGCTGAATGGTGAACGCTGGAAAGTTCAGCCGAAGCTGTTGACGACCGGCGATAGCGCCACGATCGATGCTTTCCTGCAGCTGATTCAGGATGCCCACGCGATGACCCTGGCGAGGGGCGTTCAGGTCATTTCATTGCAGGGGTTGAAGGCGGCACTGCTGTTTATCGACGCGCGCCAAAAACGGGTGGGCAATGAAACCGCGTGGGTAAGAAAAGGCGACGAGCCCCCGCTCAGCGTGCCGCCCGCGCCGGCGCTTAAGGCGGTGGCAAAAGTGAATGCCGCGCCGACGCCGTTGGGTCATGATGAGTACAACGACCTGCTGGATTTTGCCACCTGGCGGATGAACAACGTGCAGTGTTCACTCGACCCCCTGCGTCGTGAAGTGTGGGTAACGGCGCTGACCGATGATAAGGCGCTGATCATGACCAGCTGCGAGTCTGGCGCTTATAACACCTTCTACCGTGCCTGGCTGGTGTCGCGAAAAAAACCGTTTGTGACGACGCCGATTCGCCTGCGTCTGCCGTTCGTGCCTTCCGGCAGCGAAGGGCGTGATATTGAGCTGGTCAATCTCACGTACAACGAAAAAAGCCGCGAGCTGGTGACGCTTGAAAAAGGCCGCGGCCTTGCCGACTGCGGTGTACAAACGCGCTGGCGCTACGACGGCCAGCGTTTTCGCCTGGTGCGCTACGCCGCGCAGCCGCAGTGTGATAACTGGCAGGGGCCAGACGCCTGGGCAACACAGTGGGTTTCCGGCTAACATTTTTCCCTTCCTCTGCGCCGCCTGATGACGGCGCATTCCCCCTATATCCTCGTGCGTCTAGCCTATCAACGTAATGATTAATTTAGCTATTCAGGATGATGGCTGAACATTATCGCGGTGAGGCATGATGATGCCAGGAGATGGCCAGACGCTTTGCCCATAGCCATTAGGTTATGGCTGGCATAACAAAAAAGCATATCTGGAAATCATGATCTTACTATCGATACTTGATAACATGTCAGACATAAATAGATAACAAAGACAGGCGTGTTCGCAAGAGTATGGCGGCCTTCAAAGTTTACCGGGCGGCCACAGGCGATACTAGGCGCTTCCCTTCGGGAGTGCATCAGGACGTAATTGCGCTTCACCCTTTTAGTTCGATACGTGAAAGGAACCCTAAATGGACGACCAATTAAAACAAAGTGCCCTCGATTTCCATGAATTCCCCATTCCAGGTAAAATTCAGGTCTCTCCCACCAAGCCGTTAGCCACCCAACGCGACCTTGCGCTGGCCTATTCGCCGGGCGTTGCCGCACCGTGTCTTGAAATTGAAAAAGACCCGCTGGCGGCCTACAAATATACCGCGCGTGGCAACCTGGTGGCGGTGGTGTCAAACGGCACCGCGGTGCTCGGCCTCGGCAATATTGGCGCGCTGGCCGGTAAGCCGGTGATGGAAGGTAAGGGCGTTTTGTTCAAGAAGTTCGCCGGTATTGACGTTTTCGATATCGAAGTGGATGAGACTAATCCGGACAAATTTATCGACGTGGTGGCGGCGCTGGAGCCGACCTTTGGCGGCATCAACCTCGAAGACATTAAAGCGCCGGAATGCTTCTACATTGAGCAGCAGCTGCGCGAACGTATGAACATTCCGGTGTTCCACGACGACCAGCACGGCACGGCGATTATCAGTACCGCCGCTATTCTTAACGGCCTGCGCGTGGTGGAGAAAAATATCTCCGATGTTCGCATGGTGGTTTCCGGCGCTGGCGCCGCAGCGATTGCCTGTATGAACCTGCTGGTGGCGCTGGGGATGCAGAAACACAACATTGTGGTCTGCGACTCCAAAGGCGTTATCTACGAAGGCCGCGAGCCGAACATGGCGGAAACCAAGGCGGCTTATGCGGTGAAAGATAATGGCAAACGCTCGCTGGACGATGTGATTGCCGACGCGGATATCTTCCTTGGCTGCTCTGGCCCGAAAGTGCTGACCCAGGAGATGGTGAAGAAGATGGCCCGCGCGCCGATGATCCTTGCGCTGGCGAACCCGGAACCGGAAATACTGCCGCCGCTGGCCAAAGAAGTGCGCCCGGACGCCATCATCTGTACCGGCCGTTCCGACTACCCGAACCAGGTTAACAACGTCCTGTGCTTCCCGTTCATCTTCCGCGGCGCGCTGGACGTCGGCGCGACGGCCATCAACGAAGAGATGAAGCTGGCGGCCGTTCACGCTATCGCCGAGCTGGCCCATGCCGAGCAGAGCGAAGTGGTGGCTTCCGCCTACGGCGATCAGGATCTGAGCTTTGGCGCGGAATACATCATTCCTAAACCGTTCGATCCGCGCCTGATCGTGAAGATCGCCCCGGCCGTTGCTAAGGCGGCGATGGACTCTGGCGTCGCGACGCGCCCGATTGCTGATTTCGATGCCTACATCGAAAAACTGAGCGAGTTCGTCTATAAAACCAACCTGTTTATGAAGCCTATCTTCTCGCAGGCGCGCAAAGAGCCGAAGCGCATCGTGCTGGCGGAAGGGGAAGATACCCGCGTGCTGCACGCGACGCAGGAGCTGATCACTCTGGGGCTGGCAAAGCCGATTTTGATTGGCCGCCCGAGCGTGATTGAAATGCGTATTCAGAAGCTGGGGCTGCAAATTAAACCGGGCGTTGACTTTGAAATCGTCAATAACGAATCCGACCCGCGCTTTAAGGAGTACTGGCAGGAATACTACAGCCTGATGAAGCGCCGCGGCATCACTCAGGAACAGGCGCAGCGCGAGATGCGCAGTAACACCACGGCTATCGGCTCGATTATGGTACTGCGCGGGGAAGCCGACGGTATGATCTGCGGCACCATTGGTGACTACCATGAGCACTTCAGCACCGTGAAACCGCTGTTTGGCTACCGTGACGGCGTACATACCGCCGGAGCAATGAACGCGCTGCTGCTGCCGAGCGGCAACACCTTTATTGCCGATACCTACGTCAATAACGATCCTACGCCGGAGCAGATCGCTGAAATCGCTCTGATGGCGGCGGAAAGCGTGCGTCGTTTCGGTATTGAACCGCGCGTGGCGCTGCTGTCGCATTCCAACTTTGGCTCTTCCGATTGCCCGTCGGCCAGCAAAATGCGTGACGCGCTGGAGCTGGTGAAGGCGCGCGCGCCGGAGCTGATGATTGACGGCGAAATGCACGGCGATGCCGCGCTGGTCGAAAGCATCCGCAACGACCGTATGCCGGACAGCCCGCTGAAAGGCTCGGCGAATATACTGGTGATGCCGAATATGGAAGCCGCGCGTATCAGCTATAACCTGCTGCGAGTCTCCAGTTCGGAAGGGGTGACCGTTGGGCCGGTGCTGATGGGCGTGTCGAAGCCGGTGCACATCCTGACGCCGATCGCTTCCGTACGCCGTATCGTCAACATGGTGGCGTTGGCGGTGGTCGAAGCGCAGACCCAGCCGCTGTAAAATAAAAGGCCCCGGAATTCCGGGGCCTTTTCATCTTAGATCCAGTCTTTGACCTTAATAAACTCGCTCAGCGCCGCTTCCGGGCTGCCGTCTTCCGGCTGATAGTTATACTCCCAGCGCACCAGCGGCGGCATCGACATCAGAATGGACTCCGTGCGCCCGCCGGTCTGCAGGCCGAACAGCGTACCTCTGTCCCACACCAGATTGAACTCAACGTAGCGCCCGCGGCGGTAGAGCTGGAAATCGCGTTCGCGCTCGCCATAAGCCATCGCTTTGCGACGCTCGACGATGGGCAGGTAGGCGTCGGTAAAGCCGTTTCCTACCGCCTGCATAAAGGCGAAGCAGTGGGCAAAGTCTGGCGTATTCAGATCGTCAAAGAACAGGCCGCCAATGCCGCGCTGCTCTTGGCGGTGCTTAAGATAGAAGTAGTCGTCACACCACTTTTTATAACGCGGATAGACGTCATCGCCAAACGGCTGGCACAGGTCGCGCGCGACGGTGTGCCAGTGCACGGCGTCTTCATCAAAACCGTAGTAAGGGGTTAAATCGAAGCCGCCGCCGAACCACCACACTGGCTCAGCACCCGGTTTTTCGGCAATAAAGAAACGCACGTTGGCATGGCTTGTCGGCACATACGGATTACGCGGGTGAACGACCAGCGATACGCCCATGGCCTCGAAGCTGCGCCCGGCAAGCTCCGGGCGGTGCGCCGTTGCGGAGGCGGGCATCGCGTCGCCATGTACGTGGGAGAAATTGACGCCAGCCTGTTCAAAGACGGCGCCGTCGCGTAGCACCCGGCTACGGCCGCCGCCGCCGGCATCGCGCTGCCAGCTATCTTCGATAAATGCGCCGCCGTCGAGCTGTGCAAGCTGGCGGCATATCTCGTCCTGTAGCCCGAGCAGAAAGGCTTTAACCTGATCGACGTTAATGGTCATCAGCGTCGCTTCGCGTGGGCTTTCTGGTTATCGAACCAGTGGAAGTAGCTGATGATGCCCGAAGCGATAGCATCGGCGATTTTTTGTCGAAATGCCGTGGTGCCCAGCAGCTTCTCTTCGGCCGGGTTGGTAATAAAGGAGGTTTCGACCAGCACGGAGGGAATCGACGGCGACTTCAGAACCACAAATGCCGCCTGCTCGGTGCTGCGGCTGTGCAGCTTGTGCACTGGCTTAATTTTCTTCAGCACGTGCGAGCCGAGCGTCAGGCTGTTTTTGATGGTATCGGTTTGTACCAGATCGAACAGCACCTGCTGCAGAAGATGGTCTTTGTCTTTGGCCTTCTTGCCCGCCAGCTCATCAGCGGCGTTTTCACGGTCCGACAGATACTTTGCCATTGCGCTACTGGCCCCGCGGTTGGAGAGGGCGAAGACCGACGCGCCTGCGGCAGAGGGGTTAGTAAAACCATCTGCGTGAATTGACATAAACAAATCTGCGCCGTGCTTATGGGCGATTTCAACCCGATCGTACAGCGGAATAAAGGTATCGCCCGAGCGGGTCAGCCGAGCATCGATGCCGTTTTTCTGCAGAATAGCGCGAACGTTTTTGGCAATCGCCAGCACCACATGCTTTTCTTTCGAACCGTTATGGCCGATTGCGCCGGTATCAATACCGCCGTGGCCTGGATCCAGCATCACCAGCCGACGGCTTGATGTTTTTTTCGCCGGCTTACTGTGACCATTGCTGGTTTTTAAGGTGGTGTCTTTTGCTGCCGCGTGGGAAGCTATCCCTGACAGCGTGAGCGCAGCCAATCCGGCTTTCAGCACCTGGCGGCGCGAAGTCAGTATTTTTAATGGTTTAAAAGTGCTCATTCCGGCCTGAGTTGTAAAAACAAGAATCTATATGTTATATCGTATCGCGATCTTCGTTACGACAGTTCGTGATGAGAATTGTTTTACTTTTCATTTCAATACGTGTCTGTACCTTATTATGCCATTTTTTTCACTGTGCCGCGCCAGATATTGGCTAAATTGGCCGTTCACGCCATAATCACTGTTTTTGAACCTGAAAAGGCGGGCAATACCATGGAGATACGCGTTTTTCGCCAGTCGGACTTTGAAGAGGTCATCACTCTATGGGAGCGATGCGATCTGCTGCGACCATGGAACGATCCTGAGATGGATATCGAACGTAAGGTAAACCATGACGTCAGCCTGTTCCTGGTGGCGGAGGTCAACGGTGAAGTGGTCGGTACCATTATGGGCGGCTACGACGGTCATCGTGGTTCAGCTTATTATCTTGGCGTTCACCCGGAATACCGCGGCCGCGGTATTGCTAACGCGCTGCTCAATCGTCTTGAGAAAAAGCTCATTGCCCGCGGCTGCCCGAAAATTCACATTATGGTGCGTGAGGAAAACGACGTCGTGCTGGGCATGTACGAGCGTCTGGGCTATGAACATGCCGATGTGCAAAGCTTAGGAAAACGTCTGATCGAAGATGAAGAGTACTGATTTCTCGCCCGCCGACTACGATCCGCAGGGCCGCCTGCGACTGCCGTTTTTGTTCTGGTGCCTGCTGTTGTTACAGGCGCGGACGTGGGTGCTGTTCCTGATGGCCGGCGCCTCACGCGATCAGGGCGATGCCTTGCTCAATCTGTTCTATCCTGACCACTCGCTTTTCTGGATTGGCCTGCTGCCCGGCGTACCGGCCGTACTGGCGTTTCTGCTTAGCGGGCGGCGCCACGTCTACCCGCGGTTATGGCGATGTCTGCATCCGGCGTTAATCGTGTCGCAGATTATCCTGCTGCTGTGGCAGCCGTGGCTGTGGCTCAGCGGTGAGGCGCTGTCCGGCGTTGGGTTAAGCCTGTTTTTGCTGGATATCTATGCCCTATGGTGGCTGCTGAGCAATCGCCGTTTACGCGCCTGTTTTCGCGAGGTCACAGATTAAACGGCACTTTTTGCGTTTACTGGACTCCAACAGGCCTGACTTGAATTTATAGGAAGTATCAATGAAATCGCTGCGTTTATTCTTCTGTGCACTGCCGCTGGCGTTGACCGGCTGCTCAACGCTGTCGTCGGTTAACTGGTCGGCGGCCTATCCGTGGAACTGGTTTGGCTCTTCGGCCGGTATCACCGAGCAGGGCGTGGGCGGGATTAGCGGAACCACGGCGCTGAACGAACAGGCCATTAGCGACGCATTGGGCAGCAGCTATCGTATTCGAAGCGGCATGAAGGCGCACCAGGGCAATATTGTTCACTACTTTGAAGCGCTGCGCGGTGACAAGCTGGCGATGGTGATTAACGGCGATGGCGGCAGCGTCAGCCGGGTTGACGTCCTGGATGACAGCGTTGAAGCCGCCGACGGCGTGAAGGTCGGCGCAGCGTTTAACGCTATTTACGATAAAGCCTTCGGCAACTGTGCACCTGCAGTTGACGACGAGAGTAACGTGGTGGAATGTAAAGCAAAAGAGAGCCAGCACATTAGTTACCAGTTCTCCGGCACCTGGCAGGGGCCGCAGGGGCTAATGCCGCCGGACGATGCGTTGAAAAACTGGACGCTGTCAAAAATAATCTGGCGGCGCTAATTTTGTCGGCAAATTGACCCGCTGCGTCGAAAAGCGGGTACAATGTGTAAGGTTTTTCTATGCCACGATGTCGTGGCATTTTATTTCAGGAGGAGCGATGTCTCAGGTTCAGAGCGGCATTTTGCCGGAACATTGCCGCGCGGCGATTTGGATTGAAGCCAATGTTAAAGGGGACGTTAACGCCCTGCGTGCCGGCAGCAAAATTTTTGCCGAAAAGCTGGCGGCGTTTCAGGATAAATTCCCGGAAGCCCATTTAGGCGCGGTTGTCGCGTTTGGCCACAACACCTGGCGCGAGCTGAGCGGCGGCGTAGGTGCAGAAGAGCTGAAAGATTTCCCTCCGTACGGTAAAGGACTTGCACCCTCCACGCAGTTTGATGTGCTTATCCACATTCTGTCGCTGCGCCACGACGTGAACTTTTCCGTTGCTCAGGCTGCACTGGCGGCGTTCGGTGATTCCCTGGACGTGCAGGAAGAAGTGCACGGTTTCCGCTGGGTTGAAGAACGTGACCTGAGCGGTTTCGTTGATGGCACCGAGAACCCGGCGGGTGAAGAAACGCGCCGCGAAGTGGCCGTGATTAAAGACGGCGTTGATGCGGGCGGCAGCTACGTGTTCGTACAGCGCTGGGAGCACAACCTCAAGCAGCTTAACCGCATGAGCGTGCCGGATCAGGAAATGATGATTGGCCGTACCAAAGAAGCCAACGAAGAGATCGACGGCGACGATCGCCCGGAAACCTCTCACCTGACCCGCGTTGACCTGAAAGAAGACGGCAAAGGGCTGAAAATTGTGCGTCAGAGCCTGCCTTATGGTACGGCGAGCGGTACCCACGGCCTGTACTTCTGCGCGTACTGCGCGCGTCTGCATAACATTGAGCAGCAGCTGCTGAGCATGTTTGGCGACACCGACGGTAAGCGCGATGCGATGCTGCGCTTTACTAAGCCGGTGACCGGTGGGTATTACTTTGCGCCTTCGCTGGATAAGTTAGTGGCGTTGTAAGGTGCATTCTCTTCAGATGCCATAAAACGGGCCGTCTGATGGTGATACCGGCATGCCGCAACCAGTAGAGCATCGTTATCAAGTTTGTAGACAAGTCGATGCTCTAATGTGATCCGGCGGGACCAAAATCCCGCCAGATCAAATTTCAGCGGTTCTGGCTTACCTTTGCCGACAAAGGGCGTGCGTTTAATCTCCCTGATAAGCTCGTTTATCTTTTTTATCATGCTCTTATCCGTATCTTGCCAGTACAGATAATCGTCCCATGCCTGTGCTGACCAGATAAGTTTCACTCCATCAAATCCCTTTGGATACCTTTTCCAGTTTTTAGCTCCTCAATCGCATCCATGAGTCGTCCGGCATTTGCGGGTGATCGCATCAGATAAGCGGTTTCTTCCAGCGAACGGTATTCTTCGAGCGACATCAGCACGCATGCCTTACCGTTTTGTTGGGTGATGATAATAGGGGCGCGGTCTTCCGTCGCTTGCCGTAGCGTTGTGGATAGGTTTTGCCGGGCTTCGCTATCGCTGATTATTCTCATGGCACTCTCCTGATGATGTCACACATGTCCATTGTTTATGTATGGTTATTTGACCCTGGATTAACAGCCCGAACAAGCCGTTGATAATGCTTTTGCGAGTCGTTATCCAGATATTCCTGGCATGTTAAAAATCCTTATTCCCTTTTCAACTTCCAAATCACCAAACGGTATATAAAACCGTTACTCCTTTGGTCTCCGTTATAAATACACTGGTGCTCAGAGAGTCTCCAAACGATAGGGTGCGCAATGGCTATGACGTTACTGAAAAAAAGATACCTGGCGCTGGCCGCTTCAATGCTGCTGGTGGCACAAGCACAGGCGACGGAGCTGCTAAACAGCTCTTACGACGTCTCCCGTGAGCTGTTCGCCGCCCTGAATACGCCGTTTGAACAGCAGTGGGCGAAGGATAATGCGGGTGACAAGCTGACGATTAAGCAGTCACACGCCGGTTCTTCCAAGCAGGCGCTGGCTATTTTGCAGGGCTTAAAAGCAGACGTTGTAACTTATAACCAGGTGACCGATGTGCAGATTCTGCATGATAAAGGCAACCTGATTCCGGCGGACTGGCAGGCGCGTTTACCGAACAACAGCTCGCCGTTCTACTCGACCATGGCGTTCCTGGTCCGTAAGGGCAACCCGAAAAATGTTCATAGCTGGAACGACCTGGTGCGCCCGGACGTGAAGCTGATTTTCCCGAACCCGAAAACCTCCGGTAACGCGCGCTATACCTATCTGGCGGCGTGGGGCGCGGCGGATCAGGCTGACGGCGGCGATAAAGCCAAAACGCAGCAGTTTATGACCCAGTTCCTGAAAAATGTCGAAGTGTTTGATACCGGCGGCCGTGGCGCGACCACCACTTTCGTGGAGCGTGGTCTGGGCGACGTGCTGATCACCTTCGAATCGGAAGTGAACAACATCCGTAAGCAGTATGAAGATCAGGGCTTCGAAGTGGTGGTGCCGAAGGTCAACATTCTGGCGGAGTTCCCGGTCGCCTGGGTCGATAAAAACGTTAAGGCCAACGGTACCGAGAAGGCGGCGAAAGCCTACCTGAACTATCTGTATAGCCCGCAGGCGCAGACCATCATCACCGACTACTACTACCGCGTGAACAACCCGCAGGTGATGGACAAGCTGAAAGACAAATTCCCGCAGACCGAACTGTTCCGCGTGGAAGACAAATTTGGCGCTTGGCCTGAAGTGATGAAAACGCATTTCGCCAGCGGTGGTGAGTTAGACAAGCTGTTAGCGGCGGGGCGTAAGTAATGTTTGCTGTTTCTTCCAGACGCGTGCTGCCGGGCTTTACCCTGAGCCTTGGCACCAGTCTGCTGTTTGTTTGTTTAATTCTGCTGCTGCCGCTGAGCGCGCTGGTGATGCAACTGGCGCAGATGAGCTGGTCGCAGTACTGGGACGTGATTACCAACCCGCAGGTGGTGGCGGCCTACAAAGTGACGCTGCTGTCGGCGTTTGTGGCCTCGATTTTTAACGGCGTGTTCGGCCTGCTGATGGCGTGGGTGTTAACCCGCTACCGTTTTCCGGGCCGTACGCTGCTGGACGCGCTGATGGATCTGCCGTTTGCGCTGCCAACGGCGGTGGCGGGCCTGACGCTGGCGTCGCTGTTCTCGGTGAACGGCTTCTACGGCGAGTGGCTGGCGAAGTTTGATATCAAAGTGACCTACACCTGGCTCGGCATTGCGGTGGCGATGGCGTTTACCAGCATCCCGTTCGTGGTGCGTACCGTACAGCCGGTGCTGGAAGAGTTAGGCCCTGAATATGAAGAAGCGGCGGAAACGCTGGGCGCGACGCGCTGGCAGAGCTTCCGTAAAGTGGTGCTGCCGGAACTTTCCCCGGCGCTGGTGGCGGGCGTCGCGCTGTCGTTCACCCGCAGCCTTGGCGAGTTTGGCGCGGTAATTTTTATCGCCGGGAACATTGCCTGGAAGACGGAAGTGACCTCGCTGATGATCTTTATTCGCCTGCAGGAGTTTGATTATCCAGCGGCGAGCGCGATTGCGTCGGTTATCCTCGCGGCCTCTCTGCTGCTGCTGTTCTCCATCAATACCTTGCAAAGTCGCTTTGGTCGACGTGTGGTAGGTCACTAATGGCGGAAGTTACTCAATTGAAGCGCTATGACGCACCCCGCATCAACTGGGGTAAATGGTTTCTGATTGGTACCGGGATGCTGGTTTCGGCCTTTATCCTGCTGGTGCCGATGATCTATATCTTCGTCCAGGCGTTCAGCAAAGGGCTGATGCCGGTGCTGCAAAACCTGGCCGACCCGGACATGCTGCACGCCATCTGGCTGACGGTGATGATTGCGCTGATTACCGTGCCGGTAAACCTGGTGTTCGGCGTGCTGCTGGCATGGTTGGTGACGCGCTTTAACTTCCCGGGGCGCCAGCTGCTGTTGACGCTGCTGGATATCCCGTTTGCCGTCTCGCCGGTCGTCGCGGGTTTGGTTTATCTGCTGTTTTACGGTTCCAACGGCCCACTCGGCGGCTGGCTGGAAGCGCATAACCTGCAAATTATGTTTGCCTGGCCGGGCATGGTGCTGGTCACCATCTTTGTGACCTGCCCGTTCGTGGTTCGTGAATTGGTACCGGTAATGCTGAGCCAGGGCAGTCAGGAAGACGAAGCGGCGGTGTTGCTCGGTGCCTCCGGCTGGCAGATGTTTAAACGCGTTACGCTGCCAAATATTCGCTGGGCGTTGCTGTACGGTGTGGTGCTGACCAACGCTCGTGCTATCGGTGAGTTTGGCGCGGTGTCGGTGGTCTCCGGCTCGATTCGCGGCGAGACCCTGTCGTTACCGTTACAGATTGAACTGCTGGAGCAGGACTACAACACCGTCGGTTCTTTTACCGCCGCGGCGCTGCTGACCCTGATGGCGATTCTGACCTTATTTTTAAAGAGTGCGTTGCAGTGGCGTTTGCATAATCAGGAAAAACGCGCGCAACAGGAGGGAAATCATGAGCATTGAGATTGCCAATATTAAGAAGTCTTTTGGTCGCACCCAGGTGCTGAATGATATCTCTCTGGATATCCCTTCCGGCGAGATGGTCGCACTGCTGGGGCCGTCCGGTTCCGGGAAAACCACGCTGCTGCGCATTATTGCCGGGCTGGAGCACCAGACCAGCGGGCATATTCGCTTCCACGGCACCGACGTCAGCCGCCTGCACGCGCGCGATCGTAAAGTGGGGTTTGTATTCCAGCACTACGCGCTGTTCCGCCATATGACGGTGTTCGACAACATCGCCTTTGGCCTGACGGTGCTGCCGCGCCGCGAGCGTCCAAACGCCGCGACCATTAAAGCAAAAGTCACCAAACTGCTGGAGATGGTGCAGCTTGCTCATCTGGCAGACCGCTATCCGGCACAGCTTTCTGGCGGACAAAAACAGCGCGTAGCGCTGGCTCGTGCGCTGGCGGTGGAGCCACAGATTTTACTGCTCGACGAACCGTTCGGCGCGCTGGATGCGCAGGTACGTAAAGAGCTGCGTCGCTGGCTGCGTCAGCTGCATGAAGAGCTGAAATTCACCAGCGTCTTCGTCACCCACGATCAGGAAGAAGCGATGGAAGTCGCCAACCGCGTGGTGGTGATGAGCCAGGGTAATATCGAACAGGCCGATGAGCCGGATCAGGTTTGGCGCGAGCCCGCCACCCGCTTCGTGCTGGAGTTTATGGGCGAAGTGAACCGTCTGCAGGGGACCATTCGCGGCGGGCAGTTCCACGTTGGCGCGCACCGCTGGCCGCTGGGCTATACGCCGTCTTATCAGGGGCCGGTAGATCTGTTCCTGCGCCCGTGGGAAGTGGATGTGAGCCGCCGTACCAGCCTCGATTCCCCGCTGCCGGTTCAGGTACTGGAAGCCAGCCCGAAAGGTCACTACACCCAATTAGTTGTCCAGCCTCTGGGGTGGTATCACGAGCCGTTAACGGTGGTGATGCGCGGGGACGATGCGCCGCTGCGTGGCGATCGTCTGTTTGTGGGCTTGCAGAATGCACGCCTCTATCATGGTGACCAGCGTATTGAGTCCCATGAGACGCTTGCTCTGGCAGAAACGGCCTGATAGCTTAATCGCACGTGGTTTTGCCGGGTGGCGCTACGCTTACCCGGCCTACAAAACAATATTGACAGGCCCGGTAAGCGAAACGCAGCCGGGCTTTTTATTGGACAGCAGAAGTGAATACATTAGAACAAACGATCGGCAACACGCCGCTGGTCAAATTACAACGTCTGGGGCCGGATAACGGCAGTGAAATTTGGGTCAAACTGGAAGGCAACAATCCCGCCGGGTCGGTGAAGGATCGGGCCGCGCTGTCGATGATTGTCGAGGCGGAAAAGCGTGGCGAGATTAAGCCGGGCGACGTGTTGATTGAGGCAACGAGCGGCAACACCGGCATTGCGCTGGCAATGATCGCCGCGCTGAAAGGTTATCAGATGAAGCTGCTGATGCCGGACAATATGAGCCAGGAACGCCGTGCGGCGATGCGTGCCTACGGTGCTGAGCTGATTCTGGTCACCAAGGAGCAGGGCATGGAGGGGGCGCGTGATTTAGCGCTGGACATGGCCCAGCGAGGCGAAGGCAAGCTGTTAGATCAGTTCAACAACCCGGATAACCCGTACGCGCATTACACCACGACCGGTCCGGAAATCTGGCGGCAGACGGAAGGGCGTATCAGCCATTTTGTCTCCAGTATGGGCACCACCGGTACGATTACCGGCGTGTCACGTTTTTTACGTGAACAGGAAAAAGCGGTCACTATCGTTGGCCTGCAGCCGGAAGAGGGCAGCAGTATTCCCGGTATTCGTCGCTGGCCAGCGGAATATATGCCGGGGATTTTTAACGCCAGCCTGGTTGACCAGGTGTTGGATATTCACCAGAACGACGCGGAAAACACCATGCGCGCGCTGGCGGTGAAAGAAGGCGTGTTCTGCGGCGTGAGTTCCGGCGGCGCGGTGGCGGGCGCGATTCGCGTGGCCGAGCAAAACCCGGGTGCGGTAGTGGTAGCGATCATCTGCGATCGCGGCGATCGCTATCTGTCTACCGGGGTATTTGGTGAAGAACACTTCAGCCAGGGGGCGGGGATTTAAGTCACCGTGCTGTCCAGCAGGTCGGTGCCGTACGAGTTATCTACCGTACACAGCCAACGCCCTGCCTGCTGGCGAAATACGTAGGTCGCGCGGCGCGTGACCTGCGTTGTTTCACCGTTTTCCTGAGCAATATCCAGCCGGGTCTCCATGATCACCAGCGCGTTATCGCCACCTTCGATAATCTCCATTCTGCCCTGCGTCACCGTCAGTCGATGCTGAAAATAATCGGCGATGGCAATAAACGCTTTGCGAATGTTTTCTTTCCCGCTGACCATCATGCCGGGTTTCACCACCAGCGTGGCGTCCTCGGCGTAATATTCCATCAGCGTGGCGTAGTCTTCCTGCGAGATGGCGCGGTCGCAGGCTTCGATAACCGCTTTAAGCGATGACGCTGGCATGTCTTCTCCTTAACGCATTGGTGGTGGGTTACTGCGTCAACTTATCAAGAAATCCCCATAGCTTCTCATTCATTTCGCGATAGTCATAGGCGCGCATCTCATCGACGCTACGGATATACGGCTTACCTTTGGCTTCATCCAGCTCCTGTTGGGAGTGCTGAATCAATCCTTCAACCGCGTCGGCGGTAAACTCCATGTGGCACTGGAAGCCATACACCTTATCGGTATATTGCACTATCTGGCGCGGGCAGCCGGCGCTGGTGGCCAGAACGACCGTGCTATCGGTCAGCCCCGGCATGTCGTTGTGCCAATGGCCGACGGTGAGCGGCGAACCGAAATGGTTGAACAGCGGGTGTTGAAGCGCAGCCTCGGTGAGGGTTATCGGGTAGTGACCAATCTCTTTTTCCGGACTCTGGCCTACGGCCGCACCCAAGGCTTCGCCAATCAGCTGCGAACCGAGGCAAATGCCGACCACCGTGCGTCCGGCGTCAATGGCCTGACGAATGAGCTGCTGTTCGGCTTTGGAATCGAAGTAAGCGCATTCGGCGAGCGTTGTGCGCGGCGACTGAGGGCCGCCAAAGACGACAAGCATGTCAAAACCATCGGCGTTGGCGGGGACGCGCTCATGGTTATAGACGTGCGTCCAACTGATCTCATGGCCGCGCGACTCGGCCCACGGCAGGTAAGCGCCCGCAGATTCAAACGATTCGTGAATAACAAAATGGACTCGCACTGTTTTACTCCTGATAGAGGCTAAGCGCCTGATGAATATCGGCCGCTAGTCGGGTGATGTCGTTATCGCTAAGTGTAGAAATGGTAATACGCAGTCCATGCGCAGGGGCACTGACGCCAAACGCCTCGCCTTCACGCACCAGCCAGCCTGATTTTGCCAGCGAAAACGCCGCTGTCTGGCTGGCGGCGGGGAGCGGAAGCCACAGGTTCAGACCATCACCGGGGGGCGCATTTTCAATGCCACGGCTGCGTAGCGCCCGTGCCAGCTTTTGTTGTTGGCTGGCGTAAAACTGACGAGCCAGCGCCTGCTGTTGTGGGAACGCCTCATCCGTCAGGCAGGCGTAGACTAAATCTTGTAGCAGATGACTTACCCACTGGCTCCCGGCGTTGAGCCGCAGCCGCAGCTTCGCCGACGTGGCCGTATCGCTGGCAACAAAGGCCAGGCGCAGATCCGGACCCAGCGCTTTGGACATCGAGCGAATCACCGCCCAGTGTCGGGTATCCGACGTAAGCACGGGGTGCCAGTCGGCTGCCGAAAGAAGCGCAAAGTGGTCATCGACGATAACCAGCGCCTGCGGGTAGCGGCTGAGCACCTGGCGGATAGCGGCGGCTCGTGCCGCGCTGAGGCTGTAGCCGGTGGGGTTATGGGCGCGTGGTGTCAGGATCACTGCGCGAGCGCCGGCGGCGAGCGCACGTTCCAGGGCGTCCGCCTGCATCCCTTCGCTGTCGATGGTAACCGGGCTGGCGTGAAAACCGCTGTACCGTAGCATGCTGATGCTACTGAGGAAGCAGGGGTCTTCCACGGCGACGCTATCGCCGGGCAGCAGATGAGCGCTCAGCAGGCGTTCGATGGCATCGACGGCACCGTTGGTCAGATCTATTTCGCCCGCCGTGGGTATCGCCTCTTGCATCCAGCCCTGGGCCCAGTCATACAGCGCGGGTGATACCGGCGCATCGCCATACAGGCGCGGCGTTCGGCTAATGTGTGATAGATAACGACCCAAATCCGGTAATTTATCCGTTGCAGGATTGCCGCCGGAGAGATCGGTGAGCGGGGTATGCGGGTTGCCACCTTCCAGCGCTACCGGCGTTGGCGTGGCTTTAATCACCGTGCCGTTGCGGCCAAGGCTAAGCGCCAGCCCGGAGGTCACCAGTCTTTTATAGGCAGCGGCAACCGTATTGCGGTTAACGCCCAGACGCATCGCCAGGAAACGCACGGGCGGCAGCGTTTCCCCCTTCGCCAACTGTCCGCTGGTGATATGCTGGCGAATACTGTCAAAAATTTCACTGGCGCTTTTTCCGTCGATCATTATTGACCTATGACAAAATGAATTTTAGCATATGACGATAATAGTGAGGCGCCAGCCCGCTGTCCAGAGTCATAAGGAGAAGGAGATGGGGCAGGATAGTGAAATACAGTCGGTGCTGTTCCACGATACGCACCGTGCGCTGCAAACGGACATCGTGGCCGTGCAGTCTCTGGTGGTCTACGGCAGCGTCGGCAACAGTATTGCCGTCCCGGCGATCAAGGCCCACGGTCTGCGGGTGACCGCCGTGCCGACGGTGCTGTTTAGCAATACGCCGCACTACGACACGTTTTACGGCGGGATTATCCCCGGCGAGTGGTTCGGTGGGTACCTCCAGGCGCTGAATGAACGTGATGCCTTGCGCGAGCTGAAAGCGGTCACCACCGGCTATATGGGCAGCGCGGAGCAGATTGCACTGCTGGCGGAGTGGCTAAAAACGGTACAGATCACCCATCCGGATATCTGCATCCTGGTTGACCCGGTGATAGGCGACGTCGACAGCGGGGTCTACGTCAAAGCGGAAATTCCGCAAGCCTATCGCACTCATCTGCTGCCGCTGGCGCAGGGGTTAACGCCCAACGTATTCGAGCTGGAAATGCTGAGCGGTAAGCCTTGCGGCACGCTGGGCGAGGCGATAGCCGCCGCGCAGTCGCTGCTTTCTGACAGCCTGAAATGGGTAGTGATCACCAGCGCGCCGGCCCAGACGGCCGATAACATTACCGTAGTGGTGGTGACGGCGGAATCGACGGCGGTCATCGATCACCCACGTCTGGAAACGGACCTTAAGGGCACCGGCGATCTGTTCTGTGCGGAGCTTATCAGCGGCATAGTGCAGAAAAAATCGCTTTCTGATGCCGCACACGATGCCGCGCAGCGGGTTCTGGAAGTGATGCGCTGGACGCAAACGTGCGGCTGCGATGAGTTAATTCTGCCACCGGCAGGGGAGGCGTGATGAAGCGCTATCGTCTGGTTGTACGCCATAATGGTCGGCTGGTGGGGCATTTTGATACCAGCGGCAAGGATGCGCTGGAAGATGCTTGCGTGGCGCGGGCAGTATTCGGCGTTACCGGAGGGTATCAGTGCGAGCTGTGGGTGTCCGATTCCGAACGTCGGGTGCTGGAAAGCGGCCCGGATGGGATGAAAGTCCTGATGCACGAGCCTTGTTTTCGCCCGGTGACCTCGGCGCTGTAGGCTGCGGCTGGTGGCCAGATGGTGGCGTAAGCGCCCGCTCCGGCCTGCGGACAAAAAAATGGCGCCAATCGGCGCCATTTTTTATGCAGCAAGCATTACTTCTTGATGCGGATAACCGGGGTTTCACCAACGGTTACGCTGCCAGAAAGTTTGGTCAGCTCTTTGATCTCGTCCATGTTGGAGATAACAACCGGAGTCAGGGTAGACTTCGCTTTCTCTTCCAGCAGGGCCAGATCGAACTCAATCACAGTGTCGCCAACTTTAACGCGCTGGCCTTCTTCTGCGATACGTTTGAAACCTTCACCTTTCAGTTCAACGGTGTCGATACCGAAGTGAACGAACAGCTCGATGCCGCTATCGGATTCGATAGAGAAAGCGTGGTTGGTTTCAAAGATTTTACCAATGGTGCCGTCAACCGGCGCAACCATTTTGTTGCCGGTTGGTTTGATAGCAATGCCATCACCAACGATTTTCTCAGCAAACACTACGTCCGGCACGTCTTCGATGTTGACGATCTCGCCAGAGAGCGGTGCAATAATCTCAATTGTTCCTGTGTCTTTTTTGTCATCAGAAACCAGAGATTTCAATTTATCGAACAAACCCATGATCTTCTCCTAAGCAGTAATTTGGGCCGCGTCTCGTGGATTAGCAGATTGTTTTTTCTTCAATGAACTTGTTCACCAACGCCAGCAGTTCGTCTGTGGTCGGTTGAGCAAGCGCTTGCTCTGCTAATACCTTCGCATCTTCGAAGTTCGTGTTACGGATAATCTTCTTAATGCGCGGGATAGAAATGGCGCTCATAGAGAATTCGTCCAGACCCATCCCCAGCAACAGAAGTGTAGCACGTTCGTCGCCTGCAAGCTCACCACACATGCCAGTCCATTTGCCTTCAGCATGAGAAGCATCAATAACTTGCTTGATCAAAGTGAGGACAGACGGTGACATCGGCTGGTAAAGATGTGAAATCATATCATTACCACGGTCAACTGCCAGAGTATACTGCGTTAAATCATTGGTACCGATACTAAAGAAATCAACTTCTTTGGCTAAATGACGCGCAATGGTCGCTGCGGCTGGGGTTTCCACCATCACACCGATCTCAATGGATTCGTCAAATGCTTTACCTTCGCTACGCAGTTCCGCTTTGTAGATTTCAATCTCTTTCTTCAGTGCGCGCACTTCTTCAACAGAGATGATCATCGGGAACATAATACGCAGCTTACCGAAAGCAGAAGCACGCAGGATTGCGCGAACCTGGTCACGCAGGATCTCTTTACGATCCATTGCGATACGCACGGCACGCCAGCCCAGGAACGGGTTCTCTTCTTTCGGGAAGTTCATGTACGGCAGCTCTTTGTCGCCACCGATGTCCATGGTGCGGACGATGACCGCCTGAGAGCCACAGGCTTCAGCAACGGCTTTGTACGCGGCAAACTGCTCTTCTTCAGTCGGCAGCGCATCGCGGTCCATGAACAGGAATTCAGTGCGGTACAGGCCTACGCCTTCCGCGCCGTTACGCTCAGCACCGTCGATATCACGCACGGTACCGATGTTGGCGCAAACTTCAACCTGGTGGCCATCAAGGGTGATTGCCGGCAGATCTTTCAGTTTTGCCAGTTCGGCTTTCTCGGAGGCAACCTGTTCCTGTACAGCGCGAAGTTTTTCAATTTCTTCGTTTGTTGGGTTGACGTAAACCAGATTGTTTACGGCATCCAGAATCAGATAGTCGCCATTTTTCACCTGAGTGGTGACGCTGCCGGTACCCACGATTGCCGGCAGTTCCAGGGAACGTGCCATGATGGAGGTGTGGGAAGTACGGCCACCGACGTCAGTGATAAAGCCCAGCACCTTCTTCAGGTTCAGCTGTGCGGTTTCAGACGGCGTCAGGTCTGCGGCAACCAGGATAACTTCGTCCTGAATCGCGCTCAGGTCAATAATCGCCAGACCCAGGATGTTGCGCAGCAGGCGCTTACCGATGTCACGTACGTCAGCCGCACGTTCTTTCAGGTATTCATCATCCAGTTCTTCCAGGGCAGTCGCCTGACCTTCGATAACTTCATGCGCAGCTGCATCAGCCGTCATGTTCTTATCTTTAATCAGGGCTATGATTTCCTGCTCCAGCTCCTCATCTTCGAGCAGCATGATATGCCCTTCGAAGATGGCTTCTTTTTCTTCACCGAAAGTTTCGCCAGCTTTAGTTTTGATAGCTTCGAGCTGCGCGGACGCTTTAGAACGACCGCTCAGAAAACGCTCAACTTCCTGCTCAACCTTATCGGCAGAAATTTTCTTCCGGTCGATGACAATTTCATCTTCTTTCAGCAGCAATGCTTTACCGAAAGCGATACCCGGGGATGCTAAAATGCCTGAAATCATAACCCTACCTTACTTGTGACTGATATTTAAAAGAACTCGTTGAACTTACTCGAGTTCAGCCATCAGTTTAACCAGATGCTCAACTGCTTTCTGCTCGTCTTCACCTTCTGCGGACAGGGTAACAACGGTACCCTGAGTCAGGCCCAGAGTTTGCAGTTTGAACAGGCTTTTCGCGCTAGCGCTTTTGCCGTTGGAGGTCACAGTGATCTCAGAAGTGAAGCCTTTCGCTTCTTTAACAAACTGAGCAGCAGGGCGGGTATGCAGACCGTTCGGAGCGGTAATGGTAACTTCTTGCTGGAACATTATATTTCCCCAACTTATAGGTTTAGTGTTGTGGAACTAAAGTCTAGCCTGGTGGCTAGACTTTAGCCTGTATTACTCAATTCAAGCGACGTCCACAAATCAGCGCTACCATCGGCGACAAACCTTCCGACGCAGACGCTTCTGGCCTTTGACGTTTCGCTTATCATTAAACATTATGCCGCGAAAGCAGGATTTGAACCAAATCATAAAATCGATTCAGCACAGGAAAACCTGTAATGAATAATTTCGCGGCTCAAAATAAATATGATGGTTAAATACCAGACCTAAGGAGGTGAAGCAATGCCAGGGGGGGTAAAAGTTTGACGTACGCCACAAAAAAGCACCCGGCTGGGTGCTTTTTTACACGATTTTAACGCACTGGCATTACTGTTGCAGTTCTTTCTCGGTGAAGAGATCTGCAAATAACGCGGTGCTCAAATAGCGTTCACCCGAAGACGGTAGGATAACCACAATATTCTTATTGGTAAAGGTTTCATCTTCCTGAAGTTTCAGCGCGGCGGCAACGGCAGCACCGGAAGAGATACCGGCCAGAATACCTTCTTCTTCCATCAGACGACGTGCGGTAGAAATGGCTTCTTCATTGGTGATGGCGACCACTTTGTCGATCAGTTTCAGATCGAGGTTGCCGGGAATGAAGCCCGCGCCGATCCCCTGGATCTTGTGTGGGCCTGGCTTCAGCTCTTCACCTGCCAGCGCCTGCGCGATGACCGGAGAATCGGTTGGTTCAACGGCCACGGAGATGAGATCCGTTTTGCCCTTGGTGCCTTTAATATAACGCGTGACGCCGGTAAGAGTACCGCCGGTGCCGACGCCTGCAATGAATACGTCAACCTGGCCGTCGGTATCTTCCCAGATTTCCGGGCCGGTGGTTTTTTCGTGGATTTCCGGGTTCGCCGGGTTGCTGAACTGTTGCAACAACAGGTATTTTTCCGGATTGCTGGCGACGATCTCTTCCGCTTTCTGGATTGCGCCCTTCATGCCTTTCGCACCTTCGGTCAGCACCAGATTGGCGCCCAGCGCTTTCAGCAGCTTACGGCGTTCAATACTCATGGTTTCCGGCATGGTCAGCGTCAGTTTGTAACCGCGAGCGGCGGCGACGTAGGCCAGAGCGATCCCAGTGTTGCCGCTGGTCGGTTCAACCAGTTCAACGCCCGGTTTCAGTACGCCACGTTTTTCGGCATCCCAAATCATATTGGCACCGATACGGCATTTGACGCTGAAGCTCGGGTTACGTGATTCAACCTTCGCCAGAATGCGCCCGTTACCGATGCGGTTCAGTCGTACCAGCGGCGTATGACCGATAGTCAGGGAGTTATCTTCAAAAATCTTACTCATGGCCTGTCCTTAACTGTATGAAATTTGGGGTGCTGGACCAGCATACCTGCTTAAAGATTCTGCGGAAGTAAGGATTTCGCATATCTATATACTGAAGGGAAATAATGGCTATCGTGATGGAATAAGGCAAGGCATAACGGGAAACGGCAGGCCGGATAAGCGCAGCGCCATCCGGCAGAGCCCATACACGTTGCCGGATGGCGCTGCGCTTATCCGGCCTACAACGTCAGTTAAGCATTACGCCTGAAAGTGAGGTTATTTCCACATCGCGTGTTTATCGCGATAGCAGTCCACCCACATCGCCGTCGCGCCGCAAATCGCCACCGGAATAATCACCAGGTTAAGCACCGGGATCAGGGTGAACAGGCTGGTCAGCGCGCCAAACTGCATGTTAGTGACCTTACGGGTGCGCAGCGCTTCACGCATAGTTTTAAACGGTACCTTGTGGTTATCGAACGGATAGTCGCAGTACTGAATCGCCAGCATCCAGGCGCTGAACAGGAACCACAGCACCGGCGCGACCGTCTGGCCGATGCCCGGAATAAAGTACAGCAGCAGCACGACGGCGCGCGGCAGATACCACGCCAGCTTTTGCCATTCGCGTTTCATGATGCGGGGCAGGTCTTTCATAATACCGACAATACCGGTGTCCGGCGGGGTGGCGCCGGTTAAGCGCGCCTCTAACTGCTCGGCCAGCAGACCGTTAAACGGCGCGGCTATCCAGTTGGCGATGGTTGAGAAGAAATAGCCGAAAACCAGCAGAATTGAAATCACGATCACCGGCCAAAGCAGATAGCTCAGCCACTGCAGCCAGTCGGGAATACGCCCCATCAGCGAGGGGATCCAGCTCTCCAGCTTGCTGAACAGCCACCAGAAGGCGCCGCCCATCAGCACAATATTGACCAACAGCGGTAAGATGACGAATCGGCGAATGCCCGGCAAGCCGATCAGTTTCCAGCCCTGAGAGAAATAGTAAACGCCGCTGCGTGCGGCAGGGGTGGACGATGAAACCATGGTCAGGTGAAGCTCCTTTGTCTGACTACATTGAAAAGACGACACTATATTAGCGAGTTGTTGGACAATCACCAGTTAAGAAATGTTCGAAAAACAAGCAAAAAGTACGATTTAACGCATCTTTCTGCGGTGAATGTCATGTGCACACTTGCACTTGACGTGATGGGCAAATACTCTTAGTGAGTAAATGTTTGCCGTGGTGGCAAGGTGTTAGAACAACAGAGAATATAATGATGCAGGATTTGCGTCTGATATTAATCATTGTTGGCGCGATCGCCATACTCGCTTTACTGGTTCATGGTTTCTGGACGAGCCGTAAAGAGCGTTCCTCGATGTTCCGCGATCGCCCAATCAAGCGTATGAAGTCTCGCGATGCCGACGATGAGTCGGAAGACGACGTTGATGACAATGTTGAAGGCGTGGGTGAAGTTCGTGTCCACAAGGTTAATCACGCCCCTGGGGCCGCTGGGGAGCATGAAGCCCCCCGTCACGCGCCTCAACACCAGTACCAGCCGCCTTACGAGCGACAGGCTCCTCAGCCTGTGCGTCCGCAAGAGCCGGTACCGCAGCCGCCCGTTCAACAGCCTTATCAGCCTGCTCAGCACGCTCCGGTGCCACCGACGCAGCCTGTGCAGCAGCCCGTGCGCCCGCCGGTTGTCGAACAACCGCAGCCCGTGCCGCCGGTACATCAGCCTCAGCCTGTTGCTCCGCAGCCGCACGTTGCCGCGCCGGTAGCAGCGCCGACGGCCCAGCCGCAGCCGGTGCAGCCGCCGCAGCCAGAACCGGTTGCACAGCCAGCGCCAGAACCCGCCGAACCGGTTAAGCCGGAGCGCAAAGAGACGGTCATCGTCATGAACGTGTCCGCTCACCAGGGCTCATACATTAACGGTGAACTGCTGCTCAACAGCATTCAACAGGCCGGATTCAAGTTTGGCGATATGAACATCTTCCATCGCCATCTCAGCCCGGACGGAAGCGGCCCGGCGCTGTTTAGCCTGGCGAATATGCTCAAGCCGGGGACGTTTGATCCGGACAACATGAGCGATATGCAAACGCCAGGCGTGACTATCTTCATGCAGGTGCCGGGCTACGGTGATGAGCTGCAAAACTTCAAGCTGATGCTCCAGTCGGCACAGTATATTGCCGATGAAGTCGGCGGCGTGGTGCTCGACGATCAGCGTCGGATGATGACCCCGCAAAAGCTGCGCGAGTATCAGGATCGTATTCGCGAAGTGAAAGACGCCAACGCCTGATTCGGCGCGTGCGTTTTCAACCCCTCCTGAACCCCCGCCTGTCGGGGGTTTTTTATCATTGATGGTGTGATATGCAATCTATAGAACAACGACTGAATGAACTGCGAGCGACGCTTCGCCATCATGAATATCTGTACCACGTTCTGGATGCGCCGGAGCTACCGGACGCCGAGTACGACCGCCTGATGCGCGAGCTGCGCGAGCTGGAAGCGCAGCATCCGCAGTTAGTTACCGCTGACTCACCGACCCAGCGCGTCGGCGCTGAGCCGCTGGGCGCCTTTAGCCAGATTCGTCATGAAGTGCCGATGCTGTCGCTGGATAACGTGTTTGATGAAGAGAGTTTCCTCGCCTTCAACAAACGCGTGCAGGACCGCCTCAACAGCAGCGACAAGCTGACCTGGTGCTGTGAACTGAAGCTCGACGGGCTGGCGGTGAGCATTCTTTATGAAAACGGCGTGCTGGTCAGCGCCGCCACGCGCGGTGATGGCACTACCGGGGAGGACATTACCTCTAACGTGCGTACCATCCGTGCGATCCCGCTGAAGCTGCACGGCGACAACATTCCGGCGCGGCTGGAAGTCCGTGGTGAAGTGTTCCTGCCGCAGGCCGGGTTCGAAAAGATCAACGAAGACGCCCGCCGGACCGGCAGCAAGGTGTTTGCCAACCCGCGTAACGCGGCGGCCGGTTCGCTGCGCCAGCTGGACCCGCGCATCACCGCGAAGCGACCGCTTACTTTCTTTTGCTATGGCGTCGGCGTGCTGGAAGGCGGCGAGCTGCCGGATACCCATCTGGGTCGCCTGATGCAGTTTAAAGCGTGGGGCCTGCCGGTGAGCGACCGCGTGACGCTCTGCGATTCGCCGGAGGAAGTGCTCGCTTACTACCATAAAGTTGAAGAAGATCGCCCAACGCTGGGCTTTGATATTGATGGCGTGGTGATCAAGGTCAACTCGCTGGCGCTTCAGGAACAGCTGGGCTTCGTTGCCCGCGCCCCTCGCTGGGCGGTCGCGTTCAAGTTCCCGGCCCAGGAGCAGATGACCTTTGTTCGCGACGTTGAATTCCAGGTCGGGCGCACCGGCGCGATTACGCCGGTTGCACGGCTTGAGCCGGTCCAGGTGGCGGGCGTGCTGGTCAGCAACGCCACGCTGCACAACGCTGATGAAATTGCGCGGCTGGGGCTGCGTATCGGCGATAAAGTGGTGATTCGTCGCGCTGGGGACGTTATTCCGCAGGTGGTCAACGTGGTGGTTTCTGAGCGCCCTGATGACACGCAGGAAATTGTCTTCCCGACCCACTGCCCGGTGTGTCACTCCGACGTTGAACGCGTAGAGGGGGAAGCGGTGGCGCGCTGCACCGGCGGCCTGATCTGCGGTGCGCAGCGCAAAGAGTCGCTGAAGCATTTTGTCTCTCGCCGCGCTCTCGACGTGGACGGCATGGGGGATAAAATCATCGATCAACTGGTGGAAAAAGAGTACGTCCATACGCCAGCCGACCTGTTTACCTTAACGGCAGGCAAACTGACCGGCCTGGACCGCATGGGGCCCAAGTCGGCGCAGAACGTGGTGAATGCGCTGGAAAAGGCGAAGCAAACGACATTTGCCCGTTTCCTCTATGCGCTCGGCATTCGTGAAGTGGGTGAAGCCACTGCCGCAGGGCTAGCGGCCTATTTTGGTACGTTGGATGCGCTGGAGGCCGCGTCGATTGACGAGCTGCAAAAAGTGCCGGACGTCGGCGTCGTGGTGGCTAACCACGTGTTTAACTTCTTTGCCGAAGCGAGCAACCGCGAAGTCATTGAACAGTTGCTGAAAGAAGGCGTCAGCTGGCCTGCGCCGGTGGCAATCAACGTTGAAGAGATAGACAGCCCGTTTGCAGGTAAAACCGTGGTGCTGACCGGCAGTCTGAGCCAGATGTCCCGTGATGACGCCAAAGCACGGCTGGTCGAGCTGGGCGCGAAGGTGGCGGGCAGCGTATCGAAGAAAACCGACCTGGTGATTGCCGGCGAAGCGGCAGGCTCGAAGCTGGCCAAAGCGCAGGAGCTTGGCATCGCGGTGATTGATGAAGCGGAAATGCTGCGGCTGCTAGGAGTGTGACGTGGATAAAGCGCAGCTGATTGAGATTGCCAACACCGAGATGCCGTTCGGCAAGTATAAAGGCCGACGTTTAATCGACGTGCCGGAGGAGTATCTGCTGTGGTTTGCCCGCAAGGATCAGTTTCCGGCGGGCCACCTTGGCGAGCTGATGCAGCTGACGCTGTTGATTAAAACCGAGGGGCTGACCCAACTGGTGCAGCCCCTTAAACGCTAGCCTTAAACGCGGGCCTGCTCTTTGGCCTGCAGTTTTTCAGTCTGCGCTTTGTAGCGGCGCGCTAGCACCGCGCAGGTCATCAGCTGAATCTGATGGAAGATCATCAGCGGCAGCACCATCATCCCCAGAATTGACGTCGGGAAGAGTATATTGGCCATCGGAATGCCGTTGGCCAGACTCTTTTTCGAACCGCAGAAAACAATCGTAATTTCATCGGCTTTATTGAAGCCCAGACGGCGGGCAACCACGGTATTGATCAGAATCACCACCGCCAGCAGCACGATACTGACCACGACGATAAACAGCAGCGACCCCAGACCGACTTTGTGCCAGATCCCGTTAACCACCGCTTCACTGAAGGCGGAGTAAACCACCAGTAAAATTGACGTCTGGTCGGTTTTGGCGATCCATTTTTTGTGTTTGCTGACAAATGCGGCAGTCCAGGGGCGGGAGAGATGGCCAAGAACGAACGGCAGCAGCAGCTGCAGCATAATTTTGCCCACCTGCTCGAGACTGCCGCCGGCGCCGTGAACATTCATCACCAGGCCAACCAATAGCGGCGACAGGAAAATCCCCAGCAGACTAGAGGCGGACGCAGAACAGACGGCGGCAGCTACGTTACCGCCCGCCAGGGACGTGAAAGCGATGGCCGATTGCACGGTTGCAGGCAGTATGCAGAGGTACAGGAAGCCTGAATAGAGTGCCGGATCGACGTTAATGGGCGCCCACCAGGCGAACAGTACGCCGAGCACCGGGAAGACCACAAACGTACTGCACATCACCCACAGGTGCAGTCGCCAGTGGCTGCCGCCGGCAATAATTGATTCACGCGATAGCTTGGCACCGTGCATGAAGAACAGCAGCGCGATGGCGGCGGTGGTTAAATTCTCGAAAAATGGTACGAAATCGCCGCGCGCGGGAAAGAAGGTGGCGAGCAGGACGACGGCGATAAGAGTAAGCGTAAACGGATCTAAAATGCGGAAAAGTTTCATAAAGACTCCTGAAGATCGATGATGCTATTTTGCTTTTTTATTGTTGAGAAATAAAATTGATTTATTGCATCCATTAATGAATAAAAAAGATGAATTACTCTCTTCGGCAGTTAAAGGTGTTTGTGACGGTTGCGCAGGCGAAAAGCTTTAGTCGGGCGGGGGAGATCATTGGCCTCAGCCAGTCGGCGGTTAGCCATAGCGTAAAGGAACTGGAGCATCAGACCGGCGTGCGTCTGCTCGACCGCACCACGCGCGAAGTGGTGCTAACCGAAGCGGGGCAGCAGCTGGCGTAGCGGCTTGAGCGCCTGCTGGATGAGCTGCATAGCACGCTGCGTGAAGCCGGGCGTATTGGTCAGCAGCTTAGCGGGACGGTGCGTGTGGCGGCAAGCCAGACCATCTCGGCGCATCTTATTCCGCAATGCATTGCCCAAAGCAATCGCCGCTATCCGGATATTCGCTTTGTGCTGCATGACCGACCGCAGCAGTGGGTACTGGAGAGCATCCGCCAGGGCGAGGTGGATTTTGGCATCGTTATCGATCCGGGCGTTGTGGGGGATTTACAGTGCGAAGCCGTGCTGTCGGAACCGTTTTTCCTGTTGTGCCGCGGCGATCATCCGTTTGCTGGGCTGCCGAGCGTGAGCTGGCAGGCGCTACAGGGGGCGAAGCTGGTGCTGCAGGACTACGCCTCGGGCAGCCGAATGCTGATTGATGCCGCGCTGCGCCTGCATGATATTGAAGCCGATATCGTGCAGGAAATTGGCCACCCGGCAACGCTGTTCCCGATGGTGACCGCCGGTATTGGTATTAGCATTATCCCCGCGCTGGCGCTGCCGTTACCTGAGGGGAGCCCGCTGGTTGTGAAGCGACTGACCCCAGGGGTAGAGCGTCAGCTGATGCTGGCGCGGCGAAAAAATCGCTCGCTCTCGACGGCCGCCCAGGCGCTGTGGGACGTGGTGCGTGAGCAGAGCCAGCTGCTGATGGATAACCGCGCTCAGGAGCCGCTGTATCAGATATAGATATCGATTTGACGGTCGTCGCTGGGCTTATTGATGCCGGTGACGGGGGCGGCAGAGGCTTCCTGTTTTTCTTGTTCCTTTTCCGCCTGCTGGCGCTGCAGCTGCGCCAGCTGTGCTTCCAGCATGGTAATCTGCTCCTGAATCATTTCCGCCCGCTTTTGTTTTTCTTCGGTGCTCCCGCTGCCGTCGGCGATTTCTTTTAGCTGCTGGGTGAGCTTCACAATCTGTTGGGTGATACGCGCCATCTGCGATGCGGCATCGTTACCTTCCGGCGCGGCGGAGCTGGTAGTGGCTTTCAGCGCTGCGATGGAAGTTGTGCTGATAGTGGTCATGATCGAGGCCTTATAAAGGGAAATATAACCAATATCGGCCTGCTAGTGGGAAGCTTGAGCATTGCTTCCCGCATTTGAGCATTAGAAATTGAATTTTACCGAGTAGATGATAGCGTCCTGATACCAGCTTTCGCCGAGCTTATCGTCCGCGTAGCGGTATTGAATACCGGTGGTCAGATGGGCTGTTGCGTTCCACCATACCGCCAGCGCGCCGTTCAGCCCTTCCTTACCGCCGTTACCGGCCGCATAGCTTGGATCCCGATCAAATTCGTATTCGTTCCAGTTGGTGACGGTGAATTTCTCATGGCCGAGCATAAAGCTGTACCCGGCAACCCACCCGGCCACGTAGCCATTATCACCGGTGTAGTAGGTCTGATCGGTATAGCGTTTAGCAATAAACGGCTTAAACCAATAACCGTTGCCGGTAAAGTTGTAGCCAAGGCCGTAGAGGAACATATCATCGTGGAAATTGACCCGGTTCGGTGAGCCATAGGTCCCGTAGGCGTGGAGATAGAGATTCAGCCCGGTATCGCCCAGATAAATGCGGTTGGTGTTTTTAAACGTATAGCGTTGTTCGCTGCCGGGTTTATCGTGACGGTTGTTATAAAAATTTTCCCAATCGAAGAAACCGTACATTTCGCCCCAGCTGAAATTGGCGCCGCCTTCCAGTTCAAGATAGGGAAGGTGCGAATAAGCGGGGAAATTCTTCTCGGCTGACTCAGCCATTTCATTTCTTCATGTTTGAGCCGATTTTTTCTCCCGTAAATGCCTTGAATCAGCCTATTTAGACCGTTTCTTCGCCATTTAAGGCGTTATTCCCAGTTTTTAGTGAGATCTCTCCCACTGACGTATCATTTGGTCCGCCCGAAACAGGTTGGCCAGCGTGAATAACATCGCCAGTTGGTTATCGTTTTTCAGCAACCCCTTGTATCTGGCTTTCACGAAGCCGAACTGTCGCTTGATGATGCGAAATGGGTGCTCCACCTTGGCCCGGATGCTGGCTTTCATGTATTCGATGTTGATGGCCGTTTTGTTCTTGCGTGGATGCTGTTTCAAGGTTCTTACCTTGCCGGGGCGCTCGGCGATCAGCCAGTCCACATCCACCTCGGCCAGCTCCTCGCGCTGTGGCGCCCCTTGGTAGCCGGCATCGGCTGAGACAAATTGCTCCTCTCCATGAAGCAGATTACCCAGCTGATTGAGGTCATGCTCGTTGGCCGCGGTGGTGACCAGGCTGTGGGTCAGGCCACTCTTGGCATCGACACCAATGTGGGCCTTCATGCCAAAGTGCCACTGATTGCCTTTCTTGGTCTGATGCATCTCCGGATCGCGTTGCTGCTCTTTGTTCTTGGTCGAGCTGGGTGCCTCAATGATGGTGGCATCGACCAAGGTGCCTTGAGTCATCATGACGCCTGCTTCGGCCAGCCAGCGATTGATGGTCTTGAACAATTGGCGGGCCAGTTGATGCTGCTCCAGCAGGTGGCGGAAATTCATGATGGTGGTGCGGTCAGGCAAGGCGCTATCCAGGGATAACCGGGCAAACAGACGCATGGAGGCGATTTCGTACAGAGCATCTTCCATCGCGCCATCGCTCAGGTTGTACCAATGCTGCATGCAGTGAATGCGTAGCATGGTTTCCAGCGGATAAGGTCGCCGGCCATTACCAGCCTTGGGGTAAAACGGCTCGATGACTTCCACCATGTTTTGCCATGGCAGAATCTGCTCCATGCGGGACAAGAAAATCTCTTTTCTGGTCTGACGGCGCTTACTGCTGAATTCACTGTCGGCGAAGGTGAGTTGATGACTCATGATGAACCCTGTTCCATGGCTCCAGATGACAAACATGATCTCATATCAGGGACTTGTTCGCACCTTCCTTAATCCTTCGAATAGCCATTATGGAGCGTAATAGTGATGGGACGTGAGCACCGTATCGATCTTAAATTATTACGCTATTTTATCGCCGTGGCGGAAGAGCTACATTTTGGCCGAGCCGCAGTGCGTTTAAATATGTCGCAGCCTCCGCTCAGTATTCATATCAAAGAGCTTGAACAGCAGCTCGGTACGCTACTGTTTGTGCGGCATTCTCGCAGCGTAGCGCTCACGCACGCCGGCAAGGTGCTGATGGAGGAGTCACGACGCTTAATCGAAAGCACCAATCAGGCGCTGGCACGGGTTGAAAAGATTGGTCGCGGCGAGTCTGGGCGAATTGAACTGGGCGTGGTAGGCACGGCGATGTGGGGGCGCATGCGGCCGATGATGCATCGGTTTTTAAAGGAAAACCCCAACGTTGATGTGATATTCCGTGAAAAGTCGCCGGGGCTGCAAATGGCACTGCTGGAGAGGCGCGAGCTGGACGCCGGGATCTGGCGGATGGCGACGGCATTGCCAGAGCGCTTTTCTGCCCAGCGCCTGTATGAAGCATCGTTCCTGGTAGCGATGCCGGAGGATCATGCCCTGGCAGCCTGCGATCGCGTTCCGTTAGACGCCCTGCGCAATGAGTATTTCGTGACGCTGCCGTCGGTGCATTCCGATTGGGCCTTTTTGCAGATTGTCTGTCAGAAAGCGGGCTTTACCCCAATGATCGTTCGTGAAGTGGTCGAACCGCAAACGGTGCTGGCGATGATCAGCATGGGGATGGGGATTACATTAATGGCTGACAGCTATGCACAAATGAACTGGCCCGGCGTGGTGTTTCGGCCGCTGGAAGAGCGGATAGCGGCAGATCTCTACCTGGTGTATGAGCATCAGCAGGTTACGCCTGTGCTGAGCAAGCTGATTGCAACATTTATGCAGGAAGGTTGTTAATCGCTGATAATTGCGGGTAAATCGCAGATAGCAAAAAAGCGCCTTTAGGGCGCTTTTTTACATTGGTGGGTCGTGCAGGATGACTCGCTTCGCTCGCCCTTCGGGCCGTCGCCGTAAACGGCTCCGTTGTTTCGCTGCGCTCAACACCGAACCTGCAGCAGGTTCGAATCGTTTATATCGCAGATAGCAAAAAAGAGCCTTTAGGGCGCTTTTTTACATTGGTGGGTCGTGCAGGATTCGAACCTGCGACCAATTGATTAAAAGTCAACTGCTCTACCAACTGAGCTAACGACCCGAAGTGGTGGGTGATGACGGGATCGAACCGCCGACCCCCTCCTTGTAAGGGAGGTGCTCTCCCAGCTGAGCTAATCACCCACTTCGGTACTTCACATTTTAACAAGAAATCCAGCTGGCGAGAAAGTGGTGGGTGATGACGGGATCGAACCGCCGACCCCCTCCTTGTAAGGGAGGTGCTCTCCCAGCTGAGCTAATCACCCACTTCTCAATTTCTTGCTTTACACGGCGGAGACTACATAAAGTAGTTGGTGGGTGATGACGGGATCGAACCGCCGACCCCCTCCTTGTAAGGGAGGTGCTCTCCCAGCTGAGCTAATCACCCCCGCTGTGTGGAGTCGCATTATAGGGAGAGTTGAAAATGAGTCAACGCCTTTTCTAAAGAATTTGTTCGTTCGTCGTAAAATTAATCAATGCGATCGCTAAATACGCTATGTTGTATGAATTGTATGCAAAAAATGCAAAGCATGCGCTTGCGGTGGGAACAACCGAATGGGAGTGATAGAATATTGCCCACTTTTATTTCCAGGATTTGCCGGTTGTCGGCATCTTTATAAACGTAAGGCCATTTCATGAAAATCAAAACTCGCTTCGCGCCTAGCCCGACCGGCTATCTGCACGTCGGCGGTGCTCGTACTGCTCTTTATTCCTGGCTTTTTGCACGTAACCACGACGGTGAGTTTGTGCTGCGTATTGAAGACACCGATCTTGAGCGCTCAACCCCGGAAGCCATTGAAGCCATTATGGATGGTATGAACTGGCTGAATCTGGAGTGGGATGAAGGCCCGTACTACCAGACTAAACGTTTCGATCGCTACAATGCGGTGATTGACGAAATGCTGGAAGCGGGCACGGCGTATAAATGCTATTGCTCTAAAGAGCGTCTGGACGCCCTGCGTGAAGAGCAGATGGCAAAAGGCGAGAAGCCGCGTTATGACGGCCGCTGCCGCCATGGTCATGAGCATCATGCCGCTGATGAACCGTGCGTCGTGCGTTTTGCTAACCCGCAGGAAGGGTCTGTTATTTTTGACGACCAGATCCGTGGGCCGATCGAGTTCAGCAACCAGGAACTGGACGATCTGATCATCCGTCGTACCGACGGCTCTCCGACCTACAACTTCTGCGTTGTCGTCGATGACTGGGATATGGAAATCACCCACGTGATCCGTGGTGAAGATCATATCAACAACACCCCGCGCCAAATCAACATCCTTAAAGCGCTGAATGCGCCGGTGCCGATGTATGCGCATGTTTCAATGATCAACGGCGACGACGGCAAAAAACTGTCTAAACGTCACGGCGCGGTAAGCGTGATGCAATATCGTGATGACGGCTACCTGCCGGAAGCGCTGCTGAACTATCTGGTGCGCCTGGGCTGGTCCCATGGCGATCAGGAAATCTTCAGCCGTGAAGAGATGATTGAATTCTTCTCTCTGAATGCGGTCAGCAAATCGGCTAGTGCGTTTAACACCGAAAAACTGCAGTGGCTGAACCATCACTATATCAATACGCTGGCACCGGAATATGTGGCAACGCATCTGCAGTGGCACATTGAGCAGGAAAATATTGATACCCGCGTTGGCCCGCAGCTGTGCGAGCTGGTGAAACTGCTCGGCGAGCGCTGCAAAACGCTCAAAGAGATGGCGCAGAGCTGCCGTTACTTCTATGAAGACTTCAGCGAATTTGATGCCGATGCGGCGAAAAAACACCTGCGTCCGGTTGCTCGTCAGCCGCTGGAAGTGGTGCGCGACAAAATTGCCGCTATCACCGAGTGGACGGCGGAAAACGTGCACCATGCCATTCAGGCGACGGCCGATGAGCTGGAAGTGGGGATGGGTAAAGTGGGCATGCCGCTGCGCGTTGCTGTCACCGGGGCTGGCCAGTCTCCTGCGCTGGATGTGACCGTACATGCTATCGGTCAGTCTCGCAGTATTGAGCGTATCAATAAGGCTCTGGGCTTTATCGCCGAGCGTGAAAGCCAGCAGTAAGAGACCTTCGGGCACAAAAAAAGCGGGGAAACCCGCTTTTTTTACGTCTCGTTGTCGCTCAACCCGAGTCGCGACAGAAATCCGCATATTCCTTCACGCGCTAGCAGCCGGTGCAGACGCTGTTGTTCCACCGGCGTCATATTTTGCAGCACGTCGGCAATCTGCTGCCACACCACCTCGGATGCTTTTGCGCTGTAGCCGGGCGTGGGCTCATCTATCTGGTTGGTCGCCATCATGTGGCGCAGTGCGGGAATATTGGCAAGATAGTCCCGCACTTCCTGGCTCATAAAAATCAGCCGCGCGCGGCCGCCTTTAATGCCCGGTATCGGTTCGGTGCGCCAGCCTTGTTCGCGAATCCAGCGATTGATGGTCTGCCGGGTCATACCGGTGCGTTCGGCCAGCTCTTCAGTCGACATTTTGGCGGGAAGTGTTTTCATCACGAGGGCTTAACCACGAATTTCTAAACGTTGTAATAAACCGCTGATCCCTTCCCGAAGCAGCAGCGAGGTCAGCTGTTTCTGTTCCGACTCGGTCATTTCATCTACCAGCGTGAGCAGCAGCGTATGGAAAGGATTGTCGGTTGCGTAGGGGGCGGTGGTCTCTGCGGCGCGCTGAGCGCTATGGATGAACTCAACGACGTCCTCGTCAACGTGTACAAGTCTGGCTTTGCCGCCCTGAACGCCAGGGCGGGGAGATGTTTTCCAGCCTTCTTTTCGTACCCATTTGTTGATGGTCTGGCGGCTATAGCCCGTCAGGTGGGCGATCTCCTCCGGCGTCATTCGTTCCTTGAGCATGCTATTTCCTGAGTTGCTGTGTGGGAATTACAGGTTCATGTTATAGCATCGTTTTATATGAAAACGTGACACGGATAACTCCTGTTTGCGAGCGAGCGTGGAAAACGGCCCGTTTGTCTGCTTTTTCAGCGGTTAGATGCTGTTAGCGAATTTTGCCGTTGACACTGTGCGAGGGAATTCATATTATGCCGCCCGTCAACACGACAGCTTTACGTTGGGGCTATAGCTCAGCTGGGAGAGCGCTTGCATGGCATGCAAGAGGTCAGCGGTTCGATCCCGCTTAGCTCCACCAAAATTTGAAACCCTCGCCTGATGGCGGGGGTTTTTTTTATCTCCTGTATGTACAAAAATACAGCGTTCCTCTTTTAAAAGACCGGTACAGATCAGGATTTCATCGCTTACGCTTGCGCCAATAAATTCGCGCCCCTAATATTCAAAGAGTCAAACTACGTACGATAAAGGATATCGGCAGATACGCATGACGGTCATCAGGAGTACCCCACTTAGGAAATTCTGCTTGGCTCTGATAATGAGCCTGGTGGCTATTCCATTATCCAGATATATCTCCCCAACCGCATTTTATGACGGGCATTCTGTATATCTGGCCTGGCTACCACTAGGCGTAATGATTGCCCTGATTATGCTTTTTGGTCGCCATGCTATTGCGCCACTAGCGCTTGGCTTTACCGTTACTAACTATTGGCAACTGCATTTATCCCCTTTTTATTCATTAACATTGCTATTCTGTCAGTTGGCCGCAGTTTGCCTTTGTTGCCTTATTTTACGCTATTCTCTAGGTCGTCGGTGGAGGCATGGAATTCCTATAAAAAACATCGGCTTGAATGTCTTTTTGTTAGGCTTTTCTGCCCCGATAATGGCCAAGATTTTGATGTATGTTACCGGCGAGATAATTTTTATCCCGGAATTAATGTACAGTTATTTTAATATAACATCAGTTATTTATACTATCGTTGATATACAAGGGCTGGTTTGCGCATCGCTGATTTTTACACGCCTTTTTTATTATCCATTCAGAATGTGCCTCAACCCGCGCTATGCCAGATCATTCTGGCGCAGGAATATTGTTTGCTATACCGATCTCAGGAATAGGATATTTATTACTTGCTGGTTTATTAGCCTGGTCGGAATGTTGGTATTCCTGTGTGCGCCGTTCGGCGACTATTATTTTGCGGGTTATCTGGTACCGGCCATATTTATCTTTTTCTCTTTTGGCATCAGCCAGTTGGCCTATCCCCTGGTTGTGTTGACCTGGACGGTGTCCGCCTTCCTGTTGGTGATGTACAACAAAAACTTCCTTCACGGCATACAGACCCAGTACTCTCTGGCCTTCATACTCTCATCGCTGATCTCCTTTACGGTATGTCTGCTCTATCTGCTACAGGTCTACCACCGCAGCCAGAGGCTGCAGTCAATGTGGCAGGCTCAGGCCATGCAGGATCCGATAACCGGCCTGCCGAACCTGCGCGCGCTGGAAGAATACATGATGAAACCGCGAGCGGGTTCCGTCAGCATCTGTTGCTTGCATATCGGCAACCTGGATTTTCTCAGCCGCCACTACGGCATGACTATGCGTATTCAGTGCAAACGCAGCATTACTCAGGTTTTACAGCCGCTCTTATGCCATGAAGAAAAGCTGTTCCAGCTGCCGGGCAATGAGCTGCTTCTGGTGCTGAACGGCCCGGATACCAAAGCGCGACTGAATCATCTGATTGATTTTCTGAGTAACAAGGAAATCCATTGGAACAATGCGGTGCTGAACCTTGAGTACGCCATTTCCTGGTCGCCGGTGCATCCCCGGGATAAAAACTTGCACCATCTGCTGGGCCAGCTGAGCTGGCTGGTGGAGCAGGCCGATGAGGGAAACCAAATACTGAAGCTGGATAACGGCCACGTTGAAGCCTTCGATCAGAATAGCGAACGGGTGGTGTTGTTGAATCGGGTTAAAAACGCGCTGGACTGGGGCGGCTTTGTCCTCTACGCCCAGCCGATCAGAAAGCCGTCGGGGGAAGGGTATTACGAAATTTTAAGCCGTCTCGTCGACGCCAGCGGGGTTGTGACGCCGGATAAGTTTATTCCCGTGCTGGCCCAGTTCAACCTCAGCAAGCGCTTTGATATGCAGGTGCTCGAGTATTTGTTCAGCTCGCTCGACGATCTTCCGGGAATGAGCTTCTCGGTAAATTTGATGCCCTACACGCTTATGCAGAAGGGCAGCGCGGCTGAAATCATCGCGCTGTTCCGCCGCTATCGCGTCGACGTGAAGCGCATCATTATTGAGATTACCGAAGAGCAGGCTTTCTCTAATTCTGACGTTAGCGTGGCCAACATCCAGCAGCTGCGCCAGTTTGGTTGCCTGATTGCGATTGATGACTTCGGCACCGGCTACGCCAACTATGAACGCCTGAAGCGTCTGGAAGCCGATATCATCAAGATTGACGGCTGCTTCGTGCGTGATGTTCTGAATAACCCGATGGACGCAATGATCATCCGTTCTATTTGCGAGCTGGCGAAGGTGCGCAATCTGTCGGTGGTGGCAGAGTATGTGGAAACAGAAGAGCAGCAAGCGCTGCTGTCGCGCCTTGGCGTGCACTACATGCAGGGGTACCTGATTGATAAACCTCGCCCGCTGTGGCAGCTTGAAAACAAAAAAAAAGGCCTGTAACAACGTTACAGGCCCTGTGATGCTCAAGCGTCGCGTTACAGCACCAGCGCGGCGATAGAAGCAGACAGCACGCTCACCAGCGTAGAACCGTAAACCAGCTTCAGGCCGAAGCGGGACACCACGTTGCCCTGCTCTTCGTTCAGGCCTTTAATCGCACCCGCAATGATACCGATGGAAGAGAAGTTGGCGAAGGACACCAGGAAGACGGAGATGATGCCCACCGCGCGCGGAGAGAGGTCTGCGGCAATTTTCTGCAGATCCATCATCGCAACGAATTCGTTGGATACCAGCTTGGTGGCCATAATGCTGCCGACCTGCAGGGATTCGCTAGCCGGTACACCCATGATCCAGGCAACCGGATAGAAGATGTAGCCCAGAATACCCTGGAAGGAGATGCTGTAGCCGAACCAACCGGTGACGGTCGCGAACAGGGCGTTCAGGGCGGCGATCAGGGCGATGAAGCCGATCAGCATAGCAGCAACGATAATCGCAACTTTGAAGCCTGCCAGAATGTATTCACCCAGCATTTCGAAGAAGCTCTGGCCTTCGTGCAGGTTGGACATCTGAATGTTTTCTTCGCTGGCATCCACGCGGTACGGGTTGATCAGCGACAGTACGATAAAGGTGCTGAACATGTTCAGTACCAGCGCCGCAACAACATACTTCGGCTCCAGCATGGTCATGTAGGCGCCAACGATAGACATGGAAACGGTAGACATCGCCGTGGCCGCCATGGTGTACATGCGGTTGCGGGACATTTTACCCAGGATGTCTTTATAGGCGATGAAGTTTTCAGACTGGCCCAGAATCAGAGAGCTGACGGCGTTGAACGACTCCAGTTTGCCCATACCGTTGACTTTAGACAGCACGGTACCAATGGCGCGAATGATAATCGGCAGGATGCGGATATGCTGCAGAATACCGATCAGCGCGGAGATGAAGACGATAGGGCACAGGACCTTCAGGAAGAAGAACGCCAGACCTTTGTCGTTCATGCTACCAAAGACGAAGTTGGTCCCTTCGTTAGCAAAGCCGAGAAGTTTTTCGAACATCTCGGAGAAGCCTCTTACAAAACCCAGACCGATATCGGAGTTCAGGAAGAACCATGCCAGCAGCACTTCAATGACCAGTAGCTGGATAACGTAACGAATGCGAATCTGTTTGCGGTTGGAACTGACCAGCAGGGCCAGAATCCCAACCACCACGAGCGCGAGAATAAAATGCAAGACGCGGTCCATATTTGCTCCAAACATGAGGCGGGTTAAATTTTCGTGCACATTCTATGTAACACAGTTAAATAAAACGAGATCTGTCTCTCACTATATTCAGAACCTGTGAGCAAACTCAAAATTAGTGATCAACCATGCATTTTTGTGATGTTAAGTAAATGTATGAAAAGTTTCCATGTTGTACTACTCTCTTGTAAAGCGTATACCAAACCTTCCTAACCTCCAGTCTGGCTATTGGTTCCGGCTATCAGAGTAATCATTATCACCTTCCCAAATGAACTTGATAATCATTCTCATTGTGTTAGCTTAAAACATAGCAAAGGCTATGTTTTTGAGGCAGAGAATGACAAACAGTCGGATTGAAACAAATCGTTGTCGCACCGCGCGCCGTATGCGACTCGCGCTGATGGGGCCGGCATTTATTGCCGCGATCGGCTATATCGATCCGGGTAATTTTGCGACCAATATTCAGGCGGGCGCCAGCTTCGGCTACCAGCTGCTGTGGGTGGTGGTCTGGGCAAACCTGATGGCGATGCTGATTCAGGTGCTGTCAGCGAAGCTTGGCATTGCGACCGGCAAAAACCTCGCAGAGCAGATTCGTGACCATTATCCGCGTCCGGTCGTGTGGTTTTACTGGGTACAGGCGGAAATTATCGCCATGGCGACCGATCTGGCCGAATTTATCGGCGCTGCGATCGGCTTTAAGCTGATCCTCGGCATTTCTCTTTTACAAGGCGCGGTATTGACCGGTATCGCCACCTTCCTGATTCTGATGCTGCAGCGTCGCGGGCAAAAACCGCTGGAAAAAGTGATTGGTGGTCTGCTGCTGTTCGTCGCAGCGGCGTATATTGTGGAGCTGATTTTCTCTCAGCCCGCGCTGGGGCCGCTGGCCAAAGGCATGATTCTGCCATCGCTGCCGAACGGCGAGGCGGTCTACCTGGCGGCGGGCGTGCTGGGGGCGACCATCATGCCGCACGTGATTTATTTGCATTCCTCGCTGACTCAGCATCTGCACGGCGGCACCGCCAAAGAGCGCTACCAGGCCACGCGCTGGGATGTTGCCATCGCTATGACCATCGCTGGTTTCGTCAATCTGGCGATGATGGCCACCGCTGCGGCGGCGTTCCACTTCCACGGGCATACCGGTATTACCGATCTCGATCAGGCCTATTTAACGCTGGAACCCCTGCTGAGTCACGCGGCGGCAACGATTTTTGGTCTTAGCCTGATTGCCGCCGGCTTATCGTCTACGGTCGTGGGCACGCTGGCCGGACAGGTTGTCATGCAGGGCTTTATTCGCTTCCACATCCCCCTGTGGTTCCGACGGACCATCACCATGTTACCTTCGTTTATCGTCATCCTGATGGGGCTGGACCCGACGCGAATTCTGGTGATGAGTCAGGTACTGCTCAGTTTCGGTATTGCGCTGGCACTGGTGCCGCTGCTGATTTTTACCAGCGACGGCAAGCTGATGGGGGAACTGGTGAATACCCGCTGGATTAAGCGCATTGGCTGGGCCATTGTGGCCGTCGTGGTGGCGCTCAACGGCTGGCTGCTGATAGGCACACTGTTTAATTAACGTTCCGCTTACCGTGACCCGCTACAGGTCACGGTTTGCCAGCGGTTTTTTCGCTAAGCTGGGCTTTGCGCCAAACAGCAGCGAACGCTAATGAACTCTTTTGATCTCTCCTTTTTAAAATATCTGCAGGATAACAGCCCGCTGGCGGTCGATCGCGCGGTGCTACGCTTTGGCAAAACCCTCTCCACGCTCAAACGCACCATGAAAGAGCTGAATGAACTGCTGCCGGAAGAGGTTCAGATTCACCTTGATAATCCATTCATTACCACCCGTATTGGTTACAGCGAGTATATTCAGTTTTTACAGCGCGTACGTTTTAACCGCTATCTCACCACCGGCGAGGAGCGAGTCCAGGATCTTTTCGTTGCGCTGTGTCTGAACGATGTCGTCAATAAAAACGAGTACTATAAAAAATTCAACGTTAGCGCAGGGACGGTGAAAAACGATAACCCGCTGATGCTCAGCCGGGTACAGGAGAGCGGGCTAACGCTGCTGAGCATTCCGCGCAAAGGTTCACAGCTGGTGGGCGACGAATTTCGCCTGCGCCTGGCTGCCTGCATGTCGATTCTCAAAACCGTTGAGATAGGTGAGGGAAACCGGCTGATCGCGCATCAGGCTAACGAACCGATCAACCGCTCCATTGCTGAACAATTTCTCCACGGCTGCGCGCATGAAATTACCCTGGCGGCTGAGTACTATGAGCGGCTGGTCAGCCCGATGACGCGGCTTGGCTACAACGGGCGAAAGTATTTGTTGGTTTACCTTAGCCTCGCGCTGCAGCGAATGAAGCGCGGGCTGCGCATGACCGATAGTTCAGCCACCACCTTTTTGACGACCTATGCCTACGGAGTGCTGGCCGATCGCGATGAAAATACCGCGCTGGATATGCTTATTGCCTCGCTAACCTTTACCTGGCGGCCCTTTACGCTGTACGACTCCCGGCTGATTCCTCATGTGAAACAGGCCTGTGAAGTCATGTCTCGCGGGCTGAACGCAGCGATATATAACCACGATGCCTGGTTTGAAGAAATTTACCATTTTCTCTACGCGGCCATTATCCAGAACAAACTGCACCTCTGGTTTGATGATAAAAAACTGCATGATGTTCAGCGTCGTTACCCTGATCTGTGGCACCTCGTGCAGCGGTCGCTGGAGAAGATTGAGCGCGGCTGGCAGACGTCATTCTCACCGATTCATCTGGCGACGCTGGTCCTGATCATTAAAAAACATGAGTTAAAGAATCGGGTCGTTAGTGACGCTAAAAAGCGGGTGATCATTGTGACTAACTCCTCGGAAAGCAAAGTCGGCTATTTCAAAGAAGTGCTGCTTTCCCGGTTTCACATTGATATTCTCGGCTGCGTCAATATCAATGAACTTGCTCAACTGCAGCAGCAGCCGTTCGACCTGCTGATTGCGTTTACCAATAAAATTGCCAGCCATTTGCGTCATGCTCAGCTGGCGTATGTGAAAGTGAATTTCTACCTGACGCAGGATGATTTCCAGCTGTTGCGTGAGCAGGGATTAAGCCCGGCACGCAAAAAAATACCTGCTGACGCGTTCGTGCAGCAGGTACAGGGAATGAGCCCGCAGGCTTTGAAGCGCTTTCTCGAGCAACAGTACGGTGATGTGTTTATTTAACCTGCGGCTGACGAACGCCCCGGCACCACACTTCACGCAGCGTTTCCTCGGCATCCAGCACCAGAATATCGGCATCCTTACCGACGCTAAGGCTGCCCTTTCTGTCGGCTACGCCGGCCAGGATTGCCGGGTTGAGGCAGGCAACCTGTGCCGCTGATACCCAGCCGTGCTCCAGCCGTTTGACCACATTCTTCACCGAATCAAGGAAACTCATCTCCAGCGTACAAACGGCCGGCCAGTCCTCGGCATGAATCGTGCGCGTACAGCCGTGGCCGTTGGTGATCTCCAGCGCGTGCTGGCGGATGCGAAAGGTTTCCTGGCGTAAATAGTGGTGAAACTCGAAGCCTTCCGGAAAATCGACGTAGCCCAGACAGTCACTCATCATGACCAGCCGACGATCCTTTTTCAGCCGGTAGAGAATATCGAACACCTCCGGACGTAGGGTAATACCGCTCTGCTTGGCAACTTCGGCAAAGGTGTCTTCGTAATACATCAGCGCGCCGACCACGCCGGGCTCACGGTGGTGTAACCCACGCATGGCGCTGAATGCATGGGTAAAATGATTCAGCCCCGCGTCGATGGCCAGGCCAATTTCGTCAAAAGTCGCGTCGGTGTGGCCTGCTGAGATGGTGACACCGGCCTGGTGCAAATGGCGAATCAGATCCAGCGCTCCGGGCAATTCAGGCGCCAGCGTCATCAGGCGCACATGGCCGCCTGCCGCCTGCTGATAGCGTTCAAAACCGGCAATGCTCGGAGGCTGAACGCAGTCCAGACGCTGCATACCGATAAATTTAGGGTTAATGTAGGGGCCTTCCATGTGGATGCCCACCGCCTCCGCGCCGTCAATGGGCGTTGCCTGTGCTATCCAGGCCGCGGCGTTGGCCAGGCTGGTCAGCAAAAAGTCTTCCGGCTGGGTGGCGGATGTGGCAAGCCAGGCGGTCACCCCCGCGTGCACCAGGTCCTGGCTCATGGCGCGCAGCGAGCGAGTCTCGCCTTTCCAGGCAAAGGAGCCTCGGCCCCAGCCGTGTACGTGAATATCGACAAAGCCTGGCATCAGCATAGCGTCACGGTAATCGATGACGTCTCCACGCGGCACGTCATCCATACCGACAATTTTTCCGCCGCTGACGTGCAGATAGCCGGCGCGGATCCCATCCGGGGTGACGATGCGTTCGCTGGCAAACGACAGCAGGGGGTCAGTCACCTTTGGCCTCCAGTACGCGCGCGGCGGTTTCAAGCGCCATCTCTGAGCACAGCCCAATGTAGTGCGCGGGGTCAATAAGCGCATCGATCTCCGCATCGCTGAAGTTCTGACGAATGACCGGATCGTGACGCAGGACTTCACCGTAGGGGATACCTTCATGCGTGCTGCGCATCGCCAACTGGTATACGCGTTCGTGAGCGGCGTCTTTACCCAGCTTTTCGACCAGATGCATCATGATTTTTTCGCTGTTAATCAGGCCGTGCGTCAGCTGTACGTTCTGTTGCATACGATCGGCGTTGATGACCAGCGTTCGGGTGAGCTCTTCGGCGCGCATCACTATCTCGGCGATGCATTCCATGCTCTCCTGAATATTTCCGTCGAAAATAAAATAGGCCGAACTGTCCGCTTCAAACGGCCGCGGGCTGACGTACAGGCAGGAGGTATGCACGGAGTAGAGCTTTTGCGCGTTGGCGATGATCCCTTTTGCCAGCTTCGGATTAACCTTCTGCGGCATCGTGCTGCTGCCCACGGTGCCTTTGGTGAAGGCTTCAGACACTTCACCAAACTCTTCGCTGGAGGTCTGATAAACCTCTTCGGCAATTTTGTGCAGGGTCGTGGCGAGCAGGCAAAGATTGCTGATGTACTCGGTGCGATACACGCGTGAGTTGCGAGAAGGGATTGCCATGGCCCGCATTCCGAGCTTTTGTGCAACGCTTTCCTGCACCCGGCGGCCGGTTTCGCCCGTCGCATGGAAAGCGCCAACGGCGCCGCCCATCATCACGGTAAAGACGCGTTTTTCGGCCTCCTGCATCCGCTCCCGCGCGCTCAGCAGCTCGTCAATCCACACGGCGGCCTTGTATCCCCAGGTGATGGGCAGTGCGTGCTTTCCATGGGTGCGCCCGGCCATCAGCGTGGCGTGATGTTCGCGGGCCATGCTGGCCAGGTTGTGCAGAATATCGTTGAGAAAGCATTGCAGCACGGCATTAAATTGCTTCGCCAGATACAGCTGGGCGGTTTGCTGAATATTCTGCGTGGTCACGCCGTAATGGACATACTTACCGCTTTCGCTGTCGCAGGCTTTGATGAGCACTTTAATCACCGGCACGAAGCCGTGGCCAATTTCGCGCAGCAGGCGCTCCATTTCGACCAGGTCGATATTCTCGACACGGCAGTTTGCGGCAATATTCTCCGCTGCCTGTGCGGGAATCATTCCGTGCTCGGCCTGCGCCAGCGCCAGCGCGGCCTCGACGTCCAGCCAGGACTGCACCCGCGCCTGCTGGCCGAGCAGGGTTTTCATTCCACGGTCATCAATCGTTTTACTTTTGGAGTCATACAGTGCGCGCATTTTCGCCTCCTGGTTGCTTATTTGGCGCCGACAAGACGGTCGTCGACCGCATTGCGAACAAATTCAACGTGTGGGCCAAAGACCACATGGACATGGTTACTTGAGGGGATAAAGGTCCCCAGAGAACCGGATTCTTTGAGCACGTCCATGTTGATTTTCTTTTGATCCTGCAAATCGATACGCAGACGAGAAACGCAGTTTTCGACGCGCTTGATATTGTCCCGCCCGCCGAGTCCATCAATGACCATGGCGGCGACCTTATCGTATTCCTTATTATTCAGCAGGGTGCTGTCAGCAATTTCACTTTCGCGTCCCGGCGTTTTAATATCAAACTTACTAATCGCAAAGCGGAACACGAAATAAAAGACAACGAAGTTCACAATGCCCAGGAGAATTAAACTAACCCAATGTGTGTTCTCGTACATCAGGCCGAAAATGCCAAAGTCAAAAATGGTACCGCGAATATAGCCGATGGAAACGTCCAGCATTTGCAGCGGAATAGTGAGTAGACCGCACAGCACCGCATAGACAATAAACAGCTTCGGCGCAATAAACAGGAAGGAGAACTCCAGCGGCTCGGTGATATTTCCAAGCATGGCCGTGAGCACAACCGTCAGAATCATCCCTTTGGCAAATTTCTTATTCTTAAAATAAGCCATGTGATACATCGCCAGGCCAATAGCCGGCACGCGGAATAGCGTGGTCAGCATCTGGGAGGAGGCGAGATAGCTGGTGAGGGTGGGCATGTACTCTTTCCAGGCTGGATGCGATGGCCCAAGCTCAAAGAGGATCTTATTCATCGCGGGCAAAATGCCAACGTAGGTTTGACCGTCAATCAGATAAGTGCCACCGGCCGCGGTGAAGCGCACCGTCGAGCTCAGCACATGATGCAGACCGAACGGAATCAGCAGGCGGTTTAGCGTCATGTAGATGCCTGCGCCAATATCCGGGGCCATCATGATGGTCGATACGGCGCGCATACCTGCGGTAAACAGATCCCAGATAAACGGAATGATCAGACCGACCGGGATCGCGAAGGCGATCGCCAGGATAGCCACCGATTTTTTACCGCTGAAGAAGGCAAACGCGAGCGGAAGCTGCAGACGGTAGAAGCGGTCGGTAATTTTTGCTGCCAGCAAACCGGCGATAATGCCGCCCAGCGCTTCGATCTTCAGCGTTTGTACGCCCAGTACCATCCCCTGTCCGACTAACGAAAGATCGCTTTTCGCCAGCGTCCCCGCCAGCTTCAGATGCACGTGCATGGCAATAAGCAGGGTCAGATAAGCGACCACCGAGGCAAATACTGCAATTCCCTTTTCTTTTTTTGACATGCCGTAGGCCACGCCCATCGCAAATAATAATGGGATATTATTAAAAACGACGCTGCTGATTAAACCCAGAGAGGATAAAACGGCCTTGAAAATATCATTACCTAAGAAGGGCAGTTTCTCGATCATATAGCTCTGGCCAAGCGCCGAACTAATTCCCATGATCATTCCAACGGGCGCGAGTACGGCGATAGGTAACAGAAGTGAACGACCGAATGTCTGAATTTCATTTTTAAAATTAGCATTCATGATGTTAATCCTGACGTGAAATATCTTGACGATAAGATACTGGCAGGATTTTTTTGCTCAAGGGCAAATGCTGAGAAATAAGAAGCGCAGGATTTGCCCATAAAAGAGCCGAAGGGCGTTTATTTCATTACGGTAACGATGACGAGGAGGAGAAGCCGACGCAGCTCGAAGGGCCGCGCCGGCATTGATATCATGGATTGGCTGCCAGATTAACGGTGCCCGTGGCCATGGCCGTGACCATGTCCGCGCCCCGGGCCGCGACGGTCATCGCGATCGCCCCAGCCGTCACGATAGCCGCGATCGTACGCTTTACGGTTGTCCCAGCCGCGGTGCCAGCCGTTATCGTGGCGATACCAGTGCTTATGCCAGTAATCACGATCGCGCCAGCGGCCGCCATCCCAGTAGTTACCGTAATTATCGCGATCGCCAATTTGTAATTTTATGGATGGCAGCAGGGTGATTTCACCAGCATTAGCAAACATCGGGGCCGATGCTAACAACACTGCCGCCAGAATCAGTGACCTGAACATACTTCTCTCCTATACGATCGTGGCCAGAAAGGCCTGTTAACGCAATATTACAATTCGGTAAACACCAGAATTATTGGGTTAACTCTTAAACCGCCAGGAGAGAGCATTTTTTGCTAAAATCGCTGTTATTTTATACTGTGCAAAATGGCGTCAATTTCTGCGCACTCTTCGGCGCTGAAATGGCGGTTTGCCAGCATATTCACTGCATCCTCCAGCTGCGCCACCTTGCTCGCGCCAATCAATACCGAGGTCACCGCCTGCTGGCGCAGCACCCATGCCAGCGCCATCTGCGACAGTTTCTGCCCGCGTTTTTCCGCCAGTGCGTTCAGGCGACGCACGGCGTCGAGCTTGCTGTCGGTTAGCTGTTCTGGCTTAAGGAATACGCTGCCGCTGGCGGCACGAGAATCAGCCGGGATGCCGTGCAGATAGCGGTCGGTTAACTGTCCACCGGCCAGCGGTGAGAACGCAATGCAACCGACGCCCTCTTGCTCCAGCACCGTCAGCAGCCCGTTTTCCGCGCCGCGTTCCAGCATGGAATATTTGGGCTGGTGGATAAGGCACGGCGTGCCCAGATCGTTCAGGATCGCAATGGCCTGACGCGCAAGTTCCGCTGGGTAGTTGGAAAGCCCAACGTACAGCGCTTTCCCCTGGCGAACGAGATGATCCAGCGCGCGCATGGTTTCCACAAGCGGCGTCTCCGGGTCCGGGCGGTGGTGATAGAAAATATCAACATACTCAAGTCCCATCCGCTTAAGGCTCTGGTCGAGGCTTGAAATCAGATACTTACGCGAGCCCCAATCACCGTAGGGGCCTTCCCACATGGTGTAGCCCGCTTTGCTGGAAATAATCAGCTCGTCGCGATAGGGGAGAAAGTCTTCGCGCAGAATACGGCCGAAGTTGCTCTCTGCCGAGCCGGGAGGCGGCCCGTAGTTGTTGGCGAGATCAAAATGGGTGATGCCAAGATCGAACGCGTGGCGCAGTAGCTGACGGCTGTTTTCTACCCGCGTTTCATCGCCGAAATTGTGCCACAGCCCCAGCGAAACGGCGGGAAGCTTGAGGCCGCTGTTACCGCAGCGCTGAAACGTCATGGTTTCATAACGCGCGGGATTTGCCTGATAAACCATTGTGTCCTCCGGAATTTCCGTTTGTGTATACGCTTACACTAGCGAATGTCCATTAGCTCGTACACTGCTGAAATCTGTAAAATTTGCTTTCCAGACGACTTTCTTATCAATACTGGACAGGGTTAACACTTCTTCAATACTCAAAAGAAATCACCGGCTGAAGGAGTTGTACGATGACAGCGTCCTATACCGTGGCAGATTATCTGCTTGACCGCCTTGCCGACTGCGGCGTCGACCACCTGTTTGGCGTTCCGGGGGACTATAATCTCCAGTTTCTCGACCATGTCATTGCCCACCGTACCCTTCGCTGGGTGGGCTGTACTAATGAACTGAATGCCGCCTACGCCGCCGATGGCTATGCGCGGATGCAGGGCTGCGGTGCGTTGCTCACGACCTACGGCGTAGGGGAAATCAGCGCGCTGAACGGCGTGGCGGGCAGCTTTGCCGAATATGTGCCGTTGCTGCATATCGTGGGGGCACCCTGTACCGGTGCGCAGCAGCGCCGCGAGTGCCTGCACCATACGCTGGGCGATGGCGATTTTGACCACTTCCGCCAGATGAGTGCGCCGATTTCCGTGGCGCAGGGCGTACTGACTGCCCGCAACGCTTGCCAGGAGATCGACCGCGTGCTGCAGGCCGTCATTCAGCAGCGTCGACCGGGTTACCTGCTGTTGCCTGCCGATGTGGCCGCGCTGACGACATCGCGTCCTGTAAACGCTCTCAGCGCGGCGGTGGCGGAGCCGGATCCGGCGCAGTTAAGCGCGTTTGTCGATTGCGCACGCAAGCTGCTGGAAGGGCGTCAGCGGGTTTCGTTACTGGCGGATGTGCTGGCGCTGCGCTTTGGGCTTCAGCCGATGCTCAACCAGTGGATGGCCGCGCGGCCGATTCCGCACGCTACGTTGCTGATGGGGAAGGGGCTGTTTAACGAACAGCAACCGGGATTTGTGGGAACGTATAGCGGCGGAGCAAGCCTGCCGCAGACCCGTGAAGCGATTGAGGATGCGGAGGCGATTCTTTGCATCGGCACCTGTTTTACCGACACCATTACCGCCGGGTTTACTCACCGAATTGCAGTCGAAAAATCGATTGAAATACAGCCGTTTGCCGCACGAGTGGGCCAGCGCTGGTTTAGCGGTATCGGGATGCTGTCGGCGATGAAGGCGCTGATGACGTTGAGCGATACGCTCGTGCCATGGCAAACCTCTCCGTTGCGGGCATCAGCGCCCGTGGCGCAGGAGAGCGGCGCCTTAACCCAGCGCCGTTTCTGGCAAACGCTGCAAAAACACCTTCAGCCGCACGATATTCTGTTGGGTGACCAAGGAACGGCGGCCTTTGGCATCGCTGCGCTGACGTTGCCGGTGGGCGCTAGCGTCATTGTGCAGCCGCTGTGGGGATCGATTGGGTTTACGCTGCCCGCCGCATTTGGCGCGCAAACGGCGCGGCCGAAAAGGCGCGTGGTGCTGGTGGTGGGCGACGGCGCGGCGCAGCTCACCGTCCAGGAGCTGAGCTCCATGCTGCGCGACGACCAGCGGCCGCTGATTCTGCTGTTGAATAACGAAGGCTACACCGTCGAGCGGGCGATCCACGGGCCGGAACAGCGGTATAACGATATCAGCCTGTGGAACTGGACCCAGCTGCCGCAGGCGCTTAACCTCGACTGCCAGGCCGAATGCGCGAAGGTGAGCAACGTGACGCAGCTAAATGATGCGCTGACGCGCGCTGCACACGGCGACAGGCTGACGCTGCTGGAGGTGATGCTGCCTAAAATGGACATCCCGCCGCTGCTCAAAGCGGTCACCGACGCGCTGGAAGCGCGCAACAGCGGCCGTTAATCTTTGCGTCTGCGCGGTACCATCATTGTGGGTTTCCCCGCCAGCAGCAGCCAGGCGGGGAGCATCACGATACACAGCAGCGGCAGCAGGGTGGTGTCCGGTACCACCACGGCGGCCATAAACAGGCTGAGCCAGGCATCGCGCGTCACTACCAGCACCAGCCCAAGAATGGCGCACGAGACGGTAATGGCCGCCGGTACGGCTTCAACGTGCGCGTGCAGCATCAAGCCCAGCGCGACGGCAACAAAGACCGCCGGGAAGATACGCCCGCCGCGGAAGCCACAGGCGGCAGCCACCACCAGCGCAGCCAGTTTACACAGGGCGAACAGCAGGTAGTCGCCCGCGTCAAAGTCCAGCCCGCCCGTCAGGCGCTGCATTTCATCCAGCCCTTTAAACAACGTGATAGGGCCGCCGAGAGTGCCAATGACCCCCAAAAGTAAACCGCCCGCCCCGAGGATGAGCACCGGATGCTTCAGGCGATGCATCAGGGCGTGGAGATGCGGCAGACACCAGACCGCGACCATACCGATGGCGATAGCAAAGAGGGTGACAATCGCGCCGCTGAAGATATCGACGATGCGCATCGTCTGATAGTGCTCAATGGCGAGCGAAAAATGCGGTTGGAAAAACAGGCCGGTGGTCAATGCCCCGGCGGCCGCGGCCAGCAGTGGGGCAAAAAGGCGATCCCATAGCGGAGCATCGTTGCTGCTGGTGAGGGTCTGAGAGAAGATCAGAGCTGCGGCGACCGGCGTGCCGAACAGCGCGCCGATGGTTCCGGCGGCGGCGAGAATCGTCCAGTCGAGCGAGCTGACGCGTGGGAAAAAGCGCGCTCCCAGCGTCACGGCCAGCGCAATATTGACTGACATAATCGGATGCTCTGGCCCCAGGCTCACGCCGCCGGCCAGGCCGAGGATCAGGGCGATCAGCAGCCCGGGCAGGTGCGCTGCGGGTACGGCAGCGCCGATCAGCGGCTCGCAGGCCGGATCCGGACCGGCATGGCCCGGACTATAGCGAATGACCAGCCCCACGGCGACGCCGGTGAGCGTTAGCATCAGGATAATCCATAGCGGCGAGGTTATGTCCATGCCGAAGGCGGTGGGCAGGCTGCTCCACAGCACCTGCTGGAGCAGTGCAGCGATTTTCATCACCACTATCAGAATCAGGCTGGAGGCGATGCCAATCAAGACCGCAGGGATGGAGAGCAGCAACATCGTTCGGGCTCGCGGGTGGAGCATGTTTATATCCTTTTGGCTAAATGCTGGGACGACTTTGCATTGTCCGCCGTTGACGTTCAGTGTAAATGAGGCTGAAACGATACGGCCCTACAGATTATCCCGTTCTATACCTGCTAAAAAATACGCAAAAAATGTGACCTGGATCGATAATCCAGGGGCGCTCACGCAAACGTCGTTGTTGTTAACGCGCCTTGAATTTACAGTGTGGCAAAGATTTATTCTGACTTTAGCGGAGCCGTAACGGAATGACAAAGTTTGCTTTAGTGGGGGATGTGGGGGGCACCAATGCGCGTCTGGCATTGTGCGATGTTGCCAGCGGAGAGATTTCTCAGGCGAAGACCTATTCCGGCCTGGATTACCCCAGCCTGGAAGCCGTTGTCCGCGTCTATCTCGACGAGCATAACGTGTCGGTCGAAGACGGCTGTATCGCGATTGCCTGCCCTATCACCGGTGACTGGGTGGCGATGACCAACCATACCTGGCAATTCTCTATCGCCGAGATGAAAAAGAACCTCGGGTTTGCGCATCTGGAAATCATCAATGATTTCACCGCAGTGTCGATGGCAATCCCGATGCTGAAAAAAGAGCATCTGATCCAGTTCGGCGGCAGCGAGCCGGTAGAAGGTAAGCCTATTGCCGTGTACGGCGCGGGCACCGGGCTTGGCGTTGCGCATCTGGTGCATGTCGATAAGCGCTGGGTGAGCCTGCCGGGTGAAGGTGGGCACGTTGATTTTTCGCCAAACAGCGAAGAAGAGGGGATTATCCTCGAAGTGCTGCGCGAAGAAATTGGCCACGTCTCCGCCGAGCGCGTGCTCTCTGGACCGGGGCTGGTGAATCTGTACCGGGCCATCGTGAAGTCTGATAACCGACTGCCGGAAAACTATCAGCCGAAAGACATTACCGAACGCGCGCTCGCCGATAGCTGCACCGACTGCCGTCGCGCGCTGTCGCTGTTCTGCGTCATCATGGGGCGCTTCGGCGGTAACCTGGCGTTAACGCTGGGCACCTTTGGCGGCGTATACATCGCGGGCGGTATCGTGCCGCGTTTCCTGGAGTTCTTTAAAGCCTCCGGTTTCCGCGGCGGGTTTGAGGACAAAGGTCGTTTCAAAGATTATGTGCATCCGATCCCGGTATACCTGATTGTGCATGATAATCCGGGCCTGCTGGGTTCCGGCGCGCATCTGCGCCAGACCCTGGGCCAGGTGCTGTAATCCCGCCGCCGTGCGGCGCACGCGGGGTGATACGCGTGCGCCAGCCGGCGCTATTTTTTGAGCGGAAACAGGTGCAGCGTGTTGGCGGCCAGCGGGTAAATACCCAGCGCGCGCGTTGATGCTTTCAGCTCCTCAAGCGAATCCTGCTCTGTTGGCATTTTTCCTCCCCAGACGGTAATCCCCTCGCAAAGATGCGCCGGGCGTCGGCTATTTTCGGCGCTGATTTCCAACGTTTCGCCGTTGCTGAGGGTTATTGTCACGGTGGCGACATCCAGTGCCTGCGTGCTGCCATCCTCAAGTTTAAGTGAGATTTTCATTCGTTCGCTCCCTAATTTTTGACGCGCATACCCCCTGCTTTAGCGGCAACCTGGGCACTACAGATGCATTATCTGCCGGAACTCTTTCACCTTGCTGCGGCTGACCGGCACCTGGAACTCCAGATCGCGCAGGCGCAGAATGTAGGTGTTATTAAACCACGGCTCTATTTCGCGAATTTTATTCAGATTCACGCAGAATGAGCGGTGGCAGCGAAAGAAATGGCTGCCCGGCAACTTGCTGCAAAATTCGGTGATGTTCATCGGCATCACGTATGACTCGCGCTTGGTGTAGACAAAGGTCATTTTCTCGTGCGCTTCGGCGTAATAAATGTCGTTAATCGGCGTCACGATGATGCGCTCATCTTTAATCAGGTTGATGGTGTCATTTTCGCGCGCCGCGCTGCCCGTGTTGAGACTGCTGCCCGCCTGCTGCTGCCAGGCCGATTCCAGCTTTTGCAGCATGCTAACGATGCGCGACTCCTGATACGGTTTGAGAATATAGTCGAATGCCTCCAGCTCGAAGGCCTCTACCGCGTGTTCCTTCCACGCGGTAATAAACACAATAAACGGCTTGTGGGCAAACTGGTTGATGTTCTGCGCCAGCAGCACGCCGTCCAGAGAGGGAATGTTGATGTCGAGAAAAATGGCGTCCACTTTGTTGTGCTGCAAGAACTTCAGCACGTCCAGGCCGTCGTCAAAGGTCCCGACTATCTCCATCTGGCTGTGCTGTTGAATCAGCCAGGTCAGCTCCTGTTGCGCCAGGAATTCATCTTCCACAATGATGACTTTCATATGTCCTCCGCGTTAGGGCAGTAATGTGGCGGCCGCCGGGACGGGCGTGCGCTGGTTAGGAATATAGAACGCAATTTCCGTTCCCGGGTCGAGGCGGCGAATGTGCAACCCTTCGCCGTACAGCAGCTTGACCCGGTGATGGACGTTAAGCAGGCCGATTTTATTGCCCGGCATTTCGTTGGCTTCCACGCGCGCCACGACCATCGGGTCAATACCCGGGCCGGTATCACGCACGCTGATACGCACGCGGTTGCCGGACTCGGTGATGCTGATAGTCACGACGCCTTTGCCTTTGCTGCGCTGGATACCGTGTACGATGGCATTTTCCACCAGCGGCTGGATCAGCAGACTGGGGATCAGACAGTTCACTTCGTCGTCAATATCGTAGATAACCGTCAGCTTATCGCCGAAGCGGGCCTGCTCAATGGCGATATAGTCCTTTATCTGGTACAGCTCGCGGCGAATATCAATCTGCTCATCGTCTTTTAATTCAATGTTATAGCGCAGATAGCGCGACAGATTAAAAATCAGCTGCCTTGCGGTGTCCGGATTGAGGCGGATAGATGACGAAATGGCGTTCAGCGCGTTAAACAGGAAATGAGGATTAATCTTGCTTTGCAGCGCGCGCAGCTCTGCCTTATTTGCCATTTCGCGTAGCTGCTCGGCGCGCGACACTTCAAGCTGGGTGGAAATAATTTGCGACAGGCCGATGGCCATCTCCTGTAACGATGAAGTGATCTGGTGCGCGTGGCAGTAGTAGATTTTGAGCGTCCCGGTGATGACGCCTTTCTCCGATAACGGAATCACCAGCATCGAGTGAATTTCCGGCGTGCGGTAGGCTTCATCGTTGTTTTTAATCACGATTTCACCGCTGTTAATCGCCTGGCGGGTGGTCGGGCTGATGGAGTCGTCGTTGTTGTGGTAGTTATCTTCCCCCACGCCCACGTAGGCCAGCACCCGTTCGGTATTGGTGATGGCCACCGCATCGGCGTGGATATCCTGGCGAATGATGTCGCAAATCTGTCGCAGGGTATCGCTGTTGATCTGGCGAAACAGCGGCAGCGTTTTGTTCGCAATATCCAGCGCTAGCTTGGCCTGGCGTGCGGCGCTGGCTTCTTTTTCACCCTCAACGCTCTGCACCAGCAGGACGATAAAGCCGATACAGACGCTGCCGGCGATCATCGGAATGCCGATTTTCGACACAATATCGACGCCGAGCGCGATGCTCGGAGCCCATACGATAACCAGAATCATGGTCAGCGTTTCGCACAGCATACCGCCCAGAATCCCCACCTTCCAGTGCAGCTCTTTTGGCACCCGGCGGTTAATCAGCCCCGACAGGATCCCGGCAATAATACTGGTGATAAAACACGGCACGGCGGTGACGCCGCCGGCGTCAATCATGTAGCGGTGGATCCCGGCAATCATCCCCACGATAGCGCCAACCCACGGGCCGAAAAGGATCCCGCCCGACATGACCGCGATGATGCGCACGTTAACCAGCGAGCCCTCCACCGGCACGCCGGACCAGGTGCTGAAAATAGCGAACAGCGAGAAAATGACCGTGACCGCCAGCAGCTCTTTCGGCGTGTGGGCGGTTTTGTGCAGCAGTTCGCGGAACAGACGGATGCGGATCAGGAAAAAAAGGCAAATCAGCATTAACGCGGCCCGATCGTAGACCGCGAGCAGCATATCGAATATTTCGTGCATGGGGGCGCCGAATGATTTCAGTAAAATCTTATGATAAGTAACCCGGCGGCAGATGACCAGCGGTACGCAGAATAGGGATAAACCTTAATTTTAAAAGGGGATTGATAGCCAAAGGCATTCAACGAGAAGAGATCGCGAAATTTTGCCTGCGTTACGCGCGAGAAAAGAAAACCAATGGAAAACATATTGTTATTATTTTGTTCTGTTTTGAGCGATACCCGCCGCGATTGAAAGCATTCTGTTTCAAAGCGTTCCCCTTTTATATCGCGTAACATTTTTTTACTTACCCCCTCGACAGGGCCATTTTATTCAGGTTATTTTCTGTTCATGCCACATCGGTGGCAGCGTCGCTCGAACGGTTCGGGCGCTAACGTAATCCTGAGGAACCTATGGCTGAATCCAGTCCTGAACGCCGTTTCACGCGTATCGATCGCTTACCCCCGTACGTTTTTAACATTACCGCTGAACTGAAGATGGCTGCGCGTCGGCGCGGCGAAGATATTATCGATTTCAGCATGGGGAACCCGGACGGCGCCACGCCGCCGCACATTGTCGAAAAGCTGTGCACCGTGGCCCAGCGCCCTGATACGCACGGCTATTCCACTTCACGCGGCATCCCGCGCCTGCGTCGCGCTATTTCACGCTGGTACCAGGAACGCTATGACGTGGAGATTGACCCGGAAAGTGAAGCGATCGTCACCATTGGTTCAAAAGAGGGGCTGGCGCACCTGATGCTGGCAACCCTCGATCATGGCGATACGGTTCTGGTCCCGAATCCCAGCTACCCGATTCATATTTACGGCGCGGTGATCGCCGGCGCTCAGGTGCGCTCCGTGCCGCTGGTGGAAGGCGTCGACTTTTTCAACGAGCTTGAGCGCGCAATTCGTGAAAGCTATCCGAAGCCAAAGATGATGATCCTGGGCTTCCCGTCCAATCCTACCGCCCAGTGCGTTGAGCTCGAGTTTTTTGAGAAGGTTGTGGCGCTGGCGAAACGTTACGATGTGCTGGTCGTTCACGACCTGGCCTACGCTGATATCGTTTACGACGGCTGGAAGGCTCCGTCAATCATGCAGGTACCGGGCGCCCGCGACGTTGCGGTCGAGTTCTTTACGCTGTCGAAAAGCTATAACATGGCGGGCTGGCGCATCGGCTTTATGGTGGGTAATAAAACGCTGGTCAACGCGCTGGCGCGGATTAAGAGCTATCACGACTACGGTACCTTTACCCCGCTGCAGGTGGCGGCAATTGCCGCGTTAGAAGGGGATCAGCAGTGCGTGCGCGATATTGCCGCACAGTATAAGCGTCGCCGTGACGTGCTGGTGAAAGGGCTACATGAAGCGGGCTGGATGGTGGAGATGCCGAAGGCGTCGATGTACGTTTGGGCTAAAATTCCCGATCAGTATGCGGCGATGGGATCGCTGGAGTTTGCGAAGAAGCTGCTGCAAGAGGCCAAAGTGTGCGTTTCGCCGGGTATCGGTTTTGGCGACTACGGTGACACTCACGTGCGCTTTGCCTTGATAGAGAATCGCGACCGTATTCGACAGGCCGTTCGTGGGATTAAAGCCATGTTCCGCGCCGACGGCCTGCTGCCGTCAGAGCATAAGCCTGCCGGGTAATGTCCCGTGCGTAGAAATGCAAACAGGAGCCGAATGGCTCCTGTTTTCTTTGCATTTTTATCAGCTAGATCATCAGGGCAAATGTACCGGCAAAAACGATGACCATAAAGGAAATGCCCATAAAGAAATATTTCACGACTCATCTCTCCGCGTATTCGGTTTCTACGCATTCATGAACGGTGGTGTTACTGCGAGTTGGTAACAACCGACGAAAAAAACGGACGTCTTTCGCGGTTGGCATCACCTCAGAATTCTGTGCTGTTGTGCTCCAGATGGCGCTAATGTACGCCTAAAAAATGAGGGAAACAAGAGGGATTTTTTTATTAATTTTTAGTTACTTACGACTGTCGTGATTCGACGACACTTTAATTTCATACGGTAATAAATTTCGTTCTGGCGACGCGTCTTTTGGGTCTTTAACCCCATTGATTTTACGTCTATTTTTCTGGCGATAATCCGAAAATACGTTTCTGCTGTTTCCTTAACGGTGGGTTATCATCCTGCGCTTGTCGTTTTAGCTGTCATCTCGCGTGCCCGAGTGATTCACGGCGAGGCGCGACAGAAAAATCGCGGCGTTTTGCTTTTCAGTTCGACCTTTTAATGAATACTGATGTAACACGGATTGACCGTATTGGGAGTTTGAGATGGTGACAAAGAGAATGCAACGGATGATGTTCGCGGCGGCGGCGTGCATTCCGCTGCTGCTGGGCAGCGCGCCGCTTTATGCGCAGACGAGTGCGGTGCAGCAAAAGCTGGCGGCGCTGGAGAAAAGCAGCGGAGGGCGGCTGGGCGTCGCGCTCATCGATACCGAAGATAATACGCAGGTGCTTTATCGCGGTGATGAACGCTTTCCAATGTGCAGTACCAGTAAAGTTATGGCGGCCGCGGCGGTGCTTAAGCAGAGTGAAACGCAAAAGCAGCTGCTTAATCAGCCTGTCGAGATCAAGCCTGCCGATCTGGTTAACTACAATCCGATTGCCGAAAAACACGTCAACGGCACAATGACGCTGGCAGAACTGAGCGCGGCCGCGTTGCAGTACAGCGACAATACCGCCATGAACAAATTGATTGCCCAGCTCGGTGGCCCGGGAGGCGTGACGGCTTTTGCCCGCGAGATCGGCGATGAGACGTTTCGTCTGGATCGCACTGAACCTACGCTGAATACCGCCATTCCCGGCGACCCGAGAGACACCACCACGCCGCGGGCGATGGCGCAGACGTTGCGTCAGCTTACGCTGGGTCATGCGCTGGGCGAAACCCAGCGGGCGCAGTTGGTGACGTGGCTCAAAGGCAATACGACCGGCGCAGCCAGCATTCGGGCCGGCTTACCGACGTCGTGGACTGTGGGTGATAAGACCGGCAGCGGCGACTACGGCACCACCAATGATATTGCGGTGATCTGGCCGCAGGGTCGTGCGCCGCTGGTTCTGGTGACCTATTTTACCCAGCCGCAACAGAACGCAGAGAGCCGCCGCGATGTGCTGGCTTCAGCGGCGAGAATCATCGCCGAAGGGCTGTAACTCTCAATAATGGGGCGCTACGGTGCCCCACTTTCTATTTATATACCCAATAAACCTCAAGATGCAGGTTTGAGCACCTGAAAATGATCGTTAATTCGGGACGTCAGAAAACCCGCTATCCCCGGTAACGTATGGCTGAAAAATTCAGATATTGCATCCCTGAACTCCCTGCTGTTGCTGAAGTAGCGGTTATTCCGGGCATGTTCGTTCATTAACTTCCACATTCGTTCTATCGGATTCAGGTTCGGGCTGTACGGCGGGAGGTAATGAAGTTTTATATTTACCACCTCCGCCCAGTCTTTCACTAACTGTGAACGGTGATAACCAGCACCATCCAGAATAACATGAACTTTCTGCTGATAATCTGGATAAATTTTACGTATCTCATTGAAAAAACGAGATACGTTGTATTCATTAACCGTTTTATATTCGCAGATTAGCGGATGTTCCGGGGCCTTCAGATTCAGCGCCCCCATGATATTCAGCCGTGTACGACTACCTGTTGTTTTTACCGCTTTTCTCTGGCCTTTACGTATCCAGCCATAACCTATTTTGGTGGCCTGAGTCGGATGGACAGCATCAATAAAAAGAACCGGTTCATCACCTGCGGTGGCTTTGAGTTCCTCATAATATTCAATGAATTGCTTTTGTTTCTCTTCACTGAATTTATGCGGGACGCCTGACGGTTTTTTATAGGTGAAGCCGTTCCGGTGCAGCCACTTATTCATTCCCGGAATGCTGAAAACGATGTTCCATGTCCGCGCGACAAACGCGACAATATCACGGGTATGGTAAAATAAATTGTCGGATAAGTGGCTGATTAAAAAAGCCGTTTGTTCAGCGCTGAGTTTGCTGTCTGAGCCGCCATTTTCGGGCTTCAGCTTGCCTTTGTTCAGAAACTCGCTGATATGGTGGTCAACAGTAGTCTGATGCAGGCGTAAAGCCTGAGCGATCATGGCCGAACTCCAGCCCTCGGAGGCCAGAAGAATGGCTTTAATGCGATCGCAAACGCGCTTATCACGACTGGAGTCATGAAGACGCTCAAGTTCAGCTTTTTGTTGGTCAGTGATAAAGATTTTCATGGGGACAGCATGATCTCCTGTTGCTGAAAAATCAAGCGTCTTCAATGATCACGGGTATATATCCGTAAAAGCTTTTCTTGATATACATCTTCAGCTTTTTGTATGATTATTAATATCATTCTTTTCGATGGCCTTAAGACCTTTTTAAGTCAAAAGTATTACCTCCCCCAAAAAACAAATCCGCAAAGTAATGGAAGTAAATTATTTTATTTTGAATAGTCTTCATTGTGATTAGTCACATGACTCATTCTTTTTATTGTAATTATCTGATTTACATTCGCAGTTTTCTCATTGTTTCCGCCGGAAGTTATTCTTCCACTGTTTTTCCTCTTTATTTCCGCATGGTTGTTTTTCCACCCTTTGGATGGCTTGTAAGAATATTGTTTTAATCCGGCCAATAGAGTTATTGGGCCTCCAAAAGAATATTGACATCATTTTATGGCAGTGAAATTATTCGATCATGGATAAGGAGGGGGACAATGAAGTCACTAATTTATGATTACGGAAGAATCAACTGTATGAGTTGCCCTTCTCAATGTGAATTAAAACCAAATGCCTCATTGCGCGTTTCGTTTTGCCAGGACTATTGTATTTGTACCTGGCCAGAAGGGAGTGGCTATTTTTCTCTGGGGATTATGGAGGGGCTCCTCAAACAAAATTATAATAATCTATATTTAGGCTGTATTTTTGTCGATTTTTCTATCAGCCATTTGCGTTTTTTTACTAACGAACGTTGGATAGATTATTTAATTGAAACGAAATTAAAAATTGTTATCGTTTGTGATAAATACCTTAAACCATTGGCTAATTACTGGTTTAAGCATTCTAAAGATATTTTTCTTGTTATCTATCAGCAAGATCGGCTGACGCTGGCCTGTGAAAAGTTAAAAAAGAGATTTATCTATCAGCGCGACGCCTTCTTTGGCGGAGAGTCACTCTCTGAACTGGAGTTTGCTGTCTTAAGCGCATTGATTTCCGGAGACGGTTGTCTGCAACTGGCTGATGAACTCAATGTCGATATTCGTACTATCTATGCTGCAAAGCGCCGTGCGGAAAAGAAAATGGGGGCCGATATCAATACCCTTTTCCGATTCTCACATTCGTTATAAGCGATTTTAAACTGATTGATGGCCCTTTTCATTGTTATCACTTTGCCGTGAGAAGGGCCTACAGTTAAATATTAATGCATAAAGCGGTTGAATACGCATGTTGCCGGATTTTAGCGTTTGCAGCCCCGTGCAAGAGAATACGTTCAATGCGAACTATACAGTTTATTACTACGGCTCTGTAAACGGTAACGGTCAGGATTTTACCCGCTACGTACGATAAGGCAATTATTACCACCAGGGCGACAGGGGGAGCTTCAGGTGGGCTGAAAAACGGGAGTCTGTATTTGATTGGCGAAAACGATAAATTTAACGATCTGACCGTTAATACTTCAGGCTGGTTAGCCGACGGTATTAACCCTGGTCGGGAACGTGCCGGCAGAGATAATAACGTGACGGTAAACCATCAGACCAATATCAAAGCAGCAGGAATAGGGGGCGTGCGAACGCTCCGGTAAATAATGCTAATGAGGTCGCTACCATCACTCTCAATGGCCCCACCACCATTGAAACCACTTCGCCGGTTTCTATAAAGGTTGACTGTGCTGCCGTATCGAGAACGCTATGACTATTTACGCTGAAGAGTTGCGCATCATGATGGATGCTATTATGGATATCATTTTCGACCACGGCGAGGAGGCCCAGCGTGACGCGGCATTTCGCAGGTTATTACAAGAGATTGATGAACGAAAATATTTGTCTCCGGAGTCCGTCAGCACGCTTTGCCAGCAGGCGGCCAGCACGTGGAGCCTGGCGAGCGGTGTGGTAGACGAGCGGGACAAAATGACGTTACAGCAATCGGCGGTGGTCTATCTACTGGCTGCGTTTGGCCGCATTAATGGCTTGGCCGCTACGGAAGAGTATATTCAGCAAAGAAATAGAGAACATCTGGGTCTGCGCTGAACGAGGTTGACTGAATGATTAGCCCGCGAGCGCTCGCGGGCTTTTTTGGCCGACGGTTAGCTCGCCGCGCGGCGATCGCCAATTTGCGCCTGCGCATACCACGCCATCAGCTCTGCCGTACCGGCTTCTCCTTCCGCCGGAGCCCATGGCGCGTAGTCTTCTTCGGCGACGGGCTGATAAGCCCCTTGTTTGACTTCAAAAATGATCCCACCGTTATCCAGCGACAGCACCGCATGCCAGGTGCCGGGCGCCATTTCCAGCACCGTACAGGATTCGCCCAGCACCGCGCGCTCAGTCACCGTACCCTGGTCATCAAAATTAAGCACCACGAACCGTCCGCTCAGTGGCAGCAGCAGTTCAAAGGTATGCGGATGGCGGTGCGGGCGCACGTAGGTTCCTGGCTCCATGGCGATGGCCAGCCGTTGTACGGGGTCGCTCAGCTGCGGGTGGAAATTGCGATGCGCACGCAGGCGAGGTGACTGTGCGGCGGCGGCGCTTTGTTGGTGCATATCGTCGCGGGTAATCTGTTTCATTCGGCGTGGCCTTATTGATGAATCTGCGAAGTCGCAAGGCGGCCAGATTGCCAGAACGCGGCGAGCAAGTGAAGGGGGAGTCTGCGGCGTAGCATCTTGTGTCTTATCGCAACTCAGGCCATAGTTGTTGAACAAGTTATTCGATTGTTAATGATTTTATATTGTGAGGATGTTGCCCGTGCAGATGTATCTACAAAGAATGAAAAGCGAGTGGCTATTGCTGCTTGAGCAAACTGAACCTCACATTCGACAGCAGGCGGCAGAGATCGCGGCAGACAGCGCGCAGGCGCTGAGCGCCGAATTCTATAAAACGGTGCTGCTCGACCCTCATGCCGAAGAGTTTCTGAGTAACGAGCAGGTAGAGCGGCAGCTAAAACGCGCGCTGGAAAAATGGATTGTGGAAGTTCTGTCCTGCGAAGTGGCGGATATCGATCGCCTGCTGAAGATGCAGCACGCGGTGGCAGAAGTGCATGCCCGCATCGGTATTCCGGTGGAAGTGGTTGAAATGGGTTTTCGGGTATTAAAGAAAATTCTCTATCCGGTCATCATTCACGGTTCACAGCCTTCGGCAGATAAGCTGCAGATTTATCATTTCTCGATTCACAGCATCGACCTGGCGATGGAAGTCATGTCGCGGACCTTTTCCTTCAGCGAAAACAGCCAGGCCAAAGAGGATGAGAATTACCGCATGTTCTCATTGCTGGAAAATGCCGAAGAAGAAAAAGAGCGGCAGATTGCGACTCTGTTGGCCTGGGAAATCGACATTATCTACAAGGTGGTGCTGGATGCCGACCTGGGGAACAGCCTGCCGTTGAACCAGTCGGATTTTGGTCTGTGGTTTAATCATAAAGGCCGCCACTATTTTAGCGGTATTGCGGAAGTCGGGCATATTGCGCGTCTGATGCAGGATTTTGACGGTGTGATTCATGCGATTAACGCCGCCACCCCCCCTATCGATGATAAAGCCCAGCGCAATAAGTTCTTATTGCAGCTGCGCAGCTCGGTGTCGCAAATCATCGCGCTGCTGCGCGAACTGTTTGAAGAAGTCTCGCGTCATGAAGTTGGCGTGGACGTATTAACTAAGCTGCTGAACCGGCGCTTTATGCCGACTATTTTTAAGCGCGAAATCTCTCACGCCAATCGCGTTAGCACTCCGCTGTCGGTACTGGTTATTGATGTTGATAAGTTTAAACAAATCAATGATACGTGGGGGCACAGTACAGGGGATGAGATTTTACGCAAAGTATCGCAGGTCTTTTATGACAACGTACGCAGCAACGATTACGTTTTCCGCTATGGCGGCGATGAGTTTGTTATCGTGCTGACGGAAGCGAGCCAGATTGATACTTTACGTACCGCGGAGCGTATTCGTAGCCGCGTTGAAAAAACAAAAATTGCTGCCCCCGACGGCAATGATATTCCGCTCTCTTTGTCGATCGGTGCGGCGATGTTTACCGGCCACCCTGACTACGAACGTCTGATTCAACAGGCCGATCAGGCGCTGTATCAGGCCAAAAAACGTGGCCGCAACTGCGTTGAATTATGGCAGGCGAGCCAGCCATAGCGCATACGCGTAAAGAGGCCCCTGGCGATACGCATCAGCACGGGTGAAAGCCCCCTTTAAATTAAGGCTTATTTCACCCGTATCTCTTCAAATTGATCGAATCGACCTTTTCTTGTTTTTTCAATTATTCTGTCATCGACAGCCGCTATAATTCAGCGCTTCTGTGCCGCCACCTGCGCACAATATACCTTCTGAGTTCAGAGGCTCACATTCATGACATGGCAACATTTTAAACAGGCATATCTGATCAAATTCTGGTCGCCTGTCCCGGCGGTTATCGCCGCAGGGATTCTCTCAACCTACTATTTTGGTATTACCGGCACATTCTGGGCCGTCACCGGCGAATTTACGCGTTGGGGCGGGCAGCTATTACAGCTGGTTGGCGTTCACAGTGAAACCTGGGGTTATTACAAGCTGATTGGTCTTGAAGGAACACCGTTAACCCGCGTTGACGGTATGATGATTATGGGCATGTTCGGCGGCTGTTTTGCGGCGGCGCTGTGGGCCAATAACGTCAAGCTGCGTTTGCCGCGTAGCCGTATTCGCATTTTTCAGGCCATTGTTGGCGGTATGATTGCCGGCTTTGGCGCGCGACTGGCGATGGGCTGTAATCTGGCAGCCTTCTTCACCGGGATCCCGCAGTTCTCGCTTCATGCCTGGTTCTTTGCGCTGGCGACCGCGCTTGGCTCGTGGTTCGGCGCGCGCTTTACCCTGCTGCCGCTATTCCGTATTCCGGTCAATATTCAGAAAGTCTCAGCGGCTTCACCGCTCACTCAGCAGCCCGACCGCGCGCGTCGCCGCTTTCGTCTGGGAATGCTGGTGTTTATCGGCATGCTGGGCTGGGCGCTGCTGACCGCGTTCGATCATCCGAAGCTTGGGCTGGCCATGCTGTTTGGCGTGGGGTTTGGCCTGCTGATTGAACGTGCGCAAATTTGCTTTACCTCTGCTTTCCGCGATCTGTGGATCACCGGCCGCACCCAAATGGCAAAAGCGATCATCTTTGGTATGGCGGCGAGTGCCATTGGTATCTTTAGCTATGTCCAGCTCGGCGTTGCGCCGAAAATTATGTGGGCGGGCCCGAATGCGGTCATCGGCGGGCTGCTGTTCGGTTTCGGCATCGTGCTGGCCGGTGGCTGTGAAACCGGCTGGATGTATCGGGCCGTAGAAGGGCAGGTGCACTACTGGTGGGTTGGGCTTGGCAACGTCCTCGGGTCGACAATTCTGGCCTATTTCTGGGACGATCTTGCGCCATCGCTGGCCACCCATTGGGATAAAGTGAACCTGCTGACGACCTTTGGCCCGTTGGGCGGTCTGCTGGTCACCTACGCGCTGCTGCTGGCCGCTCTTTTGCTGATTATTGGCTGGGAGAAACGTTTCTTCCGGCGTGAGTTAACGCGCACGGCGACGGGCGTTGTGACGAAGGAGAATGCATGAGTACTATCGTACCGGATTACCGTCTTGATATGGTGGGTGAGCCCTGCCCGTATCCGGCAGTGGCAACGCTGGAAGCGATGCCACAGTTGAAAAAAGGGGAGATTCTGGAAGTTGTCAGCGACTGCCCGCAGTCGATCAATAATATTCCGCTAGATGCTCGCAACCATGGCTATACCGTGCTGGATATCCAGCAAGATGGTCCGACGATCCGCTATTTGATCCAAAAATAAGCGGTCAGCCTTGCCGCCCGATAGGGCGGCAAGATGGCAGCGGTGGGTCACCACAGAGAAGGCGTCTACCGTTGACGTGTTTTTCCTGAGAGCGTTTGCAATAAAGTCGTAAAATCCATCGGATGATACCAATAATAACCTTGCTGATACTGTACGCCACGGTCCTGGAGATATCTTGCCTGACTGATATTCTCTACACCTTCGGCAATCGCTTTAATACCGAGCTTGTCGACCATTTCCGTCACGCAGTCCAATAGAACAGTATTGCCGCTGCCGATAGAATTTACGAACATTCGGTCTATTTTCAGATAATCGGGTATCAATTCTGAAATATACTCAAGATTAGAGTAACCGGTGCCGAAATCATCCAGCGATAATTGGACCCCATTTTGTTTTAACCATGCAAATTTTTTCATTTGTACATCGGTGAATAGCATGGGATGGCGCTCGGTAATTTCAATAATCAGCGTTACTTTGAAGGTGGCGATCTTACGTATAAAAGCCTTACAGTCATGAATAAAGGTACCTGCGGCACAGTGGCGTTGGCTAAAATTCACGCTGATATGAAAAGGACGGTTCATGCCCGGCGAAAGTGTGATGAGATCGCGGCTAATCTGGTTGAGTTGATATTGCGTTAAACGTACGATCAACCCGCTTTTTTCGGCCATGGGAATGAAGAGGTTCGGTGAAATAATACCTTCTGACGGGTGATACCAGCGGCACAGTGCTTCAAAACCCACAATCTCACCGTCAGCAGCATTGACTATCGGCTGATAGAACGTTTTTATGTCACCATTTTTAATGGCGGCTAATAGGTCATTTCCGGGAGTATTTGTCTTTTTTATAATCAGGTAATAAGCCAAACCCGACAGTATTGATAGTATTAAAGATGCCGATAGCGTAAACGGAAACATCAATAATGCGCTGAGCAGCGATAGCCCCAGCGCGGAACTGTAGAATATTGATAGTGAGCTTTCTTTACTGGAGCTGTGATGCAGGCTGTGGCCAACGGATTTTACCGGCGAAATCTCGCCGCTGGCGCTAAGCTGCATGTCGCCAATCTGAAGATACAGAGGATATCCTGCAGCATCCGTTTTCAGATTATTTTTCAAAAAAATACCGCTGATGGCGATATCTAATATCATGCCGTTGTGACCGTGGAATGTTTTAACCAGAAGGGGTTGAGTATGGCGATTTCCAGGATCATGGAAAGTATGCAGAGCAAGGGCTTGAGTTGCCGTATTTCTGTGGGCGGCGCCGGGTAGAAATTCACCGCTCAGGGAGGAACACCTTATCCCTTTTGGGCCGGTAATAACCATCGAGTGCAAATGTGGGTAGCCTGCAACAATATTATCCAGTTCATTTTTGATTAACTCAGTACAAGTACTTTCTACAAGTCCGGACATTTCTTGTGCCGCCAACCGGGCCTCATCCAGGATGCTTTCAGCATAATCCAGAACGGACTCCGCCTTACGCTTTTTTTCTATGCTGACAATATGGCCTGCCTGAATAAATAGCATGCAAACTAAAAATGTGAAAATGCAGCATGCAACAATTAACGGCATGTACATCCTTTTAACGGCAAAATCCATTTAATAAAACTCCGATGGGGAAACTTATATCAGCAAGTTTTTAACGCGAGTAAGAGTAACATGGTTTTATTATGTGATTTATAGGATTTTGGGTAATTATTTGTTACACCATAAACGAAGACATCATCTTCAATTAATTATCGTGATTAGCATTAAACTGAAAATAGTTACATCGGTCATTATATTGTTCAACAAAACGGCAGAGTATTTTGAAATAGGCTGAGTGCTATTCGCTGGGGCTGATGTAATTTTAGCCAAAAGAAGAGCGGGGAGGGCTGTTGGCCGCTATGATTCAGTATCAGATGACAGATTGATAAAATGTTAATGATTAAAACAAAGGTAAAACAATAGCGCCGATTTTTTTGCCTGCTGGTAAGTATATTCATTTTGGGCATTTTTTATGCGTGAAAGAAGCACAAAAAAAATTAAACAACTTCATTAAAAAAATAGAGTAGAAAAAAATGATGATAGGTAATATCTATGGTTTTGTGTGAGAGGGTTTAATTTGCCTTAAGTTTATTGATAAAGCACTGGGTTTATTGACAGTATTTTTTGCTAAATTAAATTTTACCCATAGTATGTTACTTACGATAACTTTTAAGAAAACTTTTCATAATTTGACAAAATATTTCGAGACGACAATAGTTGTTCTATCCCGGTAATCTCAGAAATGATGAGATTATTTCATATGGTATGGAGTGAATAATGTTTAATACTCGAACAAAACGCATTAGCCAGGCTGTCGCGTTATCCATTGCCCTGTGTGGCGTTTCCTATGCAGCAAAAACGACGCACGCCGACTCAGCTAAACATCCTGAAGTCCAGACGGCAGAACCTTTCTCTGCACACGTGCTGGTCAGCGGTCTTGATGCGCCGTGGGATATGGTATGGGGCCCGGATGGCTACCTGTGGGTCACTGAACGTAAAGCTGCTGCTATCGATCGTATTAACCCCAAAACCGGTGAGAAAAAAGTCGCGATTACGCTGAGCGGTGTGCATATTGGCCCGCAGCATGAAGGCGTACTCGGCCTGGCGTTATCGCCTGAATTTATGAAAGCCGGCGGCAATAATTACGTCTATACCGCTTATACCTATATGGACGGGGATCAGGAACACGCCAAAATTGTCCGTCTGGAATATGACGAAAAAACCCAAAAACTGGGGAATGAAAAAGAAATTCTTGCCGGCTTCCCGGCAGGAAACGATCACAACGGTGGACGCCTGCGTTTTGGACCTGACGGTAAACTTTATTACACCATTGGTGAACAAGGACATAATCAGGGCGCTAATTTCTGCAAACCGATCGATGCCCAGCGTATTCCGACTGAAGCCGAACTGAAAAATAAAGACTATTCCGCTTATGCCGGTAAAGTGTTGCGCCTGAATATTGACGGCTCAATTCCGGAAGATAACCCGGTGATCCACGGCATTAAAAGTCACCTGTTTACCTATGGTCACCGTAACCCGCAGGGACTGGTCTTCGTTGGCAATACGCTTTATTCCTCCGAGCAGGGGCCTTCATCGGATGATGAGCTGAATATCCTTGAGCCCGGCGGCAACTACGGTTGGCCGCACGTTGCAGGTTTCCAGGACGATCAGGCTTACGTCTATGCGAACTATTCCAAAGCAGAAAATTGCCCGTCGCTGAAATGGGATCCGAACCATATTCCAGCCGGGGTTCCTGTACAGAAAGAAACCGAATGGAAAGCCGACGACTTTAAAGCGCCGATCAAAACCTTCTTCACGGTCCGTCAGGGCTACAGCTACAGCGATGCCAGCTGCAGCGGCGATTCAGCCTATATTTGCTGGCCGACTATCGCACCGTCCAGCGTCACTTACTACCCGGCGGACGGCGTGATTAAAAGCTGGCGCAACTCGCTTATCGTGAGCTCAATGAAAAATGGCTCGCTGTATCGCGTGCTGCTGAATGCCGATAAGAAAAACGTGCAGGGTGATGTGGCAAAATACTTCCACACCGCTAACCGCTACCGCATGGTCGTCGTCAGCCCGGATACGCGTAAGCTCTTCGTGGCGACCGATAACTTCGGTAACGTGATGGATGAGTCTAACCATCCGACGCATAACCTGAGCAATCCAGGTTCGATTATCGTCTTCGAATATACCGGCAAGTAACCGACTCACTGGCGAATACCCGCAGGGTATTCGCCAGATTTCCTTTCCCTTCGATAGCAATACGTCTACATGAAATTAACTCTGCAGCTTTCCCGGCTGGCGACCGCCGTCGCCCTGGCCCCGGTTTCCTGCGCCTACGCGCAAACGGCCTCTTCAGACGCCAGCTCTGCTGGAGAACAAACCATGATCGTCAGTGCGGCAGCCGATGGAGGGCTGTCCGCGCTGGATACGCCGGCGGCCGTCGCCGTTGATTACGGTGATGATATGCGCCATGCCGCACCGCGCATAAACCTGTCGGAGGGTTTGGCCGACGTGCCCGGCCTGCAGATCCAAAACCGACAGAATTTTGCTCAGGATTTACAGATGTCCATCCGCGGCTTCGGCGCGCGTTCGACTTTCGGTATTCGCGGTCTGCGGCTCTACGTTGATGGTATTCCGGCAACCATGCCTGACGGGCAAGGGCAATTATCCAACATCGATATCGGCTCCATTGAACACGTTGACGTGCTTCGAGGGCCGTTCTCTGCGCTGTATGGTAACGCATCCGGCGGGGTGGTGAATGTCGAAACTGAAACCGGCCGCCAGCCGACGACCCTTGAAAGCAGCAATTATTACGGCAGTTTTGGTAGCTGGCGAACCGGGCTTAAGGCGAGCGGCGCGTCTGGCGATGGTACTCAGGCGGGCGACGTCAATTATACGGTCTCCAGCAGCCGCTTCTCGACCCATGGTTTTCGCGATAATAGCGCCGCGCATAAAAATTTGCTGAATGCGAAACTGGGCGTCAAGCTGAACGACACCGGCAACCTGACGCTGCAACTCAACAGCGTTGATATCACCGCCGACGACCCGGGCGGATTAACCCGCGCAGAATGGAAGGACAACCCAGCCCAGGCGCCGCGTGGTGAGCAGTACCGTACGCGCAAAACGGTCAAACAGACTCAGGCTGGCCTGCGCTATCAGCAGGGGCTCAGCGATCGCGACGATCTTAGCGTGATGACCTGGGCTGGCATCCGTGAAACGGTCCAGTATCAGTCTATTCCCTATTTCGTTCAGCAGCGCAGCGAATCTCACCCCGGCGGGGTTATCGATCTGACGCGTCGGTATCAGGGGATTGATACGCGCTGGACACACCACGATGACAGCGGTTTTATCCCTTACGCCATCACCACCGGCCTTGATTACGAGACGATGACCGAACAGCGCAAAGGCTATGAGAACTTTGTTTATCAGAACGGCGTTTACGATCTCGGCACCAAAGGTGATATGCGACGTAACGAACGTAACCTGATGTGGAACCTCGATCCCTACATTCAAACGCACTGGCAGCTCACCTCAGCCCTGGGGCTGGACGCCGGGGCGCGCTATAGCTCGGTATGGTTTGATTCCAACGATCGTTATGTTGTAGGTAAAAATGGTGATGATAGCGGCGAAGCGAGCTATCACAAGTGGCTTCCGGCGGCAGCGCTGAAGTATGCCATGACGCCGCAGTGGAACGTTTACCTCTCTGCCGGGAGGGGGTTTGAAACGCCGACCATTAACGAGCTGTCCTATCGTCCCGATGGTCAGTCCGGGCTTAACTTTGCTCTGCAACCGGCCACTAACACCACCGTTGAAGCAGGCAGTAAATGGCAGGTGGGCACCGGGATGGCGAGCCTGAGCGTCTTCAATACGGACACGAAAAATGAAATTGTCGTTGCCGCCAGCGACAATGGCCGTACGTCCTATCAGAACGCGGGCAAGACGCGCCGCCGCGGGGTCGAACTGGGATGGGATCAGCAATTTGCGCCCGCCTGGCGCGCCAAACTGGCGTGGACGCTGCTGGATGCGACCTACCGTGAAAACGCCGGCGATGCTATTCAGAGCGGCAATCGGATCCCGGGGATTGCACGTAATAGCGCCTATGCCTCCTTTGGCTGGGTGCCGGAAGAGGGATGGTACGCTGGCGCTGAAGTCCGCTATATGAGCGATATTCAGGTCAACGATGCCAATAGCGAGCAGGCTCCAGCCTATACGGTGACGGCACTGAATACCGGCTATAAATATGTGGTAGATAACTGGACCGTCGACCTCTATACGCGCGTTGATAACCTGTTTGATAAGCGCTACGTCGGCTCTGTTATCGTCAACGAGAGCAACGGACGCTATTATGAACCGGCGCCGGGCCGTAACTATGGCGTTGGGCTATCGGTCAGCTACCAGTTTGATTCACTGTAACAATACGGCTGCCGGAGAGTGCCATTGAGGTGAGGCTCCGGCAGCGGGTAAAGGCGATGGGATAGGCGTTGATCCCTGGTCCTGCGTTTTTATGGCAACGCTTTTGTATGAAAATATAAATACTTGTTTGAGACGTGTTAAATAGATGCGGCCACATTTTACGACATACAGGAAATTCGTTTTCACTATTTCTTAATTAGTACCTATTAATTTCAGGCAATGCCTTGTCGGCCGGTGATATCTGTCGAGAAATAGGTATTTTATATTAACAGGTATATACTCTTACGGTGCCTCACTGGAGAGGGTTTGACATATGGCTATTCATCATCTTTCATTAAATCGTGTAACAAAAATAACAATTGATTTTATCCTCGCGGAAAAAACGAGACGGTTGATTGGTAACGATAATGATAAAATTCAATGTGATATCACGCCGTTGCCCGTTGGCGCTAATAATGTTGCATATCTTTTAAAAAATGGGGTTGATGGGGAAATTTTCCCTGAAAGCCACAAAGGCAAACGAAGCTTTATCATCATCAACAAGTATAAAGAATTTGCCCTGATAAGCTCCCGACATAAAGCCTCTCACAATAGCGACCGATTTCATATTGACCAGATATTAAGTGCCGATACCGGAAGGGTTGATGATATTAATGAGGATATTTTTATCTATTGTTCAGATTGCTCATCGGTGTCCTGACCGCCGCCTGACGCTGGTGGAGGGGCTGGATAACTGCGCAGAGCCTGGGCATTTCCGTGCTGCCGAACATATTGGCCAGGCACTGGCGGTAATCTTTCATTTTTAGGGCATACCGGCCTCATCGTCATACCGCATTGCGCAGCGATTAACCGTGTTGCTGCCGATCTCTCCCACGTCCCGCCATCCTTCCTTCTTTTTCTCTATGTATGCTATGGCGTGGAACGCTGTTTGCCTGAGATTGGGTAATCGCACATCGTTAACAGCGTTCAGGCACAAAGGCGAATCGGCGCTTTTGTGGATTGAGTTGGATATTCATTGCGCAGATCGGCGGATTTTTGAAGAGGGGCGATGGTGTCCCCTGCAGGAATCGAACCTGCAACTAGCCCTTAGGAGGGGCTCGTTATATCCATTTAACTAAGGGGACGAAGCGGCACGAGTATAGCGTTTTTTGCCCGCTGGGGTAAGTGCGGTGCCGCCTGACTGGTTAAACAGTCGCCATTTAGTGCTGTTTTTCCTCATGTTTGTGTTCTTTGGCGTCATGCATCGACCGTAAACGCGCCTCTTGCTTGCGTTTGGTGCTCATGTCGTTGCGAATTTGCGCGTGGCTCATGAGAGCAAAGATAAACGTGCCGCCAACGATATTGCCCGCCAGCGTGGGGAGGGCGAAAGGCCAGAAAAAGTCGCTCCAGTGCAGCGTACCGTTGAATACCAGATAGAGTATCTCTACGGAACCGACCACTATGTGGGTGGTATCGCCGAGCGCGATAAGCCAGGTCATCAGGATAATCACCACGATTTTAGCCGCGCCGGCGGCCGGGAACATCCACACCATTGTGGCAATGAGCCAGCCGGAAATAATCGCATTGGCAAACATTTCCGTCGGGCTGTTTTTCATGACATCCAGGCCAATCTTGATAAAAGCATCGCGCGTCTCTTCATTAAATATGGGCATATATTCAAATGCCCACGCGGCGACGGCGGTACCAATAAGGTTGCCGAGCAGCACCACGCCCCAAAGGCGCAGCAGCAGGCCGATATTGCTCATTGTCAGGTTTTGCATCACCGGCAATACGGCGGTAACGGTGTTTTCGGTAAACAGCTGCTGGCGCGCCATAATTACGATAATAAAGCCGAAGGTATAGCCGAGGTTCTCGAGTAAAAAGCCGCCCGGCACGCCCGTCAGCTCAACGTGGAAAATCCCCTTTGCCAGCAGCGATGCGCCCATCGACAAGCCGGCGGCAATGGCCGACCACAGCAGCGCCATGGCATCGCGCTCCAGCTCTTTTTCGCCTTCCTGACGAATGTGCTCATGAATCGCCATGGCGCGGGAGGGAAGGCGTTCCTCATCCACTTCGATTTTTTCTCCGCTCAGCTTTTCTTCGCTTTCTACTTTGAGGTCATCCATCATGGCGATCCTGAAAAAGAAGGGTATCGCTAAAGCGTAGCGGCTATCGGTAGGCGGTGAGGTAGATATATTCTGAAAGTGCAAAAATGGTAATATTTGTTTTTTTGGGGCCGTTAGAATATAGGCGCCGCAGTGTGGTGTTTACCAGGCTATGATCAGATCAACGAAATTGGCTATACAGACATTGTCGGCGTGCTGTTACAATCACTTACACCTAAACAGGCGGACACGACCAGGTTCCGTCATGGATGGCAATCAGTGATGGCCATAATCACCAGGGAGATATTTATGAAGCTTCGCCTGTCGGCGCTTGCGCTCGGAACAACACTGCTGGTGGGCTGTGCAAGTTCCAGTACTGAACAGCAGGGGCGCTCTGACCCGTTTGAAGGTTTTAACCGTACCATGTACAGCTTCAACTTTAATGTGCTGGATCCGTACGTTGTGCGTCCGGTGGCCGTGGCGTGGCGCGACTATGTTCCGCAGCCGGCGCGTAATGGCCTGGGTAACTTCACCAGTAACCTGGAAGAGCCTGCCATCATGGTCAACTCCTTCCTGCAGGGCGACCCGTACCAGGGGATGGTCCACTTCACCCGATTCTTCCTGAACACCCTTCTCGGTATGGGCGGCTTTATTGATGTTGCCGGTATTGCAAACCCGAAACTGCAGCGTGTTCAACCGCACCGTTTCGGCAGTACGCTGGGGAGCTACGGCGTAGGCTATGGCCCGTATCTGCAGCTTCCGTTCTACGGCAGCTTTACGCTGCGTGACGACGGCGGCGATATGGTCGATACCACCTATCCAGTGCTCTCATGGCTGACCTGGCCGATGTCTATCGGCAAGTGGATGGTCGAAGGGGTGGAAACGCGCGCGCAGCTCCTCGACTCCGATGGCCTGCTGCGTCAGTCTTCCGATCCGTACATTATGGTGCGTGAAGCCTACTTCCAGCAGCACGACTTTATCGCCAACGGCGGCAAGCTGAAGCCAGCGGAAAACCCGAACGCGCAGGCGATTCAGGACGATTTAAAAGATATCGATTCTGAGTAACGAATCGATGGCAATAAAAAGGGGGGAACCGATGTTCCCCCCTTTTTTATGCCGACAAGCTATCAGAAGCGATAGTTGAAGTTGGTACCGAACAGCCAGGCTTTACCTTCAGATTTGAAGGTGTAGTTGCCTTCCTGCACGGTAACGCTCTGGCCGTGCATGTAAGATGCGCCCACGTCGATGGAAGCATCGTCGTTAAACGCATAGGTGGTACCGGCGCTCAGCCAGAAACGGTCCTGGTCCGGAATGGAGATTGAGCGATGGTTGGCCGGAACCGGGCTATCATCAAACGCAATACCGGTACGGAAGGTCCAGTTCTTGTCGTAGTAATAGGTCGTACCCAGTGCGATACGGTAGGCGTCTTTAAAGCTCTCGTCTTTATAGAACAGTTCCTGACCGTTAGAACCGGTGGCTTTCAGCTCCTGGAACTGACTCCAACTGGTGTAAGCCATGCTGTAGTGGATAGCCCACTGCGGCGCGATGCGGTTATAACCGGAAATTTCCCACATTTCTGGCAGGTTCAGCGTCAGAGAACCGCCGATGGTTCTGCCGTCGGTGCCGTAAGGCAGACCGGTAATGCCGCGAGCGGCGAAGAGCTGGTTACCGCGGGTGGTGATGGAGCTCTTGTAGTCGCCGTCGAAGTCAATTTTGACTTCAGAGCGGTAGGTCAGGCCCCAACGGTTGTTTTTATCCAGTTCGTACAGGATACCTGCGTTCCAGCCATAGCCCCACTCATCGCCTTTCAGATGCGCAACCTGCGAGTCTGCGCCGGTAATGCCGACCGCTTTCCCGGTCGCACCAGGGAACATCAGGCTGGTTTCGCCAGCATAACGCTCAATTTTGGCTTTCGCATAGACGGCGTCAAAGCCCAGGCCGAAGCTCCAGTTGCTGCTCAGACGGTATGCGCCGCTCAGGTTCAGGTTAACGGTCTGCAGGTCGGTTTTACCGCCGTACATGCCGGCCGCGTAGTTATTGTTGAATTCCGTTGCCAGGCCGTAGTTGGAGGTAACAGACGCACCCCAACCAAACTGTTCGTTAATCGGCATGACAAAGTGCGCGTTAGGAACCCACGCGGTCGGTGCAATGTTATCGGCATCGGTACTGCGGCCGGTGGCCGGAGACTTGCCGGTAATATTGACGTCAGGATCGATGTAAACCGCACCGGCAGAAAATGCAGGGCGATCGAACATCATAATCAGCGCCGGGTTACGGCTGGCGTTACCCGCATCGTCGGCGATAGCGCCTTCACCAGAATAGGCACGGCCCAGACCAGAAGACGAAAATTCATTAAGCTGGAAGCCCGCTGACCAGGCTTGGGTTGAAACAAGTGCCACTGCGACAGCAAGAGCAGACTTCGTGTAACGGGTTTTCTGGCTCATGACCATAACCTCATTGAGTTATTTTTATACAAACAATGTTACATGTAGTAACAGAAGCGCGAAGTGTAGGGGCTGGACTACGACAGAGAAATCAGACCAGTGACGAGAGTATAGGTCTGACCAGCTGGTATGTTGCAATATTGTTTATTAATTTTTTCTAAGATGTTGTTTGAAACGAGATCTGGTTGGCAAAAATGCGGGGATGGTCAAAGGCGGAGAAGTGAGAAATTTGTTTTAGATCATTTTTAATTGTGATTTCGGTCACTTATCGGCTTTCGTCACATTATCGACTGGAGGCGTGCAACGGGCGGGCGTAAAATAAGCACATCGTTTATCTGGCACCTTGAGTGCGCAAAACAGAGGAAATCTACAATGAGTAAATGTAGTGCTGATGAAACCCCGGTTTGCTGCTGCATGGACGTTGGTACCATCATGGACAACTCCGACTGCACCGCATCTTACAGCCGCGTTTTTGCTAACCGCGCTGATGCAGAAGAAACCCTGGCAGCGCTGACGGAAAAAGCGCGCGGCGTTGAGTCCGAGCCGTGCAAAATTACCGCAAACTTCAAAGACGTTGAAGGCGGCGTGCAGCTGGATATCGACTTTGTCTTCGCTTGTGAAGCCGAAACCCTGATTTTCCAGCTGGGCCTGCGTTAATCGCCCCAGGCGAATGACCTTTCTGCTCACGCCCTCGTTGCTCACGCTGCGGGGGCGTTTTCTTTATCGCTCAGTGTGTTTTAGCTCGCAATTTTCCCTCTCTCCGATTGGCTAAGTGTAAAAAATTAGTTAAGAATGTTATCAGGTCAGACCACTTGGTCGATTTCCGATAACAGGGGAGAGTTATGAGTCAGGCGTTACCGCTTATCACCCGCCAGGGCGATCGCATTGCTATTGTCAGTGGGTTACGTACCCCGTTTGCCCGTCAGGCTACCGCCTATCACGGCGTTCTCGCCGTTGATTTAGGTAAAATGGTGGTGGGCGAAATGCTGGCACGTAGCGAAATTCCCCCCGAGGTCATTGAACAACTGGTGTTCGGTCAGGTGGTCCAGATGCCGGCCGCACCCAACATTGCCCGTGAAATTGTGCTGGGTACCGGCATGAACGTGCATACTGACGCGTACAGCGTCAGCCGCGCCTGCGCCACCAGTTTCCAGGCCGTTGCTAACGTCGCCGAAAGTCTGATGGCAGGCACGATTCGTGCGGGCATCGCCGGCGGCGCCGACTCCTCTTCCGTACTGCCGATTGGCGTCAGCAAAAAGCTGGCGCGTACCCTGGTGGATGCCAACAAAGCCCGCACGCTGGGGCAAAAGCTGAAGCTCTTTTCCCGTCTGCGTCTGCGCGACCTGATGCCGGTGCCGCCAGCGGTAGCCGAGTATTCTACCGGGCTGCGCATGGGGGACACCGCCGAGCAGATGGCAAAAACCTACGGTATTACTCGCGAACAGCAGGATGCGCTGGCAAACCGCTCGCATCTGCTGGCGGCTCAGGCCTGGGCGGCGGGCAAATTGAACGACGAGGTGATGACGGCCTACGCGCCGCCGTACCGTAATCCACTTGAGCAGGACAACAATATCCGCGCGAACTCTACGCTGGCGGACTACGCCAAACTGCGTCCGGCATTTGACCGTCAGCACGGCACCGTAACGGCGGCTAACAGTACGCCGCTGACCGACGGTGCAGCGGCGGTGATCTTGATGACCGAATCCCGCGCCAAAGAACTGGGGCTGACGCCGCTGGGCTATCTGCGTAGCTACGCCTTTACCGCCATTGACGTCTGGCAGGACATGCTGCTGGGCCCGGCCTGGTCAACGCCGCTGGCGCTGGATCGCGCCGGGCTAACGTTCGCCGACCTGACGCTTATCGATATGCATGAAGCATTTGCCGCGCAGACGCTGGCCAATATTCAATGTCTGGCGAGCGATAATTTCGCTCGCGAGGTGCTGGGCCGCAGCCAGGCCACCGGCGAAGTGGAGGAGAGCAAATTCAACGTGCTGGGGGGATCTATCGCCTACGGCCATCCGTTTGCCGCAACCGGTGCGCGCATGATAACCCAAACGCTCCATGAACTGCGCCGTCGCGGCGGCGGCTTTGGGCTGGTGACCGCCTGTGCGGCGGGCGGATTAGGTGCAGCGATGGTACTGGAGGCTGAATAATGGAAGCGATGAAATCCGCATTTACCTTTACCGTGCGCCCGGACAACGTGGCGGTGGTGACGATTGATGTGCCTGATGAAAAGATGAACACCCTGAAAGCCGAGTTTGGCGGCCAGGTGCGCGCTATCCTCCGGCAAATTCGCGATAACAAAGCGCTGCAGGGCGTGGTGTTTATCTCTGCGAAGCCCGATAACTTTATCGCCGGGGCCGACATTAACATGATTGGTCGCTGCAAAAGCGCGCAGGAAGCCGAATCGCTGGCGCGTCAGGGACAACAGGTGATGGCGGAAATTCAGGGGCTATCAGTCCCGGTGGTCGCGGCCATCCACGGTGCCTGCCTTGGCGGCGGCCTGGAGCTGGCGCTGGCCTGCCATGCGCGCATCTGCTCCGACGACAGCCGTACGGTGCTCGGCCTGCCGGAAGTTCAGCTCGGCCTGCTGCCGGGATCGGGCGGTACTCAGCGTTTGCCGCGCCTGATTGGCGTCAGTACTGCGCTGGACATGATCCTGACCGGAAAACAGCTGCGCGCCCGTCAGGCCTTGAAAGCAGGGCTGGTGGATGAAGTGGTTCCGCACTCGATTCTGCTGGACGCCGCCGCTGAATATGCGCGTAAAGCGCGCCATGAACATCGCCGCCTGCCGGTGCGCGAGCGTATTCTGGCGGGGCCACTGGGTCGTCACCTGCTGTTCAGCATGGCGGCAAAGAAAACGGCACAGAAAACGCAGGGCAACTATCCGGCGGCGGATAAAATTTTGCAGGTTATTGAAACCGGTCTGGCCCATGGCGCCAGCAGCGGCTACGAAGCCGAAGCCCGTGCCTTTGGCGAACTGGCGATGACGCCGCAGTCGCGCGCACTGCGCAGCATTTTCTTTGCCAGCACCGATATTAAAAAGGATCCCGGCGCTCGCGTTGAGGCAGGCCCGCTGCGTTCGGTCGGCGTATTAGGCGGTGGCCTGATGGGCGGTGGTATTGCCTATGTGACGGCGATTAAAGGTAAGCTACCGGTGCGAATCAAAGATATTAACGCCAACGGTATTAACCATGCGCTGAAGTACAGCTGGGATCAGCTGGAGCAAAAGGTGCGCCGTCGTCACATGAAACCCGCCGAGCGAGATGCGCAGCTGGCGTTGATTTCCGGCAGTACCGACTACCGAGGGTTTGCCCATCGCGATCTGGTGATTGAAGCGGTATTTGAAGATCTTGCGCTCAAACAAAAAATGGTTGGCGAAATTGAACAGTACTGCGCGCCGCACACCATTTTTGCGTCTAATACCTCTTCTTTGCCCATTGGCGATATTGCTGCCCATGCGCAGCGGCCTGAGCAGGTGATCGGTCTGCATTTTTTCAGCCCGGTTGAAAAAATGCCGCTGGTGGAGGTTATCCCCCATGTGGGCACGTCAGAGCAGACGATTGCCACTACCGTGAAGCTCGCGAAGAAACAGGGAAAAACGCCGATTGTGGTCGCGGATAAAGCCGGTTTTTACGTTAACCGCATTCTGGCGCCATACATTGCCGAAGCCATGCGCATGCTGGTCGACGGCGAGCGCGTGGAAGATATTGATAATGCGTTGGTTAAATTTGGATTCCCGGTCGGGCCGATTCAGTTGCTGGATGAAGTAGGCATTGATACCGGCACCAAAATTCTTCCGGTGCTGGAAGCGGCCTACGGGGAACGTTTTAGCGCGCCTGCAACGCTGATTCAGGCAATTTTGAATGACGATCGCAAAGGCAGAAAAAATGGCCGGGGTTTCTATCTTTATGCCGCAAAAGGGCGTACAAGCAAGAAACAAGTTGATACTGCCGTTTACGCTTTGCCGGGCATGTCGGCGCGTAACGCCCGCTGCTCGGCCGAACACATTGCCGAACGCTGCGTGATGCTGATGCTCAACGAAGCGGCACGCTGCGTGGATGAGAACATTGTCCGCAGCGCGCGCGACGGCGACATTGGGGCAGTATTTGGCATTGGTTTCCCACCGTTCCTCGGTGGCCCGCTCCGCTATATGGATTCACTGGGGGCGGGTGAAGTGGTTGCCCGACTGCAACGATTGGCCAGCCAGTATGGCCCACGCTTTATGCCGTGCGATGCGCTGATGCAGCGTGCGGAACGCGGGGAGACCTTTTGGCCTGGTGATGAAACGGATTCCACGCGCTGATGTCAAAGTCAGTGAACCCTGATGAATCGCAAGGTTTCTGGCTATTTTGTAAACAGATGTTGACTATACTTACGCCAGTAAGGTAAAAATCAGCGTTTCATTCAGTGAATGGATAAGGCACAATGCCCGGCTACCGCGTCACCTTCGGGGTGACGCTGGTGCTTCTGGTTAACAAAAGCGGTGCAATATGCAAGTGTTTATTATGCGTCACGGCGACGCTGCCCTCGATGCAGCCAGTGACTCGGTTCGTCCTCTCACCGGCTGTGGTTGTGATGAATCTCGTCAGATGGCAACCTGGTTGAAAGACCAAAAAGTGGATATCGGTCGCGTTCTGGTGAGCCCTTATCTGCGTGCGGAGCAGACGCTGGAAGTGGTAGGGGAGTGCATGAACCTGCCAAAAGAAGTGGATGTTCTGCCCGAGCTAACGCCGTGCGGTGATATCGGTCTGGTTAGCGCCTATCTCCAGGCTCTGGCGAACGAAGGCACATCATCGGTACTGGTGATTTCGCACCTGCCGCTGGTCGGTTATCTGGTTGCCGAACTGTGTCCTGGCGAAGTCCCGCCGATGTTCACGACCTCAGCCATTGCCTGCGTCACCCTCGACGCAAACGGACAGGGCGTCCTGAACTGGCAAATGAGCCCGTGCAATCTGAAAATGGCGAAAGCGATCTAACCGCTGATTACCCGGCTAACTGGCCGGGTAATGCCTGACTCCCCGTTGGTCTGATGCCTGTAGGCCTGATAAGCGTAGCGCCATCAGGCAACCGGGCGCAGAACGCCGCATAGCGACGTTGCTTTATCCGGCCGACATCGCGTCTTACGGCAGCTCCGGCGGCAGCCACTCTTCCACTTCAATCAGCACCAGTAGCGCGGCGTCACCGCCGTACTCTTTCGATGCCTGATGGAACGCCATAACGTGCGGGTGCTGCGCCAGCCAGAGCGGCGTTTGCTGTTTGAGAATGTGCTTACCGTGGCCGTGCATGACGCAGGCGCAGAACACATGCTCCCGGCGGCAGGCGGCAATCAGCGCGCCCAGCTCTTGTTTGGCCTGCGTTTGGGTTAACCCATGCAGATCGAGGAACAGCTCCGGCGAGTAGTCGCCGCGGCGCAGCTTCTTCAGCTCAAAATGACTGACGTCCTGGCGCACGTATTTCACCGGACCGTTGGTGTTGAGCAACGGCTGGAACTCATCGGAAAAGTAGTGGCTATTGTCCGCCTGTTCCTGCAATAGCCGCTTTGGTGGCACTTCGCTGATTTTCTTACGCTGCGGGCGATGAACGATCGTATCCTGCTTGATTTTACGCGTGCCGGTCATCAGCTGCTGGAAGAGTGCCTGATCCTCCTCGCTCAGTGAGTTTTTGTTTTTCATCAATTCTTCTCAAATTCGCCTTTTCCCCTAGTTTACCTTTTCAGCGTGCTTCCTGCAGCGAAAACGCTTTTTTCCCCGCGCCCTACGCAAGAATGCTGATTTATCGCCGTCTTCATGGCAAACTAGCCGCCGAATTTACCCCGACGCATGCCCTGGAGGACAACGTGGATAAGATTTTTGTTGAAGAAGCAGTCAATGAACTGCACACCATTCAGGACATGCTGCGCTGGGCGGTAAGCCGCTTTAGCGCGGCCGAAATCTGGTACGGGCACGGCACCGACAACCCGTGGGACGAGGCCGTTCAACTGGTTCTGCCGACCCTGTATTTACCGCTGGATATTCCGGAAGATATGCGCAACGCGCGTCTGACCACCAGCGAAAAACAGCTGATCGTTGAGCGCGTTATTCGCCGCGTCAACGAGCGTATCCCGGTCGCCTACCTGACGAACAAAGCCTGGTTCTGCGGTCACGAATTCTACGTTGACGATCGCGTTCTGGTGCCGCGTTCGCCGATTGGTGAGCTGATTAACAATCGCTTCGCCGGCCTGATTAATCATCGTCCACAGCATATTCTCGATATGTGCACCGGCAGCGGCTGCATTGCTATCGCCTGCGCCTATGCCTTCCCGGAAGCGGAAGTCGACGCGATTGATGTTTCGGTGGACGCGCTGGCCGTTACCGAATACAACATCGAAGAGCACGGTATGATTCATCATGTCACGCCGATTCGCTCCGATCTGTTCCGTGACGCGCCGCAGCTGCAATACGATCTGATCGTGACCAACCCGCCTTACGTTGATGAAGAAGATATGTCTGACCTGCCGTCGGAGTATCGCCATGAACCGGAGCTGGGCCTGGCTTCCGGCTCGGACGGCCTGCACCTGACCCGTCGTATCTTAGGCTGCGCGCCGGATTATCTCACCGACGACGGCATTCTGATTTGTGAAGTGGGTAACAGCATGGTACATCTGATGGACCAATATCCGGATGTCCCGTTCACCTGGCTCGAGTTTGACAACGGCGGTGACGGCGTCTTTATGCTGACCAAAGCGCAGCTTGAAGCCGCGCAGCATCATTTCGCGCAGTACAAAGACTGATTTATCCAGCACGCAATAACGCAGAACAACGATAACGGAGTCGTGATGGCAGGAAATACAATTGGACAACTCTTTCGCGTAACCACCTTTGGCGAGTCGCACGGCCTGGCGCTGGGCTGCATCGTTGACGGCGTGCCGCCCGGCATTCCGTTAACCGAAGCCGATCTTCAGCACGACCTCGATCGTCGTCGCCCGGGGACATCGCGCTACACCACGCAACGCCGCGAGCCGGATCAGGTGAAAATCCTCTCCGGTGTCTTTGAAGGCGTGACCACCGGCACCAGTATTGGCCTGCTGATTGAAAACACCGATCAGCGCTCTCAGGATTACGGCGCGATTAAAGACGTTTTCCGCCCGGGGCATGCCGACTACACCTACGAGCAGAAATATGGGCTGCGCGACTATCGCGGCGGTGGGCGTTCTTCTGCGCGTGAAACGGCGATGCGCGTGGCCGCCGGGGCGATCGCCAAGAAATTCCTTGCCGAGAAGTTTGGTATCGTTATTCGCGGCTGTCTGACTCAGATGGGCGACATTCCGCTGGCGATTAAGGACTGGGATCAGGTTGAACAAAACCCGTTCTTCTGCCCGGATCCGGACAAAATTGAGGCCTTAGACGAGCTGATGCGCGGCCTCAAAAAAGAAGGCGACTCAATTGGCGCTAAAGTCACCGTCGTGGCCGATGGCGTCCCGCCGGGTCTCGGTGAACCGGTATTCGATCGCCTGGACGCCGATATTGCCCATGCGCTGATGAGCATCAACGCGGTAAAAGGCGTAGAGATTGGCGATGGCTTTGAGGTGGTGAAACTGCGCGGCAGTGAAAACCGCGATGAAATCACCAAAGCCGGTTTCCAGAGCAACCACGCGGGCGGTATTTTGGGCGGCATCAGCAGCGGCCAACAGATTGTGGCCAATATTGCGCTGAAACCGACATCAAGTATCACCGTGCCGGGTAAGACGATCGACCGCTTTGGCGAGGAAGTTGAGATGATCACCAAAGGTCGCCACGATCCTTGTGTTGGCATCCGCGCTGTGCCGATCGCCGAAGCGATGCTGGCTATTGTCCTGATGGATCATTTTATGCGCCAACGGGCGCAGAACGCCGATGTGACGACGTCAATTCCACGCTGGTAAACATGAAAAAAACCGTTATAGCGCTGCTGGCTCTGCTTGCCAGCGGCACCTCGCTGGCGGCAACGCCGTGGCAGAAAATCACTCAACCTATCGCCGGCAGCGCCCAGTCTATCGGGGCATTTGCCAACGGCTGTATCGTCGGCGCGCAGGCGCTGCCGCTCCAGTCTGACACCTATCAGGTGATGCGTACCGATCAGCGCCGCTATTTTGGCCACCCGGATCTGGTGCAGTTTATCCAGCGGCTTGGCGGCCAGGTGCAGCAGTTGGGTATGGGCACGATGCTGATTGGCGATATGGGTATGCCCGCAGGCGGGCGCTTTAACGGCGGACACGCCAGCCACCAGAGTGGTCTGGATGTCGATATTTTCCTGCAGCTCCCGAAGACGCGCTGGAGTTCAGCACAGCTGCTGAAACCGCAGGCGCTGGATTTGGTGAGCGCCGACGGCAAGCGCGTTGTGCCGACGCTGTGGAAACCGGAAATTGGCCAACTGATTAAGCTGGCGGCGGAAGACCGCGACGTGACGCGAATTTTCGTCAACCCGGCCATCAAGCAGCAGCTGTGCCTGGAAGCGGGCAACGATCGCGACTGGTTGCATAAAGTGCGCCCGTGGTTCCAGCACCGTGCGCATATGCACGTGCGGCTGAAGTGCCCGGCTAACAGCTTAGAATGTGAAGAGCAGGCGCCGCCGCCTGCGGGTGACGGCTGCGGCGCTGAGCTGCAAAGCTGGTTCGAACCGCCAAAACCTGGCACCACCAAACCTGTGAAGAAGACGCCTCCACCGTTGCCGCCTTCCTGCCAGGCGCTACTGGATGAACACGTACTCTGATGGACAGTTTTTCCGCGTTATTTATGGTCGAGCCGCTCATGCTGGTGGCGCTGTTCTTTATTGCCATTCTGGCTGGCTTTATTGATTCACTGGCCGGCGGCGGCGGTTTGCTGACCGTCCCGGCGCTGATGGCAGCGGGCATGCCGCCCGCGCAGGCGCTGGCAACCAACAAATTACAGGCCTGCGGCGGCTCACTCTCCGCATCACTCTATTTTGTGCGCCGCAAAGTGGTGAATCTGGCCGATCAGAAGCTGAATATCCTGATGACCTTCATTGGCTCAATGACCGGTGCGCTGCTGGTGCAGCACGTGCAGTCCGATATTCTGCGCCAGATCCTGCCCATTCTGGTTATCAGCATTGGTCTTTACTTTCTGCTGATGCCAAAGCTGGGTGAAGCCGATCGCCAGCGCCGTCTGTACGGCCTGCCGTTTGCGTTGGTTGCTGGCGGCTGCGTAGGCTTTTACGATGGCTTCTTCGGCCCCGGTGCGGGTTCGTTTTATGCGCTGGCGTTTGTGACGTTGATGGGCTTTAACCTTGCCAAATCCACCGCGCACGCCAAGGTGTTGAACGCGACCTCGAACGTCGGTGGTCTTTTGCTGTTTATCATTGGCGGCAAAGTTATCTGGGCGACCGGCTTTGTGATGATGATTGGCCAGTTTTTTGGCGCGCGCATGGGCTCGCGCTTAGTGTTGAGTAAGGGGCAAGCGCTGATCCGCCCGATGATCGTCGTGGTCTCCGCGGTGATGAGCGCCAAGCTGCTCTATGACAGCCATGGACAGGAAATCCTTCAGTGGTTAGGGATGCATTAATGACCAAAACGCATGATTACCAGCAGCTGGTAACGCTCTTTGATAGCTGCTTCGCCGATGAGTTTAATACTCGTCTGATTAAAGGCGATGATGAACCCATCTATCTTCCGGCAGACGACGAGGTTCCTTACAACCGTATCGTTTTCGCCCACGGCTTTTTTGCCAGCGCGCTGCACGAAATTTCCCACTGGTGCATCGCCGGGAAGGCGCGCCGCGAGCAGGTCGATTTTGGCTACTGGTACTGTCCGGATGGGCGCGACGCCGAGACTCAAGGGCAGTTTGAAGACGTCGAAGTGAAACCGCAGGCGTTTGACTGGCTGTTTTGCGTGGCGGCGGGCTTTCCGTTTAACGTCAGCTGCGACAACCTGGAAGGCGATTTCGAGCCGGACCGCATCGTGTTTCAGCGACGCGTGCATGCGCAGGTCATGACCTATCTGAAAGAGGGCATCCCGCCGCGTCCGGCAAAATTTATCAAGGCATTACAAGATTATTATCAGACGCCGACCCTAACGGCGGAACACTTCCCATGGCCTGAGGATCTCTAAGCCATGTTACAGAAAGAGGAAAGAAGATGATCGCGGAGTTTGAAGCACGCATTCTGGCGTTAATTGATGAGATGGTGGAGCACGCCAGCGATGATGAGCTGTTTGCCAGCGGTTATCTGCGCGGCCACCTGACGCTGGCGGTTGCCGAGCTTGAAGAAAGCGAAGCGCATTCTGCCGATGCCCTGTATCGCAACGTGACGCAGAGCCTGGAAACGGCTATTGGTGCCGGTGAACTGACGCCGCGCGACCAGGCGCTGGTCAAAGCCATGTGGGACAACCTGTACCAGCAGGCCGCCCGCTAAGCGCATTTGCCCGGTATCGCTGCCGGGCAAACGTTCTGCGTTATTTTACCGCTTTTCCCTTCAGCAGTTTTCGCACCCATAATCGGTTTGGATTGAGCCCCGCCAGCGTAGTCGCGTCAAGCGGCAGCGGTTCATTGCTCATCTGTGCTGCCAGCACTTCGGCGCTTAACGGCGCAGTACACAGCCCGCGCGACCCCAGCCCCCCCAGCATAAACAGCTCAGGATACACCGGGGCCGAAATCGCCGTTTCCGGACTTTCGTGCAGCGTGGCATATCCGGCGAGCGTGGCGGCGTAGTCCGGCACGTTACCGACCATCGGCAGATGATCGCGCGTGGCACAGCGAACGCCACAGCGGGCGTCGTTAGCGCTAACGTCGACCTCCAGCGGCCATGTTTCCTGCGGGAAGCAGTCAATCAAGCGCTGACGATTATGCTGCTGGTCTTCAGCATTAAACGCCATTTCTCGCGCTCCGCGATGATAGCTGGCGCCAATGCAGTGCTGCTGATTCTGCGGGTTCTGTGGGGTCAGGTAGCCGTCATAGCACAAGACCTGGTTCAGTTTCGCCAGGCTGTCGCTGGTTGGGATATGGCTCACCTGGCCGCCGGCGGCGTACACCGGAAGCGTCTCGGTTTGCGTAAATTGATTGATATTGTGACCGTTTGCCAGCACCACGCAGGGGGCGGTGGCCGTTTGTCCGTCGCTAAACGTCAGCTGCCAGCCGGATTCCTCACGGGCCAATGCGCTGAGCGTTTTGCCAACGTGGGCGTTAAGCCCCTGCTTGCGGGCCAGCGCCAAAGCGCCAGCGGTGAGCTGAGCCGGGCAAAGCCAGCCGCCGAGCGGATACTGAATGCCTCCGCAGCCGGTCTCCAGGCCGATGCTGTCCCGCACGGCCTGCGCGCTGACCGCTCGCGCGATATCGGCGGGAAGGTCGAGCGTCAGCATTTGGGCAATTTTCTGCGCGCTTTTTTCATCCCACCCCAGCTGCGTGACGCCGCACCACTGATGATCGAAAGCCACCGGCAGCGCATCGTACAGCCGGCGGGCATACAGAAACGCCGCCGGGAAGAACTGCGCCAGCGCGGCATCATGCGCGCTCAGCAGTGGATAAAGCGCGCCCTGGCGATTGCCGGAGGCTCCCTGAGCCGGCTCATCGTCTGCGCAATACAGCGTGACCGACCAGCCGCGGCGCAACAGCGCCAGCGAGAGCAGGGCGCTGGCGATGCCGCCGCCGATAATAGCCGCTTCGCGTACCTGGCTGCCGGTGCGGGCAAACCACGGCGCGCGCGCAGCATTCGGCAGCGGCTCACGCATTTCACCGATCAGCATTTCACGCTTGCGCCCAAAGCCTTTGCTTTTACGCATAGTAAAGCCCGCTTCCTGTAGCCCGCGACGCACAAAGCCTGCGGAGGTAAAGGTCGCGAGCGTGCCGCCCGGCCGCGCGGTACGCGCCATGGCGGCAAACAGCGTCGGCGTCCACATGTCCGGGTTTTTCGATGGCGCAAAGCCGTCGAGGAACCAGGCGTCAACCTGCTGGTTAAAGCTGTCGTCGAGGGTATCCGTGAGCGCATTGATGTCGCCGAACCACAGATCCAGCGTCACGCGACCGTCATCAAGCAACAGGCGGTGACAGCCCGCCAGCGGCAGAGGCCACTGCGCCTGAAGCTGCTCGGCCCAGGTTGCCAGTTCTGGCCAGTGCTGGTGGGCCAGACGCAGGTCTTCGGCTTTCAGTGGGTACTTTTCAAAACTGACGAAATGTAATCTTTGTAGCGTAGCATCGGGATGCTGACGGCGGAATGCGTCGAAGGCCTGCCACAGCGTCAGGAAATTGAGGCCGGTGCCAAAGCCGCTTTCCGCTACCACGAAAAGCGGATGCGGATGTTGCGGGAAACGTACCTCTATCTGGTTACCGCCGAGGAAAACGTAGCGGGTCTCTTCCAGACCGTTGTCGTTGGAGAAATAGACGTCGTCAAAATCTCGGGAAACAGGTGTACCCTCACTGTTAAATTCGAGGTTGGCGGATTGTATGGCGTTATGTTTCACGTAAGTTACTCGCGCGGCAAGGAGTCTGCCGATCTTAACGATGCGTGCCCGCAGGCGCAAATTTCTGCATAAAATTGCTGATCGGACTTGTTCGGCGTACAAGTGTACGCTATCTTGCGACTCGAAACTTTAAAATAGTGATGACTTACAGAGGTATTGAATGAAACGTGCAGTGATTACTGGCCTGGGTATCGTTTCCAGCATCGGTAGCAACCAGCAGGAAGTCCTGGCATCCCTGCGTGAAGGACGCTCGGGGATCACTTTCTCTCAAGAGTTCAAAGATTCTGGTATGCGTAGCCACGTATGGGGTAACGTCAAACTGGACACCACGGGTCTTATCGATCGCAAAGTGGTCCGTTTCATGAACGATGCCTCTATCTACGCTTATCTCTCTATGCAGCAGGCGGTTGAAGACTCCGGCCTGAAGGCAGAAGATTACCAGAACAACCCGCGTGTGGGCCTGATTGCCGGTTCCGGCGGCTCTTCGAAAGCGCAGGTATTCGGTGCAGACGCCATGCGTAGCCCGCGTGGCCTGAAAGCGGTTGGCCCGTATGTGGTAACCAAAGCGATGGGCTCTGCGGTTTCCGCGTGCCTGGCAACGCCGTTCAAAATTCACGGTGTGAACTACTCCATCAGCTCCGCGTGTGCAACCTCCGCACACTGCATCGGCAACGCGGTTGAACAGATTCAGCTGGGCAAACAGGACATCGTTTTTGCTGGCGGCGGCGAAGAGCTGGGCTGGGAAATGGCCTGTGAGTTCGACGCGATGGGCGCACTGTCCACCAAATACAACGACACGCCAGAAAAAGCATCCCGTACCTATGACGCACACCGTGATGGTTTCATCATCGCTGGCGGCGGCGGTATGGTTGTGGTTGAAGAACTGGAACACGCGCTGGCGCGCGGTGCGCATATCTATGCAGAAATCGTTGGCTACGGCGCAACCTCCGATGGCGCAGATATGGTTGCTCCATCCGGTGAAGGTGCAGTGCGCTGCATGAAGATGGCAATGCACGGCGTTGATACCCCAATCGACTACCTGAACTCCCACGGCACTTCTACCCCGGTAGGTGACGTGAAAGAACTGGGCGCTATTCAGGAAGTGTTTGGCGACAACAGCCCGGCAATTTCTGCAACCAAAGCCATGACCGGCCACTCTCTGGGCGCCGCTGGCGTACAGGAAGCTATCTACTCTCTGCTGATGCTTGAACACGGCTTTATCGCGCCAAGCATTAACATCGATGAGATGGACGAGCAGGCCGCTGGTCTGAACATCGTGACCGAACCGACCGAGCGTGAACTGACTACCGTCATGTCCAACAGCTTTGGCTTCGGCGGCACCAACGCCACCCTGGTGATGCGTAAGCTGTAATTTCACATTGAATGGAAAAAGGAGCCCCCGGGGCTCCTTTTTTTTATGCGTTGACAACGGACGGAAAGAACAGGCAAACTCGCGGCTCAACATTATCATCACGATAATGCGTAAGCGTTCAACGTCAACCAACGCACCTTAATCCTGATGATCAGGTAGAGGGGGCGTGGCTACAGCACCTCGCCTTACTCAGCATTCTGGAGTAAAGCATGACAGCAGTAACTCAAAGTGAACCAACATCTTCTTCGAACGGGTCGTTATTTCGCATCGCGTTTGCGGTGTTTCTGACCTATCTCACCGTCGGCATTCCGCTGCCGGTCATTCCGCTATTTGTGCATCAGGAATTGGGCTACGGCAACACGATGGTGGGCATTGCCGTGGGCATTCAGTTCTTTGCTACCGTTCTGACGCGTGGCTACGCCGGACGATTGGCTGATCAGTATGGCGGTAAACGCTCGGCGCTGCAGGGGATGGCCGCCTGCGCGTTTGCCGGGGCCGCCTGGCTTGGTGCGGCGCTGCTGCCGGTGGATGCGATGGTCAAATTTGGCCTGCTGATCGTCGGGCGCTTGATCCTGGGTTTTGGTGAAAGCCAGCTGTTAACCGGTACCCTGACATGGGGGATGGGGCTGGTGGGGCCAAAGCAGTCCGGTAAGGTGATGTCCTGGAACGGAATGGCGATATTTGGCGCGCTGGCCGCAGGGGCACCACTTGGGCTGTATATCAACAACCGCTACGGTTTTGCGGTGTTGGCTGGGGTGACGATGATGCTGCCGCTGTTGGCCTGGGCGTTTAACGGCTCGGTGCGCAAGGTCGCGGCGCTGGCGGGCGAACGTCCGTCGCTGTTCAGCGTTATTGGACTTATCTGGAAGGCCGGTGTGGGGCTGGCGCTGCAGGGCGTGGGCTTCGCGGTGATTGGTACCTTCGTGTCGCTCTACTTTATGAGCAAAGGCTGGTCGATGGCAGGTTTCACGCTGACGGCATTCGGCGGCACGTTCGTGCTGGTGCGTATTCTGTTTGGCTGGATGCCCGATCGCCTGGGCGGCGTAAAGGTCGCCGTTGGCTCGCTGCTGGTGGAGGCCGTGGGACTGCTGCTGCTGTGGCAGGCGCCCGATGCGTGGTTTGCGCTGGCCGGCGCGGCGCTGACCGGTGCGGGCTGTTCGCTTATTTTCCCGGCGCTGGGCGTAGAAGTGGTCAAGCGCGTGCCGCAGCAGGTGCGTGGAACGGCGCTCGGCGGCTATGCGGCTTTCCAGGATATTGCGCTCGGCGTTTCCGGGCCGCTGGCGGGGATGCTGGCCACCTCGTTCGGCTATCCGTCGGTGTTCCTCGGCGGGGCTATTTCCGCCGTGCTGGGGATTGTCGTGACGCTTTGGTCGTTCCGTAAATAGCGGTTATTGATCGGCCCGCATTTCCCGTGGGCCGGTCGCCGCTTTACGCGGCAGAAAATACTTCACCTGAAATTCGAACATATTAGTGTAGAGAATCGAGTAATCAATAGGGTGTTGCTGCTCGTCTACTGCCTGGGTTTGCATGCGAATAATCGGGTCTAGTGTGCTGATGTGCAACAGCTTTGCCACCTCGGCTGATGGCAGTATCGGCTGGATAGATTCATAGCAGCCGAGGATCTTCACGCCGCATTCATTCTCGAGGTACGAGAATTTCGAGTTTTTCATATGGGCAATCGTCAGGTCCGGGAAACGGCTGGCGGACAGCCAGGTCTCTTCCATCTGCATGGCAATATTGTCGATAAAACGTAGCCGCCTGGCATAATACACCGGCTCACCGTGGCCGACCCGCAGGTGGGTCGCGATGTCGTCAGAGGCGCGCTGGAGCTCGAATTTGAGAATCTGGCTGGTCGGGGTTTTGCCTTCGTTGCGGGCGATTTCGGTAAAGCTGTCGAGATGGGTTACTGAGGCCTGAAAGTGCTTGTTACGTAAATAGGTGCCCGAGCCGTGTCGTCGCTCAATCATCCCTTCCTCTTCCAGCGCTTTGAGCGCCTTGCGTAAGGTATTACGCGATACACCATATAATTCTGCCAGCTCTTTTTCCGACGGCAGAAGATCGCCAATATTGTAGCTCGCGCTATTTAATCTGTTTTTTAGCAGGTTGATGACGTTCTGGTATACCACTTTTGAACCTCCTTAAATCCTTTTTAAACAAATAGTTATCAATCTATTTCCATGATTTTTGCTAAACACGTTCATGTATCTCACGATTATTGAACATCTTGGGCGTGGGTAACTGTGATCGGAATACAGGTTACGGAAATTAACAATTATTAAAGTGATCGTCAATTAAGGCTCGGTTTTTAAAAAGGACGTTGGATGAAAAATATATTATTGGTATGCGCAGCAGGGATGTCGACCAGTATGCTGGTAAAAAAAATGCGTGAACATGCGGAGGCGGAAAATATTACCGCGACGATTTATGCGCTGGCGATTTCCGAAGCCAAAGAGCAGATAAAAAAGCAGGAAGTTGACGTGGTTTTATTAGGCCCGCAGGTCCGTTTTCAACAGCGGGAAATCGAAGCGATTGCTCAGGGGAAAATGCCGGTTGCGGTTATTGATATGAAAAGCTACGGCCAGATGGACGGTAAGGCCGTTTTAGAACAGGCGCTACGGTTATTCCATTAATAATTCAAATTAACTTTTCCAAAAAATTAAGGGACCATTATGGGGTTTATGAATTCATTTGAACGAGGGATGGAAAAAATCCTCGTTCCCGTAGCGATTAAATTGAATTCTCAGATACACGTTTCGGCCATTCGCGATGCATTTATTTTATCATTCCCGATTGTGATGGCCAGTTCGCTGATTATTCTTATCAACTTTGCCATCCTGTCGCCGGACGGTTTTATTGCCAGTATATTACACCTTGGCACGCTGTTTCCTAATCTTGCCGATGCCCAGCAAATATTTACGCCAGTGATGAATGGTTCGGTCAATATTATGGCTGTGCTGATTACCTTCCTTGTGGCGCGCAATATGGCGATCAGCTATCAGCAGGACGACCTGCTGTGCGGCCTGACGGCGATTGGCGCATTCTTTGTGGTGTATACCCCCTATGTGATTATCGATGGCCAGGCCTACCTGACCACCAAATATCTGGGGCCGCAGGGGCTGTTTGTGGCGGTGATCGTGGCGCTGCTGTCGAGCGAAATTTTCTGTCGACTGGCGCGCAATCCGAAGGTGACGATCAACATGCCAGCGGCGGTGCCGCCAGCGGTTGCGCGCTCTTTCAAGGTGCTGCTGCCGATCTTCTTCGTGATGATCTTCTTCTCGGTGCTGAACTTCCTGCTGTCCAAAATCTCGCCGAACGGGCTGAACGATCTGATCTACACCCTGATCCAGGCACCGCTGAAGGATATGGGAACTAACATCTTCACCGTGCTGATTCTGGGGCTGGTGGCCAACTTCCTGTGGATTCTGGGTATTCACGGGCCAAATACCGTAGCCGCGATTCGCGAAACGATTTTCTCGGAAGCGAATCTGGAAAATCTGTCATACGCCGCCTCTCACGGCTCGACCTGGGGTGCGCCGTACCCGATCACCTGGACCGGCATCAACGATGCTTTCGCTAACTGCGGTGGTTCGGGGATGACGCTGGGCCTGCTGCTGGCCATTTTTATAGCTTCTCGCCGTAAAGATTACCGTGACCTGGCGAAAATGGCCTTTGTGCCGGGGCTGTTCAATATCAACGAGCCGGTCATGTTTGGTCTGCCGATCGTGCTGAACCCGATTCTGGTAATTCCGTTTATCCTGGTGCCGTTTGTGAACGCGCTGATTGGCTACTTCTTTATCACGCTGGAGATTATCCCGCCGATTGCCTACGCGGTACCGTGGACGACGCCGGGCCCGCTGATAGCCTTCTTCGGCACCGGCGGTAACTGGATGGCGCTGTTTGTTGGCGTGCTGTGTCTGGCGGTTGCGACGCTTATCTACCTGCCGTTCGTGATTGCCGCGAACAAAGTGAATATGTCTGCGGCTGCGGAAGAAGGCGCGTAACGCCTTTGCCCACGCCGTTCTGCTTGTCCCCGGCCCGCGTTCGGCGAACGCGGGCTATCCTCTTCAAGGAGAATGCATGATTAAGCTGATTATTACCGATCTCGACGGGACCTTCTTAAACCGCAGCGGCGATTACAACCGCCAACGTTTTACGCAGATTAAATCACTGATGCAGCAGCAGGGCGTGGCCTTTGCGCTGTGCACCGGTAAGCAGTGTGAGCGGGTGGAGGAGCTGTTTGGCGAACAGGTGAGGGATTTCTGGATCCTTGGCGATAGCGCCACGCGCATTAAGCACGGCGGTGAGTATGTCTATCAATCACCGATTAAAAACGCGCTGGGTCGGGAGATGATTGCCACGCTTGAAGCGGTGAACAGCGAAGCCGTCATCATCGCCTGTACGTCCAACGGCGCCTATGTTAAAGCATCGATTGCGCCGGAAATGCTGGCAAAAGTCAAAATGTCTTATGCGCACGTGGTGCTGATAGACGACTTTAACGCGGTGGAGCATGATTTTGTTAAAATCTCGCTGTTTGATATCAAAGGTCGCTGCCCGCAGATCAAACCGCGCCTGGCTGAGTTCTTTGATAAAGCCTATATCGTGGTTTCGGAAGACGCGTGGATTGATATTGCCGACGCCGGCGTTCACAAGGGGCACACGGTGGAGATGTTGCAGCGCATGCTGGGGGTAAGCAAAGACGAGACGATGGTGTTCGGCGATGGCCTGAATGATATCGAGCTGATGACGCGCGCCGCCTGGAGTTTCGCCATGCGTAACGCCTTTGACGAAACCAAACAGGCCGCGCGGTATATCACCGGCAGCAATGAAGAAGACGCGGTGATGACAACCATTGCGCAGATACTAAATCTACAGCAGCAGCCACAGTAGCAGGGCGACAACCACCAGCACGACGGCTGCCAGACCCGGGCGTGCCGACAGCGATTTGAGCGTAGTCATGACCGGGGCAAACGGCGCGTAAATAGGCTGAAGGTCGCGCGCTTCCAGCGTGTACGCATGGGCTACGCGCTCGCGCTCGATGCGTTTGAGGAACAATAGGTTCAGCAGTTCCTGCACCTGTACCGGCGTTAGCACCGTTTGCGGCGTTGCGTTCCAGTTTTGCTGGGCGACATCGCGCAGCAGCTGCCCTTCCTGTGGCTCCAGCGGCTGCTTGAGCGCAGCCTGCAGGACGTTAAGCGTGGGCGCGGGATGCGTACTCAGCGTCAGCCTCGCCTGCAGCAGAGTGACCAGCGCGTTGAAATGTTTCGCCGGCAGCGGGTCACCGGATTTCACGCCGGAAAGTTCCAGTAGTGATTGCCAGATGAGCTTGTTGGAATCCCCTGTGGCGGCGGAGAGCTTGGTGACCAGCTGGTTCAGCGTGTTGTGCTCGGCCGGCAGGAGCGGTCTGTCAGTGGCCGGCCGCTGCTGCGGCTGCGGAATCGACAGCTGATTTTGCTGTAACAGCTGCAGCACGTTTTTTAACTGCTGCGGGGTCAGTTGGCTAAGGGCGGTTTGCCCATACTGCTGGCGGATGTAGTCGCTGACGGCCTGACGATTATTCCCCTGGCCTAGCAGCTCGGTCAGCTGCGATAGCGTCTGGCGCGTGCTCAGCTTTTGTTCGGCAGCGCCGATTCGCTGATTAAGATTCTGCTCGGCGGCGGGAAAGTGGCGCGCCTGCAGCGGGGTATCGTTTTTCAGCCCCAGATCGTGCTTCACGCCCGCCCAAACCTCGGCATTCTGCTGTGAGGTCATTGCGATTAAGCGCGTGATCAGTCGTTCCAGCACCGTACGCTGTTGGGTACTCAACGGCTGTTCTCCCGCAGGGGAGAGGGGCGTTGTGCCGGCCCCCGGAGGGCGCGCGGGCATACCTGAAATGGGTTGCGTCATGATTCATCCTTTCCAATTGCAGTACTGATGCCCGGCGTAAGTATGCCTGGCGGCGAGATTATGGCACACTTCCCCGGTTTACTCTCGTTCTCAGACAGGTACTGAACCGTGAAAATCCTTGTTGATGAAAATATGCCCTACGCCCGCGAACTTTTTAGCCGTCTGGGCGACGTTACCGCCGTTCCCGGTCGACCGATCCCGACCGAGGCGTTAACCGATGCCGATGCCCTGATGGTGCGTTCCGTGACGAAGGTGAACGAAGCGCTGCTGGGCGACAAAGCGATCAAATTTGTCGGCACCGCGACGGCGGGCACCGACCATGTCGATCAGACATGGTTGAAACAGGCAGGGATCGGTTTCTCCGCCGCGCCGGGCTGTAATGCCATCGCGGTCGTAGAATATGTCTTCTCGGCGCTACTGATGCTGGCCGAGCGCGATGGGTTTGCGCTGACTGACCGTACCGTGGGCATTGTCGGCGTGGGGAATGTCGGCGGCCGTCTGCAAAAACGTCTTGCGGCGCTGGGTATCAAAACGCTGCTCTGCGATCCGCCGCGCGCCGATAACGGCGACGCGGGCGATTTCCTCCCGCTGGAGGAACTGGTGGCGCTGGCTGACGTACTGACCTTCCACACGCCGCTGTATAAAGACGGCCCGTATAAATCGTTGCATCTGGCCGACGAGGCGCTGATTCGTCGCCTGAAGCCGGGCGCGATTTTGATCAACGCCTGCCGTGGCCCGGTGGTGGATAACGCCGCGCTGCTGAAATGTCTTGAAGAGGGGCAGAAGCTGAGCGTAGTGCTCGACGTTTGGGAGCCCGAGCCGGACCTCAACCTGGCGCTGCTGGACAAAGTCGATCTGGGGACATCGCACATTGCGGGCTACACGCTCGAGGGCAAAGCGCGCGGTACGACCCAGGTGTTCGAAGCCTACAGCCAGTTTATCGGCCAACCGCAGGAAGTGGCGCTCTCATCGCTGCTGCCGGCGCCGGAATTTGGCCACATCAGCCTGCACGGTCCGCTCGATCAGCCTACGCTGAAAAGACTGGTGCATTTGGTGTATGATGTGCGCCGCGATGACGCGCCGCTGCGAAAAGTCGCGGGGATCCCGGGTGAGTTTGACAAGCTGCGCAAAAATTACCTTGAGCGTCGCGAATGGTCATCATTAACCGTGGAGTGTGATGATGCCGAGGCGGCCGAGCTGCTGCAAAAACTCGGGTTTAACGCCGTACATTGTTAATGTCTTCTTAATACCTCTGCCGGATACTCCGGCAGGGTCGCTTTTTTTCTGGAGTAAATCACCATGTCTGAAGGCTGGAATATTGCCATCCTGGGCGCAACCGGCGCCGTAGGCGAAGCCCTGCTTGAAACCCTTGCTGAACGTCAGTTCCCGGTGGGTGATATCTATGCGCTGGCGCGCGCCGACAGCGCGGGCGAACATCTGCGTTTCAACGGTAAATCGGTCAGAGTGCAGGATGCGGCGGAATTTGACTGGACGCAGGCGCAGCTGGCGTTCTTTGTCGCCGGTATGGAGGCGAGTGCCACCTATATAGAAGAAGCGACTAATTCCGGTTGTCTGGTTATCGACCTTAGCGGTCTGTTTGCCCTGGAACCGGACGTGCCGCTGGTGGTACCGGAAGTGAACCCGTTTGTGCTGGCTGACTATCGTAACCGTAACGTCATCGCCGTGGCAGACAGCCAGACCAGCCAACTGCTGGCGGCGCTGAAGCCGCTGATTGATGACGGTGGCCTGTCGCGCATCAACGTGACCAGCCTGATTTCCGCCTCTGCGCACGGTAAAAAAGCCGTCGACGCGCTGGCCGGGCAGAGCGCTAAGCTGCTGAACGGCATTCCTATCGACGAAGATGATTTCTTCGGTCGTCAGCTGGCCTTCAACATGCTGCCGATGCTGCCGGACCGCGAGGGCAACGTGCGTGATGAACGCCGTATTGTCGATCAGGTGCGTAAGATTATGCAGGATGAAGGGCTGATGATTTCCGCCAGTTGCATTCAGTCGCCGGTGTTCTACGGCCACGCGCAGATGGTGACATTTGAAGCCATGCGTCCGCTGTCGGCGGAAGAGGCGCGAGACGCCTTTGCGCGCGGCGAAGATATTGTGCTGTCGGAAGCGGGGGAATTCCCGACGCAGGTTGGCGACGCGACCGGCAGCGCGCATCTGTCGGTAGGCTGTGTGCGCAACGATTACGGTATGCCTGAGCAGGTACAGTTCTGGTCGGTGGCCGATAACGTCCGCTTTGGCGGCGCGTTGATGGCGGTGAAAACGGCCGAGAAGCTGGTGCTGGAGTATCTGTACTGATGTCTGAAATGGAGCAACTGCCGGTCTATCGAATTGCGCTGGGCATTGAGTACGACGGCAGCAAATATTACGGCTGGCAGCGGCAAAACGAAGTGCGCAGCGTGCAGGAAAAACTTGAAAAAGCCCTCTCGCAGGTGGCCAATGAGCCGATAAACGTCTTCTGCGCCGGGCGTACCGACGCGGGCGTTCACGGTACCGGGCAGGTGGTGCACTTTGAAACTCACGCCGTGCGTAAAGACGCGGCGTGGACGCTGGGCGTAAATGCGAATTTACCTGGTGACATTGCGGTGCGTTGGGTGAAAGCTGTGCCCGACGATTTTCATGCGCGTTTCAGCGCGACGGCGCGCCGCTACCGCTATGTGATTTATAACCACCGTCTGCGTCCGGCGGTGCTGGGTCAGGGGGTGACGCATTATCACCAACCCCTGGATGCTGAGCGGATGCACCGCGCGGCGCAAAGCCTGCTGGGCGAGAATGACTTCACCTCATTTCGGGCGGTGCAGTGCCAGTCGCGCACGCCGTGGCGTAACGTCATGCATATCAACGTGACCCGCTACGGCGCTTATATTGTTGTGGACATCAAAGCGAACGCCTTTGTGCACCACATGGTAAGGAATATTGTTGGCAGCCTGATGGAAGTTGGCGCAGGAAACCAGCCGGAGAGCTGGATTGCAGAACTGCTGGCGGCAAAAGACAGGACGCTTGCCGCAGCAACGGCGAAAGCGGAAGGGCTGTATCTGGTGGCGGTGGATTACCCCGCACACTTTGCGCTCCCTTCCGTGCCGATGGGCCCGCTATTCCTGGCGGACTAACGTAGTCATTTGGGGCTAAACAATATGGATCTCATCCGTTTTTTGATTGATTTTATCCTGCACATTGATGTGCACCTGGCGGAGCTGGTCGCGCAGTACGGCGTCTGGGTTTACGCTATTCTGTTCCTGATTCTGTTCTGCGAAACGGGGCTGGTAGTGACGCCTTTCCTGCCCGGCGATTCGCTGCTGTTCGTTGCTGGGGCGCTCTCCGCGCTGCCGACCAACGACATCAACGTACACGTCATGGTGGTACTGATGGTGATCGCTGCGATTGTCGGCGATGCGGTAAACTACACCATTGGACGCTTGTTCGGTGAGAAGCTCTTCAGCAACCCGAACTCGAAGATCTTTCGCCGTAGCTACCTGGATAAGACCCATGCCTTCTACGATAAACATGGTGGGAAAACCATTATTCTGGCGCGATTTGTGCCGATCGTCAGAACATTTGCGCCTTTTGTGGCGGGAATGGGCCACATGTCCTATCGTCATTTTGCGCTCTATAACGTGGCGGGCGCGCTGCTGTGGGTGCTGCTGTTTACCTACGCGGGCTATCTGTTCGGCGACCTGCCGGTAGTTCAGGAAAACCTGAAGCTGCTGATTGTCGCTATCATCGTGCTGTCCGTATTACCGGGCGTTATTGAAGTGATTCGCCACCGCCGCGCAGCGGCAAAACGGGCAAAATAACGCGCGCAAGCGGGGCACGATTCAGCCGTGCCCTGTTACGACATGTTTCGCGGTTCGACCACTTTTTTATGCCAAGTTTCGGGCTGTTATGTTTTAATGTGCAACATTCATGGTCTATGAAGGGGAAAAGTGGCATTATGCGCGCCCCCTTAATGGCAAAACTGGCATCGACCAGGTTCAGGCAGAAAGGTTATCAATGAGCTGGATTGAACGAATTAAAAGCAACATCACACCTACCCGCAAGGCGAGCATCCCGGAAGGGGTATGGACCAAGTGCGATAGCTGTGGTCAGGTTTTGTATCGCGCCGAGCTGGAGCGTAACCTCGAGGTTTGCCCGAAGTGCGATCACCACATGCGTATGTCAGCGCGTAATCGCCTGCATAGCTTGTTGGATGAAGGGTCCCTGGTAGAACTGGGCAGTGAACTTGAGCCGAAAGACGTGCTGAAGTTCCGTGACTCTAAAAAGTATAAAGACCGTCTGGCATCCGCGCAGAAAGAGACGGGTGAGAAAGACGCGCTGGTGGTCATGAAGGGTACCCTGCATGATATGCCGGTTGTCGCCGCGGCCTTTGAATTTTCCTTTATGGGCGGTTCAATGGGTTCTGTCGTGGGCGCGCGCTTTGTGCGTGCCGTTGAGCAGGCGCTGGAAGACAACTGTCCGCTGATCTGCTTCTCTGCCTCCGGCGGTGCGCGCATGCAGGAAGCGCTGATGTCCCTGATGCAGATGGCGAAAACCTCCGCTGCGCTGGCGAAAATGCAGGAACGCGGCTTGCCGTATATTTCCGTGCTGACCGACCCGACCATGGGCGGCGTTTCCGCAAGTTTTGCGATGCTGGGCGATCTGAACATTGCTGAACCGAAAGCACTGATCGGTTTTGCCGGTCCGCGTGTTATCGAACAGACCGTGCGTGAAAAACTGCCGCCGGGTTTCCAGCGCAGTGAGTTTCTCATCGAGAAGGGCGCGATCGACATGATCGTGCGTCGCCCGGAAATGCGACTGAAGCTGGCCAGCATTCTGGCGAAGCTGATGAATCTCCCGGCGCCGAACCCGGACGCGCCGCGCGAAAGCGTGGTGGTGCCGCCGGTACCGGATCAGGCGCCAGAGGCCTGATGATGTAAAGGGCAGGGCCGGGTGGCGCTGCCCTTTTTGCTATTATTCACCGTTGAAAGTTGCGGGCATCATGGAAAAACATTCTATTCCTCAGGCCACGTCGCCCCTGGCTACGTGGCTTTCTTATCTGGAAAACCTCCATTCAAAAACCATCGACCTCGGACTGGCGCGCGTCAGCAAGGTCGCAGGGTCGCTCGACGTGCTGCAACCGGCGCCGTTCGTCTTTACCGTCGCGGGCACCAACGGCAAAGGCACCACCTGCCGGACGCTGGAAACCATCCTGATGGCCGCCGGCTATAAAGTGGGCGTGTACAGTTCGCCGCACCTGGTACGCTATACCGAGCGCGTGCGCGTGCAGGGGGAAGAGCTGGCGGAAAGCGCGCATACGGCATCATTCGCCGCGATTGAAGCGGCGCGCGGCGAAACATCGCTCACCTATTTTGAATACGGCACGCTGTCTGCGCTGTGGCTGTTCAAGCAGCAACAGGTTGATGTGGCCATTCTGGAAGTCGGCCTGGGCGGGCGACTGGATGCGACTAACATCGTCGATGCTAACGTTGCCGTAGTGACCAGCATTGCGCTGGACCACACCGACTGGCTGGGACCGGACCGTGAAAGCATCGGCCGTGAGAAAGCGGGGGTGTTCCGCGGTGGGCGGCCGGCGGTCGTCGGCGAGCCGGAGATGCCGCAGACGATTGCTGACGTGGCGCGCGAAAAGGGTGCATTGCTGCTGCAGCGTGACGTGGACTGGCGCTATAGCGTAGAGGCGGAAAGCTGGACCTTTAGCGACGCACAGGGCGAACTGCGCAATCTGCCGCTGCCTAACGTGCCGCAGCCGAATGCCGCCACCGCGCTGGCTGCGCTGCGCGCCAGCGGGCTTGCGGTGAGCGAGCAGGCGATTCGTGAAGGCATCGCCAGCGCGATCCTGCCGGGGCGTTTTCAGACTATCCAGTACGCGCCGCGGGTGATTCTCGACGTTGCGCATAACCCGCATGCCGCAGGCTACCTTGCCGGGCGTCTCAAATCCCTGCCGAAAACCGGGCGAGTGCTGGCGGTTATTGGTATGCTGCATGATAAGGACATTGCCGGCACGCTGGCGTGTCTGGAAAGCGTGGTCGACAGCTGGTACTGTGCGCCGCTGGAAGGGCCGCGCGGCGCGACGGCGGAACAGCTGCGCGCGCATTTGCGCGCGGGTGCCGTGTATGGCAGCGTGGCGCAGGCGTGGCATGCGGCGATGGCCGATGCCATGCCGGAAGATACGGTGCTGGTGTGTGGTTCGTTCCACACGGTAGCGCACGTGATGGAAGTATTGGACGCGGGGAGAGCCGGTGGCAAGTAAGTTTCAAAACCGTCTTGTCGGGACGATAGTGTTGGTCGCGCTGGGGGGCATTGTGCTGCCAGGGCTGCTTGACGGGCAAAAAAAGCATTATCAGGATGAATTTGCGGCCATTCCGCTGGTGCCTAAGCCCGGCGATCGCGATGAGCCGGATATGCTGCCGACGGCAACGCAGGCGCTGCCTGCTCAGCCGCCGGAAGGCGCCGCGGAAGAGGTACGCGCGGGCGATGCGGCGGCACCGTCGCTTGATTCCAGCCGTCTGGCGGTGAACGGTAACGGCGATCTCGAGCAGATCCCGCCGGCCGCCGAACTGCCGAAACCGAAGCCGGTCGAAAAACCGAAGCCGAAACCGCAGCCGGTAACGGAACAGGTGGCTGTTACCGCGCCGCCGAAAGCGGCACCTGAAGAGAAGGCTGCGCCGGTGGGCAAGGCTTACGTGGTGCAGCTTGGCGCGTTGAAGAACGCCGATAAGGTGAACGAAATTGTGGCCAGCCTGCGCGGCGCAGGTTATCACGCCTATACGTCGCCTTCGACGCCAGTTCAGGGTAAAATTACCCGCATTCTGGTTGGCCCGGACGCCTCGAAAGATAAGCTGAAAGGTTCGCTCGGTGAGCTGAAGCAGCTGTCGGGGCTGAGTGGGGTGGTGATGGGGTATACGCCGAACTAAGACGTGGGGCTTTTTCCCTCACTCTCTCTCCTTTGGGAGAAGGGACCTTAGGGCATCGTTGGTAGGTTTCGCACCCATTTTCTCTCTCGCCCCTTTGGGGAGAGGGTCGGGGTGAGGGGCCGGACAACGCCGAAAACGACCAGAAAAACGATGGCGTTGAATGTTTTTTCAGCGCCATTTTTTATTTATGCCTGGGAAGGAAATCCCTACGCAAACGTTTTCTTTTTCTGTTAGAATGCGCCCGAACTGGATGACAGGGCGTAGAATCGTGGGACATATATGGTCTGGATTGATTACGCCATTATCGCGGTACTGGGCTTTTCTTGCCTGGTGAGTCTTATCCGTGGCTTCGTTCGCGAAGCGCTATCGTTGGTGACGTGGGGCTGTGCATTTTACGTAGCCAGCCATTACTACAACGATCTGTCTATCTGGTTTACGGGCTTTGAAGACGAACGGGTTCGAAATGGGATTGCTATTGCGGCGCTGTTTATCGCGACGCTCATCGTCGGCGCTATCGTCAACTACGTGATAGGCCAACTGGTGGAGAAGACCGGTTTATCGGGTACCGACAGGGTATTGGGGATCTGCTTCGGCGCGCTGCGCGGGGTGCTGATTATTGCCGCTATCCTGTTCTTCCTCGACACCTTTACCGGCATGGCAAAGAGCGAAGACTGGCAGCAGTCGCAGTTTATTCCCTATTTTTCACCGGTTATCAGATGGTTTTTTGAATACCTTCAAAGCTCGTCAAGTTTCTTGCCCAAAGTATAAGCTTTGGGTCGTTGCTGAACGAGGAAAAGACGTATGTGCGGTATTGTCGGTATCGCCGGTGTTATGCCGGTAAACCAGTCGATTTATGATGCGCTAACGGTGCTGCAGCACCGTGGACAGGATGCCGCTGGCATCATCACCATTGATGCCAACAACTGCTTCCGCCTGCGTAAGGCGAACGGTCTGGTGAGCGATGTCTTTGAAGCCCGCCACATGCAGCGTATGCAGGGCAATATGGGTATTGGCCACGTGCGTTACCCAACGGCGGGCAGCTCCAGCGCCTCTGAGGCTCAGCCTTTCTACGTGAACTCGCCGTACGGTATTACGCTGGCGCACAACGGTAATCTGACCAATGCGCACGAGTTACGTCAGAAGCTGTTTGAAGAAAAACGCCGTCACATCAACACCACCTCCGATTCTGAAATCCTGCTCAATATCTTTGCCAGCGAGCTGGATAACTTCCGCCATTATCCGCTGGAAGCTGATAACATTTTCGCCGCTATCGCCGCGACGAACCGCCAGATCCGCGGCGCCTACGCCTGCGTGGCGATGATTATCGGCCACGGCATGGTTGCCTTCCGCGACCCGAACGGCATCCGTCCGCTGGTGCTGGGCAAACGCGATGTGGGCGATGGCCGTACCGAGTATATGGTGGCCTCCGAAAGCGTGGCGCTGGATACACTCGGCTTTGAATTCCTGCGCGACGTTGCGCCAGGGGAAGCGATTTACATCACCGAGAAGGGGCAGCTGTTTACCCGCCAGTGCGCCGACAACCCGGTCAGCAACCCGTGCCTGTTCGAATACGTTTACTTCGCGCGTCCGGATTCCTTCATCGACAAAATCTCCGTCTACAGCGCCCGCGTGAATATGGGCACCAAGCTTGGCGAGAAGATTGCGCGCGAGTGGGAAGATCTGGATATTGACGTCGTGATCCCTATTCCGGAAACGTCCTGCGACATCGCGCTGGAAATTGCTCGTATCCTGGGCAAACCGTACCGTCAGGGCTTCGTGAAGAATCGCTACGTTGGCCGTACCTTTATCATGCCGGGGCAGCAACTGCGTCGTAAGTCCGTGCGCCGCAAGCTGAACGCCAACCGCGCTGAGTTCCGTGATAAGAACGTGCTGCTGGTTGATGACTCTATCGTGCGTGGCACCACGTCCGAGCAGATTATCGAGATGGCGCGTGAAGCCGGTGCGAAGAAGGTCTATCTGGCCTCTGCGGCGCCGGAAATTCGTTTCCCGAACGTCTACGGTATTGATATGCCGACGGCCAATGAGCTGATCGCCCACGGGCGTGAAGTGGACGAAATTCGCCAGATCATCGGCGCGGACGGCCTTATTTTCCAGGATCTGAACGATCTTATCGACGCGGTACGCGCAGAGAACCCGGATATCCAGCAGTTCGAATGCTCGGTGTTCAACGGTGTCTATGTGACCAAAGACGTTGACCAGACCTATCTCGACTTCCTCGATTCACTGCGCAACGACGATGCGAAAGCCGTCCAGCTGCAGAATGAAGTTGAGAATTTAGAGATGCATAACGAAGGGTAAATCAGGACATGCCGGATGGCGACGCATCGCGTCTTATCCGGCCTACAGTCCACCATCGTTGTAGGCCGGATAAGGCATAGCCGCCGTCCGGCTTTTTTTATGGTTATGCCTCGTCGACCCAAATCCGCATTTCGCCCTCGCCACGGTTGGCCCAGCTAAACCACGGAATAAAGGTCAGCATCTGCTTCTCAACCGCCGTCTGACGATTATCAAAGCTGTACAGCGGCTTATTCTCCTGAGCCGTCAACACGCGTAGCCCTTCCGCCTGTAGCAGCACTTTGCCTTTCAGCACGCCGACGCCCTGAATCTCGCGAAAGGTCGCCGTTTTCGGCAGCGACAGGTTGTGCAACTCCGCGCCGTTATCCGCTTCTTCCAGGCAGTAAACCAACGGCCCGCGCTGAATCGCCACTTTACCGGCAGCGTGACGCACCCGCGAGTTAGCATAGACGCGGCGGATGGTCATCGGCAGATGCAGCGTTACCACGTCGCCTTCCTGCCATTGACGATGCAGATGCAGATAGCCTTTGATGATGTCACCCTGCGCGGCGTTTCCGTTCACCCGCACCTGCGGCGCTTCACACCATTCCGGCAGGCGTAGCGCGAGCGTATGCTCGACCGCCTGCGGTTGGCTGAAGCGAATCGTGACCTGCTCATCCCACGGGTAGTTGCCCTCTATTTTCAGCGCCAGCGCCCGGCCATTAACCGTAAACTGTGCTTCGCTTCCGGCATAGAAGTTGATAAACAGCGCGTCCTGGCGCGGGGTAAAGAGGTAGTGGCCGATAGCGACGAGCGTGCGGGCGATATTCGGCGGGCAGCAGGCGCAGCCGAACCAGCGCTGGCGTACCGGCTTAATGTGGTCGTAAATATGGTTGTGTGGAATGCTCTTCGGGTGAGTCTCTAACGGGTTCACGTAGAAAAAGTGTTTGCCGTCCAGCGCCATGCCGCCAAGCACCGTATTGTAAAACGCGCGCTCCATGACCTCGGCGTAGTGGGCGTCTCCCTCCATCTCCAGCATGCGTCGGGCGAACATCATCAGACCGATGGAGGCGCAGCTCTCGCCGTAGGCGGTGTCGTTTGGCAGATCGTAGTCGCTGGTGAAGGCTTCGCCGATGCCCTGTGAACCGATACCGCCGGTGATGTACATCCGACGTTGTACCATATTGTTCCAGATGCGCAGACAGGTCTGGCGCTTTTCTTCATCATGAGTCAGGCGGGCGAGGTGCGCCAGGCCGGTCATCAGGTATACCGAGCGTACCGCGTGGCCGACCGCTTCGTTCTGCTCTGCGAGCGGTTTGTGCGCGTGGGTGTAGGCTTTATCCTTCACCATCCATGCCTCGCCCCAGTTGTCCCAGTGCCAGGTGCCGCCACGCTTTTCAAACTCAATATCGTAGTAGTACGGCTGCTGGCCGCGTTCTTCGAGGAAAAAGCGCGCCAGCGCCTGGTAACGAGGCTCCCGGGTGACTTCATACAAACGCATCAACGCCAGCTCGATTTCAGGATGCCCGGGATAGCCGCGCAGCTGGCCATCGTTCGGGCCAAAAACGGTATCAATATGATCGGCAAAACGGCAGGCTATCTCCAGCAGGCGGCGCTTACCGGTGGCGTTGAAGAACGCCACCGCCGCTTCGAACAGGTGCCCTGCACAGTACATTTCGTGGCATTCGGCCACGTTGGTCCAGCGTAGCCCCGGTTCTTTCACGGTATACCAGGTGTTGAGATAGCCGTCTTCGCACTGCGCCTGTGCCAGCAGTTCAATCACGGCATCGGCGGTTTGCTCAAGTTCGCTATCCGGCTTCTGGCTCAGCGACCAGGCGACGGCCTCCAGCCATTTGGTGACGTCACTATCCTGGAACACCATCCCGTAAAATTCGCCGGGCTCCAGCCCGGCGGCAATGCGATAGTTAGCCAGCGCGTGGCTGGGTTCGGCTTCGGGAATGTTATCGTTCAGCGCTTCCCACTGGTAAGGGATCACCACGTCGCGAATCAACCGCTGGTATTCGCCCAGAAACGGGTCGGTGATGGTAATACGGTTCAGATCGGCTTCAATCACATCAGACTGCATCATGTTTACCTCAGGAAATGTGTGAATGTCTTTGGCGAAGGTCGGTAGAAATACGTTGCATCATTGTGCCGTTAAGTCGGCACTTCAGCAGGCACAGCGCCAGCGCGAGGTGGAACAGCGCCGGTACGATGCTTTGCAGCAGGGTGATACCCTGAATGGACGCTGCGGTCTGGTTTTCCAGCCCTGGCTGGTAGGCCACCATGATCAGGATCAGACTGATGATGCCGCCGGAAGAGGCCCAGGAGAGCTTGATGAAAAAGAGGTTAAAGGCGAAGTTCATCCCTGATGAACGCACGCCGGTTTTCCATTCGCCGTAGTCGTCGGCGAAGGCCATAATCGAGAAGTGCAGCGGCAGGGTGAAGCCTTGAATGACGCTATTTACGGCTATGCAAACCAGCCATAGCGTCTGATAGTGCTGCCCCGCAGGGAGGAAGTACATGCCCACGCCAAAAGCGACCAGAACAAGGTTCGTCCAGTAGTAGAGGCGCACCATATCCATGCGGCGGGAGAGCGGGTTGACGATCACCGCGCCGGCAATCCCGGAAAGCGTCAGAATGCCGAAGAAGAGCGACATGTAGCCGGCGCCACCCTGGAGCACGTAGGAAATAAAGTACATATAGCCGCCGCCGCGGATGCACAGAATGTTCACCAGCAGGAACGACATCACCAGCATCATCAGTAACTGATCGTTTTTGCGCAGTCCTTTCAGGTGTTCGCGCAGGGTGAAATTGCCTGCTAGCGACAGCGGCACCCGCTCTTTTACCCAGAAGAAGCACAGCAGGAACATGATCATGCCTATCGTGCACAGCACGGTGACGCCGTACTGGTAGCCCTTGGCCAGGTTACCGTTACCGAAAAACTCAACCATCCACGGCAGGCCAACAGAGACGAGAAAACCGGCTACGCCGCTGAGCACAAAGCGCCAGGACTGGCAGGACATCACCTGATCGTGGCGATTGGTGATCGCGTTAATCAGCGCACAGTAAGGGACGTTGTTCGCGGTATAGCCAATCGATATCAGAAAGTAGGTACCGAAAGCCCAGGCTATTTTCGCGTTAGGCCCCATATCCGGTACGGTAAATGTCAGGATACCAATGACGGCGAGCGGTACCGCCGTCCACAGCTGCCAGGGGCGAAAACGCCCCCAGCGGCTGCGCGTGCGGTCGGCGATCACGCCCATTACCGGGTCGGAAACGGCGTCGAAAATACGCAGGACAAAAAACATCGCACCAACGATGGCCGGACTGAGGCCAAAGATATCGGTGTAGAAAAAAAGGAGAAATCCGCTGATTAAATCCGAGATGCAATGCCCGCCGGCATCGCCTAATCCATAGCCTATCTTTTCGCGGGTAGACAGCGTCTCTCCCGCATCAACGTTCTGTACATCGGTATTCAGGTTATCAGCAACGGTCATAACCAATCCTCGATCAGGGTGATGATTCAAAAAGTCATTACGGCGTATCTCTGACGAATTTTTAGTAAATAACTAACGGCGATGAGGATAGGGCTTGAGCGCGTTTTTCGTATACAACGTGATTTTTAAAGAGTGAAATTGATCTTATTTTTACTATAAATTAATTATAAATGGTGATTTTGATCTCTTTTATTGGCTGTAATGCAGGAGGTATTGGAGAATGTAGCATTAGTTCTCAGTGTTCTTTTTAATATGTTTAGTAAAAATAAAACTTAGGATTGTCAGCTCGTTGGTGGTAGGGGATACTCTTTGTTCGGTCTGGCGGTGAAGAAGGTAAGCAAAAGCATGACGAAGAAGACCCGAATTAAAGACATTGCCAGCGCCTGCGGCGTCTCGATTGCGGCGGTTTCTCGGGCGCTGAAAGGGCAGCCAGGGCTGAGCGATGAGACACGCCAGCGTATCCTGACGATGGCGCAGGAAGCAGGGTATGACTTCAGCCGTCTACGCAACGGGCGTATTAAGCGGCTGCTTTTTTTGCTGCACCGCGAGCACAACATTGCCAGCGCGCTGCCGTTTTATTCCACGGTTATGCTCGGCGTGGCAGACGCCTGCCGTGAGAATGAGGTCGCCATGAGCTTCCAGCCGATTGGCCCGCAGGACAGGGTGGCGGATCTTATTCATCTGCATCAGCCAGATGCGCTAATCTGTGCCGGGTATCTCGAACCTGAAGTGCTGGCCGAGCTGCGGCAGGCCGCGCTGCCGGTGGCGCTGGTCGACCTGTGGGCGGCCGATTTTCCCTGCGTGAATCCGGATAACTTCCACGGGGGCTTTGTCGCGACGCGCCATCTTCTGGCGCAAGGGAGAACGCGTATCGCCTTTCTGGGGACTTCGCAACGCCATTACAGTATTCGCCAGCGCGTTGAGGGCTACCAGCAGGCGTTATTTGACGCCGGTCTGGCGCTGCCATCGGCGTACCGTATCGAGGTGCCGCCGGTAAAAGATATCGAACAGGCGCTGGTGGAAGGGATGTCGCAGCTGTTGGGGCTAGCGCAGCCGCCGGATGCCATTTTCGCCTATAACGACGTGGCGGCGCTGGTGGCGATGCGTGAGTGCGCGCGCCGGGGTATCCGCGTACCGCAAGACGTGGCGATTGTGGGTTTTGACGATATTGACGCTGCCGCCTGGGCGCATCCGCCGCTTTCGACGGTGGCGGTCGATAAACGCGAACTGGGGCGCGATGCTTTCCAGCTTCTGCTCAGCGATGAGAGCGAACGAAACCTGTTGCTGCCGGTTCGGCTAATAGAGCGCGAAAGTTCGGTAACTCACGCCAGTGCGTCACAGTTGCGTCTGGCTCCATAATCCGGCAAAGTTGGCGCCAGTAGAGAAAAAGGGCGGTCAACGTGAAGCGACTCATCATTGGAATCTCCGGCGCCAGCGGCGCCATTTACGGCGTACGCCTGCTTGAGGTGCTACGCGCCCTGCCGGGCGTCGAAACGCATCTGGTGATGAGCCAGGCAGCCCGCCAGACGCTGGCGCTGGAAACATCGCTTTCCCTGCGCGACGTTCAAACATTGGCCGATGTCGTACACGATTCCCGCGATATTGCCGCCAGTATTTCTTCTGGCTCCTTCAAAACGGCAGGGATGGCGATTTTGCCATGCTCTATTAAAAGCCTTTCCGGGATTGTGAACAGCTACACCGATGGTCTGCTGACGCGCGCTGCCGATGTGGTGCTCAAAGAGCGTAGGCCGCTGGTGCTGTGCGTGCGCGAAACGCCGCTGCATCTCGGCCATCTGCGGCTGATGACGCAGGCAGCGGAAATGGGGGCGATAATTATGCCGCCGGTGCCCGCGTTCTATCATCGCCCGCAAACGCTGGATGACGTCATCAATCAGACCGTGAACCGGGTGCTCGATCAGTTTGATATCACCCTACCGGACGATCTGTTTACCCGCTGGTCGGGCGCCTGATGCGCTCATGATGTCTCTTTTGCCCTGTTTCAGGGCAATTCTGCAACGCCGATCAAATCCTCGCGATTAAATCATCCCGATTGCATTTTTGTGCTCGATTTATACGCAGCGGCTGATATCTTCGTCTGTGTTTACCTTTTCTTATCCTTTTGTTAACAAATTTAACGCCATTTAGCTCGTCGGCGAAAGGTTTGGCACAAAAGATGCAGAGTCAGGTTTGCAGACACAACACAACATAACGATATCGCAGTTAACAACATCACGATTTAATAGGGGAACGTATGAAGAAGACGGTTCTTGCTCTCTCTCTGCTGCTGGGTCTCAGCAGCGCTGCCAGCGTCTTTGCCGCACTGCCGCAGAGCATTCGCATCGGTACCGACACCACCTACGCACCGTTCTCATCGAAAGATGCCAAAGGCGATTTTATCGGCTTTGATATCGATCTGGGCAACGAAATGTGCAAACGTGCAAGCATCAAGTGTACGTGGGTGGGAAGCGATTTCGATGCGCTGATCCCTTCGCTGAAAGCGAAGAAAATCGATGCCATCATTTCTTCATTGTCCATCACGGAAAAACGTCAGCAGGAGATAGCCTTCTCTAACAAACTGTATGCCGCTGACTCACGCCTGATTGCCGCCAAAGGTTCGGCAATTAAACCCACGCTGGACGCGCTGAAGGGTAAACACATCGGCGTTCTTCAGGGTTCTACCCAGGAAGCCTACGCCAATGAAAACTGGCGCAGTAAAGGCGTCGACGTGGTGGCCTACCAGAACCAGGATCTGATTTACTCCGATCTGGCCGCCGGGCGTCTTGACGCCGCGTTCCAGGATGAGGTGGCCGCCAGTGAAGGCTTCCTCAAGCAGCCAGCGGGCAAAACGTTTGACTTTGCGGGCCCATCGGTGAAGGACAAAAAATTCTTTGGCGACGGGACGGGCGTTGGCCTGCGTAAAGATGACGTAGAGCTGAAGGCCGCGCTGGATAAGGCGTTGGCCGAACTGCGCGCCGATGGCACCTACGACAAAATGGCGAAGAAGTACTTCAACTTTAACGTCTACGGCGATTAATCCGCCGGGTGTGTCATCGTGGTGCAGATAAATCGCCATGCACCACGGTGGTGCATTTTTTGCTCGAAAGTTGCGCGCAGTTGCATAATTAAGCATTTTTAATGAGAAAAATGCCAGCCGAAAGGGCAGAATGCTTTGCCTTGATGGGCCGAAAGATGGCACGATAACCGCTCAGATAATTTCTAAAAAACCCACAAGAATTACTGTCTGTTGAGGATGATTATGAAAAAACTGGCGTTATCTCTTTCTCTGGTTCTGGCGCTTGCTTCTGCATCGAGCGCATTTGCAGCAATTCCGCAAAAAGTGCGCATTGGTACTGACCCAACGTACGCACCGTTCGAGTCAAAAAATGCCCAGGGCGAATTAGTGGGTTTTGACATTGATCTGGCCAAAGAGCTGTGTAAGCGCATCCAGGCACAATGTACCTTCGTTGAGAACCCGCTGGATGCCCTGATCCCCTCGCTGAAAGCGAAGAAAATCGATGCCATCATGTCATCGCTGTCGATCACTGAAAAACGTCAGCAGGAAATCGCCTTTACCGACAAACTTTATGCGGCCGATTCGCGCCTGGTGGTGAAAAAAGGTTCTCCGATTACGCCGGATATCGCCACGCTGAAAGGTAAGCGCGTCGGCGTATTGCAGGGAACGACCCAGGAAACCTACGGTAACGAGCACTGGGCGCCAAAAGGCATCGAAATTGTCTCCTACCAGGGCCAGGACAACATCTACTCTGACCTGACCGCTGGCCGTATCGATGCCGCGTTCCAGGACGAAGTGGCGGCGAGCGAAGGCTTCCTGAAGCAGCCTATCGGTAAAGACTACCAGTTCGGCGGCCCGTCGATTAAAGACGAGAAGCTGTTCGGCGTCGGTACCGGTATGGGCCTGCGTAAAGGCGACACTGAACTGCTGAACGCGCTGAACAAGGCGTTTGCTGAAATGCGTGCCGATGGCACCTACGACAAGCTGGCGAAGAAATACTTCGATTTTAACGTTTACGGCGAGTAATCATCACTAGTAACCCGTCGCTTTGCACGCACAGAGCGACGGGCGTCAAGACAGGACTGGCAGCATGCTGTACGGGTTTTCACAGGTAATTTTTCAGGGCGCTCTTGTCACCCTTGAGCTGGCCGTCAGCTCGGTGGTTCTGGCCGTGCTTATTGGGTTGGTTGGCGCGGGAGCTAAGCTCTCCCGAAATCGCGTGCTGGCGTTAATTTTTGAGGGTTACACCACGCTGATTCGTGGGGTGCCCGATTTAGTGCTGATGCTGCTGATTTTCTACGGGCTGCAGATGGTGCTGAACGTGATCACCGATTCACTCGGCGTCGATCAGTTTGATATCGACCCGATGATCGCCGGTATCATTACGCTCGGTTTTATCTACGGCGCTTATTTCACCGAAACTTTTCGCGGTGCCTTTATGGCGGTGCCGAAAGGGCACATCGAAGCCGCGACCGCCTTTGGATTTACCAGCGGGCAAACTTTTCGGCGCATTTTATTTCCGGCCATGATGCGTTACGCGCTGCCGGGGATAGGCAATAACTGGCAGGTGATCCTCAAGGCGACCGCGCTGGTGTCGCTGCTGGGGCTGGAAGATGTGGTCAAGGCGACCCAGCTTGCCGGTAAAAGCACCTGGGAGCCGTTCTACTTCGCCATTGTTTGCGGGGTGATATATCTGCTGTTTACCACCGTTTCCAATGGCGTACTGCTGCTGCTCGAACGCCGCTACTCCGTAGGCGTGAAGAGGGCCGATCTGTGATTGAGATTATTCAGGAGTACTGGAAAGCGCTGCTGTGGAGCGACGGCTATCGTTTCACCGGCGTGGCTATCACTCTATGGCTGCTGGTGCTGTCGGTCGTGATGGGCGGCATTATGGCGCTGTTCCTCGCGATTGCTCGGGTTTCCAGCAATAAATATATTAAGTTTCCGGTGTGGTTGTTTACCTATATTTTCCGCGGGACGCCGCTGTATGTGCAGCTGCTGGTGTTCTATTCCGGGATGTATACGCTGGAAATCGTGAAAGGTACTGAGCTGCTAAACGCCTTTTTCCGCAGCGGCCTGAACTGTACGGTGCTGGCGCTCACGCTCAATACCTGTGCCTATACCACCGAGATTTTCGCCGGGGCGATTCGTTCTGTGCCCGCGGGGGAGGTTGAGGCGGCGCGAGCCTATGGTTTCTCGTCGTTTAAGCTTTACCGCTGCATTATTCTGCCGTCGGCGCTGCGTATTGCGCTACCGGCTTACAGCAACGAAGTGATCCTGATGCTGCACTCGACGGCGCTGGCGTTTACCGCCACCGTTCCTGACTTGCTGAAGATCGCCCGCGATATCAACTCGGCAACCTATCAGCCGTTTACCGCTTTTGGCATTGCCGCCGTGCTCTATTTGATTATCTCGTATGTGCTGATTCGCCTGTTCCGTAAAGCGGAAAAGCGCTGGCTAAAACATATGAAACCGACTTCTACGCACTGAGAACATGATGGCTGATAAAAAACTAAACGTAATCGATCTGCATAAACGCTACGGCGAGCATGAGGTGCTGAAAGGCGTTTCGCTGAAAGCTAACGCTGGCGACGTCATTAGCATTATCGGTTCGTCGGGCTCGGGCAAAAGTACGTTCCTGCGCTGCATTAACTTTCTCGAAAAGCCGAGCGAAGGCACGATTATCGTTAACGGGCAGAATATTGGCCTGGTCCGCGATAGCGACGGTCAGCTCAAGGTCGCGGATAAAAACCAGCTGCGCCTCCTGCGTACTCGCCTGACCATGGTATTCCAGCATTTCAATCTGTGGAGCCATATGACGGTGCTGGAGAACGTCATGGAAGCGCCGATCCAGGTGCTGGGCCTCAGCAAGCAGGAAGCGCGCGATCGCGCGGTGAAATACCTGGCGAAGGTGGGCATCGACGAACGTCAGCAGGAGAAATACCCGGTACACCTGTCCGGCGGCCAACAGCAGCGCGTGTCCATTGCTCGCGCCCTGGCGATGGAGCCGGAAGTGCTGCTGTTTGATGAACCGACTTCAGCGCTTGACCCGGAGCTGGTGGGTGAGGTGTTGCGCATTATGCAGCAGCTGGCTGAAGAAGGGAAAACGATGGTGGTGGTGACGCACGAAATGGGCTTTGCCCGCCACGTTTCATCGCACGTGATTTTCCTGCATCAGGGCAAAATTGAGGAAGAGGGCAATCCGGAAGCCGTATTCGGTAACCCGCAGAGCCCGCGTTTGCAGCAGTTTCTCAGCGGCGCGCTGAAATAAAAATAAAGCCGGTTAACCCCGGCTTTGTTTTTAATTGTACTTATTTAATTTAATCATATTTTATATGGGTTTTGTGTGATCGCCAAGAGGCGATTCTTTTTGTGTATGCCGTACTTAAATTATTAATGGCAATAAGATAAAGGTTTTAATAGTTGCGAGGATTAGTATTTCCCGAAACACGCACAGTAAAGGGAAATAACGATGACACGTTACGAAAGTTTGTTGCTGAATAATGGAAATGTTTCGCCAGAAGATTATGTAACTTGTTCCGGTATTAATGAAAATCATGAGGCTTATTTTGGCGCGGTAGCACCGCCAATCATCCAGACCAGCCTATTTGTGCAGGCTAACTATCAGCAGTATTGTGATGATATGCAGCAAGAAACCCGGCGTTACATTTATAGCCGTGGTCTGAATCCCACCGTGCAGATGGCAGAGGAAAGGCTGGCTCGGCTGGAAGGTGGAGAAAGCGCACGCTGTTTTGCATCTGGAATGGGGGCCATTAGCGCGGTGATTATCGGCCATTTAAATCATGGCGATCACATTTTACTGGTCAATCAAGTCTATGGGCCTGCCGTGGAGCTGGTGAAAGCGCTAGCGCATAAATACGGTATTCAATTTGATGTTGTACCGGATGGTGACGTGGCGCTTATTGCGCAAAAAATTAAGCCCAACACGCGCATGATTTACACGGAGTCGCCGGGCACCATGACCATGAAGGTGGTAGATTTACGTGCGATAGCCAGCCTGGCGTCTCACCATGGCATTATCACGGCTATTGACAACACCTGGCCGACGCCGCTGTACCAGAAGCCGTTGAGCCTTGGCTTTGATATTGTGATTCATTCCTGTACCAAATACCTTGCCGGGCACAGCGATATTCTGGCCGGGGCGGTGATTACTTGCGCTGAGTTGATGGAACCAATCCGCGATTTTTCCCATCAGCTATTAGGCGGCGTGTTGGCGCCATTCAGCGCGTGGCTGTTATTGCGGGGATTACGAACTTTACCGATCCGCATGCAGGCGCATCAGCAAAATGCCATTGCCGTGCTCGAGTGGCTGAACCGTCGTGATGATGTGGAAAATATTCGCCATCCATGGCTGGCATCGCCGCAGGAAAAAGAGATTATTCGGCGTCAGATGAGCGGATTTTCCGGGCTCTTTAGCTTCGAGTTAAAACACGCGGATTTTCATGATGTGAAGCGCTTTATTGATGCCTGCAGGGTATTTAAAGTGGGGTGTAGCTGGGGTGGCTATGAAAGTCTGATTATTTCGCCCAATCGTGGATATAACCAGGCTGCGCTGGATGAGTCGGGTATCTCTCGGGGGCTTATTCGTCTTTCCATCGGTCAGGAGCCGGTGTCGATATTAATTAACGATCTCGATAATGCTTTTAAGGCATTAAGGATGCCAATATGACTATTCGGCAGCCTTCGTTTCCTTCGGCATTAATTATTTTATTCATCATTTTTATATTTTTTCTCGCCGGCGTTGGTATTTTGGGTTATCCGGTTGAGTTTGTATTAATAATGGTGACGCTTACGACCGCTGGCTACGCGTATTTTTATGGTGCGCGTTGGAAGGATATTGTTTCACTGTTTATGGAGAAAATTAAAGATGCCGTTCCAGCTATGCTGATTCTGTTGTCAATTGGTATGCTGATTGGCTGCTGGATTGTATCAGGCACCATTCCGCTGATGGTGCTGTACGGGCTGGACATGGTGAGTCCCCATTATCTCTATTTGACGGCTTTTCTGGTAACGGTATGCATTTCCCTGTTTACCGGCACCTCCTGGGGAACGGCGGGGACGATCGGTGTGGCGCTGATTGCGGTTTCGTCTGCGATGAACGTTTCCCTGGCGGTAACCGCGGGGGCCATTATCTCCGGTTCCTATTTTGGCGATAAGCTCTCGCCGTTATCGGATACCACCAATATGGCCGCAATGGCGGCAGGCGTAGAACTGTGGCAAAGCATTCGCAATATGATGTATACGTCGCTGCCAGCGTTTATTTTTGCCTGCGCAGGCTTCTGGTGGGTGGGGCAGGATTTAGCGCCGTTGAACGAACAGATCGACAATATCAGCGTGATGCGGGAGGCATTGCAGCAACTGTTCTGGCTTAATCCCCTCTGCTTGCTGCCGGCTTTGTTGGTTTTCGTGGGGGCATTGCGGAAGTGGGACACCACGGTGGTTCTGGTCGCTTCTTTATTTTTTGCACTTCTCCTGGGGGGCATTTTCCAGCCAGTGAGTTGGCCTGATATGGTGCAAGCGGCCATTAATGGATTTAAAAACAGCATGCTTACGCCATTTTCCACGATTGCCCGCGATCCCGACGTTGCAACAAATCTTACTGTTTTACTCAACCGTGGCGGCATTTATTCCATCGTCAGCCCCATTGTGGTCATGTTATGCGCATTTTTGTTCGCCTCCGCGCTGGAGGCATCAGGAGGGCTTAATGTGGTACTACAGCGACTTGTGAAGAAGTTGAGTTCCGTTACGCGCGTCATCCTGGCAACGCTCTTCTCAAGCACACTGCTAGTGGCTTGTACGGGCAACGCGGTGATTAGCTTTTTTCTGGTCAAAAGTATGTATGACCCCTGCTATGATCGGCACAAGCTGCATCGGGTCAACATGTCACGGGCTATGGAGTCGGGGGCGACCTTGCTGGAAGGTCTTTTCCCGTGGACGATTTCCGGCATGTTTATGGCAAAAACGTTGGGCGTGGCGACGCTGGACTATCTTCCGTGGACATTTTTTAATTTGAGCTGTTTTGCGCTGGCGCTGATGTATGCGTTTTTGGCAAGATGGAGTCGTTTTGGGACACGCTACGTTGAGTAACCCATGTTTTCGGGCCTGGACAGTATCATCCAGGTCTGTTCCTCCAGCCGATATACCCAATCATCGTAATCTTTGCCGTTCAGCCGATAGGCTTTTGTCAGCACCTGCGTGCGGATAAAACCGTGCTTTTCCAGCAGCCGCGCCGACGCGTGATTATCGCCCAATACCCAGGCGTTAATCGCCCACAGCCCAAGCCGTTGGAAGCCAAAATCGCATATTGCACAGAGCGCCTCGCTGGCAAAACCCTGACCCTGAGCTTCCGGCAGCAGCGCATAGCCAACATCCGCCTCATGGGGGTTTTTACTGCTGATTTGCAGCCCTATATCGCCAAGCGGCGTACCGTTTTCATCGCGGATAACAAAGATCGCGGGGGAATTGCAGCGTCGGGAAAAAATTGCACCTATCGCCGCTTCGTCCAGTACTTCCCCCATAAACTGCATGACCTCATGGTTTTGTCGCAGCTGAAGAAAGAAGGGCCAGTCGCTTTTATTAAACGGAGAAAGTCGTAGTCGCCGGGTGGTGAGGATTGCCATTTTCCTATGCCATTAAGCCAAATCTGAGGCTGTACTCTAGCACCGGAAGAGAGGGATTGGCACGGAATTAGCCACTGAAGGCGGTCTTGTGTTCCAGATGCTGGAAATAGTGCAGCACCGTTTTGCTCTCCTGAGAGGCGCGAAGCTGTAGTGCCAGGTTGAGGCTATCCAGCGTGCGGGCATGGGCAACCATCGGCGAAGTCTCAGCGATGCGGCCCTCTGTTACCAGCCATTGCACGACTGTCTGCCAGCGCCAGAGTGGGGAGTTACCCTTTACGCGCTGAATGGGCGCAGGAAACTGACCACCACCGCGAGCCCCGTCTTTAAGCAGTGAAATTGCCTGCCGGGAAACGCCGGTGAGTTCGGCAATGTCGCTAAGCCCAACCAGGGTTGAATCAACCGATTCGACCCGCGCATTGAGCAAGGGGGCGGATTCAATATCTCGAATAGCAGAAAGAATAGCCTGCTCTAATGTGTCACTTTCCCGGTCGAAATCAAGATAGACCGCCGTCCCGGAAAAGCAGATCAGGGCATCATCGCAATGCGCATGATAAAGCGCATCTTCAAGATTTGGCGTGCTGCGGCTGACGCCTGAAAGCGTCAGCGTGAAGTTAAATAATGGCATTTTGTTTCTCCCTTGTTCTACGAATTTCTGGGCTGACAGCTCTCGACCATGCGCATGATTTGCCGCGCGTGATGTAGCGGAACGGCAGGTGTCGACCATATGCTCATCATATGATCGCGGTGCTCGGCCGTACCGCACTGCAAACGGCCAAAACAGTGGGCACTTTTACCGCCAGCGATAAACAACCAGCCGTGCTTTAGCGCGTAATCAATGGCCGCCCTGATATGTTTATCTGGATGTTCCTTCATCAGTGGTTCCCGCAGAGTATTGATATTTTGTTGACGAATGTCAACGGTAAGCTGATGCAAAAATGCGCATTGGCCTGTTATGACAAAGCCAGAGGTAACGCGTTGGAATCGGCTTCACGTTTGTATCAGAGGGAGATGCGTTCGATGGCCGAAATGCGTGGCGAATTCCAGAAGTGGGGGAAGGGCGGTGATAGCCGGGCGCCATCACCGTCGTATGAAAACTTAATGGGCGAGAATATCGCCCAGCGCTTCGTCCAAATCGTACCAGCGAAACGCGAACCCGGCGGCCTCCAGCCGTTTGGGGAGCGCGCGCTGACCGCCCAGCACCAGCACCGAGGATTCGCCCATCAGCAGGCGTATAACGGTAGCGGGAACGCGAAGAATTGCCGGGCGATTCAGTGCCTGACCAAGGGCATGAGAAAATTGCTCGTTGCGCACCGGGTAAGGTGAAACCATGTTGAAAGGTCCGCGTAAATCGTTATCCAGCAGCCAGAGAATACCGTTGACCATATCGTCGATATGGATCCACGCCAGATATTGCCTGCCGCTACCTATCGGGCCGCCGAGGCCGAGCTTAAATGGCGGCACCATTTTGCCAAGAATACCGCCTTTTGGGGCCAGAACAACGCCGGTGCGCAGCAGGCATACGCGGGTACGCTCGCTCTGCGCGCTGCTGGCAATTTGTTCCCAGCGGGCGCACAGCTTGTGGGTGAATTCGTTGTGCGGCGGCTCTTCTTCGGTGACCACCACTTCGCCAAGATCGCCGTAGTAGCCGGTTGCTGAACCGGAAATCAGCACCGAGGGTGGCGTCTGGCTCGCCTGAATGAGATCGCTGATGCGCTGGGTGATGGCCCAACGGCTATCGCATAATTTCTGCTTTTGTGCCGCGGTCCAGCGTTTGTCGGCAATGGGCTCACCGGCGAGGTTAATCACCGCGTCAATGCCGTCGAGGCTGGACGGCTTCTCAAGCCCTGGCCAGATCTCAACGCGGGCATCAAGCATTTGCCGGGCTTTATCCGCAGAGCGGGTCACCACGCAAACCGCGTGGCCGAGCGCCAGTAAACGCGGAATTAAATGGCGGCCGATCAGCCCGGTGCCGCCGGTTAGCAGAATTTTCATGCCACCTCCCACAGGGAGCGCTTAGCGTTGCCAGCTCAGGGTGATGGATACTGAATCGGCATAGCGCAGCGCGTGAAGTTTATCGATCTCCACTTCAGCATAAGTGACCCAGTGATGTTCGCGTGCGATATCGAGCACATCCTGCGTTAATTTTTCCAGTAAAGAGAAACGGTTATTTTCAACGTGGCGAATGATGTTTTTGGTAATGGTGCGGTAGTTCAGCGCATCGTTGATATCTTCGCTGCTGCGCGACTTGTCCGCCGGGTAGCGAATTTCCACGTTGATAACGATGTCCTGGCGGTTGGCGATCTCTTCTTCCTTAATGCCGATGAAGGTACGCAGGCGCAGGTTTTTGATGCGAATGACAGCGTCGGATTGAGACATTGCAGGTGTTCTCCTTAATTTTTGTTTTCCAGTGCATCATACACTAAAGCATCTTTATCGCGGCAGGGTCTGGCGCGCGTTCAGTTCGTGCGCCAGTTCAACAAACGCGCGTAGCGCCGGTAGCACATGTCGGTGCCCCGGATAATAAAGGCGCAGGCCGCCAAAGGTTGGGCACCACTCATCCAAAACGCTGATAAGTTTGCCGCTGCGGAGTTCGTCCTGAATAAACCATTCTGAAATAAACGCCAGCCCCAGTCCAGCCAGCGCGGCACGGTGAATGGCCTGCATTTCGCTGACGATAATTCGCGCTGGAATATTGACGGTAAATTTCTGCTGATGGCGCTCCAGTTCCCAGTGGTAAACGCCGCCGTGGGACATGCGCATACCGATGCTCTGATGCTGCTGGAGATCGTCTGGCGAGACGGGCGTACCGTGGCGTTTGAAGTAGTCCGGTGAGCCGACAATCAGCATGCGCGCATCCGGCGTCAGTGCGACGGCAATCATATCCTGCGGGACGGACTCGGCAAGGCGGATACCCGCGTCAAATCCCTCTGACACGATGTCGATAAGCCGTGACTCGGTGGTGATATCCAGGCGCATCTGCGGGTAGCGTTGCAGATAAGTATCAAACAGTTGGAACAGCAGTGAAACGCATTCGCGCGGCGCGTTGATGCGCAGCGTCCCCGTCGGGTTTCCCGGTTCGGCGGCAATCTCCTCGGCGGCGCGTTGTATTTCCGCCAGGGCCGGAGCGATGCGCGCCACGTAGCGCTGGCCCTGTTCCGTGAGCGCCACGCTGCGGGTGGTGCGGTTAAAAAGCCGGACGTTAAGCCGCGATTCCAGCCCGGCAACGGCATTGCTGACGGCGGTCGCCGACATCCCTAACTCGCGCGCCGCGGCGCGAAAGCTCTGCTGGCGGGTGACGGCAAGGACGATTTCAAGTTCGGTAAGGCCGCTGCGGTGCATGATTGTTCCGATTTTCGTGACAGGTCGTCCATATTATACCCTCTTATCGTTACGATGCGCGGCTCCTATACTCCACGGCATCCCACGATGAGAGGACCGAATCATGCTGCACATCAACCAGATTTACATCAACGGCGAGTTTGTTACCCCACACGGTAGTGAGCTTTTTGAGCTGTTTAACCCTGCAACCGAAACCGTGATTGGCGAGGTGCGACTGGCGGATGAAGAGGACACCCTGCGCGCTATTGCCGCTGCGAAAGCCGCGTTCCCGGCCTGGTCGCAGACGACCCGTGAAGAGCGTATTGTGGTGCTGGAGAGAATGTACCTGGCCGTATAGGCGCGAGAAGCCGATCTGCTGGAAGCGCTGGTCACCGAGTACGGTGCGCCATCGGTACGTGCACACTGGATGGCGTCCTGGCCGGCTCAGACGATTCGCTGCGCCATCGATGCGCTTAAGCAATTTAGCTTCGAAGAACAGGTTGGCCGCGCCAAAGTAGTGATGACGCCGGTCGGTGTCGCCGGGCTGATTACGCCGTGGAACAGCGATGCCGGTTTTATCTGCAATAAGCTGGCGACCGCGATGGCTTCCGGCTGTACCGCGGTTATCAAACCGAGCGAAATGAGCGCCTGGCAGACGCAGATTGTGACTGAGGCTCTGCACGCCGCGCATATTCCAGCTGGCGTGTTTAACATTGTCACCGGGCGGGGAGACGTGGTGGGGGAAACGATCAATCACCATCCGGACATCGCCAAAATCTCCTTTACCGGCTCGACGGCGGTGGGCAAACACATTGTGGAAAGCGGTGCCCGCACGCTTAAGCGCGTCACGCTGGAACTGGGCGGCAAATCGCCGACCGTGATCCTCGATGATGTGGATGTGAAGGTGGCGGTACATCTGGCGCTGGAAGCTGGGTTTATGAATAGCGGGCAGGCGTGCATCGCCGGGACGCGTATTTTGGTTCCCGCCTCCCGTCAGGCTGAGTTTGAGCAGGCATTTATCGAGGCGATGACCGGGTTCACCACCGGCGACCCGCGTGATAGTAAGACCGTGATTGGCCCGATGGTCAGCCAGAAACAGTGGCTGCGGGTGCAGGGCTATATTCAGTTAGGTCAGCAGGAGGGCGCGCGGATTCTGGTTGGTGGCGAAGGGCGCGTCGCGGGACAGCAAAAAGGCTGGTACGTGAAGCCGACCATTTTCACCGATGTGAACAACCAGATGCGTATTGCCCGCGAAGAGATCTTTGGGCCGGTGCTGGTACTGATCCCTTATCGCGACGAGGCACAAGCGCTGACGATTGCCAACGATACCGAGTATGGCCTGAACGCGATGGTATTAAGCGGCTCACGGGAACGAGGCGAGGCGCTGGCGCTGCGGATTGAATCCGGCCGCGTGATGGTCAATACCCTTGAGCATGAACCGCTGGCGCCGTTTGGCGGCATGAAGCAGTCAGGGCTGGGCCGCGAGATGGGAAAATGGGGCATGCAGGCCTATCTTGAGCCGAAAACGCTGGTGGTCGGCTGATTGCAAAATCCTCATGTTGCGGACAAGTGACATCACCTGCCAGACAGGCTATGTTGACAGCTATGTTGGATGGACGCGTTCTGCGTCCATCGTTCGTGCATCTCCTGCCCGTGATTGAGGACGCTATGAGCCAGCCTGTGATAACGCTTTGGTCTGATTCCGATTTTTTCTCACCCTACGTGATGTCCGTCTACGTTGCCCTGCAGGAGAAGGGGCTGGCGTTTACGCTAAAGACCGTTAACCTTGACCTCGGCGAGCACCTCCAGCCGGGCTGGCGCGGCTATTCGGCGACCCGCCGCGTGCCGCTGCTTGAGCTTGAAGGGTTTGAGCTCAGCGAATCCTCCGCCATTACCGAATTCCTTGATGAACGCTTCGCGCCGCCGCAGTGGGAGCGTTTGTACCCTCACGATCTGCAAAAACGCGCCCGTGCACGACAGATCCAGGCGTGGTTACGCAGCGACCTGATGCCGATACGCGAAGAACGTCCGACGTCGGTTATCTTTGCCGGTGAGAAAAAAGCGCCGCTGACGGACGCAGGACGCAAAAGCGCAGCTAAACTGTTTGACACCGCCAGTGCGCTGCTTGCCCACGGGCGTCCTAATCTGTTTGGCGAGTGGTGTCTGGCCGATACTGACCTGGCGCTGATGCTCAACCGTCTGGTGTTCAACGGCGACGATGTGCCGGAGGCGCTGGCGGATTACGCTGCCTTCCAGTGGCAGAGGGCGTCGGTACAGCGCTATGTTGCGCTCTCGGCCAAACGCGCAGGCTGAAAAAAACGAGAGAATCCATTATGATAACAGGGTTATCATCGTGGGAGATTTGATTAATGAAGCTGATGTTTGCATCGGATATTCACGGCTCGCTACCGGCCGCTGAGAAAGTGCTGGCCCGTTTTCACGAGAGCGGTGCACGCTGGTTGGTTATTTTGGGCGATGTACTCAATCACGGGCCGCGCAACGCCTTACCCGATGGCTATGCGCCCGCGCAGGTTGCCGAGCGTCTCAATAGCGTTGCGGAGCGGATTATTGCCGTGCGCGGTAACTGCGATAGCGAAGTTGATCAGATGCTGCTGCAGTTTCCCCTTAGCGCGCCGTGGCAGCAGGTCCTTACCGAACATCAGCGTCTGTTTTTGACCCACGGGCATCTTTATCACCCCGGTAACCTGCCGCCGCTGGCAGCCGGTGATGTGTTTGTTTTTGGACATACGCATCTGCCGGTGGCAGAAAAGCATGAACAGATATTCTTATTTAACCCCGGTTCGGTTAGCATTCCCAAGGGCGGTTTCGCTGCCAGCTATGGGCTGCTTGATGGTCATAAATTGCACGTTTTGACACTCAATGATCAACAGGTTATTGCAGAGGTTGCTATTAACCCGTAAGTTACCCATCAATCATAAAACGCGCCATAAAGAGCGCTTTCAAGGTAAGGTTTTCGGATGGTCGAGCAGAATCATTTGGCAAGCACGGAATGGGTCGATATTGTCAACGAGGACAATGAGGTCATCGCGCAGGCGAGCCGTGAACAGATGCGCGCGCAGTGCCTGCGTCACCGGGCAACCTATATCGTCGTGCATGATGGTATGGGCAAAATTCTGGTGCAACGCCGCACCGAAACAAAAGACTACCAGCCGGGTATGCTGGACGCCACCGCTGGGGGTGTTGTTCAGGCTGATGAAACGCTGCTGGACTCAGCCCGCCGCGAGGCAGAAGAAGAATTAGGCATTGCTGGCGTACCGTTCGCCGATCACGGGCAGTTCTACTTTGAAGATAAAAACTGTCGCGTCTGGGGAAGCCTGTTTAGCTGCGTCTCCCACGGGCCGTTTGCCCTGCAGGAAGAAGAAGTCAGCGGCGTACGCTGGATGACGCCGGAAGAGATCACCGCGCGTTGCGATGAGTTTACCGATGACTCGCTGAAGGCGCTGGCGCTGTGGATGACCCGCAACGCAAACAACGAAACCCATGCAGAGGAAGACGCAGACGACGAATAATGTCGCTCTGCTACAGATATAAAAAATCCGGAACGGTTTCCCGCTTCCGGATTTTTTTTGCCCTAAACCGCCCGCGAACGGGCGGCAGAAGGATTAGCCCTGCTGTGAAGACTGAATCGCGGTCAGAGCGATGGTGTAGACGATATCGTCTACCAGCGCGCCACGGGACAGGTCGTTCACCGGCTTGCGCATACCCTGCAGCATCGGCCCGATGGAGATCAGGTCGGCAGAACGCTGTACCGCTTTGTAGGTGGTGTTACCGGTGTTCAGATCCGGGAAGATGAACACGGTAGCGCGACCGGCAACCGGAGAGTTCGGCGCTTTGGATTTCGCAACGTCAGCCATAACGGCAGCATCGTACTGCAGCGGGCCGTCGATCATCAGGTCAGGACGTTTTTCCTGTGCCAGACGAGTCGCTTCACGTACTTTCTCTACGTCGCTACCTGCACCAGAGGTACCGGTGGAGTAGGACAGCATCGCCACGCGCGGTTCGATACCGAAAGCAATCGCGGATTCAGCGGACTGAATAGCGATTTCTGCCAGCTGCTCTGCAGTTGGATCCGGGTTGATCGCGCAGTCACCGTAAACGTAAACCTGTTCCGGCAGCAGCATGAAGAACACGGAGGACACCAGAGAGCTGCCCGGCGCGGTTTTGATCAGCTGCAGCGGCGGACGAATGGTGTTCGCCGTAGTGTGAACGGCACCGGAAACCAGACCGTCAACGTCGTCCTGTTCCAGCATCAGGGTACCGAGAACCACGTTGTCTTCCAGCTGTTCGCGGGCAACGGTTTCGGTCATGCCTTTGTTCTTACGCAGTTCGACCAGGCGAGCCACGTAGCTTTCGCGAACCACTTCCGGGTCAACGATTTCAACGCCAGCGCCCAGTTCAACGCCCTGAGACGCCGCAACGCGGTTGATTTCATCCGGGTTACCCAGCAGTACGCAGGTGGCGATACCACGTTCGGCACAGATGGCAGCGGCTTTAACGGTACGCGGTTCGTCGCCTTCCGGCAGAACAACGCGTTTGCCTGCTTTACGCGCCAGCTCGGTCAGCTGGTAGCGGAATGCCGGCGGAGACAGACGACGGCTGTGTTCAGAGGTCGCGGTCAGGGAATCAATCCATTCTGGGTTGATAAAGTTAGCCACGTATTCCTGAACTTTCTCGATGCGCTCGCGGTCATCAACCGGCACTTCCAGGTTGAAGCTCTGCAGGCTCAGAGAGGTCTGCCAGGTGTTGGTGTTCACCATGAATACCGGCAGGCCGGTAGCGAATGCACGTTCGCACAGCTTGCTGATGCGCGGATCCATGTCGTAGCCGCCGGTCAGCAGCAGGGCACCGATTTCTACGCCGTTCATGGCGGCCAGGCAGGCGGCAACCAGCACGTCCGGACGGTCTGCGGAGGTCACCAGCAGGGAACCTGCACGGAAGTGTTCCAGCATGTGCGGAATGCTACGTGCACAGAAGGTGACGGATTTCACGCGGCGGGTGTTGATGTCGCCTTCGTTAATCACGGTCGCGTTCAGGTGGCGTGCCATGTCGATAGCGCGGGTGGCGATCAGATCGAAGCTCCACGGTACCGCGCCCAGGATTGGCATTGCGCTGGTGCTTTTCAGCTGTTCAGCGTCGATTTTAACGACCTGCGCTTTGGAAGAGTCGTCAAAAATTTCAGACAGATCCGGACGAGTACGGCCCTGTTCATCAACCGGTGCGTTCAGTTTGTTAACGATGACGCCGGTGATGTTGGTGTTTTTCGCGCCGCCGAAGCTGTTGCGAGTCAGTTCAATGCGCTCGTTCAGTTGCTCTGGGGTGTCGGTACCCTGAGACATCACGAAGACGATTTCTGCGTTCAGCGTTTTGGCGATTTCGTAGTTCAGAGACTGCGCGAACTGGTGCTTACGGGTCGGGACCAGGCCTTCAACCAGAACCACTTCTGCATCTTTGGTGTTCGCGTGGTAGTTAGCGATGATCTCTTCCATCAGCACATCTTTCTGATTGCTGGAGAGCAGGGCTTCTACGTGGCTCATCTTCAGCGGTTCAGCTGCCGTGGTGGTAGATGAGTTAGCGCGAACGATAGTGGTCGTCTGGTCAGGTGCATCGCCACCGGTGCGCGGCTGAGCGATTGGCTTAAAGACGCTCAGACGAACGCCTTTGCGTTCCATAGCACGGATAACGCCAAGGCTGACGCTGGTCAGGCCGACGCTGGTTCCGGTAGGGATCAGCATAATAATACGGGACACGGTTTATCCTCTTTCGTTTACCGCCGGTTTTGGGCGGGATACAAAACAGCACCGCCAGCTAGGCTGGCGGTGTGATATCAGGCAGTCAGACGGTTGGCGTCTTGTGCAATGACCAGCTCTTCGTTGGTCGGGATAACGATGGCAGGACGGGTGCCTTCTTTGTTGATGAAGCCAGACTTGCCGAAACGGGCAGCCAGGTTACGTTCGTGATCAACTTCGAAGCCCAGAACGCCCAGTTTACCCAGGGACAGTTCGCGCACCATTGCAGCGTTTTCACCGATGCCGCCGGTGAAGATAACGGCGTCCAGACGACCTTCCATCAGCGCAGTGTAAGAGCCGATGTATTTCGCCAGACGGTGGCAGTAAACGTCCATTGCACGTTTAGCGTCCGCTTTTTCTTTGTAGTTATCTTCTACATAACGGCAGTCGCTGGTGACTTCGGTCAGACCCAGCAGACCGGACTCTTTGGTCAGCATCTTGTTGATCTGGTCGATGCTCATACCCAGAGTGTCATGCAGGTGGAAAATGATTGCCGGGTCGATGTCGCCAGAGCGGGTACCCATCACCAGACCTTCCAGCGGGGTCAGACCCATGGAGGTATCAACGCATTTACCGTTACGGATAGCGGAAACAGAACCGCCGTTGCCCAGGTGACAAGTGATGATGTTCACTTCTTCAACCGGCTTGTTCAGTACTTTAGCGGCTTCCTGAGTCACATAGAAGTGGCTGGTGCCGTGCGCGCCATAGCGACGGATGCCGTGCTCTTTGTACAGGCTGTACGGCAGAGCATAAAGGTAAGATTCTTCCGGCATGGTCTGATGGAACGCGGTGTCGAACACGGCAACGTTCTTGTCTTTCAGGTTAGGGAAGGATTTCAGCGCTTCAGCGATACCGATCAGGTGAGCCGGGTTGTGCAGCGGTGCGAAGGACGCAGAGTCTTTGATACCCTGGATAACGGATTCGTCGATCACAACGGAGCTGGTGTACTTCTCGCCGCCGTGTACGATACGGTGGCCGATCGCGGTCAGCTGAGCAGACAGTTCTGGTTTTTGTGCCAGAATTGTATTAACGATGAAGTTCAGCGCTTCACTGTGAGCGGCGCCTGCACCTAAAGCCGCTTCTTGTTTACCGCCGTCCATTTTCCACTTGATACGTGCTTCTGGAAGATGGAAACATTCGGCTAAACCAGAGAGGTACTCTTCACCGTTGACTGCATCGATGATGGCAAATTTCAGTGAGGAGCTACCGCAGTTCAGAACCAGTACTAACTTACTCGACATGGAAGTACCTATTTATGATACGTGGCTAAAAAAACGTCAAAGAGTCATAAGCGTAGCGCAGGATGACATCGACATTTATGATTAACATCATGCCCGGAACACTTTTCAGGCATGATCTAAGAAATACATATTGATTCTAAGTCATTTTGCATAATTTTCCGCCAATGGCAGAATATGCGATAATTTGATATGCCGGAGCGTATAGGATCGCGCTATCTCAGGCTGGCACAGAATACCCGATTGCAGGGTGTATGCCAAAATTTTTTGAACGATGTCATACGCAGTTGTTGTTTTAAAAAATATTTTAAATTTTATACGTGAAGTTGAGGTAAGCCATGTCGACTCCCGAGCAACGCCCGGTCAGTTTTTTCAGTTTGTTTAGCCGGGGGCAGCACTATGCAAAGACGTGGCCGCTGGAAAAACGTCTTGCGCCGGTGTTTGTTGAGAACCGTGTGATTCGCGCGACGCGCCATGCGATCCGTTTCATGCCGCCGCTGGCCATATTTACGCTCTGCTGGCAAATCGCGCTCGGCGGTCAGCTCGGCCCGGCGGTAGCGACCGCGCTGTTCGCCCTCAGCCTGCCGATGCAGGGTTTGTGGTGGCTAGGCAAGCGTTCCGTGACGCCGCTGCCGCCGTCAACGCTGCAGTGGTTCTACGAAGTGCGCGGCAAATTACAGGAAGCCGGGCAGGCGCTGTCGCCGGTCGAAGGTAAGCCTGATTACCAGGCGCTGGCTGACACGCTTAAGCGCGCCTTCAAACAACTGGATAAAACTTTCCTCGATGATTTGTAATTGATAGCGAAAAACGCATATAAAAGAAGACACAAACTTTGTGTCTTTTTTTTTTGCCGCAACGCGCAACAGGAGTCGAAAAATGGAAATGACCCATGCTCAACGTCTGATTTTGTCTAATCAGTACAAAATGATGACTATGCTTGATCCCGACAACGCTGAGCGCTACCGCCGCCTGCAAACCATTATTGAACGTGGTTATGGATTGCAGATGCGTGAACTGGACAGGGAATTCGGGGAGCTCAAAGAAGAGACCTGCCGCATCGTTATCGACATTATGGAAATGTACCACGCGCTGCACGTTTCCTGGACCAACCTGAAAGATGCCGACACCATTGATGAACGCCGCGTGACCTTCCTGGGCTTTGACGCCGCGACCGAAGCGCGTTTCCTTGGCTACGTGCGCTTTATGGTGAACGTGGAAGGCCGCTATACCCACTTTGATGCCGGCACCCACGGTTTCAACGCCCAGACGCCGATGTGGGACAAATACCAGCGTATGCTGAACGTCTGGCACGGTTGCCCGCGCCAGTATCACCTGAGCAGCAACGAAATTAATCAGATCATCAATGCCTGATGGAGGCCGCCGTGCAGTGTAAGGGGTTCCTGTTTGATTTAGACGGTACGCTGGTAGATTCACTGGCGGTGGTGGAACGTTCCTGGCGTTTCTGGGCCGAAAGCTACGGCGTCAGTCCTGACGCGGTGCTGGATTTTATCCATGGCAAGCAGGCCATCACCACGCTACGTCACTTTATGCCGGGTAAATCAGAAGCGGAAATTCAGGCGGAATTCCTGCGTCTTGAGCAGATAGAAGCCACCGATCTTGACGGTATCAGCGCGCTGCCCGGCGCGCTGGCGCTGCTGAACCAGCTCGATGCGCAGCATATTCCATGGGCGATTGTCACTTCCGGATCGATTCCGGTGGCACATGCTCGCCATCGTGCGGCCGGTCTGCCGATGCCGGCGGTGTTTGTCACCGCCGAGCAGGTGAAGCGGGGTAAGCCGCAGCCCGATGCCTACCTGCTGGGTGCCGAGCGACTGGGGCTGGCGCCGCAGAGCTGTCTGGTGGTTGAAGATGCGCCTGCGGGGGTACAGTCTGGCCTGGCAGCAGGCTGTCGCGTGGCGGCGGTGAACGTACCCACGGGAACGCTGGAACTGCGGCAGGTTGACTTTGTGCTATCGACGCTGGCGTCGCTTCGTGTGGAAAAACTGCCGAGCGGGTTGGTCAACGTCTCGCAGAATGCATGATCTTATGATTTAGCCCCACATTGCTGGGGCTTTTTTCTGTCACTATGGTTAACGGCTTTTTACTTGAACAACTTACCGCTTATTTGATGACAAGGATGTGCTGTGAACGGTGAACTGATTTGGGTGCTCTGTCTGCTGGCGATTGCGGTGGTGCTTTTTGCTACCGGCAAGGTGCGCATGGATGCGATCGCGCTGGGCATTATCGTGGCTTTCGTGCTCAGCGGCACGCTTAGCCTTAGTGAAGCCTTTTCTGGTTTTAGCGACCCTAACGTTATTTTGATTGCCGCGCTGTTTATTATCGGCGACGGCCTGGTCCGCACCGGGGTTGCAACCAAGATGGGCTCCTGGCTGGTGCAGGTGGCGGGCAACAGCGAAACCAAAATGCTGGTATTTCTGATGCTGACCGTCGCCGGACTCGGGGCATTTATGAGTTCGACCGGCGTTGTCGCTATCTTTATTCCTGTGGTGCTAAGCGTTTCGGCGCGCATGAATATCTCGCCATCGCGGCTGATGATGCCGCTGAGTTTTGCCGGTCTTATCAGCGGCATGATGACGCTGGTGGCCACGCCGCCAAACCTGGTTATCAACAGTGAGCTTATTCGCGAAGGGCTGGAGGGCTTTGGCTTCTTCAGCGTCACGCCGATAGGCCTGGTGGTGCTGGTGTTCGGTATCCTCTATATGCTGGTGATGCGCTTTATGCTCAAGGGCGACGACAGCAGCCAGCCGCGCGATGGGCGCAAGCGCAGCACCTTCCGTGATTTAATCAAAGAATACCGGTTAACCGGTCGCGCCCGTCGGCTGGCCATTCGCCCCGGCTCGCCGATGATCGGCCAGCGTCTGGACGATATGAAGCTGCGCGAGCGCTACGGTGCTAACATTATCGGGGTCGAGCGCTGGCGGCGTTTCCGCCGGGTGATCGTCAATGTTAACGGGGTATCGGAATTCCGCGCCCGCGACGTGCTGTTGATTGACATGTCCGCCGCCGAAATCGACCTGCGTCAGTTCTGTTCCGAGCAAATGCTGGAGCCGATGGTGCTGCGCGGCGAGTATTTCTCCGATCAGGCGCTGGACGTGGGGATGGCAGAAGTCTCGCTTATCCCGGAGTCTGAGCTGATTGGCAAAACCATTCGTGAGATGGGCTTCCGTACCCGCTACGGCCTCAACGTGGTAGGCATGAAGCGCGACGGCGAGGCGCTGGACGGCTCGGTGGTCGATGAATCCCTGCAGCTGGGCGATATCGTTCTGGTGGTGGGAAACTGGAAGCAGATAAGCCATCTGGCGCAAAACGGTCGTGACTTCGTCGTGCTTAACCTGCCGGTTGAAGTCAGCGATGCTTCACCCGCCCACAGCCAGGCCCCGCACGCGATTTTCTGCCTGGTGTTGATGGTGGCGCTGATGCTGACCGACGAAATACCTAACCCGATTGCGGCGATTATTGCCTGCCTGCTGATGGGCAAATTCCGCTGCATTGATGCTCAAAGCGCCTATAAATCGATTCACTGGCCGAGCATCATTTTGATCGTCGGCATGATGCCGTTTGCGCTGGCGCTGCAAAAAACCGGCGGCGTTGATCTGGTGGTGAAAGGGCTGATGGATATCGGCGGCGGGCAGGGGCCTTACCTGATGCTGGGCTGTCTGTTTGTGATGTGCGCCGCGATTGGCCTGTTTATCTCTAACACCGCGACCGCGGTCCTGATGGCGCCGATTGCGCTGGCAACGGCGAAATCGATGGGCGTCTCGCCGTATCCGTTTGCGATGATCGTCGCCATGGCCGCTTCGGCGGCCTTTATGACGCCGGTTTCATCGCCGGTGAATACGCTGGTTCTGGGACCGGGGAAATACAGCTTCAGCGACTTCGTCAAAATAGGCGTGCCGTTTACCGTGCTGGTGATGATTATCTGCGTCGTGCTGGTGCCGATTCTGTTCCCGTTCTGACGATTTTCGCAGGGGCAGGCGCGCAATGCCGGATGGCGGCGTAAACGCCTTATCCGGCCTACGGTTCACTTCCTGTAGGCCGGATAAGCGCAGCGCCATCCGGAGGCGTTACAGCGGTGAATCCTGACTTATTTCATCCAGCGAAAGATGGAAGCTTGGCACGAACACCGCCATAAAGTAGTCCATCTCTTCGCTGCGCCGTGAAGCCAGCGTTTTCTCCAGACGACCTTTGGCCAGCAGAAATTCATTGTTGCCGGCCGACAGCTCTTCCAGACACTTCAGATAAGCGCACAGCGCATCGGCCTGCTTGACGATTGCTTTCTCTTCGTCGCTGCTTTGATGCTCATCGATCAGCGGCGCAAAAATATCGCGCAGCTCCTCCGGCACCATTTCAATCAGCTTCTGCTGGGCAATTTTTTCTATCGCCTTGTACTCCTGGGCAATCTGCGAATTGAAGTACTTCACCGGCGTAGGAAGATCGCCGGTCAACACTTCAGAAGCGTCGTGGTACATCGCCAGCAGGGCAATACGTTCTGCGTTGACCTGGCCGTTAAATTTGCGATTTTTAATGGCGGCAAGCGCATGGGCGACCATTGCGACCTGGAGGCTGTGTTCAGAGACGTTTTCGGTGCGCACGTTGCGCATCAGCGGCCAGCGATTAATTAACTTCAGGCGGGAAAGGTGGGCAAAAAAATGACTCTGATTCATAGCGACCCTTACGCAGTAACTGTGGTAAAGGCATTGTGCGCAGAGATGGCCGTCGGATGCAAATGCCGACGGCCTGGACACGATTACAGCTGGTGATAACCCGACAGGAAGCGGCCAAAGCGGGTGATGGCCATTTCCAGATCGTCTTCACGCGGCAGGGTAACGATACGCACGTGATCCGGCCACGGCCAGTTGAAGGCGGTGCCCTGAACCAGCAGCACTTTCTCCTGGAGCAGGAAGTCCAGCACCATGCGCTGATCGTCGTGGATATTAAAACGTTTCGCGTCTATTTTCGGGAACATATACAGCGCGCCCTGCGGTTTGACGCAGGAAACGCCCGGGATCTCGTTGATCAGCTCCCATGCGCGGTTGCGCTGTTCGTACAGACGCCCGCCGGGCGTAATAAACTCGCTGATGCTTTGATAGCCACCGAGCGCGGTCTGGATGGCGTGCTGCGCCGGAACGTTGGCGCACAGGCGCATTGAAGCCAACATTTCCAGCCCTTCAATATAGCCTTTGGCGTGTTTCTTTGGCCCGTTCAGCACCATCCAGCCCTGACGGAAGCCAGCGACGCGGTAGGTTTTGGACAGGCCGTTAAAGGTCACGGTCAGCAGATCCGGCGCCAGCGCGGCGATCGAATGGTGCTGCGCGGCGTCATACAGGATCTTGTCGTAGATTTCGTCGGCAAAGATGATCAGGTTGTGCTCGCGGGCAATTTCCACGATCTCCATCAGCAACTCTTTCGAGTACACCGCGCCGGTCGGGTTGTTCGGGTTGATGATCACGATACCGCGGGTGCGCGGCGTGATTTTGGCCCGGATATCGTCGAGATCCGGGAACCAGTCGGCGGACTCGTCGCACAGATAGTGCACCGCTTTACCGCTGGATAACGACACCGCCGCTGTCCACAGCGGGTAGTCGGGAGCCGGCACCAGCATTTCGTCACCGCTGTTGAGCAGCGCCTGCATGGCCTGCACGATAAGCTCGGAAACGCCGTTGCCAATGTAAATATCTTCTACCGTCACGTCGCGCATGCCGCGCGCCTGGTAGTGCTGCATGATCGCTTTACGCGCGGAGTAAAGGCCTTTGGAGTCGCAGTAGCCCTGCGCCGTCGGCAGGTTGCGGATCACGTCGACCAGAATTTCATCCGGCGCGTCAAACCCGAAAGGAGCCGGGTTGCCGATATTCAGTTTAAGAACCTTGTTGCCTTCTTCTTCAAGGCGTTTGGCCTCTTTAAGAACCGGGCCACGAATGTCGTAACAAACGTTGTCTAACTTGCTGGATTTTTCGATGGGGGACATGAATCTTTGACCTTTTTAGCTGTTATCGCCACTCCCTGCCGTGGAAGTCAGCACCGAACAATGTACTCCCCATCCCCGTCGTTTTGAAGGGTTAGCAGTAGAAGATTTCGTTCATTCCTTGATGCCGGGACAATGTTTTTTACTAAGGAATGACGTGTCTCTTTGTGCGATCTTTTGTTAATTTATTGCTTTGCAGTTCAATCTACCGCTATCTGGTCTAGGTGTGGTGTTTACGTCTGATAAAAAAGAAATGATTTAGCTTAAGATTCATTTGCCTGGATATACTTTAATCATCCTTCAACGATTTTAATTTTAAATAAAATCTCAGCAAATAAGGATTAGGCATGATACCCATTTTTGTGAAGCTGATGTTAATGGTGACTCTTCGCAAAGATTAATATTTTTTTATATTTTGAAAAGTAATGAATGTGATTTGTTAGGGAAGGTGCGAATAAGCGGGGAAATTCTTCTCGGCTGACTCAGCCATTTCATTTCTTCATGTTTGAGCCGATTTTTTCTCCCGTAAATGCCTTGAATCAGCCTATTTAGACCGTTTCTTCGCCATTTAAGGCGTTATTCCCAGTTTTTAGTGAGATCTCTCCCACTGACGTATCATTTGGTCCGCCCGAAACAGGTTGGCCAGCGTGAATAACATCGCCAGTTGGTTATCGTTTTTCAGCAACCCCTTGTATCTGGCTTTCACGAAGCCGAACTGTCGCTTGATGATGCGAAATGGGTGCTCCACCTTGGCCCGGATGCTGGCTTTCATGTATTCGATGTTGATGGCCGTTTTGTTCTTGCGTGGATGCTGTTTCAAGGTTCTTACCTTGCCGGGGCGCTCGGCGATCAGCCAGTCCACATCCACCTCGGCCAGCTCCTCGCGCTGTGGCGCCCCTTGGTAGCCGGCATCGGCTGAGACAAATTGCTCCTCTCCATGAAGCAGATTACCCAGCTGATTGAGGTCATGCTCGTTGGCCGCGGTGGTGACCAGGCTGTGGGTCAGGCCACTCTTGGCATCGACACCAATGTGGGCCTTCATGCCAAAGTGCCACTGATTGCCTTTCTTGGTCTGATGCATCTCCGGATCGCGTTGCTGCTCTTTGTTCTTGGTCGAGCTGGGTGCCTCAATGATGGTGGCATCGACCAAGGTGCCTTGAGTCATCATGACGCCTGCTTCGGCCAGCCAGCGATTGATGGTCTTGAACAATTGGCGGGCCAGTTGATGCTGCTCCAGCAGGTGGCGGAAATTCATGATGGTGGTGCGGTCAGGCAAGGCGCTATCCAGGGATAACCGGGCAAACAGACGCATGGAGGCGATTTCGTACAGAGCATCTTCCATCGCGCCATCGCTCAGGTTGTACCAATGCTGCATGCAGTGAATGCGTAGCATGGTTTCCAGCGGATAAGGTCGCCGGCCATTACCAGCCTTGGGGTAAAACGGCTCGATGACTTCCACCATGTTTTGCCATGGCAGAATCTGCTCCATGCGGGACAAGAAAATCTCTTTTCTGGTCTGACGGCGCTTACTGCTGAATTCACTGTCGGCGAAGGTGAGTTGATGACTCATGATGAACCCTGTTCCATGGCTCCAGATGACAAACATGATCTCATATCAGGGACTTGTTCGCACCTTCCTTAATACTGACACTCGTCGGGCAGTCATTCGTCAGAGATTGGTGAAAGATGTTTAAAGGATTAGCCTGAAATTTTTGAGTGCAGCATCAATAAGGCAGGTCGGTTTCCGCACCTGTAAGTGGATTAATATGATAAATGCTAATCGTCCGATACTGAATCTCGACCTCGATCTGCTGAGAACCTTTGTTGCTGTTGCCGATCTGAGCACCTTTGCCGCCGCTGCTGCCGCGGTGTGCCGTACCCAATCCGCCGTAAGCCAGCAGATGCAGCGCCTGGAGCAGCTGGTAGGAAAGGAGCTTTTTGCCCGTCATGGGCGAAATAAGCTGTTAACGGAGCACGGTATTCAACTGCTGGGCTATGCGCGAAAAATTCTGCGATTTAACGATGAAGCATGCACGTCGCTAATGTTTAACCCGCTACAGGGTCAACTGACGCTGGGGTCATCCGACGAATCTGCGGACACCATTCTGCCGTTTTTATTAAACCGCATTAGCTCGGCGTATCCTAAGCTGGCGCTTGACGTGCGGGTAAAACGTCACTGCGTGATGGCCGATATGCTTAAGAATCAAGAAGTGGACCTGGCGTTAACGTCGCACCCGCTGGAAGGTTTTGCCTCGACGGTACTGCGGACCTCGCCTACGCTTTGGTACTGTGCTGCGGAGTTTACGCTGCGCCCCGAAGAGCCGATGCCTCTGGTGCTGCTCGACGATCCAAGCCCGTTCCGCGACACCATCCTCAAGACGCTTGATGCCGCCGGAATGCCGTGGCGTTTAGCCTACGTTGCGTCGTCGCTCTCGGCCGTTCGCGCGGCGGTGAAGGCTGGGCTTGGCGTGACGGCGCGCCCGGTAGAAATGATGAGCCCCGATCTGCGCGCGTTGGGGAAAGGGGAAGGGATGCCGGATCTGCCGGAAACCGAATACATGCTGAGCTATAACGCGGAAAGCGGCAACGAGCTAGCGCAGATGATTTTTGAGTCGCAAGAACCGCGGCACGACGCCTGGCCACAGACGGGTGTGTATACGCCGGAAGAGGGAGATAATCCCCTTATATTTGAAAGGGACATTGATTAACATTCCGGTTGAAAAGTAGTAACAAAATGTAAGTGCAAAAAAGAATCGTAGACGATATAAAACCAGTTTGCGGTTCTTTTTTTGCGTTTTTTCGCCAGGACCGAAAAAATAAATTTATTAATGTGATAATAATCATGTAATTAGAATTATTTTTCTATTCATACCTACCCATGGCAAACGCAATGCCATATCTCCTGCTAATGTTAAAAAAACGGATAGATTGTTGCCGTTTTACAGGGCGAATTAACAAAAGCGTGTCTTAGATCAAGAAAATACCCCTCATGGGGGGGAGGAATCGTTAGTAATTCCTGTCAAAATAGAGGGGTAATTCCTGTCATTGCTACAAAACGGACACGATTCACCAACCGATAAACCTTAAGGTCTACTGAGGTGAATAGAATCAAAGGGCACGTAATGTTAATGAAATGACTTTGATGTAAATTAATGTGAGGAAACTTTTGTTAAAGTTGACAAAAGGTTATAGAAAGGAGTAAAAAACCTCAACATTTTGCGGTCTGGCGTTCCAATTGGGCTGTTTGTAGGTTTTTTAATCCTCCCCATGAATCGATGTAGCGTCCATCTGCCGGTAAGAGCAGAGCAGGGTAAGCTACTAATTTGGTAAGCTTTGCGTATGTCAACATCCACTGAAATCATCGCTCATCACTGGGCATTCGCTATCTTTCTGATCATTGCCATTGGCCTCTGCTGCCTGATGCTCATCGGCGGCTGGTACCTTGGCGGTCGCGCGCGCGCGCGTAGCAAAAACACCCCGTTTGAATCGGGCATCGACTCCGTTGGCTCCGCACGACTGCGCCTGTCGGCCAAGTTCTATCTGGTCGCCATGTTCTTCGTCATCTTCGACGTCGAAGCGCTTTACCTGTACGCCTGGTCAACGTCCATTCGCGAGAGCGGTTGGGTTGGCTTTATCGAAGCCGCCATTTTCATATTTGTGCTGCTGGCCGGTCTGGTTTACCTCGTTCGCATTGGCGCGCTCGATTGGACGCCTGCGCGTTCTCGCCGCACGCTGGTAAACCCGGAAAACGACAGCGTCACTAACCGTAATACGCAGTAAAAGCGAGGCAATAAGATGGATTATACGCTCACCCGCATAGATCCTAACGGTGAGAACGACCGTTACCCTCTGCAAAAGCAGGAGATCGTGACCGACCCCCTGGAGCAAGAGGTGAACAAAAGCGTGTACATGGGGAAACTCGAACACGCGCTGCACGACATGGTCAACTGGGGTCGTAAGAACTCAATCTGGCCCTACAACTTCGGCCTTTCTTGCTGCTACGTAGAAATGGTGACGTCATTCACTGCGGTGCATGACGTTGCGCGTTTTGGTGCGGAAGTACTGCGCGCTTCCCCGCGTCAGGCTGACCTGATGGTGGTGGCCGGTACCTGCTTTACCAAAATGGCCCCGGTCATTCAGCGCCTGTATGACCAGATGCTGGAACCGAAGTGGGTTATCTCGATGGGTGCCTGCGCCAACTCCGGCGGCATGTACGATATCTATTCCGTGGTGCAAGGCGTCGATAAGTTTATCCCGGTTGACGTGTATATTCCGGGCTGCCCGCCGCGTCCAGAAGCCTATATGCAGGCGCTGATGCTGTTGCAGGAGTCCATCGGTAAAGAACGTCGCCCGCTGTCATGGGTCGTTGGCGATCAGGGCGTGTACCGCGCCAATATGCAGTCGGAACGCGAGCGTAAACGCGGCGAACGCATTGCAGTGACGAATCTGCGCACGCCAGACGAGATTTAATTTGCGCCTGCGGGCGGTGGCATCTTTTGACTTCGCAAATCAACATACAACAGCGCGAAGGCCACCTCCGGCAGTCACCACGGACCTTTTGCAATGGTGAACAATATGACCGATTTAACCGCGCAAGAAGCGGCCGCATGGCAAACCCGCGATCACCTTGATGATCCGGTCATCGGCGAACTGCGCAACCGTTTTGGGCCGGATGCATTTACCGTTCAGGCCACCCGCACCGGGGTTCCTGTCGTTTGGGTTAAGCGCGAGCAGCTGCTGGAGATCGTCGACTTCCTCAAGAAGTTGCCGAAGCCTTATGTGATGCTGTTTGACCTGCACGGCATGGATGAACGCTTACGTACCCACCGCGACGGTTTACCGGCCGCGGACTTTTCCGTTTTCTACCACCTGATCTCAATAGACCGCAATCGCGATATCATGCTCAAGGTGGCTTTGTCTGAAAACGACCTGAACGTGCCAACGCTGACCAAACTTTTCCCGAACGCCAACTGGTACGAGCGTGAAACCTGGGAAATGTTCGGCATTACCTTCAACGGCCACCCTAACCTGCGCCGCATCATGATGCCGTCGACCTGGGAAGGCCACCCGCTGCGTAAAGACTACCCGGCGCGCGCCACCGAATTCGACCCGTTTGAGCTGACCAAAGCCAAGCAGGATCTGGAAATGGAAGCGCTGACCTTCAAACCGGAAGAGTGGGGCATGAAGCGCGGGACCGAAAACGAGGACTTCATGTTCCTCAACCTCGGCCCGAACCACCCGTCTGCGCACGGTGCATTCCGTATTATTCTGCAGCTTGATGGCGAAGAGATTGTCGACTGCGTACCGGACATCGGCTATCACCACCGTGGTGCCGAGAAGATGGGCGAGCGTCAGTCCTGGCACAGCTACATTCCGTACACCGACCGTATCGAGTACCTCGGCGGCTGCGTGAACGAAATGCCGTACGTGCTGACGGTAGAAAAACTGGCCGGGATCACCGTGCCGGACCGCGTAAACGTTATTCGCGTGATGCTCTCCGAACTGTTCCGCATCAACAGCCACCTGCTGTACATTTCGACGTTTATTCAGGACGTCGGCGCGATGACGCCGGTCTTCTTCGCCTTTACCGACCGTCAGAAAATCTATGATCTGGTCGAAGCGATTACCGGTTTCCGTATGCACCCGGCCTGGTTCCGTATCGGCGGCGTGGCGCACGACCTGCCGCGCGGCTGGGATCGTCTGCTGCGTGAATTCCTCGAGTGGATGCCGAAGCGTCTGGACTCCTACGAGAAAGCCGCGCTGCGTAACACCATTCTGAAAGGCCGCTCCGTCGGCGTTGCGGCTTATACCGCAAAAGAAGCGCTGGAGTGGGGCACCACCGGTGCTGGCCTGCGCGCCACCGGTATCGGCTTCGACGTGCGTAAATGGCGTCCGTATTCTGGCTATGAAAACTTCGACTTTGAAATCCCGACCGGCGGTGGCGTTTCTGACTGCTACACCCGCGTGATGCTGAAAGTGGAAGAGCTGCGCCAGAGTCTGCGCATTCTTCAGCAGTGCCTCGACAACATGCCGGAAGGCCCGTTCAAAGCGGATCACCCGCTGACCACGCCGCCGCCGAAAGAGCGCACGCTGCAGCACATTGAAACCCTGATCACCCACTTCCTGCAGGTTTCCTGGGGCCCGGTTATGCCGGCGCAGGAGTCCTTCCAGATGGTGGAAGCGACCAAGGGTATTAACAGTTACTACCTGACCAGCGACGGCAGCACCATGAGCTACCGCACCCGTATCCGTACGCCGAGCTATGCGCACTTGCAGCAGATTCCGTCGGCGATCCGTGGCAGCCTGGTATCAGACCTTATCGTCTACCTGGGTAGTATTGATTTTGTTATGTCAGACGTGGACCGCTAATTATGCACGAGAATCAACAACCACAAACCGAGGCTTTTGAGCTGAGTGCGGCAGAGCGTGAAGCCATTGAGCACGAGAAGCACCACTACGAAGACCCGCGTGCGGCGTCCATTGAAGCGCTGAAAATCGTTCAGAAACAGCGCGGCTGGGTACCGGACGGCGCCATTTACGCTATTGCCGACGTGCTGGGTATTCCGGCGAGCGACGTCGAAGGCGTGGCGACGTTCTACAGCCAGATTTTCCGCCAGCCGGTCGGTCGTCACGTGATTCGCTACTGCGACAGCGTGGTGTGCCACATTACCGGTTACCAGGGTATTCAGGCGGCAATCGAGAAGAAGCTGAACATCAAACCGGGTCAAACCACCTTTGATGGTCGCTTCACGCTGCTGCCGACCTGCTGCCTGGGCAACTGCGACAAGGGGCCGACCATGATGATTGATGAGGACACTCACAGCCATCTGACGCCGGAAGCCATTCCTGACCTGCTGGAGCAGTATAAATAATGAAGAATATTATTCTGACTCCCGAAACCCATCCGCTGACCTGGCGTCTTCGTGACGACAAGCAGCCGGTGTGGCTGGAAGAGTATCAGGCGAAAAACGGCTATGCCGGGGCGCGAAAAGCGCTCACCGGGATGGCGCCGGACGAGATCGTCAACCAGGTAAAAGACGCTGGCCTGAAAGGGCGCGGCGGCGCGGGCTTTTCCACCGGTCTGAAGTGGAGCCTGATGCCGAAAGACGAATCCATGAATATCCGTTACCTGCTGTGTAACGCCGATGAAATGGAGCCGGGTACCTACAAAGACCGCCTGCTGATGGAACAGCTGCCGCACCTGCTGGTGGAAGGCATGCTGATCTCCGCGTTTGCCCTGAAGGCGTACCGCGGCTACATCTTCCTGCGTGGGGAATATATTGAAGCGGCGCAGCATCTGCGTAGTGCCATTGCGGAAGCCACCGAAGCGGGCCTGCTCGGGAAGAACATTCTCGGCACCGGCTTTGACTTCGAGCTGTTCGTGCACACCGGCGCCGGGCGTTATATCTGCGGTGAAGAAACCGCGCTGATTAACTCCCTCGAAGGCCGCCGCGCCAACCCGCGCTCCAAGCCGCCGTTCCCGGCAAGCTCCGGCGTATGGGGCAAACCGACCTGCGTCAACAACGTCGAAACGCTGTGTAACGTTCCGGCGATTCTGGCTAACGGCGTCGAGTGGTACCAGAACATCTCGAAAAGCAAAGATGCCGGTACCAAGCTGATGGGCTTCTCCGGCCGCGTGAAAAACCCGGGGCTGTGGGAGCTGCCGTTCGGCACGACGGCGCGTGAAATTCTCGAAGACTACGCGGGCGGCATGCGCGATGGCCTGAAGTTCAAAGCCTGGCAGCCAGGCGGCGCGGGGACCGACTTCCTGACCGAAGCGCACCTTGACCTGCCGATGGAATTCGAAAGCATCGGTAAAGCGGGCAGCCGTCTGGGGACGGCGCTGGCGATGGCCGTCGACCACGAGATTGGCATGGTGTCGCTGGTGCGTAACCTGGAAGAGTTCTTCGCCCGTGAGTCCTGCGGTTGGTGTACGCCGTGCCGCGACGGCCTGCCGTGGAGCGTGAAAATTCTGCGCGCCCTTGAAAAGGGTGAAGGCCAGCCTGGCGATATCGAGACGCTTGAGCAACTGTGTCGATTCTTAGGGCCGGGTAAAACCTTCTGCGCGCATGCGCCTGGTGCGGTTGAGCCGCTGCAGAGCGCCATTAAGTATTTCCGCGACGAATTCGAGGCAGGCATTAAGCAGCAGTTCAGCAATACCCATGCAATCAACGGGATTCAGCCGAACCTGCTTAAGACGCGCTGGTAATCTAAAGATTTATTTATTTTGGAAGCACGCTAATGGCTACGATTCATGTAGACGGCAAAGAATACGAGGTTAACGGAGCGGACAACCTGTTACAGGCATGTCTCTCTCTGGGCCTTGATATTCCATACTTTTGCTGGCACCCGGCGCTGGGCAGCGTCGGTGCTTGCCGCCAGTGTGCGGTGAAGCAATATCAAAACGCGGAAGACACGCGTGGTCGCCTGGTGATGTCCTGCATGACGCCGGCATCTGACGGCACCTTTATTTCTATCGACGACGCAGAAGCGAAGCAGTTCCGTGAAAGCGTGGTGGAGTGGCTGATGACCAACCACCCGCACGACTGTCCGGTCTGTGAAGAGGGCGGCAACTGCCACCTCCAGGATATGACCGTGATGACCGGCCATAGCTTCCGTCGCTATCGCTTTACGAAACGTACCCACCGTAACCAGGACCTGGGGCCGTTCATCTCTCACGAAATGAACCGCTGCATCGCCTGTTACCGCTGCGTGCGTTACTACAAAGACTACGCTGACGGCACCGATCTGGGCGTCTACGGCGCGCACGACAACGTCTACTTCGGGCGTCCGGAAGACGGCACCCTGGAGAGCGAATTCTCCGGTAACCTGGTCGAAATTTGCCCGACCGGCGTATTTACCGATAAAACCCACTCCGAGCGCTACAACCGTAAGTGGGACATGCAGTTTGCGCCAAGCATCTGCCAGCAGTGCTCGTTGGGCTGTAACACCAGCCCGGGCGAACGCTACGGCGAACTGCGTCGTATCGAAAACCGCTACAACGGCACCGTGAACCACTACTTCCTGTGCGATCGCGGTCGTTTCGGCTATGGCTATGTGAACCTGAAAGACCGTCCGCGTCAGCCGGTTCAGCGCCGTGGCGATGACCTGATTATGCTCAACGCCGAACAGGCGATGCAGGGTGCGGCGGATATTCTGCGCCAGTCGAAAAAGGTTATCGGTATCGGCTCCCCGCGCGCCAGCATCGAAAGCAACTTCGCGCTGCGCGAGCTGGTTGGAGCGGAAAACTTCTATACCGGTATTGCCCAGAGCGAGCAGGAACGTCTGCAGCTGGTACTGAAAGTGCTGCGCGAAGGCGGTATTCATACCCCGGCGCTGCGCGAAATTGAAACGTATGATGCGGTGCTGGTGTTGGGTGAAGATTTAACCCAGACCGGCGCGCGCGCAGCGCTGGCGGTTCGCCAGGCGGTCAAAGGTAAAGCGCGTGAAATGGCGGCAGCGCAAAAAGTGGCTGACTGGCAGATTGCGGCCATCCTCAACATTGGCCAGCGCGCAAAACATCCGCTGTTTGTGACCAACGTTGACGATACTCGTCTGGATGACATTGCGGCGTGGACCTATCGCGCACCGGTGGAAGACCAGGCGCGCCTGGGCTTTGCTATCGCGCACGCGCTGGATAACAGCGCCCCGGCCGTTGAAGGTCTGGATCGCGATCTGCAGGGCAAGATCGACGTGATCGTGCAGGCGCTGGCGGGAGCGAAGAAACCGCTGATTATTTCCGGTACCAACGCCGGAAGCGCGGAAATTATTCAGGCCGCAGCCAACGTGGCTAAAGCGCTGAAAGGCCGCGGCGCCGACGTGGGGGTTACCATGATTGCCCGCGCGGTGAACAGCATCGGTCTGGGCATGATTGGCGGCGGTTCTCTGGAAGCGGCGTTGAGCGAGCTGGAGTCCGGCGCAGCCGATGCGGTAGTGGTGCTGGAGAACGATCTGCACCGCCATGCTTCCGCTGCGCGCGTTGACGCTGCGCTTTCTAAAGCGCCGCTGGTGATGGTCATTGACCATCAGCGCACCGCGATTATGGATAAAGCGCACCTGGTGCTCTCCGCAGCAAGCTTCGCGGAAAGCGACGGTACGGTCATCAACAACGAAGGCCGCGCGCAGCGCTTCTTCCAGGTGTATGACCCGGCGTACTACGACAGCAAAACCGTGATGCTGGAAAGCTGGCGCTGGCTGCACTCGCTGCACAGCACCGTGCAGAGCCGCGAAGTGGACTGGACGCAGCTCGACCACGTGATCGATGCGGTGGTGGAAAAGCTGCCTCAGCTGGCGGGTATTAAAGACGCCGCGCCGGACGCAAGCTTCCGTATTCGCGGTCAGAAGCTGGCGCGTGAACCGCACCGCTACAGCGGTCGTACGGCAATGCGCGCAAACATCAGCGTGCACGAACCGCGTCAGCCGCAGGATAAAGACACCATGTTCGCCTTCTCGATGGAAGGGAACAACCAGCCGGGCGCGCCGCGCTCGCAGATCCCATTCGCATGGGCACCGGGCTGGAACTCCCCGCAGGCATGGAACAAGTTCCAGGCTGAAGTGGGCGGTAAACTGCGCCACGGCGACCCGGGCGTACGTCTGATTGAAGCTTCCGAAAGCGGTCTGGCGTTCTTCAGCGCCGTGCCGGAAAGTTTCCAGGCGCAGGAAGGCAGCTGGCGTATTGCACCTTACTACCATCTGTTCGGTAGTGACGAAATGTCCCAGCGTTCTCCGGTCTTCCAGAGCCGCATGCCGCAGCCGTACATCAAGCTTAACCCGGCGGACGCCGCGAAGCTTGGCGTCAACGCGGGCGCACGCATTGCCTTTAGCTATGACGGACAGACAATCAGCCTGCCGCTGATTATTTCTGAAGGTCTGGCGGCGGGGCAGGTCGGTCTGCCGATGGGCATGCCGGGCATTGCGCCGGTGATGGCGGGCGGGCGCCTTGATAATCTGCAGGAGGCAAAAGCATGAGTTGGTTAACGCCGGATCTGATTGAGATCCTCCTCAGCATCGTTAAAGCCGTGGTGATTCTGCTGGTGGTTGTCACCTGCGGGGCGTTCATGAGCTTTGGCGAACGTCGCCTTCTGGGCCTGTTCCAGAACCGCTACGGGCCAAACCGCGTAGGCTGGGGCGGTTCGCTCCAGCTCGTTGCCGATATGATCAAAATGTTCTTTAAAGAGGACTGGGTCCCGAAATTTACGGACCGTATGATCTTTACGCTGGCACCGGTTATCGCCTTCACCTCGCTGCTGCTGGCCTTCGCCATTGTGCCGGTCAGCCCAAGCTGGGTGGTCGCCGACCTGAACATCGGGATTCTGTTCTTCCTGATGATGGCGGGTCTGGCGGTCTACGCGGTGCTGTTCGCCGGTTGGTCGAGCAACAACAAATACTCCCTGCTGGGTGCGATGCGTGCGTCTGCGCAGACCCTGAGCTACGAAGTGTTCCTGGGCCTGTCTCTGATGGGCGTAGTGGCGCAGGCCGGTTCATTCAACATGACCGACATCGTCAATAACCAGGCGCACCTGTGGAACGTCATTCCTCAGTTCTTCGGCTTCATTACCTTTGCGATTGCGGGCGTGGCGGTGTGTCACCGTCACCCGTTTGACCAACCGGAAGCCGAGCAGGAGCTGGCCGATGGCTATCACATTGAATATTCCGGTATGAAATTCGGTCTGTTCTTCGTAGGCGAATACATCGGTATCGTCACCGTGTCAGCGCTGATCGTGACGCTGTTCTTCGGTGGCTGGCAAGGCCCGTTCTTACCGCCATTCATCTGGTTCGCGCTGAAAACCGCGTTCTTTATGATGATGTTCATTTTGATTCGTGCGTCGTTACCGCGTCCTCGTTATGACCAGGTAATGTCCTTCGGCTGGAAAGTGTGCCTGCCGCTGACGCTCATCAACTTGCTGGTAACGGCGGCTGTCATTCTCTGGCAGCAGCCATAAGGGGCTATAGACCATGACCTTAAAAGAATTAATCGTAGGCTTCGGCACCCAGGTACGCAGTATCTGGATGATCGGCCTGCATGCGTTCGCCAAACGCGAAACGCAAATGTACCCGGAAGAGCCGGTCTACCTGCCGCCGCGCTACCGTGGCCGTATCGTGCTGACGCGCGATCCGGACGGCGAAGAGCGCTGCGTTGCCTGTAACCTGTGTGCGGTAGCCTGCCCGGTAGGCTGTATCTCTCTGCAAAAAGCGGAGACCAAAGACGGTCGCTGGTATCCGGAGTTTTTCCGCATCAACTTCTCACGCTGCATTTTCTGCGGCCTGTGCGAAGAAGCGTGCCCGACCACGGCGATTCAGTTGACCCCGGATTTTGAACTGGGCGAATACAAGCGTCAGGATCTGGTGTACGAAAAAGAGGATCTGCTGATTTCCGGTCCGGGCAAATACCCGGAATATAACTTCTACCGGATGGCGGGTATGGCAATCGACGGCAAAGATAAAGGCGAAGCAGAGAACGAAGCCAAGCCTATCGACGTCAAGAGCCTGTTACCGTAAGGAGAGGGGCAATGGAATTCGCTTTTTATATCTGTGGCCTTGTTGCTGTCCTCGCGACGCTGCGAGTGATTACGCACACTAACCCGGTACACGCGCTGCTGTATCTGATTATCTCGCTGCTGGCGATTGCCGGGGTGTTCTTCTCGCTGGGGGCGTATTTCGCCGGTGCGCTGGAGATCATCGTTTACGCGGGCGCCATCATGGTGCTGTTCGTCTTCGTGGTGATGATGCTGAACCTGGGCGGTGCGGAAATCGCTCAGGAACGTCAGTGGCTGAAGCCGCAAATCTGGATTGGCCCGGCGATTCTTTCCGCCGTGCTGCTGGCTGTGATGGTGTACGCCATCCTCGGCCTGAATGACCAGGGCATTGATGGCAACGCCATCAGCGCGAAAGACGTCGGTATTGCGCTGTTCGGGCCGTACGTACTGGCGGTGGAACTGGCGTCGATGCTGCTGCTGGCGGGCCTGGTTGTGGCCTTCCATATCGGTCGTGAAGATCGCGCAGGCGAAGTGCTGAGCAATCGTTCGAACGATAGCGCGAAAAGGAAAACGGAGGAACACGCATGATTCCTTTACAACATGGGCTGATCCTCGCGGCGATTTTATTCGTGCTGGGTTTAACCGGTCTGGTTATCCGTCGCAACCTGCTGTTTATGCTGATTGGGCTGGAAATCATGATTAACGCCGCCGCGCTGGCCTTCGTGGTCGCCGGCAGCTACTGGGGCCAGACCGACGGTCAGGTGATGTATATCCTCGCCATTACCCTCGCGGCTGCGGAAGCGAGTATTGGCCTGGCGCTGCTGCTGCAGCTCCATCGTCGCCGCCAGAACCTGAACATCGATTCAGTAAGTGAGTTGCGCGGATGAACATGCTTGCCTTAACCATTATTTTGCCATTGATTGGCTTTGTGCTGCTGGCTTTCTCCCGCGGGCGCTGGTCGGAAAACCTCTCCGCCACCGTTGGCGTCGGGTCGATTGGCCTGGCCGCGCTGGTGACCGCCTTTGTCGGGGTAGACTTCTTTGCCAACGGCAAGCAGGCGTTCAGCCTGCCGCTGTGGACGTGGATGTCCGTCGGCGACTTTAACATTGGCTTCAGCCTGGTGCTGGACGGCCTGTCGCTGACCATGCTTTCCGTGGTTACCGGCGTGGGCTTCCTGATCCACATGTTCGCCTCCTGGTATATGCGCGGTGAAGAGGGCTACTCCCGCTTCTTCGCCTACACCAACCTGTTTATCGCCAGCATGGTTGTCCTGGTGCTGTCCGATAACCTGCTGCTGATGTACTTAGGCTGGGAAGGCGTGGGCCTGTGCTCCTATCTGCTGATCGGTTTCTACTACACCGATCCGAAGAACGGCGCTGCGGCGATGAAAGCCTTCGTTGTCACCCGCGTCGGTGACGTCTTCCTGGCGTTCGCGCTGTTCATTCTCTACAACGAGCTGGGCACGCTGAACTTCCGCGAAATGGTTGAACTGGCGCCGGCGCACTTTGCCGCAGGCAACGACATGCTGATGTGGGCAACCCTGATGCTGCTGGGCGGTGCGGTCGGTAAATCCGCGCAGCTGCCGCTGCAGACCTGGCTTGCGGATGCGATGGCGGGCCCAACGCCGGTTTCTGCGCTGATCCACGCAGCGACCATGGTGACCGCGGGCGTGTACCTGATTGCCCGTACTCACGGTCTGTTCCTGCTGACGCCGGAAGTGCTGCATCTGGTCGGGATTGTCGGGGCGATTACCCTGGTGCTGGCGGGCTTTGCCGCGCTGGTGCAGACCGATATCAAACGCGTGCTGGCCTACTCCACCATGAGCCAGATTGGCTACATGTTCCTGGCGCTTGGCGTACAGGCGTGGGATGCGGCGATTTTCCATCTGATGACTCACGCGTTCTTCAAAGCGCTACTGTTCCTGGCGTCCGGCTCGGTGATTCTGGCCTGCCATCACGAACAGAACATCTTCAAGATGGGTGGCCTGCGTAAGTCGATTCCGCTGGTGTATGCCTGCTTCCTGGTCGGTGGTGCCGCGCTCTCCGCGCTGCCGCTGATTACCGCGGGCTTCTTCAGTAAAGACGAAATCCTCGCCGGTGCGATGGCCAACGGTCATATCAATCTGATGGTTGCGGGCCTGGTCGGTGCATTCATGACCTCGCTCTATACCTTCCGTATGATCTTCATCGTCTTCCACGGTAAAGAGCAGATCCACGCGCACGCAGGGAAGGGGATTACCCATCATCTGCCGCTGATTGTGCTGATGATCCTGTCGACCTTTATTGGCGCACTGATTGTGCCGCCGCTGCACGGCGTATTGCCGGCCACGACCGAGCTGGAACATGGCCGCGTGCTGACGCTGGAAATCACCTCCGGCGTGGTGGCGATTGCCGGTATCCTGATTGCCGCATGGCTGTGGCTGGGCCAACGTAGCCTGGTCACCGCGATTGCCAACAGCGCGCCGGGCCGTCTGTTGGGCACCTGGTGGTACAACGCCTGGGGCTTTGACTGGTTGTACGACAAAGTGTTTGTGAAACCGTTCCTGGGCATCGCCTGGCTGCTGAAGAGTGACCCGCTGAATGCGCTGATGAACATTCCGGCCATCCTTTCTCGCCTGGCGGGTAAAGGTCTGGTGCTGAGTGCGAACGGCTATCTGCGCTGGTATGTCGCGTCAATGAGCATTGGTGCCGTCGTGGTGCTGGCGCTGTTGATGGTGTTGCGTTAATTCGTTGGGGAGGATTTTCCTCCCCATGAAAATGTCGTGCTGTTTTCCTGTTCCGGCGGGCGATGCGCTACCGGATAGATGAATAAGGAAATGAACTGCCATGTTATTACCCTGGCTAATACTGATTCCCTTTATCGGCGGTTTTCTCTGCTGGCAGACCGAACGCTTCGGCGTGAAGATGCCGCGCTGGATTGCGCTGGTCACCATGGGACTGACGCTCGCGCTTGGCCTGCAGCTGTGGCTGCAGGGCGGCTACTCACTCACGCAATCCGCCGGTCTGCCGCAGTGGCAGTCTGAGTTTATTCTGCCGTGGATCCCGCGCTTTGGCATTACTATCCATCTGGCTATCGACGGTCTGTCGCTGCTGATGGTGGTGCTGACCGGCCTGCTCGGCGTGCTGGCGGTGCTCTGTTCCTGGCGCGAAATCGAAAAATACCAGGGCTTCTTCCACCTCAACCTGATGTGGATCCTGGGCGGCGTAATCGGCGTGTTCCTCGCCATCGACATGTTCCTGTTCTTCTTCTTCTGGGAGATGATGCTGGTGCCGATGTACTTCCTGATCGCGCTGTGGGGGCATAAAGCCTCTGACGGTAAAACGCGTATCACGGCGGCCACCAAGTTCTTCATCTATACCCAAGCGAGCGGTCTGGTGATGCTGATTGCCATCCTGGCGCTGGTGTTCGTGCACCATAACGCGACCGGCGTGTGGACCTTCAACTATCAGGACCTGCTGAAAACCCCAATGTCGCACGGCGTGGAATACCTGCTGATGCTCGGCTTCTTCATCGCCTTCGCGGTGAAAATGCCGGTTGTGCCGCTGCACGGCTGGCTGCCGGACGCGCACTCTCAGGCACCGACCGCGGGTTCCGTTGACCTGGCGGGGATTCTGCTGAAAACCGCGGCCTACGGTCTGCTGCGCTTTGCGCTGCCGCTGTTCCCGAACGCCTCCGCCGAGTTCGCGCCTATCGCGATGTGGCTGGGTGTGATCGGTATCTTCTACGGCGCGTGGATGGCGTTTACCCAGTACGACATTAAACGCCTGATTGCCTACACCTCCGTTTCCCACATGGGCTTCGTACTGATTGCTATCTATACCGGTAGCCAGCTGGCGTACCAGGGGGCGGTGATTCAGATGATCGCGCACGGGCTGTCTGCGGCCGGTCTGTTCATTCTGTGCGGCCAGCTGTACGAACGTCTGCATACCCGCGACATGCGCCAGATGGGCGGCCTGTGGGGCAAAATTAAGTGGCTGCCGGCGCTGTCGATGTTCTTCGCGGTGGCGACGCTGGGGATGCCGGGTACCGGTAACTTCGTCGGTGAATTTATGATCCTGTTCGGCAGCTACCATGTCGTGCCGGTGATTACGGTGATTTCTACCTTCGGTCTGGTGTTTGCCTCCGTGTACTCGCTGGCGATGCTGCACCGGGCATACTTCGGCAAAGCGAAGAGCGAAATCGCGGCAAAAGAGCTGCCAGGGATGTCGCTGCGCGAGCTGTTTATCGTTCTGTTACTGGTCGTGCTTCTGGTTCTGCTGGGCTTCTACCCGCAGCCTATTCTGGACACGTCACATTCTGCGATGAGCAACATCCAGCAGTGGTTTGTTAATTCTGTTTCAACTACAAGGCCGTAATTCGCCATGACAATAACTCCACAACAACTGATCGCGCTGTTACCGCTGCTGATCGTCGGCTTGACGGTGGTGGTTGTGATGCTCTCCATTGCGTGGCGACGCAATCACTTCCTCAATGCCACGCTGTCGGTCATTGGGCTTAACGCCGCGCTGGTTTCGCTCTGGTTTGTTGGCCAGGCGGGCGCCATGGACGTCACGCCGCTGATGCGCGTTGACGGTTACGCAATGCTCTACACCGGGCTGGTGCTGCTGGCGAGCCTTGCCACCTGTACGTTCGCTTATCCGTGGCTTGAGGGCTATACCGATAACAAGGAAGAGTTCTACCTGCTGGTGCTGATTGCCGCGCTCGGCGGCATTCTGCTGGCGAACGCCAACCACCTGGCGGCGCTGTTCCTCGGTATTGAGCTGATTTCACTGCCGCTGTTCGGCCTGATTGGCTATGCCTTCCGACAGAAGCGTTCTCTGGAAGCGAGCATCAAGTACACCATTCTGTCAGCGGCGGCTTCGTCCTTCCTGCTGTTCGGTATGGCGCTGCTGTACGCGCAGTCTGGCGATCTCTCCTTCCTGGCGCTCGGCAAGAGCCTCAGTGATAACATGCTGCACGAACCGCTGCTGCTGGCGGGGCTGGGCATGATGATCGTGGGCCTGGGCTTCAAGCTCTCGCTGGTGCCGTTCCACCTGTGGACGCCGGACGTCTATCAGGGTGCCCCTGCGCCGGTGTCAACCTTCCTGGCAACCGCCAGCAAGATTGCCATTTTTGGCGTGGTGATGCGTCTGTTCCTGTACGCCCCGGTCGGCGACAGCGAAGCGGTACGCGTGGTGCTGGGCCTGATTGCCTTCGCTTCCATCATCTTCGGTAACCTGATGGCGCTCAGCCAGACCAACATCAAGCGTCTGCTCGGCTACTCGTCTATCTCTCACCTCGGCTACCTGCTGGTGGCGCTGATTGCGCTGCACAGCGGCGAGATGTCGATGGAAACTGTAGGCGTGTATCTGGCCGGTTATCTGTTCAGCAGCCTCGGCGCTTTCGGCGTGGTGAGCCTGATGTCCAGCCCGTACCGTGGCCCGGATGCTGACTCGCTGTACTCCTACCGTGGCCTGTTCTGGAATCGCCCGATTCTGGCGGCGGTGATGACGGTGATGATGCTGTCGCTGGCCGGTATTCCGATGACCCTTGGCTTTATCGGTAAGTTCTACGTACTGGCCGTCGGCGTGCAGGCACACCTGTGGTGGCTGGTCGGCGCGGTAGTCGTTGGTTCCGCGATTGGCCTTTACTACTACCTGCGCGTGGCCGTCAGCCTGTATCTCAGCGCGCCGCAGCAGCCGGGCCGCGATGCGCCGTCTAACTGGCAGTACAGCGCGGGCGGTATCGTGGTGCTGATCTCCGCACTGCTGGTGCTGGTGCTGGGTATTTATCCGCAGCCGCTGATTAGCATTGTGCAGATGGCGATGCCGCTGATGTAATGTTCCTGCTGATGATGTGAAGAACCGCCGATTTATCGGCGGTTTTTTTATGCCTGAAAGCGTGTAGGGTATACGGCGTATGAATCTGAACGGAGCAGCGAATGAGAACGCAAAAAAGGTGCCTGGGGCACATCGCCATTGTGGTTGACGACTACGACCGCGCGATTGAGTACTACACGGACAAACTGGGGTTCACGCTGATTGAAGATACGCCGCAGCCGGGAAAACGCTGGGTGGTGGTATCACCCAACCCGGAAAGCGACTGTAACCTTTTGCTGGCGCGCGCGTCTAACGAACGGCAGCAGGGTTTTATCGGTAATCAGTGCGGCGGGAGAGTATTTCTGTTTCTGCAGACCGATGATTTCTGGCGCGATTACCATGCGATGAAGGCCAAAGGTGTGCATTTTTGCGAAGCGCCGCGGGAGGAGGAGTATGGTACGGTGGTGGTGTTTGAAGATCTGTATGGCAACCGCTGGGATCTGTATCAGAACGCGTAGCCTGCGTAACTGACAGGCGATCCTGGCGATCGCCTGTGTCTTGTGACGTTATTTCGCCGTCAGTTCCCGGCGAATGATCTCCGCCCCCGCGCTGAGCGCATTCAGCTTGCCCTGGGCCACGTGGCGCGGCAGCGGTGCCATGCCGCAGTTGGTTGATGGGTAGAGTTTATCGGCATCAACGAACTGCAGGGCTTTGCGTAGGGTATCGGCGACTTCCTCCGGCGTCTCGACGGCGTGGTTGGCGACATCAATTGCGCCGACCATCACCTTCTTGCCGCGAATCAGCGCCAGCAGATCCATCGGTACGCGGGAGTTATGGCACTCCAGCGAGATGATATCGATATTCGATGCCTGCAGCTTCGGAAACGCTTCTTCGTATTGACGCCACTCGCTGCCCAGCGTCTTTTTCCAGTCGGTGTTGGCTTTAATGCCGTAGCCGTAGCAGATGTGCACGGCCGTTTCGCATTTCAGCCCTTCAATCGCCCGCTCTAAGGCTGCGATGCCCCAGTCGTTGACCTCATCGAAGAAAACGTTAAACGCCGGCTCGTCAAACTGGATAATATCGACGCCGGCGGCTTCCAGCTCGCGGGCTTCCTGGTTGAGGATTTTGGCAAATTCCCACGCCAGCTTTTCGCGGCTTTTGTAGTGGGCGTCGTAAAGGGTATCGATCATGGTCATCGGCCCCGGCAGCGCCCATTTTATCGGCTGCTTGGTGAGCTGACGTAAATAGCGCGCGTCATCCACGAACACCGGTTTTTTACGCTCGACGGCGCCAACCACCGTGGGCACGCTGGCGTCATAGCGATTACGAATTTTCACCACTTCGCGTTTTTCAAAATCCACGCCGCTGAGGTGCTCAATAAACGTGGTAACAAAGTGCTGACGGGTTTGCTCGCCGTCGCTGACAATATCAATGCCCGCGCGCAGCTGGTCGTCCAGCGATAAACGCAGCGCATCCTGTTTGCCGAGAATCAGCTCTTCGTTCTGTAATTTCCACGGCGACCACAGCGTTTCCGGCTGCGCAAGCCAGGACGGTTTCGGTAAGCTGCCAGCCGTTGAAGTCGGGAGCAATGTTTTCATAAGTAGATAACCTTTATTTTGATTAAATTAACGTGCGTAGTTAGCAGACCATTGCTCAAGAATTTTCTTGTACGGTTTAATGAAATGCTCTTCGGTAAACTTGCCCTGTTCAATCGCCAGACGGCTGCGCTCTTCCCGGTCGTAAACAATTTTGGTTAACGAATGATCCTCGTGGCTCAGGTTCGGCTGATAGTGCAGGCCTGCCGCCGAGTTGGCGTTATAAATCTCCGGGCGATAAATCTTCTGGAAGGTTTCCATGGTGGCGATGGTGCCAATCAGCTCAAGATCGCTGTAATCGCCCAGCAAATCGCCGGTAAAGAAGAAGGCCAGCGGGGCGGCGCTGTTTTTGGGCATAAAGTAGCGCACCTGCAGGCCCATCTTGCTGAAGTACGTTTCGGTTAATGACGTTCCGTGCTGCTGGTATTCGATGCCGAGCACCGGGTGCTGGTTGCCGGTACGCTGATAGGCGTTTTTGTTCGATACGCTCAGGCAGATTACCGGCGGCTTTTTAAACTGCGCGCGGTATTCTGCAGACTGCACGAAATGCTTGAAGATATTGCCGTGCAGATCGCCAAAATGTGCTGGCAGGCTAAACTGCTCGCGGTCTTTATTGTGGCCTAACAATAAGACGCTAAAGTCATAGTCGCGCACATAAGACGAGAAGTTGTTGCCGGCGAGGCCCGCAATGCGTTCGTTGGTCTTTTTATCAATAATATTGGTTTGCAGGATCTCGATTGCCGGGAAAGCGCTGCCCGCAATCTTCATTTCTACGGAAATGATATCCAGCTCGACGGCATAACGATCGCCTTGCGGATTATCCCAATGCGCTAACGTATTAAAGCGATTGTCGATCATGATTAGCGTATTGCGTAAATTCTGCTGACGGTTCTCACCCCGCGCCAGATTGGCAAAGTTGGTGGTAATGCGCGTGTTTTCTGACGGATTATAGTTTTCATCAAAACGGCTGCGCGTAATGGCAAAGGTGAAATCTGTATTCATAGCGACGTTGCATCCTGAGTTCTGACGTGAAAACTGAGCCTGTGAACCGTTTTCATGTTGTCAATAAGTTAACATGGTGTAATTTATGCCAGAGCCGTACGGGGAGAGAAAGCGAGTTAATTTCATTGAACATGAGCTATTTTCATGTTGCGTCGGTGATGCGCTAACCTGGTAAATCGGGGCAAACGCACCTATAGTCGACAAAGATTTCCCGCAACAGGACGCACCAATGCGATTTAACGGCTTGACCAAAGGCTTTTTCATTTTCATTCTGGCCCTCGTTACCTGGGCATTTTTCGATATCCTTTCACCTTATTTCTCCGCCATTTTGTGGGCGGCTATCCTTACCGTGGTGTTTAACCCGGTGAAAAATAAGCTGCGCAGCATGATGGGCGATCGCAATGGCCTGGCGTCGCTGGTGACCATTGTGATCATCTGCCTGATTGTCTTTATCCCGCTGATGGCCATTCTGTCGTCGCTGGCGCTGGAGCTGAACGTGGTGTACACCAAGCTTCAGCAAAACAACGCGCGGTTCCCGGAGACGATCGCCAGTATTTTCTCGCATCTGCCGCGCTGGGCGAGGGGCTTCCTGGTCGAACACAACCTGGATAATGTGGCGCAGATCCAGAAAAAATTGTCCGAATTGGCCCTGCAGGGCGGGCAGTATCTTGCCGGCAGCGCGTTTCTGATTGGTAAGGGGACGTTCGGTTTCGCCATCAGCTTCGGTATCATGCTCTATCTGCTGTTCTTCCTGCTCAAAGATGGCCCGTATCTGGTGACCCGCATTCTGGATTCACTGCCGCTGACCGATTTCGTGAAGCAGCACCTGTTTGCCAAATTTGTTGGCGTGACGCGGGCCACGGTCAAGGGCACGGCGGTAGTTGCGGTGGTGCAGGGGACGCTCGGCGGTATCGCCTTTGCCATTGTTGATATCGACGGCAGCGTTCTGTGGGGCGCGCTGATGGCGTTTCTCTCGCTGGTGCCTGCCGTTGGATCGGCCATTATCTGGGTGCCCGCGGCTATCTTCCTGTTCTCCACGGGGCAGCTTTGGCAGGGGCTGTTTATCGTTGGCTTCTTCGTGATTATTGTCGGGCTGGTGGACAATATTCTTCGCCCGCTGCTGGTGGGCAAAGATACCAAAATGCCGGATTACCTGATTCTTATCACCACCATCGGCGGTATGGAAATCTACGGTATTAACGGTTTTGTGATTGGGCCGCTGATTGCCGCGCTGTTCCTCGCCTGCTGGAACCTGTTTTCCGGGCGCGACCACGCGGGCAACGTTGAAGGTCTGGACGAAGAGTTTATTGCGGAAGGCAAAAATCCCCCGGAAGCATAATGGGATGACGATAACAAAAGCGGCTATGGCCGCTTTTTTATTGCCACGTGAAAATGGGCGTTTCCTATAATTTCAATGATGCTAATTCATTATTCGTCGCAGAAGGAACCCTCCGGTGAGAATTGCCACAATAACAAACTGGGCTTACGGCGCGACGGTGTGCCTGACAATCGCCTCCGGCATTGTCATGCTGATGGCCTCTAACGCGGATAATCACGAACGCCAGGCGGTGGCGCAGCGCCAGGTGTTTGACCAACTGACCGACGAAGTGGACAACGATGCCTGGGCGCAGTCCGACCTTGCGCGGCTGTATGTGGTCAGCAAAGACCCGGACCTGCTGAAGGAATATCGCCAGAGGGAAACGCGGCTGAAAAACGTTGAACAGCGGCTGTCTAAACTCAAGGATGCTGGTGCGACGGAGGAGGAGCTGGCCCTGCTGCACGAAGGCGTGCTGATTGTGGATGCGCTCCAGGACGAGCAGCAGACGGCGCTCAACAGCATGGCGCAGGGCGACACCTCACATGCGATGGCGCTGCTGTACAGCAAGATTTATGAACAGGAGCTGGATCGCGCGCAGGAGCGTATCGACCATTTTCGCCAGCTGCTCGACAATCGCGCGCGCAACGCTATTGATGATGCGACCCAGGCTTCCCGCACGCTGCGTACGCTGTCTGAGGTGATGGTCGGGCTGACGGCGCTGCTGTTCCTGTTTGTGCTGGGCTTTATTCTGAAGCGCCGGGTGCTCCGGCCCGTCGAGCGTCTGAGCGATGTCATCCACCGGCTGGCGTCGCAGGATTACGCCGTCGAACCGCCCAACTTTAATCAGATTGATGAAATTGGCGATATGGCGCAGGCCATCCGCATTTTTCGCGAGAACGGGCTGATACGCCAGCGGCTGGAGAAGGAGCGCGACGCCAGCTGGGCGATACGCGAACTGCTGGCGCGTATGACCCAACGGCTCCAGGGCTGCGAGAATTTTGACGATGTGGTTAAGGTGGCGGAACTGTTCGCGCCAAACATCGCGCCGGGCGTGTCCGGGCGGCTGTTCATCCTTGACCGGGAGCCCTGGCAAATGCGCTGCGTGGCGGAATGGCTTTCTCCGCAGGGGGCGCCAACGCCTTTCCATCCGGATGAATGCTGGGCCGTGCGGCGTGGGCAGAGCCATCCGCCGGTGCACGGTGAACCGGATATTGGTTGTTACCATCTGCCGGGATCCTGTCTTAACCATACGCTATGCGTGCCGCTGATTGCGCAGGGTGAGGCGATTGGCCTGCTGTCTTTCCAGAATGTCAGCGAGGAAACCGTCCCGTGGCGCGCCTATCTCGAGCTGATGGCGGAGGCGCTCGGCCTGGCGTTCGCCAACCAGCGGCTGCGCGACGCGCTGCTGGAAAAAGCGCTCTATGACCCGCTCACCGGGCTGCGTAACCGCCACCATCTCGACGACACGCTGGGGACGCTGTTGGGCCACGCGATGCGCAGCCAGGAGCCGCTAAGCTGCCTGATGATTGATATCGACCACTTTAAGCTCATCAACGACCGCTTTGGCCACGAAGCGGGCGATGCCGTGATTAAAAGCGTTGCGGCGATTATTCAGCGCGTGGTGCGCGACAGTGGGACAGCCTTCCGCTATGGAGGTGAAGAGTTTCTGGTACTGCTCAGCAACATGGATGAAGAAGACGCAAGCCGGGTGGCGACCGATATTTATAACGGCGTACGCGAAATGGCGCTGCGCTTCGCTGGTACCGATATCGGCCATGTGGATGTCTCGATTGGCGTTGCCAGCTATCCCGAACATGTGCAGAGCGACAATTTGCTGCGTGCCGCCGACGTTGCGCTGTATCGCGCAAAAGAGCTGGGCCGGGCGCGGATTGTGAGTTTTGGCATGCTGGAAGCAGGGTGAGGGCGGGCATCCTGCTGATATCGTTATTGGTCCTCACCCTGCCGAAGCTATCCTGCCTTCACCCACGATAAAACGGCCCGTATCAGGCGCGGCTGATATTTCTTTCTTGCCCTCTAATGAATTCCTTTTCCCTTCCGATAACCCGGATAGCTGAAATGGAATAAGGCCCGCCTTATCTTTTTCGCCGTCCGAATGAGCTCATGAAAAGAGAAGCGACGCCACGTCGACGATTGCCCTGCGCTCTTCACTCTTTGAGACATTCACAATGGGAAAATGCTATGCCCGAATCAATACCTGCCACTGATGTTACGGCCTCATTTTCCGCGCCCGCTGAAGCGGCCTCTTATCCGTTTGTTCTTCCGCCTGAAAGGCCAGCTATTGCCGGGCCGTGCGGCATTTTTTACGACTTCAACGACGGCGCGCGCTTACTGTTGCCCGAAGGGCGATGGCGGGTTGTGCTGCTCGATGACGATTCCGGCAACATTCTGTTTCGCTGCGAAACCGGCGCGGGCTGGGTCACTTCGGCAAAGAAATACTTTGTTCGTTTTCGCCTTCAGGTCTGGCGCGCGGAAGATAACGCGTTGCTGCTGGATGAAGCGCTTAATCTCGAAGGTCGCGACGTGCTGATCTCCTTTCCCACCGGCACGCTGGGCGACCTGCTGGGCTGGTTCCACTACGCGGAGCGCTTCCGCCTGCTGCATGGCTGCCGACTTGAGTGTTCTATGGCGCCTAACATCATTGCGCTGCTGGAAGCCCAGTATCCGGATATTCACTTTTCGCCGCCGGATGCCGTCCGGCAGAGGGCGCCTTATGCGACCTACCGCGTGGGGCTGTTTTTTGGCGGTAATGATACGCATCAGCCCATCGATTTTCGTCAGGTCGGCTTTCACCGCATCGCGGGGTACATCCTTGGGGTTGACCCCACGGAAGCACCGCCTCGTCTTAATCTCAGCGCGCCGCGCACCATTGAGCAGCCCTACGTTTGCATCGCCGTGCAGTCGACCTGCCAGGCCAAGTTCTGGAACAACGGCCACGGCTGGACGGAGGTGGTGGCCCACCTGAAATCGCTTGGCTATCGGGTGCTGTGTATTGACCGTGAGCCCACCACCGGGCACGGCTTCGTCTGGAACCACATCCCCTACGGCGCAGAAGACTTCACCGGGGCCCTGCCGCTGCAGGCGCGGGTTGATCTGCTTCGCCACGCCAGCTTCTTTATCGGCCTGGCCAGCGGGCTGTCGTGGCTTGCCTGGGCGGCAAAAATACCGGTGGTGCTGATTAGCGGCTTCAGCCTGCCGAACGCCGAGTTTTACACCCCCTGGCGCGTGTTCAGCAGCCACGGCTGCAACGGCTGCTGGGACAGCCTGCATGAGACCTTTGATCATAAAGACTTTTTCTGGTGCCCGCGCCATAAAGGCACGGAACGTCAGTACGAGTGCACCCGTCTGATCACCGGAAAACAGGTCAGCGGCGTGGCTGACCGGCTCCACGCGCAGCTGCGCGGTGAGTAAATAGCGCCACACAGCAGAAGTGACATCCGGAGCAGCACCTGCACCGGAAAACAATAAAAAAAACGAAGAGGCAGGGTATGAACAGAGCGTACAGGATCGTCTGGAGTGCAGCACGCCAGGCGTGGATAGTGACATCAGAGAAGGCGGGAAGCGGCGGGCGTCCGCCGCTGGCGGTGAAAAACGTCGCCGGGGCGCTGATACTATTGGGCTTAGCCGGCACCGCCGCAGCGGAGACGTACAGTGGTTCAGAGGTGACCTATTACACCCCTCTGACGCTTAACGTCGGGGATACGGCGACCAGCGCCTCCGTGTCAAGCGGGGGAACGCTCAATGTCAACAGCGGCGGCCTGGCGAGCAGTAGCAACGTCGGCGGCGAGTTATTTTACGGTTATTATCCGCCGGTGATTAACGTCAATAACGGCGGCGCGGCCGCGAACACCGTCGTGAATTCTGGCGGCCATCTGAACGTCAACAATGGCGGCACGGCAACCAGCACCACGTTGAATTCCGGCGGTTTTCTTAACGTTGCCGCTGGCGGGAATGCGTCCGGTATCAGCCAGGCTTCGGGCGGCGCCCTGCAGACTTATGCCAATGCCACCCTCAGTGGCACCAATGCGCTCGGTGGATTTACCGTCAGCAATGGGGTAGCCAGTCATTTGCTGTTGGAAAATGGCGGGATTCTGTATGTGGCGAACGCACAATCAGCCGTTAACACCACATTGCGGTCAGGCGGGGCGCTGCGGGTCGATGATGGCGGGACGGCAACACAGGTTGTGCAGTCCGCCGGCGGCGCACTGCAGACTTATACCGGTGCAACGGTAAGCGGCACAAACACCCTGGGCGGATTTTCCGTCAGCGGGGGGACGGCAAGCAACGTCCTGCTGGAAAACGGTGGTTTCCTGTATGTGGAAAATACCCACTCGGCGGTCAGTACCACACTCCGGGCTGGCGGCACGCTGACCGTGACTAATGGCGGCACGGCAAGCAGCGTGAGCCAGTCTTCAGGCGGCGCGCTGCAGGTCTATACCGGGGCGACCGTCAGTGGAACCCATGCGCTCGGTGCTTTTTCGGTCAGTAACGGGCTGGCTGAAAATCTGCTGCTTGAAAACGGCGGCTTCGTACAGGTTATGTCCGGGAATCAGGCATCCGACACGATCGTTAACTGGGGCGGTACCGCTTATGTTAACAGCGGTGGATCCGCCGTCAGCACTACCGTCAATTCCGGTGGCGCACTCAGAGTTTATAATGGCGGCTTTGCAGACAGTATTTCGCAGCTGTCAGGCGGTGCGCTGCAAATTAATACCGGCGCCACCGTGAGCGGGACTAACGTGCTGGGCGCGTTTTCTGTTAGCAGCGGCCATGCTCACAACGTGCTGCTGGAAAATGGCGGCGCGATGTTTGTCGAAACCGGCCACAGCGCCTCCGATACCGTCATCAGACAAGGCGGCGCGCAGTACGTCAGCAACGGCGGTTCGGCGATGGGCACCGCCATTGAAGCGGGCGGTATGCTGGTGGTCTATGACAATGGTTCCGCGTCGACGGTCGCGCAATCCTCCGGTGGCGCGCTGCAAACCTATACGGGCGCAACCGTAAGCGGAACGAACGCCCTCGGGGGATTCTCCGTCAGCGGCGGGCATGCAAGCAATGTGCTGCTGGAAAATGGCGGCCGGTTGTTTGTGGAAGCCGGTGGGGATGCCACGGGTAGCGTACTTGGCTATGGCGGTATACAAGACGTCCTTAACGGCGGGTCTGCGGTCAGCACCACGGTTCAGGCCGGCGGCTATGAACAGGTGTATTCGGGGGGCTCAACCAGCGCCACGCTCGTTTCGGGCGGCACGCAGTACATCATGGGCGGCGGCATCGCTTCCGGGACCACCGTTAACGGCTATGGAACCCTGAACAACTACGGTTCGGCGATCTCGTCGGTGATTAACAGCGGTACGTTATATGTCCAGAATGGGGGGCGCACAACATCTTCAGTCGTGAAGGCTGGCGGATCGGAATACGTCAATTATGGCGGCGTCACGTCATCGACCACGGTCAGCGCGGGGGCTTCACAGTATGTTGCCGTGGGCGGGTCTGCGTCATCGACTACGTTGTCCGGAGGCATTCAGACCGTCTATGGCAATGCCACTTCAACGGTCGTGACCTCGGGCGGTGGGCAGTACATTTACAGCGGCGGGACCGCCTCTGACACCACGGTTAACCTCGGTGTAGTGAACGTTGCCAGCGGCGGTACGGCACTGCGTACTGCCGTCAATTCCGGCGGCGCCATGTACGTCCTTTCTGGCAGCACCGTGACCTCCACCGTGGTTTCCGGCGGGGTGCAATATATTAACAATGGCGCGGTGGCCACGGCGACAAGCGTGAGTGACAACGGATGGGCGGTGGTCAGCAGCGGCGGGGCACTCAATAGCGCGAGCGTGAATTCGGGCGGTACGCTCAGCGTCTTTTCCGGCGGCGTAGCAACCGGGCCGACGGTCAACGCTGGCGGCGTGATTGCTGTTGCTGATGGTGGCAACGCTTCGGGCGTGTTCCAGGCCGCAGGCGCGGCTTTACAGGCCAGTACCCGTGCTGCGATCGCCGGTACCAATGCGCTCGGTGCATTTTCTGTCAGCGGCGGTCAGGCGAATAATGTGCTGCTGGAGAACGGCGGCGCGCTGACCGTAAAATCAGGCGATATCTCTCACGGCACGGTAGTGAATGCCGGCGGTAGCGAAAACGTCTACGGCGTCGCGCAGGGTACCATCGTGAATGCGAACGGGGCATTATCCGTATTCAGCGGCGGCACGGCGTTGCAGGCGACAATCAACAGCGGTGGTTCGCTGTCGGTCAGCCGTGGCGGGGTGGCATCGGATACCACCGTGGCGGCGGGGGGGCTGCTGAATATCGCCGAAGGCGCTATCCTGACGCTGGCCAATAACAGCTTTGTGAACGAAGGCATCACCACCTACGACACCAGCACCAGCGCCTCATTGAACACCAACCTCACCGGCAGCGGTCAGTTGACCAAAAACGGCACCGGTACGCTGACGCTGGGCGGCTCGCTGAGCCAGTCGCAGGTCAACCTCAATGCCGGTTCGCTGGTGATGGACGGGCTGTTGGCCACTACGGATATTATTGCTCTGGCCGGTACCTCACTCTCGCTGATTAACAGCGCCACCCTGACGGGGATTATTGACCCGACGGACGTGACGATTGACAGCAGCAGTACCTGGAACATCACCGGCGACTCGCTGGTGGACAACCTGACCAACGCCGGTAACATTGTGTTTGTGCCGTCCCAGGGCACCTTCACGCCGCACACGCTTACCGCAACCAACCTTATTGGTAACGGCGGCACCATCACGCTCAATACCGTGGCGGGCGACAGCAGTTCACCGATAGATAAAGTGGTGATCGACGGCGGCAGTGCCACCGGCAGCACCGGTTTGCGCGTGCTTAACCGCGGCGGGCTGGGCGCACAGACCACCGGCAACGGCATTGCCGTCGTTCAGGCCATCAACGGTGCCACCACTGGCACGGGGGCATTCAGCCTTAAACAGCCGCTGGTGGCGGGCGCTTACGCTTACAGTCTGTATCGAAATGGCGACCAGAGCTGGTACCTGACTTCGCAGCAGGTTCAGCCGGGGCAAGCCTCCGCGTCAACGGGGCCGGTAAACTACCGCGCGGCGATGTGGAGCTATGCGGCGATGCCGGTGCTGTCAATGGACTATGACCGCCTGGTGGCGGGCTCGTCAGATACCCGCTTCCGCTATGCGCCGGACAGTCGCATTTGGGGACGCGTGGCGGCCGGTAAGCTGAGCCACCCTGACAGCGGTAGCCTCACGGGCGCAAGCGTGCCGGAAAGCAGCGGCACCTACAGTTTCCTCCAGTTAGGCGGCGATCTGTGGCAACTTGACGGCGCGAACGCCGACTGGCGCGCGGGTGTTTACGGTGCCACCGGTCTGCTGCGCAGTGACGTATGGCGCGATATCGGTAGCGCCCATGCGGGTACGGATCGGGATACGGTGTACACGGGCGGTGCGTACCTCTCGGGCCGTAGCCATGACGGTCTGCACGTGGAAGGCGTATTGCAGGCCAGCCGTCATAGCCTGAGCGCGTCCTCTAATGACAACACTCGTCTCTCTACTCACGGTACGGGCTGGCTGGCCTCTGCGGAAATAGGGCAGTCGTTCTCCGTCAGCCCGGCTCTGGCGCTGGAACCGCAGCTCCAGTATACGGTGCAGGGGGTCAACCTGAACGACGGTCAGGACGAGGTCGCCGCGCTTAGCTGGCGCGACAGCCGTCAGCAGTCGGTGCGGGCGGGTCTGAAGGTGGGCACACAGCAGGACGCGAAGGCAAAACTGGCATGGTGGGTGACACCATCGGTGACGCAGTCGTTTGGCGGGCACAGCGGATTCACGGCGTCGGCGCCAGGCGTGTCAGCGTCTGACGCATCGTTCCGCAGTAACCTGTCTGGCACCAGCGTAGGGCTGAACGGTGGCGTGAATGCGCGCATTCGTCAGAACGTGACGCTGGGCGTGCAGGGCGGTTGGTCTGAATCACTGCACGGTAGCGAAGCGGGTGGCTACTACGGTCTGGTGAATCTGGGCGTGTCGTTCCGTTAATTAAGGAGCAAGACGTCGGGCGAACGGTCCCGACGTCATGCTTTAATGATTATCGCTGTTCCCCGCCTGCAGCAAATTATCGCGCACCTTAACGATCGCTTTTTGCAGCACCTGAACTTCTTCCAGCGTCAGCCCCAGTGAATAAAAAACATCCATGCAGCGGCGGCTGGCTTTATGCAGCGCCCGGCCTTCCTCGGTCAGCAAAATATGCACCTTGCGTTCGTCTTCTTTTGAGCGCTGACGAATCACGATGCCCTTTTTTTCGAGATTTTTTAGCAGCGGCGTGAGGGTGCTGGACGCTAAAAAGAGCTTCTCACCGAGCTGATTCACCGTCTGACCGTCTTCTTCCGCCAGTGCCAGCAGCGTAATCCACTGCGAGTAGGTTAACCCCAGTTCGGCCAGATAAGGCTGATAAGCCTTACCGAAGGCGAGATTGGTCGTGTAGGTAGCAAAACAGAGAAAATCCTCCAGTTTTGGAAAATCGCCGTGCTCAAACGGGTGGACCGCGTTGTTGTCGTTCATAAGTGACCCCTGAAAATTCCCTGAAATTATATCGCATGCGATTTTTTTTGCCAGATGGATTGACACGGAACCGTTTCACGATATCCTTATCATCAGATTAAATCGCATTCGATATAACTCATTGGAAAAGGGCTACTGCTATGAAAATCTTTTATAAAACCCGTGCAACTTCAGTCGGCGGTCGTGATGGTCATGTGGCGCTGGACGACGGCTCCTTCGCGCTGGATTTGGTAAGCTTCACCAATGAGAGTGGAAAAGAGGGCGCTAACCCTGAGCAGCTGTTTGCGATGGGCTATGCGGCCTGCTTCGATAACGCACTGATCCACATTGCCCAGCAGCAGAAGCTGACCGGCGTCGCGACCCGAACGTCCTGTGCCGTGGGGATTGGGCAAAACGCGCAGGGCGGCTTTGCCCTGGATATTGATTTGGACGTGGAAGTCCGCGGCCTGGACAAAAATGCGGCCATTGAGCTGGTCAAGAAGGGCCACGAGGTCTGTCCTTATTCCAATGCGACGCGCGGCAATATTGCTGTTCGCCTCCATGTCAGCGTCGTGGAGACGTTTGATATTTGATGCACCGCGGATATCCCTATGAATGACGATAGGGGTATCTGTTTTTTCGCCCGGCGCGATTCGTAGTATATTGAGAGTATCGTTGGCGATCGGGTGTTCGGTATGTCTTACTCCATTGGTGAATTTGCGCGGCTTTGCGGGATTAACGCGACAACGCTTCGCGCCTGGCAGCGTCGTTACGGCCTTCTCAAGCCTGAACGCACCGACGGCGGGCATCGTCTGTACAGCGACGACGACATCCAGCAGGCGCTGAAAATTCTCGACTGGGTCAAAAAGGGCGTCCCCGTCAGCCAGGTCAAACCGCTGCTGGCGCGCCCCGGCGCGCGGCGGACCAATAACTGGCTTACCCTACAGGAAAGTATGCTGCAGCGCCTGAAAGACGGCAAAATTGAGTCGCTACGTCAGCAGATTTACGACGCTGGCCGCGAGTATCCTCGCCCGGAACTGGTGACTGAAGTATTGCGCCCGCTGCGCAGCAAGGTCTCGGCTAACGTACCGACGATGATGACGCTGCGTGAAATTCTTGATGGGATCATCCTCTCTTACACCTCGTTTTGCCTGGAAGGGGATAAACGCGCGCCGGGCGATAACTACCTGATTACCGGCTGGCATCTCACCGACCCCTGCGAGATCTGGCTTGAGGCGCTGCGCCGCACCGGCCAGGGGCATCGTATCGATGTTCTTCCCCAGCCTCCGACTACGCTGGCACCGGAAATCTTCCCGGAACGCAAATGGCTGCTGGTTACCAGCGGCAAGCTCACCGCTGCCCGCCAGAAACAAATAGACCTCTGGCAGCAGCAGGTTAATTCTCTCGAGGTTATCTCGCTCTAACGCCCTTGTTGCACGCTTCCTTTGAAAACCACCCTCGCGGTGGTTTTTTTTCATATTCACGCCAAATTAATGCATCGGCGTGGTTTTTGTAATTTATTGATTATATTTGGTTATTAAAAATATTTAATCCAAAACTTGGACAAATAAAAGTATTTGTGTAAGTTTTAAGTATGCGACAACGCGACGTGCTGACGACTCGGGGTAGAATTCATGAGCACAATACCATCCGTCATTGACCGGTTTGTTGACTACTACGCCCGTCTGGACACCCAGCCGCCTTCGGCGCTAAGCGCGCTGTACGACGCGAATGCCACGCTTGTCGATCCGTTTGGCGAGCATAAGGGGATGCTCGCCATCCACCGCTACTTCACCCATCTGCTGGCTAACGTTGAATCCTGTCGCTTTTCCATTGATGCCCCGTTGCATCACGGCCTGCGTTTTGCAGTGTCGTGGACCATGCACTGGTCGCACCCGCGTATCGCCGGCGGTGAGACGCTCATACTGCCGGGGTGCTCGATTGTTGATATTCACGGGGAAAAGGTGCTTCGCCAGCGCGACTACTATGACGCCGGTGAAATGCTTTATGAACATCTGCCGCTGTTAGGCTGGGCGGTTCGTGGCGTGAAAAGGAGGGTGCGAGCATGATGACTGTCCTCATCACCGGTGCCAGCTCCGGTATTGGTGCCGGGCTCGCCAAATCCTGGGCCGATGACGGTTATTACGTTATCGCCTGCGGCCGCGACGCGGGGCGGCTGGACATGCTGCGTCAGTACAGCGCCAATATCAGCGTACGTGCGTTTGACATGACAGACAGGGACGCCTGTCGCCAGGCGCTCGCGGAGTGCTACCCCGATATGGCGATCCTGTGTGCCGGGACCTGCGAATATCTCGACCACGGTCAGGTCGACGCCGAACGGGTTGAACGGGTCATGACCACCAACTTTCAGGGGCCGGTAAACTGCCTTGACGTGCTACAGCCGCAGCTGATTTCCGGCAGCCGCGTGGTGCTGGTGAGTTCGATGGCGCACTGGCTGCCGTTCCCGCGCGCGGAGGCGTATGGCGCATCCAAAGCGGCCCTGACGTGGTTTGCCAACAGCCTGCGTTTGGATTGGGCGCCAAAAGGTATTGCCGTCACGCTGGTCTCTCCGGGGTTTGTGGACACCCCCTTAACCCGCAAAAATGATTTCCCGATGCCGGGGCAGGTCAGCGTTGAACAGGCGGTCAAAGCCATTCGCCGCGGCCTGACTAAAGGCAAAAATCACATTGTCTTCCCGGCGGGGTTTGGCGCAGCCCTGCGCGTGCTGGCTGCCATGCCTTCTTGTTTACAGCGCAGCCTGTTGCGCAGGATGGTGCGCTCATGAAGATCGCGATTATCGGCAGCGGCATTGCCGGGCTGACCTGCGCCTGGCGTCTGGCCGGGCATCATCAGGTGACGTTGTTTGAGTCGGCGGCGACCGTCGGTGGGCATACCGCCACGGTAGATGTCGCCACGCCGCAGGGGCAATACGCCATTGATACCGGCTTTATCGTTTACAACGACCGAACCTACCCACGGTTTATGGGGCTGCTGAGCGAGCTGGGTATCCAGGGGCAAAAAACGCAGATGAGTTTCTCGGTGCATAACCCGCACAGCGGCATGGAGTACAACGGCCATACGCTCACTTCGCTGTTTGCCCAGCGTCGTAACCTGGTGAACCCGGTATTCTGGGGGCTGCTAAAAGAAATAGTCCGCTTTAATCGCCTGGCGAAGCAGGCATTGCACAACGTTGATGCACAGGCCACGCTGCAAACGTTTCTCGATCGGCATGGCTTCAGCGCCTTTTTTGCTCGCCATTATATTCTGCCGATGGGCGCGGCGATCTGGTCGTCATCCTTACAGGAAATGCGCCGTTTTCCGCTGCCGCTGTTCTTACGTTTCTTTGAGCACCATGGCCTGCTGGATATCACCCACCGCCCGCAGTGGTACGTGGTCCCCGGCGGCTCGCGGGAGTATATCCGCGCGATGCTGGCTCAGCTTGGCGAGCGTCTGACGTTGCGCCTGAATACGCCGGTACAGCGCGTGATGCGCGACGAAAACCGCGTGACGGTTTACGCCGCCGACGCGGCGCAGGATTTTGACCACGCGATCTTCGCCTGTCATTCCGGGCAGGCGTTGGCGATGCTGGGCGATGCCACCCCCGCCGAGCATGACGTGCTGGGCGCTATTGGCTGGCAGCGCAACGAGGTGGTGCTGCACAGCGACCGTCGCTGGCTACCGGTACGCGAACGCGCCTGGGCAAGCTGGAACTATCGCCTGAGTGGGCAAGAGCAGGCCAGCGCCTGCGTAACCTATAACATGAATATTTTGCAGGGGCTGCCTGAAGGCAGTCCGCTGTTCTGCGTTACGCTCAACCCGGATGCCCCGATTGACGCGCGCTACGTCTGGCAGCGCTTCGTGTATGAACACCCGTTGTTTAACCCGCAGAGCTGGCAGGCGCAGGCCCGACGTGATGAGATAAACGGCCAGCATCGCAGCTGGTTCTGCGGCGCCTACTGGTACAACGGGTTCCATGAAGATGGGGTACGCAGCGCGCTGGATGTGGTGCACGGCATCGCCGCGCAGGAGGGCACCTGATGAACAGCTGCCTGTATCAGGGCGTGTTACGCCATCGCCGGCTTCAGCCGACGGCGCACCAGTTTAGCTATCAGGTGTTTATGGCCTGGCTCGACCTGGATGAGCTGACGCGGATTGCCGATGCCGGCGTGCGCCGCAATCGCTTCGCCGCTGCGGCTTTCTATGATGTCGATTACCCGCTGGGCACGCCGCTCAAAGCGGCGGCGCTGGATAGGCTCGCCTGCCTGACCGGCGAGCGCCCCGATGGCCGGGTGATGCTGCTGACCCAACTGCGCTATTTCGGCTTTCATTTTAACCCGGTCAACTTCTACTACTGCTACGACCGTGCCGGGACTCTGCGCTGGGTGCTGGCGGAGGTACGCAACACCCCGTGGAATGAGCGTCACTACTATGCCGTTAATGCCGTAACGCCGCAGCCGTTGGCAAAAACCTTCCACGTGTCGCCGTTTAACCCGATGGATATGGTGTACCACTGGCGATTCAACCCGCCGGGCAGCACGCTGCATATGCATATTGAAAATCATCAGGCCGCGAAGATCTTTGATGCCACGCTGATGCTCAAACGCGAACCGCTGACGCCACCCAATCTGCGCACGCTGCAGTGGCGCATCCCGTTGATGACGCTGAAAACCGTACTCGCTATTTACTGGCAGGCGCTGAAGCTTTGGCTAAAGCGTGTGCCGCTTCACGCCCATCCCGCCAGCAGGAGTAAACGATCATGACCGAACCCGTCTTTGCGCTTGAACCCGACATTCCGCGCAACGTGCGAGCTGCGCGATGGCTGCTGTTTCGCCTGTTGAGCGGCCTCAGCGGCGGCTCGCTGACGGTGCGGGAAGGGGCGCAGACCTTTCATTTTGGCGAGGCGGCTGCGGCATTACGCGCCGAGGTGGAGATCCTCTCGCCGAAGGTTTACTGGCGTGCGTTGACCGGCGGTAGCCTGGCCGTGGCTGAAAGCTGGATGGATGGTGAGTGGGAAACCCATAACCTCACCGTATTGCTCGAGCTCTTTGCCGCCAATAGCCAGCTGCTTGAGCGGCTGGAGCGTGGTTTTCGTCTGCTGGGGCGGCCCGTTGAACGCCTGCGCCACTGGACCCGGCGCAACCATCGCCAGCAGGCGCGGGACAATATTGCCGCGCATTACGACCTGGGCAATACCTTTTACGCGCATTTCCTTGATGAGGATTTACTCTATTCCAGCGCGCTGTTTAGCGCCGACGATCAGGATTTGAGCGTCGCGCAGCAGGCTAAAATGGCGCGGCTGTGTGAACAGCTGGCGCTAACGCCGGGCGATCATTTGCTGGAGATTGGCACCGGTTGGGGGGCGCTGGCGGAGTACGCCGCGCGTCACTACGGCTGCCGCGTCACCACCACCACGCTGTCGCAAGAACAGTTTGCGTGGGCCCGCACGCGTATTCACCGCGCGGGGCTACAGGGGCAGGTTGAGGTTCTGCTGTGTGATTACCGTGATCTCACCGGTCAGTACGACAAACTGGTGTCGGTAGAGATGATTGAAGCGGTGGGGCAACGCTACCTGCCTGCCTTCTTTCGCACCTGCCAGGCGCGTTTACGCCCCGGCGGCAAAATGGTGATTCAGGCCATCACTATTCAGGATCAGCGCTATCGCGACTACAGCAAAAGCGTTGACTTTATTCAGCGCTATATCTTCCCCGGCGGATTTTTACCCAGCATTACGGCAATGAGCGAACTGATGACGCGCCACACCGATTTCGTGGTACGCAACCTGTTTGATATGGGACCCGATTACGCCCGGACGCTGGCCCACTGGCGGCAGCGGTTTATCCACGCCTGGCAGGAGATTGAAAAACTGGGGTTTGACGAGCGCTTCCGCCGGATGTGGCTTTACTACTTTGGCTACTGTGAGGCCGGATTTAAGGCCCGCACCATCAGCGTGGTGCAGCTAACGGCAGAGCGGGTATGAAACGTCATTTTTCGCTCTTTTTGCTGGCCATTGGCTTCGACCTTTACTGGCTGCTGGTGGTGATGTTTCGCGAGCGCGGCCAGCTATTATGGCTGGCGCTGGCCATCCTGGCCTGCATTCTGCTGCCGTCGGCCTACCGTTTGTATGCCCTGCTGCTGGCCGTGGCGGGCGGCGGGTTAGATGTATTGTGGGGGCTGTCGGGGCTGATTCACTTTCAGGGTGCCGCGCCGTTGCCGCTGTGGCTGATGGCGCTGTGGCTGATGTTCGCTGCCGTCTGGACGCGTTTGACCTATTCCACCACCCTGCCGGGATGGGTGCTGGCGCTGATAGCAACCTGCGGTGGCCCGGTCGCCTACCTGGCGGGCGCGCAGCTGGGTGCGATGACCTTTGTACAGCCTGTGCCGGTTGTTATGGGCGCAATGGCGGCCGGGTGGCTGGCGCTCATGCTGGCGTTTCACATCCTGATGGGGAAACGGCAATGAAATCTGTCGTGCTGTTACTGCTGTGGCTACTCGTTGCAACGCCTGCCGTTGCCGCTGACTGGTTAAGCTGGCGCAAAGCAGGGGAGGCGACGCTGACGTGGGGACCGTTTACGGTCTACACCTCCCAGTTGCTCACGCTCGACGGGCACTACCGCGGGCAATGGCAAAATCAGGCGCTGATTATCACGTATCAACGCAATATCGACCGGGAGGCGCTTGTCGACGCCACGCGTGAGCAGTGGCAGGCGCAGGGGATTCTTACACGCGAAGCGCAGAGCGGGGCCTGGCTACGCATGCTTGCGGATTTATGGCCGGACGTCGCGCCAGGGGCGCAGTTGGCCTTTGTATTGACCGCAAAGCAGGGGCAGTTCTGGTATCGCGCATCCGCGAGCGCGCCGCGCTTTATACCGCTCGGGAAACCGCAGTCGGCTGATTTTAGCGAAAATTTCCTCGCCATCTGGCTGGGACCCCGCACGCAATATCCCGAGCTGCGTCAGCAGCTCACCGGAGGTAAAAAATGAAACGTTTATTGACCCTATGCCTGCCGCTGATGATGCAACTCACCGGCTGTAGCAGCGACGTTGCCGATTACCGCCAGCAGCAGCCGGTGCTGGATATTTTTCATTACTTCCAGGGGGAAACGGAGGCCTGGGGGATGGTGCAGGATCGCAGCGGTAAGCAGCTTCGCCGCTTCCACGTTGAAATCAACGGCGATGTGGTTGGCGAGACCCTGACCCTCAACGAACGGTTTGTGTATGACGATGGCGAAAAGCAGCAGCGGGTGTGGCATATCCGTCGTCTTAGCGCTGACCGCTATGAGGGCACTGCGGGTGATATTGACGGCGTGGCAACGGGTAAATCGGCAGGCAATGCCTTCAACTGGCATTACAGCATGAATGTGAAAGCCAGCGGCAGAACCTGGCTATTGCATTTTGACGACTGGATGTACCTCCAGGACGGCAAACATTTATTCAATAAAACTGAGATGAAGAAATTTGGCCTCACCGTGGGGACGGTGACGCTGTTCTTCTCCCGTAAAGCGCAGTAGCGAGGAGGCGCCCATGAACACGCAACCTGTTATAGGCATCAGCGGCTGCTTAACCGGCGCGGCCGTCCGCTTCGACGGCGGGCATAAACGGACGGACTTTGTGATGGACAAGCTGGCGCACTGGGTGGCCTTCCGGCCCATTTGCCCGGAGATGGCCATCGGCCTGCCGGTCCCGCGACCGGCGCTGCGGCTGGTACAAACGACGGCAGGCGATATCCGTATGCGCTTCAGCCACGCGCCTGATGATGATGTCAGCGAAAAAATGCACGCTTTTTGCGACGAGTACCTGTCCGGGCTGGGCGAACTGTCGGGATTTATCGTCTGCGCCAAATCCCCCAGCTGCGGTATGGAGCGGGTGCGGTTGTATGACGAAAAGGGAAACCGGGGACGTAAAGAAGGCGTTGGTCTGTTTACCGCCGCGCTGCTGGCGAAATATCCCTGGCTGCCGGTGGAAGAAGACGGACGACTGCACGATCCGCTGCTGCGCGAAAATTTCGTCGAACGGGTGTTTGCGCTGCATGAACTCAATACGCTGCGTAAAAACGGCCTGACCCGCCGGGCTCTGCTGGATTTTCATAGCCGCTATAAACTGCAGCTGCTGGCGCATCATCAGGCGGGCTATCGCGAAATTGGCCCGTTTGTCGCGACGCTGCACCAGTGGGAGGATCTGGAGGCCTTCTTTGTGACCTATCGTGACAAGCTGATGGCGATCCTTAAGAAGCCTGCTTCACGTAAAAACCACACCAATGTCTTGATGCATATTCAGGGGTATTTTCGCCATCAGCTAACGATGCGTCAGCGGGGAGAGCTGCGTGAGGTTATTCTGAACTATCGGGCGGGGCTGCTGCCGATTCTCGCCCCGATGACCCTGCTGAAGCACTATCTTGCGGAATACCCGGACGGCTACCTGCTGACGCAGAATTACTTCGACCCCTATCCGCAGGATCTGGCGCTACGGCTGACGGTAAATTAAGGGCCATTCCCTACCGCTGGCCGCGGGCAGAAAAAAACGCGCCGCCTTAAAAAGGTGGCGCGTTTCGGCTATGGCGTTGAACGGCCTATTGTTCGTCAGCCCATTCGGCCATTTCAATAATAATAAAGTGCGCGTGTTTGTCTTTCGCCTTGAAGGTCAGGGTCATTGGCCCGACGACTTCCAGTGAATCACGTTCATCCAGGGTCACAATACCGCCGACATTGACGCTGTCTTCAATGCTGTTGATGTAGGCCTGGCGACCGGCTTTAAGCTCATAGGTGACTTCTGCATCGCTCTCGGTCAGTTCGCTGACAAACATATTCACATCCTGATTCAGATGCAGCGGGGCATCGTCTTCATTTTGCAGGCTGCCGACGATATGCAGCAGCTTGTTCTCGCGATCCTGATCGGTGAATTTATGGTTTTCATAACGCACTTCCAGACCTTGTTTGGGCGGCAGAATCCAGATTTGCAGGAAGCGACACCAGTCATCATGGTTGTTCAGCTCCGAGTGCCACACGCCGTTGCCTGCGGTGACCGTCTGCACATGCCCACGGCTTAGCACGTCTTCGACCTGCGTTGCGCTGTCCCAGTGGGTCAGGTTGCCTTTCACCAGATAGCTGACGATTTCCATATCCTTATGCGGATGGCGATCGAAGCCGCTGTGTGGTTTAACATCATCATCGTTTACCACCCGCAGCACGCCGTAATGCATGTTTTCAGGGTCGTAATAGTTCGCGAATGAAAAATGAAAATAGGTGTTCGCTGGATGATATTCACTGGCTGGCAGATAATGCAGCAGTTCCGCGCCTTTTTTACGATAATGACTAGCCATAACAGATGATCCTCAATGTTGTTCTGATGCACGTATCATAGGCAGGGGATGGATGCAGATAAATCAGGGCTCAGGTAAGACACCATTACGCAAAATGAAAGAATACGACCTCATCTCACTTCGCAGCTTTGTCGCCGTGGTTGAAAGCGGCAGCTTTAATAATGCTGCCATCCAGCTTGATACCAGCAGCGCGGCCATCAGCCGCCGGGTTTCCGCTCTGGAAGCGGCGTTAAGCGTGAAGCTTATCAATCGCACCACTCGCCAGCTTGATTTAACGCCCAGCGGGCAACAATTCTATCAGGACGTTTTAGGGATTTTAGGCGCGCTCGAGCAGGCAGAAGAGCGGCTTAACTGTGCGCAGGAAACCTACAGCGGCATTATTCGGCTCGGTGCGCCGGTAAGTTTTGGCACCCAGAAGCTCGCCCCGCTGCTGCCGGCGTTTCTGAAAACATACCCGCAGATTACGGTGACATTACAGCTCGAAGACCGCGTCAGCGATCTGCTCAATGAAGGTATCGATCTGTCTTTACGCATCGGTGAATTACAGGATTCGTCGTTGGTCAGTTTGCCCATCGCCATGATGCCGCGCCTGTATTGCGCTTCGCCAGAGTACCTGAAAACCCACGGCAGGCCGGCGTCACCGGCGGAATTAAAGCACCACCAGTGTTTGCATTATTCCTTTCTCTCCACCCGCAACGAGTGGGCGCTGGCCAGCGGCGAACAAGAGCTGGATGCCCGGGTGCCTTTGGCCGCGAATAATGGCGATGTGCTGCGCGAAGCCGCCATTCAGGGCATGGGGATTGCGATGTTACCGTGGTATATCGTCGAAGACGCGCTGCGCGGCGGCGCGCTCGTCCCGGTGCTTGAACGCTACGCGCCGCCGCCGCTGCCGCTGTCAATCGTGCGGCCCTCGCGTCAGTTTACCCCCGTGCGGGTGACCGTGTTGATGCAGTATTTGCGCGACGCGTTGGCGGGGGCGGGAGAGAGTGGGGGCCGGGCGGAAGGGTGAAACCTTGAATGGGCTTACCGCGATCGGCGATTAGGATAAATTAAGACACGAAACCATCAATATGGAGATGACGACAGATTCGCCTCTCCATATACACTCAATCATTTGTGCAATATAAATCAATAATCCTCTGCAAGAATAACGATTCTGAGCAGGAGGATTGATGAATAAAATAAATTATCACGTTAAATATATTGAGTATTTTTTCAGGAAGTGCAGGGCGTATTTATCTACAGACGTTTCTTTTCATACATCCAGACTTAATAAAATATCGGGCGGTGACGCCGATCTCTATAACCCATTAACACTTAATGAGAAGATTTGTCATCGAATGGTATTCGAACACAACCCATTCTATACCATGCTTGCGGACAAGTTTGCCGTCAGGGAATACGTAGAAAGATGCACGAACTTAGTTAATGTCATCCCATTAATTGGTGTTTACCCGCGCGTAGAAGATATAAATTTTGATAAACTCCCTGCTAAATTTGTCTTAAAATGCAATCATGATAGCGGCAGTGTGATTATATGTAAGGATAAGGCAAGCTTTGACTTCGATAGAGCAAGGAATAGGTTGAAACTAGCACTTAAAAAGAATATGTACTACACAACCAGAGAGTGGCAATATAAAAATATTACCCCCGTCATTCTCTGCGAGAGATACCTTGATTTATTCACTAATCAGGACAGGAATGTCACCCCGGAAATGTTAAGAATACACTGTTTTCATGGTGTGGCCTGCTTTATTGAAGCTGATTTTACTGATGATAATGGCTGCGGGTTCATCAATGTCTATGACCGTTCGTGGAATTTGCAACCTTTTCAGATGGAATATCCCAACACGCCGATCCCGATTAAGGAGCCACCTTCATTGAACAAATCAGTTATTGCTGCTCAGGCGTTAGCAAACGAAATAGAGTATTGCCGCGTCGATCTTATGCTAAAAGGAAGAGATGTCTATTTTAGTGAAATAACATTAAGTCCTAAAAGAGGCAAACTGAAAATCACACCAGCAATATGGGATGCTAAACTCGGGAGTCTGTGGGATTTGTCTCTGGCTAACAACAGGCTCAATTGAGCCTGTTTACCCCTTGAACAGGCCACGATAGCTTGAACGTTGAGCCGTTTTCTGGTGTTAAGCTGTAGGTTACGTTTCCGCCATGGGCACGCATAATTGCTTGTACTACCGAGAGTCCTAAACCCCATCCCTCTGGATGACTGCTTTTGGCGTATTCTCCTCGTTGAAAAGGCTGGAATAAGGATCTCTGGAACGCTTCAGGGATCCCTGGCCCTTCATCCTGTACGATTATAAAATGATCGTTCCCGATGATCCCATTCTTGATTAAAAGCGTTTGCGGAACGGAATATTTTAAGGCGTTGTCAAAGAGTACGGTCAGACACTGGATAATACGTAGAGGATCGCAGAGACTGTGCTGGGACTGTAGTTCGGTTATGATTTTGAATTTTTTCGCTGCAAAGTCCGGCAAAAAGGTATCCAGTGCATTCGAGATTGTCGCCTCAAGATCAACGTCACTGAGTATCAGCGTGTATTTAGCCCCTCCGGAAGAACTGACAACACGAAGATCCTCAATCAAATTGGTCAGGCCTTCGGTTTGTTTAAGAAGGTTTTTGAACAGAGCGGGTTCCGGTTCGAATACCCCCTCAACTAATCCCTGAAGCCTTCCACGTAAAATCGTTACAGGGGTCCGAAGTTCATGGGCGATTGCGGCATTCCATAAATTGCGCTGGGTATCCAGCGTCTGTAATTTTTCCGCCATCTCATTAAAATCGTTGACCAGTTGATTCATCTCACCGAGCTGGGAATGGCTACTCGCGGCTCTTGCGCTAAGGTTTCCTTGCGAGATTTGTTTCAGGCTATATGCTACGGCATTTAAGGGCTTTAATATTCTGGCAGACAGTTTTACGGTAAAAAAAAGAGAAACGGCCAGACTGATGATTGAAGCGATTAGAATCCACATCCAATCAAGTAAGGTCATGTTATCGTCATTCGCGGCGCTTGTCCCCCCCGGTAGGTAGTCAATCAAAAAGCTATAGAATAAGGAGGTACCGAGTATAACGATGGCAATAATAATGAATGTCAGCAACAGCATATGTGTCAGTATCTGGCGACTTAGAATTGATTCTTTCTTCATTTATTATCACCCAGGCGATAGCCTAACCCTCTGATGCTTTCAGGAACGCCTTTAAGTCCGGCATGTTCAAGTTTCTTGCGCAGTTTACTCATATGGCTGTCGACGGTACGATCCAGCGAATCCCCTTCGGGCAAACATGCATCGAGTAGTTCTTCGCGCGAACACACTTTCCTCGGATTTCTGGCTAAATAGGTTAGAAGCTTAAATTCAGTTGTCGTCAATACGGGGGCGGAAACCTGACCTTGTACGGTGATTTCAACGTAAAATTCGTCAGGAAAAATGGTCACGAAAGGCGTTCTTACAGGCCTTGAAGGCGTAACCTCGGCGTTCGATTGGGTCCTGCGAAGTACGGCTTCAACTCTGGCAACAACTTCGGATGGATTAAAGGGTTTTATCACATAATCGTCAGCCCCAAGTCGCAGGCCCATCAGTTTATCAACGTCTTGATCCAGCGCGGTCACCATAATGACGGGAATATTGGTTTCCTTTCTCAACGTGGTTAAAACATTCCAGCCATCATATATGGGCAGGTGAATATCCAATAACAGGAGGTCGGGTTTGTGAAGACGGGTAAGATTGACAGCCTTCTCGCCATCTTCAGCTCTTAAGGTTAGCATGCCTGCCTTGTGCAAATAGCCTATCAGTATGGCGGCGATATCATCATCGTCTTCAGCGACGATAATCAGATTGTTTTTGTTCATGTTGACTTCCACAGTACCGATGAATTGAGTGCATTTTACCTTGAAAAAACGTTTACCGTCATTTTAAAGATGGCTTAATCAATAATCTCTATCAATTTTTAAGATGAGTACACTCTGACCGGATTGTTTTAAAATGGTTCATGGCGATATTTTTATTATTCGTGCAGGTTAATTATCCGCTTCTCCATACTGGCTACACATTTCTGAAATGAACAGTCAACATTGTGTAGTTATGATGAGTAACCAAGACAGGGAAGATGAGTATTGTAACCACCATTTATCAAAGCAAGAGAACGTTTAATGGTGAAGAAAATATATCGTCATGCAGGGGGGATGGTTGTGATTGACGTGCGCCGTGAGAATTTTATGGCATTATTTTTATTTGTTTTTATTTCATGGTGCATATTATATTGTTGGCTTTATCTTATTCACTCTATTGGTGAAAAGGTATCTACAACCATACTCTCCTCACCATTCATTCCTGTTTTGACCATGGCAGCGTTTTTCGCTTTTATGACTCAAAGAAGGGCGGGGGCGCTAAAATATTTTATCGGTATTACATTGGGGATGGTGTTGGTATTTATGCAGAGTGTTTTTGTTTTTAATCTTTGTTTAAATATTATGCCGGGGTTTAATGATTTTATTTTTTATTATGAGTGCTTTGCGCTGTTCTTTTTTTGTGCAACGCCTATGCATTTAGTGATCAGGATGATTTGAGTTTCTGATTTTTGATGACGTGAATGCAGGATGAAGCAATAAAGCAGATTCGGAGACGTGTATTCCTACATGGAAAGAAGACATTTGCAACTTTCCCGCTCTATTCCAATCCGGAAGATGTAGCAAGAACCACTATCAAACATGTACTAATAAACCGCATGGTTTGGTTATTGATTTAATCAAACAGGTGCAAGACATTATATGCCTGGGCTGCGGACTATAACCATGCTTCGCTGAAGTTATGCGGACGCTTGCATATGCGATGTGACGGATGCTTTAAAGCGTTTGTCGGAGGGTAAGAGTGGGTATGTGCATCCTGGCGTCTCTGAGCGAGGCGTTGGTTCAGTTGAGGGGGCGGCAAAATGTTCGCTCTTACTTGGTGGGATCGATCGCCGACTGTGCTGACGGCTTTGTGCCAGAAGCGGAAGTTACACATATTACGATATATAATTATTACATGTGCAATTAATAAACGTATTATCATAATTCTGCTGCCATTGTACTAGCGGCAATATGTACAGCACCGATGGACTGCGGCAACTCGACAATCATTTTAGTTCCGATGATAAGTCGTATAATTTGATTACCATCAGGAACTTGTTTGTTGCTCAATCCCCAAACTTGCCCATCCGCCCCAACACTGACCAGTATTATATTTTGTGTTGCTGGCGATTTTAAACATTTTCTGCAAGACGCATGTTGTCCACACTCGGTAAAGTGCCCAGGGCCATCAGGATGAATTCTCCATACTTGCCCTTTTGAATTTGTAGCCCAAGCCGTACCATCTGGAGCACAAGACACACGAACCGTAGCTACAGGTTCTGGAAATTCAAACCAATGATCATTTCCCGGAGGTAAGCGTTGTATGGACCAACCACCATGGCGGACTTTTCCTCCAATTAACCATAAAGAGCCATCCACACTTTCGCATACGTCGGAAGCTTTGATAACTAAACGATGAGAACAGCGGGTGTTACCGTCTATGTCTACTAGAGTTAAATGATCTTTCGAAAGTATCCAAAGGCCAAATTTTGATTGCGTAATTTCTGCTGAAGCTTGCAAGGGTATAACGTAACTCCATGTTGTTTCTTTTACTCTTTTACACAAGATGGCATATTTTGTGCGTGAGATGTCACTTGCAATGACCCAGACATACCCATTTAGAGAGGCACTGATACGCTCAGCAACCCACCCTACAGGAAGATTTTCTTCCGTTACATCACCTGATACTGTTACATTAAAAATCTTACCTGCTGCATTAATGGCCCAAAGAAGGGAGCTTGCTGGCGGTTGTGGGCACAATATAATAGTAGAAGACATCTCGTTGATTTAACCTCCACATCATGACGAACATCAACCAATTTGCGTGAAGTAAAACTATCGTCTACATTAATCATAAGCATAATTTTCAATTTGAGCCAAAAAGAAAAATTTTCTATTTCGTTGAGTCAGTTACCTTCTTCTGAGGAGACTATAGTGGCTGCTATTCGCATTACCGGAACATGGGAATTATCTTTTTCGATTCATGATTCTGACATAAAACAACTCCCATTTGATATTACCATGGCCAAATTTGTGGTCCAGAAAGCAAACCGTACTGGAGTTAGCGGTGAAATGCATTTGGGAAAGGAGAAGGTTAATATATCTGGTAGGTTAAAACCTGGAGTTCCCTCTGTTGTAACTATTTCTGAAATAGATGTAAATGGTGTTATAGTCAATGACGGCCTAGAAGCTATGTTATGCATCCCTCCCTGGTGGCCAACTGTCAACTATGAATACGACATCATTGTAGGTACCATGATTATTGGTCCATTATCCTATTTTAAAATCAATGAGTTTAACCAGCGAGTTATTCTTGTTTCTGGTATTCAAAAATTTGTATGATTAATGAATTTTCTCATTTGGAGAAACGTTTTCAGAAAATAATTATCAATACCGTTGATGTACCATATAAATATGGAGGGAGAGGTATGACAGGCATCGATTGTTCAAGTTTACTACTCCGAGCCATTCGTATTTGCTTAAAAAAATCCGTGAGAGAGTTGCCATGGATGACTGCGGACCAATTAGCTCATGGATTCAAAGATATTACAGTACCTTTAGATCACTCTTCATTTTTGGATTTATGCGTACTGGTTTTTTTTGACTGGGATGAAGATGGTATATATGAGCATGCTGCAGTCCGCATCTTGGATGGGACATGGATATGGTCATCAACATCAGCCGGAAAAGTAATCCATGTCAATCCAAGCTCGACGGTTATTTGGGATAAGCAATGGCGTGAAATTAATGATGCTTTAGATGGTTGCCATAGTATATCAAGAAAAATAAACTGGATTGGTTTAATATAATGAATATGATAAACAATTCCAGACTTTGGATATGGTTAGATGTATCCTCTTCATGCAATCTCTCTTGCAGGGATTGCTATACAAAAGAAACTCACTCGCGAGCGCAATTGTCAATTTCGAACTATTCACTCCTACTAAAAAAACTGATGGAAACTGAATTGATTATAGAAAAACTTCATTTAAACTGGCGCGGTGAGCCTTTGCTTAATAGATATTTTACGGATTTTTTAACTGTTAGAAATTCGATTGCTCCTAACGTTCCTATTGAATTTCATACTAATGGCCTTCTTTTGACTTCTGCAATGTGTAAAAAGATTGTCGAATCATCATCACCAAATGATCTTGCCTACGTATCTATTGATGGTGGAGGGGAAACTCTTCATGAAGAAAATAGGGGGAAAGGAACATGGAGATCAACCTTGGATGGTTTGCATCGGTTGCTCGATGCTCGAGAGTCTAATCCCCAAAAGCAATTAAAGGTTGGTATTTATGAAATCAGTTATAGACGAAATGCAATTTATGATGTTGAACTAGTAACTTTATCCAGAAAGTGCGACATATGGACTAGGGTTTCACCAATTGATAAATTTGGGCAAGAGAAATTTTTTAATTCAAATAAATTCCCTCAGGGGCCATGCTTTTGGGCTGGTAATGCAATGTGCATCACTACACAAGGTGACGTACATATATGTATGCTTTCATTCAATAGTAATGGTGTGATAGGGAACATCTTCCAAGAAGAAGTGGATGCGATTATAGAAAGAGGCCGTTTGTTCAGGGCAAGACTTATGCATCAAGGCCGTAACGCCGTTGAACATTGCAAAAATTGCTTAAAAGCGGAAGGGGATATCGATGATTAATGAAGCTGAAATTTTCTTATGATATTGAAAAATAGAACAATCCTTGCCGGCGCTGATAATGATCGAGTGATCGACAACTTTGGACAATGGTACTACGATCTTACATCTGGTTGGAATGTTATGAATGCTGGGTGGAATAATCCAATTATTTTTAATGATTGGATAACAAGGATTCAGCCATTATCTTACAATCCGCCCTGGTGTACAGAGTCTAACCAATTAGAATTAACACTACAGCTAAATTCTCTTCTACCCGGTTATTTTCCTATTTATTCATGTAGCGGTAGTGAAGCGATTGATAATGCACTTAAATTTGCTCGATTGGTTACAGGAAAATCCGGAGTAGCTTGCATAGATGGTGCTTATCATGGAGGAACTCTTGGCGCTGCATTAGCGACAGGTTATTCGGTATCTCATCTTGAGTCATTAGATATCGAAAACAAACGATATATATTACCTGTCCCAGATTCTGAGGAAGCCATTGAGGTTATAAGAAATATATTGTCTTGTGAGGAAAGTATCTGCGCTGTGGTTTTTGAAACGATTCTTACGAACTTTGGATGTCGTGTGATCTCTGATAAATTTATAGACATTCTTTATCAACTCTCCCAGGAGCAAGGCTTCTTAATTATTTGTGATGAAATTGGTACAGGTATTAATCGAACAGGCTATTTTTGTTCATTTGAGAAATATAGAATTAAGCCTCATGTAGTTACATTTGGAAAGGCTCTTACTAATGGCCTTTATCCGTTATCTGTAGCGCTAATTTCAACGGAATTACGATCATACTATGATGAGTTTTTATTTACATCTACATACGGAGGCACAGCTTCGGCATGTGCCGCTGCTTTATCAACAATTTCTTTTCATAGAGATGCCCAACTTCAAATTCGTGCTAATGAATTAGGGAAAGCTATAACTCAGCATTTCGATGAATGCTGTAAAAAATATGGAGTAATGCTAAATTTACATGGTAGTGGTCTATCTATGGCTATAGATATTTCCAAATTGATATCAAATAAAACTAAACAATTAAGCTCACTAGTTCATATTTTACGTCAACGTTCAATATTTGCTGTAATGTCATCTAATGGAGAACAACTAATGATTACACCTGTATTGACAACAGATCCAAATAAATTGATGGAGGCGTTATCTATTGTTATTCAGACAATCATAGAGATATATGGTGTACATTTGTAATAACTATCCAGAATTTACTACTCTAAGGTAAAATTAATATTTCTTCAGTGATATAGGGTCGTAATTTCCACAAATACCCAGTGGGCTTTAATAAATTAATGTATGATGATTGCCAAACTAATTTAGGATCAGCCTCTTTATATTTACGAAAACGCAAGCGTCGATCATCAGCAGTCATGCTCCCTTTGTGCAGAATTCTTATTATTGTTCTAAATTGATGTGTCTCGGGGATATCAGTTGGGATTGGATCGAAATGAAGTCTAGATTGTGGCAGGTACTGCTCTTTTTGGTAGTGAAAAAACCGATATACCCATAATTTGTGTAGATCAAAATGTTCAAGATCCACTACCATTCTCAGCACTTCGAATGCATAGGCATTTCCTGAAACAGCTATATCATCGATTAATTTATGCACGAGTGGGATGTCACACGGAGCTATGAGCTCATCTGCATCAAGCCATAAAATCCACTTAGGTTTGTATTTCGCACTTGCGTTTAGCAATTTTTGGCGGTTATATGAATCATCCCGCCCAGCGTAACTATCTCGTTTTGGATGAGATATAACCTCCAGAACAAGTGGCTCTTCATTCAATAACTTGATTGTCCCATCTATACTTCCATCATCTAATGCAATGATTCCATTAGTGAATTGCCTGACATTTTCAAAGTAAGAAAGTAAATGTTGTTCACCATTACGAACTGGAAGTAAACAAAGGACATTTGGGTTCGATTTGTTAAGGGATATTTTAATATAGCACCTAATGATTTCCATTTTCGAATTATAATGCATATTATAGAGAAATATCTAGTTGGGAGTTCCTATCAATTTAATGCTGATGTTTTAATTTCCTTTTAAGTATATCGTTTCAAAAGATTGATGCTATTTCTCACGAAATCAATCCATCTCTGCACAATTAAATCAACAATAGTTATTTAACCAGTTGGTAGACTAACACCCACTTCCGTTTTTCGCTCAGGCTGTGTGAAAACTCTGACCAAAAATGAAGTTCGTGAGGCTATACAAAATCTGAAACCGAACGACTGGTTAGCAGAGTCGAATTTTACGTAGGGACGCAGTTTTCAGTTCTGTTTTTGGCCACTGATGCGAACAAAAATGTTTTCACACAGCCTGTGCTCATAGCCGACCTCGCGGCGCTTCTGGCGGTCAGCTCCGTGCCAGGAGCGGAAGTTGAGACTAATGCCCGGTGGCAAGTACACACACCGGGCATTAGATTATTTTTGAACTGATTTGTAATGTGCTTCCAACTTATCCAGGAAGCCAAAAAGTACTTGGTTCATTTCGCTATAATCGTGCGTCCGGAGTTGTTCAGGAGTGTTAACAAAACGGTATTTTGCAGCACAGCTCAGGTCTTTTTCAGAATGAGCGATTAGCAGTTCAACAACTTCCAGGGTTAGCTCCATGTGGCACTGGAAACCAAAGACGCGGTCTGAATAAGAAACGATCTGGCGCGGACAGCCTTCGCTAAAAGCGATAATTTTTGCTTCCGGGGTCAGACCTGGCATGTCGTTATGCCAGTGACCCACTTCAAGTATTTTCGTAAAGTGAGAGAACATTTCATCCTTGCAGCCATCTTCAGTCAGTGTAATCGGGAACTTACCAATTTCTTTTTCAGGGCTGTGAGCGAACGGCGCGTCCAGCGCTTCACCGATTAGCTGTGAGCCGAGGCAAATACCGATCACGGCTTTACCTGTTTGAACCGCAGAAGCAATTAACGCTTGTTCACCTTTGGAATTAAAGTGCGGGCATTCTTCCAGAGTAGTGACTGGATCTTGCGGACCGCCCATAACGATCAGGAAATCGATGTCTTCGGTGCCTGCTGGCAGCTCATCGCCTGCATAAACACGTGAGTAAGTCACATCATGACCTCGATTTGTTGCCCAGGTCTCATAAGCCCCTGGTGCTTCAAAACTTTCATGTACGATAAAGTGTACTCGCATTAGGATATGCTCCTGTAATAACTATGAAAATCAGAATTAGGAATAGCTCACCCATCCAGTAGGGCTATACTCCGGGTGGTTCCAACTTCGATATGATAATTGCAGGAGCTAAATCTGAAATGCCAGGTAGTATAGATAAAGCGCCAAGACATGATGAAGAAACAGGCTGGTCAAGCACAGCGATAAGCTATCAACGTGGAGAGGCAGACCCTCCCCATCATCATGTTGAGGGGCAGTTACTATTTGCATCCAGAGGGGTGATGCTGGTTGAAACAGAGGGTGACCGCTGGGTTATCCCTCCTCAGCGTGCATTATGGCTACCGCCTCTTCACATCCATAGTTACAACCTGCTTTCACAAACAGACCTACGGGCTGTTTATTTCAGTAGCAGCCTTATCGCTGAATGTACAAACTTTACGAAGAGTAACCAGGTGCATGTCATTACTGCTACGGCATTGGTGAAAGAGCTGATAGCAGGGCTTTTCAGTGAGGATTACCACAGACCGAGTCAACGGAAAATGGCTCTGTTGCTTCTGGAAATCCTCAGCGAGGCTCCACCTTTAACTACGGAGCTTCCAATGCCGCATGATGAGCGGTTATTCAGTGCGGCCAGAGAGTTGCTGGTTAATCAGCGCTGGGAAGCATCGTTGAGCGAGCTTGCTTTTATAGCAGCCATGTCTGAACGTACATTTTCTCGATTGTTCATTAAGGATACTGGCTTCAGTTATAGAACGTGGAAGCAGAGAGCCAGAATTTGTGCTTCGTTAGATCTTCTCGCGAATGGTATCCCAATCAAACAGGTTGCTTACCAGCTGGGTTTCTCATGCCCCGCATCATTTACAGCCGCTTTTCGGTTCATTCTGGGCTCAACACCGCGCGATTTTTTGCCTTAATCTTTTCAATGTCCGCACCTCGCTCACAGCGGACCTTCAGCTCACTTAGCGTGCCTTAACTAAACTTATTGCCCGGCCCTCAGTATTCGACACAACGCCCAGTGAGCCATGTCGATTTGTTGACCCTGACCCCCGTGTGATGCCTCATCTTCCTTAGCTGAAATTACGCATTGATTTACCATAAATTAGCTAAGGATGATTCGTTATAAGCCATGCATTTTCATTGTTAGACAGGGCGAGGTGCGGCTCTTATCGTTCGTCATGATTTGTAAATTTCACGCAATCATTTGATGAGGTAGCGATTTTGTCCAGCGTACTGACCCGCCTAAAAACAAAACCCACACGCTTTACCCTTGCCCTCAAAATTGCCCTTCTTAGCAGCATGGTGGCTTTCTCTTCTGCATCGTTTGCCGAGGCAGTCTTAAAAGAAGGGATTACGCCAGCGACAGACGCCAGCCAGATCCCGGCGGCGGCAAAGCTGCGTAAAGACACGGTAGTGGCGGGTATCTCTGAACCGCAGGGGATTTTTAACCCCTATTTCTTCGTGAACGGTTGGGATGAAAACGTCACCAACGTGATTTTCTCACGCCTGATCGACTGGGACAGCCACGGCAATCTGGTGCCCGGCCTGGCGGAAAGCTGGAAGGTCAGTCCGGACAACAAGGTCTATACCATTAAGCTACGCCCGAATCTGACCTTCAGCGACGGCTCGCCGCTGACCGCCGAAGACGTGGTGTTTACCCTGACCGTGCTGTATGACCCGAAATATGATGGTGATACCGACATCACCCTCGCCAACATTGTGGGCGGCGCGGAATATAAAGCCGGGACAGCCGACAGCGTCAGCGGCCTGAAAGCGATCGACCCGCTGACCGTGCAGGTCACCACCACGCAGCCTGGCGCGACAACCCTGGCGAAAATCGGCGGCCCGATACTGTCGAAAGCGTATTACGGGAAAGAGTATCAGCGCGGCAACCTCGATTATCTGCGCACATTGCACGGCAAACCGCTGGGTAACGGGCCGTATGTCTATGAAAAATACATTCCAGGCCAGGAGATTCGTTTCCACGCCAACACTCATTTCTACCGGGGTACGCCGCCGACGCCGCGCTTTATCTACCGCGTAACCAACCCATCCACCAACTTCCAGTTGTTCCAGACCGGCGAAACCGATTATGACGCGTTTACTTCGCGGCCGGATGATATTGAACAACTGAAACTGCTGGGCTTTGCCAATATCAACCTGTACGGCTCCAGCGACTACAGCAAAGTAGAATTCAACGTGCATCGCCCGGCGTTGCAGGACGTGAAAGTCCGCCAGGCGCTGATTTATGGCCTTGACCGCCAGAAGCTGATTGATGTGGTTTATCAGGGTTACGGCAAAGTGGCGATTGAACCGATTGCCCCGATTTCATGGGCGTATAACACCGACGGTGTGAATCCATACAAATTCGACCCGGCGCAGGCGAAGAAACTGCTTGATGAGGCAGGCTGGAAAACGGGGCCGGATGGCATCCGGGTGAAGGAGGGTAAACGTCTGGAGCTGACGCTGCTGGTGAGCAAGAAAGTGCTGAACGATGCGCTGATCCCTATCGCCAAAGAGAACTGGCAGCAGATTGGCGTGCTGCTGAAACCGCAGGTGGTGGATTTCAACGCCCTGATGGCTCAGCGTAAAGCAGGCAACTATGATCTGGCCTCTTTCAGCACCAGCACGCTCAACGATCCGCATGATGGCGTATGGGACTACTACAGCACGGAAGCGAAAGAGTCCGGCTATAACAATCCGCAGGTTGATAAGCTGATCAACGAAGGCAATGCGGTGCTGGATGTGGAAAAACGCAAACCGATTTATCACCAGCTGTATAAAGTGCTGGCGGACGATCCACCGGCGATTCTGCTGGGTAACCGAGCGATTTTGTCGGCCAGCAGCGCGCGCGTCACCGGCTTTAAGCCAGATATCTACAACGGCCTGACCGGTAGTCTGCCGGATGTGAAAGTCGTCAAGTAACACCCACAACTGCCGGGAAGCCCCGGCAGTTGTCATGAGAAAGCTATGCGAAATTTTATCCTCAGGCGACTGCTGCAAACTCTGCCAATGCTGCTGCTCGCATCACTGATTATTTTTATGCTGTTCGCGAAAACGCCGGGCGACTTTATTGACGGTAACATTACCCTCACGGTCGCCCGCGCCGCCGAATTGAAAGCTATCTATGGACTCGATCAACCGCTCTTCACCCGCTATCTGCACTGGCTTGGCCAGCTGCTGCGCGGCGATTTGGGGTTCTCGCTGCAATACCAAATCCCGGTGAGCCAGCTACTTAACCAGTACATCTGGAACTCGTTCCTGCTGGCAAGCGTTGCGCTGGTGTTTTACTGGGGCATTGGTCTGGCGGTGGGCATTGCTTCGGCGCTGAAACCCAATTCGCTGTTCGATCATCTGGTGAGCGTGGCGGTGTTCGCCGCCATGTCTTTCCCGACCTTCTTCCTCTGCCTGTTGCTGATTAAGTGGTTCGCGGTCGATCTGCACTGGTTGCCAGTAGGCGGCATGACCAACACCGGCAGCGATGATAGCGGCTGGGCGTGGGTTATGCAGGTTGCGGCGCATCTGGTGTTGCCGGTCATGGCGCTGGTGATGTTGCAGGCGGGTAGCCTGACTCGCTACTTCCGTGCCAGTATGCTGGACGTGGTGAAGATGGATTTTATCCGCACCGCGCGCGCTAAAGGGCTGCGCGAACGTACCGTGATCTTCAAACACGCGCTGCGTAATGCGCTGCTGCCGATCATCACCTTGCTCGGTTTTGAGCTGCCTGGGCTATTTTCCGGCGCGATCATCACTGAAAAGGTGTTTAACTGGCCGGGCGCGGGGCATATTCATATTGATTCGCTGGCCGCCCGAGATTATCCGGTGCTGATGGGGTTTACCCTGTTTCTGGCGGTATTAACCATTATTGGCAACCTGATTGCCGATGTGCTGTACGCGTGGGCCGACCCGCGCATTCGCGTGAGGTCGTGATGTTAGGCTCCCTTTTCTCAACGAATCGCCGTCTGCGCAAGGCGGAAATCCCGGCGCTGGCGCAGGCCACGCCGTCTCCGTGGCGCCAGGCGTGGAAAGCGCTGCGCCACAATCATCTGGCGATGCTGTGTCTGGTTCTGCTGGGGGTCATGACCCTCTGGTGCGTACTCGGGCCGCTGTGGTCGCCGTGGAAAGATGATGTCACGGATGCACTGATGATCAACAAACCGCCGGGCGCAGCGCACTGGCTGGGTACCGATTTTCTTGGCCGCGATATTTATACCCGCTTGCTGCTGGCCGGGCGTATCTCGCTGATTATTGGTCTTCTGACCATGCTGCTTTCGGTGGCGCTGGGCTACCTGTTGGGCGCGGTATCCGGTTATGTCGGCGGCTGGACGGACAAACTGATTATGCGCCTCGCGGATCTGGTGATGACGATTCCCAGCCTGCCGCTGCTGATTGTCGCCGGAGCGATGTTGTCAGAGCTCGATTTCTCGTCCGATTCACGCATCTACATGGTGGTGGTCATGCTCAGTCTGCTGGAGTGGCCGAAGTTGGCGCGGCTGGTGCGCGGGCAAATTCTCTCGCTGCGCGAACGCGATTTTATGCTGGCGACGCAGGTGTTGGGCCTCTCTTCGCGCCGACGCCTGTTCGGTCATCTGTTGCCGAACACCATTCCCATTCTGGTGGTGATGGCGACGATGGCGGTGGCCAACGCCATTCTGATGGAGTCTGCGCTCAGCTACCTCGGCCTTGGCGTCGTACCGCCAACGCCCTCATGGGGCAACATGATGGACGCGGCCAATAGCCTGATTGACTTTCAGCGTCGTCCGTGGCTATGGATGCCGCCGGGTATCGCCATTTTTCTGACCGTCATCGCCATTAACGTGCTAGGTGATGGCCTGCGCGATGCGTTGGATCCAAAGATGAAACGGAGTCTGAAATGAGCGAACCGCTAATGACCTTTAACAACGTATCCATCTCCTTCGCCAGCGAGCAGGGGCGTGTGCGCGCGGTACAGGATGTCTCCTTTGCCATTCAGGCTGGGCAAACCATCGGCGTGGTGGGGGAATCTGGCTGCGGCAAAAGCGTTACCGCCATGTCGCTGATGGGGCTGTTACCGCCGCAGGTTGCGCGGATCGACGGCGGAGAAATCCGCTTTCAGGGCACCGATCTGCTGCGCCTGAAGCCGTCGAAAATGGCCGATCTGCGCGGTAACCAGTTAGCGATGATCTTTCAGGAGCCGATGACCGCGCTCAATCCGGTGCTGACCATCGGCGAGCAGCTTTGCGAACCGCTGATTCGCCATCGTGGCGAAACCCCCAAAGCGGCCTGGGAGCACGCGACGCAAAGGATTGCCGATGTCGGGTTGGCGCGAGCGGAGAGCCTGATGAACTGCTATCCGCATCAGCTTTCCGGCGGCATGTTGCAGCGCATCATGATTGCCATGGCGCTAAGCTGTCAGCCGAAACTGCTGATTGCCGACGAGCCCACTACGGCGCTGGATGTGACCGTGCAGGCGCAAATCCTGCGCTTACTGCGCGACCAGGCACGGGCGCAGCAGATGGCGCTGATGCTGATCACCCACGATTTGGGCGTTATCGCGCAGATGGCGGAACACATTGTCGTGATGTACGCCGGGCGCATCGTTGAGCAAGGCCCTACTGCTGATGTGCTGCGTAACCCGCTGCACCCTTACACCAAAGGGCTGATCGCGTCGCGTCCTGTTCCCGGCGAGCGCCGACGACGCCTCTATTCGATTCCCGGCCAGGTGCCGGATCTGGCCGAACTGCCGCCGTACTGTGCGTTCTACGATCGCTGTGAACGTGCCACGTCGCAGTGCCGCGCAGGCATTCCGTCGTTGATCGGTCAAACGCGGCAAGCCGCATGTATTCACAGTGAGTTAGCGGAGTCGGTCGCATGAGCCAACAATATGTGATTGAAGTGGATGGTCTGAAAAAGTATTTCCCGCTGCGCGACGGGCTGTTTGGTCAGGAAACCGGTCAACTGCGCGCCGTGGACGGTATCAGTTTTAATATTCGACCCGGCACTATTTTTGGCCTGGTAGGCGAATCCGGCAGCGGTAAAACCACCGTCGGACGCACGCTGCTGGGGCTGTATGACAAAACGGCGGGTAGTGTGAAGTATCGCGGTCAAGTGTTGCAGGATCTGACGCCGAAACAAATGCGCGCGCTGCGCCCGAAAATCCAACTGGTGTTTCAGGATCCGTACAGCTCGCTGAACCCGCGTATTCGCATTGGCGATGCGATTGGCGAAGCGATGCTGGAACACAAGCTGTGCAGCAAAGCGGAACTACGCGATAACGTGCTGAAGGTAATGAAAATCTGTGGCCTGGCGCCGCAACATTACCATCGTTTTCCCCATGAGTTCTCCGGTGGCCAGCGCCAGCGCATCGGCATTGCCCGCGCCCTGATCCTCAACCCGGATTTTATTATCGCCGACGAACCGATCTCGGCGCTGGATGTCTCCATTCAGGCGCAAATCATTAATCTGTTCTCCGACTTGCGCGATGACCATGGCGTCACCTTCCTGTTTATCTCCCACGATCTCGGTGTCGTGGAGCATTTGTGTGATGACGTAGCGGTGATGTACCTGGGGAAACTGGTGGAAACTGCCAGTCGCGATGCGCTGTTCAGTCAGCCGCTGCACCCCTATACCCAGGCGCTGCTCGCGGCGGTGCCAACGCTCGATCCTGAAAGCGAACCCGTGGCGGTGGTGCAGGGGGAAATTCCCGATCCGTCACGCCCGCCCTCCGGTTGCCGTTTCTCTTCCCGCTGCCCGCAGGCAACGGAACGCTGCCGCACTGAAATTCCGGCACTGCGTGAAGTGCACCCTGGCCATCAGGTGGCGTGCCACTGGGTGGCGTCGATGCAATAAAACAGGTAAGCGTAAACCCGGCGCCGTATGTAGCCGTCAGCTCAGTGCTGGTAACGTAGACGTCCATCTGTACAGGTGGATAGTTAAGTATAGGATTCCAATCCTGGTGTAAAGAATCACCTAAAAGAATCACTGAACAAAGGCTACTGCGGTCCTTGCTCCAGACCTCGCCAGGCGTCTTATGCTTTGATGTTGGTGATGGAGTGGTATACGAATAAGATTGCCGATAAAGGCGACTCGGAAAACTAAATGACATTTGTGAATCTAAGCATTAAGGATTTCTGTCACTTCTTTGCGCTTCTCTGTCGCCCGCTCAGGTTTGATGGAAAGCATTAAATTATCTTGCTTTCGGAAATAGACATCCTCAGTCCTCCGGGCTCCTGCCTTGTAAAAAGCTGATTCGACGATGAGCAAACGGTCGCTGACCACCTCAAGCAGGCGACATTCCTTCCTGCCCTCAGTTTTAGTCAGGCGATGGGCCGCGTTCCAGAAACGTGGAGAGGGCGATATAGCTGCGGACGGAACGCACGCCTTCTACGCTCTGAACTTCAATCAGGAAAGTCTCCAGCGATTCGGTATCTGCTGCGCGTATTTTCATCAGCACGCATCCGTCACCTGCGACAGTGTGCAACTCCTCAACTTCATGCCGATGGGTGAACTGCAAAAGTGCGCGCGTGGCTTCATAGCTGCTGGTATCAATCACCAGAAACGTTAATAGCGTGCGGCCCAGCTTGCAGCCATCCAGTACCGCCACCGTGCCTTTTATCACGCCATCACGTTTTAACTTCTTCACGCGATCGTGTACCGCAGGGGCGGAAAGGTTCACGATTTCGCTGAGCTCGGTGTAGCTACGCCCGGCATCTTCTGCCAGCGCACCTAATATTTTTCGGTCAATATTATCTAGATCGGCCGGTTTATGCCGTGTCTGCCTGATACCATTTTTTTCTTTATCTGGTTCGTTCATTTGGTTAACTCTCAGAATAAAACTATGAATATACTTTCCTTCACCTAATTTTATTAATCAATGATCAGTAATGGAGTTGCAATGCCTATCGCACTTTTTGCCCTCGCCGTGGGGGCCTTCGGGATTGGTCTGACGGAATTCGTGATTGCCGGCATTCTCCCTCAGATTGCCCGCGGCTTCGACGTCAGCATCCCTTCGGCTGGATTAATGGCAACGTCTTATGCACTCGGCGTTTTTATCGGGGCACCGCTTATGACAGTGGTGGGGTCTCGCGTACCGCGTAAGACCATGCTGATAGCGCTGGCGGTCATTTTCACTCTTGGTAACATCATCACCGCTATGGCACCTACGCTGTCGGTGGCCGTCGTCGGGCGCGTCATTACCTCCTTCAACCACGGCGCCTTTTTTGGCATTGGGTCGATTATCGCGGCCTCGCTGGTTGCGCCCGGGCGCCAGGCCAGCGCAATTGCCTTGATGTTTTCCGGGTTAACCCTCGCGAATCTGCTTGGCGTGCCCGCTGGCACCTGGCTTGCTCAGGCCTTTAGCTGGCGAATGGTATTCTGGGGAATTGCGGGAATTGGTCTGTTGACGATAGCCAGCATCGCGCTGTTTGTGCCCGACATAAAAAAAGGACCGGGTATTGCGCTGAAGGCTGAACTGCGAGCGTTTGTTGATCCCCAGGTTCTGCTGGTCATGGGGATTACCGTTTTCGGGCCCGCGGCCTTCTTTACCTCTATTACCTATATTGCTCCGATGATGATCGAAGTCGCTGGGTTATCACCCGCTGGCGTCGCGGGGCTGATGGTGCTCTTTGGGCTTGGCCTGGCCGTGGGAAACTGGCTGGGGGGGCGCTTTGCCGATCGCTCGCTGTTTGGCACGCTTTTTATCACGCTGGCCGCACAAGGGGGCGTTCTGCTGGTCTTCTGGGCTGGCGTTGAGAACCCGCTGGTTGCCGGTGTTTGCGTGTTCCTGATGGCGGCATTTGGTTTTGCTACCGTTTCTCCGATTCAGAAACTGGTCATGGACCGTGCCAGCCACGCTGGGGCGCCAACGATGGCGGCCTCTGTCAATATCGGCATGTTTAATCTGGGCAATGCGTTGGGCGCGTGGGCCGGTGGTGCGACCATTGCCGCCGGATTTGGCCTCGTCTCACCGAACTGGGCGGGGGCGATACTGTCCTTTATTGCGCTGGGTCTGGCGCTGCTGGCCTGGCAGTGCGCGCGTAAACCCTATTCGCTGAAGGCGGAATCATGTTAACCACATGGAAGCATCGTCGCTCAGTACACTGAGGAGGATGCGCACCACAAATCACCGCCGCGCATCCGTCGCGGCGGTGAGAGAGACGGTCGTGGCTTACCTTACCACTTCATTTCGTGCGTATTGACCTTCGCACTCAGCTCAAGCGAGCTCTCATCGGCAAGGTTCGGATACGCCGCCTTCATGGCCGCAATCACCTCGGCCGATCCTTTGTGGTCTTTCAGCGCCTGCTCAAAGGTTTGCAGGTAGCGTTGGGTAAAGGTAATGGCCCCATCGTTTGCCGGGCGCTCGCCCAGATAATGCCCCGGAATCACCTGTTGCGGCTTTAGCGCCTGCATTTCGCTCAGCACCTGCATCCAGCCCTGGCGAATCGCCTTCGTCTGGGTATCCGCCGTCCACACATGAATGCCGGAGGCAATACCGGTACCGCCCAGAATGGCTTTGTTCGCCGGGATCCAGACGTACGCGGCATACTCGCCCGCGTGTTTCAGCTCCAGCGGCTCACCGTCTACGGTGAAGCGCGTGGCGTGGGTGGCCTGCGGCACGATAATGCTGTCCGGCTTGCCGTCTTTCATCTGCGGCCCCCAGAACGCCAGCTTAGCGTCCTTCGTCGCTTTGATATGTTCCACCACCGCCGGTGATGCCACCACTTTGGCCTGCGGGAACGCCTTCACCAGCGGCTCAAGGCCAAAATAAAAATCCGGATCGCCGGAGGTAATCACGATTTCTTTGAGCGTTTTGCCGCTGTCTTTGATCATTTTCACCAGTTTTTCACCGTCTTTGACGCTGAACTGAGCATCAAACAGCACCGCTTCTTTTGGACCGGAAACCAGCGTGGACGACACCGGGAAAATGCCTTTTTCCTGCGGGTTATAGACATCAAGGTGCAGCGGGGCGGCAAAGGCCGGCGCGGCGGCCAGCGAGATAATGAGTGAGAGAGGCTTGATATTCATGGTGATCCTTAGTGTCTTATCCGAAGGTTACGGGCTGGCTGAACCGGAATCATTCAGTCAAGCCTGGCACGAAATGCTGTGCTTCATTCTACGGATTTGTACTTCACTAAGAATTCCTGAAACAATACATGCTGAGTTTCATAAAACGATCAAATGGAGATGCAATGGACAGGATCATGGCAGCAATCACCTACAATCGTATTTGCGAGCTTGGTAGCCTGAGCGCGGCGGCGCGTTCGTTGGGCATCTCCCGCCCGATGGTCAGCCGCTATCTTGACGAGATGGAAAAGTGGGCCGGTGCGCGGCTGATTCACCGCTCAACCCGGCGGCTGTCCATTACCCCGGCAGGGGAGAAAACGCTGGAGAAAACGCGCCAGTTGGTGCAGCTGTCTCAGGGGATTGAAGGTGACGCGACGCGCGTCACGCCGTCGGGCACGCTGCGCATCGCCTGCGCCCACTTTACGGCGACGCATTTGCTGGGGCCGGTGATTCCGCCTTTTCTGCGTCAGTATCCCGCGCTGCGTATCGAGGTGGATATCAATAACCATCCCGTCAGCCTGGTGGGCGAGCGCATCGATCTGGCGATTCGGATAACCAATCAGCCTGAACCCGGTGCGATTGCGCGCTATCTGGGGGCCTGCCGGTCCGTCTTGTGTGCCTCACCGGCATACCTGGCTAACAACGGTATCCCCGCCACGCCAGGCGATCTTGCCCAGCATAATTGCCTGCACTACAGCCGTTTTTCCGGGCAGTCCTGGTCCTTTCGCGATCGGCAAAACGGCGTGATGTCGGTGGCGGTGGGGGGCAACTTCAGCGCCGGTATCTCATCACTGCTGTGTGATATGGCAGTTGCGGACGTAGGGCTGGCGATGGTGCCTGAAATTGAAGCGCGAGCGGGGCTGCAAAGTGGAAGGCTGGTGCAGGTGCTGGCGCAGTTTGAACCGCAGCCGCTGGGGATTTATGGGCTCTATCAGTCCCGCGATCATCAGCACGCTGCGCTTGGGCTGTTTCTGGACGCCGTGAAGCAAAGCCTGGGGCTGCCACCCCAATAGACGCGCGGTTACCGCATCTATTGGGGCGACACGCGCCGTTGGCTACAGGACCACCACAATTTTGCTGGGTTCCCGCGCGTTGTCCAGCCATTGGTGCGCCTGCGGAACGTCATCAAATGAACAGACTCGGGTCGCCAGTTTATGCATCTTACCTTTGGCAATATCGCCTGCAATCCGCGCCAGAGGGGAGGCGGTAAGGGGCAGGGCTGGCGTACCAAAGAGCTGGCTCGGGAAGAAGTTCACGCTGACCGCCGGTGGCAAATCGCTCATCAAATTAAACTGGTTGAGTATCGGCGCGCCACCCAGCAGGCCGATGGTGGTCAGATGCCCGAAGGGGCGCAGCGCGCTGGCGGTGTCAGGTAACGTCGACGCGCCAACAATTTCCAGCGCGGCGTCAATCCCCTGGCCGTAGCGTGATTTCAGCTGAGCGCCGATGTTGCCGTCATCAATCACCACTTCGCTCGCCCCGGCCTGCCGTAAAGCGGCGGTATGTTCTGTGCGACGTGTTGTCGCAATCACCGTCAGCCCCGCGTGCTGCGCATAGCTGGTTGCGGCCAGGCCCACCGTGGAGGTTGCACCACGAATAAGCAGCGTCTGCCCAGCCTGGATGTGAAGGCTGTGATCCAGCGCGCCCCATGCGGTTAAAAACGCCTGCGGTAAGGCTGCCAGCTCCGCCCAGCTTAGCGGCGCATCGTCGAGGTCAATAACGTTGCTGCGCAGTACCGTCACTTCTTCGGCATAGCTGCCGTGACGATCGAACTGCATTCCGCCCATCAGCGTGGCGACGCGCTGGCCCGGATGGAAAACGCCGGCCGGGTCTTCAATCACCTCACCAACGGCTTCGATGCCGGGCACGCGGGGGGCATCAATCGGCCCCATTTTCCCGGTGCGCAGGTAGGCTTCCGCTTTGTTGAGGCCAAAAGCGCGTACCCGGATGCGAACCTCATTGGCCTGCGGTTTTACGCTGTCAATGTCGCGCAGCGTTAATACTTCTGGCCCGCCGGTACGTTCAATAACATATGCTTTCATGATGTGCTCCAGTTCGGTGAGTCGGTGAGTCGGAACGGTTATTAACCGTCTGCACAAACAATAGCCTTTCATTAACGATTGCAATATGGCGTTATATGAGAACAAATATTCCATTAATGAGAGGTTGTGAATATGGATTTGAACGCCGTGGAGATGTTTGTGTACGTGGTGCGCGCAGGCAGCCTGAGTAAAGCGGCACAGCAGTCGGGGATCCCGCTGCCCACCTTAAGCCGGCGGGTACGCGCGCTGGAGGATTCACTTAATCTCCAGCTTATCGAGCGCTCCGTACGCGGCGTTAAGCTCACGGTGGCGGGGATGCATTTTTATCAGCAGGCCAGCGCCGGGGTCGATATCCTCAAGGGCGCACAGCTGGCAAGCCAGCATGATGAGCGGCAGATTAGCGGCTATTTACGCTTATCAATCCCCCCGGCAATGACTGTCTGGTGGGAGCTGCTGGCGCAGTTCCAGCAGCGCTATCCGGGGATTCGGCTATTTGTGCAAACCACCGAACGCCGTGTCGATCTCGTTGCCGACGGCATTGATGTGGCGCTAAGGGTCGGGGCGATTGAACACGAAACGATGGTCGCCAAACGGGTTATTTCCTGGCGGCATCAGCTGGTCGCGGCACCTTCGTTAGTTGAGCGATACGGGCGGCCGCAGTCACCCGCTGATTTGAGCCGCTATCCCTGCGCGGTGTGGAATGCCAGCGCCTGGCGGCCAAGCGTCTGGTCCCTCGGTGGTGAAACCGTTCATCCTGCGGCGATACTGATGACCAATGACTATGCGCATCTCTACCAGCGCGTGTTGAGCGGGGATGTTATCAGCGAACTGCCGCCGTTTATGGTGAATGAGGATATCGCGCAGGGGCGGTTGGTCGGCCTTCTTGAGGACTATCCCTTACCCGAGCAGCACATTCATCTGGTTTATCCCCCCCAGCATTATCCGGCTCCGGCCATACGCGCCTATCTCGATTTTTGCAGCCGCTTTACGGCGAATCTGAGCTAACTCGCGCGCTCGTCTGGCGGGCGTTTCGTCCGCCACCATCTCTCATTGACACGTTATATCGGTCATTGTATAAAACTCGGCCTCAGTAATGAGTTTCATTTACATTAAAAAATCGCCTGCAATATTTCCCACAATAATTTTAATGAAGGATAGCGTTAATGAAAAAGACCCTCTGCGCGTTAGGCATGGTGCTGGCGTCAATCAGTTCTGCTCTGGCAACGAGCTATCCTTTGACCATCGAAAACTGCGGGTATAAAGAGACGTTTACCCAGGCGCCACAGCGCGTGGTGGCGCTGGGGCAAAATACCGTGGAAATTCTGCTGCTGCTGGGGCTGCAAAAAAATGTCGTCGCCAGCGCATTCTGGCCAACCCGGGTACTGCCATCGCTGGCGGAGCAGAATGAAAAAATCAAGCTACTGACGGTGGAAATTCCGACGCTGGAATCCGTCCTGGCGCAAAATCCGGACTTTGTTGCCGCGCAGCTGCCGCTGTTATTGGGCCCGGAAAGCAAGGTCGCTAAACGCGAAGATTTTGCGACCGTGGGCGTAAACAGCTATTTGTCCCCCGGAATGTGTGCGACTAAAAAGGCCGCCGGCGACATGTACGGTAGCCGTCAGAAACTGTGGGATATGACCTATCTCTATAAAGAGATTGAAGATTTTGCCACGATATTTAATGTCCAGGAGAAGGGTGCTGCGGTTGTTGCCGATTTCAAAAAACGTGAAAACGACCTGCGCGCAGAGTTCGGCAAGCATAAAAAAGATCTCTCCTTCGTCTTCTGGTTCTCTAGCGCATCGCCTTCTGCCGATGCCTACGTCGGTGGTAAAAATAGCGCCTCCGGCTTTATTGCTAACGTGCTGGGCGGGCATAACGCCATTACCTCTGAAACCGAATGGCCGACGGTGAGCTGGGAAAGTATTATCGCGGCAAATCCGGATGTGATCGTGGTTTCCAGCCTTGACCGCAACCGCTGGGCGCTGGATAACGCGGAGGAGAAAATTAAATTCCTCAAAAGTGACCCGGCCGTCAGCCAGCTGGACGCGGTGAAAAAAGGCCATATCGTGGTGATGGACGGCCAGGCGATGAACCCGACCATCAGAACCCTCTACGGCGCTGAACAGGTGGGTGAACAGCTGAGAAAGCTGGGGCTGAATTAATGACCGCAACCGTGCTGCAATCGCGCCAGGGGTTGTTTTTGACCTCCTCGTGCCTGCTTTCTTTGTGCCTGCTTTTGCTGGTCATTGCCGTTGGCGTTAGCGTCGGCGAGCTGTCGATCCCGCTGGAAAGCGTTTTTTACGCGATTGGCAATAAGCTCGGGCTGACCGATGTCCCGCTCAACCGCATCTATGAAAGCGTGATTTGGGACTTCCGTCTCAGCCGTGCGCTGGTGGCGGCCTGCTGTGGCGCTGGGCTGGCGATTTGCGGCGCGGTGCTGCAAAGCTTGCTGAAGAATGCGCTGGCGGAGCCTTACGTACTGGGCGTTTCCGCCGGCGCGTCAACGGGGGCGGTGTCGGTCGTGGTACTGGGCGTCGGGACCGGTGCGGTTTCCCTGTCGGCTGGCGCCTTTGCCGGTGCGTTTGCCGCCTTTGCCTTCGTGGCCTTTTTAACCAACGGCGCGCGCGGCGGTAACGAACGGACTATTCTGGCCGGCGTTGCGGCCTCTCAACTGTTTAATGCCATCACCGCCTACACCATCAGCACGTCGGCCAGCGCGCAGCAGGCCCGCGATGTCATGTTCTGGCTGCTGGGCAGTTTTAGCGGCGTGCGCTGGCCGGAGTTTCAACTGGTGCTGGTCGTGGTGCTGGTCGGGCTGGCCGTCTGCCTTTACTACTCCCGCGCGCTGGATGCTTTTACCTTTGGTGATGATGCCGCCGCCTCGCTGGGGATTGCCGTGCCCTGGGTGCGGCTGATCCTGTTTACCACCACCGCGCTGATTACCGCGACGATCGTCAGTATGGCCGGTTCGATAGGCTTTGTCGGGCTGGTGGTGCCACACGTGATGCGCTTCTTTTTTGGCCCGCTGCACCGCACGCTGCTGATTGCCTGCGCGCTGGCCGGGGCGATTCTGATGGTGCTGGCGGATATCGCCTCGCGCCTGCTGATTGCGCCACAAAGCCTGCCGGTGGGCGTAGTCACGGCGCTGGTCGGCGTGCCTTTCTTTGCCGTGATTATCTACCGTTCAAGGACTAAGTGATGAGCATCTCTGCGGACAATATCACCTGGAAGGTGGGTAAAAAGGTTATCGTGAATGGGGTGTCGTTAAGCGCCGTTCGCGGCGAAACCGTTGGCCTGCTTGGCCCTAACGGCTGCGGTAAATCCTCGTTGCTGCGCATCCTTGCGGGCCTGCGTCGCCCGGATGCGGGTAGCGTGACGCTGGACGGGAAAGATATGGCGCGGATCGGCAAAAAGCAGCTTGCTCGCCGGGTAGCCTTTGTTGAACAACACGGCATGACCGATGCCAATATGCGCGTGCGCGACGTGGTCAAGCTGGGGCGAATTCCGCACCATTCTCCGTTTTCGAACTGGAGTACCCACGACGACGAAACCGTCACCGCAGCGCTGCAGCGGGTTGATATGCTGGAAAAAAGCGATCAGGGGTGGCTGAGCCTGTCCGGGGGGGAGCGCCAGCGGGTGCATATTGCCCGCGCGCTGGCGCAGACGCCGACGGAAATCCTGCTGGATGAACCGACTAACCACCTCGATATTCATCACCAGATGCAGCTGATGCAACTGATTAGCGAGCTGCCGGTCACCAGCATTGTCGCCATCCACGATCTCAATCACGCCGCCATGTTCTGTGACTCACTGATCGTGATGCAGAAAGGGCAAATTGTGGCGACCGGTACGCCGCAGGATATTCTCACTGAAACGCTGCTGTGGGACGTTTTCCGGGTGAAAACGAAAATTGAGATCTCCCGGTTCCATGGCAAAAAACACATTCACTTTATCGTTTAACGCCGGGCGATTGTGATGCTGTCATTTTCCCTGCGCCCTGCGGTTAAGCTCTGGCCGCCCGTGTTACTGGGCAGCCAGTTCATTTTCAATATTGGCTTTTACGCGGTCGTCCCGTTTCTGGCGATATTCCTTCGCGACGATATGCTGCTCTCCGGCGGCCTTATCGGGCTGATTCTGGGGCTGCGTACGTTCTCGCAGCAGGGCATGTTTATTGTCGGCGGTGCGCTCTCCGATCGCTTCGGCGCGCGCGCGGTCATCCTCTGCGGCTGTGTGATTCGCGTGGTGGGCTATCTGCTGTTGGCCTTTGGCGAATCGCTGTGGCCCATTATTGTGGGGGCATGTCTCACCGGCGTCGGCGGCGCGCTGTTCTCACCGTCGATTGAAGCGCTGCTGGCCAGGGCGGGGACCCAGAGCGAGGCGAGCGGCAAACGCAGCCGCGCCGAGTGGTTCGCGCTGTTCGCCGTATGCGGTGAACTGGGTGCGGTGCTGGGGCCCGCAGCGGGCGCGCTGCTGACGGGGCTGGGATTCCGCCAGGTGGCGCTGATGGGGGCCGGGGTCTTTGTCGTCGCGCTGGTGGTGCTCTTTTTTTGTCTGCCGTTGGCGCAGCAGAAAAGGCGGCCGCTCAACGTGCTGCCGTGGTGGACCACGTTTCGTCAGCCGCGTTTTGTCGCCTTTATTATTGCCTACAGTTCGTGGCTGCTGAGCTATAACCAGCTCTACCTGGCGCTGCCGATAGAGATTCAACGCGCCGGCGGCAGTGAGAAAGATCTCGGGCCGCTGTTTATGCTCGCCTCGGTGCTGATTATTGCCTTTCAGCTGCCGCTGGCGCGTTTCGCCCGCAGAGTTGGCGCGGTCCGCATTCTGCCGGTGGGTTTTTTACTGTTGTCTGCCGCCTTTGCCAGCGTGGCGATGTTTGCCGCCAGCGTGCCGCCGGAAGGGGGGCTGCGTTTTGTGCCCGCCATCTGTCTGGTCACGCTGCTGACGTTGGGGCAAATGCTGCTGGTGCCGGCGGCCAAGGATTTGATCCCGTGTTTTGCCGACGATTCGACGCTGGGCGCACACTATGGCGCGCTCGCGACGGCCGGCGGCGTGGCGGTGCTGGTGGGGAATTTAGCCTTTGGTCACCTGCTGGATGCGGCGCTGGTCCCGTCGGTGCAGGCGATTTATCCGTGGCTGCTGCTGGCGCTGTTTCCGCTCTGCAGCGCGCTGGCCATGGTGCTGATTTGCCGCCCGCTGCCCAATCGCTGAAGGCCCGGCGTTAAGGACGGGCCTGCAGTCAAAATGGCAACGAGAAAGGGGCTTAGATTTGCGCTAATCCGCCGTCGACGTAAATTTCCGCCGCGTTAATAAAGCTCGCGTCATCCGACGCGAGGAAGACGACGGTTTTGGCGACTTCCTCCGGCTCGCCCAGACGGCCAAGCGGCACCTCGGCGGCCAGCGCATCGAACAGCCCCTGGCGATGTTCATCGGGCACCAGCCCGCCGAGCCCTGGGGTGCGAATGGGCCCCGGGCTGACCACATTGATACGCACGCCGCGATCCTTCAGATCCATTGCCCAGGAGCGCACCAGGCTGCGCACTGCGGCTTTACTGGCGCTGTAGACGCTGAAATTGGCGGTACCTTTTACCGCTGCCGTCGAGCCGGTCAGAATCACCGACGCGCCGTTGCTTAACAGCGGCAAGGCTTTCTGCACGGTAAACAGCACGCCGCGCACGTTAGTGCCAAAAATACGATCAAAATGCTCTTCGGTGATGGCACCCAGCGGCATCATGTCGCCGCCGCCGGCGTTGGCGAACAGAATGTCCAGACGACCTGATTCGCTGGCAATGGTGGAAAAGACGGTATCCAGGTCGCTCAGCGCCGAGGCATCGGCGCGAATGCCGGTTGCTGCGGTGCCAATTTCAGCGACCGCCGCGTCCAGCTCTTCCCGACGGCGGCCGGTGATATAAACGCGTGCGCCCTGTTCCGCCAGCGCTTTCGCCGCTGCCAGACCAATCCCGGTGCTGCCGCCGGTGACTAACGCTATCTTTCCAGAAAGTTTTTTACTCATGACGCATTTCCTTAACTAAAGTATAAATATGCCAATTGAGTCATCGACTTACAGCGATAACCAGGCTGCTCACTACGGGGGCTACTCTACCGCCATCGCCGGGGGGAGAAAAATGTGCGAAAGTGAAAAACACTGTTTACGTGAGTGAATAATCGCGGGTGATAAAGGGGCATAATGGATCGATTTTTAGCGCTTAAAGTGTTTACCCGGGTCGTTGAAGCCAACAGTTTTACGCGTGCCGCGGATTCGCTGAACATGCCCAATGCCACCATCAGCAAAACGATCCAGCAGCTGGAATCGCATCTTGGCGCGCGCCTGCTACAACGCACTACGCGGCGCATAACCGTTACGCCGGAAGGGCAGGAATACTACGAGAAAGCGTTGAGCGTGCTGCGGGATCTGGATGAGATTGACGCGTCGTTTAAGACCGCGCCGGCAACCATCAAGGGTCATCTGCGCATCGCGATTGGCGGCTCGACCGCGCGCGATGTTCTCGTTCCGTTGCTGGCCGATTTTATGTCGCGCTACCCGGATATTCGTCTCGATCTGGCGGTGGCTGACCGTCCGGCGGACCTGATCGGCGGTAATCTTGATTGCGCTATCCGCGGCGGGCCGATGGATGACTCGACGCTTATCGCCCGAAAAATCGGCGCGTCGCCGTTAATCACCTGCGCCACGCCGGGCTATCTCAAGCGCTACGGTGTACCGGCCTCTCCCGATGAGCTCAAGAACGGGCATCGTCTCGTCAGCTATCTGTCGCCCGCCAGCGGCAGAGCGTTTCCATTCCGCTTTCTACGTAACGGTGTTGTCACCGAGATTAAAACGGAGCATCACCTCGGGATTAACGAGAGCAATGCGCATATTGCCGCCGCCGAAGCCGGGTTAGGCATTGTGCAGACCTTTACCTACTCTTTGCGACACGCGCTGGCCAGCGGAACGCTGGTGGAGATACTCAGCCCATGGCGTCCGGCGCCGTATCCGTTCCACGTCGTCTATGCGCATAACCGGCATCTGCCTTCGCGCCTGCGGGTGTTTATTGAATGGCTTAGCGATGTTTTTCCTGCGGCGTTGAAGGAATAGCAAAGGTATAATAATTAAATATAATGGTTATCAGCAAAGATAATGAGCAAATGAATATCAAGGTATTATAATGAGGACAGTTTAAAACAGGCGAAATGAGCAGGGGTAAATATGAAACTATGTCGTTATGGTGACGTGGGTAAAGAAAAGCCGGGGCTGATAGATAATAACGGAAATATCCGCGATCTGTCTTTTTTGATGGATGATATTGACCACCAAACGCTTGATCGGAAATGTCTTGATGCTATTCGCCAACTGGATCCGGAAAACCTGGAATTAATCGATAAATCAGTACGGATTGGCGCGCCAATTGCCACACCTTCGAAATTTATCGCCATAGGATTAAATTACCGGGATCATGCTCAAGAAGCCGGTATGCCCATTCCGCAGGAGCCGGTAGTATTCTTTAAATCACCAGGTTCAATCTGTGGGCCGCATGACGATATATTCATTCCTCCTCATTCCAGTCAACTCGACTGGGAGGCTGAATTGGGTATTATTATTGGTAAACAAGCAAAATTTATCCCTCAGGAGCAAGCGTTTGATTATATAGCGGGTTACTGTGTGGTAAATGATATTTCCGAGCGTACTTTCCAGTTTCAGTCTTCACAGTGGGATAAGGGTAAGAGCTTTGATACCTTCGGCCCATTAGGCCCTTACCTGGTCACCGCGGATGAAATCACCGACCCGCAAAATCTGCGTATCTGGCTTGAGGTCAACGGTCAGGTCCGCCAGGACAGTCATACTCGGCAGATGATTTTCCCTGTTGCAGAAATTGTCGCGTATTTAAGCCGTTATATGACGCTGAATCCCGGAGATATTATTGCGACGGGGACACCTCCAGGGGTTGCGATGGGGATGAAACCGGCGCCAGTGTGGCTAAAAGAGGGAGACGTGCTGTCTACTCACATAGAAGGCATTGGCGAGCTGAAGCAGCGCTTAGTCAAATACCCTGGATAATATTGCCGGCGGTTCAGACGGTGTGGGGAGGAAAAGGCTAGCCGTTGGAGCGCAGACTGCTGACGGCCGTTTTTACCTTCTCCGCATCGGTTTTATGACTGAGGAAGAAAGTTGTGTGTCGGTTTACCCGCACCAGATATTTTCGTCATCTACAACCTATTGTTATCAATACGCTCAATATTAAAGCCAGCGCTTACGCCTTGTTTAACTTGCTGTTTTTACAGTGACAAATTTAAATGAAAATCAATCTAAAGTATTATTGAAAGCGACTTTCAGCATGCCATAGTTTTATCATGACAAAATCGTTACATTCACTAACATATTTAAATAATCATTAAGATTTTCTAACGATTGTCATCGCCCCCATTTTATTTTTTTTAGCATCCCCCTATGCATTCTCGGCGTAGCGGTATTCGGCTGTCATTTTATTATTTCCTCCAGCATCGTGATTAACCTTTATCGCCAGCGCGGCCCCGCGTCTGTCATTCGGGGACGTGCGTGTCATCAACAACGTTGCCCGGAGGATATCTATGCAACCGCCATTCGATAGCTAATTCAGCAAGATGGAATGTAATTGCCCGAACGTTCGTTAATAAAAAACGAATGTTAATTGCGATTCAATTTTGAGGTAATGACGTATGGCCGCACAATATGATTTTACGGTTACGCTACATGACCTGGCGTTTATTCTCAAGCAGATCAAACTCTCCGAATCGGCTAACAATGCGGATGGCAGTATCGACGGCGATAAGCTCACCGCGCTTGTCGGCGATCCGCTGCTCCCGTATGGAATACGCACCGTTGATGGGTCATGGAACAATCTGTTACCCGGTCAGGAGCTGTTTGGCTCTGCCGACCAGACGATGCCAAGACTCGTTCCGCTGGATCTGGAGGCTATCCGCAACGATCCCACCTTAGCGCAATACCTGCTGGCATCGGGCCCGAACGCCGTGGTGAACGATGCTGACCCGCGTATGATTAGCAATATTATCTCCGATCAGAGTACGAACAACCCTGCTGCGGTCGAAGCGGCCGCGGGTCTTGCGGATGCTCCCGGCGGCGGCGGGAGCGTGAACGGCAGTTTGTCGATTCCGAATCTCTCGCCGGACATTGGTTTATCTCCGGCCTTTAACGGCTGGATGACCTTCTTTGGGCAGTTCTTTGACCACGGTCTGGATCTGATTCCGAAAGCCGGAAATGGGATCGTGTTTATCCCGTTGATGCCCGATGACCCGCTCTATAGCACGGCCCCGGGCGCGGCAAATTTCATGATCCTCACCCGGGCGAAAGTCGACGCAACGCTGAATACGGTCAATACCACCACGCCGTGGATCGACCAAAACCAGACCTATACCTCTCATCCATCGCATCAGATATTCCTGCGGGAATACACTTTTATTGACGGTAAGCCGGAGCCTACGGGCCAACTGCTGGACGGTGCTCATGGGATTGCGACCTGGGGCGAAGTGAAGGCGCATGCGCTGCAGTACCTCGGTATCCAGCTGACGGATGCGGATATTTCCAACGTGCCGCTGCTGGCAACCGACCGTTACGGAAACCTGATATTGAGCGATGGCGGAAAAGTCCAGATTGTTACCCTGCATGGTCTGGTTGAAGCCAACGGAGGACTGTTGCCTGCGGACACGTTGCGCACCGGCCATGCCTTCCTTGACGATATTGCGCACACTGCGGTGCCTAAATTTGTCACGGTTGATGGCGTTAAGATACTGGCGCCGGATGCGGATAATGTCATTAATGGCACGATGGAAGCGGGAACCTACGATAACGAACTGCTCGATCGTCACTTCATTACCGGCGATGGGCGTGGCAATGAAAACATTGGCTTAACTGCGGTGCACTCGGTTTTCCATGATGAACATAACCGCCTGGTTGAGCAGTACAAAACCACGCTGCTGGCGTCAGGTGATGTAGGGCTGGTTAACCAATGGCTGATGCCAGGACATGAAATCACCGCCATTCCGGCGGATACCAGCACGCTGGTCTGGAACGGGGAATATTTGTTCCAGGCGGGACGATTCACCACCGAGATGCAGTATCAGCACCTCGTCTTTGAAGAGTTTGCGCGTGCCGTACAGCCTGCGGTTGACCCCTTCGTCTTCTCGAACACGGCCGATATTAACCCGGCTATTTTTGCTGAGTTTGCCCACGTCGTTTACCGCTTTGGTCACTCGATGCTGACGGAGACCGTCGACAGAACGGGCATCGATATGCAAAGTGACAATCTGGGGCTTATTCAGGCGTTTCTTAATCCACTGGCGTTCGATAACAATGGTTCCATGGATAATAATGCGGCCATCGGGGCCATTGTCCGTGGTATGACCCGCCAGGTGGGAAACGAAATTGATGAGTTTCTCACCGGCGCGCTGCGTAATAATCTGGTTGGTTTGCCGCTCGATCTCGGCGCACTCAATATTGCTCGCGGCCGCGACACTTTTATGCCGACGCTCAACCAGGCCCGCGATCAGTTTTATACGCTCACCGGTAATAGCGAATTAAAACCGTATACCAGCTGGGCAGATTTTGCGGCGCATTTAAAAAATACGGCCTCGATCCTCAACTTTATTGCCGCCTATGGTCAGCATGAGTTGATTCTTAACGCCACCACCATCGAGGCAAAACGCGCGGCCGTTGAGTTTCTGCTGTTCGGCCCTGATGCCGACGCTAGCCGTGCTGACGCCTTTGACTTCTTTAACAGTACCGGCGTATGGGCCAACAAAGAGAGCGGGCTGAACAAGGTCGATTTCTGGATCGGCGGCCTGGCGGAACGCAAAATGGAATTCGGCGGCATGTTGGGCTCTACGTTCAACTTTGTCTTTGAAACCCAAATGGAAATGCTACAGGACGGCGACCGTTTCTATTACCTGAGTCGAACTCAGGGGCTAAACATGCTTAACCAACTGGAGGCCAACTCGTTCGCCGCCCTGGTCATGCGTAACAGCGATCTGGGTGATGAAGGTTCCTCTCACGTCCATGCAAAACTGTTTATGACCCCCGATCACACGCTGGAAGTGAACAAGGCGGTGCAGGTCGGCGCGGACCCTCTCTGGGGAGATCGCTTAAAAGACCTTCTGACGCCATTAGTCGTCCGTAAAGCGGCCGGTGCGGATGTTGACGGTGACGGCAAAGCGGATGGTGCCTACCTCAAATACTCCGGCGATGGCCATGTGGTGCTGGGCGGATCTGCGGGCAACGACACCCTGATAGGCGGTAAAGGTATCGACAGCCTGTGGGGAGACGCAGGGAATGACCGGCTGGATGGCGGCGATGAGGCGGATACTGTCCACGGCGGCGATGGGGATGACATTATTACCGACACCGGTACCCCGGTTGGCGGCGCGGACTTCCTTCACGGCGATGCGGGCAACGACGTTATCTTCAGCGGTAACGGCAACGACCTGAGCTTCGGCGGCAGCGGTAAGGATTTTATCGTGGTGGGCGAAGATGCGCAGGAGGTGTTCGGCGGCCTGGATGATGACTTTATCCTCGGTGGCTCCGGCGGCGATATGCTGATGGGCAACGAAGGCGATGACTGGATCGAAGGCGGGGATGGCTTCGATACCCTGGCCGGTGAAAATTCCGAGCTGTTCTTTAACAGCACCATCGTGGGCCATGATGTGCTGAATGGCCAGGGGAATGATACCGACTACGACGGCGAGGCCGGCGACGATATCATGGTCCAGGGCGCAGGGATCCAGCGTAACAACGGGATGGCGGGCTTCGACTGGGCGATTCATAAAGGTGACCCGAACGCGGCGAATTCCGACCTGGGTATTCCGATCTTCGTCAATCAGCAGGAGTTTATTCTGCGCGATCGCTTCGACCTGGTCGAAGGGTTATCAGGCTGGAAATTTAACGATCTGTTAATTGGTACCGATGCGCCCATCGGCACGGCGCCGGTACAGGGGACGCCGCTGTCCAACAACCTTACCCTCGACGGCGTTGCGCGGATAAACGGTCTGGACAAAGTGGTCGGCAGCAATCTCATCAACAATGCGGTCAATGGCGTGGTGCTTAACCCGGATAATGGCGCCGATATTCTGCTCGGCGGCGGCGGCAGTGACCGCATTATGGGGAAAGCGGGGGATGACATTATCGATGGTGATGCCTGGTTGAATGTGCGCATTGAGGTCAGAGATAAACTGGGGGCGGTGATTAAAAGCGTCGACAGTATGAATGACATCAAGGCTGAACTGCTTAACGGCACGTTGAACCCCGGTCAGCTCCATACTGTGCGTGAAATCCTCAACGACGGTAATAAAGGGGAAATTGACCTTGCGCTCTACCGCGACGTTAACGGCAACTACCTGTTTACCCGTAATCCGGATGGCAGCCTGACGGTCAATCATGCCACGGTATCGGCTAATTTACCTGACGGTGACGGCGTCGACCGCCTGCTTAATATCGAGAAGCTGGAGTTCGGTGATGGCACACAGCTGTGGGTGACGGCGCAAAAAGCCACGGGCAACGTCGATATTAACAACACGGCACCTGCGGCAGGCGATCTGCTGCGCGTGAGTGCTTCCGATGTGCAGGATGGTAACGGTCTGGTGAGTAATTTACCGATCGTTTATACCTGGCAGGCGCTGATCGGCGGGCAGTGGCGAGACCAGGCGACGGGGACCGAATTCCGGGTGGGCAATAATTTGTCAGGCGCCCAGCTGCGGGTGGTTGCCAGCTTTACCGACCGGATGGGCGATGCCGAAACGCTGATCTCGGCGGCCACCAGCGCCGTTGGGCCACGCGATCTTCCGACCCGTGGTCTGCCGGTGATAAGCGATCTGACTCCAACCAGGAACATGACGCTGACGGCCGATGTTTCGGGGATCACCGATGGCGATGGCCTGACCAACGGCAACAACTTCCGCTACCAATGGCAAATGAGCACGCTGTTCGGCTTTATCAATATTGTGGGGGCTACGGCCGCCACCTATAGCCCAACGTTACTGACGGTGGACCGTAATCTGCGGGTTGTGGTGACCGTGACCGATGACGAAGGAAACCCTTCCGTTGTACTGACCTCTGCGTCGACCCAGACTGTCGGCAATATGCTGGTGGGCGGTAACGGCGCAACGACGCTCGTCGGTACCAACGGCAGTGATTATCTCGACGGAGGCAACGGTAACGATACCCTGTCCGGCCTGGCTGGTGATGATATTTTGCTCGGCGGAGCCGGCAATGACACCCTCAACGGCGGCGCGGGTGCCGACCAGATGACCGGCGGTACCGGTAACGATAGCTACACCGTTGATAACCTGGGGGATGTGGTGGTTGAGGGCGTGAATGGCGGAACGGACACCGTCTCGGTTTCTCTCAACAGCTACGTGATGGCCGATAACGTTGAAAACCTGATCTTTACCGGCTCGGGGAACTTTAACGGCGTCGGGAACGCGTTGGCAAACACCATGACCGGCGGCAGCGGCAACGACACGCTGAACGGGATGGACGGTGACGATACCCTGTCGGGTCTGGCGGGTAACGATACGCTGCTGGGCGGCAATGGCAACGATAGTCTGAACGGTGGCGTGGGTGCTGATACCCTGACGGGTGGGGCCGGTAATGATATTTATATTGTTGATAATGTAGGGGATAGGGTGATAGAGGCGGTGAATGGCGGCAATGATACCGTCAGAACCAGCCTGAATACCTACACGCTGAGCGACAATGTTGAAGTGCTGGCATTCACCGGGACCGGCGGCTTTACCGGTACGGGTAACGCACTGAACAACATCATTACGGGCGGCAACGGCGTTGACCGTCTGAACGGCGGCAGCGGCAATGATACCCTCTCCGGGGGCGGGGGGAATGACTTCTTTATTTTCGGCCTTAACTTTGGCCAGGACATCATTACCGACTTCGACAGCAACCCGAACCAGGGGCAGGATCTGATCAGCCTGCAGGGTCGGGGGCTGACGGCGGCGAACTTTGCCAGCAACGTCAGTATTGCGGCGAGCGGAACGTCAACGGTCCTGAGCTTCACTAACGGAGACAAAATCACGTTGTTGAATACTGCGGTTAATTCGATCCAGCTGAATGATTTCCAGCTGGGTTAATTCATCAACGCCGTAATAACAGCACAACCTTATTGGTTTAATAAGGAGTAAACTATGCCGCGCCAGTATAAGTCCACAGAATTGAAAAATGCTCTGAAAGGAACCCGACCTGCATTTATTGTGCTGCTGTTTTTTGGCAGTGTCATCAATATGCTTATGCTGGCGCCGGCAATTTATATGCTACAAGTGTACGATCGTGTTCTGGCCAGCCAGAACACCACAACATTATTCATGCTAACGTTGTTAATCATTGGGTTATACTGCGTCATTGGGATGATCGAATTCGCGCGTTCCAGCGTCATGACCCGGCTCGGCAACCGCCTGGATGTGAAGCTGAATCAGTTGGTCTTTAACGCCACGTTTAAGCGTAAAATTGCGACCGGTGATAACAATCCGGCGCAGGCGCTAAACGATCTGGCTCAAATTCGCCAGGTGCTGGCAGGCAATAGCTTATTTGCCTTACTGGATATCCCCTGGACACCTTTTTATTTACTGGTCGCTTTTCTGGTTCACCCCATATTAGGTTATCTGTCACTCGCGGGGATTATTATTTTATTTTTCCTGACGTTATTAACCGAATTGTCGACGAAAAATCCGATTCAACAGGCGAATATGCTCAGCGTGAATAACAGCAGCAGGCTTAATAAGCAGTTACAAAATGCCGATGCTATTGAAGCCATGGGAATGCTGGCTTCCCTGAAGCAGCATTGGCTAGAAGGCCACAGTAAGGTGATGATTTTACAAACCTACATTGCCGATAGATCGGCGGTATACAGCAGCCTGAGCCGTTTTGTCCGCGTACTTTTGCAATCTATATCGTTGGGCGTTGGCGCGTTGTTGGTGATCGCCGGGGAGATCACCCCGGGGCTGATGATTGCCGCATCGATCATCCTGGGGCGCGTGCTGAGCCCGGTGGAACAGGTTATCAGCAGTTGGAAGCAGTTTGTGCAGTTCCGCAGCGCCTGGAAGCAGTTAACCGCATTATTGCGCGATTATCCGGCCCCGCCAGAGAAAATGAACCTTCCCACCCCGAAAGGCACGATTAGCGTTGAAGGGGTCTTCGCCGCGCCTCCCGGGCAAAAAATCGCCACGCTGCGCAACATTTCTTTCCAACTCGAACAAGGTGAGGTGCTGGGGATTATCGGGCCTTCCGCTTCCGGAAAGAGTTCGCTGGCTAAGCTCATGGTTGGCGTATGGCAGACGCTGAGTGGAAAAGTACGGATTGACGGGGCGGACATTTGCCAGTGGGACAAAATATTGCTTGGCCCCTCTATCGGCTACCTGCCGCAGGATGTTGAATTGTTCGAAGGGACGATTGCCGAAAATATCGCCCGCTTTAGCCATACCGACAGCCCGCCGATCGTTGCCGCAGCCATGCTCGCTGGCGTCCATGACATGATTTTACGCCTGCCTCAGGGCTACGACACCCCTCTGGGCGCTAATGGTTACCAGCTGTCCGGCGGTCAGCGCCAGCGTATCGGTCTGGCGCGAGCGGTGTTTAATAATCCGGCTTTTATTGTTCTTGATGAACCCAATGCCAACCTTGATGATGCCGGTGAGATGGCGTTAATCAAGGCGATTATCGCGCTGCGCGAGCACGGGCAAACGGTCGCGCTGATCTCTCATCGCCCAACTCTGCTCGGCGTTGTGAACAAAGTGCTGCTAATTAACGAGGGGACGATGCAGGCATTCGGTCCGCGTGAGCAGGTATTCGCCAATTTACGTCAGGCCAATATTCTGAAATCCGTCTCCGCTACCGAAGCCGCGACGGCAGACAATCCCGTTGTGCAGACCCTCAATGACGCCCCTCGCGAGGCCTTATCATGAAAAGTAAACCGAAAGCGTCTGCCATGCCGGAAACCGACACTATCGATACCAATATCTGGCCGCCGCTCATTAAAGGTCTGGTCGTTATCGTGATTGCGGTAGGCGGTTTTTTATTATGGGCCGTCAAAGCGCCTTTAGATGCCGGGGTGGTGGCTGATGGTACCGTCACGGTGTCGAATAATCGCAAAACTATTCAGCATCTCAGCGGAGGGCGGGTAACGGATATCTACATGAAAGAAGGTGATGTGGTGAAAAAAAATCAGGTCCTGATGCGCCTGGATACGTTGCAGCTGGACATGCGCTACAGCGCCTTAAGCGCGCAGTATATTTCGGCGAAAACCAGCGAGGATCGTTTACTGGCGGAAAGGACGGGGGCGGATCACATCACGTTCAGTCCGTCGCTGCTCAAGCATTTTGCTGGCAATAAACGCCTGCTGGAAAGTCAGCAGCTGCAGGCGAAGCTCTTTTTAACTCGCCGGAAAAATGTGCAGGATGAGATATCAATGATTGAGGAGACGCTGGATGGCCTGGCCGGGCAGACGGAGAACCTCAATAAAATAAAAGGCTATCGCGAACGTCAGTTCACGCTAATCAATAAAGAATTGGGCGCCGTTCGGGCGCTCAGTGAGAAAAATTACTACCCTAAAGCACAGCTCATGGTACTGGAACGTGAGGCCGCAGAAATATCCAGTACCGTATCAGAGGATATTCTCAATATCGCCAAGTTAAAGTCGCAGCAAAATGAGATGAGAATCAAGGCCTATCAGGTGCAACATCAGTATTTGCGGGAAGTGGAGTCCGAATTAATGCTTAAGCAAAAAGAGGTTGCGATGCTGGAAGATGAGCTGCAGTCAACCCGGCATGAACGGGATAACACGGTGATTCGTTCTCCTATTGACGGTATTGTGCTGGATGTGAAGGTCAGCACCGTTGGCGGGGTGATTCAGCCGGGGGAACGTTTAATGGACATTGTCGCCGCCGGTCAGCCGTTGCAAATTGATGCCAAAATCCCGGTGCATGCGATTGATAAACTGGCGCCGGGGCTCACTGTCGATGTGCTATTCCCCGCGCTAAACCATGCTTTGCTGCCTTCTGTACCGGCTCGGGTATTGACGGTTTCCGCCGATCGCCTGACCGACAAAGTAACGCAACAACCTTATTACCTGGCTGAAGTTCAGGTGTTACCTGAGGGGGTGCGTTTGCTGCGTGACCATAAAATTAAGGCCGGGATGCCGGCCAGCGTCACCATCAAAACGGGCGAAAGGACATTCCTGAGCTATCTGTTTAAACCGCTAATGGCCCGGCTTGAGATGGCGTTTAAAGAGATCTGAGCGCGATTGCTGTCTGGCATTCCTCAGAAGGTTGGCGAATTTTTCAGGCCGACCTTCTTGGTTTGTAATACCCTATTACCCACTGACTCAAGCTGGCCTCTGTTGGCCAGCCAGAATACCCAATACCCTAAGGAGCTGCGTCAACGTCATGCTGGTGAAATGGACTAAGCGCATGGTTTTATTTGTTGTTTTTGTGCTGCTCGGCGTGCTGGGGACGCGGATTTACGACATTCAAAGCAAACCGCCTCTCCAGCTGTGGCATACCTTTGTGCCGCACGACATGCAGGCTCCGGCCATCGATAATACAACCTGGGACGGCTACATCCGCGCGGAAAATCGGCTTTTCGCTGACGTTCGCGCCAACGTAACCGACAAATTGCCCGCCAGCCAGCAGGCGTCGTTTAACCGCTATTTTGCGCAAAGCCCGCTTTATCCCGGTCATTTTTCCATGGACTGGAACCGTTCTGTCGTTCTGAAGCCGCAGGGGCAGCCAAAAGGTGCGGTGGTCTTGCTGCATGGGCTAACCGATACGCCCTACAGCATGCGACATATTGCGATGCACTATCAGCAACTGGGCTACGTGGCCGTGGCCATTCGTCTGCCCGCGCACGGCACGGTACCCGGGGCGTTAACGGATGTGGCGTGGCAGGACTGGCTGGCCGCTACGCGGCTGGCGGTAAGAGAAGCGAAGGCGCTGAGCGGTAAGGATCGCCCGCTGCATCTGGTGGGTTACTCCAACGGCGGGGCGCTGGCGATGAAATATGCACTGGATGCGTTGGATGACCCGACGCTGGACAGGCCGCAGCAGGTGGTCCTGATTTCGCCGATGATCGGCATTACGTCGTTCGCCCGTTTTGCCGGCGTTGCCGGTTGGCCGGCGGTCTTCCCGGCGTTTGCAAAAGCGGCGTGGCTCGGCATTGTCCCTGAGTATAACCCGTTCAAATATAATTCGTTCCCGGTCAACGCCGCACGTCAGTCGTATGCGCTCACCCAGGCGTTGCAAAAGCAAATAGCGGCAGGGGCGCGACAGCATAAGCTGAGCGCGCTGCCGCCGATTTTGACCTTCCAGTCGGTGATGGATTCGACGGTCAGCAGTGACGCGGTGCTGACCGGCTTATACGAGCGGCTTACTGCCAACGGCAGCGAGCTGGTGCTGTTTGACCTTAACCAGGCCGCGACCGTGACGCCGCTGCTGCGCGCGTCATCCAGTGCGGCGCTTTCACGGCTGCTGCCCGCGCCGCCGCGTCAATACGGCGTGACCGTTGTGGCGAACGTTGAGCCTACCACCACCCAAACCGAGGCCCGCACCACCGAGGCCGGGCAGATGAATGCGCGCGTGGCGCCGCTGGGCATTGATTATCCGCGCGATGTTTACTCGCTTTCGCATATTGCGCTGCCGTTCCCGGTGACGGATTCCCTGTACGGTCGCGAGCCTCAGCCGCGCAATCAGTATGGTATTAGCCTGGGGACCGTGGCCGCGCGCGGCGAACGCGGGGCGATGGTGGTTGAACTGGATGCCCTGATGCGCATGTCGTCCAACCCCTTCTTCCCGTACATGATAGGCCGTATCGATCGGACCATTGCCCGTTAAGCGGCCTGCGGCACGGGGGATTACACCGCGTGCAGCGCGCCGTCGGTTTTACCGCCCGGTGCCTTTAGCACCTGCTCAATCACCGAGGCCAGCTCGTTAATCTCAAATTTTGTCACGTAGCCGTCGGCGTTCACCTTGCGGATGTGGTCCTCATTGGCATTCCCCGACAGCGACGAGTGGATCACCACCGGAATATTGCGCAGACGCGGGTCGGTTTTAATCTTGCGGGTCAGGGTAAAACCGTCCATTTCCGGCATTTCAAGGTCGGTCAGCACGAGGGCGATTTTGTCGCTTACCGGCACACCTTCTTGCGCCGCCTGCTGGGCGATATGCTCAATTTTCTCCCACGCTTCTTTACCGGTGACGTGCAGCTGCGCCGGGATATCCATGGCCTTCAGCCCTTTTTCGAGCATCGCGCGCGCCACTTTGGAATCTTCAGCCACAATGGCGGTTGCGCCCGGCTTAATATTGAATTTGCGCGGATTGAGCTCTTTCGCGTGCAGATCGTGATTTGACGGGGTGATGTCGTAAAGAATCTGCTCCACGTCGATAACCATCGCGAGGTTGTTGCTCTCCTGGTGATCGTCCAGGCAGGCGATGCTGGTAATGTACTTGCCGTTTACCGCTTTTTCGGCGGTGTGAATCTGCGTCCAGTCGAGGCGGGTGATATTCTCTACCGACTCGACGGCGAAGGCCTGCACGCTGCGGGCATATTCGGTGATCAGCAAGATATTCAGCCCGTTGCTGGGGGTGCAGCCGGCGACGGCGGCGAGATCGATAACCGGGATAATCTGATCGCGAATGTTCACCATCCCCATCAGCGGCGGCTTGATGCCTGCGGGGCGGGTGAAGCTCGGCATCGGGACGATTTCGCGCAGCTTAAACACGTTGATACCGTACAGCTCCGAGGCGTCGCTCTGTGAGGCTTTGCCCAGGCGGAACAGCAGCAGCTCAAAACGGTTGGACAGGGTCAAATTAGCCCTGTCGTCGATCTCTTTCTGGAAATTATCCATGGTGCCCTCAGCGTATAAAGCGTGAACTCAATAACGCAGTTATCGGCACCGTGAGACAAAACGTTATGCCAGCGTGAAGGTGGCGAAATCGTCGGCCAGCTCGCAGTCCGGGAAAATATGTCGGCACTCGGCCAGCAGGCGGCGGCAGCCTTCGGCATCGTATCGCGAGCTGACGTGAGTGACGATCAGCCGTTTGGCGTTAGCCGCTCGCGCCAGCTGTGCGGTTTGTTCACTCGACGAATGGCCGCGACTATTGGCTTTTTCCGCCATCGCGGCCTCCAGCGTGGCTTCATGAACCATCAGATCGACGTCACGGGCCAGCGCCAGCGCCGCATCGCAGGGGGCGGTATCGCCAAAAATAGCGATTTTCTTGCCGGGTGTTGCCGGCGCAAGATAATGGGCGCCGTCGATAATCCGGCCGTCTGCCAGCGTGACGCGTTCGCCCGCTTTAAGCTTCTGGAACAGCGGGCCGGAGGGCACGCCGTCGGCAATCAGCCGCCTGGCGTCCAGCGCGCCGGGCTTGTCGTGCTCTTCCACGCGAAAGCCGTAGCACTCGACCGGATGATTGAGCGGGTAGGCGGTCACTTTGCGCAGACCATCGTCCAGAATCTCACCGGCGCTGATTTCCACCACGTCCAACGGGAAATCGGTCCATGAGCCGCTTAGCCGCAGCGTAGCGTCGACAAACTCAGCGAGCCCTTTCGGGCCATATAGCGTCAGCGGCTGGGCGCTACCGGCCATCGAGCGGCTGCAAATCAGCCCTGGCAGGCCGAAAAGATGATCGCCGTGCAGGTGGCTGATAAAAATCCGCTCAATTTTTCCCGGGTTGAACGCCGTATGCAGCAACTGGTGCTGGGTTCCTTCGCCGCAGTCGAAAAGCCACAGTCCCGGCTGCGTGGGGTGTTGCAGATTCAGCAGCATTGCTGTTACGTTGCGAGTACGCGTTGGCACACCCGCGGAAGTGCCTAAAAAAGTCAATTGCATAGCGCCGCGCCCCTGGCGGTAAAAAAAGGTCTAAGGAGCCTACCATGATTTGCTGGCAAGATTTGCACCATTCTGAATTAACCGTCCCGGCGCTGTATGCGCTGCTAAAGCTGCGTTGTGAAGTGTTTGTGGTGGAGCAAACCTGCCCGTATCTTGATGTCGACGGCGACGATCTGGTCGGCGAGAACCGCCATCTGCTGGGCTGGAAGGACGACAGGCTGGTGGCCTACGCGCGCATTCTGGTGAGTGAAGAAACGCTCGAACCGGTGACTGTCGGCCGGGTGATCGTCAGTGCTGACGTTCGCGGCGAGCGGCTGGGGCATCAGCTGATGGCCCGCGCCGTCGACGCTTGCCTGCAACGCTGGCCGCAGCGCGCGCTGTATCTCGGTGCCCAGGCACACCTGCGTGACTTTTACGCTCAGTTTGGTTTTGTCGCCGTCACCGATGTGTATGACGAAGACGGCATTCCGCACGTCGGTATGGCGCGTGAGGTGACCCGCGCATAGCCGCCAATTCCCGCTATAGTAAAAGGCAAAGTCCGTTGCTTTTCAGTGCGATATTGCCTTGATACCCGCCCGCTCCCTAATCGTGGGTACTGCAATTTATGGGTAGTACCCCTTATACTATGTGGTTTTTATGATAGGGAGGTTTGCGTGCTGTCAATCTTAGCGGCGCTACAAAGCCTGTCAGCGCGTCTGGCAGACGATTTTCCCGCGTTGCCCGGCACGCGAATCCTTGAAGTCGCTTTCCCCCTGAACGATGCCTTCGATCCGCTCGCCTGGCTCAATGGTCAGGCGGTCTGGCCGCAGTTTTACTGGCAGCAGCGCAGCGGCAAAGAAGAGATCGCCGCGCTGGGCGCGGTACGCGTCTTCTCCTCGCTGACTCAGGCCAATGATTTTCTGGCGATGCAGGCGCGTGACGATGTGCGCGTTTGCGGCATTAACGCCTTCACGCCGACCGAGGGCTCGCTGTTTTTACCCCGCCTGGAGTGGCGGCGCGAAGCGGGACGGGCGGTGCTGCGACTGAATGTGTGCAGCGACGTCTCGCTGGCGCAGGATGCGGCGCTGGCGCGGGCGTGCCTGGCATTGCTCACGGACCACCACGCGAGCGCGGCCTTAACCCTGCGTCAGGAGAGCGAAACCCATCGCCCGGGTAAAGAGGGCTGGTGCCGGCTGATTTCGCAGGCGACCGAGGCGATTCGTCACGGCGAGTTTACCAAAGTGGTACTGGCCCGGGCCACGGATCTCACCTTCACCCATGCGCCGGACGCGGGGGCGCTGATGGCGGCAAGTCGCCGGGTCAATTTCTCTTGCTATCATTTCTTTATGGCGTTTGATGCGCGGCGGGCGTTTCTCGGCTCGTCGCCGGAGCGCCTGTTCCGTCGGCGCGGCGTTGATCTGCTGACCGAGGCGCTGGCCGGTACCGTGGCGGCGCACGACGACCCGACGGTGGCGCAGCGGCTCGGCGACTGGCTAATGCGCGACGATAAAAATCAGCGCGAAAACGGCCTGGTCGTTGACGATATCTGCCAGCGTTTGCAGGACGTAACGCAAGCGCTGGACGTGTTGCCTGCCGAAATTGTACGCCTGCGCAAGGTGCAGCATTTACGTCGCCGCATCCAGGCGACGCTCACGCGGCCGGACGACGCGCTGTGTTTGCTGCAGCTCCAGCCAACGGCGGCGGTTGCCGGGCTGCCGCGCGCGGCAGCGCTGGCGTTTATTGAGCGCTTTGAGCCGTTTACCCGTGAAGCGTACGCTGGCTCCGCGGGCTATCTTTCTCGTCAGCAGAGCGAATTTTGCGTCACGCTGCGATCGGCGAAAGTTGAAGACCGAACGGTACGCCTGTACGCAGGTGCCGGGATTGTCGACGGTTCCGACCCGGAGCAGGAGTGGCAGGAAATCGAAAATAAAGCGGCAGGGCTGCGCTCATTGTTGTTCTCTGAATAGAACATTACCGACTCATATCAAAATCCTACGTTGTCGTAGTATTTATACTGAGCCGCAATCTTTGATACCGGACAATTTCATGTCAGTAAGCGCATTTAACCGACGCTGGGCGGCGGTGATTCTGGAAGCATTAACCCGTCACGGCGTGCGGCACGTTTGCATCGCGCCCGGGTCACGTTCAACACCGCTCACCCTGGCGGCGGCGGAAAACCGCGCCTTTATCCATCATACCCATTTCGATGAACGCGGCCTTGGGCACCTGGCGCTGGGGCTGGCGAAGGTGAGCCGAGCGCCGGTCGCGGTGATCGTCACCTCGGGGACTGCCGTGGCGAACCTCTATCCGGCGCTCATTGAAGCGGGCCTGACCGGTGAAAAAATTATTCTGCTGACCGCCGACCGCCCGCCGGAGCTGATTGACTGCGGCGCAAATCAGGCTATTCGCCAGCCGGGGATGTTTGCCTCACACCCGTCGCATACCGTTTCGCTGCCGCGCCCGAGTCAGGACATCCCTGCTCGCTGGCTGGTATCGGTGGTTGACGATGCGCTGGGAGCGCTACACGCCGGCGGCGTGCATATTAACTGCCCGTTTGCCGAGCCGCTGTACGGCGACATGGATGAAACCGGCCTTGCCTGGCAGCAGGCGCTGGGAAACTGGTGGCAGGGGGAAAAACCCTGGCTGCGCGAGGCGCTGCATCAGGAAAGCGCGGCCCAGCGCGACTGGTTCTTCTGGCGACAGAAGCGCGGTGTGGTGGTGGCCGGGCGCATGAGCGCCGAAGAAGGCAAGCAGGTGGCCGAGTGGGCGAAAACCCTGGGCTGGCCGCTGATTGGCGACGTGCTGTCGCAAACCGGGCAGCCGCTGCCCTGCGCCGATCTCTGGCTGGGCAACCCGGCGGCGGTGAACGAGCTGCGTCAGGCGCAGATCGTGGTGCAAATCGGCAGCAGCCTGACCGGTAAACGCGTACTGCAATGGCAGCTTGCCTGCGAGCCGGATGAGTACTGGCTGGTGGACTCGCTTACGGGCCGTCTGGATCCGGCGCACCATCGCGGGCGTCGTCTGGTATGCAACATTGAGCGCTGGCTGGAACAGCATCCGGCGGAAAAACGCGCGCCGTGGGCCACCGTGATTCCTGCTATCTCCGCGCAGGCCTGGCAGACGGTTGCCGCGCACGGCGACCGCTTCGGCGAGGCGCAGCTGGCGCACCGTATTCATCGTTATCTTCCGCAACAGGGGCAGCTGTTTGTCGGCAACAGTCTCGTGGTGCGCCTGATTGACGCTTTAGGCCAGCTGCCCGCGGGGTACCCGGTCTACAGCAATCGCGGCGCCAGCGGTATCGATGGGCTGATTTCCACGGCTGCGGGCGTGCAGCGAGCCAGCGCGCGGCCAACGCTGGCGATCGTCGGCGATCTTTCCGCGTTGTACGATCTTAACGGTCTGGCGCTGCTGCGCCAGGTCTCGGCGCCGATGGTACTGATTGTGGTGAACAACAACGGCGGGCAGATTTTCTCCCTGCTCCCCACGCCAGTGGAAGAGCGCGAGCGCTTTTACGCTATGCCGCAGAACGTTCATTTTGAACACGCGGCGAAAATGTTTGGTCTGAACTACCATCAGCCGCAGAGCTGGAGTGAGCTGGAGTCGGCGCTCGGCGCGGCCTGGCGCGCACCGGCGACGACGGTGATTGAACTGGTGGTGAACGACACCGACGGGGCACAAACGCTACAGCAGCTGCTGGCGCAGGTGAGCCAACTATGATCCTCCATGCCGTCGCCGAGCGTGGCGACCCCGCGCAGCCGTGGCTGGTCTTTTTGCACGGTTTTTCTGGCGATCGCCACGAATGGCGTCCTGTGGGTGAGCGCTTCAGCGCGCTAAACCGCCTGTATATTGACCTTCCCGGACACGGCGGCTCGGACAATGTGCAGATAGGCGGCTTCGCTGACATGGACAAATGGCTCACGGCAACGCTGCTGAGTTACAACATACTCAACTACTGGCTGGTAGGGTACTCGCTGGGCGGCCGGGTGGCGATGCACTATGCCTGCTGTTCGCACCCGACAGGCCTGGCAGGCGTCATCGTCGAAGGCGGTCATCCCGGGCTCGCCGATGATGCCGAGCGCGCCGAACGCTGGAAAAACGACCAGCGGTGGGCGAAACGCTTTGCCCAGCAGCCGCTGGCGACGGTGTTTAACGCCTGGTATCAGCAGCCGGTGTTTGCCAGCCTGACCGCCGTACAGCGCGACGCTCTGGTGGCGCTGCGACAAGAAAACAACGGCGTGGCGCTGGCGGCAATGCTGCTGGCCACCTCGCTGGCGGTGCAGGACGATTTGCGGCCTGCGCTGCAAACCTGCGCTTTCCCATTCCACTTTCTTTGTGGCGAACGCGATCGTAAGTTTCGTGCTATTGCCGAATCGCTTGCGCGGCCTTGCCATATTATTCGTGATGCCGGACACAACGCACACCGGGAAAATCCCGCGGACGTGGCGGCGTGTCTGGCGCAGATTTTGCCTGCTAACTTATAGGACTCGCTATGATTTATCCTGATGAAGCTATGCTGTACGCCCCGGCCGAATGGCACGACTGTTCCGAAGGTTTTACCGACATTCGCTATCAAAAATCCGCTGACGGCATTGCCAAAATCACCATTAACCGCCCGCAGGTACGCAACGCGTTTCGCCCGCTGACGGTGAAAGAGATGATCCAGGCGCTGGCCGATGCGCGCTATGACGACAATATTGGCGTGATTATCTTAACCGGCGAAGGCGATAAAGCTTTCTGTGCCGGCGGTGACCAGAAGGTGCGCGGCGACTACGGCGGCTACCAGGACGACAGCGGCGTACATCACCTGAACGTGCTCGACTTCCAGCGCCAGATCCGCACCTGCCCGAAACCGGTTGTGGCGATGGTGGCGGGTTACTCCATCGGCGGCGGCCATGTGCTGCACATGATGTGCGACCTGACCATTGCGGCCGATAACGCCATCTTCGGCCAGACCGGCCCGAAAGTCGGTTCCTTTGACGGCGGCTGGGGCGCTTCTTACATGGCGCGTATCGTGGGTCAGAAAAAAGCGCGTGAAATCTGGTTCCTGTGCCGCCAGTACGACGCCAAAGCGGCGCTGGATATGGGCCTGGTGAACACCGTGGTACCGCTGGCGGATCTGGAAAAAGAAACCGTTCGCTGGTGTCGCGAAATGCTGCAAAACAGCCCGATGGCGCTGCGCTGCCTGAAAGCCGCGTTGAATGCCGACTGTGACGGTCAGGCGGGTCTGCAGGAGCTGGCGGGCAACGCCACTATGCTGTTCTATATGACCGAAGAAGGTCAGGAAGGTCGTAACGCCTTCAACCAGAAACGCCAGCCTGACTTCAGCAAATTTAAACGGAACCCGTAATGCGTCGCGCCCAGGTTTACCGCTGGCAGATCCCGATGGACGCGGGCGTGGTTCTGCGCGAGCGGCGGCTGAAAACCCGCGACGGGCTGTTCGTCTACCTGCGTGACGGCGAGCGTGACGGCTGGGGCGAAGTGTCCCCGCTGCCGGGCTTCAGCCACGAAACGCTGGACGACGCGCAGTCGGCGCTGCTGGCCTGGACAAACGCGTGGCGTCAGGATGACGCCGCGCCGCTGCCTGAGATGCCCTCCGTGGCGTTTGGTATCAGTTGCGCACTGGCCGAAATCAACGATGAACTGCCGCAGGAAGCGGATTTTCGCGCCGCGCCGCTGTGTACCGGCGACCCTGATGAACTGGTGCTCAAGCTTGCTGAGATGCCTGGTGAGAAAGTCGCCAAAGTGAAAGTGGGTCTGTACGAAGCGGTTCGCGATGGCATGGTGGTGAATCTGCTGCTGGAAGCCATTCCGGAGCTGACGCTGCGTCTTGACGCCAATCGCGCCTGGACGCCGCTGAAGGCGCAGCAGTTCGCTAAATACGTTGACCCGGCGCATCGCGCGCGCATCGCTTTTCTTGAAGAGCCGTGTAAAACCCGCGAGGATTCGCGCGCCTTTGCGCAGGAAACCGGCATCGCCATTGCCTGGGATGAAAGCCTGCGCGAGGCGGATTTTCGCTTTGAAGCCGAGCCGGGGCTGCGGGCGGTGGTGATTAAACCGACGCTGACCGGCAGCCTGGCGCGGGTGAAAGCGCAGGTGGCGGCCGCCCATGCGCTGGGCCTGACGGCGGTTATCAGCTCTTCGCTGGAGTCCAGCCTTGGCCTCACGCAGCTGGCGCGTATCGCGGCCTGGCTGACGCCGCAGACCGTACCGGGTCTCGATACGCTGGATTTGATGCAGACCCAGCTGATTCGCTGCTGGCCGCACAGCGCGCTGCCGTGCGGTGCGATTGAGGATATGGAGCCGCTGCTGTGACCTTCACAAACTGGCCGTGGCGTCACTGGTGCGCGCAGCGCGGCGCGGCGGCGGCGCTGCGTTTTGATGACGAGACGCTGAGCTGGTCCACGCTGTGCCAGCGCGTTGACTCGCTGGCCGCCGGTTTGCAGGCACAGGGTGTCAGGGCAGGGGACGGCGTGGCGCTGTGCGCCCGCAACCATCCTCAGGCGGTGCTGGCCTGGCTGGCGCTGCTCCAGTGCGGCGCCCGCATTTTACCGCTCAACCCGCGTCTGCCCGCGTCTCTGGTCAGTGAACTGCTGCCGGGGCTGACCCTCAGCCATGTGCTTAATCTCGACGGCGAGGCGCACTACGATTTGCCTGTGCTGCGGCTGCGTAGCGCGCGCCAGTACCACGATGTTGGCTGGCAGGCTGAACGGCTGGCCTCCATGACGCTGACCTCCGGCTCGACCGGGCTGCCAAAAGCGGCGGTTCACCGCTGCGCCGCGCATCTGGCGAGTGCGGAAGGCGTGCTGAGCCTGATGCCGTTTAGCGAAGGCGATTGCTGGCTGCTGTCGCTGCCGTTGTTCCACGTGTCCGGGCAGGGGATCTTCTGGCGCTGGCTGTTTGCCGGTGCGCAGATGGCGGTGAGTGAACGCCCGCTGGCCGATGCGCTGTCAGGCTGCACGCATGCTTCTCTGGTGCCTACGCAGCTGTGGCGGCTGTTTAACGACCGGCAGCCGCTCTCGCTCAAGGCGGTGTTATTAGGCGGCGCGGCGATTCCTGCGGCGTTGACGGAACAGGCAGCCGCTCGGGGGATCCGCACCTTCTGCGGCTACGGCCTGACCGAGTTTGCGTCGACCGTTTGTGCCCGCGAGGCCAACGGCGGCGATGACGTGGGTACGCCGCTGCCCGGCCGCGAGATGCGGCTGGTTGAGGGCGAAATCTGGCTCCGTGCGACCAGCATGGCGGCGGGCTACTGGCGTGACGGTGCGCTCGTGCCGCTGGTTAATGCCGAGGGGTGGTTCGCGACTCGCGACCGCGGTGAGCTGCATGATGGCCGCCTGCGGGTAATAGGACGGCTGGATAACCTGTTTTTCAGCGGCGGTGAAGGTGTTCAGCCGGAAGCGGTTGAGCGCGTTATTGCCCAGCACCCAGCGGTCAATCAGGTGTTTATCGTGCCGGTGGACGACGCCGAGTTTGGCCAGCGTCCGGTGGCGGTAGTGGACGGTGAAGCCGCGCTGGACTTGCCTGCGCTGGCCGCATGGGCCAAAGATAAACTGGCCGGTTTTCAGCAGCCCTGCCGCTGGCTACGGCTGCCCGAAACGATGAAAGGGAGCGGGATAAAAGTTTCTCGTCATCAGCTCAGTCTCTGGGTTGCCGCGAAGTTTGCCGCATAAATCATATCCTGTGTTTATTTTGTTAATTTAATTCATTATTTTTGCGGATGTATGAGTCGTAATTCGTTACAATCGCGGCGATTATTGCCTATTTCGTAGATTGAAACCGCGGTTTAACGCAGTACAATTCAGCGGTTTGTGGGATTTATTTTTGCTTTGCGTGAAAGGATGAAGATGAAAAAGAGCGTGTTATTGAGTCTGGCGGGGCTGATGTTTGTCTCTGCGTCAGCGAGTGCTATCAGTATTAGCGGCCAGGCGGGTAAAGAATATACCAACCTGGGTTTTGGCATGGGCACCGAAACGTCGGGCCTGGCGTTAACCGGTAACTGGACGCACAACGATGACGACGGTGATGTCGCCGGTTTGGGCCTGGGGCTGAATATCCCGCTGGGTCCGTTCCTGGCAACCGTGGGCGGTAAAGGTATTTACACCGATCCGAAAGCGGGCGATTCCGGCTATGCGGCAGCGGTGGGCGGCGGCCTGCAGTGGAAAATCGGCGACAGCCTGCGTCTGTTCGGCGAGTACTATTATTCTCCGGACTCGCTGTCCAGCGGTATCGACAGCTATACCGAAGCGAACGCCGGCGCGCGATACACCCTGATGCGCCCGATCAGCATCGAAGCAGGCTATCGCTACCTGAACCTTGCCGGCAAAGACGGCAACCGCGACAACGCCGTGGCCGATGGCCCGTACGTCGGCGTAAGCGCAGCGTTCTGATCCTCCCCGGCGCAGCGGCTACCGCTGCGCCCCTTTTTTCCCTCTTAAATCCTCCGTTTGCGTGATTCACTTCTCCCCCTTCAGGTCAAAACGCAGGCGCGTTTTGTGATGTAACTCGAATGATTTTGTGTATAGTTAATCGTCCTCTTTTTAATGGAGAAAGTGATGATAACGGTTGAGATGCTGTCCACCGGTGACGAAGTCTTATCGGGACAGATCGTCGATACGAATGCGGCCTGGCTGGCTGATTTTTGTTTCCAGCAGGGTATTCCGCTGTCCCGCCGCAATACCGTAGGCGATAACCTGGATGATCTGGTGGCGATTCTGCGCGAACGCAGCACGCAGGCTGATATTCTCATCGTGAACGGTGGTCTGGGGCCGACCAGCGACGATCTCAGCGCGCTGGCGGCGGCGACCGCCAAAGGGGAATCGCTGGTTATGCATGAAGAGTGGCTGGCGTTTATGGAGCGATTTTTCAGCGAGCGCGGCCGCGTGATGGCACCCAGCAACCGCAAGCAGGCGGAAATCCCGGCCAGCGCGGAGCTGATTGATAACCCGGTGGGCACCGCCTGCGGCTTCGCCGTGAAGCTCAACCGCTGTCTTATGTTCTTCACGCCGGGCGTGCCGTCGGAATTTAAAGTCATGGTGGAACGTGAAATTCTGCCGCGCATCCGCCAGCGTTACCCGGTTGGTGAGCCGCCGGTGTGTCTACGACTCACCACCTTTGGCCGCTCGGAAAGCGACCTCGCCCAAAGTTTGCAGCATCTTGATTTGCCGCCGGGCGTGACGATGGGCTACCGCTCTTCCATGCCGATTATTGAACTGAAGCTGACCGGCCCGTCGGAGCATCGCGAGGCGATGCTGGCACTGTGGCCAGAGGTACAGAAAGTGGCCGGGGAAAGCCTGATTTTTGAAGGTACCGAGGGGCTGCCCGCGCAGTTGGCCCGCGTGCTGAAAGAAAAACAGCTGAGCCTGACGCTGAGCGAGCAGTTCACCAGCGGGCTGATTGCGCTACAGCTCTCCCGCGCCGATGCGCCGCTGCTGGCCAGTGAAGTGGTGCCGCCGCAGGATGAAACCCTGGCGCAGACCGCGCGCTGGGCCGCCGAGCGCCGCGTTAATCACTTTGCCGGGCTGGCTCTGGCGGTCAGCGGACTGGAGAGCGAGCACATTAATTTTGCGCTCTCGACGGCGGAAGGCACCCACGCGCTGCAGGTGAAGTTCAGCAATACGCGACACGGTTTAGCGATACGCCAGGAAGTGTGCGCCATGATGGCGCTGAACATGCTGCGCCGCTGGCTGCACGGCAAACCGGTTGCCAGCGAGCACGGCTGGATTAACGTCGTCGATTCGCTGGTACTCTAGACGTCGGATGCGGAATGCAGGCCGGGTAAGCGCAGCGCCACCCGGCACATCGCGGGCACCAGGCTCAATCACGCGAAATCGCCTGCGCCAGCAGGGTGATGGGATGTTCACAGCGCTTGCTGGTGGACATCTCAATCTGCCATTTGCAGGTTTCGCAATCCGTCACCACCAGATCGGCGCCGCTGGCTTCAATTTGTGCGAACAGCGGCGCGCCTATCGCCTGTGAGGTAGGGTAGTTCTCACTTTTGAAGCCGTAGGTTCCGGCGATGCCGCAGCATTGCGATTCGAGAACCTGCAGCTCCAGACCCGGGATACGGCGCAGCAGTTCCAGCGTATACAGCGACCAGCCCATTTTCTCCATGTGGCACGGCGTGTGATACACCACCTTAAGCGGCAGCGGCTTTAATGCCAGCGCGGCGCCCTCGTCCAATTTTCGCCATAGCCAGCGCGTTGCGAGCTCAATGCTCTCACGGAGCCCGTGGTTATCGACATTTAACAGATGCGGATACTCATCGCGCAGCGTAAAGGTGCAGGTCGACGAGGTCGCTAACACCGGCAGTTGCTTGTCTTCAATGGCTTCGCGTAGCGACGCCACGTTGCTTTGCGCCTGTTGCCGCGCTTTGTCGAAGAAGCCGTTAGCAATCAGCGGCACCCCGCAGCATTTCTCTTTGCTTAATAGCTGCACGCCTACGCCCATGGCGTTGAGAACGGTAATCAGATCGAGCCCCAGCTGCGGGTGGTTGTAGTTAACGTAGCAGCCGTGAAAAAATGCCACCTGCTCGGCGAACTGCGTCTGCCGTTCGGCAATGTGCCGGTAGCGACGGCGAAAGGTGCCGAAGGCGTATTTAGGCAGGCTGCGGCGGTGGTCGATTTTCAGCGCGGTGTCCAGCAGCTGACGTACCGGTTTGAGGCCGGTGGCGGCGTTAACCAGCGGCGCAAACGGCGTCGACAGGCTGCCCATCAGATCGGTATGGCTGAGGATTGCGTCACGCACTCCCGGCTTTTGCTGACCGTAGTCGGCGCGGGCGTGCTGAATAATATCGCCGATTTTCACGTCGGAAGGGCAGGCCACTTCACAGCGCTTGCAGTTAATACAGTATTTCAGCGCGTCGTCGTAGAGGCGGCTGTCTTTGCGCCGCAGCCGTTCGCCGTCCGGCCCGGCCTGTTTTGGCCCGGGGTAGCGTGGGTTGACGCGGCTCACCGGGCAGACGGTGGTGCAGACGGTACATTTGATGCAGTTTTCAAAGCTGTTCTGGCTCATGGTTGGCCTCCCACCGCCGCGATAATCCGCTCCGCAGCGTGCAGGGCGGTGGCCGCGCAGACGCCGCCGCCGCACCCTTGGGCAATAGGATCATAGCCGCCCAGAACGGAACCGATGGCAAACAGATTAGTAAAGGTGACGCCACGTTGCGCCGGGCGCAGGGCGTCATCCACGATGACGCCGGACTGTTGCCACGGCTGCGGCGCGAAGAAATTATCGTGATACCACGCCGCGCGCGGCGTGGGTTGCTGGATATCCAGCCCCAAAATCGATTCGCGGATACCCTCGCGCCCGGCGATCAGCCCGTTGCTGAAAAAGCTGCCGCTGGCCAGTACGGCGTAGCGTGGGCGCAGCGGAATATCGCCGTGGTTACGCGTCCAGACGGCGTCAACGTTACCGTCAGCGTGGCTGACGCGCACGACTTCATCCCCCGCCATCCAGATACCGCCAAGGCTGACGAACTGCCGCTGTAGTGCGGCGTGCAAACGCATACCGGGCACCGAAGGCGGCAGCGTAGGCAGTAAAAATAGCGGGCAGGGCAGGCTGGCGTTAAGCCAGTCGAATAGCGCGGTATCGCGCAGGCCAAAAACGGCGGGAAGCAGCAAGGCATCGTGCCCCTCGCACAGCGGCAGCAGCGCCTGATACAGCGTCTGCCAGTGTGCTTTTTCGTCCAGCACCCTGGCGATATTGGCGGCGCGAAACTCGGTTGGGTTATCGCGCAGCACGTCCAGCTCGGGGAGATCGATTTCGGCGGTATCAGCCGTCAGCCCCTGTTGCTGCAAAGAGGCCGCCGCGAGGTGCGGCTGGAAATCGAGAAAACCGCTGATGCCGACCACGCGAATGGCGCCGGTAGGCAGCGGTGTGACGGGAATATCCGGCGGGCTGAGCCAGGCATCACGCAGGGTGCCAAGCGGCGTTACGCGCTGGTGCGTTTGCGTGCTGGAGCCCTGCATATTCAGACCACAGGAAGCCAGCAGCGTTTGCGCATGTTGCGCATAGCGCAGCACGTTATCGGCACCGAGAAGCGCATAAGGGTGTTGCGGTGATGCCTCGGCGAGCGCGATAAGGCCGCTGACGGGATCGTCTACGCGCTGGCCATCGGGCAGGGCGCCGAGCAGATCCAGCGACCCGGAGGAGAAATGCAGCGCGCTCTGGCCGCGGCTGACAATGACACAGCGTAGCCCTGCTTGCTGTAGCCGTAGCCCGCACAGCAGTCCGGCGAGCCCGCCGCCGATGATAACGCTATCAAATCTCATGGTTGTCCTCCTTGTCCAGGCCACACAGACCCTGGTACACCCAGCGCGTGAGTTCGCTTTCGCGCAGCGCATCGCCCCAGGCAATCGGCTGGACGCCTTTCCAGCGCTCGTTAAGAAAGTCAGAAAGCTGCGCCAGCGACTGGGCGGCGGTGGTCACCTGATAACGGTGCAGCAGGCCGCTCGCCCGACAGGCGCACAGTTCTCCCTGGCAGGTCCCCATGCCGACGCGCGTACGGCGACGCAGATCCAGCAGATTATTAACCGCCAGATTTTCCACCGCGTACTGCACTTCACCGGCGGTGACGGCTTCGCATTCGCACACCACGCTGCGGTGCAGGCGGCTGTTGCCGAGCCACTCCGGGGTACGGTCGCCGTGCCGATAGACCGCAGAACCGCGGAGCGGCGCGGGCAGGGAGATCATGCGCTGCAGCGTTTTCTCGGCGGTCTCCTGAGAACCGGGCAGCGGCGTGTCGGCGGTTGAGCAGGGGCGGCTGTGGCGCAATTTTCGGCAGACGGCGTCGGTGGCCCACTCCGCCATCAGGCGATAGGTCATCAGCTTGCCGCCGGTAATGGTGATAAAGCCTTCCAGCCCATCGCGCTCAGCGTGGTCCAGCAGGACAATGCCGCGGCTGACGTTGCGCCCGCTGGGATCGTTGTCGCTCGCCACCAGCGGCCGTACGCCGCAGTAGGCGCGGAGAATGCGCGTATGTGCCATACGGGGCGCCAGCTTCTCGCCTTCTCGCAGCAGAATGTCAACCTCATCAGGTGTGACCCGGCAGCGATCGATATCACGATAGTCAATGTGTGTGGAGGTCGTGCCAATCAGTGAGATGGTATCGCCGGGCACCAGAATATCGGCGTCGGCGGGAGGGCGGCAGCGGTTGATAACGTGCTGGTTGAGGCGGTTTTCGAAAATCAGCAGCGAGCCTTTGGCTGGAAACATGCGGATGCGTAAATCGGCATATTCGGCGATGCGCTGGCCCCAGATCCCGGCGGCGTTGACCACCACGGGCGCGCGCAGCTCACGTTGTTCGGCGGTGGTGCGATCGACCAGCTTGACGCCCTCTACCCGGTCGCCGCGACGGATAAGCCCCGTGACTTCGTGAGCGGTCAGGATGGTTGCGCCGTGTTCACGCGCATCAAGCATGTTGGCGGCGGTGAGGCGGAACGGATCGACGGTGCCGTCCGGCACGCGCACCGCCCCGGTCAGCGCCGGGTTAACCGAGGGTTCCATGCGCCTGGCGAGCTGCGGGTCGATGGCTTCAGCCTGAATACCGGCGGCCAGACAGGCCTCGATAAAGGGACGTTGATAGTGCAGATCGTCTTCCGGCAGCGTGATGAACAGGCCGCTGGTGGGCTCAATGCAGTGGCGGGCAATCCGGCGCAGGATCTGGTTTTCGCTGATGCATTCGCGCGCCGACTCGCCGTCGGTCACCGCGTAGCGCGCGCCGCTGTGCAGCAGACCGTGATTGCGTCCAGTGGCGCCGGTGGCGATATCAAAACGCTCTACCAGCGCCGCCTTCAGCCCGCGCAGGGCACAGTCGCGGGCGATCCCGGCGCCGGTGGCGCCGCCGCCGATGATAATAACGTCGAATTCAGATACAGAGGCGCTGTCCATAGTGTGTCCTCAATGTTCGTTTTCATTACATTAAGTCACATCATTATGGAGAATTGTTTGATATCGAACATATTCGCGCGTTAATCGAAAACAGAATCGCGCATTTTGGGGTCTGAGTCGACTTCTGCCGGCTGGGCGCGCGGCGGCGTGTTGGCGCAGAAAAGAAAAAGCGCCGTTTATCGGCGCCATTAGCGAAGAGGTATGTCGTGCACTAACCGTTACATCTCGATTTCAATATCGCCTTTTGCCCGGCAGCAGCAGGGCAAAATTTCATCCGGCTGGATAAAGGCCAGCGGCTCGGTCAGCCAGTCAACCTGGCCCGATACCAGCCGCGTGCGGCAGGAGCCGCAGTAGCCTTCACGGCACTGATATTCCACCTCAACGTTGTGGGACTCCAGCGCCGCCAGTAGGGACGGATGTTCATCCTGGCACAGCAGACGCGTGCCGGTGATGCGCAGAAAAACCCGGCTCATCTTACAGCTGGAAGTTGCTGAGATCGTCGGTATCAACTTCCGAGTCAATCTGACCGACCAGGTATGAGCTGACTTCCACTTCCTGCGGTGCTACCTGTACGTTATCAGAGACCAGCCAGGTGTTGATCCACGGGATCGGGTTGGAGCGGGTCTGGAACGGTAGATCCAGGCCGACCGCCTGCATACGGATGTTGGTAATGTATTCAACATACTGGCACAGAATGTCTTTGTTCAGGCCAATCATCGAGCCGTCGCGGAACAGGTAGTCTGCCCACTCTTTTTCCTGCTGAGCGGCCTGAACGAACAGGTCGTAGCATTCTTGCTTGCACTCTTCAGCAATCTCCGCCATCTCCGGGTCATCGGTGCCGCTGCGCAGCAGGTTCAGCATGTGCTGGGTACCGGTCAGGTGCAGGGCTTCATCGCGCGCGATCAGGCGGATGATTTTGGCGTTGCCTTCCATCAGTTCGCGCTCGGCGAAAGCGAAAGAGCAGGCGAAGCTGACGTAGAAGCGGATGGCTTCAAGCGCGTTCACGCTCATCAGGCAGATGTAGAGTTTCTTTTTCAGCTCGCGCAGGTTCACGGTCACGGTTTTGCCGTTGACGCTGTGGGTGCCTTCGCCCAGCAGATGCCAGTAGCTGGTCATTTCGATCAGCTCGTCATAGTAGCTGGAAATGCCTTCTGCGCGTTTCTGAATCTGTTCGTTGGTGACGATGTCATCAAACACAATCGCCGGATCGTTGACGATGTTGCGGATAATGTGGGTGTAAGATCGCGAGTGGATGGTTTCAGAAAACGCCCACGTTTCCACCCAGGTTTCCAGCTCAGGAATGGAAATCAGCGGCAGCAGCGCCACGTTCGGGCTACGGCCCTGAATGGAGTCCAGCAGGGTCTGATACTTCAGGTTGCTGATGAAAATGTGCTTTTCGTGTTCCGGCAGCGCCTGGTAGTCGATGCGATCGCGGGACACGTCCACTTCTTCCGGACGCCAGAAGAAGGAGAGCTGTTTTTCAATCAGCTTTTCGAAGATGTCATATTTCTGCTGGTCGTAGCGTGCCACGTTGACCGGCTGGCCAAAGAACATCGGCTCTTTGAGCTGATCGTTTTTCGTCTGTGAAAAAGTGGTGTATGCCATTGATGTCAATCCTGTCTGGAGAGTAATGCCGGATGGCGGTTACTTACCTGCTTACAATATCATCGCAAAAAAATCCGTACACCGAATAAGGTTTTCGTCGGTACGGAAATCAAAGGCCGGGTCAGCGTATCGCTGCCCGGCAATCGTTATTAGATCTTACAGGCGCCGCTTTCGCAGCCGTCATCCTGAATGGACGGCACCAGGTCATCCTGAGCATCTTCCGCACCGTCGCGGGTGTTTTGATAGTACAGGGTTTTCACGCCAAACTTATAGGCCGTCAGCAGGTCTTTAAGCAGCTGCTGCATCGGTACTTTGCCTGACGGGAAGCGCGTCGGGTCATAGTTGGTGTTGGCGGAAATGGCCTGGTCGATAAACTTCTGCATAATCCCCACCAGCTGCAGATAGCCGTCGTTGTTCGGCATTTCCCACAGCAGCTCGTAGGCGTTACCCAGATGCTCGTAGTCCGGCACGACCTGGCGCAGAATACCGTCTTTCGACGCTTTGATGCTCACGTAGCCGCGCGGCGGTTCGATGCCGTTGGTGGCGTTGGAGATCTGCGAAGAGGTCTCGGACGGCATCAGTGCAGAGAGCGTAGAGTTACGCAGGCCGTGGGTCGTAATGGACTGACGCAGCGCTTCCCAGTCGAGGTGCAGCGGTTCGTTGGTAATCGCATCCAGGTCTTTCTTATAGGTATCGATCGGCAGAATACCCTGCGCATAGGTGGTTTCGTTGAACCACGGGCAGGCGCCTTGTTCTTTCGCCAGCTCGTTAGAGGCCTTCAGCAGGTAGTACTGAATGGCTTCGAAAGTCTGGTGCGTCAGGTTGTTAGCGCTGCCATCGGAGTAACGTTTACCGTTTTTCGCCAGCCAGTAGGCGTAGTTGATAACGCCAATGCCAAGCGTACGACGACCCATCGCACCGCGCTCTGCGGCTTTGATCGGGTAGTCCTGGTAGTCGAGCAGGGCGTCCAGCGCGCGCACTGCCAGTATTGCCAGCTCTTCCAGCTCGTCGAGGCTGTTGATGGCCCCCAGGTTGAACGCGGACAGCGTACACAGCGCGATTTCGCCGTTTTCGTCGTTCACGTCGTCCAGCGGTTTGGTCGGCAGCGCGATTTCCAGGCACAGGTTAGACTGGCGCACCGGCGCAATAGCCGGATCGAACGGGCTGTGGGTGTTGCAATGGTCAACGTTCTGGATGTAGATACGGCCGGTAGAGGCGCGTTCCTGCATCATCAGCGAGAAAAGCTCGACCGCTTTAACGCGCTGTTTGCGGATGCTGTCGTCGTTTTCATATTGTACGTACAGGCGCTCAAACTCGTCCTGGTCGGCAAAGAATGCATCATACAGCCCCGGGACGTCGGATGGGCTGAACAGCGTGATGTCGCCACCTTTCAACAGTCGGGTGTACATCAGTTTGTTGATCTGTACGCCGTAGTCCATGTGACGCACGCGGTTACCTTCGACGCCGCGGTTGTTTTTCAGGACCAGCAGGCTTTCGACTTCCAGGTGCCACATTGGGTAGAACAGGGTGGCCGCACCACCGCGTACGCCGCCCTGAGAGCAGGATTTTACCGCCGTCTGGAAGTGCTTATAGAACGGAATACAGCCGGTGTGGAACGCTTCACCGCCGCGAATCGGGCTACCCAGTGCACGAATGCGACCGGCGTTGATACCGATACCGGCGCGCTGGGAAACGTATTTCACAATCGCGCTGGAGGTGGCGTTAATGGAATCCAGGCTGTCGCCGCACTCGATCAGGACGCAGGAGCTGAACTGACGGGTCGGGGTACGTACGCCGGACATAATCGGCGTAGGCAGAGAAATCTTGAACGTGGAAACCGCATCGTAGAAGCGCTTCACGTAGCTCAGGCGGGTTTCACGCGGGTAGTTGGAGAACAGGCAGGCCGCGACCAGAATATACAGGAACTGCGCGCTCTCGTAGATTTCGCCGGTCACACGGTTCTGTACCAGGTATTTACCTTCAAGCTGCTTAACTGCCGCGTAGGAGAAGGTCATGTCACGGTCGTGAACGATAAACGAGTCCATCTGCTTGAACTCTTCTTCCGTATAGTCTTCCAGCAGATGATTGTCGTATTTACCCAGATTGACCATGTGTTTGACGTGGTCGAACAGCGCCGGCGGCTCGAACTGGCCGTAGGCTTTTTTACGCAGGTGGAATACCGCCAGGCGTGCGGCCAGGTACTGGTAGTCTGGTGCTTCGCGGGAGATCAGATCTGCGGCTGCTTTGATAATCGTTTCATGAATATCAGATGTTTTAATTCCGTCGTAGAACTGGATGTGTGAACGCAGCTCGACCTGAGAAATCGAGACGTTATGCAGCCCTTCCGCTGCCCAATCCAGCACGCGATGAATTTTGTCGAGGTTAATGCGCTCTGTGCGGCCGTCACGCTTCGTCACCAGCAGACTCTGATTCATGTGATTGTTACCTGTCCGTGAAAAGGAAAATATCCCCTGATTTATCCACAATGCCGGTTGTAGTAAAACCTGTGGATAAATACTACATGTAGGGGTTCGTTGATTAATTAAACGCTATATGGTGAGTATTCTAGTCTGGATTCTTTTGAGTACAAGGGTTGATTTTGACGTTAAATTGAGGTTGATAAAGGGTGAAAAACGCGAAGTCCACGGCGCATAAGGGCTGGCGGGGATGTCAATAATGCGCAAAAAAAAATGAAAATTTGATCGAGTGCTGATTTCTTCGGCGAAGGGAAAAATTGCGCTATATGATGCAGCGCAATTTTGCCGCAGTGGCAATACCAATGATTGGTAGGGCCGATAGGTTTGCAGGCCTGATAAGCGAAGCGCCATCAGGCGTTGAACGTCGGCGCTGCGCCGGATGGCGGCGCTGCGCCTTATCCGGCCTGCGGGCCAGCGTCATCAGCGGCTTACTCGCTTTTGGCGGTAGTGTGCAGCATATAGTTAACATCAACGCCCGGTGCCAGCTTGAAGCTATTGGTTATCGGGTTGTAGTGCAGGCCAATCATATGGCGCTCTTTGAGCACGGTCCGATCAACCCAACTGAGCAGTTCGGCAGGCTTGATGAATTTTTTCACGTCGTGCGTACCTTTGGGCACCATGCGCAGAATGTATTCCGCGCCGACCACCGCCATCAGCCAGGATTTACCGTTGCGGTTGAGCGTGGAGAAGAAGACCTGGCCGCCGGGTTTGACCAACCGGGCGCAGGCTTTTACCACCGACTGTGGGTCCGGGACGTGTTCCAGCATTTCCATGCAGGTGACGACGTCATATTGCCCGGCGTGCTTCGCTGCGTGTTCTTCTACTGTCTCCTGTACGTATTCGACCTGAATACCGGTTTCCAGCGCGTGGAGTTTCGCCACCTGTAACGGCTCAAAGCCCATATCCAGGCCGGTCACCGTGGCACCTTCGCGGGCCATGCTTTCTGCCAGGATGCCTCCGCCGCAGCCAACGTCCAGCACTTTCTTACCGAACAGGCCGCCGGAACGTTCGGCGATGTAGCCTAAGCGCAGCGGGTTAATGCGGTGCAGGGGCTTAAATTCCCCTTCCAGATCCCACCAGCGTGATGCGACGGCCTCGAATTTGGCGATTTCTTCGTGGTCAACGTTATGCGCTACCGCAGCTTTTTCGGCATTCATGGGTGTTCCTGCTCCTTATTTCATTATTGCCTGCGAGTATATCAGTACCGACGCGCGAATAAAGCGTCCGGCAGGTGCTAATGGGTTTACCTGTCTTTACGCTAATGTGTTATAATTTGCGACCTTTGAATCCGGGAATACAGTAGAGGGATAGCGGTTAGATGAGCGACCTTGCGAGAGAAATTACACCGGTCAACATTGAGGAAGAGCTTAAAAACTCTTATCTGGATTACGCGATGTCGGTCATTGTTGGCCGTGCGCTGCCGGATGTCCGAGATGGCCTGAAGCCGGTACACCGTCGCGTACTTTACGCCATGAACGTATTGGGCAATGACTGGAACAAAGCCTATAAAAAATCAGCCCGTGTCGTGGGTGACGTGATCGGTAAATACCACCCGCACGGCGACTCCGCGGTATATGACACCATTGTTCGTATGGCCCAGCCGTTCTCGCTGCGCTACATGCTGGTGGACGGCCAGGGGAACTTCGGTTCCATCGACGGCGACTCCGCGGCGGCAATGCGTTACACGGAAATCCGTCTGGCGAAAATCGCTCATGAGCTGATGGCCGATCTCGAAAAAGAGACGGTAGACTTTGTGGACAACTATGACGGTACGGAAAAAATTCCAGACGTCATGCCGACCAAAATTCCTAACCTGCTGGTCAACGGTTCTTCCGGTATTGCCGTAGGTATGGCAACCAACATTCCGCCGCATAACCTGACGGAAGTGATCAACGGCTGTCTGGCGTATGTCGACAACGAAGACATCACCATCGAAGGCCTGATGGAACACATTCCTGGCCCGGATTTCCCGACTGCCGCCATCATCAACGGCCGCCGCGGGATTGAAGAAGCCTATCGCACCGGCCGCGGTAAAGTGTATATCCGCGCGCGCGCGGAAGTGGAAGCCGACGCCAAAACCGGTCGTGAAACCATCATCGTGCACGAAATTCCGTATCAGGTGAACAAAGCGCGCCTGATCGAGAAAATCGCCGAGCTGGTCAAAGACAAACGCGTTGAAGGCATCAGCGCGCTGCGCGACGAGTCTGATAAAGACGGGATGCGCATCGTGATTGAAGTGAAACGCGACGCGGTGGGCGAAGTGGTTCTCAACAACCTCTACTCCCAGACTCAGCTGCAGGTTTCCTTCGGTATCAACATGGTTGCGCTGCACCATGGTCAGCCGAAGATCATGAACCTGAAAGATATTATTGCCGCGTTCGTGCGTCACCGTCGTGAAGTGGTGACTCGCCGTACCATTTTCGAACTGCGTAAAGCGCGCGATCGTGCGCACATTCTGGAAGCGCTGGCGGTTGCGCTGGCGAATATCGACCCGATCATTGAACTGATCCGTCGTGCTCCGACCCCGGCTGAAGCGAAAGCGGGCCTGGTGGCGCAGCCGTGGGAACTGGGCAACGTCGCGGCGATGCTGGAACGTGCGGGCGACGACGCCGCGCGTCCGGAATGGCTGGAACCTGAGTTTGGCGTTCGCGACGGTAAATACTACCTGACTGAACAGCAGGCGCAGGCGATTCTGGATCTGCGTTTGCAGAAACTGACCGGCCTTGAGCATGAAAAACTGCTCGACGAATACAAAGAGCTGCTGGAACAGATTGCTGAACTGCTGCATATTCTGGGCAGCGCCGAGCGTCTGATGGAAGTGATCCGCGAAGAGCTGGGGCTGATTCGCGAACAGTTCGGCGACGCCCGCCGTACCGAAATCACCGCCAACAGTGCCGACATTAATATCGAAGACCTGATTAGCCAGGAAGATGTTGTTGTGACCTTGTCTCACCAGGGTTACGTCAAATATCAGCCGTTAACCGATTACGAAGCTCAGCGTCGTGGCGGTAAAGGTAAGTCAGCAGCGCGTATTAAAGAAGAAGACTTTATTGACCGTCTGCTGGTGGCCAACACCCATGACACCATCCTGTGCTTCTCCAGCCGGGGCCGTCTGTACTGGATGAAGGTTTATCAGTTGCCGGAAGCCAGCCGCGGCGCGCGTGGCCGTCCGATCGTCAACCTGCTGCCGCTGGAAGCGAACGAACGTATCACCGCCATCCTGCCGGTACGCGAGTACGAAGAGGGCGTGAACGTCTTTATGGCAACCGCCAGCGGTACCGTGAAGAAAACGGCGCTGACCGAGTTCAGCCGTCCGCGTTCCGCCGGTATTATCGCGGTGAACCTGAACGAAGGCGACGAACTGATTGGCGTAGACCTGACCGCAGGTAAAGATGAAGTCATGCTGTTCTCCGCCGCCGGTAAAGTGGTGCGCTTTAAAGAAGATGCCGTTCGCGCCATGGGTCGTACTGCGACCGGCGTACGCGGTATCAAGCTGGCGGAAAACGACAGCGTGGTATCGCTGATTATTCCGCGCGGCGAAGGTGCAATCCTGACCGTCACTCAGAACGGCTACGGTAAACGTACCGCTGCTGAAGAGTATCCGACCAAGTCGCGTGCGACGCAGGGCGTTATCTCTATCAAAGTCACCGAGCGTAACGGCTCCGTGGTGGGCGCGGTACAGGTCGACGACTGTGACCAGATCATGATGATCACCGACGCGGGTACGCTGGTGCGTACCCGCGTGTCGGAAGTCAGCGTGGTCGGGCGTAACACCCAGGGCGTTATCCTCATCCGTACAGCGGAAGATGAAAACGTGGTGGGCCTGCAGCGCGTGGCCGAGCCGGTTGACGACGAAGAGCTGGACGCTATCGACGGTAGCGTGGCGGAAGGTGATGATGAAATCGCGCCGGAAACCGACAGCGAAGATGATGTCGCGGACGACGCTGACGAGTAATCGTCAAATATCGTAGTGAAAGGGCCGGTGAATACCGGCCCTTTTTTCATTAACATTGCGGCAAAGGCCTTTTCCCGCTACCTTAACCACATCCTGTTAGCCATTGACGGCGGAGTTTCGCCAACTTGAAATATCTTGTCTCCTTCCGCACAACGCTGAAAGTCTCACGCTACCTGTTTCGGGCTCTGGCGCTGCTGCTTTGGCTGCTTATCGCGCTGATTTCCGTGTTCTACATCGTGAATGCTCTGCATCAGAAAGAGTCGGAAATTCGTCAGGAATTTAACCTTAACTCCGATCAGGCGCAGCGCTACTTTCAGCGAACCTCCGATGTTATTAAGGAGCTGAAGTACATTGCGGAAAACCGCTTAACCGCCGCCAACGGCGTCATGCCGGCCGGCGCATTAAAAGACACTTCTGACGTACCGGACTTTGAACCGCTGTTCTCCGATTCTGACTGTGGCGCGCTCGACACCACCTGGCGCGGGCCGCTGGAGTCGCTGGCCTGGTTCCTGCGCTACTGGCGCGAAAATTTCTCGGCCGCCTATGATCTTAACCGCGTGTTCCTGGTGGGCAGCGATAATCTTTGCATGGCCAATTTTGGCCTGCGCGAAATGCCGGTTGAGCGCACCGAAGCGCTGAAAGAGCTGCACCAGCGGATTGTTGATTACCGTAATGCGCCGCAGGACGATCGCGGCGGCAACTTGTTTTGGGTGGGACAGGGGCCGCGCCAGAGCGTGGGCTATTTCTATGCGCTGACCCCGGTCTATCTGGCTAATCGTCTGCAGGCGCTGCTGGGCGTGGAACAAACGATTCGCGCGGAAAACTTCTTTACCCCAGGCAGTATGCCGATGGGGGTGTCTATTCTGGATGAAAACGGTAATACGCTGATCTCACTGGCCGGGCCGGACAGCCGTCTGCGCATCAGCGCGCGGGGGATGCAGGAGCGTCTGTGGTTTGGTTACACCGCAGGCTACCGTGAACTGGTGCTGAAAAAGACGCTGGCGCCGTCGTCGCTGAGCATCGTTTATTCGGTGCCGCTGGACGCCGTGCTGGAGCGTATTCGTATTCTGGTGCTCAACGCGCTGTTGCTGAACGTACTCACCGGCATTGCGCTGTTTACCATGGCGCGGATGTACGAGCGGCGTATCTTCTTACCCGCGGAGTCCGACGCGCTGCGCCTGGAAGAGCACGAACAGTTTAACCGCAAGATTGTCGCCTCGGCGCCGGTGGGAATTTGTATTCTTCGCACCCAGGACGGTACGAATATCCTCAGTAATGAGCTGGCGCATAACTATCTGAACATGCTGACCCACGAAGACCGTCAGCGGCTCACGCAGATCATCTGCGGTCAACAGGTCAACTTCGTTGATGTGCTGACCAGCAACAATACCAACCTGCAAATCAGCTTTGTGCATTCGCGCTATCGTAATGAAAACGTGGCGATCTGCGTGCTGGTGGACGTGAGTTCCCGCGTCAAAATGGAAGAGTCGCTGCAGGAGATGGCGCAGGCGGCCGAGCAGGCCAGCCAGTCAAAATCGATGTTCCTGGCGACGGTCAGCCATGAGCTGCGCACGCCGCTGTACGGGATTATCGGTAACCTCGATCTGCTGCAAACCAAAGAGCTGCCGAAGGGGGTCGACCGTCTGGTGACGGCGATGAACAACTCCTCCGGCCTGCTGCTGAAGATCATCAGCGACATTCTCGACTTCTCGAAGATTGAATCCGAACAGCTGAAAATTGAGCCGCGCGAGTTCTCGCCTAAAGAGGTGATGAACCATATTACCGCCAACTACCTACCGCTGGTGGTCAGAAAGCAGCTCGGGATGTACTGCTTTATCGAACCAGACGTGCCGATGAAGCTGATGGGCGATCCGATGCGCCTTCAGCAGGTTATTTCTAACCTGCTCAGCAACGCGATTAAGTTCACCGACATCGGCTGCATCGTATTGCACCTGAAGCGGGAAGGGTACTACCTGAGCATCAGCATTCGTGATACCGGCGTGGGCATTCCGGGTAAAGAGGTGGTGCGCCTGTTTGACCCGTTCTTCCAGGTCGGTACCGGCGTGCAGCGTAATTTCCAGGGCACGGGGCTGGGGCTGGCGATTTGTGAAAAGCTGGTCAATATGATGGATGGCGACATCGCCGTTGATACCGAGCCGGGCATGGGTAGCCAGTTTACGCTGCGCATTCCGCTGTACGGTGAACAGCCGCAGATGCCGCTCGAGATTGACGGGCTGGCGAAGATCCGCTGCTGGCTGGCGGTGCGCAACGCCTCGCTTGCCGACTTTATTCATACGCTGCTCTCTTTCCACGGTATCGACGTGCGCAATTATGGCGGCGAGACGCCGGGGCCGGACGATCTGCTGATCGCCGATGATACCCTGTCGCAGCCTTGGGCTGGCCGGGCGGCGGTCGTCTTCTGCCGCCGGCATATCGGTATTCCGCAGGAATTCGAGCCCGGGCAGTGGGTGCACAGTATTGTGTCGCCGCATGAGTTGATGACCCTGCTGGGCCGTATTTATCGCGTGAAGGTAGAAACCGGCGACGCGGCTGAGCTGCAGGCGGCGCATGAAGCGCCGGCGGACAGCAACGACGATATGATGATCCTGGTCGTCGACGATCATCCGATCTACCGCCGTCTGTTGGCCGATCAGCTGGGATCGTTGGGCTATCAATGCAAAACCGCTAATGATGGCGTCGACGCGCTGAACGTGCTGAGCAAGAACCACATTGATATCGTGCTGAGCGATGTGAACATGCCGAATATGGACGGCTACCGTCTGACGCAGCGCATCCGCCAGCTGGGGCTGACCCTGCCGGTGGTGGGCGTGACGGCGAATGCGCTGGCCGAAGAGAAGCAGCGCTGCCTGGAGTCGGGCATGGACAGCTGTCTGTCGAAGCCGGTTACGCTGGATGTGCTCAAACAGACATTAACGGTTTATGCCGCAAGGGTGCGTAAAGCGCGGGAATAGGCCGGATAAGGCAACGCCGCCATCCGGCGCTGGGTGCAGGTTTGCCCGATGGCGCTGCGCTTATCGGGCCTACGGAATGCAGGCCCGATGTGCAGCAATGCTTAGTCTTTGTCTGACGGCGACAGCGTCACGGAGGAGAGGTAGTTCAGCAGCGCGATGTCGTTTTCCACGCCCAGTTTCATCATCGCCGATTTTTTCTGGCTGCTGATGGTTTTGATGCTGCGGTTCAGCTTCTTGGCAATCTCGGTCACCAGGAAACCTTCAGCGAACAGGCGCAGTACTTCGCTCTCTTTTGGCGACAGACGTTTGTCACCGTAGCCGCCGGCGCTGATTTTCTCCAGCAGGCGAGAGACGCTTTCCGGGGTGAATTTTTTGCCTTTCTGCAGCGCAGCCAGCGCCTTAGGCAGATCGGTCGGCGCGCCCTGTTTCAGCACGATCCCTTCGATATCGAGATCCAGCACGGCGCTGAGAATCGCCGGGTTGTTATTCATGGTCAGTACGATAATCGCCAGCCCTGGGAAATGGCGCTTAATATACTTAATTAACGTAATACCATCGCCGTACTTGTCTCCAGGCATGGAGAGATCGGTAATCAGTACGTGGGCATCAAGTTTGGGTAAATTGTTAATTAGCGCGGTGGAGTCTTCAAATTCACCGACAACATTTACCCATTCAATCTGTTCCAGAGATTTACGAATCCCGAACAGCACAATCGGATGGTCATCGGCAATAATTACGTTCATATTGTTCATGTAAAGGCTACCTTGCTACAGCAAGCTCTTGACGTAGGCGTCAATGTCGCTGATGTATTTTTCTATGCTGGATGCATCTTTCTCTCGAATAAGATGTTCAAGCGTTTCACATAACTGCTTGCCAGGTACCAGATTTAGCATGGCAAACACACCCTTAAGGCGGTGAGCTGTCTGTGCCAGTGCAGCAAAGTCCTTTGCCGCAGATTCAGTATACAGCCTGCTAACATCTTCCGGTACCGTATCAACAAACAGCGCATAATAACCGCTGGCGTGAAGCTCAGCGTTTTCATCGCCCCCCAACGGCGACTCCGTGACTTCTTCCTGCGCCAGCTGTTCTTCAATCAGCTGGAGCACGGCATCCTGCATGGCGTTACTCATATTAAAGTTAACGCGCAGCTGGCCGGGGCCAATTTTACGAACTCCGGCTTCATCATCGCTTAAAAGCAAGCCGGAAGCAGTAAGATTAGACGGATTATCCGTTAAAAACAGATCAAATTCTTGACTTGTTGCACGCTCGTCGGGGCTGATGCAGGTTGCCCCCCAGCTTTCCAGCTGGCGAGTCACGATGTTGCGGATTTCATTGGAGGTGATATCAATCATCGCCACAACGTCGTCGAGCAGCTGCTCTTCTGACTCGGCATCTTCTTCGCGTACCGCCATTTTCACGTGCAGCGTGTAGCGGGTGCCCAGCGATTCCCGCGCTTTAATGTTTAAGTGCCCGCCCAGCTTGCGTGCCAGCTGATCGCACAGCCAGAAGGTGAGGGCGTTAGCCTTCCCGTAGCGGTCCGACTGCGTGTCGTTGAGATACGGGAAATGCAGGTTGTCTATTTCGCCGTGCGACACGCCGTTACCGGTGTCGAGGATGCGGAAGGTTAAACGCTCTTCCGCCGACTCATCGGCGCTCACTTCAAGGGTAATTTTGCCGATTTGCGTAGTGGTGACGGCATACTGAATCAGCAGCAGAAGGATGCGGCGCAGCGCGTCGCGGTCGCCGTGGCGCTGTTCTTTGGCCGGGACCTGGTTGTTGATAAGCAGCTGTAGCCCTTTGCGTTTGATCGAGGGCAGCACTTCCGGCACCACTTCATCAATCAGCTCTTGCAGTGAGAACTGCGAGGAGGTGCCTTTCCAGCTGTCGTTTTCCAGCATGTTCGCCAGCTGGATTTCATCCACCAGGCGCACCAGAAGATCGGCATGGTTGGCCAGCTTCTGGCTGTCCGGCGTGTCGATGCGGCTGGCTTCATTGGCCAGCGCCTTAATCGGCTGCTTCAGCGTATCGCTGATGTTCTGCATAAATGCCGCGCGGCCCTGCTGGTTTTTCTCGTACAGGCGCTGCGCCTGCTTGAGTTTTTTATTCACCAGAATTTCACGATCCTGGTCGCGAATGATGAATATCTGCGTGCGCGGCGAAACCTGGCTGCGGAACTGGCGAATTTCATACAGTTCGTTGTTGATGGTGGCCTGAATGACGCCTTGATGCTGGTCCGCCATGCTGGTGATGTTCTGCAAGTTGAGGTGCGGCAGCAGGTGGTCGGCAATTTTATTGCTGATTATTGTACGGTTAGACTCCTGGTCGTGCACCAGCAGCCCCAGCGGTAATAGTGAAACAATCTCTTCATTAATGGCCCTGAGCACCCGTAATTCGTTGTTGGTGCCGCTGGAGGGCATGCTGCTGGCGCTGCCGCGCGTCGGCAGGTTACGGAAGGTGGAGTAGCCAAACAACGCCAGCGCCAGCAGGCCGATATTCAGCAGCAGCGGCAGCATGATGTTCTGGAAGGTGTCCAGCAGCAGCGTGCCGAACGGCACCTGCCACACCAGGCGCATGCCGGTGGAGTTCAGCGCTGAGGTGATCTCAATGCGCGAGCTATTAAAGTTGATGGCCACGCTGTCGCTGGGATCTTTATCCTGGCTGCGCTGGGCGTTCTGTGCCGGGTCCGGCTCCAGGCGGAAGCTGTCCAGCGACATGGTTGGCGGCACCAGGTCGTTAATCGGCAGGTCGAAGGCGACGACGGTCGCCAGATGCCCCGGCTGGTTAAAGGTGGTGCGCAGGGTGAAGTAGCGGCCGTTCTGCCATGCCAGTCGGCGCAGGGTTGAGAAAGTCTCTCGTTCGTCCAGCGTGTTGGCCTGCTGGAGCATCTCGGCGCGTCGTGAATCGACGATACTGCCGACGGTCGACTCCTTAAAACCGGAGGAGAGATCTTTGAGTGGCAGCGTTGAAATCAGGATCAGGCTGTTGTCCTGGCCGTTAAGGTAGTACATGGACCACGGTACGTTTTCCGCGCCCCATAGGGTATCCAGATAGGTTGACATGCGCTGGGTGATATCGAGCGTTGCGCTGTCATGAGAGCCGAAAATCAGCGCCTCGGTTTTACGTCTTGGCTTCTCAAGGTAATAGACGTCCTGCTTGAGGCGGGTCTCCTGTAAACCTTCGGCCGGCGTGGCGCTGGTGCTGGCGGCGGCGATATTGTCGTAGATTTGCCAGGTCGTGTAGCGCCAGGTCTCAATTCGTTTATGGACCGCATGCGTCATATCAACAATCTGATAGCTCTTATCTTTTAGCCACGCGTTGACCGCGCTTTGAATCATCACGCCCATCGTCACCAGCAGGACAATGATCATAAGAAGGAAGAAACGGGTGATGCTCCCTGGGAGCAGGGAAAATTTCGTCGGGCTCATCTTGTCGGACTGACTCATTGGCGTGTGTAACCCATCATAACGGCATCTGAATGAGGATATGCTCAAGCTTATAGCGCATTGAGGCGTGTAAACCCTGCTTTGTTCTGCTGGCAGTATATACAAAAAATCTGCCTGGATGCATCAACGCGGCAAAATCGTCGTGGGGAGAGGGGCCTGGCGCTGAGCCAGAAAAATATCAACGGTATTATTCCGCCGATGGGAAAATTCAATATTGTGCGGAATGTGTACAAACAGGCCGTTATTGTACAATTATTTACCAAACATTAAGAAAAATAGCACTAATTAACAAGATATTAATTTTCATCGGTAGGCGATATTGTTTTTTTTGATGCGAATCGATTAGTTAATAGTCGTTACAATTTAGGCGAGGTAGCACAGTTTGATTCAGTTTGTGTAAAGAAGGGTAAAAAAAACCGGATGCGAAGCATCCGGTTGAAATAGGGGTAAACAGACATTCAGAACTGAATGACGGTAATAAATAAAGTTAATGATGATAGCGCTGACTATTTTAGTTGTGGGTGAAGGTTTTGTTTTACCATTCAGTGCTATAACTTTGATGATTTTCAACTCATTGATTTAATGTATATTTCTGTTTGCTTTTTGATTTTTAGTGCTATTTTTCCTGGCTTTTTGTGCTTGTAAAAGTTCCGTAAGTTTTACATTTTGAAACATCTATATGGATAAATGAAACATTTCAAGGGTTTTCGTATCATATTCTTATTGGATTATTCCTGTTTTTACAGCACAATGGGTCTGCCGACTGATTAATGAGGGTTAATCAGTAAGCAGTGGCATATATAAAGGCATATATATATAACAGAGGGTTAATAACATGAAAGTTAAAGTACTGTCCCTCCTGGTACCGGCTCTGCTGGTAGCGGGCGCAGCAAATGCGGCTGAAATTTATAACAAAGATGGCAACAAATTAGATCTGTACGGTAAAGTCGATGGCCTGCACTACTTCTCCAGCGACAACGGTTCTGACGGCGACCAATCCTACGTTCGTCTGGGCTTCAAAGGCGAAACTCAGGTTAACGACCAGCTGACCGGTTACGGCCAGTGGGAATACAACGTTCAGGCGAACAACACTGAAGGTTCTTCTGACCAGGCCAGGACCCGTGTAGGCTTCGCGGGTATCCGTGTTGCTGACGCTGGTTCTTTCGACTACGGTCGTAACTACGGCGTTGTTTACGACGTGACCTCCTGGACCGACGTTCTGCCGGAATTCGGCGGCGACACCTACGGTTCTGACAACTTCATGCAATTCCGTGCGAACGGCGTTGCAACCTACCGTAACACCGACTTCTTCGGTCTGGTTGACGGTCTGAACTTTGCTCTGCAGTATCAGGGTAAAAACGGCAGCGTATCAGGTGAAGGCGCAACGGCTAACGGTCGTCAGGCTCTGAAACAGAACGGCGACGGTTTCGGCGGTTCTATCACTTATGATATCGGTGCAGGCTTCAGCGTTGGTGGTGCAATCTCCTCCTCCAAACGTACTACTGAGCAGAACACCAGCACCTTCAACACCACCGATGCTGCTGGTAACGTGACTAGCACCAGCAAAATCTACGGTAGCGGCGATCGCGCTGAAACCTACTCTGCTGGCCTGAAATATGACGCGAACAACGTCTATCTGGCAACGTAGTACACCCAGACCTACAACGCAACTCGTTTCGGTGGTTCCCCGAACGCTGGCGTTTACGGTTTTGCTGACAAAGCACAGAACTTTGAAGTGGTTGCACAGTACCAGTTCGACTTCGGTCTGCGTCCGTCCATTGCTTACCTGCAGTCTAAAGGTAAAAACATCAATAACGGCGTAGTGAACTACGGTGACCAGGATCTGCTGAAATACATCGACCTGGGCGCGACTTACTACTTCAACAAAAACATGTCCACCTACGTTGACTACAAAATCAACCTGCTGGACAAAAACGACTTCACTCAGTCAGCCGGTATCTCTACCGACAACGTTGTTGCACTGGGTATGGTTTACCAGTTCTAATACTGATAACACCGTTGCATAAGGGGCCTTTGGCCCCTTTTTTTATGCCTGAACACCACAAATTAGTGTACTCTTGCGCCGATTGCAGGAGGGTAATAACGGATGGAAATGACTTTTTTACGCATGGCGCTATTGAGCGTCGCAATAGTACTGACGGGCTGCGATAACGCCAGCGAGCCGGCTGCGCCAAAAGTGACGGCGACCGTACTGGAAGGGAAAACCATGGGCACCTTCTGGCGGGTGAGCGTGGTGGGGATTGATAAAGACCGGGCCGAAGCGCTGCGCAACAAGGTGCAGACGCAGCTGGACGGCGATGACCGTCTGTTGTCGACCTGGAAGAACGACTCGGCGCTGATGCGCTTCAACCACTCGCAGAGCACGACGCCGTGGCCGGTGAGCGAAGCCATGGCCGATATCGTGACGGAATCACTGCGTATCGGGCGTAAAACCGCTGGCGCAATGGATATCACCGTTGGCCCGCTGGTCAACCTCTGGGGCTTTGGTCCGGATAAACAGCCGGTGAGTACGCCGACCCAGACGCAGATTGACGCCGCTAAAGCGCGCACCGGGCTGGACAAACTGACGGTGATCAACCGCGCGGATCGGCAGTATTTACAAAAATCGATCCCGGATCTGTACGTCGATCTCTCTACCGTAGGCGAGGGTTACGCCGCCGATCATCTGGCGCGCCTGATGGCGGAAGAAGGCATCTCGCGTTATCTGGTCTCCGTTGGTGGGGCGCTGGTGAGCCGTGGGATGAACGGCGACGGTCAGCCGTGGCGCGTGGCTATTCAGAAACCGACCGACCGTGAGAACGCGGTCCAGGCGATCGTCGATATTAACGGCCACGGTATCAGCACCTCCGGAAGCTACCGCAACTATTACGAGCTTGACGGCCAGCGGATCTCACACGTAATCGACCCGCAAACCGGGCGGCCGATTACTCACAAGCTGGTGTCCGTCACCGTGATCGCGCCGACCGCGCTGGAAGCCGATGGCTGGGATACTGGCCTGATGGTGCTGGGTACCGAAAAGGCCCAGCAGGTGGTGCGCGAGCAGGGGCTGGCTGTGTATATGATTATGAAAGAAGGCGACGGTTTCACCACCTGGATGTCACCACAGTTCCGCGCTTTCCTGGTCAGCGGCAAAAATTAAAAAGCAAGATTGCGGGTTTTTTAATGCCTCCTTTCTGGCACGGTGACGATTACACTAAGAGGAGGAGCCCGCAATGACTATTCATTCTCTCTATACCGACGAGGCGCGCTGGCAGGCGGTTCTCGATCGCGATGTTCAGGCCGACGGTCAGTTCGTGTTTGCCGTACTGACCACCGGTATCTTTTGCCGTCCGTCCTGCCGCGCGCGCCATGCGCTGCGCCAGAACGTACGTTTCTATCGCGACGCCAGCGCCGCGCTGGCGGGCGGCTTCCGCCCCTGCAAACGCTGCCAGCCCGACCGCCTTTCTCCTGAACAGCAAAATATAGCCAAAGTGGCCCGCGCCTGTCGGCTGCTGGAGCAGGACAGCCCGGTCACGCTTGAGGCGCTGGCACAGGCTGTGGCGGTTAGCCCATACCACTTTCATCGCTTATTTAAGTCCATAACCGGTCTGACGCCAAAAGCCTGGCAGCAGGCCTGGCGGGCGAACCGGCTGCGCGAGGCCCTGCGTGAGGGGGAGCCGGTCACGCAGGCGGTGCTGGCCGCAGGGTTTCCGTCAAGCAGCAGTTACTATCGCCATGCCGATGCACTGCTGGGAATGACGGCGCGCGCGCGACGTCAGGGTGGCAAAGCGGCGCAGATTCACTATACCGTCGGTGAGTGTTCACTGGGGCGCTGCCTGGTCGCGCTGAGCGAGCGCGGCGTGTGCGCCGTACTGCTTGGCGATGATGATGCCGGGCTGCTGGCCGAACTACAGCACAGTTTTCCTGCCGCCGAGCTGCTGGAGGGCGATGCGCTGGTCAGCGAGCAAACCCGTGCCGTGATTGCCAGCCTTGAGCCTCATGCTGCGGCGCTCAACCTGCCGCTGGATATTCGCGGCACCGCGTTTCAGCAGCAGGTCTGGCAGGCGCTGCGCGCGATTCCTGCCGGTGAAACCCGAAGCTACCAGCAGGTAGCGGCCGCTATCGGCAGGCCCAAAGCGGTGCGTGCGGTTGCCAGCGCCTGTGCGGCCAATCGGCTGGCCATTCTGGTGCCCTGTCACCGGGTCGTTCGCGGCGACGGCAGTCTGTCAGGCTACCGCTGGGGGGCGACGCGCAAAGCCCGGCTGTTGCAGCGGGAAAAAGCTGAGGAGGGGGAATGTTAGATTTATTTGCCGAAGAGACGCCATGGTCAGAGCCGCTGGCACCCGGCGCGATGATTGTGCGTCGGCTGGCGCGCGAGCACAGCACGGTATTGTTAGCTGCGATTGAACAGGTGGCCGCCGTCTCGCCGTTTCGCCATATGGTGACGCCGGGCGGTTACACCATGTCGGTGGCGATGACTAACTGCGGGCCGCTAGGCTGGAGCACCGATCGCCATGGCTACTGTTATGCGTCGGTCGATCCGCTCAGCGGCCGATCCTGGCCGGCGATGCCCGCGTGCTTTCGCCAGCTTGCACAGGCGGCGGCGGAACGCGCCGGTTACCGAGGCTTTGACCCGGACGCTTGCCTGATTAACCGCTATCAGCCGGGGGCCAAATTGTCGCTGCACCAGGATAAAGACGAAGCGCGCCTGGATGCACCGATCGTCTCGGTCTCGCTTGGGCTGCCCGCCGTGTTTCAGTTTGGCGGCTTACGGCGCAGCGATCCGCTGCGACGGGTGCTGCTCGAGCACGGTGACGTGGTGGTGTGGGGCGGTGAATCACGGCTGTTCTATCACGCGATTCTGCCGCTGAAAGAAGGTTGTCATCCGCAGGTTGGACCGTGGCGCTATAACCTGACCTTCCGCCGCGCCGCATGATAACGAATAAAAATAAGAATTATTCTTGATGTGGTAGCTCAGCAGTTTACACTGCAGGCTGTTTTGATTGCTCTGGTTGCTGTTATGGAACTTCTGTTACTTGTCTGGCGTCAGTATCGCTGGCCCTTTATCGGCGTTATCGCCCTGAGCCTGCTGAGCGCCGCACTCGGTATCGGGCTTATCGCCTTCATCAACGTACGTCTGATTGAGACGGTCGACACGACGCTCGCCGTACTGCCAGAATTTCTCGGCCTGCTGTTGCTGCTGATGGCGGTCACCCTGGGCTCGCAGCTCGCGCTGACGACCCTGGGCCACCATTTTGTCTATCGCCTGCGCCGCGAGTTTATCAAACGGATCCTCGACACGCAGGTCGAGCGCGTAGAGAAGCTCGGCAGCGCCTCGCTGCTGGCAGGCCTGACCAGCGATATCCGTGCCATCACCATTGCCTTTGTGCGCCTGCCGGAGCTGGTGCAGGGCATTATCCTGACCGTTGGCTCGGCGGCCTACCTGGCCATGCTGTCGACGAAAATGCTGCTGATCACCGCGCTGTGGATGGCGCTGACCATCTGGGGCGGCTTCATGCTGGTGGCGCGGGTGTATCGCCATATGGCGACGCTGCGCGAAACCGAAGACCGGCTGTATAACGATTATCAGACGGTGCTGGAAGGGCGCAAAGAGCTGACCCTCAATCGTGAACGCGCGGAGTACGTGTTTGAGAAAAAATTCACGCCGAATGCTCAGGACTATCGTCATCATATTGTGCGCGCCGACACGTTCCACCTGAGCGCTGTTAACTGGTCGAACATTATGATGCTGGGCGCCATTGGCCTGGTGTTCTGGATGGCGAACAGTCTCGGCTGGGCCGATACCAACGTCGCTGCCACTTATTCACTGACGCTGCTGTTCCTGCGCACGCCGCTGTTGTCGGCGGTGGGGGCGTTGCCTACGCTGCTGAGCGCACAGGTGGCCTTTAACAAGCTGAATAAGTTCGCGCTGGCGCCGTTCAGGGAGTCCTTCCCGCAGCCCACGGCCCACCCGAACTGGCAGACGCTAGAACTGCGTGACGTCACTTTCCACTATGAAGACAACACGTTTGCGGTGGGTCCGCTGAATCTGACGCTCAAGCGCGGTGAGCTGGTGTTCTTGATTGGTGGTAACGGCAGCGGCAAGTCGACGCTGGCGATGCTGTTGACCGGACTTTATCAGCCGGTGTCCGGGCAGATCCTGCTGGACGGCCAGCCGCTGGCGGCCGATAAACCGGAAGACTACCGGAAGCTGTTCTCGGCGGTATTCACCGACGTCTGGCTGTTTGATCAACTGCTGGGGCCGGAAGGCCAGGTTGCCGATCCGGCGCTGGTCGATAAATGGCTGGCTCAGCTGCAGATGACACATAAAGTGGCGCTGGAAGGCGGGCGCATTCTTGACCTGAAGCTGTCCAAAGGACAGAAGAAACGCGTGGCGCTGCTGCTGGCGCTGGCGGAAGAGCGCGACATCATTATGCTTGATGAATGGGCCGCCGATCAGGATCCGCATTTCCGCCGCGAGTTCTATCAGGTATTGCTGCCGTTAATGCAGCAGATGGGGAAAACGATTTTCGCCATCAGCCACGACGACCATTACTTTATTCACGCCGACCGGTTGCTGGAAATGCGCAACGGTCAGCTCAGTGAGCTGGTCGGCGAGGAGCGCGAGCGGGCTTCCCGCGACGCGGTGGCTCGTACCGCCTGATTTTTTTAACCGTTCTGCCGCTTTTTTCAGCGTCCGAACGGCCCGTTTAAACTTTTTTACATCTCTGCGCGCTATGCTTAATTCGCCCGGCGATCCGTCCGGGCGATGTCCCACGAATAAGGATTATTCATGCCACTGTTGAAAAAGAACAGCGCCCGTTTGCGTGATGAAGAGCGTCAGCGCCTGATTTGGCTGTTAACCACCGATAAAGCCGTCACTTCCGCGCTGCTGGGCAAGCTGACGCTTGCAGAGCAGTACGATGAAGGCACGCTGGCTGACGACCTGGCGGAAGTCGGCGCGCTGGTGGCGCATCTGCCGCCGCCGGATCTTGCCGATACGCTGGAAGCGCTGCCGTCCGAAGAACGCCATGCGCTGTGGAATATGGTCGAAGATGACCGCCGCGGGAAAGTGCTGCTGGAAGCATCGGAGAACGTCTGGGACGACCTCATTGAAGATATGAGCGACCGGGCGTTGCTCGATGCACTGCAAACGCTGGATATTGACGAACAAATCTACCTGGTGCAGCACCTGCCGCGTGACCTGACCGGACGTCTGCTGGCGTCGATGTCGCCAGCGGAACGCGCGCGTGTGCATCAGGTAATGAACTATGCCCACGACCAGGTGGGGTCAATTATGGAGTTCGAGGTGATCACTATTCGCCCGGACGTCACGTTGGCCTCGGTACAGCGCTTCCTGCGTCGGTTGGGCAAAATGCCGGAAAACACCGATAAACTGTTCGTCGTGCAGCGCGATCAGACCCTGATTGGCGAGCTGGAGCTGAAAACAATTTTGCTCAACTCGGCCGATAAACACGTTCACGAGGTGATGGAGCCCGATCCGGTGGCTTTTCACCCGGAAGAAAAATCGGAAATTGTTGCCCGTACCTTCGAACGTGACAACCTGATCAGCGCCGCGGTCATTGATACCCATGGCAAGCTGATGGGGCGTCTGACCATCGATGAGATCGTTGACGTCGTGTATGAGGAAACCGACAGCGACCTGCGTCGAATGGGCGGTCTGAGCAGCGAGGAAGATGTCTTTGCGCCAGTGACCAAAGCGGTAAAAACCCGCTGGGCGTGGCTGGCGATTAACCTGTGTACGGCGTTTATTGCCTCGCGGGTGATTGACGGTTTTGAACACACCATTTCTCAGCTGGTGGCGCTGGCGTCGTTGATGCCGATTGTTGCTGGGATAGGCGGTAATACCGGTAACCAGACCATCACAATGATCGTTCGTGCATTGGCCCTTCAGCATATTCAGCCGGGGAACTTTTCGTTTCTGATCCTGCGTGAAATGGGAGTCGCGCTGATTAACGGTATCGTCTGGGGCGGCATTATGGGCACCGTCACCTGGCTGTTGTACGACGATCTGGCGCTCGGCGGCGTGATGACGCTGGCGATGATCCTTAACCTGCTGGTGGCCTCAATCATGGGGGTGTTGATCCCGATGATCATGGCGAAGCTCGGGCGCGACCCGGCGGTCGGCTCGAGCGTGATGATTACCGCCATCACCGATACCGGCGGGTTCTTTATTTTTCTGGGGCTGGCGACGGTGTTTCTGCTTTAAGCTTCGCCCGCTGTTTCAGGCGTGCGGGCACCAGCACCATCATTATAATACCGGCCAGCACGCCAATGGCCAGGTTTCCGGTACTGACCATCGCCGCGACGGTCACCAGCATCACCAGCGTTTCCGGCCACGGCGTCCGCTTCAGCGACGCCGGCTGGAGGCTTGGCCAGTTGAACGTCTTAAATGCCACAATCACCATAATGCCAGCCAGCACCGACATCGGTATTTTTGCCATCACTTCGCTGAGCGCGGTGACCAGCAGCAACAGCACCAGCGCCGCCGCAACGGTGGACATTCGGCTGCGGGCTCTCCCCATTTCAACGTTAACGATGGTCTGACCGATCATGGCGCAGCCGGCAATACCGCCGTAGCAGCCGGCCAGGATATTAGCGATGCCCAGACCGGCGCTTTCCCGCGTTTTGTTTGACGGTGTCGCGCTGAGATCGTCCACCAGTTTAGCGGTCAGCAGCGATTCCATCAGCCCGACGAAAGCGATGCTCAGGGCGCAGGGCCAGATAATTTTCAGGGTGTTGAGGTCCAACGGTACCTGCCACTGAGTCAGACCCGGCAGGCCGCCGCTCATTGAGCCTTCATCACCGACGGTTGGCAGGATTTGCCCGCTGGTGACGGTAAACAGAGTCAGCAGCGCGATGGCGACCAGTGGGGAAGGGATGCTTTTCATCACGCGCGGTAGCCACAGGACGATAAGCATCGTGGCGGCAAACAGCGCAACGATAAGCGGATTCCGACTCCAGAAGTGCGGAACCTGAGCAAAAAAGATCAGAATGCCCAGCGCATTCACGAAGCCGGTCATCACCGCATGCGGGATAAAACGCATCAGCTTCGCCATACCGCAAAGGGCAAATAAAATTTGAATGATGCCAGCCAGCAGCACCGCCGGTAGAATGTACGCCACGCCGTGCGCATGCACCATCGGGCCGATCACCAGCGCCACTGAGCCCGCGGCAGCAGTGACCATCGCCGGGCGGCCGCCGAGAAACGACATACTCAGGCACAGGACGACCGAGGCTATCAGGCTGACCTTGGGGTCAACGCCGGCAATGACCGAAAACGAGATCACTTCAGGAATTAATGCCAGCGCGGTGATGACGCCAGCGAGCACTTCGCGCGTAAACAGCGACGGTGAGCGCAGAACGCTCAGGGATGAGGTGTTTGACATAGGGTGTTCGCAGGTTATCGATGGCCGGTTTTCTATAAGCCACAGCTTGCGTGCGTACCATCACAAAGGGGAGAATAATACCGCTTCCCGTCACATTCTACTAGTACCAAATCTCATTTTTTGTACACATTTATTAAACATTTTAATAACAGATCTCAAAACTCAACTTAAATTTTAAACAATATTTAAATTTACTCGCCCTGGTGGTAACGTAACTGTACGGATGTTTTTACCTGCGTGTAACAACTCGAAAGTCAAGTAAGGCCCCCTACGATGAAAAAAAACATAGCTGTACCCAACTCACAGAAATCGGGTACCGAGAAGACTTCTGTGGCGAATAAGGCGAAGACTCGTGCGGTGCATGAGACAGATGTATTGCTGATCGGTGGCGGAATTATGAGCGCTACGCTGGGTACATGGCTGGAGGAACTGGAGCCAGACTGGTCGATTACCATGGTTGAGCAGATGGAGAGCGTGGCGGAAGAGAGCTCAAACGGCTGGAACAACGCCGGAACCGGGCATTCGGCGCTGATGGAACTCAACTATACCCCACAAAAAGCGGACGGCTCCGTCAGCATCGAAAAAGCCATTGATATCAACGAAGCCTTCCAGATCTCGCGTCAATTCTGGGCCCACCAGGTGACGCGAGGCGTGCTGACGCAGCCGAAAAGTTTTATTAATACCGTGCCGCACATGAGCTTTGTGTGGGGCGATGACAACGTTAATTTCCTGCGCGCCCGCTATCGCGCGCTGCAGAAGAGCCCGCTGTTTAACGGCATGCGCTATTCCGAAGACCACGAGCAGATCAAGGCGTGGGCTCCGCTGGTGATGGAAGGACGCGATCCGCAGCAGAAAATTGCGGCGACTCGTACCGAAGCCGGCACTGACGTCAACTATGGCGAAATTACCCGCCAGCTGATCAACGCACTGAAAAAGCGCGATCGCTTTTCCCTACAGCTGAACACCGTGGTGCGTCGTTTCCGTCGTAACGCCGATAACAGCTGGAGCGTGACGGTATCTGATGCCAACAATAGCCATGAGAAACGCACCATTAAGGCGAAGTTTATCTTTATTGGTGCGGGCGGTGCTGCGTTGAAACTGCTGCAGCAGACCAAAATTCCACAGGCCAAAGAGTACGCGGGTTTCCCGGTTGGCGGCCAGTTCCTGGTGTGCGAAAACCCGGACGTGGTGAACCATCACCTGGCGAAAGTTTATGGTCAGGCTGATGTTGGTGCGCCGCCAATGTCGGTGCCGCACATTGATACCCGTATTATTGATGGTAAGCGCGTGGTGTTGTTTGGGCCATTCGCGACCTTCTCAACGCGTTTTCTGAAAAATGGATCGCTGTGGGACCTGCTGGCCTCGACCAATAAATCCAACATTCTGCCGATGCTTAACGTCGGGCTGGATAACTTCGATCTGGTTAAATATCTGGTCAGCCAGGTGCTACAGAAAGATAAGGACCGCCATGCGGCGCTGCGTGCCTACTATCCGATGGCGAAAAAACAGGACTGGCGCCTGTGGCAGGCGGGCCAGCGTGTGCAGATAATCAAACGTGACGCGCGGATTGGCGGCGTGCTGCGTCTGGGGACTGAAGTTGTCAGCGACGATGAAGGGACCGTTGCCGCACTGCTCGGCGCATCGCCGGGGGCGTCGACCGCTGCGCCGATAATGCTTGAGCTGATGGAAAAAGTGTTTAAGGATAAAATGCAGACCGCAGAGTGGCAGACGAAGATTCGCCAGGTTGTGCCAACCTATGGCTCAACGTTAACTGAGAATCCGCATCTGATTGATAAAACGCTGGCCTATACCAGTGAAGTGCTGGGCCTGCGTCATGAAGGCGTTCGCGAGGCGGATCCTGTCCCGGCCGTTCAGACCGCGCCGAAGGCGGTACCGGTGAAAGAGATTGCGGATATTGCGCTGTAAGGTATGAACATGACCCGCGGCGTAATTTCTGGTCACGAGAGATAAAAAAACCGGCGAATGCCGGTTTTTTTATTGTCACCTCAAGCCCGTCAGGGGGAGATTAACGCACTTCGGCGTTATGCACCGTTTCCTGAGCCTGCCAGATGCGATATTTGACTTCGACATTCTCTGGCGCGTAGACCACGATCGGCAGCTTGCTGTTGTAGCGCAGCATAGCGTCATCGCCTAGCGAAGCGGTGATGAATTTCTTGGTTTTTTCCTGGTTCGGGCAGGCCATCATGGTTGACGCCGGGCCGCTGATTTTTTCAACTACGTAATAGTCGTAGCCCCAGCCTTCCAGCGTTTTGCTTTCCAGTTCGCCGCCCAGGCGATGTTGGTTGCAGTCGACTTCCAGCGTTTTACCAATCAACAGTTCTACCTTATAGGCAGACTCATCTTTCTGCGCCGGTAGCTGAATCACCTGGCGCTTCATGCCTTTCTCAGCCTGCGGGTAAGGGGCAATTTTTTCCAGCGGCTGTTCAGCAGCCCACGCGCTGCTGGAGACGCAGGCGATGGCGAGTAATGATGCGGCAAGCTTATGTGCGTTTTTCACTGTTCATCCTTTTTATCAGTTTGCAACCGGGAGATAATATCATTCCTGGGATGAATGATAATCGTCTTTTACCAAATTTTGCATTAGGAATAGTTCTATATATCGATTTCTGCCTTATGCTTGGTTTTTTATCTCATTGGCGGGCAAGGGGCCTTACCTGTTGCGCACGTCGATGCCGCTGACGGTGAGCTGAGAAAATATCCATAAAATAAATTCCTCTGCATAAATCATCATAGTCGATGATATCCCCGATCAAAAAAAGAGATAGTTGCACCGTGAAAAAGTTTCATTGGTGTATCACAGCACATATTGCTACATTGCCGCGCCTACGTCATTTGCATTACCGAACATGAGCGCGATATTTATCTGCGCGGAATCGCCATGCTCGTTTTACGTATTAATGCGTTTGATGTTGATGTATGTGGGTTGTTAACGAGTTGGCCATATTTATTGTTTTTACATTGATATCTGACCAACGTTGTTAGTAAAAGGTAAGCTGGTTTTAATCAGTAACCGATAAATATTAATAATTTTAAAAAAGCATTATCGCTATCCGAAAGGGTAGGCGTTTTATTTGATATGGTTTGTTGTCATAGTTAAAGGTTAAATGGTGAAAAAGTTAATTGTTGTTCTCTCTTTTATTTCTGCGTCTGTTTCTGCGACGGTAGATTTTAGTCATAGTGAGGTCGTCAATGAGGCTCAGGATGGTTCTTATTCTGTAAAAATGTCGGATGGTAGCGTGTGGCGCGGCGTCACTGAAAGTGAATTGACCGCACAACAAATAAAAGGCTACCAAATGCAGCAGGCGCTGCTCCATGCTCAACAAGTTAATCACTATGGCGTGAAAGGTCATTTAAATCTGACGCCGCAGATAAACCCTGGGACTATCAACGTTGCCGTCTCCAGCCTGCATTCTGAGGCTTTAATTCAGACCCCAAACGGCATTGTGAAGGCGGGTTCGCTCCCCCCTGACGCTCAGGTTGCGGTACCCTTCAATGGCGCATTCAATCAGCCGTTAAGAAGAGGGGGCGACCATGGCGGGATGAATTCCGGCGTTGAACACGGTACGGGCAACGGTGGAAATAATGCGGCTAATTCTACTAGTGCGCATGGTTTAGGTGGTGATAATCATATCGGCGGCGGCGCTGCTCAATCAGGTTCCCGAGGTCATTGGTAATGAAAAAAATAATTTTAGCTGGTCTTATTCTCTCCGTCACATTCACCGCGCAGGCCATCAGCGAGGGATATCGCAAACAGCTGGATAAATTTGGCTGTACGCAAATGAATGATGGGCACGGCTGTGATATTCACAAAACCAAAGCGCAGAATCAGGCGGCTGCTGCAAAAGCTAAGCCAGTTGCCATTGGTGAAGTCCGGGGGGATGCCGAAACAATATTAGGAATGCGTGCTAACGTTGCTCTGGATTATTTATTAAACCATAAGTATCAGCCTTATGGCGAAAGCGATTATGTTAAAGGGAAATGGATGATTAGAGTCGTCATTGATAAAAATAAAGATTACCAGGTGGTGAATGCGCAGATTCTCCCTTTTAGTCAATAAAACAATGTTCAGAAAAATACTCTATATTTTAGCGCTGCTGTGTCTGGTATTGATATTTGCAATTGGCTGTATTGCGATTGCATGGTTAATGACGCATACACGTTAAGCCTGAAGATCAGGCATAAAAAAACCAGCCATGATGGCTGGTTTTTTTTGACTTTTTGGTCGGCACGAGAGGATTTGAACCTCCGACCCCCGACACCCCATGACGGTGCGCTACCAGGCTGCGCTACGTGCCGACGCATGAAGGCCATACTACCGCTTTTATCGCTGATTGCAAGTCGTCGGCTTGCCGATTGATTCATAATTAATCAATCAGTTAGCGATAAAGCGTTTTTCCTCTGTTAACACCTGTAACAGCAGGCTGAGCTGCGCTTTCTGGTCACGCACGCGCTCGCCTTCGGCGGTCCAGGTTTTATAGTGACCGTTACGATCGAGCACCACGCTCATCGTCGGGGTCGTAATGGCCAGCGAGTCGTTATCCGCTGAGGTGACCCAGTTATGACGGCGAGCTGCGCTGAACAGGTCCTGCCCCTGCGAGTATTCGTTGGCCGACGTACTGACGTGCAGCAGGCGCTGCATCAGCGTCGTCATAATATCTTTATGGTTGGTCAGCAAACCAATGCGCTGCGCCGGTGTGCCCGGCCAGTGGATGACCAGCGGAACCTGAAGCTGCGCGCGTGACCACTCGAAGCTATTATTCTGCCCGTTCAGCGCGACGCCGTGGCCAGCGGTAATAATGACGACCGTATCCTTCAGCTTGCCTGAGTCACGCAGGGCGTCCAGCACGCGGCTAATTTGTTCATCAACCTGGGCGGCCGCGCGGCCGTACTGCTGATCGGTTGCCTGCGCGTTACTGACGCTGGTGCCGTTAAACGATACCCACGAGAACCAGCGGTTCTCATCCTGGGCATTGTTCTTCAGCCAGTTAATCCACTGGTTCGCCGTTTGCGTATCGTTCTGCGCTTTGCCCGGCGGCAGCGAGAAGTCGGACAGCAGCGCCTGACGATAAATCGGGCTTTCAAAACCGTCGGAAGAGAACAGCCCCAGCTGGTAGCCCTGCTGGTTCAGCGCGCTGATCAGCGCCGCGGGAATACGCGCGGCCAGGACGCCATCCATGTAGGTTGGTGAAATACCGTAGAACAGTCCGAAGAGACCGTTATCGGCGGTATTCCCGGCGCTCATATGTTGGGTAAAGTTGACGTTATCGTGGGCAAAATGCGCCAGCGATGGCATCTGTTTTTCGAACCGTGAGTAGTTCAGGCCATCGACGGTAATCAGCAGTACGTTCTGCCCGGCACCCATATCGCGGAAGCGCAGATCGCTAAGCGGATATTGTACGGTGACGGCTTCAGGATCGCCCTGTTCAACCAGACGGCGCTGGTAGTCCTGGGCGTCGAGCAGACCGTGTTTTTCCAGGAAGCGGCGGGCCGTCATCGGATAGGAAAGCGGCAGGTTAGCGCGCTGCATGGTAATCGGGCGATAGAAGTTCGCATCCGCCCAGATATACATCACGTGCGAGGCAATAAAGGACGCAAAGAAGAACCATGCCACCGGGCGCGCATAGTGGCGGCGGCGCGTCAGGCTGCGTAGCTTCTGCCAGCTCCAGGTTGCAAAGAGCATTTCTACGAGCAGGATAACCGGCACGCTGATAAACATGAGCTGCCAGTCGCGGGCCGTCTCGTTTTGATCGGGGTTGATCACCAGCTCCCACACCACCGGATTAAGGTGCAGGTGGAAGCGGGTAAAGACCTCGCTATCGATAAGCAGCAGCGTCATGCCCGCCGTCGCCAGAATGGCGGACAAGAAGCGCATCAGGCGCTGGGACATGACGACAAAGGTCAGGGGGAACAGTATCAGCAGGTAGGCAGAGAACACCAGAAAGCTGAAGTGCCCGACAAGGCTGATGTAGGAGAAAACGCGTCCGGCCAGCGTTGTCGGCCAGTCGGCAACAAACAGATAGCGGCTACCGAGCACCATGGCCAACAGCATGTTGAACAGGGCGAACCAGTGCCCCCAGCTAACCATCTGGGAGACTTTTTCTCGATAGGGCTGACGATGTGTCACCATAAACTGTTGCTTGTACCCTTAGTGCGCAGGATCGCTATCAATGGAAGATTGCAGCGCCTGGGCAAAAGAACGTGCGATAGCCTGGCGTTGAGCCGGAGCTACGCTGCTGTTAATCAGGTTGGTCACCATATTACCCAGAACCATCAGCGAAAGGTCGGTCGGGGCTTTATGTTGTTCCAGCACGTTAGCCAGCTCGCTCAGCAGCTGTTCTACGTGTTCATCACTATAGCGGGATTGTTGTGGCATAAATCGAAATCTGTCTGTTCATTAAAGGGCAGTATATTACCGTAGCAGCAGCATTTTTTCCGCTTTTTTTCGGCGTAACGCGTTATCCTTTGCGCATTATACTGCCGCGACCTCGGTAAAGTTGCGTGTTGCACAGTGACATCGGGGGTGGTTGAATACACCCGATCATTAAGGAGAGTTTAACATGAGTCTGGATATCGACCAGATTGCTTTGCATCAGCTCGTCAAACGCGACGAGCAAAACCTTGACGTGGTGCTGCGCGACACGCTGCTGGAGCCAACCGCGCCGGTTGAAGAAATGATGGCAGAGTTGCATCGGGTGTACAGCGCAAAGAACAAGGCCTACGGCCTGTTTACTGAAGAAAGCGAGCTGGCGCAGGCGCTGAAACTGCAGCGTCAGGGCGAGGAAGACTTCCTGGCGTTCAGCCGTGCGGCCACCGGCCGTCTGCGTGACGAACTGGCGAAGTATCCGTTTGCCGACGGCGGCATCGTGCTGTTTTGCCACTATCGTTATCTGGCGGTGGAATACCTGCTGGTGGCGGTGCTCAATAACCTGAGCAGTATGCGCGTTAACGAACAGCTGGATATCAGCGCGACCCACTACCTGGACATTAACCACGCGGATATCGTGGCGCGTATTGATTTAACCGAGTGGGAAACTAATCCGGAGTCAACCCGCTATCTGACCTTCCTCAAAGGCCGCGTCGGCCGCAAAGTTGCCGACTTCTTTATGGACTTCCTCGGCGCCAGCGAGGGCCTTAACGCCAAGGTGCAGAACCGTGGCCTGCTGCAGGCGCTGGACGATTTTGCCGCTGAAGCGGAGCTGGATAAAAACGAACGTCAGAACGTGCGTCAGCAGGTTTACGCCTACTGCAACGAACAACTGCAGGCTGGGGAAGAAATCGAGCTGGAATCGCTGTCTAAAGAGCTGTCTGGCGTGAGTGAAGTGAGCTTCAGCGAGTTTACCGCCGAAAAAGGCTACGAGCTGGAAGAGAGCTTCCCGGCGGATCGCAGCACGCTGCGTCAGCTGACTAAATTTGCCGGCAGCGGCGGCGGCCTGACGATTAACTTCGACGCCATGCTGCTGGGTGAGCGTATTTTCTGGGACCCTGCGACCGACACGCTGACCATTAAAGGCACGCCTCCAAACCTGCGCGACCAGCTACAGCGCCGGACCTCAGGCAAGAGTTAACCCCTCAGAGCCCGCACGCACTGCTGCGGGCTCTGTCTATCCCCGCATTCGCGTATCTTGAGTGACCCCACTCGCAATTCTGCTATCACACCGCGCCTTAACGGGTTGAATTTTGACCTCACTCTCAGTTATTTCTTAACAAAATAAATAAAAATGCGTTTCATTTTATATGCAAAGTTATTTTGATTCGATAAAAGGAGGGCCGTTTTAGCAAAGAACGGCCTATGGCCGCGGTATTTTTTGCCTGATGCCGCGGGTAACTGAGAGGATAATTAAACATGCACAATACCTTCAGACACTCCCGGATCGCGTTAGCCTTGGCGATCGTCTTCGCTGGTGCGCTCAGCGGCTGTGATAATAGCGCTGCGGCACAGCGCGAGGGATCTGCGGCCCCACAGAATGTCCAGTCGCCGGTACTCTCCGCCGATGATACGCACGCGGTGTTGGTATGGGAAAAGCCGCTCGCCGAGGCAGAAAAGGTGGTCGATTACCATATCTACCGCGACGGGACGTTTGTGGGCAGCGTGCGGGATAACCAGGACGTTTACTCGCCGGCTAAACCCTACATTGATAATTTTTACCAAACGCTGGATGACGGCTGGCAGCAAAAGGTGGATCTGCGCAGTTTCACCGCCGATGGCCTGAAGGCCGATACGCAGTATCGCTTCACGGTTCGCGCCGTCTATGCCGATGGAAAAGAGTCTGCTGACAGCCAGCCAATAACGCTGCGTACGACCAAAACACCGCACGTGATTGATGTGAAAAGCGTGGGGGCGATAGGCGATGGCAAAACGCTGAACACGACGGCGTTACAAAAGGCGATCGACAGCTGCACGCTTGCTGCTTATCCCCAGGGGTGTAAGGTGACGATTCGCGATGGCGTCTTTAAAACCGGCGCCCTGTTCCTGCACAGCGACATGACGCTGGAAATCGCCGAAGGGGCAACCCTGCTAGGCTCGGATAATCCGGCAGACTACCCGATGAGCAAAGGTTATTTCCTCTATCCCTACACCGATAATCCGTTGCCGAAGCGCCCACCGTCGCTGATTAACGCACTGGAAGCGAACGATCGCGGTAGCTCGCATGCGGGAACCTTCCAGAATATTCGTCTGGTCGGTAAGGGTACCGTTGATGGCAACGGCTGGACGCGCGGCGTGAAGGCGGGCGGGGCGGAATCGATAGTGGATGAACTGGGCAATACCCTGCCGCAGTATCGCGCCAGCAATGCGAAGAAAGTCGGGGAAGATGGCGTACTGGCAAAAAATCAGACCGAGCAGGCGGTAGCGGAAGGTATGGACCGCGATAGCGCGTATAAAAACCGTCGTTCTAGCCTGATGACGCTGCGCGGCGTGCGCAATCTTTATCTGGAAGGTCTTACCATCCTGAATCCGGCCTTCCACGGCATTATGGTGCTGGAGTCGGAGAATCTCGCCTTCAATGCGCTTAGCCATAAAACTTTCGACGGTAATAACGCCGACGGCATTGAGCTGGGCAACAGTCAGCATGGCCTGGTGTTTAACAACTTCTTTGATACCGGCGATGACGGCATGAATTTCGCCGCGGGCTACGGGAAAGGCGTGGAAACTTTTGCTCAGAAGGCGCAAAGCGGCGCGTGGATCTTTAACAACTATTTCCGCAAAGCGCACGGCGCAGTGGTAACCGGTAGTCATACCGGCGCGTGGATAGAAAAAATTATCGCCGAAGATAACGTGATGTACCTGACCGATATCGGCCTGCGCATGAAAAGTCGCCCTTATTACGGCGGCGGCGCACGTGAGGTGGTATTCCGTAATAACGCCATGAAAGACCTGGCGAAAGAACCCTTTATTTTCACTATTAAATACAGCGCGGATGTTAACGACACCACGCCAGCGGCCGAGCCTGCGCAGTTCCGCAACGTGACCGTGGAAAACGTCTCCGTGGACGGTACGGCAGCGAAGAAAAGTATTCTGGTTGACGGCATGACCGCGCAGGAAATGACGCAAGCGTACGGCATTACCTATGCGCGCGATGCTTATCATCAGGATATTGCGTTCCACAACGTGAAGTTTCGCCATACCCAGGCGAGCAATATTAGCTTCCTGCGAGACAGTCAGTTTACGCAGGTCACTTTCGATCCTGCCGGGAAAGCGTGGAACTTTGCGCAGGTGAGCGGAATTACGCTGAAAGACGGCGTGAATGATGCCGTGATATCGGCGACAGGTACGGAGAAGATTGTGCGGGATGCCGCATCGAAGTAAAAAAACGGCTCCCATAAGGAGCCGTTCTTTCATCACGTAGATTCGTTAGCGATTAAGCGCGTACGAAGTCGATGTGAGACAGTTTCGGCTTGAACGGGTGACGCTGCACCGCCTGAGCTTTAACTTTTTCTTCTTTACCATCAACAACGATGGTCAGAACTTCGCTGTAAAATTCAGCGTTGTTCTGCAGGTTCCACAGCTTGTCGTGGTCCAGTTCGATAGCAACCGGAGCTGCTTCGCCACCATAAATGATAGCCGGGAACTTGTTAGCTGCGCGCAGGCGGCGGCTCGCACCCTTACCCTGCTCTTTACGTGCTTGTGCTTCGATAGTAAACATTGAATAGCTCTCTTGATTAATCCTGCTACAGGCGACCCAGCAGCAGGCAAATGATCTGCTTCACGGATGTGAAAGCGGGCGGCATTATAGCTTCGATTCCCCGGGCGGGCAATGAAAACCTCACCGGGAAGAGGGCGTTACGCCAGGGCTCGCTCCCTTGTCTGAATTTGACCACGCGGCTTTTCTATCCTCTACACTTAAGGCGAGCCATTTTTGACAGGAGGAGACATGAGAATATGGCCCATCGTGACGGGGGTGGCTATTTCTTTGGCGCTGGTGGCCTGCCGCTCGCCGACGCCGCCGAAAGGCGTCACGCCCATTAATGATTTTGACGCCAGCCGTTATCTGGGCAAGTGGTATGAGATTGCTCGCCTGGAGAACCGCTTTGAACGGGGATTGGAGCAGGTTAATGCAACCTATGGCAAACGGGCCGACGGCGGGATTTCTGTCGCCAACCGCGGCTTCGACCCGCAGAAAGGCGAGTGGAAGCTGAGTGAAGGGAAGGCGTATTTTACCGGTGAGCCCACGACGGCAGCGCTGAAGGTTTCCTTCTTTGGTCCGTTCTACGGTGGCTACAACGTGATTGCGTTGGATGATGAATACCAATATGCGCTGGTCAGCGGGCCCAACCGCGACTATCTGTGGATTCTGTCGCGCACGCCGACGCTGCCGCCGCAGGTACGTCAGAATTACCTGAACATTGCCCGCGGCCTCGGTTTTGCTGTCGATCGCTTGGTGTGGGTGAAGCAAACGCACAGCTAGCGTAGTTCGTTGGCCCGGCGGTAGCGCCCTTCATAGTCGAAGATCTTTTCCCGCACCTGCCAGTAGGGGCCTTTTTTGCGGGCGACGACAAAATCCGGTGCCCGCAGCAGAGCCTGCTGGCTGAGGATATCGGCGGGCGTTATCCAGCGCAGCGGTACGCCGGGCGTACGGGTATGCGGGCGAATAAACAGCTGCTCAAACGCCGTTTTCTGTGCGGGTGTGTGCAGGCGGAAGCGTTCGCTGACGTCGGCACCATCTTCGTCGTAATAGGTGATTTTCAGCCAGCCACCTTTTTCGTCCATCCCGTCCTGTAACACCATGCCGCTACAGCGCAGCACCAGCGCGTCTTTTAGCTTCAGCGCCGCCTTCAGCATATCGTCCGGGTCCACCAGTACGGTGTCGCACTTGCGACAGCGGCGGGCGGCAATATCGTTCTCGGCGTTACACTGCGGGCAGTTTTTAAAGCGGAAGCGGTAGTCGCACTGCTCGCGGTGGCCTTCATCATCCTCAAGCCAGCCCTGGCAGCGGCGGCCAAAATGCTCAATGAGCGTGCCGTCGGCGGTCATTTTGCCCCAGAAGGTATTGGCAAAGCCGCAGCCAGGGCAGAATACCTGTACCGGCACGTTATCGCTTTTACCTTTGGGTGCCCCCACTTCCGGGGCGTACAGGTCGTGTGGGTTGCCGGCGTAATCCAGAATCAGACAGTCCGTTTTCCCCGGTGCCAGCCGCAGGCCGCGGCCGACAATCTGTTGATACAGACTGATCGATTCCGTTGGGCGCAGGATAGCAATCAGATCGACGTGCGGCGCATCAAAGCCGGTCGTCAGGACCGCGACGTTCACCAGGTAGCGGAACCGCTGGTTTTTAAACGCCTCAATCAGGCTGTCGCGCTGCGGCCCCGGCGTTTCGCCGGTGATCAGCGCGGCATCATCGGCGGGCAGCAGGCCGGTGATTTCCCGGGCGTGTTCAACGGTGGCGGCGAAGATCATCACCCCTTTGCGCGTCTGTGCGAACTCTTCTATCTGGCTAATAATGTGCGGCGTGATGCGCTGCTGCTGTTTGAGTTCACGGTTGAGATCCGCCTCGCTAAACAGGCCATTGCTGTTGGCCTGCAGGCGGCTGAAATCGTACTGCACGACCGGCATGTCCAGCCGTTCCGGCGGCGTCAGGTAGCCGTGCTTTATCATGTAGCGTAGCGGCAGCTCGTAGATACAGTCACGGAACAGGGCATTTTTATCGCCGCGCACCATACCATGATAGTGGAACTGATAAATCCAGCCTTTGCCGAGGCGGAAGGGCGTTGCCGTGAGTCCGAGCAGGCGGATCTGCGGATTGACCTTTTGCAGGTGGCCGAGGATTTGCTGGTACTGACTATCGTCGTCGTCGCTGATGCGGTGGCATTCGTCGACGATCAGCAGCGAAAACTCCCCCTGAAAATGGTCAAGATTTCGCGCTACGGACTGTACGCTGCCAAAAACCACCTTACCGTGACTCTCTTTGCGTTTCAGCCCGGCGGCATAAATATCGGCTTCCAGCCCGAGCGCGCAGTATTTGGCATGGTTCTGTGCGACCAGCTCTTTCACGTGAGCCAGCACCAGAACGCGGCCGCGCGCCAGCCGCGCCAGCTCGGCGATGACCAGACTTTTGCCTGCGCCGGTGGGGAGCACGATAACCGCAGGTTCGGTATGGCGGCGAAAGTAGGCCAGGGTGGCGTCAACCGCTTCCTGTTGATAGGGACGTAGTGTAAAAGTCATTGCCGTGATGTTAGTCCTTAATAGCCAAATAGTATGCCATGAATCTTTTCGCTTGAGTGGGATAACAAGCCCGTTATACTTAACGATTGTTACTACTCCTTTTGCGGACGTTTCGTCCGGCACCCGGCACTATTACAGGCTAAAAATACTTCATGCGACTTGATAAGTTTATCGCTCAGCAACTCGGCGTCAGCCGTGCTATTGCCGGGCGTTTGATCCGCGGGCACCACGTGACCGTTGATGACGAAGTGGTACGCGATACCGCCTTCAAACTGCAACCCGAACATAGCGTGGCCTATGAAGGCAATTCGCTGACGCAGCAGAGCGGCCCGCGCTATTTTATGCTCAACAAGCCTCAGGGCTATGTCTGCTCAACCGAAGATCCGGATCACCCGACGGTGCTGTATTTCCTTGATGAACCGGTAGCGCACAAGCTGCATGCTGCGGGGCGTCTGGATATCGACACGACCGGGCTGGTGCTGATGACCGACGACGGTCAATGGTCTCATCGCATCACCTCGCCGCGTCACCACTGCGAAAAAACCTATCTGGTGACGCTGGAAAACCCGGTAAGCGATGATACCGCCGCGCAGTTTGCCAAAGGTGTGCAGCTGCACAATGAAAAAGATCTCACCAAACCCGCCGTGCTGGAAGTGGTGACGCCTACTGAAGTGCGTCTGACCATCAGCGAAGGCCGTTACCACCAGGTAAAACGGATGTTTGCCGCCGTGGGCAACCACGTCGTAGGGCTGCATCGTGAACGCATCGGCGAGATAGCCCTCGACCCCACGCTGGAGCCAGGGGAATACCGCCCATTAACCGCAGAAGAAATCGCCAGCGTTGGCGCCCCAATGCGCTAACCCACTCATTAGAGGTAGATTGTGACGTCCAGGCCGCGCTCGTCGTTAAAGATTGTTTTTATTCTTGGCCTTCTGGCCATGTTAATGCCGCTGTCGATCGACATGTACCTTCCGGCGCTGCCGGTCATTTCCGCGCAGTTTGGCGTTCCGGCCGGCAGCGCGCAGATGACCCTCAGCACCTATATTCTCGGCTTTGCGCTTGGCCAGTTGCTGTATGGCCCGATGGCCGATAGCCTGGGACGCAAGCCGGTGATCCTCGGCGGCACGCTGATCTTTGCCGCGGCGGCGGTGGCCTGTGCGCTAGCACCGACAATCGACTACCTCATCACCACGCGTTTCTTCCACGGTCTGGCGGCGGCAGCGGCAAGCGTGGTGATAAACGCCCTGATGCGCGATATTTATCCAAAAGAAGAGTTCTCGCGCATGATGTCGTTTGTCATGCTGGTGACCACCATCGCGCCGCTGGTGGCGCCGATGGTCGGCGGTGCGGTACTGGTGTGGTTTAGCTGGCATGCAATCTTCTGGATTCTGGCGTTAGCGGCGCTGCTGGCGTCGGCGATGATCTACTTCTTTATCGATGAAACGCTGCCGGTTGAGCGGCGTCAGCCGTTTCGCCTAAGCACCACGCTCGGCAACTTTGCTTCGCTGTTCCGCCACAAGCGGGTGCTGGCGTACATGCTGGCTAGCGGCTTTAGCTTTGCGGCAATGTTCTCGTTCCTGAGCGCCGGGCCGTTTGTTTACATCGAGTTGAACCACGTTTCGCCGCAGCACTTTGGCTATTATTTCGCGCTGAACATCGTTTTCCTCTTTATTACTACCACGATCAACAGCCGCTTCGTCCGCCGGGTGGGGGCGCTATGGATGTTCCGCGCCGGGCTGCTGATTCAGTTTGCGATGGCTATCTGGATGGTGGTCACCGCGCTGCTGGACGTCGGCTTCTGGTCGCTGGTGCTGGGGATTGCGGCGTTTATCGGCTGCGTGTCGATGGTTTCTTCTAACGCCATGGCGGTCATTCTTGATGAGTTTCCGCATATGGCCGGTACGGCCTCTTCGCTGGCTGGCACCTTCCGCTTCGGTATCGGCGCCATTGTGGGTGCGCTGCTGTCGATGGCCACCTTTACCACCGCCTGGCCGATGCTCATTTCCATTGCGCTCTGCGCCTCCTGTTCCATCCTCTTCTATCTCTACGCCAGTCGACCGCGCAAAGCGTCGCACTAGTCAGCTTTTTGCAGGGGCGAAATACGCCCCTTTGTTGATACATATCAACAGAAATTGCATTGCCGCTGGGGTGTAATGTTTCTTTTATGTAAAATCCATTAATGTAAAAAGTCACATTGTTGTAGATAAAAAGATTGCGTTAGATCACAGATACGGGTACATATAGCGCGCAAATGCATCAGTACACCGAATGATGTCGTAAGAAGAATGTTGAATGCAGGCGTTTTTTTGCTGGATGCAGGACGATTTGTCAACAATGTGTTAATATGGATGTGAAATAATTGTGAAGCACTGTTGCTTCCGGGGAAAGAACGTAATGACATTACAGCTATCAATCGTACATCGACTGCCGCAGGACTATCGCTGGTCTGCGGGTTTTGCAGGTTCCAAAGTTGAACCGATTCCGCAAAATGGCACGGCGGGCGAAAACGCGCTGGTGGCGCTCAAGCTTTTAAGTCCGGACGGCGACAGCGCCTGGCCGGTGATGCACTCGCTTAGCCAGGCGCTCACGGATATCTCCGTCGACTGCTCCGTGCTGGAGTGCGAAGGCGAGCCGTGCCTGTTTGTGAAGCGCCAGGACGAATTTGCCGCGACCTGCCGTCTGAAAAACTTTGGCGTCGCCATTGCTGAGCCGTTTTCCGGTAACAATCCGTTTTAACCGTCAGCTCAGCGCGATGAGCTGACGCGTATACGCCTGCCTGGGTTCGGTAAAAACGCGCCGACATTCACCCTGCTCGACAACCTCTCCCTGCCGCAACACGATGACCTGGTGGCACAGCGATCGGACAACCTGCAAATCGTGGCTGATAAAGATATAGGCCAGACCATGCTTTTCCTGTAACGCCTTGAGCAGCGCCAGGATCTGTGACTGAACGGTGCGATCGAGCGATGAGGTGGGTTCGTCCAGCACGATCAGCTGCGGTTTGAGGATTAGCGCCCGCGCGATGGCGATGCGCTGCCGTTGCCCGCCGGAAAAAGCCGCCGGGTAGCGCTGGCGGGTGTCGGGATCTAACCCCACTTCCTGCATGACGTGGATAACCTGCTGTTCGCGTTCGGCCGACGACAGCGACGGCTGGTGCACCCGCAGACCTTCCTCAATAATCTGTAGCGCGGTCAGCCGCGGGTTGAGCGACGAATTGGGGTCCTGAAATACCACCTGAATACGATGGCGTAGCGGTAGCATCTGCTGGCGATTGCGCCCCTGAAGGGCTTCACCGGCGAAGCGAATCTCACCCTGAGAAGCAATCAGCCGCAGCAGCGCCAGCCCGGTCGTACTTTTACCTGAACCCGATTCCCCTACCAGACCCAGCGTTTCACCGGCTCGCAGAGTAAAGCTCAGGTTTTTCACCACCTGATTCTGGTCAACGATCCGCCGTAGAATGCCTTTACGCACAGGAAATGCCACGCTGAGCTGATTCACTTCGAGTAGCGGCACGGCGTCCGGGGGAAGGGCGCAGGGCTCGCCGGTGGGCTCGCTGTCGAGCAGCCTGCGGGTGTACGGATGCTGGGGGGCTGCGAACAGCGCCGTTGATGCGTTTTGTTCAACGCAGCGTCCGTGCTGCATCACCGCCACCCGGTCGGCCAATTTGCGCACGATGCTCAGGTTATGCGTAATGAACAATAGCCCCATATTGAGCTCCGCGCGCAGCTCGCGCAGCAGCTGAAGAATTTGCGCCTGTACCGAAACGTCCAGCGCGGTGGTGGGCTCATCGGCAATCAGCAGCTCCGGGCGGGTGAGAAGGGCCATGGCAATCATTACCCGCTGACGTTCGCCGCCGGAAAGCTGGTGCGGGTAGTCCGCCAGCCGTTTTAAAGCATGACGGATGCCAACGCGCTCCAGGCAGTCGAGAATTTCGCCGCGCGCTGCCTCTTTACGCATCCCTCGGTGCAGCGACAGCACCTCGCCGAGCTGTTTTTCCAGCGTGTGCAGCGGATTTAACGACACCATCGGTTCCTGGAAGATCATGGCGATGCGGTTTCCGCGCACCCCGCGCAGGGTTTGCGGGCTGGCATGGAGCAGCGACTCGCCGGCAAAGCGGATATCACCGGTCGGATAGCTGACCGGTGGCTCCGGTAGCAGGCGCAGAATGGACAGCGCCGAGACGCTTTTCCCTGAACCCGATTCACCGACCAGCGCCAGCGTTTCACCGGCGTTCAGCGACAGCGAGAGCTGCTCGACGACGGTGGTGGTCACACCCTGCTGGCGAAAGGCGATAGAAAGGTTGTCGATTTCCAGAAGTGGCTGCTGCATCTTATACCGCCTTAGAAGGATCGAAGGCATCGCGCACCGCTTCACCGATAAAAATCAGCAGCGACAGCAGGACGGCGACGCAAAGAAAACCGGCGATCCCAAGCCAGGGGGCCTGTAGATTATTTTTGCCCTGTAACAGCAGTTCACCCAATGAAGGCGAGCCGAGCGGCAGCCCAAAGCCGAGAAAATCCAGCGAGGTGAGGGTGGTAATGGAGCTACAGAGAATAAACGGAATAAAGGTCAGGGTGGCGACCATCGCATTGGGCAGCATATGGCGCAGGATAATACTGCGGTCGCCCACGCCCAGCGCCTGGGCCGCGCGGATATAGTCGAAGTTACGGGTACGCAAAAACTCCGCCCGCACTACCCCAACCAGCGACATCCAGCCGAACAGCACGGTGATGGCCAACAGCCACCAGAAGTTGGGCTGTACGACGCTTGATAGCAGGATTATCAGAAACAGCGTCGGCATTCCCGACCATACCTCAATAAAACGCTGGCCCCAGAGGTCGACGCGCCCGCCATAGTAGCCCTGAATCGCGCCGACGAGCACGCCCATGACGCTGGAGCAGACGGTCAGAATCAGACCAAACAGCAGCGAGATACGGGTTCCGTACAGAATGCGCGCCAGCACGTCGCGACCATTGGCGTCGGTGCCCAGCCAGTTCTGCCGCGACGGCGGCGACGGGAAGGGGGTCGTGGTGGCGTAGTTAATGCTGCTGGCGCCAAAACGCACCGGGGCCCACAGCACCCAGCCGTTTTGCGCCAGACGCTGCTGGAGCCACGGATCCTGGTAGTCGGCGGCAGTGGCAAACGCGCCGCCGAAGGTTTTTTCACTGTAGGTTTTCAATACCGGTGTATACAGGCTGCCCTGATAGCTCACCAGCAGCGGCCGATCGTTGGCGATCAGCTCTGCACACAGGCTGCAGATAAAGAGTGCCAGAAAAATCCACAGCGACCAGTAGCCACGGCGGTTGTGGCAAAAGCGCGCCCAGCGTGCCTGATTAACGGAGCTTAGGGTCATGACTAGCGGCCCTCAAAATCAATACGGGGATCGACCAGCGTATAGCTGATGTCACTGACGATATTCAGCAGCAGGCCTATCAGAGTAAAGATATACAGCGTGCCGAACATGACCGGATAATCGCGTGAGACGGTCGCCTCATAGCCCAGCAGACCCAGGCCGTTCAGCGAGAACATCACCTCAATCAGCAACGAACCGGTGAAGAACATGCTGATAAAGGTCGCGGGGAAGCCAGCGATCACCAGCAGCATGGCGTTGCGAAAGATGTGCTTCCACAGAATTTGCCGCTCGCTGACGCCTTTCGCCCGTGCCGTGACCACGTACTGCTTGCGGATTTCATCAAGAAAAGCGTTCTTGGTCAGCATGGTCAGCGCGGCAAAGCCGCCGATGACCGTTGCCAGCACCGGTAGCGTAATGTGCCAAAGATAGTCGGTGATTTTCTGATACCACGGCAGAGTAGCGAAATTCGCCGACACCAGCCCACGCAGCGGGAAAATATCGTAGTAGCTGCCGCCAGCGAACAACACGATCAGGACGATGGCGAACAGAAACGCCGGAATGGCGTAGCCGATAATAATCCCGGTACTGCTCCAGATATCGAAGCGGCTACCGTTATACACCGCTTTGCGGATGCCGAGCGGTATCGAGACCAGGTAGATGATCAAGGTGCTCCAGAGCCCCAGCGTCACCGATACCGGCAGGCTCTCTTTCATCAGTTGCATCACTGAGGCATTGCGGAACAGGCTGTTGCCAAAATCGAAGCGCAGATAGTCACCGAGCATCTTGAAGTAACGCTCGTGCAGCGGTTTATCAAAGCCGTAGCGCTGGGTGATTTCAGCAATCACTTCAGGGTCGAGGCCGCGGCCGCCACGATACTGGCTTTCGGCAATATTGCTGACCCCCGCGCGCGACTGGCCGCCGCCCATACCGCCTCCGCCGCCGGGCAGGCTGCCCTGCTGACCAAACTCTACTGCGGCAATGGCCTGATCGACCGGGCCGCCGGGGGCGATTTGCACAATAAAGAAGTTCAGCGTGATGATGGCCCACAGGGTTGGGATAATCAGCAGCAGTCGACGTACCAAATAGGCGGCCATGTTCTCTCCTTAGCGTCGGGAGGCGGGCAGACGCGCCGCTTTATTGACGTCATACCACCAGGTGTCGAAGCCGGGGGCATCGATGCCGGCGTTATACAGCGGATGTACGGCCGGGTAGGCGAACTTATCCCAGTAGGCGGTGCGGCTGCCCGACATATACCACATCGGCAGCATGTAATAGTTCCAGGTTAACACTCGGTCAAGCGCGCGGCCAAGCGGCACCAGCTTTTGCTTGTTACCCTGCCAGCGGATGATCTGGTCAATCAGGCTGTCGATCGCCGGGCTGGCGACGCCGGGGGCGTTGTAGGACGAGTTGATATAGGCTGATGACCACGAAATCTGTAAATCCCCACTGGGCCACGGCATCGCTCGCCATAGCCGTGGCATCATGTCGTAGTCGCGGCTACGCATGCGGTTAGTGACCTGCGAGATATCGGTCTGGCGGACATCCATCGTAATGCCCAGGCGCTGTAAATTATGCTGGAATGGCATCACCCACTGGTCGTTACCGCCGGACGGCAGCAGCAGCTCAAAACGCAGGGGCTGGCCGGTTTTTTCGTTGACCCGCTGTTGGCCTTTCAGCACCCAGCCCGCCTCGTTCAACAACTGTCCTGCTTGCAGCAGGTTTTGGCGATCGAAACCATCGCCGCGTGAGGTGGGTGGCTGATAAATAGCGCTGAATACCTCCGGCGGCAGCGCGTCTTTAAGCGGCCCCAGCAGGATTAACTCGTCGGCGGTCGGGTAGCCGCGGGCGGCGTATTCGGTGTTCTGAAAATAGCTATTGGGGCGGCTGTAGGCGTTGTAGAACAACGCTTTGTTCATCCACTCAAAATCAAACGCCATGCTTACCGCCTGGCGCACTCGCCGGTCGGCGAATACGGGACGCTGGATATTAAACGCCAGCCAGCGGGTATCCTGTGCAGCATCGTTTTTCTGTTCATTCTTGACGATATAGCCGCTGGCGAAGTTTTTGCCGATATAGCGGGTTGCCCAGTTTTTGGCGCTGCTTTCGGTGCGTACATCGTAGGCACCTGCCTTAAAGGCTTCGAACGCGACGTTATCGTCGAGATAATAATCGTAGCGCAGCGAGTCAAAATTCCAGCGCCCGCGGTTTACCGCTAAATCGGCACCCCAATAATCTTTCACGCGGGAGTAAATAATATACTGCCCCATTTTCCAACCGCTGATACGGTAGGGGCCGCTGGCCAGCGGCGGCGTGCTCAAGGGATCGCTCAGTTTATGATCTTTCCAGAACGCTTCCGGTAGGATGGGCAGGGTAAACAGCCCCAGCATGTCCTCTTTGCCGGGTTTTGCCAGCACAATACGCACGGTGAGCGGGGCAATCGCTTTAACGGTGGTGCCTTTATAGATCAGCCGAAACTGCGGTACGCCTTCCGCCATGAATTTCTGGAAGGTGAACGCGACATCGCGGGCGGTTATCGGGCTGCCGTCATGAAAACGTGCGCGCGGGTTAAGCGTCAGCTCCACCCACGAAAAATCATCGGCATAGCGTGCATGCTCGGCAACCAGCGGGTAGTAGCTACCCGGCTCGTCGTCAGAGGTGGTGTATAGCGCATCGTACAGCGATTCGGTACGGACGGCGGCATTGCCGCGCAGAGCGTAACGGTTAAAGTTATCGAAGGTGCCGATGGCCGCCAGCGTGACGTTTCCCCCCTTCGGTGCCGCGGGATTGACGTAATCGAAATGATGGAAGTCGATAGGGTATTTCGGCTCGCCGATCACCGCAAACGCGAAGCTTTCTTTTATCGCCTGCGCCTGCGCCTGCGTCGAGAAAGCGCACAGCAGCAGGGCAAAACAGATACGCGCTACGATCACAATAGGGGCACCCCGCGATGAAACAGCTTGATTGAACACACCTTTTATCACGAAATCTTAATAGACCGTCAATCTTGTGTGAAATACTTTGCGGGCTTACGGTATTCCGCCATCAGGTCGTTGAGCGCCAGCGGGCGGCTTATCAGGTAGCCCTGGAGGTAATCGACGCCGTGGTCCCGCAGCCACGCGGCCTGTTCTTCGGTTTCAACCCCTTCGGCCACGGTGACAATATTCAGCCTCCGGGTTAGCGTCAGCACGGCATCGAGTACCGGGGACGTAATGGTCTCGCGACCAATTGCGCTCACAAAACCGCGGTCGATTTTCAGGTAATCGAGGGTAAAGCGCTCAAGGTAGATGAGGGCGCTGTGGCCGGTGCCGAAATCATCAATTGCCACTTCAATGCCTTCACTGCGCAGCCAGGAAAACAGGCTCATCGCCTTTTCCTGGTGCAGCATGTCGCGTTCGGTAATCTCCAGTACCAGCTGGAAGTAGTTATCCGGCAGGCTGGCCGACAGCTTGCGTATATCCTGCTGGAAGCTCTCGGCGTGCAGATGCCCCGGCGCGATGTTGATACCCAGTTTGGCTCCCGGCGGCAGAATGTCTTTTAGCGTCTGCGCATCGGCGGCAATCAGCTCGAACAGATGCTGTGTCAGGGGCACAATCAGGTTCTGCGCTTCGGCAAAGCTGATAAAAGCATCCGGCGGAATATTGCCCGCCGTTGGGTGTGACCAGCGCATCAGCGCCTCGACGCCGCCAATCTGCTGATTTTTAGCATTCACGACCGGCTGATAAACCACGTAAAACTGGCGATGCTTAATGGCGGAAAGAATCTCTTTTCCCGGCCGCGAGCGGATGGTCAGGATATAGAAGCACAGCATGCCGCCAATCAGCCCACAGGCCAGACCTAATAGCAGGGCATACAGCGAGTTATCGGTGCTGGAGGCGTTGCTGTACAGATACACTTCCAGCGGGACGCCCTTGATTTTCACGTGCCGAACCGGGGTATCGGTAATTTCGCTCAACGCGATAGGTTTGCTGCTAAACGTGGAAATGGCCGTCTTACCGTTCACCACCAGTGCCACGCCGTTGTAGGGCGTTTGTTTCGATGAGTAGAGCACCCACGGCATTAAGTTGGCGTTAATTGAGGCGAAAACACCGCGATTTTCCAGCAGCGGGCTTTTGACCCACAGCACAAAGGCCGGAGTGGTCGGCATCATCGGCGTGCCGGAGAGGATCCCCATCACGTGGTTTTTGCTCAGGTCGAGATCCGGAACCAGATCCTTAAGCGGCATCGACATCGGACCGGTCGCAGAGGAACAGTAGGCGACGTGGTTTTTTACCAGCAGAAAGGCGCGCACGTTCATACTAAAGGCGGCCCGGGCGGTCAGTTCTGAAGAGACCTCTTCACAGGCGTTCACCGTGAGCGGCTGGAGTGAATCGATGGTGACGAGGATTTGGCTGAAATAGCTGTTCAGGTAGTTTTGCAGGCTTGAGATGGTAGTATCAAACTGCTCGGAACGGCGATGATGAAAAATAGAAAACTGCGCCACCCCGGCAACCAGGGCAATCAGTAGCCCAGCAATAATGCTGGTGAATACAATTCGGCGGTTAATTGATGAGTAACGGGTAAACATGCAACTTCTCTATGCTACGGAACTCTAAAGAAAAGAATACTGATGAAGCATAAAAAAAGCACTGCCAGAGCAGTGCTTTTTTTATGCTTACCGCCAGCCAAGGGAAACCGGCGGTAAGGGCCATTACGAACGGCTCAACACGCGGCGAGCTTCGTTGTAACGCTTGTTCCAGTATGGCTCATTCATGCTGGAAATGGTCACACCGCTGCTGGTGGATGCATGAACGAACTGGTTGTTACCAATATAAATACCAACGTGACGGCCGGTTGAGCCTGCGCGGAACAGTACTAAGTCACCGGTACGAAGCTGACTGCGCGAAACGGATTTGCCCGTTTCCTGCTGCTCCCAGGTGGAGCGCGGCAGCTCTAAACCAAACTGTTCGCGGAAGGTGCGCTGGACGAAGCTGGAGCAGTCGATGCCGCGTTTGGTGTCGCCACCCAGACGGTAACGGACGCCTTTCCAGCCTGCGTATTGCTCCATCAGACGTGATTTCACGTCGAGGTTACGCACCATACTTTCAAATTCATCCTGAGAGGCTTGCAGTGAAGAGGTATCACCGCTACCCACACCAAGCGTCTCAGAATGCATATTCTTTGCGGTATTACCGGTTGAACTACAGGCAGAAAGCAGAACCGCAACTGCTACTGCTGGAATCGCTCGCAAGATATATCTCAAAATCGGCTGAGATTTGACCATTTTCGTTGTTTTCCCTTGAAGTCCTTAACGACCGTAGCCGTTATAAAAAATGCCAAACGCGTCTGAGACTAAATACACGCAATCAATGAGACAATTCTTTGAATTCAGTTTTGTGGCGCAGCGCACAAACTTTAATTTAAGAACGCAATAATTGCCCTTCGAAGCGACAAACGCGAATGAGATTACCTTAACGAAAGCGGCATTGCGAGCGCTTTTGCCCTATTTTTTATAAGAAATAGTGATACACAAAGTTAAAATTTGTGAATGGGTAAAAAAACGCCTGCAGTGGACAGAAAATGGGCAACTCATTCATTATTCTGGTGAATATTGTGACCGGAAGATTACATTGATAAAAAATATATAAGAAATGAAAAAGAGGGCCGTGGCCCTCTCTTTGCTGTGTCAGACACAATGGTTATTTAGTGACCTAATTTCAGTTTGGCGAAATTGGGTAAATTTCGCTCAAATAGCGAAATGAGGGTATCGCTTAATGGCGTCATTAACACCCACGGTACGCCAATCAGTACGGCGGTGAGCGAGCCGACGGCGATATCGGTAAACCAGTGGGCGCCGATCATTACGCGCGGGAAAGCGAAAACCACAAAAATAACCAGTGAAATAGCGAACGCTTTACGACCAAAATAGCGCCACATGAAGGTGGCAAATATCAGCAGCATCATTCCGTGGTCGCCGGGGAAACTGTCGCGTGAACCGTCTTTGGTGGAGAAGGCAATAAAATCGCTGACGCGGTGTACGCCGGGGACGGAAACCGATGGGCTGCTACGGGTGACCGGCATCAGATGCTGGGCCAGCTGATTAATGATTACCGCCGCCAGCAGCATGACCAGGCCAATAATGACGATACGTCGACGGCCTTCGCCGTTTTCTTTAACCCAGAAGCTCAGCATCAGGCAGCCCATTGCCAGCAGCGAACAGCCGTCGAACGCGCGGTTGTTAATAATGGCTAAAAACCACGCATAGCCGAGGTTATCCGGCGTTAACCCTTGATTAAATAATTGAAAAATAGCCAGGTCCGCGGTCGACCACAACCCGTGATTGGCAGGCAGATACCAGGACATAAATAACGCCACGCCGGCGGCGTTCAGTAACAAAATCAAGGGAAAACGTGTTCGCATTATCAAATTCACCGCAGTTAATCTCGCAGGAAACCTTAGCGGCATTACCCTAAACGAAGTTTCAACAGCGCGGATTGTAGTGCATTCCAGTCGCACTGCGCGTCGTGAATGAGCTCGATTCGGCTGTCGGGCGGAGCGACATTCTGCGTTTCAATATGCAGATCGGCCCCCTGGCGGTTAATACGCACCAGGCCCTCAGGAATACGCATCACCGCTTTCAGCCTGGCGACCGGAGCCAGCCGCGCCCATTCGAGCAGGCCGATGGTATCAAAAGTGGTGTCGGCATCAAAAATCCAGCCGCAGGCATAGTAGCCCTGGCCCTCATTGACGCTGCGACGCCAGCGCTGGTGCGCCGGCAGGCTTAAGGCGGCCAGACCTTTGTTCGAGGGATGTGAATGCGCATGGGCGGCGCTGGCGCGCAGCTCGGTCAGGTTGTGGCGCGGGGTATCAAGCAGAGCAACATCAATATTGCCCTGCGTCGCTTCCACGTGCAGGCGCGTGCTGCCGTTATGCTGCCACCAGTCGGCCATTGCCCGCTGGCTTTCTGCCGTTGCGCGGTCGGCTTTGTTGCTGACGATGATGTCAGCCGCCGCCAGCTGATCGCGGAAGTTTTCGTTATGCAAGATCTTTTCATCCAGAAGCTGGCGCGGGTCTACCACACACAGCGTGGCGCGCAGGTCGATCCATGGCTCGTACACCGGGGCGGTCAGCAGATCGAGGATCTGCTTCGGGTGACCCAGACCCGTGGGCTCAATCAGCAGACGATCCGGTTTGCCCTGGCGCAGCAGCGTGTTTAATCCTACCTGCATCGGCAGGCCGTTGACGCAGCACATGCAGCCACCGGGGATCTCTTTCAGCAATGCGCCACTGTTGGCCAGCAGTGCGCCGTCGATACCGACTTCGCCAAATTCATTGACCAGCACGGCCCATTTTTCATCGGCGGGTTTATGTGCCAGCAGATGCAGAATCGAGGTGGTTTTACCGCTGCCGAGAAAGCCGGTGATCAGATTGGTTTTCGTCACGAGAGCTCCGGGATAAGAAAAAGTGTTAACGAGATCACTCTATCCTGACGAAAACGGGATGAAAAGAGAAGGGGAGAAGCGGGCCACGTGAAAATCGGCCCGCGTTATGGCAGGAAATGTTAACGGTTCAGCGCCGTCAGCACTGCCTGGCGTGCGCCTTCGTGGACCAGGCTTTGCCATGCTTGTTCAACGGCTTGCACAAACACTGGATTGGCCGGCAGGTCGCTGCCGAAAACTTCCTGGAGCGTCAGCAGTGCGGCAACCCGGCTTTCGTCATCGCTGTTGGCAACGATGCCGCGAATTTTTTCCGCCAGCGGATCGCGCACATCTATTGGCTCGCCCGCATCGTCAATACCGCTGACGTAGCGCATCCAGCCAGCAACGCCCAGCGCCAGCAGCGGCCAACGGCTGCCGTTTTTCAGGTGAATACGAATACCGTCAAGCAGACGCTGCGGCAGTTTTTGGCTACCGTCCATGGCTATCTGCCAGGTGCGATGCTGCAACGCCGGGTTGCTGAAGCGGTCGATCAGGCTATCGGCGTAGGCGCCGAGATCGACGCCGGAAATGCTCAGCGTGGGGGCCTGTTCGGCCATCATCAGGTGGCGTGCGGCGCGGCGATAGGACGCGTCCTGCATACAGTCGCTGATGTGCGCGTAATCCGCCAGATAGCCCAGATAGGCAAGGAAGGAGTGGCTGCCGTTGAGCATACGCAGCTTCATCTCTTCCCACGGCAGCACGTTGTCGACCATTTGCGCGCCGACGCTACCCCAGTCGGGGCGACCGGCGACGAAGTTGTCTTCAATTACCCACTGAATAAACGGTTCGCAGCTGATAGCGCAGGGATCTTCAACGCCAAGTTCGCGGGTGATTTCAGCCAGTGAGGCGTCGGTGGCCGCCGGGACGATACGATCGACCATGGTGCCGGGGAAGCTGACGTGTTCAGCAATCCAGCTCGCCAGCTGCGGATCGCGGCGGGTCGCCATATCCAGCACGGCGTTTTTGACGACGTGGCCGTTATCCGGAATGTTGTCGCAGGAAAGCACGGTAAACGCCGGCAGGCCGCGCGCGCGGCGACGGTGCAGCGCTTCAACGAGGATCCCCGGCGCGGAATGCGGTTCGTCCGGCGATTGCAGATCGTGCACGATGCGCGGCTGGGTGAAATCGAGATGGCCGGTGGCCGGATCGAGGCAATACCCTTTTTCGGTAATGGTCAGCGAGACGATTGCCACCTGGGGTTCGCAGAATTTTTCGATAATGGCGGCGAGTGAATCCAGCTTTGCGTTCAGGCACTCATGGACCGCGCCGATAATAATCGGCTGGTTACCCGCCGCGCTTTTTTCCATCACGGTAAACAAATGATCCTGCTGACGCAGCTGACTCATCAGGACATCGCCGCTAAACAGGCTGATTTCGCAGATGCCCCAATCGCCGCCGTGCTGGTTGAGTACCCGGTCGGTTAACAGCGCCTGGTGCGCGCGGTGAAAGGCGCCAAAACCAAAGTGCACAATCCGCGAACGCAGCCTTTGTCTATCATATTGTGGGCGCTGCACGCTGTCAGGGAGGGGGCACGAGGCGATAGTCTTCATTGTTTACACATCCAATTAACGATTAATTAACCTGCGCAGTGTAAAGTTATATGACAACAAATTGAATTGGTGTGCCGTATTTATCCCGTTACTGTGAGCTGGATCAATCAATCCAGGCGGATTATTTGACGGTTTAGAATAAACATGTATGGTAGTCGTCATTAACGGTGATTTTATTGGTATAACAACTTTAGAGGTAGAGGCAATGGAACAAACCTGGCGTTGGTACGGCCCGAACGATCCGGTATCTCTTGATGATGTGCGTCAGGCTGGCGCAACCGGTGTAGTGACCGCATTGCACCACATTCCGAACGGTCAGGTATGGCCGGTTGAAGAAATTAAACAGCGTCAGGCGATGCTGGCTGAAAAAGGGCTGACCTGGTCCGTTGTTGAAAGTATCCCGGTTCACGAAGACATCAAAACCGGTTCTGGTCAGTACCAGACCTGGATTGCTAACTATCAGCAGAGCATCCGTAACCTGGCGGAATGCGGTATTGATACCGTGTGCTACAACTTTATGCCCATTCTCGACTGGACGCGTACCGACCTTGAGTACACGCTGGAAGACGGTTCGAAAGCGCTGCGTTTCGACCAGATTGCCTTCGCGGCCTTTGAACTGCACATCCTCAAGCGCGAAGGCGCTGAAGCGGACTACTCTGCGGAAGAGCAGCGTCAGGCGCTGGAATACTTCAACGCCATGAGCGAAGCGGACGTCACCAAGCTGACCCGCAACATCATCGCCGGTCTGCCGGGAGCGGAAGAGGGCTATACCCTTGACCAGTTCCGCGCGCGTCTGGCGGAGTATGACCACATCAGCAAAGATCAGCTGCGTGAAAATATGGCTGTCTTCCTGCGGGCGATCGTGCCGGTTGCGGAAGAAGTGGGCGTGCGCCTGGCGGTTCACCCTGACGATCCGCCGCGTCCGATCCTCGGCCTGCCGCGCATTGTGTCTACCATTGAAGATATGCAGTGGCTGAAAGAAACCGTTAACAGCATCAACAACGGTTTCACCATGTGCACCGGTTCTTACGGCGTGCGCGCGGATAACGACCTGGTGAAAATGATCGAAACCTTCGGCGACCGTATTCACTTCACGCACCTGCGCTCCACCTGCCGTGAAGATAACCCGAAAACCTTCCACGAAGCGGCCCACCTGCAGGGCGACGTGAACATGGTGGCGGTGGTTGACGCGATCCTCACCGAAGAGCAGCGTCGTAAGAAAGCCGGCGATCTGCGTCCGATTCCGATGCGTCCTGACCACGGTCACCAGATGCTGGACGATCTGAAGAAGAAAACCAACCCGGGCTACTCGGCGATTGGTCGCCTGAAAGGTCTGGCGGAAGTGCGCGGCGTTGAGCTGGCGCTGAAAATGACCAAGTTCCGTGACCTGCTGTAAACGCGATTTCCCTGTCCTGATTCTCTCCCTCTGAGGGGAGTGAATCGCCGCTGTGTCCTTGGGCCTCGAGGCGCGCAGCGTGCGATTTTCTTCCTCGCCCATCGGGGGAGGATCGGGGTGAGGGGAAATACGACACGCATAAAAAAGGACAGCCTGCCAGGCTGTCCTTTTTCTTTATTGTGCAAGAATCAGCGGTTAGTCCGCGCGGCCCATATAGCGTTTTTCTTCGATATGGATGCGGATTTTCTCACCGGAAGTCAGGTATTCAGGTACCTGGACAACCAGACCGGTGGTCAGGGTAGCCGGTTTTGTACGGGAACTGGCGGAAGCGCCTTTAATGCCCGGTGCGGTCTCGACAATTTCCAGGTCTACGGTCTGCGGCAGCTCAAGCGCCAGCACCTGGCCATCCCACAGCAGCACCTGCATGTCCGGCATTCCGCCTTCCGGGATAAACTGCAGTTCTTCCGCAATCTGGTCGTGGGAGAAGATGTACGGGGTATAGTCTTCTTTATCCATGAACACGTATTCGTTACCGTCGATATAAGAGAAATCGACGAAGCGACGGTTCAGGGTGACGGTATCGACCATATCATCGCCTTTAAAGCGCTCTTCTACTTTCAGGCCGGTGCTGACATCGGAAAAACGCATTTTGTACAGCGTTGCGGCGCCGCGGGCGCTCGGTGACTGAATATCAATATTTTTTACAATCAGCAGCTTGCCGTTGTAATTCAGCACCATTCCTTTCTTAATTTCGTTCGCTCTTGGCATTGCAATTATCCTGTGAATAAGGGGTCTAAAATATCGCGTAAAAGTACTCGTGCCGGGCGTTTCAGGCAAGCGGAATTAAAGGCTTTTGCTATCTCTGACTAAAAGGTGGTACTGTGCGCCGCATCCACCTCTACACCAGAACAGAGAGCCTTGATGGAGTGTCGTCCGGACTGCGGGGCTTGCTGCACTGCTCCTTCTATTACCAGCCCTATTCCCGGCATGCCCAACGGCAAACCGGCCAATACGCCCTGCGTGCAGTTGGACGAACGCCAGCGCTGCAAAATCTTTGGCTCGCCTCTGCGCCCGAAGGTCTGTGCCGGGCTGCAGCCCGCGCGCGATATGTGCGGCGCAAACCGTGAAGAGGCGATGACCTGGTTACTGCATCTTGAGGCGCTGACCGCGCCTTAGACGTCTTTAATCCGCATCAGACAGACGATTGTTGCGGCACACAGGACCAGCGCAATCCAGAACACGGTGTGATAGTTCCAGATTTCGGCCACGATGCCCGCGAGTGAACCGGCAATAATCCAGCCGACGCGTGAGGTGTTGGCGTACAGCGTGGTAGCAGAGCCCGCCTGGCCTGGCATCAGATCCTGGAAATAGAGCATACCAATCCCGCCGAGAATACCGATATACACCGCGTTTAATAGCTGCATAGCGAGCAGCAGCGTCGGGCTGTTGAAGGTCAGCATACCGACATAGAAGAAGAGGCCCGCCACGGCGGCAACGCGCATCAGAAAGCGCTTGCCCAATCGCTTAGCAAAGTAGCCAGCAATCAACATCGTCGGAATTTCCAGCCCTGCGGCGGTGCCCATCATGATTCCTGCTAACTTCTCCGGCAGGTGCAGTTCGTTGATGATGTACAGCGGCATATTAATAATATAGAGGCTGTTAGTCCCCCACATCAGGGTACAAATGACAAACAGCAGCAGCGCGTCTTTACGATTGGTGCGCGGAGCCTGAATAGCGCCGCCGATGGCGGTTGTTTCTTTGCGCATGGTGGGGAGAAACAGCCAGACCATGGCGCCGCAAACCACAAACGCTGCCGCCGCCGACAGATACATCACCGTGAAGCCGAACCCCATCGCCAGCGCATAGGCCAGCGGGGGCCCGATCACCCACGCCAGCGACACCTGCGCACGCATAATGGAGCTGAACATGACCGCTTCGCGACCGGTTTTATCGGCGTGCTCACGCGCCAGTGCAAACATCTGTGGGTTAGCGGTAGAACCGAAGCTGCTCAGGAACACGCCGACAAACAGCAGAATAAAGTAGTTGCGGTTCCAGGCGAACAGCGCGCAGGCCAGCACCCCAAGCAGGCAGCAGAACACAATCAAATTTTTGCGATCGCCGCGCTTGTCGGACCATGAGGCGAGAAACTGGCTGACAAAAATACCAATAACCGCGCTGCCGGTAAAAAAGAAGCCGACCATCGCCGGACGAACGTGGACTTCGTTGCTGAGAAACAGGCTCAGCGTGGGCGTTTGCAGCGCACCGGCGATACCGGTCAAAAATGCGACAATCAGGAAGGATGAGGACGTGAAATCAAACGATCGCCGTGGGGCGGCGGCGGTACTGTTTTGCATGTTGTTTTATCGGTCACTGTAGGAGAGGCGGCGAGTTTACGCCGCGGCTCAGAAGATGAACAGTCACCTGAATCAAATTTGGCACGAAAAATTAAAAAAGCATTTCAAAAAACCAGCTTACATCATGCTGAAGTGGTTGATGGGAGCATCATCTCGCTTCAGCAAATGTGGCGTGAATGCTAATGAAATGTGCTGTAGATCTAATTTATGCAATCAAAATGTCAGCAGAACTTGCAGGCTGATTAAGAAAGGCACAAAATTATTGAAACGTTTCAGCGTCGTCTTCAGCATCTGTCCCGCGGAGTACGGCGATTTTGTCTCACAAAAGCTGAATCGATTCAATTCAGCGAGCGAGGGGAACCATGTTCCAGTTAACTGTTCAGGATATTCATCCCGGCCAGCAGGCCGCGAATAAAGAAGAGGCTATTCGGCAGGTTGCCGCTGCGCTGGTCAGCGCGGGCAACGTCGCTGACGGTTACGTCGCCGGCATGCTGGCGCGTGAGCAACAAACCTCCACGTTCTTGGGTAACGGCATCGCCATTCCGCACGGCACGACCGATACTCGCGATCAGGTGTTGAAAACCGGCGTTCAGGTTTATCAGTTCCCGCAGGGCGTTACCTGGGGGGAAGGGCAGACCGCCTATGTCGCCATTGGTATTGCCGCCAGCTCCGACGAGCATCTTGGCCTGCTGCGTCAGCTGACGCATGTGCTGAGCGATGACGCGGTGGCTGAACAGCTGAAAACCGCGACGACCGCCGAAGAGTTGCGTGCCCTGCTGATGGGGGAAAAACAGAGCGAAGCGCTGAAGCTGGACAACGACATGCTGTCGCTGGACGTCGCGGCAAGCGATCTGGTCACGCTGCAGGCGCTGAACGCAGCACGTTTAAAAGAAGCCGGCGCCGTCGATGCGAATTTTGTCGCGAAGGTGATCAACGATCGCCCGCTGAACCTGGGTCAGGGCATCTGGCTGAGCGACAGCGCTGAAGGCAACCTGCGCAGCGCTATCGCGGTCAGCCGTGCGGCCGAGCCGTTTACCGTTGGTGAAGCAGCGGCATCTGTGCTGATTACCGTCGCCATGACCGATGCGCAGCCAACGGCCGTGCTGAACCGTCTAGTCAACCTGCTGCTGGACAACAAAGCTGAACGTCTGCTGAAGGCTGACGCGGCCACGCTGTTAGCGTTGCTGACCAGCGATGATGCGGCGGCTGACGACGTGCTGAGCGAAGAATTTGTTATTCGTAACGAACACGGCCTGCACGCCCGCCCGGGCACCATGCTGGTCAATACCATTAAACAATTTAGCAGCGACATCACCGTCACCAACCTGGACGGCAGCGGTAAACCGGCTAACGGCCGCAGCCTGATGAAAGTGGTGGCGCTGGGTGTTAAGAAAGGTCATCGCCTGCGGTTTACCGCGCAGGGTGATGATGCTCGTCAGGCGCTGGACGCCATCGGCGAAGCCATCGCTTCAGGCCTCGGGGAGGGCGCATAAATGAGCAGAAGAGTAGCCACAATTACCTTAAACCCGGCCTATGATTTGGTAGGGTTCACGCCAGAAATCGAGCGTGGCGAAGTGAACCTGGTTCGCACCACCGGGCTGCACGCGGCGGGTAAAGGCATCAACGTGGCCAGAGTGCTGAAAGATTTGGGCATCGACGTGACCGTTGGCGGCTTCCTGGGTAAAGATAACCAGGACGGTTTTCAGCAGCTGTTCAGCGAACTGGGCATTGCCAACCGCTTCCAGGTGGTGCAGGGCCGTACGCGTATTAACGTGAAGCTGACCGAGAAAGACGGTGAGGTGACCGACTTTAACTTCTCTGGCTTTGAAGTGACGCCGGCGGACTGGGAGCGTTTCGTTAACGATTCCCTGAGCTGGCTGGGTCAGTTCGATATGGTCTGCGTCAGCGGCAGCCTGCCGGCGGGCGTTAGCCCGGAAGCGTTCACCGATTGGATGACGCGTCTGCGCAGTCAGTGCCCGTGCATCATTTTCGACAGCAGCCGTGAAGCGCTGGTGGCGGGCCTGAAAGCCGCGCCGTGGCTGGTGAAGCCAAACCGTCGCGAGCTGGAAATCTGGGCTGGCCGCAAGCTGCCTGAAATGAAAGACGTGATTGAAGCTGCCCACGCGCTGCGTGAGCAGGGCATCGCCCACGTGGTGATTTCGCTCGGCGCGGAAGGTGCGCTGTGGGTGAACGCTTCCGGCGAGTGGATTGCTAAGCCGCCTTCAATGGAAGTGGTCAGCACCGTAGGGGCGGGGGATTCGATGGTTGGCGGTCTGATTTACGGCCTGCTGATGCGCGAGTCCAGCGAGCATACCCTGCGCCTGGCGACGGCGGTTGCCGCGCTGGCGGTAAGCCAGAGCAACGTCGGGATTACCGATCGTACCCAGTTGGCCGCGATGATGGCGCGCGTCGACCTGAAACCCTTTAACTAACAGCAGGAGAGGCGTATGAAAACGCTGCTGATTATCGATGCCAAACTCGGACAGGCTCGTGCTTATATGGCGAAGACCCTGCTGGGCGCGGCGGCGCAAAAAGCGCGCCTGGAGTTAATTGATAACCCGAACGATGCTGAACTGGCGATCGTGCTGGGCTCCGCTCTGCCGGCCGACACGGCGCTGGCGGGCAAACAGGTTTATCTTGGCGACATCAACCGCGCGGTCTCTCATCCGGAGCTGTTCCTGAGCGAAGCCAAAGCCCACGCGCTGCCGTACGAAGCGCCGACGCAGGCTGAGCCGACGGCGACCGGGGCGGTCAAACGCATCGTGGCGGTAACGGCATGTCCAACCGGCGTTGCGCACACCTTTATGGCAGCAGAAGCCATTGAAACCGAAGCTAAAAAACGCGGTCTGTGGGTGAAAGTAGAAACCCGTGGCTCCGTGGGCGCGGGCAATGCTATCACGCCGGAAGAAGTTGAGCAGGCTGACCTGGTTATCGTGGCGGCGGATATCGAAGTGGATCTGGCGAAGTTTGCCGGTAAACCGATGTACCGTACAACAACCGGCCTGGCGCTGAAGAAAACGGCGCAGGAGCTGGATAAAGCGATAGTCGAGGCCAAGCCGTACCAGCCTTCAGGCCAGAGCAAAACGCCGGCCGATTCGGCGAAAAAAGAGAGCGGCGGCGGCGCTTATCGCCACCTGCTGACCGGCGTATCCTACATGCTGCCGATGGTGGTTGCGGGCGGCCTGTGTATTGCGCTGTCCTTCGCATTCGGGATCAAAGCATTTGAAGTGAAAGGGACGCTGGCCGCTGCGCTGATGCAGATTGGCGGCGGTTCAGCCTTTGCGCTGATGGTGCCGGTGCTGGCGGGCTTTATTGCCTTCTCCATTGCTGACCGTCCGGGTCTGACCCCAGGTCTCATCGGCGGTATGCTGGCGGTAAGCGGCGGCTCCGGTTTTATCGGCGGTATCATTGCCGGTTTCCTGGCCGGTTACGTGGCGAAGCTGATTAGCACCAAGCTGAAGCTGCCGCCGAGCATGGAAGCGCTGAAGCCGATCCTGATCATTCCGCTGGTTTCCAGCCTGATCGTGGGTCTGGCGATGATCTACCTGATCGGCACACCGGTCGCCGCGCTGCTGAACTGGCTGACCCACTGGTTGCAGACCATGGGCACCGCGAACGCGGTCCTGCTGGGCGCAATTCTGGGGGCGATGATGTGTACCGATATGGGTGGTCCGGTTAACAAAGCGGCATACGCTTTCGGCGTTGGCCTGCTGTCTACGCAAACCTATGCGCCGATGGCAGCCATCATGGCGGCCGGTATGGTTCCGCCGCTGGCAATGGGGATTGCAACGCTGGTTGCGCGTAACAAATTCGATAAAGGTCAACGTGAAGGGGGCAAAGCGGCGCTGGTTCTGGGTCTGTGCTTTATCTCTGAAGGGGCGATTCCGTTCGCCGCTCGTGACCCGATGCGCGTTCTGCCTTGCTGCATCGTTGGCGGCGCGGTAACCGGCGCTATCTCGATGCTGGTTGGCGCGAAACTGATGGCACCGCACGGTGGTCTGTTTGTGCTGCTGATTCCTGGCGCGATCACGCCGGTGCTGGGCTATCTGGTGGCGATTGTCGTCGGTACGCTGGTGGCGGGCCTGTCTTACGCGGTGCTGAAGCGCCCGGAAGGTGAGGTCGCGGCGAAAGCGTAAGCGTTCGAAAAACGTGAAAAAGGGCCGAGGATTCGGCCCTTTTTTTATACCTGATGGCGGCTGCGCCTACCCGTAGGCCCGGTAAATGTGACGCCACCGGGCAATCAGGCGGCGGCAGACTCGGTCTGCTGTGCCTTCAGCCAGGCAATCTCTTCTGCCCAGATATCCGGGTTGATGGTTTCCAGAATCAGCGGGATACCGTCAAAACGGTTGTCCTGCATGATAAAGCGGAACGCATCGTGGCCGATGTTACCTTCACCCAGGCTATGGTGGCGGTCAACGCGGCTACCAAATTCACTTTTGGCATCATTCAGGTGCATACCGCGCAGATAGTTAAAACCGACAGTGCGCTCGAACTCAGCGAATGTTTCCGCGCAGGCCTCGGGGGTGCGCAGGTCGTAACCGGCGGCAAATGCGTGGCAGGTGTCGATGCAGACGCCAACGCGGGATTTATCCTCTACGCCATCGATGATGGCGGCCAGATGTTCAAACTTAAAGCCGAGGTTGCTGCCCTGACCGGCGGTGTTCTCAATGACTGCCGTCACGCCTTCGGTCTGCGCCAGCGCGATATTGATAGATTCGGCAATGCGCGCCAGACATTTATCTTCATCAATTTGCAGCAGATGGCTGCCGGGATGGAAGTTCAGCAACGTCAGCCCCAGCTGCTGACAGCGCGTCAGCTCATCAATAAAAGCCTCGCGTGATTTCTCCAGCGCCTCTTCAACCGGGTGGCCAAGGTTAATCAGATAGCTGTCGTGTGGCAAAATTTGCGCCGGGGTGTAGTGGTATTTTTCACAGGCGGCTTTGAAGTCGTCGATAACCTCGGGGGTCAGCGGCGCGGCGCGCCACTGGCGCTGATTTTTGGTGAACAGGGCGAAGGCGGTGGCTTCGATTTCAGCGGCCCGAATTGCGGCGTTTGCCAGGCCGCCAGCGGCGCTGACGTGCGCTCCGATGTATTTCATCATGGGTTCCCTAAAGAGTTCGAGTTGCAGGAAGGTGGCAAGAGACAACGACGCGTCTGCAACTTGAAATATGACGAGAAAAACCCGCCATACTCAAAAGGGGTGAGTATAGCGGGTTAAGCGGGGAGCGTCGTGTTCGATTATGCCATCACGCTATGGATAGCGAGGTTAATCGCGCCGCCGCCAACAATCAGCCAGATAAACAGCACCAGCGCCATCAGCAGCGGTTTTGCACCGGCTTTTTTCAGCGCGCTGACGTGGGTGGTGACACCCAGAGCCGCCATCGCCATCGCCAGCATGACGGTGTCGAGCGTAATCAGCATTTGCACCAGGCTTTCCGGTAGCAGGTGGAACGAGTTGAAAATCGCCACCACGATAAACAGAATGGCAAACCACGGAATGGTGATTTTACTTTTCTGCTCGGCGTTCGCCGGGGCCAGCTGTTTAACGCGTGCGGCCATAAACAGCAGGAACGGAGCCAGCATCATGACGCGCAGCATTTTGGCGATAACTGCCGCATTTTCAGCGTCCGGGTTGATAGCATGACCGGCCGCGACCACCTGAGCAACTTCGTGCATGGTGGAGCCAATATAAATGCCGTAGGTTTCCGGGCTAAACCAGTGCGCCAGCAGCGGATACATCGCCGGGTAGAGGAAAATCGCCAGCGTACCAAAAATGACTACCGTCGCGACGGCGACCGTGACTTTGCTGGCCTCGGCTTTGACGACCGGCTCGGTCGCCAGCACCGCGGCGGCACCACAGATACTGCTGCCTGCGCCGATAAGCCAGCTGGTCTGTTTATCCAGGCCAAAGACCTTCTGCCCTAACCAACAGGCGATAAAGAAAGTGCTGGAAAGCGTCAGTACGTCAATGATGATGCCGCTGACGCCGACGTCAGCAATCTGCGAGAACGTCAGGCGAAAGCCGTACAAAATAATCCCCAGACGCAGCAGGTGCTGCTTGGCAAAGAGCACGCCCCCGTCGCAGGACTGCCAGATTTTTGGGTAGACGGTGTTACCTATGACCATCCCAAACAGAATAGCCAGCGTCAGGGCGCTCATCCCCGCACCGGCGATAGCCGGCACGCTGCCTGCCCAGATTGCCGCGCCGGTGATGACGGCGCTGAGCGCAAGCCCAGGGATAAAGTGTGTGATACTACGATGATGGTGTGTCTGTAAGGTGACTTGTGTCATAACCCTCTCCTTTGTCTGGTAAAAAGGTTACGCCCGAGTGGTTTAAAAATAAAATTGATTATATATTTATAATTAATCGTAATAACTGGTAAGGGCGGCTCTGACGGGCCGGGAAACTATGCATATCACGCTACGACAGCTCGAAGTTTTTGCAGAAGTGCTGAAAAGCGGGTCCACCACCCAGGCTTCGCAGATGCTGGCGCTGTCACAATCGGCAGTCAGCGCGGCCTTGACTGACCTGGAAGGTCAGCTCGGGGTTCAGCTTTTCGATCGGGTTGGTAAACGACTGGTGGTGAATGAGCATGGGCGTCTGCTGTATCCGCGTGCGCTGGCGCTGCTGGAGCAGGCGGGCGAAATTGAACAGCTGTTTCGCGAAGATAACGGGGCGATTCGCGTCTATGCCAGCAGTACGATTGGCAATTACATCCTGCCGGGGGTGATTGCCCGCTACCGCAAAGATTTTCCCACGCTGCCGCTGGAGCTGAGCGTCGGTAATAGTCAGGACGTGATCAACGCGGTGGCCGATTTCCGCGTCGATATCGGTTTGATTGAAGGGCCTTGCCATTCGGCGGATATCATCGCCGAGCCGTGGCTGGAAGATGAACTGGTGGTATTTTCAGCGCCGCACAGCGCCTGGCTGCTGGGCGAAATCACGCTCGATAAGCTGGCGATGGCGCCGTGGATCCTGCGTGAGAAGGGTTCCGGTACGCGCGAAATTGTCGACTACCTGCTGCTTTCGCATCTGCCGCAGTTCCAGATGGGGATGGAGCTGGGGAATTCCGAAGCTATCAAGCACGCGGTGCGTCACGACCTGGGCATTAGCTGCCTTTCACGCCGGGTGATTGCCGAGCAGCTGGCGGCAGGTACGCTGGTCGAGGTGCCTGTTCCGCTGCCGACGTTGAGCCGCACGCTGTGGCGTATTCATCATCGGCAGAAGCATCTTTCTAACGCGCTGAAACGTTTTTTGCACTACTGTGAATGTTAAGAAACTGCACGGGGGCCAGTCCGTGCTGTGCGCAGATTCCGGCGGTTCTGGCGTAATACCACGTCCCGACAGGAAACGGCTCCCAGCAGCGAATGTAACGATCCGGGCTGAAATAGCTGATGTGAAGGAGCAGGATGAGCGCATTTGCTGTCAGCAATAACGTAAGCGTAAGCCATGCGATGGGCGTCAAGATTCGTTGGACGAGAGGAATGGGCAGGGTAATCGAAAACAAAAGCTTAAGATTACCCAGTATGGTGAACAGGAGTAGGGCGGGTCCGCAGCAGGCGATGCTAGCTTCGAGCATGCTTTGCGACCAGAAGTCCGGCATAGGAAAGAGCCAAAGTTGCGAAATATAGCCGTACGCCAGGTACAGCGAGTAACCCGTCAGCATCGGCAAGAAAACGACGACCCCGAGATAGACTTGCCAGTTCGGCGTGCCCTCCATCACCGTCGACGCGGTCGGTTTGCGCATCAGTCACTCCGTACCACGGTCGGCGAAGGCGTCAAAACGGTACGGCCAAAATGCTGACACCAATCACTGTTTTTGACGTACATGTAAGTTCGATGGCCGCGGCTACGGCTGTAACAAACACCGAATTGAGGCGTTTTATATTGGGCGATTGTCTGGTAGCGCAGAACACAAACACCGATTGACCACAGCGGCGCCATGCCCAGGCAAAAGAGAACCGCCCATTTAGCGAAGCGTTCACCGGCGCACTCGTCAGGTATGTAGCTGCTGGCGACGAAGATGATAATGATCAATCCAATAAATAACGAACCGGCAAAGACGGATCCCGTATCATCGGTAATATAGTCTGGCCTGAAATACCAATCATCGATCGCCCAGAGGGTCTGGAAAAGCCCGACGCCGACGAAAAACAAGCCTAACATGAGGGTGAAAAGAACATTGAGCGTCGATGCGTGCTTATCTTTACGCAGGCCTTTGCGTTTCATTATCCAATCCTTCTTGTTCGCCACCGCGATTTTGCGTAATACCTTCGCTCTTTGTACGCCAATTTGTGCGAATCGCATTTTTGTCCTTTACTAATAATCCAGAGGAAATCATGAAGGTCTCTTATAACAGCGCATTTCTACCGTGATCTGCCGGCTTCGTCTGCTACAATCGCGCCTCATTTTTTGGATGGATAGCATTTTCACATGGGTTCCGAAACGAAAACCACACAAGCGCCCGCGCTACGCCGCGAACTCAAGGCGCGTCACCTGACGATGATCGCCATTGGCGGATCTATCGGTACAGGCCTGTTTGTTGCGTCCGGCGCAACCATTTCTCAGGCGGGCCCGGGCGGCGCGCTGTTTTCCTATATTCTGATTGGCCTGATGGTGTACTTCCTGATGACCAGTCTGGGCGAGCTGGCGGCGTATATGCCGGTATCCGGCTCCTTCGCGACCTACGGTCAGAACTATGTGGAGGAAGGCTTCGGCTTCGCGCTGGGCTGGAACTACTGGTACAACTGGGCGGTGACCATTGCCGTCGACCTTGTGGCCGCACAGCTGGTCATGAGCTGGTGGTTCCCGGACACGCCGGGCTGGATCTGGAGCGCGATGTTCCTGTGCGTCATCTTCCTGCTGAACTACATCTCGGTGAAAGGCTTCGGTGAAGCGGAATACTGGTTCTCGCTGATTAAAGTCGCCACCGTTATCATCTTCATCATCGTCGGTATCATGATGATCCTCGGCATCTTCAAGGGCGCGCAGCCGGTCGGCTGGAGCAACTGGACAACCGGCGATGCGCCGTTTGCCGGTGGTTTGTCGGCAATGATTGGCGTGGCGATGATCGTCGGTTTCTCCTTCCAGGGAACCGAGCTGATTGGTATCGCGGCGGGTGAATCTGAAGATCCGGAGAAGAACATTCCGCGCGCGGTGCGTCAGGTGTTCTGGCGTATCCTGCTGTTCTACGTGTTTGCGATTCTGATTATCAGCCTGATTATTCCGTACACCGATCCCAGCCTGCTGCGTAACGACGTGAAAGATATTTCCGTCAGCCCGTTCACCCTGGTGTTCGAGCACGCGGGCCTGCTGTCTGCGGCGGCTATTATGAACGCGGTTATTCTGACGGCGGTGCTCTCGGCGGGTAACTCCGGGATGTATGCCTCTACCCGTATGCTGTACACCCTGGCCTGCGATGGCAAAGCGCCGCGTATCTTCGCTAAGCTGTCCCGTGGCGGTGTGCCGCGCAACGCGCTGTATGCCACTACCGTGATTGCCGGGCTTTGCTTCCTGACCTCAATGTTTGGTAACCAGACCGTGTACCTGTGGCTGCTGAATACCTCCGGGATGACCGGCTTTATTGCCTGGCTGGGGATTGCGATTAGCCATTATCGCTTCCGTCGCGGTTACGTGATGCAGGGGCACGATATTAATAACCTGCCGTACCGTTCCGGGTTCTTCCCGCTGGGGCCGATCTTTGCCTTCGTGCTGTGCCTGATCATTACCCTGGGTCAGAACTATGAAGCGTTCCTCGCCGACACCATCGACTGGGGCGGCGTGGCGGCAACCTATATCGGTATCCCGCTGTTCCTGGTCATCTGGTTTGGTTATAAGCTGAGCCGCGGGACGCACTTTGTCCGCTACAGCGAAATGCACTTCCCGGAACGCTTTAAGCAGTAACGCGAGTGAGCGACCTGATTGCCAATAAAGCCTCTCTTCGGAGAGGCTTTTTTATGCCTGAATGTTTATTAATTGTTACTTCTTGACATAACTTTAAATAACCTTAATTGATAATCGTTATCATTACCTTTATCATCACAACCCATACAAAAAGATGAAGCCACTTCCTTTTCTCGGTGAGATAAATGCCGAAGGACCAGCCACATCTGCATAAAAAAACAGGCCGCCGGTCAGCGGCATTAAGCAGCATTTGTGAGCAAGACCCTTTGTTTTAATTGAGTATTCACCTCATGGAGAATGGAAATGTTTAGGTTAAACCCCATCGTTCGGGGCGGGCTGTGCGCGTCCGTCATGTCCCTGGCGCTGCCGGTGTGCGCGGCAGAGGATAATGAAATCATGGTCGTGACGGCGGCCGCCACCGAGCAAAGCGTAAAGGATGCACCCGCCAGTATCAGCGTTATTACCCAGCAGGATTTGCAGCGTAAACCGGTGCAGAACCTGAAAGATGTGCTGAAAGAAGTGCCGGGCGTTCAGCTTACCAATGAGGGGGATAACCGTAAGGGCGTCAGCATTCGTGGGCTGAGCAGCAGCTATACCCTGATCCTGATTGACGGCAAGCGCGTGAATTCACGTAACGCCGTCTTCCGCCATAACGACTTTGACCTGAACTGGATCCCGGTTGACGCCATTGAACGCATTGAAGTGGTGCGCGGGCCGATGTCCTCGCTGTACGGCTCCGACGCCTTGGGCGGGGTGGTCAATATCATCACGAAAAAGATCGGTACGAAGTGGACGGGAACGCTCACTGCCGATACGACAATTCAGGAACATCGCGACCGCGGCGATACCTGGAATGGTCAGTTCTTTACCTCCGGCCCGCTGGTGGACGGCGTACTGGGCGTGAAGGCGTTCGGCAGCCTGTCAAAACGTGAGAAGGACGATCAGCAGGCTTCTCGCTCCAGCACCACCGGCGAAACGCCGCGTATTGAGGGCTACACCAGCCGCGACGGCAACGTCGAATTCGCCTGGACGCCGAATGAAAACAACGATATTACCGCCGGGTATGGTTTTGATCGCCAGGATCGTGAGTCTGACTCGCTCGACCGTAACCGTCTGGAACGTCAGAACTACTCGTTGAGCCACAACGGCCGCTGGGATATCGGCAACAGCGAGCTGAAGTACTACGGCGAGAAAGTCGTTAATAAGAACCCGGGCAACACCAGTGAAATTACCTCAGAAAGCAATGCCATCGACGGCAAATACGTGCTGCCGCTGGGCGTGATTAACCAACTGGTCACCTTCGGCGGCGAATGGCGCTACGATAAGCTGACCGATCCGGTCAATCTGACGGGAAGCACCAGTACGAAAACTTCTGCTAGCCAGTACGCGCTGTTCCTTGAGGATGAATGGCGGATTTTTGAACCGCTGGCGCTGACGACCGGGATCCGTATGGATGACCATGAAACCTATGGCGATCACTGGAGCCCGCGCGCGTATCTGGTGTATAACGCCACCGATACGTTGACGGTAAAAGGGGGCTGGGCGACCGCGTTTAAAGCGCCATCGTTGCTTCAGCTAAGCCCGGACTGGACCTCTAATTCCTGCCGCGGCAGCTGCCGTATTGTCGGCAGCCCGGACCTGAAGCCGGAAACCAGCGAAAGCTTTGAAATCGGTCTTTACTACCAGGGGGATGAAGGCTGGCTGGACGGCGTGCAGGGAAGTGTGACCACTTTCCAGAATGATATCGACGATATGATAAGCGTTAACCGTACAAGTGATAAAAACGCTGCGCCGGGTTATCCGAACTTTGTCGGTTTTAAAAATGGCGTACCGGTGTTTGCGTACTACAACGTGAATAAAGCGCGTATTCGTGGGGTGGAAACCGAGCTGAAAGTGCCGTTTGGCGAGCAGTGGAAAATGACGCTGAACTACACCTACAACGACGGTCGCGATCTGAGCAACGGTGACGATAAACCGCTACAGGAGCTGCCGTTCCATACGGGTAACGGGCGCGTTGACTGGACGCCGCTACAGGACTGGTCGTTCTATCTGGCGGCGAGCTACACCGGCAAGCAGCGTGCGGTGAGCAGTACGTCGAAAACGCCGGGCGGCTACACCACCTGGGATCTCGGCGGAGCATGGCAGGCGACGAAAAACGTGAAGCTGCGTGCGGGCGTGCTTAACCTTGGGGATAAGGATCTGTCGCGTGACGACTACAGCTATAACGAGGACGGACGCCGGTACTTTATGGCGGTAGATTACCGCTTCTAAAGCGTCATCATGGTGGTGCCGGGTGGCGCAGGCGCTTACCCGGCCGACAATGTTACGCGAACGCGTAGGCCCGATGTGCGTAGCGCCATCGGGCTGTTTGATTACCAGTAGCTGCGCCAGTTCTGTACCGCGCGCGTTATCGCTTCCATCAGGAAGTAATCCCCCCAACTACAGCACTCGTTCACCCCAATGCCGCCTTTGAAATAGTACACCGAATGCTTCAGCAAACCCTGACCTGGGGTATGTTCGCGGTTAACGTATTCATCGATCATGCGATTAATCATGCGCAGCGCCAGGGTTTCGTAGCTCTCTTTATCCGGATGCGTGGCCGGCAGATGTTTCACCAGCTCAAGCAGCGCGCAGGCGACAATCGCTGCCGCCGAGCTATCGCGTTCGCTGGCGGGATCGGTGAGCGCCAGATCCCAGTAGCAGATCAGATCCTCCGGCAGGCGATTCAGGTAGTAATTTGCCAGCGTCTGGCTGAGCGCCAGCAGGCGATCGTCGCCGGTGTGCAGATAGTTCAGCAGAAAACCGTACACGCCCCACGCCTGGCCGCGTGCCCAGCATGAATCGTCGGAGAAGCCCTGATGCGTATTGCCAAAGCGCGGCTCGCCGGTTTCGACATCCATATACCAGGTATGGAAGGTAGAACCATCTTCACGCACGATGTAGCGGCGCGCGCGATCGATATGCTGTTTGGCTGCGTTGGCATAGCGCGGATCGCCGCTGGCGCGCGTGGCTTCATACAGCAACGGTAGGTTCATATTGCAGTCGATGATCATGCGCCCCTGTTGTTCAGGGTTGTTCAGCTCGCCCCATGCCTGAATGATCCCGGCCTTTTCGTTATAGCGCTCCATCAGCGCATCGGCGGCCAGCAGCGCGATATAACCCGCTTCGCGGTTGCCGGTCACCCGTTGCCCCGCCACGCATGACAGGCTGTAGAGAAAGCCCAGATCGTGGTGGTTAGTATGATCGCGGTTGATGATCCGCTGGCCGAACGAGTGAATATGCTGTTCTGCCAGCGAGCGGTAGCGCGGCTGCCCGGTCCACTCGTAGGCCAGCCACAGCTGCCCGGTCCAGAAGCTGGTGGTCCACTCAATATTGTCGATGATGGGGTAGACCCCTTTTTCACAGGCCGCATCGGGGAAGCGCTGGCCAAAATAGTGCGCGTTGCTGTCAATTGCCGCCAGCAGTGTGGGCATTATCCCGCCAATTTTTTGGCTTAGCGCGTCGCGTTCACCAGGCTGAAGCCGACAGGGGGTAAGCGGTTCTTTATTGATCATTTCAGACGTCATGCGGTCATTTTCCCGTATTAATTAAGTGCTTGATGTTTGATTTCCTGACCTACAGCGCTCTTTTTGTGGCTGTAGCAGGCTGAAAGGGTGAGGGCCGAAACGCCGGTAAAGACCAGGGCGATAATGCCCATAATCAGATAGGTATGCTCAAAGCCGATGGTCTGGTAGGCGTAGCCTGCCGGTGGCGCAACGACGATGGAACCGACGTAAATCATCGCCTGGTAGCCCAGCAGGTACATGGTGGCGTTCACGCGTTTATCGAAATGCTCGGCGATATACTTAAAGACCGACACCAGAATCAGCGCGATTTCAATACCGTACAGCGGTTTCACCAGGCAGATAATCAGCGGATCGTTGGTCAGGCCGGAGATAATAAGACGCACGCTGATGACCAGCCCGGTGAGCAGCATTCCCTGTTTAGCGCCAATGCGGTTAATTATCGCCGGCACCAGCATCATGCCGAAGAATTCGGCGGCGGACTGGGCGGTACTCATGTAGCCGAACATCGCGTTGCCTTCTTCTTTGGTGGCAAAGAAGGTGACGAAGTAGCGCGAGAACTGCTGCTCGGCGATGAACATCATCCACGCCACGCCCGCGATATAGAGCGCAAACATCCAGAACTTACGGTTCGCCAGCAGGTGCAGTACATCCGTAATCACAATCTTATCTTTTGACAGGACGCTGTTCTCTTCCTGGCCGAAGTGGTCCACCTTCAGCGTCAGCAGCACGGCAAACATACACAGCGCCGATACGCTGCTGATGGCGAAGTTGATTTTCGGCGAAATGTTATACAGGAAGCCGGAAAATGACGACGCGGTGGCCCAGCCGAGCGCCGCCCACATGCGGATGCGGCCGAACTCCATATTGTAGAGGCGGCTGAAGCGGTCAACGTAGGACTCTTCTGCCGCGACCCCCGCGTACCAGCCGAGGCTGAAGAACAGTGCGCCGACGATCATCCCGCTAATAAAATGACTTTGCAGCAGCGGCAGGTAGATCCAGATGTAAAAGGGCGCCATCAGCGCAGAGACGATGCAGACAAAATAGAGCAGGTGCTTCTTCATGCCGATTTTGTCCATGATGAAGCCGTATACCGGCTTGATGACCACCGCGAAGACGCCGTTCACCGCGAAAACGGTGCCAATGTCTACGGCGTCCAGCCCGGCCTTGTCGCCGAGCCATATAGCGTACAGGCCGAAGCTGGCCGCCCAGGTAAAGGTAAAAAGAAAAACAAACAGACTTAGCTTGATGTATGCCGAACGAGTCGACTGAATGGGTGTAGTCATAACGGTCTCCGCCGCGAATCAGAGGTCAGGGTTATTTCAACGTGAGCGTTTTGCCGTTCACGGTTAACTGCGAGGTTGCAAGGTCAAAAGTCAGATCATCGGGCATGGGGCGTACCGCGCCTGGGTCGGCGCTGACGTAGCAGGCCAGCCAGCCGGTGCCCGCTTCCAGCTGTGTGGTCAAGCAGGGAATATCGGCCGGTGCCGCAAACAGCAGGTTGCTGTTGGGTGGGGTCGTCACGGTACTTGCACGGCGATTGCCGCACAGATTGACCAGCCGGCTGTAGTCATAGCGCGTTTCCAGCGTTACCGCATCGCCGTAGCAAAGACGGCTGCGCAGGTGGTGGTGATTGACGGCGAATCCCCCCTCAACGCATTGCAGATTTCGAGGTGTCATGATGCGGTGAACGCGAATGTGACCGTTTTCCTGCGCCATCAGCCAACTGGTGACGATAACGTCAGGCCATGGTCGCCATTCGCTGCGCACCCAGTCCCCGGTGACTTCCGCGCTGTCGCATGCGCGGCGGCCGCGATAGTAGTCGTCTCCTGCGCTGAACAGCAGCATCGAATCCACCGCGGCGTGGTTGAGCCCGTAGCGTCCGCGCTCCAGAGTGAAGCCGAAGTGGCTGGAATAGGCGAATTTGCTGTACTTCTGCTCGAAGTTCACAAAGTTATTTTTGTCGAACTGACCGGACATGAGCATCCACGCGTGGCGGCCGCCGTCGCTGTGCACCACAATTTGCCCGGCCTCCGGGATAGGGTGGTGCACGTCAAGTGCGGGCATCGGCTCACATTCCGCGCGCCAGAATCGACTCTCCTCCGGCAGAGCCAGAATCAGCATGGCTTTCAGCGCCCAGTAGGGGGATCCGGGGCTGTTATAATCTTCGGCCATAATCAGATTCGGGTAGGCGTAGCCAATCGAAAACAGCCCGTCGGCGCCGATAAACGGCTGCGTCTGCCAGTAATCCAGGTGACGTAGAATCAATCCCTTGACCACGCCGGGCGTAAAAACATCCAGTTCGGTAAAGGCGACGGCGCTCCAGAAGGCGACCTGGACAAACCGATAGGTCAAGCTGCGACCGAAGGGAATGGCCGCACCGTCGGTGGTGAAGTAGTAACGGTAGTCCTGCGCAAAGCGCTGGGCGCGCTGACGATAGCGCAGGCAGCGCTCCGGGTCGACATCCTGCATAAAGTGGCTGTAGATGAGGCCGTAGAAGTGAAACGCGCTGGAAATGTAGTAGTCGCGCGGCTTACCGTGGCCGTCGCAGTACCAGCCGTTGCCGAGCCAGAAGGGTTCGATGGCGTCGAGATGACGGTTGATCACCGCCATATCATAGCCGCGCCCGACGCATTTGAGTCCCAGTTGAATCAATACCGGGAAAAAGTGCCAGTTGTTATCCGGCACGGCGACCTCGGCGCTTTGGCTCAGCCAGCGAACCAGATTGTCCTGTTCTGTGGCAGACAGCGCCTGCCATAGCCCGCTGTCCGGCAGCGCCAGCCCGAGACCGAATGCCGCCATCTCGACGCAGCGCTGGTCGTTGTCACCAACATCGCCCCAGTATCCGGGGTGCTGCGGATCGCAGCCGTGACGGACGCCGGTCACCAATTGCGCATACCATGGCGGCGTCGTACCGCCGCTAACCAGCGGAAATGCTCCCCACAGCAGACGAATAACTCCCTCCATACCGGCCACCGTGTCCGGATACTGGGCGGCGGTGTCGCCGGCATGAAGGCGCGTGCAGTCGGCCGACAGATGGGGAACTGCCGCCGCAATCCAACCCTGTAGTAACGCACTGTATTCTTGTTTCGTCCGCATAGTGAAATCCCGTTTCAGTCTGTTGATGGCGGACGAATAATAGGAATTTGCGACGGGCAACAAATGTGATAGTGCTCGTACTTTTGCGTACGTCAGGTAATTTAAAATAATTTTTGGCGTATTTTGCCGTGGAAGTTTTATTCCGATGATGAAAGTTTAAGTTTATTAACATACGAGGCGGACGCGGTGGCACATTCCCGGCAAACGGAAGACACAACCTGGCTTGAACAGATACATCTCAACGATAAGTCTATTTATTTCAATCGTATGCAGAATATGCCCGCCAACTACTACCATTGGCACCAGTGTGCGGAAATTCTCTGCGTATCGCGCGGGGTGGGGATCGCGCTATTGGAACATCAGCAGTACACGGTGAAACCGGGGCGTTTATTTATTTTCCCGCCCGGTAAGCTACATAAGGTGTACGTCGAGCAGGACGAGCGCAACGTCTACCATCGGACGACCCTTCACTTTAACCCGCTGCTGCTGGAGCCGTGGTTGCGCGATTTTCCCCGCCAGCAGATGCTGTTGCGCCAGCTGTGCGGGCGAGGTGAGAAGGCGCGGGTGTTCGATGTCGGCGACCTGCACCCGGTGATTGAAACGCTGCTACAGCGCTTTGAAACGTTGACTCAGGATGCCAGCTGGAGCACCAGCGACAGCGCCTTTCTGATCATGCAGCTGATTAGCCTGTTGCCACAGCAGGAGCAAGCGGCCGGGCATAATACCTTCTCGTCGACAATCATCCGCTGGTTGGAAAACCACTACCACGAGCGCTGTTCGCTGGAGGACATCGCAGCGGTGATGGGGTGCTCACGCGGGCACACTTCCCGGCGTTTTCACGATGAAACCGGCGGAACTATCCAGGCGTATTTAATGATGCGGCGTATTCGCCAGGCCTGCGAGTTATTGCTGCATTCACAGCATTCGGTGCGGGATATTGCCGAACGGGTCGGTTTCACCGAGTACGCGTGGTTTATTACCTGCTTTCGCAAGAATATGGGCAAAACGCCGTTGCAGTACCGCAAGGCGTATCCGTATACGTTGCCGGAAATGGAAGCGATGTGATTGGGGGATGATCTGTAGGCCTGATAAGCGCAGCGCCATCAGGCAGGCATTGCCGGATGGCGGCGCGAGCACCTTATCCGGCCTACTTGAAGAGGTGTTCGGCGTGGAAGCGCAGGTGATCTTCAATAAACGAAGCAATAAAGTAATAGCTGTGGTCGTAACCCGGCTGAATGCGTAGGGTCAGCGGCCAGTCTTTCTGCCGCGCGGCTTCGGCAAAGACCGCAGGCTGCAGTTGATCGGCGAGGAATTGATCGTTATCGCCCTGATCAATCAACATCGGGATGGCATGTTCTACCTGGCTTGCCAGCAGCAGCTCGGTGCTGTCCCATTCTTTCCAGCGAGTAACGTCATCCCCCAGATAGGCATTAAACGCTTTCTGCCCCCACGGTACCCGGCACGGGTTGACGATCGGCGCAAAGGCCGACGCGCTACAGTATTTACCTGGGTTCTTCAGCGCCAGCATGAGCGCACCGTGGCCGCCCATGGAATGGCCGCTGATGGCGCAGCGATCGCTGACGTTAAACTGCGCCTGAATCAGCGCCGGCAGCTCGTCGCGCAGGTAATCGTACATGCGGAAGTGGGCCGCCCAGGGGGCTTCGCTGGCGTTGAGATAAAAACCGGCGCCCTGGCCCAGATCGTAGCCCGGATCGTTGGCTACGCCTTCGCCGCGTGGGCTGGTATCCGGCATCACCAGAACAATACCCAGCTCGGCGGCGATGCGCTGCGCGCCCGCTTTGGTGGTGAAGTTCTCATCGTTGCAGGTCAGGCCGGACAGCCAGTACAGCACCGGCGGCGGCGTCTTTTTTCCTTCTGGCGGCAAAAACAGACTCAACGTCATCGGGCAGTTCAGCGTGGTGGAATGGTGCTGCCAGCGCTGCTGCCAGCCGCCATAACAGCGGTGCTCTTCAAGCATTTCCATGCGGGCTCCTCGCGGTTTTGGTCAGAATTAATAATGTCATCATACAGATAATTCATCGTCGGTGAGTAACTTTCACTTCCGCACATGCTTCACATGTTGCATCATAAAGATAACTTTAATTTTACATTTGAGGCGTTCATGCCGGTACGAATTGCGCTCAGCGGCTTTCTGGTGCTGGTGACGACGGTGGGGATAGGGCGTTTTGCCTTTACGCCTCAGGTGCCGCTGATGATTGCCGAAGGCCAGCTGACGCTGACCAGCGCCGGGCTGGTGGCGGCGTTGAACTATCTGGGCTATCTGGTCGGGGCCTGGGATGCGATGCGCGCCGGTCGCGGCGTTGAAGCGCGGCTGTATCTGGGCATTATTGGCGCTGTCGCGCTGACCTTTTTCTCCGCGCTGGCGGATAACGCCTGGTTACACGGTGCGCTGCGCTTTGTCATCGGCTGCATGAGCGGCTGGGGGATGGTGCTAACGGCAGCGTGGGTCAATGAACGGCTGGCGCATTATGCCCGGCCGGGGCTCAGCGCGGCGGTGTTTGCCGGGCCGGGGGCCGGGATCGCCATCAGCGGGCTGCTCGGTGTCTTTATTCACGCCCAGTCGCTGAGCGCCGCTGCGGGCTGGCAGCTCTATGGCGTGCTGGCGCTGCTGCTGGTGGTCATGGTCGCGCGCTGGTTTCCGCGTCCCGGTGAGCTGCATCGCAGCGGCGAGCAGCCGCCACCCCTGACGCTCACGACGCCTTTACGGCGGCTGGTCTGGAGCTACAGCCTGGCCGGTTTCGGCTATATTTTACCTGCAACGTTCTTGTCACAACTGGCCAGCCAGCGTTTTCCAGACAGTCTGTTTGCCCAGTTTATCTGGCCGGTTTTTGGGCTGGCCGGGGCGACGGGAATTGCGCTGAGCATTGCGATGCGCCGCTTTGGCCACAGCCATCAGCGGTTGGCCATCGTCTTGTGGCTACAGGGGGCGGGTGTGCTCGCTGCCTGGCTGCTGCCGGGAATGAGCGGCCTGGTCGTCGGCGCGCTGCTGGTTGGCGGCGGCTTCCTGGCGGCGGTTCAGCTGTCGCTGCTGTTCGGGCGGGAGCTGGCTCCGCATCATACGCGTTATATGGCCGGGCTCTTAACCACCGGCTACGCCATTGGTCAACTGGTGGGGCCGATGACGTCGGCGCTCTCAACCTGGCTGACGCAGCGCCTGGAACCGGCGCTGGGCATCGCCGCCGTGGCCCTGCTGATTGGCGGGATGCTGGTCTGGCGTCCGCAGCCCGAAAGATAAGAACGATTGCAATAATTATCGCGCCGAAGACTGGATTCTGTGCGTCGCCTCACGCACAATGAGTGCAAACTTTGCACCAATAAAAGCAAAGCGCCACACCTGCAGGAGAAACACTATGTCATCACTAAGTAAAGAAGCGGTCCTGGTCCACGAAGCGCTGGTCGCCCGTGGTCTGGAAACCCCGCTGCGCCCACCGGTGCGCGAAATGGATAATGAAACCCGTAAGCGCCTGATTGCTGGACATATGACTGAGATCATGCAGCTGCTGAATCTCGATCTGAGTGATGACAGCCTGATGGAAACGCCGCATCGCATAGCAAAAATGTATGTAAACGAAATTTTCTCGGGCCTCGATTACGCGAATTTCCCGAAAATTACCGTCATTGAGAACAAAATGAAGGTCGATGAAATGGTGACGGTGCGCGATATCACCCTGACCAGTACCTGCGAACACCATTTTGTCACCATTGACGGTAAAGCGACCGTGGCCTATATCCCGAAAGATTCGGTGATCGGTTTGTCGAAAATCAACCGCATTGTGCAGTTCTTTGCCCAGCGCCCTCAGGTGCAGGAGCGTTTGACGCAGCAAATTCTGACCGCGCTGCAAACGCTGCTTGGCACCAACAACGTGGCGGTGTCCATCGATGCGGTGCACTACTGCGTGAAGGCGCGCGGTATTCGTGATGCGACCAGTGCCACCACCACGACATCACTCGGCGGCCTGTTCAAGTCCAGCCAGAATACCCGCCAGGAGTTCTTGCGCGCGGTGCGTCACCACAACTAATCGGTAAACGGAGTCGGTAGATGGAGCGTAACGTCACGCTGGATTTTATTCGTGGCGTTGCCATACTCGGAATTCTGCTGCTCAATATCAGCGCCTTCGGTTTACCGAAGGCGGCTTACCTTAACCCGGCCTGGTACGGTGAGGTCACCTCGCGCGATGCCTGGACGTGGGCTGTTCTTGACCTTTTCGCGCAGGTTAAATTCCTCACGCTGTTTGCGCTGCTATTTGGCGCAGGACTACAGCTTCTGCTGCCGCGCGGTTCGCGTTGGATCCAAAGTCGTTTAACGCTGCTGGCTCTACTTGGGTTTATACACGCGCTGCTATTCTGGGACGGCGACATTCTGCTGGCCTATGCGCTGGTGGGGCTGATTTGCTGGCGTCTGGTGCGCGATGCCGGTGAAGTGAAGGCGCTGTTTAATACCGGCGTGATGCTGTACGCCGTGGGCGTTGCGGTGCTTATCCTGCTGGGGCTGATTGCCGATAACGGGCAAAGCCGCTCGTGGCTGCCGGATGCGTCAAGCCTGCTTTACGAACACTACTGGAAGCTGAACGGTGGCGTTGAAGCCTTCCGAAACCGCGCCGATATGCTATCGGCAAACCTGCTGGCGCTGGGTGCACAGTACGGTTGGCAGCTGGCGGGGATGATGCTGATGGGCGCCGCGCTGATGCGCTGCGGCTGGCTGAAAGGGCAGTTCAGCCCGCGCCACTATCGCCGCTGCGCGGCGGTGTGCATTACGCTCGGCGTGCTGATTAATCTGCCGTCCATTGCGTTACAGTGGCATCTTGGCTGGGACTACCGCTGGTGCGCTTTCCTGCTGCAGGCCCCGCGTGAAATCAGCGCGCCGCTTCAGACGCTCGGCTATGCGGCGTTGGCCTACGGTTATTGGCCACAAATTAGCCGATTTAAGCTGACTGCCGCAGTGACCTGCGTAGGGCGTATGGCGCTCACTAACTATCTGCTACAAACCCTTATCTGCACCACGTTGTTCTACCATTTCGGCCTGTTTATGGACTTTGACCGCCTGATGCTGCTGGCGTTTGTGGTTCCGGTCTGGCTGGTCAACCTTGCCTTTTCGCTGCTGTGGCTGCGCCGTTTCCGTCAGGGGCCGGTGGAGTGGCTGTGGCGACAGCTGACGGCAAAAGCCGCAGGCGTTTCCTTCCGCAACACATTTAGATAACGATCAAGATCACAACCATTAACAAAATGGATGTAACCGTTTCCAGACGTGTGAACTCCCTCACGTAGTTGCCGCAAACTCGCTGCCAGAATAGCGCTTCTTGATGGACCCAGGAGGTGTCACGTGTACAGCAGTAAGAGTCTACCGGGCGGTGAGTATGGTCACCATTCGTGATGTCGCCCGCCAGGCGGGGGTATCCGTCGCCACCGTTTCGCGGGTGCTGAACAATAGCGCGCTGGTGAGTCAGGACACCCGGGATACGGTGATGAAAGCGGTTGCCGCGCTGGGCTATCGGCCTAATGCCAACGCCCAGGCGCTGGCGACCCAGGTGAGCGACACCATCGGTGTGGTGGTTATGGATGTCTCCGACGCCTTCTTCGGTGCGCTGGTCAAAGCCGTTGATACGGTGGCCCAGCAGCATCACAAAAATGTGCTGATTGGTAACAGCTACCATGAGGCAGATAAAGAGCGTAATGCCATTGAGGTGCTCATCCGCCAGCGCTGTAGCGCGCTGATAGTGCATTCGAAAGCGCTGAGCGACCGTGAAATCAGTGAATTCATGGCGCAGATGCCCGGCATGGTGCTTATCAACCGTCTTGTTCCCGGCTACGCGCATCGCTGCGTGTGCCTGGATAACGTGAGTGGCGCGCTGATGGGCACGCGGATGTTGCTCAATCATGGCCATCAACGTATCGGGTACCTGGCGTCCAGCCACCATATCGAAGATGACGACCTGCGGCGGGAAGGCTGGTCGCGGGCGCTGCTGGAGCAGGGCATTGTTGGGCCCGAGAGCTGGGTGGGTACCGGCACGCCGGATATGCAGGGCGGTGAAGCGGCAATGGTTGAACTGCTGGGACGCAACGCCGGGTTAACGGCGGTGTTTGCTTACAACGATAGCATGGCTGCCGGTGCGCTAAGCGCGCTTAAAGACAACGGCATTGCGGTGCCGCAACAGGTTTCAGTGATTGGTTTTGACGACATTCCCATCGCGCGTTACACCGATCCACAGTTAACTACCGTGCGCTATCCCATTGTTTCAATGGCGAAACAGGCCACAGAACTGGCATTGCTGGGGGCGGCGGGCAAGCTCGATGCCGATGCGACGCACTGCTTTATGCCGACCCTGGTACGCCGTCATTCGGTCGCTCAGCGGCAATTTGTGCATCCCATCACGAACTAAAGTGTTAAACCGATGTAACCGTTTTCAATCTGTGAGTAAATTCACAGATTGTTAACATCGCCGTGGCTATAGTGGCAGCGTTTACCAGACTGAAACATGATGTAACGGTGATTAATCACTTTTAATCGCGTTGAACGGCTGCAAAAACAGTTTTAATCGTAACCTGGATTGTTACTCAACACGGAAGAACAAATTTTTATCAGTGAATTTCGTCGGGTGGTAACATTCCATTAACCATGCCCGCCGACTATTTTCACCCGTACTACCCTGCATAATAAAACCGGAGATACCATGAATAAGAAGGTGTTAACCCTGTCTGCTCTGATGGCCAGCATGTTTTTCGGTGCCGCAGCGCACGCTGCCGATACGCGTATCGGTGTGACGATTTATAAATACGACGACAACTTCATGTCCGTTGTGCGCAAGGCGATTGAGAAAGACGGCAAGTCCGCCCCGGACGTTCAGCTGCTGATGAACGACTCCCAGAACGACCAGTCCAAACAGAACGATCAGATTGACGTTCTGCTGGCAAAAGGCGTGAAAGCGCTGGCGATTAACCTGGTTGACCCGGCGGCTGCGGGTACGGTCATTGAAAAAGCGCGCGGCCAGAACGTGCCGATCGTTTTCTTCAACAAAGAACCTTCTCGTAAAGCGCTGGATAGCTATGACAAAGCGTTTTATGTGGGCACCGACTCCAAAGAATCCGGCATTATCCAGGGCGACCTGATTGCTAAACACTGGGCGGCAAACCCGAACTGGGACCTGAACAAAGACGGTCAGATTCAGTTCGTGCTGCTGAAAGGCGAACCGGGCCATCCGGATGCTGAAGCGCGTACCACCTATGTTATCAAAGAGCTGAATGACAAAGGTCTGAAAACCCAACAGCTGCAGCTGGATACCGCCATGTGGGATACCGCTCAGGCTAAAGACAAAATGGACGCCTGGCTGTCCGGCCCGAACGCCAACAAAATTGAAGTGGTTATCGCTAACAACGATGCGATGGCAATGGGTGCAGTAGAAGCGCTGAAGGCGCACAACAAATCTTCCATCCCGGTATTCGGCGTGGATGCCCTGCCAGAAGCGCTGGCGCTGGTGAAATCCGGTGCGATGGCCGGTACCGTGCTGAACGATGCTAACAACCAGGCGAAAGCCACCTTCGATCTGGCGAAAAACCTGGCTGAAGGCAAAGGTGCCGCTGACGGTACTAACTGGAAAATCGAAAACAAAATCGTCCGCGTACCTTACGTTGGCGTAGATAAAGACAACCTTAGCCAATTCACCGGTAAGTAATCTTTAAATATATGGGGCGTACGTCCGTGCGCCCCAAAAATACTGACGCAGAATTATCGCAGCCAGGTATATATATGGACAACAATAATAGAGAGCCGTCTGGCGAATTCTTGTTGGAAATGAGCCAGATCAACAAGTCATTTCCGGGCGTAAAAGCACTCGATAATGTTAACCTGAAAGTTCGCCCGCACTCTATCCATGCATTAATGGGTGAGAACGGTGCGGGCAAATCAACGTTATTAAAATGCCTATTTGGGATCTACCAAAAAGATTCCGGCAGTATTCTCTTCCAGGGTAAAGAAATTGATTTCCATTCTGCCAAAGAGGCGCTGGAAAACGGCATTTCGATGGTGCACCAGGAGCTTAACCTGGTATTACAGCGTTCCGTGATGGATAACATGTGGCTGGGGCGTTACCCCACCAAAGGCGTGTTTGTCGATCAGGACAAAATGTACCGTGATACCAAAGCCATCTTTGATGAGCTGGATATTGATATTGACCCGCGCGCCCGCGTGGGCACGTTATCCGTCTCACAGATGCAGATGATTGAAATCGCCAAGGCCTTCTCCTATAACGCGAAAATCGTGATTATGGATGAGCCAACCTCATCGCTGACGGAGAAAGAGGTGAACCATCTGTTCACCATTATCCGTAAGCTGAAAGATCGCGGTTGTGGCATTGTCTATATCTCCCACAAGATGGAAGAAATCTTCCAGCTGTGTGATGAAATTACCGTTCTGCGCGACGGGCAGTGGATCGCCACCCAGCCGCTGGAAGGGCTGGATATGGACAAGATTATCGCCATGATGGTGGGCCGTTCGCTGAACCAGCGCTTCCCCGATCGCCAGAATAAGCCGGGTGAGGTGATTCTCGATGTTCAGCACCTGACCTCGCTGCGTCAGCCGTCGATTCGCGACGTCTCGTTCCAGCTGCGCAAAGGCGAGATTCTCGGGATTGCCGGGCTGGTGGGCGCCAAGCGTACCGATATCGTGGAAACGCTGTTTGGCGTCCGTGAGAAATCTTCCGGCACCATTACACTGCACGGGAAGAAAATCAACAACCATAACGCCAATGAAGCCATTAATAACGGTTTCGCCCTGGTGACCGAAGAACGTCGTTCAACCGGGATTTACGCTTATCTTGATATCGGTTTTAACTCATTAATTTCAAATATTAAGAGCTATAAAAACAAAATTGGCCTGCTGGATAATTCGCGCATGAAGAGCGACACCCAGTGGGTTATTGACTCTATGCGCGTGAAAACGCCGGGGCACCATACTCAGATTGGTTCACTATCGGGCGGTAACCAGCAGAAGGTTATTATTGGCCGCTGGTTATTGACTCAACCAGAAATTCTGATGCTCGATGAACCCACCCGCGGTATTGACGTTGGCGCGAAATTTGAAATTTATCAACTGATCGCTGAGCTGGCGAAGAAAGATAAAGGGATCATTATTATTTCTTCAGAAATGCCTGAGCTACTGGGTATTACTGACCGCATCCTTGTCATGAGTAATGGCCTGGTTGCCGGTATTGTAGAAACAAAAACAACAACGCAAAACGAAATTCTCCGTCTTGCGTCATTGCACCTTTAATCGCAGGGGCTCGACATGAGTGCGTTAAATAAAAAAAGCTTTCTGACCTATCTCAAAGATGGCGGTATTTACGTCGTTCTTTTGGTTCTGTTGGCCATTATTATTATCCAGGACCCAACGTTCCTGAGTTTGCTGAACCTCAGTAACATTCTGACCCAGTCTTCGGTACGTATTATCATTGCGCTGGGCGTGGCGGGGCTGATTGTGACCCAGGGTACCGACCTGTCGGCGGGTCGCCAGGTGGGTCTGGCGGCGGTTATTGCGGCGACGCTGTTACAGTCGATGGAGAATGCCAATAAGGTATTCCCGGAGATGGCGACCATGCCTATCTTCGTGGTTATCCTGATCGTTTGCGCCATTGGCGCGGTGATTGGTCTGATTAACGGTATTATCATTGCTTATCTGAACGTGACGCCGTTTATCACCACGTTGGGTACCATGATCATCGTGTACGGTATTAACTCCCTGTACTATGACTTCGTGGGCGCATCGCCAATTTCCGGCTTTGACAGCGGCTTCTCCACCTTCACGCAGGGCTTTATTGCGTTGGGGAGCTTCCGCTTATCCTACATCACCTTCTACGCGCTGATCGCCGTTGGTTTTGTGTGGATCCTGTGGAACAAAACCCGCTTTGGTAAAAATATTTTCGCCATCGGCGGCAACCCGGAAGCAGCGAAAGTTTCCGGCGTTAACGTGGCGCTGAACCTGCTGGTGATTTATGCGCTGTCCGGCGTGTTCTATGCCTTCGGCGGGATGCTGGAAGCGGGCCGTATCGGCTCGGCGACCAACAACCTTGGCTTTATGTATGAACTGGATGCGATTGCGGCCTGCGTGGTCGGCGGGGTATCGTTCAGCGGCGGCGTAGGTACCGTGCTGGGCGTAGTGACCGGTGTCATTATCTTCACCGTTATCAACTACGGCCTCACCTATATCGGCGTGAACCCTTACTGGCAGTACATCATCAAGGGCGGGATCATTATCTTCGCCGTGGCGCTGGACTCCCTGAAATACGCACGTAAGAAATAAGCGTAGCAAGAGAAACATAAGAAAAGCCCGGCGAAAAAAGCCGGGCTTTTGATTTTGCAGACCAGGTCGAAGGGATTAAAGCGCGACGGCGTGCGCTTTTTCACCCGGTTTAAAGGCTATCTCCCCAAGACTAATGCAGGCCACCGGGCAGACGTGTCCACAGAGCAGGCAGCCGACGCATTTTTCGGTATTGCAATGTGGCGTGCGGGTCTCCTCATTCCACTCCATCGCCTGATGCCCACCGTCGTAGCAGGAGATATAGCAGCGGCCGCAGCCGACGCATTTTTCCTGATGAATATGCGGGTAGACGATATAGCTGCGGTCAAGGTCTTCGGCCGGTACGATGTTGTGGTTGGCAAGGCCAATCATCTCATCAAGCGAATGGAAGCCCTGATCGTGAAGGTAGTGGGAGAGGCCGCTTATCATATCTTCGACGATACGATAGCCGTACTGCATGATGCCGGTCGTGACCTGCAGCGTCGCTGCGCCCAGCAGTAAAAACTCGGCGGCGTCTTCCCAGGTTTCAATCCCGCCGATCCCGCTGATAGGGAAGTCCTTCAGTTCGGGGTGAGTGCGTAGCTGCTGAATGAAGCGCAGCGCAATCGGCTTCACGGCCTTGCCGGAATACCCGGAGACGCTGGATTTGCCGTTGACCACCGGCATACCGATTTTTCGATTGAGGTCGATATTGGTAATCGATTTAACGGTGTTGATGGTCGCAATACCGTCGGCACCGCCGCGTTTGGCCGCCAGCGCCACTTCGCACATATCGCCGATGTTTGGCGTCATTTTGGCCAGCATGGGCAGAGAAGAGCCGCGCTTCACCGCCCGGCAGTATTTCTCTACCAGCTCCGGGCTTTGCCCGACGTCGCTGCCCATCGCGTGGGAGGTCATCTGCGGGCATGAGAAGTTACATTCGATCATGTCGGCACCGGCTTCTTCGACGAGTTTCGCCAGATCCTGCCACTGCTGTTCATTTTCGCCCATGATCGAGGCGATCAGCACTTTATCGGGATAGTCCTGCTTGAGCTGGCGGATCGCCGCCAGGTTTTCCGCCAGCGGGTGTTCGGCAATCTGCTCCATGTTTTTAAAGCCGATAAACCCGGTGTCTTCTTTGGTTAAATGATCGAAGCGTGGGGAGACTTCATTGGCAATAAAGAAGCCGATAGTTTTAAACACGATACCGCCCCAGCCGCTGTCATAGGCCTTGGCGCACATGTCGTAGCAGTTGCCTACCGGTGAAGACGAGAGACAGAACGGATTAGGGAATTTGACGCCACAGAAGGTGACCGACAGATCTTTAGTTAACATGTTCATGCCTCCTCTAAATAGTGATGAATGGCCTGAGCGGCTTCTTTCCCGGTCTTCACGGCGTAGACGACGGTTTTATCTCCCTTGACGATATCGCCCGCGGCGAACAGCTGAGGATCGCGGGTCTGGTAGTCGTGCGTTTCCACGATATTGCGCTGCGCCTGAATCCCCGCAAAGGCCTCTAATTCGGCGTGTTGACCCACGGCGAGATAAATACGTTCTGCCGTCAGCGTCAGCTCGCCGGGCAGGCGAACGTGCTGGAACGTGACGTTGTTGCCCGTCACGGCGACAGGCGTAAAGCCATCAATAATTGACACGCCTAGTGCCTGGGTGGTAGTGAACTCTTTATCACTTGCCGGGAATTCGGCCATCTCTTCGCGCGCTACGCAGGTGACGGACGGGCAGCCGAGTATTTTCAACGTGCTGGCCACGTCCATCGCCACGTCGCCGCCGCCGACAATCAGCGCGCTTTGCGGTACGCTGATGTTGCCGCCAGAGGTACGAGCATGCTGGAGAAAGTCGACGGCAATTTCGACCTGGCTGGCGTCGTTAAACAGCGGCAGCGTCGAGCCTTTGGACATCCCAACGGTCAGCAGTACGGCGCGGTAGTCGGTTTTTAGCTCGGCGAGCGTCAGGTTTTTGCCAACCTCGCAGCCACAGCGAATCGTCACGCCCATTTCGCTGATGCGCGCAATTTCAGTATCCAGGACCTTTTGCGGCAGGCGAAATTCCGGAATGCCGTGCCGCAGCCAGCCGCCCGGCTGGGCTTCTTTTTCGAACAGGGTAACGTCATAACCCAAATTGGTGAGCGTCACGCTGGCCTGTAATCCGGCAGGGCCCGCGCCAATAATGGCGACTTTGCCTTTATCCTTACGGCCCGGCTGGTAAATCTGCATTGCCGTTTGCTGCTCAAAATCGGTGACAAAACGCTGCAGGCGGCCGATATCAATCGGTGTATCGATTCCCGAGCGCGAGCAGCCCTGCTGGCACAGCTTTTCCGTTGGGCAGACTCGTGCACACACGGCCCCTAACGCATTATTTTCCCGAATGGTTTCGGCTGCGCCCTTAATGTTGCGGAAATAGACTGAACGAATGAACTTGCCCGGGTCAGTTTCCGCCGGACAAGACTGACTGCACGGCGCGTCGTGGCACAGCAGGCAGCGGGAAGCTTCTTTGATCGCCAATAGCGGCGTAAAGGCGGGAATCAGCTCAGCCTGATATTCGTGTTGTGACATGATGGCTCCCTTAATGATTAGTTTAATTAAGGCAAATAAAGTGAAACAACTACTGGCAGGCTAAGCGGATGAAGGGGAGGGGTCTGTGAAAGCATTCACAAATAGCCCTATTTATACTGTGTTTTTTCGGAGATAGCAGGAATACATAAGATGCAAATAGGAACTGTTTGCGCAATGAGAATCCATTAGAGAAATTTATCTGAAGCGGAGGTTTACTCTGTTTTATTTTGCGCATTCATAGCTGTCCCACCGTGCCAGTTTGTCTGTCATCAATTTAAAGCCAATCGACGGCATCATCAGAATGGCCTCCGGCAGCAAACACGATAAAGACAAGCTACGTACCTGAGATCGCGCGTTATTCGCATTTTACGTGATGTGTGACACCGATATCACTCATCAACCTTAGCGGCGGATTTCTTCTTCTGTAGCTCCAGCATTTGATCCGGCGTCACCGCCGGGTAGCCCTGCGCATCTTCGGGGACTTCCTGCTGGGCCGGAATGGGAATCAGCGGGCCTAAGAAGCGCGGTTCGCGTTTGAAAAGATACAGATCGGCCAGCGCGCCGAAGCGGGCGCCAAATTCGCGCAGACGTACGCTCCACATATCCTTCGGCGACGGCACGGCGTAGCACTGCGCCTGAATCCCCATATGCAGTGCAATAAACAGCGCGCGCTCGCAGTGGAAACGTTGGGTGATGATAATGAAATCGTTGGTATCGAACACCTTACGCGTGCGCACAATGGAATCGAGCGTGCGGAAACCGGCGTAATCCAGCACGATATCTTCCGGCGCAACGCCGGCTTTAATCAGGTCGCGGCGCATGGTCATCGGCTCGTTGTAGCTTTGCAGCGCGTTGTCACCGCTCAGCAGCAGATAGTTAACCTTGCCGCTGTTATAGGCGTTGAGCGCGCCCTGAATGCGGTAGCGGTAGTACTGATTGATAACGCCGGTGCGATAATACTTCGCGGTGCCGAGCACCACGCCCACCTGGCGGTAGGGAAGATCCTGAAGCTCGTCGTAAATATAGGGTGCGGTTTTCCAGCTCATCCAACGGTCAAGACCCAGCACGGTCAACAGCAGCAGGCCGCACAGGACTAACAGGCTGTATAACACACGCTTTAACATTCACTTGGCTCAATAGTCGACGAGGGAGACATCAGGCTACTGTACCCGTCGGGCAAGAGCAAGAAACCATCGTTTAATTGCGGGGAAATTAGACAACGGAGACGGATTGCCGTTTGTAGGCCGGATAAGGCAAAGCCGCCATCCGGCAATCTGCTCCAGTTCGCCTGATAGCGCTACGCTTATCAGGCCTACATCGTTAACCTAACAGCACGCGATCGATATTGTGGCAGCCCAGCGCTTTCAGCGTCGCGGCGGTGGCATCCCACTGAATCAGCGGCGCATCGGCGCGTTCGGCCAGAACGGCACGCTGGATATCCGGGTAGTCGTAGCCGTTCAGGCTCAGCAGGTTTAGTGCGCCCTGCAGCGGCGGCAGCGTTGGGTTAAACGCCGCGTTTTCTGCATAGCTGCCGCTGAAAATCGTACCATCACGCAGCGCCAGCGCTACGCCGGAAGGCGCTTGACTGTACGGGGTGTGGCTGTGGTTAGCGGCCTGAATAGCAGCCTGTGCCAGCGCATCGCCTTCAAGCGGATAGCCGTGATCCTGCTCATCCATCAGCAGCGTTTTGATATCGAGATCTTTTGGCCCGAACGCATCCGGCAGGTAGTCTTTCAGCGTATGCGGCTGACGGCCTGGCAGGTTAATACGCAACGACAGCCCGCTGTTCAGCTCGTTCATAAACTGACGGCAGTGGCCGCACGGCGTGTAGTTAACGGTAATGGCCTGCAGCGCTTTTTCGCCGCGCAGCCAGGCGTGGCTGATGGCGCTTTGTTCAGCGTGAACCGTTTGTTGCATGGTGGCACCGAGAAACTCCATGTTGCCGCCGAAGTACCAGGTGCCGCTGACGCCGCGGGCAATCGCGCCGACGTTAAAATGGGAGAGGTCCGCGCGGGCGCAGGCTGCAGACAGCGGCAGGAGCGCGAAAGCGAGCGCGTCTTCGTCCAGCCCCGTCGCCTTTTGCAGCGAAGAGACCTGCTCGGCGGTCAGCAGAGCAGGAAAGTGCGGATCGGCTAACAGCGGGGCGATAGCGGTCTGCAGATCTGCCGCCAGTTGCGTAAAAGCAGATTGAAAACGTGGGTGCATGGCGTTGTGCCTCGTAACGTTGTAATGGAATGGTAGTGTACGGGGCACGAACGCTTCAATTAGTGATCAATATCTCATTGTTAATGCAACGTATGTAATTGCATTTGAAAATGTGTGATTTGTCTCGTTTTATCCCACCACCGACAGAATGATCGGGAACAGGAACGGGGCAATCAGCGAGGTGATAATCCCGCAGATAACCAGTGCCAGCGAACTGAATGCGCCTTCCTGATAGTCCATCTCTGCACAGCGTGCGGTCCCCAGCGCGTGCGATGCGGTACCCATTGACAGTCCGCGCGAGGCTTTCGTGGTGATACGCATCAGGTTGAGCAGGGTATGGCCAAATACTGCGCCGAGGATCCCGACGTAAATCACGCACACGGCGCTGATGGCGGGAATCCCGCCGATGCTGCCGCTGACCGCCATTGCAATCGGCGTGGTGACGGATTTTGGCAGAATAGACGCCGCGATTTGCGGTGATGCGCCCATCATCAGCGCGACCGAAGTCCCGGTAATCATGGCCACCGCGCTACCGATAAAGCAGATGGTGATGATAGATTTCCAGCGGGCGCGAATCTGGTGCAGCTGTTCATAGAGCGGATAGGCGAGGGCCACCACCGCCGGTTGCAGCAGGTCGTTCAGCACTTCGCTGCCTTTAAAGTAGCGATCGTACGGAATGCCGGTCAGCATCAGGAACGGAATGATCACCACCATCGACACCAGCAGCGGGTTGAGCAGCGGCATTTTAAAGCGTGCGCCCAGCCGGCGAGCGGCAAAGAACACGACCAGGGTTAGCGGCAGGGACCACCAGATATAATGCAACATTATTTATCCGCCTCTTCTTGCCCAACGACTTTACGTTCACCGTGCACCAGATGTGAGCTCCAGCTCACCACCACCAGCACCACCAGCGTACTGATGGTGCAGGAGATTACGACCGGGCCAAACTGAGCTTTTAGCAGGGTAAAGTACTGCATGACGCCTACGCCAATCGGGACAAACAGCAGCGCCATGTAGCGAATTAACACATAGCAGCCGGGGTTAACCCATTTGGCGGGCAGAACCTGGAGCGCCAGCAGGACGAAAAGAATAAGCATGCCGATTATGCTGCCGGGAATGGTAATCGGCAGCAGCGATGAAACGAAAATTCCGGCATAAAGACAGGCGTAAATCAGCACGAATGCACGCAGGTATTGCCAGATAAGATTCAGTGATTTGAGCATGGGATTCACCTTTGGTGGAATGCATTCATCATACAATTAAACCCTAAAATGTGCTACCGATCACATCATGAAATCTGAGCATACCTGATATAGACACGCGGAACATCAGGCCCAGTGCAAGGGGCTAGCTCTCGCTTTGTACCGGGTGCGATAAATAGTGGAGAAAACGGCTCAGCGCCAGCGACGGTAGATCCTTCTTACGCCAGAATACGCCAACGCTGCCTTTCTGCTCAATGCGCGGCAGCGCCAGAATCGACAGCTGCCCCTGACTTTGGTAGCGCTCGGCGAGACGCAAAGACAGAATAGAGATCATATCGCTGCTTTGCAGCAGGTTGACGCTCACGTTCATCGATGCCGATTCAATCGTATTTTCCGGCAGCATGACGCCGTTTTCTACCAGCGCGTTGTCAATACTTTGGCGGATAGGCGTTCCGTTCGGCCAGACAATCCAGCGCCACGGCGCCAGGTCGTTCCAACCCAGACGAGGAAGGCGCGCCAGCGGATGGTCGGGACGTGAGACAAAACATACCGGCTCGGTGTACAGCACTTCGTAGTTTAACGGCAGCTCCAGCGCCCGGCCGCCGATGCGCCCGACCACCACGTCCACCACGCCCGACTGCAAATCGTGCAGCAGCGGGGTCATGACTTTCTCTTCGATATTGAGATGCAGCGTCGGCATTTCGGCCAGCAGCGGGAAAATGGCGTGGGAGACGCAGTCGGTTGCCACCGGCGAGCAGCCAATTTTCAGGCTGCCGACCAGCCCTCCTTGCTTAAATCGCTCCATCTCAAACTGTGAACGCTCGATATCGTTGATCAACCGCTGGGCGTGCTGAAGCAGCAGTTTACCGCCTTCCGATGGACGCAGCCCTTTGCTGTGCCGTTCGAACAGCGTCAGACCCAGCTCCTCTTCAAATTGGGTGAGCCATTTCGACAGCGCAGGCTGGGTGATGTGCATCATCTTCGCCACCTGGGTCAGATTTCCCTGCTCGCCGAGCGCCACCAGAATATGCAAATGATGTAGCTTCAGTTTCTGCGTCCAGTCTGCCATCAGATATAACCTCCAGGTTATGGTTAGGCATGAAATGCCATTGTACAACTCATTTCTCTTATCACAAAATAGCAACATAAAAGCAAAAAAAGAAACATCTTACCCTGTGCCGTTCGGGCCAGACGCGCGAACGGCGAATAAATGGATAACCTGCATTTTCGAGGCCTTCCCTATGACGCAACGACGTGAACTTCAGGCGCTAATCGACGCCGCCCCTATCGGCGCGATGCAGTGGCGCGTCATCATTTGCTGTTTTCTGGTGGTGATGATGGACGGTTTTGACACCGCCGCCATCGGCTTTATCGCTCCAGCAATACGCGACCACTGGCAGTTGACTGCCGCTGACCTGGCGCCGCTCTTTGGCGCAGGTCTGCTGGGCTTAACCGCTGGCGCGCTGCTGTGCGGGCCGATGTCCGACCGCTTCGGGCGCAAACGCGTTATCGAATGCTGCGTGGCGCTGTTTGGCCTCTTTAGCCTGCTGTCAGCCTTCTCGCCGAATCTGGAAGCGTTGATTGTCCTGCGCTTCTTAACCGGTCTCGGCCTTGGCGGTGCGATGCCGAATACCATCACCATGACCTCTGAATACCTGCCTACACGCCGTCGCGGCGCGTTGGTTACCCTGATGTTCTGCGGTTTTACTCTCGGCTCGGCGTTGGGCGGTATCGTCAGCGCGCAGCTGGTGGCGGTGATTGGCTGGCACGGCATTCTGGTGCTGGGCGGCGTGCTGCCGCTGGTCTTGTTCTTCGGGCTGTTGGCCGCATTGCCGGAATCGCCGCGCTGGCTGGTTCGCCGCCAGCGTCCACAGGCGCAGATTACCCGCACCGTGAGCGCAATGACCGGCGAGCGTTATGAAGAGACTGAATTCTGGCTCGACGAACCGGCAGCTACCCAGAAAGGCAGCATCAGCCAGCTGTTTGCCGGGCGTCAGCTCACCATCACGCTGATGCTGTGGGTGGTGTTCTTTATGAGTCTGCTGATCATCTATCTGCTTTCCAGCTGGATGCCGACGCTGCTGAACCATCGCGGCATCGATTTGCAGCATGCCTCCTGGGTTACCGCAGCCTTCCAGGTTGGCGGTACGCTAGGGGCGCTGATGCTGGGCGTGCTGATGGATAAATTCAATCCCTTCTGGGTGCTGGCCGTCAGCTATGCGCTGGGCGCGGTGTGTATCGTCATGATTGGCCTGAGTGAAAACGGCCTGTGGATGATGGCGCTGGCGATATTTGGCACCGGTATCGGTATCAGCGGATCGCAGGTTGGGCTTAATGCGCTGACCGCCACGCTGTACCCCACACAAAGCCGCGCCACCGGCGTGAGCTGGTCTAACGCCGTCGGCCGCTGCGGCGCCATCGTCGGCTCCGTCTCCGGCGGCATGATGATGGCGATGAACTTCTCATTCGACACCCTGTTTTTTGTTATCGCCGTACCGGCCGCCGTTAGCGCCGTCATGCTTACGCTGCTGACGCTGGTCGTACGCCGACCTTCCCGAGTACCCGAATCGCAGCCTGTGATGGGCGCGGTGAAAAGTTAAGGAGAATAATAATGACCTCGGACGTAAAACACGATCGCCAGCAGTTCTATCAGCACATTTCAGGGCAAAACCTGACGCCGCTGTGGGAGTCGCTGCATCACCTGGTGCCTAAAACGCCAAATGCTAACTGCGCGCCGGCCTACTGGAACTATCAGGAAATTCGCCCGCTGCTGCTGGAAAGCGGCAACCTGATTGGCGCAAAAGAGGCGGTACGCCGCGTGTTGGTGCTGGAAAACCCCGGCCTGCGCGGCCAGTCATCCATTACCTCGTCGCTGTACGCGGGTTTACAGCTGATCATGCCGGGTGAAGTCGCCCCGAGTCACCGCCATAACCAGTCGGCGCTGCGCTTTGTGGTTGAAGGCCACGGCGCGTTTACCGCCGTCGACGGCGAACGCACTCAGATGAGCCCGGGCGACTTTATCCTGACCCCGCAGTGGCGCTGGCACGATCACGGCAACCCGGGTTCAGAACCGGTTATCTGGCTGGATGGCCTGGATCTGCCGCTGGTGAACTACCTTGGCTGCGGCTTCGCCGAAGACTACCCGGAGGATCAGCAGCCGGTCACGCGTAAAGAAGGCGACTATCTGCCGCGCTACGCGGCCAACATGCTGCCGCTGCGCCACCAGGTTGGCAACTCATCGCCTATTTTCAACTATCGCTATGACCGCAGCCGCGATGCCCTGCATGACCTGACCCGTATGGGCGAGGCCGATGAATGGGACGGTTATAAGATGCGCTACGTCAACCCGGTCACCGGCGGCTATCCGATGCCGTCGATGGGGGCCTTCCTGCAGCTGCTGCCGAAAGGCTTCCAGTCGCGTCAGGCGCGCACCACCGACAGCACCATTTACCACGTGGTGGAGGGCAGCGGTGAGGTGACCATTGGCGAGCAGACCTTCAGCTTTAAAGCGAAAGATATTTTTGTCGTGCCGACCTGGCACAGCGTGTCGTTCAACACGCCAGAAGAGACCGTGTTATTCAGTTTCTCGGATAGACCTGTCCAGGAAGCCCTGGGACTGTTCCGCGAAGCGCGTTATTAATTCAGGAGAAGAAAGATGAGCAAATACGTATTTGAACCTCAGGCGCCGGTGGCGATTCCGGTTGTGGGCAGCGATGAGCAGTTCCCGGTACGCCGCGTTTACTGCGTTGGCCGTAACTATGCTGCGCACGCCCGTGAAATGGGCTTTGATCCGGATCGCGAGCCGCCGTTCTTCTTCTGTAAACCGGCAGATGCCGTGGTGCCGGTTGCGGCGGGTGAAACGCTGAACCTGGCCTACCCGGCGCAGACCGACAACTATCACTATGAAATTGAACTGGTCGTCGCGATTGGTAAAAAAGGCAGCGATATCCCGCTGGAGAAAGCGGAAGAGTACATCTGGGGCTACGCCACCGGTCTGGATATGACCCGCCGCGATCGCCAGATGGAAATGCGCCAGATGGGCCGCCCGTGGGAAATCGGCAAAGCCTTTGACCTCTCTGCCCCGATTGCACCGCTGCACAAAGTAGCCGATGCGCCGTCTCTGGAAAAAGCGCCAATCTGGCTGCAGGTTGATGGCGAAGACCGTCAGCGCAGCGATATTGAGCATCTGATCTGGGACGTCAAAGAAACCATCAGCTACCTGTCTGGCTTCTTCGAACTGCAGCCGGGCGATCTGATCTTCACCGGTACGCCGGAAGGCGTTGGCGCCGTGGTGAAGGGCGAAACCATCACCGGTAACGTGGAAGGTTTAACGCCAATCACGGTGAAAATTGTTTGAGGTGAGCGATGAAGCTGTACAGTTTTTTTAATAGTTCGGCCTCTTACCGCGTGCGCATTGCGCTGGCGCTGAAGGGCATTGACCATCAGACGGTGGGCGTCAACATTCGTATTGGCCAGCAGAACGCGCTGGAGTACCGACGCCTCAACCCGGTGGGGCTGGTACCGGCGCTTGTCACCGACGACGGTGAATCGCTGGGGCAATCGCTGGCGATTATTGACTGGCTGGACAGACATTTCCCGCAGACGCCGCTGCTACCGGCGAACGATCCACAGCGCATGCGCGTGTTGGAAGTGGTGTACGCCATTTGCTGCGACATCCATCCCATCAACAACATGCGCGTATTGCGCTACCTCAGCGATGAGCTGAAGGTCAGTGAAGAAGAGAAAAAACGCTGGTATGCACACTGGATCCAGCAGGGGCTAAGCGCAGTGGAACAGCTGCTGCGCCGTAGCCATTCAGGGGCGTTTTGCGTGGGCGATTCGCCGACGCTAGCCGACTGCTGCCTGGTGCCGCAGTGGGCTAACGCTGAGCGTATGGGCTGCGATCTGAGCGGGTTCCCGCGCTGTAAAGCGGTCTATGATGCCTGTACCGCGCTGCCGGCGTTTATCGCCGCGGCCCCTGAAAACCAGCAGGACAAAATCCCGGCGTAGTCTGAGAAGGAGAATTATGATGGCTAAAGTAACGCGTGCAATTATTGTCGGCGGCGGTATCGGCGGTGCGGCTACCGCGCTGTCGCTGGCGCGCCAGGGCATTCAGGTGATGCTGCTGGAGCAGGCGCATGAAATCGGCGAAATCGGTGCCGGGATCCAGTTAGGGCCAAATGCGTTTTCGGCGCTCGACAGCCTGGGAGTCGGTGAGGTCGCCCGTCAACGTGCGGTCTTTACCGATCACATCACCATGATGGATGCGGTCAACGGTGAAGAAGTGATTAGTATCGAAACGGGTCAGGCATTCCGTGACCATTTCGGCGGCCCGTATGCGGTTATTCACCGCGTGGATATTCATGCCACCGTTTGGGAAGCGGCGCTACAGCACCCTGGCGTGAAATATCGCACCTCGACCCATGTGACGGATATCCGCCAGACGGCGGACGATGTCACCGTGTTTGATGATAAAGGCAACAGCTGGACGGCTGATATTCTGATCGGCTGCGACGGCGTGAAGTCGGTGGTGCGTCAGAGTCTGCTCAGCGACACGCCGCGCGTGACCGGGCACGTGGTCTATCGCGCCGTGGTTGAGCGTGAGGATATGCCGGAAGACCTGCGCATCAACGCGCCGGTGCTGTGGGCTGGCCCGCACTGCCATCTGGTTCATTACCCGCTGCGCGGTGGTAAGCAGTACAACCTCGTGGTGACCTTCCACAGCCGTGAAACGGAAGAGTGGGGCGTACGCGACGGGAGCAAAGAAGAGGTGTTGTCGTACTTTAAAGGCATTCACCCGCGTCCTCGTCAGATGCTGGATAAATCGACCACCTGGCGCCGTTGGTCTACCGCCGATCGTGAGCCGGTAGAGAAATGGGGCAACGATCGCATCACGCTGGTGGGCGACTCCGCGCATCCGGTAGCGCAGTATATGGCGCAGGGTGCCTGTATGGCGCTGGAAGATGCGGTGACCTTAGGCAAAGCGCTGACCGAATGCGACGGCGATGCCGCCCGAGCGTTTGCGCTGTATGAGTCGGTACGTATTCCGCGTACGGCGCGCATCGTGTGGTCTACGCGTGAAATGGGGCGTCTGTACCACGCGGCAGGGGTTGAACGCCAGGTGCGTAACCTGCTGTGGAAAGGTAAAACCCAGGACGAGTTCTATCGCGGCATCGAGTGGCTGTACGGCTGGAAAGAGGATAACTGCCTGCAACCGCGTTAATTTAGCGTAGTGAAGACAGATCCTGTTGGCCTGATAAGCTGCGCACATTGCCGGATGACGGCGTAGCCTTATCCGGCCTGCATGGTCGCGTGCGGCCGGATATTCCGTAGGCCAGATAAGCGCAGCGCCATCAGGCACCACTCGCGCAGATTGCCGGATGACGGCATTGCCTTATCCGGCCTGCATCACCAGCGCTTTATCTTTGGCCAGCATAAAGGGTCGTAAATATCCCACCGCATTCGACAACGGCAGGACGTCATCGCTTAATGCAATATTCAGCGTCTCGCGAATATAGCCCCGCCGCGCCTCGATGCGTGCCCACAGTGCTGGATACTCCTGTGCTATCTGCTGGCGTAGCGTTGCGTCGGCCAGCGCCACGCTCTCTTCCGCGCTGGTTCCGGTATACCCCGGCACCGAGGGAATAATATCAATCTGCATCACCATGCCGCTTTTCAGCGTCTCGCTCGAGCCAGGGTAGATTGGCGATGACATCCACTCCTCATCCGCGCTCAGGTGCCCCGGATTCAGGTGCCAGCCGTATTGAGCTTTTGGCAGCGCGCGCTCGACTAAATCGTACAGCTCGCCGCCCGGCATCCCAACGCTGATATTTTCGAGCCACGTCGCCACGGCGCCAAAATAGGGCTTCACCACGCGCGCCAGATAATCACGCTGGTTTTCCGGCAGTTCGTTCTTATCGGCAATCACGAACCCGGTACGGCTGGAGAGCCCGCCCTTAAACCCGGTAGTCATCGACAACGGCTGTCCTCGTTCGACCTTTTTCCACGAAGGATAAAGGTTGGCTTTCTCGAAACGCTGCCCGGCTGCGGCGATGGTGACCACCGATGGCGCTTGCCCTTCGGCGGCGAGCAGGGCGCCCAGTTCGACCTCACGCACGCCCGGTTCAACGGCATCCAGCGCCGCCAGCATGCAGCGGGAGGCGAGGTTAGCGCCGTACTCATAATGGGCGATTTCGTTGGCGTTATTGACCGTTCTCGCCCCTTTATCACCGCGAATAAACAGATGCGCTGCGTTGACCAGATCCGCGTGCGTGCTTTGTTTTATCGCCTCGACGATAAACCACGGCAGATCGAAGAGCTTAGCGTTATCGCTGCCGGTGGCGGTAAACATCTTCCAGCCCGCCAGCCCCACTTTTGACATCGCGCTCAGCCCCGTTTCGCTGAACAGCTGCGCCAGCGGTTTTTCGTTGTCCATTGGTTGATTGGGCAGCGAGAACAGCGGGCAGTGCTTCAACGTGACCGGAATGCGCGAATGGGCGGCCATCTTCAGGTTTTCATTGCCGAGGATGGCGGTGGCGTGCCCGGACTTATGCAGCACCAGCAGCCCTTCCTCAAAGCGCGGAATAAACCCGGTCAGGTACTCAAAGTTACCGCCGTGTTCTTTATCAGCGTAAATCACCAGCGCATCGAAGCGTTCTTCCTGCATCCGTTCGAGCAGCTTATTTTTGCGCTCAAGCAGGGTGGCATCGGTCAGCATAACCGGCGGTACATCGCTGAATCCGCGCGGCGGCTGGATGGTCTTTAGCTGGATATCCCTGGACTTCATGATTCACCTCCTGATGTGTCAATAATTGGCGCATTCCTGGCAGTGGAAAGCTGGATGCAGAGACGTTACCATAGCGCCTCTTTTTTTTCCGGATAACAATATGCGTGTTTTACTGGCGCCGATGGAAGGCGTGCTCGACTCATTAGTGCGCGAGCTGCTGACTGAAGTGAATGATTACGATCTGTGCATCACCGAATTCCTGCGCGTGGTGGATCAGCTATTGCCGGTAAAATCGTTTTATAAGCTGTGCCCCGAGCTGCATAACGCCAGCCGTACTCCTTCCGGCACCCGCGTACGCATTCAGCTTTTAGGGCAATACCCTGCGTGGCTGGCGGAGAACGCCGCGCGCGCCGTGGAGCTGGGATCGTGGGGCGTGGATCTCAACTGTGGCTGCCCGTCGAAAACGGTTAACGGCAGCGGCGGCGGGGCGACGTTGCTCAAAGACCCGGAGCTTATCTACCAGGGGGCGAAGGCGATGCGCGCGGCGGTGCCTGCGCACCTGCCGGTGACGGTGAAAGTGCGCCTCGGCTGGGACAGCGGCGCCCGGCAGTTTGAAATTGCCGATGCGGTACAGCAGGCGGGGGCCACTGAACTGGCGGTGCACGGGCGCACCAAAGAAGACGGCTATAAGGCCGAGCGCATTAACTGGCAGGCGATCGCAGACATCCGTCAGCGTCTGTCGATTCCGGTGATTGCTAACGGCGAAATCTGGGATTATGACAGCGCGCAGGCGTGCATGGCCGTGACCGGCTGCGACGCGGTGATGATTGGCCGCGGTGCGCTAAACGTGCCGAATTTAAGCCGGGTCATCAAATATAACGCGCCGCGTCTACCGTGGCCGCAGGTGGTAGAACTGCTGCAAAAGTACACTCGCCTGGAAAAACAGGGCGACACCGGGCTGTATCACGTGGCGCGCATCAAACAGTGGTTGGGCTACCTGCGCAAAGAGTACGCCGAGGCCTCTGAGCTGTTTACCGCCGTGCGCGCGCTGCAAGAATCGCGGCTGATTGCTCGGGTTATCAACGATTGGCGCGGATAAACTATCCGATCGGCATCACAATTTTCTCTCTGCGCTATTGAGTCAATCCACTTTTAAATGAAATACTCGTAGCCGATTGTTACTGCTACGGCAGGCAAAACCTGATTATCTGACCTTTGTCAGAAGTCAGGTTTTTTTGTTTCTGGGGTTCGTAAATGCAGATCGCCAAAGTACTTAATAATAATGTGGTGGTGGTTCTGGATGAACACCGGCGTGAGCAGGTGGTGATGGGGCGAGGGCTGGCCTTTCAGAAACGCGTCGGCGATTCACTGGATGAGTCGAAAATCGAGAAAATTTTTGCCCTGCAGAGCGATGAGCTGGTGGGGCGTTTAAGTGAACTACTCAGTCAGATACCGCTTGAGGTGATGACCACCTGCGACCGGATTATCGAACGGGCGCGCGAACGGCTCGGCAAGCTGCAGGAAAGCGTGTATATCACGCTGACCGACCATTGCCACTTCGCCATTGAGCGGCAGAAAAAGGGCGTAGCCTTGCGTAACGTGCTGCTGTGGGAGATCCGACGGCTATACCCGAAAGAGTTTGCGCTCGGCCAGGAAGCGCGTGCGCTGATTGCGCAGCGCCTGGGCGTGTCGCTGGCGGAGGATGAAGCCGGTTTTATTGCCCTGCATCTGGTGACCGCGCAGCTTAATAGCGAAATGCCTGAGGTGATGCACGTCACCCGAGTGATGCAGGAGATTCTCCAGCTGGTGAAGTATCAGCTGCATCTTGAGTACAACGAAGAGTCATTAAGCTACCAGCGCTTTGTGACTCATCTTAAGTTTTTCGCCCAGCGAATGCTGACGCGCACGGTAGTAGAGGATGACGACGCGGAGCTGCATAGCGCGGTGAAAGACAATTATCCCAAGGCGTGGAAGTGCGCGGAAACGGTGGCGCTGCATTTGCAAAACGGCTATCAGCGTGCGCTGACGACGGAAGAGATTATGTTTCTCGCCATTCATATTGAACGGGTGAGAAAAGAGGGGCGTTAACCCCTTTAAAACTGGATTGTTACTGCATTACGCAGGCAAAACCTGAGCGCGACGCTACCCGGCGGCGTGCTCGGGTTTTTTTGTTTTTTATACCCGGTCAAGGAATACAGCATGAAATACAAAGCACTCGCGCAGGATATTCTCCGCCACGTCGGCGGCAAAGAGAATATTGTGAGTCTGGTTCACTGTGCCACACGGCTGCGTTTTAAATTGAAAGAGAGCGGCAGAGCCGATGCCGAGGCCCTGAAGGCGCACCCTGGGGTGATCATGGTGGTCGAGAGCGGCGGCCAGTTTCAGGTGGTGATTGGTAATCACGTTCATGATGTCTGGCAGGCGGTGCGCCATGAGGCTGGAATCACCGATGACAGCGAACCGGTTGCGGAAAAGGGGGAGAAAACGTCGCTGCTGGGCCAGCTTATCGACATCGTCTCCGGTATTTTTGCACCGTTTATCGGTGTGATGGCGGCCACCGGTCTGCTGAAAGGGCTGCTGGCGCTGGCGCTGGCGTGCGGCTGGCTAAGCCCGGAGCAGGCGACGTATAAAATCTGGTTTGCCGCCAGCGACGCGCTGTTCTTCTTCTTCCCGCTGTTTCTCGGTTATACCGCGGGGAAAAAATTTGGCGGCAACCCGTTTATTACCATGGTTATTGGCGGCGCGCTAACGCATCCGCTGATGATACAGGCCTTTGAAGCGGCCCAGGCCCCGGGGGCGACGGCGGAGTATTTCCTCGGTATACCGGTGACGTTTATCAACTACAGCTCGTCGGTGATCCCTATCATTCTTGCTGCCTGGGTCAGCTGTTGGATTGAGCGACGTAGCAACGATCTGTTGCCTTCGGCGATGAAAAATTTCTTTACCCCGGCCATTTGCCTGGCCATTGTCGTTCCGCTGACTTTCCTGATCATTGGCCCGGTGGCGACCTGGCTTAGCCATATGCTGGCGAACGGTTACCAGATTATCTATGTGGTCGCGCCGTGGCTGGCTGGGGCGGTGCTGGGAGGGTTATGGCAGGTCTGCGTGATCTTTGGTCTGCACTGGGGGCTGGTGCCGCTGATGATCAACAACATGACCGTGCTCGGCCATGACTCGATGCTGCCGATCGTTCTGCCGGCGGTGCTGGCACAGGTGGGTGCCGTGTTGGGGATCTTTCTGGCAACCCGCGACGTGCGCCAGAAAGTGCTGGCAGGGTCGGCGTTTTCTGCCGGGTTGTTTGGTATTACCGAACCGGCGATCTACGGCCTGACGCTGCCGCTGCGCCGCCCGTTTATCTTCGGCTGCGTAGCCGGTGCGCTCGGCGGGGCCATTACCGCGTTCAGTAATAGCTATGCCTTCTCGTTCGGTCTGCCCAATATCTTTTTCCCGGCGCAGATGATTCCACCGGGCGGCATTGATGCCAGCGTCTGGGGCGGGCTCATCGGCACCGCGGTAGCCTTTATTGTCGCCTGTGCGCTGACCTTTTTTGCCGGGCTGCCGCGCAGCGCCGCCGCGCCGGTCGCGGTCGCGATGGCCACGGAAAAGGATGTGCTGGCCCCTATGAGCGGCACCGTACTGGCGTTGGAGCAGGTACCCGACACCACGTTTGCCAGCGGTCTGCTGGGTAAAGGTGTGGCCATCATTCCCAGCGAGGGCAAGGTGATGGCTCCGTTTAGCGGTGAAGTGGCCTCGATTTTCCAGACCAGACACGCCATTGGGCTGCAAAGCGACAGCGGTATTGAACTGCTTATCCACGTCGGTATTGATACCGTCAAACTCGACGGCGCGCCGTTTACCGCGCACGTCCAGGAAGGGGACAAAATTCAGGCGGGCGATCTGCTTTTAACCTTCGACCGCCAGCAAATTCTCGACGCCGGTTACGATCTGGTGACGCCCATTCTTATCAGCAACAGCGACGACTATCCGGGGCTGGAAATCGTTGCCGGCAGCGCCGTTCAGGCCGGCCAGCCGCTGCTGACCCTTACGCATTAATCACAGGAGAGAGAGATGAAAACATTCCCGCAGACGTTTCTTTGGGGCGGCGCCACCGCTGCAAACCAGATTGAGGGCGCATATCTGGAGGAGGGGAAAGGACTGTCCACCTCCGATGTGCAGCCGCACGGCGTGTTTGGTGAGGTGGTTGAACGGGTGGAGGGTGACAGCGCGCTGAAAGATGTGGCTATCGATTTCTACCATCGCTACCCGGAAGATATCGCACTGTTCGCTGAAATGGGCTTTAACTGCCTGCGCGTGTCCATTGCCTGGACGCGTATCTATCCGAACGGCGACGACGCGCAGCCGAATGAGGCCGGGCTGGCCTTCTACGACAAACTGTTTGATGAAATGGCAAAATACAACATCACGCCGCTGGTGACGCTGTCGCACTATGAAATGCCGTGGGCGCTGGTAAAAAACTACGGCGGCTGGGGCAACCGTCAGGTGATTGGCTTCTTTGAGCGCTATGCACGTACCGTGTTTGAGCGCTATAAAGGCAAAGTGAAGCTGTGGCTGACCTTTAACGAAATCAACATGTCGCTGCATGCGCCAATGACCGGGGTCGGCCTGCCGACGGGCAGTAGCAAAGGGGAGGTGTACCAGGCCATCCATCATCAGCTGGTGGCTAGCGCGCTCGCGGTCAAAGCCTGCCATGAGATCGTGCTGGAAGGTAAAATCGGCAATATGTTGCTGGGCGGACTGGTGTATCCGCTGAGCTGTAAACCGGAAGACGTCTTTAAAACATTGCAGGAAAATCGTAGCTGGATGTTCTTTGGTGACGTCCAATGCCGCGGCGCTTATCCGGGCTATATGCTGCGGGAATTGCGCGATAGCGGCATTACGCTGGCGATTACCGACGCCGACCGTGAAGCGCTGCGCTCCACCGTTGATTTCATCTCTTTCAGCTACTATATGACCGGCTGCGTCACCGCTGATGAAGCGTTGAATCAGAAGGCGCGCGGCAATATCCTCAACATGGTGCCAAACCCTCATCTGGCCAGCTCGGAGTGGGGCTGGCAGATCGACCCGCTAGGCCTGCGCACGCTGCTGAACGTGCTGTGGGATCGTTATCAAAAACCGCTGTTCATCGTGGAAAATGGCCTGGGGGCGAAGGATAGCGTGGACGCCGACGGCAGTATTCATGATGACTACCGCATTAGCTACCTGAACGATCATCTGGTGCAGGCGCGCGAAGCGATTGAAGACGGCGTTGAGCTGATGGGCTTTACCAGTTGGGGGCCTATCGATCTGGTTAGCGCGTCAAAAGCGGAAATATCTAAACGCTATGGCTTTATTTACGTCGACCGCCATGATGATGGTACGGGCACGCTGGCGCGCAGTAAGAAAAAAAGCTTTGGCTGGTATAAAGAGGTGATTGCGACCAACGGCGCGAGCTTGAAAGCGTAAGCCTCGGTGAATTGCCGGATGGCGCTTGCTTATCCGGCCTAAAAGCATCCCCACCTCTGGTAGGCCGGATAAGGCGTAGCCACCATCCGGCAATCCTCCCAATTCACGCTGGCTTACGCGCGCGCAGAATAAAAATCATCGGCCGCTCTTTCTCTTCACCCAGCGCTGGGTTAACGGCAATCTGCGCTGCCGTTGGTCCCCATTCATTCAGGTATTCAATCACAAATCCGGCGGCCACCAGCGCGTTGATCCAACTGCCAAGCGTCCGGTGCTGCTTCTTCACGCCGTCGGCAAACCAATTGCTGATACGCTCGCCTTCCTGCTGATAATGGCTAACCGGCCAGCTTTTCTGCCCCTGTTCATCTTCCTGCCAACCTTGCTTGAGCGGGGCGGTATAGATAGGGTGTTCTGCGGAAAATAGCAGTGTACCACCCGGCGTCAGAGCCTGATAAACGCAGGTGAGCAGCGGGGTAATATGAGGCAAATAGTGCAGCGCCAGCGAGCTGTACACCATATCGCAGCTGTTAGCGGCAAGCGTGAGGGTCTGCAAATCTTCACAACGGTATTCAATGTCTGCGCCGTCGGTCATCTCCCGCGCCCGCTCCAGCATAAGGCTGGAGAGATCGTATCCGGTGGCCTTAGCGGCGCCCTGATCGCGCGCCCAGCGGCAAAACCAGCCGTAGCCGCAGCCGAGATCGACAACCCGTAAACCGGCGAGCGACGGCAGCATATCCTGTATCGCGGGCCATTCCGGCGCGCCGTCCAGCCCCTTGACCGAACGGTCGAGCGTGGCATAACCGGCAAAAAACTGCGGGTCGTCGTAAATATTCTGACTCATGTTCACTCCCTGAAGGCGAAATGTTTGTGGCTGTCGTTAAGTGTGTCCGTCTGTGTTCCCACACGCGTTACTAAAAGGAAGGCGATCATTTAATTTATGATAGCCGCCTCTGTGTTTAACCGACGTATCTCATGAACCTGACTCTGAAAACACGCGCGCTGTCTGGCTTGACCCTGCTCCTCGCGCTGGCGGGCTGCGCCCCTTCGCATGATATTGGCAACCCGATGACGCCGCAGATGCCGGCTTCACAGGTGACAACGACCTTACCCGCGGCGCTGAAGAACGGCTGGCCGCAGAGTCAGTGGTGGCAAGACTATCATGATGCCCAGCTCAATAACTTGATTCGTCGCGCGTTGGCGAATGCTCCGGATATGCAGATTGCTGAACAGCGCATCAAGCTTGCGGAAGCGCAGGCGCGGATGTCGAAATCGGCGCTGGGGCCGGAAGTCGATTTCGGTGCCGATCTCGAACGACAGAAAATGTCGGCGGAAGGTCTGATGGGGCCGTTTGCTACCGATACCGACGGCAATACCGGCCCGTGGTACACCAACGGCACCTTTGGCCTGACCGCCGGTTGGGATCTTGACCTGTGGGGAAAAAACCGCGCCGAAGTGCAAGCACGCATTGGGGAAGTGAAGGCGCAGGTGGCCGAGCTGGCGCAGACCCGCGAGCTGCTGGCCAGCAGCGTGGCTCGTCTGTACTGGCAGTGGCAGACCGAAGCGGCCATTCACGGCGTGCTGGAGCAGGTAAAAAGCGAACAGAATACGATTGTCAGCGTTGACACCTCGTTGTATGAGCATGGCATCACCGACTCCGCTGAAGGGGCGGAAAACGACATTAACGTGGGTAAAACCGATCAGCAGCTGGCCGACGTTGAAGGCAATATGAAAGAGATTGAGGCCCGGCTTATGGCCTTAACCAACGCCCAGAGCCAGCCGCTGAACCTGCGTCCGGCTACGCTGCCCGCCGTGGCCAGCAAAATGCCGTCCCGGCTGGGCTATGAGCTGTTAGCCCGCCGTCCGGATCTGCAGGCCGCACACTGGTATATCGAGGCTTCGCTGAGCGAAATCGACGCGGCAAAAGCGGCGTTCTATCCCGATATCAATCTGATGGCGTTCCTGCAACAGGATGCGCTGCACTTAAGCGATCTGTTCCGCCACTCGGCGAATCAGATGGGCGTGACGGCCGGGCTGACGCTACCGATTTTTGACAGCGGCCGGTTAAACGCCAATCTGGATATCGCCAGCGCGCAGAATGGTCTGTCGGTGGCGAAATACAACAAAGCGGTGGTTGATGCGGTAAACCAGGTGGCAAAAACCGCCAGCCAGGTGGAAACGCTGATGGCGAAAAGCCAGCGGCAGGCGCAGGTGGAGAAAGACGCCATGCGGGTGGTTAACCTGGCGCAGGCGCGGATGAACGCCGGGATTATTCCGGGTTCGAAGGTCAGCCTGGCGAAGCTGCCGGTGCTACAGGAGCGTATTAATGCGTTACGCCTGCACGGCCAGTGGCTTGATGCCAGCATCCAGCTAACCTCGGCGCTGGGTGGCGGTTATCACGTCAACGAAAAGTAAGGCTCCCGGCGTTCGCTTCCCCCTGCATTTCGTTTGCAGGGGGAAAATGAAAAACAAATATTCAGATTAAATAGTATTAATCGCTAATATATTTTCTCAAAATCTAATTTTTATTTTAATTAAAAATAACGATAGCGCTTGAATTAAAATATGCCTGCGATCACGTATTTATCTTTAAATGCATGACACCTGTCTACACGCCCCCTAATATCGCTCCCCAGAAAAATAATATCTTTTTGGTTTTAATGTATATTTATTGATAATTACATTTGCTTTTTAAATATTACAGCCAGTTCCTCACTGATTTTTATTAACAAAAAGCAGAGGACGATTGCGTGAAAAAATTAATAACCTTTGGAATGCTGGCGCTGGTTAGCGCATCGGCAAGTGCGGTTACCATTGACCTGCGCCATGAATATACCGACACCTCGCAGGGCCAGAAAGACAGGGTGCTGATCTCTCATCGTTTTGGTAACGGCTTTGGCTTCTCGGTGGAGGCCAAAACCAAGTCGGGCGGCGAGCATTCGGATAAAGCCTTTAATGATGTTGTTGATAATGGCGATGAATATGTCGTTAGCTATCAGTTTAACGCCATGCCGAATATTGCGATTCAACCCGGCTTTGCGTTGGAAACATCGTCATCGAAGGCGATCTATAAACCCTATATTCGAGGGCAGTATAATTTCGAAGGCGGTTTTTATATTGCGGCCCGCTATCGCTATGAATATGCCCGTGATACCTCGGCGGATAAAGACGATGAGCATATTAACCGTGGCGATCTGTGGCTAGGCTATAAAACCGGGCCGTGGGCGTTTGAGGGCAATTATCTGTATAAAAAGAGCCAGGATTATAATCGCTATGACAACGGAAAAGACGATTACGAACTGGATTTCAAAGTGGCCTACAGCATTGATAAAAACTGGAAGCCCTATGCGCAAATTGGCAACGTCTCCGTCAGCAGCACCGAGGAAGACCGCCAGACGCGTTACCGCGTAGGGGTTCAATACTCCTTCTGATGCTGATGCCCCCGGACGAGGCGCGTACCGCCCACTCCGGACAGTGCCCGGCGGTGTGAACGCCGGGCCGGGTATCCTTATTCCTGCGGCTTTTTCGCCTCACGCCGTTTGAACCACCAGCGTGCGGCGACCACCAGCACAATCGCCAGCGCCAGCCAGATGAGATGCTTCAGGTGTTTATCAAGATGGTGAAGCCACGGGCCTATTGCCTCGCCACCCAGATAACCAAGGGTCGTAAACAGCAGCGCCCACACCACTGCGCCAAAGATATTCAGCGGCAGAAAAATTTTCGGAGGCAGGCCGCTGGCGCCAATCAGCAGCGGGCCGATGACGCGAAAGCCGTACATAAAGCGGGTACCGATCACGAACAGATAGGGGTGGTTCTTAATCAGCCTCTGCGCCTTACGAATTCGTGCCCGGTGGCGCGAGAAGCGCCTCAGCAGTCGCCCGCCGAACTTTCTGCCCAACAGATACAGCACCTGATCGCCAATCATGCCGCCCAGCGCCACGGAGATCACCACCAGCGGAAATTTCAGCAGCCCCTGATGGGCAGCCACACCGCCTAGCAGCGTAATCGTTTCGCCTTCCGCCATGCTGCCGATAATTAACGCGGCGTAGCCATAATGGGAAATCAGGTTATTGATATCCATACAAACACTCACTCCTTACAACATCATACTATTCATCATACACCCTCACGGCGAGATTGCAGGGCCCGCTATTTTTTGCGTTGTACATAAAATAATCATTGCTGTGAATTATACTTACAGCAACGTGGTACGAAGCCGTGCAGAGGAGGCGTTATGAACCATGTATGGGGACTGTTCTCCCACCCTGATAAAGAAATGCATGTTATCCGTAGCGAGAACGAAACCGTTTCTCACCACTACGTGCATCATGTGCTGGTCATGGCGGCCATTCCAGTGGTCTGCGCGTTTATTGGCACCACTCAGCTGGGCTGGAATTTTGGCGACGGTAACGTGGTCCGGCTGTCGCTGATGACCGGCCTGGGCATGGCGGTACTGTTTTATGCGCTGATGCTGGTTGGCGTCGCGGTGATGGGGCGCGTTATCTGGTGGATGGCGCGCAACTATCCGCAACGTCCGTCGCTCAAGCGCTGTATGGTGTTTGCTGGCTACGTTGCGACGCCCATCTTCCTGAGCGGCATCGTGGCGCTCTACCCGCTGGTGTGGCTGTGTGCGCTGGTCGGTACGGTGGCGCTGTTCTACACCGGATATCTGCTGTACGTCGGCATTCCCACCTTCCTGAATATCGATAGAGAAGAGGGGCTCAGTTTTGCCAGTTCAACCCTCGCCATCGGCGTGCTGGTGCTGGAGGTGCTGCTGGCGCTGACCGTGGTGCTGTGGGGCTACGGCTACCGGCTGTTCTGAGTGCCTATATGCATTGCTGATGTGAATTTAATTACGTCAGCAATGCAGCATTTGTTCACCATTATTTTCTGGTAGATGCCGCGTTCTACGCGCTATGATGGGCTGTTCCGCTTCGCAATCGTTTAGGGCAAAGCGGCTGTCTATGATAATGTGCATAAATAACCACCAGAATACTCACCATGCAGAAATTTCGCGTTTCCCTGCTCAGCCTTGCTTTCGTGCTGGCTGTGCCTTTTGCGCCTCAGGCGAGTGCTAAAACCGCCGTCTCCGCCGTGGCTTCGCAGCCGGAAATTGCCTCCGGTAGCGCGATGATTGTCGATCTTGAAACGAATAAAGTCATTTATGCCAACCAGCCCGATCTGGTGCGACCGATGGCGTCAATCACCAAGCTGATGACGGCGATGGTGGTGCTGGACGCACACCTGCCGCTGGATGAAATGCTGACTGTCGATATCAGCCACACGCCGGAGATGAAAGGGATCTACTCCCGCGTGCGCCTCAACAGCCAGATTAGCCGTAAAAATATGCTGCTGCTGGCGCTGATGTCCTCTGAGAACCGCGCCGCCGCGAGCCTCGCGCACCATTATCCGGGCGGCTATGATGCGTTTATCCGCGCCATGAATGCCAAAGCGAAGGCGCTGGGTATGACCCGCACCCGCTACGTTGAGCCGACGGGGTTGTCGATTCATAACGTCTCCACCGCGCGCGATCTGACGAAGCTGCTGATTGCCACCAAACAGTATCCGCTGATTGGTCAACTGAGCACGACGAAAGAAGACACCGCCACCTTTGCTCGTCCTGCCTATACGCTGCCGTTCCGCAACACCAACCATCTGGTGTATCGCGATAACTGGAGCATCCAGCTGACGAAAACCGGCTTTACTAATGCGGCAGGCCACTGCCTGGTGATGCGCACCGTCATGAACAAGCGCCCGGTGGCGATGGTGGTGATGGATGCGTTCGGCAAATATACCCACTTTGCCGACGCCAGCCGTCTGCGTACCTGGGTTGAAACCGGGAAGGTGATGCCGGTACCGGCCGCGGCCCTGAGCTATAAAAAGCAGAAAGAGGCCCAGGTGGAAGGCGACATCGCGAAAGCCCAGCGTAGCGGGCAGACCACCCAGGACGATTAAGTTCTCTTTATTCCGGCAACGTCCAGTCACCATCGTTGAGTGGGCGTTGCATAATAACCGTATCCCGCCAGTCCCCCATCTTGTAGCCGACGCTTCGCAGCTGACCGACCACTTCAAAACCGTGTTTTTTATGCAGGCGCAGCGAGCCGGTATTGTTATTGCCGTCGCCGATCACCGCCAGCATTTGCCGCCACGGGCCCTGTTCGCATACTGCAATCAGCGCCGCGAGCAGGCGGCTACCGATACCGTGGGCGGTCATGCTGGTATCAATGTAGATAGACTCTTCCAGCGTGTAGCGATAGGCCGGGCGAGGGCGGTAGGGGCTGGCATAGCAGTAGCCGACAATTTCACCGCGATAGAGCGCCACCAGCCAGGGAAGCCCCTGCTCCTGGATATGCAGCATCCGCTGCTGCATTTCATCGATGGACGGCGGGACTTCTTCAAATGAGGCGCGCCCATTGAGGACGTGCCAGGCATACAGCGCGGCAATAGCCTGAACATCGTCGGCCTGCGCGTTGCGGATTTCAATATCGGCGTTGCAGGTGACATCAAGCGTAGACATCATTGAATTCCTTATGGTTAACCGTGTTGCCCGGACCGCAGGCCGGATAAGCGCAGCGCCATCCGGCACTCAGCGGCATATTGCCGGATGGCGCTGCGCTTATCCGGCCTACAGGTTTCGAGCTACCTCACATCATGCGTCGGTTTTTTCGCCCCAGTTTTTCAACTTGCTGGTTTTACCGATCCCCGGGTTCATACTATTGGTCGGATCGTTTTCGCGATAGTGGCGTTTGAGATTGTCATCGGCTTCGTACAGATGGCCAACGTTATGCTCCGCCGGATACTGTGCGCCGCGCTCGCGCAGCAGTGCCAGCATTTGTTCTTTTAGCGCGTGGGCATCGACGCCTTTTTTGACAATATAATCCTGATGGAAAACGTGGCACATAAAGTGGCCGTAGTAGAGCTTATGCACCAGTTGGCTATCGATCTCCGGCGGTAAATGCTCAAACCACTCGGTGTCGTTACGACGCAGCGCGATATCCAGCGCCAGGATATCCTCAACGTCGTCGGCGTGCACCGCCTGGTAGCGAATAGCCGCGCCTGCCGCGGCGAAGCGGTGCAGGAACGCTTTACTGCCTTCTTCCGGCGTACAAACGAAGAAATCACCTTCGGCCTGTTTAAAGTATTCCACCAGCCATGCCTTGGCTTCATCAATGCCGTCGCCCGACATTTTCAGCAGCAGATGATGTTCGTACTTATCGCGCCAGGTTTTCATGCGCTCCGGCAGGTGCGCCGGGAACGCGTGGCCCAGCTTCTGCATAAAGCGGTCGGTAAAGTGCGGTTTGAACAGCGACACTTTTTCCAGCATGGCATCGGTACGGCCTTTCAGGGTGAAGAAGAACGGCATTTTGTCGGTGCCGAGCTTATCAATCATCAGGAAGGTGTCTTTGCCGTACTGCTCAGCAATATCGTAGATATCGCGGTGCATATACTCGCCCGCCACCGGCAGGTTGTTAAACTCGGCGAGAATATGACGGCGGATTTCGGTCAGCACATCCGGCTGGTTGGTGCCAATGTAGAATACCTGCTGGCGTTTTTCTGCCGGGAAGGTATCAAGACGCGCGGCGAAAACCGCCAGCTTGCCCGCACACCCGGAAGACTCAAACAGACGGTCCGGATCGGCATTATAGCGTGCCGGTGTATCGGCGTTGACGTCGCGTACGCGGTTGACGTAGTCGTGATCGTGAGCGTGGCGTCCGTCGTGCTGTACATCGCTGTCCTTCACGCGATCGTCATCAAGCTTGCTGAGGATCTGCTCTGGCGTTGTGCCCAGATCGATACCCAGATGGTTAACCAGCGTCAGCTTGCCGTTTTCGTCAATGCGGGCAAACAGCGACATCTCGGTATAGGCCGGGCCGCGTTGGACCAGAGAACCGCCAGAGTTGTTGCAGATCCCGCCGATGACCGACGCCCCGATGCAGGAAGAACCAATGACCGAGTGTGGCTCGCGGCCCAACGGTTTGAGCGCTTTTTCCAGCGAATAGAGCGTGGTGCCCGGCCATGCCAGCACCTGCTCGCCTTTGTCCAGCAGGTGCAGCTTATCGAGACGCAGGGTGCTGATAATCACGATATCGCGATCGTAGTCGTTGCCGCTAGGCGTTGAACCTTCGGTCAGACCGGTGTTAGCAGCCTGCATCAGAATAATTTTATCCGCATTGACGCAGGCGTTCAGCACCCGCCACAGTTCCAGCAGCGAACCGGGGAAGACCACGGCCAGCGCTTCGCCGTTGCCGGAGCGGAAGCCCTTGCGATAGCGGGCGGTTTTCGCCGGGTCGGTCAGCAGGTGAGCGTGACCAACCAGACGGGAGAGTTCGTTAATCAGGGCATTATTATCGGTTGTGGTTTGAGCAGCCATTTTCCACTCCTTGTGGTGGGGCAAATTTGTCGTCTCTAAGAATAGCGCTTTGTATGATCATTGGGGGAGTGAATGTTTCTAAAAATCAGAGAATAACCTTGGCTTTCTTTACCCCGCTCCTTTAACTTTATGGCAAACTGCGGTTTTTCATCGACTCTCAGCCGCTCTACCCGGCATGGATAAAAGAGACTACAAAAATATGAAATGGTTATTTTCTGTTGGCGTCGCCGTGAGCCTGGCGCTACAACCCGCTCTGGCGGAGGATCTGTTCGGCAACCATCCGTTGACGCCGCAGGCGCGGGACGCGTTTGTGACCGAGCTGCTGAAAAAAATGACGGTCGATGAAAAAATCGGTCAGCTGCGCCTGATTAGCGTCGGGCCGGATAACCCGAAAGAGGCTATCCGCGACATGATTAAAGACGGCCAGGTAGGGGCGATTTTCAATACCGTCACCCGTCAGGATATCCGTGCGATGCAGGATCAGGTGATGTCGCTCAGCCGCCTGAAGATTCCGCTGTTCTTTGCCTACGATGTGGTGCACGGCCAGCGCACCGTCTTCCCGATTAGCCTCGGCCTGGCCTCAACGTTTAACCTTGATGCGGTGAAAACCGTCGGTCGCGTGTCGGCCTATGAAGCCGCCGACGATGGCCTGAACATGACCTGGGCGCCGATGGTTGATGTCTCGCGCGATCCGCGCTGGGGCCGCGCCTCAGAAGGATTCGGTGAAGATACCTATTTAACCTCCATCATGGGTGAAACCATGGTGGAAGCGATGCAGGGGAAAAGTCCCGCAGATCGCTATTCGGTGATGACCAGCGTTAAACACTTCGCCGCCTATGGCGCGGTGGAAGGCGGTAAGGAGTACAACACCGTCGATATGAGCCCGCAGCGTCTGTTCAACGACTATATGCCGCCGTATAAAGCGGGGCTGGATGCGGGCAGCGGCGCGGTGATGATCGGCTTAAACTCGCTGAACGGCACCCCGGCCACCTCCGATGCCTGGCTGCTGAAAGACGTGCTGCGCGACCAGTGGGGCTTTAAAGGCATCACGGTCTCCGATCACGGGGCGATTAAAGAGCTGATTAAACATGGCGTTGCCGCCGACCCGGAAGATGCCGTACGCGTGGCGCTGAAGGCCGGCATTGATATGAGCATGAGCGACGAGTACTACAGCAAGTACCTGCCGGGGCTGGTGAAGGCGGGCAAAGTGACGATGGCCGAGCTCGACGACGCCGCGCGGCATGTGCTGAACGTGAAATATGATATGGGGCTGTTTAACGACCCCTACAGCCACTTAGGGCCAAAAGACTCAGACCCGCAGGATACCAACGCCGAAAGCCGTTTGCATCGCGCCGAGGCCCGTGAGGTGGCGCGCCAGAGCCTGGTGCTGCTGAAAAACCGTCTGGACACTCTGCCGCTGAAGAAAAACGCTACCGTCGCGGTGGTTGGCCCGTTGGCCGACAGCCAGCGTGACGTGATGGGGAGCTGGTCTGCCGCCGGCGTCGCCGGTCAGTCGGTGACCGTGCTGAGCGGCATTAAAAATGTGATGGGCGGCGAAGGCAAAGTGCTGTACGCCAAAGGCGCAAACGTCACCGCCGACAAAGGCATCATCGATTTCCTGAATCTGTATGAAGAAGCGGTGAAGGTCGACCCACGTTCGCCGCAGGCGATGATTGACGAAGCGGTCAACGCCGCCAAACAATCTGATGTGGTGGTTGCGGTGGTGGGGGAAGCGCAGGGCATGGCCCATGAAGCGTCCAGCCGCACTGAAATCTCGATTCCGAAAAGCCAGCAGGATCTGATAGCCGCGCTGAAAGCTACCGGCAAGCCGCTGGTGCTGGTGCTGATGAACGGTCGCCCGCTGACGCTGGTGAATGAGGACCGCCAGGCTGACGCCATTCTGGAAACCTGGTTCGCCGGTACCGAAGGCGGTAATGCCATTGCCGACGTGCTGTTTGGCGACTACAACCCCTCCGGTAAACTGCCGATGTCGTTCCCGCGCTCCGTGGGGCAGATTCCGCAGTACTACAGCCACCTCAACACCGGGCGTCCGTACAATGCCGACAAGCCGAACAAGTACACCTCGCGTTACTTTGACGAAGCCAACGGCCCGCTGTATCCGTTTGGTTACGGTCTGAGCTACACCACCTTCTCGGTTTCTGACGTGAAAATGTCCGCGCCGAGCATGAAGCCGGACGGCCGGGTCACCGCCAGCGTGCAGGTGACCAACACCGGCAAGCGCGAAGGGGCGACGGTGATTCAGCTGTATCTGCAGGATGTGACGGCGTCAATGAGCCGCCCGGTGAAACAGCTGAAGGGCTTTGAGAAGGTGACCCTCAAGCCGGGTGAGACCCAGACCGTGAGCTTCCCGATTGACGTAGAGGCGCTGAAGTTCTGGAACCAGCAGATGAAGTACGCCGCTGAGCCGGGCAAGTTCAATGTCTTTATTGGCGTGGATTCTGCGCGCGTTAAGCAGGGTGAGTTCGAGCTGTTGTAAGCGTGATCTTGATGTCGTGAACTTCTCCGCGGAGGCGGAGAAGTTCAGCGACCGCTCATCGGGGGGGCGACCGATGAGCGTCATCTGGCGTGCTTAGAAAGCGTATTTGATACCTAACATACCTTGTGTATCGCTGTAGCCTTTATCCCCGATCTGCTGGGCAACGTTGCCCCAGATATGCAAATTATTCCCCAGTTGCCCTTCGACCCCAGCCTTCAGTTCGCCAATGTTGCGCGTCCCGGCCTGGTAGTTATAGACGCCATTCATTGCGACGCCATACGACTGGCTGTTATAAATCCAGTTGGCTTCAACAAAGGGCTGAAACTCGCGGTTCTTGCCGTCGTCAATGGCGTTATGCCCTTTAATAAAGGCTTTTACGCCGAGACGCGTTTGCAGATTACCGTCGTTTTTACCTTTCACCCGCGTGCCGTTGGCTTCGGTGTGAGTATCGGCCTGCACGTCCATCCATGTTAACTGTGCTTTAGGCTGGATCCAGTAGGTCGAGCGGCCGTCGCTACGTTCGCCCATCAGGTAGCTGTAGCCGCCTTCGATGGACGCGGTGATCCCATCAGAGTCGTACTTCTCCGTGGCGAGCTGTTGCCCATAGACTTTGTTATTAAACCAGTTATAGAGGAACCAGGTATCCACGTAGGTTCCGGTTTTGTCGGCTTCATTCGCGTACCAGGTTCCATAAAGCCCGACGCTATAGCCGGTCACCTGCCCACGGGAGTGATAACGGGTGACGTTAGAGCGGGTATTGCTCTGACTGTTGCCGTAGCCTGCCATCAACCCCAGATGCCAGCGATCCAGCCCGTTGGTGCTCCACTGCGCAATATCCCCGCCAAGCTGCAGGACATAGCGGTTACTTTGGGTACTCGACTGGCCGCTGGAATCTTTAAAGCGGGTGTGACCGCCAATGTTTCGCAGCCACATGCTGGTGACTTTCTCTTCACCGGTCAACCGGTCGATGTACTGGGTATCGCCCAAACGATCGTGCAGGCGGGTGTTAAACATCGAGTTAGCGGCTGCGAGGTTGGCAATATAGGCTCCGCTTTCCGGACGCATGGTAGGCTGTTCCGGGTTGACGATGGGAACTTCCGCAGCGGGGTCGGGGGTCGGCTCTGGCTCAACGATCGGGGCCGCGGCATTAAGCAGATACCAGTTAGCGGACTGCGTTCTCTCTCCACGCTGCAGGGCGTAGTCATAACTCCCGGCAACAATACGCCCGGACTGCACAAACTCGCCGTCAGAGAGACCATCGACGTGAATCACTTCAATCCCTGTAATGGTTTTATCACCGCTACCGCCGGCGTTATTGATGGCCACCCGAGTCGTCCCGGAGGTATCTCCCTGTACGATCAGCTTATCGGTTAAGGAATTATCATCCCCCAGCACCGTGTTGAGCACCAGCAGCCCGCCGTTACCTACATAGTTACCGTACACGGTGAGCGTTTTCGGCGTTAACGGATCGCCGCTGCCCGGCGCCTGGAATAGCAGCGTGGCGCTATCCAGCGTCAGGTTGGTTAACGTTGAATCCTTCGTCATTGTCCACAGACTGTCGCTACCCATGATGTTGAGATTGACCGTTGATGCCGCATCGACGCTGGAAGAGCCTAAAAAACGGGAGGTATCAGACATATTCAGCGCAACCGTGCCGCCGCTGGTGGCGTCAATATTGCCTTCAATATCAAAAACCCCTTCGGTGTCAGACAGGGCGGTTCTGTCGATATTGAGCCTATCCAATCTGTTGTAATCATCAGCGATGACCGGCACCGCAAGGGATTGGCTGGAAATAATGGAACCCACCCCTTTGGCCTGGATAACATTGGCGCTGTTGGCGGCTCTCAGTTTTGCACCGCCCTCCAGGTAGACGCTACCTGGGCGTACGTTATCGGTATAAGTACCCTGCTGTTCGGTGGAAGCATAAATGGCGTAAGCGTTGGCACCGGTAGTCGAAATATCGACACCATCGCCTAACTGGATCAGCCCACCTTTGTTGGCATAGACGGCATGGCCCGCGCTAGTCGCCGTGGATATTTCAGAGTTCTTGCCGATGAAGACGTAGGAGTTTCCTAAGGTGTTATTATTTTTTCCCTTAAGAATATCCATAATACCGATGCCGTTAGTATCCGTATTTCGGTTACCGGCATAGACGGCATAACCTTTGCTGTCGCTAGTGTTAGATGCGCTGCCGGTGCCCGTCACCTTAATGACATTACTGCCCGCCAGGATAATAATGCTGTTTGCCCCGGCGTTCTGGAAGTTATTGGCTCTGACGGCGACGCCATCTTTCACCGAAATGTTGGCCGACTCTGTCACATAAACCAGAGAGTCATAATTATTGTTAAAATCAGACGCGACGTTTATCCCGTCGGCGGATGAACCCGTGGTGGTAATGGTGAGGTTTTTGGCCCTGAAGTATATGGCTTCACTGTTGCCCCTGATCGCATCGGCGGCTGACCCAGTGGTGCTAATCGTAACGTTGTTTAGCAAGTAGGTATTTGCGCCATTAGTCTGCAGATAAGCGCCAAATCCCGCTAGCGGCTGGACGGTTCCAGACCCAGAGACGGTAATATTTACGGTATCATAGCTGCTCAACGGTGTTCCACCGTAAAAGTAAAGGACGTTATCGTAATCCAGTACTGAGTCAGAATAAGCAACAGGAATGTGGCTTCCTACTGAGATGAGAGCAACAGCAATGCTCAGCGCGGTCCTTTTAAAAAAAGTTTTTTTATCGATGTATCTCTTTGTGTTGTTCATCTGCGCACCTCTTCCTTAAAGACGCTGACTGTTGGTTGATAGATAATTAATTGCTGATGAATTAATGAGAACCAAAGCCAGCCCCACAGCTATTTAATGGATAAATATCTGCTGGTATTACAACAATGAGTAATGAGTTCCTTTGAAGCAATGTATACAACCAATGTCAGGGGGTGTCAACGCGTGACGACGGCGAGTAAATTGATGCATTTTTAAGTCTATTTATATTATTTGTATTTTTCTCAATAATATATTTTTATCAATTCTGGCGTGTTTTTGTTTTTATTAAAAATGCTTATAAAACAATATGATAAAAGTAAAAATGCGTTTTACTAAAAGCGTTGTTAGGATTTTTACGACAACCATTGAGAATAATGTTTTTCTGTGGGTTTTATTGCGTAATTCATTCGGAGGAGCGCTCTGCGACTGCGAGTGTCATATGGCTTTATGATTATTGAAAATACTTCTCATGTATCGGTAAGGGTATTCCTGCTATCCGGGGGCTCGTATTTTCAGCGTTGCTTTATGGCGTATAACCGGCAAGGCTTTTTGAAAATAATATACTGCGATTTCATTTGCGATAGCCTGGCCGGTGTTATTCATATTCTCGTTAGGTTCTTTTTGCTGGTGGGGTTATCGTTGGAACGATCGCTGTTTGCCCTGAGCATTCTGCGGGCGCGCCTCGGAGCGTGTGCGAACACACCGCATACCCCGGTCCCGAGAGAGGCTCAGGGGGAGGGGCAATCCCCCAACGCCCGTTTTCGCGCCATTTTGTGCTCCCTGTCACCATTTTCTTTCTGCTGTGGCGAAGTCTGCGCGAAACGGCCCGTTTATCGCTCCTGATGTCGCGTGTTCTGTGACGAACTTCACTTATCGCTAAACCCGGGCCACCACGTTTTGTGCGCGGGTTCAAAACCCGTCCGAAGCCGCCATATCCGCCGTGACACCATTCACTAATACGTAAAAAAGCCCGCTTCTGCTCCACGAGAGAAGCGTGGAATCTGCGTTAAATGCAGCTATCTCAACATTCGCAGGTAGCCACATGAAGATTTCACTGCATAACACCTCACTCGATCGCAGCGGTAAAACGCCGCTCACCGCCCAACTGCAGCAGCTGATTGATGAAATCGACCGTGCGGGCGGCGGCACGCTGGTGGTATCGCCGGGCGATTGGCTGACCGGCACGCTTGTTTTGCCGTCCAACTTTACTCTGCACCTTGAAGCCGGCGCGCGGCTGCTGGCGAGCCCGAACGACGCAGACTATCCGGCGGCGTTAACCCAGACGGTGGCCGAACTGTCGCGCATGGCGCTGATTTATGCGCGCGATCGCCACCATATAACCCTCAGCGGTGAAGGTTGCCTGGACGGCGGGGCTGACGCCTGGTTCGCTACCCGTGCCGATGCCCAGGGCTATCGCCAGCCGAAAACCCAGCGCCCGCGCATGCTGGTCCTGGAAGGCTGCCAGCAGGTGCGTATTCGCGATATCACCCTCAGCAATTCGCCGATGTGGACAGCGCACCTGGTGAGCTGCAATCAGGTATTCATTCAGAACCTGACGATTGATAACGATCTGGCGCTGTCGAACACCGACGCGCTGGATATCGACAGCTGCCAGCACGTGCATATCAGCGACAGCTATTTCAGCGCCGCCGACGACGGTATCTGCATTAAAACCACCCGCAAACCGGCGGCGCTACAGCAGCCGACTCGCCACGTGGTGGTCAGCAACTGCCTGATCCGCTCAAAAAGCTGCGCCATCAAAATTGGCACTGAAACCTTTGCCGATATCAGCCATATCGCTGTGCATAACTGCTCCATCTTTGAGTCCAATCGCGGCATTGGCCTCGTTTCCCGCGACGGCGGCCGTTTCAGCCAGATGATCTTCAGCAACATCCTTTTTGACTGTCGCCACGGCCACCCGTGCCACTGGGGAAAAGCCGATCCGGTGTTTATCTCTGTGCGCCATCGTGACCCGCAGGTTCCTCCGGGCAGCATCGAAGACATCACCTTCAGCCAGCTTTCCGGCGCGAGCGAAGGCGCAATCAACCTGCACAGCGAAACGGCAGGGGAGATTCGCCGCGTCACCTTTAACGGACTGGCCTTGCACCAGCTGTCCGGGCCGTCTGACGAACAGGGGTGCTACGACATTCGCCCGCCGTGCAACCCGGCAAGCCCAACCGGCATGGGGCTGGATAACGCCTATCGCGTCAATCCGCAAACCGGGCGCGCCTGGGGCGTTGAGCGCTATCCGGGAGGGCTACCGGCGGTGTACGCCCGCGGCGTAGACGAACTGACGCTGATCGATCTGCGCATTCGTCGACCTGTGCCGCTGCCCGCGGGCTGGAACACGCACGCCATCGTGCAGGACAACGCCGACGCCTGAGTCTATTTGATGACGGCGTGGCCCTGGCCCCGCCGTTTTGTACTGTTCAAGGGGATGGAAAATGATAAAAAAAGTGCGGGAGATAAAACTCCACAACTACATCTGCTATGGCCTTGCGGATGTTATCGGCTCGGGCGCGTTTACGCTGGTGAGCGCCTGGCTGCTGTTCTTCCTGACCACCTTCTGCGGCCTGACGCCGATTGAAGCTGGCTCGCTGTTTGCGGTGGCGCGTATTGTTGACGTCATCATGTGCCCATGCATGGGGTATATTTCCGATAACTTCCATAAAACGCGCCTCGGTCGCCGCTTTGGCCGTCGCCGCTTCTTTCTGCTGTTGAGTATTCCGCTGGTCGCGGTTTATAGCCTGCTGTGGGTGCAGGGATTCAACTACTGGATGTACCTGCTGGTCTATATTCTGTTCGAAATTGTCTACTCGATGATTTTAATCCCTTACGACACGCTGTCGGCGGAGATGACCAACGATTTCACCAAACGTTCGAAGCTGACCAGCGCGCGTATGTATATCGCCCAGTTCGCCGGCTTTACCGCTGCGTTCCTGCCGGGGCGTCTGCTGGCGTACTTCGGCTCTGACTCCGCTATCTCGTTCTTCTACGCCGGGGCGATTTTCACCGTTGCCTTTATGGTGGTGCTGTTCTTCGTGTACTTCGGCACCTGGGAGCGTTCTCTTGAGGAAATCGAGCAGAGCGAACGCAGCGTCGCCAGCGAAGAGAAGCAGCCGCTGGGTAAACGCCTGTTCGATATCTATTACGACTTTGTTTCTACGCTGAAGATTAAAACCTTCCGTTCGCATCTGGGGATGTACCTGGGCGGCTCGGTCGCGCAGGATATTTTCAACTCGGTCTTTACCTACTTCGTGGTCTTTGCTCTGGCAACCTCGTCGGTGGTGGCCAGTAACCTGCTGAGCGTCATCAACGGCCTGCAATTCTTTGGCGTGGGCGTCGCAACCTGGCTGACGCTGCGCTATTCGCCGTCCCGCGCGTTCGCCACCCAGGCGCTGATGGCGCTGGTGGCCTTTGTACTGTTCGCCGTGACCTACCTCTACGGCTCCACCAGTATGGCGCTGCTGTATCTGGCGGCGGGCGTAGCCGGTCTGGCGCGCGGCGGTATCTATTCCATTCCATGGAACAACTACACCTTCGTTGCCGACGTGGATGAAATTCTGACCTGTAACCGTCGTGAAGGTATCTTCGCGGGCTTTATGAGCCTGCTGCGTAAAGCGTCACAGGCGCTGTCCATTTTCCTGGTGGGCGTGGCGCTGCAAATGTCCGGCTTTATTACCGGCCACAGCAGTCAGCCGCAGTCGGCAATCAACATGATCCTCGGCATCATGATTATTCTGCCGGTCGCGCTGACGCTGTGGGGCATCTGGTCCGCCTTCCAGTTTAAGGTCAACAGCCGCACCCATGCGGTGTTGAACGAGGAAGTGGCGCGCCTGAAACAGGGCGGCAGCAAAGCGACCGTCACCGCAGAGACCAAAGCGGTCATCGAAAGCCTGACCGGGATGCCGTATGACCACTGCTGGGGTGATAACACCGTGGGCCACGTTAACCGCAGCCTGCTGCGGGAGAAACAGCAGCAATCCGCGCAGTTGAAAAACGCATAACCGCGCCCCGGCGGTGCGGCACCGCTGGGGAAAATAAGAGGGCTTGCCCGGCTTCGGCCGGGACGTTTTTTTGGGTAACGGACATGACCGATCAAAGTTTATATATTCAACAGGGAGTCTGGGCGCGCCTGGGTCTGCCGCGCGAGCTGGTATGGGGGTTCGTCGGCGTTTTCCTGTTTATCACCGGAGCCACTATCGAACAGAGCTGGCTGGCATCGTTGCTACAGCAGCGCGGTCTTGATGCGGTGCACATCAGCCTGCTGTCTTCCGTTTTTGGCCTGTGCGTGGCGGCCGTCTCCTGGTTTTCCGGCATTGGCGCAGGCGTGCTGGGCGTACGCCGTCTGATGTGGCTGGCAACGCTGCTTTATTTCGTGGGCTCGCTGCCGTTTATTTTCGTCGCACTGCCCGACGGCAACTACCCGCTGATGATGGTGAGCTACGCGGTGCGCGGAATGGCCTATCCGCTGTTTGCTTATTCGTTTCTGGTGTGGATTAACCAGCGCTGCGAAAGCCGTATTCTCGGGCGCGCCGTTTCCTGGTTCTGGATAGCCTTTGGCGTTGGTATGACCATCGTCGGGCCGTGGTTTTCCGGCTTTATGATCCCCCGATTAGGCGAGACCACCACGCTGCTGTCAGGCTTTGTTTTCGTGCTGGCAGGCTGCGGCTGCGCGCTGATCCTCAACCGTGACAAGCCCCAGTGGCAGCAAGGACAGGCGGTGGGACAGGCGCTGGTGGAAGGTATCGTGGTGCTGGCGCGCGAACCGAAAATGCGCCTCGCAGTGGTCGTAAAAACCATCAACGATATTGGCAAATTTTCGCTGGTGATCCTGATGCCGGTATATCTGCCACGCTTTGGCTTTAGCATTGAAGAGTGGCTGACCATCTGGGGCCTGGTCAACGTGGTAAACATCTTCGCTAACTACTTCTTCGGCTGGCTGGGCGATACCATCGGCTGGCGTAACACGGTGGTGTGGTTTGCCGGTACGCTATGCGGGCTGGCGGCGCTGGCGGTGTGCTACGCGCCGGTGCTGTTTGGCCACAGCAGCGCGGCGTTGATCGTCGCGCTGGCGATTTACGCTATCGGTCTGGGCGCATTTGGCCCCCTCAGCGCACTGATTCCATCACTGTTGCCGGAAAATAAGGGCGCGGCTATTTCCTGCCTGAATCTTGGATCCGGCCTCAGCAATTTTGTCGGCCCGCTTATTGTTACGTTGTGCGTTAACCCGCTCGGTGTGGAAGGAACGCTATGGGTGATTGCGCTGCTGTATTTTGCCGCCAGCTTACTCACCCTGCCGTTAAAAATGCCGGAACAGGGCTGAATGTTCTATTTTCGTCTACGCTTTTTGCTTAAGCGCCTGTTAATTGAGCGCAAATAAGAGGAACGCGTATGACGATTGCAAGGGGATGGACGCTGGCGCTGCTGGCGGCGGTAAGTCTGCCGTCACTGGCCGCCGAGCCGGTGAAGGTCGGGTCAAAAATTGATACCGAAGGCGCGCTGCTGGGCAACTTAATTTTGCAGGTCCTGGAAAGCCACGGCGTCAAAACCGTGAATAAAATTCAGCTCGGCACCACGCCGGCCGTGCGGGGAGCGGTAACCTCCGGCGAGCTGGATATCTACCCGGAATACACCGGCAACGGCGCTTTCTTCTTCAAAGATGAAAACGACCCGGCATGGAAAAATGCCCAGGCCGGGTACGAGAAGGTGAAAATGCTCGACGCCGAGAAAAACCATCTTATCTGGCTGACGCCGGCCCCCGCGAATAACACCTGGACCCTGGCCGTTCGCCAGGACGTGGCGGACAAAAATAAGCTCACCTCACTGGCCGACCTGAGCCGCTACCTGAAGGCGGGAGGCAGCTTCAAGCTGGCAGCCTCGGCGGAGTTTATCGAGCGTCCGGACGCGCTGCCCGCGTTTGAAAAAGCCTATGATTTTAAGCTGAATCAGAATCAGCTGCTGTCGCTGGCGGGCGGCGATACGGCGGTAACCCTCAAAGCGGCTGCTCAGCAAACCTCCGGCGTTAACGCGGCGATGGCCTACGGTACCGACGGCCCGGTGGCGGCGCTGGGGCTACAAACGCTCAGCGATCCGAAAGGCGTGCAGCCGATCTACGCGCCTACGCCGGTGGTACGTGAGGCGGTACTCAAAGCCAACCCGGATATGGCGAAATGGCTTCAGCCGGTGTTTGCCAGCCTGGATGAGAAAACCCTGCAAACGCTGAATGCGAAAATTGCGGTAGAAGGGCTGGATGCCAAAAGCGTTGCGGCAGGCTATCTGAAGGAAAAAGGCTGGGTGAAGTAACCGGTTATTCTCATGTCTCGTTGTTCTCATCGCGTGGTGGCGCTGCTGACGCTGATGCTGCTGGCCGCCGCCGCGCTGCCGTTTGCCAATTTTGCCCCGAACCGGCTGGTGTCGGGCAACGGCCTGTGGCTGTGGCAAATCTGGTCATTCTCGCCGCTGTTCCTGCTGGCGGTACCGCTGGCTTTCTGGGTCCTCTGCTGGCTTCCCGGACGTCTTTCCAGCCTGTTGATTCTGTTGCTGGGGCAGGCCTGCTTTACGCTGCTGCTGTGGACGGCGGGGGCAGCGGCCGAGCGTCTGGCGCAAAATGGCGGCGCGCTGGCGCGGACTTCGCCGGGCAGCGGGCTGTGGTTAGGGCTATTGCTGATATTGCTCATCTGCAGCGAAGCTATTCGTCGCCTGACGCCCCGCGTGCCGTGGCGCTGGCTGCTGAATGTACAGCTGTGGCTGCTGCCGTGCTGGCTGTTGTGGAGCGGGGCGCTGGACGGGCTGTCGCTGCTGAAAGAATACGCCAACCGCCGGGAAACCTTTAACGATGCGCTATACCAGCACCTCACGCTGTTGTGGGGCACGCTGTTGCCCGCGCTGCTGATTGGCGTGCCGTTGGGCCTGATGTGCTGGCGGAACCCGCGTCGGCAGTCTGGCGTCTTCACGCTACTCAATATCATTCAAACCATTCCCTCCGTGGCGCTGTTTGGCGTGCTGATCGCGCCGCTGGCCGGATTGGTGCAGCGTTTCCCGTGGCTGGCGACGCTGGGTATCGCGGGCACCGGGCTCACGCCTGCGCTGATTGCGTTGGTGCTGTATGCGCTGCTGCCGCTGGTGCGTGGCGTGGTGGCTGGGATGCAGCAGGTCTCGCCGCAGGTGCTGGAAAGCGCCGCCGCGATGGGGATGAGCCGCGGGCAAACCTTCCTGCGTGTGCAGTTGCCGCTGGCGCTGCCGGTGCTATTGCGCAGCCTGCGGGTGGTCGTGGTACAAACGGTGGGGATGGCGGTAGTGGCGGCGCTGATCGGTGCGGGCGGTTTCGGTGCGCTGGTGTTCCAGGGGCTGCTCAGTAGCGCGCTGGATCTGGTGCTGCTGGGCGTCATCCCGGTCGTCGCTCTGGCCGTGGTCATCGACGCGCTGCTGAACCTGGCGGCGACTCTACTACAAGGAGAAGCCGGTGATTGAATTTTCGCAGGTAAATAAAACGTTCGGCGAGCATCCGGCCGTGAAGGATCTGACCCTGCGGCTGGAGGAAGGCGCGTTCTCTGTGCTGATTGGTACCTCGGGTTCGGGGAAATCGACGCTGCTGAAGATGATTAACCGGCTGGTCGAACCGGACAGCGGGACGATCCGTTTCGCCGGTCAGGACATCCGTCAGCAGCCGCTGCTGGCGCTGCGCCGCCGCATGGGATACGCCATTCAGTCGATTGGCCTGTTCCCGCACTGGACGGTGGCGCAGAACATCGCTACCGTTCCGCAGCTGTTGAAATGGCCGCAGGCAAGGATAAACGCGCGTATCGACGAACTGATGGCGCTGCTCGGGCTCGACGTCGCGCTGCGAGCCCGCTATCCGCATCAGCTGTCCGGCGGCCAACAACAGCGCGTCGGCGTCGCGCGGGCGCTGGCCGGCGATCCGGACGTGCTGCTGATGGATGAACCATTCGGCGCGCTCGATCCGGTCACCCGCAGCGCCCTACAGCAAGAGATGCGCCGTATTCACCAACTGTTTGGGCGCACCATTGTGCTGGTCACGCACGATATTGATGAAGCGCTGCGCCTGGCGGATAACCTGATCCTGCTGGATGGCGGCGAGGTGGTGCAGCAGGGGACGCCGCTGCAGATGCTCGGCGCGCCGGGCAATGCGTTTGTACGCACCTTTTTTGGCCGCAGCGAACTGGGCGTCCGCCTGCTGTCATTACGCCAGGTGGCAGACTATGTGCGCCACGGTGAACGCGCGCAGGGAGAGGCGATTGCCGATTCGCTCTCGCTGCGCGATGCGCTGTCGGGCTTTATGGTCCAGCGGCGTACGGTGTTGCCGGTCAGTAATGCGGCGGGGGAGTCTTACGGCGCGCTGCATTTTGCCGATCTTTTGCGCGAGGAGTCGGCCGATGCGCGCGTTTCGTGATCCCCTGCTGTGGCTGATGGTGCTGTTTATCGGTTTGTTGCTCGGTCTGCCGTACAGCGAGCCGCTGCTGCATTCGCTGTTTCCCGAGCAGCCGCGTCCGCTCTATCAGCAGGCCAGTTTTATGGCGCTGACGCTGGCGCATGGCGAACTGGTTCTGCTCTCCAGTCTGATGGCGATTGGGGTAGGCGTCAGCGCCGGCATACTGGTGACCCGACCGGCCGGTCGTGAGTTTCGCCCGCTGGTGGAAACGCTGGCGGCGATGGGGCAAACCTTTCCCCCCGTGGCCGTGCTGGCGCTGGCGGTACCGGTGATGGGATTTGGCGAGAAACCGGCAATCGTGGCGCTAACGCTCTACGGTATTTTACCGGTTCTGCAAGGCACGCTGGCCGGGCTGGCGGCCGTGCCAGCTGGCGCACTGCGCGTCGCAGAAGGCATCGGGATGACGGGCGGTCAGCGTCTGCGTCAGGTAGAACTGCCGTTGGCGGCACCGGTGATCGTCGCGGGAATACGAACTTCGGTTATCGTCAATATCGGTACCGCAACCATTGCATCAACGGTAGGGGCCAATACGTTAGGCACACCGATAATCATCGGCCTGAGTGGGTTTAACACGGCCTATGTGATTCAGGGGGCAATGCTGGTGGCGCTGGCGGCGATTATCGTCGACCGCGTCTTTGAGCGGATAAGTCTGCGTCTCAGCCGACACCGCCGCGCACAATAAACGAATAGCCGGCGAGCATCACGCCACCGATACCGCTGATAGCCATCAGGGCAAAAAGAACGATCGCGGCAAATTTAGCTGACTTCATTGTGTACTCCTTTTGTTAACCAAAAGATTATACCGCGAAGCGCAGCTGTTAACGAACGATTAATTGGCAGGAAGTGCGAAGGCCACGCCGTCTTCCTGCCAGCGCGCCAACTGCTGCTGCTGATGGGCGCTGGGGGCTGCGCCGCACCAGATTAACAGCGTCTGTCCAGGGAACAGTTCAGGCTGGATCTGCGCCAGCGGGTGCGCCAGCACGTCAACGCGCCAGCCTTGTTCACAGGCAACCCAGCCTTCCAGCCACAGTCGGGTAACGTCGGTGATATTCCAGCCCACCACCAGCGCCTGCGGCCCGGATTTTCGCCGCGCGGAAGCAAGGCTCAGCGCAATATCATTGATCAGCACGCCGTCGAGCAGGCCAAGTAGGGTGGGGAGCGTTAATTGCGCGCTTTGCAGGCGCTGGCGCAGTGGGGTAAAGAGGTTATCGACCAGCGTGCGGGCGCCGTGGCTTCGACGCAGATCCTTAACCCACTGACGCAGGTGCTGGAGATTGCCATTACGCAGGTCGCGCAGCGCCGTCTCCTGCTGCTCTCGCCAGCCGTCGGCCGGTTCGCTGAGCAGACTTTTCACCTTGCTTACCTGAACGCCGGTTTCAATCCAGCGCTGGATCTCGCGAATGCGGTCGATATCGTCGTCGTTAAACAGGCGATGGCCGCCGTCCGTGCGCTGCGGCTTTAAGAGCGCGTAGCGTCGCTGCCAGGCGCGCAGCGTAACCGGGTTGATATCACAAAGCTGAGCCACTTCGCCTATTGTGTAAAGCGCCATCTTGTCCTCCGGCATGCGGTCCCCCATTTAACTTTAGACGGGGTTTGCCGTCGTGACCTGCAGCGGTCGTTTTTTATTCACTTTTCGGCGATGGAAAGTGGATAAAATGTGATCGGTCGCTTTTTTTGCACTTTTTTTGCCAGGTTTCAAAGAAAGTTATGCCGAGTATGTGTATGTTACGCAGTTTTATTTCAGCTGTGGTGTTTGGGTATGTACGAGTTTAATCTGGTGTTGCTGCTGCTTCAGCAGATGTGCGTTTTCCTGGTCATCGCCTGGCTGATGAGCAAAACGCGGCTATTTATTCCCCTGATGCAGGTCACCGTCCGCCTGCCGCACAAGCTGCTGTGTTATGTCACGTTCTCGATTTTTTGTATTCTCGGTACCTATTTCGGCCTCCATATCGAAGACTCTATCGCCAACACGCGTGCCATTGGCGCGGTCATGGGCGGCCTGCTCGGCGGCCCGGTGGTCGGTGGGCTGGTCGGGTTGACCGGCGGTCTGCATCGCTATTCGATGGGCGGGATGACGGCGCTCAGCTGTATGATTTCGACGATGGTCGAGGGGCTGCTGGGTGGGCTGGTGCACAGTTTTCTCATTCGTCGCGGCCGCCCGGATAAGGTTTTCAGCCCGTTAACGGCGGGGGCGATTACCCTGGTGGCCGAGCTGGTGCAGATGCTTATCATCCTGCTGATTGCGCGCCCGTTTGAGGATGCGCTACACCTGGTGCAAAGTATCGCCGCCCCGATGATGGTGACGAATACCGTGGGCGCGGCGCTGTTTATGCGCATCCTGTTGGATAAACGGGCGATGTTTGAAAAATATACGTCGGCGTTTTCCGCAACCGCCCTGAAGCTGGCGGCCTCTACCGAGGGTATTTTGCGTAAAGGGTTTAACGAAGAAAACAGCATGAAGGTGGCGCAGGTGCTGATCCAGGAGCTGGATATCGGTGCGGTGGCGATCACCGATCGTGAAAAGCTGCTCGCCTTTACCGGCATTGGTGAAGATCACCATCTGCCCGGCAAGCCGATTTCCTCGCGCTATACGCAGAAAACGATTGAAACCGGCGAGGTGGTGTACGCCGACGGTAACGAAGTGCCGTACCGCTGCTCGATTCACCCCAACTGTAAGCTTGGCTCGACGCTGGTGATCCCGCTGCGCGGCGAGAATCAGCGGGTCATCGGCACCATTAAGCTGTATGAAGCCAAAAATCGGCTGTTCAGCTCCATCAACCGAACCCTTGGCGAAGGCATTGCCCAACTGCTGTCGGCGCAGATTCTGGCCGGGCAGTACGAGCGGCAGAAAGCACTGCTGACACAATCGGAAATTAAACTGCTGCACGCGCAGGTCAATCCGCATTTTCTGTTTAACGCCCTGAATACGCTGAAGGCGGTGATTCGCCGTGACAGCGAACAGGCCAGCCAACTGGTGCAGTATCTGTCGACCTTTTTTCGCAAGAACCTCAAACGGCCGTCGGAAATTGTCACCCTGGCCGACGAGATTGAGCATGTGAACGCCTACCTGCAAATTGAAAAAGCGCGTTTTCAGTCGCGGCTGCAGGTGCACCTGGCGATTCCTGATGCGCTGGCCCACCACCAGCTTCCGGCCTTCACCCTGCAACCGATCGTCGAGAACGCCATTAAGCACGGGACTTCGCAACTGATGGACGTGGGGGAAATTACCCTGCGCGCGAGCCAGCAGGGGCAGCATCTGGTGCTGGAGATTGAAGATAATGCCGGGCTGTATCTGCCCAACGCACAGTCCAGCGGGCTGGGCATGAGTCTGGTTGATAAGCGGCTGAAAATGCGCTTTGGCGACGAGTGCGGCATTTCGGTGGCCTGCGAGCCGGACCGTTTTACCCGTGTTACCCTGCGGTTACCTCTGGAGGAGAGTGCATGATTAAAGTGCTGATTGTCGATGATGAACCGCTGGCGCGGGAGAACCTGCGCGTGCTGCTGCAAACCCAGCAGGATCTGGAGATTGTCGGCGAATGTGCCAACGCGGTTGAGGCCATCGGCGCGGTACACCGGCTGCACCCGGATGTGCTGTTCCTGGATATCCAGATGCCGCGCATCAGCGGGCTGGAGATGGTTGGGATGCTCGACCCGGAACACCGGCCTTATATCGTGTTTCTGACCGCTTTTGACGAATATGCGGTAAAAGCCTTTGAAGAACATGCCTTTGACTATTTGCTCAAGCCCATCGAAGAAAAACGACTCGAGAAAACGCTCGCTCGCCTGCGCCAGGAGCGCGCGGCGCAGGATGTGTCGCTGCTCGGCGAGAGCAAGCAGGCGTTGAAGTTTATTCCCTGCACCGGGCATAGCCGCATTTATCTGCTGCAAATGGATGATGTGGCCTTTGTCAGCAGTCGGATGAGCGGGGTGTACGTCACCAGCGGCGAAGGAAAAGAAGGGTTTACCGAGCTGACGCTACGCACGCTGGAGAGCCGAACGCCGCTCATCCGCTGCCATCGCCAGCATCTGGTGAACATGGCGCATCTGAAGGAAATTCGTCTGGAAGACAACGGCCAGGCCGAACTGCTGCTGCGCAACGGGCAGACGGTGCCGGTGAGCCGGCGCTATTTAAAGACCCTGAAAGAGGCGCTGGGGCTGTAATTCGTGTAGAATCAGCCATCAAATTTTTTCATCACCACCGTCGAAGGCACTATGGTCAGTAACGATATTTTACGCAGCGTCCGCTACATCCTGAAAATGAACAACAACGATCTGGTGCGCATTTTCGCGCTGGGCGAAGCCGAAGTCACCGCTGAACAGCTGACGCCGTGGCTGCGCAAAGAGGATGAAGAAGGCTTCGTACGGTGCCCTGATATTATGCTGTCGTGCTTCCTGAACGGCCTGATTTACGAAAAGCGCGGTCGCGACGAGTCTGCGCCGGCGCTGGCGGTAGAACGCCGTATTAACAACAACATCATGCTGAAGAAACTGCGTATCGCGTTTGCGCTGAAAACCGACGATATTCTGGCTATCCTGACTCAGCAGCAGTTCCGCGTCTCTATGCCGGAAATCACCGCCATGATGCGCGCCCCTGACCACAAAAACTTCCGCGAATGCGGCGACCAGTTCCTGCGCTATTTCCTGCGCGGTCTGGCGATTCGCGAGCACGCGGTAAAATCATAACGCCGCCTTCGTAGGCCTGAGAAGCGAAGCGCCATCAGGCATTCCGGCGCACGTTGCTGCCGGATGGCGGCGGTGCCTTATCCGGCCTGCGATTTTACAAATGCGGGTGCTGCGGTCGTTGTCATAAAGACCCGATCGCGCTCCTATTTTACTTCTGTGAATCCGGATGCTTCAAATTGCTCCTGCGTCTTTTTCATGCTTAATCCCCTGGTGCCCGTTGTGCTGATGCCCGTTACTTTCTTCAGCATATCAAAATCGAGCTCATCGATATTCATCGTGACGGTCTCTTCAGCATAAGTATCGAAATACACGATTGCGTCCTCTAATCCTTTTATTTTTCGATATTCCTGCTGCATTGGGCTCATGTCTTTTTCGAATGCTTCTTTCGTCTTACCCGGGGTATCGGAATAATACATTCTATTTTTTGATATCTGCTTGAGTACTTTATCTCCCTTATAAATAAATGTGGTGGTTATTTCTACCTTATTGATCTTGTTTATAAAAACCTTCTTTTTTTCGGCGTTGTCGCACCCGCACAGACAGGTCAGTATCATCATGATGGCTGTTACCATCGGTATTATATTTTTAGTGCGCATTTTGTGTTCGGTAATAGAGGAATTGAGAGATATCAGATACTACATTGCGGTAATTTTGGGCGGAACAAAAAAGGCATAAAGGTGGATTTTTTCAGAATTCATAAATAAAAAACGCTGCCGAAGCAGCGTTTTTTTATGCAGTTTATTTCACCTGCTGGCCTGGTTGCGCACCGTCATCCGGGCTTAACAGGAAGATATCTTTGCCGCCAGGGCCTGCGGCCATCACCATCCCTTCCGAGATGCCGAAGCGCATTTTACGCGGTGCCAGGTTGGCCACCATCACGGTCAGGCGGCCAATCAACGGCTGTGGGTCCGGGTAAGCAGAGCGGATGCCGGAGAAGACGTTACGCTTCTCGCCGCCGAGATCCAGCGTCAGGCGCAGCAGCTTGTCGGAACCTTCCACGAACTCGGCGTTTTCAATCAGAGCCACGCGCAGGTCAACTTTGGCGAAATCATCAAAGGTGATGGTTTCCTGGATTGGATCATCCGCCAGCGGGCCGGTAGCCGGGGCTGCGGCTGCTTTCACTTCTTCTTTAGACGCTTCCACCAGCGCTTCCACCTGTTTCATTTCAATACGGTTATACAGCGCTTTGAAGGTGTTGATCTTATGACCCACCAGCGGCGCGTTGATCGCATCCCAGCTCAGCTCGGTGTTAAGGAACGCTTCGGTACGCGCGGCCAGCTCCGGCAGCACCGGCTTCAGCCAGGTCATCAGCACGCGGAACATATTCAGGCCCATGGTACAGATAGCCTGCAGGTCGGCATCGCGGCCTTCCTGTTTAGCGACAACCCACGGTGCCTGCTCGTCAACGTAGCGGTTAGCGACGTCGGCCAGCGCCATGATTTCACGAATCGCTTTACCGAATTCACGGCTGTCCCACGCTTCGCCAATGCTGGTTGCCGCGTCGGTGAAGGTTTTGTACAGCTCTGGGTCAGCCAGTTCAGCGGACAGCACGCCGTCGAAACGCTTAGCGATAAAGCCAGCGTTACGGGAAGCCAGGTTCACCACTTTGTTCACGATATCGGCGTTGACGCGCTGGATGAAATCTTCCAGGTTCAGGTCGATGTCGTCGATGCGGGAAGAGAGCTTCGCGGTGTAGTAGTAGCGCAGGCTGTCGGCATCGAAGTGTTTGAGCCAGGTGCTGGCTTTAATAAAGGTGCCGCGAGACTTGGACATCTTCGCGCCGTTCACCGTCACGTAGCCGTGCACGAACAGGTTGGTCGGCTTACGGAAGTTGCTGCCTTCCAGCATGGCAGGCCAGAACAGGCTGTGGAAGTAGACGATATCTTTGCCGATAAAGTGATACAGCTCGGCGGTAGAGTCTTTCTTCCAGTATTCATCGAAGCTGGTGGTGTCGCCGCGTTTGTCGCACAGGTTCTTGAAGGAGCCCATGTAGCCAATCGGCGCGTCCAGCCAGACGTAGAAATATTTGCCCGGCGCGTTCGGGATTTCAAAACCGAAGTACGGCGCATCGCGGGAGATATCCCACTGCTGCAGGCCGGATTCAAACCATTCCTGCATTTTGTTCGCCACCTGCTCCTGCAGCGCGCCGCTGCGGGTCCATGCCTGCAGCATTTCGCTGAAGGACGGCAGGTCAAAGAAGAAGTGCTCAGACTCGCGCATCACCGGGGTCGCGCCAGAGACGACGGATTTCGGCTCGATAAGCTCGGTCGGGCTGTAGGTCGCGCCGCATACTTCGCAGTTATCGCCGTATTGATCCGGTGATTTACATTTCGGGCAGGTGCCTTTGACGAAACGGTCCGGCAGGAACATGCCTTTTTCCGGATCGTACAGCTGAGAGATGGTGCGGTTTTTAATAAAACCGTTCTCTTTCAGGCGGCCGTAAATCAGCTCGGACAGCTCGCGGTTCTCGTCGCTGTGCGTCGAGTGGTAGTTGTCGTAGCTGATGTTAAAGCCTGCAAAATCAGTCTGATGCTCCTGACTCATTTCGGCAATCATCTGCTCCGGCGTAATGCCTAACTGCTGGGCTTTCAGCATGATCGGCGTGCCGTGGGCGTCGTCCGCGCAGATGAAGTTAACCTCGTGGCCGCGCATTCGCTGGTAACGGACCCAGACATCAGCCTGGATGTGCTCCAGCATATGGCCGAGGTGGATTGAGCCGTTGGCGTACGGCAGCGCGCACGTTACCAGAATTTTCTTCGCGACTTGAGTCATAGTGGATTTTACTTCTTCAGTTGTAAAAAGGGGTTTTGATATTACCAAAAGGGTAGGGGAGGCGCCATACATGCTTGACCGTACCTGTGGTAGACTTAGGCGTACTGAAAGCATGTTAAAACAACAAAGGAGTCGGGATGAACTCAGAATCCCAGGCCAAATCACCTGAACGTCTACGTGCCATGGTGGCCGGCACGCTGGCAAACTTCCAGCACCCCACCCTGAAGCACAACTTAACGACGCTGAAAGCGCTGCACCACGTCGCCTGGCTTGACGACACCGTGCACATTGAACTGCAGATGCCGTTTGTCTGGCACAGCGCTTTTGAAGAATTAAAAGAGCAGACCAGCGCTGAACTGCTGCGGGTGACCGGGGCGAAAGCCATCGACTGGAAGCTGTCGCACAGCATCGCCACGCTGAAGCGCGTGAAAAATCAGCCGGGCGTTAACGGCGTGAAAAACATTATTGCCGTCAGCTCGGGCAAAGGCGGGGTGGGAAAATCGTCCACTGCCGTGAACCTGGCGCTGGCGCTGGCCGCGGAAGGGGCGAAAGTGGGCATCCTCGATGCCGACATCTACGGCCCGTCTATCCCGAACATGCTGGGCGCGGAAAACCAGCGTCCGACTTCGCCGGACGGCACCCACATGGCGCCGATTATGGCCCATGGCCTGGCCACCAACTCCATTGGTTATCTGGTCACTGACGACAACGCCATGGTGTGGCGCGGCCCGATGGCCAGCAAGGCGCTGATGCAGATGCTGCAAGAGACCATGTGGCCGGATCTCGACTATCTTGTGCTCGATATGCCGCCGGGCACCGGCGACATCCAGCTGACGCTGGCGCAGAACATTCCGGTGACCGGGGCCGTTGTGGTCACCACGCCGCAGGACATCGCGCTGATCGATGCTAAAAAAGGCATCGTCATGTTTGAGAAGGTGGAAGTGCCGGTGCTGGGCATCGTGGAAAACATGAGCATGCATATTTGCAGCAACTGTGGTCACCACGAGCCTATCTTTGGTACCGGCGGCGCCGAGAAGCTGGCAGAGAAATACCATACTCAGCTGCTTGGCCAGATGCCGCTGCACATCAACCTGCGTGAAGACCTCGATAACGGCACGCCAACGGTCGTCGCGCGTCCGGACAGCGAGTTCACCGAAATCTATCGTCAGCTGGCGGGGCGCGTTGCGGCGCAGCTTTACTGGCAGGGTGAAGTGATCCCGAGCGAAATTGCCTTCCGCGCAGTGTAAGCACTGATATTCCCGTGCGGCGGTCCGCTGCCGCACGATATTATGAAGCCTCTTTTCAGCACAGCCTTATTTATTATCCCCCTTCATTTAATTCACTTTTTATATGTTATTTTTCCCGTGGATTCAGCTCGCTGCGTTATCTTGATGTTAATCAAGTAAACAATTTAATAACATTGTTTTTTCGCATGCGCTATGGGAGGTTATCTTTTATTACCCAACGAGAGGTATAAATAAATAGAGCTGGCGACTATTCGTGATAATTATTGATTCAATAATGGAGAGCGATATGGATAATAATATGCTGATGATAACGCTTCGTGAGCTGCTGGTGTTGCTGATGCAAAACCGCACGCTGCCTGAAAAATCTGCCGATGCGCTCCGCTACTGCCGCGAACACATTGCCGACGGCGCGCTGCCTATCAATATTTACGCTGAATACCGTGACATGGTCGATCACCTGGAAGAGCTTGCCAGTGAAAACCGTTCTATTGCGCCGGACGATCTGTTACGCAGCGGCGGCGATTTAATGCTGGGAATATTGCTGTTATATGAAAAGCTGGCAGTGGAAAACACGATGAATAATATGGCACCGCACGGCGTACATTATTGCTAGCGTAAGGGAAGGGCCAGCGGTGAAATACCCGCTGGCTTTTGCTTAGCGGTGATAGAAAATCTCGCCGTCGAAAATTTTGCTGATTTTGCCGTCCGTTTCGCCGATCTGAACATAGTTGCCGCCCATGTACGTCCAGCGCGTGCCGGCATCCGGCGCGGGCAGATTACGCAACTGCCACTGCTTGATGTTGTACTCTGGCGTGAGATACATCGCAGGGGCGTTGTCGCCAATTTTAAATTGCGTGAAATCTGCGGTGAACTCTTTTAATTCATACTGTTTGATGCCGGTGGCCGGTGCCGCCCATGCCGCGCTCGCCGTTGCCAGCAGCACGCCCAGAAGCATCATTTTTGTTTTACGCATACTATCCCCACATTATCCTGGATATAAAATTGCAGCTCCGTATGATTCCTGATGCGTGGGCCGAATGGCAAGCGCTGCTTTCTTAAAAAATGTAAGCAAACCGCGGTGATGTTCGTTTTGAGGTTTATCCTGGCCGCCCAATTTTTGAGGAACCGCCATGTTCAGGCTGGAAGATTTATCATTATTCGTTCGCGCGGCGGCGCTGAGCAGCTTTAGCGACGCCGCGCGCGAAGCCGGTATCCCACCGGCGCAGGTGAGTTCGGCGATTAAGCGTCTGGAAACGGCGCTCAACACGCGCCTGTTTGCCCGCTCCACCCGTAGCCTGCGCCTGACGGTGGAAGGCGAAACCTGGCTGCCGTACGCGCTGCAAATGCTCGATGCGCTGCAAAACGGGCTTCAGCAGCTCACGACGCCAAACGATGAAGTCAGCGGCACGCTGCAAATTGCCGTGCCGTCCGATCTTGGACGTAATCTGCTGCTGGAGGTCTTTCGCCAGTTCCGCACCCGTCATCCGGCGCTGCGGCTGCGCATTCTGTTTTCCGATCACCTGACCGACGTTTTTAAAGACCCGGTGGATATTGCGTTCCGCTACGGCGACAACGATGATGCGTCGTTTGTTTCACTGCCGGTTGCGCCCGATAACCGTCGCGTGCTGGTGGCCTCTCCCGCGTGGATTGCCCGTCACGGCGAGCCAAAAACGCTGGCCGATCTCGAAAAATGCAATGCGTTAACCTACGTGCTGCGCGGGCGACCGTTCGACCGATGGCCGCTCCACCGCGATGGCGTAGAGCACAGCGTGCAGGTGTGCGGAAATATTACCAGCGATGACGCCGAAGTGATCCGCCGTCTGGCGGTGGCCGGCGAGGGCGTTGCGTTTAAATCGGCGCTGGACGTAAAAGACGATCTGCAGGCCGGGCGTTTGCAGGTGCTGCTGCCGGAATATCTGGGCGATCGGGTACCGCTGAATATGATCTGCCCGCATCGCAAACAGCTCTCAGCTGCGGTGAGGTTGCTTTATGAAGAGGTGAAAGCGCGCTGCGTTGATACGCTGAACGCGGTGTAAGGGCGGCGGGGTTACCCGCCGTTGCGCTACGGTAATCATCGTCCGATGAGCCCGCGCCGCCAGCCGCGACGGTGCGGGTCGTTGAGATCAACGATACGGTGCCAGGATACTCGCTATCATTGCGCCGTTGGTTTCAGCAATCCGCCCGTTGATTTATTCTTTTCTAAATATTGATGCTGGAAAATACACATACGTATCGTGTTGCGGTACTCACCGTTAACGAAAAATTCATGTATTAACTCGCCTTCCTGGATAAAACCAAGCTTACGATAAATATGAATGGCTTTAGCATTCTCTTTATCCACAATCAGGTAGAGCTTATAGAGGTTCAGGACGGTAAAGCCGTAGTCCATTGCCAGCTTAGCGGCGCGGGTTGCCAGGCCTTTGCCCTGATATTCCGGTGAAATGATAATTTGAAACTCGGCGCGTCGATGAATATGGTTTATTTCAACCAGCTCTACCAGGCCCGCATTATTACCATTAAACGAAATAACAAAACGACGCTCGCTCTGATCGTGGATGTGTTTATCGTAAAGATCGCTTAGCTCAACAAAGGCTTCATAGGGTTCTTCGAACCAGTAGCGCATTACGCTGGCGTTATTATCAAGTTGGTGGACAAAGCGCAAATCTTCGCGTTCAAGGGGTCTTAGTTTAATGTCTGATTGTTCTGGCATAATATTTTCAGCCTCTTTGTAAACTGAAAATATATTATCTGCTTGCGGTGGGCGTCATCAAGATTTGAAAAAAATTACAATCAATTCAGTGACCCAAATCAGCGGAGGCGTGGCCTTATTTTCGTGATATCTGTGCTCCCCATCAGGCGTGCGTGTCACGCTCGCCTGATGGGGGCAATAGACTAGTGCTTCACCAGCGTCGCAAAGTAGTACACCAGCGGTATTGCCAGAATCCACAGGCCCACCGGGATTTCACGCCATTTACCGGCAATCGCTTTAATCACGATATAGAACAGCAGCCCACCGGCGATGCCGGTACCAAAGCTGTTGGCAATCAGCGTGATCATCACCATCATCAGCACCGGCAGCCCGTCGGTGAAGTTCGCCAGATCAACCTTACGCAGGCCGCTGAACATGTTCAGGCCAATCAGAATCAACGCTGGCGCGGTGGCTTCTTTCGGGATCATCAACGCCACCGGAGTGAACAGCAGCATCAGCAGGAACATCACTGCAGCCGACAGCGCCGTCAGCCCGGTTTTTCCGCCCGCTTCGGCGGCAGCGGAGGATTCAATCAGCGCGGTAGCCGCCGGAATGCCAAGCCACGGGCCGATGGCGGCCGCAATGGAGTCAACCATAAACGGGCGGTTAATATGCGGCATATTGCCTTCTTCATCCAGCAGCCCGGCTTCGCCGCCTACCGCAAGGGTGGTGCCCATGGTGGAGAAGAATTCCGAGGCGAAGAAAACGAACAGGAACGGCAGGAACGCAATATTCAGCGCGCCCAGCATATCGACGTGACCGAGCACCGGTGCCAGCGAGTGCGGCATATCGATAAAGTGGGTTGGCAGGCGCGTTACGCCTACCGGGATACCCACCAGGGTGGCGAACAGAATTGCCCATAAAATCGCGCCAGGAATGCGTCGCGCCTGGAGTGCAATAGCCAGAAACAGGCCGCACAGCGCCACCAGGGCACCCGGTGCCATAAAATCGCCCAGCATCAGCGAGTTAGTTTTGGCATTTGCCAGCACTAGCCCGGCGTTACGGAAGCCGAGCACCGCCACAAACAGACCGATTGACGCGGTGAGCCCCAGTTTTATTGACTGCGGCACCGAACGGGTGACCACTTCACGCAGGCCGAATTTGGTGAGCAGAAAGAAGAGAATACCCGACCAGCAGGCAATGCCGAGGCCAATCTGCCAGCCAATGCCTTCGCTGCCCGCCAGCGTGACGCCGACCAGCACCGATCCCCCGATGCCCGGCCCAACGATAAACGGTAGGTTGGCGTAAAATGCCATCAGCAGCGTACCGCCAACGAAGACCAGAATGGTGCCGGTAGTCGCGGCGCCTTTATCCATACCGCCCACGGCCAGCAGGCCAGGAATCACGACCAGAAGATAGGAGGCGGCGAGAAAACCGGTGATGCCCGCCAGGCACTCAGTACGCAGCGAACTGCCGCGGGAATGCAACGCAAAGCGTCGCTCCAGCCAACTGCTTGCGGTTGGCGATTGAAGGGTATTATCGGCCATTGTGTGGCGCTCCCATGTTTATTGTTGTGTTGTGTGTTGTGACGAAATAACCGGATCGACAATCTGTCGCGTGGTGCCGTCGGTCAGCCCTAAATCGGTCAAATGCGGTCCGGCGTTGCAGGCCAGACAGGTGCCCTCAATCGCTTTAAACACGCGATACGGCGGCTCCCAGTCGGCGACCTGCGCGCTGAGGTCGCGCAGTTGGCGAAACTCAGCGGCCAGCACGTCGGCGGGTTTGTCTGACAGCATCCCGGCTATCGGCATCGCCACGTGGGCCAGAATGCCGCCGTTTTGCGCCAGCGCCATGCCGCCGCCGGAGGCAATCAGCTGATTGGCCGCCAGCGCCATATCGTCAGGATGACGCCCCAGCACCACCAGGTTATGTGAGTCGTGTGAATAGCTGGTGGCAATCGCGCCGCGCAGTTCACCCCAGCCTTCGAGCAACGCAATCTGCGGCGTCGCTTCATGACGGCCATGGCGGTGTTTTACCCAAATCAGACTAAACCCACTCGGCAGCTGTACCTGGCCGTCACGGATTTCAACGTCCACTTCACCCCATTGGGTAAAACGCGCGCCGCGAATATGGCGCAGCCGGGCAACGCCGTGGCGAATATTGCCGACCCGTAGCGCAAAATCATCGGCGCTGAGTGGGGTAAGGCGCAGGGTATCACGCGGCGGCGTGACGCCCGGCGCGGCGTCGATCGGCGCCAGCAGCTTGCCGTCGCGGGCGATCTGTTTCCCGGCGACATAAACGGCGCGCGCACAGAGCGTATCCAGCGAATCAAAGACCACCAGGTCCGCACGGCGACCGGCGGCAATCAGCCCCAGATCGTTGCGCTGGAGGCGAATGGCGGCGTTCAGCGTAGCAAAACGCAGGGCGTCGGTTGCCGGAAGACCGTGTTCAATCAGCAGATTCAGCAGGGCGATGATACCGCCTTTTTCCAGCAGCATGTCCGGCGGCACGTCGTCGGTGCACACGGTGATCTGCGAGGAAAGATGCGGCAGCGTTTTCAGCGCATTAACGATATCGGGCAGCAGGTACGGGTGCGAGCCGCGAATTTCCAGCGTCAGACCGGCACGCAGCTTTTCCAGCGCGTCATCGGCGGAAGTCAATTCATGGTCTGAGGTGACGCCAGCGGCCAGATAGGCCTGCAGATCGGCGCCGCTCAGCCCGCGGGCGTGGCCTTCAATCAGCTTGCCGCTGTTTAGCCCCGCTTGCACAATTTCCTGCATACGACAGCTGCCGTGCAGGACGCCGTGCATATCCATCACCTCCGCCACGCCGCGCACTTCCGGCCAACCGAGCATGGTGTCCATCTCGGCCCCGGCAAACTCGGCACCCGACATTTCCAGCCCCGGCGTCGACGGCACGCTGGACGGCGCGGCCACCATCACCTGCAGCGGCAGATGGCGGCTAGCCTCTACGGCATAGCGCACGCCCGCCACGCCCAGCACGTTGGCCAGTTCATGCGGGTCCCAGAAGACGGCAGTGGTGCCCTGCGCCAATACGATTTCGGCATAGCGTTCCGGCGGCAGGTGGGAGCTTTCCAGGTGGACATGCGTGTCCATCAGACCGGGTGAGAGAAATACGCCGGGCAGAGCGTGGCGTTCGAGCGCGTCGCGACGGCTGCCGCGCGGGTGGACGCTGGCAATCATCTCGCCGACGATACCCACGTCGGCTTCGCGAATCTCGCCGGTCGCCATATCGACGACGCTGGCGTCGGTCAGCAGCAGATCGAAGGGAACTTCCCCGCGCGCGGCCTGGACGGCGCGGCGGCGGTTTTCAGCATTGCTGGACATAACAACTCCGGCACAGGGATAATGGGCGCTACTTTAGGGGCAGTGCAAACGTTTGCCCAGATGATTAAATTTATCACCTGATAACTTTGGCTTATTCTGCGTGATCGTCACCGGTGAGCACAACAACATGACCGAACCCTGGCAGCGGCTACCCGCGCTTTCGCTCAAACAACTCCAGTATTTTGTGACGCTGGCGCAGCTGCGCCATTTTACCGATACCGCCAACCGCCTGGCGATAAGCCAGCCCGCGCTCAGCAGCGCGCTGCGGCAGACGGAAGCGGTGCTGGGCGGCAAGCTGGTAAACCGCACCGCGTCGTCGGTGACGCTGACCGAGCTGGGCGCGGCCATATTACCCCACGCCCAGCGGGTGTTGAGCGTTGCGCAGGCCGCGTTTCAGGATATGCAGCAAATTGTTGCGGCTGGCGGTGATGGCACGGTGCGTATTGGCCTGGTGCCCTCGGTGAGCTCGCTGCTGTTTCCGATGCTGCCCAGCCTCCTGGCGCAGGCCTTCCCGCGCCTGCGCGTTGAGTTTCACGACCGCACCAACGATGCCATGGTCAGCGATTTGCTCAGCGGCCAGATTGACTTTGGCGTCGGGGCCATCGATAGCTCGTTGCCGAAAGATTTACAGGTGTTCCCGCTGCGCGAAGACCCGCTGGTGGCGGTCGTCCATGCCGACGATCCGCTGGCCGGTCAGCCACACCTGCCGTGGAAGCTGCTGGCTGGAAACGATATCGCGGTGTTCTCAAAAGGAAACGTGCAGCGGCTGGTCGGCGCGCTGGTGGAAAGCCAGCGCCTGACGCTGAATACGCGCTATCAGGTGGACTATATTGAAACGCTGTATGGCCTGGTGCGCTCGCGGCTGGCGGTGGCGATTCTGCCACAGCTTTACACCACCCATTTGCAGGATCCTGTGCTCAAAGTTGCGCAGCTTCAGCAGCCGGCCTTAACCCGTACGGTGGCGCTGATGCGCGGGTCGCAGGCGCTGCCGCCGCTGATTGAGTCCTGCTTTGCCCTGTTGCTGAAACAGCTTCGCGAAAGCAGCGGGGAATTACCCGGGGCGGCGGGAAAGCAAATTATCTCTTGAATAACATGGCCGTTAATTCGCCGTATCATCATCAGAAACGAGGGGAGAGCGGGCGGTGAAATAAAGAGAATAATGACGGAAGATTATTCCTGGGCCGCCCGGCAGCAGGGGGTTAGTTCGCCGCTGATTCTTTTTTAGCGATCGGCAATCTCCTTGTTATTGCGAATGCCGATATGCCCCTTCTTTTAACACGCGCCACACGCCTCTTTTTGATTGTAAATCAGCCTGAAGTTGTACTATCTTTAACCTTTAGTGTAGTGCTAATGGGCGACGGAACTCTAATGTAGTCGCACTCACTCTTATATTCAGGCCTGACTTTCTCTATGGAATCGAATCCTCACGCGCCGTTGAGCAGTTTTATCGATCTCATGCTGGATGCTGTTTTTGCAGTAGATGCCCACGCTAACATTGTTTATGCAAGCGCGTCATGTGAACGTATTTTTGGCTATACGCCGCAAGAACTCATCGGCAAAAACATGTTCGATATGATGCTACCGGAAGATCGAGAATTAACACGAAATTCAGTAGTAGAAATCATGGCTGGCCGCCCGCAGTTCCATTTTGAAAACCGCTATGTGCATAAAAATGGCCAGACCGTCAATATTATGTGGTCGGCACGCTGGTCCCCGGCTAATCAATTACGCATTGGCGTTGCGCGGGATATTACCGAACGCAAACGCTCTGAATCATTACAATCCGCACTGTACGCTATTTCTGAAGCGGCACACACGGCTGAAGATTTACTCAAGCTATTTCAGCGTATCCATGAGATCGTCGGTACGCTGCTTCCCGTCGATAATTTTTCGGTCACGCTTTACGACCCGCAAACGGGCCAACTGACCTTCCCGTATCACGTGGATGCGTTTCAGGAAATACCCGCGCCGTTTACGCTTATTCCCGGGACATTTTACGCGGAGGTGATTCAAACGGGTCAACCGCTACTGCTGACGCCCGAGAGAATGGCGGGCCGCCATGAAGAACTGCGCATTTCGTTTGGCCTGAATCCATCCTGCTGGCTTGGGGTTCCGCTTAAGTCACAGAAAGGCACCATCGGTGTTCTGGTCGTCAAAAGCTACCCGGACGGCGTACGCTATAACGAACAGGACCAGGAGCTATTGCAGTTTGTGTCGACGCAGATTGCGACGGTTATTGAGCGTCAGCAGATGCAGGCTCGGTTACAGCATATGGCACAGTTCGATCAGCTGACCGACCTGCCAAACCGTAGCCTTTTGTTCGATCGCCTTAGGGCTGCGCTTGCTACCGCGCGCCGTGAAGGGGGGCATTTGTCGCTGCTGTATATCGATCTCGATAAATTTAAGCAGGTTAACGACACCCTGGGCCACGGGATAGGGGATTTACTCCTGCAAGCCGCCGCGGACCGCCTGACGCGCTGCGTCGTGAAATCCGATACCGTTGCGCGTATCGGCGGCGATGAGTTTGTGATTTTGATTGAGAACAGCGCGTTGCCGGACGACGCTTTCGCGGTGGCAGAAAAAATTGTTGAGGCTTTCGCTTCTCCTTTTGTGCTGGGAGAGCACCGTTTGGCGATTGTCCCGAGTATTGGCATTGCGCACTATCCTGAACAGGGTACCAACGAACGTCAGCTGCTCGATTATGCCGATAAAGCGATGTATCTGGCGAAAAAAGCAAAGCGTCCTGATGGAAAATGATTTTTACTTTATTAATAAATCAATGGGTTGTGTTAAATGGGGCGCAGCGAAGATATCTGACCTCCGCGCGTTTGCTGCAAAATAGGCCCGATGAAATGCGCCGGTCGTTTTCGCCCTGGCGGCGTTTGGGTGTCTCGTCGCGATGCGCTCTGTCTGACTGCCAGCGGGTTATTGGGCTTGTTTGTCCGGCTGCCTGCTGGCATTATTCTGCGCGGCGATTAACAGTCTGTTAATCGTAATCAATTGATTTGAATGACTCGGGGTGCCCTTCCTTGCGAAGGCTGAGAAATACCCGTACCACCTGATCTGGATAATGCCAGCGTAGGGAAGTCAGAGGCCGACCGGCCATTGCTTCTTCGCGTTATGGCAGGAGCAAACCATGCACGTTGACCTGCTTAATTCCGCGCAATCTGCGCACACCGCTTCTCTTCTTCACCAGCATGCCCCCCTTGTTCACTGTATGACGAATGACGTCGTGCAAACCTTCACGGCGAATGTCCTCCTGGCCGTGGGGGCATCTCCCGCGATGGTTATTGATGCCGGAGAGGCCGCGCAGTTTGCCGCGCTTGCCGGCGCGCTGTTGGTTAACGTGGGCACCTTAACCCACTCGCGTGCGCTGGCGATGCGCGCAGCGGTTGACAGTGCCAATCGCGCAGAAACGCCGTGGACGCTGGATCCGGTGGCGGTGGGGGCGCTGACGTTACGCAGCGATTTCTGCCGCGAACTGCTGCGCCTGACGCCGTCGGCCATTCGTGGGAACGCCTCCGAAATCCGGGCGCTGGCCGGTGAGAGCCTGGGCGGGCGCGGGGTCGATACCACCGATACCGCTGCCGCCGCGCTGCCTGCGGCGCAGAAGCTGGCGCGAGAAAGCGGGGCGATTGTGGCGGTGACCGGCGAGGTGGATTACATCACCGACGGCGAGCGCACGCTGGCGGCGAACGGCGGGGCGGCGCTGATGACGCGTATCGTCGGCACCGGCTGCGCACTGTCGGCGGTTGTTGCGGCCAGCTGCGCGCTGCCGGGCGATCGCCTGCTCAACGTGGCGGGCGCCTGCCTGCTGATGAAACACGCCGGGCAACGCGCGGCAGAGGGCCGCGGTCCGGGGAGTTTTACCCCGGCTTTCCTTGACGCGCTGTACGCGATGCACGGGGAGGTGGCGGCATGAAACGTATCAACGCATTGACGATTGCGGGCACGGACCCAAGCGGCGGCGCGGGCGTTCAGGCCGATCTGAAAACCTTCTCGGCGCTGGGGGCCTACGGCTGCTCGGTGATGACCGCGCTGGTGGCGCAAAATACCCGCGGCGTGCAGTCAGTCTACCGGATAGAACCTGACTTTGTCGCCGCGCAGCTGGATTCCGTATTCAGCGATGTGCGTATCGACACCACCAAAATCGGCATGCTGGCCGAGACCGACATCGTTGAAGCGGTGGCCGAGCGTTTACAGCGCTATCGTATCCAGAACGTGGTGCTGGACACGGTGATGCTGGCGAAAAGCGGCGATCCGCTGCTGTCGGCGTCGGCGGTCGCGACTCTGCGCCAGCGCCTGCTGCCGCAGGTTGCGCTGATTACGCCAAACCTGCCGGAGGCGGCGGCGCTGCTCGGCGCGCCGCACGCGCGCAATGAACTGGAGATGCTGGAACAGGGGCGCGCGCTGCGGGCGTTGGGCTGTGAAGCAGTGCTGATGAAAGGCGGCCACCTGGACGATGCCGAAAGCCCGGACTGGCTGTTCACCGCTGACGGCGAAATGCGCTTTACCGCGCCGCGCGTGGACACCAAAAATACCCACGGCACCGGCTGTACGCTATCGGCGGCGCTGGCAGCGTTAAGACCGCGTTACGCCAGCTGGCAGGAGACGGTGCCGGTGGCGAAGGGCTGGCTGTCGAAAGCGCTGGCGCAGGCCGATACGCTGGAGGTCGGCGAGGGGATTGGTCCGGTTCACCACTTCCACGAATGGTGGTAGCTGTCCCGTCCGCGTGCCAGCCGCGCGCGTGCTAAAACCGACAAAAGTTGGACATTCTACGCCCCCGGTACCAGGCTTATCCTGCTCAAAAAAGTTGAGCAGGACATCCAGCCGACATGATGTCGGCGCTTACGGGAGCATAGCTATGACTGATATTGCGCAGTTGCTTGGCAAAGATGCCGACAGCCTTTTACAGCATCGTTGTATGACCATTCCAGCCGACCAGCTCTATCTGCCCGGCCACGACTACGTTGATCGGGTGATGATAGACAATAACCGCCCGCCAGCCGTATTGCGAAACATGCAGACGCTCTACAACACCGGCCGTTTAGCCGGAACGGGCTATCTGTCGATTCTGCCGGTAGATCAGGGCGTCGAACACTCGGCCGGGGCCTCATTTGCCGCCAACCCGCTCTATTTTGACCCGAAAAATATCGTTGAGCTGGCGATTGAAGCCGGCTGTAACTGCGTGGCCTCCACCTACGGCGTGCTGGCGTCGGTGTCTCGCCGCTACGCGCACCGTATTCCGTTCCTGGTCAAACTTAACCACAACGAAACCCTGAGCTACCCGAACACCTTCGATCAAACGCTGTACGCCAGCGTTGAGCAGGCGTTCAATATGGGGGCGGTGGCCGTTGGGGCAACCATCTATTTTGGCTCGGAAGAGTCGCGCCGCCAGATTGAAGAGATTTCTGCCGCCTTTGAGCGTGCGCACGAGCTGGGACTGGTGACGGTGCTGTGGGCCTATCTGCGTAATCCGGCGTTTAAGAAAGACGGCGTCGACTATCACGTCTCTGCCGACCTGACCGGTCAGGCCAACCATCTGGCGGCCACGATTGGTGCGGATATCGTGAAGCAGAAGATGGCCGAGAATAACGGTGGCTATAAAGCCGTTAACTTCGGCTATACCGACGATCGCGTGTACAGCAAGCTGACCAGCGAGAACCCGATTGACCTGGTGCGGTACCAGTTGGCGAACTGCTATATGGGCCGCGCGGGGCTGATTAACTCTGGCGGCGCTGCTGGTGGCGAAACCGATCTGTCTGACGCGGTGCGTACGGCGGTGATCAATAAACGCGCAGGCGGCATGGGCTTAATCCTGGGCCGTAAAGCGTTTAAAAAGTCGATGGCCGACGGCGTACAGCTGATTAACGCCGTGCAGGATGTTTACCTCGATAGCAAAATTACCTTCGCGTAATATTTGTCCTCCGTTCCCGTCCGGGAACGGAGGACGATCCCCTTCACACTTCTCTCTCCTTTTGTGAAAAACGTCACGCCTCATTGTGCGCATGCCCAAAAAACAGCCCGGTGTTAGCGGAATTTGTCCGTGGAAGGGCTGATATTTTGTGCTTAGATTAGTCATGAAACGCCTTTTCAATTCCCTGGAACCGATTTATCGGATAAGTGTTGGACACAGGATTGTGGTGCAAAAAGCGCCATTTCGAATGTTGTACTAAGGACACATAATGAAAATTGAATCTGTAAATGTCACCGTTTTCCAGCATCCTACCCGCCGCGTCTCCGACAGCGCCGGGCACTCCCATCCGGGGCCGGAAAGCATGGCAAAAATGGCGATGCTGACCATTACCGCCGATGATGGCAGCCAAGGCTACTCGTTCGCGCCGCCGGAAATTGTGCGCCCGTTTGTGGTGAATACCTTCTTCCGTAAAGTGCTGGTCGGCCAGGACCCGTTCAACCGTGAGCGCATCTGGCAGGATCTGGTGCACTGGCAGCGCGGCAGCGCCCATCAGTTGACCGAACGCGCGCTGTCGTTTGTTGAACAGGCGCTGTGGGACCTGATTGGGCGCAAGCTCAACGTGCCGGTGTATAAACTGCTCGGCGGCTATCGCGATAAGGTGCCGGCCTACGGCAGCACCATGTGCGGCGATGACTTAGAAGGCGGTCTCTCTACCCCGGAAGAGTATGCGGCATTTGCTGAAACCCTGGTCGCTCGCGGCTATAAGGCCATTAAGCTGCACACCTGGATGCCGCCGGTCTCCTTTGCGCCGAACCCGAAAATGGATATCAAAGCCTGTGCGGCAGTGCGTGAAGCGGTCGGCCCGGATATTGACCTGATGATCGACGGTTATCACTGGTACAGCCGTACCGAGGCGCTATGGATCGGTAAAGAGCTGGAGAAACTCAACTTCGCGTGGTTTGAAGAGCCGATGGAAGAAGACAGCATGTCGTCCTACGCGTGGCTGGCGGAGAATCTGTCGATTCCGATTATCGGCCCGGAAAGCTTCGGCGGTAAACATCACAGCCGCGCCGACTGGGTGAAAGCGGGCGCGTGCGACATTCTGCGTGCGGGCGCCAATGGCGTGGGTGGCATCACGCCAACCATGAAGGTGGCGGCGCTGGCAGAGTCGTTTGGCATGGACTGCGAAGTCCACGGCAACGGCGCGGCAAGCCTGGCGGCGGTGGGGGCGATTCGGAACTGCCGCTGGTACGAACGCGGCCTGCTGCACCCGTTCCTCGACTACGACCAGCCAGCCGCTTACCTGAACAGCATCATCGACCCGATGGATGCCGATGGATTTGTGCATTTGTCACAACGCCCCGGACTGGGCGAAGACATCAATTTTGACTATATCGAAGCCAATACCGTCAGCCACGACTGAATAAAACAATAAATGCCCGATGGCGCTGCGCTTATCGGGCCTACGGCCCGGTAGGCCGGATAAGGCGTAAACGCCGCCATCCGGCAACATGTACCCTACAGTACAGGCAAATAGAGATATGAAAAAATCCTCCTTACTGGGAGCGTGTTTGCTCGCGCTCTCCATGACGATGGGGAGCGGGGCGGCGTTGGCTAAAACGCCGCCGGACCAGCTCATCATTGGCATGAACATGAATAACCTGCTGACCCTCGACCCGGCCGCGATGACCGGTAACGAGGTGGTCGGTATTGTGGTGAATCTCTATGACTCGCTGGTGGAACTGGATCCTCAGCAGTTGACCAACGTTAAACCGGCACTCGCCAAATCCTGGGATATCAGTCCGGACGGCAAAACGCTGACTTTTCATCTGCATAACAACGTCAAGTTCCACTCCGGAAACCCGCTGACCGCCGCCGACGTGGTGTGGTCGATGCGGCGTATTTTGCACCTCAACCTCGCTCAGGCATCGGTGTGGAAATCCTACGGCTTTAGCAAAAAGAACGTCGACAAGCAGGTGACCGCGCCGGACGACTATACGGTGCAGATTGTCCTGCCGAAGGATAACGATCCGCAGCTGGTGATTTACTCGCTGGGCGCGCTCGGCAACCTGGGCGTGCTCGACAGTAAAACCGTACAGAGTCACGAACAGGATAACGACTGGGGCAACAAATGGCTGACCACGCACGAAGCCGGATCGGGGCCGTTTACGCTGGAAACCTGGCAGGCGAAAGACGTGCTGCGCATGAAGCGTAACCCGGACTACTGGCGCGGCGAGCCGAAGATGAGCCGCGTGGTGCTGCGCCACTTCCAGGAGTCGCAGACCCTGCGTCTGATGATTGAAAAAGGCGATCTCGACATCGCTAACAATATGGCGGTGTCGGATATCAACGCTCTGCGTAAAGACCCACAGCTCACCGTCGATGCGGTACAACGCGGCACCATGTATTACGTGTCGATGAGCATGAAAGAGGCGCACTTCGCCAATCCCAAAGTACGTGAAGCCGTGCGCTACCTGATTGATTATCAGGGTATTAACAAAGCGCTGATGCCGGGCTACGGCGTATTGCACCAGCGGCCGATTAAAGCCGGGATGCCGTCAACGCTGCCGGATCCTGGCTACACCTTCGATCTGGCAAAAGCCAAAAAGCTGCTGGCGGAGGCAGGATACCCGGACGGTTTTGACACCACCCTGCGGGTGCTGGCCGATCAGCCGTTCCTCAACATTGCCATTGCCGTGCAGTCGACGCTGATGCAGGCGGGCATTAAGGCCAAAATCATCACCGGCACCGGTAACCAGATTTACGGTGCGATGCGTGAACGCAAGTTCGACATGCTGGTGGGGCGCGGCGGCAGCGGCATGGAGCCGCACCCGCACTCCAGCCTGCGCGCGCTGGTGTACAACCCGGACAACAGCGATGCGGCGAAGCTCACCAACTTCCAGGGCTGGCGCACCGGTTTCTACGACAAACCGCTCAACGAGATGATCGACGGCGCGCTGCTGGAGCGTGACCCACAAAAACAGATTGCCGATTATCAGGCGATTCAAACCCGTTTTGATTCGCTGATCCCGGCGATGATCCCGGTGTCGCAGATGGTGGATTCGGTGGTGGTGCGCAATGAAGTGAAAGACTACCAACCGCACCCATCGGCCACCACGTTCCTGCGAGATGTCTACAAAGTTAGCGAAGGAGATAAAGGATGAGTACGGCTATTCTTGCGCCCGGCTCCCGGACCCGGCGCTTCTCAAAACGGTTGATGCAGGTGGCGGTGACGCTGTTTGGCCTGCTGCTGCTGACGTTCTTTATTGGCCGCGTGATGCCGATTGACCCGGTGCTGGCGATTGTCGGCCCGGACGCTGACCAAAGTACTTACCAGCAGGTCTATCACCAGCTGGGATTCGACCAGTCGCTCATGACCCAGTTTGGCATTTACTTTGTCAACCTGCTGCACGGCGATCTGGGCAATGCGCTGCTGACCGGTAAACCGGTTATCGACGATATTATTCGCGTCTTCCCCGCGACCATGGAGCTGGCAACGATGGCGATTATCGTCGGCGCGGGTCTTGGTATTCCGCTGGGCGTACTGGCGGCGGCGCGTCGCAACAGCCTTTCCGACTACGTGGTGCGTATTATCAGCCTCGCCGGCTACTCTACCCCCATCTTCTGGGTGGGGATGATGGGGCTGCTGGTGTTCTACGCCTGGCTGGGTTGGGTCGGCGGCGCCGGGCGCGTGGATCTGGGGCTGGACGGCATTGTGCCGCGTCGTACCGGACTCATGACCGTCGATGCGCTGCTGGCGGGTAACAGCGAGGTGTTCTGGAACGCGATTAACCACCTGGTTCTGCCCGCCGCGCTGCTCGGCTTCCATTCGCTGGCCTACATCAGCCGTATGACCCGCAGCTCTATGCTGGCGCAGCTGTCGCAGGAGTTCATCATCACCGCACGAGTGAAGGGTTTAACCGAGCGGCAGGTGATTTGGAATCATGCGTTTCGCAACATTCTCGTGCAGCTGCTGACGGTGGTGGCGCTGGCCTACGGCTCGCTGCTGGAAGGGGCGGTATTGATTGAAACCGTCTTCTCCTGGCCCGGGTTTGGCTCCTATCTCACCGGCAGCCTGCTGCTGGGTGATATGAACGCGGTGATGGGCTGCGTACTGCTGGTAGGGGTGATCTTCGTGATGCTCAACCTGCTCTCCGACATGCTGTATCAATTCTTCGATCCGAGGACAAAATCATGACGGTTTCTCTGGATACTTCTCTTTCAGGCGCGTCCGGTGAAGGCCGCCAGCGGCTGCTGCGTGCGCTGGCGCGGGCCGGCGGGTTTATCGGCAAGATGGCGCGCAATCCGCTGACGGCGATTGGTGGCGGGATTATTTTCCTGCTGCTGGTGGTGGCGATTTTCGCGCCGCTTATCGCCCCCTATAACCCGCTGGTGCAGGACTTAAACAATGCGCTCACCGCGCCAAACGCCCAGCACTGGTTTGGTACCGATGAGTTTGGCCGCGATATTTTCAGCCGCCTGGTCTACGGCTCGCGCATCACGCTGTACATCGTGCTGCTGGTGTCGGTCACCGTCGGCCCGCTGGGGCTGCTGCTCGGCGTCTGCGCGGGCTACTTCGGCGGTAAGGTCGATATGGTGCTGATGCGCGTCACCGACATTTTCATCTCTTTCCCAAGCCTGGTGCTGGCGCTGGCGTTTGTCGCCGCCTTAGGCCCAGGGCTGGAGCACGTGGTGATTGCCATTACGCTCACCGCCTGGCCGCCGATTGCGCGACTGGCGCGTGCCGAAACGCTGTCGCTGCGTCAGGCGGATTTTATCTCCGCCGTGCGTTTACAGGGCGCGTCTCCGGCGCGGGTGCTGTGGCGTCACATTGTGCCGCTGTGCCTGCCATCGGTGATTATCCGTATCACCATGAACATGGCGGGGATCATCCTGACCGCCGCCGGTCTCGGCTTCCTTGGCCTGGGCGCGCAGCCGCCGGAGCCTGAATGGGGGGCGATGATCTCCAGCGGCCGCACCTACATGATGGAGTGCTGGTGGGTGGTGACGATTCCGGGGCTGGCGATTCTGATCAACAGTCTTGCGTTCAACTTCTTAGGAGATGGCCTACGTGACATCCTCGATCCTCGCAGCGAATAACGCTGCACCGCTGCTCGACGTGCGCGATTTAAACGTCAAATTCGTTAACGGCAGCGCGGTTACCCATGCGGTACGCGGCGTCTCCTTCCAGTTGGGGCGAGAGAAGCTGGCGATTGTCGGCGAATCCGGCTCCGGCAAATCCACCGTCGGGCGCGCGCTGCTGCACCTGCACCCGAAAAAGGCGCGCATTGACGCCAGCCAGATGCAGTTTGGCGATATTGACCTGCTCAACGCCAGCGAAGCGCAGATGCGCACCATCCGCGGTAAGCGTATTTCGATGATTATGCAGGACCCGAAATATTCGCTGAACCCGGTAGTGCGGGTAGGCGACCAGATAGCGGAAGCCTGGCTGACGCACCATCCGGGGCATAAAACGGAGGCGAAGGCCAAAGCGCTGGAGATGCTGGACGTGGTGCGCATTCGCGATCCCGAGCGCGTTTACGGGCTCTATCCGCACGAGATTTCTGGCGGTCAGGGGCAGCGCATTATGATTGCCATGATGCTGATTACCGACCCTGAGCTGGTGATCGCCGATGAACCGACCTCCGCGCTGGACGTCTCGGTGCGTTTGCAGGTGCTGGGCCTGCTGGATGATCTGGTTAAATCGCGCGGGCTGGGGCTGATTTTTATCAGCCACGATATCAACCTGGTACGCAGCTTTTGCGACCGCGTGCTGGTGATGTACGCCGGACGGGTGGTGGAGTCCATCGCCGCCTGCGATCTCGACCGCGCGCAGCACCCATACACGCAGGGCCTGATCAGCGCGCTGCCGGATATGCACAGTCGTCGCCCGGTCTTACCGGTTTTGCAGCGTCAGGCCTGCTGGCTGACGGACTAAGGAGCGCATCATGATTGAAGTGAAGAATCTGAACCTGGCGTTTGGCGAAGGCGAGAAGCGCAACCAGGTGCTGTACGACGTCAATTTTCACGTCAGGCCCGGTGAGATTTACGGGCTGGTGGGGGAGTCAGGCTCCGGGAAAACCACGGTGCTGAAGTGCCTGGCCGGGCTGTTTAACCACTGGCAGGGTGAACTGACCATTCATGGTCAGCCGTTGGAACACGCCATCAGCCGCCAACGCTGCCGTAAGGTACAGATGGTGTTTCAGGACCCGTACGGTTCGCTGCATCCGCGTCATACCATCGGCGATATTCTCGAAGAGCCGCTACAGATTCACGGCATCGGCGAGCGCGATCGGCGGATTAACACGCTGCTGGATAGAGTCGGGCTGAACCGGGCGTTTCGCGACCGCTATCCGCACCAGCTCTCTGGCGGCCAGCGACAGCGCGTGGCGATTGCCCGCGCGCTGATCCTTGAGCCGCAGGTGCTGCTGTTGGATGAACCCACGTCGGCGCTGGATGTGTCGGTGCAGGCGGAAATCCTCAATCTGCTGGCGGAGCTGCAAAAAGAGTCGAATCTGACCTACCTGATGGTTACTCACGATCTGGGCGTGATCGCCCATTTGTGCCAGAAGGTTGCGGTGATGCAGTACGGCAAAATTCTCGAAACGCTGACCGTTGACGCGTTGGTGAACGGCGAGGCGAAAACGCCATACACGCAGATGCTGGTGAACGCCAGCCGCCAGTACACGCGCGAAATGGCGCGCGAAGTCGCGGCGTATTAACCGGATGTTGTAGGCCCGATAAGCGTAGCGCCATCGGGCAGCCCGATGCAGGTGCCGGATGGCGGCGTGGACGCCTTATCCGGTCTACCCGATCAATTTTCCTCTGGGAAATCAATAATATGCATAATAATTCTTTCCGTATTGCTCTACCGCTCGTGCTTTGTGCCTGTACCGCTTCCGCAGTAGCAGCGGAAACCGTCGACCTGCGCATGTCGTGGTGGGGCGGTAACAGTCGCCATCAGGTGACCTTAAAAGCGCTGGAAGCTTTTCATCAGCAGCATCCGGATATTAACGTGAAAGCGGAATACACCGGCTGGGACGGCCACACCTCGCGCCTGACCACGCAGCTGGCGGGCGGCACCGAGCCGGACGTCATGCAGACCAACTGGAACTGGCTGACGCTGTTCTCGAAAGACGGTAACGGCTTTTACGATCTCAACAAGGTAAAAGCGGAAATTGGTCTCGACCAGTTCACCGCCAAAGACCTTCAGCCGGTGACGGTGAAGGGCAAACTGAACGGGATTCCCGTCGCCATGACCGCTCGTATTTTCTATTACAACGACCAGACCTGGAAAAAAGCCGGTTTAGGCTATCCGCAAAACTGGGATGAGCTGATGCACGCCGGGAAAACCTTTGCGAGCAAGCTGGGCAAACAGTACTACCCGGTTGCCCCGGAGAGCCTCGGCGTGCTGGCGCTGCTCAATTCGTATATGGTGCAGAAGTACAACATCCCGGCCATCGATGAACAGAGCAAAAAGTTTACCTACAGCGACGCGCAGTGGGTGGAGTTTTTCCAGCTGTATAAAACGCTTATCGATAATCATGTTATTCCGGACATGAAGTATTACGCCTCATTTGGCAAGGGCAACATGTACGAGATGAAGCCGTGGATCGAGGGCGAATGGGGCGGGGTGTATATGTGGAACACCGCCGTGACCAAATATTCTGATAACCTGAAACCGCCCGCGAAACTGGAGCTGGGGAGCTATCCCATGCTGCCTGGGGCCACCGACGCGGGGCTGTTTATGAAACCGTCGATGATGCTGTCGATTGGCAAAACCACACAACACCCGCAGGCGGCGGCGAAGCTGATTAACTTCCTGCTCAACAGCAAAGAGGGCGTGACGCTGCTGGGGCTGGAGCGCGGCGTGCCGCTGAGCAAAAGCGGCGCGGAGACCCTGACCGCATCTGGCGTGATCAACGACAAAGACCCTTCGGTTGCTGGCATCAAGCTCGCGCTGTCGCTACCGGCGAAGGTCGGCGTGTCGCCGTATCTGGAAGATCCGCAGCTGGTGCAGGAATTTGATAGCGCGCTGCAATCTATTGACTACGGCAAGAAATCCGTCGCCGAAGCGGCGGCGGATTTCAAGCGTCAGTCTGAGCGAATCTTAAAACGCGCAATGCGTTAACGCAGCAGCGGGCAGTCCGGCGGCAGGCGGCAGCGCAGCGCCGCCGGCAAAATTTCCATCCGGAAGGCGGTCCCGCTCAGCGGCTCGCCGTCGAGGTTAAAGGTCATTTCATGCGGTGCGGTGACTTCGAACCACGGCGAGACGCTGTCCACCAGATTCTCTTTGCCATCGCTGCTGGCCAGCGTGTTAAACAGCGCCGGCAGCAGCTCTTCACCGGTAAAAATACGCAGATGCAGCAGCCCATCGTCGATTAATGCCTCCGGGCACAGCTGCTGGCCGCCTCCCGCCTGGCGTCCGTTACCGATGCCAATAACCAGCGCATCACCTTGCCAGCTAAAGTTCTCGCCGCGAATTTCACAGCGGTCCGGTTTCAGGGTATCCATGCGCATCAGTCCGTGAATCAGATACGATACGCCGCCCAGCGCTGCCTTCAGTTTCTCCGGGGTTTCCGTGGTGATACGCGTACCGAAGCCGCCGGTCGCCATATTGATAAAGCAGGTTTTATGGTTGACCTGGGCAATATCCACCGGGACGTCGCGCCCGGCAATTGCCAGCTTGAGGGCGTTGGCTAAATCATCAGGAATATTCACGCTGGTGGCAAAATCATTGGCGGTGCCAAGCGGTAATATCCCCAGCGCGGGAACCGCGTTGCTCTCGCAGTGGATCAACGCCGTTGCGACTTCATTGATGGTGCCATCGCCGCCGCCGGCAATCACCGTAGCCACCTCAAGCGCCACCGCTTCGTCGACATAGCGTACGGCGTCGCCTTTCTCCCAGGTGACGCGCACGTGAATCACAATGCCCTCGTCGCGCAGCAGAGTCACCGCTTTGCGCAGCTCGGGGTTATCGGCACTTTTACCGTTAAGTATCAGTAAACTTGCTGGAAAATCTGACATCCTTGGTACCTCTTTAGGGGGTATGCAAAGAGTGTAACAAAGGAAACGGCAGTGTGCTTTAGGAGGGAAGGGCAAAAAATAAGCCCGTGTAAGGGAGATTACACAGGCTAAGGAGGTGGTTCCTAAATAGCTGCGCCTAATACCGCTACACTTTTGCCTGACCATGTTTTCCTCCGGGGAATGGGCTGGCGGTTTCCATAAAATGGCGGACCTTTTTCAGTAACTGCCACATTGAGCGGCACTGATGATTACGGGTTATCGTGTCATGAAGTGCCTGCCATAGCCGTTCCACATGATTCACCCACGGCGAGTAAACCGGCTGGTAAATTACCCTGAACTTGGGATTTGCTTTCAACCAGCGCTGTGTTTCGCGGCTTTTATGGATAATGTAGTTATCAACGATCAGCGTGATTGTTTTCGCCCGCCGGTAAGTGGCTTTCAGGTGCTTCAGCAGAGCGATAAACAGCGCTGAACTTTTGCTGTTGCCGCCCACGTAGCTGACTTTACCCGTGCCACTGTGCAGTGCGCCGGCCAGATAGTATTTTTCGTTCTGCCCCGGCGTCACTACCCGTTTCTGCTGTCCGCGCAACTGCCAGTCCGCACCGATTTTAGGATTAAGGTGGATATCCACTTCATCTTCATAAAATACCGGATGCTCTGCGCTGCATTCATCCAGCGCTTTGTGGATTACCGCCATCTTTTCATCTTTATGTGGGTCACGGATACGCAGAGTTGGCGCGGCCCTGCGCCATACAAGCCCCGCAGATGGCAACCAGCGGCGAACGGTTCCTGCATGTAACTGGCAACCGGTTATCTCATTGATTTTTAATGCCAGTAATTCGGTGCTCCAGCGTGAACGTTGATAACCAAAATCGCCGGGAGAATGCTTTATCAGCTCACGTAACAGGGTGCAGATATGTTCAAAAGGCCAGCGTCGGGAGCGCCCTGCGGGTAAGGATTTCAGGCCTTCAATACCTGAGTGCGTAAACCAGTTAATCCAGCGACCAACGGATGAACGAGCACAACAGAGAGTTCTGGCAACATCGCTGACCCGTTCACCCCGATGAAGCATCAGCATGGCCGTGAGTCTGCGGGCATGATTTTTATCGCGCGTTTTATGAATAGCTTTCTGCATCAGGCGTCGTTCGCCACGGGGTATTGGTGCTATGATCGGCATCGCTCAGTCCGGTTGGTGGTTTTGGTTGGTTTGGCGATTGATCAGATCGCACAATCCGGGCTGAGTTCCCTTTCAGTGATCTACTATTCCGCGCATCTATTTAGGTACAGCTAGCATTTATGGGTTATGTTTTTCAGCGAGAGAATAGTATCGATAATCGATAATTCCGTCTGTGATCCATTTCTAAGAATCCTTGCTATTGAAAAACAATATAAATGTACTAGCTGCTATGCGGATTACGAGTGGATTGTCCTGAGAAATTACGCATCAGCAGGCCATACTCCAGCGCCATATCTTCCGGCACGGGTAACCATACGGTGTGACCATCGCCCGGCGCGACCGGCATCGTCTCACCTTTGGCGTTTTCCATATGCTCAAGCGTGAAGTTGACGTTGCCCTGTGGGGTCATCAGCTCCAGACTGTCACCGATCAGGAATTTGTTTTTCACCGCCACGGCGGCCAGGTTGCCTTTACGCTCGCCGGTAAATTCGCCGACGAACTGCTGACGCTCGGAAACGGAGTAGCCGTACTCATAGTTCTGATAGTCGTCATGGGTGTGGCGACGCAGGAACCCTTCGGTGTAACCACGGTGGGCAAGGCCTTCCAGCGTTTCCAGCAGGCTGGTGTCGAACGGTTTGCCAGCGGCCGCGTCGTCGATGGCCTTGCGGTACACCTGGGCGGTGCGCGCGCAGTAGTAGAAGGATTTGGTGCGGCCTTCGATTTTCAGCGAATGGACGCCCATCTGGGTCAAACGCTCAACGTGGGCGATGGCGCGCAGATCTTTGGAGTTCATGATGTAGGTGCCGTGTTCGTCTTCGAAAGCGGTCATGTACTCGCCGGGACGTTTAGCTTCCTCAATCATAAAGACCTGATCGGTTGGCGCGCCGAGGCCGAGGGTCGGTTCGACGTTTTGCACCGGAATCGGTTCGTATTTGTGGACGATGTTGCCCACGTCGTCTTCTTTGCCTTCCTGCACGTTGTATTCCCAGCGGCAGGCGTTGGTGCAGGTACCCTGGTTAGGATCGCGTTTGTTGATGTAACCAGACAGCAGGCAGCGGCCGGAATAGGCCATGCACAGCGCGCCGTGAACGAAGATTTCAATCTCCATGTCCGGAACCTGGCTGCGAATTTCTTCAATTTCTTCCAGCGACAGTTCGCGCGAGAGGATCACGCGGGTTAATCCCATTTGTTTCCAGAACTTCACCGTGGCCCAGTTGACGGCGTTCGCCTGTACCGACAGGTGAATGTCCATCTCCGGGAAGTGTTCTCGCACCAGCATGATAAGCCCCGGATCGGACATAATCAGCGCATCCGGCCCCATATCCACTACCGGCTTCAGGTCACGAATAAAGGTTTTCAGCTTGGCGTTGTGCGGCGCGATGTTCACCACGACGTAGAATTTTTTACCCAGCGCGTGGGCTTCGTTGATGCCGAGCTGTAAATTTTCGTGATTGAATTCGTTGTTACGTACGCGCAGCGAGTAGCGCGGTTGACCCGCGTAGACTGCATCGGCGCCGTAAGCGAAAGCGTAACGCATATTTTTCAGCGTTCCCGCCGGGGAAAGGAGTTCCGGTTTAAACATGATTTTCTCGTTCTGATGACAGGTCAGATTCGCCGCACCTGATGCGACGAGTTGGGGAGTGTCCCCACTTTAAGGGCGGGCATTGTAGCGCTGTGGCGGGGCGAGGTAAAGCGCCGGGTGGCCGTCGCAGACCGCCCGGCGGTGGTGGAGCCGTCAGGTATTATCTTTCACGGTTTCGCTGGCACCGTTGGTTTTTACCGACGCGATGCCCTTATCGCGCGACTGCTCGGTGGCATACAGCTGGCTGGTGCCAATGACCTGGTGGTTGCCCGCCTTGAGGTTGAAGTGAAATTTACCGTTAGTGGCCGTTTTCTTCTCGTAATGCGCGTCCAGCGGGCTATTCACGCGCACGGAGGCGATGCCTTTTTCCGCCGCGGCTCGGGTGGTATAGAGCTCGCTGGTCAGGATAATCTCCCCGTTTCCCGCTTTCAGAACAAATCGGAACTGATCGTTGCTGCTTTTGCTTAATTCAAACCAACCAGCCATGGTGACTCCTTGATTAGATTGCATTCGTTAAACGTATCGACTGACAGTATGAGTATGGGAGATATTGGCGAAGATGCGAGCGGGGAAAAACGAGAGCGGCGCAGACGTGCCGCTCTTAGCGGTTAGGCCATACGGCAGGCGTCGGCTTCCCAGCGGTAGCCTACGCCATAGACAGCGCGAATAAACGACTGTTCGGCGTCCAGCGACTCCAGCTTGCGCCTGAGGTTTTTGATATGGCTGTCGATGGTTCGGTCGGTCACGACGCGGTAGTCATCGTACAGGTGATTGAGCAGCTGTTCGCGCGAGAACACTTTGCCCGGCTCCTGCGACAGCGTTTTCAGCAGACGGAATTCGGCGGGAGTAAGATCCAGCAGTCGCTCGCGCCATGAGGCCTGGAAGCGTGTTTCGTCCACCACCAGCGGGCTCTGTTCGTCCAGCGCCTGCAGCTCCTGACGCGGCCGGCAGCGGCGCAGAATGGTCTTCACGCGTGCCACCACTTCGCGCGGGCTGTACGGTTTGCAGATGTAATCGTCGGCGCCGATTTCTAAACCCAGCAGGCGGTCGATCTCTTCAATTTTGGCGGTCACCATGACAATCGGGACCTCGGAGAAGCGACGGATCTCGCGGCACAGCGTCAGGCCGTCGGTGCCTGGCAGCATTAAATCCAGCAGGATCAGGTCCGGCGGCGTCTGGCGCACGTACGGCAGCACTTTATCACCGTGGTTAATCAGCGTTGGCGCATAATTGGCTGCCAGTAAATAGTCGATGAGCAACTGCCCCAGCTTGGGTTCATCTTCAACGATCAGAATGCGTGGGGCGTTTTCATCAATCGGTAACTCGGTCATATTTCTCTCGGTATTACGCGTTCCAGCGGTAATTCTACTTTAATGCTAACCCCGCCAAAAGGCGAATGTCCGACGTGGAGCTGGCCGCCGTGGGCGGCAACAATATTCGCGCAGATAGCCAGCCCCAGGCCGGATCCGCCGCTGGCGCGGTTGCGCGAGCCTTCGGTGCGGTAAAAGCGTTCACAAAGTCGGCTTAGCTGTTCATCGCTGACGCCGGGGCTGCTGTCGGCAAATTCCAGCACGATGCTTTGCGCCAGCAGCTCGCTGCGAATCTGTACCTGCCCACCGCTGTCGGTGTAGCGCAGACTGTTTTCCAGCAGGTTATTAAACAGCTGCATCAGGCGATCCGGATCGCCAAAGACGGTGGCGTTTTCTGCCAGTGCCAGATTGAGCGTGAGCCCACGACTGGCCAGACGCTCGCGGAAGGCGTCAGCGGCAATTTCAACCAGCGCAATGATATCGACAGGCGCTTTCTGGTAGGCCAGCGCACCTTCGTCGGACATCGAAAGCTGGTGGAGATCGTCCACCAGCTTGGTCAGCGTCGCGACTTCAGCCTGTAGCGAGGTGACCGATTCCGGGGTGAATTTGCGCACGCCGTCCTGAATTGCCTCCAGTTCGCCGCGCAGTACCGCCAGCGGCGTGCGCAGCTCGTGGGATATGTCGGCCATCAGGTCCCGACGCATCTGCTGGTTTTTTTCCAGCGTGCTGGCGAGGCGGTTAAAATCCTGCGCCAGCTTGCCCAGTTCATCACCGCTGCTGACCGGAACGCGGGTAGAAAAATCGCCCGCAGCCAGCTTGTGGGTGCCTTCAACCAGCCGCCGCACCGGCGCGAGCAGACCGCGCGCCAGCGGGAAGGTGGCCAGCGCCGCGAGCAGCGTGGCCAGGCCGACGATAAGCCAGCTGGTACGCCGCTGCTGGCGATCGAAGTTAATATCCGTGTTGCGGGTCAGGCGTTCTACCGGCGAAGCGATCACCGCACCGACTTCAGCGCCGTTGACAATAATACCGCGCCGGGTGCCGTCAATCGGCACCGCTTCACGCGGGCCGACCAGTACGCGGGCTTTTTGATCGACAACCCAAAACTGTGTTCGCCAGCCGTGGGGCGGCATACCCCCGCGATCCGGGCCGCCGCGATCGGGCGCGCGGTCAGGCCCGCCGTCGGGGCCGGGAGGGCCTGGCGGCATACGATCTTCACCGTTATCGTGCTCGAAGGAGCGCAGGATCTGGAACACGAAGCGGTCGTTATTGCGTAAAAAACGCCAGTTTCCGTGCAGCGCGTACTGTTCCGCCAGCGCGTCGCTCAGCAGCTGCAGCCGCTGCTCGTTGCCGCGCTTAATGTAGTCAATAAAGCCGCGCTCGAAGCTAACACGCACGGCCCAGTGCATGCTGATAAGCAGCACGATACAGGTGGTTAAAATGACGAGAAACAGTTTGCCGGAGATACCCGGGCGCCATAATTTCACGGTCTACTCCTTCAGTTTGCGTCGGGCAATAACCACGTTTTTGCTGGTGTCGTCCGGCACGCGCGCGAAGACGAGAGCGGGAAGCGCAATAATGATGGCCATACAAAGATAGGTGTACATAAAGACGTGATGCGTCGCCGCGCTGCCGATGGCGATGTGCTGCTGGCCAAACATTCCCAGCAGGAGCCCGGCGAGGGTTACGCCGATACTCATCGACAGCTGCATTATCATCGACAGCAGGCTGTTGCCGCTGCTGGCATGGTCGTCCGGCAGGTCTTTCAGCGTCAGGGTATTCATTGACGAGAAACGGCTGGAGTTCACCATTCCCTGAATAAACAGCACGACCGGTAGGGCGTAGTACCAGCCTGCCAGCGCGGTAAACATAAACAGCAGGCTGATTAGCGACAGCCCGAGGGTGGCAACAACCAGCACGTGGCGATAGCCGAAGTGGTTAACCACCTGCACGACGATACGTTTCATCCCCATGCTGCCTAGCACCATTGGGATCATCATCAAGCCGGCGTGGAACGGGGTGAAGCCGAGGCCAATTTGCAGAAATACCGGCGTCATAAACGGCAGCATGCCGCTGCCGATACGGCCGACGAAGCTGCCCGCCAGCCCTAAAGAGAAGGTGGGGGTATGAAACAGCTTGAGGCTAAACAGCGCGCTGTCGTTGCCCCGTGCGTGCCACAGATAGATCAGGATGGATGCCAGACCAACGCCGACCAGCGCGGCCATCATCCACGGTGAAATGCCCAGCCCCTTTTGGCCGTCGAGCGCGAGGGTTAAGGTGGCCATGCCCAGCGCCAGCACGATAAAACCGGACAGATCGAAGCGCCGCGTCTGCACGGTGTAGTTGGGCATCAGCATCAGAGTTGCGATACAGCCGACGATGCCGACTGGGATGTTGATCAGGAAAATCCAGTGCCATGAGGCATACTCGACCAGTATCCCGCCCAGCGCTGGCCCCAGCAGCGGGCCAATCTGTCCGGGAAGGGTGACGAAGGTCATTGCCGCCATGTACTGCTCGCGCGGGACGATTTTCATCACCGTTAGCCTGCCGACGGGGACCATCATTGCCCCGCCGATCCCCTGCAGCACGCGAGCCATCACCAGCTCGTTGAGCGTCCCGGCGAGCGAGCAGAACAGTGACCCCAGGGTAAAGAGGATGATGGCGGTGAAGAAAATATTGCGCACGCCAACCCGGTCAGCCAACCAGCCGCTGGCTGGCAGCATAACGGCGACGGTCAGCACGTAGGCAACCACCACCATGTGCATGTGCAGCGGGCTCTCCCCCAGGCTCAGGGCCATTGAGGGGAGGGCGGTGTTCACGATGGTGGTGTCCAGCGATTGCATAAAAAAGCCAAACGCCACGATCCACAGTTGCCAGCGTACGTTAGCCGGGAGCTCAGTCATGGTTATTCCGTTGCCGATTGTCGGGGTTGACGTGAAAAACGCAGACGCAGACGATCGAAGAACAGATATACCACCGGCGTGGTATAGAGCGTTAACAGCTGGCTCATCGCCAGCCCACCGACGATCGTAATCCCCAGCGGCTGGCGCAGTTCTGAACCATCGCCCCCCGAGAGCACCAGCGGCAGTGCGCCAAACAGCGCCGCCAGCGTGGTCATCATAATCGGGCGGAAACGCAGCAGGCAGGCCTGGAATATCGCCTGCTCCGGCGGCAGATTGCCGTTTCGCTGCGCCTCAAGGGCGAAGTCGACCATCATGATGGCGTTTTTCTTCACAATGCCAATTAATAGCATGATCCCGATTAAGGCAATTAGGCTGAACGGGGCATTGAACAGCTCCAGCGCCAGCAGCGCCCCGACGCCAGCCGAGGGCAGGGTAGAGAGAATGGTCAGCGGGTGGACGTAGCTTTCGTACAGAATACCCAGCACGATATAGACCGTGGCAATGGCGGCGATAATCAGGATCACCTGCGAGTTCATCGTATCCTGGAACACCTGCGCCGTCCCGGCAAACGAACCGCGAACCGTTGAGGGGACGCCAAGCTGCGTCATGGTACGGTTAATCGCATCGCTGGCTTCTGACAGCGATTTCCCGGTCGGCAGGTTGAAGGAAACGGTTGAGGCTGCTGACAGCCCCTGGTGGTTAACCGACAGCGGGGCGTTTGCCGGCTGCCATTTAGCAAAGTAGGACAGCGGGATCGCTTTGCCTTCGCCGTTGATGACAAACATTTTATCCAGCGCGCTGACGTCCTGGGTATAGACCGGGTCGACCTCCATCACCACTTTGTACTGGTTCAACGGCTGATAGATAGTGGATATCTGTCGCTGACCGAAGGCGTTGTTCAGCAGGCTGTTGGCGGCTTCCACGCTGATGCCCAGCCGCGACATCGTTTCCCGATCGTAGACCAGGTCCATTTCCGCGCCGTTGTCCTGCTGATCCGAGTTGACGTCCGCCAGTTCCGGCAGCGCGGCCAGCGCTTTGCGGATCTTAGGCTCCCATTCGCGCAGGGCGCTAAGATCGTCCGACAGCAGCGTGTACTGGTAGCTGGCGTTGGCCTGACGGCCGCCGACGCGGATATCCTGTACCGCCATTAAGAACAGGTTCGCGCCCGGCTCTTTGGCGAGCTTTTTACGCAGCCGATCGATAATCTGCTGCGCCGATGCCTGACGTACGTCGCGCGGTTTGAGGGTGATAAACATCATGCCGCTGTTCACGCGCGAGCCGCCGGTAAAGCCGGTGACGTTATCTACCGCCGGATCCTCACGGATAATTTTCATAAAATCCTGAAGCTTACCGCGCATCGCCTGGAAAGAGATGCTCTGGTCGGCCTGAATGCCGCCCATCAGTACGCCGGTATCCTGCTCCGGGAAAAAGGTTTTGGGGATTGAGATGTACAGCCATATGTTCAGCGCGATGGTGGCAAGGAACACGACGCCCACCAGCCGGGCGTGCGCCAGCACCCAGTGCAGCGATTTGGCATAGCCGCGCTGCATGGCAATCAGCAGGCGGCCGATGCCTTTGTTACGGTTAGGGGTATGCGCTCGGCTGGATTTCAGCATCCAGCCGCACATCATCGGCGTGAGGGTCAGCGAGACGGCGAGCGAAATCCCGATCGCGACCGACAGCGTCACGGCAAACTCACGCAGCAGCCTGCCGGGCAGGCCGCCCATCAGCAGCAGCGGCAGGAACACCGCCACCAGCGACACGCTCATCGACAGCACGGTAAAGCCGACTTCACGGCTACCCTGCAGCGCTGCCTGTAGCGGTTTCATGCCCGCTTCCAGGTGGCGGGAAATGTTCTCCAGCACCACGATGGCATCATCCACCACAAAGCCGGTGGCGATGGTCAGCGCCATCAGGGACAGGTTGTTGAGGCTAAAGCCGCAAAGGTACATGGCGGCGAAGGTGCCGATAAGCGACACCGGTACCGCGACCGCCGGAATCAGCGTCGCGCGGCCGGATCGCAGGAACAGGAACACCACCAGAATCACCAGCGCCACCGAAATCACCAGCGTCTGTTCCACTTCTTCGAGTGAGGCGCGAATGGTCGGGGAACGGTCCTGAGCGATTTGCAGGTCAATGGCCGCCGGAATGGTCTGCTGAAGTTCCGGCAGCTCGGCGCGGATCCGGTCAACGGTGTCGATAATATTGGCTTCCGGCAGCTTGCGGATCATCAGCAGAATGGCCGGTTTGGCGTTGGTCATCCCGGCGTTGCGCACATCCTGTACCGAGTCGCTGACCGTTGCCACGTCGCCCAGACGCACCGCTGCGCCGTTGTTATAGTGCACAATCAGCGGCTGATATTCGGCCGCTTTTTTCAGCTCATCGTTGGTTTGCACCTGCCAACGCTGGGTACTGTCGTCAATGGCCCCCTGCGGCTTGCGCACGTTAGCGTTGCTGATGGCGGTGCGTACCGCATCCAGCGACACGCCCTGGTTAAACAGCGCCTGCGGATTGAGGTCGACGCGAACGGCGGGCAACGAGCTACCGCCAACGTCTACATCGCCGACGCCGTCAATCTGCGCGATGCTTTGCGCCAATTGGGTGGAAGCGAAATCGTACAGTTCGCCCTGCGAGTAGGTGTCCGAGGTCAGCGTCAGGATCATAATCGGCGAATCTGACGGATTGGCCTTGCGGTAGGTCGGACGGCTCGGCATGCCGCTCGGCAGCAGGTTTTGCGCGGCGTTGATCGCCGCCTGCACGTCACGCGCAGCGCCGTTGATGTCGCGGTCGAAATTAAATTCCAGAATGATTCGCGTGCTGCCCAGCGAACTGCTGGAGGTCATTTCGTTCACGCCCGCAATACGCCCCAACGACCGCTCCAGCGGCGTGGCGACGGACGAGGCCATGGTTTCCGGCGAGGCCCCCGGCAGCGAGGCGCTGACCATTATCACCGGGAAATCGACTTGCGGCAGCGGCGCGACCGGCAGTAGACGAAAGCCCAGCACGCCGCACAGCGTGATGGCGACGGAAATCAAAATCGTCGCTACCGGGCGGTAAATGAAGAGCGCAAAAAATTTCACTTACGCTTCCTCTTCACGGTGCGGGAATCGGCTTTTCAGGTACAGCGACAGACGATCGAACAGCAGGTAGATAACCGGCGTGGTGAACAGCGTCAGCACCTGGCTAACCAGCAGCCCGCCGACCATACCGATCCCCAACGGGCGACGCAGTTCGGCGCCGACGCCGGTACTCAGCATCAGCGGCAGTGCGCCGAGCAGGGCGGCCAGCGTGGTCATCAGAATAGGGCGAAAACGCAGCAGGCAGGCCTGATAGATAGCTTCTCGCGGCGCCATCCCTTGTTCGCGTTCGGCGGCGAGCGCAAAGTCGATCATCATGATTGCGTTTTTCTTCACGATGCCGATCAACAGAATTATCCCGATGATGGCGATCACGTCCAGCTCGTTGCCCGCAATCATCAGCGCCAGCAGGGCGCCGACGCCTGCCGTCGGCAGGGTCGAGAGAATGGTGATCGGGTGAATAAAGCTTTCATACAGTACGCCCAGCACAATGTACATCGCGACGACCGCCGCAACCACCAGCCAGACGGTGCTGCTGAGCGCCGACTGGAAGGCGAGGGTGCTGCCCTGGAACTCGGTGCGGATATCGGCCGGGAAATTCAGCGTTTTCTCCGAGTCCATGATTGCCTGCACCGCGTCACCCAGCGAATAGTTATCCGGCACGTTGAACGAGATGGTGGTCACCGGGAACTGATCGAGATGATTGATCGACAGCGGCGCAAAGCGCTGCTCAACCTTAGCAATGGCGGTCAGCGGTACGATGCCGCCGTCGCTGCTGGTCAGGCGCACGTTATCCAGCGCCGCCAGCCCCGGCGTTGCGCGGGTGTCATGCTCCAGCACCACGCGGTACTGGTTGGCCTGGGTGTAAATGGTTGAAATCAGCCGCTGGCCAAAGGCGTTGTACAACGCGTTGTCGACGTCGGCCATTGAAATGCCGAGACGGCTGGCGCTGTCGCGGTCAACGTTAACGTAGGCGACCAGCCCTTTGTCCTGCCAGTCGCTGCTGACGTCGGAAAGCTGCGGCAGCGTCTGCAGTTCGGCCATCAGCTGCGGAACCCACTCGCTCAGCGCGTCCAGCGAATTGGCCTGCAGCGTAAACTGGTACTGGGTGCGGCTGACGGTGGTGTCGATGGTTAAATCCTGCGTCGGCTGTAAATACAGCTCGACCCCGGGAATGCGGTCAACCGATTGCTGCAGGCGGCCGATGACCGTCTGAACGCGGTCATCGCGTTCGCTGAGCGGTTTGAGGTTAATTTGCAGACGTGCGCTGTTTAGCGCCGGGTTGGTGCCGTCGACGCCCACAAAGGAGGTCAGACTTTCTACCGCCGGGTCTTTCAAAATGGCGTCAGCCACCGTTTGCTGACGTTGCGCCATGCTGGCGAATGAAACCGACTGCGGCGCTTGTAGGGTCCCCTGGATAATGCCGTTATCCTGAATCGGGAAAAAGCCTTTGGGAATCGTTATCCACAGGATAACCGACAGCGCCAGCGTGCCCAGCGCTACGCTCAGCGTCAGCCATGGATGGTTGAGTACGCGCGCCAGCAGATGGCCGTAGACGGCAATCACCCGGTCAAAGAATCGCTCGCTGGCGCGTGAGAACCGATTCTGTTTGCGCAGTGATTCGTGGCTCAGCATCCTTGCGCACATCATCGGCGTCAGGGTTAACGACACCACCGCGGATATCAGTATCGCCACCGCGAGAGTGACAGCAAATTCACGGAACAGACGACCGACAATATCGCCCATAAACAGCAGCGGGATCAGCACTGCGATCAGGGAGAAGGTCAGTGAGATGATGGTAAAGCCAATCTCGCCCGCGCCTTTCAGCGCCGCGGCCATCGGTTTCTCGCCCTTTTCGATATAGCGTGAGATGTTCTCGATAACCACAATCGCATCATCGACCACGAAGCCGGTGGCGATAGTCAGCGCCATTAACGTCAGGTTGTTGATAGAGAAGTCGAGAAACACCATGACCGCAAACGTGCCGACCAGCGACAGCGGTACGGCGACCCCGGGAATGATCGTCGCCGGGACGTTACGCAGGAACAGATAAATAATCATGACCACCAGCGCAATCGCCAGCATCAGTTCGAACTGCGTGTCGGACACTGAAGCGCGAATGTTGGTGGTGCGGTCAGAGAGCACCTCAACGTTGACTGATTTCGGCAAACTTTCGGTCAGCTGCGGCAGCATCTGACGAATGCTGTCCGCGGTCGAGATGATATTCGCGCCCGGCTGACGTTGCACGTTCATCACGATGGCCTGTTTTTTATTGGCCCACGCGCCAAGCCAGGTATTCTCTGCACCTTGCTCAATGGTCGCTACGTCGCCAAGGCGAATTGGCGCGCCGTTTTTATAGGCGACGATCAGCTGACGGTATTCCTGCGCGGACTGCATCTGATCGTTTGCCGAAAGCGTTACCGCGCGCGCCGGGCCGTCGAGGCTGCCTTTTGCGGAGTTGACGTTGGCGCTGGTGATGGCGGTGCGAATATCTTCGCTGGTCAGCCCCAGTGCGGCAATGGCCTGAGCGTTGAGCTTCACGCGCACCGCCGGACGTTGGCCGCCCGCCAGCGTGACCAGCCCGACGCCGGAGACCTGGGAGATTTTCTGCGCTACGCGGGTTTCCACCATATCTTCCACTTCCGTCATCGGCGTGGCGGACGAGGTGACGGCGAGGGTCATTATCGGCGGATCCGCCGGGTTGACCTTGCTGTAAACCGGTGGATTAGGCAGATCGCTCGGCAACAGGTTGGTGGCGGCGTTAATCGCCGCCTGCACTTCCTGCTCGGCGACGTCCAGCGGGAGCGTCAGCTGGAACTGAAGGGTGACGACCGATGCGCCGCCGGAGCTCTGCGACGACATCTGCTTGAGGCCGGACATCTGGCCAAACTGACGCTCAAGCGGCGCGGTAATCGCCGACGTCACCACATCCGGGCTGGCGCCCGGATACAGGGTGACGACCTGAATGGTCGGATAGTCCACTTCCGGCAGCGCGGAAACGGGCAGGAAACGGTAGCCGATGATCCCGGCCAGCAGGATCGCCACCATCAGCAGGGTGGTGGCGACCGGGCGCATAATAAACAGGCGGGATGGGCCGCCAGTATTGCTCGGCGGTAATACTTGCATCAGCCACGCGCTCCTTTATGGCCCGCAGAGCGGCCCTCGGCGGCGGCCGGTTTCTCCGCATTGGCGGTAGCGGCATCGTGGGCGGTAACGACTTCCACTTTCGCACCTTCGGTTAAGCGGTCAATACCGTCGGTCACCACGCGATCGCCCGCGGAGAGCCCGGCGTCGACGACCACTTTCTGGCTATCCTGAATCCCCGGCGTCACGGTGTGTTTGCTGACCTTGTTGTCGCTGTTCAGCACCCAGACAAAGTGGCCATCGTTACCCATTTGCAGCGCAGCGGCAGGGATTACCACCGCATTTTGCTGGGTATCGACCAGCATACGGGCGTTAACAAACTGGTTCGGGAACAGGGCATCGTCCTGGTTGTTAAAACGCGCTTTCAGCTTGATGGTGCCGGTGGTGGCGTCAATCTGGTTGTCGAGGCTCAGCAGCGTGCCGTCGCTGAGTTTGCGTTTGTTGGTGCGATCCCACGCTTCCACCGCCAGCGTTTGCCCGGCTTTTTGTGCCGCCACGACGGTTGCGATATCATTTTCCGGCAGGGTGAAGACCAGATCGATAGGGTGCGTTTGCGTCAGCACCACGATGCCGGTGGTGTCGCCGCTGGAGATCTGGTTGCCGATATCGACCTGTTTCAGACCTACGCGGCCGTCGATCGGTGCGGTGATACGGCTCCAGTCAAGCTGCAGCTGCGCGCTGGCGACGGCGGCTTCGTCGGCCTTAATCGTACCTTCGGTTTCGCTGACCAGCGACTGCTGGGTATCCAGCTCCTGGCGCGAAACCAGGTTGGTTTTTGCCAGCTGCTGATAGCGGGCCAGATCGCGGCGCGCGTTGGCCAGCGTTGCTTTGTCTTTAGCCAACTGACCCTGCGCCTGAGCGAGCGCGACTTTAAACTGACTAGGATCGATTTCTGCCAGCAGATCGCCGGCTTTGACCTGCTGGCCTTCCTGGAAGTGAATGGCTTTGAGCTGCCCGTCGACGCGGCTACGCACGGTCACGGTGTTGGCGGCCGTAATGGTACCCAGCCCGCTGAGGTAGCGCGGAACGGCTTCGCTGGTGGCGGTTGCGGCCTGTACCGGCGCGAGTGCGCCGCCAAAACGCCCGCCGTGACGTCCACCACCGGCCGGGGCGGCCCCTGCCGGTTTCGCTGCGCCTGAAGTGTCGGAATTGCTGCTGAAATGCCAGATGCCTATCGCCCCAGCGGCCACTACCAGCACGGCCAGCGCTACTCGCCAGCGAATCTTATGACTGCCTTTCATTGTTATACGTGTCTCGTCCTGAATCATTCCACGAAATGATACTAGTTTAGTAACGGAACGCTCAGAAAAAATGGAGGAAATATGAAAGACGGAAGGAATCGTCTGAATCGCGTCAGCTTTACGAGCCGCCTCGCAATCCCCAACGATGAAAAACCGCGCCGCCGCCGCACGTGCTACCGTCGGCGGCGTTTAGCAGGGCGCTAAAACAGGAAAGCCCCTCCTGACGAAGGGGCCTTTTATAAGGAAAGGGTTATGATGAGGTACTTCATCATACTGGTGATACTCTTAGTGATTAGCTTACCGGCTTACTAAGACACCAGGGGGAGGAGAAATCCTCCCTTACCCTCATTCCTTTACCATAGGTCGAAAAAACAACGAAGTCAACGGCGAACCATCAGGCGAAGACCACCTGCGCCCAGCGTGCCAGACCGGCGGTTACCGAGCCAAAATCGTCGCCGCCGGCAATCGGAATGCCGGGCAGCTGTTGGGCCAGCGCTTTCTTAATCAGCGGCGAGCGGGCGCTGCCGCCGGTTAAGTAGATGACGTCCGGTTTTTCGCTGCTGTTTTCCAGCGCCAGCTGTACCTGCTCAAGAATGCGGGTCAGCGGCTGGTTCAGCGCCGTTTCAAGACCGTCCTGGCTGATGGCGGTCGCCAGTTCATCGCTGATAAACGGCAGTGAGGTTGCGATGTGTTCGCTTTCGGACAATGCAATTTTGCTCTCTTCCGCGCTACGCACCAGACGGTAGCTTAACCGCTGCTGCCACACTTTATAGAGCAGCGCGACTTTATCGGCGTCGCGGGCGTCACGCGCCAGATCGCGCAGCAGGCGGCCGTTGGCGGCGCTGTAGAAGTCGGTTTGCGCCGGCACGTCGTTAATCGCGACCGCGTTCCACCACGGCAGGATCGGCAGGGCGATGCCTTTTTCCGTTTCGCCGCCCATGCCGAGCAGCGGCATCAGGCTTTTGAACGCCAGCGCGATATCCAGATCGTTACCGCCAACGCGGCAGCCGCTGTGGCCGAGCAGGCTCTGCTCGCGGTCGTGACGGGCGCGCCACTGCGGCCCCATCAGCAGCACCGAGCAGTCGGTTGTCCCGCCGCCGATATCCACCACCAGCACCCGTTTTTCCTCGCTGAGGCTGGCTTCAAAATCCAGCCCGGCAGCTACTGGCTCATACTGGAAAACCACGTCGCGGAAACCGGCGCGTTTCGCCGCACGCTGCAGAATACCTACCGCCTGCGCGTTGGCTTCATCGCCGCCCAGCCCCTGGAAGTTAATCGGGCGGCCAATCACCGCCTGCTCGATGGTATCCTGCAGCTGCGACTGCGCCTGCTGGCGAATATGCAGCATCATCGAACACACTAAATCTTCGAAAACGGCAACCTGCTGCGGCTTCAGGCCGCTGGCGCCGAGGAAGGATTTCGGTGACTTCACGAAGTACACCTCTTCCGGGTCATCGATATACTGTTTGAGCGATGCCAGGCCAAACTGCACGCTGTTGCTCAGGACGTCGATATCTTCATCGCGGTTGTAGTTCATCGCGCGGCGCAGCAGGGCCAGGGTTTCATCGCCCGTGGCCGGTACCTGATGATGGCGATACAGCCATTCGCTGACCGCTTCGCGGGTCGGCGCTGACAGCATCGACGGCAGCAGGGTGCTGCCGTTCTCCATCATCAGCATGCGCGGCGCGCCGTCCTGCATCACGGCGATAGAGCAGTTCGCCGTCCCGTAGTCAAAACCAATAAACACGTCAATCATCCCCATGCCAGTGAAGAAAGGGGGGCGACTTTAGCGGAATGTGGGGATGGCGGCAACTGGAATATGAAAGCAAGGTTTTCGCGTTGATTAGCGGCTATGCTGTCACGCTACGCCCGTTGTCTTAAGATAAGGAGACTCGATGTTTGAACTGCCCTGGCGAGCGCCGTACGACTGGCGCTGGATGTTTGGTTTTTTACAGGCGCGTGCCGTTGCGGGAATCGAGCATTTTCATGCGCACAGCTATACCCGTAGCTGGCGCTGCGGGCCACATTGTGGGCTTATCACCATGACGCCGGACGACGTGCAGCAACGGCTTCGGGTGACGCTGTCCGCCGGGCTGCTGCCGGTGGCGGACGAGGCCTTAGCAGGCGTCACGAGGCTGCTGGATTTGCACTGCGATCCGCAGCAGGTGCAGCGCGCGCTGGGGGCGCTGGCGGCAGGGAGGCCGGGGCTGCGCTTGCCCGGCGCATTTGATGCCTTCGAGCAGGGCGTGAGGGCGATTCTTGGCCAACTGGTGAGCGTGAAAATGGCCGCGCGGCTGGCGGCAAAAGTGGTGGCGCTGTACGGCGAACCGCTGGCGCAGACGGACGGCTTTGCTTTATTTCCTACACCGGAGCGGCTGGCGGCGGGTGACCCACTGGCGCTGAAGGCGCTGGGAATGCCGCTCAAGCGCGCTGAAGCGCTAATCCATTTTGCCCGCGCGGCGGCCAGCGGCGAACTGCCGCTGACCCTGCCGGATGATGTCGAGCAGGCGCTTCGTGCGCTCCAGCAGTACCCGGGAATCGGCCGCTGGACTGCAAACTACTTTGCGCTGCGCGGTTGGCAGGCGCAGGATATTTTCCTGCCGGACGATTATCTGATTAAACAGCGCTTTCCCGGTATGACGCCCGCGCAGATTCGCCGCTACGCCGAGCGCTGGCAGCCGTGGCGCTCCTACGCGTTATTGCATATCTGGTATGCAGACGGCTGGTCGCCGACCTGACGCGGCGGGCTGTACACCGTCACGATGCCGCGGCCGTTATGCTTCGAGGCATAGCAGGCGGAATCGGCCTGCACAAGCACGTCGGCCAACTGAGCGTTGTGCTCATGGATCAACGTCAGTCCGGCACTGGCGCCGATGCGGTGCCGACGGCCGGCCCAGGTAAACTCGTAATGTTTGATGGCTTCAACAATGCGCTCGGTTGCATTCAGCGCCTGCTCGGTAGAGCAGTGGCGCAAAATAAAGCCGAACTCATCGCCGCCGAGGCGTGCCAGAATATCGCTCGGCCGCAGCTGTGAGCGCATCAGCCCGGCGATTTCATGCAGCAGGGCATCACCGGCGGCGTGGCCAGCGCTGTCGTTGACCGCCTTGAAGAAGTCGAGATCCAGCATGATCAACGCGTGCGATTGGTGGCCGCCCGGTAGCGCCGTCAGCAGCGCTTTAAGCTGGCTTTCGAAGCTTGAACGGTTGGGCAGGCCGGTCAGCGCATCGTGACTGGCGTTATAGCTCAGCTGACGCAGCAGGCGGCGTGACTCGGTTACGTCCTGGATAACCAGCACAAAACCAATATGCTCGCCTTCCTGGGTGCTGAGCGGCGTCATGCTGTGGTGAATATCGAAGCTGCCTCCGTAGCGGTTATGCAGCACTTTATTCAGTTCGATATCGCTATCGAGGTTTTCGTCGCTGTACAGATTTTCCAGCGACGGCCCCTTATCGCCAAAGGTAATATTCAGCACCTCGCGCAGCGATTTTCCCTGGGCTTCCGCCTGCGACCAGCCGCTGATTTTCTCGGCGACCGGGTTCATAAAGGTGATGTTCTGCTGGCTGTCGGTACTGATCACTGCTTCACGAATGGAATCCAGCGTAATGTGCAGTCGCTCTTTTTCCTGGAACAGCGCTTCGTTGTTGTGGGTAATCTCTGCCATCAGGCGCTTGTTGGCCTCGCGGCTTTTTTTCAAGTCGTTGATGTCTTCAATCTGCTGGATAAAGTACAGCGGCGTACCGTCGTTGTTGCGTACCAGCGAGACCGCCAGCAGCGCCCAGACCGCTTCACCCTGACGCGTGCGGTAGCGTTTTTCCAGCGAATAGCTCTCAATTTCACCGCGCACCAGACGGTCTAACTGTACCAGGTCCTGCGGTAAATCTTCCGGCCAGGTGACCTGCTGGAAGGTCATGTGATGCAGCTCGTCCGGGGTGTAACCCAGAAAGACGCCCAGCGCTTTATTCACCTGTAGCCACTGACCATAGGCGTCGACCACCGCCATACCGACCGCCGAGTATTCCATCGCGTTGCGAAAACGGGTTTCGCTTTCCGTAATACGGCGTCGCTCGCTGTACACCGCGTACATGGCGATACTCATCACGCCGGTAGGCAGCAGCACCATCAGGAACGGCAGCCCCAGCATATTGCTTAACCGGTAGCTGTTAAGTGTGTTTACGATGATCTCCTGCACCAACGGGTGCTGCGCAGAGAGCGTCAATACCGTCATAATGGTCAGCAGAAAAATCAGGAAGGCTTCAATGCGCGGTAGCCGCACTGCGCTCCACATCATCAGCACCATAATGAAGGTGAACGGCCAGGGCATGTACAGCATGGCAATCACGCTTAGTGCCAGCGTGAGGATGGCGGTCAGTAGGGTTGATGCCAGCAGCGTGCGGTTGCGATAGCGCTGGAAATAATCCGGGCGGATCAGTAGCCCCAGCGGCACCAGCGCCAGCGCACCGGCGGCGTCCGACAGCATCCACACTACCAGGGTCTGGAAAGCGTTGTCGCCGGGCGTCCAACTGGCGACCAGGATGCCGCCCAGGAACGGGGGAATCAGCGCCGCGGCAATCGCCATTTGCGTCCAGTCGGCTAAATTTTTCAGCGGATTATCATCCACCAGCCAGCGGCGCAGCAGTAGCGCACCCACCAGCGCCTCCATCAGATTTGCCAGCGGATAAAACAGCCCGACCTGTGCAGGGCCATCAACGGCGGTAGCGGCGATGATCCCCAGTACGCCAGCGATGCCAATACAGGGCCACAGCGTGCTGTTAAAACGGTAGAACGCCGCCGTCATGATGGCCGTTGGGAACCAGACCGGCGAGAGCTCGTTGGGTACGCGCATTAACGACAGTGAAAACAGGGTGAATAAAAACGTCACGACAGTCAGACCAAACAGTATCTGCAACGTGCGTTGCCGCGAGGCGGGGAGGAGAGGGATAAAGCTGGTTTCTTTCTTCATTACCACTGTTTTCCGGAGGCAACCGCTCTCCGGCCATGCCGAGATGAGTGCCGATTATGCAACAACTTTAGCGCTATTTATCAGATCTGTGACACTAATTGACAATAATCGTCAATTAGTTACATCCGTAATATTAATTTCATCAATGTCTTGCGCAGCAGAAACCGACGCGCGGACGTTTCATCTTTTGTCATCACCGATCGATGCATTCGACTGGTATCGTTGCGACGAAATCCCTATAATTGCCGCGTTTGGCGCTGATACACGTGTCTATTCAGATCGTTTCCTCTTGAATAATATTGTCTATTCGTGCCGTCCTTCCTATCATCCAGGTTAATCGGGTCGCAAAATTTATGACTGATAAGTCTCATCAGTGCGTCATTGTAGGCATTGCCGGCGCATCGGCTTCAGGTAAAAGTCTTATTGCTAGTACGCTGTATCGCGAACTGCGCGAGCAGGTGGGCGATGAGCACATTGGTGTCATTCCTGAAGACAGCTATTACAAAGACCAAAGTCATCTGTCCATGGAAGAGCGGGTTAAAACCAACTACGACCACCCGAACGCGATGGACCACAGCCTGCTGTTTCAGCATCTGCAAACGCTGAAACGCGGCAACCCTATTGAACTGCCGGTTTACAGCTACGTTGACCACACCCGCACGCAGGAAACGATCCACATCGAACCGAAAAAAGTGATCATCCTTGAGGGGATCCTGCTGCTGACCGACGCGCGTCTGCGCGAAGAGATGAACTTCTCCATTTTCGTTGATACGCCGCTGGATATCTGCCTGATGCGCCGCATCAAGCGCGATGTTAACGAGCGTGGTCGCTCGATGGACTCGGTGATGGCGCAATATCAGAAAACGGTACGCCCGATGTTCCTGCAGTTTATCGAACCGTCGAAGCAGTATGCCGATATCATCGTTCCGCGCGGCGGCAAAAACCGTATTGCTATCGACATTCTGAAAGCGAAAATTAGCCAGTTTTTTGAATAACTCACACGAATTGTGTAACGTGCAATAAGGGCCCTTAACCGTGATGGAAGAGGGCAGTCGTACAAAAGGAGAGTGATATGCGTCTGTGTGACCGAGATATAGAAGCCTGGCTGGATGAAGGCCGACTGGCGATTAACCCGCGTCCGCCGATTGAGCGTATCAATGGTGCCACCGTTGACGTGCGGTTAGGCAACAAGTTTCGCACCTTCAGCGGCCATACCGCCGCCTATATTGATTTAAGCGGGCCGAAGGCGGAAGTTAGCGCGGCGCTGGATCGCGTAATGAGCGAAGAGATTGTGCTGGCCGAAGGCGATGCCTTCTACCTGCATCCGGGTGAACTGGCGCTGGCGGTCACGCTGGAGTCGGTGACGCTGCCGGCGGATCTGGTGGGCTGGCTTGACGGCCGTTCCTCGCTGGCGCGTCTGGGGCTGATGGTGCACGTCACCGCGCACCGCATCGATCCCGGCTGGTCGGGCTGCATCGTGCTTGAATTCTACAACTCCGGCAAGCTGCCGCTGGCGCTGCGTCCGGGAATGCTGATTGGCGCGCTGAGCTTCGAACCGCTGTCGGGTCCGGCGGATCGCCCGTATAACCGTCGTGAAGACGCTAAATATCGCGATCAGCAGGGTGCGGTTGCCAGTCGTATTGATAAAGACTGAACCAGCGCAACGCGGGTGAGGGTGCCATGAGAAGAATATTAACGACGCTGATGATTCTGCTGGTGGTACTGGTTGCCGGCCTGTCATCGCTGGTGCTGCTGGTCAATCCTAACGACTTCCGCAGCTATATGGTGAAGCAGGTGGCCGAGCGCAGCGGATACCAGCTGCAGCTTGAGGGCGGCCTGCGCTGGCACGTCTGGCCGCGGCTGAGCATTCTGGCCGGCCGGATGGCCCTTACCGCGCCCGGCGCCAGCGCGCCGCTGGTGCGCGCTGATAACATGCGTCTTGACGTGGCGCTGCTGCCGTTGCTTTCACATCAGCTGCAGGTGAAGCAGGTGATGTTGAAAGGTGCGGTGGTGCAGCTAACGCCGCAAACCGAAGCTATTCGCGACCAAAACGCACCGGTGGCACCGCAAGGCACCACGCTGCCGCAGGAGCCGGGCGAGCGCGGCTGGTCGTTTGATGTTGCCGGGCTGCAGGTTGTTGATAGCGTGCTGGTGTTCCAGCATGAGGATGACGAGCAGATCACCGTGCGCGATATCCGCCTGCAAATGGAGCAAGATGCCCATCACCAGGCGAGCGTCGATTTCTCCGGTCGCATTAATCGCGACCAGCGTGATTTATCCCTTAATTTCTCCGCTCAGGTTCAGGCCGGCAACTATCCGCAAAGTCTTGAGGCCCAACTGTCGCAAATCAGCTGGCAGCTGCAGGGCGCCGATCTCCCGTCGCAGGGTATCAGCGGCAGCGGCAGCGTTAATGCCAGCTGGCAGGAAGCCAGCAAGATGCTGAGCTTCAGCGCGCTGAATATGACGGCCAACGACAGCTCGCTGGCAGGCGAGGGCAGCGTGGTGCTCGGCGACGCGCCGGTTTGGTCGCTGAAACTGCAGTCTGACAAGCTTAATCTCGATAATCTGCTGGTGCGGGCCGATATCTTCAGCGGCAGTGGCGGCGGCGCGCAGCAGGCGCAGTCGGCGCCGAAGCTGCCGCGTCCGGTGATTGCCAACGGCGTCAATGTACCGCCTTACAGCGGTTTAACCGGGTTCAGCGGTACGCTGTCCATGGTGGCCAAACAGGTTATCTGGCGCGGTCTGCCGTTCAGCGATGTGGCTATCCAGGCGGATAACCAGCGCGGTCTGCTGCGTGTTTCCCAGCTTGAAGGTTCGCTGGCCGGCGGGCAGATTTCGCTGCCGGGCACGCTGGACGCCCGCGACGGTACGCCGCAGGCGACGTTCCAGCCGAAGCTCGATAATATTGAAATCGGCAGCCTGTTAAAGGCCTTTAATTACGCCATTAACATGACCGGTAAAATGTCGCTGGCAGGGGACTTCTCCGGTTCGGTGATTGATGCCAACCACTTCCGCCGCGACTGGCAGGGGCAGGCGAACCTTGAGATGAAAAATACCCGCACCGAGGGGCTGAACTTCCAGCAGCTGGTGCAGCAGGCCGTTGAGCGCAGCACCGACGTGCGCGCGCAGGAGAACGATGACAACGCTACGCGTCTGGATGAAATGAGCACCGACATCGATCTCGATAACGGCGTGCTGACGCTCAATAACCTGCAGGGCAAATCGTCGCTGATTCAGTTAACCGGTAAAGGGACGCTCAATCTGGTGAAAGAAGAAGGTGACATGCAGTTTGGTATTCAGGTTGTTGACGGCTGGCAGGGTCAGGGCCGACTCATCGATATTCTGAAATCGACGGCCATCCCACTGCGCGTTTACGGTAAGTGGGAGGCGCTAAATTACAGCCTGCAGGTTGATCAAATTCTGCGTCGCCAGCTGCAAAACGAAGCGAAACGCCGCTTAAATGATTGGGCGGAGCGTAATAAAAATACGCAGTCCGGTAAGGACGTCAAACAGCTGTTAAATCAGCCTTAACCCGCTGCCGTTAACCCGGCGTCGCAGCGTTCAACCGCGCGACGCCGGAAACGCACTTTACACTTCGTAATCCCACTCTTCCTGCGGCTGCGGGATAATCTGGACTTTTTGCACCCTGTGGCTCTCAACCTGTAAGGTTTTCAGCGTCCACCGGCCAATCTGTACCTCTTCGCCGGCTTTAGGAATGCGCTGCAGATGCTCCATGAGCAGCCCGGCAATGGTGTGATACTCGCGCTTTTCATCCAGCGGCAACGGCACATACTGCACCAGGTCTTCCAGCGGCATGTGGCCGTTGGCCGTCCAGCTGCCGTCGGCATTTTTCTGAATATCGTGGCGGGCGTCAATCTCCTCCGCCTCGTTAGGCAGATTGCCAGCAATGGTTTCCGTCACGTCGCTTAAGGTGACCACCCCTTCAACGGAACCGAACTCATCCACCACAAAGGCGAAGTGGGTCCGCGCGTTGCGGAACTGCTCCAGCGCCGACAGCAGCGGCAGCGCTTCCGGGAAGACCAGCGGCTGGCGGATTAATACGCGCAGATCCAGCGGTTCGCCGCGCAGCGACTGCTGCAGCAGATCGATAACGTGCACCACACCGAGCAGGTCTTCTTCATCTTCGCCGCCGGTGACCACCAGACGCGTATGCTGGTTTTTTTCCAGCAGGGCGCGAATGTCGCTTTCCGGGGCGCTAAGGTCGATATGCTCAATATCATGGCGCGAGGTCATAATACTGCTGACGGTGCGCTGATTGAGATTGAGCACGCGCTCAATCATCCGTCGTTCCTGCGGGTCAAAGACCTGCTGGTCATCCTGATCGACCAGCAGCGATGCGGTGCCAGCATCCAGTTCAGCATCCTCTTTTTTGCCGCTTAATAAACGCAGCACCGCATCGGTGGTGCGGCTGCGCAGCGACTGATTGGCGCTCAGGAAGCGGCGTCGGTTGAAGATTGCCAGCTGGTTGAGAAACTCGATCATCACCGAGAAACCAATCGCAGCGTACAGGTAGCCTTTCGGAATGATGACGCCGAAGCCTTCCGCGACCAGGCTAAAGCCGATCATCAGCAGGAAGCTCAGGCACAAAATAACGATAGTGGGGTGGCTGTTCACAAAGCGGGTCAGCGCCTTGCTGGCCAGCAGCATCAGGCTGATGGCGATAATGACCGCAGCCATCATGACCGCCAGATGGTCAACCATCCCGACGGCGGTGATCACCGAATCGAGCGAGAAGACCGCATCCAGCACCACAATTTGCAAAACGACCGGCCAGAAACGTGCTCCGCGCCGCTGCGTTGGACTATCGCTGTCTTTGCCTTCCAGACGCTCGTTGAGCTCCACCGTAGCCTTAAACAGCAGGAAGAAGCCGCCGACCAGCATAATCAGATCGCGAGCGCTGAAGGTGAAGTCGCGGAGGCTAAACAGCGGCTTGGTGAGGGTGACCAGCCACGAAATAGAGGCCAGAAGCAGAAGGCGCATGACCATCGCCAGCATCAGCCCGGTGACGCGCGCCCGGTCGCGCTGGGCAGGCGGCAGTTTTTCCGCCAGGATGGCGATAAACACCAGATTATCAATTCCGAGAACCAGCTCAATGACGACCAGCGTCACGAGTCCCGCCCAAATAGAGGGATCGGCAATCCATTCCATACGTTGGTTAAAACCTTATGTTACAAGACGATTTGATCATGGATAAAGCCGCGGCAAAATGCAACGTCTGCCGGTGATTTATCACGATAAACCTTATGGATATGACGAAAATAATCGGCTGAATTGAATTAAAATAAATAACGAAAAAGATAAATAGCCTATATTGTCAATATAAAGAAAATCCTAAAACTTCAACGTTATTAGGTCTTAATATTATTCTTAAAAATATTTTTTAAGCAGCGGTAACCTTGCCTGCTATTCACTTAGCTGCAACAATTCTTCCGACGCTGAATGGAATAATCATTTACGTACGGCATAAAATAGTCATGCGGATGAGATAATTCCTGTAATTATATATCCAGGAATATTTTCTGCTCATTTCGCAATGACCGTGCTTTCTATAACAATATGAATTTTATGTGAATTGGTAGCTGGAAGCCAAGGGCGGTAGCGTGCCTGAAGGCGTGACGCAAAGCCTGAATTATTCTGTCAATAGCCTGCGGATGAATCCCTGTCTTTTTAGGATATATGCCAATTACATTTCATGGGGAATATCGGCATCGTGGATTTAAAGGTAATCAAAGAGTACGGATTAATTTAATTCGCACAGGATAATTTTCTGCCAAAGTGATAAATAATCAATGATGAAATCCAAACTAAAATTGATGCCATTATTGGTGTCGGTAACCTTGATGAGTGGCTGCACCATCCTTCCCGGCAGCAATATGTCTACCTACGGAAAAGATGTGATTAAGCAGCAGGATGCTGATTATGACATTGGCCGGATGGTGAATGTTTATCCGCTGACCCCGCGCCTGATTGAACAATTACGCCCGCGTCCCAACGTCGCGCAGCCGAACATGTCGCTGGATCAGGAGTTAAGCAATTACCAGTACCGCGTAGGCTCCGGCGACGTGCTGAACGTCACCGTCTGGGATCACCCCGAGCTGACGACGCCGGCGGGGCAGTATCGTAGTTCCAGCGACACCGGCAACTGGGTACAGCCGGATGGCACTATTTTCTATCCCTACATTGGCAAGGTGCAGGTTAAAGGCCGCACGCTGGCGGAAATTCGTCAGACCATCACCCAACGTCTCGCCGCCTACATTACCGATCCTCAGGTGGATGTGAACGTTGCCGCCTTCCGCTCGCAAAAGGTGTATGTCTCCGGGCAGGTGAACAAGTCCGGACAGCAGGCGATCACCAACGTACCGCTGACCGTACTGGATGCGCTTAACGCCGCGGGCGGACTGAGCGAGCTGGCGGACTGGCGCAACGTGGTGTTGACGCATGACGGCAAAGAGCAGCGCATCTCGGTACAGGCGCTGATGCAAAACGGCGATCTGAGCCAGAACCGGCTGCTTTACCCGGGCGATATTCTGTTCGTCCCGCGCAACGATGATCTGAAAGTCTTCGTGATGGGCGAAGTGAAAAAACAGAGCACGCTCAAAATGGACTTCAGCGGCATGACGCTCACCGAAGCGCTTGGCCAGGCCGAGGGGATCGACCTGACCACCTCCGACGCCAGCGGCATCTTCGTGATTCGTCCAACCAAAGCGGGTAACGGCGGCAAAATGGCCAATATTTATCAGCTTGATATGTCCGATGCGACCTCGCTGGTGATGGCGACCAACTTTGTGCTGCAGCCTTACGACGTGGTTTACGTCACGACCGCACCGGTTGCCCGCTGGAACCGTCTGATCAACCAACTGTTGCCGACCATCAGTGGCGTTCGCTACATGACCGACACGGCGAAAGACATTCATACCTGGTAACCATCATGTTTAACAAAATTCTTGTGGTGTGCGTGGGGAACATCTGCCGTTCCCCGACGGCGGAACGCTTGTTGCGCCGTCATCTGCCGACGATGACCATCGAGTCGGCGGGGCTGGGGGCGCTGGTGGGCAAAGCGGCGGATGAGCGTGCCGCCAGCGTTGCTGCCGGACATGCGGTTTCACTTGAGGGGCACCGTGCGCGGCAGCTCTCCGGGCGCATGTGTCGGGATTACGATCTGATTCTGGCGATGGAGAAACGTCACGTTGCCACCCTGCATGAAATGGCGCCCGAGATGCGCGGCAAAGTGATGCTGTTTGGGCATTGGGATAACGAACGCGAAATTCCCGATCCGTATCGCAAAAGCCTGGAGGCGTTTGAAGCGGTGTACCAGTTACTCGACAGGTCTGCCAGCCAGTGGGCGCAGGCACTGAAAGCTCAGCAGGGATAACCATGACAGATAAAGTAAAACAGATAAGTCCGCCGGCTTCGGGCGGTGATGAGATTGATATTGGCCGCCTGGTGGGCACCGTTGTTGAGGGAAAGTGGTGGGTTATTGGCGTTACCGCGGCGTTTGCCGTGGCGGCGATTATCTACACCCTGTTCGCGACGCCGATTTACAGCGCCGATGCGCTGGTGCGTATTGAACAAAATCAGGGCAGCGCGCTGGTGCAGGATATCAGCAACGCGCTGACCAGCAAACCCCCGGCCTCTGAGGCGGAAATCCAGATGATTACCTCCCGCCTGGTGCTGGGCAAAACCGTTGACGATCTGGATCTGGACATCGCAGTCAGCAAGAACACCTTGCCTGTCATCGGGGCCGGGTGGGAGCGGTTGATGGGACGCCAGAATGAGACGGTGAAAGTCACGACCTTCAATCGTCCGGTCGCGATGGCCGACAGCACGTTTACGCTGGAAGTCCTGAGCCCCACCGCCTACCGCTTGAGCAATGATGACGGCTTTAGCGCAGAGGGCAAAGTGGGGGAAGCGTTAAATAAAGATGGTGTATCGCTGGTAGTCGCCGGGATTACCGCCCGTGAGGGCGCGCGTTTTACCGTCACTAAGTACTCCACGCTGGGGATGATTAACACGCTGCAAAACAGCCTGAGCGTGACGGAAGATGGCAAAGATTCCGGCGTGTTGACGCTGACGATGGTGGGGGAGGATAAGGATCGGATCCGCGACATCCTCAACACCATCGCCCATAACTATGTCGCGCAAAACGTGGCACGTAAATCGGAAGAAGCGGCCAAAAGTCTCGAGTTCCTTGAAGTCCAGCTGCCGCAGGTGCGCAGTCAGCTGGATGTCGCGGAGAACAAGCTCAACGCCTACCGTCAGCAGAAAGACTCCGTTGACCTGCCGCTGGAGGCGAAGTCGGTGCTGGACTCGATGGTTAACATCGATGCCCAACTGAACGAACTGACCTTCCGCGAAGCGGAAATCTCCAAGCTTTATACCCGTATTCACCCGGCCTACCGTACTTTGCTGGAAAAGCGCCGTGCGCTGGAAGAAGAAAAGGCGAAGCTGAGCAAACGGGTGACGGCAATGCCGAAAACCCAGCAGGAAATCGTACGCCTGACCCGCGACGTCGAGTCTGGTCAACAGGTTTATATGCAGCTGCTGAATAAACAGCAGGAGTTGAAAATTACCCGCGCCAGCACCGTCGGCGATGTGCGCATCGTCGATCCGGCGATCGCTCAGCCGGGGGTTGTGAAGCCGAAGAAAGCGCTGATCGTTCTGGGCAGTATTATTCTCGGCCTGATGTTGTCGATTGTCGGCGTACTGCTGCGCTCGTTGTTTAACCGAGGGATTGAAAGCCCGCAGACGCTGGAAGAGCGCGGTATCAACGTCTATGCGAGCATCCCGCTGTCGGAATGGCAGAAATCGCGCGATAGCGTCAAAAGCGTGAACGGCGTGAAGCGCTACAAACAAAGCCAACTGCTGGCGGTGGGCAACCCGACCGATCTGGCGATTGAGGCCATCCGCAGCCTGCGTACCAGTCTGCATTTCGCCATGATGCAGGCGTCTAACAACGTGCTGATGATGACCGGGGTCAGCCCGTCTATCGGTAAAACCTTCGTCTGCGCCAACCTGGCGGCGGTCATTAGCCAGACCCATAAACGGGTACTGATGATCGACTGCGATATGCGTAAAGGGTACGCCCACGAGCTGCTTGGCACCGCTAATGATAACGGCCTTTCAGAGGTGCTGGTGGGCAAAACGGCGATTGAGCACTGCGTGAAGAAAACCGCGGTCACAAATCTTGACCTCGTGCCGCGTGGACAGATCCCGCCGAATCCGTCTGAACTGCTGATGGCCGAGCGTTTTAGCGAACTGCTGAAATGGGCGAGTGCGAACTACGACCTGGTGCTGATTGATACCCCACCGATTCTTGCCGTAACCGATGCCGCTATCGTGGGCCGCCATGCGGGCACCACGCTGATGGTGACGCGCTACGCGGTAAACACGCTGAAAGAGGTGGAGACCAGCCTGAGCCGCTTTGAGCAAAACGGCATTGTCGTCAAAGGGGTGATTCTTAACTCGATCTTCCGCCGTGCCACCGGTTATCAGGATTACGGCTACTACGAGTATGAGTATCAGTCGGATTCGAAATAGTCTTTTCCCTCTCATCCCGACCCTTACCCCTGTGGAGGGAGGGCCTGGGTGAGGGGAATAACCGCTCAACTGCCTATTCAGGGATATACCATGACAATAGACAACCCGTTGATCTCTATCTATATGCCGACCTGGAACCGACAGCAGCTGGCGATTCGCGCCATCAAATCTGTTCTCCGTCAGGACTACCCCCATTGGGAAATGATTATCGTCGATGATTGTTCCAGCCAGTATGAGCAGCTCCAGCAATACGTTGACGGGCTAAACGATAGCCGCGTGCAGTATACGCGTAACGCTATTAACAGCGGCGCCTGCGCGGTGCGCAATCAGGCAATTTTGCAGGCCAAAGGGCAGTTTATTACCGGCATCGACGACGACGATGAGTGGACGCCGAACCGACTGTCGCTGTTCCTTGAGCATAAGCATCAGCTGATGAATCACGCGTTTTTATATGCCAATGACTACGTCTGCGAAGGCGAAGTTTACTCGCAGCCGGCCAGCCTGCCGCTGTACCCCAAGTCGCCGTTCTCCCGTCAGCTGTTCTATAAGCGCAACATCGTCGGTAATCAGGTGTTTAGCTGGGCCTGGCGTTTTAAAGAGAGCCTTTTTGATACCGAACTCAAGGCGGCGCAGGACTATGACATCTTTCTGCGCATGGTCATGGCCTACGGTGAGCCGTGGAAAATTGAAGCGGCAACGCAGATTTTGCACATTAATCACGGCGAAATGCAGATTACCTCATCGCCGAAGAAGTTCTCGGGCTACTTCCGTTTCTACCGCAAACACAAAGCCAGGTTTGACCGCGCCAGCAAGAAATATCAGCTGTTTACGCTGTATCAGATTCGTAATAAACGCATGACATGGAAAACGTTTTTGACGCTGCTGTCGGTACGTAACGGAAAGCGCTGGGTTGACGGACTGCGGAGTAAATAATGCTACTGGAAGATTTACGCGCAAACGGCTGGAGCCTGCGCCCGTGCGGCATGGTTATCGCCTATCGCATCGCCCACTTTTGCTCGGTGTGGCGCAAAAAAAACATCCTCAACAACCTGTGGGCCGCGCCGGTGCTGGTGCTGTATCGGCTGATAACCGAATGTGTGTTTGGTTACGAAATTCAGGCGGCAGCGACCATCGGCCGACGTTTCACCATCCACCATGGCTACGCGGTGGTTATCAATAAAAACGTCGTGGCCGGCGACGATTTCACCATCCGCCATGGCGTCACCCTCGGCAATCGAGGTCCGGGAAGCCTGGCCTGTCCGACGCTCGGCAACGGCGTCGAGCTGGGGGCCAACGTGGTCATCATTGGTGGCATCACCGTTGGCAATCACGTCACTATTGGCGCGGGGAGCGTCGTGCTGGACGACATTCCCGACCACGCGCTGGTTACCGGCGAAAAAGCGCGAGTCAAGGTCATCAAATGAAAATTATGCAATTTAACGTCCGCCTGGCCGAAGGCGGTGCGGCGGGCGTAGCGCTGGATTTGCATCAGCGCGCGCTGCGCCAGGGGCTGGCGTCGAAATTTATCTACGGTTACGGCAAGGGCGGCAAAAAGAGCGTGAGCCACGATTGTTATCCGCAGGTGGTCAAGCAGACCGGGCGACTAACGTCGATGGCGAACCTGGCGCTGTTCCGTTTGTTTAACCGCGATCTGTTCGGCAACCTGAACAATCTGTATCGCCAGGTGAGCGAAATCGAAGGGCCGGTGGTGCTGCATTTTCACGTGATGCACAGCTACTGGCTGAATCTGGCGGAGGTGGTGAACTTCTGCACCCGGTTGAGGGCGCATAAACGCGATGTCACGCTTATCTGGACGTTGCACGATCACTGGAGCGTTACGGGGCGCTGCGCGTTTACCGATGGCTGTGATGGCTGGAAAACCGGCTGTCAGAAGTGCCCGACGCTCGGCAACTATCCGCCGGTGAAGGTCGACCGTGCGCATCAGCAGGTAGAGGAAAAACGCCGGCTATTCCGCCAGATGCTGGCGCTCGGCTGCCGCTTTATTTCGCCCAGCCAGCACGTTGCCGATGCATTTAACGGCCTCTACGGTATCGGGCGCTGCCAGATTATTAATAACGGTATCGATGTTGCCACTGAGGCCATTCTGGCCGAGCTGACGCCGGTAAAACGCCATTCATCGCGTCCTAAAATCGCCGTGGTGGCCCACGATCTGCGTTATGACGGTAAAACGAACCAGCAGCTGGTGCGTGACATCATCGCCCTTGGCGACAAGGTCGAGGTGCATACCTTCGGCAAATTCTCGCCGTTTTCCGGCAGTAACGTGGTGAACCACGGCTTTCTGACCGATAAGCGTCAGCTAATGAGTGAACTGAATCCACTGGACGCACTGCTGTTCAGTTCGCGGGTGGATAACTACCCGCTGATTCTGTGCGAAGCACTGTCCATCGGCGTGCCGGTGATTGCCACCCACAGCGAGGCGGCAAAAGAGGTGCTGGCGAAATCCGGTGGCCGAACGGTGGATGAGACCGACGTACTGACGCTGGTGCAGCAGCCGAAAGCGGAGATCGCCGAATCCATCTTTGGCACGTCACTGGAAAACTTTAGCGCGCGCAGCCGCAAGGCCTATAGCGGACAACAGATGCTGGAGGAATATGTCTCGTTCTATCAGAGTCTGTAGCTATCTGCTGCTGCCGCTTATTTACTTGCTGGTCAACGTCAAGCTGGCACAGCTCGGGGAAAGTTTCCCGATTACCATCGTGACCTTTCTGCCGGCGCTGCTGCTGCTGTTTGTTGAGCGCATCAATCTCAAAAAGCTGATGATTGCCCTTGGTATCGGCGTCGCGCTCACGCTGTTCAACTACGCCTTTGGCCAATCGCTGGATCCCGGTAAGTACGTCACGTCGACGATGCTGTTTGTCTATATCGTGATTATCATCGGTATGGTCTGGAGCATTCGCTTTAAAACCATTTCACCGCATAACCACCGCAAAATTCTGCGCTTCTTTTACGTGGTGATTACCCTGGTGGTGATGCTGGCGGCGCTGGAGATGGCGCAGATTATTTTAACCGGCGGCAGCAGCCTGATTGCGACAATTTCCAAATATCTTATTTACAGCAATAGCTATGTTCTGAATTTTATCAAATTCGGCGGAAAGCGAACCACTGCGCTATATTTTGAACCCGCATTCTTCGCTCTGGCATTAATCTCAATTTGGCTCTGCATCAAACAGTTTGGTATCAAAACGCCAAAGTCTGATGCTATGATTATGGCAGGGATAATTCTTTCCGGGTCCTTTTCAGGGGTAATGACATTTATTCTGTTTTACCTGCTTGAGTGGGCTTTTCAGTATCTGAACAAAGAGGCGATTAAGAAAAAGTTGCCGCTGGCGATTATCTCATTAGGGGCGTTTTTTATCGGCCTGGTATTTGCGTTCCCGTATATTGCGGAACGTATTGGCGATTTGGGTACGGAAGGCTCATCGTCATATTATCGTATTATAGGTCCGCTGGTGATGGTCGGCTATTCATTAACCAGCGTTGATGGGGTTGTGCGTTTTGGTTCACTTTACGAATATGTGGCATCATTCGGAATATTTAACGGTGCGGATGTCGGTAAAACCATAGACAATGGTTTGTATCTGTTAATGATTTATTTTTCCTGGTTTGCTGTGGTATTAACTGCCGGTTATCTATATTACGTCTTTAAAATGTTCATTAACGCATTTGGGAATAATCGTAATTTTTCTGTGCAGCTGTATCTTTTTACGCCGATATCGTTGTTTTTTACCGGTTCGATATTTAGCCCGGAATATGCATTTTTAATTGTTTGTCCTTTTATTCTGCGTAAAGCGCTGAATATTGCCGACAGTCGATGAGGTGAAACATGTTGTTGAGCGTGGTAACCGTGGCGTTTCGTAACGTAGACGGAGTGGTCAAAACCTGGCGTTCGCTGGCGCATCTGGCGAACGATCCGAGCCTCACCTTTGAGTGGATTGTCGTCGACGGCGGCTCACAGGACGGGACGGCGGAATTTCTTGAGAAACGCAATGGCCAGTACCGATTACGCTACATCAGCGAGCCGGATAAAGGGCTGTACGATGCGATGAATAAAGGCATCCGCATGGCGCAGGGCAAGTTTGTTCTGTTCCTGAACTCCGGCGACAGTTTCCATCCTGACGTTTCGCAGTTTGTCCGCCAGCTGCGCGCTAAAAACGATGATGCGATGTACCTCGGCGACGCGATGCTGGACTTCGGCGACGGTCATCGTATCCGGCGCAGCGCAAAGCGCGGCTGGTACATTTATCACAGCCTACCGGCGAGCCATCAGGCGATTTTCTTCCCGCTGCGTGGCTTACAACATTATCCGTACGATGTGCAGTACCGCGTTTCTTCTGACTATGCGCTGGCTGCCCGGATGTATAAATCAGGCTATACCTTTAAGCGTATTAAAGGGCTGGTGTCCGAATTTTCCATGGGCGGTGTTTCCACCACGAATAATATGCAACTGTGCCAGGATGCCAAAAAGGTACAGCGCGATATATTGCGAATGCCGACGCTGTTGACGGAATTATCATATTTATTACGCCTGCGCACGACCGGTAAAACCAAAGCCTTATATCACAAAGCATAAGGGGTCAGGATGCAGGAATTATCAGGATTTTCAGTACCGAAAGGTTTTCGCGGTGCCGGGGGCATTAAAGTTCAAATCTGGTGGGCGGTACAGGCAACATTATTTGCGTGGTCGCCACAGATTCTGTATCGCTGGCGTGCATTTTTATTACGCCTGTTTGGCGCGAAAATAGGAAAAAACGTAGTGATTCGCCCGTCGGTGAAAATTACCTATCCGTGGAAATTAACCATTGGTGATTACGCCTGGGTGGGGGATGACGCGGTGTTATATACCCTTGGGAACATTACCCTTGGGGCGAATTCGGTCGTATCGCAAAAATGTTATTTATGCACCGGCAGTCATGATTATCAAAGCGCGCATTTTGATATTAACGCTGCGCCAATTGTGGTCGGTGAAAAATGCTGGCTGGCAACGGATGTTTTTGTCGCACCCGGTATAACGATTGGCCATGGCACGATCGTCGGTGCCCGCAGCAGTGTATTTAAATCGCTACCGGCAAATACGATTTGCCGTGGCAATCCCGCAGTGGTTACGCGTGAGCGCGTAGAGAAAGTGAATCCCTAAACGGGACAAATTGAGGAAAATAGCATGTCAAAAGTTGCACTTATTACCGGCGTAACGGGGCAAGACGGTTCTTATCTGGCGGAACTGCTGCTGGAGAAAGGCTATGAAGTTCACGGGATCAAGCGCCGTGCTTCCTCCTTTAATACCGAACGTGTCGATCACATCTATCAGGATCCGCACAGCAGTAATCCGAAGTTCCATCTGCACTACGGCGATTTAACCGACAGCTCCAACCTGACGCGTATTTTGCAAGAAGTACAGCCGGATGAAGTCTATAACCTCGGGGCGATGAGCCACGTCGCCGTGTCGTTCGAGTCTCCGGAATATACTGCCGATGTGGATGCCATGGGAACGCTGCGCCTGCTGGAGGCGATTCGCTTCCTGGGGCTGGAGAAGAAAACCCGTTTCTATCAGGCGTCAACCTCTGAGCTGTATGGCCTGGTGCAGGAAATTCCGCAGAAAGAGACCACGCCGTTTTATCCGCGCTCGCCGTATGCCGTGGCCAAACTGTATGCCTACTGGATCACCGTCAACTACCGTGAATCCTACGGCATGTACGCCTGTAACGGCATTCTGTTTAACCATGAATCTTCGCGCCGCGGCGAAACCTTCGTCACCCGCAAAATCACCCGCGCGATTGCCAACATTGCTCAGGGTCTGGAGAAGTGTCTGTACCTCGGCAACATGGATTCCCTGCGTGACTGGGGCCACGCGAAAGACTACGTCAAAATGCAGTGGATGATGCTGCAGCAGGACCATCCGGAAGATTTCGTGATTGCCACCGGCGTGCAGTATTCGGTACGTCAGTTTGTCGAAATGGCGGCGGCTCAGCTGGGCATCAAACTGCGCTTCGAAGGGAAGGGCGTTGAAGAGAAAGGCATCGTGGTTTCCGTGACTGGCCATGATGCGCCGGGCGTGAAGCCGGGTGATGTGATGGTGGCGGTCGATCCACGCTACTTCCGTCCGGCGGAAGTGGAAACCCTGCTCGGCGACCCAACCAAAGCGCATGAGAAGCTGGGCTGGAAGCCGGAAACGACCGTGCAGGAAATGGTGTCTGAAATGGTGGCTAAGGATCTTGAGGCGGCGAAGAAATACTCACTCTTAAAGTCACATGGTTATGACGTTGCGATTGCGGTAGGGAGCTGATTATGAATAAGAAACGTGTTTATATCGCTGGTCATCGCGGCATGGTGGGATCTGCTATTTATCGACAACTTTCTGAACGTGAAGATATAGAGCTTGTTGTACGCAGTCGTGAGCAACTTAATCTATTGGATACCCGCGCTGTGAATGAGTTTTTCGCGAGCGAACAGTTGGATGAAATATACCTTGCAGCGGCAAAGGTGGGTGGGATTATGGCTAATAATACTTATCCGTCAGATTTCATCTATGAAAATATGATGATGGAAAATAATATTATCCATGCGGCGCATAGTTTTAATGTTCAGAAACTTCTTTTTCTTGGTTCTTCATGTATTTATCCTAAATTTGCGGAGCAGCCGATCAAGGAGAGCGAACTTCTACAAGGAACGTTAGAACCCACAAATGAGCCTTATGCAATTGCTAAAATTGCCGGGATAAAATTATGTGAATCATACAATCGCCAATATGGTCGAGATTATCGCTCGGTGATGCCAACAAATCTGTATGGGCAAAATGATAACTTCCACTTACATAATTCTCATGTGATTCCTGCACTATTACGTCGTTTTCATGACGCGGTGTACCGTAACGATAAGACCGTGGTGGTTTGGGGAAGTGGAAAACCAATGCGTGAATTTTTGCATGTTGACGATATGGCGGCAGCAAGTATTCACGTTATGGAACTTGATGATGAAGTTTGGCAGGAACAAACAAATCCGATGTTGTCACATGTAAATGTTGGCACTGGCGAAGATTGTACGATCCGCGAACTCGCGGACACCATTGCGAAAGTAGTAGGATTTCAAGGTGAAATTAAATTTGATCCTTCTAAGCCTGATGGCACGCCACGTAAACTACTTGATGTTAGCCGTCTTAGAAAATTGGGTTGGCATCATGAGATTGCTCTTGAACAGGGGCTCATCTTAACCTACCGATGGTTCCTTGATAATCAGCATCAATTCAGGGGGGAGTAATGTTTCTTAATCCAGAAGAGTTTTCACAGGTTGTCAGTAAAACCCCTCTTATTTCAATTGATTTTATTCTTGAAAATGAACAAGGAGAATTTCTTGTTGGCCGAAGAAAAAATAGACCTGCTCAAGGGTATTGGTTTGTTCCTGGCGGTAGAGTGTTAAAAGATGAAGATCTAAGTTTTGCCTTCACTCGTCTTGCCGAAGAGGAATTAAATCAAAGATTTTCTATTTTAGATGGAAATTTTTTTGGGGTATGGCAGCATTTTTATAATGATAATTTTTCTTCTTCTGAGTTTACTACTCATTATATTGTGCTTGGCTTTCGTCTTAAAATTAATACCGGACAGAGGTACTTTCCGTCGGGTCAGCATGATTCATGGCGGTGGATGACTGCCGCAGAGTTGCTTACCGATGAGAACGTTCATGAGAATACGCGGGCCTATTTTGATAAAAATCTTCAGCATCAGGTATTTGGACTATGAAGATTCTTGTGTATGGCATCAATTATTCACCGGAACTTACTGGGATCGGCAAGTATACCGGGGAGATGGTCGAATGGATGGTAAATAAAGGGCATGATGTACGTGTTATTACAGCCCCGCCTTATTATCCAGAGTGGCGTGTACATCAGGCGTATTCTTCATGGCAGTATCGTCGCGAGGAAGGCGATTCTATTGTCTGGAGATGCCCGATTTATGTCCCGAAAAAGCTAACAATGCTGAAGCGGATGTTACATCTCAGCAGTTTTGCAGTAAGCAGCATCTTCCCATTACTGGCACAACGAGGCTGGAAACCTGACTTGATTATCGGCGTCATACCAACGTTGTTTTGTACTCCGGGGATGCGTCTTCTGGCTAAGCTAACGGGCGCGAAAACCTTATTACATATTCAGGATTATGAGGTTGACGCGATGATCGGACTGCGATTTTCAGGAAAGAGAAAGACAGGAAATATGGCACGTCTTGCCAGCGCGTTTGAACGTACTGGTTTACTTGGCGTCGATTATATTTCAACTATCTCTCATGCCATGATGAGAAAGGCACAAGATAAAGGTGTGCCGCAAGACAAAATCATTTTCTTTCCTAATTGGACTGAGGTTTCGCGCTTCCGTCAGGTTTGTTCAACCGATATTGAATCAATGAGGCAACAGCTTAATCTTCCAAAAAATAAAAAGATAATTCTTTATTCTGGAAATATCGGCGAAAAACAGGGTATGGAAATTATCGTTGAGGCTGCTGCGCGTAAGCTGGATACACCGTGGGTATTTGTTATTGTTGGTGAAGGAGGCGGTAAAAATAAAATTGAAAAAATGGTTGCTGATCGTGAATTGACAAATGTTAAATTCTATCCGCTACAACCTTATGAATTTTTACCCGCATTACTTAAAATGGCGGATTGCCATTTGATTATTCAGCGGCGAGGTGCTGCTGATGCCGTGTTACCTTCGAAATTGACCAATATTTTAGCTGTTGGCGGTAATTCTGTGATTACTGCAGAATCAGACACTGAACTTGGACTCCTTTGTCAAAAACATCCCGGTATTGCGGTGTGCGTAGAACCAGAATCCGTTGACGCGTTGATCCACGGTATCGAATTGGCATTGAAATACCCTGTAAATAATACTGTCGCTCAAGCCTATGCAGAGAATGCCTTCGATAAGGAAAGCATTCTTAATAAATTTATTTCGGATATGCAGGAATGATTATGAATCAGAATAAACTTTATCCAATTATCATTGCTGGTGGTTCCGGGAGTCGATTATGGCCATTATCCAGAACGCTATATCCCAAGCAATTTTTAAGCATTAATGGCGAGGGGTCTATGCTTCAATCGACGATCGGTCGACTGCATGGATTAGACTGCGTACCACCGTTTGTTATTTGTAATGAAAAACACCGTTTTATTGCTGCGGAGCAATTACAGAATGTAGGCCAATTAACCGGAAATGTGATTCTTGAGCCAGCAGCTCGTAATACTGCTCCAGCTATTGCTTTAGCCGCATTGATAGCGTGTAAAAACGAACCTGACCATAACCCATTGCTGCTTGTTCTTGCAGCAGACCATGTTGTGGAGGAACGAAAAGCATTTCAGGACGCAGTGAACTCTGCAATTCCATTGGCTGAAAATGGTAAATTAGTTACCTTTGGCATAGTTCCAGATGCCCCTGAAACAGGATATGGATATATTCTTCGTGGCGATGTTAATAGTACAGAAATAAACGTGGATTCTGTAGCGTTTGATGTTGCGGCTTTTGTTGAAAAACCCGATCAGAAAACGGCAGAAAGATACCTGTCAAGTGGAAATTACTATTGGAATAGCGGTATGTTTTTATTCCAGGCCAGGCGTTATCTGGAGGAGTTGGAAAAATATCGACCGGATATTTTACAGGCATGCCAGGAGGCCGTGGCTAACGCCGAAATTGATAATGACTTTATCCGCGTGGATAAAATGGCTTTTGAGATGTGCCCTGATGAATCAATCGATTATGCCGTTATGGAAAAAACGAGTGATGCTGTGGTGTTGCCTATGAACGTGGGATGGAGCGATGTCGGCTCATGGTCGTCCCTTTGGGCAATTAGCCATCATGACTCTGAGGGCAATGTCCAGCACGGCGATGTGATCAGCCATAACACCGAAAATAGCTATGTATATGCTGAGTCTGGTTTGGTAACGACCGTAGGGGTGAAAGATCTCATTGTTGTACAAACGAAAGATGCCGTATTGATTGCCAACAAAAGCGAAGTTCAGGATGTAAAAAAGATCGTTGAAAGAATCAAAGCTGAAGGCAGAAATGAGCATCATATTCACCGTGAGGTTTATCGCCCTTGGGGCAAATATGACTCGATAGATGATGGAAATCGCTACCAGGTTAAACGAATCACAGTTAAACCTGGAAGTGGCTTTGAAATGCGGATGCATCATCATCGTGCAGAGCATTGGATTATTGTGGCGGGTACAGCAGAGGTAACTATTAATAGTAGTACCCATTTATTATGTGAGAACCAATCTATTTATATCCCACAGGGAACGGCTCATTGTCTTCTTAATCCGGGTAAAGTACCCCTTGAAATGATTGAAGTTCGTTCAGGAACATATCTTGAAGAAGATGATATTGTAAGATTTTCCACGAGTGATTATCTGTAATTAAATTTGATTAAATAGTTTTTCATCTTCTCCAGAATAGTTAATTAAGTTTATGTCCATTTATACGGTTGGACAGGTGCTCTATTACCTACAAAAGGTACAACATGAAAAAATTAACCTGTTTTAAAGCCTACGACATCCGCGGCAAGCTTGGCGAAGAGCTGAATGAAGACATCGCCTGGCGCATTGGTCGCGCCTACGGTGAATACCTGAAACCGCAAACGATCGTGCTGGGCGGTGACGTGCGCCTGACCAGCGAAGCGCTGAAGCTGGCGCTGGCTAACGGCCTGCGTGATGCGGGCGTCGACGTGCTGGATATTGGCCTGTCCGGCACCGAAGAGATTTACTTTGCCACCTTCCACCTTGGCATTGACGGCGGCATTGAAGTCACCGCCAGCCATAACCCTATGGATTACAACGGGATGAAGCTGGTGCGCGAGGGCGCGCGCCCGATCAGCGGAGATACCGGCCTGCGCAACGTGCAGCGCCTGGCGGAGGCCAACGACTTTCCGCCAGTGAACCCTGCCGCGCGTGGCAGCTATCGCAAAATCGATCTGCGGGATGCCTACATTGATCACCTGCTGGGCTATATCGACGTTAAGAATCTCACCCCGCTCAAGCTGGTGGTGAATTCCGGCAACGGTGCGGCGGGCCCGGTGATTGATGCGCTGGAGGCGCGCTTCGCTGCACTCAACGTGCCGGTAAGCCTGATAAAAGTACACAACACGCCGGATGGCACCTTCCCGCACGGCATTCCTAATCCACTGCTGCCGGAATGCCGCGCCGATACCCGCGAGGCGGTGATTAAGTACGGCGCCGATATGGGCATCGCTTTTGACGGTGATTTCGACCGCTGCTTCCTGTTTGACGAAAAAGGGCAGTTTATTGAGGGCTATTACATTGTTGGCCTGCTGGCGGAAGCGTTTCTGGAGAAGCACCCCGGCGCACGGATCATTCACGACCCGCGACTGTCGTGGAACACCGTGGATGTGGTCACGGCGGCGGGCGGTACGCCGGTCATGTCGAAGACCGGCCACGCCTTTATTAAAGAACGCATGCGACAGGACGACGCAGTGTACGGCGGCGAGATGAGCGCCCATCACTACTTCCGCGACTTTGCCTACTGCGACAGCGGCATGATCCCATGGCTGCTGGTGAGCGAGCTGCTGTGCCTGAAGGGCAAAACCCTCGGCGAGCTGGTACGCGATCGCATGGCGGCGTTTCCGGCCAGCGGTGAAATCAACAGCCAACTGGTGGCACCGTCGGAAGCCATCGCCCGCGTCGAAGCGCATTTTGCCGGCAGCGCGCTGGAAATTGACCGCACCGACGGTATCAGCCTGGCGTTTGCCGACTGGCGCTTCAACCTGCGCTCCTCCAACACCGAGCCGGTGGTGCGCCTGAACGTGGAGTCCCGCGGGAATACGCCGCTGATGCAGGCGCGAACGCAGGACATTCTGGCGCTGCTTAATCAGTAATTATTGCCCCTCACTCCGACCCTCTCCCCAATGGGGCGAAGGAGAAAGCCGACTATTCCTTCTCCCTTTTGGGGAGAGGAGCAGGGTGAGGGGAAAATGACGAATAGGACCAACGATGACGACTCTAAAAAAGCGCGAACGAGCTAAAACGAATGCATCGTTAATCTCCATGGTGCAGCGTTTTTCTGACATCACCATCATGCTGGGTGGCCTGTGGCTGGTGTGCAAAGCCGTCGCGCTGCCGTTCTTGTACCTGCATCTGCTGATGGCGCTGGTGACGCTGGTCGTTTTCCAGATGATTGGCGGCATTACCGATTTCTACCGTTCGTGGCGCGGCGTGCGCATGACGACCGAACTGCTGCTGCTGCTGCAAAACTGGACGCTGAGTCTGGTGTTTGCCGCCGGGCTGCTGGCCTTTAACGATGATTTTAATACCAACTTCGGCATGTGGCTGGCGTGGTACCTGCTGAGCACCATCGGCATGCTGGCCAGCCGGGTGTTTATTCGCTACGGCGCGGGGGTGCTACGCCACCGTGGCTATAACACCCGCTATGTCGCGGTGGCGGGCGATCTGCCGGAAGGGCAGGCGCTGCTGGAGAGCTTCCGCAATCAGCCGTGGCTGGGCTACGAGGTGATTGGCAGCTATTACGATGCGAAGCCGGGCGGCGTGAATGCCGACTGGATGGGCAACCTGGCGCAGCTGCGCGACGACGCGCGTAGCGGCAAAATCCACAACGTTTATATCTCGATGGCGATGCAGGAAGAGTGCCAGATTAAGCATCTGGTGCGCGATCTGGCCGATACCACCTGCTCAGTGCTGCTGATCCCCGACGTCTTCACCTTCAACATTCTGCATTCACGGGTTGAGGTGGTGAACGGTATTCCGCTGGTACCGCTGTACGACACGCCGCTGTCCGGCGTGAACCGCCTCATCAAGCGGCTGGAGGATATTGTCCTGGCGCTGTGCATTCTGCTGCTGATTTCGCCCGCGCTGGCCTGCATTGCGCTGGCGGTGAAGCTGAGCTCGCCGGGGCCGATTATCTTCCGCCAGACTCGCTACGGCATGGACGGTAAGCCCATCAAAGTGTGGAAGTTTCGCTCCATGCGGGTGATGGAGAACGACAAGGTGGTTAAGCAGGCGACGCAAAACGACCCGCGCGTGACCCGCGTAGGCAACTTCCTGCGCCGTACTTCGCTGGATGAACTGCCGCAGTTTATCAACGTACTCACCGGCGGTATGTCCATCGTTGGCCCACGCCCACACGCGGTGGCGCATAACGAGCAGTACCGTCAGCTGATTGAAGGCTACATGCTGCGCCACAAAGTGAAGCCCGGCATTACCGGTTGGGCGCAGATCAACGGCTGGCGCGGGGAAACCGATACCCTGGAAAAAATGGAAAAACGGGTGGAGTTCGACCTTGAATACATCCGCGAGTGGAGCCTGTGGCTCGATATCAGGATTGTTTTCCTGACGGTGTTTAAAGGCTTTGTCAACAAAGCTGCCTATTGAGGACGTGACATGAGCCTGAGACAGAAAACCCTCAACGGCGCGAAGTGGTCGGCGATGGCGACGGTGGTGATTATTGGCCTGGGGCTGGCGCAGATGACCGTGCTGGCACGCTTGTTCGATGGCCACCAGTTTGGCCTGCTGACCGTGTCGCTGGTGATTATCGCGCTGGCGGACACGCTGTCGGATTTTGGCATTGCCAACTCGATTATTCAGCGCAAGGAAATCAGTCAGCTTGAGTTGACGACGCTCTACTGGCTGAACGTGGGGCTGGGGATTGTTGTGTTTGTGGCAGTATTTCTGTTAAGCGATACCATCGCCCGCCTGCTGCATAACCCGGACCTGGCACCGTTGATTAAGACGCTGTCGCTGGCGTTTGTGGTGATCCCCCACGGGCAGCAGTTCCGCGCGTTGATGCAAAAAGAGCTGGAGTTCAACAAAATTGGCTCCATTGAGACGGCGGCGGTGCTGTCTGGCTTTACCTTTACGGTCGTTAGCGCCTGTTTCTGGCCGCTGGCGATGACGGCGATCCTGGGTTACCTGGTGAACAGCGCCGTACGTACACTGCTGTTTGGCTATTTTGGCCGCAAAATCTACCGCCCGGGCCTGCATTTTTCGCTGGCCTCGGTGATGCCGAACCTGCGTTTTGGCGCGTGGCTGACGGCTGACAGCATCATCAACTACGTCAACACTAACCTTTCGACGTTGACCCTGGCGCGTATTCTTGGCGCCAGCGTCGCGGGGGGCTATAACCTGGCGTACAACGTGGCGGTGGTGCCGCCGATGAAGCTCAATCCGATCATCACCCGCGTGCTGTTCCCGGCATTTGCCAAGATTCAGGACGATACCGATAAGCTGCGGGTGAACTTCTACAAGCTGCTGTCGGTGGTGGGGATTATCAACTTCCCGGCGCTGCTGGGGCTGATGGTGGTCAGCAATAACTTTGTGCCGCTGGCGTTTGGTGAGAAATGGGCGCACATCGTGCCCATCCTTCAACTGCTGTGCATAGTGGGGCTGCTGCGCTCGGTGGGGAATCCTATTGGTTCGCTGTTGATGGCAAAAGCGCGGGTAGACATCAGCTTTAAATTCAACATCTTCAAAACCTTCCTGTTTATTCCCGCGGTGATTATCGGCGGCCAGCTTGGCGGCGCCATGGGGGTGACGCTCGGCTTCCTGCTGGTACAAATCATCAATACCATCCTCAGCTACTTCGTGATGATTAAACCGGTGCTGGGGCCGGGATACCGGGATTACCTGCTGAGCCTGTGGCTACCGTTCCGCCTCTCTTTGCCAACGCTGATAACCAGCTATGCGGTGGGCCGGGGGCTTGAGGGCAGCGTTTCGCTTTCGGCGCTGCTGGCCTTACAGGTGCTGGCGGGCGTGGCGAGCTTCGTGCTGGTCATCATGCTGTCGCGTGACAGCTTGTTGCTTGAACTTAAAAGACCGCTCTGTCGGAGCGGAAAACTGAAAACGTTATTACGCGTTCCTGATTGATTTGCTTGAACCCCTTTTGATGAGGCCATGATGAAATTACTTATTTTGGGAAACCACACCTGCGGCAACCGTGGCGATAGCGCCATTATGCGTGGCCTGCTTGACGCCATACTTCGCCAGCAACCGGACGTGGAGATGGACGTGATGAGCCGTTTCCCGATCAGTTCCTCCTGGCTGCAAGGGCGTGAGATTATCGCTGACCCGCTGTATCAGCTGAGCCAGAAGCAGCAGGCGGTGGGGGGCATGAGCGGACGGGTGAAGAAGGTGCTGCGCCGTCGTTTCCAGCACAAGATCCTGCTGGCGAAGGTGACAGGTGAAGGTAAGCTGCGCAATTTTGAGATTGCCCCGGAGTTCCATGAGTTTGTGCGTTTCCTTGACAACTATGACGCCATTATCCAGGTGGGCGGGTCGAACTATGTCGACCTCTACGGGCTGACCCACTTTGAGTACCCGCTGTGCGCGTTTATGGCAAACAAACCCATCTATATGATTGGCCACAGCGTCGGCCCTTTCCAGAATCCGGACTTTAACCAACTGGCGAACTATGTTTTTGGCCGCACCAATGCGCTGATCCTGCGTGAGACGGTAAGCCGGGAGCTGATGGCTAAAGCACAGATTGATACCCGCAAAGTGGAGCAGGGCGTAGACACCGCCTGGCTGGTGGAACATCGCAATGACAGCTTTACGCCAGACTATGCGGTGCAGCACTGGCTGAACCTGACCGCTCAGCGTAAAACCGTGGCGATTACCCTGCGCGAACTTGAGCCATTTGATAAGCGTCTGGGCACCACCCAACAGGCCTATGAGAAAGCGTTCGCCGAGGTGGTAAACCGGATAATCGCCGATGGCTATCAGGTGCTGGCGCTCTCGACCTGTACCAGTATCGACCGCTACAACCGCGATGATCGCATGGTTGCATTGCGTATGGCGCAGTACGTGAACAACCGTGAGCACTTCCATATTGCGATGGATGAACTGAACGATGTGGAAATCGGCAAGATCCTGGCTTCCTGCGAACTGACCATCGGTACCCGTCTGCATTCGGCGATTATTTCGATGAACTTTGGCACGCCGGCGATTGCGATTAACTACGAGCACAAATCCGCCGGGATTATGCAGCAGCTAGGCATGCCGGAGATGGCTATTGATATTCGTCATCTGCTGGATGGATCCATGCAGGGCGTGGTGGCTGACATGCTGAACCAGCTTCCGGCGCTGGGCGAGAAAGTTACTGCGGCGGTGGAAGGCGAGCGGCAGAAAGGCTTTGCGATGATTGAGTCCGTGCTCAACCGTATCCGGGAGGGCCGATGAAAGTCAGCTTCTTCCTGCTGAAATTCCCCCTCTCGTCAGAGACGTTTGTCTTAAACCAGATCGTGGCTTTTATTGAGATGGGCTATGAGGTGGAGATCGTCGCCTTGCAAAAAGGCGACCTGAATAATACGCATGCTGCCTACACCCAGTATCGGCTGGCGGACAAAGTCCGCTGGCTACAGGATGAGCCGCCGACGGCGCGCGAGAAACTGTGTTACCGGGCGTGCGGCACTCTGCGAGGGCTGCATCGCCCTGCCGTATGGCGGGCGTTAAATGTGCGTCGGTATGGGCAGGAAGCGCGCAATCTGATTCTTTCTTCTATATGTAGCCGCACGCCGCAGCCGTATATCGCCGATGTGTTTATCGCACATTTTGGTCCTGCGGGCGTCACGGCGGCGAAGCTACGTGAACTGGGCGTCATTCGCGGCAAGATCGCTACCGTGTTTCACGGCATTGATATTTCGAGCCGTGAGGTTTTAAACCATTACGCCGGCGAGTATCAGCAGCTGTTTCGCCGCGGCGACATGATGCTGCCCATCAGCCAGCTGTGGGCGGAGCGCCTGCGGGCGATGGGCTGCCCGGAGGAGAAAATCAGCGTTTCGCGGATGGGCGTCAATATGGATCGCTTTTCGCTAAGGCCGCTGAAAGCACCGGATGAGCGCCTGCAGATTATCTCTGTCGCCCGCTTAACCGAGAAAAAGGGGCTGCACGTGGCGATTGAAGCCTGCCGCCAGCTTAAAGCGCGGGGCGTGAATTTTCGCTACTGCATTCTGGGCATCGGGCCGTGGGAGCGGCGTCTGCGCACTTTAATCGAGCAGTACCAGCTGGAAGACCGGGTTGAGATGCCCGGGTTCAAGCCAAGCCATGAGGTTAAAGCGATGCTGGATGCCGCGGATGTCTTTCTGCTGCCTTCGGTGACCGGTGCTGACGGCGACATGGAGGGTATTCCGGTGGCACTGATGGAGGCAATGGCGGTGGGCATCCCGGTGTTGTCGACTGAACACAGCGGTATCCCGGAGCTGATTGATTCCGGCCATTCCGGCTGGCTGGTGGCGGAGAATGATGCGCAGGCGCTGGCCGATAAACTGCAGGCGTTAGGGCATATGGATACCCATAGCCTTCAGCCGGTGCTGACGCGCGCGCGGGCTAAAGTGGAAACTGAATTTAACCAGCAGGTTATCAACCGGCAGCTTGCCAGCCTGCTGCATACGCTTTGTTGAGGAGGGGCGATGCATACCTTAACCCGACGTTATTTTTTGACCGCAGGCGCAACGCTTGCCGCAGCGCTGCCGGTGCTCTCGGGGAAGAGCGCCCGGGCGGCTGAGAAGCGCACTACGGCGGATATTCGCGACTTTGTGCATGACGGTGACTGGATCCGCGCGTTTAACGCGGCTTTCAGCGCCGCCGATATCGTCAGCGTTCCTTCAGAGGTTGTCTGCGATAACATTAATACGGCGATAACTTTGCCGCCGGGGAAGACGCTGGCCATTGCCGGCGCGCTGAAGGGCAATGGGCGAGGGCGCTTTATCCTGCAAAAAGGCTGCCAGGTGATCGGCAGCGGCGAGGCGAGTCTTTATAACATCACGCTGGATATCCGCGGCGGCGATTGCACCGTTGCCGGGCTTACGATGAGCGGCTATGGGCCGGTAGCGCAGATTTTTATTGGCGGCAAAGAGAAAAACACGCTGCGCAACCTGACGCTCACCAGCCTGACCATCACGCGGGCTAATTACGGCATCCTGCGCCAGGGCTACCATAACCAGTGGCTGGATGTGAACATCACCCATTGCCGCTTTAGCTACTTACAGGGCGATGCCATTGAGTGGAATGTGGCGATCAACGACCGCAATATCCTCATTTCCGATCACGTGATTGACCATATCGACTGTACCAACGGCAAGGTGAACTGGGGTATTGGCATTGGTCTTGCTGGCAGCACCTACGACAACGGCTATCCGGAAGAGCAGGCGGTGAAGAACTTTGTCGTCGCCAACATCACCGGCAGCCACTGTCGCCAGCTGATACACGTCGAAAACGGTAAGCATTTTATTATTCGCAACGTGAAGGCCAGCAATATTACGCCAGACTTCAGTAAGCAGGCGGGAATAGATAACGCCACGGTGGCGATCTATGGATGTGATAATTTCGTTATTGATGGTGTTGATATGGTTAATAGCGCGGGAATGCTAATTGGCTATGGTGTTATCAAAGGTAACTATTTGTCGATACCACAAAACTTCCGCTTGAATAATATACAGCTGGACAACAGTCTGCTGGCTAACAACCTGCGGGGCATACAAATCTCTTCAGGCAATAACCCCTCGTTCGTCTCTCTCACCAATCTGACCATGAAACGCGCGTCGCTGGAGATTCACAACAAACCTCAGCATATTTTCCTGCGTAATATCAATGTGATGCAGGACTCAAAGCGCGGGCCGGCGCTGAGGCTCAACTTTGACTTACGTCAGGATGTGCGAGGGAAATTTATGGCGAAGCAGGATACGCTGCTGTCACTGGCCCACATCAATGCCGTTAACGAGAAGGGGCAGCCGTCGGCGGATATAGACCTTATCGACCAGCATGTTGTCAACACCGAGCGGCTGAATTTCGCACTGCCGCGCCGTTGAACGCCTTAATCCACTGAATTCTCAGATTACATCCAGGGATCTTCCCTACCCAAATCAGTACTATGACAAAACAGAGTGGATTAAACATGTTTAATCGCTATAATTCATCAACCGAATATAGGTGGACAAGATAATGGTTAATTTGAAAGCAGTCATTCCGGTAGCGGGATTGGGTATGAATATGCTACCCGCCACGAAGGCCATCCCTAAAGAGATGCTGCCGATTGTCGATAAACCGATGATACAGTACATCGTCGACGAAGTGGTTGCTGCAGGGATCAAAGAAATCGTTCTGGTCACACATGCATCGAAAAACTCGGTGGAAAACCACTTCGACACCTCGTATGAACTGGAAGCCCTGCTCGAGCAGCGCGTTAAGCGCCAGCTGCTGGCTGAAGTTCAGTCTATCTGTCCTCCTGGCGTGACTATTATGAACGTACGTCAGGCACAGCCGCTGGGCCTGGGCCACTCGATCCTCTGTGCGCACCCGATTGTCGGGGACAATCCGTTTGTGGTTGTGCTGCCGGATATTGTGCTGGATAGCGCGAGCGCAGATCCGCTTCGCTATAACCTCGCCGCGATGGTCGCGCGTTTTAACGAGACCGGGCGTAGCCAGGTGCTGGCAAAACGCATGCCGGGCGATCTCTCTGAGTATTCTGTGATCAAAACGAAAGATCCGCTGGAGTCAGAGGGTAAAGTTAGCCGTATCGTTGATTTTATTGAAAAACCCGATCAGCCGCAGGAGCTGGACTCTGATCTGATGGCCGTGGGCCGCTATGTGCTGTCTGCCGATATCTGGCCGGAGCTGGCGAAGACCGTTCCGGGGGCGTGGGGCCGTATTCAACTGACGGACGCTATCGCCGAGCTGGCGAAGAAACAGTCTGTTGATGCCATGCTGATGACGGGCGAGAGCTACGACTGCGGCAAGAAGATGGGGTATATGCAGGCGTTTGTGCAGTATGGGCTGCGGAATTTGAAGGAAGGGGCGAAGTTCAGGAAGTCGATTGAGGCTTTACTCGTGAAATAAGATGCCTCGAAGGTAAAATTAGCTGCGAATAAAAATAACGGTGGTGGACATTCTTAGCCAGATTCTAATTAGCAAGGGATGTAACTGCCGTTTTTAATTAGTAACAAGCAAATCATGTTAGTTTGTCATTTAATGACGTAAGTTGACGACATTTCATACAAAATCAGATGACAATCAACGACGTATTTTAGCTTAGTGATAAAATCGTCAGAGTTACAATACATTTCAAAAATTCTAGTGTTCTGGTAGCTGTTGAGCCAGGGGCGGTAGCGTGCCCATTTCTCGTGAGCTGCAGTTCAGATAGCTGTGAAATATTAAGGAATTAAAATGTTACTTCCAGTGATTATGGCCGGTGGTACCGGTAGTCGTTTGTGGCCGATGTCACGAGAGCTGTACCCGAAGCAGTTTCTGCGCTTGTACGGAAAACAATCAATGCTTCAGGAAACGGTACTCCGCCTGGACGATGTTGATGCCCTGGAACCTGTGGTTATCTGTAACGAAGAACACCGTTTTCTGGTGGCAGAGCAGTTACGACAACTCAATAAGTTATCGCAGAATATCATCTTAGAACCTGTGGGTAGAAATACAGCACCGGCAATCGCATTAGCCGCGTTGAATGCAATTACGACAAATGAGGATCCAATACTCCTGGTTTTAGCTGCCGATCACATCATTAATAATAAAGCAGCGTTTCATCAGGCGGTTGAATCAGCATTAACATTCGCTAATCGTGGACAACTAGTGACGTTTGGTATTGTACCGACTGGCGCTGAAACCGGTTATGGATACATCCAGCGTGGCCAGCAAGAAGTCATTAATAATGATGTAGCGTACCAGGTTAGTCGTTTTGTTGAAAAACCCAATAAAGAAACCGCTGAAGAATACGTTGCCTCAGGGGAATATTATTGGAACAGTGGTATGTTTATGTTCCGCGCCAAACGCTATCTCGAAGAACTAGAGAAATTCCGCCCTGACATTCTTAATGCTTGCAAAGCGGCAATTAAGAAAGGAAAGGATGGCGATGAGTTTATCAAAATTGATAAAGAGCTTTTTATTGCGTGCCCTGATGATTCGATCGATTACGCCGTAATGGAAAAAACGACCGATGCAGTTGTTGTCGGTTTGGATGCTGAATGGAGTGATGTTGGTTCCTGGTCCGCACTTTGGGAAGTGAGTCCTAAGGATAGTAAGGGAAATGTACTTACAGGTGACACATATCTTCATAATGCGAATAACTGCTACATCAATACTGATGAAAAACTCGTTGCAGCTGTAGGTGTAGATAATCTGGTTATCATAAATACAAAAGATGCAGTGTTAGTTGTAGATAAAAATCAGGTTCAGGATGTTAAAAAAGTTGTTGAGTATTTAAAAGCGAATTGCCGTAGTGAATATAAACGCCACCGTGAAATTTATCGCCCATGGGGACGGTGCGATGTCGTTGTTCAGACCGAGCGTTTTAATGTAAACCGAATTACGGTCAAACCCGGTGCGGCTTTTTCGATGCAAATGCACCACCATCGTACTGAACACTGGGTCGTATTATCCGGGACCGGTGAAGTTACAATTAAAGACCAAAAATTCTTGTTAACTGAAAACCAGTCCACCTTTATTCCTATTGGGGCACACCATCGTCTCGAGAATCCAGGCAAAATACCATTAGAATTACTCGAAATTCAGTCCGGTTCTTATTTGGGCGATGATGACATTATTCGTATTAAAGACCAATATGGTCGTTGCTAATATTTTAAGGTAATTGAGGTTTATGTCTACATTAACTTGTTTTAAAGCCTATGACATCCGTGGAAAATTAGGTGAAGAATTAAATGAAGATATTGCATATCGTATTGGTCGTGCATACGGTGAATTTTTAAAGCCAAAAACTATTGTTGTTGGTGGCGATGTGCGTTTAACCAGCGAAAGTCTTAAAACCGCACTGGCGAACGGCCTGATGGATGCGGGTACGGATGTAATTGATATCGGCTTAAGTGGTACTGAGGAGATATATTTTGCAACCTTCCATCTGGGCATCGATGGTGGTATTGAGGTCACTGCAAGCCATAATCCAATGGATTACAATGGGATGAAACTTGTTCGTGAAAACGCAAAACCAATCAGTGGAGATACTGGCCTGCGCGATGTACAGCGTCTCGCTGAGGCTAATAATTTCTCTGAAGTGATACCTCATCAGCGTGGCAGCTATAAGCACATCTCAATTCTGGATGCATATGTTGATCACTTAATGGGTTACATTGATTTTGCAAATTTCACTCGCCCAATGAAACTAGTGGTCAATTCCGGAAACGGAGCAGCAGGTCATGTTATTGATGCAATTGAAAAACGCTTCAATGATGCCAGGATTCCCGTAACCTTTATTAAGGTCCACCATCAGCCCGATGGTACTTTTCCTAATGGAATACCTAACCCTCTCTTACCTGAATGTCGACAGGATACCTCTGATGCAGTGAAAGATAATAATGCTGATTTTGGTATTGCATTTGATGGTGATTTCGATCGTTGCTTCCTGTTTGACGGTGAAGGCCAATTTATTGAAGGTTACTATATTGTTGGTTTATTAGGAGAAGCTTTCTTAAAAAAAGAACCCGGGGCTAAGATAATTCATGACCCACGTCTAACATGGAATACAATTGATATTGTTAAGAAGGCTGGTGGTATTCCTGTAATGTCGAAAACTGGTCACGCATTTATTAAAGAACGCATGCGCAAAGAGGATGCAATTTATGGAGGTGAAATGAGTGCTCATCATTACTTCCGCGATTTTGCGTATTGCGACAGTGGCATGATTCCATGGTTACTAGTTGCTGAAATGTTGTGTGTCATGAATCAGTCTTTGTCAGATTTAGTATCTTCACGCATGCAGGCATTTCCTGCATCTGGTGAGATCAATCGCAAACTCGAAAACGCAGATCGTGTTATTGATCTTATCCGACAGAAATATGAACCAAATTCCATCGTTGTTGATACTACTGATGGCGTAAGCATTGAATACAATGATTGGCGTTTTAATGTCCGAACGTCAAACACAGAGCCAGTGGTTAGGCTTAATGTAGAATCGAAAGCGGATGCACAATTGATGCAAACCAAAACTAATGAAATACTAACATTATTGAGCGAGTGATCTGTGACATCAATGTTTTCCGCAATCTATCGATATCGCGGCTTTATTATTGATAGCATAAAAAGGGATTTTCAATCTCGCTATCAAACCAGTTTTTTAGGTGCTGCATGGTTAGTTTTACAACCAATTGCAATGATATCGGTATATACACTTATATTTTCAGAATTGATGAGGGCAAAATTTTCAGGAGGTGGAGGGCAGTATGCATATAGCATATACCTTTGCTCAGGAGTTTTGACATGGGGACTTTTTTCCGAAACTTTAACAAATTTAGTTAATGTATTCATCAATAATTCGAATATTTTAAAGAAAATAAATTTTCCTAAAATATGTTTGCCTATTATTGTTTCAGCATCTGCATTTCTAAATTTTCTAATTATATTCTCTTTATTTCTTATTTTCTTGGTTGCTACAGGTAGTTTTCCCGGCTGGGTGATACTATCAATCATCCCTGTCCTATTTATACAAATGATTTTCACTGTAGGTTTAGGCATGTTATTGGGGGTGATGAATGTCTTTGTTCGTGATATTGGGCAGTTTATTATTATACTAACACAATTCTGGTTTTGGTTTACTCCTATTGTTTATGTAAGTAATATCATACCAGATTGGGCAAGGAAATTATTAATCCTGAACCCAATGGCTGTTCTAATCGAAGCCTATCAACAAATTCTTCTTTTTCAGCAACAACCTGATTGGCTAAAAATACTTCCTGTTGGAGTTGTCTCTGCGTTAATTTTTATATTTGCATGGAAGATTTTTAGAAAACATTCGGCTGATATTGTTGACGAGATTTGACATGAGTATAATTGTAAGTAATGTCGGGAAAGCATATAAATACTATAATTCCAAATGGAAGCGATTAGTTGAGAAACTAGGCCCGGGGAATCGGGTACTACACTCAAAAAAGTGGGTTCTTAAAGATATTTCGTTCACGATTAATCCCGGTGAGTCAGTGGGGATTGTTGGGGTCAATGGCGCAGGAAAAAGCACGCTTTTAAAACTGTTGACAGGGACTACGCAACCGACTGAAGGATCAATAACTACCGTTGGGCGCGTTGCGGCATTATTAGAACTTGGCATGGGTTTTCACCCGGATTTTACTGGCCGTCAAAATGTGTATATGTCTGGCCTTATGATGGGATTGACTCGATACCAAGTTACGCAACTTATGCCCGAGATTGAGGCATTTGCTGATATTGGACATTACATCGACCAGCCTGTACGTGTGTATTCCAGCGGCATGCAAATGCGTCTTGCGTTTGCAGTTGCTACTGCATCCAGACCTGATATTTTAATCGTTGATGAAGCATTATCGGTAGGTGATTCTCGATTTCAGGCTAAATGTTTTGCGAGGATAGCTGAGTTCAAAAAGGCAGGTACCACGCTTCTGCTTGTTTCTCACAGTGCAAGTGATATTGTTCGACACTGTGATAGGGGTATCTTCCTGAAAAACGGGCATATTGAACTAGATGGTTCATCTCGAGACGTGACAAATCGCTATATGGATGAATTATTTGGAAAGTCTGATGATTCAAATCTTGATTTATCTGAATCACCGAGGATTGAATCACAAAAGGCTGAATCGCAAAAGGCTGAATCGCAAAAGGCTGAATCAGATTTTAATGAATTTGATCCTGCTGGGGTAGCGGATCTATACCATACGCGCATCGGATATCGCCCGGAGGAATACCGCTGGGGTCAGGGCGGGGCTAGAATTATCGACTATATAATCCGAGTAAACAATAAATATTACCCCACTAGTATTGAAAGTAATCAGCATACTGATTTCATTATAAAAGTTATTTTTGATGAGTCATTTGATAATGTTGTACCGGGTATTTTGATTAAGACACTTGATGGATTATTTCTATATGGAACGAATTCATTTCTTGCATCATCAGGTCGTGAAAGCTGCTCAGTACAACGCGGTGACGTAAAAATATTTAAGTTCAGTTTCCCTCTCAATTTAAACAGCGGAGATTATATGCTGTCATTTGGGGTTTCTGCCGGAGATCCCCGGGGGGAAATGGTTCCTCTAGACCGTCGTTATGATTCGATTATTTTGCATATCAACAAGAAGATGGAGTTCTGGGGTGTTGTCGACCTAAAATCTTCTTTTTCTTGTTGTAATTAAGCCGGAGATGTAATTAGGTTATGAATACCGATTTAGAGTATCTAGTTTCACAACTGCCAGAAATTTACCAGACTATTTATGGTCATAATAAATGGGCAGATGCATCTTCACGAGACTGCAACGTTCGTTTAGGTTTAATTACTGAACAATACTGCAAACTAGAAAAAGTGCTCGGGAGACCATTGCGAGTTCTCGACTTAGGCTGTGCTCAAGGCTTTTTTAGTTTAAGTCTTGCCGCGTTAGGGGCAACCGTCCGTGGTGTGGATTTCTTGCCCGCTAATATTAAGGTCTGCCAAGCTTTGGCTGCAGAAAATCCAACGTATAAATGTACTTTTGAAGTTGGACGCATTGAAGATATTATTAAAACATCGAATGTAAATGACTACGATCTCGTAATAGGTTTAAGTGTTTTCCATCATATTGTTCATGAACATGGACTTGAACAGGTGAAGCAATGGCTCAAACATTTGGGCGATTGCACAGAAATTATTATTATGGAGCTGGCTTTACGTGAAGAGCCGCTTTACTGGGGAAACTCATTACCTGAAAATCCGGCTGACCTTATTGATTACTGTTCCTTTTATCGTTTAATTGGCGAATTTGAAACTCATCTTTCAATGATAAACAGGCCAATGTACGTCATCAGTAACAAGCGAGTAGTTCTGGATAACTTTGTAGGAACATTTAATTCATGGCGCAAAGCACCACATAATATGAGTGATAGTGTGCCACATGAGGGTACCAGACGTTACTATTTTGGTGATTCATTTGTCTGTAAAAAATGTACTTTCCCAACTAGAGGAGGTGTTGAAACCTTCCAAAGTAAAAGAAATCGAACTGAGATTATGCATGAAGCGGAATTTCTTAGCAAACCACCTGCCGCGTTTAAGGCTCCGCAGCTTATAGAAAGTAAAATAAATAGGCATGATGGCTGGTTGGCTATGGAGCGTATTCAGGGTTCACTATTATGTGAACTTTTGGCTGAAAAACATAATGTTAATATTGAGAAAGTTTTAAAAGATATATTAGCGGAGCTTGTTATATTAGAAAATGAAGGCCTATATCATGATGATATCCGTACTTGGAATATTATTTATGATAGTAGTAATGATTGTTATCGATTGATTGATTATGGTTCTATTTCAGAAAAGAAAAAAGATTGTGGCTGGCCATATGATCCCATTCTTTCTTTCTTTGTTTTTATTAATGAAATCATTCAGAATCACACTGATAAAAAGGTTATTTGGCGTAAAGGCTATATAAACCCATTCACGCTTCCTCCGTTATATCAAAATTGGTTGGGGGAATTATGGCGTAAACCAGTGGAAGACTGGAATTTTGCTTTGGTAGCTGAATTATTTGAAATAAGGCATACTTTACCAAACTTTTCAGCAAGCATAACGGGTGCAGAATTATGGGTTGTAGCCCAGGAACAACTTGCCATCGATATGCAAAATTTAGGTCTCATTAATAGTGAACGAGTCGACCACTTATCAGCAACTTCTGAGGAGAGTTTTAGGCAAATTGCAGCATTGCGACAAGAATTACTAAACGTTAAAGAGCAATATTCATCTTTACAACGCCTAAATTCTGCACTTATTAATATCTCTAAGCTGAAAATAATAAAACCATTCCGTTATATTAGTACACAATTAAAATTATTAAGACAGCACGGGTTAAAAAAAAGAATTAAACATTTGGTTAAGCGATTGTTACTTAAAGTTGCTAAAGTATTTCAGGCTAACCACAATTTAAAAAATTTCACCCGTAAAATACTGTATAAAACTGGGACGTACAACTTAGCTTTCAAAATATATCGTCGAATGTTTCCAGTTTTAATAAATACCGAAGATTCAGACGTTTGGTTAGATAGCAAAATTAATGCTCAATTAAACAGTTCTGAGTTGGTACCTGAGGAAGTTGCAAAAATTCATAAAATGATTAAAAAAAATAATTGAGGATACTATTTTGCATATTCTAATTGATGTCCAGGGATTACAGTCAGAAAGTAAAAGCCGGGGTATCGGTCGTTATACATTAGAACTTACTCGTGCGATAATCCTTAATAGGGGAGAGCACCGCATCAGTGTTCTTATTAATGGACTATATCCAATTAATAATATCAACGAAGTCAAGTCTAAGCTATGTGACATTCTTCCTGAGCATGAGTGTTATATTTTTTCAGGAGTTAGCCCGACCGCAAATCGTGATAAAAATAATCTCTATCGTTCAAAATTAACTCAGCAGTGTCGTGAGCTGGCAATCGAGAATATTTCCCCAGATATTGTTCTGGTAAGTAGTTTCTTTGAAGGTTTTACAGATAATTTTACAGTAAATATATCTAAAAGTACTGACTGGAAGACATTTGTAATTTGTTACGATCTAATTCCACTTCTTAACAAAGAACGATATTTGTGCGATCCAGTTTTTGAACAGTTTTATATGAATAAATTAGCGGAGCTAGCGGGTTCAGATGGGCTACTTGCCATATCTGAGTCGTCTCGACAAGAAGCAATTATTCATACTGGAATTCCAGCTGAGAAAGTAACAAATATATCGTCTGCTGCCAGCGATTCATTCAGAAAAATAGCTTCGACAGATGAATATTTCTCAGGTTTGATAAACAAACTTAAATTGCCGAAGAAATTTATTCTTGCTCTCGCTATGATGGAACCTAGAAAGAATATCGAGACGATGGTAATTGCTTACAGTAAATTACCGGAGACTTTGCGAAATAATTACCAACTTGTTTTGGCTTATAACGTAAATTCTGCTGAGAAGCAACAGATCATCGATTTAGCAAAGGATAACGGAGTAGTCGAATCATCATTAATTTTTACCGGTTACCTAAGTGATGATGAACTTATTGCAATATATAATCTATGTACTCTTTTTGTTTTCCCATCTCTTCATGAAGGATTCGGCTTGCCACCATTAGAGGCAATGAAGTGTGGTGCAGCAACATTGAGCTCAAATACAACAAGTTTGCCTGAGGTAATGGGGTGGGATCAGGCAATGTTTGATCCTACAAATCCTGAGGATATGTCAAATAAGATTGCTAAGGCTCTGACTGATAGCAATTTCTATGAACAACTTAAAGCAAATGCTGAAACTCAAGTTATTAAATTTTCTTGGGATTTATCGGCAACGCGTGCTATTGATACGATGGCAAAACTTGTTAATAATAAAACTTCGTCAAGCAAAGGTTTTATCTTTGATGATTTTATTAATTCACTTGAAATATCATCTGGTGTATCCAAACAGGATTATTTGAAATTTGCATGGTCGCTTGTGCGAAATAACTATAGGATGCACAAACGTAAATTGTTGGTTGATATATCTGTATTGGTTCACCATGATGCTAAAACAGGAATTCAACGCGTTTCACGCAGTATCCTTAGTCAACTAATGGCAATGCAAATTGAAGGTTACAACATTCATCCTGTGTACTACACTATAGGTGAATGTTACCGCTATGCGAATAAATATAAAGCCAGAAGCTTCGGTGTTAATGAAACTGAGGATAAAGCAGTATTATTTACGAAAGATGATATTCTGCTAGTTGCCGATCTTACTGCCCATTTGTTCCCTGCTATTCTTCCTGAAATTGATGAAATAAGAAAAGTAGGTGTGAATGTCAATTTTATTGTTTACGATATTTTACCTATTCTTCATCCTGAATGGTGTGCTGAAAGTATAAGGCTTGCATTCCCCTCATGGTTGGAAGGTATTGCTGCTCATGGTGATCAACTTATCTGCATATCCGAAAGTGTTGCCAATGAAACTCGAAATTGGCTCCAAAACCAGCAAAAATATATTAACCCATTTATTAAAGTTTCTAGCTTCCACTTAGGTGCAGACATTGATGGTAGCATGCCATCAAGTGGTCTCCCAGATTCTGCAACCATGTTTATAAAAAAAATGGAAGAATTACCTACGTTCCTAATGGTAGGTACATTAGAGCCAAGAAAAGGGCATGAACAGACGCTTGCAGCATTCAATAAACTTTGGGCTGATGGCCATCAATTCCAATTATGTATCATCGGCAAACAAGGGTGGAATGTTGAGGATCTAGTATCAAAAATTAATACCAGTTCTGAGTACAACAAACATTTATTCTGGCTTCAAGATATAAGTGATGAATATCTTGAATTAATTTATACTAAATCATGCGCGTTGATTTTTGCATCAAAAGGTGAAGGTTTTGGCCTTCCATTGATCGAAGCTGCTCAAAAGAATATACCTCTTATCATCAGGGACATTCCTGTTTTTAGAGAAGTAGTCGGTTCGCATGCATATTATTTCAAGGGTGAAAATCCTAATGATATTAGTCAGGCGATTATTGAATGGTATTCACTGTACCAATGTGATAAGCATCCTAAATCAATTGATGTTAAATGGTTGACTTGGCGTCAGAGTGTCGAGCAACTTCTGAGTAAATTGCCATTAATAAGCTAAGCTAACAATGCTAGCACTCTCGTGTATCGACATGATTCATTCATGGTATTATGTCGCTAATCTGGAAAAGCAACATAAAGGTTGATATAATCTCTGCTTGCTAAAGTCTAATTTGTTTTAATTAAAGGTCAATATAATGAAGTCTGCAATTATTACTGGTATCACTGGACAAGATGGGGCGTACCTGGCTGAGTTACTATTAAGCAAAGGTTATAAAGTATATGGAACTTATCGTCGTACGAGTTCTGTTAATTTTTGGCGAATTGAGGAGTTAGGTATCAAAAATGACCCTAATTTATCCCTCGTTGAATATGACTTAACTGATCTTTCAGCAAGCATTCGTCTACTTCAAACTACTGCCGCTTCTGAAGTATATAACCTAGCCGCACAGAGTTTCGTAGGTGTTTCCTTTGATCAGCCGATCACCACTGCAGAAATCACAGGAATTGGCCCAGTTAATCTACTGGAGGCTATTCGTATTGTTAATCCTAAGGCTCGCTACTATCAGGCGTCGACTTCAGAGATGTTTGGCTTAGTCCAAGCAGTGCCTCAGAAAGAAGATACTCCGTTTTATCCACGAAGCCCTTACGGGGTGGCAAAATTATATGCGCACTGGATGACAGTAAACTATCGAGAAAGTTACGATATTTTTGCATCTAGCGGTATTCTCTTTAATCATGAATCCCCATTACGAGGCCAGGAATTTGTTACTCGTAAGATCACTGATTCGGTAGCCAAAATTAAACTTGGAATGTTGGATGTTCTTGAGCTGGGCAATATGGATGCCAAACGTGATTGGGGATACGCAAAAGAATATGTGGAAGGGATGTGGCGTATTCTTCAGGCTGAAAAACCAGATACTTTTGTACTGGCTACTAATCGCACGGAAACGGTCCGTGACTTCGTTAGTATGGCTTTTAAAGCTGCTGGTTACACTTTACGATTTGAAGGTAAGGATGAACAGGAGATTGGGATTGATGTTGCTACAGGAAAGACCTTAGTCCGCGTAAATCCTAAATTTTTCCGACCTGCTGAAGTCGATTTGTTGATTGGCAATCCCGCTAAAGCGAAAGAAATTCTTGGTTGGGAACCTCAAACTTCACTGGAACAATTATGTCAAATGATGGTTGATGCTGACTTACGCCGTAACCAGCAAGGATCGACGTACTGATGTTTACCGCCGGAAAACATGCCCTGGTCACAGGACTCAATGGATTTACCGGCCGCTATGTGGCAGCGGAATTATCCGCTGCCGGATATCGGGTATTCGGTCTTGGCTCTACGCCTTCTAACCAGCTAGATTATTTCCAGGTTGATTTAACTGATATTTCTGGGCTAACAAATGTTATTAAACAAATAAAACCAAATGTAGTTATTCACCTGGCGGCAATAGCCTATGTTGGGCATGGAGATGCAGATGGATTTTATAATATAAATTTATTAGGCACGCGAAATCTGCTGCAAGCATTGTGTACTAGTCATTCTGAATTAGATGGTATTCTCCTCTCTAGTAGTGCCAATATTTATGGTAATAGCCTTGGGGGGCGGTTGAATGAGAACACACCGGCAAACCCTGCAAATGACTATGCAGTAAGTAAACTCGGCATGGAGTATATGTCTCGTTTATGGATGGACCGTTTACCTATATTTATTACTCGGCCATTTAATTATACCGGAGTAGGGCAGGCTGATAATTTTCTGTTGCCAAAAATTGTTAAGCATTTTAAAAATAAATCACCAACTATAGAGTTGGGAAATATTGACGTTTGGCGAGATTTTACTGATGTTCGAGCTCTTAGCCAGGCCTATGTGAGACTATTAGCAGCTAGACCTTATGGTGAAATTATTAATATTTGTTCTGGCCGCACTTACTCTTTACGAAAAGTGATCGAGCTATGTGAGAAGATTACTGGTCAGCATATAGATATTCGTGTTAATCAAGCTTTTGTTCGTCATAATGAAGTAAAAACTCTGTGTGGTGACACAACAAAACTTCAGTCATTTATTCCTGACTGGAATGTCCCTCCGCTTGAAGATACCTTGCGCTGGATGCTGGAAAGTGATTAATGAAAGTTATATTTGGAACCGATGCAATTAAATATCCGTTGACCGGAATTGGTCGTTATGCTTTCGAGTTGGCTAAATGCCTTTCCCGCAGCCAAGATATATCCGAACTTTGCTTTTTACGTGCGCATAAATTAACAACGCAACTCCCTGTTGCGCGTGAGTCAAGTCTCAGCACAGATGGCATTAAGCAATATCTAAAAAAAAATCGCTTGGCTTCTGAAATATATCGGGTTTCGGCACCGTGGTTAAAGACGAATGTTTTAAGAAAGCATAAAGATGCTATTTATCATGGGCCGAATTTCTACCTTCCTCCCAGGGTAGATAATTGTGTGGTTACCTTTCACGATTTATCTGTTTTTACTTTGCCTCATTGTCACCCGCCTGAACGTGTTCGCTATATGCAAAAAGAATTGTTGCAAACAATAAAACGTGCGGAAGTAATAATTTCAGATTCTGATTTTACAAGAAATGAGCTGATTAATTTTTTTAATTTATCTGAAAAAAAAGTCTTTACAGCAAAGTTGGCTTGCAGCGATCAATTTAGGCCATATAAAAAAGAAACTATTGAGCCCATACTTAATAAATTTAACCTGAAGTTCAAGCAGTATACTTTATTTATGGGTTCGATCGAACCAAGAAAAAATATTTCTACTTTGCTTGATGCGTATGAGCGAATACCACTCAAGCGCAGGCAACAGACTCCGTTAGTGATCAGTGGCTTCAAAGGTTGGAGAAGTGAAAATCTTCATTTTCGTTTCGAAAAAGGCGAGCGAGAAGGTTGGCTTAGGTATCTTGGCTTTACCGCTTCTTCAGATTTGCCTGCTCTTTATGCCGGAGCTGTAAGTTTCTTGTTTCCATCGCTGTATGAGGGTTTTGGACTACCTGTCTTAGAGGCAATGGCCTCTGGCACACCGGTAGTCTGTTCAGATAGTTCTTCACTTCCGGAAGTTGCAGGGCCGGGCGCATTAATGTGTGATGCTATGGATGTTGAAACATTAACAAGTTTAATTATAAAAAGTCTTGATGACGATGTCTGGCAGTTGCATGCCGTAGAACTCGGGAAAATACATGCAGGTAAGTTCTCATGGGAAAGATGCGCGGCGGAGACGATTGCAGCATACAAACAGGTTAGATAAAAGTAATGTTGAAAGTACTACATTTTTATAAAACATATTACCCAGATACATTTGGTGGTATTGAGCAAGTTATTTATCAACTGAGCGAGTCGAGTATATCATTCAATATAGAATCAACGGTTTTATCACTTAGTAGGCGCGGTAATAGTAAGGACGATACTATTGGCAATCAACATGTTTTTTACAGTAAAACGGATTTTGAGATAGCCTCAACGCCATTTTCACTTTCCTGTATCAAAACATTTAAATCTTTGGTTGAGAAGGCTGATATTATTCATTATCATTTTCCTTTTCCATTTATGGATATGCTTCACTTTATTTGTGGCGTAAAAAAACCTACAATTTTGAGTTATCATTCTGATATAGTTAAACAGAAGTCTATTTTACGTTTGTATACTCCTCTTATGGAGCATTTTTTGGATTCAGTGGACTGTATTGTCGCAGCGTCGCCAAATTATGCAGAAACTAGCTATGTGCTTCAGAAATACAAAGACAAGGTTCAGGTTATACCATATGGTTTAGATGAGCGCCCCTATCTTAGAGAAGATAATGATAGGCTTCAATTCTGGGAAAATAAGGTTGGCAAAGATTTCTTCCTATTTATAGGTGCGTTCCGTTATTATAAAGGACTACATACACTACTTAATGCCGCGCATAATACATCATTACCGATCGTGATAGTGGGTTCTGGTGTGATCGAAAAAGAATTGAAAGCCCAGGCGGAAGGATTATCACTGCCGAACGTTCACTTTGTTGGTGCACTACCAGACAAAGATAAAGCGGCATTATTGCAACTTTGTTTTAGTGTGGTTTTTCCATCACATTTGCGCTCTGAAGCTTTCGGTATAACTTTACTTGAAGGAGCAATGTACGGGAAACCATTAATCTCCTGTGAGATAGGCACAGGTACAAGTTATATTAATCAGAATAATCAAACAGGTATTGTAATACCGCCTTCAGATAGTACGGCTTTACATGATGCAATGTTGACACTTTGGGAAGATAAACAGTTAGCAACAAAGTATGGTAAGAATGCTCGAGCTCGTTTCGAAGCCTTATTTACAGCGGAACGAATGGCAGAAAGATATAATGATTTATATCGTTCATTACTTATAGATAGTGAAAATAAATAGCCTTAACGTGTTGTTTTTCTCAAAATATAACAAATATTATTGGTTTTAGAAAGTTGCTAATATTTTATTCTTCATATGGGTTTGTTAATGGAAATTATCAGTTCTGTTCTTTTTTTAATTGTCATTTTCATTCTTTATCGTTCAAGTTTTGTTTTTAGTAACATATCCATTGATAATGGATTCGTTGAAACTCCGGTTCGAGTTACTGTCATGCTGGCATTATCTGTGTGTGCGATGCATGTATTGGTTCAATTTTTAAACGGCAGCGTTGCGAGTTACATTGTTGGCTGTGTGTTATTATTTTTAGCAATAAATTCCTATTTTGCTAATAACAATAAAAAGCCAGTTCTAATATTTGCCGTCGTGTTATCTCTTTTCGTTATTTTGCCTAGAGTATATGGTCTTTATATCATAAAGGATTTGGTTCCACTCGAGGGGACAGGGAATCATGATGATTTATGGTATATTTTTCGAGCCCTTAGGCTTCAAGATTATTCAGTAAATGCTCGGGTTTCTTCTTCCATATTCGATTATCTCGCAGCTACCACGGCAGTGACTTTTGATTCACTTCCAAGAATTGGTAGTGAACTCGTGCTTGTGTTCTTTTCAACACTAACTCGATTTGAGGTATATCAGAGCTATCCTCTGGTTTTCGCGCTTGCGGCATTACTTTTAGTAAGTGCAGCATGTGCATTTGTTAATACAAAAGAAAAGCATTATTATTTATTGTTATTGGTCGGCGCGGTTGTATCGATATCGCCATCGATGCTATACGTCTGGGCTAATGGTAACTATGCTACCCTATGGGGAATGGTATTTTTTGGTTTAGGATATTATTTCTATACTAAATCAATTAATTCAGGGCGTTATGGGGTCGATTGCTTTATTACTGGGTTGTTATTCGCAACTCTTCTTTCTACGTACCCTGAATTACTATCTGTTGCAATCCCATCAATAATTATATTCTTGGGTATTCATTTGTTTATACATAAGAATTTTATTTATATAATTAAATTTAATTTATTGATTGCACTACTGGTTGTTTGCTTGGCTCCATTTGGTACTTATGATGCAATTAATACATTCATCACTACCTCAAGTGCCGTTAATGAAGGTAATAATCAATATCCCGGTCTTTTTGATTTGCTGAATGTATATAATGGGATATTTTTTATCTCAACTCTATATATTTCTAGTGATGATCATTGGTACCAAAAAATATTATTGGTGTTATTCTCTCTTTCTATTCTGTATGGAATATTCAGAGTTGATAGTAATCAGAAGAAAACAATATTACCTGTACTTCTGTCATCTCTATTAATTTATGGTGCTATGTACTTAAAAAATTACCCATACGGTGCAGTTAAGGCTGTTGAATTTATTTCACTTCCTCTAATGGTTCTTCTTTCATGCTTTGTATATTGTTCGTTAGGTAAACATAAAAGAAAGAATGAAGATAAATGCAGATGGGTGGATCTATCAGCTGTTATTATCTTAGTATTCGGCATGGGTTATGGATTTAGTAAAACGCTCACTGAGTCAATTCGTATATCGAGCGTAAAACATCTTTCGCGTGATATTGTCTCACTTGGTTCCTCATTAAATAACACAAGAGATGATATTCTTTTGGTGGAAGACAATCTAGGCGATTTCGGTTTTATGAAAAGTCGTTGGATTAGTTATTTTTTAAATGGTCGACCTGTCATCTTTGCACCCTCGTTACAGGCTGGGGGGTATATTTATAATTTAAAAGATGTTTACGAGAAATATAAATCGGAAGCAAAGCTGAAATTAGTTCTGACTGAATCATTAGGAACTCATGACGATGTTATCTTTAAAAATAATACTTACGCGATAAAACGGATATCACCAGATTATTATGAAAATTTCCAACTTAATGGCTTTTCTAATCAGGAAGGATGGGGGGCATGGATCGGCAAAAATGCCAGTATCAAATTCGATACTAGTTGCTCTCGGACTGCAAGTTTTGATGTCGTACGAAGATTCGAAGGTATGGGAACAAATCATATTATCCATATCAGGGTAGGTAGCCATGAAAAAACTTATAATTACCATGATGGCGAAACCCTAAATATCACGGTTCCAATCTCATCTGAGTTCCCTGAGGTATATATTACTGCTGATGGGGAAGTTAAATCGCCGAAAGACCTAAACATGTCTTCTGACGATCGGTATTTGTCGTACGGAATTAAATCCATCCATGCATCCAAATGTCAATAATATTTCAAGGGAAAATAAATGTATCCTCTATTTAATTGGGCTTTAGTTGCAGTGGGTGTTATTATGGGCTCTCTCGGTTCGTTATTTATGAAATGGGGTGCTATTAAAATGCCTCAGGACTTAACTGGGAATGTTTTTAATTTAATTTATAATATACTGATAAATCCCTTGCTGATGCTTGGCATTATTCTCTATGCTATTCCTGCGGCGATATGGATATGGTTGTTGAGAACCATGCCATTAACATTATTACAACCTGCATTATCACTTACCTACGTCATATCTGCTTTATTAGCTGTATTTTTACTTCATGAGCATGTTTCTGTTTTAAGGTGGGTCGGTATTTTTGTTATTGTTTTTGGTGTGATACTTGTTGCGCAGAATTGAGGTTCATATGGTTAATAAAAAATATGATGTAACTTTTGTCCTGACTTATTATTATCCTTATGTTAGCGGGTTAACTAATGTTGCACGGGATCTGGCTGAAGAACTTGTTAAACGAGGGAAAACAGTTGCTGTTATTGCTACCCAGCATACAAAGGAATTAATGTTACATGAGTTTATTAACGGGGTAGAGGTCATTAGAACCCCCGTTATTTTAAAAATTGGTAAAGGTGTTATTAGTCCATCTTTGATTTCTACAGTTGCCCGGGTATCAAAAACATCAAAGCTAATTAATATTCACAGCCCAATGCTCGAAGCTGGTATTATTGCAAAATTTGCTTCATGTCCGGTTGTTACTACTTATCAGTGTGATGTTAGTCTGCCTCCGACATTAATGGGGAGATTACAGAATTTTATCATGGATTTTTCCACTAAAAAATGTATAAAATACTCCAAATTTATAACTGTTAGTAGTGATGACTATATAAATTCATCTCGAATTGTAGATTACATTGAAGATAAGCGTGTTGTAATACCTCCAACATGCCATCTACGCCCATCTGGCTCGCCAACTTTCAGAGATGGCGATGGAATGCACGTCGGATTCCTTGGCCGGATCGTAGAAGAAAAGGGCATTGAATATTTAGTTGATGGTTTTCGACGATTTAACAATCCTGAGGCCCGTTTATTGATCGCCGGTGATTTTTCAAACATTGCAGGTGGTTCAGTAATTGAACGCGTTAAATCTAAGCTAGGTAATGATAGTAGAATAAAATTATTAGGTTTCTTAGATGATGCTGAATTGAACGATTTTTATGCATCGATTGATGTCTTTGCTTTACCATCAGTTAACCCTTTTGAAGCATTTGGTATCGTTCAGGTAGAAGCGATGATGTTAGGTATTCCCGCTATTGCATCAAACATGCCTGGTGTTCGTCAACCTGTAATATTGACCGGAATGGGTGCTATTGTAGAACCTCGTGATGCAAATTCGATTACTGAAGCACTTTATACTCTATTGAATTCAAATATTGATAAGAACAAAGGCATAGAAAAAACAATTGAACTTTACTCACTACAAAATACAATAGATAAGTTTGAGCATTTATTTCTTTCATGTGAGACTGAGTAATGAGCACGAAAATTATAGGGCTAGTTAAACTGATTGGCCCGAAACAATGGATAAAAAACTGTTTTGTGTTGATACCACTTATTTTCTCGGGTGGTTTCCTTCATATTCAAGCAATAAATAGTTCATTGCAGGCGTTCTTTTTATTTTGTATCGCTTCCTCTGCTGTTTATATTCTTAATGACCTTAATGATATAGAAAAGGATAGACTACACCCGATCAAATCAAAAAAACGGCCATTGGCTGCAGGTGATGTTTCTAAGTCTGGCGCGATTATTCTTCTTGTTATTATTTACATGTGTTTAATAGCTAACGCCTTCATTAATTTGCATGTTTTCTATGTGATTTTTTCTTATATTATATTAAATGTTTTCTACAGCTATTATCTCAAGCATCAACCTGTCATAGACATATTCTGCATCTCTATAGGGTTTGTTTTACGTGTCTATGCTGGTGCAGTCGCACTCAATGTTCCATTGTCATCATGGATGTTCGTGACTACACTGTGTCTTGCTCTCTATCTTGCATCTATTAAACGTAGGCAAGAATTATCTCAAGCGGGAAGTGAAAGCCGAAATGTTTTAGATAAATACTCCATATCGTTAATTGATAAATATGCAGAAATGTCGGCAACTGGTACTGTTATTTTCTATAGTCTCTTTGTTATGTCAGCAAAAGAAGAACTGGTAATTTCAATACCGTTAGTACTATTCGGTTTATACCGGTATTGGTACGTGGTTGAGCAGCTAGAAGGTGGAGAGTCACCCACGGATGTATTATATGAAGATAAATTGCTTTTGGTGACAGTATTTATATGGCTGATTCTGAGTCTATACGTTCTATATCCGCATTAACTGTTTTATTAATTCTTCAATGAGTGATTCTATGGAATTTGGCTACTGCATTACTCCTTTTGTTGCCTGGTTTTTTACAGGGATCATAAAGTTTATTACGAATAGTATCAGAGAAAAACAATTTGCTTTTAAAAATGTTGGCTATGGTGGTTTTCCTAGTAATCATACATCTATCGTAACAAGTATGGCCTCATTAATAGGGTTCCAAAACGGAATTGACAACCCTATTTTTGGTCTTGCAATTACTTTCGCATTCATAGTTATGCTAGATGCAAATAGTCTTCGTCGTCAAATAGGGAAACAGGCTCAGGCCATCAACCATATTGATAAATCCGCGCAATTGCGAGAGAGAATCGGCCATACAAAGTGGGAACTTGTAGGTGGTATTTTTGTTGGCGTATTTATCGGCTATATAATGCACTTAATTATTAACCACCATATTTAAATGTAAATATCCTCATGTGTCTTAATGTGCCGTTTAGATTGCCGTGATTGTATAGTAAGTGTAAATTGCTATGATACAGTCAGGTTATTACCGTTAATCAGGAGTATGTAATGTCCAAGCAACAAATCGGTGTTGTCGGTATGGCAGTGATGGGGCGCAACCTTGCGCTCAACATCGAAAGCCGTGGTTATAGCGTCTCTATCTTCAACCGCTCCCGTGAAAAAACCGAAGAAGTTGTCGCTGAGAACCCGGGCAAGAACCTGGTTCCTCACTACACGGTCAAAGAGTTCGTAGAATCTCTTGAAACCCCGCGTCGTATCCTGTTGATGGTGAAAGCGGGCGCTGGCACTGATGCGGCCATCGATTCCCTGAAGCCGTATCTGGATAAAGGCGACATCATTATTGATGGCGGTAACACCTTCTTCCAGGACACCATTCGCCGTAACCGTGAGCTGTCTGCTGAAGGCTTTAACTTCATCGGTACGGGCGTGTCCGGCGGTGAAGAGGGCGCGCTGAAGGGCCCGTCTATCATGCCTGGCGGTCAGAAAGAAGCGTACGAACTGGTTGCGCCGATTCTGACCAAAATCGCTGCGGTAGCGGAAGATGGCGAACCGTGCGTGACTTACATCGGCGCTGACGGCGCGGGTCATTACGTGAAAATGGTTCACAACGGTATTGAGTATGGCGATATGCAGCTGATTGCTGAAGCCTATTCTCTGCTGAAAGGCGGTCTGAACCTGTCTAACGAAGAGCTGGCAACCACCTTCACCGAATGGAACGCAGGTGAGCTGAGCAGCTACCTGATCGACATCACCAAAGACATCTTCACCAAAAAAGATGAAGAGGGTAAATACCTTGTCGATGTGATCCTGGACGAAGCCGCAAACAAAGGTACCGGTAAATGGACCAGCCAGAGCTCTCTGGACCTGGGCGAACCGCTGTCCCTGATCACCGAATCCGTCTTCGCGCGCTATATCTCCTCCCTGAAAGACCAGCGCGTTGCAGCATCTAAAGTGCTGTCCGGCCCGCAGGCAAAACTGGCTGGCGATAAAGCTGAGTTCGTTGAGAAAGTGCGTCGCGCGCTGTACCTTGGCAAAATCGTCTCCTATGCGCAGGGCTTCTCACAGCTGCGCGCAGCGTCTGACGAATACAACTGGGATCTGAACTACGGCGAAATCGCGAAGATCTTCCGCGCGGGCTGCATTATTCGTGCACAGTTCCTGCAGAAAATCACCGACGCCTATGCAGAAAACAAAGGCATCGCTAACCTGCTGCTGGCGCCTTACTTCAAGAATATCGCCGACGAATACCAGCAGGCGCTGCGTGATGTCGTGGCTTACGCGGTTCAGAACGGTATTCCGGTACCAACGTTCTCTGCGGCCGTGGCCTACTATGACAGCTACCGCTCTGCGGTACTGCCAGCCAACCTGATTCAGGCTCAGCGTGATTACTTCGGTGCGCATACCTATAAACGTACTGATAAAGAAGGTGTGTTCCACACCGAATGGCTGGATTAATCTGAAATAGCCAACCGCTAAACTCAGGCCCGGAGCGCACCTCCGGGCTTTTTTATTGTCTGAAAACAGCATTCAGTCAGGTCTGATAGGCGTTGTTGCAGTAATTCACGATATACTGAGCTCACGCCGATCCGAAACGAAAACGTTGGGTCTTACGGTGGTGATGCGTTCACCTTCAAATGTTTAACCGGAAGAAGTTACAGAAAGAATGAAGATAACTATCTCAGGAACAGGTTACGTAGGCCTGTCGAACGGCATTCTGATCGCCCAGCACCATGAAGTGGTAGCCCTGGATATCGTTCAGGAAAAGGTCGACATGCTGAATCAAAAGAAATCGCCGATTGTCGATAAAGAGATCGAAGAATATCTGGCGACCCGACCGCTGAATTTCCGCGCAACGACTGACAAGCATGACGCCTACCGCGATGCCGACTTTGTTATCATCGCCACGCCTACCGATTACGATCCGAAGACCAACTATTTCAACACCTCAAGCGTTGAGTCTGTTATCCGCGACGTGGTTGCAATCAACTCGAATGCGGTGATGGTCATTAAATCCACCATTCCGGTGGGATTTACAAATACGATTAAAGAACAGCTGGGGATCGACAATATCTTCTTTTCGCCGGAGTTCCTGCGAGAAGGCCGCGCGCTGTACGACAACCTGCACCCGTCGCGCATCGTAATCGGCGAGCGTTCCGAACGTGCGGAGCGGTTTGCTGCGCTGCTGCAGGAAGGGGCGGTGAAGAAAGATATCCCAACGCTGTTTACTGACTCTACCGAAGCGGAAGCCATCAAGCTGTTCGCCAATACTTACCTGGCACTGCGCGTCGCTTACTTTAACGAACTCGACAGCTATGCCGAAAGCCTGGGGCTTAACTCACGGCAGATAATTGAAGGGGTATGCCTGGATCCACGCATCGGCAACCACTACAACAACCCGTCATTTGGCTACGGCGGCTATTGCTTGCCGAAGGATACCAAGCAGCTGCTGGCTAACTATGAATCGGTGCCGAATAACATCATTGGTGCCATCGTTGATGCCAACCGCACGCGTAAAGACTTTATCGCCGATTCCATCCTCGCGCGTAAGCCGAAGGTGGTGGGCGTGTATCGTCTGATCATGAAGTCCGGTTCAGACAACTTCCGCGCGTCCTCGATTCAGGGGATCATGAAGCGTATTAAGGCGAAAGGGATCCCGGTGATCATTTATGAACCGGTGATGAAAGAAGACGAGTTCTTTAACTCCCGCGTGGTGCGCGACCTTGACGCCTTTAAGCAGGAAGCCGATGTGATTATTTCCAACCGTATGGCGCAAGAGCTGGCGGACGTGGAAGAGAAGGTGTATACCCGCGATTTGTTTGGTAACGATTAAACGTGAGTTACCGTGTGGTTCCCGGCGGCACATTGCCTGCCGGGCGATAAGAGAAAAAGCCCTCACGATGAGGGCTTTTCTTTATACGTTATAAAATTGACGATACCAATCCACGAATTGCTTCACGCCGTCTTTTACCGACGTCTGCGGGCGGAAGCCCACCAGATCGTACAGCGGCTGCGTCTCTGCGCTGGTTTCCAGCACGTCTCCCGCCTGCATCGGCATCATATTCTTTTGTGCTTCAATTCCCAGCGCGTCTTCCAGCGCCGTGATGTAGTCCATCAGTTCCACCGGCGAGCTGTTGCCAATGTTATAGATGCGATACGGCGCGGAGCTGGTCGCCGGAGAGCCGGTTTCCACACTCCATTGATCGTTAGCTTCTGGGATCACATCCTGCAGACGGATAATCGCTTCGGCGATGTCGTCAATGTAGGTAAAGTCACGCTTCATCTTGCCGTAGTTGTAGACGTCGATGCTTTTCCCTTCGAGCATCGCTTTGGTAAATTTGAATAGCGCCATATCCGGGCGCCCCCACGGGCCATACACGGTGAAGAAACGCAGCCCGGTGGTCGGCAAACCGTAGAGATGGGAGTATGTGTGCGCCATCAGCTCGTTGGCCTTTTTGGTGGCGGCATACAGGGAAACCGGGTGATCGACGCTGTCATCGGTAGAGAACGGCATTTTGCGGTTCAGTCCATACACCGAGCTGAAGGAGGCGTACAGCAGATGCTGCACCTTGTTGTGCCGACAACCTTCCAGTACGTTGAGGTGGCCTATGAGGTTAGCCTGCGCATAGGCGTGTGGGTTTTCCAGCGAATAGCGAACGCCCGCCTGAGCGGCCAGATGAATCACACGATCGAATCGGGCGTCGGCAAACAGCGCGGCCATGCCGGCGTTATCATCGAGATCCAGCTTCACAAAACGAAAATCTGCGGATTGCAGCAGATCCAGACGCGCCTGCTTCAGGCTAACGTCGTAGTAATCGTTCAGGTTATCAATACCAACAACCTGATGGCCCGTGGCAAGCAGGCGTCTGGAGACGTGAAAACCGATGAACCCAGCGGCACCGGTGACCAAATATTTCATAGCATTCCTTAAAACTCATTCAGTGCGAACGTCTTTTTCTGGCGCGATCATACCGTCTGCGCGCTGAAAAATATAATCGTTATCTGTCATTAAGGTTATCGGAAGGAAGACTAAAGATAAAACCCGGCACGATGGCCGGGTTCGGGGGGAGGGGTTACTGATGACGCTCGCGCAAATTCTCAATCACCGTCGTCAAATCCAGTTCCTGATCCTGCAGCAGCACCAGCAGGTGATACATTAAATCCGACGCTTCATTTTTCAGCTCAAACTTATCGTGTACCGTCGCAGCGAGCGCAGTCTCGACGCCTTCTTCACCCACTTTCTGCGCGATACGCTTTGTTCCGCTGGCATACAGTTTTGCCGTATAGGAACTGGCCGGGTCAGCGGTTTTCCGCTCGGCCAGCAGCTGTTCCAGCTGGTACAGGAACAGCCATTGGTGGCTGGTGTCGCCGAAGCAGCTGGATGTGCCTTTATGGCAGGTCGGGCCAATTGGGTTGACCAGAATCAACAGGGTATCGTTGTCACAGTCTGGCGCCATGCTGACCACGTTCAGGAAGTGGCCGGACGTTTCACCTTTGGTCCACAGGCGCTGCTTGGTGCGCGAGAAAAAGGTGACTTTGCCCGTTTCCTGCGTTTTAGCCAGCGCTTCTTGATTCATATAGCCCAGCATCAGCACTTCGCCGGATACCGCGTGTTGGATAATGGCGGGCATCAGTCCGTCGGTTTTTTGCCAGTCTAATTGCTCAGTTAACATACCCGAATCTCCACGCCCTGAGCTGCCAGGTACGCTTTTAGTTCACCAATATTAATAATCTGTTTGTGGAATACCGAAGCCGCCAACGCACCATCAACATCGGCATCACGGAAGGCTTCCAGGAAGTGCTCCATGGTGCCCGCGCCGCCGGAGGCGATAAGCGGCACGCGACAAACCTCGCGCACTTTTTTCAACTGTTCCAGATCGTAGCCGTTGCGCACGCCGTCCTGGTTCATCATATTGAGGACGATTTCACCTGCGCCGCGTTTCTGCACTTCCTGTACCCAGTCCAGCGTTTCCCACTGGGTGACGCGCGTGCGGCTCTCATCGCCGGTGTACTGATTGACGTGATATTTTCCGCTGTCGGCGTCATACCAGGTATCAATACCCACCACGATGCACTGCACGCCAAAGCGATCTGCCAGGCGCGTAATCAGCTCCGGGTCGGCCAGTGCCGGGGAGTTGATGGAAATTTTATCCGCACCAAAGGAGAGAATGCGCGCCGCATCGTCGATGGACTTAATGCCGCCAGCGACGCAGAACGGAATATCAATGACTTCGGCGACGCGAGAAACCCAGCTTTTATCCACCACGCGGCCGTCGCTGGAAGCGGTAATATCGTAAAACACCAGCTCATCCGCGCCTTCATCGGCGTAGCGTTTGGCCAGCGGCACGATATCGCCAATGATTTCGTGATTGCGGAATTGCACGCCTTTAACCACCTGGCCATCACGTACGTCGAGACAAGGAATTATCCGTTTTGCCAGCATTGGATGGCCTCCGTTACGTTGAATTTACCTTCCAACAGCGCGCGACCGACGATCACGCCGCGCACGCCGGTACCGCGCAGGGCGGCGATATCGTTGAGATCGCCAATGCCGCCGGAGGACTGAAACGCCACCTGCGGGTAGCGAGCGCAGACTTCTTCATACAGCGAGACGTTAGAGCCCGCCAGCGTACCGTCGCGCGAAATATCGGTGCACAGCACGTGCTGTAAACCTACCGGCAGATAGGTTTCCACCAGTTCCTCCAGCGTCACACCGGAATTTTCCTGCCAGCCGCTTACCGCCACCTGTTTTGCGCCGTTTTCATCAATTCGCACGTCCAGCGCCAGCACCAGATGTTCCGCGCCAAAGCGCTTAAACCAGCCCTTCACGATCTCCGGCGATTTCACCGCCGTCGAACCTACCACCACGCGCGCGACGCCGGCATCAAGCAGCGCGGCGACGTCTTCTTCTGTACGTACGCCGCCGCCTACTTGCACCGGCACGTTCACGCCAGCAACCAGCGTTTTCAGCAGCGGAATCTGCCGCTGCGCCGGGTCTTTGGCGCCGGTTAAATCGACCAGATGCAGCACTTCTGCGCCCTGGGCCGCATAGTCCTGAAGACGCGGCAGCGGATCGGTACCGTAGTCGCGCTGCTGACCGTAATCGCCCTGGTGCAGGCGTACTACGGTGCCGTTAATCAAATCTAAAGCCGGAATGATCATCACATCTCCAGGAAATTTTTCAGCAGCTGTGCGCCCGCGGTGCCCGAACGTTCCGGGTGGAACTGGACGCCGTAAAAGTTATCTTTTTGTACCGCCGCGGTGAACGGTTCACCGTAATGGCACTGGGCGATGGTATTTTCATTGACCGGCATCGCGTAGCTGTGCACGAAGTAGAAATACGCGCCGTCCTCAATGCCGCGGAACAGGCGATCGCCCGCCTTCGGATAAACGCGGTTCCAGCCCATGTGCGGCAGCGGCAGGCCGAAATCGGTCATTTTCGGCACGTCCTGGTCAATAATCCCCAGCATGTCGACGCCGTGGGTTTCTTCGCTGCGGCGGCCCAGTAGCTGCATTCCAAGGCAAATGCCGAGCACCGGCTGAGTGCAGGCTTTGATCAAATCCGCCAGGTCGCGTTCACGAATCTGATCCATGGCGGCCTGCGCGGTGCCAACGCCCGGCAGGAACAGTTTGTCCGCGCGCAGGACGACGTCCGGATCGCGGCTTACCACCGGCTCGTAGCCGTGGCGGGCAATTGCCGCCTTCACCGAGTGAAGGTTGGCACAGCCGGTATCAAGCACAACCACGTTCATCACAGCACTCCTTTCGAGGAGGGAAGGGTATTGCCGTCCACGCGAATGGCCTGGCGCAGCGTGCGGCCAAAGACTTTAAACAGGCTTTCCACGCGGTGGTGATCGTTTTTGCCTTTGGTTTTCAGGTGCAGGGTGATGCCCATCGCATAGGAGAGCGAGCGGAAGAAGTGCTCGATCATTTCGGTGCTCAGATCGCCTACGCGCTGATAGGTAAATTCGGCTTTATATTCAAGGTGTGGCCGACCGGAGATATCCAGCGCGCAGCGCGCCAGGCATTCGTCCATCGGCAGCACAAAACCGAAACGGTTGATGCCCCGCTTGTCGCCCAGCGCCGCCTTCAGCGCTTCGCCCAGCGCCAGGCCGGTATCTTCAACCGTGTGGTGATCGTCGATATACAGATCGCCTTTCACGGTAATGTTCATGCGGAAGCCGCCGTGGGTGGCAATCTGATCGAGCATATGATCGAAGAAACCAACGCCGGTGTTGATCTTGCTGCCGCCTTCGCGGTCCAGCCAGACTTCCACGTCAATCTGGGTCTCGCGGGTATTACGTTCGATGCGCGCGTAGCGATCGCGGCGGGTCAACTGCTCGCCAATGGCCGCCCAGTTCAGGGTGTCACGGTGGTAGCGCAGGCCGGTGATACCCATGTTATTGGCCAGCTCGACGTCGGTGGCGCGGTCGCCGATAACATAGCTGTTGGCGGTGTCCATCACGCCATCGGCCAGCCAGGCGGTGACCAACTGCGTTTTCGGCTTCCGGCACGCGCAGTTATCGGCCGGCAGATGCGGGCAGATCAGGACATCGTCGAACGCGACGCCCTGTGACGTAAATATCTGCATCATCAGGTTATGCGGGCCGTCAAAATCGTCCTGCGGGAAACTGGCGGTGCCCAGCCCGTCCTGATTGGTAATCATCACCAGCTTGTAGCCCGCCTTTTGCAGCTTCAACAGCTCGGGAATCACGTCCGGCTCGAAGGCCAGTTTATCAAAACGGTCTACCTGATAGTCGCTCGGCGGCTCGGAAATCAGGGTGCCATCGCGATCGATAAAGAGAAACTTCTGGGTCATACGGTCTCCGCTTTCAAAGCGTCAATCACGCGCTGGCTCTCTGCTCGAGTGCCGATAGTGATGCGCAAACAGCCGCTTAAAGAAGGTTGTTTATTCTGGTCACGTAAGATAATGCCTTGATCCCATAAAGATTTAAATACGCTGGTTGAGGCTTTCATCCGTACCAGTACGTAATTGGTCTCGGAATCGAATACCTGCTCGACGCAATCAATGGTGCGCAGGGCGGTGACCAGATATTCGCGCTCCTCAAGGATCTGCGCCACTCGCTGGCGCATCGCGGCGATGCCCTGCGCGCTAAGCGCCTGGGCCGCGATATCGGCAACCGGGGTAGAAAGCGGGTAGGGGGCAATCACTTTCAGCAGCAGCGCAATCACGTCTTCATTCGCCAACGTGAAGCCGCAGCGCAGCCCTGCCAGCGCAAAGGCTTTCGACAGCGTGCGCAGAATAACCAGATTTGGATACTCCGCCAGCCAGCCGGCGAGCGTGGCCTGCGGGCAAAACTCAATATAGGCCTCGTCGGCGACGACCAGCGCTTTATCGCGGGTCATCTCCAGCAGCGTACGAAAGTCCTGCGGGTTGATAATCTGCCCGGTTGGGTTGTTCGGGCTGCACACGTATACCACTTTGACGTTGTTCAGGCTGTCGGCAATGGCCGGAAGATCCAACTGCCAATCGGCTTTCGCTGGTACGGTGCGGCACTCAACGCCGATGGTTTCCGCGCTGACGCTGTACATGCCGTAGGTGGGGGGGCAAAACAGCACCGCGTCGCGGCCCGGTTCGCAAAAAGCGCGCACCAGCAGCTCGATGCCTTCATCGGCACCGCGGCTAACCAGCACCTGCTGCGGCTTCACGCCTGCGTAGGCGGCGTAGTTCTCAATGACCGCTTTGGGCTGGCATTCCGGGTAGCGGTTCAGCGTCTGCTGGCTGAGCTCAAACGGTACTGCTGTTGGGAATTCGTTGGCATTCAGCCACACGTCGCCTTTACCGCCCAGACGGCGGGCCGACTGATAGGGGGTCAGGGCGCGAACGTTGTCGCGGGCTAACTGTTCGATGCTCATGCTTGCTCCTTCAGGGCGTTGACGCGTAGGGTGACGGCGTTTTTGTGGGCGGTCAGCCGTTCGGCGGTGGCCAACGTTTCAATGGTGGAGGCGAGGGCGCTAAAACCTTCGCGCGACAGTTCCTGCACGGTCATCCGTTTCTGGAAATCGGCCAGCCCCAGGCTGGAGCAGGTTGCGGTGTAGCCATAGGTCGGCAGAACGTGGTTGGTCCCCGAGGCGTAGTCACCGGCGGATTCTGGCGACCAGTCGCCGAGGAACACCGAACCGGCGCTGGTGATTTCATCAACCAGGTCGCGGGCGTTGCGGGTCTGAATAATCAGGTGCTCCGGGCCGTAGGCATTCGAAATTTCCACACACTGCGCCAGATCGCGGGCGACGATCAAACGGCTGGCGGAGAGCGCCTGGCGCGCGGTATCGGCGCGGGACAGCTCGGCGAGCTGGCGTTCTACCGCGTCGGCCACGTCGGCGGCAAGTTTTGCGTCCGGGGTTAACAGAATAACCTGTGAATCCGGGCCGTGTTCGGCCTGTGAAAGCAGGTCCGAGGCGACAAAGTCCGGGGTCGCGCCGCTGTCGGCGATAACCAGCACTTCCGACGGGCCCGCGGGCATATCAATTGCCGCGCCGTCGAGACGCTGACTCACCTGGCGTTTTGCTTCGGTGACGTAGGCGTTGCCTGGACCGAAGATTTTGTCCACTTTAGCGATGGACTCGGTGCCCAGCGCCAGCGCGGCAATCGCCTGCGCGCCGCCGACGTTGAACACCTCTTTAACGCCGCACAGCTGCGCCGCATAGAGAATTTCATCGGCAATTGGCGGCGGTGAGCAGAGCACCACCTTTTTACAGCCGGCAATACGTGCCGGGGTAGCCAGCATTAACACCGTTGAAAACAGCGGGGCTGAACCGCCAGGAATATAGAGACCCACGGACGCGATTGGGCGGGTAACCTGCTGGCAGCGCACGCCCGGCTGGGTTTCTATATCCACCGGCGGCAGAATCTGCGCGTTGTGGAAGGTATCAATATTGCGCACCGCCGCCTGCATGGCTTGCTTCAGCTCGTCGCTCAGACGCGCGCCTGCCTGCTGAATTTCATCCTCGGAGACGCGCAGTGCGGCGACTTCCGTTTTATCAAATTTTGCGCTGTATTCACGCAGGGCCTTGTCGCCGTTGCTTTTGACGTTCTCAAGGATCTCGGCCACCGTACGCGTGATGCTGTCAGAGGCGGAGATGGCCGGGCGCATTAGCAGCGTCTGCTGTTCTTCGGGGCTATAGCTATTCCAGTCAATCAGGGTATTGAAGCTCAAAGTCGTTACTCCATCATGGGGCCATGCCGGATGGCGGCGGTGCCTTATCCGGCCTACAGGGGCCGTAGTATTAATGCGTGTGACAATACTTGTAGGCCTGATAAGCGCAGCGCCATCAGGCAGCCGATCACTCCATCATTTTCTCAATCGGCAGCACCAGAATTGAGCTGGCCCCCAGGGATTTGAGTTTTTCCATGGTTTCCCAGAACAGGGTTTCGCTGCTCACCATGTGCATGGCGACGCGCTGCTGATCGCCCGCCAGCGGCAGAATCGTTGGGCGTTCAGCGCCCGGCAGCAGTGCAATCACTTCGTCCAGACGTTCGGTCGGTGCATGCATCATGATGTATTTTGATTCACGGGCCTGAATGACGCCCTGAATACGGGTCAGCAGGCGGTCAATCAGCTGCTGTTTCGCCTCGCTCATTTCGCCGTCGCGCTGAATCAGGCAGGCCTTGGAGCGGAACATCACTTCCACTTCACGCAGGCCGTTGGCTTCCAGCGTCGCACCGGTTGAGACCAGGTCACAAATGGCGTCGGCCAGGCCCGCGCGCGGAGCCACTTCGACAGAACCATTCAGCAGACAGGATTTAAAACTAATGCCTTTCTGATCGAGGTAACGCTTGAGCAGGTGTGGGTAAGAGGTGGCGATACGTTTGCCGTCGAGCGCTGCCGGGCCGTCCCATGCTTCATCTGCTGGGGTAGCCAGCGACAGACGGCAGCCGCCGAAGTCAAGACGACGCAGGGTAAAGTAGCGCGGGTCTTCGCCCTGCGCGCGGCGGCTCAGCAGTTCTTCTTCCAGCACGTTTTCGCCGATGATGCCGAGGTCGACCACGCCATCCATAATCAGACCCGGGATATCGTCGTCACGGACGCGCAGAATATCGATAGGCATATTTTCCGCCATCGCAATCAGGCGCTGGGTGTGGAGATTAATTTTAATGCCACAACGGGCCAGTAATTCGCGTGAATCGTCGCTAAGACGGCCTGATTTCTGAATAGCTATGCGTAAACGGCTGTTATCTAACATTCTGTATTCCTCATTACCCTGCTGAATTTGGTTCAAAAAAAAGCCCCCGGAAGATGATCTTCCGGGGGCTCTCTTGCGTTCATGCACCACTGGAAGATCTGAATGTCTCCCAGCACACATCGCCTGAAAGACTAGTCAGGGTGATGGTGATGATGGTGGTGTTTAAATTGAACGCGGCTCATAAATTTCTCGTTGAATGACTATTCACTTGATGTCTTTTAACCTAAACCACTTTTGTCGTTGAGTGCAAGCGCTTTTTTCATTCATTAAATCAATTCATGTTGCCACTATAAATTGTCAGTTTTCGCCCGGTGGCGTAGCCTTAATAGAGGAGTGCAGTAGGAATCAGGAGATAGCGCAATGAAGAAGGTGGCAATTGTCGGTTTAGGGTGGCTGGGTATGCCGCTGGCGCTGTCGTTGATGGCGCGCGGCTGGCAGGTAACCGGTAGCAAAACAACCGCCGATGGCGTTGAGGCGGCCCGTATGTGCGGCATTGATAGCTATCCGCTGCGGCTTGATCCGCAGCTGGTGTGCGAGGCGGACGATCTCGACGCGTTAATGAACGTGGATGCGCTGGTGATTACGCTACCGGCGCGCCGTAGCGGGCCGGGTGAAGATTTCTATCATCAGGCGGTGCAGGAGATTGTGGATTCCGCGCTGGCGTATCATATTCCGCGTATCATCTTTACCAGTTCGACGTCCGTGTACGGTAAAGAAGAAGGCATGGTGAAAGAGAGCACGCCGCGTGAACCGGTCACCGCCAGCGGCAGCGTGCTGAAAGAGCTGGAAGACTGGCTGCATCAACTTCCAGGGACGTCCGTTGATATTCTGCGTCTGGCTGGGCTGGTGGGACCGGGTCGACATCCGGGACGGTTCTTTGCCGGGAAGTCGGCGCCGGACGGCCAACAGGGTGTCAATCTGGTGCATCTGGAAGATGTGATCTCCGCTATTACGCTTTTATTACAGGCGCCGAAGGGGGGACACATTTATAACATTTGTGCTCCTTTACATCCGGCGCGCGGTATTTTCTATCCGCAAATGGCGCGTGAACTGGGGCTGGCGGTACCGGTCTTTAGCGATAGCGGCAAAGGAAAAGGCAAAATTATCGACGGTAATCTTATCTGCCGTGAGCTGGGGTTTGAGTATCAGTATCCGGACCCGCTGCGTATGCCGATGGAATAATCGCCGTTGTTTTAGCAAATAGTGCTATAGATGAGATTTATAATTCAGCAGTTGCTGAATTATCAGACATTTAGATGAGTTAGTGCTGCGATCTTGCTTTCAGCGGCTTGTATTTTTGCTACCGATTGGGGCAAAATGTGCCGAATGTAAAAAATTGAGATTAACCGACGTGCTTGCCGCGTCGGTTATTTTTTTACATCAAAACAACCATCAAATAAAAGAGGCCGGGCTTCGTACCGGATAGATACTTACTTAAAAAACGACAGTCGTTGTCGCTGAGGAAACAGAAAAAAAATGGGGCAATTTTTCAATTTTGCACCGGCTATCGCCGTCAAGGGGACTAACCGTGTCGCATAACATTACTCCAAACACCTCTCGCGTGGAATTACGTAAAACGCTTACGCTTATTCCGGTTGTTATGATGGGCCTTGCCTATATGCAGCCGATGACGCTGTTTGATACGTTCGGTATCGTATCTGGCATGACCGACGGTCATGTGCCAACAGCTTATGCTTTCGCTCTGGTGGCGATTCTGTTCACTGCCCTGAGCTATGGTAAGCTGGTACGCCGCTATCCGTCGGCGGGCTCTGCCTACACTTATGCCCAGAAATCCATTAGCCCGACCGTTGGCTTTATGGTGGGTTGGTCTTCTCTGCTCGACTATCTGTTCGCGCCGATGATCAACATCCTGCTGGCAAAAATCTATTTTGAAGCGCTGGTGCCGTCGATTCCGTCATGGGTATTCGTCATTGCACTGGTGGCCTTTATGACCGCGTTTAACCTGCGCAGCATTAAATCTGTCGCCAACTTCAACACCGTTATCGTGTTGTTCCAGGTGGTGCTGATTGCCGTCATTCTGGGCATGGTTATCTATGGTGTGGCGCACGGCGAAGGTGCCGGTACGCTGGCAAGCAACCGTCCATTCTGGTCGGGTGACGCACACGTGATCCCGATGATTACCGGGGCAACGATTCTGTGCTTCTCGTTTACCGGCTTTGACGGTATCAGCAACCTGTCTGAAGAAACCAAAGACGCTGAGCGTGTGATTCCGCGTGCTATCTTCCTGACGGCGCTGATTGGTGGCATGATCTTCATCTTCTCCACCTATTTCCTGCAGCTGTACTTCCCGGATATCTCTCGTTTTAAAGATCCGGACGCCTCACAGCCAGAAATCATGCTGTACGTGGCGGGTAAAGCCTTCCAGGTTGGCGCGCTGATCTTCTCGACCATCACCGTGCTGGCTTCCGGTATGGCGGCGCACGCTGGCGTGGCGCGCCTGATGTACGTGATGGGCCGTGACGGCGTGTTCCCGAAAAGCTTCTTCGGTTACGTGCATCCGACCTGGCGTACGCCGGCGATGAACATCATCCTGGTGGGGGCGATTGCGCTGCTGGCGATTAACTTCGACCTGGTGATGGCAACCGCGCTGATTAACTTCGGTGCGCTGGTGGCGTTCACCTTCGTCAACCTGTCCGTGATTTCTCAGTTCTGGATCCGTGAGAAGCGTAACAAGACGCTGAAAGATCACTTCCAGTACCTGTTCCTGCCGATCTGCGGCGCGCTGACCGTTGGCGCACTGTGGGTGAACCTGGAAGAGAGCTCAATGGTTCTGGGCCTGATCTGGGCCGGTATCGGCCTGATTTACCTGGCCTGTGTGACCAAAAGCTTCCGTAACCCGGTTCCGCAGTACGAAGATGTTGCATAACTGAATTAAAACGATGGTTGCAAAACCGGAGGCCTGGGCCTCCGGTTTTTTTTTGCTTTCATGTCATGAGCGACTAAAAAAAACTTCATTAATAACCACCGGTAATAATATAGAGCTTTTGGTTATTGGTGCGGTCAGGCTCGGTCAGGAATAATTTCAGACCTGATTATATTGAGTTAATTGATTCTTATGTTGCACATGATAATAAGCGGAATAATTTGCGGGGCCTTACTGGGATTCGTTATGCAGCGCGGTCGTTTCTGTCTGACGGGCGGCTTTCGCGACATGTATATCGCCAAAAATAACCGTATGTTTTATGCGCTGCTGATTGCTATCTGTATCCAGAGTATCGGCGTTTTCTCGCTCATTCAGCTTGGGCTGGTGCAGTACGATGCCGGAGCATTCCCGTGGCTGGGCACGGTAGTTGGCGGCTTTGTTTTCGGTATGGGTATCGTCTATGCGGGCGGCTGCGCTACCGGCACCTGGTATCGCGCCGGGGAAGGGCTGATCGGCAGTTGGATTGCTCTGGTGACCTATATGGTTATGAGTGCGGTCATGCGTTCTCCACATGCGGCGGGGCTGAACGCCTTTCTTGGCCAGCACACGACGGCCCACAACGGTATTGCCGAAACCCTCAATATTTCCGTGTGGCCGATGATTGCGCTGCTGGTGGTGGTGACGCTGTGGCTGGTACGTAAAGAACTGCGTAAGCCGAAGCTAAAGGTGGCCTCGCTGCCGCCGCGCCGCCGCGGGCTGGCGCATATTCTGTTTGAAAAACGCTGGCATCCGTTCGTAACGGCCGTGCTGATTGGCCTGATTGCGCTGCTGGCCTGGCCGTTGAGCGAAGCCACCGGCCGTATGTTTGGCCTGGGGATCACCTCACCGACGGCCAATATTCTGCAGTTTCTGGTCGGCGGCAATGCGAAGTTCCTCAACTGGGGCGTCTTCCTGGTGCTGGGTATCTTTATCGGTTCGTTTATTGCCGCAAAAGCCAGCCGTGAGTTTCGCGTTCGCGCCGCGGACGCCAGCACCACGCTGCGTAGCGCCGGTGGCGGTGTCCTGATGGGCTTTGGCGCAAGCATTGCTGGCGGTTGTTCCATCGGTAATGGTCTGGTGATGACCGCGATGATGACCTGGCAGGGCTGGATTGGCCTGGTATTTATGATCCTCGGCGTGTGGTCTGCGTCGTGGATGTTGTATGTTCGCCCGCAGCGGAAAGCTAAGCTGAAAACCGCAGCGGCTTAAGGAGTAGAAAATGGTTATTAAGAAACTGGATGTTGTCACGCAGGTTTGCCCGTTCCCGTTAATTGAAGCGAAAGCGGCGATGGCGGAGCTGTCCCGCGGCGACCAACTGGTCATTGAATTTGACTGTACTCAGGCGACGGAGGCCATCCCACAGTGGGCGGCAGAAGAGGGGTTTACGGTGACCGACTATCAGCAGTCCGGCGATGCGGCGTGGACGATTACCGTACAGAAATAATGCTATCAGCATAACGTGATGCCGCTTGTCGAATATGCCAACGCTCTTATCCGGCAAGCGGCGCTGTAGCGCCTGATGGCGCTACGCCTACCAGTCAGTGCTTACACTATCTCCTGCGCGTATTGATACAGCGCCTTCAACAAAGTCAGCTTCTCGTTATTTCCTTCATACTGACCGTACAGCGTCTCCAGCTCCTGAGCATAGGCGTGTAAAAATTCCGGCGTAAAAATCTGTCGGCGGTGCTCCAACCAACGCTGCTGCTCGGTCTCATCAAGCGTGCCGGGGAAGTTGCGCGCCCGGAAGTTAAAGAGCAGTTTTTCAATTCGTTTGTCGGCGAAAGTGATATCCAGCGCCGGCAGGTTACGCGGCTCGGTTTCCAGTACAATTTTCATCGCTGCGCGGTCGGCATCGCTAAAGAAACCGTTGTAGAGCTGCGCATCGACGTTGTCCGACGGAACAAATGGCTCTGCCTCGGCAAAAATGGCGACCACTTTCTCACGTACCAGCGGGTTGTCGCGCAGCAGCTTGAGGTTATCCAGGCAGTGCTGGCGGTTGATGCCCAGGCGATCGGCGTCTTCCGGTCGCAGAGTATTCGCCTGCGCCAGTATCGGACATTTGTTCAGGTGCACCAGTTTAATCGGCACCGGCACATTGTCGCCGAGATCGGCTTTGGCGGTATATAACCGTTCGCGTAGCGCATCGGCGTCCAGCGTCAGCAGCGGGCTTATGTCGCCTGCCAGATCGACCATAATCACCGCATTACGGTTATCCGGATGCCAGGCCAGCGGCGCGACCCAACTGGTATTGCCACGCCATGCGCCGAACATGCCAGAAACATGAACCAGCGGCTTCATTTGCGGCACGTCAATCAGCGTGATCAGCTTGTTCTTGCCGCGGTAGGCATACAGGTAGTCGAACAGCTTCGGCTGCTGCGTTTTTACCAGCTTTGCCATGGCGATAGTGGCATAAACATCCGCCATCGCATCGTGGGCGTTACTGTGCTCAATACCGTTGGCTTTGGTCAGGTGCTCCAGACGAAAACTCGGGAGGCCGTCCTCGTTTTCCGGCCAGTTGATGCCGTCCGGGCGGAGGGCGTAGCAGGCGCGCATCACATCAAGAAGGTCCCAGCGCGAGTTGCGATTCTGCCAGCTCCAGGCATAGGGGTCGTAAAAGTTACGATAGAAGATATTGCGCGTCACTTCATCATCGAAGCGGACGTTGTTGTAGCCCACCACGCAGGTATCCGGCACGGTGAAAATGTCGTGGATGCGTTTGGCAAATGCGGCCTCATTTTCCCCTTTCGCACGCGCCTCCTGCGGCGTAATGCCGGTAATCAGCACCGCTTCTGGCTGCGGCAGATAATCGTCCGCAGGTTTACAGTAAAAGACCTCTGGCTCACCGATGATAGTAAAGTCTTTATCGGTACGGATAGCGGCGAACTGCGCGGGTCTGTCGAGGGAAGGGCTGGTTCCAAAGGTTTCGTAGTCGTGAAACAGGAATCCCGGCGCGCTGGAGGTCTCTTGCATAGCGTTTACTGTGTCCGTGTATGGCATTGAATGCTCATGGTAAACGATTTCGCCGAGCATCAGAAGGGCGGCGGCGAATTCTGGAACCGGCCGCGCAGCGTATTTTTTAATGCGTAAATAGCGTTATGTCATATTTTCTTGCAATTTATGCCAGCCAGGAAGCGCGAAGTTCCGTAAAAAGGACGACGAATTTGTATAAGTTGAGGATGTACCGTTGAAAGCCCGTTTTCTTGTTGCCGTATCTTTGCTCGCTTCGAGCGTTTCTTGTGCGTTTGCCGACAACGTCGCAATGCCTTCCGTCACCCCACCAGCCATTAAAGCCGGCGCTTGGGTTCTTATGGATTACACAACCGGGCAAATTTTAACCGCAGGTAATGAACATCAGCAGCGCAATCCCGCCAGCCTGACCAAGCTGATGACCGGCTACGTGGTCGATCGCGCGATCGATAGCCATCGTATTACGCCTGATGATATCGTCACCGTCGGTCGCGATGCGTGGGCGGCCGGAAACCCGGTGTTTGATGGCTCCTCGCTGATGTTTCTGAAAGCCGGCGATCGCGTGTCGGTGCGCGATCTGAGCCGCGGCCTGATCGTCGATTCCGGCAACGATGCCTGCGTGGCGCTGGCGGACTACGTGGCCGGAGGCCAGCCGCAGTTTGTCAAAATGATGAATGATTATGTGCAAAAGCTAAACCTGCGCGACACTCATTTTGAAACCGTTCACGGCCTGGATGCGCCGGGCCAGCACAGTTCGGCTTACGATCTGGCCGTTCTCTCACGCGCCATCATTCACGGCGAGCCCGAGTTCTACCACATGTACAGCGAAAAGAGCCTGACGTGGAACGGCATTACCCAGCAGAACCGTAACGGCCTGCTGTGGGAAAAAACCATGCATATCGACGGCCTGAAAACCGGCCACACCTCCGGCGCCGGGTTCAATCTGATCGCTTCTGCGGTCGATGGCCAACGTCGCCTGATTGCCGTAGTGATGGGCGCCGATAGCCCAAAAGGCCGCGAAGACCAGGCGCGCACGCTGTTGCGCTGGGGACAACAGAATTTTGACACCGTGCAGATTCTGCACAGCGGTAAAAAAGTCGGTACCGAGCGTATCTGGTACGGCGACAAAGAGAAGATCGATTTGGGTACGGATCAGGACTTCTGGCTCGCGCTGCCTAAGGCCGAAGTACCCAATATCAAAGCCAAATACGTGCTGGATAAAAAAGAGCTCGAAGCGCCTATTGCTGCGCATCAGCGGGTGGGGGAAATTCAACTGCTCGACCGCGATAAAGTGGTCGCGCAGTGGCCGTTGGTGACGCTGGAAAGCGTCGATAAAGGCGGAATCTTCTCCCGTCTGAGTGACTATCTGCACCATAAAGTGTAATGACGATCGCCCCACAAAGTGGGGCGTTTTTATCTCGCTGTAGTCGCCTAAGGGCAGAATCGTTACAATTCAGCCTTTCATTTTGTTGGAGAATGGGTGTGCGCCCGGATAAGTCACTCAGCCCTTTTGAAATTCGTCTCTATCGCCACTATCGTACCGTGCACGGCGCGCGCATTGCGCTGGCATTCGCGCTGGCGTTTATCATCGTCCGCCTGGCGGGGATCCCCGAAGGCTCCTGGCCGCTGATTACCCTGGTCGTCGTGATGGGGCCTATCTCCTTCTGGGGCAACGTGGTACCGCGCGCGTTTCAGCGTATTGGCGGCACCATTCTTGGCTCGGCGCTGGGGCTGGTGGCGCTCAAGCTGGAGCTTATCTCGTTGCCGCTGATGATTATCTGGTGTGCGGCCGCGATGTTCCTGTGCGGCTGGCTGGCGCTAGGCAAAAAGCCCTATCAGGCTCTGCTGATTGGTATCACCCTGGGCGTGGTGGTTGGGGCTCCGCCTGGCGACATTACTACCGCGCTCTGGCGAAGCGGCGACGTCATTTTCGGCTGTCTGCTGGCTATGCTGTTTACCGGTATTTATCCGCAGCGGGCGTTTATTCACTGGCGCATCCAGATGGCGACGTTTGTGACGCAGTTTAATCGGATCTACCAGGCGGGTTTGTCGCCGAACCTGATAGAGCGGCCGCGGCTGGAAAAACATCTGCAAACGGTGCTTAACGATGTGGTGAAAATGCGCGGGCTGATTACGCCTGCCAGCAAAGAAACGCATATTCATAAAGGTATCTTCGAAGCCATCCAGACCGTCAGCCGTAACCTTGTCTGCATGCTGGAGCTGCAAATCAACGCCCACTGGGCGACCCGCCCAAGCCATTTGCTGATGCTGAACGCTCATACGCTGCGGGAAACGCAGATGATGACCCAGCAAACGCTGCTGGCGATTGCCCATGCGCTGTATGAGGGTAACCCGCGGCCAATCAAAGCCAATAGCGAAAAGCTGAACGACATTGTGGCGGAGCTGCGCCAGCTGGTGAAGGAGCACCCGGGCGAGAATCTGGCGGAAACGCCGATTCACGGCTACGTCTGGCTGAGCATGGAGCTTGCCCGCCAGCTGGAGCTGCTGTCGAGTCTGATGTGCCGCGCTTTGCGTAAATAAAAGACAGATGCGCGCGGTTTTGCGTCTGGTTGTTTCGATTCAGCACGCTTTAGGGTTATGATGAAGCCAAAGCAAAAAAGAATGTTTGCGACAACGGCGGCGCATAAATCTTACCGGTTGAAGGGCATATCAGTAATGTGTACCTTATCGTGTAGCCGTTGTTTTAACGAATCCGACTCTCAACTATCAGGGGTATAAAAATGGAAACCACGAAACCTTCGTTTCAGGACGTACTGGAGTTTGTGCGTTTGTTCCGTCGTAAGAACAAGCTGCAGCGCGAAATCCAGGACGTAGAGAAAAAGATCCGTGACAACCAGAAGCGCGTCCTGCTGCTGGACAACCTCAGCGACTACATCAAACCGGGCATGAGCGTTGAAGCTATTCAGGGCATCATTGCCAGCATGAAGGGCGACTACGAAGATCGCGTTGATGACTACATCATCAAAAATGCCGAGCTGTCCAAAGAACGCCGCGACATCTCTAAAAAACTGAAAGTGATGGGCGAGCAGAAAAGCGAGTAACCGTCGTTCTCAGGTGGCGGCGCTGCCGTCACCTGGCCCCCTGAATACCGTCCTTCCTCTTCCCGCCGATACAACCTCAGTGACATTGCGAGCAATGCGGAGTATAAAGCTCTCTGTTTGATATATAAGCCACAGTTATGTGGGAACGTATTGATATCAAAGGAACTCGCGAACAATGCAGCAACATCAGGAAGCGCAATCATGATGCTGGTGACCGGCGGCGCGCGCAGCGGCAAGAGCCGTCACGCTGAATCGTTACTCAGCCAGTATCCTCAGGTTTGTTATATCGCCACCTCGCAAATTTTTGACGCCGAGATGGCCGAGCGTATTCAGCACCACCGGGATAGCCGCCCCGCGCACTGGCGTACGGAAGAACGCTGGCAGCACCTTGCCGACATCATTACCCCGCACAACGATCCCAACGAAGCCATTTTGCTGGAATGCATCACGACGCTTATCACCAATATTTTATTTGCCTCTGGTGATGCACAAGCTATCGAACGTTGGGATTTTGCCGCCCTTGAGGCTGAGGTCAGCGCTGAAATTGACGCGCTGATTGCTGCTTGCGAACGCTGTCCGTCGCCGGTGGTGCTGGTCACTAATGAAGTGGGGATGGGCATTGTGCCCGAGAATCGTCTGGCCCGGCATTTTCGCGATATTGCTGGGCGCGTGAATCAAAAGCTGGCACAGGCGGCGGACGACGTCTGGCTGGTGGTATCAGGGATTGGAGTCAAAATAAAATGAGCCGACTGTTTTTCGCCACACTCTCTTTTATGAGCCGTCTGCCGGTGCCACAGCGCTGGTCGCAGGGGCTGGATCTGGATCGCTATGTCAGTGGTGTGCTGACCTTTCCCGTTATCGGGTTGCTGCTCGGCGCGCTGAGCGGCCTGGTCTTTGTGATTGTACAGGCCTGGTGCGGGATTCCGCTGGCGGCTTTCTTTGCCGTGTTGACGCTGGCCCTGCTGACCGGAGGCTTTCATCTCGATGGTCTGGCCGATACCTGTGACGGTGTTTTCTCCGCCCGTCGCCGCGAAAAGATGTTAGAAATCATGCGCGACAGCCGCCTGGGCACCCACGGTGGCCTGGCGCTGATTTTTGTGCTGCTGGCGAAAGTGCTGGCGGTGAGCGAACTGGCCCTGCGCGACACGCCGATGCTGGCGGCGATGGCCGGTGCCTGTATTGCCGGCCGTTCTGCTTCGGTGTTGATGATGTACCGTCATCGCTACGCGCGTGAAGAGGGGCTGGGTAACCTGTTCATCGGTAAAATCACCTTCCGTCAGACCTGGGTTACCCTAGTTATCGGCGCTGCGCTGGTAGCTGCCCTGTTAGGCATGCACGGTCTGCTTGCGTTGCTGGTGGCGTTTATCGGCGTCTTTATCCTGGGGCTGCTGCTCAAGCGCACGCTGGGAGGGCAGACCGGAGACACCCTGGGCGCGGCAATTGAACTGGGCGAAGTGATTTTCTTGCTGGCGCTCCTGTAAGCCAGCGATTAACCGGAAAGAGATAATGCAAACACTGACTTCACGACTGGCGGCTATTCCTGACGTCGACAGCGCCGCCATGGCGCATGCGCAGCAGCATATTGATGGGCTCTTAAAACCAACGGGCAGTCTGGGGCGGCTGGAAGCGCTGGCGGTACAGCTGGCGGGGATGCCGGGTCTGCGCGGCACGCCACATGTCGCCAGGAAAGCCATGCTTGTTATGTGTGCCGATCACGGCGTCTGGCATGAGGGGGTTGCCGTTTCGCCTCAGGTGGTTACGGCGATTCAGGCGGTTAATATGACCCGACACAATACCGGCGTCTGCGTGCTGGCCGCTCAGGCGGGGGCTGAGGTGCACGTGATTGACGTGGGCATTGATGCTGACCCTATCCCAGGACTGGTGGAGATGAAGGTGGCGCGCAGCAGCGGCAATATTGCCCGCGGGCCAGCCATGAGCGCAGAACAGGCACAGACCGTCCTGATGGCTGCGATTGACTATACCCGCACTCTGGCGGAGCAGGGCGTTACTTTGTTCGGCGTGGGTGAACTGGGGATGGCAAATACAACGCCAGCGGCGGCCGTGGTCAGCGTACTGACCGGCAGTGAACCAGAGGCGGTGGTTGGCGTCGGCGCGAACCTGCCGCAGGCGCAGTTGGCGAATAAAGTTGACGTGGTGCGCCGCGCTATCGCTGCAAACCAACCGGATGCCGATGACGGTCTCGACGTGCTGGCGAAAGTGGGCGGCTACGATCTGCTGGGTATGACCGGCGTGATGCTCGGCGCGGCCTCCTGTGGCCTACCGGTCGTGCTGGACGGTTTCCTTTCTTACGCATCGGCGCTGGCAGCCTGCCGGATTGCGCCGGGCGTGAAGCCGTATTTGATTCCTTCGCACTTCTCCGCCGAGAAAGGGGCGCGCATTGCGCTGACGCATCTGGCGCTGGAGCCGTATTTACATATGGATATGCGCTTGGGGGAAGGCAGCGGCGCGGCGATGGCGATGTATATTGTTGAGTCCGCCTGCACGATGTATAACCGCATGGGCACGCTGGCGGGCAGTAATATCGTCCTGCCGGTTTAAGAACGTCATTGCGCCGACGCCTGTCGGCGCAGCTATTCTGGCCGTTGCTCATTTTCGGGCGTCTGAACCACAAAAACAAAAATCCCGCTTAAGTTTCCTTAAGCGGGATCTTCAGATTTGGCTCCTCTGACTGGACTCGAACCAGTGACATACGGATTAACAGTCCGCCGTTCTACCGACTGAACTACAGAGGAATCGTTGTGGAGTCGTATCTTAGCGGCGAAAAAACTTTTGTCAAACCCCAATTCACGCTTTGTGGTGCAGTTGCCTATTCCATCAACAATTTGTCGCCATTGCAGACAAAAATTAAGGAAAAATGTTTTGCAGGAACGCGGTTTCTCCCTCATCATTTGAAATGGAGTTTCAACTTTCAGAACTAAGGCCCATTTTGAACGTCACCGCCGTGCTTCGCCAGGCCGTCTCACGCACGCCCTGGTATAAAAAACGCAAAAGTTATCGAGTTCTCTTCTGGCGTGAAATCACCCCCCTTGCTGTGCCCATCTTTCTGGAAAATACCTGCGTTTTACTGATGGGTGTACTGAGTACATTCCTCGTCAGTTGGTTAGGCAAAGAAGCGATGGCCGGCGTGGGCCTGGCCGACAGCTTCAATATGGTGATCATGGCGTTCTTCGCCGCGATTGACCTTGGGACCACGGTGGTGGTGGCCTTCAGCCTGGGCCGACGCGACCGGCGCAAGGCGCGGGCGGCGGCGCGTCAGTCGCTGGTCATCATGACCTTGTTCGCCATCGTGCTGGCGGCGGTGATTCACTATTTCGGCGCGGAAATTATCAATATTGTGGCCGGAGATGCCACGCCGGAAGTGAAAGCGCTGGCGTTAACCTACCTTGAACTGACCGTGTTGAGCTACCCGGCGGCGGCGATTGCCTTGATTGGCAGCGGTGCGCTGCGTGGTGCGGGAAACACCAAGATCCCGCTGATGATAAACGGCGGCATGAATATCCTGAACATTATGATCAGCAGCGTGCTGATTTACGGGGCCTTTGGCTGGGATGGCCTGGGGTTCGCCGGAGCCGGGCTGGGGCTGACGATTTCGCGCTATATCGGCGCGGTGGTGACTATCTACGTGCTGATGGTCGGCTTTAATCCGGCGTTGCGCATTCCGCTTAAAAGCTACTTCAAACCCCTGAACTTCGCCATCATCTGGGAGGTCATGGGCATTGGCATTCCGGCGAGCGTAGAGTCGGTGCTGTTTAACAGCGGCAAGCTGCTGACGCAAATGTTCGTCGCCGGGATGGGGACTGACGTTATCGCCGGTAACTTTATCGCTTTCTCGGTGGCGGCATTGATTAACCTGCCGGGTAACGCGCTGGGCTCAGCGTCGACCATTATTACCGGTAAACGTCTTGGTACCGGCCAACTGGCGCAGGCGGAACGGCAGCTGCGCCATGTATTCTGGATGTCGACGATTGTGCTCACGGTGATTGCATGGGGAACCGCACCGTTTGCCGGACTGTTTGCCTCGTTCTATACCCATGAGCAGGATGTTAAAGACGTGGTGAAAATCCTGCTGTGGATGAACGCTGCTTTTATGCCTATCTGGGCTGCTTCGTGGGTGCTGCCAGCCGGTTTTAAAGGTGCTCGGGACGTACGCTTTGCGATGTGGGTGTCTATGCTGAGCATGTGGGGCTGTCGCGTGGTGGTGGGCTACGTGTTGGGTATCGTGCTGGGATGGGGGGTCGTCGGCGTCTGGATGGGGATGTTCCTCGACTGGGCTACCCGCGCCGCGCTGTTCTATCGCCGTCTGATTACCGGGCGCTGGGCGTGGAAATATGCGCCAGCGAAGAAAGAGGATGCCGCATAACCGCCTGATTGCGGTGAAAATCGGCAAAAAAAGTCAGTTTTCAACCTGATTGCAGATTAAATCAGCAAACGCGTAATTTTCTGCAAATCAGGCTTTGACAACCACGGGGCACCCCGATAATATGCGCCTCGTTCACACGATTCCTCTGTAGTTCAGTCGGTAGAACGGCGGACTGTTAATCCGTATGTCACTGGTTCGAGTCCAGTCAGAGGAGCCAAATTTAAAAAGCCTGCTTTCGAGCAGGCTTTTTGCTTTCCTGCGTTCAGGAAAATCCCCGGCGTCGCGTGACCGGGGGCAGTATTTAGCGGAAAGGCGGTTCGTTAAAGGTCCGCAGCTTACGTGAATGCAGGCGATCGCCCTCTGCGCGCAGCAGATCAATGGCGCGAATGCCAATTTGCAGGTGTTCGGAAATTGCACCCTCATAGAAACGGTTGGCCTGACCGGGCAGCTTGATCTCGCCGTGCAGCGGCTTATCTGACACGCACAGCAGCGTGCCGTAGGGTACGCGGAAGCGATAACCCTGTGCGGCAATGGTTGCACTCTCCATATCAATAGCCACCGCGCGGCTGAGGTTGAAGCGCAGCGCGGAAGCCGAGTAGCGCAGCTCCCAGTTGCGGTCGTCGGTCGTCACGACCGTACCGGTACGCAGACGCTGTTTGACTTCTTCTCCCGGCATCCCGCTGACCTGCTTGGTGGCGTCGTACAGCGCGCGCTGTACTTCTGCAATGCTGGGGATCGGGATATCCGGCGGCAGCACGGCATTAAGGACATGGTCATCACGCAGATAGGCGTGCGCCAGCACATAATCGCCGATAGACTGGCTTTCACGCAGACCGCCACAGTGACCAATCATCAGCCAGACATCCGGGCGCAGCACTGCCAGGTGATCGCAGATGTTTTTGGCATTAGAAGGGCCTACGCCAATATTGATAAGCGTAATCCCCTGACCCTCTTTGGTCATCAGGTGCCAGGCCGGCATCTGATGTTTCTTCCACGCCAGGTCGGAGATCGCCTCTTCTGGCGCTTCGGTATCGGCGGTGATCCAGATCCCCCCGGCGCAGGAAAGGGAGACATATGGGCTGTCCGGGTCGAGGATCTGGCTACAGCCCCAGCGCACAAATTCATCGACGTAGCGGGTATAGTTGGTAAACAGCACAAACGGCTGGAAGTGCTCGACCGGCGTCCCGGTGTAGTGGCGCAGACGCGCCAGCGAGAAGTCTACGCGGCGGGCATCGAAGTGCGACAGCGGGTAAAACTCGGTGGCGTGGGTTAAGCCGTCCGCCGTTTCATCGCCAATCTGCGAGAGTTCAGTCGTCGGGAAAACGCGGGTCAGATCGGCGCTCATGGAGCGATCGAGATTCAGGCCGTCAATAACGTAAGGGTAGGGGATCTCATGCTGCGACAGGCCTACTTCGATATGCGCGTCGTAGTCTTCATACAGTAATGATAATTGCTCCAGCAGATAGCCGCGGAACAGCGCTGGATGAGTGATGGTTGTGGTGTAGCAGCCTGAGTGGGTAAATCGGCCGAAGGCGCGCGTTTTCTGCGCCTTGTGCGCGCAGCCGCTCCAGGAGACGGAAAGCTGAGGATAGACAAAAAGTCCGTTGGCCCGCGCCTCGGCGCTGGGCAGCGAGCGATGGTCAATAAACAGACGAATCGCGTCACGTAATGCACTTACCGATTGATCGTACAGCGACTGGAGTTTTTCCAGCGCCTGCTCTGGGGTCAGACTCACGCCCGTGTTACTCATCGTTCGCTCCTTGTGTCAGGTCTGCGGCTTTTCCCGATAGTATGTCAGCGGCTGATGAAACAAAAGCGCCAGGCCGCTCACTTATAACAACTGATTAACCTTTAACCATATTCCTGCCGTGAGAAGGCTTTTGCGGCGCGGCGGGGGAAAAAAGCTATAATTAACCGATATCTGCCGTGAATGAGGAAAGGGACATGGGACCTCGTAGAAAACGTTTATGCGCGCTGATGCTGCTGATGGCTAGCCAAAGCGTACTGGCTGTGACTTATCCATTGCCTCCGGAAGGGAGTCGCTTAGTGGGCAGCACGCTGCACATCACGGTACCGGCGGATAACCGCCTGCCGCTGGAATCCTTTGCTGCGCAGTATGGGCAGGGGCTGAGTAATATGCTGGAGGCCAATCCCGGCGTGGACGTATTCCTGCCGAAATCAGGCTCGACGCTGACGATCCCACAGCAGCTCATTTTGCCTGATACCGTGCGCCAGGGGATCGTGGTTAACGTTGCTGAAATGCGTCTCTATTACTACCCGCCGGGTAGTCATACCGTGGAGGTGCTACCGATTGGGATTGGCCAGGCCGGGCGAGAGACGCCGCGTAACTGGGTCACCGCCGTTGAGCGTAAGCAGGAAGCCCCAAGCTGGACTCCGACCGCCAACACCCGCCGTGAATATGCTAAACGCGGTGAAAGTCTGCCCGCGTTCGTTCCCGCCGGGCCCGATAACCCGATGGGGCTGTACGCGATTTATATTGGGCGGCTTTATGCCATTCATGGCACTAACGCGAATTTCGGGATCGGACTGCGCGTCAGTCAGGGCTGTATTCGCCTGCGCAACGACGATATTAAATACCTGTTTGACAATGTGCCGGTGGGGACGCGGGTGCAAATTATCGATCAGCCGGTGAAATATACCACCGAGCCGGACGGTAGCCGCTGGGTGGAGGCGCACGAGCCATTGTCGCGCAACCGCACAGAATTTGAATCCGATAACAAAGTTCCGTTGCCGATGACGCCTGCATTGCGTAGTTTTACCCAACAGGCAGGCGTGGACGTGAGCCGGGCACAGGCGGTTCTGGATCGACGCTCCGGGATGCCGGTGAATATCAGCGCTTCGCACGCCACGCTGTAACCCGTTTTGATGAAACGAAAAAGCCCGCCTGTTGCTCGCCAAAGCCCTTCACTGACCCGCATTGCTGCACTGCGGGTTTTTTTATTATGAGGAACGCCATGAAATACGTCATCGTTGGTAGCGGAAATATCAGCAATACCTACCTGCGTGCCGTGGAGCATATTGAGGGCTCCACCATTGTCGGCTGTATCTCTCGCCGCGGCAGAACGCCGCAGGCCGCGGGCGATCTACCGTGTTGGCCCGATCTGTCCGCCGTTGATCGTGACTATGACGCGGTCATCGTGGCGACGCCTAATGGCCTGCATCATCAGAGCGCAATCCAGGCTGCTGAGGCGGGAAAACACGTGCTGGTGGAGAAGCCTCTCGAGATAACCTTGTCCGCCGCCGATCGTATGATTGCCAGCGCCGAAGCAGCGGGCGTGGTGCTGGCCGTTGCGTATCAACGGCGGACGCGGCCCGATAACATGGCCCTCAAGGCGCTACTGGAAAGCGGGGCGTTGGGAAAACGTTATTCGGTGGATGTCTCGTGCCGCTTCTGGCGCGATCAGGCCTATTACGACAGCGCTGACTATCGCGGGGGATACGCGATCGATGGCGGGGGCGTGTTTATTCAGCAGGGCGCACACCATATCGATAACTATCTCTGGCTCTTCGGCATGCCTGTAAGCGTCACCAGCGAACTGGCGACCTTCGCGCATCAGATGGAAGCCGAGGATCACGGCGCGGCGATATTTCGCCACGCCGATGGCATGATCGGGACATTCGTCGCCTCCACCTGTGCACGTCCCGGCTTTTCTGCGCGCCTGGAGTTTTCCTGTGAAAAGGGTTCCTTCACCGTTACAGATGACCGCATCACCCAATGGTATATTGACGGCATTGATAACCCGAGTGAGGGCTTGCCGGAAACCCGTAGCGAAGGGGCGCACAGCGCCGTGGTCACCGATACCTTCGGTCACCAGGCTATCCTGCGCGATTTCGCCAACGCGGTGGTCAGCGGCGCGGCTCCGCTGTGCAGCGGCCGCGACGCGCGTCGGGCAACCGAGCTGGTGTTGCAGATTTATAAAAGGAGAGTGGAATGAGTGACGTGGTGAACTGGGGGGTACTGGGCTACGCCCGTATTGCCAAAAATTCGATTATTCCGGCGATTACCCGCGCGGAGAACGCGCGGCTGTATGGCGTCGCCTCGCGTAACCAGGCGGAACTTCCGACCGGTGAGTGGGCGCAGAACTACGGCGACTATGCCGCGCTGTTGGCGGACCCGGCCATTCAGGCCGTCTATATTCCTCTGCCCAATTCGCTGCATAAGGAGTGGGTTATTCGCGCGCTGGCGGCAGGTAAGCACGTGCTGTGCGAAAAACCGATTGGGCTGAATGCGGCGGAAGCGCAGGAGATGCAGCAGGCGGCGATACAGCATAATCGTTTGCTGATGGAAGCCTTTATGTATCAGTACACCGACCGCGTGCGGGTGATCAAACAGGTGCTGGAGAGCGGGGTACTGGGCGAGCTTCGCCATATTAACGTGTCGTTCCGTTTCCTGCTCGATCGCCCTAACACCATTAAGATGCAGCCAACGCTCGGCGGCGGCGCGCTGTACGATGTGGGCTGCTACCCGGTGAACTTTGTCGGCATGGTGACCGGGCGCTTGCCGACGCAGGTGCGAGCGCTGTGCGAAACCGAGCAGGGGGTGGACACCAATCTTTCGGCGCTTTTGCAGTATGATGACGGCCTGATTGCCAATATTCATTGCGGATTCAACGCTTTTGGTCGCAATTATGCGGAAATCATCGGCAGTAAAGGGATGCTGATCATCGATAAACCGTTCCTTGATGACGCCGGCGCGCTGCATCTGCATACCGCCGAAGGCGTACGCGAGCTGCCGGTTAGCGAGTCCGATCGCTATCAGGCAGAGATTCGCCATTTCTCCAGCGCAGTGCTCAATCAGCCATCGCGGTTGATTCCGCTGACGGAAACGGTGCGCAATATGCAGGTGCTGGATCAGATTCGCGCCGCGCTGTAGCCGAGGGTTGCCCGGTATGGTTTTATCGGGCAAACCGCCGTGAACACACAACGCACAAAATGACGCCGAGGGTGACCCAAAACATTTGCGGATTGACCGTCTCATGAATCAGCCCGGCGGAAAGCGCGAGGCCAAAAAAGGGTTGCAGTAGCTGTAGCTGCCCCACGGCGGCGATGCCCCCGGCCGCCAGCCCCTTGTACCATAAAATAAAACCTATCAACATGCTGAATAGCGACACGTAGCCCAGCGCCAGCCAGGTGGGCAGGGTGTAGGCTGCAAAGGTGGTGGGCCAGTAAATAAAGGTAGCAACCAGCATGAACGGCAGCGATAGCGTCAGCGACCAGCTGATCGCCTGCCAGCTACCCAGTTCGCGGGTTAAGGTTGCTCCTTCCGCGTAGCCAAGGCCACAGACCGCAACAGCGGCAAGCATCAACATATCTCCTGTGAATGACAGCGAAGCGCTTTGTGACAGGGCAAAACCGGCGACCAACAGGCTGCCGAACAGCGAAAATATCCAGAACGCCGCGCGAGGTCGCTCGCCGCCGCGCAGTACGCCAAAAATTGCCGTAGCCAGCGGCAGCAGCCCGATGAAGACAATCGAGTGGGCGGCGGTGATGTAGCGTAGCGCGAGCGCGGTAAGCAGCGGAAATCCGATGATCACCCCAAATGATACCGTCAGCAGGGGTATAATGTGCCCGGCGTTCGGGCGCGGCTGACGAAAGCTCTGAAGCAGCGTCACGGCCAGTAGTCCGGCGATAGAGGCGCGTAAAAAGGTGAGAAAGAACGGATCCATTTCCAGCACAGCCACCCGCGTTGCCGGCAGTGAGCCGCTAAAAATCATGACCCCGAGTAGGCCGTTGAACCACCCGGTGGTGATAGGTGTATTTCGCTTTTCAGTCTCCATCTCACGCCCCTTAGCGTTGTGTCATTGTGGCGGCGATGGTAGTTTTTCCTATCTGATACAATCAAATTATTGTCATGGATACATTGCATGAAGGCGCGCTATAAAACCCTTGTTGACGATTACGCGCGAGCGATCTGCAGCGGTCAACTGACGGCGGGAACCCGACTCCCCACGCATCGGCGGCTGGCCGCTGAACACCGTATTTCGCTGGCGACGGCAACCCGGGTTTATGCCGAGCTGGAGGGGATGGGGCTGGTCAGCGGTGAGACCGGGCGCGGTACCTTTGTGCGTGAGATTGCGTTGGCGGCTGGGCACGGCATCGATCAGCAGGCGATCGCGGCCGACGTGCTGGATCTTAACTTTAACTATCCATCGCTCCCCGGCCAGGGCGAGCAGCTGCGTGAAGGGCTACGGCAGCTTGCCGCCGAGGGGGATATTGAATCACATCTGCGCTACCAGCCGCATGCGGGTAGAGCGGCAGAGCGGGAGATTATCGCCCGGCATTTACGCGTCAGCGGTCTGGCAACGCAGCCGGAAAATGTGCTGATCGTCAACGGCGCTCAGCACGGGCTGGCCGTGGCGGTGATGGGGTTGCTGCGCCCTGGCGACGTGGTGGCGGTAGACGCGTTGACCTATCCCGGCTTCAAGGCGTTGGCCGCGCTGTACCAGCTTGAGCTGCTCGCTATCCCGACGCTGGACGAGGGGCCTGATTTTGACGCACTGGCCAGCCTGTGCCAGCGTCGTCATATTCGCGCTATTTATGCGATGCCGACGTTGCACAATCCGTTAGGGTGGGTGCTGAGCGCTCGCCAGCGGCAGCGTCTGGCGTCTATTGCCCGCGCGCACGATTTGCTGATCATTGAAGATGCTGCCTACGCCTATCTGGTGACCCAACCGCCGCGACCGCTGGCCTGTTATGCGCCGGAACGCACGGTCTACGTCAGCGGCTTTTCAAAAGATGTCGCGACCGGGCTGCGGGTTGGGGTAGTGGTATGCCCCGCCGCCTATCGGCAAGGGCTGGAACGCGCCATTCGTGCCACCGTATGGAACACGCCTTCGCTCATAACGGCGCTGATCTGTCGGTGGATCGAGAACGGTACCGTTGCGCGCCTGGCAACGCAGAAGCGGCGGGATGCGCGACTGCGCCAGCGTATTGCTCGCGAGTGCCTGGGGGCGTTACCGTCGGTGAGTCACCCGAATTCCTGGTATATCTGGATCCCACTGGCAGAAGAGGGGCGGGCGGACCGGGTGGCCAGGATGCTGATGGACAAGCAAATTTCAGTTTCAACCGCCGAACCGTTTTGCGTTTCAACGGCTATCCCGCAGGCAATTCGCGTGGCGTTAGGCTCGGTATCGATAGCGCAGCTGCGTGCCGCGATGATCGCGGTGCGTGAAACCATTGAATATGAACAGAGTCGGTGAAGGGAAAGTCGAAAAGCAAAAAGCCTGCTCGAAAGCAGGCTTTTTAAATTTGGCTCCTCTGACTGGACTCGAACCAGTGACATACGGATTAACAGTCCGCCGTTCTACCGACTGAACTACAGAGGAATCGTGTGAACGGGGCGCATATTATCGATGTCCTACCGGCTTGTCAAAGGGGGAAAAGCGTAAATCTGTTCGTTTGCTGACAATTTCAGCAATTGTGCGCCAATTGATTATTTTCGCCGCGCTTTGCACCGTGAAAGTGCAGATTTACCCCTTATGGGGCATACGGCAATCTTCTGACTGGGCGAAAAAAGGGCTTCAGCAATAGGTTTCACTGGGTTTAACACGTTTTTAAAAACTGGCAAGCATCTTGCAACTCCTCCGATTACTTAACGCCAGCGTGGCAGTGGATCTCGTACCGGAGGCAAAAATGAACTTAAGACGACTGAAATACTTCGTGAAAATCGTCGATATCGGCAGCCTGACTCAGGCGGCTGAAGTGTTGCATATCGCGCAGCCTGCGCTGAGCCAGCAGGTCGCGACCCTGGAGGGTGAACTCGATCAGCAGCTGTTGATTCGTACCAAGCGCGGCGTAACGCCGACGGAGGCCGGGAAGGTGCTGTATACCCATGCCCGTACCATTCTGCGCCAGTGTGAGCAGGCGCAGCTGGCGGTGAATAATGTCGGGCAGACTCTGAGCGGCACCGTGTCTATCGGCCTTGCGCCGGGCACGGCGGCTTCGTCAATCACCATGCCGTTGCTGCAGGCGGTGCGTAACGAACTGCCGGAGGTGCTGGTGTATCTGCATGAAAATAGCGGCACCGTGCTAAACGACAAGCTGCTCAATAGCCAGCTCGATATGGCGGTGCTGTACGATCGGGCACCGCTGGCCGGGATCGTGAGCCAGCCGCTGCTCAAAGAGGATCTTTATCTGGTCGGTACGCGCGACTGTCCGGGGCAGAGCGTAGACCTGACCGCCGTTGCGGAAATGAATCTGTTTTTACCCCGCGACTATAGCGCCGTGCGCGCTCGCGTCGATGAAGCATTTTCCCTGCGCCGACTGACGGCGAAAATCATTGGTGAGATTGAGTCGATTTCAACGCTGACTGCGGCGATTGCCAGCGGTATGGGCGTTACCGTGCTGCCGGAGTCAGCGGCGCGTTCACTGTGCAGCGCGGCAAATGGCTGGATGGCGCGGATCACCACGCCGTCGATGAGCCTGCCTCTGTCGCTGAACGTATCGGCTCGTGGGCAGCTGTCTCCGCAGGCGCAGGCGGTGAAGGAAATTCTGATGTCGCTGGTGAGTCGTCCGATGCTGGATAACCGTGAATTGCAGCTCGTTAGCTAAGCTTATATTCCATTCAGGTATATGTTGCTGGTTTTTATTATTTGTTTGTCGGTTCAACAGACTTTAACAATAGCGTCATATCTGACTGAATCGGGGTGACGCGTGAACTTCCAGCAACTTAAAATTATTCGCGAAGCGGCACGGCAGGATTACAACCTGACCGAAGTTGCCAATATGCTTTATACATCGCAGTCTGGCGTAAGCCGTCATATTCGCGAGCTTGAAGAAGAGTTAGGCATTGAAATCTTCATTCGTCGCGGCAAGCGTTTATTAGGCATGACCGAACCAGGCAAAGCCCTGCTGGTGATTGCTGAACGTATTCTGAATGAGGCCAGCAACGTGCGCCGTCTGGCCGATCTCTTTACCAATGATGCTTCCGGCGTGTTGACCATCGCCACCACCCATACCCAGGCACGTTATAGTCTGCCGCCGGTCATTAAAGCCTTCCGCGAAATTTTCCCCGACGTGCGCCTGGAGCTTATTCAGGGCACGCCGCAGGAGATCGATGCGCTGCTGCACAGCGGCGGTGCCGATATCGGCATCGCCAGCGAGCGGCTCAGCAACGACGCCACGCTGGTGGCCTTCCCGTGGTTCCGCTGGCATCACAGCCTGCTGGTTCCGACCGATCATCCGCTGACGCAGACCACGCCGCTGACGCTTGAGGCCATCGCCCGCTGGCCGCTGATTACCTACCGGCAGGGTATCACCGGGCGTTCGCGTATTGATGAGGCGTTTAATCGTAAAGGTCTGGCTCCCGATATCGTGCTGAGCGCGCAGGACTCTGACGTCATTAAAACATACGTCGAGCTGGGGCTGGGGATCGGTCTTGTGGCCGAGCAATCGGGCGATAGGCAGGAATCGGCCAACCTCGTGAGGCTGGATACGCACCATCTCTTCGATGCCAATACGGTCTGGCTGGGGCTCAAACGCGGGCAGCTGCAGCGCAATTATGTCTGGCGGTTTATTGAGCTGTGCAACGCCGGGCTATCGCTGGAAGAGATTAAGCGCCAGGCCATGGAGCTGGAAGAAACGGTGCTGGATTACCAGATTTAGCGCCACGGCGACGCGTTATTTCTGCTTGAGCGTCGTGCTGATAAAGTCGACTATTTCTGCCATCAGGCGCTTTGCAGAGTCCAGCGTGCCGTCCGGCGTGCCAAATGAGATAAGCAGTTCTTTACCGTTGAGCTTGATCTCCCGGTCCGCTTTATTTGCCGAGGGGAGAAAAGCGGGCTGAAGGGCATTGTCGATCAGCCATTGATGTACGCAAGGCAAATCGGCGTGGTCACGCACGTTGATTCTGCCATTGAGATAGTAGCGAATACGGCCCGTACGTTTATCAGGGTAATAGACCAGCGAAAGATAGGTTGAGCCCCAGCATTCAGGGTAGAGGTGAATCGCTTTATAGTCATAGCGCCAATTGTTAATGCTGTGCGCGATGTGCGTGTCTGGCAGCAGCGTCAACAGCGTATTCTTTGCCTCTTCTACCATCGCCGACTCGAAGTCATTGAGCAGGTTTTTGGCTCTCAGAAGTTGGACGAAATGCTCGTCTACGAAGGTCTGATTTTCATGGTTCATCGTCATGGTGCTATCGGCCCCGCTGAGGGTATGAAGGTGGTTGAGAAACTCAGTGTAGAAAATGTGCCATTTACTCAAGGGAAGCCCGGCAAGTTCATGACCGAGCCGGTTTCTGGCGGATGACAGCAGTTGCGAATAGCGCAGCAGAGGCCAGCGCTCAACCGGCTTACAGGGTAGGGCGTCTGGGGCAAGGATACAGCGATAGATTGTCTGGCTATTGTCTGCCAGATTCTGCAGATGACGCTCGTAGCTACAGAAGGGGTTATTAATCGCGGAGATAGTTTTGTGCTCGATACCGATAATAAAATCCTGATGATAGACCACGATATCAAGAAAATTACCTTCGGTTGTGCGCGCTTCACGGCTTACCGTCAGTGAGGTGACGTCCAGCTGGTCAATATCCGCCTCCACCTTCAGGCAGACCATCAGCGCCTTGAGAAGCCAGGGCGGAATATCTTCATGCATTCCCATAAACAGTGCCAGCAGGCTGGAAGTGGGGTTCTCGAAATAACCCGCGCCGCCGATGCTGAAAAAATTGTGCTCTTTGGCCTCTTCGGGCTTGAGCGCATCGAGCTGTTGAAAGAAAGCATCGGTTAAAATATCCATGCAATAACATCCTGATTGGACAGATTTTCTGGTAAGCCAGAATGTGATGTTACGCGTGTGGGGAAAGTGCGGAAAGATAAAAATTGATGCAGAAAGATGAAAAGCAAAAAGCCTGCTCGAAAGCAGGCTTTTTTAAATTTGGCTCCTCTGACTGGACTCGAACCAGTGACATACGGATTAACAGTCCGCCGTTCTACCGACTGAACTACAGAGGAATCGTGTGAACGAGGCGCATAGTACTGGGCACGGATAATTGTGTCAACACTAAATTTAACTCGCTGATTCAATTGGCTGAATTTAGCGCAGACTGCCGTTTTAGTGTACTACAGGCTGATTTTCATCCTGCTGGCCGTTATCGCGCAACCGCTGCAGGGGGTCCTGACGGTAGAACGTGCAGAAACGCTGCCATAGCGCCGGAAAGCGTGGGGCGAAAAGTTCAGGGGCGCTGAAAAAGTATTCAGACAGCACCGCGAAGCATTCCGCCGGGTCGGTGGCGGCGTAGGCATCGATGCTGGCCGCGTTTTCCCCGACCAGATCGATCTCATCCTGGATGTTGTTCATCGCGGCGTGCAGGTCGTGCTCCCAGCCGGCCACTTCGCGCAGTGGGATAAACGGCACGCCGCTGGCGCGATCGCCGTTGCGGGTATCGAGCTTATGCGCCACTTCGTGAACGATCAGGTTAAAGCCGGAAGCGTCAAATGAGTCCTGAATATCAAGCCAGTTGAGCACAATTGGCCCCTGCTGCCAGCTCTGGCCAGATTGCACCACCCTTTGACTATGGACCAGGCCAATATCGTCTTCCCATTCGTCGTCAACCACGAATGGGGCAGGGTAGATAAGAATTTCATGGAAGCCGTCGAGCCACTCCAGCCCAAGCTCCATAACGGGCAGACAGAACAGCAGCGCGATGCGCGCTTCGGTAACGGGCTCTACGCTGAGGCCCTGTAAAAAGACCATCCGCTTTTGCTGTAAAAAGCGATCGGCAAGCTGAACCAGCTTCACCTGTTCGTCGGCGGACAGATTAGCTAACAGAGGAATCGCCAGGGCCTGCGCCCACGGCATGTCTGCTTTTTCGGCTGTGTCACTCGCTTTCCAGGGCCATTTAATCATCGTTTTGCTCGTAAACTCGTCACTTGAACGCAATTGAAGAGACTGGGTCTGTTAAAATGCCAAAATACCTGGCATGATGGCAACCACAAAACGGAGAGATGCCGGAGCGGCTGAACGGACTAGTCTCGAAAACTAGAGTAGGGGCAACTCTACCGGGGGTTCAAATCCCCCTCTCTCCGCCACTATTCAAGCACTTACACCATTCTGTTTCAACGACCAGCATCACACTTGGCATAGAGTGGGTCTGGATGCTTACCCCTTTTTTCACTATCAATCTACTCTGAATCCTGCCAATCGTCGCGTCATCCCTTTGCCTCAAGATGCGTTTAACCCGCTCGTCGATTATGCTGGCATCGCGTGCAGCGCGGTATTTCTTTGCTAAGATTTTTTAGCCGCTGCTTTCCGTGATACAGAGGCCATCATACGAAATGTGTAAAAAACAACCAATGGTCGGGTGAGGCAACATGAAGTACGTCATTCTGCTGATAATTATAGTTTCTGTACTGTACGTGCATCTCAGAGGGAAGGTTCGTTTTCGTTTCTGGCGTCAGCTTTCTGATCACTCCACTTTCACCGCGCCGTTGAACGGTTTTATGTATCTTTTTTCCCGTGTGCCTAACCAGCCGTATCTGCGCCCCGATGCCTTTCCCGAGCTCGCGGTGCTGAAACAGCACTGGCAGGTCATTCGTGATGAAGGGCTGCACCTGCAAAATCTTGAGCAGATTAAAGCGGCGGAAAAATACAATGACGCGGGCTTTAATTCGTTTTTTAAAACCGGCTGGAAGCGTTTTTACCTGAAGTGGTATGAAGAGGCGCATCCCTCGGCCAGCGCCCTGTGCCCGAAAACGACCGAACTGCTGCGCGGTATTCCTTCCGTGAAGGCGGCGATGTTCGCCACGCTACCTGATGGCAGCCGGCTGCCGCGCCACCGTGACCCGTATGCCGGATCGTTGCGTTTCCATCTTGGGCTGTTAACGCCTAACGATGATCGCTGCTTTATTGAGGTTGATGGGGAACGTTACAGCTGGCGAGATGGAGAGGGTGTGCTGTTTGATGAAACCTATATTCACTATGCGGAAAATACCAGTGGTGAGAATCGCCTGATCCTGTTTTGCGATATCGAGCGGCCGATGCGCTACGGGTGGGCGCAGAAGGTGAACCATTGGCTGGGGCGCAACCTGATGAGCGCGGCCGCCGCGCCGAATGACACCGGCGACCGTATTGGCGGTATTAACCGCAGTTTTCGCTATATTTATCAGATCCGAATTGTTGGTAAACGGCTGAAAAAATGGAATAAAACGGTCTACTATATCGTGAAATGGCTGCTGTTCGGCGGCATTGCGTTACTTATCTGGCGCGCGCTTTAAGCATTTCGCGCGCCTGAACTGGCGCGTATCACCAGCGACACCGGCAGCAGCACGCTTGCCTCCTTGCGCTCGGCCAGCAGCACGTTAAGCGCTTCGCGGCCGAGCTGCTGCTTGTCGACGGCCACCGTGGTGAGCGGCGGCTGCGACCAGGCGGCAGGTTCAATATCATCAAACCCCACCAGCGCGACGTCTTCCGGCACCCGCAGACCGCGTTCGGCGCAAACCCGAAGGACCAGCAGCGCAGTGGCATCGTTGTAGGCGAAAATGGCGTCCGGCGGCTCGGCAAGATCGAACAGTCCGTTTATGGCGCATACCAGTGCCTGCTCGGTATCAAGCTGCGGAAGGGCGATGGCTTCGTACTCCGGCGGCATGAGACGACGGGCTTCGTACAGCGCCTGGCGATAGCCTTGCTCGCGCTGGCGAATGCTGTAGTGGGCGAGCGTGCTGGCAAGGAATGCAATGCGCTGACGCCCTTGTGCCAACAGATGACGAGTAGCGAGATAGCCGCCCTGTACATTGTCCGGATTGATGCAGGGGAGGCCAGGAGACCACAGATCGACCAATACCAGCGGCAGTTTCAGCTGTTCCAGCATCGCCAGCAGCTCAGGCTCAAAAAAACCGGCGCAGATCATCGCGTCGGGCTGATGGCGCAGAACCTGCTCGGCCAGCGGGTCGCCGGGGCCGGTGGCGAGGAAGCTGAGGGCAATGTCCTGTTCGCGGCATTGCGCTTCAAGGCTCAGAAACAGCGGCGAGTAGAACGGCAGAGCGCGGCTGATGTTGTGCTGACGGTGCAGTAAAAACAGCACACGTTTGATTTTGTCGCTGCGTAAACGCGAGAAATCATACCCGTGCTGCTCGGCAGCGGCGATGATCCGCTGCCGGGTCTCTTCCCGCAGGCCTGGCTGACCTTTCAACGCCCGGGACACCGCCCCGGGGGAAACTCCGCACGCGGCGGCGATATCGCGAATTCTGACTGCTTTAGCCATCTGTCTCCCAACGTTATTTAGTGCGGCTGCGCTCCGAGCCAGGCTGCACCGCGTACGCCGCTGCTGTCGCCGTGGCGCGCCTGAACGACAGGGGTACAGCACTGTTTGCCAAATACGTATTGCGCAATGCGTTCCTGCAAGCCCGTATACAGCTGCGGAATATTGGACACTCCACCGCCAAGGACAATGGCATCCGGGTCAAGCGTGTTCACGATCCCCGCCAGCGAGCGCGCCACCTGATCCTGATAGCGATCCCACAGCTGACCAATCGCCGTATTTCCAGCATTCATCTGAGAAATAATATCCGGCACTTTATCATGTTTACTAAATTTCTGAAAATACTGTCGCTGCAGGCCGCTACCGGAAATGAAACTCTCGATACAGTTGGTTTGCCCGCAGTAGCAAACGTCGCTGGCACCGTCTTTTTGCGGCTGGTAGTGTGGCAGGACGTTGTGCCCCCATTCGCCCGCGCAGGCGTTTGGCCCGCTAATAAGGCGGCCGTCAACGCACAGCCCGCCGCCGCAGCCGGTGCCTAAGATCACGCCGAAGACCACACCATAGCCTTTGCCCGCGCCGTCGATTGCTTCAGAGAGGGTAAAGCAGTTGGCGTCATTGGTGACGGCGACCGGCATCTCAAGACGCTGCGTCAGGTGCTGCACAAACGGCTGCTGGTTGAGCACCAGAATATTTGAGTTTTTGATAAGCCCATCGCGGCCTGCTGCGCCAGGTATTCCCAGCCCGACGGTAAGCGGTTGCCGTGCGTTGGCCTGCGCATCGTGAACGGCGGTTATTACCGCCTGTAAGAATTCCTCGTAATGCTGCTTTGGCGTCGCGTAACGCTGGCGGTATATGGCTTCGCCGTGCTCGTCCAGTATCACCGCCTCAATTTTTGTACCGCCAATATCCAGCCCTAGTCTCATGTTGATTCCCCGTCATCGGTTGAAATGAATATGGGGCACAGTGTAGATATTTTGTTTACTATACAAAAGTGATGAGATCGCATTTTTCACCCTGAGGGGGAAATATTCCCGAACGGAGGCATTATCGAGGCTAGAGGAGGGTAATGCGTGCTGAGTGGCTTATGGCTAGCTTTGTATTCGAAACAGCCCGCCGACGTACATGATGTGTCGTCGGCGGGCTGTGATTGTTGAGCAGAACACGACAGCCCCTTAATCGAGGCTGTGTTGCTTATCGCTGAGCGCAACCTGCGCACTGTTTATTCTGAATCTGCTGGAAGAAGTCGTTGCCTTTATCATCCACCAGGATAAAGGCCGGGAAGTTTTCGACTTCAATTTTCCAGATAGCTTCCATGCCCAGCTCAGGATAGGCCACGCATTCCAGACTCTTAATGCTGGTTTGCGCCAGTACCGCTGCCGGGCCGCCGATGCTGCCCAGGTAGAAACCGCCGTGTTTGTGGCAGGCGTCGGTCACCTGCTGGCTGCGGTTGCCTTTGGCCAGCATCACCATGCTTGCGCCGTGAGACTGAAGCAGATCGACATAGGAGTCCATACGGCCCGCGGTGGTTGGGCCCAGGGAGCCGGAGGCATAGCCTTCCGGTGTTTTCGCCGGACCCGCATAGTAGATCGGATGGTCTTTCACGTACTGCGGCAGGTCTTCGCCGTTATCGAGCAGTTCTTTAAGCTTCGCGTGTGCGATATCGCGGGCAACAATGATGGTGCCGTTAAGCGACAGGCGGGTAGACACAGGATGTGCAGAAAGCTGGGCTAAAATGTCGCTCATCGGCTGGTTGAGGTTAATGCTGACCGCATTGCCTTCACCTTGCTGGCGCAGCGCTTCCGGGATGTACTGCCCCGGATTGTGCTCCATTTTTTCAATCCAGATGCCGTCGCGGTTGATTTTCGCTTTGATATTACGGTCGGCAGAGCAGGAGACGCCCATGCCGATTGGGCAGGACGCGCCGTGACGCGGCAGACGAATCACGCGAATGTCGTGGGCAAAGTATTTGCCGCCAAACTGCGCGCCGAGGCCGAGGTTACGGGCTTCTTCCATCAGCTCTTGTTCCAGCTTCACGTCGCGAAACGCCTGACCGTGCTCGTTACCTTCGGTTGGTAAACCGTCGTAGTAGCGGGTGGAGGCCAGCTTGACGGTTTTCAGCGTGGATTCTGCGGACGTGCCGCCGATGACAAACGCAATGTGGTAGGGCGGGCAGGCTGCCGTGCCGAGGGTGCGCATTTTCTCGACGAGGTAGTTTTTCAGCTTCGCCGGGGTGATCAGCGCTTTGGTTTCCTGATACAGATAGGTTTTGTTGGCTGAGCCGCCGCCTTTGGCGATGCACAGGAATTTGTACTCGTCGCCGTCAACGCTGTAGAGGTCGATCTGCGCCGGCAGGTTGGTGCCGGTGTTGACTTCTTTATACATATCCAGCGCGGCATTCTGTGAATAGCGCAGGTTGTCTGAGATATAGGTGTTGTACACGCCCTGGGACAGCGCAGCTTCGTCGCCGCCGCCGGTCCAGACGCGCTGGCCTTTTTTGCCCATGATGATCGCGGTGCCGGTGTCCTGACAGGTTGGCAGAATACCTTTTGCGGCGATTTCGGAGTTGCGCAGGAACTGCAGCGCGACGTATTTATCGTTCTCGCTGGCTTCCGGGTCGTTAAGAATGGCGGCGACCTGTTTCTGGTGCGACGGGCGCAGCATAAACGCCGCGTCGTGGAACGCCTGTTGAGCCAGCAGGGTCAGCGCTTCGGGGGCAACTTTCAGCACTTCCTGGCCGTCAAATTCGGCCACGGAAACGTGTTCACGGCTCAGCAGGTAGTATTCGGTATCGTCGTGCGACAGCGGGAAGGGGTCCTGGTAGACAAAAGGTTTGTTTGACATAGCTCTTCACTCCATAAAAATAAAACCGCCGGAGGTTGCCCACCGACGGTTATGAATCAGAACATCATAGACATCCACGGGTAGCCGATAAGCAGCAGGGCCGCCAGGAAGATGCCGCCAAAGATGGTGCCGAGGCGCCAGTAATCTTTGGTTGGCAGGTAGCCGCTGCCGTAATAAATCGGGCTGGGGCCGGTACCGTACGGGGTGATGATCCCCATGATACCCAGCGAGGTCACCATCAGCAGCACGAAGACTTCCATATTCATGCCAGGGATCGTGGAGGCGATGGTCAGCATCGCAGGCAGCAGCGCGGTGGTGTGCGCGGTGGTGCTGGCAAACAGGTAATGCAGCAGGTAGAACGCCAGCAGCAGGACGATGGTCGCGACGCCCGGCGAGATGCCGCTCATCAGCATGCCGCCTTCTTTACCCAGCCAGCCGATAAAGCCGGTAGAGGAGAGACCGTCGGCCAGCGCGACGAGGGTGGCAAACCAGACAAAGGTGTTCCAGGCGGCTTTGTTGCCGGTAATGTCGTTCCACTCCAGTACGCCTGTCCACAGCATCAGGCCGATAATCAGCAGAGCGGCCATGGCCGGCTCAATCCACGCGGCGGCGAAGATCCACATCATCAGCGCACAGCATACGAAGACCAGCAGCAGAATTTCATTGCGTGACAGTTTGCCCAGTTTTTCCAGTTCACGAGAGGCCCACAGCGGCACTTCATCGTTAACCTTCACTTCCGGTGGGTAGAACCAGTAGGCCAGCAGCGGCATGGTGAGGATCAGCAGCACGCCCAGCGGCAGGAAGGCGATGAACCAGGTGCCCCAGGAAATGTTAATGCCGACGATACTTTTCACCAGCGCCAGCGCCAGCAGGTTAGGTGCCAGAGCGGACAAGAACATTGAGCTGGTGATACAGGCTGCGGTAATCGCCACCCACATCAGATAAGAACCAATTTTACGTGCGCTGGGATCGTTGGGTTTTGAACCGTACAGCGGCGGCAGGTTGGCGATAATCGGATAGATGGTCCCGCCGCTACGCGCGGTGTTGGACGGCGTGAACGGTGCCAGCAGCAGGTCTGCCAGGGTGATGGCATAACCAAGCGTCAGGCTGCGACGGCCAAGATATTTGACCAGAATCAGCGCCAGGCGGCGGCCGAAGCGGGTTTTATCATAGCCTGCGGCGAACATGAAGGCGCCGAAAATCAGCCATACGGTGGAGTTCCCGAAACCGCTGACCGCCCATTTAAAGGAGGCACCAGCAAGCTTGAATTTCGGATCGGCCAACTGGTCCGGGCTGAAAAGCACCCACTGGCTGCACAGTGCGATGGCGACCACGCCGGTCAAACCAATCACGGCACCCGGCAGCGGTTCGAAGATCAGGCCGACGATGACGCCGACGAAGATAGCGAAATAGTGCCAGGCGTACGGTGGCAGACCATCAGGCACGGGGACAAAGAGCAACAGCACGGCCACGATAATTGGCAGTGCCATCATCACGAGACGGTTTTTCTTCCCGTCTTTCGGTTTACTCACCGGTGTTGGCGAGGGCGATGTCGCAGATTTCTCGTTCATATTACGCTTCTATAAGTAGTTAATAATTCGATTCGCAAAAACTGCCGCTCTGCTTTTTTTAGTTTTTTTACTTTATTTAGATTTCAAAAGTACTGCAGGCAATTTTGAGTATAGGTCGTTAGCGCTATTTTATTTAGCGCCAGCGTGAAAAATTCTTATATTCATATAATGCGCTTTTGAAGGCCATTACAATTGATCGCGATCAAAAAAAGACAATCATGGTGTTATTTTTATGCGAATCAAAATAACCCTGTTGAATTATAGGTTATTTGACGGGTAAAACATATTTAATGGTTTATTTTTAAGGTGAATTAATGATGTTTTTATAATTTAACTCGTTGAGTTTAGGTGTTTTTATTTAGATGCGCCACTGGTTTGTCCACTGGTTTTTAAGTTATGTGTTTATTGATATTTATTAAAAAATTGTGAATAAAATATAATTTAATTAGTAACACTATGGGGGTATTGGTGTTATTAGTGGGATTAAATAGTTTTATAACTAACGTAATAGCTTTAGTAACTAAAATTATCGCTATATTAATAGCATGATATCGGCATAACAAATAACTCAAATACAGCCCGATCCCGAATTCTGAGATTTTAATTTTAAAGTTTGGAGTTTACTCGTATGAACAACGATCATCGCGTACTTAGCGCTTTTACCTTGCCGAACGGCACCGAGCTGAAAAACCGCCTGTTTATGGCACCCATGACGACCTGCTCGGGTTATTACGACGGTTCTGTCAGCAGCGAACTGATTGAGTACTACCGCGCCCGCGCCGGACGTATCGGTACCATCATCGTCGAGTGCTGCTTTGTGGACGATTTGGGGCTGGCGTTCCCGGGTGCGCTCGGCATCGACAGCGACGACAAAATTGCCGGGCTGGCAAAGATTGCTGAAGCGATCAAATCCAAAGGTTCGAAAGCGCTGCTGCAAATCTACCACGGCGGTCGCATGGTCGATCCGAAACTGATCGGCGGTCGTACGCCGGTGGGCCCTAGCGCCGTGGCCGCGCCGCGTGAGGGGGCCGCCACGCCGGTCGCGCTGACGGCGCAAGAAGTGGAAAGCATGATCGGTAAATTTGGCGACGCCGTTCGCCGCGCCATTCAGGCCGGTTTCGACGGCGTAGAATTGCACGGTGCCAATACCTATTTGATCCAACAGTTTTACTCGCCGAACTCCAACCAGCGCGATGATGAATGGGGCGGTAGCCGCGACAATCGCGCGAAGTTCCCGCTGGCGGTGCTCGACATCACCCACAAAATGGTCCGTCAGTACGCCGACGATGCCTTTATCATTGGCTATCGTTTCTCGCCGGAAGAAATGGAAGTGCCGGGGATCCGCTTTGAAGATACGCTGTATCTGCTGGAAAAACTGGCCGCCCGTGGTCTGGACTACCTGCACTTCTCCGTCGGCGCCACTCTGCGCCCGTCGATTGTTGAAACCAACGACCCCACCCCGCTGATTGAAAAATATGTTGCGATGCGTTCAGAAACGCTGGCGCAGGTGCCGGTGATGGGCGTAGGCGGCGTGGTGAATGCGAGTGACGTTGATAGCGCCATGGACCACGGTTACGACCTCGTTGCCGTCGGCCGCGCCTGCATTGCCTATCCAGACTGGGCCGACCGTATTGCCGATGACCAGATGCTGGATCTGTTTATTGATAGCACCCAGCGCGAAGCGCTGAATATCCCGGAACCGCTGTGGCGCTTCTCGCTGGTTGAAGCGATGATCCGTGATATGAGTATGACGGTTTCCAAATTTAAACCGGGCGTATTCGTGGAAAAAGTACAGGATGAAGCCGGCGAACTGGTGATTAACGTTAGCCTGGAAACCGACCGTATTGCCGATATCGAACTGACCGGCGGTGTCGATCAGGACGTTGAATTCGTGACCAGCTTTGAAGAGATCCGTTCGCGTATTCTTGATGCCAATACCCCGCACGTCGACGCTATTTCGGGCGCGACCAGCCAGAGCGAAGCGGTGAAAAAAGCCGTCTCGAAAGCGATGGTGAAATCCAGCAAAGCGCTGATGGCGGAAGAGGGGGGCGACAACGCAACGCCGAAAGCCTATGACGTTGTGGTGGTCGGCAGCGGCGGCGCTGGCCTCGCGGCGGCAATTCAGGCGCATGACGACGGCGCAAGCGTGTTGATTGTCGAAAAAATGCCGACTATTGGCGGGAATACCATCAAAGCGTCTGCCGGGATGAACGCGGCGGAAACCCGCTTCCAGCGCGTGAAAGGCATTCAGGACAGCAAGGCGCTGTTCTACGCAGAAACGCTGAAAGGCGGCAAAAACAAAAACAACCCAGCGCTGCTGCACCGCTTTGTCGAAAACGCGCCGCAGGCGATCGAGTGGCTGGCCGACCGTGGCATCATGCTGAACGATATTACCACCACCGGCGGTATGAGCATTGACCGTACTCACCGTCCGAAAGACGGTTCAGCCGTTGGCGGCTATCTCATCAGCGGTCTTGTGCGTAACGTCACAAAACGCCAGATTGACGTCATGCTCGACACTTCGGTGGTCGATATTGTGATGGACGGCGGTGAAGTTTCAGCGGTGCGTCTGCTGACCGATGAGCAGGAAAACATCACCATTGCAACGCGCAGCATTATCGTGGCGACCGGCGGCTTCAGCGCCAATAGCGAGATGGTAGTGAAATACCGTCCGGATCTGGCGGGCTTCGTGACCACCAACCACAAAGGTGCGACCGGCGGCGGTATTGCGCTGCTGGAACGCATCGGCGCGGGTACGGTGGATATGGGTGAAATCCAGATTCACCCGACGGTAGAGCAAAAAACGTCTTACCTGGTGTCTGAATCCATCCGCGGCGGCGGCGCTATCCTGGTCAATCAGAAAGGGAGCCGTTTCTTTAATGAGATGGAAACACGCGATAAAGTCTCGGCGGCCATTATCGCGCTGCCGGAGCACTACGCGTATATCGTCTTTGATGAACACGTCCGCACCAAAAACAAAGCGGCAGACGAATACATCGCCAAAGGCCTGGTCACCAGCGCCAGTACCGCCGCCGAGCTGGCCGCGAAGCTGGGATTAGACGAGGCGACGTTCCTCGACACGCTGACCCGCTATAACGCAGCGGTAGAAAAACAGGATGATGAAGAGTTTGGCCGTAAAACTGCGCTGCGTGCGCCAATCAATGAAGGGCCGTTCCACGCCATTCAGATTGCACCGGGCGTTCACCACACGATGGGCGGCGTCACCATCAACACTGAAACCAGCGTATTGAACGTGAACAAACAGGTGATTCCTGGCGCGTTCGCGGCGGGTGAAGTGGTTGGCGGTATTCACGGTGGTAACCGCATTGGCGGAAACGCCGTCGCTGATATTATTATTTTTGGCACACTCGCCGGCCATCAGGCCGCGATGCGTGCGCAGCAGCAGCCTTGGGCGATGCTTGAATCCGCATAATTAACGGATGGCAGAGTCCCGTAGCCCGGCCGAGCGCAGCGACGCCGGGCTATTTCAACTTACATGAAGGGGGATTGGGATGTCAGACAGTACCCGGGTTTACAGCTATTCCGCCGTTCTGATGGGCTCGCCCATTCTGCTAAAACTCTTCGCCCACGACGAGGCGCTGGCCTCCCGCGTTTTTCGCCTGATCAAACAATACGAAGATTTACTTACCGTAAACCGCGCCCAGTCGCAGGTGATGGACATTAACCACGCCGCCGGCCAGCATGCGGTGGCCGTCAGCAGCCCGGTCTACGCCCTGATCAAATGCGCCAAAGCCGCCAGTCTGCTGCCGCAGAGCGCGTTTAATCTGGCCATTGGGCCGCTGGTCAAACGCTGGCGTATCGGGTTTCGTGGGGATAGCGTGCCGCCGGCGGACGAAATCGCGCGTTTGCTGACGTTAACCGACCCCAGGCAAGTTGTCCTTAACGATGCGGATGAGAGCGTCTATCTGACGCAGCCGGGCATGGAGATTGACCTTGGCGCAATCGCTAAAGGCTACATCGCCGACCGCGTGCGCGACTATCTGCATAAAGAAGGCATCGCGCAGGGGTTAATCAACCTTGGCGGCAACGTACAGACGCTGGGTTCACCGGAAGGCGGTTGGTCCATCGGCCTAAAAAAACCGTTTTCCACTGCTGGCGCGATGATTGGTGCACTCGAGGTGGCGAATAAATCAGTGGTGACGTCCGGCGTGTATGAACGTTTTTTTGAGCATAATGGCCATCTCTATCATCATATCCTCGACCCGCGCACCGGCTATCCGCTGGATAACGAACTCGACAGCGTGACCATCATCAGCAGCGATTCTATCGACGGCGATATCTGGACCACGCTGATGTACGGTATGGGGGTGGAGAAAGGCTGCGCGGCCCTGCGAGCAAGGCCGGATATTGAAGCCATTTTCGTCACCAGAACGAAAGAGGTGGTGCTGTCGTCAGCCCACCACTATCGTTTTACGCTGCTGGACAGCGAGTATCGCCTTACTGGCAGTACTGTTTAAGCAGCGCCGACTGTTCCGGCTGCAACCGATAGCGGTAGACCGGGCGGCCGGTGGCGCCATAGTGAATGCTGGTGAAGAGAATATTGATTTGTGCAAGCCAAATCAGATATTTACGACACGATACGCGTGAGATATTCACCGCTTGCGCCAGATCGTCGGTGGAAAACTCGGTCTCAGGGTGGGCGTCAATCCACTGGCACAGGGTACGCAGCGTTTGCGGCGTTAACCCTTTCGGCAGCCGCTTGCTGTCCGCCAACTCCGGCGATTCGCCGTGTAGCAGACGGTCGACATCGGCCTGCTCATAGTACGCGTGGCTCCCCATCAACTGCTTTTTCTCACGCCAGCTCAGCAGCGCTTCTTCAAAGCGCGGAAACTGGAAAGGCTTAATCAGATAATCGACGACGCCATAGCGCAGCGACGTCTGAACGGTGGCGGCGTCGGAGGCGGAGGAGATCATGATAACGTCAATCGCTCGCCCGGCGTTGCGCACTTCCGGCAGCAGATCCAGCCCGTTGTCCTGCTGCATGTAGACGTCCAGCAGAATCAGGTCGATGGCGAGCGTGGCGTCCATGATCTTCTCGCGCGCCTGCTGGAGCGTAGAGGCGATACCGCAGCAGGCAAAGCCGTCAACCCTCTCGATATAGCAACGGTTCAGATCGGCCACCATGGCATCATCATCGACTATTAACACATTAATCACGCGCTGTTCCTCTCGCTGTCCCACGGAATATGTACAAAAAATTGCGTAAACACGCCAGGCTCCGATTCGACGGAAAGCGTTCCGCCGAGGTTTTCCGTCTGCTGGCGGGCCAGAAATAGCCCGACGCCGCGGTTCTCGCCCTTGGTTGAAAATCCTTTATTGAATATCGCATCGATCTGCGCGGGTTCTATGCCCGGGCCATCATCGCTCACTTCGCCGCTAAGCCAGCCGTTCTGGTAGTGTAGCAGCAGGCTGATTTCGCCTTCGCCCAGGCCTGCCATCGCGTCAAGAGCGTTCTCTATCAGATTGCCGAGTACCGTCACCAGCACCGCGACTTGCTCTTCGTTCGGGTTATCCGGTACCAGGCTTTCATCGGCGAGCGTCAGGGTGATGCCTGCATCACCCGCGCGATTCATTTTACCCAGCAGGAAACCGGCAATAATTGGTGATTTGATCTTATGCTGCAGCGTGCCGATATCCGCCTGGTAGTTCTGCGCGGTTTGCAGAACATACCCTTCAAGCTTGTCGTAGCGCTTCATATGCAGCAGCCCAAGGATCACGTGGAGTTTATTCATAAACTCGTGAGAATGGGTGCGCAGCGCGTCAATGTAGTTGACCAGCCCGTCCATGCGCTGCATCAGCTGGCTGATTTCGGTTTTGTCGCGGAAGGTACTGATGGCGCCAATCACCCGCTTGTTATTGCGCACTGGCACGGTATTGCACAGCAGCAGTCGGCCATTGCAGCCAATCTCACGGTCGGCGATGGCCGTACCGCTAGCGAGAACGTCTTTAAGATGAGCCAGCAGCGGGGCATGCTGAGCAGCGCCCAGCGCGACGGCCTGCGGTGAAAAAAGAATGTGCCGCGCGGCCTGGTTAATCATTGTTACCCGGCCCTTTGCATCCACGGCGATAACCCCTTCGCGCAGCGATTGCAGCATCGCCTGGCGCTGTTCGAAGAGGCTCGAAATCTCGTGAGGTTCCAGGCCAAACAGGATGTTTTTGAGCACCCGCACCAGTCCCCAGATGCCCAGCGTGCCGACCACGGCGCTGAAGAGCACAAACCAGATGGCGTTCCAGCGTGCCGCGCCGATCTGTTCATCCACTTTTTTAAGCGAGATACCGACGATGGCGACGCCAATTTGCTGCTGGCGATCGTTATAAATGGGCGTAAAGACGCGCATGGCTTCCGCCAGAACACCGTGGTTAATCGACAGGTTTTCTTTGCCTTTTAACGCGGGCTGCAGATCGGCACCGATAAAGTGCTGACCAATGAGCTGCGGGTTAGGATGCGAGTAGCGCACGGCGTCCATATTGGTGATCACCGCGTAAAGCAGCCCGTTGCGCTGCTGCACGGCGGTAGCGATGGGCTGAATAATATTCTGTCCCGGCGGCGCGTTAAGCCCGCGCTTGATATCCGGCGAGTCGGCAAGCGTACGGGCAATTGCAAAGGCGGTATCTTCCACACCGGTGCGCGTTGCTTTAGTGATTTGCACGAAATAGAAGGCGTATACCACCAGCAGGACGCAAACAATAACGCTGCATACCATTAGCGTCACCAGCGTGCTGAGCTTTATGGGGCGCTTTTCCTGAGGCGGCGGTTGCGGCATATCGTGCATGAAAACCTTCAATTATCAACGGCAAAAACCTATTATCGCCGATGTAAACCATTTCATAAAGCCGTCGCGTCCTGACAATTTCAAACCTTTCTTTGTGACCGCTCTCGCAGCGTTTTCCATACGAAACACTTTAGTATTGCTGAAGAACCCATAATAAGGAGCCCATTTATGAGCATGAAGCTTGCCGGTTCACTCATCGAAAGACGCAGTTCAACAACGGCTGAGATTGACCGACTGTCTACCCGCGATATGCTAAATCTTATTAATCAAGAAGATAAGCTGGTTACTGAGGCCGTTACCCCTTGCCTTGACGATATTACTCGTCTGGTCGACCGGGCGGTGGTGACCCTGGGCCAGGGCGGCCGGGTGGTGCTGATAGGCGCCGGCGCTTCCGGGCGCAATGCGGTGCTGGCCGCTGGCGAATATGCGCCGGATGAGCAACACCCGCTGGTGGGGCTGATTGCCGGCGGCGCGCTGGCGATGCTTCACGATATGCGCGATGCCGCACAGGACTATAACCGTGGCGTGCTGGATCTCCAGGCGATCGGCTTTACGCAAAAGGATATGCTGATTGCGCTGACCGTTGGCGGCAAAACGCCATGGCTGTGGGGGGCGATGCGCCACGCCTGGTCGCTGGGGGCGACAAGGGCGGCGATCACCCGTAATCCGCAGAGTGAGGCTACGGAGCTGGCGGATATCGTGATTGCGCCGCAAACCGGGTCCGAGGTGGTGGCCGGTTACGGCAATCCGAAAGCCATTTTGGCGCAGAAAATGGTGCTCAATATGCTGACCACCGGACTGGCCGTGCGTACCGGGCGGGTGTATAGCAATATGCGTGTGGATATTCGCAATAACACAACCCAAATGGCGGAACGACAGATAGCGATTGTGATGGCGGCGGGCGGCTGTACGCGCACGGTGGCAAAAGCGGCGCTGGAAAGCTGCGACCACAACTGCAAGACGGCGGTGCTGATGGTGCTGACGGGAATGGATGCCTGGAAGGCGCATGCGCTGCTGGCGCAAAATAACGGTTTTGTGCGCGTGGCGCTGCAGGAAGCGCCGTAAACCATAAAGAAGAAAAGCCCGCGTAATGCGGGCTTTGTTTTGGCATTCAATTAGAACTGGTAGGTCATGCCCACGCCGACGATGTCGTCGGTAGAGATGCCGTTCGCGCTATAGAACTGAGCATCTGCATCCAGCAGGTTGATTTTGTAATCAACGTAGGTGGAGAAGTTCTTGTTGAAGGAGTAGGTTGCGCCCAGATCGATGTAGTTCACCAGATCCTGATCGGTCAGGTAAGAACCATTGCTGTTAGTGTGCACGCCAACGTCAACGCCTTTGGAATAGACCCATGCCAGGGACGGGCGCAGACCGAAGTCGAACTGGTACTGTGCTGTCACTTCGAAGTTCTGCGTTTTGTTGGCGATACCGTCGTCACCAAACGGCGTCATGTTGCGGGTTTCTGCGTACATCATCGCCAGGTAGACGTTGTTGGCATCGTATTTCGCACCGATGGTCCAGACGTCAGCTTTATCGCCGCCTGCAGTTACGCTGCCATTTTGGCCATTTCCATAGCGATTGTAAACGCCGCGGTAGGCAACCTGATCGTTACTACGGTCAGAGATGCCGTAGGCTGCGCCAACGCTTAAGCCTTCCAGCGCCGGGACGGCGTTGCTGAAATCAAAGGTGGTAGACATGCTGTAGCCGTCGCCGTTCTGGAAACGAACGTCATTATGGCCATTTTTGGTGCCTTCCTGATGATTGGAGCCCGATTCGTTCGCACCCTGGTATTGCAGCGCGAAGTTCCAGCCGTCAACCAGACCGAAGAAGTCGCTGTTGCGATAGGTGGCAACACCGTTGGTACGGCCAACCATAAAGTTATCGGTCCAGGTGTAGGAATCGCCGCCGAATACCGGCAGCATGTCGGTCCAGCCTTCAATATCGTATACGGAGCCGTAGTTACGGCCGTAATCAAAAGAGCCAAAGTTAGCAAACTTCAGGCCGGCAAACGCCAGGCGGTTGAAGGATTTATCGCCGGCACCTTCGGTGTCGTTGGCGTAGGTTTTGTATTCCCACTGGCCGTAGCCAATCAGATCGTTGGTGATCTGGGATTCACCTTTGAAACCGATCTGTGCGTAGGTTTCATCGCCGTCATCGCCAGCATTGTCAGAGAAAGTATGGCGCGCATCCACTTTGCCATACAGGTCAACTTTGTTGCCGCCTTTATTATACATTTCTGCTGCATTTACGGCGCCCGCCATTAATAAAGCAGGAACCAGCAGTGCCAGTGCTTTCATTTTCATTATATTTTCCTTTGCATGATAACGCATGTGAATATAGTAACGTCATCCGGCGTTACGAGTTTGAATACTATATGCGGAGTTCAATTTATCTCACGATATAAATGTAATAAAGTTATATTAAATATTTCAAAATATTTCTTTTATTAACTTGATTATATTAATCCGCATTTGATATTTAAAATATCCATGTTATTCAGTTTGTTATTTGTGTTTTATATGCTTTGCGGGGGTGTGTATTGAGGAGGTTTATAATTATTCTTAGGGCGAAAAAAATCCCGACTGCACTGGCATACAGTCGGGAAGGTCATAAATATAAAACTTGATGCATAAACAAAAGGCTAATAACGGGAAGGATAATGACATGCCAAAAATAAAAAAGAAAGAACCCTGGTGATATTTTTAATATTACTATAATGAATTAAATAAATTTAATTAAATATTATTTTGTATAAATAAAGACGGTGATGCGTGCGCTGAAATTTTCCACAAAATAGCCCTTCTCACGAAAGGCACGAATAATGCGGCCTGCGAGAATACGCTCGCCGATAGGGCGAAAGGTCATGAGTAAACTTAACGGAGATCAAAACAGCGCCACTTCGTCACCAGGACGATGCACGGGAGACTATCTCACGGCACTTAAATTGCTATAATGTGATTTACGTCACACCATTGGCGTGGCGGTTGTTTGAACGATTGGCGTGATGAGAGTGTTTTTATGGAAGATCGGATTGACCGCGGTCCAGGAGGCAAACTGGCGCTGTGGGTCTTTTACGCGTTTTGCGGCTATTTTGTCTGGGCCATGGGCCACTACATTTGGGTGATCAGCGATGTGCAGAGCATCCCTGGGGCAACCATTGACGGTGAAATTGGCTCAACCAGCGGTAAATGGCTTGGCGCACTGCTGGGATTCTTGGTTCTGAGTATCGTCGGCGGCCTGCTGGGAGGGATTGCGTGGTACACGCGTCCGCGCCAGGTTGGGCAGGAAGACGGCCTGTAAACTTGCTATGCTGAGGGGCACGTGTTCACTCAGGCAAATTGAAAATGGATTTAACCGCATGGCAGCAGGACGTTGAGTTCTGGTTTGAAACCCACGAGTTTAGCGGCGATGCCGCGCATGATATTGCCCATGTTCGCCGCGTCTGGCACACCGCGCAGCAGATAGCGCGGGGGCAACCGGCGGATCTGCTCGTCATTCTGCTGGCCAGTTATTTTCACGATCTGGTCAGCCTGCCCAAAAACCATCCGGATCTCGCCCGCGCCTCACAGCTGGCGGCGCAGCAAACGATCGCTATCCTTCAGCGCGATTTCCCGCATTTCCCTCCTGAACGCTACGCCGCCGTTGCCCACGCGATTGCGGCGCACAGCTTCAGCGCCAACGTGCCGCCACAAACCCTTGAAGCACGTATTGTGCAGGATGCCGATCGGCTTGAGGCGTTGGGGGCCATTGGGCTAGCGCGGGTGTTTGCGGTTGCCGGTGCGATGAATACTGCGCTGTTTGACGCCGCAGACCCGTTTGCCGACCGCCGCGGGCTGGATGATAAAGCCTTCGCGCTGGATCATTTTCAGACCAAGCTGCTGCGTCTGCCGGCCACGATGCAGACAGAGAAAGGGCGCGAAATGGCGCAGCAAAACGCCGATTTTCTGGTGCATTTTATGGCGAAATTAAGCGCCGAGCTGGCGGGGGAACCGCAGCGTCTGGATACAGAGATACTGCGGCGATTCGCGCCACAAGAATCTGCCAAACTGTGATAATCTCGATTTTATTGGCGATTTCCTTTTTCTTTTTCTGTATCTGGTCAAATTTATGCAACAACGAGTCTTATCACACGAAGCCGCGCCGCTCGATGAGCCGGATGCTCAGGCGCTGCTGCAGCATATTCTGGAGATTTACGATCTTAAGACCGTTGTCGCCGAGCTTGCCGCGGTTGGCGAGCAGCACTGGAGCCCGGCTATTGTTAAGCGCGTCGTCACGCTCGGGCGGGCCAATACTCGGTTGAGTGAAAATGAGCGTGCGCACCTGGCTTCTCTGCTACCGAAGCCGCCGGCGCATCATCCGCACTACGCTTTCCGCTTCGTCGACCTGTTTGCCGGTATTGGCGGGATCCGCAGCGGCTTTGAAGCCATCGGCGGTCAGTGCGTCTTCACCAGCGAGTGGAATAAGCACGCGGTGCGCACCTATAAAGCCAACTGGTATTGCGATCCGCAGGCACACCGTTTTAACGCTGACATTCGTGACGTCACCCTCAGCGGGCGTGCCGAGGTGAGCGACGCCGAAGCGCAGGCGCATATCCGCGACTGTATCCCGCAGCATGACGTACTGCTGGCGGGCTTTCCCTGCCAGCCGTTTTCACTCGCTGGCGTGTCGAAAAAGAACGCCATGGGGCGCGCGCACGGGTTCGCCTGCGATACGCAGGGAACGCTGTTTTTCGACGTGGTGCGGATCATTGACGCCCGTCGGCCGCCTATTTTTGTGCTGGAAAACGTCAAGAACCTGAAAAGCCACGACAACGGCAAAACCTTCCGTATTATTATGCAGACCCTTGATGAACTGGGCTATGAAGTGGCCGATGCGGCGGACATGGGAGCTGACGATCCGAAAATTATCGACGGTCAGCATTTTCTGCCGCAGCACCGCGAACGCATTGTGCTGGTGGGTTTCCGTCGGGATTCCGCGCTGCATCACGGATTTACCCTGCGCGATATTCCGGCGCTCTACCCGCAGCGACGCCCCACCTTTGGTGAACTGCTTGAGCCGAACGTCGACGCCAAGTTTATTTTGACCCCGGTACTGTGGAAATACCTCTATCGCTATGCCCGCAAACATCAGGAAAAGGGCAACGGTTTTGGCTACGGGATGGTGGACCCGACGCGGGCGACGAGCGTTGCGCGAACGCTGTCGGCGCGCTATTACAAGGACGGTGCCGAGATCCTTATCGATCGTGGCTGGGACCGCGAGCTGGGCGAGAAACACTTTGACGATCCGCACAACCAACAGCATCGCCCGCGACGCCTGACGCCGCGTGAATGCGCTCGGTTGATGGGCTTTGAATCGCCGCAGGGTTACCGTTTCCGTATTCCGGTGTCGGACACTCAGGCCTACCGTCAGTTTGGCAATTCGGTCATTGTTCCCGTTTTTGCCGCCGTCGCCAGGCTGCTGGAGTCGCGTATTTTACAGGCCGTAGAGCAGCGCAAGGTGGAAACAGCCGATGGCGGACGTTCACGATAAGGCCACCCGCAGTAAAAATATGCGCGCCATCCGCGCGCAGAATACGGCTATTGAAAAACGGCTGGCAGGCCTGCTGGAGGGACTGGGCCTGTCCTATCAACCCCAGGATACGAGCCTGCCGGGTCGGCCTGATTTTTCACTGGCTGCGTATCGCTGCGTCATCTTTACCCACGGCTGCTTCTGGCACCATCACGATTGTTATCTATTTACGCTGCCGGCGACCCGAACTGATTTCTGGCGACAGAAAATCGACGCCAACGCGACTCGAGACCTGCGCGATAGAGCAAGGCTGGCGGCGCTGGGGTGGCGGGTGATGGTGGTGTGGGAGTGTGCGCTGCGTGGCCGACACAAGCTTACCGACGACGCGCTCTCTGAAAGGCTGGAGGAATGGATCTGCGGCGGCGAAGGCTGCGCGCAGATCGGTATTCAGGGAATGAAGAGCGTCGACGTTACTTCTCTGCCGGGCAGGGCGTAACCGTCGCTTTTGCCGGGAACAGATATTTACCCAGCGTAACCAGCACGACCGCGGCAATAATAATCGCCAGCGCCAGCCATTCGGTGCCGGAGAGATGTTCGCCGTTGAAGCCGGTACCAAGCAGTACGGCGACCACCGGGTTGACGTAGGCATAGCTGGTGGCCACCGCAGGCGTTACGTTGCGAATCAGGTACATATAGGCATTAATCGCAATGATGGAGCCGAAAATGGACAGATAGCCCACCGCGAGGAAACCGTGCAGGCTCGGCAGCGTGGTCAAGCGTTCACCGCTGAGCACCGAGGCGAGCATCAGCACAATGCCGGCCGCCAGCATCTCCACGGCACCGGCCATCATGCCGGTCGGCAGCGTAATGCGTGAGCCGTAAACCGAACCGAATGCCCAGCTCAGAGAACCAATCAGAATCAGCAGCGCGCCCCACGGGTTGCCGCTCAGGTTGCCGCCGCTGTTCAGCAGGACGATGCCCGCCAGACCGATAGCAATTCCCAGCCACTCCAGTTTACGGGTGGCGATACCAAAAAAACGGCTGAAGCACAGGGTAAACAGCGGCACCGTTGCCACCATTACGGCGGCAATGCCGGAGGGAACGTGCTGGTGTTCGGCGACCGTTACCATACCGTTACCCACGGCCAGCAGCAGCACGCCTATCAGCGCCGCGTTCAGCAGCGGTCCGCGCGCCGGTAAACGGTGCCCGGTGGCCAGCAGGTACGCCATCAGCAGCACGCCCGCCGCCAGAAAACGCACGCCTGCCATCATTAGCGGAGGCCAACTGGCCACCCCAATGCTGATGGCAAAGTAGGTTGACCCCCAAATGATATACAGCGCAAACAGCGCGCCGACCAGCGGTAACAGGTGATTAAAACGCATACTTCCTCACGGCAAAATAGCAAGCAGGCTGATAGTAAACGCCAAAACGACCGTGCTGGCGAGTGCTTTAATTAAGGGCTTGATGTTATATTTGTGTTGCAAATATGTATCTCTTACCTCCGTCGCCATTTTGCTTCATACTTTGTTATCCCTAACAAAAACGGAAGGATGCCGCGAGTGGCAGGAAGTAGCTTATTAACTCTCTTAGATGACATCGCCACGTTGCTGGACGATATCTCGATGATGGGCAAACTGGCGGCGAAGAAAACCGCAGGCGTGCTCGGCGATGATTTATCGCTGAATGCACAGCAGGTCTCCGGCGTGCGGGCGAATCGCGAGCTGCCGGTGGTGTGGAGCGTTGCCAAGGGTTCGTTGCTAAATAAAGTGATTCTGGTACCGCTGGCGCTGTTGATTAGCGCGTTTATTCCCTGGGCGGTGACGCCGCTGCTGATGATTGGCGGGGCCTACCTGTGCTTTGAGGGCGTGGAAAAAGTGCTCCATTCCCTGCATGCGCGTAAACATAAGGACGATGACGCCGCGCGTCAGCAGCGTCTGGAGGCGCTGGCGCAGCAGGACCCCGGCAGCTATGAGCGTGACAAAGTCAAAGGGGCAATTCGCACCGATTTTATTCTGTCGGCGGAAATTGTCGCCATCACGCTCGGCATTGTGGCGCAGGCACCGCTGCTGAATCAGGTACTGATTTTATCCGGCATCGCGGTGCTGGTGACGGTTGGCGTGTACGGCATCGTTGGCGTAATCGTCAAGCTCGATGATATGGGCTACTGGCTGGCTGAGAAGCGCAGCATGCTGGCGCAGGGGCTCGGCAAAGGTCTGTTGGTGGTCGCGCCGTGGCTGATGAAAACGCTCTCGGTCGTCGGGACGCTGGCTATGTTCCTGGTCGGCGGCGGTATCGTGGTTCACGGCGTGGCGCCGCTGCACCATGCTATTGAAGATTTTGCGGCACAGCAGGGCGCGTGGCTAACCATGGTGCTGCCGACGCTGGCGAATCTGGTGCTGGGCTTTATCCTCGGTGCGCTGGTGCTGGCAGGGGTAAATCTGATCGCCAGACTGCGGAAATAATCCGAGTCTGCTACGCAAACCGGGTGCGAATAAGCTAATGTGAAACTGTTTCACCCTGATACCGGAGGCGGTAATGGTCTTTTTGGTCAGTGATGAAGTTTGGCCCAAAAACGGCGGGCCGCGGATGGTGGTAACGGGCTATGCCGGCGGGATGGTTGAATGCCGCTGGTATGATGGTTTTGGCGTCAAACGCGAAGCATTTCGTGAAGATGAGCTGGAGCCCGGCAACATCCGCAAACCACAGCAGACGTAACTTTCGTGTTTACGCCCGGCGTTTTGCCGGGCGTTTTGATGCGCAATGGAGCACCATGAATTATCAGCAGCACAGCGGTCGGGCAGAGGGCAGTGGAATGCGCATCAGGAGGTGGACGTGCGTCCCGTAACCGTCAGTCCGGTAGCGTCCTCAGGATGGTGGGCGCGGCTTTCCCGGCGGATTCGGCCGGAGCGTGTAGTCACTATTTGTTTTGTGGTGGTGTTACTGACCTCCACGCTGCTGACCTGGCGCGAAACCATCGTGCTGGAAGAAGCCTACATTTCCAGTCAGCGCAACAACCTGAAAAATGTGGCCAACGATATGGACGCGCAGCTGCAGTTTAATACCGACAGGCTACTTTTTTTCCGTAACGGTATGGCATCGGCGCTGCAAATTCCGCTGGCCTTCGAGGTGCTACGCACCGCAGAGCTGGAGTTTGAGCATAAGCGCGGGCTTCCCGACTGGCATATTTCGCTCAATAACAACCGTACGCTGCCGCTGTACGGCGTTTCCGATGACTTCGTCGAACATACGAATTTGCTCTCACGCGACAATGAGCTGCTGGGCAATGAGTTTATGGCCACCATCGAACTTGGCTATCTGCTACGTCTTTCCGCCCTTACGCACCAGCATCTTTCCCGCTTTGAAACCGAAATGCTGTACGTTTCCCGCGCGGGTTTTTACCTGACGACCGAGCAAGGGCATGAAAAGAGCATTACTGAACACTATTACAGCCTGGCAACCAGCCCGTGGTTTATTCAGCAGTCGCAGCGGGATAATCCCAATCGTGGGGTAAAGTGGCGCACCAGCTTCAGCCACGACAAGGTGCCGGTGGCACAGAAAGTCACCGCCGCAGTGCCGCTCGATTACGATAACTACTGGTTTGGCGTACTGGCGATTCAACTTTCGGTGAACGAGATGACCCAGTTTCTGATGCAGTCGGTGGAGGGGGAAGACGAAGGCGAGTACCAGCTCTATGACCGTCGTATGAATCTGATCGCCTCCTCGGAGCAGGATCCGGCTAAACGTACCGTGCTCTCGCAGGAGATTCAGGCGCAGCTGGCGCACGCTTATGAGCACAATAACGAGGGCAGTTTACGCCAGCTTTCGCGCTATATCAGCTGGGAAAAGCTGCGCAATTTTGACGGCGTGCTGCTGCGTATCCACAGTCTCGAAGAGGGGATTCGCGGCGATTTCGGTAGCATCAGTATTGCGCTGACGCTGCTGTGGCTGCTGTTTACCACGATGCTGCTCATTTCGTGGGCGGTGATCCGCCGTATGGTCCGCAATATGTCAACGCTCCAGGACTCCTTAGAATGGCGCGCCTGGCACGATATGCTCACCCGGCTGTACAACCGCGCTGCGCTGTTTGAACGCGCAGGTAAAGCGTTGGCGGCCTGCCAGCAGGCAGGCGAACCGATGTCGGTGATCCAGCTCGATCTGGATCACTTCAAGAGCATCAACGATCGCTATGGTCATCAGGCTGGGGATCGGGTGCTGAGCCATATCGGGCGGATCATTCTTAACAAGGTCCGTAAAACGGATATCGCCGGACGCGTAGGGGGCGAAGAGTTCTGTATTGTGCTGCCAGAAACGTCGCTTGAGCAGGCGAGCGTTATCGCCGAGCGCATTCGGGAGAGCATTTATCGACGGGAGATTTTAATCAGCCGTAACCAGACGCTGCGTGTCAGCGCCTCGTTGGGCGTGTGCAGCAGCGAGGAGCTGCAGCGCTATGACTTTGAACATCTCCAGTCGATTGCCGACAGCCGTCTCTACCAGGCGAAGCAGAACGGGCGTAATCAGGTCTGTACGGAAGATTAAGCGATACGTACAATAGTACTAAAATTCATAAATTTAACTTATGGATAAGAAATATAATAAGAAAAGTCTCAAAAAACAAAGCGTGATCGCGATCGCCTCGAATCGCCATCTGATTGATTTATCTCTGTGTTGGGAAGCGCAGCGAGTAAGCATGACTACGAAGTCATACATATTTCTTAGGTGAATAATTCTTGTCATCCGAAATAAACACAGATAATGTTTCATCACGTCAGGTTTCCTGATGTAACGAATATTTCAATGCTTCTTGCTTCGGCAAGGTTGATCCCGACGCAGACGTGTCGGGATTTTTTTTACCGCTAACGCGTCACTTCAGTCACGCTGAAGTCATGAATGTCCAGTTCGAATGCTTCCGCCAGATCGCGCCAGGTGTGGTATTCACGACCGTCCACGCTGACGTGGTGAGGGTCGTTCGACGAACGGTGGATTTCGCTTTCGCTGATTTCATTGATCGCCGCCAGCAGCGCATCTACGTTTACCTCGCGAGGGTCGATTGCTGATTTCATCACAGGTACCCTTTGTTCCTCTCCCTGTATAAGTATACATCGGCGGCTGCGGATTGCTCATTTTTTGCGCTATTTTGGGATTGGTGGATAATTCACCGGTTGGCAAGCTGGGCCGCTGTCAGCAGGGTGATTTTGTTCTACACTGGGCTAAACCAATCAGGAGAGGCGTTTATGCAAGTTAACGATCGTGTGACGGTCAAGACCGATGGGGGCCCGCGTCGCTCCGGTGTGGTGCTGGCCATTGAAGCGTTCAATGAAGGGACGATGTATCTGGTGGCGCTGGAAGATTATCCGCTGGGTATCTGGTTCTTTAACGAATCGGGCCACCCTGACGGTATCTTCGTTGAGAAAAGCGAATAGCGGCGAATCGTCTGGCGGTAGTCCTACCGCCAGTTTCATCGCTGCAGGCGCTAGCGCATGTTAACAAAAATGCCGGAAGTGACGTTTTCTGCCAGCCGCACAACATGATAGATAACCTGCTTGTTATGCGTTTTTATTTTTTTCTTAATATTACCCTTATGTGATGATACCGTTTTTGCCTTAATATTCATCTGATCGGAAATCTGAATCGTTCCTTGTCCCGACATCCACATTTTCAGCATACTTGACTCTGTCCGGCTTAATGACAAAGTAGACATATTAGTTTGCTTTACGTCCGTTTTTTCTTTTTTCAGATAATTCCCCAGAATACTGTCCAGCGTTTCCGGTTTTATCGATTTGGAACTTATTAACAGATTACTCCGCACCATCAGATATTCGTCGAAATGAATATTGGCAATCGCCATAAAAACAATGAACAACGTCTTGGGGTGTTGATTAATGATCTGCTTGATATGCAGACTACTCTGCACGTCATGAATGAAACAGTCCTCATTAATAAACACTACAGACGGCTGGCGGCTTGCACAGACCTCAGTAAGCCCTTCTACGTTCTCAACATTGTCTATATCTCGTTTTTTTACCCCACGACTGGCCAGGTATCCGGTTAACCCTAGCCGCGTATAACTGCATAGATCCATAATAATCGTTGACATGGCATACCCTCACTCAATGCGTAACGATAATTAACCCATTCCCCTCGCACTTCATCGTCGCAATGAACCTGTTGAATATAAAAATAGAGAATGAAGACGTTCAGGCGGCATCAACTATCCCGTAAAGTTACGTATAATTTGCCAGGAATCATCCCAAAGTAAAGTAAATGTTAGGTTATGTGAATAACGTAAAAACAAATAACCCGCGCCAGCGATATGCTGGTGAATGTTTTTCCGCTTTTACTTTAGGATTTTCCTCATAATAACCAGGTTGGTACTATGGAGAATTTATACGTGGCAACTCACTGATAATATCAGCTAATAGATCGAATATTTCGCTAAATAGATGTTCGCAAAACGGCGCAACCAGCGGCATTAATGCGGCCATCAGCAAAATGCCAACGGTGAGGGTGATGGGGAAGCCGATGACGAACACCGACAGCTGCGGCGTCATGCGGTTGAGCATGCCTAGCGCCAGGTTAACCGTCAGCAGCAGGGTGATAATGGGCAGCGCCAGCATCATACCGTTAAGGAAGATCATTCCTCCGGCGCGGGTCAGCGCCAGAAAAGCGTTGCTGTTAATCGGTTCGCCGCCGATGGGCAGGGTGTGGAAGGTGTCCACCAGCAGTGAAATGAGCCACAGATGACCGTTAAAGACCAGAAACAGCAGCATGGCCAGCATATCGAGAATGCGCGCCAGTACCGGCATGTTGAGATTGCTGCCCGGGTCAACGAAGGTGGCGAAAGAGAGCCCCATTTGCAGGCCGATGATTTCACCGCAGGTGCGCACCGCGGCGAAAGCAAACTGCATGGTAAAGCCCAGCGCGATACCAATGAGAATTTGCTGGAGCGCCAGCCACAGCGCGCCAGCGGAGAAAACAGGAACATCTACCGGCGGCAGTGAAGGGGCGATCACCACGGTGATAACCACCCCCAGACCGACCTTGACCCGCTTGGGTACGGCGCGCTCGCTGAGAATAGGGGCGGTCGTAATCAGCGCCAGCACGCGCAGCAGCGGCCAGAAATAAAGGCCGAGCCAGGAAACCCACTGGTCGCTGGTCACATGCAGCATGGTGCTTATCCGATGATATAGGGCAGGTTATTGAACAACGTACGCACGTAGTCGAGCAGCAGATTGAGCATCCACGGCCCGGCGACGATAATGGCGATAAACACGGCGATGATTTTCGGAATAAACGACAGGGTCATTTCGTTAATCTGCGTTGCCGCTTGCAGGATGCTGATTATCAGGCCGGTGACCAGCGAGACCAGCAGCAGCGGGGCCGCCAGCGCCAGCGCCACTTTCATCGCTTCGGTGCCCATCATCATGACGGATTCAGGGGTCATGGTTACTCCTTAACTGTAAAAACTTTGCGCCAGCGAGCCTACCAGCAGCTGCCAGCCGTCCACCAGTACAAACAGCATCAGCTTGAACGGCAGGGCGATGGTGGCAGGGGGCACCATCATCATCCCCAGTGCCATCAGCACGCTGGCGATCACCAGGTCGATAATCAGGAACGGAATAAAAATGGTAAAGCCGATCTGGAAGGCCGTTTTTAGCTCGCTGGTCACGTAGGCGGGCAGCAGAATACGCATGGGTACTGCCTCCGGCCCCTGGATGGGCGCGCTGTTAGCCAGACGAGCGAACAACGCCAGATCGGCCTCGCGGGTCTGGCGCAGCATAAACTCACGCAGCGGCTGCGCACCTTTATCCAGCGCTTCCTGCATGGTGATTTTGTCTTCGCTGAAAGGCTGATAGGCATCGGTGTAAATCTTATCGATAACCGGCGACATAATGAAAAAGGTGAGGAACAGCGCCAGCCCCAGCAGGACCTGGTTTGGCGGCGCGGACGGCGTGCCGAGGGCGTTGCGCAGCAGGCCGAAAACGATGATGATGCGCGTAAAGCTGGTCATCATCAGCAAAATCGCCGGAATAAAGGTCAGCGAGGTGATAAAAACCAGCGTCTGAACCGGCAGCGACCAGCTCTGGCCGCCGTTAGCCAGCGGCTGGCTGATCAAGCCCGGAAGCTGGGCAAAGGCAGAGGGGGAGAGCAATAACAGCCCGCTCAGCGCAAGGGAATAACAACGGCGCATCAGGATCTCCCGGGACGTTTAAGCATGTTTTTCATCAGTACCGCAAACTCGGGCGAGGCGGCCGGCGGCGGTGAACTTTCCGGCGGCGCGGGCGGCAGCGTGTGCAGCAGCGTGACCTGCTGCGCGGTGACGCCCAGAACGAGCCGCGCGTCTTCAACATTCACAATCACGACCCGTTCGCGTGCGCCCAGCGATGCGCTGGCACTGACTTTCAGATTGCTGCCTGACCGGCCCTGGACGGTGCCGGGCAGGACGCGCTTAACGACCCATGCCGCCGCCAGAATCAGCACAATAATGCCCAGCAGCGCGCCGCTGACCTGAATCAGCGGCGAGGTCATCGGTTCGTTGGCGTGCGCCACCGTGACCGGTGTCGCGCTATGGCTGGCCGGCGCGGCGTGCGAAGGCGTCACGACGGAGGCGGAATGGGGGGCGCTCATCTTAGCGGCTCAGACGGCGCATACGTTCTGACGGCGTAATGATGTCGGTAATGCGTACGCCGTACTTGTCGGCGACGACCACGACTTCACCCTGAGCAATCAGATAGCCGTTAATCAGAATATCCAGCGGTTCGCCCGCCAGACCGTCCAGCGCCACCACCGAACCCTGAGTCAGACGCAGCAGTTCTTTGATGGTCATGCGCGTGCGCCCCAGCTCCACGGTCAGCTTAACCGGGATATCCATAATCAGATCGATATCCTGCAGCGTGCCGCTGACGTCGCCGCCGCCCAGCTGTTGGAATACCGCATCGGCGGCGCTTTTGCCGCCCACGGTGGTTTTTTGCTCGTTCAGCGCTTCAGCCCACAGATCGTCCACGGATCCGCTGTTGTCATCGGGTGGAGTATTCATATCACTCATTTGGGCTGTTCCTCGTTCAGCGAATTCAAAATCGGGTTGATCAAATGTTCTACGCGCAGCGCATACTGCCCGTTAATCGTGCCGTACTGGCTGGTGAGAACCGGTACGCCGTCTACGTGGGCAATAATGCGATCGGGCTTCTCAATCGGCAGAACGTCGCCGGGCTTGAGTTTGAGTATTTGTGATAGCCGCAGTGAGATATCGGCGAAATTCGCCACCAGCTCCAGCTCAGAGTGCTGTACCTGACGCACCAGGTTCTCGCGCCAGTTCTGATCTTCGTGGCGGGAGTTTTCCAGCGGCGGATTCACCAGCAGCTCACGCAGCGGTTCAATCATGCTGAACGGCAGGCAGATATTGAACTCGCCGGTCAGGTTGCCGATCTCCACATGGAAAGGGGTGTTGACCACGATATCGTTCGGCGAGGTGGTGATGTTGGTGAACTTCACCTGCATCTCCGAGCGAACGTACTCGACCTCTAGCGGGTTAATCGCTTTCCACGCATCGCTGTAGCCTTCCAGCGCCAGCTTCAGCATCCGGTTGATGACCCGCTGCTCGGTATGGGTGAACTCGCGTCCCTCCACCTTAGTGGGGAAGCGGCCGTCGCCGCCGAACAGGTTGTCTACTGCGATGAACACCAGGCTCGGCGAAAAGACCACCAGCCCGGTACCGCGCAGCGGCTTAAGGTGGATCAGGTTAAGGTTGGTTGGCACCGGCAGGTTGCGGGCAAATTCGTGATAGGGCTGAATGCGAATCGCCCCCACGGTAATGTCCGGGCTGCGGCGCAGCAGGTTGAACAGCCCCATACGGAAATGACGGGCAAAACGCTCGTTGATAATCTCCAGCGCCTGTAGCCGCTCGCGAACCACGCGGCGCTGGGTATTGGGATCGTAGGGGCGAATATCGTCTTCGCCCGACTTGCCTGCCAGCGGTTCTGTGGGATTGTCGCTGTCGCCATTCAGCAGCGCATCGATTTCGGCCTGAGAAAGAATACTGTCGCCCATGGCTCTACCGCAGAATAAAAGCTGTGTACAGAACATCGGTGATGTCCTGTTTCGGCTGGCTGGCAATCAACGGTGCGCTGAGCGTCTCTTTGATGTCATTCGCCAGCTGTTTTTTACCGTCATCGGTCGCCAGCTTTGTGGCATCCTGGCGCGATAAAAGCAGCAGCATACGGCTGCGCACTTCCGGCAGATAGTCATTCAGACGCGCGCGGTCGGCTTCCGTTTTCATGCGTAGCGTCACGCCCACGTAAAGCACGCGGTCCGCATCGCCCAGGTTCACGGTGAAGGTGTCCAGCGGGAAAAAGACCGGAGCAGGCGGCGGCGGGGCTTCTTTCGGCGTAGCGGCGGTGGCGCTCTGATGCTCAATGCGCCAGTAGCTGTAGCCTGCGGTTGCGCAGGCGGCGAGCGTTACCAGCACCAAAAGTGGGATCCAGAGAGAGCGTTTGCTCTTTTTATTGATAGCGGTGTCAGTCATCTGATGCGGTCTTCCTTTTTACTACTGCTTATCCTCTGATTATCCCGTCTCCCGCGCGGGTCAAAGCGTGGAAAAGACGGGAATAATCATGTTACCTCTGGCGTTTAAGCGAAGATGTCTACGGCGTTATCGCCGCGAGATGCGGCGTGAAGCGCCGCAGGCACAGCCAGAAGCGCGTCGTCTTCCTGTGTATCGTTGCCGTTGGCATCAGCGCGGGAGGCGAACGACTGCTGTGAAGAGGGCTGCTGTTGCTGCCCGGCAAAGCCGTCGCTGCTGATGTTGCTCTGCCCCAGTTGAATGCCGTTATCCGCCAGCTGGGTGCGCAGCACCGGCAGCGCGGCTTCCAGCGCGGCGCGCACGTGGCCGTGCGGTGAGGCCATCTGAATCTGCGCGAGGTTATCCTCGACCTTCAGCGTAATATGCACCTGGCCGAGCGATTCCGGGTGAAGACGCAGCTCAGCGGTCTGCTGGCCCTGACGGGTAAACAGGGTGATATGCTGGCTGACATTTTGCTGCCAGTCCGGCGTACCTAACTGAGCATGGATGTTGGCGCTGACGGACGCTGGTGTGGCAAGCGTTGTGCTGCTTGGTGCGGCAACTGGTGACAGCGCGGCCGTTGGCGCGGCTGGGCTTGGCGTACTTTCTGCCTCTGCCTTTTGCGCCGGAAGGACAAAGGCCGAATCGGCGGGCAGGGCGCGCACGTCGGTTTGCAGCTGTGCGGCGGCAGCGCTCTTCATCTCCACAGGGCCGTCGGTTTTCGCACCGCCGTGTTTCAGTGATGTCGTGAGGTTGGCAAGCGTATCGCCAGCGGGCGCAGCAGCGGAACGTTCGACGGTTTGCGGTGCCTGCAGCGGTGCGGGCAACATGGCCATCAGCGCGTTCAGGCTGCTTAGCTGCTCCTCGCTCAGCGCGGTGTCATCATCATCGCTGGTTTTGGCGGTGTCATTCTCTTTATCCTTGCCGACCGACAGTTCGCCCTTAAGATGGGCTGCCAGTGAACTCAGCAGGCTTTGCGCATCGCTCTGCTGCGTTATCTCTGCGGTGGCGGCGTCGGCGGCGACGCCGGTACGCGTGGCTTCCTGCTGTACCAGCCACTCGGTCAGCGATTGGCCTTTCGCATTGAGCTCGCGCGGTGTGGATGTTTCATCGCTGGTGAGCAGCGCCGTTTTTTCGCCGCTCACGGCGTTAGCCGTTGGGTTTAATGCGCCGGCGAGCAGAGCCAGAAAATCCTCGGCACCGCCTGACGTTTTTGCCGCGGTATCGGCACCCGCGAGGTTTGTATCGCTGACGGCAAGATTAGGCAGTGTGATCATTCGGGTTTCCTCAAGGTCGCGCGTTGGGCAAATTCATCCATCTTTTTCTGATCCAAGCGGTTTTCCGCCAGCAGCGCTGCGGAAGCCTGCCGGTCCTGAAGCGTTTGCCATGCCTGCAAACGCTGTTTTTTCTCGCGCCAGAAGTTCAGCGCCTGCTCCACTTTGTTGTTCCACTGAACAAGCTGCTGACGGTGCTGATCGATGGCTTTCTCCAGCGTTTGAATAAACTGCTGGTAGTTCTGCCAGCGCAGGCTGGCAATGCCCTGCGTCATGTCGTTGTTCAGGCTGTTCTGGTATTCAAGCTGGTAGTCCATCAACATTTTGAGCTGTTCTTCCGCCTGCTGGCAGCCGCGGCGCATCTCGCCCAGTACCAGGGCGGCGTTGTCGACGTCGGTTTCTGCCAGTTCTTTAAGCGTTGCTAATGCACCATGCTGCGCCATATTCGTGATCCTCTTGCTTCACTATGACGTGGGGAAAATCAATTCCAGCGCCTGGATTGACGATTCCCAGTCTGCTTTTTCAAGAATGCCTTGCTGTAAAAATGCTTCCAGATGCGGCCAGAGCGTAATGGCTTTGTCCAGCATCGGGTCGCTGCCTTTGGCGTACGCGCCGACGCTAATCAGGTCGCGGTTACGCTGGAAACTGGAGAGCAGCTGTTTGAAATTGCGCACCCGCGCGTAGTGCTGCTCGCTGATCAATGCGGTCATGGCGCGGCTGATGGATGCCTCGATGTCGATGGCGGGATAGTGCCCGGCTTCGGCCAGACGCCGCGACAGTACGATGTGGCCATCGAGAATGGCGCGCGCGGAGTCGGCGATCGGGTCCTGCTGATCGTCGCCTTCGGTTAGCACGGTATAAAAGGCGGTGATTGACCCCCCGCCGGTAATCCCGTTTCCGGCCCGCTCAACCAGCGCGGGCAGCTTGGCGAACACTGACGGCGGATAGCCTTTGGTGGCCGGGGGTTCACCGATCGCCAGTGCGATTTCACGCTGCGCCATCGCGTAACGAGTGAGTGAATCCATAATCAGCAGCACGTGCTGGCCGCGATCGCGGAAGTCCTCCGCCACACGGGTGGCGTAGGCGGCGCCCTGCATACGCAGCAGCGGCGACACGTCTGCCGGTGCGGCAATCACCACCGAGCGCGCGCGGCCTTCGGTACCGAGAATATTCTCGATAAAATCTTTCACTTCACGACCACGTTCACCGATAAGCCCCACGACGATCACGTCGGCGCGGGTATAGCGCGCCATCATGCCGAGCAGCACGCTTTTACCGACGCCGGAACCGGCAAACAGCCCCATACGCTGGCCGCGACCCACGGTCAGCAGGGCGTTAATCGGCCGTACGCCGGTGTCCAGTACGTGTTCAATCGGCGTGCGCTGGAGCGGGTTAAAGGGCGAGGTGATCAGCGCGCCGGTTTCGGTGGTGTCCGGTGCGGGCAGACCGTCAAGCGGTTTGCCGCTGCCGTCGAGCACGCGGCCGAGCAGCGCCGGGCCCAGCGGCAGCTGTTTGCCGCTTTGCAGGCCGTCGCCAACGGTGTTGCGGGCGTAAACGCGCGCGCCGGGCAGAATGCCTTCCACTTCTTCCAGCGGCATTAAAAACAGGCGCTGGCCGTTGAAGCCGACGACTTCGGCCTCGACCTCCTGCATCTCAGCGCCCTGCTGGCGTTCGATAATGCAAGTGGCGCCGAGCGGCAACTGTAGACCGGTCGCTTCCAGTACCAGTCCGGTGGCGCGGGTCAGGCGGCCGTAGCGACGCACGGCCGGAAGCTGGGCAATGCGCGCCTCAAAATTGTCGAGCGTGTTCAGCCAGCGGGTCAGGCGCACGGTCATCAGCAGGCTCCCGGCGCCGCCAGGCGGCACAGTTCCTGCCAGCGGGTGGCCACGCTGGCATCAAGATCGCCTTCATCAGCGGAGACTTTACAGCCGCCGGGATGCAGCGTGGGATCGCCGCGCAGCCGCCAGCCGTGCAGGTTCAGGGTCGCGCCCAGCATCTCTTCCACGCGCGGGAGATCTTCCGGGCTCACCCGCAGCTGTGGTTTACCGCTGAACAGCGGCTCCTGCTGCAGCAGCGATTGAATTTGTTTAATCAGCGCGGTGTTATCGACCACTGGCACCTGGCCAACGATTTGCCGCGCGGCTTCCAGCGCCATCTGCATCAGGCGCGAGGCAATCACGCTGTCGAGCGTGTCCAGCGTGTGCTGAAATTCGCTTGCCAGCTGCTGCATACGGGCATGAATAGGGGCCTGCTCTTGTCTGGCCTGCACCAGCCCCTGTTCCAGTCCCTGCGCCAGCCCTTCCTGATAACCCTGCTGCTGGCCGGCGGCGTGACCTTCCCGCAGCCCGGCCTGATAGCCCTGCTCGTGGGCCTGGATTTGCAACTGGGCCAGTTGCTGCTGTTGCAGCTGCTCGGCGGAAATTTCTGCCTGCTCCACGTCGGGCTCGTCGAGGGAGAGCGGGGCGAACTCCATTTCCACCGGCGGCGCAAGATCGTCAGGCTGCCAGATTTTCCACGGTGTGGTATCAGACATAGGTGTCGTCTCCGCTGCCAATCACCATCTCGCCGGTTTCGGCCAGGCGGCGAACGAAAAGCAGAATGGCCTTCTGCTCGTTTTCCACCTGAGACAGACGAACCGGGCCGCGGTTGGCCAGGTCGTCGCGCAGAATGTCGGCCGCACGCTGGGACATATTGCGCAGGAACTTCTCGCGCAGCGGCGGCTCGGAGCCTTTGAGTGCGATAAGCAGCGATTCGGAATCCACTTCCTGCAGCAGGCGCTGGATGCTGCGATCGTCGACCTCGACCAGATTTTCGAACAGGAACATCTCGTCGATAATTTTCTGCGCCAGCTCGCCGTCGAATTCGCGTACGGCGGTAATGACCGCCTCTTCCTGCTGCGTTTTCATCAGGTTGATAATTTCGGCCGCCGTTCTCACGCCGCCCATTTTGCTGCGCTTGAGGTTCTGGCCGTCGAGCAGTCCGTTCAGCACTTCGGTCAGCTCCGCCAGCGCCGCCGGCTGCACGCCGCCGAAGGTGGCAATACGCAGCATCACATCGTGACGCAGACGCTCGTCGAACAGCGCCAGAATATCCGCCGCCTGGCCACGTTTGAGGTGCACCAGAATGGTGGCGATAATCTGCGGGTGTTCGTCGCGGATAATATCGGCGGCACTCTGCGGCTCCATAAAGTTGAGCGTTTCGATGCCGCTGGTGGTTTCGCGGGTTTCGAGAATGTCTTCCAGCAGGCTGGAGGCGCGCTCTTCGCCCAGCGCTTTCACCAGCACCGAACGCAGGTATTCGTTGGCGTTGACGCTCAGCGCCGCGAACTGTTCGGCCTCTTGCTCAAATTCAGCCAGCACGTCGGTTAACTGCTTGTTCGAGATTTGCTTGACCGCCGCCATGGCGGTACTGAGCTGCTGAACTTCGCGGGTGCTGAGGTGTTTAAACACCTCAGCCGCGCGATCTTCGCCAATGGTCATCAGCAAAATGACGCTTTTGTCGATTCCAGAAAGATTACTCATGGTCGTTATTCATCCATTGGCGAATGACCAGCGCCACCACGCGCGGATCGTTATCAGACATTTCGCGAATACGCTGGCTCATGACTTCGGCGCTCAGGCGCTGGTTGGCGCGGCGTTGCTGCGTCTGCTCATCTTTGCTGAGGCGAACCTCAACGGCTTCCTGAATTTCCTGCTGCGCTTTGGCTTTTTCCTCGGCGGCCTGAGCAACCTGTTCGCGGCGCGCCAGCTGAGGTTTAATCCCCTTACGCCACAGCAGCCAGGCAACGATCAGTACCAGCAGCCAGCGTCCGGCGGACATCAGCTGATCGATAAACGATTGCTGCTTCCAGAACGGCAGTTCGCCGCCGCTTTCATCGGTGCTGTTAAACGGCGAGTTGACCACGTTCAGCGTGTCGCCGCGCTGCCCGGAGAAGCCCATGGCTTCGCGGGTTAAATCTTCAATCTGCTTCATCTGATCGCTGGTCAGCGGCAGCGGCTTGCCATCAGGCAGATTGCGATAGTTGACTACCACCGCCACCGACAGACGCTGGACGTCGCCAACGTTCTTTTTGGTGTGCGAAATGGTGCGGTCGAGTTCAAAGTTGCTGGTCTCGCTACGCTGGGTATTGCGCGGGCCGCTTGTCGTCGCGGTCGTGCGGGTATTGGTGTTCTGGCCGTTAGCCTGGTTAGCCTGGTTGCCCTGGTTCGCCGGCGGAGTGGAAATCGGTGCTGACGGCGCTGGCGCTGGCGTATTTGACAGTGCGCCCGGTACGCCGCCCGGATACGGGCTGCCAATCTGATCGCTTTCGCTGACCTGGCGCGAACGTATCGCGGTCTGGTTAGGATCGCCGTTCGGACGATACTGCTCGTCGGTCTGCTCTTTGTTGTCGAAGTTAACCTGTGCGGTGACCTGCGCGTGGACGTTGCCGTTGCCCACGATCGGGCCGAGAATCGCTTCAATACGGCGCTGGACGCGGCCTTCTACGTCGGCGGTGTACTTCAGTTGGGCATCGTTGAGGTCGCGGGCGCTGGTGTTGGATTGCGTCAGCAGATGACCGCCCTGATCGACCACCGTCACGTTACCCGGCGGTAGCCCGGCGACCGCGCTGGAGACCAGATGGACAACGGCCGAAATTTGCCCTTCATCGAGCGCGCGGCCCGGTTCCAGGTTGACGGTAATGGAGGCAGAAGGCGATTTTTGTTCGCGCACGAACAGCGACGGCTTCGGCATCGCTAAATGCACGCGGGCGCTTTTCACCGGCCCCAGAGTTTCGATGGTGCGCGACAGTTCACCTTCCAGCGCGCGCTGGTAGTTCACCTGCTCGCTGAACTGGCTGATGCCGAATTTTTCCTGGTCGAGCAGCTCAAAACCGACCGCGCCGCCCTTTGGCAGGCCCAGCTGTGCCAGGCGCAGGCGCAGTTCATGCACTTTATCGGCCGGCACTTCCAGCGCGCCGCCGTTATCGGCAAAACGGTAGGGGATGTTCATCTGGGTCAACTGGGTGACGATGGCCCCCCCGTCCTGGTCGGACAGGTTGCTGAACAGCGTGCGGTAGTCCGGGGATTTGGCCCACAGTACCATCGCCACGAGAATAGCCACCGCGGCGGCACTGGCCACCATCAGCGGGATTTTAGGATTAGCGCGCAGGCGATTGACCCATTCTATCGTTTTATTTTGTGGCGTAGCCGTAGCACTCGCGCTCATTGCGCACCTCGTCGATCCTGATCAATGGCGTTAAACGTAAACGAAAACAAAGCAGACTCCCTGGCGCAAAACGTATAAAGACAGCCATGACATTATTTGATGCTTCAGAAATTTTGATGGGCCAAATAACCCGTTTTTATAGCGCTATTTAACGCCTTTATCTTATTGACAAACTGATAAGCTCGTTCACAGGTAAAAACAATCTGGAGTCAATATGGCGATTCAGGGTATTGAGGGCGTGCTGTCGCAGATGCAGGCCACGGCGGCGATGGCGCGCAATCAAAGCGTTGATGTGCAGCCTGACATTAGCTTTGCCGGTCAGCTGACCGCGGCGCTGGACCGCGTGAGCAACGCGCAAAACAGCGCCAAAGCGCAGGCAGAGAAGTTCACCTTAGGGGAACCGGGTATTGCGTTGAACGATGTGATGACCGATCTGCAAAAAGCGTCCGTGTCGCTGCAAATGGGGATTCAGGTGCGTAATAAGCTGGTAAGCGCCTATCAGGACGTGATGGGCATGCAGGTGTAGCGACTGTATGGGTGGCGAAACGTTCGCCACCACCATTCCTCTCACCTCTTTTTTGTTGGCTCGTCGCGGCTGCCGTTGAGCCTGACGCTGGCGTTGTGCCTGCCTGGCGTTAATCCATAAAGTCGTTTTCTCTCTTCAGGGCTATCGCTCTACATCGTCATTTCCCGTGAAACGCCAGCGTGTTTAACGCTATAATGTTTCTGTTTTTTTCTCCCCGAACAGGATGAATAATGAAAAAATTAGCCATTGTGGCGGCGCTGATGACGTTGGCGGGCTGTGCGCAGATTGACAACTACTCAACGGTGGTGAAAGCGCCTGCACCGGAAGGGCTGGCCGGCTACTGGCAGACCATGGGGCCACAGAGCGCGCTGGTGAGCCCGCAGGCGATGGCGAGCCTGATCATCACTCGCGACGGCGACACTCTCGACTGCCGCCAGTGGCAGCGCGTGATTGCTCTGCCGGGTAAACTGACCCTGCGCGACAAAGACGTCTATAACGTCACGCATAAGCTGGATGTTTACGCGATCGAGCGGGAAGGGAATTCGCTGAGCTATGACGGTATGACGCTGCAGCGGGTGGCGCGTCCGACGGTAGAGTGCGAGAAGGCGCTGGCGAAAACGCCGCTGAAGTCGACGCTGCCGTAAGCCATTGACGCTCCGACATGCACCATGCCGGAGCGCTTTTCGTCAATGGTTGAGGTCGACGTTGTCCTGCGGCACCAGCACGTGGCCGCCCTGATTGCCGTAGGTAGTCATGACCGTCTTTTGCATCGACGATTGACCCACCAGTTTTGCCAGCTCATCCATCCGCCCCTGCAGCAGGCGCTTGACGGTGTTTTCGTTATCCAGCACTTTGCGTAGCAAAGGACGCAGCTGTTCCTGAAGCGGATCGGTCGGATCGCTATCTCGCGTCAATTGAGCAATCTTTTGCACCGCATTTACGTACTCTATTTCACTGGCAATCAGTTCGTCCCACAGACCCTCCGTGGCAAGCCGCAGCATCATATTGCTTTTTTCAACCAGCTGTTGGTATGAGAGGTAAAGGTGCGATGCATAGCTCATTAGACGGCATCCTGAATCGTATTGGGCGTAAGTAAAGATTCCTTCCAGGCTTCGGCGATATTGCGCATTAATGCCTCAACTTCCTCAACGGCGCTAACATCATTGTGCAGGTTGGCCTGCAGAAGGCGTCTGACCATATAAGCGTAGAGCGACAGCAGGTTCTGCGTCAGCTCATCGCGGCTGTCTTCATCAAGGCCAATCTTCAGCCCATTGTCGATAATGTTGATGGCTTTCGACAGAGAAAGACCTTTTCCCTGCTGGTTACCGTCCTGCATAAACAGGCGGGCGCGGATCAGCGCGCTCAGCGCGCCGTCGAACAGCATCGTGACGAGCTGATCCTGACTGGCGCTCATGACGGCGCTTTCCACTCCAATCTGTGCGTAGGCCTGCGTACCTTTTGCCCCGTACATGCGCTTTCTCCCGGTTAACGATGATTACTTGGAACTGCTGGTCGACTCAAACTGCTGGGTTAAGTAGCTGCTGGTGCTGTTCAGCGAGGTCATTAACACGTCCAGTTGGGTAAACTGCTCTTTATAACGTGCGACCTGGGCATCGATACGATCGCTGGCCGCGTTGTAGTCTTTGGTTAATTTGTTCAGCGTTTTGCTGACGCCATCGGTAGCGGCCTTGATGATGCCGGTGGTGGACAGCCAGCTGGTCAGGTTGGTGCCAATGGTGGTGGTGATGCCGGTTTTTTTACCGTCGCCGACCAGCAGATCGCCCACGCCGGAAGAATCTTTTTTCAGCGCCGCGGTCAGTTTATCGTTGTCCAGCTCCAGTTTGCCGTCGCTCGGGTCGGTGGTAATACCGATCTGCGCCAGCGTTTTGTAAGAAGAGGAGCTCAGCGAATTGCTTAACATACTTTTCAGCTGGGTCTGAATGGTACGCAGCGTGGTGTCGCCCAGCAGCGCGCCGTTGTTGGCATCCTGGCTGTCTGCGCCCGCGTCTACAGCGGTGTATTTTGTCAGGCTGCTGAAAGTATCGAGCAGGGTGTTATAGGCGGTCACCCAGGCGCTGATGGCGCTCTGCGCTTTGCTGGTGTCCTGAGTGATAGTCAGCGTCTGGTTGCCGGAAGTGACATCGTTGAGGTTCAGCGTAATGTCTTCCAGCGCGTCGCTGATGGTGTTGCTGCTGTTTTCAATCGGAACGTTGTTGACGGTCAGCTTCGCGTTTTGCGCGTTAACGCTCTGTTCCATACCGTTGCTGGCATCGGTGCTGGTGCCGTTATAGCCCATAAAGCTTTGCAGCGCGCTGTCGCCGCTGACGCTTAAGGTCATGGCGTTATCTGAACCGGTATCGTTCGAGGTGATCGACAGACGATAGGCGCCGTTGCCGACGTTAATGATACTGGCGCTGACGCCCGCTTTCGCATTGTTGATGGCATCGCGAATACCGGTTAACGACGAGTTAGCGGCGCTGATATCGATGGTCACCGGCTTTTTATCGCCGCCCTGCTGGATAGTTAAAGTGCTGTCGCCGGTGGCAATGGCGGTCTTGCTATCGCTCTGGGTGGTTTTGGTGGTCAGCGTTTGCGCCTGCGCCAGCTGCGTGACGCTGATGGTGTATTTTCCCGCAATGGCGCTGCCGGTCGTGGTGGCGCTAAACGCGGTGGTCGAACTGGCGGTAGTGGTCGCGGTGAACAGATCGGCTTTCGACAGCGCGGTGTTGGCGGTCTGGAATGCTTCGAGCCCGCTTTTCAGGCTGCCGTAGGCGCTCAGCTTTGCGGTATAGGAAGACTGTTGTTTAGAAATCGGCGTCAGCGTCTGTTTTTGTGCAGCGGTAAGGCTATCCAGAATGTCGCTCAGATTCAGGCCCGATCCAACTCCTAGTGAAGAAATGCTTGCCATTGTTATTCCTTGATTTGTCGACACGTAGAATGAATGTCTGGGTTATCGGCCTGAATGCGTCAAAGTTTACGCTTAATTGTTTTTTTTTAATGGCAGGAATAAGGGCAAGAGAAAAGAGTAATTCGGCGGCTAAAAAAATGCGTGATTGCGAAAAAAAATTCTAAAGGTTGGTTTACGGCAGACGATAACAAGTTTGACGGCGATTGAGCCGAAGGGTGGAAACCCAATACGTAATCAACGACTTGCAATATAGGATAACGAATCATGGCACAAGTCATTAATACCAACAGCCTCTCGCTGATCACTCAGAACAACATCAACAAGAACCAGTCTGCACTGTCGACTTCTATTGAGCGTCTGTCGTCAGGTCTGCGTATTAACAGCGCGAAGGATGATGCTGCGGGTCAGGCGATTGCTAACCGTTTCACTTCCAACATTAAAGGCCTGACTCAGGCTGCGCGTAACGCCAACGACGGTATCTCCCTGGCACAGACCACGGAAGGCGCACTGTCTGAAATCAACAACAACTTACAGCGTGTGCGTGAACTGACCGTTCAGGCAACCACCGGCACTAACTCCGATTCCGACCTGGCTTCTATCCAGGACGAAATCAAATCTCGTCTGGACGAAATTGACCGCGTATCCGGTCAGACCCAGTTCAACGGAGTGAACGTGCTGGCAAAAGACGGCTCCCTGAAAATTCAGGTTGGCGCGAACGATGGCCAGACGATCACCATCGATCTGAAGAAAATTGACTCTTCTACTCTGGGTCTGAATGGCTTTAACGTAAATGGCTCCGGCACTGTCAACAACAAAGCAGCAACTGTTAGTAACCTGACGGCGGCTGGCGCGACCGAAACTGCAACCGGCTCTGGTCTGTATAACCTGACCACCAAGAACGATGCAGTTAGTGCTTCCGATGCTTTCGCAAAACTGAGCACTGGCGATACCGTTTCTGTTAAGACCTATGTCGATGATGGCGCAGGTGATATCACCACTAACTACACCTACGATGCAACCAGCGGTAACTTTAGCTATGCTGCAAGTGTAGACAATACTGATGTTACTACTTTCGCACAGAAACTGATCCCGGCTTCTGGCTCTCAGTCTGGTGTTTACACTGCATCCAACGGTTCAACCGCGAGCGTTAAATTCGACGTCGATTCCAACGGTAAAGTTACTATCGGTGGTCAGGATGCATTCCTGGATACTGCGGGTAACCTGACCACCAGTAATGCTGGCGGCACTGGTACTGCGGCTACCCTTGATGGCTTGATGCAGGCATCTGCTGACGCAGCTAAAGCGGCAACTGGCGCATATACTTCTTCTGTAAGCGTCGGCGGTACAACTTATAACTTTACCGATGCTACTAACGGTAATATGACTTACACCGCCACCATCTCTAAAGATGAAGTGATGGCGAAAGTCGCAAGCACTGATACCGCTTCAACTGTTGCGGGTCATGCAACGGCTTCTACCGTTAACTATGCTTCGGGTGTACTGAAAGGCTCCATTACGTTCAACAGCACTGGCGCTGATGTAGGCAAAGCTGATGCCACTTACAAAGATGCCAATGGTAACTTTACTGACGTTAAGCAATTTACTACTCAGTACAAAGTAGACAAAGATACCGGGGCTGTTACCGTTAATGCTAACCTGCTGGGTGATGGTACCGCGGGTACCGTTGACAACAGCAACAGTAACCCGTTTGCTAAATCTGTGGGTTCAGCGGCGTACGTGACTTCTGGTGGTAAAATCACTTCTGAAGCTACTGCTGCAGGCACGGCAACCAAAGATCCTCTGGCTGCTCTGGACGCTGCTATCAGCTCCATCGACAAATTCCGTTCTTCCCTGGGTGCTATCCAGAACCGTCTGGATTCCGCGGTAACCAACCTGAACAACACCACCACCAACCTGTCTGAAGCGCAGTCCCGTATTCAGGACGCCGACTATGCGACCGAAGTGTCCAACATGTCTAAAGCGCAGATCATTCAGCAGGCCGGTAACTCCGTGCTGGCAAAAGCTAACCAGGTACCGCAGCAGGTTCTGTCTCTGCTGCAGGGCTAATCGCTCTCAACCTGACTCAACCCCGCTTCGGCGGGGTTTTTTGTTGCTGAAATTTTACTTACTCTGCAAATAACCCCACATTTTCCCCACTGTTCCATCGATTAAAACGGCTATAGAAACGGATAATCGTGCCGATAAATCATATTGATGCAGGGCTGTTTATCGTGAATTCAATGTATACCGCTGAAGGTGTAATGGATAAACACTCGCTATGGCAACGCTATGTGCCGTTGGTACGACACGAAGCGCTGCGCCTCCAGGTGCGTTTGCCGGCGAGTGTGGAACTGGACGATCTGCTCCAGGCGGGCGGTATCGGCTTATTGAACGCTGTTGAACGCTATGACGCTCTGCAAGGTACGGCATTTACCACTTACGCAGTGCAGCGCATCCGTGGGGCGATGCTGGACGAACTACGCAGCCGTGACTGGGTTCCGCGTAGCGTCCGGCGAAACGCGCGTGAAGTTGCGCAAGCGCTGGGTCAACTGGAGCAAGAGCTGGGACGAAACGCGACGGAAACCGAAGTCGCGCAGCGATTGGGGATTGCGGTTGAGGAATACCGTCAGGTGCTGCTGGATACCAATAACAGCCAGCTTTTTTCCTACGATGAGTGGCGGGAAGAGTACGGCGACAGCATCGAACTGGTGACGGAAGAGAATCAGCACGAAAACCCACTGCATCAACTGCTGGAAGGCGATCTGCGCCATCGCGTGATGGAGGCCATTGAGGCCCTGCCGGAACGCGAGAAGTTGGTGTTAACCCTCTATTACCAGGAAGAGCTCAATCTTAAAGAGATTGGCGCGGTGCTGGAAGTCGGGGAGTCGCGCGTCAGCCAGCTGCACAGCCAGGCGATCAAGCGTTTACGCATCAAGCTGGGTAAGTTGTAGGTTGGAATAACGTAAAGTTTGACCAAAAAATGCCGCATTAATCAATGAAAACCCGGAGTTATCATGATGATGCAGGTAAAAAGACGGCCGCTAAGCCGCTATTTGAAAGACTTCAAACACAGCCAAACGCACTGCGCACATTGTCATAAACTGCTCGATCGCATCACGCTGGTCCGCCACGGGGAGATAGTGAACAAAATCGCGATTTCCCGTCTCGATACCCTGATGGATGACGCCGCGTGGCAGCAGGAGCGTAGCGCGTGGTCCGCACTGTGCCGCTTCTGTGGCGATCTGCACTGCAAAGAGCGGAGCGCTTTCTTCAATATCATCGGCTTTAAACAATACCTTCTCGAACAAACCGACATGAGCGCTGGCACCGTGCGCGAATACGTGGTGCGCCTGCGTCGTTTGGGCAATCATTTCACCGAACAGCAGGTGCCGCATGCATTGCTGCAAGAGCGCCACGCGGATGAAAAGCTGGAAGCCTGGCTGCCGGACACCAGCACCAACAATTATCGCATTGCGCTGCGTAAATACCTGCGTTTTCAGCGCCACGCTCCCCGGAGCGGCGAACAAGATTTCGCAGATTGTGAAACCTCTGATATATATTAATTTGGAATAACATGTATCGCATAGGTGTTTGTCATTGATGATGAACGGTTTACACTACTGAAAAAATGATGTTTTTCGGGGGAATGATGAAGCTGAAGTTTCTGGGTCGTCAGGCGCTGATGGGCGTAATGGCCGCTGCGCTGGTCGCAGGCGCAAGTGTTCATGCTTTTGCGGCTGAAAATTTATTAAACCAGGTCAAAGAACGCGGCACGCTGCGCGTTGGGCTGGAAGGCACCTATCCTCCGTTTAGTTTCCAGGGCGATGATGGCAAGCTGACCGGTTTTGAAGTCGAGTTCGCTAACGAGCTGGCGAAGCATCTGGGTGTGAAAGCCGATCTGAAGCCGACCAAATGGGACGGTATGCTGGCGTCGCTGGACTCCAAACGTATTGACGTGGTGATTAACCAGGTCACCATTTCGCCGGAACGTCAGAAGAAATATGACTTCTCCACCCCGTACACCATCTCCGGTATTCAGGCGCTGGTGAAAAAGGGCAATGAAGGCACCATCAAAACCGCCGCCGATCTGAAAGGCAAAAAAGTCGGCGTCGGCCTGGGAACCAACTACGAAGAGTGGCTGCGTCAGAACGTGCAGGGCGTAGACATTCGTACCTATGATGATGACCCGACCAAGTATCAGGACCTGCGCGTAGGCCGCATCAATGCTATCCTGGTTGACCGTCTGGCCGCGCTGGACCTGGTGAAGAAAACTAACGACACGCTGGCCGTTGCCGGTGATGCGTTCTCCCGCCAGGAATCGGGCGTGGCGCTGCGTAAAGGCAACGAAGACCTGCTGAAAGCGGTTGATAGTGCGATTGATGCCATGCATAAAGACGGTAGCCTGAAGGCGCTGTCCGAAAAATGGTTCGGCGCAGACGTGACGCAGTAATCGCTCCGATCGAAAAAAGGCGCTGAAAGGGCGCCTTTTTTTATTTTGGGCGCATAATAAAAACGAGACCAAGGAGATGTTATGTCACTGCAAAATTTAACCCGCTTTCCGCGCCTGGAATTTATTGGCGCGCCGACGCCGCTGGAATACCTGCCGCGCTTTTCTGACTACATCGGGCGCGATATCTTTATTAAGCGCGACGACGTCACGCCGCTGGCAATGGGCGGCAACAAGCTGCGCAAGCTTGAGTTTCTCGCCGCCGATGCGCTGCGCGAGGGGGCCGATACGCTGGTGACCGCCGGCGCGATTCAGTCTAACCACGTGCGCCAGACAGCGGCCGTGGCGGCCAAACTGGGCCTGCACTGTGTGGCGCTGCTGGAAAACCCGATGGGCACCACGGCGGAAAACTACCTCAGCAACGGCAACCGCCTGCTGCTGGATTTATTCAATACTCAGGTCGAAATGTGCGATGCGCTGAACGATCCGAACGCCCAGCTTGCCGAGCTGGCGACGCGCCTTGAGGCGCAGGGCTTTCGTCCGTACGTGATCCCGGTAGGCGGATCAAACGCGCTGGGCGCGCTGGGTTACGTGGAGAGCGCGCTGGAAATCGCCCAGCAGTGCGAAGGCGCGGTGTCGATTTCATCCGTCGTGGTCGCCTCCGGCAGCGCGGGTACCCATGCGGGCCTCGCCGTTGGTCTGGAGCAGGTCATGCCGGAAGCCGAACTGATTGGCGTAACCGTCTCGCGCAAGGTTGCCGATCAGTTGCCGAAAGTGGTGACGCTTCAGCAGGAGATTGCCCGTAGCCTTGAGTTGACGGCGAAGGCCAACATTACGCTGTGGGACGATTATTTCGCGCCGGGTTACGGCATCCCTAACGATGACGGCATGGAGGCGGTTAAGCTGCTGGCACGTCTGGAAGGTATTCTGCTCGACCCGGTGTACACCGGCAAGGCGATGGCCGGGCTTATTGATGGCATCAGCCAGAAACGCTTTAAGGATGAAGGCCCCATTTTGTTTGTTCACACCGGCGGCGCGCCTGCGCTGTTCGCCTATCATCCTCACATCTAAATAGAACGCGCTCATGCAAGAAAGTATTCAATTAGTGATTGATTCCGCACCGTATTTGCTCAAAGGTGCGGTCTTTACCCTCCAGCTTAGTATTGGCGGGATGTTCTTCGGGCTGGTGCTGGGCTTTATTCTCGCGCTGATGCGCCTGTCGCCGATTGCGCCGGTGCGCTGGCTGGCGCGCTGCTACATCTCTATCTTTCGCGGCACGCCGCTGATTGCCCAGCTGTTTATGATTTACTACGGCCTGCCGCAGTTTGGCATCGAGCTGGACCCCATTCCGTCGGCGATGATTGGCCTGTCGCTTAACACCGCGGCCTATGCCGCCGAAACGCTGCGAGCGGCGATTTCATCGATCGACAAAGGGCAGTGGGAAGCGGCCGCCAGTATTGGCATGACCCCGTGGCAGACCTTGCGTCGGGCGATTCTGCCGCAGGCGGCGCGGGTCGCGCTGCCGCCGCTGTCGAACAGCTTTATCAGCCTGGTGAAGGATACCTCGCTGGCCGCCACCATTCAGGTGCCGGAACTGTTCCGCCAGGCGCAGCTGATTACTTCGCGCACGCTGGAAGTGTTCACCATGTACCTGGCCGCATCGCTGATTTACTGGGTGATGGCGACGGTGCTGTCGATGCTGCAAAACTATTTTGAAAACCAGCTTAACCGCCAGGAGCGAGATCCGAAATGAGCGCGATAGAAGTCAAAAACCTGGTGAAAAAATTCCACGGACAGACGGTGCTGCACGGCATTGACCTTGAAGTGAAAGAGGGCGAAGTGGTGGCGATTATCGGGCCGAGCGGCTCTGGTAAAACCACGCTGCTGCGCAGTATTAACCTGTTGGAGCAGCCGGAGAGTGGCACCATTCGCGTGGGGGAGATAACCATTGATACCGCGCGGCCAATGAGCCAGCAGAAGGGGCTGATTCGCCGCCTGCGACAGCACGTTGGTTTTGTGTTTCAGAACTTTAACCTGTTTCCACACCGCACCGTGCTGGAAAACATTATTGAAGGGCCGGTGATTGTGAAAGGCGAGGATAAACCCGGTGCGATCGCCCGCGCTCGCGAGCTGTTAGCGAAGGTCGGGCTGACAGGCAAGGAAGCGAGCTATCCGCGACGTCTTTCCGGCGGCCAGCAGCAGCGCGTAGCCATAGCCCGCGCGTTGGCGATGCGTCCGGACGTCATTCTCTTCGATGAGCCCACCTCCGCGCTGGACCCGGAACTGGTCGGTGAGGTATTGAATACCATTCGCGCGCTGGCGCAGGAAAAGCGGACGATGGTTATCGTTACCCATGAGATGAGCTTCGCGCGTGATGTGGCCGATCGGGCTATTTTTATGGATCAGGGGAGAATCGTCGAGCAAGGGGAGGCAAAAGCCCTGTTTGCCAATCCACAGCAGACGCGTACGCGTCAGTTCCTCGAAAAATTCCTCATGCAATAGCGCTAATGCGCGCCGGGTAGCCCAACCGGCGCGCGTCGGCGGCTACTTAATTTATATCGCAAAGGATGACCACGTGCGGGCATCCTCTTTTCAATGAAAAATTTTACTTAAGTTCGCCTTATTAATAGGTGGACATTATTTCATTACGGGCGCGCGTAAAGGGCCTGATTGCAGCTATATCGCGTGTTACGTTGCAAAAATGCGGCAATTTAAGATTATTTGGCGATAGCGTGATATTTTATACATATAAATAAGATTTATGTGTTAGGTTTTAGTATTCATAAAAATGATTGTTGATCAGGGGGTTTCTCGTTTGTTATGAGAGACGATGATTTTTTCAGTTGGCGGCGGGAAGTGCTGCATCTTTTCCAGGCGGCGACAGCAAGCGCGCAGATATACACGTTACTTCAGCAGCAAACCGAATATCTGGAATATGATTTCTTCGCCCTGTGCGTTCGTCACCCGGTGCCGTTTACCCGGCCCCGCATTTCGGTGTATACCACCTATCCAGATGCCTGGATGTCGCACTATAAGTCGGCAAACTATATGGCTATCGATCCGGTGCTGAAACCGGATAATTTCTCACTGGGCCATTTGCGCTGGGATGATGAACTCTTTAGCGACGCCCAGGAGCTGTGGCACGCTGCGCGCGAGCATGGTTTGCAAACGGGGGCCACGCAGTGCCTGATGTTGCCGAATCATGCGCACGGTTTCTTATCGGTGTCGCGTTCACGCGTGCTGCGCGTTGCTCAGGATGAGGATGAAATGGCGCTGCGCTTACAGATTCTGCTGGAAATGAGCCTGTTGGCATTATTACGCGTCGAAGACGAAATGGTGATGCCGCGCGAGATGAAATTCAGTAAGCGGGAATTAGAAATTCTGAAATGGACTGCGGAAGGAAAAACATCGGCGGAAATTTCGATGATTCTGTCTATTTCAGAGAATACGGTGAATTTCCATCAAAAGAATATGCAGAAGAAATTCAATGCGCCTAATAAAACGCAGATTGCCTGCTATGCGGCGGCGATTGGTTTGATCTGACTTGTATTCACACGTTCTGCGTGCCAGACGGCAAACCGACCGTCAGCAGCGATGCCGACGGCCGGTTTTTAATTACTGGCGATAAGCTTGTTTAATTTGCTTAACGGTACTGGAAAATACGGCAGCCTGAGCTTCATCTTCTAACTGCGCAATTTGCTTTTCCATCTTAATAATCACACGGCCGGCGTCAGCCTGCCCCATCGCTTGCAGCATCAGGGTCAGCATGGCCTTCAGGCAGGAGAGTTCCTGGGCCAGATTTTGATTATTTTCAGCGGTGGAAAAATCAGGTGTGCTCATTTATTGCCTCGTACAATTTCTGCGCATTATGCGCGATGCGGATGATGAAAGCGGCGCAGTATACCACAAGCGGAGAGAAAAAAAGGAGTGCCTGTTTTTTGTGCGCTGCTCAGAGCTGATATTAATTATTATTTTCGACTGCATGGGCAGTGGCTTAGCCGCAAATTGTTTAAATACGGTTCCTGCATCGTTAATAGTTGTTACATATTATAGGGGCTATTTAGCAAATATACGATAAAGCGCCTGTTTACGCCGATAATCACCGCCTGCATACTGATAACGGCCTTTGGCATCTTACTGTTTTTAAGAGCTTTCCAGCATCTGTACATGAATATTTCCAAAAACGAGATCGAAATCGAAGCTCTGGCATTTTTAGACTTTCACAGATGATATAAAACCCGGTAGTATGGGGGAATTAAGCAGTAGTAGCGTTATCCCTATTCTGGAGATTATTCCTTTGATCAACGTCCTTCTTGTTGATGACCACGAACTGGTGCGCGCAGGGATACGACGCATTCTGGAAGATATAAAAGGTATTAGAGTGACCGGCGAGGCAAACTGCGGGGAAGATGCGGTGAAGTGGTGCCGTGCTAACCCTGTCGACGTTGTGCTGATGGACATGAACATGCCCGGCATCGGCGGCCTCGAAGCTACGCGCAAAATTGCGCGGTCTGCGGTCGATACCAAAGTCATTATGCTGACCGTACACACGGAAAATCCGCTACCGGCGAAAGTGATGCAGGCTGGGGCTGCAGGCTATCTCAGCAAAGGCGCCGCGCCGCAGGAAGTGGTTAATGCTATCCGCTCCGTGTTCTCCGGCCAGCGTTATATTGCGTCCGATATCGCTCAGCAGATGGCCTTAAGCCAGATCGAGCCAGAAAAAACGGAATCGCCGTTCTCCAGTTTGTCTGAACGTGAATTGCAGATTATGCTGATGATCACAAAAGGTCAGAAGGTGAATGAGATTTCAGAACAGTTGAATCTGAGTCCCAAGACGGTCAACAGCTACCGTTATCGTATGTTTAGCAAGCTGAACATCCACGGTGACGTTGAGTTGACGCACCTGGCAATTCGCCATGGCCTGTGCAATGCGGAGTCGTTAGCAAGTCAGTGAGTGATGTTTTTGATTCAAAAGCCTTTCTGAAAACCGTAACCAGCCAACCCGGCGTTTATCGTATGTATGATGCCGGCGGCACGGTTATTTATGTTGGCAAAGCCAAAGATCTCAAAAAACGCCTTTCCAGCTATTTTCGTGCTCAGGTTGCTTCACGCAAAACGGAAGCGCTGGTCGCGCAAATTGCGCAAATTGACGTCACCGTGACCCACACCGAAACGGAAGCGCTGCTGCTCGAACACAACTACATCAAGCTCTATCAGCCGCGCTACAACGTACTGCTGCGTGATGATAAATCGTATCCTTTTATTTTTCTCAGCGGCGATACCCACCCGCGCCTGGCGACCCATCGCGGCGCTAAGCATGCGAAAGGCGAATACTTCGGGCCATTCCCGAACGGCTATGCGGTACGGGAGACCCTGGCGCTGCTGCAAAAGATTTTCCCCATCCGCCAGTGTGAAAACAGCGTGTACCGCAACCGCTCGCGCCCCTGCCTGCAATACCAAATCGGCCGCTGTCTCGGGCCGTGCGTGAAGGGGTTGGTGAGTGAAGAAGAGTATGCGCAGCAGGTGGAATACGTGCGGCTATTCCTTGCCGGTAAAGATGATCAGGTGCTGACGCAGCTGATTGCGCGTATGGAAAAAGCCAGCCAGGCATTGGCCTTTGAAGAAGCGGCGCGTATTCGCGATCAGATTCAGGCGGTGCGCCGGGTTACCGAGAAACAGTTTGTCTCCAACAACGGTGACGATCTGGACGTGATCGGCGTGGCCTTTGAAGCCGGTATGGCCTGCGTGCACGTGCTGTTTATTCGCCAGGGCAAAGTGCTCGGCAGCCGCAGCTACTTCCCGAAGGTGCCGAACGATACTGAACTGGGCGAGGTGGTGGAAACCTTCGTCGGTCAATTTTATTTTCAGGGCAGCCAGGTGCGCACGCTGCCGGGTGAGATCCTGCTCGACTTTACGCTGCAGGACAAAACGCTACTCGCCGATTCTTTATCAGAGCTGGCCGGGCGACGCATTCAGGTGCAGACAAAACCGCGCGGCGATCGCGCGCGCTATTTAAAGCTGGCGCGTACCAATGCGGTGACCGCGCTGTCGACTAAACTTTCCCAACAGTCTACCGTCCATCAGCGCCTGCAGGCGCTGGCCGCCGAGCTGAAGCTGCCGGCGATTAAGCGGATGGAGTGTTTTGATATCAGCCATACCATGGGTGAGCAGACGGTGGCGTCCTGCGTGGTGTTCGATGCTAACGGCCCGCTGCGCGCCGAGTATCGCCGCTATAATATTACCGGCATTACCCCGGGCGATGACTATGCGGCCATGAACCAGGTGCTGCGTCGCCGCTATGGTAAAGCGATTGATGAGAGTAAAATTCCTGACGTTATCCTGATTGACGGTGGGAAAGGGCAGTTGGGGCAGGCGAAAGCCGTGTTTGCCGAACTTGATGTGCCGTGGGATAAACATCACCCGCTGCTGCTGGGGGTGGCAAAAGGCAGCGACCGCAAAGCGGGGCTCGAGACGCTGTTCTTTGAACCGGAAGGCGAGGGGTTTAGTCTGCCTCCGGACTCGCCGGCGCTGCACGTTATTCAGCATATTCGTGATGAGTCGCACGATCACGCCATTTCAGGCCACCGTAAAAAGCGCGCGAAGGTCAAGAGCACCAGTTCGCTGGAGACCATCGAAGGCGTAGGGCCGAAGCGACGCCAGATGCTGCTCAAATACATGGGCGGCCTGCAGGGTTTACAGCAGGCCAGCGTCGAAGAAATTGCCAAAGTGCCCGGAATCTCGCTTGGCTTAGCAGAAAAGATCTTCTACTCGTTGAAACATTAGGGGCTCTGTAGCAACATAGGGCTAATATTTACTAACAACAGATAGTTACCGCGCCATGCAATATAATATCCCTACATTGCTTACGTTGTTCCGCGTCATCCTGATTCCATTTTTCGTGCTGGCGTTCTACCTTCCTTTTGTCTGGGCGCCGTTCGCGTGCGCGCTGATCTTCTTTGTCGCCGCCGTGACCGACTGGTTTGATGGCTACCTTGCCCGTCGCTGGAACCAGAGCACCCGCTTTGGCGCTTTCCTCGATCCGGTCGCCGATAAAGTCATGGTCGCCATCGCCATGGTGCTGGTAGCCGAGCACTACCACACCTGGTGGGTTACGTTACCGGCGGCAACGATGATCGCCCGTGAAATTATTATTTCCGCGCTGCGCGAGTGGATGGCTGAGCTGGGTAAACGCAGCAGCGTTGCCGTCTCCTGGATTGGTAAAGTGAAGACCACCGCGCAGATGACCGCGCTGGTGTGGATGCTGTGGCGTCCGAATATGTGGGTTGAGTGGGCGGGTATTGCATTATTCCTGGTGGCGGCCGTGCTGACGCTGTGGTCTATGCTGCAATATTTGAACGCGGCGCGCGGTGATTTGCTTCAAGAGTGATCGTTTCGACGCAATTTTCAGCAAACGATGCAAAGTTGCGAAAAATACCGTTGACTCACCGCGTCAGATAAGTAGAATGCAACGCATCGAACGGCAGCACAGATTGCCAGACGATAGCAAAATCAAGTGGTTAACGAACCAACTTGATAATGCGGGAATAGCTCAGTTGGTAGAGCACGACCTTGCCAAGGTCGGGGTCGCGAGTTCGAGTCTCGTTTCCCGCTCCAAATTAAAAGCATCGGCAATAGCGGGTGTTTAAGATTTAAAGGCGCGTTAGCAAAGCGGTTATGTAGCGGATTGCAAATCCGTCTAGTCCGGTTCGACTCCGGAACGCGCCTCCACTTTCTTCCCGAGCCCGGATGGTGGAATCGGTAGACACAAGGGATTTAAAATCCCTCGGCGTTCGCGCTGTGTGGGTTCAAGTCCCACTCCGGGTACCATGGGAAAGTAAAGAATAATCAAAGCAATAAGCAGTGTCGTGAAACCACCTACGGGTGGTTTTTTTGTGCCTGAAATTCACACTCTGTACATATCCTGTACTCACTGAGTGCAATGAATTGTTTTCCCACGCACGTTAATGCGATCTCACTTCATTCCCCTCAAACACAGAGAACAGGGCGTACAGTTCTGGTCTGATTTCGAGTCATGTTGTTTAGATGCGTTTGAAGATTCTGAATCTGAATAAAAGTTGTTACCCCCTTTCGAAATGCTAAAGGCAAGTATTGACGAAGAGTGAATTATGGGCATTAGTATTATAAGAATGGCACTATGACGTGACTTAGAGCATTACTTCCCATCGATTCATTAACCAGTCTAAAAGCGCATCAGCATCTTTCACAAAATATTGGTCTGTCCCTTTCTCTCCTCCGCGTGGGCCAAATGTTGCTGTCGAAATCTTGAAGCCTTCCCCGGTGTATTTGCACCAGATGTGATAGGTATCCCCTGGTGACCAGTAATAGTGAATTTCCCCATAAGGAGTGTTTTCCTTTGGTTCCCGGTAATCGAAATAGCCTCGAGCTGAATCTTGTAGCTCTGTAAGTAGTGCGTCGAAAATCTCACGCGTTTTAAGCGTCATGGGATGTTTAGACAAATCGACAACCTTTGCCTTCTTGGCATTCAGGCGATCACGGATCATTGATGCTGAATCACTCTGCGTGCTGGTGGCTGCGGGTGTCGTTATATCGGCACTCAGAGCGAGGACTATAGTTTGCAGCCGGGCGATCTCTTTTTGCGCCTCCGACAGCTCAATCTGACATTGGCTGAGTTCAGAAAGTGCATTTTGGTATGACTCATTCAGGACTATCTTCTCATCCTGCAATGAGGTTGCACGTTCGCGGATACGGCGGGCTTCGACCAGAAGAGCATTGTACTTGTCAACTAACTCGCGTTCTCGATCTGCCCTAATAGGCGCGGTTTCTTCCCGGATAACATGCAGAGAACTCAGGCGTACACCTTCACGCTCTGCATAGCTGAATGCCTGACGAAATGCGTTAGTAGCTTCTTCTTTGTTTGAATTGCCCAGCGCCAGCGCTAGGGATTTAACTGCTTTGCTCATCATTTACTCTCATGCTCGAAAAACGCCAGGGCTTGTATTTCTTCGCGTTTCGCAGAAACGTCAATTAACAGGACAGTTAGGGTAATCCCCCCAATTTTAATGGAGGTGATAAGTAGAATAGGGACATTCGCTGAATATGCTGCATCGTGTTTAGCCATTCAGTGCCATATTTAGGCGTTTGGGATTATAAAACGATTGCCACTGGGCCGCATAGTTTTACATTGCATCCAGTGAGTGAGCTTCCTGTACTCCATTTGCATCTTCCGAAGTCTGAAAAACGATGGGTGCCCGTGACAGGTTCTATAAGCTTTAGCGAAGCTGATCATACGATCACTGACTATATCGTCGTATATTACCGCCCGCAAAGGCCGGATGACTATAACGGTGGGTTATCCCCAAACGAATCGGAAAACCGATACAGCAAAAACTTTAAATCGGTGGCGAGTTTTAGTTGATCACTACACACTCCGGGTACCATGGGAAAGTAAAGAATAATCAAAGCAATAAGCAGTGTCGTGAAACCATCTACGGGGGTTTTTTTTGTTTTTGTCCCTTGTGTTCACTGCGCCTCAGCCATCGCTTTCCCCACTCAGATCGATAACGGCTGCACTGCCTGACATCAGCGTTTTACACAAAATCTTATAGCCATCGTGATCGAAACCGGCCTGCTGGCGCGATAGGGTTGCAGCTTCGGCAAGCGAACCAACCGAGCCCAGCCACATCCAGTTGCGGATAATATGATACTGAATGAGATCATCGCTCTCCTCTGGCAATGCGATCGCCCCACGCCACGGCCAGCAGATGAGCTGAAGCTGCTCAAGTGCACAAAGCAACCTGTGGTGGTGTGCGTCGAGGGTCTCTTTACCGCAGCAGGCACCGGCGCAGCGGTGAAGCGCCGAGCGAAAACAGCCGCGCCCTTTATTCAGCGGTTCGAGGCCGAGCAATCCGTAACAGAGCCGGTGCGCGTCGGCAATAGACCGCAACGCTTCCAGCGCAGTGCGACGATTGGCGAACAGCCCGTATAAGCCAGCGTGATGAGAAAAGTCGATTTCTTTTGCGTACACTACCTCAGGCTTTCTGTTCTGCATATGCAACGCGCACAGCTGGTGGCTGCGGCGCAGGCGCTTATTGAACAGCGGCTGCTGTGCTTTAATCATTTTAGCTTCCAGCAGCAGTGCGCCGATTTCCCCCGCGGTGCGCGTCCAGCTTATTCTTTTCGCCTGATAGAGCATGGCGGCTTCATCGGGCGTACGCAGGTGTGACAGCACCCGGCTGCGCAGGTTGATGCTTTTCCCAATATAGAGCGGCAACGTTTCACTTTCGCCATGAAAGACATACACGCCGGGCAAGGGTGGGATCGCCGAAATAAACGGGCGCAGGTGCTCGGGGTACGCGTATATTGCGGCGGGGGAAAATTGTGGGCGGTACGTTGGGCGTGAGGGCAAGTGGCCTCCGGTATCTGTTTATTTAAACAGTATAACGACAAAATCCAGAGGGCTCCAGAATGGCCAGGGGAACACGTCAATCGTTGGGGCGGGGAGTGTCAGGCCGGATACAGAATATCGCGCCGGGTATTCATGATGTTATGGACGATATTATTCTTATTGCGCATAGTAAAATTTACAAATGTGTAACATTCGTGGTCTTTCTGCTATAACCCTTAGTTTACCGTTTTGACAGGAAATGTTTATGCCGGAAATCAATGAGTTTGGCCAGTGGGTAAACGATCGTATCCCCGACTGGCAGGGGGCCGGGGCGCTGGCGCGTGCGCCGCTGTACGGCCGCTTTTGTTGGCTGGAACCCCTCAATGCAGCGCGTCACGCCGCCGATCTGTACGAGGCCTACGCGCAGGGCGAAGAGAGCGACTGGACGTGGCTTGCCAGTTCGCGCCCCGACTCTCTTGTCGCCACCGAACGGTGGGTGCAGGTCAAAGTTGATGACGCTGCGCTGGTGCCTTATGCGGTGATCGACCGACGCACCGAGCGGGCAGTCGGACTGGTCAGTTTTATGGCCATCGATCGCCAGATGGGGTCGGTAGAAATTGGCCACGTGACGTGGTCGCGGTTGATGAAACAAACGCCGCTGGGAACCGAAGCCGTGTGGCTGCTGCTGAAAAATGCGTTTGAACAGGGCTACAGACGGCTGGAGTGGAAATGTGATTCGATGAATCTCGAATCCCGCCGCGCCGCCGAGCGCCTGGGGTTTAGCTGGGAAGGGCGCCTGCGTCAGCGGATGATCCGTAAAGGTCGCACCCGCGATAGCGACTATCTGTCTATCATCGACGGTGAATGGGCGCGCTGCGAAGCGGTCATCTGTGCCTGGCTGGCTGAAACTAACTTTGATGCGCATGGGCGGCAAATTCAGCGTCTGGAAACGTTCAGGGACAACGCGTGATCTGACGTTACGTTAGCGTCAGACCCTCAGCGGCAGGCCGTTGCACCATTAGTTAACATAAGTTGCACAATTTGCAACAAAAATGCACAAACCGTGACTATTGCAATATTTATGTACTTTATTGTTAAGCAGATGTGATCCCTCCCGTAATTTCACTTCGCCGGTGCAGAGGCCCTGCAACGGCGCTCTATACTCAGAATTGTCAAAATCCGAGCGCGGGTTGTGCAAAGTTGGCAACCATTTTGCTTAATGATTTGGCCTGAGAAGCGTAAGGAAACCTCGCCGTTATCAGCAGGATATTGTCAGGATGTCGTTTGTCCGGCGCAATGCGCCGGTGGTTCGGCTTCACACCGTAATGCATAAACCTCTTTTGCTAAGGTAGATAATAATGTCGCTGAAATTAATAAAAAGTCCGCTTTCGATTGTGTTGGCAGGGTGTCTGGTGACGGCGTTTTCCGCCCAGGCCGATATCGTTATTGGCGTTGCCGGGCCTTTTACCGGGCCTAACGCGACCTATGGCGATCAATATTGGCACGGTGCGACTCAAGCGGCGGAAGATATTAACGCCGCCGGTGGGATTAACGGCGAAAAGATTAAGCTGGTGCAGGGCGATGACGCTTGTGAACCTAAACAGGCCGTAGCGGTAGCGAACCGTCTGGTCGATCAGGATAAAGTTCAGGCCGTTGTCGGCCACTTCTGTTCATCTTCTACTATGCCGGCTTCCGAGGTCTATAACGATGCCGGGGTGCTGGCGATTACCCCGGGGTCAACCAACCCGCTTATTACCGAACGCGGTATGAATGACATGTTCCGTATGTGCGGCCGCGATGACCAGCAGGGTGACGTTGCCGGCAACTTCATCATTGATAAGCTGAAGGCGAAACGGGTGGTTATCATTCACGATAAAGATACCTACGGTCAGGGCCTGGCGGATGCCACCCGCGCAGCGCTGGCCAAACGCGGCGTGAAAGAGGTGATGTATGAAGGCCTGTCGCGCGGCGAGAAAGACTTCAACGCGCTGGTGACCAAAATTGGTGCGCAGAAGCCGGACGTGGTGTTCTTCGGCGGCTGTCATCCGGAAGCCGGACCGCTGGTACGCCAGATGCGTGAGCAGGGCGTGCAGGCGAAATTCTTCTCCGGTGACTGCATTGTGAACGAAGAGATGGTGACCGCTGCCGGCGGACCACAGTACACCAATGGCATCTACATGACCTTCGGCAAAGATCCGCGCCTGATCCCGGACGGTAAAGCGGTGATTGAGAAATTCCGTGCCAATAAGTTCGAGCCGGAAGGCTATACCCTCTATTCCTATGCTTCTATTCAGGCTATCGCAGCGGCGTTTAAAGCCGCAGGACCCGACTCGGCGAAAGCCAGCGCCTGGCTGAAGGCCAATCCGGTGGAAACCGTGATGGGTAAAAAAGCCTGGGACAGCAAAGGCGATCTGAAAGTCTCCGACTATGTCGTTTATCAATGGGATGACAAAGGCAAGTATAAGGAAGTTGAGTAACCGGATGGAGTCACGCTCAGCGCCGGTATGGCAGCATACCGGCGCTTTAAAACATGGCCAATAACACGAGCGCGCGAAGATGGAGACATTCTTTTTACAACAGTTAGTCAATGGCTTGACGCTAGGATCGGTCTACGGGCTTATCGCCATTGGTTACACCATGGTTTACGGTATTATCGGCATGATTAACTTCGCCCACGGCGAAGTGTATATGATCTCCGCCTATCTCTGCGCCATTGGACTGGCGCTGCTGTCCTTCTTTGGCCTGCACTCTTTTCCTCTGCTGATCCTCGGCACGCTGGTGTTTACCATCGTGGTGACGGGGGTATACGGCTGGACGATTGAGCGTATCGCCTATAAGCCCCTGCGTAACTCCACACGCCTGGCGCCGCTGATTTCGGCGATCGGCATGTCGCTCATTTTGCAGAACTACGCGCAAATCAGCCAGGGGCCGCGTCAGCAGGGCGTGCCGACGATGCTGGACGGCGTACTGCGCCTGCATCTGGGTGAAGGATTTGTGCAGATAACCTACACCAAAATCTTTATCCTGCTGGCCTCGTTTGCCGGGATGCTGCTGCTGACCTGGATAATCGGCCACACCCGTCTTGGGCGAATGTGCCGTGCGGTACAGCAGGATCGTAAAATGGCCTCCATTCTGGGGATCAATACCGATCGCATCATCTCGCTGGTGTTCGTTATTGGCGCGGCGATGGCAGGGCTTGCCGGGGTATTAATTACCATGAACTACGGTACGTTTGATTTCTATGCCGGGTTTATTATCGGCATCAAAGCCTTCACCGCGGCGGTGCTGGGCGGTATTGGTTCATTGCCAGGCGCGATGCTCGGCGGGCTGTTGCTGGGCGTGGCTGAAGCGCAGTTCTCGGGGATGGTCAACTCAGACTATAAAGACGTGTTCTCGTTCGGGCTGCTGGTGGTTATCCTGATTTTCCGTCCGCAGGGGCTGCTTGGCCGCCCGATTGTGGCCAAGGTGTAGGAGCGGACGATGACCCATTCAACGGCTTCACACGATGCGTTTTCACTCAAGCGCTGCATTCTGGATGCGATATTTTCAGGGCTGGTGGCGCTGATTATTTTTGGTCCCATCGTCGGCGTTGTGCTCGATGGCTACAGCTTTAACTTTGAAGGCCAGCGGTTGGTCTGGATTGTTGCTGCCGTAATGGTCGGCCGCTTTGCGCTGAGCGCATTGGCGACCACCCGCGTCGGCAGACGGTTTGCCTCGCGGTTTGAAGGCGATAGCGCGGGCGTCTATGTCCGCGCTCCGGGCTATAAAAGCCAGCTGCGGTGGGTGATTCCGCTGGTGCTGGCGCTGGCGGTCTGCTTCCCGTTTGTGGCCACCAAATATGTGCTGACGGTGGCGATCCTCGGCTTGATCTATGTGCTGCTGGGATTGGGGCTGAATATCGTGGTGGGCCTTGCCGGGCTGCTGGACCTGGGCTACGTGGCGTTTTACGCCATCGGCGCGTACGGCCTGGCGCTAGGGGATCAGTATCTGGGCCTCGGTTTCTGGTCGATGCTGCCGCTGGCGGCGTTGATGGCTGCGGCCGCCGGGGCGCTGCTCGGCTTTCCGGTGCTGCGAATGCACGGCGACTACCTGGCGATCGTCACGTTGGGCTTCGGTGAAATTATTCGTCTGATCCTCAATAACTGGCTGAGTTTTACCGGCGGGCCCAACGGTATTTCCGCGCCGCCGCCCACCTTCTTCGGCCTTGAATTTGGTCGGCGGGCGAAAGAAGGGGGCATACCGTTCCACGAGTTCTTCCATTTAACCTACAACCCAAATCTGAAGTTTATTTTCATCTACGCGGTGCTGGTGCTGGTGGTTCTGCTGGTGCTCTACATTAAGCATCGACTGACGCGGATGCCGATAGGCCGCGCATGGGAAGCGCTGCGTGAGGACGAAATCGCCTGCCGCTCAATGGGGCTCAACCACGTCCTGGTGAAGCTGTCAGCCTTTACGCTCGGCGCATCCACCGCCGGGATTGCCGGGGTGTTTTTTGCAACCTATCAGGGGTTTGTGAACCCGACCTCCTTCACCTTCTTTGAGTCGGCGCTGATACTCGCCATCGTGGTGCTGGGCGGGATGGGCTCAACCATCGGCGTGGTGCTGGCGGCCTTTGTCTTGACCGTCACGCCGGAACTGCTGCGCAGCTTCGCCGAGTACCGCGTGCTGCTGTTTGGCGTGCTGATGGTGGTGATGATGATCTGGCGGCCGCGCGGCCTGATTCGTATCAACCGCAGCGGTTTTGCGGTGCGCAAAGGGGTGGCGCCATGAGCCAGGATATGATTTTAAGCGTTGAGCATCTGATGATGCATTTTGGCGGCATTAAGGCCCTTAATGATGTCAATCTGGAGGTACAGCGGGGGTCGATAACCGCGCTAATCGGCCCTAACGGTGCGGGAAAGACCACGGTATTCAACTGCCTGACCGGTTTCTACAAGGCCTCTGGTGGCAATATTCTGTTCAATACGCGCGACAAAACGACCAATGTGATTCAGATTCTCGGGCAGAAATTCCAGCCGGGTGATTGGGTGAATCCGGCGCAGTTTGGTCAGCGGCTGTTCTATAAAATGTTTGGCGGCACCCACCTGGTTAACCGGGCAGGGCTGGCGCGAACCTTCCAGAACATCCGCTTGTTCCGCGAAATGTCGGTGGTGGAGAACCTGCTGGTGGCGCAGCATATGCAGGTTAACCGTAATCTGTTGAGCGGCATTCTGAATACGCCAGCCTACCGCCGGGCGGAAAGTGACGCGCTGGACCGCGCCTTTTACTGGCTGGAGGTGGTGGATTTGGTAGAGTGCGCCAACCGCCTGGCGGGGGAGATGTCCTACGGCCAACAGCGGCGTCTGGAAATTGCTCGCGCTATGTGCACCGGCCCGGAGATGATCTGCCTGGATGAACCCGCCGCCGGGCTGAATCCGGTAGAAACGCGGGCGCTGAGTAAAATTATCCGCTTCCTGCGCGAGCACCATGCAATCACCGTGCTATTGATTGAACACGATATGGGGATGGTGATGGAGATTTCCGACAATATTATCGTACTGGACCACGGAGACGTCATTGCTCAGGGCAAGCCGGAGCAAATTCAGCATGATGAAAAAGTCATTGCCGCTTATCTTGGTGCCAGCGAAGACGAGGTGAGCCTATGAGCGAGCCAATGCTGGAATTTCGTGATGTTGATGTGTTCTACGGCGTTATCCAGGCGTTAAAGCAGGTTTCGCTCCAGGTGAATAAAGGCGAAACCGTATCGCTGATCGGCGCCAATGGCGCGGGGAAATCGACGCTGCTGATGTCGATATTCGGCCAGCCACGCGTGCGCAGCGGGCAGATTCTGTTTTGCGGCGATGATATCAGCCATCGCACCACCCATTATGTGGCGTCGGCGGGCATTGCCCAGGCACCGGAGGGCAGGCGTATTTTCCCGGATATGAGCGTTGAGGAAAACCTGCTGATGGGCACCATCCCGATCGGCAATCAGTATGCGGCGCAGGATCTGCAAAGCATGTTCGATCTGTTTCCACGTCTTAAAGAGCGGCGCAAACAGCGGGCGATGACCATGTCCGGCGGCGAACAGCAGATGCTGGCGATTGCCCGCGCGCTGATGAGCCGCCCCAAGCTGCTGCTGCTCGATGAGCCGAGCCTGGGACTGGCACCGATCGTGGTGAAGCAGATTTTCCAGACGCTGCGTGAACTGGCGCGCAATGGCATGACGATTTTCCTGGTGGAGCAGAATGCCCATCATGCGCTGAAGCTGTCCGATCGCGGCTATGTGATGGTGAACGGGCAGATCCGCCTGAGCGGCAGCGGTGAGGAACTGCTGGGAAATCAGGAGGTGCGCAAGGCCTATCTGGGCGGCGTGTAGCAACGCCGGGCTGGAGTTCAACGCTAAACTGCTGCATCATTGCGCCTGAACTGAGCTTCCTCATTAACCACGATAGAGATTGAGTATGAAAACGGGACCTTTAACCGAAAGCGAACTGGAATGGCTGGACGAGACCATTGCGAAGTATGCCTCCGACGCGTCAATTATCGACGTGTCTGAACTGGATGGTATGCTGACCGCCATCCTCTCCTCACCGCTGGAGATTGAACCCGCCGAGTGGATGTTCGCCGTCTGGGGCGGGGCCGATCATGTACCGCACTGGGCAACCGACCGCGAGCGCGACCGTTTCGTCAATCTTACGTTGCAGCACATGAGCGATATTGCCGATCGCTTAAACGACTATCCCGATCAGTTTGAACCGCTGTTCGGCACCCGTGACGAAGAAGGCCAGGAGCTGACCATCGTTGAAGAGTGGTGCTATGGCTACCTGCGTGGCGTGCGTCTGAGCGACTGGAGCGGATTACCGCAGGAACAGCAGGCGGCGCTGGACTGCATCGCGCTGCACGGCGACGAAGAAAAAAGCACCGCGCTGGAGGGCTTTAGCGCTGACCAGTATCTGGAAAGCGTCGATAAAATCCGCCCGGCGGCGCTGGCGCTGTTCGATTACTGGATGGACAACCCAAAGGAAGCGCCGGTAAAGCAGCCGATCAAAAATGAAAACAAGGTGGGTCGCAACGACCCGTGCCCGTGCGGCAGCGGTAAGAAATACAAGCAGTGCTGTTTAGCAAAATAAGGAAAGGGGCCAATTGGCCCCTTTTTCTGGCATGAAGACCGGCTTGTCGGGAGTTAACCCACCGACGGCAGCAGGCCGGTGGCAATCCCCGCCTGAATCAATATCACCGCAATTCCGCAGGCAAATACCAGCCACAGCATCGGCTTGCCGCCCGCTACGCGGTAGCCTCCCTGCGGGTGCTGCTGGCGGCTTTTCAGCGTCAGCAGCGAGGGGATAATCAGCGCCAGTACCGCCAGCGCGACGCCCGCATAGCCCAACGCCATCACGAAACCGCGCGGGTAGAACAGCGCAAAGGCCAGCGGCGGCAGGAAGGTAATGCCGCCGGTTTGCAGGCGTCCACGGACGGTATTTTTACGCTGGAACAGATCCGCCAGATAATCAAACAGACCCAGCGCGACGCCGAGGAATGAGGTTGCCAGCGCCAGATCGGCAAACAGATGTACCGCCAGCTCAACGTGCGGTGAAGCCACCACTTCACGAATGGCCAGCAGCAACCCGTTCAACCCGCTATGCTGCGACATCAGCGCGCTGAATACCGGTGAGTCGATGCTGCCAAGCGTGGCAAGCTGCCAGAACACATAGGCCACCAGCGGGATCGCGCTGCCGACGATAAAGATGCCGCGCAGTTTACGTACATCACCGTTCATGTAGCTGACAATACTGGGTACGCTGCCGTGGAAGCCAAACGAGGTAAAGATAACCGGGATCGCCGACAGCGCCAGCCCTTGAGCCAGCGGCAGCGTCATCAGGTTAATCTGGTGAATATGCGGTAGCAGCAGCGCCAGCATGACGATCAGGAAGATAATTTTGGCGCTGAACAGGAAGCGGTTAAACAGATCGACCAATGAAGTGCCGACGCAGATAACCATGCCACCAATGGCGGTGAACAGTAGCACGCCGATGGCCGGCGGTATCTCAACGTTGAACCACTGACTGAGGCTGGAGGCCAGCAGTTCGCCCGCGCCGCTGATATACGCTGCCGTCAGCGCGTACATCAGGAACATCATGCTAAAGCCGGTTATCCATTGCCCGTATCGCCCCAGGTAGCGCAGTGCCAGCGTACCCAGCCCGGTGTCGGCCGGGACATGCTGATACACTTCCAGCAGCAGCAGGGCGGTATAGCACATCAACGCCCACAGCCCCAGCAGCAGCACCATCGTGACGCTAAAACCGACGCCCGCCGATGCCAGCGGCATGGCTAGCATGCCCGCGCCGATCGTGGTGCCGGCTACGATTAAAATACTCCCCAGGGTACGGTTCTTCACGCTTTCCTCTGCTTTACAACGTATTCATAACCAAAGATGCCGCGCAGAGTATGTTAAACCCGCAGTTTCGTCAAATATCAAATACAACCACTGTACATTTAAGTTTACGAAAAATGAAGGCGCGGGAAAGCTGCGCTAGCGCAAAACATGCAATACAAATGCAGTTTATCCTGGTGTTTTTATTGGGAGGAAAAATGAATTCTATTCACGGTCACGAAGTCCTGAATATGATGATGGCATCAGGCGAACAATACAGTCTGGAAAGTCTGGAAGCGGCTATTCATGAGCGCTTTGGTACTCAGGCACGATTTCATACCTGCTCGGCGGAAAATATGAGCGCGGGGGAACTGGTGGCTTTTCTGCATAAGAAGGGCAAGTTTATTCCACTGGAATCTGGTTTTACTACCGCAGAAAGTAAAATTTGCCGCCATTAATGGGCAGCGGCGTTTATACGCCGCTGCGCGGTAATTAATTCTGGGTATCGAGCGTTGCCAGCTCTTTATCGATAAAGTACAGCCCTTCACCGCTTTTACCCGCCAGCGTCAGCTTATCAATAACGGATTTGAACAGCTTCTCTTCTTCGTGCTGCTCAGCCACATACCACTGCAGGAAATTAAAGGTCGGATAATCCTGGTTGGTCATTGCGGCATGTGCCAGTTCGTTGATTTTGCTGGTGATAAGCTGCTCGTGCTCGTAGGTGACGCGGAACAGTTCGTCCAGTGAGGCATATTCAGCAAACGGCGAGGAGACGGTGTTGATGCGTGGCAGGCTGCCGGTATCGGTCAGGTAGTCGAACAGGCGCTGCATGTGCGTCATCTCTTCCTGGGCGTGGCGGCGCAAAAAGGCGGCGGCACCTTCAAAACTGTTAAAACTGCACCAGGCGCTCATCTGCTGATACAGCAGCGAAGAATAAAGTTCGAGATTCATCTGTTCATTTAATTTCTCGATCATTGGTGCTTTCAGCATCGTGTCGCTCCCCCAAATTCGTTAATAGTTAATTACAGCGGAACTATAAGTTGTTATTAAGTTATTTGCAAAAAGTAAATATAAAAACATTTATTTAATAATACGAATGGGAATAAAACTCATTGGCATAAATATAATGGGTGTTCACCGGGGAATATAATGACGCCGGCAGGACCGGCGCTGGGCAATTAATAATAGGCCGTTGCGGCGGGGATATTGGCAATCCCCCGGCACTGGTACTGCAAGGTGATATGCTCGTTAAGGCACAGCGAGCCGCTGATGGTTGAACAGGTGGTAATCGGCTGGCCGTAGGAAAAGGCGGTTGCATAGCCCATTTGTTGACAGGCTTTGTTCGCCTCGGACTGTGCCAGATAGCCGTCGGTACGGGCATTTTGCAGTACTGCCTGCCCGTAGGTCAGACGAACGATACCGCTGGTGGCATCAACTTCGCTGACGCTTGCCGCGCGGGGAACCGTGCACGCGGAAAGTGTCAGCAGGGCGGGGATAAGAATGAGGCTTTTCATCATTTCGCTCTGCGCAATCTGTCGTAGCCTGATTGTAGCCGTCGAGACGGCAGCCAATCCTTTGAATAGTCGCCAGATCCAGGTGTTAATCCGTTTGTGACTCATAAATAGCCTGGAACTGCAGATGCAGCTGGCAAAACAGCTTGACCAGCGAAGGGGCAAAATGACTTCCGGCGCTGCTGACGATAATTTCGTAGGCCCGCTCGTGGGAAAAGCTCGGCTTATAAACCCGCTTTTGCCGCAGCGCATCGTAAACGTCAGCAATGGCCAGAATTCGGGCTTCAATCGGAATGGCCTCACCGGCCAGCCCGTCCGGATAACCGCTGCCGTCCCACTTTTCGTGATGGTGGCGGATCAGATTTTCCGCCACCGAGCCCAGCGCCAGGCCCTGAACGATGCGCCAGCCCTTAACCGAATGCTGCTGGATTTCTCTGAACTCGTCCTCCGTCAGTTTACCCTGCTTATGCAAAATATGTTCGGGAACGGCGATTTTGCCGATATCGTGCAGCGACGCGAAATTTTCGATATCGCGAACCCGTTTATACGGGAGCTTAAGCCCACGAGCCAGCAGGCTGCAGTAAGCGGCAACGCGGCGAATATGGCAGCCGGTTTCATCATCATGAACGTGGTTAATTTTCTCCATTGCTTCGACAATGCTGCGGTTGACGGCGCGATGTTTGTTCATATGACGCCACATCATCAGCATCAGGCTGAGAATAAACACCACCAGCACCAGCAGGCCAGCGCTCACGATTTGTAATGCATTTTTGCTTAGCGCACCCGGGGTGGCCGGGGGCGTGGACGATGGCGTCAGCTGATGGCGATAGCTGGAAATCAGGTGTACCTGCGACAGCAGCGCGTTCAGCGGATGTTCGATGTTGACCCAGGTCCCGATTTGATAGCCGGAGTGGGTGAGTCCGGCCACCTTCAGCGCACCGCGGAACAGATCGCTGCCGCGTAGCGCCTGCTCCAGCGAACTCAAGTCGCCGAGGATAAAATCGATTTGATGATTATCAATGGTATCCAGCAGCTCGTCGATGCTAGCGCGGGCGACAAGCGTCACGTCGGTACCAAAACGCTGGCGCAGGTAATAGGCGGCGAAGGAACCACGGATGACACCAACCCGCTGATGGCGTACCTGCTCCTCATCGAGGATAAACGGCATCCCGACCTTGTTGTAGTACGCGTTGTACCAGTTGACCAACGGACCAATCAGCCCCTCCATCTGACTGCCGTTGCGAATATCAAAAATATCGGCAAGGTGAATTGGCCAGTCTTCATTCTGCATGCGAACCATATAGTTATCGAGAAACTGCACGTCGACGTCAATGTTTAACAGGTCGCGTAGATCATTCACCATGTTAATGGCACTGCCGTGATAGCCCCGCTCGTCTTTCCAGATAATTGGCGCAAAATTTTCATTTTTCGGCAGGGGAATCGTCAGCCGGTTCTCTCTAAGCCAGCTTTGCTCGGCAGGCGTCAGCGTAAGGTGCTGTCGCAAAAACATCAGTTGGCTTTGCTCTTCCAATGCCTGTAGCCTGCCGTTTTGTCGCCATTCATTGAGCAACTGATTCACGTTGCCGCGCATGTAGCTTTGTTCCGGGCTGATGCCGAAAGCGGCGCTCAATCGCAGTGCAGGGAAGGGGCGGGAAAGGGTGAAGTAGTAGTGCGGGCCGCCCATTTCCCGGTCTTCGTTGATATAGAAGTCGGCGCCGCCGCTGCGCAGGATCTGCAGCGCCTCTTTGCTGGTATCAACCTCTATGATTTGCTGTAGTTCAAGCGTGGGGTAGGCTTTTTTCACCAGCGCCTGGGTGCGATCGTGGCGGCGGAAGATAACGCGTGTGTTATTGAGATCGTTAGGGTTCTTAGCCTGACGGGTGATGCTCACCGCGACGACTTCAGTATCAAACAGCGGCACGGAGAGCGTCTTATTTTCAGCGTTCGGTTTGGTTTGCAGCACGCTGGCATAGAGGCCATAGTCATGGTGTGCAAAACGCTTTTCGAACGTTTGGCCATCGACAGGGCGCAGGGTGAGATTGTAGCCATAGCGCGCATTGATGGCATGCAGCAGTTCGGGGTAAAAACCGCGGTACTGCCCGTGGCTATCGCGCCAGAATTCAAAGCTGTCGGCATCCAGCACCCACACGGGAACGGGCGCCGCGGGTTTGACCTTCTGCGGCGGGACGGCAAACGCCCGCAGTGTGCAAACGAGTAACAGGGTCAGTAGAACAAGGAGACCCAGCCCGTGTCGAAAAATTCGGCAGTTCTGTGTCACAAGTCAGTTCCTTTGCAGTGACTATTCTATCCATTTAATAGCTGATCTAGCACCGGGGTTCTCATAACCCCACCCCCAGTTTAGTCGACCAAATGGCCTGATGACAGTAAATAAAATCGGGGTTATGTAATGATTTTTATCCGCCTGAACGCGCAAAAGTGTGACCGTCTCAATAAAAAATAAAACCATTTTTCATAAAATTTGAAAGTGTGTTTGTCTGGTAGTAAGGTTACCCCAACGTAATCGAACGACTGCGGGCGCTCCCGCGTAGCTTTCAGGAGAGGAAAGAATGAAAATTGCACTGATGATGGAAAACAGCCAGGCCAGCAAAAACGCGACCATTCATCATGAGTTAAAAGCCGTTGCCGATGAAAAAGGCTTCCCGGTATACAACGTGGGCATGTGTGATGAAAACGATCACCACCTGACCTACATTCACCTGGGTATCATGGCCAGCATCCTGCTGAACTCGAAAGCGGTAGATTTCGTAGTAACCGGTTGTGGCACCGGCCAGGGCGCGCTGATGTCCCTGAACATTCACCCGGGCGTTGTCTGCGGCTACTGCCTGGATCCGGCAGATGCCTTCCTGTTTGCCCAGATCAACAACGGTAACGCGCTGTCTCTGGCCTTCGCGAAAGGCTTTGGCTGGGGCGCAGAGCTGAACGTACGCTACATGTTTGAAAAAGCGTTCACCGGCCGTAACGGCGAAGGCTACCCGCCGGAGCGTAAAGAGCCGCAGGTTCGTAACGCAGGCATCCTGAACCAGGTGAAAGCAGCGGTCGTTAAAGAAAACTACCTCGACACCCTGCGCGCTATCGACCCGGCGCTGGTGAAAACCGCCGTTTCCGGTCAGCGTTTCCAGGAATGCTTCTTCGAAAACTGCCAGAACAAAGAAATTGAAGCCTTTGTTCGTGAGATCCTGGCGTAAGCCTGAATCTTTCTGTTTGACCAAAACCCACGCCAAGGCGTGGGTTTTTTCGCTTAAGAGGGCTTCCTTTTCTGCGATACCGCGCTGCCGGCGTCCCGCGTCAGGTGCAATGTATCGAACATGCCAACCAGGCAAATCAGCGCAATAAAGACAAAGGCGAGGCGGAAGCTGATGCCCGGCACCTCGCTCAGCGCCAGCGTCGCGCTTAACTTCTCGCCGATGCGGATGCCAATCGCCCCGAGCGTAATACCAAGGCCAATGGCTAACTGACTGGCGGTGCTGAACAACGTATTGGCGTAGCTCATCTGGGAGGACGGGACGTCGGCAAATGCCAGCGTGCTGACGCCGGTAAACTGGATCGAGCGGAACACGCCGCCGAGATAGAGCACCAGCATAATGACCCAGACCGGCGTCTGCGGCGTCAGGAAAGCACAGGCAAGCAGCGCCAGCACGTTCAGCGAACCGTTGAGCAGCAGCAGGCGGCGAAAGCCCAGCCAGCGTATCAGCGGCGTAGTGGCGGGTTTGATCGTCAGGTTACCCACAAACACCGCCAGCACCAGCAGGCCGGAGTGGAACGGGTCCATACCGAACCCAACCTGGAAGAGTAGCGGCAGCAGAAACGGTACGGCGCTAATGGATGCGCGGAACAGCGAACCGCCGTACATCGTGACGCGAAAGGTGGGGACCTGCAGCGCATCCATGCGGATCATCGGCGCCGGGCTACGGCGAAAATGGCGCAGCGCATAGCAGAAGGTGGCCCCACCGACGATAAGCAGCGCGATGACCGTCCAGCCCTGCATTTTTTCGGCGCCAAGCATCTCCATCGCATACACCAGGCTCACCATCGATACCGAGGTGGCCAGGAAGCCCGGCAGATCGAATGGACGACGCTCATCGTCGCGAACGTTGGGAATAATGCGCAGCGCCAGAATAATCGCAATAATGCCGAGCGGAACGTTAATAAAGAAGATCCAGCGCCAGTCGGCGACCTGGGTAATAAATCCGCCCAGCGGCGGCCCGATAATGGGCGCAATCAGCGCGGGCCAGGTGAGCGTGGCAATCGCCGAGATCAGCAGATGCTTTGGCGTGGTGCGCAGTACCGCCAGTCGGCCAACGGGGACCATTAACGCGCCGCCAACGCCTTGTAGAATACGCATTGCCACGAAACTGTGGGCGCTGGTGGCGAGGCCGCAAAATACCGAGGAGACGGTGAAAATAGCCAGCGCCAGGCTGAAGATAGTACGGGCCCCGAAGCGGTCGGCTATCCAGCCGCTGGCGGGAATCAGTACCGCAAGGGTGATCAGATAGGCGCTGATACCGATATTCAAATCGACGGCTTCAACGCCAAAGGTTTTCGCCATATCCGGCAGGGCAGTGGCAATCACCGTCCCATCAAGAAACTCCATAAAGAACGCACCGGCCACCAGCAGCGCGGCAGGGGATACCCCGCGTGTTGCCTGGGCCTGGAGAGGCTCATTCATTGTTGTGTTACCCTATCAAAAAAATGCGTAAAATTTACAAATTTTGTAGACGTTGTAAGTGACAGATTTTAATAACAAAATTTATATAAATTTAACGCGATGCACCAATTTTATGTGATATAAATCGCAAAATGGTTGATTTTTGTGACGGCGGTCATATTATGTACGTAAAGACAATAACATCTGCATAACAAAAACCGGAGCATTCACATGAAACAGCGTATGCGTAAAATCCTCAAAAGCATGTTTGAAAACTATTGCAAGACTTTCAAAGACGTACCGCCAGGCGCTATGTTCTGATAAAAAAACCTGCTGCGGCAGGTTTTTTTATCTTTCGCAAAAGTAGGGTACTATTACGCTCCGCAAAAAAGGAGCAAAAAATGTCTCAGAACCTGACCCCTAACGATGAGCTGGTTTCCGACGTCGTCGCCTGCCAGCTGGTCATCAAACAGATCCTCGACGTGATTGATGTGATTGCCCCGGTAGAAGTGCGCGAGAAAATGGCGACTCAGCTGAAGGCCATTGATTTCACGACGCATCCGGCAGGGGCTGACCCCGTGACGCTACGGGCGATTCAAAAAGCGATCGCGCTGATTGAGCTGAAGTTTACGCCGCAGGATGCGACGCATTAATGCCTGTCTGATGGGTTCAGGCACGCGTCCTGAAAACAGAAACAACAAGGGCGGCCATAGCCGCCCTTGTTGCATTATGATGGCTGCCGTTTATTCACGATGTTCAGCAGGTGGCGGTCGGTTTGCTGGATGCACAGGCCCGCTTCACGCGCGCTGCGCACCTCATCCAGAATGGTCTTCAGCAAGATACCATCCTGTTGCTGTTCTTCTTCCAGCGTATTGAGGAAGCTCAGGGTGTTATCGTCTTGAAGCACTTTTGCCTGTTCAGTAAGTTCCGACAGCGTTGAGCTACGCTGATCGTGGTCTTCAATTGTTGTCAGGAAAAGATCTTCGAGGGTTGCACATTTAGCCTGGCGAATTTCGAAGGCTTTCACCACCGGGTAAGCGCCGGCTTTCTTGATAAAATCAAACACGCGCATCATTTGCGTGACGCTGGACTGCGCGCGCGAACGTAAGAACGTCGCAGTGCCATTTAGTCGATGTTCTGAACACCACTCGCTCAAACGCAAATAATGATTAGATGCATGGAATTCGAGATTCATCTGAGCATTAAGCTTTTTAACCATTCCTGGAGCTGCCATATAAATATCCTTATTACTGGTAGGAACGATACGCGTGACATCGCATAGTTCTAAATAGCCGCTAACCATGCGCTATTTACGCGTTTGAATGTGACGACATATTACCTGTCGTCTTCAATCATGAACGCAAGATATAAACCTTCTTTAGTTCACAAAAATAATACTCTGAGTTTGCGTATAAGAAAACTCTTATGACTCGCTTTTTACGTTTCGTTACAACCTATATTAAAGTGGAGGATGACTATCAAGAAATTCCGTCGTAACACCATGAATAATATGAAGTATAAGGCTTCTCTCTTGAGTCGTTAAGACGGGGTTGAACGCGAAGATGTTTGTTGCATTGATAATGAATAAAAGTGTGATGAATATCTCATTTATCCGCCCGTGCCGAACGTACACATAGGCGCGATACGCAATATTTGTTATGAATGGTGTATGGCAAGTAATATTCCCCATTTATATATCATGATATGTACCTGGACCTCAGATATTAGAATGTGGGTAAATTTGTTTTAGATCATTTTTGATAATTACCGACGAGGGGATTATGTTCGCCGGCATGACATATGTGCATAATCCCTCTTTATTTCTCGTTCGGGGGGATGCGTTAATTTAAATTCACAGGAGTTATAATGAAACAGGTTGCCGTACTGCTGGCCCCAGGGTTTGAGGAAGGGGAAGCGATTGTCACTATCGATATTCTGCGTCGCTTACATATTGGCGTTGAGCTGGTGTCGTGCGCAGAGTCGCGGGCTGTGGTGAGCTATCACGATATTCCGATGGTGGCTGACGCCACGCTGGCAGAGCGTCTTGATACGCTGTACGACGCGGTTGTGCTACCGGGGGGGCCGCAGGGAAGCGTGAATCTGGCAGCAAGCAAAGACGTTGTCCGGTTTGTGGCGAACCACGATGCCGCAGGCAAATTCATTTGCCCGATCTGCTCAGCCGCCGCGCGCGTACTCGCCGGAAACGATTTGCTGAAAGGCCGCCGCTACGTGTGCTCTGGCGACCTGTGGCAGGACGTCAAAAACGGTGAATACGTTGATGCACCGGTTGTTGAAGATGGCAACCTAATCAGCGGTAAAGGCTTTGGCCATGTGTTTGATTTCGCCTTTACCGTAGCGGCGCGCCTGCTGGGCGATGAAGCGCCGGTACGCGATCACGCCGATCACATCTATTATCGCTGGTAATTCATCCTGCCCTGTGGCGGAAGGGATTTTCACGCTATCAATATAGATAAAATAGCTATTTCCCTGCGCGAATTGTCAGACAATTCGCGCAGCAGATATGTATTTATCTGCTGAATCTATGCATCACATCACTGTAATTCAGCGGTGTGATGGCGCTCTCTTATGGAAGATTAATTCCTGGCTATTAATGTTTCAACAACGTTAATGCTGTTAATGACACAGCTAATACTTTGTTTTATGTCCGATTTAAATCGTTGGTCTGATTTTTCCCTACATAAAAGAACATTAAGGCTGGAGTTAACCATGCACAAATTTACCCACGCGCTGGCGGCCATCGGGCTGGCAGCCGTTATGTCACAATCAGCTATGGCCGAGAATCTTAAGCTCGGCTTTCTCGTCAAACAGCCGGAAGAACCGTGGTTCCAGACGGAATGGAAATTTGCCGATAAAGCGGGCAAAGACCTCGGTTTTGACGTCATTAAAATTGCCGTACCTGACGGTGAGAAAACCCTTAATGCGATTGACAGCCTGGCGGCCAGCGGCGCGAAAGGCTTTGTTATTTGTACACCAGACCCGAAGCTGGGGCCCGCTATTGTTGCCAAAGCGCGCGGCTATGATATGAAAGTGATCACCGTCGACGATCAGTTCGTCAACGCCAAAGGCAAGCCGATGGAAGAGGTCCCGCTGGTCATGATGGCGGCGAGTGAAATCGGTGCTCGTCAGGGCCAGGAGCTGTATAAAGAGATGCAAAAGCGCGGTTGGGATATCAAAACCACCGGCGTGATGGCCATTACGGCCAACGAACTGGATACCGCACGTCGCCGCACGACGGGCTCAATGGATGCGCTGAAGGCCGCCGGTTTCCCGGAAAAACAGATCTATCAGGTCCCGACCAAATCTAACGATATCCCCGGTGCGTTCGACGCCGGTAACTCGCTGCTGGTACAGCACCCGGAAGTGAAACAGTGGCTGGTTATCGGCATGAACGATAACACCGTGCTGGGCGGCGTTCGCGCCACGGAAGGTCAGGGCTTTAAAGCGGCTAACGTTATCGGTATCGGGATTAACGGCGTAGATGCCGTCAACGAACTGTCGAAAGCGCAGGCTACCGGTTTCTTCGGCTCCCTGCTGCCAAGCCCGGATATCCACGGCTATAAAACCAGTGAGCTGCTGTATAACTGGGTACAGAAAGGTGCTGAGCCGCCGAAATTCACGGCGGTGACCGACGTGGTGCTGATTACTCGCGATAACTTCAAAGAAGAGCTGGCGAAAAAAGGCCTCTAAGTCCTGATGGTTCTCCTCCCGCGTGCGCGGGGGGAGAGGGATCGTGTCAATGTGGAGGTTGCGATGCAACAGTCTACCCCTTATCTCTCCTTTCGCGGTATCAGCAAAACGTTCCCCGGCGTTAAGGCCCTGTCCGATATCAGTTTCGACTGCTATAGCGGGCAGGTGCACGCGCTGATGGGGGAGAACGGCGCCGGAAAGTCGACGCTGTTGAAAATACTCAGCGGTAACTATGCCCCGACGGCGGGCACGCTGGCGCTGCGCGGCGAAGAGATTTCATTTGTCGATACTACCGCGGCGTTGAACGCGGGTATCGCGATTATTTACCAGGAACTGCATCTCGTCCCGGAAATGACCGTGGCGGAAAATATTTATCTGGGTCAGTTGCCGAGCCGCGGCGGGATGGTTAACCGCAAGCTGCTGAACTATGAAGCGCGTCTCCAGCTCGAACATCTGGGGCTGGATATTGACCCGGACACCCCGCTTAAGTATCTGTCTATCGGCCAGTGGCAGATGGTGGAAATTGCTAAGGCGCTGGCGCGTAACGCCAAGGTGATTGCCTTTGACGAACCGACCAGTTCGCTTTCCGCCCGCGAAATAGACAACCTGTTTCGGGTGATCCGCGAACTGCGTAAAGAGGGGCGAGTCATCATCTATGTCTCGCACCGCATGGAAGAGATCTTTGCGCTGAGCGACGCTATTACGGTGTTTAAGGACGGCCGCTATGTCTGCACGTTTGACGACATGATGGCGGTCAGCCATGACCGGCTGGTACAAGCGATGGTCGGGCGCAATATTGGCGACATCTACGGTTGGCAGCCTCGCCCGCACGGGGCAGAGCGGCTGCGTCTTGAACAGGTGAAAGCGCCGGGCGTGCGTATGCCGATTTCGCTTACGGTCCGCAGCGGCGAGATCGTTGGCCTGTTTGGGCTGGTGGGGGCCGGGCGCAGCGAGTTGATGAAGGGGATATTCGGCGGTTCCAGGATCACCGGCGGCGAGATTTACATCGACGGCCAGCGGATAACCATTGATAAACCGGCGCAGGCGATTCGTGCGGGTATGATGCTGTGCCCGGAAGACCGCAAAGCGGAAGGGATCATCCCGGTGCATTCGGTGCGCGACAATATCAACATCAGCGCCCGCCGCAAGCACATCCACGCTGGGTGCCTTATCAACAATGACTGGGAGGCCACCAACGCCGACCACCACATCCAGTCGCTCAATATCAAAACGCCTGGGGCCGAGCAGCTGATTATGAACCTTTCCGGGGGCAATCAGCAGAAGGCTATCCTCGGGCGCTGGCTGTCGGAGGAGATGAAAGTGATCCTGCTCGACGAGCCGACGCGCGGCATTGATGTTGGTGCGAAACACGAAATCTACAACGTGATTTACGCACTGGCGGCTTCTGGCGTGGCGGTGCTGTTTGCTTCCAGCGATCTGCCGGAAGTGCTGGGCGTTGCCGATCGGATCGTGGTGATGCGCGAAGGGGAGATCGCCGGCGAACTGTTGCATGAGAGCGCCAATGAACAACAGGCGTTAAGCCTGGCTATGCCTAAAGTCAGTCAGGCGGTCGCCTGAGTAAGGAGATTATGATGTCATCTGTTACAACGCCGGGCGCCCAACGCGCGTCGCTAAGCTTTAGCCGCATCTGGGATCAGTACGGCATGCTGGTGGTCTTTGCGGCACTTTTCGTCTGCTGTGCGATTTTTGTGCCGAATTTTGCCACCTTTATCAACATGAAGGGCCTGGGGCTGGCGATTTCCATGTCCGGGATGGTGGCCTGCGGCATGCTGTTCTGCCTTGCTTCGGGGGATTTTGATTTGTCGGTCGCGTCGGTGATTGCCTGCGCCGGGGTGACGACAGCGGTGGTCATTAACATGACCGAAAGCCTGTGGGTCGGCGTCTTTGCCGGGCTGCTGCTGGGGGCCGTGAGTGGATTGGTGAACGGTTTCGTGATTGCGAAGCTGAAAATTAACGCGCTGATCACCACGCTCGCGACGATGCAAATTGTGCGTGGGCTGGCCTATATTATTTCCGACGGCAAAGCGGTGGGGATTGAAGACGAACGTTTCTTCACGCTCGGCTACGCCAACTGGCTCGGGCTACCGGCACCTATCTGGCTGACGGTGGGCTGTCTGGTGATTTTTGGTCTGCTGCTTAATAAAACCACCTTTGGTCGCAACACGCTGGCCATCGGCGGTAACGAAGAAGCGGCGCGGCTGGCCGGGGTTCCGGTGGTACGCACCAAGATTATTATCTTTGTGCTCTCCGGGCTGGTGTCGGCGGCGGCGGGGATTATTCTGGCCTCACGCATGACCAGCGGCCAGCCGATGACCTCAATAGGCTATGAGCTGATCGTCATTTCCGCCTGCGTGCTGGGCGGCGTATCGCTGAAAGGGGGGATTGGTAAAATCTCTTACGTGGTGGCCGGGATTTTAATTCTGGGCACCGTGGAGAATGCGATGAACCTGCTGAACATTTCGCCGTTCTCACAGTACGTGGTGCGTGGTCTGATTCTGCTGGCAGCGGTGATTTTCGACCGTTACAAGCAGAAGGCTAAGCGGACCGTATAGCGTTCACTCCCGTCACGATGGGGTATGACAGATGCCGGTGATGTCCCTGCATGCGGCGCTGTTGTACCCCGTCGGCGGCGAGAAGTTTGATTTGTTACAGTGTCACCAATAAGACATCTACGCCGCTGTTACCCACGATGCTTTTTGCCGCGCAGGTGGCGCGTGAAAAGAAACTTTGGTTATGGTTCCCGCAGATAACCAGGTCAACCTGGTGCTTTTTGCTGAATGCGCTAATGTGCTCACCAAGCTCACCCGATGCAATTTGCGCTTTCCAGATAGGGTAATCAACGGCCTCGGCAAGACTGCGCAAAAAATGCTGGGTCTCTTCCTGCATCAGCTCGCGCAGGCTTTCCAGCATCGGCGCAGCTAGCTGATTATACATTTCCGGGTCGGTGGCCAGGGTTATCAGACTCACGCGGGCCTGGGTCGGCCGGGCGATATCCACCGCTTTGCGAAGCAGGGCGTGGCTTTCCGGGGTTGGCGCCACGGCAACCAAAAGATGTGAGTAAGCCATCAGACCTCCTTGCTCGAATAATACGCACTCTCTTCTTAATCTCTTACTCTTTTTGCCTGACCCTCGCAAGTGATATAGCGAATACTTATGACGATATATTAACCAAATACATTAGCATTCTTTATGCTAATTATTGATTAAAAGCTACGCAGTTTCTATCCGCGTCACGTGATGTTTTATGTAATCAATATGGTTATTTAATATTTTATTTTTGCTGAAACAATGTTAACTAAAGGTAAATTACATGCAAATGAATATGCTGCAAATGATTTATTGTTTCAATTTATTGAATTTACGATGAATTTTGTATATCGAATGAAACTATGATCTGTGATAATTCTTTCGTCATTGGCTCGCGTAAAGTTGCCCGTCCCCTGCGGTTGTTTAATAGTTGGGGTGAATGAATATCCATCAATCAGGAATAAAACAGCGTTTTAATTGGTTAATTATTGTTCAAAATACAACAATGACTGATGGATAGAGAATAAAAATAGGCTTTGATTTTGTGATGCGGATCACATAAATTTCACATTAACAGTGAAGTAACATTGTATGTGTCACATCTGGCGAGTAAAGTTGCGTCGAATTAGGAAAAATCTTAGTAAATTGTAAGAAATGTTTAGATGTGTCGGGCCATGCGGTCAGAACGTTACCCGGCAACGAGACAGAAGATTCACCTAATCGGCTATGCATTTCGACCGATTTTTTTTTATCGGGCCTTGCCCGACGACATCACGGGGTATGCGGATTGTCCGCATAAAGTACTAATTGGTTATTCGGGATGGGGAAAATGCATACATCCGAGTTGCTAAAGCACATCTATGACATCAACTTGTCTTATTTGCTCCTTGCACAGCGTTTGATCGGTCAGGATAAGGCTTCAGCCATGTTCCGCCTCGGTATTAACGAGGATATGGCGAAAGTCCTCGGGGAACTGACGCTCCCCCAGATGGTGAAGCTGGCCGAAACAAATCAATTGGTCTGCCAGTTCCGTTTTGATGATTCCCAGACCATCACCCGCCTGACGCAAGAATCACGCGTTGACGATTTACAGCAAATCCATACCGGTATTCTGCTGTCCACCCGACTGCTGAATCAGGCCAGTAACTCAGGCGAACCTGCCCGTAAGAAAAGGGCCTGACGATGAGCGAAAAAAGCATTGTTCAGGAAGCCCGCGATATTCAGCTTGCGATGGAGCTGATTACTCTGGGCGCTCGTTTGCAGATGCTGGAAAGCGAAACTCAGCTCAGCCGTGGTCGGCTGATTAAGCTCTATAAAGAACTTCGCGGCAGCCCGCCGCCGAAGGGAATGCTACCGTTTTCCACGGACTGGTTTATGACATGGGAGCAAAATATCCACTCTTCCATGTTCTGCAATGCCTGGCAGTTCTTACTCAAAAGTGGGCAATGTTCTGGCGTTGACGCCGTGATCAAAGCCTACCGTCTGTATCTTGAGCAGTGCCCGCAACAGGATGCCGGGCCGCTGCTGGCCCTGACGCGCGCGTGGACGTTAGTTCGCTTCGTGGAAAGCGGCATGCTCGAACTCTCCAGCTGCCATTCCTGCGGCGGTAACTTCATTACCCACGCTCATCAGCCCGTTGGCAGCTTTGTATGCAGCTTGTGCCAGCCGCCATCTCGTGCCGTAAAAAGACGTAAACTTTCCGAGGATCTTGCCGATAGTAATCCACAACTGCTGGATGAACAGATAGGGCAAGCTGTTTAACCTCACACGGTGTGGACAAAACACTCCAGCAGCGGCCTTAGGGCCGCTGCTTTTTTTTACCCGTGCGTGGGTGACATTGCTCATCTGTCTCCTCTCTTAGTCAACAGTGGAAGGATGATAGCGTGCTTATCTTAATAGGTTACCTGGTTGTTTTGGGGACAGTTTTCGGCGGCTACATGATGACCGGCGGACACCTTGGAGCACTGTATCAACCGGCCGAGCTGGTTATTATCGGCGGGGCAGGGGTTGGCGCTTTTATCGTGGGCAACAACGGCAAGGCTATCAAAGGCACGTTGAAAGCGCTGCCTTTGCTGTTCCGTCGCTCGAAATACACCAAAACGATGTATATGGATTTGCTGGCGCTGCTGTATCGCCTGATGGCGAAGTCGCGTCAGCAGGGGATGTTCTCGCTCGAGCGTGATATTGAGAACCCGAAAGAGAGCGAAATTTTTGCCAGCTATCCGCGCATTCTCGCCGACACGGTGATGCTGGAATTTATCGTCGATTATCTGCGCCTGATCATCAGCGGCAACATGAACACCTTCGAAATTGAAGCGCTGATGGATGAAGAGATTGAAACCCATGAAAGCGAAAGCGAAGTGCCGGCCAACAGCCTGGCGCTGGTGGGCGACTCACTGCCGGCATTCGGCATCGTGGCGGCGGTTATGGGGGTAGTGCACGCATTAGGTTCTGCCGACCGTCCGGCGGCGGAGCTGGGGGCGCTGATTGCCCACGCGATGGTCGGTACCTTCCTCGGGATCCTGTTGGCCTACGGTTTTGTCTCGCCGCTGGCCAGCGTGCTGCGCCAGAAGAGCGCGGAAACCACCAAAATGATGCAGTGCGTGAAAATTACGCTGCTGTCGAATCTGAACGGCTATGCACCGCCGATCGCCGTTGAGTTCGGTCGTAAAACGCTCTACACCAGCGAACGTCCGTCGTTTATTGAGCTTGAAGAACACGTCCGCGCGGTGCGCAACCCGGCGGGGCAACAGCAAACGACCACCGAGGACGCATGAAGAACCAATCGCATCCGATTGTCGTCGTCAAACGGCGCAAACATAAATCTCACGGCAGCGCCCACGGCTCGTGGAAAATTGCCTATGCCGATTTTATGACGGCGATGATGGCGTTTTTTCTGGTGATGTGGCTGATTTCCATCTCCAGCCCGAAAGAGCTGATTCAGATAGCCGAATACTTCCGTACGCCGCTGGCAACCGCCATCACCGGCGGTCAGCGGATGGCCAGCAGCGACAGCCCGATTCCCGGCGGCGGTGATGATGTCACCCAGCAGCAGGGCGAGGTGCACAAGCAGCCAACGATTGATGATCTGAAAAAACGCATGGAAACCAACCGGCTGAAGCGCATACGCGGCGAGCTGGACCAGCTTATTGAAGCCGATCCGAAGCTGCGCGCGCTGCGCCCGCATCTGAAGATCGATCTCGTGCAGGAGGGGCTGCGAATTCAGATTATCGACAGCCAGAACCGGCCGATGTTTAAAACCGGCAGCGCAGAGGTAGAACCGTATATGCGCGATATCCTGCGGGCGATTGCGCCAGTACTGAATGAAATTCCCAATAAAGTCAGCCTCTCCGGGCATACGGATGATTATCCGTATGCCACCGGCGAACGGGGCTACAGCAACTGGGAGCTGTCGGCGGATCGCGCCAACGCGTCGCGTCGCGAGCTGGTTGCCGGCGGGCTGGATGACGGCAAAGTCTTACGCGTCATCGGGATGTCTAACTCGATGCGCCTATCAGAGCACGGCGGCAACGATGCGATTAACCGTCGCATCAGCCTGCTGGTGCTCAATAACCAGGCTGAGCAGGCCATTCTCCATGAGAATGCCGAGAGCCAGAATGAACCCTTAAGCGTTTTACAGCCGCCGACAAACTCGTCACCGGCGGCCGGTACGACGACGCCACAACCCGACTCGAGGTGATAGCGTGAGCATGGATATCAGCGATTTTTATCAAACATTTTTTGATGAGGCCGACGAGCTGTTGGCCGACATGGAACAGCATCTGCTGGATCTGGTGGTGGATGACCCTGACGCTGAACAGCTGAATGCCATTTTCCGCGCAGCGCACTCCATCAAGGGTGGCGCGGGGACCTTTGGCTTTTCCGTTCTTCAGGAAACCACTCACCTGATGGAGAACCTGCTGGATGACGCCCGTCGCGGGGAAATGAAGCTCAGCACCGATATTATCAACCTGTTTTTGGAAACCAAAGATATTATGCAGGAACAGCTCGACGCCTATAAAAGCTCCACCGATCCGGATGCAGCCAGCTTCGAATACATCTGCAATGCGCTGCGTCAGCTGGCGCTTGAGGCAAAAGGCGAAAGCGTTCCGCCGGTGGCCGGCAGCGCCCATTTGAGCGTGGTCGACAATCACGTGCAGGAAGAAGAGGCCGTGATTGAGGCCGCCGATGCCGCGGGGAAAACGCAGATTACGCTTTCCCGTCTGAAGGCCGGTGAGCCGGATATGCTGGAAGAGGAGTTGGGGAACCTGGCGACCCTAAGCCAGGTGCAAAAAACGGCCGACTCTCTGACCGCGGTGCTCGATAGCAGCGTAGATCCGGACGATATCGTCGCGGTGCTGTGCTTCGTCATTGAAGCCGATCAAATAGCCTTCAGCACCGTCTCGACGCCCGAAGCGGTCGTGCCCGCGACGCCGCCGGCGGTAGACGCGGTGGCGCCTGCGCGAGTGGCCGCTGCGCCCGTGGCGCTGGTATCCGCCGCCGCACCGCGGGTTGAGCGTGAAAAACCGGCTGCGCGCAGCAGCGAGTCAACCAGCATTCGCGTGGCGGTTGAAAAGGTTGATCAGCTGATTAACCTGGTGGGTGAGCTGGTCATTACCCAGTCGATGCTGGCCCAGCGTTCCAACGCGCTCGATCCGGTTTCACACGGTGATCTGATCACCAGCATGGGGCAGCTTCAGCGCAACGCGCGCGATCTGCAAGAGTCGGTGATGTCTATCCGCATGATGCCGATGGAGTATGTGTTCAGCCGCTTCCCGCGCCTGGTGCGCGATCTGGCCGGCAAACTCGGCAAGCAGGTAGAGCTGACGCTGATGGGCAGCTCTACCGAACTCGATAAGAGTCTGATTGAACGCATTATCGATCCGTTAACCCACCTGGTTCGTAACAGCCTCGACCACGGTATTGAACTGCCGGAAACGCGGCTGGCGGCGGGAAAATCCGCCGTGGGCAACCTGATTCTTTCCGCCGAACATCAGGGCGGTAATATTTGCATCGAAGTCACCGACGACGGCGCGGGGCTGAACCGCGAACGTATTCTGGCCAAAGCGCTGTCGCAGGGGATGGCGGTCAGCGAGAGCATGACCGATGAAGAAGTCGGCATGCTGATTTTCGCGCCGGGCTTCTCAACCGCTGAGCAGGTAACCGACGTCTCCGGGCGCGGCGTTGGCATGGACGTGGTGAAGCGAAATATCCAGGAGATGGGCGGCCACGTTGAAATTAAGTCTAAACAGGGCGCAGGCACCACCATCCGCATTTTGCTGCCGCTGACGCTGGCGATCCTCGATGGCATGTCGGTGAAGGTCAACGAAGAGGTGTTTATCCTGCCGCTCAATGCGGTGATGGAGTCGCTGCAGCCGCGCGAAGAGGATCTGCACCCGCTGGCGGGCGGTGAGCGAGTGCTGGAAGTGCGCGGTGAATACCTGCCGCTGGTTGAACTGTGGAAAGCCTTCGATGTGCAGGGGGCGAAAACCGAAGCCACGCAGGGGATTGTGGTCATCCTGCAAAGCGCGGGCCGCCGCTATGCGCTGCTGGTCGATCAGCTGATTGGTCAGCATCAGGTGGTGGTGAAAAACCTGGAAAGCAACTATCGCAAAGTGCCGGGCATTTCGGCGGCGACCATTCTTGGCGACGGTAGCGTCGCGCTGATTGTTGACGTCTCGGCACTGCAGGGACTGAATCGTGATAAACGTCTGGCGAACACAGCCGCCTGAAACGCAGAGAAAAGGTAGAAAACATGACCGGTATGACGAATGTAACAAAGCTGGCGGGTGAACCGACAGGGCAGGAATTCCTGGTATTTACGCTGGGTAACGAAGAGTACGGCATCGATATTCTGAAGGTGCAGGAGATTCGCGGTTACGATCAGGTCACGCGCATTGCTAACACGCCCGCGTTTATAAAAGGGGTCACCAACCTGCGCGGCGTGATTGTGCCGATTGTTGACCTGCGGGTGAAGTTCAGCCAGGAAGACGTGGAATATAACGATAACACGGTCGTGATCGTGCTGAATCTCGGCCAGCGCGTGGTGGGTATTGTGGTCGACGGCGTTTCTGACGTGCTGTCGCTGGCGGCGGAGCAGATTCGTCCGGCGCCGGAGTTTGCCGTGACCCTCTCTACCGAATATCTCACCGGGCTGGGCGCGCTGGGCGATCGCATGCTGATTCTGGTCAATATTGAGAAACTGCTCAACAGTGAAGAGATGGCGCTGCTGGACAGCGCAACGATTCACGCCGCCTGATGAGAGACGGGCCCGTCGTATTGTGACGACAGGCCCGTTGCTTGCTACACGGCGATTGTCCAGCCAGACCCAGAGGTCTGGCTTTTATTTACCCGTTCTGCTGTACCACTTGCGGCTCTTCCTGCGCCAGCAGGCCTTCATTCTGCGACAGCATGGCCGTCGCGACGCCGTTGCCAAGCACGTTAATCGCCGAACGTCCCATATCGAGGAAATGGTCAATCCCCATCAGCAGCAGGATGCCCGCGACCGGAATATTGAAGCTTGGGATGGTGGCTGCCAGCACGACCAGCGCCGAGCGCGGTACCCCGGCAATTCCTTTCGATGCCAGCATCAGCGTCAACATCAGTACCGCAATCTCAGAGAAGCTGAGGTGGATGTTATACGCCTGAGCAATAAACATTGAGGCGAAGGAACAGTAGACCATCGAGCCCACCAGGTTAAAGGAATAGCCGATCGGCAGCACGAAGGACACGATATTGCGTGAGCAGCCAAATTTGGTCAGCTGTTCGAGCGTTTTCGGGTAGGCGGCTTCTGAGCTGCTGGTGGTAAAGGCCACCAGTACCGGATCTTTGAGCATGCTGAGCAGGCGGAAGACTTCTTTTTTCAACACCATATAGCCGATAGCCACCAGTACGCAGCAGGTCAGCACGATAGCCACATAGTAGCCGCCGATAAACGAGGCATAGTTAAGCAAAATGCCCAGCCCTTCGGTTGCAATGACCGACGAGATGGCGGCAAAAATGGCCAGCGGCGCAACGTACATCACGTAACCGGTCACCTTCAGCATAATGTGGGAGACCACGTCCAGCGCGGCAACCAACGGTGCGTTGAACTTCTGACCGAGCGACGCGCCGCCGATGCCGAAGAACATCGAGAACACCACGATCTGCAAAATCTCGTTATCGGCCATCGCGCCGACGATGCTGGTCGGGATGGTATGCGACAAGAAGCCTTTCAGGCTCATACCGCTGACGGCCAGACCGGTGTCGACCGTATCTTTCGGTATCGCCAGATTCAGGCCCGCGCCCGGATGCTGTAGGGTGACGATAAACAGCCCCACCAGAATCGACAGCACCGATGAGCTGATAAACCAGACCATGGCCTTACCGCCGACGCGGCCAATGGTAGACGTTTCGCCAAGCTTCATGATGCCGACCGTCAGGGTGCTGAACACCAGCGGTGCAATCACCATTTTAATGAGTCGGAGGAAAATGTCAGTCAGGAGAGTGATGTTGCTGGACCAGACTTCGATAGTCTGAGTTGATGCATAAGAATGGATCATTGCGCCGGTGAGAATCCCCGCCAGCATAAAAATCACGATAAAAACCGTGAGTTTGTTTGCGTTTGCCACAAAAAATACCCCGTCAGATTACGAATATGCCCTGCGATGAAAAATGATTTTTTAGTTATGTAATGTCATCAATTCATTCACTACATAAATTGTATGAAAGCGGGGGGATTTACAACTTTTTTTTATATTTTATAAAAAGCGTTGTGATTCAGTGACTCGCCGGCGCTGCGCTTTCGTGCCCGTGAGGGCGGACGATTTTTACCCCGCGCGCGCATAAAGTTTCTATTTGGGATGCCGATAACACCGAATAACAAGTCATAGAGAAGGTGTTGTATGTTAAACCGTATCCGCGTTGTCACGCTGCTGATGTTGGTGCTGGTCGTCTTCGCACTTTTGCAGTTGGTCTCCGGAGGATTTCTGTTCTCCTCGCTCCAGCAAAACCAACAAAGCTTTGCGCAATCTAACACTCTTCGTACGCAACAGGCTGAACTCACCAAAGCGTGGGATCTGCTGCTGCAAACCCGCATCAACCTGAGCCGGTCCTCGGCGCGGATGATGATGGACGCCACTAATCAGCAGAGCAGCGCCAAAACTGAACTGCTGAAGAATGCGCGCACCACGCTTGCGCAGGCGGACAGCCATTTTGCCCGCTTCAGCGCGCTGCCGGCGCAGGCAGAAATGCACGATGCCAGCGCCCAGGTGAGCGCCGCGTATCAACGTTATTTTGCTGCGTTACAGGAGCTGGTGGGCTTCCTGGAGGCCGGCAATATGGACGCCTATTTTGCCCAGCCGACGCAGGGGATGCAGAACGCGATGGGCGAAGCCATGAACCAGTACGCTTCGCAAAGCGAAGCGCTCTACCAGCGCGCCTTTACCACCAGCAGCAGCGACTACCAGATAGCTCGCTGGCAGCTGGCGATTCTGGCCGTGGTGCTGGTGATTGTGGTGGTTGGCGCCTGGTTTGGTATTCGCGCCATTTTACTTAAGCCGCTGGCTGCGGTAATGGGGCACATCCGGCAGATTGCCGCCGGGGATCTGACGCCGCGTCTGAGCCTGCGCGGGCGCAACGAAATTACCGAACTGGCTGACACCGTGACGCATATGCAGAGCTCGCTGATTGATACGGTGACCCATGTGCGTGAAGGGGCGGTGGCTATCTATCACGGCACCAGCGAAATTGCGGCGGGCAATAACGACCTGTCTTCTCGCACCGAGCAACAGTCGGCTGCGCTGGAAGAAACGGCGGCCAGCATGGAACAGCTGACGGCTACGGTGAAACAGAACGCCGAAAATGCCCGTCAGGCATCCCATCTGGCACAGAGCGCTTCCGAGACCGCTCTGCACGGCGGCAGCGTCGTCAACGGCGTGGTCAACACCATGCACGAGATTGCCGCCAGCTCGCAAAAAATTTCCGACATTACCGGCGTCATTGACGGCATTGCTTTCCAGACCAACATTCTGGCGCTGAACGCTGCCGTCGAAGCGGCGCGTGCGGGCGAACAGGGACGCGGTTTTGCGGTGGTGGCCGGTGAGGTACGTAACCTCGCCAGCCGCAGCGCACAGGCGGCAAAAGAGATCAAAGCGCTGATTGAAGACTCGGTCTCCCGCGTCGAAACCGGCTCCGCGCAGGTGGAAACCGCTGGGGAAACGATGACCGATATCGTTAACGCGGTGACGCGCGTGACCGACATCATGGGCGAAATCGCCTCGGCCTCTGACGAGCAGAGCCGCGGTATCGACCAGGTGGCGATCGCGGTTGCCGAGATGGACAGCGTCACGCAGCAAAACGCCTCGTTGGTGGAAGAGTCCGCCTCGGCCGCCGCGGCGCTGGAAGAGCAGGCTGAGCGCCTGAATCAGGCCGTCGCCGCCTTTCGTTTAAACGCTGCCGCACACAGCAGCGCGCCAGCCTCGTCACCGGCGGCGCGCGCGTTGGTCGCGAACAAACGCCAGGCGTCGGTCGCCGAAAGCAACTGGGAAACCTTTTAATTTTATCCGCGGTCCAGGCCGCCTTTAGGAGTGTGGTGATGCTTTATCGTATTCGAATCTCTACCACGTTGTTTCTGATTTTAATTATCTGCGGCATTTTGCAGATTGGCAGTAACGGACTCTCTTTCTGGGCCTTTCGCGACGGACAAAACAACATTTATCAGGTTGAACAAAGCAGCCAGCAGCTGAACACACTGACGGAATCGCGCGCTGCGATGCTGCAGGCCAGCACCATGCTGAACAAAGCGGGCACCCTGACGGCGCTGAGCTATCCGCCTGGTGAAGTGCGCAGCATGATCGACGACGTCAAACAGAATCTCTCGCAGGGCGATGCGCTGTTTAAGGGGTTTATGGCGCTGCCGTTGATGAGTGAGCACGACAAAACGCTGCAGGCGGCAACCGCAACGGCGTTTACCAACTGGCACGAGATGCTGGCGCATCAGGTCGCCTGGCTTGAGAACAACCAGCTGGCGGAGTTTGTCGCCGCACCGGTGCAAAAAACCCAGGATCAGTTTGACGGTGAGTACCAGAACTGGCGTAAGAACATTGACGGCTACGTTGCTGCCGCCGAACGTGAAAGCCAGAACGATTACACGCGCTCGACGATGATGTTTATTGCGATGGTCGTCATTTCAGTGCTCATTACCGTGGGTGCGCTGTGGTGGGTTCGCCATATGGTGGTGCGACCGCTGGCGATTATCAGCCACCACTTTGAAAGCATTGCGAAAGGCAACCTGGCGCGTCCGATTGCGGTCTACGGCAAGAACGAAATCAGCGCCATCTTTGCCGGGCTGAAGGCCATGCAGCACTCGCTGCGTGACACCGTCAGGGAAGTGCGTCAGGGCAGCTACGCCATGCACACCGGGATCTCGGAAATTGCCGCAGGCAACAACGATCTGTCTGCGCGGACTGAACAGCAGGCGGCCTCGCTGGCGGAAACGGCGGCCAGCATGGAACAGCTGACCGCAACGGTAAGCCAGAACGCCGACAACGCCCGCCAGGCGTCTCACCTCGCGCACGGCGCGGCAGATACCGCCAGGCGCGGCGGAGAACAGGCAAATCATGTGGCGCAGACGATGCATAACATTGCCACCAGCTCGAAGAAAATCAGCGACATTATTAGCGTTATTGACGGTATTGCCTTCCAGACCAATATTCTGGCGCTGAACGCCGCCGTGGAGGCTGCGCGTGCCGGTGAGCAGGGTCGCGGTTTTGCCGTGGTAGCCGGGGAGGTGCGCAACCTCGCTAGCCGCAGCGCCCAGGCGGCGAAAGAAATTAAAGTGCTGATCGAAGAGTCGGTTGCCCGCGTACAGGAAGGTTCCACGCTGGTGGAAACCTCGGCCAGTACGATGAGTGAGATCGTGCAGTCGGTGACCCGAGTGAACGACATCATGGGCGAAATTGCTTCCGCCTCGGATGAACAACGCCGCGGCATTGAACAGGTGGCGCAGGCGGTCAGCCAGATGGATCAGGTGACGCAGCAAAACGCCGCGCTGGTGGAAGAGGGGGCCGCGGCCACCGAACAGCTGGCCGGGCAGGCCGATCGCTTAACGACCGTGGTTTCCGTATTTGAACTTGAAGAAGTGAAGGCGGCGGTGGCGCGTGAAAACGTTACGCCGGCCGCGATACCCGCTGTTTCCTGAATGATGTGATGTAAGAAGGCGCTATGACTGTATCTCTGCCAAATGGGCAATCGCAATTACTGAGCCAGCTGACGCAGCGCCTGACGCTCACCGACGCGCAGTTTCGTCGGATATGTCAACTGATCTACCAGCGCGCCGGGATCGTGCTGGCCGATCACAAGCGTGACATGGTTTACAACCGTCTGGTGCGGCGTCTGCGGACGCTGAACCTGGATGATTTTGGTCATTACCTGGGGCAACTGGAGGCCAACGGCGACAGCGCGGAATGGCAGGCGTTTATTAACTCGCTGACCACCAACCTGACGGCGTTCTTCCGCGAGGCGCACCACTTCCCGACGCTCGCCGAACATGCCGCGCGTCGGCAGGGGGAGTACCGGGTGTGGAGCGCTGCGGCGTCGACCGGGGAAGAGCCGTACTCCATCGCCATTACCCTGGCCGATACCCTGGGTACCGCGCCGGGCCGCTGGAAAGTGTATGCCAGCGATATCGATACCGAAGTGCTGGAAAAAGCGCAGAGCGGCATTTATCGCATGGACGAGCTGAAAACGCTCTCTCAGCAGCAGCTGCAGCGTTATTTCATGCGCGGGACCGGGCCGCACTCCGGACTGGTCCGGGTGCGTAACGAGCTGGCGAACTACGTGGATTTCAGCACGCTGAACTTGCTCAATACCCACTATAACGTTCCCGGTCCGTTCGATGCGATCTTCTGCCGTAATGTGATGATCTATTTTGATAAAACTACGCAGCAGGAGATCCTCAAGCGTTTTGTGTCCCTGCTGAAACCGGACGGATTATTGTTTGCCGGTCATTCAGAGAACTTTAGCCATCTCTCCCGTGAGTTCAGCCTGCGTGGACAGACGTTCTATGCGCTAAGTAAGGGAAGAGCATGAGTAAAATCAGGGTGTTATCCGTTGATGACTCGGCGCTGATGCGCCAGATCATGACGGAAATCATTAACAGCCACGACGATATGGAAATGGTCGCTACCGCGCCGGATCCGCTGGTGGCGCGCGATCTGATTAAAAAATTCAATCCGGATGTGCTGACGCTGGACGTCGAAATGCCGCGCATGGACGGCCTGGACTTTCTCGAGAAGCTGATGCGTCTGCGGCCGATGCCGGTGGTCATGGTGTCTTCGTTGACCGGTAAAGGCTCGGAGGTAACGCTGCGCGCGCTTGAGCTGGGGGCGGTGGACTTTGTCACCAAACCGCAGCTGGGCATTCGTGAGGGGATGCTGGCCTACAGCGAAACCATTGCTGAGAAGGTGCGCGCCGCCTCGCGTGCGCGCATTAGCGCCCACAAACCGCTGGCCGCGCCGGTGGCGATCAAGTCTGGCCCGCTGCTGAGCTCCGAAAAGCTGATTGCGATCGGTGCGTCAACCGGCGGTACTGAAGCTATTCGTCATGTACTCCAGCCGCTGCCGCTCTCCAGCCCGGCGCTGCTGATCACGCAGCATATGCCGCCGGGCTTTACCCGTTCATTTGCCGAGCGTCTCAATAAGCTGTGCCAAATCACGGTTAAAGAGGCGGAAGACGGCGAGCGCGTCCTGCCGGGTCATGCCTATATTGCGCCGGGCGATAAGCATATGGAGCTGGCGCGCAGCGGGGCGAACTATCAAATCAAAATTCACGACGGGCCGCCGGTTAATCGCCATCGCCCGTCGGTTGATGTGCTGTTTCATTCGGTCGCGAAGCACGCGGGGCGCAACGCCGTAGGGGTGATCCTCACCGGCATGGGCAACGACGGTGCGGCCGGGATGCACGCGATGTACCAGGCCGGAGCCTGGACCATCGCGCAGAATGAAGCCAGTTGTGTGGTGTTCGGCATGCCGCGCGAGGCCATCAATACCGGTGGCGTCAGCGAAGTGGTCGATCTTAGCCAGGTAAGCCAGCAGATGCTGGCGAAAATCAGTGCCGGACAGGCAATACGTATTTGAATCAGGAGTATTATTTTATGGCGGATAAAGAGCTTAAGTTTTTGGTTGTGGATGACTTTTCCACCATGCGTCGTATCGTGCGCAACCTGTTAAAGGAACTGGGATTTAACAACGTTGAAGAGGCAGAAGACGGCGTGGATGCGCTGAATAAACTGCAGGCGGGCGGCTTTGGTTTTGTCATCTCTGACTGGAACATGCCGAACATGGATGGCCTGGAGCTGCTGAAAACGATCCGCGCCGACGGTGGGATGGCGGCAATGCCGGTGCTGATGGTCACGGCAGAAGCGAAGAAAGAGAACATCATTGCCGCCGCGCAGGCCGGGGCCAGCGGATACGTGGTGAAGCCGTTCACTGCGGCGACGCTGGAAGAGAAGCTGAACAAGATCTTCGAGAAACTGGGCATGTGAGGTGACGAACATGATGCATTCTTCCATCAAGCCCGGCGATGACCACTCCGCCGCGGATATTATCAGCCGTATCGGCAATCTGACCCGCATGCTGCGCGATAGCCTGCGCGAGCTGGGGTTGGATCAGGCGATTGCGGAAGCGGCCGAAGCGATACCCGACGCGCGTGACCGTCTGGACTATGTTGTGCAGATGACCGCGCAGGCTGCGGAGCGCGCGCTGAACAGCGTCGAAGCCTCGCAGCCGCATCAGGATGAAATGGAAAAAGGCGCCAAAGCCTTGACCAAGCGCTGGGACGCGTGGTTTGAAAATCCGATTGAATTGTCCGACGCGCGTGAACTGGTGAGCGATACCCGCCAGTATCTTGGCGAGGTGCCGGAGCATACCAGCTTTACGAACGCCCAACTGCTCGAAATCATGATGGCGCAGGATTTCCAGGACCTGACCGGTCAGGTTATCAAGCGCATGATGGACGTTATCCAGGAAATTGAGCGCCAGTTGTTGATGGTGCTGCTGGAGAACATTCCGGAGCAGGGCGCGCGGCCAAAACGCGAAAACGACAGTCTGCTCAACGGGCCGCAGGTTGACACCTCAAAAGCCGGCGTCGTTGCCAGCCAGGATCAGGTGGACGATCTGCTCGATAGCCTGGGCTTCTAATCGCGCTGTCCGGGCCTACCGATAAGCATATCGCTGTAGGCCCGGCAGACGCCAAAAAACACACATATCTGTAGGCCGGATAAGGCGTTTACGCCGCTATCCGGCAATATACGCGGATACCCATCAATAAACGCCCGAATTCCTTCACTTTCATTCCGCTATTCGTCCTATTGGCAACGCGCCGCATCGAGATAATACTCGCGACCGTATTTTCGAGAGTGATGCCGTGGCAGAAGAAAGCGACGACGACGACAAAACAGAAGACCCCACACCCCAACGGCTTGAAAAGGCGCGTGAGGAGGGGCAGATCCCGCGTTCCCGCGAGCTGACGTCGCTGCTGATGCTGCTGGTGGGCGTTTGTGTGCTCTGGCTGGGCGGCGAGTCGCTGGCTCGACGGCTGGCGAACCTGCTTTCGGGCGGGCTGCGCTTTGATCACAGCATCGTCAATGACCCCAACCTGATCCTCGGCCAGATTATCCTGCTGCTCAAAGAAGCCATGCTGGCGCTGTTTCCGCTGATCGTCGGAGTGGTGACGGTGGCGCTGGTTGCGCCAATGATGCTCGGCGGCCTGGTGTTCAGCACCAAATCGCTGGCCTTCAAGCTCGATAAGCTCAACCCGCTGCCCGGCATTAAGCGCATGTTTTCGGCGCAGACGGCGGCGGAGCTGAGTAAGGCGATTATGAAAGCGGTGCTGATGGGGACCGTGGCGGGCTTTTTCCTGTGGATGCACTGGCCGCAGATGATGCGTCTGGTCAGCGAATCACCGCTGTCGGCAATAGGTAACGCCCTGAATATGGTAGGCCTGTGCGCGCTACTGGTGGCGATGGGCATCATCCCGATGGTCGGCTTCGACGTTTTCTGGCAGATCCACAGCCATCTGAAAAAGCTGCGTATGTCGCGGCAGGATATTCGCGATGAATTTAAGCAGAGTGAAGGCGACCCGCACGTTAAAGGGCGTATTCGCCAGATGCAGCGTGCGGCGGCACGCCGTCGGATGATGGCCGACGTACCGAAGGCTGACGTGATCGTCAATAACCCGACACACTATTCCGTCGCCCTGCAGTACGACGAAAACAAAATGAGCGCGCCGAAAGTCGTGGCGAAAGGCGCGGGGCTGGTGGCGCTGCGCATTCGTGAAATTGGCGAGGAGAACCGCATTCCGATGCTGGAAGCGCCGCCGCTGGCGCGCGCGCTGTATCGCCATGCCGATATCGGTCAGCAGATCCCCGGCCAGCTGTACGCCGCGGTGGCAGAGGTGCTGGCGTGGGTCTGGCAGCTTAAGCGCTGGCGACTGGCGGGCGGCGCCGCGCCGAAAAAACCGGATAACATAGCGGTGCCTGAGGCACTGGATTTTTTGAACGAGAAGGACTCTGATGGCTAATCTTGTCGCAATGCTGCGCCTCCCCAGCAACCTGAAATCCACCCAGTGGCAGGTGCTTGCCGGGCCGGTGCTGATCCTGCTGATTTTGTCGATGATGGTACTGCCGCTGCCGGCGTTCGTCCTCGACCTGCTGTTTACCTTTAACATTGCGCTGTCCATTATGGTGCTGCTGGTGGCCATGTTCACCCAGCGCACGCTGGAGTTTGCCGCCTTCCCGACCATTCTGCTGTTTACCACGCTGCTGCGTCTGGCGCTGAACGTGGCCTCGACGCGTATTATTTTGATGGACGGACACACCGGCGCGGCGGCGGCGGGGAAGGTGGTTGAAGCGTTTGGCCACTTCCTCGTCGGCGGTAACTTCGCTATCGGCATCGTGGTGTTTATCATCCTCGTTATCATCAACTTTATGGTTATCACCAAAGGTGCCGGGCGTATTGCCGAAGTGGGTGCGCGCTTTGTGCTGGACGGGATGCCGGGTAAGCAGATGGCGATCGACGCCGATCTCAACGCCGGGATCATCGGCGAAGAGGAAGCGAAAAAGCGCCGTTCAGAGGTGACCCAGGAGGCGGACTTCTACGGTTCGATGGACGGTGCCAGTAAGTTTGTGCGCGGCGATGCCATCGCCGGGATTCTGATTATGGTGATCAACGTCATCGGCGGACTGCTGGTAGGGGTGTTACAGCACGGTCTGGATCTGGGCAAAGCGGCGGAATCTTACACCCTGCTGACCATTGGTGACGGCCTGGTGGCGCAGATTCCAGCGCTGGTGATCTCGACCGCGGCGGGCGTCATTGTGACCCGCGTAAGTACCGAGCAGGACGTTGGCGAACAGATGGTCGGCCAGCTGTTTAGCAACCCGCGCGTCATGCTGTTGAGCGCCGGGGTGCTCGGCCTGCTGGGCCTGGTCCCGGGTATGCCGAACCTGGTGTTCCTGCTGTTTACCGCCGCGCTGCTGGGGCTGGCGTGGTGGATCCGTGGGCGTGAGATAAAGGCTCCGGATCAGCCGCAGCCGGTGAAAGCGCCGGAAAATACGTCGCAGGCGGTAGAGGCCACCTGGAGCGATGTGCAGCTGGAAGATACGCTGGGCATGGAAGTGGGCTACCGGCTGATTCCGATGGTTGATTTCCAGCAGGATGGTGAGCTGCTCGGGCGCATCCGCAGTATTCGCAAGAAATTTGCGCAAGAAATGGGCTTCCTGCCGCCAGTGGTGCATATTCGCGACAATATGGACCTGTCGCCGGCGCTGTACCGTATTTTACTCAAAGGGGTCGAGATTGGCAGCGGCGAGGCCTACCCTGGCCGCTGGCTGGCGATCAATCCCGGTACCGCAGCGGGTTCACTGCCCGGCGAAGTCACCACCGATCCGGCGTTTGGCCTGGCGGCTATCTGGATTGAAAGCGCGCTGAAAGAGCAGGCGCAGATTCAGGGCTTCACGGTGGTGGAAGCCAGTACCGTGGTGGCGACGCACCTGAATCATCTGATTAGCCTGCACGCTTCGGAACTGTTTGGTCGTCAGGAAGCGCAGCAGCTGCTGGAGCGCGTAACCCAGGAGATGCCGAAGCTGACTGAAGATCTGGTGCCGGGGGTGGTGACGCTGACCACCTTGCATAAAGTGCTGCAAAATCTGCTGGATGAAAAAGTACCGATTCGCGATATGCGTACCATTCTGGAAACGCTGGCTGAACATGCGCCGATCCAGACCGATGCGGGCGAGCTGACGTCGGTGGTGCGCGTGGCCCTCGGCCGGGCGATCACCCAACGCTGGTTCCCGGGTAACGACGAGGTGCAGGTTATCGGGCTGGATACGCCGCTGGAGCGACTGCTGCTGCAAGCCCTACAGGGCGGCGGAGGCCTGGAACCGGGCCTGGCTGACCGTCTGCTGGCGCAGGCGCAGGAGGCTCTGGCGCGTCAGGAAATGCTCGGCGCGCCGCCGGTGCTGCTGGTGAACCACGCGCTGCGTCCTCTGCTGTCGCGCTTCCTGCGTCGCAGCCTGCCACAGCTGGTGGTGCTGTCAAACATGGAGCTGTCCGATAACCGCAACATTCGCATGACTGCGACCATTGGAGGTAAATAATGCGTCGGTGGTTTGCGTTGCTGTTCGTTCTGCCTGGCCTGGCGCAGGCGGCGGGCGAGGGGGCCTGGCAGGACAGCAATATTGGCATCACCCTGAATCACCGCGGAGTTGCCGTATCGTCGCGGCCGCTGACCGCCTCACTGCCGGTGCAGGGCATGACCACGCGGGTGGTCTGGCGCTATGCGCTGAACGGCCCCGTACCGGCCGGGCTGCGGGTCCGGCTGTGCTCGCTTTCGCGCTGTACGGAGCTGGATGGGCAGAGCGGCAGCACGCTGGCTTTTAGCCAGGTTTCGGCGGCAGAACCGTTTCGGTTTATCTGGGAAGTGCCGGGCGGTGGGAGATTAATTCCGGCGTTACGGGTACAAAGCATACAAATTATCGTTAACTACCGCTGAAAGCCCTGCATTCCTCTTTTCGCCACCGGATTCTGGTGGCGACCTCGCATTTCTGACCCTCGCTTTTGATTGTAAAGAAACGTTGTTTTATAAATCAGTGATGCATATGCCACGACTCTTTGCATTTTTGCCAATCCGGCGTTCGCGCTGGCAGAAATAGGAAGGTATCCCTTAACGCATACTTTTACTGTAGCCGTGTCAGTACTCCTTTGTTATCAGCTTTGGCAGGCTGAAGGAGTTCCATAATAAAAGGCACAGGATAACGTCAATGAACAGAACACGAAAAATAGGACTCGTTAACTATTTTGCCTACGGATCGGGAGATTTTCTCGGCGCCGGTACCACCGCGCTGACCGCCGCCTGGCTGCTGTATTTCTACACCACGTTTTGCGGCTTAACCCCCATTGAAGCCACTTTTATCTTCGCCACCGCTCGCGTACTGGATGCGGTGGTCAGCCCGCTGATGGGCTTCCTGACCGATAACTTCGGCTCCACCTGGTTTGGTAAACGCTTTGGTCGGCGCAAATTCTTTATTCTGCTCGGCATTCCCTGCGTGTTCAGCTATTCCTTCATGTGGATAGGGGAGATGAGCTTCTGGTATTACCTCGTCACCTATCTGATCTTTGACGTGGTCTACACCATGATTCTGGTGCCGTATGAAACGCTGGTCCCGGAAATGACCGACGACTTCAAACAGAAAACCAAATTCTCCGGCGCGCGTATCGGTATGGCGCAGATGTCGGCGATTCTGGCTTCCTTCCTGCCGGGCATTCTGCTGACCCACTTCGGTAAAGACAACGCCATTTCCTTCTTCTATGCCAGCCTGGTGTTCTCGGTGCTGTGCGCCATCATGCTGACCTTTGTCTGGTTCTTTACCTGGGAGCGCCCGCGTGAAGAGTGGACTGTGGCGGCGCTGAAGGCGGAAGAGGAGAAAAAACACCTGACGTTTGCGCAGAGCATGAATCGCCTGTTTGTCGAACTCAGCTCAACGCTGCGCATCAAGATTTTCCGCCAGCACCTGGGAATGTACCTCGGCGGCTATATCGCGCAGGATGTGTTTAACGCCGTCTTTACCTACTACGTGGTGTTCGTACTGATGCAGGAAGCGTCCGTCGCCTCCAACCTGCTCGGCACCATGGCTATCTTCCAGTTCATTGCCGTCATCGCCATGATTCCGCTGTGCATCCGCTTCGGGCCGGCACCGTCCTATCGCATGGTGGTGGTGCTGTTTGGCCTGGGGTCGTTCTCGTATGCTGCGCTGTACTATGCGGGTATGAGTGATATCTATGCATTACTGTTGCTGATTTCCGCGATTGCCGGTCTGGGACGCGGCGGCATCAACTATGTGCCGTGGAACACCTACACCTATATCTCTGACGTTGATGAAGTGATCACCGGCCAGCGCCGCGAGGGTATCTTCGCCGGCATCATGACCCTGACGCGTAAAGCCTCTCAGGCGGGGGCGGTCATGCTGGTGGGCATCATCATGCAGATGTCCGGCTTCGTCTCCGGGCAGAAAACCCAGCCGCCGGAAGTGAGCCATACCATCCTGATGATCCTCAGTATGGGCACCATCGTGGTACTGGCATTGGGCTTCCTGGTCTCACTACGCTTTAAGCTGAACCTGAAAACCCACAGCGTGCTGCGTGAAGAAACCGCAAAAATGCGCCAGTCCGGCCACGTGGTACCGGAAACCGTCACGCCACAGGCGCGCGCCACCGTCGAAATGCTGGCGGGAATGCCGTACGAATCCCTGTGGGGCAACAACAACATTGGTTACCTGAATCGTAATAAACCTGCGGCACCTTCGCTGAAGCAGGCTGCAACATTGAATTCGACTTACAACAGAGGTTAAGAATATGAAAGTTTGGCCCGTCAAACATAGCCCATTATTACGTCAACCGGAGCATTTTATCTCCCGGGAAGAGCTGAAAGCCTTGATTCAGACGGTGACGAACAATCTGGTGAATATCAAGGATGAGACTGGTCAATTTCTGCTGCGTCTTGACGATGGTCGCGTGATCGATACCAAAGGATGGGCAGGCTGGGAATGGACGCACGGCGTAGGGCTGTACGGTATCTATCAGTACTACCAGCAGACCGGCGATGTCGCGATGCGCGACATCATCGATAGCTGGTTCGCCGATCGCTTTGCGGAAGGCGCGACCACCAAGAACGTGAATACCATGGCGCCGTTCCTGACGCTGGCCTATCGCTACGAAGAGACCGGTAACCCGGCCTATTTACCCTGGCTGGACAGCTGGGCTGAGTGGGCAATGCACGAGATGCCGCGCACCGACTACGGCGGCATGCAGCACATCACGCTGGCGGAAGAAAACCATCAGCAGATGTGGGACGATACGTTGATGATGACCGTGCTGCCGTTGGCGAAAATCGGCAAGCTGCTGAATCGCCCTGAGTACGTCGAAGAAGCGGTGTATCAGTTCCTGCTGCACGTGCAGAATCTGATGGATCGCGAGACCGGTCTGTGGTTCCACGGCTGGAACTATGACGGCCACCATAATTTTGCTCACGCCCGCTGGGCCCGCGGCAACAGCTGGCTGACCATCGTGATCCCTGACTTCCTGGAGCTGGTGGATCTGCCGGAGAACAATGCGACGCGGCGTTATCTGGTGCAGGTGCTGAACGCGCAGATTGCCGCGCTGGCGAAATGCCAGCACGAAAGCGGTCTGTGGCACACGCTGCTCGACGATCCTCATTCCTACCTGGAAGCGTCGGCCACCGCAGGCTTTGCCTACGGCATTCTGAAGGCGGTGCGTAAGCGCTATGTGGGCCAGGAGTATGCCGAAGTCGCGGAAAAAGCGATGAAAGGCATCGTGAAGCACGTTTCCCCGGAAGGTGAGCTGCTGCAAACTTCCTTTGGTACCGGCATGGGGTCAAACCTCGATTTCTACCGTGAAATTCCGTTGACCTCCATGCCGTACGGGCAGGCGATGGCGATACTGTGCCTGACGGAATATCTGCGTAAGTTCTTCTAAGTTCTCACACTTCCCGCCAACCCGGCAGCAACCGCTGTCGGGTTTTTTATTATCTGAACCATCAATTTTTTTTGAAATTTTCAGTTTTGGTTATAAAAAAACTTTAAGTGGATCGCATTCCTGCATGATGCGTATTAGCCGTAATGACAATAGTGATTTTGCTCACATTTCAAACCTCATGATAAGAATATAAAAACAGTGTTTCAAAATTATAAAACATGAGGTTTATTTTTATGGCAAGAAATGCGGCTTCAGCCCCCCACGGGCTGCAGGGAAGACCTGTCAATCTGCGCCATCAACTGGCATACGGAGGCGGAAACCTCTTGGGCAGCGGCGCGCTGGCAATCAGCGGTGCGTGGCTTCTTTACTTCTACACCACCTTCTGCGGCCTGACGTTAATCGAGGCTGCGTTTATTTTTTCCGTTGCCAGCGTCATTGACGCGATCAGTAACCCACTGATGGGTTACCTCACCGATAACTTCGGTAAAACCCGCCTTGGCAAACGCTTCGGCCGCCGCCGCTTCTTCCTGCTGATCGGCATTCCACTGATGATGTTCTACCCGCTGCTGTGGGTGGAAGGGCTGGGCTTCTGGTACTACCTGGGTACCTACGTGATGTTCGAGATCATTTATACCTCAGTCATGGTGCCTTACGAAACATTGGCGACCGAAATGACCGACGATTTCGCGTTGCGCTCCAGGCTCACCGGCTATAAAGCGATTTTTGGTAAACTGGCAAACTTCCTGGCGGCGTTTATTCCGGGGCAGTTTATCCTGCTGTACGGCAAAGAGTCGGCGACGCCGTTCTTCCTGACCGGCCTGACCTACGGTGCTATTCTGATCGCCGCTGTAGCCTGCCTGTGGTACAACAGCTGGGAGCGCCCGCGTGAAGAAGAGCCGCAGGAACAGGTGAAAACCGGGTTGCTCAACACGCTGCTGTCGCTGGCCAAAGATATGCGTTCGACGTTCTATCTGCGCGTATTCCGTAAGCACCTGGGGATGTACCTGTGTGGCTTTGGCGCCGAGTGGCTGTTCGCCTCTATCTTTACCTACTTCGTCATTTTTGTTCTCCAGCACGATCCGGCAATGGTCGCGGGGCTGAATAGCCTGAACTCCATCCTGCAGCTGATTTCCACGGCGCTGTTTATCGGCCTGTGCGTGAAAAAAGGCTTCAGTAAGCCGTACATTATGGCGCTGAGTATCGTTATTTTCGCGGTGCTGCTGTACACCTCCCTGTGGTTCTTCCATCTGCCTGCGCATCTGGCGACGATTCTGATGTTCGGCATCACAATCATCTTTGGGCTGGGGACCGGCGGCGTGTATTACATTCCGTGGACGGTTTATACCTTCCTCGCGGACGTTGATGAAATCTACACCGGTCGTCGCCGTGAAGGGATCTATGCGGGGGCGATGACCTTCTCCGGTAAAATCTTACGCTCCGTTATTGTCTTTGTGATGGGCGCTGTTCTTAGCTACTACGGCTTCCAGTCGAAAGCGCATGTACAGCCGGAAAGCGCGGTGAACGCCATTGCGGTGGTCTTCTGCGGTGGCGTTGCGCTGCTGGCGCTGGCGGCGGTGGTCTTCAGTAAGCAGATGAAGCTGGATCGCAAAACCCATCTCATCGTGCTGCAGGAAGTGGCGCGAATCAAGGCCGGCGGCAAGCTGGAAGACATTGCGCCGGACGTGCGAGCGGTGGTGGAAGATCTGGTTGGTCACCGCTATGAAGAGTGCTGGGGCAACAGTCCACTGTTCAAAAAAGACGACGCGCCGGTTGTGGTTGAAGCGGTCTCCGCCGGGCGCTAAGACACCCGACGATTTTCCCTCTTACCCCTGGGACGGCGGCTGCGGCTGACTGTCCTGGGGGGCAAACAGATGGTCGAGTATCTGACGCATGACCGGTGCCGCGACCACGCCATCGCTCCCCCCATTCTCCAGCACCAGCGCAACGGCAACCTGCGGATTTTTATACGGCGCAAAGGCGGTATAAAAAATATGATCGCGCAGGCGGGTCGGGATCATCTTCGCATTGTAGGTCTGATTTTCTTTGAGGCTGAACACCTGCGAGGTGCCGCTTTTTGCCGCAATGCCGTACGGTGCGGTATGGAAGAACTTGTAGCCGGTACCGTTGGGCGCATTGGCCATGCCGAACATAGCCTGACGCACCAGGCTCCAGTACGGAGAGGCGGCGCTGGCAATCTGCGTTTCATTTTTCGGCTGCTGGTAGGGAATCAGCGTTTTGCCAGACGCCTCATCCTTTAACAGGTGCGGAGGGATCACGCGGCCGTTGTTCAGCAGCGCCACCATCGCCTTCACCATCTGAATCGGTGTCGCAATCCAGTAACCCTGGCCGATACCCACTGAGATGGTATCACCCTGATACCACGTTTTTTTGTGCACCCGCTCTTTCCAGTCGCGGCTGGGCAGCAGACCGGTGTACTCTTCATCAAGGTCAATGCCGGTTGGTTTACCGTAGCCGAACTGGATCAGCATGCTATGAATCCGGTCAATGCCCATCATATAGGCGACCTGGTAGAAGAAGGTGTCGGCGGACTCTTCGATGGCTTTGGTGACGTCGAGCATGCCGTGACCGGTTTTTTTCCAGTCGCGGTAGTGGCGCTGCGTGCCGGGCAGCGTCCATGTCGGCGCGCCGAAGAAGTGGGTTTGCGGCGTAATGACGCCATCGAGCAGCGCCGACATCGCCATATAGGGTTTCACGGTGGAGGCTGGCGGATACAGCCCTTGAGTGACGCGGTTAATCAGCGGCAGGTTTTTATCCTGTAACAGCGCATTGTAATCCTGGTAGCTAATACCTTTGACGAATGGATTCGGGTCGTAGCTCGGGTTGGACACCATCGCCAGCACCGAGCCGTCGTGCGGATCTTCCACCAGTACCGCCGCGCGCTGGCCGACCAGCAGGCTCTCAATGTACTCCTGCAGGTGCAGATCCAGCGTCAGATGAATATCTTTTCCGGCCACTGGCGGCACGTCTTTTAGCAGACGAACGATACGCCCGTGGTTATCAACTTCCACTTCCTGATAGCCGGTCTTACCGTGCAGTTCGCTTTCGTAGTAGCGTTCAATCCCCTGTTTACCGATGTTGTGGTCGGCGGCATAGTTTTCTGCGATACCCTGTTTATCGAGCGCTTTGAGATCGCTGTCGTTAATTTTTGATACGTAGCCAAGCACGTGGGCCAGCGCGGCACCGTAGGGATATTGTCGGTCCTCATAGCTGTTGACGGTGACGCCGCTGAAGCGAAACTGGTTAACGGAGAAGCGTGCGATTTCGATATCGGTCAGCGCATTTTTCAGCACCACCGGGCGGTAGCGGCTGCTTGATTTGAGGGCTTTACGGAACTGGTCGATATCGTCGGCAGTAAGGTCGACGATGGGCGTTAGCTGGCGCAACAGCGCGTCCATATCGCTGATTTTATAAGGCGTGACGGAAATATCGTACCAGGTCACGTTTTTGACCAGCGGAATACCGTTGCGATCGTAGATGATGCCGCGCGTGGGGGCGACAGGCAGCATTTTTATATCGTTGGCGTCGGATCGCGTGGTGTAGTAATCGTGCTCATCAACCTGCAAATGATAAAGGTTGAAGATAAGAATGCAAAAGCAGACGATCACCAGGCCAAAGGCCACCAGCGCGCGACGCAGGAAGAGCTTTCGCTCCGCTTCATAGTCTCTAAATGTCATGACAGTACCCGGTGTTTAAGCCGCCTAATCATACGGAGCGGCCTGCGTCATGACAGACAAAAAGTGTTCCATCCCTCCGGGAAAATGTGTCATTTCTTGTGTTTTGTAACAAACGCGGCGGGGAGGGGAAAATAAAAAAGCCCGCGACACGGCGCGGGCTTTTTGGGGGAACGGAAATTACATACGTTCGACGGTTTCGATCCCCAGGGTATCGAGGCCCAGCTTCAGGGTTTTCGCCGTCAGCAGCGCTAACTTCAGGCGGCTGTTGCGCACTGCCTCGCTCTCTGCGGAGAGGATCGGGCAATGTTCGTAGAAGCCAGAGAACAGACCCGCCAGATCGTACAGGTATGCGCACATGACGTGCGGCGTACCGTCGCGAGCAACCACATTCAGCGTTTCTTCGAACTGCAGCAGGCGCGCGGCCAGCTGCGCTTCACGTTCTTCGGTAATGTTCACGGCGGCGTTAACGATGGCGCTTTCTTCCAGCTCGGCCTTACGGAACACAGACAGTACGCGGGTATAGGCATACTGCATATACGGCGCGGTGTTGCCTTCAAAGGCCAGCATGTTGTCCCAGTCGAACACGTAGTCGGTGGTGCGGTTTTTGGACAGATCGGCGTATTTTACCGCACCGATGCCGACGGCATTGGCCAGTTTTTCCAGCTCGTCTGCCGGCATATCCGGGTTCTTCTCCGCCACCAGGCGACGCGCGCGCTCCAGCGCTTCGTCCAGCAGATCCGCCAGCTTCACGGTACCGCCGGCGCGGGTTTTGAACGGCTTGCCATCTTTACCCAGCATCATGCCGAACATGTGGTGTTCCAGCGGAACGCTGTCTGGCACGTAGCCTGCTTTACGCACGATGGTCCATGCCTGCATCAGGTGCTGGTGCTGACGGGAGTCGATGTAGTACAGCACGCGATCGGCGTGCAGCGTTTCATAACGGTATTTCGCACAGGCAATATCGGTGGTGGTGTACAGGTAGCCGCCATCCTTTTTCTGGATGATGACGCCCATAGGCTCGCCTTCTTTGTTCTTAAATTCGTCGAGGAACACCACGGTTGCGCCTTCGCTCTCGACCGCCATCCCTTTGGCCTTCAGATCGGCAACGATACCCGGCAGCATGGGGTTATACAGGCTTTCACCCATGACGTCGTCGCGGGTCAGGGTCACGTTCAGACGGTTGTAGGTCAGCTGGTTCTGGGACATGGTAATGTCGACCAGCTGGCGCCACATTTTACGGAAGTATTCATCGCCGCCCTGCAGTTTAACCACGTAGCTGCGAGCGCGCTCGGCAAAGGCTTCGTCTTCATCGTAGTGCTTTTTGGCTTCACGATAGAAACCTTCGAGGTCAGCCAGCGCCATTTCACCGGCGTTTTCCTGCTGCTGTTTTTCCAGGTAGGCAATCAGCATCCCGAACTGGGTGCCCCAGTCGCCGACGTGGTTGGCGCGGATAACCTTGTGACCCATCAGCTCCAGGGTACGGACCGACGCGTCGCCGATAATGGTTGAACGCAGATGGCCCACGTGCATTTCTTTCGCCACGTTTGGCGCGGAGTAGTCAACGACAATCGTCTGCGGCTCCGGCTGCGCGATACCCAGACGCTCGCTTTTCAGCGCCTGCGTAACGTGCTCGGCGAGGAACGCCGGATCGAGGAAAATGTTGATAAAGCCCGGCCCGGCGATTTCCACTTTATTGGCGATGCCATCAAGCTGGAGATGAGACAGTACCTGCTCTGCCAGTTGTCGCGGCGCCATGCCCAGTTTCTTCGCAACCGCCATCACGCCGTTGGCCTGATAGTCGCCGAACTGTACTTTTGCTGACTGACGAACCTGCGGTTCGCAATCGGCAGGCGCGCCTGCCGCAATCATGGCCTGACTGACTTTTTCTGAGAGAAGAGCCTGAATATTCACCGGAATACCTTACGTTTTAGACGCTGCTGCCCGCGGGGTGCAGCGCCGGGTGTGGATAAATTAAGGCGGGAGTATACTGCATTTGCCCGATGCCGTCAGCATTGGCCCAACGCCGCCTGAGCAGGGATTGACCGCTTGTCCGCCTCGTCGGTTGGTTCAGCGCCCACAACAGGGTAGATTAGCCTTTTCATCAGATAAGAGTAGGGCTGAAATGGCAAACTGGCAGACTATCGCGCAGCTACAGGATATTTCCGCGGACCTTCCGCGCTTTACCGAGGCGTTCACTGCGCTTTCGCAACGGTTGGGGCTCGATATCGCGCCGCTCAATGCCGACCACATTTCCCTGCGTTGTCATCAAAACGCCACCGCCGAGCGCTGGCGTGCCGGTTTCGAGCAGTGCGGTACGTTACTGTCGGAAAACCTCATCAACGGGCGTCCTATCTGCTTGTTTAAACTCGATGAGCCGGTTTGCGTTGCGCACTGGCGCTTTACGGTGGTTGAGCTGCCGTGGCCGGGTGAAAAGCGCTACCCGCACGAAGGCTGGGAGCATATTGAGATTGTTCTGCCGGGCGAGCCTGAGCAGCTCAACGCGCGGGCGCTGGCGCTGCTGTCCGACGAGGGTTTGAGTCAGCCGGGAATATCGGTCAAAACCAGCTCGCCGAAAGGCGAACGCGAACGCCTGCCAAACCCCACTATGGCGATCACCGATGGCCACGTAACGGTGAAATTTCATCCATGGACCCTCGAAGAAATCGTTGCCAGCGAACAAGCAGTGTAACAATGTGAGCTAACGCGGGGTCTGGCGCGCGTAACGATGGCATCATCGGACGCTGGAGAAAAACGGAGAGAAACATGGCATTGCTGGAGATCTGCTGTTACAGCACGGAATGCGCGGTGATCGCGCAGCAGAACGGGGCCGATCGCATTGAACTGTGCGCCGCGCCGCTGGAGGGCGGGCTGACGCCGTCGTACGGTGTCCTGAGAGCGACGCGCCAGCGGGTGACGATTCCCGTGCATCCCATTATCCGCCCGCGCGGCGGCGATTTTTGCTACACCGACGGTGAGTTTGCCGCCATGCTGGAAGACGTTCGTCAGATTCGCTCGCTGGGCTACCCCGGTTTTGTGATTGGCGTGCTCAACCCCGAAGGGCAGGTTGACGTGCCGCGTATGCGGCAAATTATGGTAGCGGCAGGGCCGCTGGCGGTGACGTTCCACCGCGCGTTTGATATGTGTGCCAATCCTTTGCAAGCCGCTGATGTATTGGCAGATTTAGGCGTTGCCCGGGTGTTGACTTCTGGTCAGCAGCCGTCGGCCGAAAAAGGTATTTCATTAATTCGGGAACTTATTGCCCGAGAGGGTACTCCAACCATTATGGCGGGTGCAGGTGTGAGGGCGAGCAACCTTTCGCTCTTCCTGGAAGCAGGCGTCAAAGAAGTGCACAGTTCAGCCGGGCAATGGTTGCCCTCCGAAATGCGTTATCGCAATCCCGGACTGTCAATGTCAACGGATCCTGACGCTGATGAGTATTCACGTTATGCCGTCGACGGTGCGGCCGTAGCCGCAATGAGTGCGATCGTCGCGCGTCATGAGTAGTTAACCGTTTTTTACCGCGCGTCATATCGCCCAATATGATGCTTGCTTGTACCAGGCCCCTGCCCATTAAACAGGGGCCTTTTTTTCGCCATCGTATTTTATTGGCAGGGTCAGCGTCGCGCTGATTGCCGGATGGCAGCTTTGCCTTATCCGGCCTACGATTTGTAGTCAGGCAAAACGATTACGGCTTACGCGCAATCAACACCGCGCGCAGCGGCGCAGGATAGCCTTCGATGGTTTTGGTCGGATCGTTCGGGTTGAGGAAATCGGCCAGCGATTCGGTGACCATCCATTCGGTACGACGCTGTTCTTCGGTTGAGGTAACGTTCATATCGACGATACGCACATCGACAAACCCACATTTTTCCAGCCAGTTTTTCAGCGCAGGGGCAGAGGGAATAAAGTAAACGTTACGCATCTGCGCGTAGCGGTCGCCCGGCACCAGCACCGTGTTTTCATCACCGTCAACCACCAGCGTTTCCAGCACCAGTTCACCGTCGTTCACCAGCTGATCTTTAAGCTGCCAGAGATGCTCCAGCGGCGAGCGGCGATGGTAGAGCACGCCCATGGAGAAGACGGTATCAAACGCTTTCAGCGCCGGAAGCTGCTCAATGCCGAGCGGCAGCAGATGCGCACGCTGATCGTTGCCGAGCAGTTTACGCACGGCTTCAAACTGGCACAGGAATAGCTGGGTGGGATCGATGCCAACCGCCAGATGGGCACCCGCGCCGATCATCCGCCACATGTGGTAACCGCTGCCACAGCCCACGTCAAGAATGGTTCGACCGCTCAGATCAGACAGGTGCGGCAGGACGCGATCCCATTTCCAGTCGGAGCGCCATTCGGTATCGATATTGACGCCGTACAGCGAAAACGGCCCTTTGCGCCACGGCATCAGGTTGCGCATCAAGGTGTCAATCCGTTTGATCTGACCTTCGCTGAGCGGCGTTTCGCTCTCGGCGGTGACGCTGTGCAGCAGATCCAGCTTCCACGGCTGGATTTCCGGCAGGAACTCGACCGCGTTGGACCACTGTTTAAACAGCCCGTGCTGATCGCGCTGCCAGGCGCCAATCTGTGCGGGCAGCGTTTCCAGCCAGTGAGAAAGGGGGCTTTTGGCGATTTGCTGATAGAAATTACCGAACTCGATCATGCCGGGCTACCCGCCTTAAGCGCTACGAGAGAGCCGAAATTAAAGCACTGGAACCACAGTTCGCTGTGTTCGAAACCGGCCTGGCGCAGACGCGCTTTATGCACTTCAACGGAGTCAGTTAACATGACGTTTTCCAGCATGCTGCGCTTCTGGCTGATTTCCAGCTCGCTGTAGCCGTTAGCCCGTTTAAAGTCATGATGCATGTTGAACAGCAGTTCGCCGACGGTGGCGTCTTCGAAGCTGAATTTTTCCGACAGCACCAACGCGCCGCCCGGATTCAGCCCCTGATAAATTTTATTGAGCAACGTCTGACGTTCTGCGGGCTCGAGGAACTGAACGGTGAAGTTCAGCACCACCATGGAGGCATTTTGAATGTCGATATCGCGAATATCGCCTTCGATGACGTCGACCGGCGTCGGCGCTTTGTAGGCATCGATATGGCGGCGGCAGCGTTCGATCATCGCCGGGGAGTTATCAACGGCAACGATGCGGCAGTCGCCGTGGGCGATGTTGCGACGAATAGAAAGCGTGGCCGCGCCCAGCGAGCATCCCAGGTCATAGACCTGCGAACCCGGCTGTACGAAGCGCTCGGCCAGCATGCCAATCATGGAGATAATATTTGAGTAGCCCGGTACGGAACGTTGGATCATATCCGGGAAGACTTCGGCTACCCGTTCGTCGAAAGTCCAGTCGCCAAGATGGGCGATCGGGGCAGAAAATAGCGTGTCGCGGTCAGACATAAGGTGACATCCGGAAAAATAAAAACGGCGTATTGTGCGCTAACGAAGGGAGAAAACCAACTCCCACGGCATATACCAAAGGTTCGCCAGCACCATTAGCAACAGTGAAATGTAGGTTGCACTCATTCCCGAACGGCGCCAGCGGAACAGCCGATGATGGAAGCCGTAGTAGTGCATCAGGCGCCCGGCGAGCAGCAGCAGGCCGCAAAGGTGTACCATCCAGGTTTCAGCACCGTTCATTTCCATAAACAGCAGCAGAACAACGCCAATCGGAATATATTCCACCGCATTGCCGTGAATGCGGATTGCGCTCTGAAGCTCGCTAAACCCTCCGTCGCCGTAGGCAACGCGGTAAAGCATACGCAGACGAACGACATCAAAGGAAAACTTTATCAGCAACAATGCCGCCAGGACGGCATACAGCGCGCTAACCATACAAACTCCCTTTCTGTTGGCAGATGGCACCCATTATCATAGGTAGGAACGTCAGAAAAGAGAAGATTGTTGTGGAATTGCCGGCGCATCGCCGAGGTCGGGGAGGGCGGCGCGAAGCGTATTCCACAGGGTATCGACCAGCTCCGGCGCCTGAGCAATATCCGGCGTGTGCAGGAACAGGTAGGGCGTGGTGGTCTGCTGCCACAGCGGCAACTTTTCCAGCCATGGCGTAAACATCGCCAGATTTTGCGCCATGTTGTCGCTGCCGATAAAGCGCACCATCGGCTGGCTGGCGGTGACGACGGCGTGTACCGGCACTTTGGGCTTTTTGCGCTGAGCTTCTATCACGGCTGCGTTATGTGCCACTGCGGCATGCACCGGGCGGCTATCGAGGATAACGCGGTTAACGCCACGTTCGTGCAGGCCGCGGTTCAGCAACCGTTCTTCCTCGCCTTTACTGAAAAAGCCGGGATGGCGCACTTCCACACCGTAATGAAAATCTTTCGGCAGACCATCGAGAAAAGCCCATAGCGCGGGAAGATCGCGCGGGCCGAAGGTTGCGGGAAGCTGCAACCAGTACTGGCCGATACGCCCGGCGAGCGGCGACAGGCGTTGGAAAAATTCCTGCGTGAGATCGTCACACTGGCGAAGCGCGGCCTGGTGTGAAATGGTTGCCGGAAATTTAAAGCAGAAGCGAAAATGATCGTCCGTTTGCGCCTGCCAGCGGGCGACGATCTCGGCTTTAGGCAGGGCGTAGAGGGTCGTATTGCCCTCCACACAGTTAAAATGACGGGCATACTGTTCAAGGCTGGTGATACCCAGGCGCACCCATTTCGGATGCGACCATTGGGGAAGCCCGACATAAATCATAGCGCGGCCAGGATCGCTTCGGTGCTGCGAACGCGCGCAATGCGCGGGAAAATATAGGACAGGCTGCTCTGATGCTGATCGTTGTTAAACGCGCTGCACGCGTCTTCGGCTATGACCAGGTTAAAGCCCAGCTCCCAGGCGTTACGCGCGGTCGACTCCACGCCGATATTGGTTGAGATCCCGCACAGGATGATGTTCTCAATACCGCGACGACGCAGCTGCATTTCAAGGTCGGTACCGTAAAATGCGCCCCACTGGCGTTTAGTCACTTCGATATCGCTGCCCTGTTTACCCAGCGCGGCCGGGTAGGTCCACCAGTTATCCGGCAGCGCTTTTGCCGGGGCCGGGGCGTCAACCGGCTGCTTTAACGCTTCGCCAAAATCGGCGGACCAGCCCACGCGAACTAACACCACCGGCGCGGCGACGGCGCGGCATTTCTCGGCCAGACGCGCCGCGCGTGCGACCACGTCGTCAGCGGTATGCGGGCCGCCGGCAAAGGGCAGAATGCCTTCCTGCAGGTCAATCACCACAAGGGCGGTTTTTTTGGCGTCTAAATTCAGCATGGAGTTCCTCGGTATACGGGCTATGGGGAGCATACCTTACAATCGTCGCCAGGTTATTGAACGGATAAATATTGTTAATTTTTGTGAGCGGGGGCAATAAGCGTTCAGCAAACAGGCGTATAAACAGCTGCGGACTTATCGTGGGCGAGAATTTCCAGTATAATAGCCCCCTTTTTTCATCCAGTAGTGACATTCAGCTAAAGCTGCGACAGTAACGCCTGCACGGCAGGCGACAATCCGCCGACGGCTAAGTTAAGGGATATCTCATGCGTACAGAATATTGCGGACAGCTTCGACAGTCCCACGTTGGGCAGCAGGTGACTCTGTGTGGTTGGGTCAACCGCCGTCGTGATCTCGGTAGCCTCATTTTTATCGATATGCGCGACCGTGAAGGCATCGTTCAGGTGTTCTTCGATCCGGATCGTGCGGATGCGTTGAAGTTAGCCTCTGAACTGCGTAATGAGTTCTGCATTCAGGTTACCGGCACCGTTCGCGCGCGTGATGAAAAGAACATCAACGCGGACATGGCGACCGGCGCTATCGAAGTGCTTGCTTCTGACCTGACGATCATTAACCGTTCAGAATCGCTGCCGCTGGACTCAAACCATGTCAACACCGAAGAAGCGCGTCTGAAGTACCGCTACCTCGACCTGCGTCGTCCGGAAATGGCTCAGCGCCTGAAAACCCGCGCGAAAATCACCAGCTTCGTGCGCCGTTTCATGGACGATCACGGTTTCCTCGATATCGAAACCCCGATGCTGACCAAAGCGACCCCGGAAGGTGCGCGCGACTACCTGGTACCGTCCCGCGTACATAAAGGTAAATTCTACGCGCTGCCGCAGTCTCCTCAGCTGTTTAAACAGCTGCTGATGATGTCCGGCTTCGACCGCTACTATCAGATCGTAAAATGCTTCCGTGACGAAGACCTGCGCGCCGACCGTCAGCCGGAATTCACCCAGATCGACGTGGAAACCTCCTTCATGACCGCACCGCAGGTGCGTGAAGTGATGGAAGCGCTGGTGCGTCAGCTGTGGCTGGAAATCAAAGGTGTCGATCTGGGCGATTTCCCGATCATGACCTTTGCTGAAGCCGAGCGTCGCTATGGTTCCGATAAACCGGACCTGCGTAACCCGATGGAACTGGTTGACGTTGCCGATCTGGTGAAAGACGTTGAGTTTGCGGTCTTCTCCGGCCCGGCGAACGATCCGAAAGGCCGCGTTGCCGCACTGCGCGTACCGGGCGGGGCGTCTCTGACCCGTAAGCTGATTGACGAATACGGCAACTTTGTGAAGATCTATGGCGCGAAAGGCCTGGCCTACATCAAAGTGACCGAACGTGCTAAAGGCATGGAAGGCATCAACAGCCCAGTGGCCAAATTCCTGACTGCGGACATCGTGGAAGCGATTCTTGAACGTACTGGCGCGCAGGATGGCGACATGGTGTTCTTCGGCGCCGACAATAAAAAAGTGGTGGCCGATGCGATGGGCGCGCTGCGCCTCAAGCTGGGCAAAGATCTTAACCTGACTGACGAGTCCATGTGGGCGCCGCTGTGGGTTATCGACTTCCCGATGTTTGAAGACGACGGTGAAGGCGGCCTGACCGCGATGCACCACCCGTTCACCTCGCCGAAAGACATGACCGCCGATGAGCTGAAAGCAGCGCCGGAAGATGCCGTGGCGAATGCTTACGACATGGTCATCAACGGCTATGAAGTGGGCGGCGGTTCCGTGCGTATCCACCGTGGCGATATGCAACAGACCGTGTTCGGTATTCTGGGCATTAACGAACAGGAACAGCGTGAGAAATTCGGCTTCCTGCTCGACGCCCTGAAATACGGCACGCCGCCGCACGCGGGCCTGGCGTTTGGTCTGGACCGTCTGACCATGCTGCTGACCGGCACCGACAACATCCGCGACGTTATCGCTTTCCCGAAAACGACCGCGGCTGCCTGTCTGATGACCGAAGCACCAAGCTTCGCGAACCCGGCTTCGCTGGGTGAACTGGGTATTCAGGTTATTGCGAAAGAGCCGAAAGAGTCGGCGGAGAATAAGTAACATGTCATTCAAGCGACCCGTTTCTATTCTGGTGGTCATTTACGCCCAGGACAGTAAACGGGTGCTGATGTTGCAGCGACGCGATGACCCTGACTTCTGGCAGTCGGTCACCGGCAGTATAGAGGAAGGGGAAACCGCGTCGCAGGCCGCCATGCGTGAAGTAAAGGAAGAGGTCACCATTGATGTTGTGTCTGAGCAACTGACCTTGATGGACTGTCAACGCACGGTGGAGTTTGAAATTTTTCAACATTTACGTCATCGCTATGCCCCTGGCGTCGAACGCAATACGGAATCGTGGTTCTGTCTTGCGCTTCCTCACGAACGGGAAGTGGTGTTCACCGAACACCTGGCTTACCAATGGCTCGATGCGCCCGCTGCGGCGGCGCTCACCAAGTCGTGGAGCAACCGGCAGGCGATTGAAGAATTTGTCATTAACGCTGCCTGAAAGGGCATAGTTTTTTGGAGATATTTTTATGGCAGGTCATAGTAAATGGGCCAACACCAGACATCGTAAAGCCGCGCAGGATGCGAAGCGCGGCAAAATCTTCACCAAGATCATTCGTGAGCTGGTGACGGCGGCCAAACTGGGCGGCGGCGATCCGGATGCGAACCCACGTCTGCGTGCAGCGGTAGATAAAGCCCTGGCCAACAACATGACGCGCGATACCCTGAACCGCGCTATCGCGCGCGGTGTGGGCGGTGATGAAGATTCCAACATGGAAACCATCATCTATGAAGGCTACGGTCCTGGCGGCACCGCGGTGATGATTGAGTGCCTGTCTGACAACCGTAACCGTACCGTTGCGGAAGTACGTCATGCGTTCAGCAAAACCGGCGGCAACCTGGGTACCGACGGTTCTGTCGCGTATCTGTTCAGCAAAAAAGGCGTGATCTCCTTTGAACAGGGCGACGAAGACGTCATCATGGAAGCGGCGCTGGAAGCCGGTGCTGAAGATGTGGTGACCTTCGACGACGGCGCGATTGACGTCTATACCGCGTGGGAAGAGATGGGTAAAGTGCGTGATGCGCTGGAAGCGGCTGGTCTGAAAGCCGACGCGGCGGAAGTGTCCATGATTCCATCGACCAAAGCCGATATGGATGCGGAAACAGCGCCGAAGCTGATGCGTCTGATCGACATGCTGGAAGACTGTGACGACGTTCAGGAAGTCTATCACAACGGCGAAATCTCTGACGAGGTTGCTGCTACCTTAGAATGAGGTGGTTTAACGCTGACATAACAGGAGAGGCGTGATGTCTATTATTCTCGGCATTGACCCGGGGTCACGCATCACCGGTTATGGTGTCATTCGCCAGGTGGGTCGCCAGTTGACCTATCTTGGCAGCGGATGCATCCGCACTAAAGTTGACGATCTGCCGTCGCGTCTGAAGCTGATTTACGCAGGCGTGACGGAGATCATCACGCAGTTCCAGCCGGACTACTTCGCTATCGAGCAGGTCTTTATGGCGAAAAACGCCGATTCGGCGCTCAAACTAGGGCAGGCGCGCGGCGTGGCGATTGTAGCCGCCACCAACCAGGAACTGCCGGTTTTTGAGTATGCGGCTCGCCAGGTCAAACAGACGGTGGTGGGTATCGGTAGCGCGGAAAAAAGCCAGGTACAGCATATGGTGCGAACGCTGCTCAAGCTGCCCGCCAACCCGCAGGCGGATGCCGCGGATGCGCTGGCGATTGCCATTACCCATTGCCATGTCAGCCAGAATGCCATGCAGGTGAGCGATGCAAGGCTGAATTTAGCGCGTGGACGGCTGCGATAATCACAAATGAGGCTGGATAAATATCCAGCCTTTTTTTATGATAGTACATTATCTTTCCAGCCCTTAACGCAGGAGCGTCATGTGATAGGCAGACTCAGAGGCATCATTCTCGAAAAACAACCCCCGTTGGTCCTTCTGGAGACCGGCGGCGTCGGCTATGAAGTGCATATGCCCATGACCTGTTTTTACGAGCTGCCGGAGGCCGGGCAGGAGGCGATCGTCTTCACCCACTTTGTGGTGCGTGAAGATGCCCAACTGCTGTACGGCTTTAACAACAAACAGGAACGGACCCTGTTTAAAGAGCTGATTAAAACCAACGGCGTCGGCCCGAAGCTGGCGCTGGCCATCCTGTCGGGCATGTCGGCGCAGCAGTTTGTCAACGCGGTGGAACGTGAAGAGCTTGGCGCGCTGGTCAAGCTGCCGGGGATTGGCAAGAAAACCGCCGAGCGCCTGATTGTCGAAATGAAAGACCGCTTCAAAGGGCTGCATGGCGATCTGTTTACCCCTGCCGCCGATCTGGTGCTGACTTCTCCTGCGGGGCCGGAGAGCGACGACGCCGAGCAGGAAGCGGTTGCCGCGCTGGTGGCGCTGGGCTATAAACCTCAGGAAGCCAGTCGGATGGTGAGCAAAATCGCCCGTCCGGACGCCAGCAGTGAAACATTGATCCGCGAAGCGCTCCGCGCGGCGCTATGAGGTAAAGGATGATTGAAGCAGACCGTCTGATTTCCGCTGAAAGCACGTTGCCAGAAGATGTGGCAGACCGTGCGATTCGGCCAAAATTACTGGAAGAGTATATCGGCCAGCCGCAGGTGCGTTCGCAGATGGAAATCTTCATCCAGGCGGCGAAGCTGCGCGGCGACGCGCTGGATCATCTGCTGATCTTCGGCCCGCCGGGCCTTGGGAAAACGACGCTGGCAAACATTGTTGCCAATGAAATGGGCGTTAACCTGCGCACCACCTCTGGCCCGGTGCTGGAGAAAGCGGGCGACCTGGCGGCAATGCTCACCAACCTTGAACCGCACGATGTGCTGTTTATCGACGAGATTCACCGCCTGTCGCCGGTTGTGGAAGAAGTGCTCTATCCGGCAATGGAAGACTACCAGCTGGATATCATGATTGGCGAGGGCCCGGCTGCGCGCTCAATTAAAATCGATCTGCCACCGTTCACCTTGATTGGTGCTACCACCCGCGCGGGTTCGCTGACCTCACCGCTGCGCGATCGTTTCGGTATCGTCCAGCGTCTGGAGTTCTACCAGGTGCCTGATTTGCAGCACATCGTCGGGCGTAGCGCCCGCCATATGGGGCTGGAAATGAGCGACGAAGGTGCTCTGGAGGTTGCCCGTCGCGCGCGCGGTACGCCGCGTATCGCTAACCGCCTGCTCCGGCGCGTGCGCGACTACGCTGAAGTCAAGCATGACGGCACTATCTCGGCCGACATCGCCGCGCAGGCGCTGGATATGCTGAACGTCGACGCCGAAGGCTTTGACTATATGGACCGCAAGCTGCTGCTGGCGGTGATTGATAAGTTCTTTGGTGGGCCGGTTGGGTTGGACAACCTGGCGGCGGCAATCGGTGAAGAGCGCGAAACCATTGAGGACGTGCTGGAGCCGTATCTGATTCAGCAGGGTTTTTTGCAGCGTACCCCGCGTGGGCGCATCGCAACGACGCGCGCGTGGAGCCACTTTGGCATCACGCCGCCGGAAATGCCTTAGCAATGCAACACCTGATGGCGCTTCGCTTATCAGGCCTACCATTCTGTAGGCCCGGTCGGCGAAGCGCCACAGAGCAAATCAGGCGGCCGCTTTGCGGGTCATGCTCAGGATAAACAGCAGCGCCGCGCACAGCACGACGGAAGGCCCGGCCGGCGTATCGTAAAACGCCGAGAAGGTCAGCCCACCCGTTACCGCAATCATCCCTACCACGACGGCAATACCCGCCATTTGTTCCGGCGTACGCGCAAAACGTCGCGCCGTCGCCGCGGGGATAATCAGCAGTGACGTAATAATCAACGCGCCGACAAACTTCATCGCCACGCCGATGGTCAGCGCCGTCACCAGCATCAGCAGTAGTTTAACCCGCTGGAGCTTCACGCCGTCGACAAACGCTAAATCCGGGCTGATGGTCATCGACAGCAGGCTGCGCCACTGCCAGAACAAAATACCCAGCACCACGATGACGCCGAGCGCAATCGAGATCAGATCCTGCGGCGTAACCGCTAGCAGATCGCCGAACAGGTAGGCCATCAGGTCGACGCGGATATTCGACATCAGGCTGACGACCACCAGGCCGAGCGACAGCGCGCTGTGCGCCATAATGCCGAGAAGCGTATCCACCGCGAGGTGAGGGCGCTTCTCTAGCCACACCAGACCACCGGCCAGCAGCAGCGTGACGGCGATGACCGCATAGAAAGGGTTAACGTCCAGCAGCAGGCCGAACGCCACTCCCAGCAGCGAGGCATGGGCGAGGGTATCGCCAAAGTAGGACATCCGGCGCCAGACGACAAACGAGCCCAGAGGGCCCGCCGCGCATGCCAGCATCATTCCGGCCAGCCAGCCGGGAAGTAAAATTTCAATCATGACTGCCCATTTCCCCGACGAAGAACGATACGGCCCTGTAAATCATGGCGGTGGTTATGCTGATGACGGTAAATCCCCAGCTGTTCGGCGCCGCGCGGGCCAAACATGGAGATAAATTCCGGATGCATGGAGACCACGTCCGGCGTGCCGGAGCAGCAAATATGATGATTGAGACACAGCACATCGTCGGTTTTCGCCATCACCAGATGCAGATCGTGCGACACCATCAGCACCGCGCAGTTAAGCTCCTGGCGAAGCTGATTAATCAGATCGTATAGCGCCACCTGGCCGTTGACGTCAACGCCCTGGGTGGGTTCATCCAGCACCAGCAGCTGAGGCTTGTTTAACAGCGCACGCGCCAGCAGAACACGCTGGGTTTCACCACCGGAGAGCTTCTGCATCGGTGCATCCTGCAGGTGCCCGGCCTGTACGCGCATCAGCGCGGGCAGAATATCTTCTTTGCGCGTTGCCGGGTGCAAGCGTAAAAAACGCTTGACGGTAAGCGGTAATGTCGCGTCAAGGTGGACCTTTTGCGGTACGTAGCCTACGCGCAGCTGTTTTTCACGCACGACCACGCCTTCGCTGGGCGGCACGAGGCCCAACACCACGCGCACCAGCGTCGACTTACCCGCGCCGTTCGGGCCAAGCAGCGTCAGAATGCGCCCTGGCTTGAGATTCAGTGAGATGTCGGAGAGCACCCGGCGCTGGCCGAAGCTGACGGAGACATTTTGCAGCGATACAAGATTCGTCATAGCAATTAGGGGTTGCACAAGATAGTGAATGTTATAATATCACACATCACTTATTCATTTCGATTATCAGACGCATTATGTTACAGAAAAATACGCTTCTTTGCGCAGCCTTATCAGCCGCGCTTTTGGGTACCGCCGTACCGCGTGCGGATGCTGCCGTTGTCGCCTCACTTAAACCATTAGGATTTATCGCTTCCGCGATTGCCGATGGCGTTACCGAGACCCAGGTTTTACTGCCTGACGGTGCGTCTGAACATGATTATTCATTGCGCCCATCTGATGCAAAACGCTTACAGAACGCGGACTTAGTGGTGTGGATTGGTCCAGAGATGGAAGCGTTCATGGACAAGTCAACGCAAAGCATTGCCGACGGCAAAAAAGTCACCATTGCCCAGCTTGATGGTGTGAAACCGTTGCTCATGAAAGGGAGTGATGATGACGATCATGATGCTGCTGAAGCGGGTGACGGTGAACACGCCCACGGCGAAAAAGGTGACGCACATCACCATCATGGTGAATACAACATGCACCTGTGGTTATCCCCAGAGATAGCGCGGCTTTCGGCGGTTGCAATCCATGACAAATTAGTGGACCTTATGCCCCAGAGTCGAGCCCGGCTTGACGCCAACCTGAAGAATTTTGAGGCTAATCTGGCCACGGTCGATAAGCAGGTGGCAAATGAGCTGACGCCGGTAAAAGGAAAGGGCTATTTCGTTTTTCATGATGCCTATGGCTACTTCGAAAAACACTACGGTTTGACGCCGCTTGGGCACTTCACCGTTAACCCTGAAATTCAACCTGGTGCGCAGCGTTTACATCAAATAAGAACACAGTTGGTTGAGCAAAAAGCAACCTGCGTTTTTGCTGAGCCACAATTCAGGCCCGCTGTCGTTGAATCTGTCGCGCGGGGAACCAACGTTCGCATGGGAACGTTAGATCCTCTAGGCACGAACATTCAGTTGAGCAAAGAGAGCTATCCAGCATTTCTGACTCAGCTGGCGACCCAGTATGCGAGCTGCCTGAAAGGAGATAAGTAAGGAAGTGAATACGTGCAGCAGATAGCCCGCTCTGTCGCCCTGGCATTTAACAATTTGCCGCGACCCCACCGCGTTATGCTGGGGTCACTCACCGTTCTCACACTGGCCGTCGCCGTTTGGCGGCCGTATGTTTACCACCCCAATTCTTCACCGGTTGTTCGCACCATCGAGCTGGAGAAAAAAGAGATTCGCTCTCTGCTACCGGAGGCCAGCGAACCGATTGACCAATCCGCGCAGGAAGACGAAGCGATTCCTCAGGATGAACTGGACGACAAAGCCGATAACGAAACGGGCGTGCATGAATATGTGGTATCCACGGGCGATACCCTAAGCAGCATCCTGAACCAGTACGGCATTGATATGGGCAACATCAGCCAGCTTGCTGCGGCTGATAAAGACCTGAAAAATATGAAGGTGGGCCAGCAGCTCTCCTGGACCTTGAACGATGATGGCGATCTCCAGCGTTTAACCTGGGAAATGTCGCGTCGTGAAACCCGCACCTACGATCGCGTTGCAAACGGTTTCAAAATGAGCAGCGAGATGCAGCAGGGCGACTGGGTTAATAGCTTGATCAACGGCACCGTCGGCGGCAGCTTTGTCTCCAGCGCGACCAGCGCCGGGTTAACCAGCGCGGAAGTGAGCGCGGTGATCAAAGCCATGCAGTGGCAGATGGACTTCCGTAAGCTGAAAAAAGGCGATCAGTTCTCGGTGCTGATGTCGCGCGAAATGCTCGACGGCAAGCGTGAACAGAGCCAGCTTCTTGGCGTGCGTCTGCGCTCCGACGGTAAAGACTATTACGCTATTCGCGCTGAGGACGGTAAATTCTACGATCGTAGCGGCACCGGGTTGGCGAAAGGCTTCCTGCGCTTCCCGACCGCGCGTCAGTTCCGCGTGTCGTCTAACTTTAACCCGCGCCGCCTGAACCCGGTGACCGGCCGCGTTGCGCCACACCGCGGCGTTGACTTTGCGATGCCGCAGGGGACGCCAGTGCTGGCCGTCGGTGACGGAGAAGTGGTGGTGGCGAAGCGTAGCGGTGCAGCCGGCTACTATGTGGCGCTGCGTCACGGTCGTACCTACACCACGCGCTATATGCACCTGCGTAAGCTGCTGGTGAAACCGGGACAGAAAGTCAAACGCGGCGATCGTATTGCGCTTTCCGGTAATACCGGTCGTTCAACCGGCCCGCACCTGCATTATGAAGTGTGGATTAACCAACAGGCGGTTAACCCGCTGACGGCGAAATTACCGCGTACCGAAGGGCTGACCGGCTCAGACCGTACCGACTATCTGGCGCAGGTGAAACAGGTTCTGCCGCAGCTGCGTTTTGACTAGTTTCGACTAAGAAGTATGCGTTCAGAGCCGACGTCACTATGGCGTCGGCTTTTTCTTTTGTGCGAAGCATTCTGCCTCGCTACACTATTTGATTATTCGCACCGACCCGATAATTCGAACCTGGAACAGGCATGGAAACGAAAAAAAATACCAGTGAATATATTCCCGAGTTTGAGAAATCTTTCCGCCATCCTCAATACTGGGGTGCCTGGTTAGGCGTGCTGGCATTTGCGGGGATCGCTTACGTACCGGCAAAAATTCGTGACCCTATTCTGGGTAAGCTCGGTCGCCTGGCGGGTAAATTTGGCCGCAGCGCTCGCCGTCGTGCTCAGATCAATCTGCTGTATTGCTTCCCGGATAAAAGCGAAGCCGAGCGCGAAGCCATTATTGATGAGATGTTTGCCACCGCGCCGCAGGCAATGGTCATGATGGCCGAACTGGCGTTGAAAGGGCCTGAAAAAATTCTGCCGCGCCTCGACTGGCAGGGGCAGGAGATTATCGATGAACTCCGCGCCAATGGCGAAAACGTCATTTTCCTGGTACCGCACGGCTGGGGTGTGGATATCCCGGCAATGGTGATGGCCTCGCAGGGGCAAAAAATGGCGGCGATGTTCCATAATCAGGGCAACAAAGTCTTCGACTACGTCTGGAACACCGTTCGTCGTCGTTTTGGCGGTCGTCTGCACGCCCGTAACGACGGCATCAAGCCGTTTATTCAGTCCGTCCGTCAGGGCTACTGGGGCTACTATCTGCCGGACCAGGATCACGGCCCGGAGCACAGCGAGTTCGTGGATTTCTTTGCTACCTATAAAGCCACGCTGCCGGCGATTGGCCGTCTGATGAAGGTGTGCCGCGCGCGCGTGGTGCCGCTGTTCCCGGTTTATGATGGCAAAACGCATCGTCTGACCATTCTGGTTCGACCACCGATGGATGACCTGCTGGAAGCGGATGACAACACCATTGCGCGTCGAATGAACGAAGAGGTGGAGATTTTCGTTGGGCCACATACTGAGCAGTACACGTGGATCCTGAAGCTGCTGAAAACGCGCAAGCCGGGTGAAACCGAGCCGTATCAGCGTAAAGAACTCTATCCAAAGAAAAAGAAATAGCCCCGTAGCCCGTCCGAGCAATGCGACGACGGGGCGGCACCGAGCCTTTCCAGCGGCGCTACGCTTGGCCGGGCTACGCAGATAAAAAAACCGGACATCGTCCGGTTTTTTTATCGCGAGAATAACTTACTCAACGGTCAGAATACGCGTGGTGTTGGTTGAACCCACGGTGCTCATCACGTCGCCCTGGGTCACGATAACCAGGTCGCCAGACATCAGATAGCCTTTATCACGCAGCAGATTTACCGCGTCGTGTGCCGCCGCAACGCCGTCACATTCGCTGTCGAAGAAGACTGGCGTCACGCCGCGGTACAGCGCTGTCAGGTTCAACGTACGCTCATGGCGGGACATCGCGAAGATAGGCAGCCCGGAGGTGATACGTGAGGTCATCAGCGCGGTACGGCCGGACTCGGTCATGGTGATGATGGCGGTCACGCCTTTCAGGTGGTTAGCCGCATACATTGCTGACATGGCAATCGCTTCTTCCACGTTGTCGAACTGCACGTCCAGACGGTGTTTAGAAACGTTGATGCTGGGGATCTTCTCTGCGCCCAGGCAAACGCGCGCCATGGCCGCTACGGTTTCAGATGGGTACTGGCCTGCTGCAGTTTCTGCTGACAGCATGACCGCATCGGTACCGTCCAGCACGGCGTTGGCCACGTCCATAACTTCCGCACGGGTAGGCATTGGGTTGGTGATCATTGACTCCATCATCTGGGTCGCGGTAATCACGGAACGGTTCAATTGACGAGCGCGACGAATCAATGCTTTCTGGATGCCTACCAGCTCCGGGTCGCCGATTTCAACGCCGAGGTCACCACGGGCAACCATCACCACGTCGGACGCCAGGATGATGTCGTCCATCGCGTCCTGGCTGCAGACGGCTTCCGCACGTTCCACTTTGGCAACGATTTTCGCATCGCAACCCGCTTCACGGGCCAGGCGGCGAGCGTAGTTCAGGTCTTCGCCGCAGCGCGGGAAGGAGACGGCCAGGTAATCAACGCCAATTTTGGCGGCCGTGTGGATGTCCGCTTTATCTTTGTCGGTCAGAGCTTCTGCCGAGAGGCCACCGCCTAACTTGTTGATGCCTTTGTTGTTGGAAAGCGGGCCGCCCACGGTCACTTCGGTGAACACCTTCATGCCCTGGATTTCCAGTACTTTCAGCTGTACGCGGCCATCATCGAGCAGCAGGATATCGCCCGGTACCACGTCGGCAGGCAGACCTTTGTAGTCGATGCCCACTTTCTCTTTATCGCCTTCACCTTTGCTTAGGTTGGCGTCGAGCAGGAATTTATCGCCGATGTTGAGGAAAACTTTGCCTTCTTTGAAGGTTGATACGCGAATTTTTGGTCCTTGCAGATCGCCAAGGATGGCTACATGGCGCCCCAGTTTTGCTGCAATTTCGCGGACTTTGTCGGCACGTAGCTGATGATCTTCAGGCGTACCGTGAGAGAAGTTCATACGGACGACGTTAGCGCCGGCGGAAATGACTTTCTCAAGGTTGTTGTCGCGATCGGTTGCTGGGCCTAACGTGGTGACGATCTTGGTTCTGCGAAGCCTTCTGGACATGTAATACTCCGTTGACTAGTACAACTCAGGTGTTGCGTGAACAGGAATTCGGCAATATGCCAATAATGCGTTACCGAATGCTTAAATAAATGACGCTTTTTTATCGCTTTTAGTGATTATCGCTGTGTGTCGATAGTTCTTTATCAAACCGCGATTCCTTTAACGCTTCTTTGACTCGCTTCAAGTTATCCCTGAATTTTGCTCCACGGCGCAGGGTAAAGCCGGTTGCCAGCACATCAATGACGGTGAGCTGGGCCAGCCTCGACACCATGGGCATATAAATATCGGTATCTTCAGGAACGTCCAGCGTGATAGCGAGGGTGGCCTCTCTGGCCAGCGGCGTCCCTGAGGAGGTGATGGCAATGACCATAGCATCGTTTTCACGCGCCACCTGCGCAACCTCAACCAGACTCTTGGTCCTGCCGGTATGGGAAATCAGCACCACAACGTCGTCATCGCTGCAATTCATACAGCTCATTCGTTGCAAAACAATGTCATCGGAATAGATAACCGGCACGTTAAAGCGGAAAAACTTGTTCATGGCGTCATGCGCCACGGCGGCGGAGGAACCCAGCCCGAAAAAGGCGATTTTCTTTGCCTGAGTCAGCAGGTCGACGGCGCGATTCACCGCCGACATGTCGAGCGACTGACGCACGTGGGCGAGGCTGGCCATCGCTGACTCAAAAATTTTTGCCGTATACGCCTCGACGCTGTCATCCTCATCTACATTACGATTAACATACGGTGTACCGTTGGCCAGACTTTGGGCAAGATGCAGTTTAAAATCAGGAAAGCCTTTGGTTTCCAGGCTGCGGCAGAAGCGGTTAACGGTCGGTTCGCTTACCTCAGCTTCCAGAGCGAGGGCGGCAATGCTTGAGTGGATTGCCTGTTCGGGGGCCGCCAGAATAACTTCCGCGACTTTTCGCTCGGATTTGCTAAGGTTTTCCAGCTGGGACTGGATTCTTTCCAGCATGTTCATCGTGACAAGGTGCTCATAGATTGAAACGATTCCATTAATGGGTGAAATCTGCAGGCGTTTTAGCAAGAATATACGCTTGAAGCGGAATGAAAAGTGAAGAGTAACAGCAAAAGATGTTGTTTTTTTTCATTACATGATCGGTGTCGTATTTTAACCGACGCCCTTCAGGCGAAAGAACGAACAAAACTGTCGCATTGCCTAAGCGTCGTTGCCCTGCTGGTTCCGAATTGTGCGATCGGCGGCGCTGAAAGGCGTTAAAGGGTTTCGGCAATTTCGTAAACACAGTACAGTGCACCGTAAGAAAATTACAACGATATCCGTGATTTTCCGGGGAAACCCGGGCGATAACGGGGAGATAGCCTGGCATAGAACCGGGAATATAAACTGAGGAGAATGACATGGCGGTAACGCAAACGGCCCAGGCATGCGATCTGGTCATTTTCGGCGCGAAGGGCGATCTTGCCCGCCGGAAACTGCTGCCTTCCCTGTACCAGCTTGAAAAAGCCGGCCAGATTAATCCGCAGACGCGGATTATCGGCGTAGGCCGCGCCGACTGGGATAAAGCGGCATACACCAAAGTTGTCCGTGAAGCGCTCGAAACCTTTATGAAAGAAAAAATCGATGAAGGTTTGTGGGACACCCTCAGCGCACGTCTTGATTTCTGCAACCTCGATGTCAATGATGCCCCGGCATTTGCGCGTCTTGGCGAGATGCTCGATCAAAAAAATCGCACCACCATCAACTATTTCGCGATGCCGCCAAGCACGTTTGGCGCCATCTGCCGCGGCCTGGGCGAAGCGAAGCTGAACGCCAAACCGGCGCGCGTGGTCATGGAAAAACCGCTGGGTACTTCACTGGAAACTTCACGTGAGATCAACGACCAGGTCGGTGAATACTTTGAAGAGTGCCAGGTTTACCGTATTGACCACTATCTGGGTAAAGAAACGGTACTGAACCTGCTGGCGCTGCGCTTTGCTAACTCCCTGTTTGTGAATAACTGGGATAACCGCACCATCGATCACGTGGAAATCACCGTCGCCGAGGAAGTTGGCATTGAAGGCCGCTGGGGTTACTTCGACCAGGCCGGTCAAATGCGCGACATGATCCAGAACCACCTGCTGCAAATTCTGTGCATGATTGCGATGGCGCCGCCGTCCGATCTGACCGCCGACAGCATTCGTGATGAGAAGGTGAAAGTCCTGAAGTCGCTCCGCCGTATCGACCGCAGCAACGTGCGTGATAAAACCGTTCGCGGTCAGTACACCGCCGGATTTGCCCAGGGCCAGAAAGTGCCGGGCTACCTCGAGGAAGAGGGCGCGAACAAGTCCAGCAGCACGGAAACCTTCGTCTCTATCCGCGTAGATATCGACAACTGGCGCTGGGCGGGCGTGCCGTTCTACCTGCGTACCGGTAAACGTCTGCCGACCAAATGCTCTGAAGTCGTCGTTTACTTCAAAAACCCTGAACTGAATCTGTTCAAAGAGACCTGGCCTGAACTGCCGCAGAACAAGCTGACCATTCGTCTGCAGCCGGACGAAGGCGTGGATATTCAGATCCTTAACAAGGTGCCGGGGCTTGAGCACAAGCATAACCTGCAGGTGACTAAGCTGGATCTGAGCTACTCGGAAACCTTTAACCAAACGCACCTTGCCGATGCTTACGAACGCCTGCTGCTGGAGACGATGCGCGGTATCCAGGCGCTGTTCGTACGCCGCGACGAAGTGGAAGAAGCCTGGAAGTGGGTTGACTCCATTACTGAAGCGTGGGCAAGCGACAACGACGCGCCGAAACCTTACCAGGCAGGGACCTGGGGGCCGGTTGCCTCTGTGGCGATGATCACCCGCGACGGCCGTTCCTGGAACGAGTTTGAGTAAGGCGTCGCTGTAATCCGGAAGAGTTATTTTACCGGTAACATGATCTAACACAGCAAGTCGTGCTTTTTTTACCCATTTAAGCCCCGGGAGGATTCACCCCCGGGGCTTTTTTTATTACACTGCGGGCAGACCTTTGCCTCTGAGCTGCGCTATTCGGGCATTTATCTCTTAATCAGATCAATAAATAAACCGCAGTAGGTCGTAGCCTGGACAGAAAAATTTTAAGGAGCCTTTATGAACTCTGTAATGTTACGGGTAACAAATCGCATTATCGAACGCTCTCGCGACACGCGCGCGGCTTATCTCGCACGTATCGAGCAGGCAAAAACTGAAACGGTTCACCGCTCCCAGCTTGCCTGTGGCAACCTGGCACACGGTTTTGCTGCCTGTCAGGCAGACGATAAAGCGTCGCTGAAAAGCATGTTGCGTAACAATATCGCGATCATTACCTCCTATAACGACATGCTGTCGGCCCACCAGCCGTACGAGCATTACCCGGATATCATCCGTAAAGCGCTGCACAGCGTGAACGCGGTCGGGCAGGTTGCTGGCGGCGTTCCGGCAATGTGCGACGGCGTCACTCAGGGTCAGGACGGGATGGAACTTTCGCTGCTTAGCCGTGAAGTGATCGCCATGTCCGCCGCCGTTGGCCTGTCTCACAATATGTTTGACGGCGCGCTATACCTCGGCGTGTGCGATAAAATCGTCCCGGGGCTGGCGATGGCTGCGCTCTCCTTTGGCCACCTGCCGTCTATCTTCATCCCATCAGGCCCGATGGCCAGCGGTCTGCCAAACAAAGAAAAAGTCCGTATCCGCCAGCTTTATGCGGAAGGCAAGGTGGATCGCAATGCGCTGCTTGAATCAGAAGCCGCGTCCTACCACGCACCGGGTACCTGTACTTTCTATGGTACCGCCAACACCAACCAGATGGTGATTGAGTTCATGGGCATGCAGCTGCCGGGTTCTTCGTTTGTCCACCCGGACGCCCCGCTGCGCGCCGAATTGACCGCTGCGGCGGCACGCCAGGTCACGCGTATGACCGGCAACGGCAACGAATGGATGCCGCTGGGTAAAATGATTGACGAAAAAGTGGTGGTCAACGGTATCGTTGCTCTGCTGGCGACCGGCGGCTCAACGAACCACACCATGCATCTGGTGGCGATGGCACGCGCGGCGGGCATTATCATCAACTGGGACGACTTCTCTGAACTGTCTGACGTTGTACCACTGATGGCGCGTCTGTATCCGAACGGCCCGGCAGATATCAACCACTTCCAGGCGGCTGGCGGCGTACCGGTGATGGTACGTGAACTGTTGAAAGGCGGCCTGCTGCACGAAGACGTGAATACCGTCGCCGGTTTTGGTCTGTCCCACTACACCATGGAACCGTGGCTCAATAATGGCAAACTGGACTGGCGTGAAGGCGCAAACGCCTCGCTGGACGACAGCATCATCGCCAGCTTCGACAAGCCGTTCTCTAAACACGGCGGCACCAAAGTGCTGAGCGGTAACCTTGGCCGCGCGGTGATGAAAACCTCTGCAGTGCCGGTGGAAAACCAGATTATTGAGGCACCGGCCGTGGTCTTTGAAAGTCAGCACGATGTTCTGCCGGCCTTTGAGGCGGGTCTGCTGGATAAAGATTGCGTGGTGGTTGTGCGTCATCAAGGACCAAAAGCGAACGGCATGCCAGAATTACATAAACTTATGCCGCCACTTGGTGTATTATTGGACCGCTGTTTCAAAATTGCGTTGGTCACCGATGGACGACTGTCCGGTGCATCCGGTAAAGTGCCGTCAGCGATTCACGTCACCCCTGAAGCCTATGATGGTGGCCTGCTGGCGAAAGTCCGCGACGGTGACATGATTCGCGTGAACGGTCAGACCGGCGAGCTGACGCTGCTGGTTGATGACGCTGAGCTGGCCGCGCGTCAGCCGCATATTCCCGATCTGAGCGCCTCGCGCGTGGGGACAGGCCGTGAACTGTTTGGCGCATTACGGGAAAAACTGTCCGGCGCAGAGCAGGGCGCAACCTGTATTACCTTTTAAGTTGACACGTTTTGTAGATCTGGCGAGAGAATAATTCTGATGAAAAACTGGAAAACAACTGCAGAAGCAATCCTGACCACTGGCCCGGTAGTGCCGGTCATCGTGGTGAAAAAGCTTGAGCACGCCGTACCGATGGCGAAAGCACTGGTTGCTGGCGGCGTACGCGTACTGGAAGTGACGCTGCGTACAGAGTGCGCAATGGACGCTATCCGCGCGATTGCGAAAGAAGTGCCGGATGCTATCGTGGGCGCGGGTACCGTGACCAACGCACAGCAGCTGAAAGAAGTGACCGATGCGGGCGCGCAGTTTGCTATCAGCCCGGGCCTGACCGATGAGCTGCTGAAAGCGGCAACCGCGGGTACTATTCCGCTGATCCCGGGTATTAGCTCCGTTTCTGAACTGATGCTGGGTATGCAGCACGGCCTGAAAGAATTCAAATTCTTCCCGGCTGAAGCGAACGGCGGTGTGAAAGCGCTGCAGGCTATCGCAGGTCCGTTCTCTCATATCCGTTTCTGCCCGACTGGCGGCATCTCTCCGGCGAACTACCGTGACTATCTGGCGCTGAAAAGCGTACTGTGCATCGGCGGTTCCTGGCTGGTTCCGGCCGACGCGCTGGAAGCTGGCGACTACGATCGCATCACCAAACTGGCTCGCGAAGCGGTTGAAGGCGCGAAACTGTAAGGTGTTTGCCTTACCCGGTTAACTGACCGGGTAGGACAAAAAAAGAGCGGGCACGCGTTAGCGGCCCGCTTTTTTTATCCCTGGATAATCACGGCGGCGGCGGCGATTTTTGCCCGTTCCACCGCCTGTTCTACGCTGTCGCCGGTAGCCAGTGCGACGCCCATCCGCCGCGAACCGTCAATATCCGGTTTGCCAAACAGACGTAGCTGTATCCCCGCGCCAAGCGCATGATGGACCTTATCAAAGGTCACGTTACGGCTGGTCAGTTTTGGCAGCAGCACGGCAGAGGCAGAAGGGCCGTACTGACGAATGGCGCCGATAGGCAGGCCCAGAAATGCGCGGACGTGCAGCGCGAACTCAGACACATCCTGTGAAATGAGCGTAACCATACCGGTATCGTGCGGGCGAGGAGAAACTTCACTGAACACCACGTCGTCGCCGCAGACAAACAGCTCAACGCCAAACAGACCATAACCGCCCAGTGCCAGTACCACGTCGCGAGCGATTGCCTGCGCGCGTTCCAGCGCCAGCTCGCTCATCTGCTGCGGTTGCCAGGATTCGCGATAATCGCCGTCTTCCTGACGATGGCCTACCGGTGCGCAGAAGTGCACGCCGTCGACGGCATTCACCGTCAGCAGCGTAATTTCAAAGTCAAAATTCACGACGCCTTCGACGATCACCCGGCCAGCCCCTGCGCGGCCACCTTCCTGCGCATACTGCCATGCCTGCGTCAGCTGATCTTCACGGCGAATAAACGTCTGCCCCTTGCCGGAGGAGCTCATCACTGGCTTGATGATACACGGCAGGCCGATGGTGGCTACCGCCTGGCGAAACTGTGCTTCGCTATCGGCAAAATAGTAGGCTGAGGTCGGCAGCTTAAGCTGTTCGGCAGCCAGACGACGAATGCCTTCGCGATTCATGGTCAACTGAGTGGCGCGTGCGCAGGGCACAACGCGCTGCCCGTCCTGTTCCAGCGCAATCAGCATGTCGGTCGCGATCGCTTCGATTTCCGGTACGATAAAATCCGGTTTCTCTTGCTCGACCAGCGCCTTCAGCGCCGCTCCGTCAAGCATATTGATAACGTATGAGCGGTGTGCTACGTGCATCGCTGGCGCATCGGCGTAGCGATCGACGGCGATGGTTTCAATCCCTAATCGCTGGCATTCAATGGCGACTTCTTTACCTAACTCACCGGAACCCAAAAGCATTACGCGCGTCGCCGCCGGACGCAGAGCTGTGCCTAATAACGTCATTTACCTATTCCACCGTCTGACAAAAATTTGTCGCATTATAAACGAAAACGTTTGCGTCTGTCTTGTTGTCGACGCGGCAGCGCGGCTATCGCGTTAAATTTGCACATCTTTATCTGTACCAGACATATTCTGACGTCTGCTCGCATAGGCTAAGCTTCTCATGAATTTATACTGGGGGTCATATGTCTGGCTGGCTTAATCAACTGCAATCACTGTTGGGCAAATCATCGGGTAATGGGAAAGGCGCTCTTGGCGAAATGCTGGTGCCGGGAGCGTTAGGTGGTCTGGCAGGGCTGCTCCTTGCCAGTAAATCATCGCGGAAAATGCTGGCGAAGTATGGTACTGGCGCGCTGCTGGTGGGCGGCGGTGCGGTCGCCGGGAGCGTGCTGTGGAACAAATACAAAGATCAGCTACGCGGTTCGACGCCGGCAGAAGCGAAGTATGGCCAACCGGCCGCGCCGCTGGATGTGCGTACCGAGCGTTTGATTCTGGCGCTGGTGTTTGCCGCAAAAAGCGATGGCCATATTGATGCTAAAGAGCAGGCTTCGATTGAACAACAGCTGCGCGATGCCGGCGTGGAAGCGCAGGGCCGTGCGCTGATTGCGCAGGCAATTGAACAACCGCTCGATCCGCAGCGGCTGGCGCGCGACGTGCATAACGAAGAAGAGGCGCTTGAGCTGTACTATGTGAGCTGCGCGGCAATCGACATCGATCACTTTATGGAACGTCGCTATCTGGATGAGCTGGGCGAGGCGCTGAAGCTGCCGTCAGAAGTGCGCGAAAGCATCGAGCGCGATTTACAACAGCAAAAACAGCAGCTTTAAGTGCAATCTTGCAGGTTTTGCTTGCATCAACGTTGAATTTGTCCACCCTTAGAGGGTGTGACTAAAACAGAAGAATAACGAGATGCCGCCAAAAGCAAAACGGATATCCCACGCCATGACCTTACATGGCGATACGCGCGTTGATCATTACTACTGGCTGCGTGACGACACTCGCACGAAGCCCGCCGTGATGGAGTATTTACAGCAGGAGAACGCCTACGGTCGCGAGGTGATGTCGAGCCAGCGCAGTTTGCAGGATCGCGTGCTTAAGGAGATTGTCGATCGCATTCCGCCGCGGGAAGTGTCGGCCCCGTATTGTAAAAACGGCTACCGCTACCGGCAGATTTTTGAGCCAGGCCAGGAGTACGCTATCTATCAGCGACAGGCTCCAGGCGAAGAAAACTGGTCGCTGCTGCTTGATGAAAATAAGCGCGCTGCGCGCAGTGAGTTCTATGCCCTCGGCGGGCTGAACGTCGCGCCTGATAACAACCTGCTGGCGGTCACGGAAGACTTTCTCTCCCGCCGCCAGTACAGCCTACGCCTTCGCCATCTGGCTAACGAAACCTGGCTGCCTGAGGTGATTGAAGACGTCTCACCGGGCGTGGTGTGGGCCAACGACTCGCGCTCACTCTATTACGTTCGCCAGCATCCGACAACGCTGCTGCCGTGGCAGGTCTGGCGTCATCAGGTTGGTACGGCGCCTGAGCAGGATTGCCTGATCTATGAAGAACAGGACGACACCTTTTACGTCAGCCTGCATAAAACGTCATCACGCCAGTTTGTGGTGATTGCGCTCTCCAGCGCCACCACCAGTGAAATGCAGCTGCTCGACGCCGATAATCCCGACGCTCGTCCGCAAACGTTCCTGGCCCGCCGCAAAGATCATGAATACAGTCTCGACCATTACCAGGGGCATTTCTACATGCGTTCTAACCGCGACGGTAAGAACTTTGGCCTTTATCGTGGCGTCAGTGGGGAAGAGGCCAACTGGCAGACGCTGATTGCCGCGCGTGATGCCGTCATGCTGGAAGATTTCACCCTGTTTCGTGACTGGCTGGTGGTTGAAGAGCGCCAGCGTGGCCTGACAAGCCTGCGGCAGATCCATCGGCAGACTCACAAAGAAACGGCCATCGCCTTTGACGATCCGGCCTATGTGACCTGGATTGCCTATAACCCGGAGCCAGAAACGGCCTGCCTGCGCTATGGCTACTCGTCGATGACCACGCCGGATACCCTGTTTGAGCTGGATATGGACAGCGGTGAACGCCGCGTGCTGAAACAGCAGGAGGTTAAAGGCTTCGACGCCAGCCGCTACCGCAGTGAACGCCTGTGGATCACCGCGCGCGACGGGGTGGAAGTCCCGGTTTCGCTGGTGTATCGGCATGAGCATTTCCGTTCCGGCAAGAATCCGTTGCTGGTCTATGGCTACGGTTCTTACGGTGCGAGCATGGATGCTGATTTCAGCAGCAGCCGTCTTAGCCTGCTCGACCGTGGTTTTGTCTTCGCCATTGCCCATGTTCGCGGCGGCGGCGAGCTGGGGCAGCAGTGGTATGAAGACGGCAAATTCCTGAAGAAGAAAAATACCTTTAATGACTATCTCGACGTCTGCGATGCCCTGCTGGCGAAGGGATTCGGTGCTCCGTCGCTGTGTTATGGCATGGGCGGCAGCGCGGGCGGGATGCTGATGGGAACGGCGATCAACGAACGCCCCGAGCTGTTCCACGGCGTAGTGGCGCAGGTGCCGTTTGTCGATGTGGTGACAACCATGCTGGATGAGTCTATCCCGCTGACCACCGGCGAGTTTGAGGAGTGGGGCAATCCGCAGGATGAAACCTACTATCGCTATATGAAATCGTATAGCCCGTATGACAACGTGCGGGCGCAGGCTTACCCGCATCTGCTGGTCACCAGCGGGCTGCACGACTCGCAGGTTCAGTACTGGGAGCCGACAAAGTGGGTGGCGAAGCTACGCGAGCTGAAGGTTGATGACAATCTGCTGCTGCTGTGTACCGAAATGGATGCCGGCCACGGCGGTAAGTCGGGGCGCTATAAAAGCTATGAGGGTGTGGCGCTGGAGTTCGCGTTCCTGATTGCCCTGGCGCAGGGGACGCTGCCAGGGCGTGCGGAGCGCTAGCTAGCCCTCGAGATAGTGTTTTAGCGTCAAACGCAGTTCCGGGCTCATGCGGTCGAGGTTGTTAAACAGCCAGCGCAGGTAGCCCGGATCGTTTTTAGCCACTTCGGCGACTTCCTGCCCGCGATATTTACCGAAGGTAAACGTACGCAGCAGCGCCGGGCGCCCGGTGACGTCGACCATTTGTTCCGGCGTCCACCCGGAGGCTTGAATAATATCAATCAGCAGTGCGGCGGTAATGTAGCAGTCGTAAAGCGCGCGGTGGTGATGCAGCCCCGGCGGGGTTGCGACGCTCAGCTTACGGGATTTATACAGCGCCATGTTGCTGTACTTGATACCTGGCCACAGGCGGCGCGCCATTTTCATGGTGCAGATCCACTCGCCGTTCATCTCAGGCAGCACGCGGCGGTCAAAGCTGGCGTTGTGAGCAACATACCAGGGACTGCCCTGATAAAACGGCACTACCTCTTCAATCCATGGCTTATCGGCTACCATCTCTTCGCTGATATGGTGAATCGCCATGGCCTGTGCGCTGATGGGGCGGTCGGGGCGAACCAGATGACTCATGGGGTTGACGATTTTTCCGTCAATAACATCGACGGAGGCAATCTCAACGACGCCTCCTTGCAGGTCGCAGGTTTCGGTATCGATAACGCGCAGCATGGCGAACTCCCGGCCAAAGCGTCTAGCGTAAAGGAATGATCTCGCCTTGCCAACCCTGGGCGCTTTTTCTGCCGGTTACCAGCAGTTCGCCGGCGTCGGCGCGGACGATCAGCTGGCCGTTTTCATCCCACAGCGCGCTGCCGCCGGAGAACGTGCCGCAGCCGTAGTTGGATTTTAATACCGCGATGGCATATTTGTGGGCAAAGCGCTGTAAACGCTGGGTCGTACGCTGCTGCTGAAGTTCGGCCATACAGCTGACGGTTGCCAGCAACGAGGCCTGGTGAGACAGCTCACAGCCTTCGGTGTTAAGTTCAAAAACGCTTATCTGATCAGATCCCGGTGCCAGACAGGTGCCATGGCCCTGCTGATGTTTGGACGGCGCCGCGTCATCGGGGGTAAAAATAACGATCCCCTTAATCCGTTGCCCTTCCTTTTCCATCGGCAGCCCGGCGATGATCGTCATCCGGTGGCGCTGTGCAGCATCGCGAAGCGGGCGAAGCTGGCTGTCGGGCGGCGGGGCAGGCAGGGCGTGCTCGTCAGCTGAGCCCGTAAGGGAGAGTTCCGGAAAAATAAGCACCTTACAGGCCTGCTCGGCGGCGGCATCAATAAAACGCAGATGGCGGGTAATGTTTTCAGCAACATCTCCCGTTCTGGGCGTATATTGCGCTGCAGCAATAGTCCATGTCAGCATAGTTGCATCCTTCAACACGTCGTCTGTGGGCTTTTATTCTAACAAGGTATCAAATCTGACGTAAGGAACTGTCACTAACAGTAAGCATTATTTGGTTTTCGGTTCATACGGCAGGCGTGAGAGATTTACGGAAGCCAGACGGTGTGCAATGAGACGCTCGCGGAACCAGTCGCGCAGGTGCGCAGGCTGCTCGCGTTCGACGACTTCGGCAACGACCGGCATGTTATAGCGCTCTTTGAACGCAACGCCCGCTGCGGCCAGGTCAACGTTAACTTTGTCCATCTCCTGCTGAGGCAGGGCTGCCAGGTTGGTTTGCATGCTTTTCTCCTTGGAATATCGCGCAAAAGTTACTAAGAGTCTCGCAAAATGGCAAGTCCGCAGGGCACCCATCTCGACGTGAACATTATACAGCGTTATTCTTTGACTTATATTGATAACAAAAGGGAATGATGGAAATGAACTTCACCGCACCCCGCGCGCTCTGCACCATGCTTTTTACTCTTGGCCTTTTGAGCGCCTCATCCGTCTGGGCGCACGCCCATCTGCAACAGCAAACGCCCGCAGCAAACACTGAGGTAAGCCCTGCACCGCAGGCGCTGACGCTGAATTTCTCCGAAGGCATTGAGCCCCATTTTAGCGGCGTGACGCTAACCGGACCGGATCATCAGACGGTCGCTACTGGCAAACCGGTTCGCAGCGAGAGCAATAAAATGCAGCTGGTTGTGCCGCTGACCCAGACGCTCATGCCTGGTCTCTATACCGTCGCGTGGCATGTGGTGTCGGTCGACGGGCATAAGACCAAAGGCCAATATCAGTTTAGCGTGAAGTAACGATGCTAACGGCACTGTATATTGCGCTGCGTTTTGTTCACTTTGCGGCCTTGATGGTCGCTTTTGGCTGCACGCTTTACGCGGGCTGGTGGGCACCCTCCGCGCTGCGTCGCCTGTTGATTCAGCGCTTTGCCCAGCTACTGCGTAGCGCATTGGCCGTTAGCGCGCTTTCGGCGATGCTGATGCTGGTGGTGCAGGGCGGGTTGATGGGGGAGGGCTGGTCTGACACCTGGCGTCCCGACGTCTGGCAAGCGGTGCTGCATACGCAGTTTGGCGGCGTCTGGCTGTGGGAAATCGTGCTGTCCTGGGTTGCATTGGGCATCGCCTGGGTGCGGCCGCGGCAGATGATGCGACGGCTTTTGCTTCTCTGTGTCGCGCAGTTTATCCTGCTGGCTGGCGTGGGCCATGCGGCCATGTATGACGGCGCGGCGGGCGCGCTGCAGCGTGTTAATCATGCGCTGCATTTGCTGTGTGCGGCGGCGTGGGTTGGCGGGCTGGTGCCGTTTCTCTACTGCCTGCGACTGGCGAAAGGACGCTGGCGTAAGGCGGCTATCGGTACGATGATGCGCTATTCCCGCTACGGCCATCTGGCCGTTGCCGGAGCGCTGGTGACGGGGTTGATCAATAGTTGGCTCATTCAAGGGGGGCTGACCGTCGCCACGCCGTACGGTATCGCACTTTGGGTGAAGATGGGGCTCGTTGCGTTGATGGTCGCGCTGGCGCTACTAAACCGCTATCTGTTAGTGCCACGCATGGCATCGACGCCGCAGGGGCTGGCACAGCGTCTGTTCCTCCGCACCACGCAGGCGGAAATTGTATTGGGGGCACTGGTGCTGGCGTGCGTCAGTCTCTTCGCGACCTGGGAACCTTTTTAATCAAACTGGCGAACTATGAAAAAAATTATTCTGTCTTTGTTGTTATTAACCGCTTCCGGCAGCGCGCTGGCCGCTCAGGTCATCACCGTGAGTCGATTTGAGGTGGGGAAGGAGAAGTGGGCTTTCAACCGTGAGGAGGTGATGCTGACCTGCCGCCCTGGGCACGCGCTATACGTGATTAACCCCAGTACGCTGGTGCAGTATCCGCTCAATGATGTGGCCGAGCAGCAGGTTAAGGCGGGTAAAACCCAGGCACAGCCGCTGAGCATTATTCAGATTGACGATCCTGCCCAACCGGGAGTGAAGATGAGCCTGGCACCATTTATTGAACGTGCTGAGAAGCTCTGCTGATCGTCTATCTGTTTAATAATCAATAAAAAACCGCAATCATTCTCGAGAAATGGCTGCGGTTTTTTTTCATTATGCCGTTTCATTGACGAAAATTTTCCGCTCGCAAGGGCTGCGGACTGGAAAACCTGTCACGGTCATCTATTCTTATAAAGCATGGCGACTTAGCCTGCATTAATGCCAACTTTTAGCGCACGGCTCTCTCCCAAGAGCCATTTCCCTGGACCGAATACAGGAATCGTATTCGGTCTCTTTTTATCTTCCTGTTTTTGCTGGATATTTTTAGGTGTTACCCGAAATTCCCCGAAAATCACCCGAAATAATTATATCCTGTTTAAACCATATCATACTCTGCACCGCGTGCGTCTAGGTATTTTTGCGTCATTGTTAAATTTTTGTGTCCTAACAGGCGCTGCGCAAAATCTGCACCACGTTCCTTTTCATAAAGTCTACCAGCCAAGCTCCTGATCTCATGGTAGGTAGGAGGGTTGGGGCCAAACTTTAACCCAGTTGAATCCCTCGTGTCTGAAAATGCCTGTGTCAGCCCATCTGGAGTTAATGGCCCTGGCTTCCTTCCGCCGCGCCTCACCGATGAATAAAGCATAAAATCGGATGGGTTATTCTCTCTGCACTGTTCGATAACATCCTTCAATACAAGGTTTGCCGCGTCTAGTCGTAAATCGAGTGGGATAGCCAGCTTATGCCCCGTTTTTTCCTGTGTCACGAATAACCTACCATCAATCACGTCGCTGAATCTGAACATCGAGACATCCTCTCTTCGCTGCCCAGTAACCAGTGCTAGGTCGCAGGCGCTTGCCGCCCACTCTGAGTTAGTGTTAGCCGCCGCCCTGATCACCATGAACTGTTCAAGTAAAAGACGTTCACGCTTGACCTTTGGCGTTGGGGTTCTGGTCGGTTCCGCCGGATTCTTGTCAATTCGTCCCTCAACAATTGCCTCCCTGAATATATCGAGCAATACAGATCTCAGCCCGGAGGCCATACTTTTCTTGTCACTGATGATGTAGTACTCCAGAAACTCAGCGATATCTTTTGTTGTCACCGAAGTCAGAGGGATCCTGCCGAACTCTTCGTTAATCGTGGCTATCTGGTTTTTCCGTACCTTCATTGTGTTTGGTTTTAATTCCCTTCGCTCAAGAATTACCGCATAGCGCTCCAGCCATGCCGACACCGTAAAGGTGGGCACATCTTTTATTTTTTCAAGAAGCGTAGATGGTAGGTAGTTCTGATCGATGTAGCTGTTGGCCTCAATAGCCTGGGCAACTGCATCTTTTCGGGCAACCCGACCCAGTGATATTTCCTGTCCGGTGATCGGGTTGCGCCATGAGTAAAGCTTATCTCTTTTGCGAAAGGTCAGATTACGGGGCAGATTAGCGTCGTAACGTACCGGCCTGTTCGCCATATTTCAGTCTCTCCAGTAGAGTGCCTTTCGTCGGCAATTCCTGCCGCGGTGCCTTGTGGCGTAAGTTTTTTTTGCTCGGATCTACGTAAATTGAGTCCGGATGCAGACGATACTCTTTACCGTGGCGCTCAGGGGCGGGGTAAATTCTTCCCTCGCGAACCCAGCGGCGAAGAGTAGATAAAGAAGGTGGAGTGGCGTAAACGGAGTTTGCCCATTCCTGCAGGTTTAAAAGCTTTGCCATCTTGCCTCCTGCTGGCAACCCATTATATAGCTGCCAGCCAATTGTTATTGATAATCCAGAATCAAGATACCTGGCCCGGCAGCGCACGCAGCCGGCGCATCCCGGTCATCGCTGTGGCCACATAGCTTCGGCTACGGTTGACCACTTCCACCCAGACCTTCACGCCTTCAACCCGCACCGTGTACGTTTCTTTCATCTTGCTGCGCCCGTAGTCGCCGTAGCGCTCCTGATGCGTAGCCAGGGCGATGGCGCATGCCTGGTACGCGAGTGGGGATTGTTTACAGCCTCGGTTGATCAACTTCATGCTTTGGTCCTCCGAATGCAGCGGTTACGTTGAGAGGCGATCAAGGCGACGCCGGTGACCGTTTTCTGGAGGCGGGATAGCTCCGCCCATACCGTAGCCGCCCGGCGCCACAGTCCGCGTTTTTCCAGTTGCGTAGCCGTTGACTGTAGCTGTCGTAATTGACCGTGCTCGGTAGGGGCCTGTGTTGGTCCATTGACGAGCTCGTCTGCATACCAATCACTCACAACGAAGTTATGAATCCGGCCATCGACAGTATTCCGGGTGCGGATAATCATTCCGCTCTCCGTCATTACGCCAATGATGTAACGTGTTGCCCGGTCGGTGAGGCAGAGCGCTTCACTGATTTGTGGGGCGCTGGCCTGCGGATTTTCGAGCAGGTAATGAGCGACCGCTTTCTGACGTTCAAATTTATCTACCATGCTGATAATTCGGCCCCTGCCAGGGCCGACCTCCGTTAGCCAACGTATTCCGGTTTCATGTCGTCGAGCGTTACGCGGAACTGCTCATACAGTTCATCGCCGAGGTGACGGCGCGCAGCGGTGAGCGTTGCTTGTGCCTTCGTGAACAAATCGGCTGCGTCCGGTTCGCCGGCAGACGGCAGGGAGTTAATCGTCGCCTCGATTTTGTTGCGAGCATTCACCCGGTGATAACGCTGCGTGGCTTTGTTCTTAAGTTCGGTGAATAATGCTGAACCCAGGGTTGCCTTGGCCTGATTGATGTCTTCACCAACGGCCTTAGCGGCGTCGATGTCCTCGGCAGCATCAATCCGATCCCGGAATTCGTCAGCGATCGCGTCAACATTCACCGAGGATTCGCGCGCGCTGCTGGTGGTTGTGACGGTGTCACCTGAGATTTCTTTCAGGTTTACGCGCTGCGGCGCCGGGTTAATCTCTTTCTCTGCGCGCGGCTCGACTTCATCTGGGCTGTAAACACCGAGGATGACTTCCGGGCAGTACAGGCGCGCCCAGTACTTCACCGCGAGGTAAGCGATCTGCTGCTTCGGTGCCGTTTTCCAAAGCGGTGAGTTCCGGGTGGTGATGTCCGCAAGGTAGATTGGCTCACCCCAGGTGATCTCTGCTTCACCTCTCAGTACTGCACCGACGCGGATAAACAGGCCTAACTCATCGCGCCCGTCTTTCTGGCCGGCAATCTTTTCCCAGTCACCGCCGTATTCGTAATGGAAGCGCCCCTGAATGGCGCTTGAGCTGGAAATCACCGCGTTAACTAATTGTGCTTCGTAACCCAGCACGCCGTTGACCAGGTGTGTTTTCTGCGCCACTGCGTAAGGGTTCATACCCCATTGCATGGCCTGCATGACGATCGCCATGCAGTCGGCAGGTTTACCTGCCAGATGTTTTGGAACAGTGACGGCAGACTGTGCCATCAGGTCAGCGAATGCGGTTAGTTGTCCCAATGCCTGCACGTTGAATACGGCATTGCTGGCAGAAATGGTGTTCGGGGCCTGCTCCGCGGCGATGATGTTGGTATTTTGCATGGTCAAATCCTCCATTAAGCCAGACGCAGCGCTTCAAGGCGGCGCAGGTCGAAGTCGTTCAGTTCGTCGCTATAATCTTCAGTGACCGGCGCCGGCCAGCAATCGGTGTCGTATGCCTGGGCCAGTGCTCGCATGGTGCGCTGGTACTCCAGCAGGCCGAGGTCGAGTAAATCTTCCGACGCTTCGATCACTGCCACCCAGTGATAGCCTTCGTCTTTGTTGACGAAGATCCAGAAGAACTGGTCAAAGTCGGCGACATTGCAGTACATGGCAGCGCTGATGTGGTAATCACGGTCGATGATTTCCCGGTGCAGTTTGGCACGAAGGCCTTCCTGCTTAACTCGCCCCATGCTGATCGTCTTGAGGTCTACGCCGATGCGCACACCGTTAACTTCAACTTCAAGGTCCGGGCGCGCACGGACCTCCAGCCCGGTCTCTTCATCCATGCCGAAGTAGCTGGTTTCAACAGCGCGGGAAGGGTGGCGAAGCAGTTTTCCGGCTGATTCGTGATTCAGTAACGCCTGTTGAATGGCTGTGGCCAGGTTAAGTTGCTCGCTGGTAAGGATGGTCTTTCCGGCAACGCTATCGCGCCACTGCTGCTCGAACTCATCCGAGAAAATGGCATCAGGGTTAACTGCTCGGATCGCTTCCTGAAGCTCTTCTTTCTTGCCTGTCAGCTTCAACTGGTCAGGCTTCGGCTTGTCCGCGTTGTAATCGCGGATGAATGCTTTCAGTGAGTCGGTTGTGGTAAATGCCCCGGCTGGAATGCCCGGGAATACCGCAAACTCTTCGTGCAGCTTTTCGGGCTCCAGGGCCAGGGTGTGTGCCAGACTACCGAATGTCAGCGCGTCGCTGCTTTCGCGGCGGATGGTTTTAGTGACGTGGCGACCGTGATAGAACATCAGGCTGACGCGGGCATCCTTCACCTGAGTAGAGCTGATGCCGTTTGCTGCGTGGTACACGCTGTTCGGCAGACCTTCATAACGGCCAGGCTCGAAGAAAGCAGGGTACTCGGCCGCTACCGGTTCGGCCTGCTGTTCTTCCGGCGCACTGGCGGCTTCCTCCGGTGCTGCAATTTCACCCGGCGCAGAGTCTACTCCCGGAACGGATTGCACGTCGGCATCCAGGCTCGGCGCAGCGGCGGCCAGAATTTCCCCAGCGCTGGCGTCAGTTACGGTATCTGCCTGCGGATCATCCTCCACAGCACTTTCGCCTGCTGATACCGCATCGTTATCTTCGTTTTCGGCGCGCTCAGTCTCTTCCATCTGCACATCGCTGGTGGTTTCCTCGGTTTGTTTTGCTGGGGCGTTCATCAGGCCATCGATGGAAAACATACCGTTACCCATGCTGGCGATTTTTGGCTGTTCGGCTGCTGCTTTCTGCTCTGCTGCGACCTTCTCGTTTATCTCGTTTTCCCAGCTTTTTTCTGGAACGTGGCCGGCGGCCGCCAGGGTTTCTTCGGTTGGGTGTTCGTGGTCGGTTTCCGTCAGGTTCGCGTTGATGTACGTCTGCAGACTGACCGGGAAATGGTGAACGCCCTCTGCGGCGCCACGGATGAGCGCGAAGATAGCTGCGCGTGAATAATCCAGGATGCCAGCCGTTTTACGCAGAGCCTCGGACCACTCTTTGAATGGGCTTTCTTTCTTGCTGGCAATCTCTTTTGCACGACGATATACACCGCCAGGGACATCGTGGATGTTGAAATCCATTGGCAGAGTGGCCAGCGCAATTTCAATGTCCAGAGTGTCCAGCGTGTGGATAAGGGTTGGATTGCGATCTGTCTTATTACCGCCGCCAGCGTTGGTTTTAACGTCGGTGCGCTGAATCTGCGCGCCCCGGTTACCTTTCTGCCATTCTTTGACCAGCATCTCGCGGTCGGTGTCGACGGCTACCCACATACGGATGAACCGCATAATCAGACTCATTTCATTACGCTTATCCTGAGGGAACACCGCTTTAACCGCGTCGGTCAGCTTCCACAGTGTCGGCATGTCGAATGCTTTTACTTCGGGGCAGTTCTCGACAGCCAGCAGCAGGTTCTGAGCGTAAGTGTTGTCCGTGTCCAGCTCCAGCGCTGAAAGCTCTTTACGGCGTGGGATGCTGATGTGGTAAACGTGGCCTTCCTCTGCGCACAGCTGCGCGAGGATCTGAATGCGGAAAGGCATTGTGACCAGCTGAAATGCTGCATTCTCATCTTCAGAGAATTCAACTTTGCGATCGCCGTTCTCTTCGGCCATCAGCTCCGTAGTCAGCGCGCTGTCGGCGACGCCTTCCTGGTGGACGCTGTCCTGCGGCGCCGCGCCTTCTTTCAGTTGCCATGTGCGCTGGTCGTCGGCCAGTTCGTAACGTTCGCACCAGGTTAAATCGACGGTGCTTTCTTCCGGCAGGTCGCTAAATACTGGGAAGTCAGTGCGAACAGGCTTCATGTAGTCTTTGCCGCGGCCCGTTTCGATCCCCGCGTCTTCCAGTTCAACGTCGAGCTGCAGGTTAGCGCGGGCTTCGGATTTGGCACTGAACCAAATCACTGCGTCTTTCTTTCCAGACTTCTGAGTAGCCTTTACCACGTGGAAGAATTCCATGTGAGATCCTCTTTTTGGGTGTTAGAATCCCCGGGCCATTGATAGCGCCCATTGGGTGTTCATTGGTTTTGGTAAAATTTCCGGTGTAACTTTGGTCGGTGTCACCGGACGTTCAGGCCCGCCTTGCGCGGGTTTTTACGTTATGACTCGTGGGCCATCTGGTCGTATGAAGCGCACTGTACACAGCAGTAATCGCGCTCTTCGCGCTTCAGTTGCGCGCCGTGGATCAGCGTCAGCATGTTCTTCACTTCTTTGCCTTGTTCGATTGGCTTTCCGCAGAGGCGGTAAGCGCATTTCTTCTCCTGCATAACCACTCCTTAAAACTGCCTTGATGTCGGGATTTCATCGGCTGGAATGACCGCATCTACCGGGTAACATTCACCAAAAACATGCTGCTCAACTGCTGCGATTTCGCATTGTTGCTGGTTGTCGTACACGCCAAGAACCACTTCCTGATAGGTGCCGTTTGTCATGCCGACAGATAACACCAGAGCAAACAGCGACCCGGTCATACGCCGAACCCATATTTAGCTGAATCGGCGATCAGCCATTCATAGGTAGAAGATTCGATCACTGCTTGCTGGTTATCAGCATCACAAGTGGTCTCGTCACCCTGGATGTCATAGATGCACTGCAGGTCGCTAACTTTCACATCCTGATATTGTTTAATCATTACCAGTCTCCTGTGTCTTTCCTTTGGCGTTGTTAACTCAGTGAACTTCGCTGGTGGCGCCGTGGCGCTGATCTTCACGGTTGAGCTTTTTCACTCTGCACTTCACCACCGCGAAGCCCACTCTTTGTGTCTTGCCTTGTCGCCGGCTAGCGGAACGTTGTTGAACCTTATGCGCGTTGTGTTTCGCAATGAGGTGATGATGTACTATAAGTTCATTAATGTAAAGTACCAAAAGTACATTAAAATAATATGGCAAGTTCATAAAGACATAACAATATGAACTTTAAGGGGATTTATTTTTCCCTCGGCGCTTGGCATGCTCAAAAAAACACCAAAGAGGATATCGGTATGGGTTTAGGAATGGATATGGAACGGGATGAACTACTGGAAGACCGGGCTGCGTTTATCGCTGGCGAGATTGGCGGGGCAGTTGTTGAGTTGATTATTGGCGGGGTAGTGATTAGTCGGGATGCGATTGTGGATAGCCAGGAAGCGAAGCGGAAAGCTGTGGGTAATGTGATTCACAAGGGATTACTGCGGGATGCTGCAGAGTTCGTGAGGAAAGGGCGGTAAAAACCCGGCGCGGTGGCCGGGCGGGAAATTCAGGATTAGATGATTTCTACGATACGTGTCATGGTTTAAACTCCTTTATCCAGTTTGGACAAGATCAATATAAATCCTTGTCCGGGTAACGTCAAATCTTCGTGCTTAGCGATAACAACTCTTGAGTAACCATTTCCTTCAAGATTGCAGCTTAAAGGATTCTCTGGATTCGATGTCACTCCCGTTGTCCGAAATGTTGCATAACAATTGGTCGTTTTAAACTTAACCACGAGACCGTTAACGTATCTCGAGTAACCATTTAATATAAATGGTTCATCATGAATGTTTTGTGTGGAGACATAGCATCTTTCTATTTTTGCTTCTCGATTATTGTTTTTGATTACAACATCAAGTTTTCTGATATTAGGATTTTCCGAGTGAGGTAGGTAGCATGATGAGTTATCATAAGGTTCATCATCTATAAGCAAGTGTTTTAGTTCCATCTCACCATCAGTTAGAATTTTGTGAGGGATGGTTATCTCGTCAACTCCATCAGTTATTACTATTAACGATTCCATATTTTGAGTAATTGTAAGGATGCTAGTCTTTTCATCAAGAATAATGTCATAAGTAATGGACATATTCTTATAGTAATATTCAACATCCTGATTCAAAAATCTGTTGTAGATTATGCTGGCGATGCTACTGCTTGATTTTCCTGTTTTTTTAGATAACAAGTGCTCAGTTAAAGTCAGCCACTTTTCCTTCATTTGCTCGGGCGAAAAGTGTTCTCCTGGCTTATAGAATACATTGAATACTCTATTTTGGAAAAAATTTGTATAATAATTTGATTTGGTTAGTGCAGTAAAAAAACCTGCGCCAATGATTATTTTAGCCAGGCTTTTGAGTGGATCCGCCATTGGCGCTGCTAGAGAGTAATGAGAGGCTATTATCCCTAATAAATAACTGATTACTCCGAGTGCCAGTAGCGCCCAAATTAAATGCCTATCGATAAATTTGATAAGTTCAGTAATCCATCCCTTTATGCTTTTCATCATATCTAGCCCTGCAGTAAGTTATTATTTTTGCTATTGTGAGGTTTAAACTAACACTGTTATAATTGATGGTATTTATGTCTGAAACTTAACAGATAATCAAGTTATATTGGTAAATACCACAATAAGTCTGTTGATGATGCTTTCAGTACCCATAAACTTTTTTAGCAAAAAAAGTACGTCACTCCTAACAAATCTACCCATGCTTCCTGTACGTCTGCGGCATGCTGCCGATCACCTTCCCGAAGACGAAGATTTTGTTCATCTCTTCCTTCTCAATCGGCTCCCACGGTCGATAAGTAGGGTTATCAGAGATAACCAGAAGTTTGTCTTTCATCTTTTGCAGGCGCTTAACATGCGACGTATCGTCGTAGATGAAGGCGTAAATGCCGTCGCCATCAAACTGCTGAACGCTGATATCGACGAAAAGCAGATCACCGGGTTCAATCGTGCCTGACATACTGTCGCCGCGAACGTTGATGATGCGGATCTGCTCCTGTTTACGGCCGTTAAACATCTGGCGAGCATCTTCAACGGAGTATTCCACGGAGCGTAATACCTCCACGAACTCACTATTAATGACTCCTGGCCCCGCACTAACAGAGAAATCGAGAACATCTATACGAAATGTTTCTGTCGATTTCTGCAAGCGCGCCTCCGAGATCCCATCAGTCTCGCTGTCACCTAACAGGTAAGTTGAAGTTGTGCCAATGCTCGCAGCAAGCTCTTGCAGCTTCCCGCGCCTTGGAATTGATTCCCCGTTAAACCATTTGCTTACGGCCTTTGGTGTCAACTTCATCTTTTTGGCTATCTCAGCCTGACGACCATGAACCGGTAAACCAGCTTTATCGCAGGCCAGCGCTAGCCTATGGGAAAAGTCTTTTCGCGCTTTTTCTTCCTGAACCATAGGTTCAATCATAATATCTCTTGCGTGAACTATCAGTTCCGACATAATATGTACTTACAGTTCATATTGAGGGTTAAAAAATGCAACCAACAAGCCTTGGCGAAATCATCAAGCTGATTCGCGTACCAGTGGTGGCCAAAGCATGCGAGCGAACTCCGCGAGCAATTTACAAATGGATCAATAGCGGATGCTTGCCACGTACTGATTACACCGGCGAGACGGCTTATGCATCGAAAATTGCTGAAGTCTCTGGAGGTCGTTTTACCACCAACCAGATTCTTGAAATCAGTAAACCAAAAGTGGCCTAAAGGTCCGTTTTAACCACGAAAGGGAAAGCAATATGCAATCACTTACGTACCACCAGAGTACAACCTTTGACTCTAAGTCACTGATAAACCGTTATCAGCCAGCGCAAAGCGTATCGCCTGAAAAGGTTCGTGAGGCCGTAAGAGCTTGGGCGGCATCAATCAATAACCAAGATGTTGTAGCCGGGCTGATCGTCGAAGAGTACGAGCGGCAGGGCGGCGGCACACTGGCGTTCCCGGAAGACCTCAGCCGTTGTCGGCAGAAGCTGTTTCGTTGGCTGGATGGCACTACTCTGGCGGCGCAGCGCAATATCGAGCTGCTGACCCCGGCGATCACCGCGGTTCTCCCTCTGGAGTTCCGGGGCCGCCTGGCGCCGCAGGATGATTTCATGGCGCGTTATGCGGCGATGGAGAAGGAGGTCAGCGAAGCGAAACAGGCGCTAATGCTTCGCGCGCCGCAGCACCAGATGGTGAAAGAGGTTCGCGAGGGGATCGAGCATCTGCTAGGGCTGCTGCCGGTTGAAGCTATGGCTCAGGTTCTCAGCGGTATAGCAGCTGTTGCCCCGGGCATTCTGTGAGGCTCCCATGAACCACATCGAATTCATTGAGAAGAACGTGCGCGACGAACTGATTAAACAGGGGTTCAGCCCTGCAGTGGCTCAGGGGGGGCATTCCAGGCAATCGACATGTACAAGCGCATGAGTCAGGCCAGTCGCAAAGGGAGGATTTTTGATGATGTTTTACGGCACGCAAAGCTATGGGCAGAGAAGCAATCACTTCCTGCTGACAAGTTCGAAAAGAAACGCGTTAAGCGCAATCAGCCGCAACCAGGGCTGTTCTGAAAGGGTGAAAACTGGAGTGCGCCAACACAACCAGTTTTCGAGTGTAATTCCAGGCAGAAATTACGGGGCAAGTATGTCAAACACCGCTGAAATATTCAAATTTCCCACAAATGCCGAGAATGCAGGAGGTCTTATGGCCGACCTGTCCAACGGGTATACCCGAATCGCTAACGAGATTCAGAAGCTTAAACCACGTCTGCGCATGTCTGGGCGTGAGTGGCAGTGTCTGGAGGCTGTGATCTGGTTAACCTACGGATGGAATAAAAAACAGGACCGGGTTACAAACACAGTAATTGCCGGGCTCACAGGCCTTAGCGATTCGCATGTTTCTGATGCAATTCGGGCGCTTTCTGAGCGCGGAATTATCTTCAGTCACAAGCAAGGCGTGATGAAGACTGTCGGTATAAATACTGAGCTTTCTGCCTGGATTTTAGACAAACCGAAAACGGGAAAACTCCTCCCGAAAACAGGAATATCCTTCCCGAAATCGGGAAAAACCTTCCCGGAAACGGTAGACACCCAAGACTATAACAATAACAATATTAAAAGATCTTCGTCCGAGAATTCTGACGAATCCCCTGACGACCGTCTGAGTAAGTTTTTATCTGCTCATCCTGACGCCGTGATTTACACCCCGAACTTTACCAAGTGGGGAACGGCGGCAGACCAGCAATGCGCTGAATGGCTCGTTGTCCTGGTAGAAAAAGTTAAACCCTTCCTGAAGAAACCCATCATGGCCTCCTGGGCTAACGATGTGCGTCTGATGCGCGAGCTTGACGGTCACAGCCACCGTGAAATTTGCGAGCTGTTCCTGTGGGCCAGCAAAGATGCGTTCTGGCATTCAAACATCCTCTCTCCGGCAAAGCTGCGTGCCAAATGGGACACGCTAAGCCTCCAGCGTGATGCTGGCGCTACTCGTGCAACCACCGGCAGCCGCCAGGCTATCGACTTCAACAACACAGACTGGATTAACGGGGTGCTCGATGAAAACTCTCTCTGAGCAGATGGTCAACTTCGACCGTGAAAACTTTGCGCGCGTGGCCAACGGGATGCCGGAGTTGCAGGACACCCAGGCACCGCAGGCAGAGCAGACGGCGGAAATCTTCAACGCACTGTTCAGCGCGCTTCGCGCTGCGTTTCCGGCAAGTGTCCACAGCTTCAACGACCAGGACGCATTCAACGAACTGCGCCGCCAGTGGCTGCTGGCTTTCCGCGAGAACGGGATCACCACCATGGAACAGGTAAACGCCGGTCTGCGCGTTGCACGGCGTCAGGAGCGCCCGTTCTTACCATCGCCGGGGCAATTCATTGCCTGGTGTCGTGAAGGCCGTAGCGTGCTCGGCATTAGCGCTGCTGACGTCATGGCTGAGTACTGGAAGTGGCAGAAGCTGGTTTTCCGTTACACCAGCAGTGAGCAATATCCGTGGAGTAAGCCGGTGCTGTATCACATCTGCCTGGAACTTCGCCACCGTAGCACCGAAGGCCAGTTGAGCCGTCAGGAGCTGGAGCGCGAAGCCGTCGCCGTTCTGGACACGTGGGAGCGCCGGGTGCAGTCGGGTAAACCAGTGCCTCCCATCCGCCGCGCGCTGGCCGCACCGAAAGCGGCAACCGGGCCGACACCAGCAGAAATCCTGATGGCGACATACAAACGCAACAAAGACGCGGGGAGGGCGTGAGCATGACCGAATTCACCAAAAAACATACGCAAAAGGCGATCGCAATCATCGCCGAGTACCTCCAGCACGCCAGCCGGAACGAGCAGCTTCAGGAAGCTAAAGTTCGACTCGACAAGAAAATCGTTCTGCTTTCCGAGGATGAGCAATGCGATCAGAGCATGCTGATGTCTGCGTTTGTACCAGCAATGACCAGCCACAGTCGGGAGAAGTTCTTCGAAGAAATCGCAGTAGCACTGGAGGCTGCCCAATGAGCAAATCACTAAACGCACGCAGCATCCGCCGCTGGACCGTCGAATTTAAAGGCCGCTGTGATTCTAAATACAGCCCGTACTGGCACAAGCGCGACCTGCGCGGATATATACGCGAATGCGCCTTAACGACCGCTTATTGCATGGTTGAGCGTATGGCAGAGGACAACGCCAAATTTGACTTTGACGGAACGACGATTGGTTGGTCGCCGGAGTTCTCAGCCTGGTACGACGAACGCCGTGAGAAGTATCTCAAAGAGGCGCGTGACTACCTCAACGAAGAGGCCACCAACGACGAAGTCGATGAAGAGATTCAGAACGAGCTGGAGGCCTGGAATGACTGATATCACCGCACTGATTAGCGTCGAAAAAATCGCAACTCAGCACCGTCTATCCAGGCTCATTGCCTACGCTTCTGACGATGAGCTGCGGCAAATGGCAGTTGAGGTTGAGCAATACACCGATCGGCTGCTAGAGGCGGTATCGCACTACAAGTCGCGCGAGGAACGAGTAACAAAACTGGTTCTGGATAATTCGGTGAGTTGGGAGGAGTTATTCAAGCAACTTCAGGCTGAAAAGCAGCGCAACGCTGAGCTGGTAGAGGCGCTGGAGGCCAAGGATAAGCAGATTACAGAGCATAACTTTGAAAATCGGCTGCTGGCTAATGCTGATCGCGATATCAAAGCATTGCGCCAGCGCATCGCCGAGCTGGAGTCCCGCACTGTGAAGTTGCCACCGCGAGTTGATAGCTCAAACGTGCCATTCACAGCGCACACGTGGAACTGCTGCCTTGATGCGGTTGAGAAGTGCCTCGCCGCCGCTGGCATCCAGGTTATCGAAGGAGAAGGATGATGAGCGAGGCTTCAATCCTGGACGTGTGCTGCGGTTCCCGCATGTTCTGGTTCAACAAGCGCGATACGCGCGCTGTGTTCGCTGACATTCGAGCAGAAGAGCACAAGCTGTGCGATGGCCGTCGCCTGGTTATCAGCCCTGACCTGATTGCAGATTTCCGTGCGCTGCCGTTCGCCGGCGATTCATTCCCGGTTGTCGTGTTTGACCCGCCTCATCTTGAGCGAGTTGGTGAAAACGCTTGGATGGGCAAAAAGTATGGGCGCCTGAACAAAAAAACATGGCGTGCTGACATTCGCGCAGGGTTCAAAGAGGCGTTTCGCGTGCTGCGGCCACACGGCGTGCTCATTTTCAAATGGAACGAAACGCAGATCCCCGTCAGCCAGATTCTGGCGCTCACTGACGAGAATCCAGTCATTGGCCAGCGCACAGGCAAGAACGGCAAAACCCATTGGATAATTTTCGTTAAAGGCGGTGCAGCATGACAACCAACTTAACAGATCTGAGCAACCAGTTAGCGCTTGAAATACTGGACGATGAAACGCTGGATGAGCTTATCCAGTTCCGCCGGGGAACGACTGAGTATCACATTAGCCAGGGAAACAAGGTGCAGGCAATTATGCATAACGCGGTGCTGTCGGCATTGATTGAGCTTCAGGAGCGTCGTAAAGCGGCAGAGCCTGTGGGAGAGGATGAACTCGACCATCTCATCTGGGGGCTGGAGCGACACGGAAACCTAAAACACACGCTGGCGGCGCTGAAAGAGCTGCGGGAGTGGCGAAAAACTGCAGGAGCACCACAAAACCGCAGGAGCTGCGCAAAAGTGCAGGTGTTGCCGCCCGGCATGCAGACCGCGCCAGCGCTTGATTCTTCACCGAAAAATGCCGAGTCGCCCAGCGGCATGAATGCAGCGCTGGTTAACGATGTCACCAGTGGTAAACGGTTGACCATCACCCTGCCTGATGTCAGTTCGAAAGCATTCTGGAGCGGAACTACCGGGCATGAAGTATTCCATCCTGAAACCTATAAGCGCTGGGTGAAGGAAGCGATTGAGCGAGATTGCATTATCGCCGGTGTAGGCGTGAAGGTGAAGTAATGGACCCATTACTCGAGTACGCCTGTAAGCGCGTCATTGAGCTGGAAGGTCTGCTGCTGGTGGAAGTGCCTGAAACTGTCTGGCCTGCTGAAGTCAGCATGGTCTTATCTCAGGTTGAAGTCGCCGGGGAACTCCCGGCGCATCATATAAGAATTATGCGGTTAGAGAGAATGCCGCAGCCAGCAATTGGGTGAAAGTCGATTACTAAAATTGTGATGTCGGATAGATCTTGTAGAAAAGAAAACCCGGCTATAAACCGGGTTTTGAGACACCATTAAAGGGAGAACAATTCACGCTTCAGGTTGCTGTCCATCAGGTTGTTGAACTGGTATGGCTCCAGCTGGCGCTTGATCTCGTTTAGATCTTGTTCTGCTTTTCTTGCCAGATCTTGGCTTTCCTGGATCTGGTTTTCCAACATTCTGTTGAGTATTTCCATCTCCGGCTGCAGACTCTTTGGCATCGGTATCTTCCTCTTTATCATCAGAATCATGTGTGAAATCCACTACTTTGGGTTTTCCATAAGTAGCTATGTCACCGTCATGAATTTTATCGCAAAAAAAGTCGTAAAGCATTTCGGTTAAGTTGCTCGGACTTTCTACGCATTTGAATAGCTCTTTTGCCTCTTTACGGTCGATCACAAAACCATGTGAAGGATAAGAAGCAATCAATTTACCTAGCGCGCCTTCTTTGAGAATTTTTGACTTAGCAGTAAGTCGCTAGCCGTAGGTAAAGGCAATGCTCATTGCTCTTTGGTGTTCACCTAGTTTGATCGGATCAATCTGAGCCGCCATTGGTGAAACAAGTGCTTCAGTAAGTCTAGTCGCAATATCAGCAGACATCTTGGTACTTATCTGATTCTCGTATCTTATCTTAACGAGATGAGAGTTAAACGCTGAAATAGAGCGATCTTTTAACGCATCTAGAGCGGTCATGATGGCTAGCCCTGAGCTCATCTCTCCAATTTCATCATTTTTTTTCAGCTGTATGTCTAATGGGCCTAACTCTCCCATGTCACCGATAACAATCGTATTAGCGGCTATAGCGATCAATGTTCCAGCACTTTTACATGGTCCAACTACCAATACGATAACTTTTTCATAGTTGTGTTGCAGTGCTCTACCTATGCGATATCCAGCGTTTGGATCGCCACCGTAGGTAGCAAGGCACAAGATAACATCTTTCCTCAGACCATGTTTAGCTTTTCGTTTCTTTATTGCATTGGTGAGATCTTGGTAGCCATCTCGGTGTATGTCACCGGTATAGATATAAACATCATGATGTTCCATTACGTTTCCTTTTAGTACCTGCAGCGCTTTTCGGCCTCCTTCCTAAAAACAGAGGCATTTACACAAGATATCGGAATCCACTTAAAAATCTTCATGTTTTTTGGTTCATCAATATTAATGGATAAATGGATCACTATGTATAAATTCTTATGCATATCTCTATGATTTGACAGCAAGTTGTGACTTCGAAGTAGGTGAGAACTATCAGATATCAGCTCGAGCAGTACGAAAAACAGGGCAATAGTTGATGTGCGCAATCTTTTACTATATTTTTTAACCAAAATGGTTGATTTTTTTTCTTGAGTAGGTATCTTTATACCATGGAAATTAGGTAACTTGCAGGTTGCAAACCTGCCATCCCCCACAGACTGAGGAATTAACTATGGCACTCACTGAATTCGGTAAGGCCGTCAGAAAAGCGAGGATAGATACTGGCAGCACATTATTGACTATGTCACAGGAGTTAGAAACCACGCCTGCATTCTTGAGTGGTTTAGAGACCGGTAGTAAGAAGATCCCACAAAAGTGGGTAAAGAAAATTGATTCCTTTTTCAATTCAAAAGGCGTTCAACTTGAAGGTTTAGAGGAACTTGCGGCAGTTGCTAATGAAATCGTTCCAATTGATGGACTGTCTCAGCAGCAGCAAATGCTCGTGGCCGGTTTCGCAAAATCCCAATTTACACCGGAGCAACTTAAGAGTTTCGCGGAGCTGTTGCATAAGATAAACAACAATGAGGTTTAAACATGTATCAGATGAGAGGCAACCGAGTATCTCCTATGCAAGAAGAAGAGATAGCCTTTAAGGCTATAAACTTTTGTAATGCATTCGGGATATCAACCACTAAACGCAAACGAAAGCGCTACGACATTCTTTTTGAAAGCCTCTCAACTTACGGGATTACGCTAAGCGTAATAGAGGATAAACAATGGGAATCATTAACTTACGATCTTACCATTGGTCACTGTGATCCGGCCTCGTTGACCATCACAGTACCAAATAAAATATATGAGAATGCTTGTTTAGGTGAAGAGCACGCTCTTGCCGTAATTTTCCATGAGCTTGGTCATTTGCTTCTTGGGCATAAGCCAGTACTGCATTTCTCAAATAAAGAACCAACGCGTGCGGAAGATGCTGAGTGGCAGGCTGATACGTTCGCAGAGATTGTGCTTGAAACAATAGGTGTTCGGACAATCCAAATGTCGTTAGATTTTTACATGTAAAAAGCCCTGCGCTAACAGGGCTTTCGGGGCGGAAAGTGCGCTAACACATTCCGTAGTTTATGGAGATAATCCAGCAACTATACTTGTCTTTGACGAGCGAAGTGTAGTTGTTCTCTTGGCCAAGTGCAATCTGTATGGATTTACAGGTATGCAGGGAAAACATTGCTATGGCTATGGGTACCTGTCGCAAATGTGGAAGTTCTTGCGAGATCATCTTCCGCTACACTGCATGTGTAGATGGAGTTGTGCGTCACGCAAAAAAAGGAAGACCTTTTCCTATTCCGCTTTGTAACTGCTCTTCTAAAAAAGCAGCGTAATCAGAAGTAAAATTAAAAAACCCGCTTAGGCGGGTTTTCTTTTTGGTAGCGCCAACGTTTGCTGAGGCGCTGGTGAGGGTAAACCTGTCGGAGCTTTGTCAGCAGTGTGAAAAAGTAGCGTAACTGCTATTGCGGGGTGATTTAACGCAAAGTGATAAACCTGAGCCATGATATTTTCATGGCTCATTTTATTGGGGGATGTATGTCTACTGGCATGATTGTTGTTGCTGTGGTGGTCTTCCTGGCTACACAGTTTTATATGAAGAAACGTTATGAAGCTGAAAAGCGAAAGCTGGCACACGACATGATTGTACGCCTGGCGCTTATTGAGGATGAGTCACTCCCGCAGGATACTAGCCATCATGCTTACCGGGAGGTGATGGGCAATCTTAAAGAGGCTGAAGGAAGAGCCTATATAACTGCTGAAAATCTATACTTCAATAGTCTCTCTGCCGCCGCTTATTACAGACTTCGTGACCAGATCGAATTGAACGGTAAGTACGAGAAGCTTTTTTCTGCAATCAAGGCTGACATGGTCACCCCGGAGCAACGAGAGCGGTATTGGGCGTTACGTGAGAAATATCTCGGTGAGGGAAATAACGATGCCTGAGTGGAACATCGCAGAACGAGAGGAAGTAACACAGGAGTATCTATGAGCGTTGGAATAACAGAGCCCAGCAACCCGGATGCTGCGGATTACAAAATTTATGCGCGCCTTGATGTCGGAGAATCGCTGGAAAGCATTATTGCTAACCCACCGACAACTATACATGGGATAGTTACCAAAGAGAGCAATATCAGGCAAGAGTATGGATTTTGGCGGCGATGGCGAGAAAAGGTCCCAAAGAAATAAACCAACCCTCTCCGGCTGGCTTTTGTTCGATGAGGCGCTGGTGCGGGCTAATTTGCCGGAGCAGCGCCAGTCGAAACAAATTGCAGCCTGACCTATAATCCCCTCCATAACCCGAGGGGATTTTTGTGTCTGATTGGTGCATTGTTGAAATGCATGCCTTGTATTTTGAATTTTTTGGAGCATATATGCGTTTTAGCTACGCAACCACTCTCGCATTTGAGAAGTATGGGGCAGTCTTGGTCCTGTGCGTCGGCATCTTGTTTGGCGCGATAGCTGATAGTTTCAATCCATTTTTCCCCGATTCTCAACTCCTGTACTACGGTATCAATCTTGCATCAGTGGTTGTTGGTCTTGGTGTCGGATCTGCTGTCTATCCGTATACAGTATCATGGATGAGAGAGCACACCATTTGGCACTCTGAGTGGGAGAGAGAACATGGGACCCGTTTACCACCTGCTGAAAAGGTAGCGGCTTTTATTCCTGTTTTGAAGGCACTATGGAATATTTTCAGAGTTTCAGTGGTGGTGGTGACTATCTTGGGTGTAGCAGGGGTAATTTGCTTTGGGATTTTTAAGGGATTTGCCTGAGTTTGTTCTTGCATAGCCAGTCGAAACAAATCGCGGTCTGACCTATAACCCCTTAATTACAATAAATTTTATTAAAGAGGATTCACTTTGAAGATATATAGGGAGGATCAAGAGGATGATCTCTGGTGCGAATATGGGACAGCATATGAGGCCATTCGCGATTTGTTGAAAAAGTCGTTTGCCGAGCAAACTGAATCAACATGGCGTTTTGATAAGGCATACGTGAACCCCCTCTGTCAGGATAGTTGTCACCCCCATCGAAAATACTAATGACAAGATGGGAACAGATCGTGAAACGAATTTCACCAGAACGTAAATCGGCTGCACTGGCTAAATTACTACCGCCTTACAACATGACCGTCACCGCAGTTGCGCAGATGGAAGGGATATCGGAAGCTACCCTTTATTACTGGCGTAACAAGGCGAAAGCAGAGGGAATACCGGTGCCGGGTGCAAACAAAACTACAGACCAATGGTCAGCCGAAGCCCGGCTGGCTGTGATTATCGAAACAGCTACACTCAGCGAAACAGAACTCGCGCAATACTGCCGTAAAAAAGGGCTTTACCTGGAACAGATTAGTCAGTGGAAACAAGGCTTTTTGCAGGTGTCTTCGCCCACTGACAAAGCGGCGCTCAAACAAAGCCAGAAAGAAGTTAAACAACTAAAACGCGAACTGCTTCGTAAGGAAAAGGCGCTGGCGGAGGCGGCAGCGATACTGGTGCTGCGAAAGCAGTTGCGGGATTTTTACGGGGAAACCGACGAGGACGACTGACGCCCGGAACAGAGCGGCAGGCACTTATCGGTTACGTGCGGGACGCGATGGCGTCAGGAGCTCGGCTGTCAATAGCGCTGACGGAAGCGGGATTAAGTGAACGGACGTGGCGACGCTGGCAAACGTCGTGGGAAGACAAGCGTGTCAGCACGGTCAGGCCCTCCCCGGTGAACCAGTTAAGTGAGCAAGAAGAGCAACAGATACTGGCAGTGTGCCATCAGCCAGACTACGCCAGCCTCCCCCCGTCACAAATCGTACCGGCGTTGGCGGATAAGGGGATTTATCTGGCAAGCGAGTCAACCTTTTACCGGGTACTGCGTCGTCATGGAGAGGTGCATCGCCGGGGACGGCAACGGGCAGCGCAGAAAGTCACCCCGGCTACGAGTTGGCAGGCCAGCGGGCCGAATGAGGTGTGGACATGGGACATTACATGGGTTCCGTCAACCGTAAAGGGGCGCTGGTTTTACCTGTATCTGGTGGAAGACCTCTACAGCCGAAAAATCGTGGGATATGAAGTGCATGAAACTGAAAGTGGTGAGCAGGCGGCAGCCCTGATACAACGCACGGTCCTTCGGGAAGGATGCTGGCAAAACCCGCCGGTACTGCATGCGGACAACGGCGCGGCGATGAAGTCACAGACGTTGCAAATGAAGCTACACGAGCTGGCGATAACCCCCTCTCACAGCCGGCCGGGAGTGAGTAACGATAATGCGTATGTGGAGTCGCTGTTCCGGACACTGAAATATGTCCCGCAGTGGCCGTCATCAGGGTTCGGCAAGCTGGAGGAGGCGCGTGAATGGATAGAGGTTTTTGCTCAGTGGTATAACGAAATGCACAGACATAGCGGCATCAGGTATGTGACGCCGGGTCAGCGACATCGTGGAGAAGACGGTGTGTTGCTGAAAAATCGGGATGAGGTGTACAAAAAGGCAAAAGCGGAACGGCCTGAACGCTGGTCTGGCAGAACACGAAACTGGCATCCGGTAGGCAAGGTAATGCTGAATCCAGAACGGGAAAAACAGGCAGCCTAAATCAACCGGGGGTGCCAACTACCTTGACACTTACCGTGAACTGGAGAGGTCAAAATTACACCGTTAGCGTAACATTTACTCGCTATGACGAAGATTTTAAAGATGTTGTTATGGTCGGTTGTAACGCTGAAGGTGGGCAAGGCCCAGAAATCACTAATGTGTCATGTGGCAAGCCGAAGGTGGTTGAATACGACCCCTGGAAAAATGAATACATTCCAAAATAACTATTGAAGTGAGTGAGTTCAATAAATGCATGAATTAACGCAAAACCAAAGAGTTATCACAATTGATGGAGAGGAATGCCTCGTGACCTGTGGACAAAGAAGCAAGACTCGTTGGGTTGCTATAGGCAATTGTGCGGGTCGAAATATACAAGAATCCGGCAGCAGTAAAGAGGTCGCATTCAAAAACTGGAAACAAGCTGCATTGTTCATGAATAACTAAACCGGATCACGTTGATTTTCCATTATCACCTGTACATAATATCAGTGTCAGCCTGAACAACTGACAGCCTTATGCGCCACGGGGAACACCATGGCGCAGTTACAACTCATCAAGCAAAGCTCTGGAATCCTGATCCCGGCGACGCCCGAGACCAGCGATATCCTGCAATCAAAAATTAAGCTCGGCGCCGTGCTGGTGGCTGAGTTTAAACAGGTCCGCAACCCTGCATTTCACCGGCGCTTCTTCGCACTTCTCAATCTTGGCTTTGAATACTGGGAACCAACCGGCGGCGCGATCTCATCGAACGAACGCAAGCTGGTGACCGGGTATGCCAAATACCTGGCTGCATACGGTGGCAACGAAGGCGCGCTGCTGGATGCCGCTGAGCAGTATCTGGACCAAATCGCCAGCCGCCGCGTCACTAACGGCATCAGCCTGTGTAAATCTTTCGACGCATACCGGGCCTGGGTAATCGTAGAGGCCGGGCATTACGACGCTATTCAGCTGCCGGACGGCACGCTCCGGAAACACCCTCGCAGTATCTCCTTCGCAAATATGGACGAAATCGAGTTCCAGCAGCTGTACAAAGCCGCGCTCGATGTTCTCTGGCGCTGGATATTGTCCCGCACGTTCCGCACGCAGCAGGAGGCCGAGAACGCCGCGGCTCAGCTGATGAGCTTCGGGGGATGATGCCGATGAAATTTAGCTGGTTCCATCATCACGAGTGCACCACCGAGCAGGCCGACGAGCTGCTGGCCAACTACCGGCGCCGCGGCGTTAAAGTCGAACGCAGACTGAACCGTGACAACATCACCTGGACTGTCAGCGCGCAGCTGCCGGAAGGCGACAAAGCGCCGCGCCCGAGCCGGGTATGGCAAAGCAAGGCGTGGGGGTAAGCATGGCCAAGCTACCGCGCCGCAAGTGCGCCAACAAAGAATGCCGCCAGTGGTTCCACCCTGCGCGCGACACGCAGACCGTATGCGGCTACGAGTGCGCCAGCGCCGTTGCCAAAGAACAGACCAGAAAAGCCCGCGAAGTCGCGCTGCGCAAGGAGCTATCGCATCAACGCGCCGTCGAGAAGAAAGAGCGTGCGGCCTGGCGCCAGCGCAAAGCCGCGGTTAAGCCGCTGAAGCACTGGGTTGACCTGACGCAGCGCGCCGTGAACGACATTTGCCGCGAGACTGAGCTGGCAGAAGGGCGGGGCTGTATTTCTTGCGGAACGAAAACAGCGTTCGCATGGCATGCAGGACACTACCGCACGACGGCCGCCGCCGGACACCTGCGCTTCACCCGCTTCAACATCCATCTTCAGTGTGACGTCTGCAACGTCTACAAATCCGGGAACATCGAAGCATACCGGGCCGCGCTGGTGGAGCGTTACGGCGAAGAGCCGGTGCTGGCACTGGAGAACAACAACACCCCGCACCGCTGGACGGTCGAAGAGCTGAAGGAAATCAGGCTCGCGGCCCTGGCGGATTTACGCACGCTGAAAAAGCAGGAGGCCGCGTGACATTCGAATCCTATTTTGCCGATCACCTCCGCGTTCGCTGGCAGCGGATGCGCTTATACCACTTTCCCGGCTCCATCCTGACGGACTACCGGATACTGAAAAATTACGTGAAAACCATGGGCGGTGCAGCATGAATACTCAATACCTCGAATATGTGCGCCAGCAGCTGATGGTGGCCACCGCCGATCTTAGCGGGGCGACAAAAGGGCAGTTAATGGCCTGGCTGGAGAACGCTCAGTTCGACACGAATACCTTTAAGCGGAAAAAACCTCGGGTGCTGGATGAGGTTACCGGGAAGATGATTACGCTGGACAACCCACCGATCCCCGGCAAGCAGTCACACGCCAAAGGCTCTCATATACCACTGGTGCAGCCGGTAGAGTTTGCGACCGCATCATGGCGCCGCGCACTGTTATCGCTCGAAGAGCACCAGAAGACCTGGCTGCTTTGGAACTACAGCGAAAATACCAGTTGGGATCATCAGGTAGTGATTACTCGATGGGCATGGGAGCAGTTCAGCCTGCAATTGGAAGGGAAGCGGGTAGCGAAGAAGACCATAGACCGGCTGCGCCAGTTAATCTGGCTGGCGGCGCAGGATGTGAAAGGCGAGTTATCTGGGAGGGATCCGTATCAATATGGTGAACTGGCTGGGCTGGTGGGCGTAAACAAAACAAACTGGTCTCAGAATTATGTCGAGCACTATGACGCCATGGTGGAGCTGTATAAGGGGCTGGACCTTCATGCTCTGCACCACGTATCGCGATCACGTTCACAACAAAAGGCGACAAATTATCAGCAAGGTATTGCAAAAATGAACTAATTGACATATATTTCGTGTGAATCTGATATCGTCACCATAGGTTCGATTGTCGACAAAAAGAATCCAAGCCCTGCGGTTAACACCGTGGGGCTTTAGCGTTTCTGGAGGGTGTGAAAATGCATCAGTAAACGGATAGACCGCAGCCGAGAGGCAATGCAGCGGCAGTAACGCTGCCCCGAATACCTTGCTTATAGGTAGCCAGATGCACGTCAAAGGTGCAATACGCGCTGGTGAGGGTTATTAGAAAAAAGACGCGCCGGTAAAGCAGCGCGAACGCCAGACGCGCACCGGTTATCAGCGGCGATAGAGCGACAGCACCTCAAGGGCATGAGCGTGGCCACTCCGGGTAGTGGCATAGAATTTTTAGAGGCTGCCGTTTGGCGGCCTTTTTCTTTTTCAGGCTCCGGGAAACCTTCACTTCGTGTTGTCGTTAAATCAGCCCGAGAGCCTGAACCCCTTTTAAAACACACAGCACCATCCGATTTATCCGGAGGTGAGGCAATGACCCGAATGAGCACAATTTACAGCAGACTTTCATATGGGACGGGAACCGCGTTGACTGGCTGCGGTGTCTCTGCAAAGGCGTATGCCGAAACAACTAAAGAGGTATCGTGGATGCTTGCCGACAAAGTGGCCGGACTCGGTTTAAGTGACTGGGCAATTATTGTCGGTATCGCATGCACCGTTATCACCTGTGGCGTGAACTGGTATTACCGACGAAAAGAGCGGGAGGACCGCCTTAATGGCTATGTCACCAAAGCTGAGGAATAGCGTTATTGCAGCGGTGCCGCTTGGTGCTATCGCTATTGCTTCCGCGCTAATCACCGGACCAACCGGGAATGATGGACTGGAGGGCGTGCGCTATACGCCGTATCAGGATGTTGTCGGCGTCTGGACGGTTTGTTTTGGGCATACAGGCAAAGACGTTATGCTGGGGAAAACCTATACCAGGGCCGAGTGCGACGCTCTACTGAATAAGGACCTTGCCACCGTCGCCCGCCAGATAAACCCGTACATTAAGGTCCCCATCCCAGAAACCACTCGCGGTGCGCTTTACTCGTTCGTCTACAACGTCGGCGCTGGCAACTTCAAAACATCCACACTGCTGCGCAAAATAAACCAGGGTGATACGAAAGGTGCATGCGATCAACTGCGCGTCTGGATTTACGCCGGGAAGAAGAAGTGGGTGGGATTGATGACACGCCGCGAGATTGAGCGCGAAGTTTGCCTTTGGGCCGAGAAGCCGCAAGAGCTGGGTGATGGCTTTGGGCCGCTTAACCCAGGAACTCCAGCAACAGCGCCGGGAGTCTTCTGATGGGAAAGTTAACTGCGACTATCAGCGCCGTCGTGCTGGCGATGCTGATCGGCCTCGGATTGCTGGCGAACCACTACCGCGACAACGCGATCGAGTACAAAGGCCAGCGCGACGCGGCGAAAGAATCCCTCAGTCTGGCGAACGCCACCATCACCGATATGCAGGTGCGCCAGCGTGATATCGCTGCGCTGGATGCTAAATACACCGGAGAACTGGCAGATGCCAAAGCTACTATCGATCAGCTTGAGCGTGATGTTGCTTCTGGCAAGCGTCGGCTGCAGCTCAACGCCAGATGTACCGCGAAAGGATCGACCAGCACCGACGGCATGGGCGATGCTACCAGCCCCCGACTTACTGACTCCGCTGAACGGGATTATTTCACCCTCAGAGAGCGAATCGTCACAGTGACGAAGCAGGTTAGCTATCTGCAGGACTACGTACGGCAACAGTGCCTTAAGTAAAGCTCTAGCGTATATTGGAGTTACATCTTTTTCTAATTAAGGTTTGAAAATGGACAATGCATCTCAATATGAACTAATAAAAAAATATTTCAAAGATTCAGTATCCTTTCTGGCTTCCGTTCTGGTTTTAGTGGGTGGGTCGTATTACGTTTCAGCTATCTACTTCTCTGAGTATATGAGCATGGCATCATCAATTATATATTTGATTTCTGCTATTTCGTTTACACTGCTGACTGTAATGTCGATAATTTATATAGTGTCAGACGCAAAGATAATATGCAGGCGTATTCGCAGTAAAGGATTAAAGGCCTTCGTTTTTTTAATAATTATTTTAAATTTTGTTGGTTGTATAGGGACCATTCTCGTTGCTGCGGCGAATGTAAAGCAAGCGGCACAAATGGTTTCGTTACCGCCGTCACTAACGCAGCCGGTGATAGCGCCGCTGCCGCCAACTCAATAACGTACTGCCAAGCTGTTCTGTGGATAAATCCGTTACTGGCTGCAATTGAGAAGGCGAATAACCAACTGGCGGGGATACGGGAAATCGAACAAGACCGGCAATAGCATTACAGAAGCTCTTCGCTGAGGGGCTTCGATAATGGAGCTGATTTGTGAACTACACTCATTTTGCTACACACATGCAGAGGAAATACTATGAGTGAGAAACCATTGGCTTATGTGAACGATGAAGGTGACTTGGTTATCATTGACGAGCATGAATATGAAATTATAGTTGCCCTCAAACGAGTAAAGACACCAGCGGATATTGTTCATCAGTTATGGCGCCTGACAACAAAGAACAGCTATCAAAGTGAAGCGTTGCGAGTGGCAATAGAAATTATGTCGAATAAAATAGGCATCGATCCTGCTGCCTATTTATCTGGCGGAGATGACGTGAATAACGGATAAGGTACGCAACCGCCGAAGCGTTTTATTGCCATCACAAAGGCCACCTACGGGTGGCTTTTTTAATGGCTATAACATTAGTTCTGTGGGGTAACGGGTAAGTGCTGGTTGCATAGTCAGTTTGCAGCCAGCAAACAATACTTATCCAATATTACTATTAAGGATGCCACCAGTATTGTTGAAAATTGTGTGCAGTTCCTCGATATACCTATTTGACTTAGCAGCGTTTTCTTCTTCATCTATGGGAAGGACATTAGATGTCATCATAACGTTTCTCCTTGCTTGGTAAAGAGCTACTCGGATATCACCTTTTGTTAAGCACCAAGGGTGAGCGCCTGGGATGTTTAATGGGGCAATAATCCAACCATTTAATCGCCCATGCTCCCCTAAATCCCTAAGGGTTTCAATGATGTCTCTGTCGGCATCACAATCGACATGCGCACATACTAATGCATCGAACCAATCACTCATTTTAATAAAATTCCTCAAAGAGAAAACATGGCACTCACCGACAAGCAAGAAATGTTCTGTCGCGAGTACCTCATCGATTTAAACGCCACACAAGCGGCAATTCGGGCGGGGTACAGCGTTAAGACTGCAAACCGCATCGCCGCCCAGAACTTGTCAAAAGTTGACATCCAAAACAGAATCGCCGAACTCAAAACGAAGCGCAACGAAGTTGTTGGTATTGATGCAGATTATGTGCTCAGACGCTTGGTTGAGATTGATCAGATGGACGTCCTGGACATCCTTAATGATGATGGCAGCCTAAAAGCGATCAGCCTTTGGCCCAAATCATGGCGAACTACGCTAACCGGACTGGATATCAGCACAACCATTCAGAACTTCGACGAGGACAGTGCCGAGACCATCTTCAAGAAGATTAAATGGCCTGACAAGGTCAAAAACCTTGAGCTGCTCGGCAAGCATATCAAAGTGCAGGCATTCAAAGAGCAGGTTGAACAGAAGGTCACTGCCACCCACAGCATTATGCCGGTTCCCTCCTGTGATAACGTGGACGAATGGGAAGCCGCAGCGCAGAAGCAGCAGAGCGAGGTCCTTGGTGGATGAATTACAAAGCTGTATGGAAACCACTCCCCGGATCGCAGTCGCTCTCCCTAAGCTGCCCGTGTAACGAAATCCTGTATGAAGGAACGCGCGGGCCAGGTAAAACTGCCGCTCAGTTAGCGCGCTTCCGTCGCCTTGTCGGCCTAGGCTATGGTTCGTTCTGGCGAGGTGTCATTTTCGATACCGAGTATAAGAACCTTACCGACATCATCACCCAGTCGAAGCGTATGTACCGCCTGTTTAACGACGGTGCGCGCTATCTGGCGTCAGCATCTGAGCTGCGCTGGGTATGGCCGACTGGCGAAGAGCTACTGTTCCGATTCGGGAAAGAAGAGGGTGACTACTGGGACTATCACGGTCAGGAATTCCCCTTCATCGGCTTCAACGAACTGACCAAGCAGCAGTCCCCTGAGTTCTACGAGATGATGTTCTCCTGCCGGCGCTCATCGTTCAGACCTGAGAACTACCCGCTGGAGGATGGCACACTACTTAAGCCGATCCCCCTGGAGACGTTCAGCACGACCAACCCGTTTGGCATTGGCCATACCTGGGTGAAGAAGCGCTTCATTGAGCCAGCACCCCGCGGCACCATCATTCGCGAAACGCAGAAGGTGTTTAACCCGCAGACCGAACGGGAAGAGGACGTAACACTTACCCGTGTGGCGATTCACGGCTCGTTCAAAGAGAACCCTTATCTGGATCCGCAGTACATCGCAACACTAATGGCAATCAAAGACCCCAATCGGCGCAAAGCGTGGGTAGAGGGTTCCTGGGATGTCACCAGCGGCGGACGCTTTGACCACATTTGGAATGCTTCACTGCATGTCATTAAACCCTTCCGCATCCCGGATAGTTGGACTGTTGACCGCTCCCATGACTGGGGGGAATCCAAACCGTTCTCAAACCTCTGGTGGGCGCGCACTGACGGCACCGCTGCAGAGCTCTCTGATGGTCGTCAGTTCTGCCCGCCTGCCGGGTCGTTGATCCTGATTGGAGAGTGGTATGGCTGCCCACCTGATGAGCTCAACAAAGGCCTGAACATGTCATCCACCAACGTTGCTAAGGGCGTAGCTTGGGTGGACAAGCGGCTGGTGGGCGAAGAACTGGCTGAACCAGAAGAGATAAAACTCAACGGAGTAACGCATGGGCAACTGAATATCATGCCCGGAATTTGCAAGAAGGTTGTTCCAGGTCCTGCGGACGGGGCGATCTACAACACCGGCGATGACGAACTCTCCATTGCCCAGAAGATGGAATCACAGGGCGTTAAGTGGGTTCCATCCAACAAGAAGCCGGGCTCGCGCGTGAACGGCGCGGCCCTTTTTGCTGACATGCTAGAGGCCGTCATTGAAGGTAAAAAGCTGGAATCGGGCATCCCTGAGAAGCCAGCATTCTACGTGTTCGACTACTGCCGGGGGTGGATAAGCCGAGTTCCGGTTCTCGTTCGCGACAGTAAGAACCCTGATGACGTTGATACCCAGCAGGAAGACCATGACTGGGATGGTACTCGTTACGCCGTGCTGCACAATCCTCCTAAACCCGCATACTCAATCACTATGGATACCACATTCTGATATGGCAAACGACGACATCACCTGGGTTCGACCAGAACACCGGGCGGCTTCTGCTGCCTGGAAAAAATTCCGCGATTTTTGCAAAGGAGTTGAGGCAGTAAAAGCGGCGGGCAATGACTACCTGCCATATCTTGATCCCACCGATAAAACTGTCCGTAACCGAAAGCGGAACGAAGACTATCTGAGTCGGGCGGTTTTTTATGCCATCACCGGCAACACAAAGATTGGTCTGCTGGGGCTGGCTTACCGCAAAGACCCGACACTCTCTGCACCGGATAAACTGGCCTATCTCATGAATAATGCTGACGGTGCAGGTACAAGCGTCTACCAGCAGTCGCAAATGGTGGCTGAGAACATACTGGAGGTTGCGCGTGAAGGGCTTTACGTCGATTACGCGGAAGCAACAGATGAGGCGATTATTCTGCGTTATCCCGCAGAGAACATCACCAACTGGCGAACGAAGCGTATTAATGGACGTGATCAGCTTGTGCTGGTGGTGCTGAAAGAATGCGTAGAGGAACCGAACGGATATTCTTACAAGGACGAAATTCAGTATCGTGAGCTGGCACTGGAGGATGGGAAGTTTATCTGCCGGGTCTGGCGGCGTGCTGGTGGCACAACCAGTGGAAGCTATACCGTAGATAGTGAATATCGCCCCAAACCGAAGGGTAAGGATTACTGGGACGAAATCCCGTTCACCTTTGTCGGCGCTCAGAATAACGATCCCACTATCGATGATTCACCGCTGGCTGCGCTGGTGGAGATAAACCACGGGCATTACCGTAACAGTGCCGACTACGAAGACAGCGTGTGGTTCTGTGGCCAGGTGCAGCCGTATATTACAGGGCTTGATACCAACTGGCGCGATCACCTCGAGAAGAAGGGGGTGAAAATCGGTTCCCGCTCACCGTTGCTGCTTCCGAAAGAAGGTTCATTTGGTTATGCACAGGCCTCGCCTAACACACTGGCGAAAGAGGCCATGGACAGCAAGCGCGATTATATGGTGCAACTGGGGGCCCGGCTGATTGAGCAGAATGCGACGGCGAAAACGGCGACACAGGCGAACGGTGAGCAGTCAGCTTCCACATCGGTACTCGGTATCTGCGTATCGAATGTCTCTGAAGCCTACACGCTGGCGCTGGGCTGGTGCGCGAAATACCTGGGGATCAATGATAATTCGCCGTCCTACAACATCAATCAGGAATTTATCGCGAAGGTCGCTGAATCGGGCATGATCACCGCCATCGTGAGCGCATGGCAGTCTGGCGCTCTGCGGGATAGCGATATGATCCGGTCATTGCAGAAACTTGACCTTATCGACCCGGCTGATAGCCCGGATGATGTCATTGATGCTCTGCGGAATCCGTCGCCAACGCTGACAGGAGGCTAGTATGCCGACCGTCAATGAGTTCCTGCGCGATGAGGCGATAGCGCATTCTGTGTGGATTAGCCGGTATTCAACAGGTGTTGCAAACCGGATGGTCAAGCTGCTTAACGAAACGGATGCTGAACTGACGGCGCGCCTGCTCGATGCGCTGGATAGACTCCCGCCTGAAAGCTTCACTGTCTCCAGGCTGGAAAGTTTGCTCGGCAGCGTGCGGGAACTCAATCATCAGGCCGTCACCGCTATGCAAACCGGGCTACAGGATGAACTGGTGACGCTGGCTAAGAATGAAACCAGTTATCAGATGAGCCTGTTCGATTCGCTCCTGCCGTCACAGGTTCTTTCCCGCTATCCGATGCAGGGCATCACCGCTGATATGGTGTACGCCGCTGCGATGGCCCAACCCTTTCAGGGGCGGCTGCTGGGCGAGTGGGCGAGCAATCTGGAATCGGACAGGCTGGCGCGCATAGTTAATGCTGTGCGTCGTGGGTATCTGGCCGGTGATACGGTGGAAGCCATTGCGCGAAATGTGTGTGGCCATGCCAACAAAGACTATCGCGACGGGGCGCTGCAAATGAGCAGGGCAAACGCTGCCAGTATTGCAAAAACAGCAGTGAGTCACCTGGCGGCTACAGCGCACAACAGCTTCACCAGTGCCAACAGCGATATTGTGAAGGGCAAGCAATGGCTATCGACGCTGGACAACAAAACCAGTCACGACTGCATTATTCGCGACCTGCTGCGCTATACGCTGGAGAATAAGCCGATAGGGCACAAGGTGCCGTATTTACAGGGGCCGGGGAAAATACATTTCTGCTGTCGCTCAACCGAAACGCTGATCCTGAAGTCATGGCGGGAACTGGGCATCGATATTGATGAGATGGACGAAGGCACGCGCGCCAGCATGGACGGACAGGTTCCGGCGAAAACGACGTATCTCGAATGGCTAAAACGCCAGCCGCCGCAGCGGCAGGATCAGGTTCTTGGTTCTGAACGTGGCCGGATGTTCCGCGCAGGAGAAATCGACCTGGGGGAAATGTTTACGGACAAAGGCGAGTGGATAAGCCTCGAACAGCTCCAGGAGCGTTCCGGCGGGGTATCAACCGCTGAGTCCTCACGTTCTCTGGATGAGCTGGTGGAGTGGATGACCGGCCGCGTGGCGCAGAATGTGAAGTTCCCGGATGGTGTATCTCTGGATGAAGCGAAACAGGCAGCACAGGCGGCATTCGATGTTATCCAGCGGTTCGGGCTCCAGCCCGTTGCGGCATTCGGTAACACACTGGATGTTCCGGTAACTGCGGCAGGTGCATATGAATCATCCTCACGAACCGTGCACCTTTCCCGGTGGGCGATGGACAGCAGTGAATGGGAAAACATTCTGAAGAACAGCGCAGGAATCGACATGACAATGATGGTAAGGCCATCCGTCGCGTCATCCTCGCTGTCTCAGGGGGTGCTGGATGCTTCCCCTGCGGAATTGCCGTATGTTGCGGTGGCGTCGGTTAAGGGCTCCGTGTGGCATGAACTGGGTCACCATCTGTATTATTCCCGGCCTGAAGTTGGTGCTCTGGTTGAAAGTGCTTATGATGATGGCTGGTGGCGTGCTCTCAGCGCCTATGCCGCAGAAGCGCCGAAAGAACTTTTTGCTGAGGTCGTATCGGCGTTTATGAGCGGCCAGAATGACACTATCAACCCCGAGATCCTCCAGTGGCTGAAACAACACTCCCGTTCCTGAAAAAAGCGTCAGAGCTGGCTCACATGGAGCCATTGCCAGATGACATCATCGAACAACTGGACACTATCTGCAAAGAGGCGGGTGAGACCACGCCGGAAGGCCGAATGATCGGCATCCTGATTGGCTCGGTTTATACCCGGCTAAACAACCCTGATTAAGAGTTATACAAACACACCTAGCCCTGGCATCCGCCGGGGCTTTTTTATGGGCGAGGCCCGGCAAATCCCGAGGGGAAATTATGTTAATCCGAAATATGCTTCTGAAGTATTACGCACCAGAAAACAATGGTGAAGGTGCTGGCGGCGGTGATGGGAATCTCGAGATCACTCCTGAAATTCAGAAGATGATTGATGAGCGGGTGACCAGCGAAGTCACGGGACTGAAAACGAAAAATAGCGAACTGCTGGGCACCATCAGGCAGCAAAAAGAAAACCTTTCCCGTTTTGAAGGTATCGACCCGGACGCCGTTCGCGGCATCCTGCAACGTTTTTCCGACGATGAAGAGGCAAAGCTGATCGCCGCCGGAAAAATTGATGAGGTACTGGATAAACGAACCGAGCGTATGCGTGCTGACGTTGATAAGCAGATTAAAGCTGCAAACGAACGCGCGGATAAAGCTGAAGCATTCTCCAACAAATTCCGCGATCGCGTCCTGGGCGATGCAATCCGCGCCGCCGCTGCAAAGACGGGCGCGCTGCCGGAGGCATCCGACGACCTGATCCTGCGTGCCAAAGGCACATTCCAGCTCAACAACGAAGGCGAGGCCGTAGCGGTTGATGCAAATGGCGATGTTCTGTTCGGCAAAGATGGCAAAACCCCACTAAGCCCCCTCGAATGGGCGGAGTCTCTCAAGGAGACAGCCCCGCACCTGTTCCCGCGTGCTGAAGGTACTGGCGCGGGCGGACATAAACCGGGGAACGGCGGCGGCAGCCTGAAACGTTCCGAAATGAGCGCCAGCAATAAAGCGGAGTACATCCGTAAGCACGGCCAGCAGGCCTATCTAAAATTGCCTAAGTAAGGATTAATCAATGACTACTACTGTAAACACCGACCTGATTATCTATGACGATCTCGCGCAGACTGCATTTCTTGAGCGCCGCCAGGATAATCTGGAGGTATTTAATGCCGCCTCTAATGGCGCAATTATTCTCGATAACGAACTGATTGAAGGTGATCTGCGCAAGCGTGCTTTCTATAAAGTTGGCGGCTCTATCGAATCGCGTGACGTTAACTCCACTGACCCGGTCACGGGTAAAAAAATCGGTGCCGGTGAGTCTGTCAGCATCAAAGCGCCGTGGAAATACGGCCCGTATGAAACCACTGAAGAGGCATTTAAACGCCGTGGGCGTTCTGTTGATGAATTCTCTGAAGTGATCGGCGTTGATGTTGCTGATGCCACGCTGGAAGGCTACATCAAATATGCTCTTCAGGGGCTGATTGCCGCTATTGGCGCGAACGCCGAAATGACCGTTACTGCGGACATTGCGACTGACGGCAAGAAAACGCTGACACGTGGCCTTCGTACCTACGGCGATAAGTTCAACCGCGTTTCGCTGTTCGTCATGCACTCCACTACCTACTTTGACATTGTTGATCAGGCCATCGACAACAAAATCTACGAAGAAGCGGGCGTGGTAGTGTACGGCGGACAGCCTGGTACGTTGGGTAAGCCTGTTATGGTGACCGATACGATGCCCGTTGACGCAATTCTGGGGCTGGTGGCCGGTGCAGTCTCCGTAACAGAGTCACAGGCTCCGGGGTTCCGCTCCTACGACATCAACGACCAGGAGAACCTCGCGATCGGCTATCGTGCAGAAGGCACGGTCAACGTTGAACTGCTGGGTTATAGCTGGGATGAAACGAAGGGAGTCAACCCTGACCTGACGAAAATCGGTACTGGCGCGAACTGGAAGAAACACTTCACCAGCAACAAATCCACAGCTGGCGTGCTGATCAAGCTGGCGGCTGCAGCGGGGGAGTAACACTGTCAGCGGATAAAACCTCCGCTACTGCTGACAGTACTGATGCGGTTACGCTCTCTTTGAAATACACGCTTAATGGCGCGGGAGTCTCCGGCAAAACGGTCGCGTGGACGACAACCGGCGGCACACTGAGCACGGCAAGTTCGCAAACCGGCTCTGCGGGTGGCGCTACGGTGAAACTGACCTCAGACACGGCCGGAACCTTTACGGTCACCGGAACGGTTGAGGGGGTAGCGAAAACCAGCGAACAAATCACCTTCACAGCGCCGTCTGGCGATTAATAAATGGGGCGAAAGCCCCATAACCCGGATGCTTCGATGATTATTACCGATATCACATCCCCTGATGCAAACAGCTACGCCAGCGAAGCAGATTTGATGGCGTTCGCTGCGTTACGGGATATCGAATTGCCAGAATCGCTCGCAGCTTTGTTGATAAAGGCAATGGATTACCTAGAGGGGCTGGACTGGGTTGGTTCAAAGACCGACTTGCGCCAGCCGTTGTCGTGGCCGCGAATGAATGTCGTTATTGATGACCACGATTTTCCTCCGGGTGAGTTACCGCGTCAGGTCATTACTGCACAGTGCATGCTGGCGGTTGAGGCTATTGATGGCGATTTGCTTACCAGTGTGCGTGAGGCCGCTGTAAAAACTGAGCGTGTGGAGGGCGCTGTCACCACGACATACGCGGTCGCTGACGGAGAGGTCTTTACTCCATCTTACCCTGCTGTAATGGCGCTGCTAGGCGACCTCGCTGGTGGTCGTGGTTACGCCATCAATGCATTTGCAGAGAGGGCCTGATATGGCGATTGATTACCAACGTATGCAGGCCAGAACAACCCGCATGCTCAGGAAGAACGGCGCGACGTACAACGTCACTCGCAAGGGCTCAGTAACTGTAGTCGGGGGCATTGAGCATAAAACTGATGCGGTACAGTTCTTCGCGGTGGGCGTGAAGACCGAATACTCGCCGGGCGAAATTGATGGAACGGTCATCATTAACGGCGATGCGCGGATCGTCTTTACGGCGGAGCAGGAAATTAAAATCGGTGACCTGGTGGATATCGACGGTATGCAACACCGTGTAATCAAACCGAACCCGGCAAAACCTGCCTCACTGGTGCTCTGCTATAAAGCGCAACTGAGGGCTTAGTATGGGGGATAACGCCGCATTTATGGCTGAAATCACGGCATTCGTGAATAAGGCTAAAGCCAATCAGGATCAGGTTGTTCGTGCTGCTGGCTTGCGGATTCTCGGGCAGTTAGTCCAAATGTCGCCCGTTGATACCGGGCGTTTTCGTGGTAACTGGCTGGTGGGGTTCGACAATCCGCCCGGCGGCACACTGGCGGAGGTTGACAGGGACGGCGCGCAAACCATCGCGCGCGGTGCGCTGGTGATAGATCAATTCAAGGTTGGTACGACGGCTGTTTATTTTACAAACAACCTTCCTTATGCCTATCCGCTTGAAATGGGGCATTCACAGCAAGCGCCGGGCGGTATGGTTCGAATCACTGTCGCCGATTTTCAACGGTTCTTTGACGCTGCTGTAATGGAGGTTAAGCCGTGATCCCCGACATTTCTGCCACTCTTAATGCCTACCTCGGCCGCTGGGCGGATCAGCATGGTGTACCACTATTCCTCGATAACATTACAGCCGACAAACCAGCAGAGACGTATCTGGAGGCATACGAGCTACCAGCGACGCCTCAGACTCTCGATCTTGGCATGACGTGCCACGTTTACACGGGCATTTATCAGGTGAACATCGTCATTCCTGCCGGTGCTGGCACCGCGCAAGGGCGTTACCTGGCGCGCAAAGTTGCTTCTATTTTCCTGGAAGGACAGAGCATATCCGGTGACGGCTTTCGGTGCTGGATAAGCGCCCCACCAGCGATCTTCGCCGGGGTACTGAACAGCAGAAAAACCAATTACTCGATCCCGGTCAGTATTCGCTACCGGGTAGACACCACCAGCTAAGCCGCCTACGTGAAGGGCGGTTTTTTATTTCCATTTTAAATAAGGGGGCTACATGGCCTTTGCCTTGCCTACTGGCGCTACTATTCAGATGGGTTCTGAGTTTGGCGAACCAATTGCAGTAACCGCCGTCTCTAACGAGAAGGGGGCCGTTTTCTCCTGTGGCACTGGTCACGGACTCGTTGAGGGTGACGAGGTTCTAATCTCTTCAACCTGGCCGCTGATTAACTACCTTGTGGCGCGCGTCACTGGTGCTGACGATACCACCGTTACGATTGGCGTCATTGACTCCACGGACACCAACTATTTCCCGAAGGGGAACGGTGTCGGCACCCTGACCAAGATCACCGCGTGGACGCTGATTCCACAGATTACCGAGCTGGCCCAGTCTGGTGGCGATCAGCAATACGTACAGATTCAGTTTTTAGAGGATGACCGCCAGCGCAACCTCGCGACGTTTAAGGCGGCGAAAACTCAAACCATCACAATGGCGCATGATTCAAGTTTGCCAATCTATCCGATCCTCACGCTCGCTGATCGCCGCGGCGATACCAAGCCGCTGAAAATGTATGTACCGAAAGCGACGGAAACGCGCTATTGGTCCGGTACTCCATCTTTCGACCCTCAGCCGACAACCGCAATCAACGCGGTTGAAACAGTTCAAATCTCCCTGGCGATCAAGTCCGTTGATATGACTTTCTACAAAGACGCCGCCGCTTAATCTCATGCTAACCGCCCCGGAAACGGGGCAACAAGGAATAATCATGGCTACCAAGTTCACACTGCAACCAGCCCCTACTTTTAAAGCTGATGTGAAGATCCCGCGCGCTGGCGCCGAAGATGGGGAGCTTACTTTCACATTCAAGCACATGCCGCTAGACCAGCTTTCTCAACTGGAAAAGCTGGACGGAAAAACAGCGCTCGACTTCATCACAGATATCACGGCGGCCTGGGCTTTGCCAGAGAAGTTCACGCGGGAAAACCTCGAAGTGTTGATGAACAACTACCCCGGCGCGCTGAAGTCCATCACAGCGACGTACTACCGCGAATTGCTGGGGAATCGCGAAAAAAACTGATAGCGGTTGCCTCGGCATACTATACGCCTGAGCCGTCAGCCGACGAGCTGGCCGCGTTCGGCCTGACCGCCGACGACTACACAGAGGAAGAGCAAACCGTTGATGTGTGGCCGGATAACTGGCCCGCTTTTCTCATATTCCAGAGTATGGGGACGCAGTGGCGATCCGGTGTTGGTGGCGTTACCGGGCTTGATTACAACGTCTTACCCTGGCTGATGAAGATAAACGGCGTAAAGGACGAGGCAGCCGCATTAAACGATATCCGCATAATGGAGCGCGCCGCACTGGCTAAGATCCATGAAGAACAGGGGGCGTAATGTCTGACATTGCAACGATATCCCTACGGGTTAATACCTCCGATCTTGAGCGAGGGAATCAGGCGCTTGATGACTTTCAAAAAGCGGCCGGCACCGCGGCTAAGAAATCAGACGACCTAAACGCCAGCTTTAGAAGTGGGAACGGCGGCGCCAAGCAAGCCGCCGATGGCCTACGTGAGCAGAAGCGAGAGCTTCAGGATCTGCTGAATAAAATCAGCCCTGTTAACCGAGCGCTCAACGAGCTGGATAGCATCCAGGAAAGCCTCTCAAAGTTCCGCAACAAAGGGCTGGTAGGGGATGAAGATTTTGGCCGTTACAATGGCGTTTTAGAGGCCACTCGCTCAAAGCTGGCGCAGGTCTTGGAGTCTGAAACGGCAGAAGGCCGGGCCCGGCAGGAGCTGGCCCGGGAGACTGAGCGCGCTGCTGCTGCGAATGACCGTTTTTTAAAGTCACTTACAGACCAGGCCGCCACTTTCAGGGGCAGTAATGCGGATATTGCTGAGTATCGCGCCGCCCAGATGGGCATTGCAGAGCAGGCAGCGCCAATTATTGCCCAAATGAGGCAGCAAGAGACGGCTCTCAAGGTTGAGGCCGAGCAGCGCCGGATCGTAAAGCAAGCGATTGTAGAAATGGAGGCGGCAGAACGAGCAGAAGCGGCAGAGGTAAGCCGCGCACAGCGCGCCAGAGAGTCCTTTGTTGAAACGCTAGAGCGCGAGGTCAACGCGATCGGGAAAAGCCGCACCGAGCTATTGGCTCTTAAAGCGGCTGAGCTTGGCGTTAGCGATCAAAGCGCGCCGTTGATTGCTCGTTTACGTGAGCAGGACGACGCCTGGAAGCGCGGCGAGATAAGCGCCGGGCAGTATCGCCAGGCGATGCGCTTGCTACCGGCTCAGATCACCGATGTGGTGACTTCTCTCGCCAGCGGCTCGCCAGTGTGGCTGGTGGCTATCCAGCAAGGCGGCCAGATTAAAGACTCATTTGGCGGCGTCAGCAATGCTACAAAAGTGCTGCTGTCCTTCCTTAACCCCATGAATGTGGCGATCGGCTTGGTCGCCTTGGGATTCGGCGCGCTGGCGCTCAAAGTTGCTGATAACAGGAAAGAGCTGGCCGAGTCTGCAAAAGCTGTGCAGGACAATATTGGCGTGACGGGCGATTTTGCCGAGAAATTGGCCGTTAACATACGCAATATAGCTGATACATCCGGCCAGACGGCGGACGCAGTTTCTAAAGCCTTCATCTCAACCAATGACGGCGCGGGCCAGGCCGTAGACAAGTTAATAGCGGTTGGTGTGAGTTATCAGGATGCAAAAACCAGAGTCGAGCAGTACAAAGAATCTGGCGACTTCACATCGCTTAATTCACTGATTGAACAGCATAAATTAAAAATCGCGGGAATTGCTGATCAGTGGACTGACGCCGCTGTAAAAGTGAGAAATTACTACACGGCCGCAGATAAAGGGCCGCAAGGTGTGGCGCTGGGTGGTGCGATTGACGGCGGAATAGTTGCCGCCGGATCGGCAAAGTCTTTGCTGGCGGATATCACCGGCGCCCAGCGGACATACCAGGAAGATGTGAAGAAAACCGCTGAGTCAACGGAGTCTCTTTACTTATCCCTTGATCGCGTAGCCAGCGCACAGAAGAACCTTGTTGATGCGCAGAAGAACCTCAACAAGATACGGCAGACCGGCGACAAAGAGACAATATCGCAAGCCGAGCGCATTGTTGTATTGCGTCAGCAGGAGTTAGCCAGCGCCATGAAGGCGCAAACGCCACGCAGTAAAACGCGCGATCCAAATGCTACTCAGGACAAGCAGGATCTGGACCTACAGCGGCAGACGCTGGCACTCCAGGTTCAGCTTGACGTGATGGGTAAGCAGCAAGCCCTGGGCGGGGTAATTAGCCAGCAGCGGCGCGACCTGTTAACTACAGAGTCTGAGATCTCGATACTGACTGAGAAAGCCCAAAAAGAGGGGCTTAACCAGCAGGAGCAAATCAGGCTGGCGGCCGATAAACGGACGCTTTCGGAGCGTGAGACGCTGGCGGCGCTGGGTGACCAGTACGAGCAGAAAAAGCGTTTGCAGGAGCTGGATAAACAGGCTAGCAAGTTTGAAGAGCAGCAGCGCGCCAAACAAGCGGCGATAGATGCCCAGGCCAGCGGGAAATCGAGCACAGAGGCTCAGCGCGACGCCGAGAGGGCGAGAATCGGCGAGCAGTACGCCGATAACCCAGACGCCCGCGACAGAGCGTTAAGGGCCGCAGAGGAAACCTATAAAAAGCAGGATGATCTGCAAAGTAATTGGTTGGCCGGCGCAAAAAGCGCATGGACTGAATATTACGACACTGCAACCAACGTTTATCAGTCAGTGCATAACGTGGCGGCGTCTGCATTCAGCGGGCTAAACGGTATGCTTGACGATCTGGTTTTAACCGGCAAGACCAGTTTTAAGAGCTTTGCCGCCTCGATGCTCAAAATGATCGCTCAAGTTATCGATCAGCTGCTTATCGCTTACGCCATTCAATCGGCCTTGGGTTGGATAACGGGAAGTTCAAGCGGCGGCAGTACGCCATCCGGCGCTTACACTGGTGCAGCTGCGAATCTGACTTTTAGCGGCGGCGGATATACTGGGGACGGCGGTAAGTATCAGCCAAAAGGCGTGGTGCACGGCGGTGAGTTCGTGTTCACCAAAGAGGCCACCAGCGCATTAGGTATCGATAACCTTTACTCCCTAATGAGAAGCGCGCAGGGATATGCTAACGGCGGTTACGTCGGCAGTGCCCCAATGACCGGTTTAAAAGGTGGGAGCGGTGCCGCGGGCTTTGCCCCAGTGTTTAGCACCACGGTAAATATTGATTCAGATGGCGGCGCGTCCTCGAAGTCCAGCGATGGTGGTGACGCAATGGGCAGGGCTCTTGCTGCTGAACTACAGAATGCAGCTTTGCAGGTGGTTCAAAAGCAAGTTAAAAATGGCGGCATCATTTACAACTTTGTTAAAGGAAGATAACCCGCTACGGCGGTTTTTTTTATGGGGGTTTTATGGCTGTAGAAACTTACAAGTGGCCTATGCAGCTGGGCGCCGGTGCCATCAAATATAGTCAGTCTTTGCGGACGGCTCAGTTTGGCGATGGATATGAGCAAGTCGCCGACAACGGCATTAACTCTACAGCGATAGAGATCCCGATGGTATTCACTGGCGCTGATAACGACGTCAACGAGGTGCGGGCGTTTTTGCTGGCGCATACAGTAAAGGCGTTCATCATCACCCCGCCAGGCGAGGAAAAGGGGCTTTATCGGGTTGTTTCGGATTCAATCAATAAGCAGCAATTCAGCAGCGTCGTATCGCAACTGACATTCACGATTAAGCGCGCATATGGAGTGTATAGCTAATGGCACTTATTGATCTGGCTGCATCGCTCGCGCCCGGCGGCCGTGTTCGTTTAGTTGAAGTTGATGGTTCAGAGTTTAGCGCCGGAATTCATCGATTCCATTACAGCCCGTTTCCGCATACGCCGGAAGAAATCGACGCGGCCGGTGGTGAAGAGGACAAGCTGGGGCCAAAGCCAATAATCTGGAATGGCGATGCTTATGATTTTTGGCCGTTTCAGGTTGCGGATCTGGAGCTATCCACAGACCAGGCGGCAGAGCCAAGTCTGACAGTATCAAATCTCGATGGCACAATTTCTGCGCTGTGCTTGCAGTTTAAAGACATGGTTAACGCGAAAGTGACCATTATCGACACTTACGCGATCTATCTTGATGCTGATAACTATCCCGGAGGTGTTAACGCGACAGCCGATCCGACGATGTTTACCGCACAAACATTTTGGCTTGATACCAAATCTGCTGAAGATGATGAAACCGTCACCTGGACGCTCAGCAGCCCGGCAGATCTTCAAAACATGCTGATTCCAACCAGGCAGATTACATCGCTTTGTGAATGGGCATTGCGCGGCCAATACCGCAGCGGCGACGGATGCACTTACAACGGGACCGCGTATTTTGACGCGAAAGGCAACGCCGTTGCAGATCCGGCGCTCGATGACTGTGGCGGCTGCCTCAGTGACTGCCGCAAGCGTTTTGGCGCCAATATGGCTGACCCAAACGCGGCGATCCTCGACTTTGGCGGCTATCCAAGCTCGGTTTTAATATCGCAGTAAGGCTCTTTATGAACAAAAAAATAATGGCAGAAATCCGGGCTCATGCACTGGAGGACTCGCCGCGGGAGTGTTGCGGCTTTGTCATCCGTGTTGGCCGGAGTCTGATCTATATGCGCGTACCGAATACCCATGAAAACCCCGCAGAGCATTTCCGCATTGACGCCGGCCAATGGGTTACTGCCGAGGATTTGGGCGAGATAATCAGGGTCATCCACTCTCACCCCGGAGACGGCGCCCGCGCTATTCCGTCAGACCGGGATCGGCAGCAATGCGATCAATCCGGCGTTGTGTGGGGAATCTACGCGCCGGACTGCAACGACTACGCCGAAATCACGCCAGCGTCAGCGCCGTTGATTGGCCGCCCGTTCATCCTCGGTTCGTATGACTGCTGGGGGCTGGTGATGGATTGGCATCGCGCCCAGGGTGTCATGCTTAACGATTTTCGCGTCGATTACCCGTGGTGGGAAACGCAGTACCCGGACGATCTCTATTTTGATAACTGGGAGCGAGAGGGGTTTGTTGAATGCGACCCGGCGCCGGGCTGTATGGTCATCATGCAGGTGCAGTCGAATAAATGGAATCACGCGGGGATCATAACCGAGCAAGGGGAGTTATTGCATCACCTTTACGGGCGCTTATCTGAGGTTACGCCGTACGCCCGCGGCTATTTCAAAGAACGAACCGTGATCTGTGTTCGGCACCGTGATTTACCTAAGGAGGTCAAGCCGTGGCGCGTCTAACCACAATTCGGCTATATGGGGCGCTGGGCGCTCTTTTCGGGCGTGTTCATCGGCTTGCCGTGAAAACATCTGCTGAAGCAGTAAAAGCGCTCTCCGTGAATCTGGATGGCTTTGAAAGCTATCTGTTAAACGCTAAAAAAAACGGGATGGTTTTTGCGGTGTTCAGGGGGAAAAAAAATATTGGCGTCGACGATTACAAAAACCTTTCTGGCGATAGTGACATACGCATAGCGCCGATCATGGAAGGTTCTAAGAAAGGCGGTGTATTTCAGACCATATTAGGGGCTGTGCTGGTGGTCGTTGGGGTTGTCGTAACGGGCCTATCTTATGGGTGGGCTTCTCCGGTTGGTGGTGCTCTGATATCTGCGGGAGCCGGGATGATGGCTGGGGGTATTTACCAGATGCTATCTCCGCAGGCGAAAGGCCTACAGAGCAGGCAGGATGCAGACAACAAGCCATCTTACGCTTTTGGCAGCGCGGTTAACACGACCGCTATGGGAAATCCGATCCCTATTCTCTACGGTGAAAGAGAGATTGGTGGTGCAATTTTGAGCGCAGGTATTACAGCGGAAGATATTTAACCGTGACCAATCTCTAATCGATTGATAAGATTCATCCTATTCAATCTGTGAGAAGTCTAAAATGAAAAAAATTATCTTTGTTACATCTCTATTGCTTCTATCTGGGTGCGATAATAAGTTTCAACTATCGAAATTACTCCCGCCTAAAGATAAGCCGTCAATAGCTGAAATGATATCGTCAGGACAGCAGGAAATGGCGTCAGAGTGTAAAGCGGGAGTTATTTCATTTAATTGCGAATTTCTTACCAAAGACCTTGTTGATCCAGATAAGTGGCATCACACCAAACTTTACTTAAACAATAACGGCAAAGTCGATATGGATATTGATGGAAAGGCTTATTTTCAGGATAGCGTTGAAAGCGATACTTTCTCAGGCCAGGAAACAACCTCTTATTCATTGACGTCTGCTGACGGTGAGCGAGGCGAGGTTAGAGTGGTTAGAACTAACTCTAGTGCATCATTGAATTTTGACGCTTATCATTTAGGTGGCAAGCGGTATGTTATGGGTGGCGCAAAACTCATGTAGTCACTCCGGTGGCTATTTGATTGCCCCTTGCTGCTGTTAATTAATAGTAATTTGAACTAACCCGCTACGGCGGGTTTTTTTATGGGTGCAATATGGCAACAATCATAGGCTCAAAGGGTGGAAGCCAAAAGACACACACGCCAGTAGAGCAGCCAGACAGTGCGCAATCTTTAGCGCGTTGTCGAATTTTACTGGCGCTGGGTGAGGGCGAGTTTGCTGGTGGCCTCGATGCGACAAAAGTATATCTTGATGGCACACCGCTGGCGAACGACGACGGCACAATGAACTTTGAAAACGTGACGTGGGATTTTCGCCCAGGCACGCAGACGCAGGATCATATTGCGGGCTTCCCGGCGGTTGAGAACGAAATTAGCGTTGGCGTATCGCTGACCACAGAGGAATCATTCGTTCGCGCCATCAACAATACTCAGCTTGATGCTGTGCTGGTGCGCATGGGGATAAACGGCCTCCAGCAGCAGGAAACGGACGGCGACATTGTGGGCGCCACAGTGTCCTACCACATCGACGTTTCAACCGATGGTGGAGCATATCAAACCGTACTGAATAAAACGGTCACCGAGAAGCTGAGCACGCTCTACGAGATAACGCACCGCATCAACTTGCCAAAGGCCACTTTTGGCTGGCAAATCCGTGTTGTCCGAGATACCGCCGACAGCACTAGCCAGCTCCTGCAAAATAAAACGCAGATCCAGGCGCTGACAGAAGTCATAGACGCGCGCTTACGCTATCCACTCACGGCGTTACTGTACGTTTCCTTTAATGCGAAATCATTCAGCAACATTCCGAAAATCTCCTGCAAGCCGAAAGGTCGCATTATCCGTATTCCGGCGAACTATGACCCGGTAGCGCGAACTTATACCGGTTCGTGGGATGGAACATTTAAATGGGGATGGACAAATAACCCGGCGTGGATCTGGCTTGATGTGCTGACAGAGCCCCGCTTTGGCCTTGGCCGTCGCGTCACCGTTGATATGCTCGACAAATGGGAGTTGTACCGTATTGCGCAGCGCTGCGATCAGCTTGTGCCGGATGGCAAAGGCGGGAGCGGCTACGAGCCCCGTTTTCTGTATGACGTTTATATTCAGTCTCAGGCTGACGCATGGCAGGTTATAAGGGATATTGCAGCAGGTTTCAGCGGCATGACGTTTTGGGGAAACAACATGTTTAATGTTGTTTCTGATATGCCAGCAGATACATCAAAGCTACAGATCCTGACCCGGGCCGCGGTAATCGGCAAGCCAACATATTCAAGCGGCAGCGAGAAAAACCGCTTTAGCTCGGCCCTGATTAACTACAGCGACCCAAACAACCACTATCAGGACCGTACCACGGCGGTGATGTTTCCCGACCTGGTGAAGCAGTTTAAATTTAAGCAAACGCAGATTACGGCAATTGGTTGTACGCGAGAGAGCGAAGCGCAGCGGCGCGGCAGTTGGGCCGTTTACTCCAACTATCTGGACCGAATGATCAGCGTAACAACAGGCCTCGACGGTTATGTTTTCATCCCTGGCACTGTGTTTGCCTTTGCTGATGAACGTCTCGCCGGCCGCGTGTACGGCGGCCGCGTGACAGGCTATGACGAGCGAATCAACGCAGTCATGACAGACCGCGGGACAAGCGCTACCGCGGGCGACACTCTGATGATTCGCACCACTGGCGGGACGGTTGAAAGCCGGGTGATTCAGGCTGTTAACGGTACACAGCTGATCGTTGCCAGCCGCTTTAGCTCTCCACCAGCAAACGATGCTGTTTTCGTGATTGATGCCGGCCAGCTGCGCTTGCAGTATTTCAGAGTGACGAACCTCAAATTCAATGACGAGGAGAACACTTTTACAATCACGGCCGTTGAGTATAACGCATCAAAATATGATGCCGTTGATAACAACGCGCGCCTCGATACGCCGCCAATCAGCCTTATTCCTACAGGGATCGTCGCCCAGCCGCGAAACATCCTGGTCACAAGTTACGACGCGGTGCAGCAAGGCCAGCGTTCGGCGACGTTGGTTGCATCCTGGGATGCTCCACAGGATAAGAACGGAAAGCCACAGGCTGATATTGTCGCCTACCAGGTGCAGTGGAAGCGCGGCGAAAATGAATGGATCAATTTGCCGGAAACCGGGTTACGCAACATCGAGGTAAACGGGATTTTTGAAGGTGATTACCTTGTCCGCGTTCGGGCCATCAATACCGGCGGCGCGTCAAGTCTGTGGGCCACGTCGGCATTAACGCACCTTAAAGGGCGAATAGGCGATGTTCCTAAGCCCGTAGGTTTGCGCACTACGTCGATAAACTGGGGTATTCAAATCGATTGGGCATTCCCGGCCGACACAGGCGACACGCTATTTACAGAGCTGCAATATTCCGTGAATGGTAACGGCGATAATCAGCAGCTTTTGGCCGATGTTCCATACCCACAGCGGACATATACACAGATGGGTTTAAAGGCTGGCGTTGAATTCTGGTATCGGGCCCGATTAGTTGACCGAATCGGCAACCAGAGCGATTGGACGGGGTGGATTAGAGGGACGTCAAACGGTGAGGCCGATGATTACCTGGGCGATATCGCCAACGATTTCCTGACATCAAAAGACGGTGATGCGTTGACGAGCCAGATTGATCAGAACGTCGAAGGCATACTGCAAAACGCCCTGGCGAACAATGCCACTATCGATCACCAGTGGGCGCAGTATGGCACCGTTCGCGCGGACATTCTCGTTGTTAAAACGACGATTGCCGATGTAGCCAACTCAATGGCCGAGCTATCGACAACCGTACAGGCCCAGGTAGACGACGTCGTAGCAACGCTAGAGGACAAGCTGACGGCCGTTGTTGATGTCGATGGCGCATCGGCTATTCACACGCTAAAAGTCGGTGTGAGGATTGATGATGTTTACTATGGCGCGGGAATGTCCGTTGCCGTTGTTGCCGATGCCGGGCAGCCAGTGATAACCAGGATTGGGTTTAACGCCAACCAGCTCGTATTAATGAGCGGCGAGGGTGACGCGCAATATTCACCGTTTGCGGTTATCAACGGGCAGGTGTTTATCAGTGATGCCTTTATCCAATACGGACAAATTACATTAGCGAAAATTGGAGAACTTAGGTCTGCAAATTACGTAGCAGGGCAGACGGGCACAATTATGAAATCAGATGGCACGTTCGAGATAAACGGCGGCGTCGCTGGTGAGGGTGCAATGAAGATAACTAATGTGACACAGAGCGTTAAGGATGAAAATAACGTACTCCGTGTACAGATTGGGAAGATTACAGGGGTCTTTTAATGTCCTGGGGTGTTCAAACATGGGATGCAAACGGCGTCCCTAATAACTATGGAATAAAGCCTGTTTCTGTCTACGGTACAATATTACTTTCTGACGGGCAAAAAACAGGGTCGTGGTCAATTACCGTTCCTGCTGGGTTGAGGCTAAATTATTATCACGTTGCCAATACCTCGGAAACAAGTAATGTCGGCCTCGGCAATGGCAGGAGAAGAATAACTGTATCAGGTAATTCAATAATTGTATCTTCTGCCGGTGACACGGAATATGCTGCTGATACCTATCAAGCGGCGCGGGCTTTTTTAGTAATTACGATAGAGAAAACATAGAATGTCATACGGGGTATTGTTAACTGCATCATCTGGTGAGGTATGGGTTAGCCCGGAAAGCATTCCATTATCACTATATGCAAAACAGAGTGTAACTGTTTCCCTATCACCAACAACCACGACAATCACACAATATTACGATGTAAATAGACCAATAATCCCATTCGTTTATACCACTGGTGAAGGTGCGTTATGGTCTGATATAGCAAATGGCGTGTGTACCATTTCTTTAAGAAATGCGGCCATAGGGACAAGGATGGATGTATATTTCTTTTCTATTTTCCCTCAGCCACTCCCTAAATATGGCTTAGCAATATGGGACGCTTCAGGAACCTGTATATTAACAAATGAAACACGGACGCTTTCAGATCTGGAAAAGGTCGGCGGCGGTGGTGCAGCGAGTGATAATGGGATTAACACAAACATTCTCAAGTCTGGAAAGTGGGGGTGTGTTCCTGAATATCTGGGTATTGCAACCGGTGTTATTAACGACCCGTACCCGCGGCCTTGGCAGTCTAACATCCGGGCAATTGCCAGGCAGGAAGGAGGAAATACCCGCATCATTGCATATAGTGATGCGGGGGCTTCCTCTGGGGTGTCTAGCGTTGCATTTACCAACTCCCACGCTAATGTGATTATTACAAGATTAGATGTATATGACTAATTGATCGTTATCATCGATCAATTTTATTTTATTGATCTATTTAAACAATTATCTATTCTTTTATGTGTCTGATACGTTCGTATTAATCAATTTTGATAGGTGATTAGCATGAAAGTCCTGATAGTTATTGCTTCAATTTTACTCATATCCGCTTGTACAGCTACGCCAAAAAAAAACCTCCTTTATGCACGGCTAGTACCTTAATTGGAGGGCAAAAAGTGGCCGTTAATATTTATGGTGTGTGAAAGGAAGCAGGACAAACACAGTATAAGGCGGGTTATCCGTTTAACTGGCGTTGGATAGGTAAGAACAACTTTACCGAATCAACATGTAAATAGATAAAGATAAATAAAAACCCCGCTCCGGCGGGGTTTTTTATTGCCAATATTCAGGAGTTGCCATGTCAGCAGGTACTTTAACCCTGGTGAATAATTCGGATATAGTCGCCGGTTCCGATACCCTTTTCACTGCTGAGCTTTCAGCGGGTGATTTTATTGTTGTAACCACTGGCGGCGTTACCTACACGTTGCCCGTTAAATCTATTGAATCAGATGTATCATTAAAATTGTCACGGAATTATAACGGGCCCGCAGCATCTGAAATATCGTGGACTGCAATGCCGCGCGATACATTGAATAGAATTAGTGGGCAAATTGCCGCTGATACCGCATACGCCATTCGTCAGCGTGTTCTTGAAATCGACAACTGGTATCAGCTGCTGGAAGTTAACGGCGATGTAACCATTAAAATGGCCGACGGCTCAAGCTACACCGGACCGTCATGGCTTAAGCTGATCGACGTTATGAAAGAGTTGCAGATAGATGCGCTAATTCCCCTGGCCGAACAGATTCGCGAGGATGCACAGCAAGTGGCAGAAGATAAGCCCATTATCGTGCAGGCCAAAGATGACGCCCAGGCAGCCGCCGCCGCTGCCGCCGCGTCAGAAGGGAACGCCGCGACATCTGAGAGCAACGCGGCAGAATCGGCATCAACAGCAAGCAACGCAGCCGATGAGGCCGCAGAGTCGGCTCGGCAAGCGGGGGCATCTAACCCGCTGCTGGCACTCCAGATATCACAAAACCTTCAGGATCTGGCAGACCGCGCGGCAGCATGGCTTAACGTTCGTCCTGTTGGCTCAACGCCGTTAGCTGCGGCAGCGGTAAACGATGGTGACGCTCCGCAATGGTTGCAGGTTCAAAACCTTGTGAGTGCTGGCACTGGCGGCCCGACAATGAACGGTGTAATGAACTATCACGTCGGCGAAGCTGTGCAGTGGGAAACCCGCGCATACTATCCACCAAACTGTTTGCCGCGTGACGGCCAGATCGTCAACCGCGCGGATTGGCCTGAGCTGTGGGCGTGGGCGCAAAAAACATCGCCGATCACAGATGCGGCATGGCTGGCCGACGTGACGAAGCGCGGCTCTTATTCCACCGGCGACGGCTCAACTACTTTCCGCCTGCCGGACTGGAACGGCGTTCAATCAGGCTCGATCCCTGGCGTGTTCTTTGGCGGTGGCGCTGGCACTAACGACAAGCTGTTAGCGCTTAACGCCGCTCCAGATTTCGGCGGGTCTTTCGGTTCTGATATGGCTGGCGTGGCGTGGCTTGCTGCGACATCTGCTTCTGGTGGGTTCAAAGTAACATCGTATCAGACGAATAACCTTTTCCATCCGACGGCTGGTTACGATAAATATAGCGGGTATGGCCTTTGGGAGTTCAAGGGGTCATATTCCAGCGCGGTATATGGACGAAATAACGCCACAGAGATCGCCCCTAACCGAGTCTATGGCGTATGGCTTGTTCGAGCATCTGGCGGGTTCGTTGCTGCAAACACATCATGGGACGTTGTTAACGCGCTTACGGCAGCGCCAGGCGTTTCCACGACAACATACGGCGGCATTGTTAACTCGACGCTGAAAGTCGGCACCGCTGATTATGGCAAAGCAGGGTTGCGCGCCGTAGTAACAAGTGACGCCGCTGGCGCTAAAGCCGTAACTGCAGAGGTGCTGGTGTCAGATTCAACAGGATCTACCACCACGACTAAGGTGATCAAGCTCGGCACTGTTGATGGGCTTACCGGCGGCAGTATTAAATCATCGATCGCTGTGTCACCGCCTCTTATGCCTACAGTGAATGGGGATGGCGCAAATAAAAATAATGGTTCAATACTTGTCGATACTCGATATCCTGGCCACCCGGCAGGTAATGGCGTGCTCGGTGGACAGGTATGGTGCCGTACATTAATGAACGACACCCTGCTTTGGCAGTTCGGGATGTACAACTACACAAATGTGGGGGTTGATACAACTGGCGTCCTATCAATGCAGAACGTTGAGGGATCAGGGCAAAGCGTATATTGGACGTTCAGCAATAGCGGAAATGCAACCGCAAATAACGGCTCGTGGCTTAATGGCGTGTCTGACGAGCGCGCAAAATATGAGATCGAGGAGTTGGCAGATCCATATGGCGCTCTGGCCGGCATCAAGGCTCGTACCTGGCGTTTGAACACAAAAGCCAATAAAGGGAAGTACGGTATCGGGGTTCTGGCGAACGGCCTTTATGACCAGTTCCCGGAAGCGTCGCTTCACGCCGGAGACATGGAAATGGCCGACGGTACGGTGCTGAAAGACGCATTAACGGTCCAGGCTGGCGATAGCGGGGTGACTGTTGCAGTTTTAACGGCTGTTCTTCAGGACATGGTCAAGCGGATGGCCGACTTGGAGGCAAAATTGAAAGCTCTGACAGAATAAATACTCAGTGTGAAAACAGCGGCCCGCGACATGTAAGCACGGGCCGCTGCTGTAGGCCAGGTGTTCATGCCGTGGCGCTGGCGCAAGTATAGGTTAAATAACTCATTCAGCAACAAGCCAGAATTCAGCCTCCTCAAACATTTCAGTGACGACCCGGCTGATTTGCTCCTTCTCATGTTTGCTGGCATCAGTGTTGATCGCCGGCAGCGTCATCATTGGTTTCACCCTCACATCGGCATCAGGGAAGATGCGCTGTACCCTCTTGCTCAACTCCCCCAGAATGATGTCTTTCGCGCCCGGCAAACCATCAAAATTTCGTTTGTCATAAACGAGTTCCACAAACATGCTCTAGCCACTCTTTACTGGATATAATCACAGTATATACTGTATGTGTAAACAGTATCAATGTGAGTGAGTTTATTATGCAGTTTTATTCACCAACCGAACTTAGAGAGATCGTCGCGCTGCCATTGTTTAGTGATATGGTGCCCTGTGGTTTTCCTTCGCCTGCAGCTGATTACGTGGAGCAACGTATTGATTTGAATGAGCTGCTTATCCAGCACCCCAGCGCTACCTATTTCGTCAAAGCATCAGGTGATTCAATGATAGAAGCAGGGATCAATGATGGTGATTTGCTAGTGGTGGACAGTTCAAGAAAAGCCGAACACGGCGATATTGTCATTGCTGCTGTCGATGGCGAGTTTACAGTTAAGCGTCTGCAGATGCGGCCAACGATACAGCTAAACCCGATGAACAGCGCTTACTCTCCGATCATCGTTGGCAGCGAAGAGACACTGGACGTGTTCGGGGTGGTGACTTTTATCGTGAAAGCGGCCAGTTGATATGTTCGCGCTCTGTGATGTGAATTCGTTCTACGCTTCTTGTGAGACGGTATTCAGGCCAGATTTAAAAGGGCGGCCGGTGGTCGTTCTCTCAAATAACGACGGCTGTGTGATCGCCAGGTCAGCAGAGGCAAAGGCTGCCGGCATCACCATGGGGGAACCGTACTTCAAGCAAAAGGACCTGTTCCGGCGCGCTGGCGTGGTCTGCTTCAGCAGCAACTACGAGCTCTATGCTGACATGTCTCATCGGGTGATGACGACGCTTGAGGAGCTGAGTCCCCGCGTCGAAATTTACAGTATCGACGAGGCATTCTGCGATATTACCGGCGTGCGTAACTGCCGTGATCTGACGGCATTTGGCAAAGAGATCCGCGCGACCGTATTGCAACGCACGCACCTGACCGTGGGGGTCGGAATAGCGCAGACAAAAACGCTGGCCAAGCTGGCGAATCACGCCGCCAAAAAGTGGCAGAGACAGACTGGCGGTGTCGTTGACTTGTCGAACGTCGAGCGGCAGCGCCGTTTGCTTGCGTTGGTGCCCGTTGAAGATGTCTGGGGCGTCGGTAGGCGCATCAGTAAAAAGCTCAATGCAATGGGTATCAAAAACGCCCTGGAGCTTTCAGAGCAAAGCACCTGGACAATCCGCAAACATTTCAACGTGGTATTGGAGAGAACGGTACGCGAGTTGCGAGGTGAGCCTTGCCTCGAACTTGAGGAATTTGCCCCAGCAAAACAGGAGATCGTCTGCTCCCGCTCGTTTGGTGAACGCGTCACAGAGTACGAACAGATGAGGCAGGCAATTTGTAGCTATGCGGCGCGCGCTGCGGAGAAATTGCGTAGCGAGCATCAGTACTGCCGGTTCATATCCGCTTTCGTGAAAACGTCACCATTTGCCCTTAACGAGCAGTATTATGGCAATAGCGCCTCGGTTAAATTACTGACGCCAACACAGGACGGCAGGGACATCATCAATGCGGCCACTCGCTGTTTAGACAAAATCTGGCGCGACGGTCACCGCTTCCAGAAAGCAGGAGTGATGCTGGGTGACTTCTTCAGTCAGGGGGTAGCGCAGTTAAATCTGTTTGATGATAACGCACCACGAGCTGGGAGCAATAAGCTGATGGAGGTGCTGGATCACCTCAATGCGAAGGATGGTCGAGGAACGCTGTATTTTGCCGGGCAGGGGGTTCAGCAGCAGTGGAAAATGAAGAGGGAGATGTTGTCACCACGTTATACAACACGCTATTCTGATATCGTGCAAGTGCGTTAAGTCACTTTTATTCTTGAATTTTCTGGTTAGGCAAAGGATCAAACATGTTAACAGAAATGATATTGAAGGAGGATTTATGGAAAACTATTCTTTCCGCAATACCCGTTATCACAGTTGTATTAAAGTTTATCCAATATCTATATCAAGCAATAAAAAATGGTAGGATAATTAAACTTCGGGAATTTTATAAAGAATATGGCGAACATTTGGATGTAGAAGATAAAAATCTAATATCAAAACTCCTGAGGAAAAGGATTATGTCTCAGCTTGTTGTGGTTTCAGATGAAGATATTCGAAATAAGTTAATTTACATTCAAAATAGATGTGATTTAAAACTATCAAATAGAAAGGTAACAGTCTTATCTAGGCAGTTAAAATATAACGGAAATCACTTTTATTTTGAAATAAATAAAGCCTATAAGATTAAAAGAAAAATAGCCAGGTGTGCAGGGTTTGTATACTTTTTGTATGGATTAGCACCTATGAAACTACATCGTGATTATTTATTTGGACTGATACCAGTTCCGTTAATGGTTTTGTTTTCAACTATCTGTTTTTTAATTTCATTTTATATGTTTAATGCTTACCCAAGCGATAAGAAAATCCAGGGATTAAATGGAAAAATGCTTAAGGTTGATGGCTCAAGATATAGAATAAAAAAGCATTAATATAGCAGGCAGTGAGCGCTGTGAAATGCACAGTATTTCTATTTCAATAATAGCAATAGCAATAGCAATAGCAATAGCAATAGCATTAGCAATAGCAATAGCAATAGCAATAGCAATAGAATTGGGAATATTCATCAGGAAATATCGTTTCCTTACGACATAAAGAAGACAAACCAGTCTTAACAGACTGGCTTGTCGAATTTCTTTGGTCGGTACGAGAAGTTTTACCCCTCCCCCCATGACGGGAACGCTTACCATCGATAATATCTGCTCAGTGCCAGGGGCGGACTTAACAACGACAAGTAAGCGAAAAACATTCAAAAAATATAACATTACAAATCAATCAGTTAATCATTATTATTGTGGCGTGATCTATATGTATAAATCGACTCTTCTACACATTTCGATTCTGAAATTTTCCTTTTGAATATTTATTCAAAATTATAGATGTGAAAATTTATTATTTTTTTGTATTTAACTTTGGCCATAGTTGTTCTAAAAACTTCTCAGGTGTGTTTAGATATATCACACCATGCATGAAGCCAAGATTTCCAAGTATGTACCATGATACAGTCAACATCCTTTCAATTAAAAGTTTGGAGTTATGCAATATTTCATCCAAAGGCTGTAATGATTTATCTTTCATCAGGTTTTCTTCTGATAACCTTAAGAAGTTAACAATTTTACTTTCAAGTTTAGGGCTGTCTATTCTGTGAGCTAACTCATTTCTGAGTTTGTTTAGCGCATCAAGTACAGGCCAAATTTTCCTAGGAAATTCCACCTTGTACATATGAACTCCGTAAAGTGCTTCAGCCAATTTTAGTTTATGATGAAATGAGAATTGAATACCATTTAAAGCCTCTGGAGACTTGCAGTGAAGCAAGACAATTTCGTACAAAATCTCTTCCATGAAAAGGTGGGATTTTAATACTAATGACGTCATGTCGAGATCAGGAGTTAGATGTTTTTTATATTTTAAATGATATTCTTCAGATAGTTTTTTTAAAGCTTCTTGGTCCGTATTTGTCATTTCTTTACCCATTTTAAAAATGAAAGTTATCCGTTGCATGTCATGAGGACTACAGCGGAAGTTAGGCTGTGAGCGAATGTCGCAACCCATCCAGATTAATTAAATATTACTACACTAGCAACATCTGAATAATCAAATCTTAGCTAGCCATTTCGTAGTTGTTGATTTCTACTTTTCCTTTATGAGGGACAACCATACTCAAATCTCCCACATTGCAGGAGATTTGAGTATGAACACGCCACCATGGAACTGTAAGTATCCCGCTTAAACGCCCCATTCTCTTTTAGAGCTCCTCTGGTATGCGGATTAGGTTACCCGAAAGCGAACTTTTGCTCCTCGCTCGTAGCAGACCTGGCCTGTTCCGCGTTGGTCAACACGCGGTCAGGTTAGCAATTTCTCCATCGATTTTGAGAACAACTGCGAACGTCCGCTCCTCGCTTAAAGGGGACCTTCAGATCCAGGAGGCTGTCCGCTTGGTACCAGAAGAGAACATTGCGACTTAAGAAATCTGCTAACCAACGGCCAGCAGATTTTATTCTGATATTAGTTACGCTCAGCAATAACAGCAGCGCTGCTATGGGCAGTCCTGCCCAGACGACTGCTAGTGCAGAAGGTCGAGTTGGTGGTCGGCGGCCTAAGTTCAGCAAGGATGAATGGTCGCAGATGGGGAGGTTGATAGGGGGGGATGGACAGAAAGCAGGTGGCGCTCATTTTCGATGCTGGGATATCTACTCTCTATAAAAAATTCCCTGCGAATGTAAACGAACCTTTTGTATTAGGGGGCATGCCAGACGGCGTTAATTCGCTTTTTGTCGCAGGGGAATGCACTTGGGTGAGCAGAATATGTGCTGAAAGGCGGGGGGGATGGGGATTCGTCTTGCGCTAATTTTTAGAGGCGAACTCCCTCTAATTTCACTCGTCGCGATCCCGAACTTCATAGTAACCGTTTGATATGAAAAGGTTGGATTAAGCTGTAATGATAAGTGTTTTTAGTCTTCGTTTTGATGTAAGCATTTGATTTTTGTGTAATTTTGTGGATTGACTAGACAACAGGAATCGTATTCGGTCTCTTTTTATCTGCCGTATGCACTCAGCAGGACAAGCTCCGCGGGAATCCGTTAGCTTGTTAACCCAATGTAAACAGATTCTCGCTCCCATCCAAGCACTTTTGTACAATTTAGCGACTTTTTTTTCTTTTTATAAAGTGACAATAGTCGCAGACGAAATACAAAATGCTAAGAACTCATATTTTTCCGAAAAATAGATATGTCGCTAATAATATTATTTGTCGCGTTAAAAAGTTTATTTTCTATTGTGAATTAAAATCTCTATTTTTTTTGCTAAAAAAGGCGCATGCTTTGCGGCGAGTTGAGCCACAGCCTGCCACACCGCGCCATACCTCTGTTGACCACCGTTTTGTAAATAAACGTCTGGGCAGTGAATTTGTCGAACGTAGCACTGTCCAACGATTATACGTACCGCATAAAGACAAATGAACGGACTCGTTTTTTTCCTTACGCGTTACCCTTGCATTACGTTGCTGGAAACAATGATGTCCAAAAAATTTGATACCGCTTTACTTCATCCCCGTAACGGGTTGAAGTGGTTCGCTCTGGCCTCTTTATGGCTGGTGGTGCAGTTGCCGTACCCACTCTTACACCTGCTTGGCACTTCTCTTGGTAAAGCGTCACGACGTTTTTTAAAGCGCCGTGAGCAAATTGCCGCGCGCAATATTGAGCTTTGCTTCCCGAATATGGATGCCGCACAGCGGGAAAAGCTGATTGAACAAAACTTTATGTCACTGGGAATGGGGCTTATCGAAACCGGTATGGCCTGGTTCTGGAGCGATGCCCGCGTTAAGAAATGGTTTGACGTTGAAGGTTATGCCAACCTGATGGACGCGCTGAAAGAGCAGCGCGGCGTTATGGTGGTGGGCGTGCACTTTATGTCACTGGAGCTCGGCGGTCGTGCGATGGGGCTGTGCCGTCCAATGATGGCAACTTACCGTCCGCATAATGACCCGCTGATGGAATGGGTGCAAACCACCGGTCGCCTGCGTTCGAACAAAGCGATGATCGATCGCCGTAACCTGCGTGGTCTGGTGCAGGCGCTGAAGGCCGGTGAGGCCGTCTGGTTTGCGCCGGATCAGGACTACGGTCCGAAAGGCAGCGTCTTTGCGCCGTTTTTCTCGGTAAACGAAGCGGCGACGACCAACGGTACCAACGTGCTGTCGCGCCTTTCCGGCGCGGCGATGCTGACCGTGACCATGGTGCGCAAGCCGTGTCAGCGTGGCTACACGCTGCATATTAGCGAAGCCATGACGGATTATCCGTGCGGTGATGAGATCTCCGCTGCGTGCTATATGAACAAAATTATTGAACGCGAAATCCTACGTGCGCCGGAGCAGTATCTGTGGGTGCATCGCCGGTTCAAAACCCGGCCGCGCGGAGAGGCGTCACTGTACAAAGCCGTACCGCACGCGAAATAAATAACCCGCCTTTGGGCGGGTTCCTTTTGGGTTAGACAAGCCGCATAACCCAGGCGTCGGACGGTCGATCGTAGCGTTGACGATAGAGAACGGAATGTTCGCCATCAAGAAGGGCCGGGATGCTGATATCAGCGTCCCAGGCATCTAACTGCATGCATAAATCAGGATCGGACTTGCAAGGAATGCTTAACGTTCGCTCGCCGTGCTGATCGGCGTGCATCACGGCATCATCAATTTCGAATGCGCCGATGCGTACGCTGGTTTTACTCATAATGCTCTCCGTTAATCTGCTGACCGTTGTGGTACGACCAGTTAGGCCGTACCTTTTCAGCGTAGTCAACGCGGAGAATTCTGCCAGTCAAAAGGTGCGCTTTTTTTGTGCGCTACTCCGACCTGTTGGCAAAAAGCTTGCCGTCACGAACTAATTCACGGGGATAACTGTTTTTCAGCCGTGAGCCGATGCGTTTGGCCAGGCCCAGCGGGAATCCCTGGAAAGTGACAATCACATCGTCCGTGGCGGGCGACTGCTGCGGGTATACATCGCGGCCACGATACCATTCTTCCGCTTCTTCCAGCGTCAGCTCATGCCCTAACTTTCGGGTGTTTGCCAGCGCGATAACCGCTTCATGCTGCCAGCGGAAACCTTTATTGTGCGTTTCGGCAAGCTTAAGCCCGATACGGGAAAAACGAACTTTTCCCAGCAGAGGCGCAATCTCACCCGGGAATAGCCATATCTCTTTGTCGCGCTGCCACAGCGTCAGCGTATCGTCCCATTCAATACCGACCTTACGCGCAGCGTCGGCAACCGCCGCGGACTCGCGGCTTTTCATGGGCGCAAACGGGAATTTACCCACTTTATAGCCCGGAGCCGGTAGGGGATCGATGGCGGCGGTTTTACGCAAACGGGCGACGAAGAAGCCTTCACAGTCATAAATTTGCGGGAAGACGTGCAGAAAACCTTCTGGCGTCAGCGCCTGTTCCGCGCCAGGGAATAGCGTGCCCAGTGGCGCTATCTCTACCGCCTGTGGATAGCGCGCCAGCAGCCAGGCTACCACCGATTCGTTCTCGTCGCGGTTTAGCGTACAGGTTGAATAGACCAGCGTGCCGCCGGGGCGCAGTGCATGGAAGGCACTGTCGATCAGTTCACGCTGCGTATCGGCTATCGCCTGATTGCTCGCCAGCGACCAGTTTTTCAGTGCGTCCGCATCTTTACGCACTACGCCTTCGCCGGAACAGGGGGCATCTAACAGAATGGCGTCGAAGCATTCCGGCAGCGCGGCGCCAAATACGCGGCCGTCGAAGTGGGTCAGGGCGGTATTACTGATGCCGCAGCGGCTGATGTTGGCATGCAGCACTTTCACGCGGCTGGCGGAAAACTCATTGGCCAGCAGCATACCGCGATTGCCCATCCGCGCGGCAATTTGCGTGGTTTTAGAGCCTGGGGCCGCGGCAACGTCCATTACCCGCTCGGGGCGCTCGCCTTCGGCAAACAGCGCGGCCACCGGCAGCATTGAGCTGGCTTCCTGAATGTAAAACAGCCCGCTTAAGTGTTCGGCGGTGCTACCCAACGGCAGGGCGTCTTCCTCTTCGCGTTCAATCCAGAAACCTTCCGCACACCAGGGCACCGGCGTCAGCTGCCACCCATAGGGGGCGACCAGCGCCAGAAAATCATCCACCGTGATTTTCAGCGTGTTGATGCGAATGCTACGGCGCAGCGGGCGCTGGCAGGCAGCAAGAAAATCCTCAAAAGAGAGATGTGCGGGCATGGCCTCGCGCATCTGCGCAAGGAATTCATCAGGAAAATAGACAGAGTTTTGAGCCACTGGCGGATACCACAAGGAGATAACGAGCGCGCAGTCTAGCATAAAACGCGCCGGTGACGGGACACCGGCGCGTGAGGCTGGATGTTAACGCGGCAGGGCGGTGCCCCAATCGCGCCACTCTTTGGGTTCAGATTCCAGCAGCAGGAAGTGTTTACCTTTCTGCGCTTTCGGCGCCAGCGGCGTCCCCGGCGGCGTGGCGAAGGCGATACCGCCGCGAATGAACTGGTTGAAGGTGCCGGTTTTCACCACGCCGCCAATCAGGCCAAAGTCAAGGCTGTAGCCTGATGCCAGCCAGAACACCGAGTTGTTGCGCACCAGATGCTGGTAGCGCTGGCCGATGCGCAGCTCGACCATGACCCGGTCAGACAGGCTGCCGAGGTGCAGGCCGGTAATCGTGCCCACTTCGATACCGCGGAACAACACCGGCGTGCCGATGCTCAGCGAGCCGGCTTCTGGCGCCTCCACCACGACGTTCAGCCCGTTCAGGTAGCGGGAGTCGGCGATGGTGGCTTCCTGCAGCTCGAAGTCACGACGCAGCTCGCCGTGCCCCGGTTCAACGTTGACGTACGGCTGTAGCAGCGTGTCCAGGTGCTCGACGCCTGCCGCGGAGATCTGGGGGGTGATCACCGAGAAGCGCGTGCCGCGGCGAGCAAAGGTGTTGACGTACTCTGGGTACAGCACGGCGCTGGCCTGCACCTCGTTGCGAGAGGCGTTAAGCGCCAGGCTCTGCACCTGGCCGATATCGATACCGAGGTAGCGGATTGGCATACCGGCGGACAGTTTGTCCGCGTCGAAAGCGTGCAGCGTAATTTGACCACCGACGGCGCGGGCGGCCGTTTCTGACGGGAACAGCACGCGTTTATCACCTTTGCGGGTGCCATTATTGGCTTCGCTGATGTTGTCAAAGCTCACAGCCCCCTTCAGCGCACGCGATAGCGGCGATGCTTGTACCGTTAGCCCGCTGCCGTTGAGCTGTACCTTCGCGCCGCCTTCTGCCCAGAAGACGCTACTTGGGGTCAACAAGGAACGGTATTCCGGTTTGATGTGCACGGCGATATCAAAGGCGTTGGCACGCGGCTGTACCGAGGTGACTTCACCGACCTCAAACTTACGGTACAGCACCACCGATCCGGTCTGAATATCCGGCAGCGTCTCGGCGGTAAGCATCAGGGTCGTGGTCGGGTAGTCGCTCAGGTTATTCTCCTGCGCTTTCTCCAGATTGGCGTACAGCGGATAGCTGTCCTTCATCGGCCCTTTTTCTCCGGGCAGAATACGAATGCCGCCGCTTAACCATTCATTAGCGCTGGCACCAAGGAACTCAACGCCATCAATCCCAACCTTGACGTCCATCTTGCTGTTGACGACGAATTTGCTGTCGCCGTGCAGCAGGTCGCGGTACTGCGGGTCAATAGCGATGGCGAAGGCGATCCCTTTTGCGCTTAGCGTGCGCTCCATCACCTGACCTATACGCACGCCGTGCAGCATAATCGGCTGCCCGGCTTCAATACCGTAGCTCTCCGGTGCCGTGAGGGTTAGCGTCATTACCCCGGGCTGCTGCAACAGGGTTTTATCCGCCGCCAGTACGGTAAAGCTGTTTTTTGGCGCGCCTTCGCCCGGTACCAGCTCAAAGGTACTGCCGGTCAGCAGTTGGCTGAGGTTGGTGTTTTCCAGCGACAGCTTCGGCTGGTGCAGTTCGATGCGCGTTCTTTCGCGCAGCAGCGACACCACGCTTGGATCGACGGTCATTTCACCGGTCACCGAGCTGTCAGGATTTAAGGTCATTTTGGTGAGCTGGCCGACCTCCAGTCCTTGATACAGCATCGGGGTCGAACCGGCTTTCAGCCCATCGCCGTTTGGCAGTTGGAGCTGAATCAGCACCCCGCGCTGGCTATGGGCGAGGTCTTCATACAGACCAAATTCGTCGTTTTGCGCAGCGGCCTGGGAGTCTGCCGGCGAGTCGAAGGCAATGGCGCCGTTAACCAGCGCCGCCAGGCTTTCCAGCTGCACTTTCGCGCCGCTGAGGCCTACGTCGGCCTTCACGCCGGAGACGTTCCAGAAGCGGCTGCCTTTTTTCACTAGGTTAGTGAAGCGACGCTCAATGAGCACGTCGATCGTCACGCCCTGGTTATTTGGGTTAATGGTGTAGTCGTACACGCGGCCAACCGGAATCTTGCGGAAATACACCAGCGACCCGCTGCTCAGCGAACCGAGATCCGGCGCATGCAGGTGAATCATCAGCTCGCCGTTATTCAGACGGTATTTCGGCTGCGTATCTAGTGCGGTAAAGCGATCGCTGGGCTCACCTTTACCGGGCATCATTCCGATATAGTTACCGCCAACCAGAGCATCAAGGCCGGAAACGCCGGCCAGAGAGGCTTTTGGTGTGACCAGCCAGAACTGCGTATCCGTGCGCAGCGCGTCTTCCATGTCGCTTTTGATGCTGGCGCGCACTTCAATTTTGCTGCGGTCTTTTGCCAGGCGGATGTCCTGTACCGTCCCCACTTCTACGCCCTGGAAGCGCACAGGCGTGCGCCCGGGGACGATACCATCCGCCGACATAAAGTCGATGGTAATGGTCGTCCCGCGATCCTCGTAGCTATTCCAGATAAGCCAGCCGGCAATTATCAGCGCGATAACCGGCAGTAACCAGAACGGTGAAATGCGACGTTTTGTTTTAATTCGCGCTTCAGTCTGTGAAGCGGGCGTTTCCTGACTCATGTGCGTCCCAAAGTAAGCGGCTGTCCAGCCATTCAACAGCAAGGATAGTTAATATTACCGCAGCGCCAAAATAAAACGCAGCGGGGCCCATCGTGAAGGCGAGAAGCTGATCGCGATTGATGAGCGACATGGTTAATGAAATGACAAACAGATCGAGCATTGACCAGCGGCCAATCCAGGTCACAAAGCGCAGCAGCAGGATACGCGTGCGCAGCCCCTGTTCGCATTTAAACCGGATACTGAGCAGTAGCGTCAGCATCACGATAACTTTGGTGAACGGCACCAGGATACTGGCAAAAAAGACCACTGCGGCCACGGCAACGTTGCTGTTAGCCAGCGACATAATCCCGGAGAGAATGGTGTCTTCCTGGCGGCCGCCGTTGACATAAATAATCGATATCGGCAGCAGGTTCGCCGGAATCAGGAACACGATTGACGCGACCAGCGCCGCCCAGCTTTTTTGTAAACTCTGCTTACCGCGATGATAAAGCGGGGTGTGGCAGCGGCTACAACGCCCGCGCGCGTCGCGATAGCCCGTGTAGTGGCAGTTCAGACATACCTGAAGCGACGTGTCCGGCCGGGTGGCGGGGCGCTGCGGGTAGAAGCGTTCCCACAGCTGTTCGACGTTAAGGTGAATGAGCGTCAGGATGCTGAGTATGACCAGCGAAATATAGGCCAGCAGGCCAACACCCGGTTGTAAAAAAGCGTAGTCCTGAACTTTAATTGAGGCGACGGCGATGCCGACCAGGTAGATGTCGAGCATCACCCACTCTTTGAGTTTATCCAGCATCAACAGGACAGGACGCAGATTCATCCCTAGAATATTACCCAGCCAGAGATAGGCGATAGCGACAACCAGCACCGCCGGGGCGGCGACGGTACAGAAAAAGACCATTGCCGCCGTGACCGGGTCGCCGCTGTCGGTCATCTGCCAGATGCCGTGTAGCAGGTTGGCGTCAATGCGCACCCCGAGCAGGTGCAGACGCAGCAGGGGTTCGCTCCAGGCGAAGGGCATCAGCAGCAGCATGGTAATCGCCATGGCGCCCAGGCGCGTTAACGACCAATCGCGGCCGTCGCGCACTTTGGCGTTACAGCGTGGGCAGTAGGCACATTGCGATGATTTTACGACCGGTAACCGAAAAAGCATATCGCACTGCGGGCAACGTTGGTAATGTGCCCACGGTAGTGGTTCGCTCACCGCGTGAATGCGTATTTTCTTTGTCGGCGTTATAGATGATATTTTCAGTGCCATTTATTACATTGATAAATGAATGTATAACTCTATCTTAACCTAAGTATGGATTCATCTTGAGCCCGAACGCACTTAATGCGTATTTTATCAGGCCAGAGAATGGGTAACGAACCAGTAACATCGTAAACAACAGTGATTGAATAATGAGCAAAACAGAATTTTACGCGGACCTTAACCGTGATTTTCAGGCATTAATGGCAGGTGAAACAAGTTTCTTAGCGGTAATCTCTAACACCAGCGCGCTGCTGTATGAGCGTCTGTCCGACGTAAACTGGGCCGGTTTCTATCTGCTGGAAGGCGATACGCTGGTTCTCGGGCCGTTCCAGGGCAAAATTGCCTGCGTGCGAATCCCGGTTGGGCGCGGCGTTTGCGGCACCGCGGTGGCGGAAAATCGCGTTCAGCGTATTGCAGATGTTCATGCTTTTGATGGGCACATTGCCTGTGATGCGGCCAGCAACGCCGAAATCGTGTTACCGCTGCAGGTAAACAATCAGGTGATTGGCGTGCTGGATATTGATAGCACCGCGTTCTCGCGCTTTAGCGAAGAGGATGAACAGGGCTTATGTGAACTGGTCGGCCACCTGCAAAAAGTGCTTGAAGCCACCGATTATCAAAAATTCTTTGCACCCGTCGCAGGATAATCAACGGATAACGTAGCATTTACGGATGGCGTCATTATAATGTCGCCTGTTCATGCCTGCGGCTTGTTGGCTACGTCCGTTGTAATCAGGAAATTTCATGGAAAATCAACCTAAGTTGAATAGCAGTAAAGAAGTTATCGCATTTTTAGCCGAACGTTTTCCGCAGTGCTTTAGCGCGGAAGGTGAAGCTCGTCCTCTGAAAGTCGGTATTTTTCAGGATCTCGTCGAGCGTGTTGAAGGGGAAATGAACCTCAGCAAAACCCAACTGCGTTCCGCATTACGTCTTTATACTTCAAGCTGGCGCTACCTTTACGGTATCAAAGCCGGTGCCGTTCGCGTCGATCTCGACGGCAACCCATGCGGTGAGCTGGACGAGCAGCACGTTGCACACGCACGTCAACAGCTTGAAGAAGCCAAAGCTCGCGTTCAGGCGCAGCGCGCTGAACAGCAGGCGAAAAAACGCGAAGCAGCCGCTGCGGCGGGCGAGCAGGGTGATGCGCCACGTCGTGAGCGTAAACCGCGTCCTCCGGTACGCCGTAAAGAAGGGGCCGAGCGCAAGCCGCGCGCTGCTGCTGCAAAACCGGCTGCTAAACCGGCTCGCGAAGTGCGTGAAGAAAAACTGACGCCGGTATCCGATCTGTCTGCGCTGACGGTCGGTCAATCCCTGAAAGTTAAAGCGGGCAATAACGCTATGGATGCAACGATCCTGGAAATTACCAAGGATGGCGTTCGCGTTCAGCTTACTTCTGGTATGTCAATGATTGTACGCGCAGAACACCTGGTGTTCTGAAACGGAGGCCGGGCCAGGCATGAACAAATTTTTTAGGCTCTCCGCGCTTGCTGGCCTGTTATTAATAACAGGCCAGGCCGTAGCGGTAGAAGATATTACCCGTGTTGATCAGCTTCCTGTTCTTAAGGAAGAGACTCAGCACGCCACGGTAAGCGAGCGCGTGACATCGCGCTTTACCCGTTCCCACTACCGCCAGTTCGATCTCGACCAGGCCTTTTCGGCTAAAATTTTTGACCGCTATCTGAACCTGCTGGACTACAGCCACAACGTGCTGCTGGCCAGCGACGTGGCGCAGTTTGCGGCGAAAAAGGGTCAGATTGGCGACGAACTTCGTTCAGGCAAACTTGACGTCTTCTACGATCTTTACAATCTGGCGCAAAAACGCCGCTTTGAGCGCTATGAATATGCGCTGAAGGTGCTCGATCGTCCGATGGACTTCACCGGTAATGACACCTTCAACCTCGATCGCAGCAAAGCGCCGTGGCCGAAGGATCAGGCTGAGCTGAACGCCCTGTGGGACAGTAAAGTGAAGTACGACCAGCTGAGCCTCAAGCTCGCCGGTAAAGACGACAAAGAAATTCACGACACCCTCGCGCGACGCTATAAGTTCGCGATCCGTCGCCTGGCGCAAACCAACAGCGAAGACGTGTTCTCATTGGCGATGACGTCGTTCGCCCGCGAGATCGACCCGCACACCAACTACCTTTCACCGCGCAACACCGAACAGTTCAATACCGAGATGAGCCTGTCTCTTGAAGGGATTGGCGCGGTGCTGCAAATGGACGACGATTACACCGTGATTAACTCCATGGTGGCTGGCGGCCCGGCGGCGAAAAGCAAGGCCATTAGCGTAGGCGATCGCATCGTCGGCGTGGGCCAGTCGGGTAAAGGGATGGTAGATGTCATCGGCTGGCGTCTTGATGATGTGGTCGCGCTGATTAAAGGGCCGAAGGGCAGCAAGGTGCGCCTGGAGATCCTGCCGGCCGGTAAAGGCTCTAAAACGCGTATTGTGACGCTGACCCGCGAGCGCATCCGTCTGGAAGACCGCGCGGTGAAAATGACGATCAAAGGTACCGGCAACGAGAAAGTGGGGGTTCTGGATATTCCTGGCTTCTACGTTGGCCTGACCGAAGACGTCAAGGTACAGCTGCAGAAGCTGGAAAAACAGAACGTCAGCAGCATTATTATCGATCTGCGTAGCAACGGCGGCGGTGCGCTGACCGAAGCGGTTTCGCTTTCCGGTCTGTTTATTCCGTCCGGCCCCGTGGTGCAGGTGCGCGATAATAACGGTAAGGTGCGCGAAGATAGCGACAACGACGGCGTCGTTTACTACAAAGGCCCGCTAGTGGTGCTGGTTGACCGCTTCAGCGCCTCGGCGTCGGAAATCTTCGCTGCGGCGATGCAGGACTACGGCCGCGCGCTGATCGTCGGCGAACCGACCTTCGGTAAAGGCACCGTGCAGCAGTATCGTTCGCTGAACCGTATCTACGATCAGATGCTGCGCCCTGAATGGCCGGCATTGGGCTCCGTCCAGTACACCATTCAGAAGTTCTACCGCATTAACGGCGGCAGTACGCAGCGTAAAGGCGTCACCCCGGACATCATGATGCCGACCGGTACCGAAGAGACCGAAACCGGCGAGAAGTTCGAGGATAACGCGCTGCCGTGGGACAGCATTAACGCAGCCACCTACGTGAAGTCGGGCGATATGGCACCGTTCGAGCCGCAGCTGCTGAAGCTGCATGCCGATCGTATTGCCAAAGATCCTGAGTTCCAGTACATCGCGAAAGATATCGCACATTTCAATGCGCTGAAGGACAAGCGCAGCATCGTTTCTCTCAACTACGCACAGCGTAACAAAGAGAACGAGGAAGATGATGCGACGCGACTGGCGCGCGTAAACGATCGCTACAAGCGTGAAGGCAAACCGCCAATCAAGAAACTTGACGATCTGCCGAAGGATTATAAAGAGCCGGATCCGTATCTGGATGAGACAGTCAATATCGCTATTGACCTGTCGAAGCTGGAGAAGGCGACCTCCGCTGAACAGCCGGCGGCAAGCAAGTAACCCCCCAACAGGCACAAGCAATTGTGCCTGTTTTTTTATCTCCCGCAGCTTCTCGTAAACAACGATGCTACAAAATGTAAAGTTGTGTCTTTCTCGTGACTTAGCCTCACGTAATCGTTGAAAATTCCCGGATTACCCATACGATATGGGTAATCGCATAGTGCGTTTTGTTAAAAAGAGGTTAAAAGTAAATTATGATGCGAATCGCGCTCTTCCTGATGACCAACCTGGCGGTGATGGTCGTATTTGGGCTGGTGCTAAGCCTGACGGGAATTCAGTCGAGCAGCATGACCGGTCTGCTGATTATGGCGCTGCTATTTGGTTTTGGCGGTTCCATTGTGTCGTTGATGATGTCTAAGTGGATGGCGCTGAAGTCGGTGGGCGGCGAGGTCATTGAACAGCCGCGTAATGAGCAGGAACGCTGGCTGATGGAAACCGTTGCCCGCCAGGCGCAGCAGGTGGGTATCGCTATGCCGCAGGTTGCGCTTTACCATGCGCCGGATATTAACGCCTTTGCCACCGGCGCGCGCCGTGATGCATCGCTGGTCGCCGTGAGCACCGGCCTGTTGCAGAACATGAGCCGTGACGAAGCTGAGGCGGTTATCGCGCATGAAATCAGCCACATCGCTAATGGTGATATGGTTACCATGACGTTGATTCAGGGTATCGTGAACACCTTTGTTATCTTTATCTCCCGCGTGATTGCGCAGATTGCAGCCGGTTTCCTCGGCGGTAACCGCGACGACGGCGAAGAGAGCAGTAACGGCAACCCGCTGATTTACTTCGCGGTGGCAACGGTGCTGGAGCTGGTGTTCGGTATTCTGGCAAGCATTATCACCATGTGGTTCTCGCGCTATCGTGAATTCCACGCAGATGCCGGTTCGGCGAAGCTGGTTGGCCGTGAGAAAATGATCGCGGCGCTGCAGCGCCTGAAAACAAGCTATGAGCCGCAGGAGGCCAGCAGCATGATGGCATTCTGCATCAACGGTAAGTCGAAGTCGCTGAGCGAAATGTTCATGACTCACCCGCCGCTGGATAAACGTATTGAAGCGCTGCGCAGCGGCGAATACATGAAGTAATCGGCGTTGCCGAAAATGAAGCCAGCCCGTCAGTCACGGGCTGGCTTTTTTTTAGCCGCGGTTTTGCGGCGGCTCTGCCTTTAAATCAATAATCCGGCCGATGTTATCGTGATAGACCGTAAGCAGGTTGTACTGGCTCAGCTCCGAAATCATCTGCGGCGCAATATTAAAGCTCCTGGCAAGTTCGTCATTCTCCAGCGACGCCAGGCGAGCATGACGTCGGGCATGCGTTCGTCGGCGGTTGTACTGATACCAGATAATCAATAGCCAGCCGTTGGCGACGGCAATCAGCAGGTACACCAGCAGCGTATTGAATGCTTCGATGGCGGTATCCCAGCGCTGACCGCTGCTTTCCGTCAGCTTCATCACCAGATTGACATAAAGGAAAAACAGAAAGCCACACCAGGCGATCAACGTTAATACTGCATCAAAGCAGCGGGGCAGCAGGCGGTGTTCGGTTAAGATAACGCAATGCTCGCTCATGACATTCTTCCTTTTCCACGATCGGGACTCACCCAGCGTGCACGGGCGCGCTGGCGTTTCAGCATGACTTTGGGGAACGCGACGACAGTGGTGAGCATGCCTATCATCCAGTACACCATCGGAAACCAGATAACCCAGAACAGGGAGGTTGCAACCTGTTTTTCATAGCGACGTTCGATAAACAGGCTGACGGCGAACTGCAGCAGACACATCACCCCCAGCAGCAGTCCGGTGAACTCCGGTGGAAACAGGCTTTTGACGGCCAGATTTTCCGGAAGCGGCGCGAGGTAGCTGAGCACAAACAGCAGCACCGTCACCGCGTAGGCGAAAGCCCACAGCGTAGAGAGCGTGTATTCTGCAAATAGCGGCCACATGCGGTGGTGTTCCCAACAAAATAACTTGCGCAGGTTGACCCAGAAAACCTCTGCGCCGCCCTGCGCCCAGCGTAGCCGCTGCTTCCAAAGTCCTTTTAGCGTTTCGGGCATCAGGATCCAGCACAACGCGCGTGGTTCAAAAAAAATGTCCCAATGGCGTAGCTGTAGTTTCCAGCTGATATCGATGTCCTCGGTGATCATATCGGGGCTCCAGTAGCCGACGTCGGCCAGCGCCTGTCGGCGGAAAGCCGCAATGACGCCGGATACGGTAAATACCCGGCCATATATGCGCTGCGTTCGCTTGATAAGACCGATAATGGAGGAAAACTCGCCAACCTGAATGCGGCCAATCAGCGTAGATCGCGTGCGAATTCGCGGATTGCCGGTGACCGCGCCAACGTGCGGATACTGAATCAGCGGGGCGACCAGATAGGCCGCCGTATCGCGGTCGAGCAGCGCATCGCCGTCGATACACACCAGCAGATCGCCTCTGGCCGCCGCTGCACCGGCTTTTAGCGCCACGGCCTTACCCTGATTTTCTGCCAGATGAATGACCCGCAGGTGCGGCTGCTCGTGCGCAAGCTGCTCAAGCACCTCGGCGGTGTTATCCGATGAACCGTCGTTGATGGCGATCACCTCAAGGTGCCGATACCGCTGCGCCAGCGCGGCGGCGATGGTTTCTCGCGCATTTTTCCCTTCGTTAAAACAGGGAATCAGAATAGATATCAGCGGCTCGCCGCTGAGTTCGGGCGGCGGCATTTCATCACGCCACGGCCAGTGACGTTCGAGCTGGAACCAGAAGTAAAGGCCGCCGGTCACCCACAGTACGGACATAAACAGCGGCCAGAAGAAGACGAAATCGAGAATCAGTTCACCGGTAAAAATGGCCGCGACGCCCAGCGGCAGACCCAATACCAGTCCTAAAATACAAAAAGCAATAAGGCGATCAGTCATTGTTTGGGTACCAGTACGAAGAGAACGCGGGCCGAATATGAGAAATATCGGGCTGGTTATTAATGAAATCGTCGGGGTAATAGCCATAGTTTTTCACGCCGTTGAGCTGAAGCACCTGCATCCACTTCACCAGTAGGGCGTCAGGAACGGCGTTTTGCTGTCGTTGGTTCCAGTCTTTGGCCTGCAGTTCGAAAATGGTTTTGTTCAGCGCGCCAGGGCGTGCTGCCACCGTGCGTACCAACTGCGACAGCCAGGCATGGCTTTGTGCGGGCGAAATTGACTCCATCAGCGGCATGGCCATGGGTACCGTCCAGTCATAGGCGGCAAGAAAATCGTCAAGATTCTGGGCAAACCAGGTTTCGCTTTTCGGTTCAAGCAACGGTAGGGCAAAAATATTACGCGCGGTCTGTATCTGTGGACCGCGAATGCGCTGCGTGGCCTGGCTTAACTGAAGCGTGAAGGCGGTGAGCGCCTGACTTTTGAAACGGGTCCACGCTTCTTGTGCGGCGGGGCTGTGCGCCATCTCCGCGATAGCGGTGGTTGAACCGGTTTGTCGCCATGCGCTGAGGGCTTCCGGTCCGGCATCCTCAAAATCACTTAACACCGCATCATCGTGGAACAGAATGCCGTTGAACGGAGCGTAGCGGGCCAGGTCTTCGTAGAGATCCGTTATCTGGCGGCGCGCCTGCGTGTTCCACGGTGACAGCCTGATATAAGGCTCAGTGGCCGTCAGCGTGCGACCGCTCTGCGGATCCCAGCGCTGTACGCGGGGAAGGTGGGGCGCGAGGTTGAAGGCCAGCACCGGCATCCAGGCGAACACCTTAACCCTGCCACGAGTCTGAAGCTGCCAGGAGACGAAGTTAAACAGATCGGCCCGCACGGGGAGCCAGCGATTCGGGAAATAGAGCGCTTTCACGTTGCCATCGCCCTGCGGATCGGAAAACGCCTGTAAAAAAACGTGGCTGATTTTCATGTCGTAGACCCGCTGCACCAGCCTGTCGATATTCCGGGTTTGCTGGGCAATATCCGGGTCGTAGAGATAGTCGAGGTCGACGTGCATCACTCGCACCACCTCCGGTTCCTGCGCCTGCGTAACCATGCTGGCAAAGGCTTTCAGCGAGGGGTTTCCTGAAATCAGCATGCGCGGAATGTTGTCGATATTGCGTGCATCGCCAAGGCCGTCGGCCAGCGTAAAGGCCAGTTGATACCCCTGTTTTTTAGCTATTGCCAGCGTGACGCCGTTGGCTTCGCCGTAAGGCCAAACCCAGGCACGCGGCGCTTTTCCCGTCACCGAGCTGATTTTCTCGGTCACTTTGCGCACGTCCTCGCTAATGCGCTGGGTAAATTGTTGGTCGGTTTCATAGCGGCCGCTTTTCCGATCGTAAAACCGATTGGCAATCGCCGGTTCCAGGCTTCCCTGCGGGTTAGCCGGAAGACCGTAATGTGAGGCCCAGGTATGCGCCCCCACTTCAACCAATGATGAACGGCTCACTTCTTGCACCATCTGCCAGGTGGCGAAGCGATCGCGCGGCGTCATCAACCCGCCGAAATTGACCTTCTGCCCGGCGTGCGTATCCACCCAGCTACCGACAGGTGCCCATAGTGCGGGGACGTTCCATGCCTTCAGCAGAGGCCAGACGCGGGTGTAAAAGCTGCTGTATCCATCATCGAAGCTCAGTAAGAAAGCCTTCGGCGGCAATGTCTTGCGCGATGCGTGCGCATCGATAATATCCTGCACGCTGACGGCGTGATAACCGTTGTGCAGCAGCCAGCTTATCTGTTCATTGAGCGCGCTGGTGCGAACGGCCAGATAACGCTGATCGGCAACATCATCTTCAACGTCGTGATAACCCAGCACCAGAAAATGATTTTTCGGCCACGGCTGGCTGGCAGCCAGCGGGGAGCGATCCTGTGGGGCGATAAACGGTACCGCTTGAGCGCAGACGGCTGCGCTCAGGCATAGCCAGCCGAGGGCTACCAGGCTGATACGGAGACGTATATTCAGCATATTCATCCTTAAAACCGTAAAGTTGCATCAAAGGTGACGGCGAGATTGCTTTCCCGTTTGCCATCGTAAGGACGTTTATCCCAATTGAGCATCAGCCCGGTATCGAGAACGTTATTCCACTGGATACGCTGCCCGTAGCCGAGGAGAGTGATAGCGCCAGGGGATTGTTGCTTCTGCCAGTAAACGCCGCCGCCAGCGAGGATTTGTTGGCTCCAGAGCGTGTCGTAATGTCGATACATCTCGTGGTCAAGGGTCAGCGAAGCCGCCGTAGCGAGATCCCTGGAAGGGTTGTAATACAGCGTGTCTGCACGGCTGTTGGTGCTGGTGGATATTTCTGGCCCGAGGGTGAGCGTCATTGAAGGCCGCTGCCATATCCGCTCTTCGCCGGTTATGTTGTATTCCTGTCGACGGTTACCGTCAGAGAAATCACTGTAGGCGGCGCTGAGGCGATAGTTGCGCTGCTCGTTCTGATACCAGTGTACCGAAGCGGCAGCCCGATTAGCGCTGATGCCATTGCGCAGCGCCCGCAGCGGCGTGGAGCGCGAGATACGCTCCAGTTCGCCGCCAAACTGCCAGCTATCGACCGGGCGATACTCGCCGATAATACGTCCGCCGGGCTTGCTGCCTCCGTGAAAGTGGTTGCTGGAGAGCTCGATTTCTCCCCTAAAATCGCGTGGCCGCCACTCCAGGCCGCCAAACAGGTGATGGGCGGAACCGTTACCTTCATCAAAATGGCCTTGCGCAAAGCGGGTGCCCGCAAAAGGCCGCCAGCTGTCCGCCATGGGCGGGCCGTAGAGCGTGGCATCCCAGGACAGATCGCGGGAGCCGCTGATCGGGTTGTCGGAATACAGCCCTTTAGTGGCGTTAACGCGTAGCTCGGAAAAATGCTGAATATCGCGCATCCTCGCCAGCTTTTGTGCGCTGCGATCTTTTGGCGTACGGGCGATAACATCATCCGTCAGTAAATCCATCTGTCGCCACTCATGCAGATCCATGGCGATGTAGGCCTGCTGGCTTTCCAGCGCAATATTGGTCGGCTCCAGCGCTTCAGCCATTTTGAGCCTGCGTTCGGCGCTTCTGGGTTGGCCGCGGGCCTGCAATACGGTGGCGTAATCAATCTGCAAACCCTGATTCCCCGGTGCGGAATCGGCCAACTGCCGGGCAAGGGTTTGTGCCTGCGCCAGCGTGTTGCTTGCCGTCAGATACTGGACGTTGAGCGATTGGCCGATAAGCCAGAGGTCATTAGGCTGCGCGCTGGGATCGCCGGGGTTATAGCGAGCCCAAGGGGCATGTTGCATGACGCGGTCCACGTATTGCCGCGCAGCAGGGTATTGACCAGTATCCAGTAAAGAGAAGAACAGTTCGTTTTGCTCATCCTCCGCATCCGGGACATAACCGGGGTACCGGGCGAGAAGCGTCTGGGCGGCGGCGACATCTTGTTGTTCCAGATAGGCCGAAATGACCCAGCCGATGGCCCAGTCGGGGATGGCCTGATGTGCGGCGGCCAGCGCAAGATATTCATGGGTAACTCCCGGGTAATCGGCATTGGCGTAGAGTGCGCCAAGCCGGTCGATACGGGCACGTAGAATGTCCATCTGCGCGTCAGGATTATTTTTCCAGCGTGTTAGCAGCGCCTCGTAGCGGCTGAGCGCCTGCTGTGCCAGATGGTAGCGCTCGCGCTCAGTACGCGTAGGGAGCACGGCAAGACGCACGATTTCAGCCACCGCGTTGAGATCCAATTGCCGTTGTTGGGCAGGCGAAAGCTTCGCTTCAGAAGCATGTCTTTGCGCGGGCGTATCAACGCGGTTGCGGCTTAATGCCGTTACCCACTCGCTAAGCAACGCGCTATCACGGGAGTTCTGGGTGAGCGCGAGGGTATCGTTTAACAGTCGATCCCACTCTTTTCCCTGCTGTTGGTACACATAGGCGAGCGTTTGCCGATGCGCTGGGGTAGGGCTTTCGGCGAGCAAACCGCGCGCGGCTTCCAGCGCCAGGGTATCCTGACGGGCGTCGGCCAGCGTTTTGATGTAACCAATACGGTAGTCATCCTTATTGGGTGCCAGCGTCAGCGCCTGCTGCCATAGCAATAGTGCCGTTTGCCACTGCTGAAGGTTTCGGGCGGCCTGCGCCGCGGCCGCAAGCCCGCGCGCTGGCAGCGGCATATACACCTGATAGCGCTGCCAGAGGTGAATGACGTCCCGGTCGTCTCCGGCCCATAATGCAACCTGTAACCAGTCGGCCACCTGCTCGGCATTTAAGGCGCGATGCTGCTGATAGCGCTGAACGTAAATAAGAAATGGCCGATAATTACCGTTACCTGCCTGCTGAATCTTTTGTTCATATATGGATTCAGCGCCGTGAACCAGATTCGGAATGAGTAATATCAGGCTAACTGAAAGCGATAATGCCGAGTTGAGATAACCGTGCGCTTTATTGTGTTGAAACGAACTATCCATATCTATTTACCATAGCTGTATCCAGAGTCCATGACAAAACGTGGCTGCCTTTCAATCCTGATTCAGGGAAAGGTAATAATGGTGATGACGCGATTGTTCTTTTGCAGTGTCTAACTTACCTTTAGGTAATAATGAATTTTCCTCGTGATCGGGCCGTGTGAACGCTAATATACACCTGATATGTTTGGCGATAAATATACGACAAATGGCTGCTATATTTTAGGATTTATCTGTAGATGGCTGCAATCTTATGATTTATCTCAGCATGTTTTTTATTTTTAAACTATTGATAATGATCTATTTTGTTGGTTTTTAAGTATTAATTTTTGTCGTTGTGTCATGCGCGTCTCGTCGAAGAAAAAGACATTTTATCCGCTAATATTTAGGACGTTTTATGACAAAAAATCTTAATCTTATAATCGGCATCTTTTCTGTGGTTGTTTTTTAATTATAATTACGACTCGTCATTACTGTGCTGCAGGTGGTGTGTGCTTGATATGACGGAGAGAGGGAATCAAATTAACCGCGTTTGTCACCATTATAATAAGCCATGCAATGGAGGTTGTCTTTTCTCCTGAAAGGATGTTCCTGCTTTAATGTATAAGGGATGATTTGTGGCAACATCTATACTGCTCGTCACGCAAGACAGCTACCTCGTCAGAGGCATTGAACTGTTGTTTCCTGATATTATCCAGTTAGATTCGATCGACCGTAAGGTATTTGATGGTGGTGCCGATGAGTATTCAGTATTGATTGATAGCCGGTCGCCGCTCCACTGCTATGACTATCTGATCCTTGATGCCATGCGCTCGAAAAAACCGATCTCCTGTATCATGCTGGATATGCGCTATCGTGAAGCCGAGATGCTAAATATGAAGGTATTTTTACACAGCCTACTCGCGCCGACGGATACGGCCGCGCTGTTTACGCTGCTGTTAAATATGAAAAGCCGTCGTTTGACGCCGGTCTGGTTAGAGAACCTGGCGCTCAGCGCTTGCGAAAAGCGCATGCTGCGTCTTTTAATGGCCGGGAGAACCATGGAGGAGGTGGCCGATGCGTTAAATACGTCGGCACGGGGACTTTATCGTCAGCGAACAGAACTGTCTGAGCGTCTTGGCGTGGAGAACTTTAATGAGGCCTGCCTGTTTATCTTCAAAAATAATCTGCTGGAGGCGGTGGACGATACCGGCCTGTTAGGTCGGCGGCGGGTATCGTCTGGATAATGCGGGTTAGCTTTGGGCGCGCGGCTGCGTTACGCGCAGGCCGCTGAACAGCGTAGCAATGACCGCGAGCGCGCCTGCCAGCAGCAAAGAGACGTGGGTGCCGCCGTTGCCAAAGAGGTTAAACATCAGTGCAACCAGCGCGGCGCCGGTGCTCTGACCAAGCAGCCGAGCAGTGCCCAGCATGCCGCTGGCGCCGCCGCTGCGGTTGCGCGGCGCGGAAGCGATAATCGTGTGGTTGTTGGGCGACTGGAACAGACCAAAGCCTGCGCCACACAGCAGCATACGCCAGATGATATCGAGGTCGCTCGGCGATGCGGGCAGCAGCGCCAGCGCAAACAGCCCACAGGCCATCACCCCCATCCCTAACGCCCCAAGCAGCCCCGCGTGAACCCGCTCAATCAGATAGCCCGCCAGCGGGGCCATTACCATGGTAGCCAGCGGCCATGGCGTTAACAGCAGACCGGTTTCCACTTCGCTACGCCCGACAACGGTCTGTAAAAAGAACGGCAGGGAGACCAGCGCCAGCATTTGCGCACAGAACGAACATATCGATGTGCAGATTGACAGCGAAAACAGCGGAATACGCAGCAGATCAACCGGCAGCAGCGGCACCGGGAGGCGCAGCTGGCGGCGAACGAAGAAGAAGCCAATGACCAGCAGCGCGACCACTTCGGCCAGCACCAGCGTGGTCGACTGCCCCTGGGCAAAGCTACTGAGTGCGGTAATCAACAGGCCGAAGGTCAGTGCATTCATGACTGCGCTCGGCAGATCGAAACGCGGTTTATCGCTGTGGCTGGCATTTGATGGCAGGAAGCGTACGGCTAACAGCCAGGCAATAATGCCGAGCGGTACGTTAATCAGAAACAGCCACTGCCAGGAGGCCAGCGATAGAATTGCGGCGGCAATCGTCGGGCCTGCCGCCGAGGATACCGCCACGACAAATGAGTTGATCCCCATCCCGCGCCCAAGCTGGCGCTGCGGGTAAATCAGACGAATTAATGCCGTGTTGACGCTCATCAGCGCTGCGCCGCCAAAGCCCTGGGCGATACGCGCGAGGGTCAGCATTTCCAGCGAATGCGAGAACGCGCACAGCAGCGAGGTGAGGGTGAAAACGACCAGCCCTGCTTTATAGATACGGTGATAGCCAATCATATCGCCAAGAAAAGAAAGAGACAGCAGGGAGATGACGATAGCAATTTGATAGGCATTCACGATCCAGATGGACGCTGCGGGCGACGCGTTCAGGTCGCTGGCGATGGTCGGCAGCGCAACGTTGGCGATGGCTCCGTCGAGAACGGCCATCGTAATGCCGATGACAATCGTCAAAATGGCACCGTAGCGCTGAGGCAACGGCAGGCCATCAATCATGTTTTTAGTCATGTGGGAATTTGTTTATGATGAAATTATTAACCGGAGAATGATTCTAGCATTGATTAATCAATTGAATGTCGAAGATTTGTAACCAGGTCACAGAAGTTTCATTGCTACGGCGGCCTTGCGAAATTATAATAAAAACCGGTTCTAATATTTATAAAACAGTTGCGATGAGGTGATAAATGTCAGCAGCAGATTTGGACAAACAGCCAGATTCTGTCTCTTCGGTACTAAAGGTATTTGGTATCCTGCAGGCACTTGGCGAAGAACGCGAGATTGGCATTACTGAACTTTCGCAGCGCGTCATGATGTCGAAAAGCACCGTTTATCGCTTTTTGCAAACCATGAAATCGTTGGGCTACGTTGCCCAGGAAGGGGAGTCCGAGAAGTATTCGCTGACCCTGAAGCTGTTTGAGCTTGGCGCACGTGCGCTGCAAAACGTCGACCTGATCCGCAGTGCCGACATCCAGATGCGTGAACTCTCTCGTCTGACGAAAGAGACCATCCACCTGGGCGCGCTGGATGAAGACAGCATTGTCTACATTCACAAAATCGACTCCATGTATAACCTGCGTATGTATTCCCGCGTCGGTCGTCGTAACCCGCTGTACAGTACGGCAATCGGGAAAGTGCTGCTGGCCTGGCGCGATACGGCTGAAGTGCGTCAGATTCTTGAAGGCGTGGAGTATAAGTGCAGTACCGAGCGTACGATTGCGAATACCGACGAGCTGATTACCGTGCTCGAGCAGGTGCGCAAGCAGGGCTACGGTGAAGATAACGAAGAGCAGGAAGAAGGGCTGCGCTGTATCGGTGTGCCGGTATTCGACCGTTTTGGCGTGGTCATCGCCGGGTTGAGTATCTCGTTCCCGACGCTACGTTTCTCTGAAGAACGTCTGCATGAGTATGTCGAGATGTTGCATACTGCGGCGCGTAAAATTTCCGAACAAATGGGTTATAACGATTACCCATTCTGATGGTGAAATGAAAAAAAACCGGCAAATAGCCTAATGCTGGTCAGTTAAGGCGTTGAATTCAGAAGCTGGAACGGTCGGCCGGATAAGGCGTTTACGCTGCCATCCGGCAATCAGCGCAGTGTGCCGGAGGGTGCTTTGCTTATCCGACCTACGAATTTAGCTTAACTGACAGGTATCAGGCAAATAGCCGGTTTTTTTACGTCTGGCGTTAGCCTTGATCGACGACGCTAACGCTTTTGCGCAGCAGCGGGCAGCTCGGACGGCCGACAACGCCGTTGTCACCGTGCAGATAAAATGCGGTGCTAAATCCCTCTGCGGTCAGATATTTACACTGTAGTCCTAACCCACCGGCGGTCTTCTGGCTTCCCGCCAGCACGCCGTAGCCGCTCAAAAGAACCCCAATCGCGATAATGACCAGGCAAACGATGGTTCTGATTAACAAGCGCATAAACATTCCTCTTCTATTATATCTATCATCAATACTACCGTAACGTGATAACGCATTGATACAAGTCTATGATTCCTAAAAGCACGAGATGCCATTACAGTTAGCCGCGGTTTAAGGTTAGCATGCTAATTTGGTTGCATCTGAATAAGAATTCATGCGGAGAGTGGAGTGAAAAAGTTTCGGTGGGTATTACTGATACTCGTGATTGCCGCCTGCCTGCTGCTCTGGACACAGATGATCAACGTGATGTGCGATCAGGACGTTCAGTTTTTCAGCGGAATTTGCAGCATTAACCGGTTTATACCCTGGTAAAACATTTTTGCCGGCAGCATTTCCTTCCGTAATGTGAGTGGTAGAATAGATCGTTCCTTTTGAGGTGGTAAAATGAGTGATCTTGTAAGTTCTGGGGCATTAAATCTGGCATCTCTGGCGTTATCCTTCCTGCTGCTGTTAGTCGGCCTGGTTCTGTGGTTCTTTGTGAACCGCGCCAGCTCCCGCGCTAACGAGCAAATCGAACTCCTTGAATCGCTGCTCGATCAGCAAAAGCGCCAGAATGCGCTGCTGCGTCGTCTGTGCGAAGCAAACGAGCCCGAGAAGAAAGAAGAAGACGCGCCAAAAGCTGAAGAAGTAGAAGAAGACGACAAAGATGATTTTATTCGCCTGGTTGCCGAGCGATAAACACTTTGCGTGATGACACCGCGCAGCCTGCAATGGGCTGCCGGACCGCAACGCGCTGCACCAAAGCGGTGCGTACTCCATCCCCCCATCACTGTTCGTCACCTTTGCGCGCCGTTGGCATGATTTTGCGCAAACGTGGTTGAGCGCGCTTCACCGATATTCCTCCTGCTGAAGATCTAACCTTATGTTGTTGTTATTTATCATTCATTGATGTTTTCTATTTAACTCAACATTATTATCGATGGTATTAATGTTGTAGCGTCGCTTAATAACCAGGCAATCCCGGCTTGCATAATGCAAATCATAATAGCGAAACGTTTTTATTGCCTAATCATGAAGCAATGTCACGAAACGATCATTATTTTGGTGCAATATAGTTAGCGCAATTAAGCAGTACGTCCTGAGAAGGGGCGGCAACAGAAGAACGCCTTATAACTAGCCGGTAAACCGGCGGGCATGAAAGTTATAGCGAAAATAATCTAACGATATAAATTTTTTATGAAGCGGTAGGCAAAATCTGGACGCAGGATAAAAGTTGGTCTATGTTAAAAAAGTCTTACGTTACCGTAGGCTAGGTCACGTATCAGGCTGTCTGGCAAAGACCTGCAGCGCATTCTTGTCGGTGGAAAAGCGCCGGTGAGCAAATGATTTGTTGGGATTTGTGCGGCCGATCGACTCGCGTTTAAAAATGGCTTGCCATTATTTACGTTGTATGTGATAACACGTTTTGGGTTAAACGAGGTACAGTTCTGTTTATGTATGGCATTATCAGTAAAGAAGTTCTGAGTAAACACGTTGACGTTGATACCGCTTCTCTGCCGAACCTTATATTAGTGCCTCATGCAGTCATGTCTCAGTTTTATCTATGAAAACGCCTGCGGGCGCAGAAAACACTCTAAGGAATTTTGCAAATGGCAAAGATTAAAGGTCAAGTTAAGTGGTTCAACGAGTCTAAAGGTTTTGGTTTCATTACTCCGGCTGACGGCAGCAAAGATGTATTCGTACACTTCTCTGCAATCCAGGGTAACGGCTTCAAAACTCTGGCTGAAGGTCAGAACGTTGAGTTCGAAATTCAGGACGGCCAGAAAGGCCCAGCGGCTGTTAACGTAACCGCTATCTGATTCGACGACCACTGATCTTGCGGCGCGCAAGCGCAACATTATCAGACATAAAGCCTCGCAATTGCGGGGCTTTATCATTTATACCCCCTGCGATTTCCCCCTCGCTTTACCTTCCGCCGCTGCCAGAATAGCGGTACACTTCGCCCTTTGTTATCAAGCCGGAGTTGCTATGTCCTACAGTTGTCCGCTCTGCCACGCGCCGCTCACGCGCAGCGGCAATAGTTACCTTTGCCCGCAGCACCACCAGTTTGACCGGGCGAAAGAGGGCTACGTCAACCTCCTGCCGGTCCAGCATAAGCGCTCCCGCGACCCGGGCGACAGCGCTGAGATGATGCAGGCGCGACGCGCGTTTCTCGATGCCGGGCACTATCGGCCGCTGCGCGATGCCGTTTGCGATAAGCTACGCATGATTGCGCCGCGGCAGGTACTGGATATCGGCTGTGGTGAAGGCTACTACACCCACGCGTTCGCCGCTGAAGCGCAGGAAACGTGGGGGCTCGATGTGTCGAAAACGGCGGTTCGCTACGGCGCGAAGCGTTATCCGCAGGTGAATTTCTGCGTCGCCTCCAGCCAGCGTCTGCCGTTTGCCGACGGCTGCATGGACGCGGTGATCCGCATTTATGCCCCGTGTAATCCGCTGGAACTGAAGCGCGTGGTGAAGCCTGGAGGGTGGGTCATTACCGTGACGCCCGGCCCACGTCATCTGGTCGAACTGAAGGGATTAATCTACAGCGAAGTGCAGCTGCATGCGCCGCATTCGGAAGTGATTGAGGGTTTTACGCTGCACAGCCATGAAGCGCTGGCCTATCCGATGGCGTTGACCGGCAGTGAAGCGGTTACGCTATTACAGATGACGCCGTTTGCGTGGCGGGCGAAGCCGGTCGTGTGGGATGCACTTAAGCAGCGCAGCCAGTTTGACTGCCAGACGGATTTTGCCATCCACGCCTGGCAGCGAGAGGCTGATTAACCCATAAAGTGGGCGTAGAGGATCTGCGCGCCAATCGCGATCAGCACAATCCCGCCAAGAATTTCGGCTCGTTTACCCAGCAGCGGGCCGATGAAACGGCCTACCATCATACCCAGCGTCGACATCAGGAAGGTGGCGCAGCCGATAGCGAAAGCGGTCGCCAGGATGTTGACCTGAAGGAATGCCAGGCCTACGCCGACGGCCATTGCATCGAGGCTGGTGGCGATGGCCGTGGTGACCAGTAGCCAGAAGCCGTGACGGCGCGGCGCTTCTTTTTCTTCTTCGTCGTCATCGCCACGGACGCCCTCGACGATCATACGTCCACCGAGGAATACCAACAGCACAAACGCGACCCAGTGGCTCCATTCCATGACGAAGCGGCTGGCCAGCATGCCCAGCCCCCAGCCAATAAGCGGCGTCAGCATTTCAATCACACCAAAAATAAGACCGGTGCGCAGGGCTTCAGAGAATTTAGGTTTATGCAGGGTTGCGCCTTTACCAATTGATGCTGCGAATGCATCCATTGACATGCCTAAGGCAAGGAGGATAGTGGCGGTTAAATTCATGAGCGTGTCCAGACCGGGAAGTTTCCATACGACACATTCCTGCCCCCAGTAATCAGCAGTAAATGCGTCTATGGTCTCGCTTGACTACTGACGTAATCCGTACGCACCACGTTTTGCAACGAGTATGTTGACACGTACATTCCCAGCAAGTGGAAATCAGCTACTCCCCAACGACGGGCGCAACCTTAACATATTTTTAGAATATAAAACAACTCTTGCTATTGCATATTTCATCGTTTAATGATAACGATTTTCATTTAGATTTATTGCGTAATCAAGAAGTTAAAAAATAGGAAGTCATTTGGCGGAATAAACATAGCCAACGCTATATTACGACTGTTTGAATATAACACAGTTATAGCGATGGCTATATTTTAACTCATTGATTGTTAATGAGAAGATTGTAGATCTTTTCCAGGTCATCAATATTTTTGACCCGCACAAGAAGACGGCGCTGCTCTAATTGCATCACCAGTACGCCATCCTCGGATAAATTCATTTTCTGGATGCGGCTGTATTTAATCCACGCATTGGCGAAGAAAAAGCCTTCCGTTTTGAAAATAATTTTGGGGCTGCGGATCCAGAACAGATAAAACCCCATCAGCGCCAGCGCGCATAATAACCAGGTGGTCATTATTGCGCCGTGGTGGGTGACGTTGTTATAAACCAGAATGACAATCAGCACGACGAATATCACGCTGTCTACGCGGCCTGGGCGCAGTAGCGGGACGGAGAGTAGGGTAGCGCCATGACGGCGAGGCATGATGAACTGGTCGTAAATGGCGAATGCCAGCAGCGCAAGAATGAAAAGTACCAGTATCAGGTCCGTTACGGTCATTAAGCCTCCAGATAAAAAAACCGGGGGCACAGGGCCCCCGGCGAACAGCAGATATTACAGACCCAGCAGGCCGATAGCGTAGCCCACGATACCGATGACGAAGAAGCCAACGATGATCCACAGGGCATTGACTTTCTTACGCAGCAGCCACATACAGGCGAAGGTCAGCAGCAGCGGTACCAGACCCGGCATCAGCTGGTCCAGGATAGTCTGCACGGTAGTCACACGGGTTTGACCATCCTGACCGGTGATGGTTGAAACCACCAGCGGAATGTTCACGTGCGTCCATTTGTTAACCAATGCCCCCATGACAAACAGGCCGAGGATAGACGCCCCCTCTGTCAGTTTCTGCAGGAAGCCACCGCCCATATCGCTAACGATATCGATACCTTTACGGTAACCGTAAGCCACGCCGTAATAACGGGTTGCCAGACGGACCAGGTTGAACAGGATGAAGAACAGCAGTGGCCCAAGCAGGCTACCGCTCATCGCGATACCGGCACCCAGCGCCGCGAAGACCGGACGAACGGTACCCCAGAAGATCGGGTCACCGACACCCGCCAGCGGCCCCATCAGACCAACTTTGATGCCGTTGATGGCCGCATCGTCAATCTCTGCGCCGTTCGCACGCTGCTCTTCCATTGCCAGGGTTACGCCCAGCACTGGCGCCGCGACATACGGATGGGTGTTGAAGAATTCCAGGTGACGTTTGATGGCTTGTTTGCGCGCATCGTTGTTCTCTGGGTACAGGCGTTTAATTGCCGGAACCATGGAGAAGCAGAAACCCAGCGCCTGCATACGTTCGAAGTTCCATGAACCCTGAAACAGGTTAGAACGAATGAACACGCCACGAATGTCACTCGGTGTGAGTTTTTTCTCAGTGGTAGTTTTAGTCATATCAACCATGTCGCTCACCTGTTAGTCCAGTTCGTTATCAAGATCGTTGTTGCCTGCAGCCTGAGCTGGCGCACCGGCGACGCGGTTATATTTCGGGCTAAGCTGGATGTAGAGAACGGCCATAACGGCGCCAATCACACCCAAAGCAACCAGGTTGAAGTCAGTGAACGCCGCAGTGACGAAGCCGAGGTAGAAGAACGGCATCAGGTAGCCTGCGCGCATCATGTTGATGACCATCGCATAACCGACGACCACGATCATGCCACCGGCGATGTTCAGACCGCTGGTCACAACTTCCGGAATGGCGTTCAGCATGCTCTGAACTTCGCTGGTACCGACGGAAATAGCAACGATAACGGCCGGGATAGCAATACGCATCGCCTGCAGGAACAGGGAAGAGACGTGGATCCATGACAGCGCCGTAAGGTTACCGTTTTCAGCGGCTTTATCTGCTGCGTGCTGGAATGCCACGGTGATGGTACGGACGATGATGGTCAGTACCTGGCCCGCTGCCGCCAGCGGAATCGCCAGTGCGATACCTGCACCAATACTTTGATGCCCGGCGATAACCAGAATGGTGGAAATAATAGATGCCAGAGCGGCATCTGGCGCAACCGCCGCACCGATGTTCATCCAACCTAGTGCGATCATTTCCAGGGTACCACCGATGATAATACCGGTTTTCATATCCCCGAGAACGATACCGATCAGCGTACAGGCGACCAGCGGACGGTGGAACTGAAATTCATCGAGTATCGATTCCATACCCGCAATACATGCGACGATGAACACCAGCACAATCTGAAGAGTGGTAATCTCCATTGTACTTCTCCTATTGCTAATTCAAACTTAAGTGTGAAAGCTAAAAAGTTGCCAGAGTGCTTATTTCGGCACTTTAGCAATCAGATCCATCATTTTCAGTCGCTGATCGGTTGAAACCTTACGGACTTCCAGCTCGATACCGCGTGCGTTCAGTTTGTTAAACGCCTCGATATCTTTCTCGTCAACGGATACCGCGTTATTCACCTGGGTTTTGCCCTGGCGGAACGCCATACCACCGACGTTTACGGAGGTCACCTTCACGCCGCCTTCCACAATACGTTCTACGTCAGTCGGGTTAGTGAACAGCAGCATCACACGTTCACCCGCGTATTTCGGGTTGTTGTAAACGCGGATCATTTTGGCGACATCGACAACGTGTGCCGTTACGCCAGGAGGAGCAACTTGAGTCAGCAGCGTTTTGCGCACGGTATCGGCAGCGACTTCATCGCTGACGACAATAATGCGGCTCACGTTAGTCTCTTTGGTCCAGCGGGTGGCGACCTGACCGTGAATCAGACGGTCATCAATACGAGCCAGACCGATAATCATGTAATCGTTCGGGCCCATCGGTTTCGCTGGAGCAGCGGCTTTCGGTGCAGCAGGTGCGGCAACGGGCGCGGCTTTTTCTACCGGTTTCGCTTTCAGCGCTTTCACGCCTTCGCTACCGGTTTCAACAGCCAGCGCAACCAGCTCATCAAAACTTGGGTTATCGTCACGCGCCATAAAGGTTTCAACCAGCATCGGAACGTTGACGCCGGCGATCACTTCATAGTTTTCTTTGTCGACAACAATGCGGCTAGCCGCGTTGAATGGGCTACCGCCCCAGGTATCAACAAGGAACAACACGCCTTTGCTGGTATCAAGCTTTGCCAGCTGCGCGTTGTATTTTTCGATTAACGTTTCTGCATTCTCGCCAGGCACGAAATCGATCCAGCCAACATTCTCCTGCTCACCCAACAGCATCTCTGCCGTTTTCAGCAGTTGTTCTGCTGCCCAACCATGTGTGCCTATAACAATAGCAATCGTCACTTGCTACCTCCTTTATTATCGTGTGTATCAGTAGGGCTGATACATTTTGAACCGATGCCATAACCGAATCGATTCAGACAAGGGTTAGAGAGAAAATCCAATAACTACCGAGAATTATTTTAGACAGTGAAAGAATAATTAATGTGATGAAGATCCGTAATTTAGTTAAAGGACAGCAATTATTTTGTGGTGCAAAAAATTGTCTTACATTTTGCAAAGACGCGTAAATCTTTGCCAAAATGCTCATTGTTTTTGCTATGTTGTATTTCCGTTTAATTACACAGGAGTATAGGGCATCAGCCCGTAGTATGGATCGTCACCGACGTCTTTTCGCCATTGACCGCCGTTGCGGCACACCTCCCGGCCTTCTGCGCCACCTTTTTTTATCGCCCGGTATCGTCTCGCTTAAACATGACATAGCGATGACTCGTCACGTCTCTCGTTGGAGTGGTTTATGGAACTGTTGATGGACCCGTCAATTTGGGCCGGATTGTTGACGCTTGTCGTTCTGGAAATTGTTCTCGGTATTGATAACCTGGTGTTTATCGCCATCCTGGCCGATAAACTGCCGCCAAAGCAGCGTGATAAAGCCCGCCTTATTGGTCTGTCGCTGGCGTTGGTGATGCGTCTGGGGCTGCTTTCCGTTATTTCCTGGCTGGTCACGCTGACCGCGCCGCTGTTTAGCGTATGGGGGCAGAGTTTCTCCGGACGCGACCTGATTATGCTGGTCGGCGGCCTGTTCCTGCTGTTTAAAGCGACCACCGAGCTGCATGAGCGGCTGGAAAACCGCCAGCACGACTCAGGCCACGGTAAGGGCTACTCCAGCTTCTGGGTGGTGGTGCTGCAGATTGTGGTGCTGGATGCCGTGTTCTCGCTGGATGCGGTGATTACCGCCGTCGGCATGGTGAACGATCTTCCGGTCATGATGGCCGCCGTGGTGATTGCCATGGGCGTGATGCTGCTGGCGTCTAAACCGCTGACGCGATTCGTGAACGAACATCCTACGGTCGTGGTGCTCTGTCTGAGCTTCCTGCTGATGATCGGTTTGAGCCTGGTGGCTGAAGGCTTTGGCTTCCATATTCCGAAAGGCTACCTGTACGCGGCAATTGGCTTCTCGATCATCATTGAACTGTTTAACCAGATTGCGCGCCGTAACTTTATCCGTCATCAGTCGACGCTGCCGCTGCGTGCGCGCACGGCAGACGCCATCCTGCGCCTGATGGGCAACCGCAAACCGGTCAGCGCCGCGCAGGAAGAAGGCCACACGACGACCGTGCCGGTGCCGGAAGGGGCCTTCGTGGAAGAAGAACGCTACATGATTAACGGCGTGCTGACGCTGGCCTCGCGTTCGTTGCGCAGCATCATGACGCCGCGTGGCGAAATCAGCTGGGTCGATGCCGATCTGAACGCTGATGAAATCCGTCAGCAGCTGCTGTCGTCGCCGCACAGCTTGTTCCCGGTGTGCCGGGGCGAACTGGATGAAATTGTCGGTATTGTGCGCGCCAAAGAGCTGCTGGTGGCGCTGGAAGCCGGTGAAGATGTGTTAGCGCTGGCTGCCGCCAACCCGGCGATTATCGTCCCGGACACGCTGGACCCGATTAACCTGCTGGGCGTGCTGCGCCGGGCGCGCGGTAGCTTTGTGATGGTGACCAACGAGTTTGGCGTCGTGCAGGGGCTGGTCACGCCGCTGGACGTGCTGGAAGCGATTGCCGGTGAATTCCCGGATGCCGATGAAACGCCGGAAATCGTGGCCGATGGCGAAGGCTGGCGGGTGAAAGGTACTACCGATTTGCACGCGCTACAGCAGACGCTAGGCCTGGATAACCTCGTGGACGAAGATCACGACTACGCCACCGTGGCGGGGCTGGTGATTGCCGTCAACGGGCAGATTCCGGCAGTGGGCGAAACGGTTGAACTGCCGCCGCTGCAAATCACCGTGACCGAGGCCAACGGCTACCGTATCGATCAGGTGCGGGTGCTGAAGCTGTCTTCACCGCACGACGAAGACGCGTAATCCGTGTTCACCCGGCCGAGGCGTATCAGCGCTGACGCCGGGGTTTTGCCTGCTCCTGCGGCTAGACTTTTTCTGCTTCATTCTCAGCCAGCCAGCGGGGGAAATCCGCCAGCGGCATTGGCGGTGAGAACAAATATCCCTGCAGTAAATGCACGCCGTGGCGCTGCAGGTAAAGCGCCTGCTCCTGCGTCTCAACCCCTTCTGCAATCAGCTCAATATTCAGGCGCTGCCCCAGCGCGATGATAATGTCCGTCACCGCGGAGTTCACCGCATCGGTGCCAATTGCTGCGGTGAATGCTTTATCAATCTTCAGCACGTCAGGATGCAGCATCTCCAGCCAGGAGAGGGAGCTATTGCCGGTTCCGAAATCGTCAATTGCCAGCTTAACCTGATGATTTCCCAGTTCACTGCGTAGCGGATAGCTCACATCATGCGGAGCATCGCGTTCCGTTAACTCGATGGTCAACTGCTGTACCGGCTGATAGCTAAACCAGTGCTGCTGTAAATCCTTCAGCAGCCGACCATGTTTAAAGTGCGCAGCCGCGACGTTAATACCTATCTGAAACGCGCGGTCGTTGGGAAACAAATGCAGTTTTTTCGCCGTTTCGCTAATGACATAGCGGGTAAGGGGAATAATCAGGTTTTGCGTTTCCGCAATCGGGATAAACACGTCCGGCTCAACCCAGCCCACTCGGGGATTGTGCCAGCGGAGCAGAATCTCAACGCCGATGCAGCGCTGCATACGGGCGTCCATCTGCGGTTGACAGTAGAGGCTGAACTCTTTACCGGCGATGCCCATGTTGATCTCGCGTGAGAAGCTCAGCCGCCCAGCGGTTGCCAGCCAGGCGATCCATGTAAACAGCACGCTCATAATAATTGCCAGCGGCAGATCGGTGATCAGATTGCGTAGCGCAAGCCGCGCGGGGCCCGGACTCAAGGCACTGATGCTAAAGGGGAAGGCGGTGGATGTACGGGTATAGATTTTGTCGTCACCCGGCGACAGCGCGTTATTAATGCCGGGACCGTGCTGATAATTCAGATCGCCCACGTTCAGGCTGATACGGTTAATTAACGGCGGCGAGGGTTCAAGAATGATATTGCTGATCAAATCAATATTAATCGAGACCATGACGCCGTCCTGACCGTCGTCGGAGGCCGGGTACCACTGAATCAGAATTGGTGTTCCCACGATCAGGGAGTGATCGAGCGTCAGCGCCAGCAGCGGCAGACGGCTGGGCAACTGTGGCTGGAGGCTGTGTAGCGCAACGTCACGTGCGCCCAGCGCGCTGGAACAGTACAGCTTACCGGCTTTTACCAGCGCAATAGAGCGCACGGTTTGCAGCGCAACGGCCAGCTTGCGCAACGGCAAATGGATGGCCTGACAGGGCTGGCCCACCAGCGCAAGCATGTCGCTGCGCCGAGATTGCAGCGGCTGTAATATTTTATTCAATCGCTCAACGGAATGTGCGGTGAGCTGGTCTAGGGAAGGTGCGAACAAGTCCCTGATATGAGATCATGTTTGTCATCTGGAGCCATGGAACAGGGTTCATCATGAGTCATCAACTCACCTTCGCCGACAGTGAATTCAGCAGTAAGCGCCGTCAGACCAGAAAAGAGATTTTCTTGTCCCGCATGGAGCAGATTCTGCCATGGCAAAACATGGTGGAAGTCATCGAGCCGTTTTACCCCAAGGCTGGTAATGGCCGGCGACCTTATCCGCTGGAAACCATGCTACGCATTCACTGCATGCAGCATTGGTACAACCTGAGCGATGGCGCGATGGAAGATGCTCTGTACGAAATCGCCTCCATGCGTCTGTTTGCCCGGTTATCCCTGGATAGCGCCTTGCCTGACCGCACCACCATCATGAATTTCCGCCACCTGCTGGAGCAGCATCAACTGGCCCGCCAATTGTTCAAGACCATCAATCGCTGGCTGGCCGAAGCAGGCGTCATGATGACTCAAGGCACCTTGGTCGATGCCACCATCATTGAGGCACCCAGCTCGACCAAGAACAAAGAGCAGCAACGCGATCCGGAGATGCATCAGACCAAGAAAGGCAATCAGTGGCACTTTGGCATGAAGGCCCACATTGGTGTCGATGCCAAGAGTGGCCTGACCCACAGCCTGGTCACCACCGCGGCCAACGAGCATGACCTCAATCAGCTGGGTAATCTGCTTCATGGAGAGGAGCAATTTGTCTCAGCCGATGCCGGCTACCAAGGGGCGCCACAGCGCGAGGAGCTGGCCGAGGTGGATGTGGACTGGCTGATCGCCGAGCGCCCCGGCAAGGTAAGAACCTTGAAACAGCATCCACGCAAGAACAAAACGGCCATCAACATCGAATACATGAAAGCCAGCATCCGGGCCAAGGTGGAGCACCCATTTCGCATCATCAAGCGACAGTTCGGCTTCGTGAAAGCCAGATACAAGGGGTTGCTGAAAAACGATAACCAACTGGCGATGTTATTCACGCTGGCCAACCTGTTTCGGGCGGACCAAATGATACGTCAGTGGGAGAGATCTCACTAAAAACTGGGAATAACGCCTTAAATGGCGAAGAAACGGTCTAAATAGGCTGATTCAAGGCATTTACGGGAGAAAAAATCGGCTCAAACATGAAGAAATGAAATGGCTGAGTCAGCCGAGAAGAATTTCCCCGCTTATTCGCACCTTCCCTAGCTGTTTCTGATTTTCGCCACGCTGCGAAATAAATCGTGTCCCCAGGGTGAGCGCGAAGGCGCAGACCGCGATCACCATACATACCGCGATTCGCTTACGGAGGTACTGCCTGATAATCCATTGTGCTGTCTGCATTTCCGATGCTCAGTGCGGATGTATTGATAATGAAAATACCAGTGCCGACACAGCAAGTGTAGTGGGAAGCGAAAATTGTGAGGAAAATAAGGAGATAAATCACCCACCCGTATTAGGGGGTGGGTGAAAAGGCTGATTAGTCACACTGTACTTTGATGGCCAGACCGCCGCGCGACGTTTCGCGGTATTTGGCATTCATGTCTTTGCCGGTCTCGTACATGGTTTCAATGACTTTATCGAGCGACACGCGCGGCTCGCTGGTACGACGCATCGCCATCCGCGCGGCGTTGATCGCTTTCACCGAGGCGATCGCATTACGTTCAATGCACGGCACCTGCACCTGACCGGCCACCGGGTCACAGGTCAGCCCCAGGTTGTGCTCCATGCCGATTTCCGCCGCGATACATACCTGCTCCGGGCTCGCGCCCAGCAGTTCCGCGAGGCCGGCCGCCGCCATTGAGCAGGCCACGCCCACTTCCCCCTGGCAGCCTACTTCGGCACCGGAAATAGACGCGTTCATCTTGTACAGCGCCCCAATAGCGCCCGCCGCAAGGAAATAGCGGATGTAGATATCCGGACTTACCGACTCGATAAAGTGATCGTAGTAGGCCAGTACCGCCGGTACGATCCCGCAGGCCCCGTTTGTCGGTGCGGTAACCACGCGGCCACCGGCGGCGTTCTCTTCGTTGACCGCCAGCGCAAACATATTCACCCAGTCAACCACGTTCATCGGGTCGTGGGAGAGCTTATCGCTGGACACCAGCATGCGGCGCAGCGCAGAGGCACGGCGCGGGACGCGCAGCGGCCCAGGCAGGATGCCTTCGGTGTTCATGCCACGGTCGATACAGGCGCGCATGGTCTGCCAGACGTTGGCAAAATAGTCTTCAATCTCTTTTTTGCTGTGCAGTGCCAGCTCGTTTTGCATCACCATACCGGAGAGCGACAGCCCGGTTTCTTTGCAGTAGCCGAGCATTTCCGTGGCGGAAGCAAACGGGTAGGGTACGCTGACCGCGTCGCTGGCTTCTTTGCCGAAATGTTCTTCATCGACGATAAAGCCACCGCCGATAGAGTAGTAGGTTTTGCTGTAAACCAGAGTTTCTCCGGCCCAGGCGTGAATACGCATGGCGTTTTCATGCAGCGAGAGGTTTTCGCTGCGAAAACGCATGCTGTCATCGGCCGGGAAATCAACTTCCACGCGCCCGTTGGCCAGCAGCAGGCGGCCGCGGGTTTCTACGTCACGAATAAACGCCGGGATCGCATCGATATCGACGGTGTCCGGCTGGTTACCCGCCAGCCCCATAATAATCGCGATATCGGTATGGTGGCCCTTACCGGTGAGGGACAGTGAACCGTAGACGTCGACGGCAACGCGCGTCACGTCATCAATCAGTCCCTTTTCGACCAGGTCATCGACGAACTGTTTGCCAGCCTTCATCGGCCCTACAGTATGGGAAGATGAGGGACCAATCCCCACCTTAAACATGTCGAATATACTAATCACTTTAACACTCCTGACAGGGTTGCCGCGTTGTTGCGGCAACGATGTAATAACTGCGCATAGTGTATGAGGGAACCCGGCGTTCAGCTTAACTATTCACATGAATTTAACTAATGAATCTCTGTGATTTTACTAATACTGAAAACCGGCGGTTATGATAAGTATAGTCAGGGCTTCAGGCCCACTTGTAGCGCCAGCTCACGAATGATGCCGGCGGTCATGCCCCAGACAAAATAGTGCTGATACCAGGAGAGCCAGACGCGGTGCGAATTGCCGCGACGGTGGATGTCGAGCGGATGGTAACGGCCCAGACGCAGCGCTTCGGCCAGCGGCATTTCGAACACGGAGGCCACTTCATCTTCGCTGGCGTGATAGTGCAAATTCGGCGGGATCACGCCAAGCACCGGCGTCACCTGAAAACCGGTGACGCTGTCGACCGGCGGCAGCATGCCGATAATTTCCACGCTTTCTGGCGGAATGGCGACTTCTTCCTGTGCTTCACGCAGGGCAGCGGCAATCAGCGAGGCGTCGCTGCTGTCTACCGCGCCGCCGGGGAACGCTACCTGTCCGGGGTGTTTGCGCAAACGCGCTGAGCGCTGCGTGAGCAGCAGACCCGGCTCGGGACGGCGCACAATGGGCACGAGCACCGCCGCCTGGCGGGCGTTTAAGGCCGCGCGGCTGGGCTGCGGGCGAAGCAGCTGAAAGCGGGAGAGAAAGTCGTCCAGATTCAGCGAACGCTCTTCCATGTTCAGGACTCCAGTTGATGTAAGATACGATTCACTTTATCAAATGTTTCCTGATATTCCGCATCTTCATTACTGTCGGCGACCAGACCGCCGCCAGCGGAGCAGTAAAGCGTGCCGCCGGTAGCGGTGACGGTACGGATAGTAATGCTGGTGTCCATATTGCCGCAGGCGCTGAGATAGCCGATGCTGCCGCACCAGGCGTTACGACGATGCGGCTCCAGCTCGTCAATAATCTCCATTGCCCGCACCTTCGGCGCACCGGTAATGGAGCCGCCGGGGAAAGCGGCGCGCAGCAGATCGCTGGCGTGCAGCGCGGCGGGCAGTTCGGCGGTGATGGTGCTCACCAGGTGGTGTACCGCCGGGAAGGGTTCGACGACAAACAGTTCCGGCACGCGTACGCTACCGGGTGTGGCCACGCGGCCAATGTCGTTGCGCATCAGGTCGACAATCATCAGATTTTCTGCCCGGTCCTTCGGCGATGCGGCCAGCTTCTGCGCCTGCGCGGCGTCGGCCTGCGGATCGTCGAGGCGCGGCAGGGTGCCTTTAATCGGGCGGGTCTGGATCTGCCCTTGTTCCAGATGGATAAAACGCTCCGGCGACAGGCTTAAAATAGCGCTGTCGGCAAAACGTAAAAATGCGCTGAACGGCGCGCGGTTGGCGTGATTCAGGCGGACAAATGCTGCCCACTCGTCGCCGCGATAGCGGGCCTGAAAGCGCTGCGCCAGGTTGACCTGGTAGCAGTCGCCGCTGTGCAGATAGGCCTGCACCTGGCGGAACTTCTCGCCATACTGCTGGCGGCTCATGTTTGAGTGCCAGGCCGACGTCAGAGCAAAGGGCTCGGTCTCAGGCATTGCCTGCTGTTGGAGCCATGCCAGACGCGCATCGATATCGCCGTAGCTGAGCAGGGTGACGACCTCGCGCTGGTGGTCGACAATCAGCGCCCAGTCGTAGAGGCCAACCGCCATATCTGCCAGCGTGATATCGCGTTCGGCGTGCTGCGGCAGCGTTTCGAACCGTCGCCCCAAATCATAGCCGAAAAGCCCAACGGCACCGCCGGTAAAGGGTAAATCGCTTAACGGCTCGCGAGCAAAACCGCGCGCGTCCAGCGTCTGCTGCAACAGATGTAGCGGGTCAGCCGTTGAGGTATGGCTGCTGCCATCGTGGTTTACCACGGTTATTTCGCCGTGGGTTACCAGCGTGGCGCAGGGTTCGGCGACCACGATGTCATAGCGGCTGTGCGGGTGATCGGCGTAGCCGGAGTGCAGCATCATCGCCCACGGAGAGGCGCTGAGCGGGGCAAAATAGAATTCCGCGGCGTCCTGTCGCCACGGCAGCGTCATCGTAGAAGGGTGTAACATGGTTATTCTGTCCAGCCAGGTCTGCGCTGCCTCTGGCGAAGAATCGGGCAGCATGAAATAATAAGCGCCCACAATGTAGCAGGAGTCAATAATGTTTGCAGGATTACCTTCACTGAGCCATGAGCAGCAGCAGAAAGCCGTCGAGCGTATTCAGGAACTGATGGCGCAAGGTATGGCGAGCGGCCAGGCTATTGCGCTGGTAGCCGATGAACTGCGTGCGAACCACACCGGTGAGCGCATCGTCGCCCGCTTTGAGGACGAAGACGAGTAAGCGATGGCTTCCCGTTTAACGCTGTTGCTGGCGATAGCGCCGCTGACAGCAGCGGCCGCAGAATCTTGCTCGCTAACCGATCCTCAACTGACGCTGCAAAGCTATACCGTTGATGCTGCTCGCGAGCGTATTGCGATGTACTGGCTTAAGCCCGACGGTAAGGCCTACGGTTCGCTGCGTGGGTTGCTTAATGTGATTAACGACGACGGTCGGGTGCACATGGCGATGAACGGCGGAATCTACGATAAAGCCTATGCGCCGCTGGGGTTGTACATTGAAAACGGCGAGCGCAAAGCGGCCCTCAACCGGGCTTCCGGCGGCGGCAACTTTTTCATTAAGCCCGGGGGCGTATTCTATCTGCGTGGTCAGCAGGCGGGGATTGTCAGCCTCGATAAGCTAAAGTCGACGAAGGGCATGGACTACGCGGTTCAGTCCGGCCCGATGCTGATTGAAAATGGCATCATCAACTGGCGACTCAAGCCGTCGGCCAGTTCGCGCAAGTTGCGCAACGGCGTCGGCATCACCGCTCAGGGAAAGGTGGTATTTATGCTGAGCGAACGCGAAACCAATTTCTACGATTTTGCCTGCTATGCAAAATCTCGTCTCAACGTCCGGCAGATGCTCTATCTGGACGGCACCATTTCTAAAATGTACCAGCAGGGGGGCTCGATCCCCTGGCAGTATCATCCTTTCGTCACCCTGATTACCGTTGAGAAGCGGTAGATACGCCTTCCGTTGCCGGAAGGCGGCGGGTTAAAGCTGGATATCCGGCAACAGCTGAGGGTCGTCGTGCAGCGTGACGTGCGCCGCTCGCTCGCCTCGCCAGAAGGTGAGCTGCGTAGCGCCTCGTGCGGTGTGTACGCTGACTTCAGTGAGCGGTGAGCGGGTAGCCAAATCCCACAGACAGACAAACTGTGCCTGCGGCAGATGGTTACGCATAACCAGATAGCTCAGGTCGCTCACCGCCGGGTTATCCGGCGCCAGCCCTTGCCACAGCTCTCCGTCACCGGCCAGCCACAGGGCGAAGGTATCGCCTTCGCGAGCAAAGTGGCGCGGCTGGCAGCCATACAGCGGCGTGACGGTCGACGACGACATGTTTCGCAGCGGACCGCCTAGTGAGAACGGCTGCGGTGTGCCGCTTTGGTCAAGCGCCTGCGCCGCCAGATGCAGCGTCCAGTCAAGCTGCTGGCGATGCGGATTATCGACCGTCGAAAGGTCGATCAGCACATCGTCCAGCCACAGCAGACGACGGCGGAAGCGTACCTCGCGCCAGGCTTCGGCGTCCCACTCGACGCGGGTGTGGCTGTTAAGCGTCGGCGGCGGTTGCCCCCAGTCCACCTCGCAATCCAGCCACAAATAGTCGTCACCCTGATGCTGGCCCAGTACCGTTGGGTTGGCAGGCGGCTGATTGGTCTGGTTAACCGTTAGCGTATTGTGAGTAGCGCTGTTTTTGTAGTAGTCATAGTGCATTCGGGCCCCGTAGCCGGTGGTGCCCAGATCCGGTAGTAGCCAGCCGTCCCGGTGCCACAGCAGCAGGCTCAGGCGATCGTAGTGGTCATGTTCGCCGCCCCACGGGCTGTGTTTTATCAGCACCGCCTGCCGTTGCTGCGGCCGACGCCAGAGGGTTAAACCGGCACCAGGGGCAAACAGGGAATGCTCGGGGATGGGGGAGGCCGCGACCTCTGGCAGCGGTTGGGCGCGCCAGAGCAGCGTTTCCATTTCATCCGTCTGCACATCGGTAAACTGCAGCACCGCCGCGTACTGCGGATCGCGCCAGATAAACCACGCGAATTCGTACAGATCCCGGTGGTGCAGCTTCTCCTGACCGGCAATGCAGTCGTTCAGGCGTGGGAAGGTACTGTCGGGGAGCAGCAGCGACAGCGGGAAGCTGAGCATCTGCCGGTACCACGGGCCGTCAATCAGGCTCCAGCGGCTGCCGCGCGCCAGTTTTTCAAAGGCAAAAAAGCCCTGTAGCGCGTAGTAGTGGTAGTGTACCGAACCTTCAAACCACAGACCTTCCGCCAGCAGGCCGTGCTCGAGCTGCCAGCGAAGGCCGTAGGGAGCGTTAACGGCAAACTCCAGCAGGCTGTCATCTTCCAGCACAAAACCCAGTACACCGAGGGCGGCGTTGATTTTCACCTCATGATTATGGATTTGCGGACTGCGATGCGCCTGTAAAAAGGTCGCCGCACAGCGCAGGAGGTGGCGGCTGATATGCTCGCGTTCGGCCACGCTAAGGCTCTGGCAAATAAAGTCATAGCCCAGCGCCATATCGAGAATACAGTTGGCTTCGCACAGAGTTTGCGCGTTCATTTTCCCCGGGCCGTTGTGCGGAATATCGCCATGCACTTCATAGGCCGGATAAACGTCAGCGTAGCCCATCAGAAGGGTGCGTACTTTGTCGCGGTAGGCGGTTTCGCCAGTCAATTGCCACAGTAGCCCCAACTGCTGACAGGCGCTGGCGTTGCGCCCGTTCATTTCTCGCCACCATGCGCCGTCCCACGGCTCGCCGCTGAAGACTTCGCCGTCCACCGGGCAGCGATGATGGTGCGGTGAGTCCGCCTGCCAGGTCAGCCGCACCCCGTGGTGCGGACAAAAATAGTAGAGATTCCAGGTGGCGATCCCGCTTTGCGGAATACAGACCGCAGCGTGGAGCGCCGGTTGTGCATCCTTAATGAGCCGTTCAATCAGGCCGCTATTGCCGGCTGCACGTCTGGCAATCTCGGGCCATAGCCCAGAAAATTGTTTCATTATTGGTTTTCCCTGGCCTCTGTCGACGCTGGCAGCGGGGCAATCAGCGTGGTGATATCGTCAGGATATTTTGCCCGCAGCCACCGGGCTTTTTCACGGAACTGTGCGTCATCCGGCCAGGCGTGAGCGGCGCTTGCAAGGTTACGCAGCGCTTTTTTGTCATCCATTTTATCGAGATCTTTCCACGGCCAGGCGGCGTCGCTGTTGATAAAGCCGGCGATGTATTGGTAGCCCTTGCGCAGGCTGTGATCGTCGAGGGTAAAGTTCCAGATATCGACGCCCGCTTTTTCGCCCAGGCGACCAAGACGGTTATACGCGTCAAGGTTAAAGTTGCTGTAGTGCCAGGGACGCGTGCGCTCCAGCTCGGCCATCTGGCGGCCTTCTATGTCAAACTGCCCGGCGATGCGGCGTAGCTGGGTGATGTACAGCCGTTTTTTGGCTTCGTCGGCGTTGCCGCTGAACAGCGCAAATGTCGCGGCCTGCATATCGAAATAGGTCCCGTGGTTGTTGTGCCAGTTTTCTTCTTCAAAACCGTTCTGGCTGGTGGTCATCCAGTGATAAAAATCACCGAACCACGTCTTCAGCTCGCCGATCTCTTTGTCGCTGAGCACACCGGACGGCTGCAGAATGGCGATGGCGTCAACCACCTCAACCAGCGCCCGGCTGTCGATGATCCCAATGCCACGCCCGGTATTAATACCGGGAATGGCCTGGGCATGCTGGAGATTGGGCGTCATGTAGGTTTTAGGATCGAGGAACCAGGATTTTATCTGCGCGGCCGCTTTTTGTGCGTAGCGGTCGTCATGTGAGAAATACCAGGCCAGTGCCAGGGTCGAGACATCGTTGCTCATCTTCACCAGCCGGTTTTTGTCGGTGGCGTCGCTGTTGGCATCGGGGTTGGTTTGCCCATCTTTGCGAATGTACGGCAAGCCGTCTTGGGTGTCGGGGTTCGGCCACCAGTAAGGCGGGAAGCTGTAGTAATCGTGCTTGTTGCCGCTGGCGGCGACCAGCGACTTATCCATAACTGAAAACAGCGGGTGCTTTAGCGCCAGATCCGCCTTTTTCAACAGCGCGCCTTCGGCCTGCACGAACAGCGGGTCTTTGGCGGCGATCTGCTGACGGCTGAAGGCCAGATCTTTAGCATCCAGCGTGTACGGTTCGGCGGCGTACAGCGACGCGCTCAGCCCGGAACAGAGTAAGGCAATGCCTAATAGTCCTTGACGTGGTATTGAACTCATAGTGATAACCCTTCTGCAAATATGAGAAAAGATAACAAGAGAATTACCCCATTGCGTATTTAATAAAACGCAAAAGGCAGGCTTTTTAATTAACAAAATAATTTCTGAAATAGGATTGCGTGCAGTGTAAAAGACAAAGTGATTTTTTTTGTGACTTTCATCATATTTAGCGGTGTGAATAAAAAATGGCGCATTTAATGTAGTGCGGATCACATATTTTGGCCATTTTCTACATTTTTTGATTCCTTCAATGAAATGCGTAAAATTATATCTTTATGATTTTTAATGATTTAATAATTAAGTCACTTTTATTGTCACTTTTTCATGTGATCTGATTCAACTTTTGCGTTTTTGAAATGGGATTTCTTTTTGGCGTGGTTGTATTGGAAAATACATTTCTATTTAATATTCGAAAATAACGTTTACGTCCGTTGTATTAATGTCGGCTGCTTATCAGGAAATGATAAACAGCCGGTGCGAATTTATTTACCGTTGTGCCCTACAATAAAGGATATGCCACCATGTCTGCGAATAAATTACGTTCATTATTACTGCTTTCCGCCCTGGGTCTTGGTGTGAGCCAAAGCTACGCCGCCACGACGCTTAACGTCTGGATCCGCGCCAGCAACGATTCGAAGAATATCTATAAGCAGGAGGCCGAGACGTTCGAGAAGAAGACCGGGATAAAAATTGAATACTTCAATGCCACGACCGACTTCGAGCAGCGCCTGGCGCGTGCGGCGGCGGGCAACGCCCTACCTGATTTGATCTTCAACGATGCGGCTTCTTTGGGCCAGTTTATACAGCTCGGTATTGCTGATGAGATCGACCCGAAAACCATCAGCGGCGGCGACCAGCTTTATCCTACCGCCTGGAACAGCACCCGTTATATCGATGGCAAGTACTACGGTGTACCGACCTCGGCGCAAACCTTCGCGCTGTTTGTGCGCAAGGACTGGCGTGAAAAGCTGGGTCTGCCGCAGCCGAAAAGCTGGGAGGATATTCAGACGCTGGCCAAAGCGTTTACCACCCAGGATCCGGACGGCAACGGTAAAAACGATACCTACGGCTTTATCATGCCGGGCTCCACCACGCGCGGCTACGCCAGCTGGTTTATGAGCAGCTTTATCTGGCAGGCGGGCGGTGATTTCGTCAAAGAACATAACGGGACGTTCAGCGCCTCGCTGGCTACGCCGGAGGTCGCGCAGGCGATGACCTTTATGCGCACCATGATGTGCGAGAAGGTGACTCAGCCGGGGGCGATTAACGCGACGACTGCCGACGTGATCCCGTCGTTCCGTTCCGGGCAGAGCGGGATGTTCTTCAGCGGCCCGTACCATATTGCGCTGTTTGATAAAGACCCGGGTAAGGAGAAATTCGAAGTGGTGCCGGTTGTCGGGCCGAAAGGCGAAGCGACCCTCGCCGAAGGAACCACCGTCTTTATGATGAAAAGCAGCCAGCAGAAAGAGGCGGCGCGCAAATTTATTGAATTCATGATCTCGCCGGAAGGGCAGGAGATCGGGATGGGCAAGGGCAGCCAGCATATTCCGGTGGTGCGCCTGCCGGTGAACCAGAATGTCAACGTGAAGGACGTCTATCAGGACGACCGCTGGGAGACTTTTGCCCGCCTGTATAACGAGCAGGGCCGTTACGTACCGCAAATCCCTAACTGGACGCCGGTGCGTCAGGTCGCTGCCGACGGTTTCAACCGTATCTTTGCTGACTGTAACAGCGATATTACCGCAGAGCTGAAAAAGACGGACGAGAAGGTCAATGCCGAGCTGGCGAAACAAAATGTGCTGGCTAAATAAAGGAGTAAGTGATGACGCTGCATGAGACGAAGTCCTCGCCGCTAAAGCAAGCCGCTTCGCCTGACGCGACCGGCTGGCTGACGGCAAAGCGCAAACGGGCGCTGATACCCTGGCTGTTTCTCGCCCCGGCGCTGGTGATCTTCAGCTGGTTTAAGTTTATCCCGATGATCCAGGGTCTGGTGATGAGCTTTTATAAGGTCAACTTTAACCAGCCGGACGAATGGGTGGGGTTCGCGAACTTTACCCGTGCCTTTGCCGACGTGGAGCTGCACGCGGCGGTCGTCAACACGTTGCTGTACGTATTAGTGACGATGTTTGCGGCCGCAATTCTCGCGTTCTTCCTCGCGATGCTGCTGGAAGGCCCGGCGCGCCATTTGCGTTTCATCCGTACCGCCATCTTCCTGCCTGCGGTAACCAGTGCGGCGATTGTCGCCGAAATGTGGCGTATTTTGTTCAACCCAACGCCGAATGGGGTGGTAAACCATATTCTCAGCTGGTTTGGCGTGGCCGACCAGGGGTTTCTGGCCAGCTCCGATCAGGCGCTTGGGGTGATTATGTTGCTGCATATCTGGAAAGCGGTGCCCTACAACATGGTGATTTTCATCGCCGGGCTGGCAGGCATTAGCCGCGATCTGTACGACGCCGCCAACGTCGACGGCGCAAACTGGTGGAACCGCCTGCGCTACGTCACGCTGCCCGGCATGATCCCCGCGCTGTCGGTAGTGCTGATGCTTTCGTTCATTCGTGGCTTCCGCGTGTTTGCCGAAGTGTATGCCACCACCGGCGGCGGGCCGTCTAACGCCACGGAGATGATCATGACCCATATCTACAAGCTGGGCTTTGAACAGTTCGACTACGGCTACGCCTCGGCGGTGTCATTCCTGCTGTTCGCCTTCACGGTGGTGTTAACCATCTGCCATCTGACGCTGAAAAAACGTATCGCACGTTACTAAGGAGCCGCGATGTTAAGTAAACGTTGGGATACCGCAGGTCGCTGGTGCATCTATGCGCTGCTGTTGATTGTTTTTGTTGGACCATTCTGGGGCATCGTCGCGACCGCGTTCAGCGGCGCGCCGGTGAAGCCGGGGGAGCTGCTGGCGTGGCCGAACCAGTTCTCGCTGGAAAACTTTATCTTTGCCTGGCAGGACATTGGCGTCTGGCAGTATCTGCTGAACTCCATCCTGGTGGTGTTCTTCGGCACCATCCTGCAGGTGTCGGTGAGCGCGCTGGCCGCCTATGCGCTGGCGCGTAAAAAGTTTCGCGGCGTGGCGCTGGTGAGCCTGGTCATTCTCTCGACCATGATGCTGCCGGAAGAGGTCATCGCCATTCCGCTGTACATGATCATTAACTGGCGGCTGCCGTTTATTGACGCCTCGCTGTACAACAGCTACCTCGGGATGATCTTGCCGGTGGTCGGCTGGGCGTTCTCCATCTTCGTGCTGACCGAATTTATGTCGGCGATTCCGAAAGAGCTGGAAGAGGCGGCGCGGATTGACGGTGCCAACGAGTGGCAGATTTTCTTCCACGTCATCCTGCCGCTGGTGAAGCCGGCGCTGGGCACGGTGGTCACCTTCGGCTTCATCATGATTTGGGACCAGTATTTATTGCCGCTCATTGTGGTGAACCAGGACAGCCTGAACACCATTCCGGTGATCCTCGGCACGCTGCGTACCGATGAGAGCATCACGCCAAACATTTTTATCGCCATTACGCTGTTAGCGATGCTGCCGAGCATCATCGTCTACCTGGGCCTGCAAAAACATTTCAACCGCGGGATTATGTCCGGCGCGGTCAAAGGATAAGGAGCTACCGATGGGATCCGTTGTACTGAATAACGTGCGTAAATCATACGGCGAGGCACACGTCATTAAAGATGTGTCGTTGACTATTCCTGACGGCGAGTTTTGCGTTCTGGTGGGTCCGAGCGGCTGCGGCAAGTCAACGCTGCTGCGGATGATTGCCGGTCTGGAAGAGATTTCCGGCGGCGAAGTGCATATTAACGAGCGGAACGTCACTGACGTGGAGCCAAAACTGCGCGATATTGCGATGGTATTTCAGAGCTACGCGCTCTATCCGCAGATGACGGTGCGTGAAAACATGGGATTTGCCCTGAAAATGGCGCGTTTGCCGAAAGGCGAAATTAACGACAAAGTGAACGAAGCCGCGTCGCTGCTGGGGCTGGGACCGCTGTTGGAGCGTCTGCCGAAGGACCTTTCCGGCGGCCAGCGTCAGCGCGTGGCGATGGGGCGCGCTATCGTGCGTAAACCGCAGGTGTTCCTGTTTGATGAACCGCTCTCTAACCTGGATGCCAAGCTGCGTACCCAGGTGCGCGGCGAGATTCGCGACCTGCACCGACGCCTGAAAACCACCTCGGTATACGTGACCCACGATCAGATTGAAGCCATGACTATGGGCCAGATGATTGTGGTGCTGCGCGATGGTCGTATCGAACAGGCCGGGACGCCGCTGGAGCTGTATGACCAGCCGGCCAATCTGTTCGTTGCTGGTTTTATCGGATCGCCTGAAATCAACCAACTGCCGGGCGAAGTGGTGCTCAATGGCAGCGTCACCAGCCTGCGTCTGAAGGATGGTTCGCTGCTGGCGCTGCCGACGGGCATGCAGGTCAAACATGGCCAGCAGGTGGTGTATGCGATTCGCCCGGAACAGGTCAACGTGGTGCACGAGGCGCGCGATGATGCGCTGGCGGCAAAGGTCACGGCGGTGGAAAACACCGGCTCAGACATGCAGCTGTTCTGCGACACCGGCGGCGGCGCTTTTACTTCGGTCTTTAAGCAGCGCCTGGCGGTGAAAGAGGGCGATAATATCTGGCTGCAGCCGAAGCTCTCCGGCGTGCATTTGTTCGACGCACAAAGCGGCCAGCGCATAGCATGCCTGGAGGAACAATAAGGTGGCGATGAAGCTGTACACCCTTGATGAAAATTGCCTTGAAAACGCCCGCGCGGGGCTGAAACAGCCGTTTTCGCCGCTGCAGCTGGCGCTGAGCAAGCTGGTGGCCGAGGCGGACCAGCTTCGGCGCGAGCCGCCGGAAAGCGTGGTGCATAAGAAGCTGCGCCCGGCGAGCGGCGATGCGCATGATTATTACAGTCTGGGCACCTACTGGTGGCCCAATCCCCGGCGGCCCAACGGGCTGCCGTATATTCGCCGCGACGGGCACATTAACCCGCAGTGTGAAAATAACGATACCGACACGTCGCGAATTATCCGCATGTGTGAACGCTGCCTGACTTTAGGTTTAGCGTGGTATTTCACCGGTCAGCGTCAGTACGCGCAGGCTGCGGCGCAGCAGATACGCTGCTGGTTCCTTGACGCGGATACGCGTATGAACCCGCATCTGAACTATGGCCAGGCCATTCCGGGGATTGTTTCCGGGCGCGGCACCGGGCTTATCGATACCCGCCTGCTGTGGATGGTGGTGGACACCATCGGGCTGATTAACGGCGCCAGCGTACTGGATACCGACGATATTATCGGTTTACACCAGTGGTTCCGCGACTTTAACCACTGGATGTACTACAGCGAAATCGGCCATTCTGAATACGTCTGGCACAACAACCACGGCACCTGGTACGACGCCCAGCGCGCGGTGAATGCGTTGTTCTACGGTGACAAAGGGCTGGTGGCGAGGATTATTGAGCAGGGGATCACCCAGCGTATGGCGGCGCAGATTGACCAGGACGGCAAGCAGACGATGGAACTGGAGCGCACCATTCCGTTCCACTACTCGCTGTTTAACCTTGAGGCGCACCTGCTGCTCAACCGCTATGCCGAGCACGTTGAGTTCGATCGCTGGAACCACATTCGTGACGGGCGCGGGGTGAAGCAGGGAATTGACTACCTGGTACCGTTTATCCGCGAACCGGATCTCTGGCCATACAGCGATTTGCAGGGGATTGTCTGGGACAGCGCGCTGCGCGTCCTGTTGCAGACGGTGCGCGGGTATCCGAAGCAGTCGGCGAGCTATCGTGACGTGCTGAAGTGCTTGCCGCAGGAGACGCTACAGTTGAAAGAGCAGCTGATGTGGTGTCCGGGATTGTAGGCCCGATAAGCGTAGCGCCATCAGGCATTTGGCGCACGTTGCCGGATGGCGGCGTGCAGATACCGTGCCTCACCGATCCGGGGAGGCACGGTATACCGATTTACACCGCGGCGATAATCTTAATCTCAACCTTATATTTCGGGTTCATCAGCTTCGCCTGCACGGTGCAACGCACCGGCGCGTGACCGGCAACCACCCACGCATCCCACGCTTTATTCATGGCGGCAAAATCATCGCCGTCCGCCAGGAAGAGGGTGGCGTCGAGAATGCGCGACTTATTGCTGCCCTGTTTTTCCAGCACCGCGTCAATCTGCGCCAGCGTATTTGCCGTCTGCTCAAACGCATCAGCGTCCAGGTTTGTCGGTACGCCGGTGTAGTAGAGGGTCTGGTTGTGGATCACAACATCAGACCAGCGCGCTTCGGCGTCGATACGTACAATTGTCATTTCCATTTCCTTTTTCACATCACGTCATCGCGCTAAGACTGCCACATTGTCGCCGCCGCGTCACGACTTCGGCTGGCGTAAGCCCGATTGGCCTGACATAATCACTGGAAATTTTTCCAGGGGGTAACGTGACGGACGATTTTGCAGCAGACGGCCAGCTTGCGCAGGCGATAACCGGGTTTAAACCGCGTGAACCGCAGCGTCAGATGGCGCACGCCGTCGCTCAGGCGATTGACGAAGGTCAGCCGCTGGTAGTGGAAGCCGGTACGGGTACCGGTAAAACCTACGCCTACCTGGCGCCCGCGCTACGTGCGGGTAAAAAAGTCATTATTTCCACTGGCTCCAAGGCGTTACAGGATCAGCTCTACAGTCGGGATCTGCCCACCGTGGCGAAGGCGCTGACGTTCACCGGTAAGCTGGCGCTGCTGAAAGGGCGCTCAAACTACCTGTGTCTCGAACGTCTGGAGCAGCAGGCGCTGGCGGGCGGCGACCTGCCTGTTAACACCTTGAGCGATGTGATCCTGCTGCGTAGCTGGGCTAACCAGACGCTTGATGGCGATATCAGCACCTGCGTGAGCGTCCCTGAAGACTCCCAGGCCTGGCCGTTGGTCACCAGTACTAATGACAACTGCCTGGGCAGCGATTGCCCGCAGTATCAGGACTGTTTTGTCGTGAAGGCGCGTAAAAAAGCCATGGACGCTGACGTGGTGGTGGTTAACCATCACCTGTTTCTTGCCGACATGGTGGTCAAAGAGAGCGGCTTTGGTGAGCTGATCCCCGAGGCCGATGTGATGATCTTCGATGAAGCCCACCAGTTGCCGGATATCGCCAGCCAGTATTTCGGCCAGTCGCTTTCCAGCCGCCAGCTGCTGGATCTCGCGAAAGACGTGGTTATTGCCTACCGCACTGAACTCAAAGATACCCAGCAGCTACAGAAATGTGCCGACCGCCTGGCGCAGGCGACGCAGGATTTCCGCCTGCAGGTGGGCGACCCGGGCTATCGCGGAAACCTGCGCGATCTGCTGGCGGACAGCGCCGTTCAGCGCGCGCTGCTGCTGCTCGACGATGCGCTTGAGCTGTGTTACGACGTCGCAAAGCTGTCGCTCGGCCGCTCCGCGCTGCTCGACGCCGCCTTTGAACGGGCCACGCTCTACCGTGCGCGGCTTAAGCGGTTAAAAGAGATCAACACACCCGGCTATAGCTACTGGTATGAATGTAATTCCCGCCACTTCACCCTTGCGCTGACGCCGCTGACCGTCGCGGATAAATTCAAAGAAGTGATGGCGGCCAAGCCGGGCAGCTGGATTTTCACCTCTGCCACCCTGTCGGTGAACGACGATCTGCACCATTTTACCGAACGACTGGGCATTGAAGCGGCGCACTCGCTGCTGTTGCCAAGCCCGTTCGACTACGCCAGCCAGGCGCTGCTCTGCGTGCCGCGCAATCTGCCGCTGCCCAATCAGCCCGGCGCCGCGCGCCATCTGGCCGCGATGCTTAAGCCGCTGATTGAGGCCAACGACGGGCGCTGCTTTATGCTGTGCACCTCGCACGCCATGATGCGCGATCTCGCCGAGCAGTTCCGCGCCACCATGACCCTGCCGGTGTTGTTACAAGGTGAAACCAGTAAAGGCCAACTTCTGCAACAATTTGTCAGCGCCGGGAACGCCCTGCTGGTTGCCACCAGCAGCTTCTGGGAAGGGGTTGATGTGCGCGGCGATACGCTTTCTCTGGTGATTATCGACAAGCTGCCGTTTACCTCGCCGGACGATCCGCTGCTGAAGGCGCGAATGGAAGACTGTCGTCTGCGTGGCGGCGATCCGTTTGAGGAGGTGCAGCTCCCTGATGCGGTCATTACCCTCAAGCAGGGCGTGGGCCGCTTGATCCGCGACGTTGACGATCGCGGCGTGCTGGTGATTTGTGATAACCGTCTGGTGATGCGCCCTTATGGGGCAACGTTCCTCGCCAGCCTGCCGCCGGCCCCGCGCACCCGCGATATTCGCCGGGCGGTGCGATTCCTGGCGCTGTCATCGACGCGGTAATGCGTGGCAAAGTGTGATAAGATGCGCGCCATTTTGTTGATCCGTAACTGCGAGAGCGCGACTAACCATGCGAATTCTGGCTATCGATACTGCCACGGAAGCCTGTTCGGCTGCCCTGTGGGATGATGGTAAAACCTGTGCTCACTTCGAGCTTTGTCCTCGTGAACACACTCAACGTATTCTGCCGATCGTGCAGGATATTCTCACTGAAGGCGGCGTGAGCCTTACCGACCTCGACGCGCTGGCGTTCGGCCGCGGGCCGGGTAGCTTTACCGGCGTGCGTATTGGCATTGGTATTGCGCAGGGGCTGGCGCTGGGCGCCGAGCTGCCGATGATCGGCGTATCCACGCTGGCGACAATGGCGCAGGGGGCGTGGCGCAAACAGGGCGCAACCCGCGTACTGGCTGCTATCGATGCGCGCATGGGCGAAGTGTACTGGGCTGAGTACCAGCGTGATGAGCAGGGCGTATGGCACGGCGAAGCAAGCGAAGCGGTGCTTAAGCCGGAAGCGGTACAGCAGCGCCTGAGCGCCCTGAGCGGCGAATGGGCCACCGTTGGCACCGGCTGGGCCGCATGGCCTGAGATGGCGCAGGGAACAAGCGTGACGCTGCGCGACGGCGGAGTTAACCTGCCTGAGGCCGAAGATATGCTGCCGATTGCCTGTCAGCTACTGGCTCAGGGCAAAACGGTCGCCGTAGACAAAGCGGAACCCGTTTATTTGCGTAATGAAGTTGCGTGGAAGAAACTTCCTGGCCGCGAATGAATCTTAGTAAGTGAATATTGAGATCGGGAGCAGCATCATGGCAGGTAAAAAATTCATCGTTCGTGGCGCCATTGCCGGGCTTATCGCCGTTGCGTTAAGCGGCTGCGTCAGCGTGCCGGATGCCATACAGGGCAGCAGCCCTACGCCGCAGCAGGATCTGGTTCGGGTGATGGCGGCACCACAGCTGTACGTCGGGCAGGAGTCCCGCTTTGGCGGTACGGTGGTGGGAATTGAAAATCAGCAGGGCCATACCCGCCTGGAAATCGCCACGGTACCGCTGGATAGCGGCGCGCGGCCTATTCTGGGCGAAGCCTCGCGTGGGCGTATTTACGCCGACGTTAACGGTTTCCTCGACCCGGTGGATTTCCGCAGCCAGCTGGTGACGGTCGTCGGGCCGATTGTCGGCACCGTTGAGGGCAAAGTGGGCACCACGAAGTACAATTTCCTTCACGTTCAGGTCACCGGCTATAAACGCTGGCGCGTGACCCAGCAGGTGGTGATGCCGCCGCAGCCTATCGACCCGTGGGTCTTTGGCCCGCACCCCTGGAACTACGGCTACGGCGGTTGGGGCTGGTATAACCCCGGCCCGGCTGAAGTACGTAACGTCGTAACGGAATAATTTTTGCGGTCAAACCGTCAAAAAAGAAACAGCGGCTAGTCCGCTGTTTCTTCGTTGTAATGGATATAAAAAAAATAAAGAGTGACGCGCTTCGCAACCTTAATTCCGATTAATTCTTAAACTGGTACGCTGAGTTAATATTATGTTAACGAAAGTTTACCGTTTGGGGTTGCGATGACGACGAATACGTATTTTAGAGGTGATGCTTTGAAAAAGGTTTGGCTCAACCGTTATCCTGCCGATGTCCCGGCAGAGATCAATCCTGACCGTTATCAATCCCTGGTGGAACTGTTTGAACATTCGGCGACGCGCTTCGCCGATCAGCCTGGCTTCGTGAATATGGGCGAAGTCATGACCTTCCGTAAGCTCGAAGAGCGCAGCCGCGCCTTTGCCGCTTACCTCCAGCAGGGGCTGGGCCTCAAACAGGGCGATCGCGTCGCGCTGATGATGCCGAACCTGCTGCAATATCCGGTGGCGCTGTTTGGCATTCTGCGCGCCGGGATGATTGTCGTAAACGTTAACCCGCTGTATACCCCGCGCGAGCTGGAGCATCAGCTGAACGACAGCGGCGCACAGGCCATCGTGATTGTCTCCAACTTTGCCCATACGCTGGAAAAAGTGGTTGAGAATACCCTGGTGAAGCATGTGATCCTGACCCGAATGGGCGATCAGCTGTCGACCGCCAAGGGCACGCTGGTGAACTTCGTGGTCAAGTACATTAAGCGCCTGGTGCCGAAGTACCATCTGCCGGACGCGATTTCGTTTCGCCGCGCGCTGCACGCGGGCTACCGGCTGCAGTATGTTAAGCCCGAAGTGACGGCCGATGATATTGCTTTCCTGCAATATACCGGCGGCACCACCGGCGTGGCGAAGGGCGCGATGCTGACGCACCGTAACATGCTGGCTAACCTTGAGCAGGTAAAGGCCACTTACGGGCCGCTGCTGCATGAAGGCAAAGAGGTGGTGATCACCGCGCTGCCGCTGTATCACATCTTCGCGCTGACCATGAACTGCCTGCTGTTTATCGAACTGGGTGGCAAGAATATCCTCATCACCAACCCGCGCGACATTCCCGGGCTGGTGAAAGAGCTGGCGAAATATCCGTTTACCGCGATGACCGGGGTTAACACCCTGTTCAATGCGCTGCTGAATAACAAAGAGTTCCAGCAGCTTGACTTCTCCACGCTGCATCTGTCCGCCGGCGGCGGAATGCCGGTAAACCACGCGGTCGCCGAGCGTTGGGTGAAGCTGACCGGCCAGTATCTGCTGGAAGGCTACGGCCTGACCGAATGCGCGCCGCTGGTGAGCGTTAACCCGCACGATATCGATTACCACAGCGGCAGCATCGGTCTGCCGGTGCCGTCTACCGACGTGAAGCTGGTGGATGATGACGATAACGAAGTGCCCGCCGGCCAGCCGGGGGAACTGTGCGTGAAGGGGCCGCAGGTGATGGAAGGCTACTGGCAGCGTCCTGATGCGACCGCTGAAATCATCAAAGACGGCTGGCTGCATACCGGTGATATTGCGGTGATGGATGACGAAGGCTTCCTGCGTATCGTTGACCGTAAAAAAGATATGATTCTGGTGTCGGGCTTTAACGTCTACCCGAATGAAATTGAGGACGTGGTGATGCAGCACTCCGGCGTTCTTGAGGTGGCTGCGGTCGGCGTGCCGTCAGGCAACAGTGGGGAAGCGGTGAAGATTTTCGTGGTGAAAAAGGACCCGAGTCTGACCGAAGAAGCGCTGATCACCTTCTGCCGCCGCCAGCTGACCGGCTACAAAGTACCGAAGCTGGTGGAATTCCGCGAGGAATTGCCAAAATCGAACGTCGGAAAAATTTTGCGACGAGAATTACGTGACGAAGCGCGTGCCAAAGTAGACAATAAGGCATAAGTTACGCGTTACGATGCCAGACGCCAGCTCCGCTGGCGTTTTTTTTGGCGCAATCTAAGAGAGTAAGATTTGAACTATCAGATGATCACCACCAACGACGCGCTCCGCACTCTGTGCGATGCGGTGCGTCAGACCTCCTCCGTCGCGCTGGATACCGAGTTTGTCCGCACCCGCACCTATTATCCGCAGCTGGGCCTGATTCAGCTTTTCGACGGTGAGCGCACGGCGCTGATTGATCCTCTGGATATCACCGACTGGTCGCCGCTGCAGGCGATTATGCAGGATCGCAACATTACTAAGTTCCTGCATGCCGGTAGTGAAGATTTAGAAGTCTTTATGAATGTCTTCGGTGCGATGCCGCAGCCGCTGATTGATACCCAGGTGCTTGCCGCGTTCTGCGGTCGCCCGATGTCCTGGGGCTTTGCGGCAATGGTGGCGGAGTACTCCGGCGTTGAGCTCGATAAAAGCGAATCGCGTACCGACTGGCTGGCACGTCCGCTGACGTCGCGTCAGTGTGACTACGCGGCGGCGGACGTCTGGTATTTGCTGCCTATCGCCCATAAGCTGATGGCGGAAACCGAACAGGCGGGGCGTCTGGCCTGGGCGCTTGATGAGTGCCAACTGATGCAGCAGCGCCGCCAGGAAGTGACCGACCCGTGCGACGCATGGCGTGATATCACCAACGCCTGGCAGCTGCGTACCCGCCAGCTTGCCTGCCTGCAGCTGCTGGCCGAATGGCGTTTGCGCAAAGCTCGCGATCGTGACATGGCGGTGAACTTTGTGGTTCGTGAAGAGCATTTGTGGAGCGTGGCGCGCTATATGCCGGGCAGCCTCGGCGAGCTCGACAGCCTTGGGCTATCGGGGAGCGAAATTCGCTTCCACGGTAAGGCGCTGATTAGCATGGTTGCTAAGGCACAGGCGCTGCCTGATGATGCGCTGCCGGAGCCGTTGCTCAACCTGATGGATATGCCGGGCTACCGTAAAGCGTTTAAAGAGATCAAAGCGCTGGTGCAGGAAGTCGGGCAGGCGAACGACGTCAGCGCGGAGATGCTGGCCTCACGTCGGCAGATTAACCAGTTGCTTAACTGGCACTGGCAGCTGAAGCCGCGCACTACCGCCCCGGAAATGATTTCCGGCTGGCGAGGTGAGCTGCTTTCTGGCGCGTTAGATAAACTGCTGGCGGAATACCCGCGCTAACGACCGCCATCCGGCAACCTGCTCGGGGCATGCCTGATGGCGCTGCGCTTATCAGGTCTCCACGACGTCTTATCCTCAAATGGCAGACACAAAAAAAGCGCTATCACTAGCGCCTTTTTTTACACCGCCGAAAGTCAGGATTTTGACTCTTCTGCTTCCGGTAGCGTGACGTTGAGTTCCAGAATCGAAATATCCCCGTCTTTTTGCTCTAACTGCACCGTGACCATTTCTGGGTCAATCTGCACGTACCTGCAAATCACTTCCAGAATATCCTTCCTTAACTGCGGCAGATAGTGCGGTTCTGCATCGCTGCGGCGGCGTTCCGCGACAATGATTTGCAGACGTTCTTTAGCAATGTTGGCGGTATTCTTTTTCCGTGAGAGAAAAAAGTCGAGTAATGCCATGAGTTATCCTCCGAACAGGCGTTTGAGGAAACCTTTCTTCTCTTCTTCAATGAAGCGGAAAGGACGTTCTTCTCCCAACAGACGATCCACGGTGTCGGCGTAGGCTTTGCCTGCATCAGACACGGTATCCAGGATAACCGGTTCGCCCTGGTTTGATGCACGCAGTACGGACTGATCTTCCGGAATGACGCCAACCAGTTTGATGCGCAGAATTTCCAGCACATCTTCCATGCTCAGCATATCGCCTTTGCTTACGCGGCCTGGATTGTAGCGCGTCAGTAGCAGGTGTTCTTTAATCGGTTCTTCACCATTTTCGGCGCGGCGGGATTTCGACGCCAGAATACCCAGAATGCGGTCGGAGTCACGTACCGAGGACACTTCCGGGTTGGTGGTAATGATGGCTTCGTCAGCGAAGTACAGCGCCATCAGCGCGCCGGTTTCGATACCGGCAGGGGAGTCGCAGACCACGAAGTCGAACTCCATCTTTTTCAGCTCGTCGAGCACTTTCTCGACGCCTTCGCGGGTCAACGCATCTTTATCGCGCGTCTGGGACGCCGGCAGGATATAAAGATTATCGGTACGTTTATCTTTGATTAATGCCTGATTCAGCGTGGCATCACCCTGAATAACGTTAACGAAATCATAAACTACGCGACGTTCGCAGCCCATAATCAGGTCAAGGTTACGCAGACCGATATCAAAATCGATAACGACCGTTTTCTTTCCCTTCTGCGCCAAACCAGTCGCGATGGCCGCGCTGGAGGTGGTCTTACCCACGCCCCCTTTACCTGAAGTCACAACAATAATGCGTGCCATAGAAATTCCTTGTTAAAAAGGGATTAATTTAACGGTTGAATAGTCAAAGCGCCGTCGCCTAAGCGCATGCGCGCCGCTTTGCCATAAAATTCGGCTGGGATCTGATCGCTCAGCCAATATTCCCCGGCAATGGAGACCAGCTCCGCCGCCAGGTGGGTACAAAATACTTGTGCTTCCCGGTCTCCGCCGGCGCCTGCCAGAACGCGTCCACGCATCATGCCATATACGTGAATGTTCCCGTCGGCGATAAGCTCTGCGCCCGCGCTGACGTGGCTTGTCACAATCAAATCACAGTTTGGTGCATAAATGCGCTGACCGGAACGTACCGGGGTATCAATCATTCGCGTTTTTGTGATCGGACTAACAATTGGCTCGGGTTCTGCCGGTTTAGGCTGCTCCACGGGCATCGCGCGGGCGATTTTTTCTTTACCTTCAGTCAATAAAGGGAGACCCGATTGGTCAATGGCCGCTTTAAACTGCGGGTTCTTGCAGCCGCTGACGCCCACGATACGCAGGCCAACGGACATGATTGCCTGTTGGATCGCGCGCCATTGGGTAAACTCTTCAAGGTTGCTGACGTTGACCACGACCGGGGCGTGACGGAAAAAAGCCGGAGCCTGGGCGACTTTGTCTTCTAACGCCTGACGAATAACCTCGGGTCTTGCATCATGCAAATGGACCACAGATAAGGTGAAGCTACTGCCTTTAAGTTCGATGGGCGTGTTTGACATCCTGGCCTTACTCAATTTGCTATTTACCGCCGCGTCATGCGCAGCGATATTCCGAAGACTATCAGTCATGTTATAGTCACTAATATATTCAAGCAAGTAACCACAGTCCTAATTCCGAGTATAAAGTATGTTTTGTGTGATTTATCGTAGTTCTAAACGTGATCAAACCTATTTGTATGTCGAAAAAAAAGACGATTTCTCTCGCGTGCCTGAAGAACTGATGCAGGGCTTCGGCCAGCCGCAGCTGGCAATGCTGCTGCCGCTGGATGGGCGTAAGAAACTGATCAATGCCGATCTGGAAAAGGTAAAACAGGCGTTAAAAGAGCAGGGGTATTATTTACAGATCCCGCCGCCGCCTGAAAATCTGTTAAAGCAGCATCTGGCTGAGTCACAAAATAAGGGCGAATAATCTGCGCCTGCGGCCGATGTGTGTCCTTGGTTGACGAACAAGTAAGGGAAAAGCATGTATCAGCATCATAACTGGCAGGGTGCTCTGCTGGATTACCCGGTGAGCAAAGTTGTTTGCGTGGGCAGTAACTACGCCAAACACATTCAGGAAATGGGCAGCGCGACGCCGGAAGAGCCGGTTCTCTTTATTAAACCGGAAACATCGCTGTGCGATTTGCGCCAGCCGCTGATTTTGCCGCAGGGCCTTGGGTCGGTACACCATGAGGTTGAGCTCGCGGTGCTGATTGGCGCAACCTTACGCCAGGCTACGCCGGAGCACGTCCAGCAGGCCATTGCGGGCTACGGCGTCGCGCTGGACCTTACGCTGCGTGATCTTCAGGGTAAAATGAAAAAAGCGGGGCAGCCGTGGGAAAAGGCCAAAGGGTTTGATAACGCGTGCCCGATCTCGGGTTTCATTCCTGTCGCTGACTTCGCCGGCGATCCGCAGAATACATCGCTGGGCCTGAAGATTAACGGCGAAGTGCGTCAGCAGGGCAGCACGGCCGATATGATTCACAAAATCGTGCCGCTGATTGCCTATATGAGCCGTTTCTTTACCCTGAAACCGGGCGATGTGGTGCTCACCGGTACGCCGGAAGGCGTTGGCCCGCTGCACGCGGGCGATGAGCTCGAGGTGCTGTTTAACGGCCTGTCGCTGGCCACCCGCGTATTGTAACGGCTGCTTGCCGCCTGTTTTAGGCGGCAAAACTTGCATCCCTGTGCCAGACTGGTTATAAGGTGCAACCTGATTTTTGATGTGGACATCCCGATGAGCGAATTACCTTTCTGGCAGAGCAAAACCCTTGATGAAATGACCGACGCCGAATGGGAGTCGCTGTGCGATGGCTGCGGGCAGTGCTGCCTGCACAAGCTGATGGATGAAGACACCGATGAAATCTATTTCACCAACGTCGCCTGCAAACAGCTGAATATCAAAACCTGCCAGTGCCGTAACTACGAACGTCGTTTCGAGTATGAGCCTGACTGTATTAAGCTCACGCGTGACAATCTGCCCACCTTTGAATGGCTCCCGATGACCTGTGCCTATCGTTTGCTGGCAGAAGGAAAGGGGCTGCCAGCGTGGCACCCGCTGCTGACCGGTTCAAAAGCAGCGATGCACGGCGAGCGTATTTCGGTGCGCCATATTGCGGTCAAAGAATCGGAAGTACGCGACTGGCAGGATCATATTTTAAATAAGCCGGAATGGGCTGACTAAAGATTAACGCAGGATATTTGCGAACGTCTTCTTCTGCTGATGTGATGATGTTGAATAAACGGGCGGCAGGGTAAATACACCCGCTCGCCCGTTTATTTCAATTACTGGTAGTTGATCTTGATGATCAAATCTTTGCTAAAGGGGCCGTCAACCAACGATTTGGACGGATGTTTCGTAAGCTCGGCAATATAGTTATGGGTCACGGCAGCCGGATCGCCAGGAACGTAGGTTGCAAAAAGACGATACTGGTTATACTCCACGTCTCTATTATTATCCGAGGTATCGGTAATCCGCAGTAACAAGCCGTTCCCCATATCCAGATGGGTGGTATCATAAAGCGTATCATTGGTATAGAAGCTGGTGGTGACGTCAAACTGCTCGCTGCATCCTGCCGTTTCATCCTTTACGCTTGATATACTGAAAGCCCTTTGTGTAGGGCCCTTGGCGATGGAGTTTGCATAGATCTGTTCAAAATCGACGACCTGGCTTTCCGGAGAGATCTTAATATCCACGCTACAGTCGAGGAAGTGGATGTTATCCAGCCCCGTAATATAGAAGCGCAGGTTTTTAGCATTTGGGGTCGTATTCGCTCCACCCTCACCATCGAACTGCAACACGTTAATATCGCCAAAATTATAGCTATCCGGGCTGCCGCTTGGCGGGATGGCCTTGAGTTTTACATAGAGACGGAAACGGGCATTAAAGGACATTCCCTTTTGTAGCGATACGCCGTTGCACACCGGATCGTAGTAAAAGCCCTGATAATATTGCTCAAATTTATCCAGACAGACACCGGTGTCAATGCCTTCATTGATCATTTCATGGTCGGTACCGTTGTAGGTAACGCCGAAGGTAAAATAGGGGTTATTCAATACCTCGGTACTGTTAAAATCCGGCAGTTTTATCCACGCAAAGATATCTTCAGTTTGGTCGTTTTTTTTCCACCCTGGCGCGTTATCGCAGTAAACAGTGATGTTAATATCCGGGCTTTCCCATATTTTCGTGCCGAGCACGGCATCGTTTGGCACGGTAAACGGGGGCAGCGGGATGGAGTAATTGACCGGCCCATCCTTTGCGTTCTGATAGCAGTCGACGGCCCAGGATGAGCTCGAAAAGAGCGCGACGATCAGGGTGAAAAAAGCGCAGACTGTTTTCATTATTATCCCTTTCTCACCGGTTCGCTCTGGCAGATCAGCTCAACGCTATTACAGTTCACCTTGAACATATTCAGCCCGCCATAATCGCTGACGTAGCCTATCAGAAAACGGGTGGGTAGATTTTTAATGGACTGTGAGGCCTGACCGAAGGGCTCAACCATCATCGATTCCGCATCGGGTTGCAGCGTTTTACCGTTGGTGCCGATATAGCCCACGGTCACGTAGTAGGCGGATTTGTTTTTCAGCGATATCCCCGCTGAGGTACGGCTGACGTCAATTTTACCGGTAAGATTCAGCTGACCGTCGGCGACTTCTATCGCTTTCGGCCGCCAGAACACCTTCAGACGGCTTTGCATGGCGATTTGCATAACGTTCTTTTGCTCGGAACGCGGCGGAATTTCGCGGATATTGTAGTAAAACAGCGATTCCCGGTCGGCCGGTAGCGTTGAGATCGTCGGCTGTGCCATTAAGCGTACCTGCGCCTGCTCGCCGGCCTCAAGGCGCAGCATGGGGGGAATCGCTGAGATGTACTCACGTGATTTATTACCCGCTTTATCCTCGATCCATGACTGAGCCAGGTAGGGATCGGTGGTGCTCTGGTTGCTCAGGCGCAGTGAAACGCTTTTATCTGATTGGTTGAAAATAATGCGTGTTCTATCGGGGGAAACGGCCGCATTGGCGACAGCGCTGATCCCAAGCAGGCAGATGAGTCCTTTTGTAAGTACATTCATATTCATTATATTCATCCTGAATTAATGGGGGAGTTTACACGGCAAGATAACAGCCTGACCGTCGGTGTTACTGCTGTTCGGCGGCGTGATTTCACAGGTTTTATCTGCCCATTTCAGCGTCAGCGTGCTGTTTTCCTGCACGCCGCTGAGATAGACGTAACCGTCGTCAGCCACCAGTCCAGCGTCGCGGCCGCTGTCTTTGTCAGAGACGGTGACGCCAAGAGGCGGGTAATGGCCATCCTCCAGGCGGATGACGCCGACAATTTGATAACCTTTAATCGCGCGAAGGGGCATATAGCCGATTGCGCCTTCGGTCAGCGTGGTGCGGATAACCGAATTATTCACATCGACGCCTTCCGGCAGCTTATTGCTGTTTACCATTACGGTTGCGGTAGTGTAGTTGCCGACCGACGGCACGACGGCGATACCAAATAAGTTGGTCACGCTAAGGTTATTGTTGACTTCAACGTCAGCGATGCCGTCTGCGTCAACCATCACGCGAGAACTGTTGCCGGGGCTGTAGTCATGCAGCGCTGCACCGAACCGGGTAGCGGTGAAGGAACCGTTCCAGCTGGTGCTGAACGAGCGGTAGCTGCTCGGCTGAATGCTGCCGTTAAGGTTGAAGCGACCGTAAGGCGAATAGTGCTGATAGTTGCCGCGCATTGCAGATTTGCCATCGCTGAATTCGTGGTCAGTACCTGAAACCGACAGATTCCACGGGTTATTCCGGCTGGAACCATCGTACCAGGTGGCAGTTTGCGAGGTCGCATCATCGCCATAGCGTTGCAGACTGTAGGAGACGTTACGGCTGCTCGCCAGCGGCACCGTCAGCGAGAAGTAATACTGATTTTCTTCGTTGTTATCCCACCGGACGCGGCTGACCGCCAGCGAGGCAGAAATACTCTTGAAATCGCCGATATCAAAGCTGTGGTTAACGGATAACGAGTAGTTCGTGTTGGTCACACTGTCCCAGTAGGTGTTGCGCGTGATATTGAGATAGGTATTGAGCGCCAACGGCGCAATATACTGGTTAAATGAGAGCACATAGCTCTCTTTCTCATTACCGTTGTTGTCATTGCCGTCGCGTGAGTCAATATATTCACTCATGGTGACATACTCCCGGTCCGAGAAGCGGTATCCCGCGAAGGTTATCTGGCTGTTGGTTTCTTCAAAACGCTTAGAGTAGTTGGCGCGATAGCTAAAGCCTTTCTGTTTTCCCAGGTCGTTATTGCGCAGATTGGCCTCCGCGCCGGTGATGTCGAAAGAGAGAGAACCAAACTGATTGAGGTTAAAACCGAGGCCGCTGGTCAACGCCTGATAATCATCCGCGGTGAAGATGGCGCCGCCGTACAGTGACACATTGCTTAACCAGCCCCATGACGCTTCACCGGTCAGGAACATTGGGTTGTTGATATCGTTATGTGTGGTCGAAGTGGGTTTCCCCGTCGACACTTTATAGCGTAACTGTCCTTTGCGCGTCAGAAAGGGGATGGATGCCGACCCCACCTGGAAGGTGCTCTTACGGCCGTCTTCTTCTTCGACGGTGACGTCAAGCTGACCCTGAAGCGCATTACCCAAATCGCTAATTGTAAAGGGGCCCGGTGACACCGTTGTCTGATATAGCGTACGGCCATTTTGAGAGACGGTGACTTTGGCATTGGTCTGCGCGATGCCGCTGATTTGCGGCGCATAGCCGCGAAGATCGGGCGGCAGCATCTGCTCGTCGCTTTCCAGCGAGAGGCCGGTGAAGTGGAACGTATCATACAAATCGGAACTGAGATCGTACTGCCCCAGCGTCAATTTTGACGCCAGGGAAGGAAGCGGTCTGAAGAGATACGTTCGCGGCAGACTGCTGGTGTTAGTCGTTGCCTTGTGTTCAATAAATGATTGATCGTACTGATAGTCGCTGCGCAAGCGCCACGCACCGAGGTTGAAGCCCAGCGTGCCGTAAGAGCTGATGTTTTGGCTACTGTCTCCGTGGTTTGGCGCGTACTGGCTGGCATAAAGGTTATAGTCGAGCAGGAGCCCGGCAATACCGTCGTCCCAGTATTCCGGTGGCGTCCAGTTTTTAGCCTGGTATTTCATCCACGCCTGAGGCACGATAAGCGTCAGCACCATGCTGGCCTTGTCCAGCCGCGTGACCAGCTCTGGCGTATGGCTAAGATCGGCGCAGGCGCTTTGTGCAATAGGCTGTAGCGTTTCGATAAAGGCCTCTGCGAAACCAAATTCGGCCAGTTGGTCTTTGTTCAAACAGAGCTGCGATCCACTTTCATTATCAGCTTTAATCCAGGTGAGGCTGTAGCTGCGTGGCAGGGTATTTTTGTTGATCTGTACGCTCACCAGATAGCTGCCCGGGGAAATATATCCTTTTTTTTCAAACTGCGAGAGATCGATATTTTGTTTGTCTTCTGCATCAATCATCTCGGTATTAAATTCGACGGCATAAAGCGGTGATGATAGCGATGCAAAAAGGCAAGCAGAATAAAGAGACTGCTTTATTAAAAGGGAAAGTTTTTTGGGCGTTAACCTGACAGCAATAGAAGTCCGCATAAAATCCGTTTCTTTTAATAAAGAATACTAAGAAAGCCGGTGAATCCATCACCGGCCTGAATTAAACGTTGCTAAGGATAATTATTTGTAGCTCAGAACGTAGTTAGCCTGTGCGTAAACATCACCTTCAGTTGCGTTATGCCCTTTTGACTCCATGCGGGCGTTGAAGTCCAGGTTCTGAGTCGGGTTATTCAGATCGGCAAAGGCGAAGTTGAACGGCTGGCCCAGAGTGACGGTTTTGTAGCCCGCATCCAGGATACGAACGCCAACACCTTTGGCACCGCCGTAGCTGTTTTCTTTGGTGTTAGCCATCAGGCTAGTATCCGTGGTGTCGACGTTTGCAGAGGTGAAGGTAACCTTCACTTTATCAGTAACAGTCGTAGCACCCTCACCGTCAGTCACGCTCAGAGTACAGTCAACCAGGTGGATGGAGAACGGTGTTGGGGTCGCATCACTGTCACCATTCAGTACGGTATCTGCAACCTGACCTAACCATACTTCGATCTTGCTGCTTTCCGGTGCAACGGAGCACGGTGCGGTAATTACGGTGCCGGTGAACGTAACGGTGCCGTGACCCTGGTCTTCAGCGCTGGCGTTAAAAGCAGCACCAGAGAACAGAGCGGTTGTTACCATAGCAAACAGTGTTTTCTTAAACATGAAATATAATCCTTTATAGTGTTAATTTTTAACAAGGTCATCGTGAGTTAATATTAATTAGTCACAACGGCGCTAAATCTATCACCAGGTATTTAGTTACACACGTTAGATTTATTTTACAGTTTGCGAACATCATTAGTTGTTCTTAAATAATATAGCTGTGATATATATTGCTGGGATAGTGCGCTATTTTCATGCGAATTGATGATGATTAATCTTGATGAAATCTGAAATTTCTCTGATATCATAATAAAATGCGTGATTTTATTTGTAAGATGTTTTAAATATAATTAAATATTAATTTTGGATAATGTTTAGTTATTGCCGGTTTATTTCCCCATATTAAAGCGCCTGCTTATGTCATTTCGCCGTATCGGGGTGAGCAGGGTCAGACGCCTCTCCGCTAGCGACCTTTTTAAAGGGCTGACTTAAGCGATATTGGCTGGTATTTCATCTTTTTTAGCGCTGGTGGTAAAAAAACGCTACGCCATTTCCCTCCCGTGCCGATAGCGACAGTACAGACCAAATGATGAGGTGAGAAATGCGCAATTCAGTAAAAGTGCTGTTGCTTGCGGTGGTGATAAATCTTGCTGGCTGGGGGCTGCTGCTTGTTACAGGCTATGGGATCGGAACGATGACGGGGATGTGGTAAACACGCTGCCAACCGCAAAGGCGATGCTGCTGGCAGCGTTCAGGATTAACGGCCGAAAAGATCGCGTCTTTTGGGTTTAAACGGCTGGGCAATCAGCACCAGCAGCGCCACGATCAGGTAAGCGGCGAAAATACCGACCAGCCACTGAGGCATCTCCAGCGATAAGAACTCCCACTGGCGCACGGCGCAGTCGCCGGATGCCACAAACACCTGCGGTAGCCATTTATCCAGCGGCAGCCAGCTTGGGAAGCGGGCCATAAAATCGCAGGTCATAAACGGCGACGGGTGCAGCTGAATCATGGTGTGTTCCCAGGCCAACTGCAGACCGCGGAAGGCGCTATACAGCCAAATCAGCAGCGCGACGTAGCGCAGCGGGCTTTTCGGCGCAATCGCCCCTACCAGACCGGCACCCATGACGCCGAACAGCGCACAGCGCTCATAAATGCACAGTACGCATGGTTTTAATAGCATCACATGCTGAAACCATAATGCCACCAACTCAAGCGCAAAAGCGGTTAACGCCAGCAATAACCAGGCACTGCGGCCACGTGAGCTCTGGTTTAAATATCGCAACATAATCATTTCCCTGGAACGTGCTTTGAAAAAGCAGTGTAAACGAAAACGTTAGCCCTGCCATCTGGCTATACGCAATTATTCGTAAATGGCAGTTCAATGCCCACGGAAAACCGTGGGCATTGAGAAGCGCAGCTATATTAGTGGGTTATTGCGGGAAGCACCAACATTCCTTTATTCATCATCCAGTCGATAACGGGCTGGAGAGTAAACTCGACGCACAGCAGGCCCACGAGCGTCAGGACCAGCGTATAAGGCAGCGCCATCCACACCATTCGACCATAGGACAGGCGAATGAGCGGCGCCAGCGCTGACGTCAACAGGAACAGGAACGCGGCCTGGCCGTTTGGCGTCGCCACCGACGGCAGGTTTGTCCCGGTATTAATTGCCACAGCCAGCAGCTCAAACTGGCGCAGGTCGATTGCGCCGTTATCCAGTGCCGTTTTGGCTTCATTAATATAAACGGTGCCCACGAATACGTTATCCGAAATCGACGATAGCAGGCCGTTAAACAGATAGAACAGCGACCGCTGAGCGTGAGGTGAGGCTTGCAGCACAAAGTCGATAATAGGTGCAAACAAATGCTGGTCAATGATGACCGCCACGACCGCGAAAAATACCGTCAACAGCGCGGTGAACGGCAGCGCTTCGGTGAAGGCTTTGCCGATGGCGTGCTCGTCGGTAATGCCGGTAAACGAGGTGGCAAAGATAATCACCGACAGACCAATCAGGCCGACTTCCGCCAGGTGCAGCGCCAGCGCCAGCACCAGCCAGACGCCGATAATCCCCTGCACGACCAGGCGCAGGGTTTCCTGACGGCTGCGCTGCTGGCTGCTGCGCACGTCAAAATCATGGAGGATTTTCCGTACCGGCTCTGGCAGCTCCGCGCCGTAGCCAAAGGCTTTAAATTTCTCCAGCAGCAGGCAGGTAATCAGCCCGCAGATAAATACCGGAACGGTGACCGGTGACATGCGCAGGAAGAATTCGCCAAAGTGCCAGCCGGCCACCTTAGCGATAATCAGGTTTTGCGGCTCGCCGACCATGGTCATGACACCGCCGAGTGCAGTACCCACACCCGCATGCATCATCAGGCTGCGCAGGAAAGCGCGGAACTGCTCCAGCACTTCGCGGTTGTGTTTATCGATATGGCTGTCGTCGAGCAGATCGTCATCGTCCGGGCGAGAAGAGGCGACCCGATGGTAGATACTGTAAAAACCGACCGCCACGCTGATGATCACCGCCACAACGGTCAACGCATCGAGGAAAGCCGACAGAAATGCAGCCGCCATGCAGAACGCGAGCGACAGCAGCCGCTTGCTGCGGATGCTCAGCAGCAGGCGGGTAAAGATAAACAGCAGCAGCTGCTTCATAAAGTAGATGCCGGCAACCATAAAGATCAGCAGCAGCAGTACTTCCAGGTTGGCCGCGACTTCATTTCGCACATGCTCGGCCGAGGTCATGCCGACAAACACCGCTTCAATGGCCAGCAGGCCGCCGGGTATTAACGGATAGCACTTCAGCGCCATCGCCAGCGTGAAAATAAACTCACCAACCAGCAGCCATCCGGCGACAAACGGATTGATTAAAAAGACCAGTGGGTTAATGACCAGGAAAATCAGCAATAACAGCTTGTACCAGTCAGGCGACTGGCCTAAAAAGTTGCGCCACAGGGCGCGACCGTAAGAGATGTCCATGACAATCGTCTTCCTCCTGAAAAGATGACATTTTTTACCACTAAATGCGCGCAACTGCCAGAATTCCCCCAGGAAGGGCCGTTTCCGTCCTTAAAAAGAAATGTGAAAAATGAAACGGCGATCCCTTTTTAATTAGGTTGTCCCGCTATCTGCGCTATGTTGGCTCTGGTATGATGAGTGTAATTGCAACGCTGTGTAATGGAATTTTTACTATGGTCATTAAGGCGCAAAGCCCGGCGGGTTTCGCTGAAGAATACATCGTCGAAAGTATCTGGAATAACCGTTTTCCTCCAGGATCAATTCTTCCGGCTGAACGCGAACTCTCTGAATTAATTGGGGTAACCCGCACCACCTTACGTGAAGTGTTGCAACGCCTGGCGCGAGACGGCTGGTTAACAATTCAGCACGGTAAGCCCACGAAGGTGAATAACTTCTGGGAAACGTCCGGGCTCAATATTCTGGAGACGCTGGCGCGCCTCGATCATGACAGCGTGCCGCAGCTGATTGATAATCTGCTGTCCGTTCGCACCAATATTGCAACCATCTACATTCGTACCGCTTTCCGTCAGCATCCTGATAAGGCGCTGGAAGTGCTGGCAAAAACGCGTGAAGTGGAAGATTACGCCGACGCCTTTGCCGAGCTCGACTATAGCGTGTTTCGCGGCCTGGCTTTTGCCTCCGGCAACCCTATTTATGGGCTTATCCTTAACGGGATGAAAGGGCTGTATACCCGTCTGGGTCGCCACTATTTCTCCAGCCCGGAAGCGCGCGCGCTGGGGCTGGGCTTCTACCATAAGCTGATTGAGCTGTGCGAGAAGGGCGAGCATGAGAAGGTGTACGAAACGGTGCGCCGCTATGGGCACGAGAGCGGCGAGATCTGGCACCGCATGCAGAAAACGCTGCCGGGCGATTTAGCTATCCATAGTCGCTAGTCAGTGCGCTGATTTTGTTCCCTGTAGGCCGGATGGCGCTTTGCTTATCCGGCCTACAACAGAAAGGGAAAGCCTTCCCGGAGTCAGCGCTTCGCGCCTCGTCCGGGCTACGATAGAGGCTACAATGCGTTTGGCCGCGGCGGGCAACGCTCCAGCAGCTCCACGCTACCATCCGCGTTCTGCTGCTCCAGATGCACATCAAACCCCCACAGACGATGCACGTGCTTCAGCACCTCTTTACGGCCTTTATCGAGCGGCGCGCGGTTGTGCGGCACGTAGCGCAGCGTCAGCGAACGGTCACCGCGCAGGTCGACGTTCCATACCTGAATGTTGGGCTCCAGGTTGCTGAGGTTGTACTGGGAGGACAGCTGGTTGCGAATTTCCCGATACCCTTCCTCATTGTGAATGGCCGAAATTTCCAGATAGTTATTACGATCGTCATCCAGCACGGTAAACAGGCGGAAGTCGCGCATGATTTTCGGTGACAGGAATTGGCTGATAAAGCTCTCATCCTTGAAATCCCGCATCGCAAAGTGCAGGGTCGTCAGCCAGTCGGAACCGGCGATATCCGGGAACCAGTATTTATCCTCTTCGGTCGGGTTCTGGCAAATGCGCTTGATGTCCTGGAACATCGCAAAGCCGAGCGCGTAGGGGTTAATGCCGCTGTACCACGGGCTATTGTAAGGCGGCTGGAAGACTACGTTGGTATGGCTGTGCAGGAACTCCAGCATAAAGCGCTCGGTCACCTTACCTTCATCGTACAGGTGGTTAAGGATGGTGTAGTGCCAGAACGTCGCCCAGCCTTCGTTCATCACCTGCGTTTGTTTCTGCGGGTAAAAATACTGGCTGACCTTGCGCACAATGCGCAGGATCTCGCGCTGCCACGGCTCCAGCAGCGGGGCATTTTTCTCCATAAAGTACAGCAGGTTTTCCTGCGGCTCCGAGGGGTAGCGGCGCGCGGACTCAACGGCTTTTTCCTCATCGCGTTTTGGCAGCGTACGCCACAGGGTGTTCACCTGGCTTTGCAGATACTCTTCGCGGCTTTTCTGCCGTGCTTTTTCTTCCTGCAACGAAATTTTTGACGGTCGTTTGTAGCGGTCAACGCCGTAGTTCATCAGCGCGTGGCACGAGTCGAGCAGCCGCTCAACCTCGTCCACCCCGTAGCGCTCTTCGCACTCGGTGATGTATTTGCGCGCAAACAGCAGGTAGTCAACTATCGAACTGGCGTCGGTCCAGCTGCGGAACAGATAGTTGTTTTTGAAGAAGGAGTTGTGGCCATAGCAGGCATGCGCCATAACCAACGCCTGCATGGTGATGGTGTTCTCTTCCATCAGATAGGCGATACACGGGTTAGAGTTAATGACGATTTCGTAGGCCAGCCCCTGCTGCCCGTGCTTATACTGGCGCTCGGTTTCAATAAATTTTTTGCCAAACGACCAGTGCGGGTAGTTAATCGGCATGCCGACGCTCGAGTAGGCGTCCATCATCTGCTCAGAGGTAATGACTTCAATCTGATGCGGATAGGTGTCCAGCCGGTATAGTTTGGCCACCCGGTCAATTTCCGCCAGGTAGGTTTCCAGCAGCGAAAACGTCCAGTCGGGTCCATCGCTCAGACGAGTGGTATCCTTATTCATCGAGTCAATTGTAGCCATTAGCGCGCCCTCATTGTTGGCGACTCTCTCTGTGCGGAGAGCCTCACTTCAAGAATAGAACACCGCAGAAATTCTGTAACAACCGTCCTTTCTAAACTTCATGATTTATTCATTTTACTGGCGATAATTTTGCCTCTTTGCAGGATTTTATGCTGACAAAAAATAGCGGGCAGCATGAGATGTCAATTTCTCCGCTGGCCCGCTGTATGGGCGCTCTGTGAGGTAAGTCACCATAAAAAAAGCATATGTTGAATAATATTTTCATCTGGGTTATCAATTTGTAATTAGAAGATTGTTCTTTTGCTCATTCTGGACTGGAGTGGCTATGCACATTGTCATACTGGGAAGTGGCGTGGTGGGCGTGACCAGCGCCTGGTATTTAAGTCAGGCGGGGCATCAGGTGACGGTGATTGACCGCGAAGCGGGTCCAGCGCTGGAAACCAGCGCGGCAAACGCCGGGCAGATCTCGCCGGGCTATGCGGCACCGTGGGCTGCGCCGGGCGTACCGCTAAAGGCGATTAAATGGATGTTCCAGCGCCATGCGCCGCTGGCCATTCGCCTCGACGGCACCGGTTTTCAGTTAAAGTGGATGTGGCAAATGCTGCGTAACTGCGACACGCGCCACTACATGGAAAACAAAGGTCGCATGGTGCGGCTGGCGGAATACAGCCGCGACTGCCTGAAGACCCTGCGTGAAACCACCGGTATTGCCTATGAAGGTCGCCAGGGCGGCACCCTGCAGCTGTTCCGCACCGCCCAACAGTATGAGAACGCCACCCGCGATATCGCCGTGCTGGAAGAGGCTGGCGTCCCGTATCAGCTGCTGGAAGCATCTCGTCTGGCTGAGGTCGAACCGGCGCTGGCCGACGTGGCGCATAAACTCACCGGCGGCCTGCGTCTGCCAAACGATGAAACCGGCGACTGCCAGCTGTTTACACAACGGCTGGCAAAAATGGCTGAACAGGCGGGCGTGACCTTCCGCTTTAATACCCCGGTTGATAGCCTGATTAAAGACGGCGAGCGTATTGTCGGCGTGAAGTGCGGCGATGAACTGGTCAAAGCCGATGCCTACGTGATGGCCTTTGGTTCTTATTCAACCGCCATGCTGAAAGGGCTGGTGGATATTCCGGTTTACCCGCTCAAAGGCTACTCGTTGACTATTCCCATCGTCGAAGAGCGCGGGGCGCCGGTGTCAACCATCCTCGATGAAACCTACAAAATTGCCATTACCCGTTTTGATAACCGCATCCGCGTGGGCGGCATGGCGGAGATCGTTGGTTTTAACACCGAACTCCTGGCACCACGTCGCGAGACGCTGGAGATGGTGGTCGGCGACCTGTTCCCGCGCGGCGGACGCGTGGAAGACGCCATCTTCTGGACCGGGCTGCGCCCGATGACCCCGGACGGTACGCCGATTGTGGGCAAAACGGCGTTTAAAAACCTGTGGCTGAATACCGGACACGGCACGCTGGGCTGGACCATGTCCTGTGGCTCGGGGCAGCTGCTGAGCGATTTGATGTCTGGCAGAATGCCAGCGATACCCTATGATGATCTCAGCGTTGCGCGCTACTCGCCGGGCTTTACACCCGCTCGCCCACAGCACTTGCATGGTGCGCACCATTAAGGAGAACGCATGTCACGTCCCGTGCTCGCCAGCATCGATCTGCAGGCGCTGAAAGAGAACTTAGCCATTGCCCGTCGTGCCGCTGCCGGCGCTCGCGTCTGGTCGGTGGTCAAGGCCAACGCCTACGGCCACGGCCTGGACCGGGTGTGGAACGCCCTACGGGAAACCGACGGCTTTGCCATGCTCAACCTTGAAGAAGCCATTTTGCTGCGCGAGCGCGGCTGGAAAGGGCCGATTCTGTTGCTGGAAGGATTTTTCCACGCCGACGAACTGCCGTTGTTTGATAAATACCGGCTGACCACCAGCGTGCACAGCAACTGGCAAATTAAAGCGTTGCAAAACGCGCGCCTGCACGCGCCGATTGATGTTTATCTGAAGATCAACAGTGGGATGAATCGCCTTGGCTTCGCGCCTGAGCGGGTGAACAGCCTCTGGCAGCAGCTGCGTGGCATGAGCAACGTCGGGGCGATAACGCTGATGTCGCACTTTGCGCAAGCGGAGAATACCGACGGCGTCGCCGCACCGATGCGTCTCATTGAACAGGCGGCAGAAGGGCTGGACTGCCCGCGCTCGCTTGCCAACTCTGCGGCGACAATGTGGCACCCGGAAACCCATTTCGACTGGGTGCGGCCGGGCATCGTACTGTACGGAGCATCACCTTCCGGCCAGTGGCAGGATATTGCCAACACCGGCCTGAAGCCAGTGATGACGTTGAGCAGCCAGATTATCGGCGTGCAGAACCTGAGGGCGGGCGATGCGGTGGGCTACGGCAGCCGCTATCGGGCGAGCCGCGAGCAGCGTATCGGGATTGTTGCCTGCGGCTATGCCGACGGCTACCCGCGTATCGCGGCGAACGGCACACCGGTGCTGGTGGACGGTATTCGCACGGGAACAGTTGGCGCGATTTCAATGGATATGCTGGCGGTGGATTTAACCCCGTGCCCGCAGGCGGGAATTGGTACTGCGGTAGAACTGTGGGGGCAGGAGATTAAGATTGATGACGTGGCCGCCAGCGCAGGCACCGTTGGTTACGAGCTCATGTGCGCGCTGGCACCGCGTGTACCTGTTGTGACAGTGTAACCATTTGCCGCGTAGCCCGGTGGCGCTTTGCTCACCGGGTCTACAGATTTACGACAGGCCGGATAAGCGCAGCGCCCTCCGGCACAACACACTACTCGGATTCTTCCTCGGCTACCCGCACGCCCACCTTCAGCACCTGATTTTCTTCCTTCTCTGCCACGGTCCACACCATTCCGGCAAACTCAACCTGGTCACCGACGACCGGTGCAGCCCCCAGCAGATGCTCGACAATTTCGCCCAGCGACTGCTGGTTGTCGCGAAACGCTTCGCCGCCGTCGAGGCCATAAATCAGCGCCACGTCGGCAAATTTCGCCTGGGCTTCGAGAATAAAGTCGCCAAAGAAGCTTTGATCGAGCGCGACCGGCGGCGACTGGCTGAACATTTTACCCAGCGACGGCAGATCGCGTTCGCGGCCAATCACGCAGAGAATGTCATTTTCCCGCAGCCGGGTGCTGCCGGTCGGATGCAACAGGACGTTATCGCGAAACAGGGCGGCAATGCGCGTTTCTGGCGGCATATGCAGGTCGCGCAACGCCGCGCCGACGCACCATTTTTCGGCGCTGAGCTGATACACAAACTGTTCCCACGGATTTTCCGGATGAATATCCAGCCCAACGCGTGAAATAGGCCAGCCGACCGGCGGGACCACCACTTTGGCTTTTTTCGCCGCCCACGACAGCGATGTGCCCTGCAGCAGCAGCGAGACCAGCACCACGAAGAAGGCAACGTTAAAGAACAGCCGCGCGTTTTCCAGCCCGGCCATCATCGGAAACACGGCGAGAATAATCGGTACCGCGCCGCGCAGGCCAACCCAACTGATGAACGTGCGTTCGCGAAGGTTAAAACCGCGAAACGGTAGCAGCCCGGCAAATACCGACAGCGGGCGGGCAACAAAAATCATCCAGATAGACAACAGCAGCGCCGGAACGGCAATGGGCAGCAGGTCCGACGGCGTCACCAGCAGCCCCAGAACCAGGAACATGCCGATTTGCGCCAACCATGCCAGACCATCAAAGTTTTGCAGAATGCCGAAGCGGTTACGAATCGGCCGGTTGCCCAGCAGGAAGCCGCACAGGTACACCGCCAGAATACCGCTGCCGTCGAGTGAGGTGGTGACGGCAAAAATCATGATCCCGCCGCTGAGTGCGAGCAGCGGATACAGCCCGGCGGGCAGGGCAATACGGTTGATCATTTGCAGCAGCAGGTAGCCGCCGCCCAGACCAATCACAATTCCCAGGCCGAACTGCTGGATAATATGCACAAGGAACATCCAGCTCAGGCCGCTTTCATGCTGTTGGATCATGGCAATCAGGGTGATGGTCAGGAATACCGCCATCGGGTCATTGCTGCCGGACTCAATTTCCAGCGTCGAACCCACGCGCTCGTTCAATCCTTTGCCACCGAGTAGCGAGAACACAGCCGCTGCATCGGTTGAACCGACGATGGCGCCAATCAGCAGCCCTTCCATCAAATCCAGATTAAACAGCCAGGCCGCCATCATGCCGGTCAGGCCTGAAGTGATCAGCACCCCTACGGTCGCCAGCGACAGCGCCGGACCCAGCGCCACGCGAAACGAGCTGGCCTGGGTGCGCATCCCGCCGTCCAGCAGGATCACCGCCAGCGCCAGGTTGCTGACCATATACGCGAAAGGGTAGTTATCGAACGGGATACCGCCAATACCGTCAACGCCGGCAAGCATGCCGATGGCTAAAAAGATAACCAGAATCGGGATGCCGAGGCGGGAAGAAAATGAGCTTAAGAGAATACTGCAGGTTACTAAGACAGAACCCAAAATAAAGAGACTAATAACTGCCGTGGCGTCCAATGTTCACGTACTCCCCTAAACGTGCTTGCTAGTCACAAAACGTTACCATATTTAGGGCGCAAACATTGGATTAATAAGCGGTGATTATTGTTTTTTATTCAGTTAATACCGGGTGTCCGCTGACGGTGAGCGTGGAACGCCCGAGTGAATGCGTCAACTGCGCATGGGCACCCAGCGCCAGCGTCACCGTGCACGGTTCGTGGCCAAAATCGAGGCCGGTAATGACCGGGATCGACAGCCTGGAACGCAGATAGTCGTACATCGCGTTAAGATCGTAGCCGGCATCGTAATCATTCGGCGTCGCGCCGCTAAAACTGCCCAACACCAGCGCTCGCTGGCGCGGCAGGATCCCGGCATAGAGTAGCTGTAACAGCATGCGCTCGACGCGGAACGGATGTTCGTTAATATCTTCCAGCACCAGAATACCGTCACGGATGTCCGGCAGCCACGGGGTGCCGATAAGTGAGGTCATCATTGCCAGGTTGCCGCCCCACAGGGTGCCCTGAGTATCGCAGTTCGGGCCATCGCCCGCCCACTCGATGCAATACTCCGGGTGGGTTAACGCCTGCCAGAAGTGTGTCTCGGTGAAGGGTTCTGGCGATTCTGCGCCGAAATTGCCTGCCAGCATCGGCCCGCTGAAGGTGATCACATTGCCGTGGGCCAGCAGCCCCATCTGGATGGCCGTAAAATCGCTGTGCCCGCAGATCAGCAGCGGATCGTGTTTCTGGCGGTTGGCTAAGCCCTGCCAGTCGATGTTGTCCAGCAGACGGCTGGCGCCGTAGCCGCCGCGTACCGGCATCACAATGCGGTTTTTACCCGCCAGCGTAACGAGGCTGTTGATATCGGCCAGCCGCGCATTTTCATCACCGGCGAAGCGACGATCGCGCCGCGCGATGACCTGCTGATGAACCACCTGATGTCCAGCGTCTTCTAATCGCGATACCCCGCGCTGCGCGGCGGATTGGTTAATACAGTAGCCGGAAGGGGCGATAAGATGAAACTGAGACATGGCATTTCCTTGCAGAGTATGAAACGAGTATCATGCCGCCTGAGCCCATGGTTGTCATTAACGGCAGCAAAGTTCAGCTAAAAGGATAGATGCGTGAAATTGAGATGGTTTGCTTTTTTAATTGTATTACTCGCCGGATGTAGCTCTAAATCGGATTACCGTAATCCACCCTGGAACCCCGAGGTGCCGGTGAAGCGAGCGATGCAGTGGATGCCAATTAGCGAGAAAGCCGGTGCGGCATGGGGCGTCAGCCCGCGTCTGATCACCGCGATTATCGCCGTGGAATCCGGCGGCAACCCAACGTTGGTCAGTAAATCCAATGCGGTAGGGCTGATGCAGCTTAAAGCGTCCACCTCCGGGCTGGATGTTTATCGTCATATGGGCTGGAGCGGCCAACCGTCGACCAGCGAGCTGAAAAATCCGGAGCGCAATATTTCCATGGGCGCGGCCTACTTGAGCATACTGGAACACGGTTCGCTGGCGGGAATTAACGACCCGGAAGTGATGCAATATGCGCTGGTGGTGTCTTACGCCAACGGCGCAGGTGCGCTGCTGCGCACCTTCTCATCGGACAGGAAAAAGGCGATTGCCGAAATTAACGAACTGGACAAGGATGAATTCTTTGACCACGTCGTGAAAAACCACCCGGCACCGCAGGCACCGCGTTATATCTGGAAGGTACAGAAAGCGATGGACGCCATGTAGTTAACGGACGTTGTTGGCCCGTTCGCGGGCCTCTCGCTCCAGTGAGAAAATAATCCGCTGGAGCGAGCGTTCGAGCACCGGGTTCATATGCAGAAAACGGAAGCTCAGACGCGGCGTCACGATGGTTTCATTTTTACTGTCCACCAGCTTGCGTTCACTGATCGCCAGCAGCTGCGCATCGCAGCGAAAACGTCCCCAGGGTCCCATATCCAGCTCGACTTCTTTCAGCGTCATCCCGGGCATCAGGCTTTCCGGCGGCGGTGCATCCAGCAGCGCGCCCATGCCACCAAGCGATAAATCGAACAAACGAAAACGCAGCGGACTTTTGTCCGGCAGCTTTGCGACGCCGTAGTAGGCGGGATACAGCGGCGCAGGGATGCGGAAAAACTCGCGCCGCTGAATAAACCACAGCGCGGGCGGTGTCGGCATGCTGAAGGCCGGCAGCCCCTGATAGTTTTCCACCTGCATTTGCGCGACGGTGAATTCTATTTTCGCACCGTTGGTTTCGGCCACCATGCTGAGATTTCTTGCCGTTCTGGCGGCATCGTTGTCTTCTTCACTGCTGCCAAAATCAATCACCAGCCGGTTCTGGCTGGCATCAAGAATACGGCTGATAAACTGGCGCGAAGACCAGCTCACGCGCAGCGCGGCATTAGCTTGCTGAAGATCGCGCAGAATATTTAATACGGCTAATGGATTTTGTTTAAGAAACTGTGCGTTATGCTCACTCACCTGAAATGGCTCCTGAAGGGCAGGCTCTTAAAGGGGTATCGGCGGCGGTAAACAGAACTTCAGCCTCTAAATGAAAATATTTAACATCTCAACAGATTTGCGCGGTACCGCGGGCCGAAGACAGTGACTACGTCAATTTTCGTATCCGTACGCATAAAATATCATCGCCCGGCCAGGTTTTTTAAGAACAATTACCTATACTTGAAACATTAGCGGCGCAGAATGTCGGCGCTTTTATGGCTGTTAATGGAAACAGGAGAGGTGGGAAAATGGGTATTATTACCTGGATTATTTTTGGTCTGATTGCCGGTGTTATTGCCAAACTGATTATGCCGGGGCGTGATGGGGGTGGCTTTATCCTCACCTGTATCCTTGGGATCGTTGGTGCGGTTGTGGGCGGCTGGTTGGCGACCACATTCGGTATCGGTGGTAGCGTGACTGGCTTTAACCTGCACAGCTTCCTGGTTGCCGTGGTTGGCGCCATCGTTGTGCTGGCGGTATTCCGCCTGATTCGCCGCGAATAATGTCCCCGACGGCCCCGCAAGGGGCCGTTTCTTGCTGGCGTAAAAATCCAATCCAAATCACATTTCTATACCCGTGATCATTGAAGACGCTTGATTTTTCAGCAACAGGAGATCATGCTGTCCCCATGAAAATCTTTATCACTGACCAACAAAAAGCTGAACTTGAGCGTCTTCATGACTCCAGTCGTGATAAGCGCGTTTGCGATCGCATTAAAGCCATTCTTCTGGCCTCCGAGGGCTGGAGTTCGGCCATGATCGCTCAGGCTTTACGCCTGCATCAGACTACTGTTGACCACCATATCAGCGAGTTTCTGAACAAAGGCAAGCTGAAGCCCGAAAATGGCGGCTCAGACAGCAAACTCAGCGCTGAACAAACGGCTTTTTTAATCAGCCACTTATCCGACAATTTATTTTACCATACCCGTGATATTGTCGCGTTTGTCGCGCGGACATGGAACATCGTTTTCAGCATTCCGGGAATGAATAAGTGGCTGCACCGGAACGGCTTCACCTATAAAAAACCGTCAGGCGTCCCGCATAAATTCAGTGAAGAGAAACAAAAGCAATTCATTGAATATTATGAGGAACTCAAAGCCACCGCAGGTGATGAACCGGTTCTTTTTATTGATGCTGTCCATCCGACTCAGGCCACCAAAATAGGTTATGGCTGGATACGTAAAGGCCAGAGAAAAGCGGTAAAAACAACAGGTAGTCGTACACGGCTGAATATCATGGGGGCGCTGAATCTGAAGGCCCCGGAACATCCGCTAATCTGCGAATATAAAACGGTTAATGAATACAACGTATCTCGTTTTTTCAATGAGATACGTAAAATTTATCCAGATTATCAGCAGAAAGTTCATGTTATTCTGGATGGTGCTGGTTATCACCGTTCACAGTTAGTGAAAGACTGGGCGGAGGTGGTAAATATAAAACTTCATTACCTCCCGCCGTACAGCCCGAACCTGAATCCGATAGAACGAATGTGGAAGTTAATGAACGAACATGCCCGGAATAACCGCTACTTCAGCAACAGCAGGGAGTTCAGGGATGCAATATCTGAATTTTTCAGCCATACGTTACCGGGGATAGCGGGTTTTCTGACGTCCCGAATTAACGATCATTTTCAGGTGCTCAAACCTGCATCTTGAGGTTTATTGGGTATAAATCCCTTCTTATTTTAGTGTTGAATATCAAATGCGGATGATAATAATTATCGTTATTTGTTTTGTTTGGACATAACGATAATGAATCACGCCGTTTTTCGTCTCTGCGCGCTTTCTGGAATGATCGCGCTCGCCCTTGCGCCGCAGGCCTATGCTGATAAAAATGAAACCACGATGGTGGTCACCGCTTCCGGCGAGGGGAGCGACCTGCCTGGCTGGACCAACAGCGCCACCAAATCGGCGGTTGCGGAAAGTAAAACGCCGCAGGTGATCAACACCCTCAGCCAGCATGAAATAAGCCTGCGCCACGCCACTTCGCTGAATGAGATTTTGCGTTATGCTCCCGGCGTCGCGACCGAGTCACGCGGCAGCACGACCTATATGAGCGAATACAAGATTCGCGGCTTCAACGTCGATAACGAATTCTATAACGGACTCCAGTTGCCCTATAACGTCACGGGGAATACCAAAGCACGGATTGACCCGCTGTTGGTTGACAGCGTCGACATCCTTAAAGGGCCATCCTCTGTGCTTTACGGCAGCGGTTCGCCAGGCGGGCTGGTGAACATACAGGGGAAAAAGCCGCAGACCACGCCGCGCACGGAAGTGGGTTTCAATACCGGTACTCGCAACCTTAAAGAGGGTTATCTGGACTCGACCGGCCGTCTTGCTGACAGCGACTGGAGCTATCGCCTGCTGGGCAAAGCGACCGAGGGTGACGACCAGGCGCACACCACTCGCTATGAAGATTATCTGCTGGCCCCCAGCGTGACCTGGCAACCGAGCGATAAAACCCGCCTGACGCTGGATGCGCTGGCGCAAAATACGCCGAGCCTGACGCCATCTAACCCGATGCCGCTGTCCTATTTACGCTCCAGCTACGCCAATAAACGCGATTTTGCCGGCGACGATTGGAACGGCTTCAAACAGCGCCAGTGGATGGTGGGCTACAGCTTTGAACACCAGTTTGATAGCGGCTGGGGAATCGCGCAGAAGGCGCGTTACTTTGATATCGACAGTCATCAGCAGAGCGTCTATTCCACCGGGAATACCGGGAATCCGGTTTATGAGCTGAACCGCTTTGCCTATACCACGGACGAAGATCTGCACAGCTTCAATATCGATAACCAGGTGACGCGGACGCTGACGCTTGGCGACTGGCAGCACCACCTGCTGGCCGGATTTGATTATCAGAAGCTGAATTCGCATTATCACTATCGCTATGCATCGACCACTCCGGGTATCGATATGCGTACCCCGGATTTTGGTCAGGTGAATGAATCGGCGCTGGGGCTTTATACCGCGCAGAAAAATCGCCTTTCGTACAACCAAAAGGGCTACTACCTGCAGGATCAGATGGCCTGGGGCGGTCTGAATATTCTCGCCAGCCTGCGCTATGACGACTACCAGTCTGCGACTACCGACTATCTGAATAACGATGGGAAAGCGTGGATCTCCCAGGATCGGGTCACCAAGCGTCTGGGGATGCTGTATGCGTTTGACAACGGGCTGTCGCCCTTTATCAGCTACTCAGAGGGCTTCAAACCGGTATCACCGGCCAACGGTCTGACGGCTGAACAGGTGAAACCGACCACCAGCAAGCAGGTGGAGGGCGGCGTGAAATACCTGCTGGCAGACTATGCCACAACCTTTACCGCGTCGGTGTTTAACATCCGGCAGAAAAATGTACTGAGCGCAGACCCGAGCTGGGTGTACCGCCAGACCGGAGAAATTGAATCCAAAGGGGCCGAACTGTCGGTTATCAGTCGTCCATCCGACAATATTAACCTGATCGCCAACTACGCTTACACCCACGCCATCAACACCGAGGATGAGACCTACCCAGGCAAACGTCCGACGCAGGTGCCGGAAAATGCCTTCAACCTGTGGGGGGACTATACCTTCGACCAGAGCCTGGTTCGTGGGCTGACGATCGGCGCAGGGGCGCGTTATACCGGGCCGATGGAAATCTCTCCGGATAACAAGGCCGGTAAATTGGGCGGAACAACGCAGTACGATATGTCGCTGTCATACGATATGTCTGCGGTGGACAGCAGCCTGGCAGGCCTGATGCTGAAAGCCAGCGCGCAGAACCTCACCAACAAAGAAACGCTGACCTGCTATGACAGCACTAACTGCTGGATTGGCCGCGATCGTACGGTGCAGGTGGGCGCAAGCTACGCCTTCTGATCGTGAACGTTGTAGGCCGGATAAGCGCAGCGCCATCCGGCAGCCTGCGCGCTTTTGCCGGATGGCGGCGTAAACGCCTTATCCGGCCTACTTTTTATGCTGCGGTTACGCCGACGCCCGCCGTCTGGCGTGGGGCCGCCTTCATCGGGATAAAGGCGACAATGACGGCGCCCAGTACCAGGAAGGCGGCAACCATGTAGATTCCGGCATTAAAGCTGCCGGTCACGTCTTTCATTATGCCCATCAGCAGCGGCCCCAGCGCAGCGCCGGTCATGCCGGTGCCGTTAATCACTGCGATGCCGAGTGCCCTGGCGCGCAGCGACAGCGCGCGGTCCGGCGTCGTCCAGAAGATAACCATTGCCGCAAAGGCTCCCATCGAGGCCATGACGATCCCGGTAAACTGCCAGTACGGATGGACGCTGGTGGCGGTAAGCACCCAGCCGGCCGCAGCAAACAGATACGGCAGCAGCGTATGCAGCTTCCGTTCGTTGCGGCGATCGGAACGTTTGCTCCACCAGATCATGCCGACAATGGTGCAGACCTGAGGAATGGCGCTCAGCAGGCCGATGGTGACGTTGCTGCTCTCTGCGTTAAAGCTGCGCAGAATCAGCGGCGTCCAGACGCTGAGGGCGCTGAGTGTATTGGTCAGGCAGAAGTAGGCCAGCGTGTAGAGAATAATGGTTGGCGTTAGCAGCTCGCGCAGCACACTTTTTTGCCCGACAGAGGCCGCCTGGATGGCGCTTTGGGTTTGCAGCGCGTTAAGCCGGTCGGCTTCAAGCATCTCGTGCAGGCAGGCCTTATCGTCGTCGGTCAGCCATTTCGCCTTCGCCGGGCTGTCGTCAAGCCAGAACCAGACCACCAGACCAAGCAGAACGGACGGGAAGCCCTCAAGCAGAAACAACCACTGCCAGCCTTTCAGATTGAGCAGGCCGTCCATATTGAGAATGTACCCGGACGCCAGCGAACCGAGTGCCATGGTGACCGGCATGGCAATCATAAACAGCGCATTGGCGCGGGCACGATAATGGGCAGGGAACCAATAGGTCAGGTAATACAGCAGGCCGGGCAAAAACCCGGCTTCGGCGATCCCCACCAGCATTCGTAGCGCGTACAGGCTGTTAGGCCCGGTCGCGAACAGCGTGGCGGTGGAGGCAATCCCCCAGATAATCATCAGGATGGCTATCCAGCGGCGCGCGCCGACGATCGTCAGCATGACGTTACTCGGGATTCCGCATACCACGTACATCACATAAAACAGCGTGGTGGCCAGCCCGAACATTGTGCTGGTTAACCCCAGGTCTTTGCCCATGGTCAGCCCGGCAAAACCGATGTTAATACGGTCGAGATAGGAAAAGACAAACAGCACGAACAAAAACACGATCAGGCGGCGGAACAACTTATTGATAACCGCCTGCTGCCGCGCGTTGAACGGCGATGACGCAGAAGACGGTGTCGGTTCCAGAGAAGGGCTATCGTTCATGAAAAGCTCCACATTGTGATTATGATTATGGGTCGTACAGGCTGGCTAACGTATAGAGAACGCGCGCCGGAAGTGTCAATTTTGTGTGTGATAAATGATACGTAATTGTTATGTGTGTGGCATTTGTGAATCATAATGCGATCTCTGTCGCGTCAATATTCATCAAGGGGAGGCCCACGGCGCAACCGCGCTGGGACGGGCGGAAAGACACAGGGTATAATCGAAAAATCTGCGACATGTTGGGGTAAGGAAACGCATGAGTAATCTAAAAAAAACAGCGGGCGAGGGCGCGACGGGCGCCGCGTTTCATCGTGAAGAGTTTCCGTTCTACTGGATTGTTAACGTGTACGCCCGTTACACCCAAACCGTGGAACTGGCCCTGAAGAAGGTTGCGCTGGACGTCTCGCGCTTTCGTGTGCTGATGATCACGCACCAGTACGGCCAGGCGAGCATCTCGCAAATCGCCGAATACGCGCTGGCTAAAATGCCCACGGTGACCAAAATTGTCGGCCGCCTGCGCGATGACGGCCTGGTGGTTACCGCCAGCAGCCCCAGCGATGCGCGGGTAACGATGGTGATGCTAACCGAAGCCGGTCAGCAGAAAGTGGCGGAAGCTATGCCGCTGGTGGGTAAAATATTCGATAAAGGTTTTAAGGGCATGAGCCCTGGACAGGTGGAGAAAATGAACCAGTCACTGGCGAAAGTGCTGGATAATCTTAACGAACTCTGACCCTTCCTCCTCGCGATCGCAAAACTGTGACTTGCGTAGAAAATATCTATAACCAACTGTAAATAAACAATATTTACACACTGCCGTCGCGATCGCTTCGTGACGGCAGCGCCCGCCCTAATGCCCAATATTGCTTTATATTTCATCAAACTGCATAAGTAACCCTTATTATTAAAAGGTTAATGCATTGTTATTTCATAGTAAAAATAACGTGAAATATTACTTGAATATTCATCTAAATGTTCCATAGTGAAAACACGCTTATCAGGATAAAAAAACCGCAATGACGGCGTGCCTGAATATGATTCATTTTTTCTGGTCAAGGTGTCAATGATGCAGCCAGTTTGTGAGAGCAAGGGTTTTGTCGAACGTTTTACCCTCGGTAAAGGCGATCTGCGCTTTGCCGTGAAAGATACGCTGGACGTTGCGGGGCACCGCACCCAGGCCGGTTGCCCGGCGTTGGCCCACGCGCCCGTCGCCCGGCAGCACGCCAGAGTGGTGGACATGCTGTTGCGCAGCGGCTGCGTGTTAGATGGAAAAACCGCGCTACACGAGCTGGCGTTCGGCGTGACCGGCATTAACCCCTGGGGCGGTACGCCGCTGAATCCCCATTTCCCCGCGCTGATTCCCGGCGGTTCGTCCAGCGGCTCGGCGGCGGTTGTCGCCGCCGGTGAGGTGGATTTTGCCCTCGGTACCGACACCGGCGGATCGGTACGGATGCCCGCCGCCTGCTGCGGGGTGCTCGGGCTGAAGCCCGGTTACGGCGTGTTGAGCCGTCAGGGGGGGATGCCCGCCGAGAGCTCGCTGGACTGCGTGGGCCTTTTTGCCCGTGAAGCGGACGTGCTGCGCCAGGCGCTGAATCGTCTTAACGTCACCGTTGGCGCGCCGCTGACCGCGTTACCCGACATCGCCTTTATCGCCGCCGCGCAGCCGGACATTGACGGCGAACTGCTTGCCGGTCTTTGCCGGCTGGCGGTCCACCCGCGCAGCGCCGAACTGACGCTGCTCGACGATGCTCATCGCGCCGGGCTGACCCTGATTAACCACGAGAACTGGCGCGCGCTCGGCCCGCTGCTGGCAAGCGGTCAGGTTTCTGCCGATGTTGCCAGCCGGATCCGCGCGGGGGAATCGGTCAGCGCACAGGCGTTGCAGGATGCGGAAACTGTCCGCCAGCGCTTTCGCGCGGAAGTGGATGCGCGGTTGGCCGAAACGCCGCTGCTGGCGCTGGCGACGCTGCCAGAACTGCCGCCCACGCTTGCCGAAGCCCACGATCCGCTGAGCGTGGTGAATCTTACCCGCTTAGTTCGTCCGTTTAATCTCAGCGGTCACCCGGCGTTGACGCTGCCTATGGGCGCGTTGCGCGACCGTCCAATCGCCCTACAGCTGGTCGCTCGTAAAGGCGACGAGGGGCTGCTGGTACAGGCCGCCGAGTGGCTGATGGCCCGACGACGTCACTAATCACTACCCTGTTTTGCTATCCCTGATGACTCAGTGAGTTCGACTCATTGCGGCTGCGTTCGTCCTGCGAACGGCCGCGACTACTATCCGGAGAACGCTATGTCTGCCGTCCACGTCCATGAAACGCTGGCCCCGCTGCTGAGCGAAGTTGCTTCCCGCAGCGCCGATTTTGAGCATCAACGTCATATTTCTGACGACATCATTGCCCGCTTCAAACAGGTGGGCGTTTACCGGGCGCTGGTGCCGAAAATCTACGGCGGCGACGAATGCACGCCCGCGCAGTTTTGTGAATTGATTGAACAGATAGCCACCGCCGACGGCTCGGCGGGCTGGGTAGCCAGTTTCGGTATGAGCCCGTTCTACCTTGGCGCACTGCCGGTGGAAACGTTGCAGGAACTCTATCGCGATGGCCCGGACGTGGTCTTCGCGGGCGGCATTTTTCCGACGCAGAAAGCGCGTCAGGCCGACGGCGGTTACCGGGTCAGCGGACGCTGGAGTTTTGCCAGCGGCAGTATGGGGGCGTCGGTGCTGGGAGTGGGGATTCTGCCGGACGGCGAACAGCCTCTGCCGCGCATGGCGGTGCTGCCGCGCGCCAGCGTCCAGATAGACCCGGTGTGGGATACCGTCGGCCTCGCCGGAACCGGCAGTCACGACCTGCTGGTTGACGACGCGTTTGTTCCGGACGCGTGGACCTTTATTCGCGGCGGCACGCTGAATCTGGAAGGGCCGCTGTACCGCTACCCGGTGCTGTCGCTGGCGACGCAGGTGCTCTCCGTTGTGTCGCTCGGCGTGGCCCGCGCCGCGCTTAATGAAATTTATGCCATCGCCCATCGCCAGCAGTCGGTGACCGGTGCGCCGCGTCTGGCCGACCGCCCGCAGGCGCAGATGCAGATTGCCCGCTGTGAAGCCGATCTGCGCGCTGCTCGCGCCTGGTTTTATGACGCCATTGATGATGTCTGGCAACGCCTGCTCGCCGGGGACGATCCCAGCTGCGAACAGGTCAACGCGCTACGGCTTTCTTCCACCCACGTGACGCGCGTTGCGGCCGACGTGGCGCGCCAGGCGCTGGCACTCAACGGAATGGGCGGGGTCGCCATGACCAGCCCGCTACAGCGCTACGTCCGCGACACGATGGTGATTACCCAACATGCCTTTATGGGCGACCTCTCGTATCTCAATGCGGGCACGGTCTTTTTCGGCGGTAAACCGCTGCCGGGTTACCTGTGATTGTTAATTAAGGAGCAACAAATGAGCCAATCCAACAAATTACGCGTGCTGTTTTGTATCGGCGTAAACCAGAACTTCTTTGACGCCAGCGCGGCAGAAGCCAAGCAGGTATGGGCCGCCTTCGGCGTGATGATGAAAGGGATGGAAGAGACGCCGGGAATTTCGGTTATCGGCAATATGGATGACGACCAACTGATGGTTGGCCCGTCAACGACCGCCCCGTGGACAACCTATGTGCTGGCCGATGCGCAGGCGCTGGAGAACGTCGCTGCGGTCTGCAATTTGTTCCGCACGACGCCGGTGGGCGACAGCGGCAGCAAGCTGTGGAAGTACTGCAAAATTGAAGCCCGCGTCGGGCGCGAACTGATCATTCAGGGTTAACGGAGCGCGTGATGACTTCTCAGGATGCGCTGCGCCTACAGCAGCTCGAAGATCAGCAGGCCGCGCGGGTGTGCATTAGCCAGTATATGCATCTTTGCGATCGGCTGGATGATGCCGACACCGTTCACGCTATTGGCGCACTGTTCAGCGTTGACGCCTGCTGGGAAGGCGTTGGCGAACCTTACGCCGCCCGCCTGGGGCGTCATCAGGGGCGCGAAGCCATCGTCGGCATGATGGCGGGCTATGTCCGTCAGCCAGCACATTTCGCCATGAATGCACATTTCCTGTGCTCCGAGGCGCTCAGCATCACGGCCAGCGGCGATTTGCACGGCCGCTGGCTGATGCTGCAGACCTCAGCCTTTAACGCCGGCGGGGCGCACCTTAACGCCGCCGAGCTGAACGTCACCTTTCGGCGCGAGGCGGGGGAGATGGTGATGCGTCATTTTACCACCCGCAACCTGTTTAGCCGCCCCGTAACGCACTGGCACGCCGAAGATTTACTCCCCGTGCCGGATCAACATCAGACCGTCGCAGACGTGCAGGAGAATGGACATGCAGTGTGACCACCTCATTAAGGTAAAAAATATCGATGCCGCCGCACCCGCCGCGCCGAGTCGTGAACAGATTGCCGCGCTGGTCCAGCATGACCGCGTGCATACCTCGCTGTATAACTCGGAAACGCTGTTCGGCCTGGAGCTGGACCGCATTTTCAGCAAAACCTGGGTCTGGGTCGCGCATGCCAGCGAAATCCCGGAGACGGGCAGCTTTAAGACCACTGAAATCGGCACGCAGCCGGTGATCGTGGTTCGCGACCGCAAAGGCAACGTGCACACGTTGCTTAACCGCTGCCGCCATCGTGCGGCCACCGTCTGCGAGCATCGCAGCGGTAAAACGAACAGCTTCGTTTGCCCCTACCACGGTTGGGGCTACGCGCTCGATGGCAGCCTGCGCGGCGTACCGCATCCGGAAAGCTATGCCGACCAGCTAGAAAAAGGCGCGCTAGGGCTGGTTTCGCTGCGCACCGAACAGTATGCCGGCATGATTTTCGCCACTTTTAACGAGCATATCGAACCGCTGGACGATTTCCTCGGCGCGGCGAAAAAGTGGATGGACCTGTTTATGAAGCAGGGCGCGGGCTTCCCGATCAAAACCGGCCCCGCGCACCGTTTCCGCTTTCCCGGTAACTGGAAAATTCAGCTGGAAAATACCACCGACGGCTATCACTTCCCGGTGGTTCATCGCTCATTTTTAAGCTCGGTCGATAAGCAGACCGAAGAGATGCTCAACTTTGTTGATGGCAGCGGCTACGTCGAAGATCTCGGTAACGGCCACAGCGTGATGGTGATGATCCCGGAGCTGGTGGATCTGGAGGCCAATCTGGATGCGCCGATTCCGGAGCGCTTTGTTGAGTTAGCCGATGCGCTGCGAGCTGAATATGACGAGACGCAGGTCAGGCGCATCGTACGCGCGGTCGGTGGCTCCGGTTTCAACCTCAATATTTTCCCTAACATTGCCTGTTCAATGGCCTTTTTCCGCGTCCTGCAGCCGGTATCGGTGAACGAAACCGAAATTCACCACGCGGTGATCACCATGGACGGTGGACCGGAAATGGCCAACCAGGCGCGGCTGCGCCTGCACGAGCACTTCCAGGGGCCGATGGGCTTCGGCACACCGGATGACTCTGAGGCCTGGGAGCGCGTGCAGCGCGGGGCCACCGCCGGTGACGATCTGTGGATCATGCTGAACCGTGGCCTGGCCGGTGAGTACCGCACTGACGACGGCCTGCGTAGCGACGTCAGCGCCGAAACCGGCATGCGTGCGGCCTATCAGCAGTGGAAAAAATTAATGACGGAGAACGCGTAGATGACAACCGAGGAGTCCGTACTGTTTAACGCCATCGCACTGATCAATCTGGAAGGCGATCTTCTCGATCAGGGGGAATTCGACGGCTGGCTGGATCTCTGGCTACCGGAAGGCCTTTACGTGGTGCCGATCGATCCGCAGGAGACTGATTTTAAAAACACGCTCAATTACGCCTGCGATGACCATGATATGCGCGCCCGGCGAGTGAAGCGCTTGTACAGCGGCGAGTCGATTTCAACGACCCCACGTGCGCGCACGCTGCGCACGCTATCGCGTTTCCGTCTGCTGGAGGCGGGAGAACATCAGGTGGTGGTACGCGGCGCGCAGTCGCTGTGGGAGCACCGTAAAGGGCACAGCCGCCACTATGCGGCCGATATCACCTGGCATCTGGTGCCGCAGGCGCAGGGATGGCGCATTCAGCAGAAGGTGATTCGCCTGGTCAACAGCGACGATGTGCTGCACAGCATCGGCTACATCCTGTGAGGAACCGTCCATGATGCAAACCGTATTAGTCACCGGCGCAGCCGCCGGTCTGGGCAATGTGATTGCTGGCCACCTGCTGGAGCAGGGGTTCCAGGTGGTATTGACTGACGTCGACGCGGCCCGTGCGCAGGCGGCGGCAGAAACGCTCGACAGCGACCGTGTGCTGGCGATGGGGTTGGATATTTGTCGACCGGATGATTTTACTCGTGCGCTGAGCGCTACCGAGGCGCGGTTCGGCAGCCTTCAGGTGCTGGTGAACAATGCTGCACTGACGCTGGCAACCCCGGTCATGGACATCACGGTAGACGAATTTGACCGGGTGATGACCACCAACCTGCGCGGGACTTTCGTCGGCTGTCAGACGATGGGGCGCTACTTTGCCCGTCGTGGCTATGGCCGGATTATCAACCTGGCGTCGCTGGCCGGGCAGAACGGCGGCACCGCTTCCGGGGCGCACTACGCGGCGTCGAAAGGCGGCATCCTGACGCTGACCAAAATTTTCGCCCGTGAGCTGGCCAAATCTGGCGTCACCGTTAACGCCATCGCGCCAGGGCCGATTGATTCACCGGCAGTTCACGCGCTGGTACCGGAAGAAAAGCTGGCAGGGCTGCTGCAAATGATCCCGGTCGGTGCGCTCGGCGAGGCGGAGTTTGTCGCCCGCGCGGTTGCGCTATTGGCAGACCAACAGGCGTCGTTTGTCACCGGGGCAACCTGGGACATTAACGGCGGGCTGTTTATGCGTTAAGGGGGAACGTCATGCTGACATTACAGATTGTTCACCGTGAGCTGCACGGCGAGGTTGTGCTCTTGACGCTGGCTCACCCGGATGGCCGGACGTTACCGGCGTTCAGTGCCGGGGCGCATATCGATGTGCATTTGAGTGACGAACTGGTGCGCCCCTATTCGCTGTGCGGCGATCCGCAGCAGCGCAATTGCTACCAGCTTGGCATATTGAAAGACCGCCAATCGCAGGGTGGGTCGCTGGCGGCGCACGCCTTGCGCGAAGGGGATGACATCCGGGTGAGCGAGCCGCGTAATCTGTTCGCCCTGGATGCGCAGGCCACACATAGCCTGTTGATTGGTGGCGGTATCGGTATTACGCCGATGCTGGCAATGGCGGAGGAGTTACGTGCCGCCGGGCGCTCATTCAGCCTGCACTACTGCGCCAAATCGCGCGCAGAGGCGGCGTTTGCCGCACATCTGGAGGCAGCGGCCTATGCGCCGCAGGTTCACATGCATTTCAGCGACGAGCAGCGAATTCACCTCGATGCGGTTTTGTGCGACGTGCCTGAGGGGACGCACGTTTACGTCTGCGGCCCCGCGCGGCTGATGGATGCCGTGAGCGAACGGGCGGCGGCGCTGGGCTATGCACCGGATCGGGTTCATCAGGAGTGCTTCAGCGCTGAGGTCAACAGCGGCGGCCAGCCGTTTGAGGTCGTGGCCGCCGCCAGCGGTATGACCGTGCAGGTGGCGAGCCATCAAACCATCGTCGAGGCGCTGGCGTTGGCGGGGCTGAAGGTGTGCGTTTCCTGTAAGCAGGGGATTTGCGGCAGCTGCCTGACGGACGTGCTGGAAGGCGAACCGGACCACCGTGACCACTATCTGACCGACGACGAAAAGGCCGACGGCGACCAGATTTTACTGTGCTGTTCCCGCGCTAAAAGCGCCCGTCTGATTATCGATCTTTGAGGATCTCGCTATGTCTCTGCAAATCGAATTTCGTAACGCCATGGCGCAGCTCGGCAGCGCGGTATCGGTGATTACCACCGATGGCCCGGCGGGCAAGTTTGGCTTTACCGCCTCTGCTGTGTGCAGCGTCACCGACCAGCCGCCGACTTTGCTGGTCTGTATGAATCGTCACTCGTTTGCTCACGCGCACTTTAAGCGCAACGGCGCGCTGTGCGTCAACGTGCTCTCCAGCGAACACCAGACGCTGTCCGGCATTTTTGCCAACGCCAGCCTGCGTTCCGAGGAGCGTTTCTGCCATGACAGCTGGCAGGTGTTAGCCAGCGGCGCACCGGTGCTCCGTTCGGCGGTCGCCAGCTTCGACTGCCTGATTGATGACTGCCATGAAGTCGGCAGCCATTCGGTCTTTTACTGTCGGGTCCAGGCGATTCGCTGCAGCGAGCAGCCGCGCGGGCTGGTCTATTTTAACCGTCGCTATCACGCGGTCGGACACGAGGCATAACGTCAAGAGGGGGAACGCCGGATGAGTAATGTCGTTTCTGCAACTGCGCTCACGACCGCTGATGCGCGGCGCGATGCCCAGCAAATGCGCAAACTGGTGATGGCATCCGTATTGGGCAACGCGCTGGAATGGTATGACTTCTTTCTCTATGGAACCGCGGCAGCGCTGGTGTTCGGCCCGCTCTTTTTCCCGGTCGGCGGCGATCCGCTACAGGGCACGTTGCTGGCGTTTTCCGGGTTTGCGGTAGGCTTTCTGGCGCGTCCGCTGGGCGGCATCGTCTTTGGTCACATTGGCGATCGCTATAGTCGCAAAATGACCCTGATTATGACCCTGACGCTGATGGGGGCTACCACCTTTGTGATTGGCCTGCTGCCGACCTACGCGCAGGTGGGGATCTGGGCGCCGCTGGCACTGATTATTCTGCGTTTCTTACAGGGTGTGGCCTCCGGCGGCGAATGGGGCGGCGGAGTGCTGATGCTGAGCGAGAACGCGCCCGCCTCGCGCCGTGGCTTTTACACCGCGTGGAGCCAGATGGGCGTCTCTGGCGGCTTCGTGCTGTCGGCCTTTGCCTTCTATCTGGTGCAGCAGCTTCCGGAGAGTGATTTTATGCGCTGGGGCTGGCGCGTGCCGTTTGTACTCAGCATCGTCATCTTCCTGGTGGGGATCTATATCCGCAAGAACATCCGTGAGAGCCGGGCTTTTGTGCAGGCAAAACCGGAAGATGGGCATGAAAAAATCCCGCTGCTGGTTATCGTGCGCGAGCACCCTAAAGCGCTGCTGCAGGCCATTGCGCTGCGGCTGCCGGAAAACGGAGCCTCCTATATTTTCTTTACCTTTTCAGTGGTGTACGCCAAACACATCGGCATCGGCACCGGTGAGATCATCAGCGCCGTGACGCTGGCGATGCTGGTAGAGTTCTTCTCGATTTTATTCTGGGGCGCGCTATCGGATCGCATTGGCCTGAAGCCGGTTTATTACATCGGTGTTATCGGTCTGCTGGTGATGGCGTTCCCCTTCTTCTGGCTGCTTTCCACCGGCAGCTACCCGGCAATTATGCTGGCCATGTTCCTCGGTCTGCCGGTCTGTCACGGCGCGATGATTGGCACCCAGCCGTGCATCATGAGCGATCTTTTTCCGGTGCGCGTGCGCTATTCCGGACTGGCGCTGGGCCATGAGGTGGGGTCGATCTTTTCAGGCGGGCTGGGCCCGATGCTGGCGGTCGCGCTGCTGATGGCCTTCGATGCGTCGTGGCCGGTCTCTCTGCTGCTGGTGGGCTATGCGCTGTTGGCGTGGGTGGCGCTGATCGGCCTGCCTGCGGCGAAATCACAACCTGTTCATGCTGGAGTCACGGATGTTAACGATTGAATCACTGACCTGCTGGCTGGTGGACATTCCCACCGTTCGCCCGCACAAGCTGTCGATGGCGACGATGGGCTGCCAGACGCTAACCCTGGTGCGGATGCAGTGCGCTGAGGGCGTAGTCGGCTGGGGCGAAGCCACCACCATTGGCGGCCTGAGCTACGGTGCGGAAAGCCCGGAGGCTATTCGCTCGGCGATGGAAACTTACCTGGCGCCGCTGCTCTGCGGGCAGCGGTTTAGCGGCGTGGCGTCGCTGGCCGAGAAGATGAACGCCAGCGTAAAGGGCAATACGTTCGCCAAATCGGCACTGGAAACGGCGTTTCTTGATGCGCAAGGGAAGCTGCTGGGTCTGCCGGTGAGTGCGCTGCTCGGCGGCGCGCTGTGCGAACGTCTTCCGGTGCTGTGGACGCTGGCCAGCGGCGATACCGGTAAAGATATCGAAGAGGGCAAACGCCTGCTGGCGGAAGGGCGGCACGATACCTTCAAACTGAAAATTGGTGCCCGATCGCTGAAAACCGATATCGCCCATGCGCTGGCGATTAAGGCGGCGTTGGGCGATGCGGTAAGCGTTCGCGTGGACGTCAATCAGGCGTGGGATTTTACTACCGCCGTTAACGGAATGCGTCAGCTTCAGGACGGCGGTATCGATCTGGTCGAGCAGCCGATTCCGCTATGGGACCGCGCCGGACTGATTGCCCTGAGCCAGCGCTTTACGCTGCCTGTCCTTGCCGATGAGGCGGTCGCGACCGGTCACGATGGCTATGCGTTGGCCAGCGGCGGCTTCACCGGTGCCTACGCCTTAAAAATCGCCAAAGCCGGCGGCCCGGCGCAGGCGCTTAAGCTTGCGCACATCGCGCAGGCCGCCGGTGTGGCGCTGTACGGCGGCACCATGCTGGAAGGCACGCTCGGCACGGTTGCGTCGCTACACGCCTGGTCGACCGTCAACCTGCAGTGGGGGACCGAGATGTTTGGCCCGCTGCTGCTGAAAGACGACGTCGTGACGCAGCCGCTGTCGTTCAGCGACGGGCAGGTCACCCTGCCGCAAGGGCCTGGCCTGGGCGTCGAGATTGATGAAGAAAAACTGCGTTATTACGCCCGACATTAAAGGATATTCGCATGCTGTTTAAAGTTGAAATGACCGTCAATATTCCGCCGTCGCTACCCGCTGAGCAGGTCGATGAGATCAAAGCGCAAGAAAAGGCATACTCCCAGCGCCTGCAGCGTGAGGGGAAGTGGCTGCATATCTGGCGGGTCGCCGGGCTGTACGCCAACGTCAGCATTTTTGACGTGGCGGATAACCAGGAACTGCACGATCTGTTAACGGCGCTACCGCTGTATCCGTTTATGACGATCGGCGTGCAGCCGCTGTGCCGTCATCCCTCGTCAATTCACTAACAACACACCTTACCCTACAAAAAAAGAGGAACACGCAATGTCCGTTAATCCTGCAAAACAGAGCGAACTGGAGTCTCTGCTGGCGATCAGCAGCGGCCTGAATGCCGAACTCGGCAACGACCGTTTTAAAGCCATTATGCATCAGGTACTGAGCGACCTGTGCCAGACCATTAAGAAATTTGATATCAGTGATGAAGAGTTCTGGCTGGCGGTGAACTATCTCAACGCGCTGGGCGAGCGTAAAGAGGCCGCGCTGCTGGCCGCCGGGTTGGGACTGGAGCATTACCTCGATATGCGCGCGGACGAAAAAGAGGCGGCCGAGGGTCTTTATGTGGGCACGCCGCGCACGATTGAAGGGCCGCTGTACGTGGCCGGCGCGCCGCTCAGCAAAGGATTTGCGCGAATGGACGACGGCAGCGAGGCGGGGGAGCCGATGTGGCTGCACGGGCGGGTGACCCGTCACGACGGCCAGCCGGTGGCGGGGGCGATCGTGGACATCTGGCACGCCAATACGCTCGGCGGCTATTCGTTCTTCGATCAATCACAAAGTGAATATCACCTGCGTCGGCGGGTTGAAACCGACGCCGAGGGGCGCTATGCCGTTCGCAGCATCGTACCGTGCGGCTACGGCTGCCCGCCGGATGGCCCAACGCAGAAGCTGCTCAACCAGTTGGGCCGTCATGGGAATCGCCCGGCGCACGTGCACTTCTTTGTTTCCGCGCCGGGATACAAGCACCTGACCACGCAGATTAACCTCAACGGCGACGCCTACCTGTGGGATGATTTTGCCTTTGCCACGCGCGAAGAGCTGATCGCCGATCCGCTGAAAATCACCGACGGCCTGCTGGCGCAGGCGCGCGATATTCCTGTGCCGCACACCGAGGTCAGCTTCGACTTCGTGCTGGTGGCCGCCACGCAGCGCGATGAAGAACAGCGCGGTAAACGCGCGCGCGTGATGGAGTAAACGAGGACGGCGCGCGGGCTGCGCGCGCCGGGACGTTGCTTGCTCGCTACTGCGCGGCGAGAGCCTGCGCGATCCAGCCGTCGTAGGTGGCCTGATGGGCGTGAATCCAGCCGTCGACGTGGCGCTGAATATCGGCCGCGCTAGATTCGCCCTGGTGCATCCGCTGATTTTGCGCGTTGACGTCGGCCAGCGGCAGCTTCGCGACGGCGAACAGTTTTGCCGCCGCCGGGTTTTTGGCCGCCCACGCTTTGTTGGCAACGATGTATTCATTGTTAACCGCGAAGCCATAATTCTTGCCGTTGGCTAATGCGGTATTTTGTTCTTTGAATTGCCCCGGGTTGGCGGAGTGCGGAACGGTTAACCACACTACGTCGGTCCCGGGCTTCAGCTCATCGCTTACCCAATAGGGCGTCCAGGTATAATACAGTACGGGTTTACCGGCTTTATAGCGCGTAAGGGTATCGGCAATAATCGCGGAGTAGTTTCCCTGATTCTGGGTCACCGTATTGCTCAGACCATAGGCCTTTATTTGCGTATCAATCACGGAACCGCACACCCATCCTGGATTACAGCCGGCTAAATCTGCTTTACCGTCACCGTCCGCATCAAATAATTTCGCCAGCTGCGGGTCCTTGAGCTGGGAAATATCGCTAATGTGGTATTTATCGGCAGTTTTTTTGTCAATTAAATATCCCTGGGCAGCATTGCTGATATACGTGCCTTGACGGTAGAACGTGGCATCACCGCCGCGGGCGTCATACATATTCTGCTGCATCGGCAGCCAGCTAACGGCCATATAAGTGGCATCTCCGGCGGCAACTGCCGTATAGGCGACGTTATATTCCACTTCTTCCGTCGGGGCAACGTCATAGCCAAGCTGCTTCAGCGCGCGGTTGATAAGCGCAGTCTGAAACGTTTCTTCCGGTAGGGTGCTTTGCACGGGGTGAACGGTGATGCCGGTACCCGGAAGGCTGGCGGCAAAAAGCGTCGGTGAGGTGAACAGCGCGGCCAGCGTCAGCGCGCGCAACGTGGGTGTTTGCATCATAGTGACCTTGTTATTTTGGTGTGTTAAGCCAGAGGCGGCAGATTATTTCCGCGAGCACGACAACGGAAATAAAGAGAGGTCTGACGAATACGTCCTTCTGATATTTATAACAATTATTTAACACTAACATAATGCGTCGGGTAGGCAAGCCGTAATAGTGCGGATACGCTTATTCTGGAGCTAAGGATAATCTGAAAATAAAGGCTGAAAGCGTGCGCTATAGAGCGGTGAATACGAGGAATGACGGATATCGGACGCTATTTATCAGCGATATAGTCGAGAACATCATTCCCCTGAACGCCGCGGACGGTGAGGGGAAGCGGTGACGGCGGTATCGACGTGAGTGACCGCGCGATATCGAAGATTTCTCACAGGATGTGGGGTTAGAAGATGAAAACAGCACGTATGCTTTGCCTGGCGCTGGCAGGCCTGACGTTTGCGGGGATCGCGCAGGCGGAAAAGGGCGCATCGTCGGGAAGAATTCACTTTGTCGGCCAGATTGTTGAAGGCGGCTGCGGCGTGACGGCCGCACGCGAGGGGCTGGAGATCGCTTGTTATCGCAGCGGCGAACATCGGGTGCAGCAGGTGGCGCTGACCGCCTCGGCAGATACACCGTTGATGCGCAGCGTCGGTACCGTTAGCCATCGCACGCTGCCGGGTGACCCGCAGTTACAAGAAGTGGTTATTCAGTATCTGTAAGCGCTCTTTATAATGGCTATTGCGGCGGCGCGTGCTCAGCTTCGCGCAGCGCGCCCGGCGAATGGCCGACCACCCGTTTAAATGCCCGGCTGAACGCGGCCACCGAGCCGTAGCCGAGCTTCAGGGCGACGGTTTCGATCGCCTGCTGTTCCTGGCCAATATACTGAACGGCCAGTCGCATTCGCAGTTCGCCAAGGTACTTTGCCGGCGTCGTGCCGGTGGCGGACAGAAAGCGCTCGGCGAATACCGAACGCGAAGTGCCTGCCTCTTTCGCCAGATCGGCTACGCTCCAGTTGAGGCCGGGCCGTTGATGCATGGCATAGATAGCCCGACTCAGGCGCGGATCGCGCAGCACCTGCACCCAGCCGCTGGCTTTACCGCACCCGGCTTCGACCCACCCACGCACAATCAATGCGGCCACGACGTCGGCTAGCCGGGCGAGTATCCCGGCAAACCCAACCTGGCGACTCAACGATTCCCGCTCCATCGCGGACAACAGCGCCTGTATTTCCGGCCGGGAAGACATCAGGCTGCTGACCATCATCACTTCCGGCATGGCTTTCACCAGCGGCTGCATGCCGCCGAGTTCGAAATTCATACACCCGGTAAAAATGACGACATTCTCACCCTCAGGGCAATGCGGACAGTGGATATCGTGGACCTGGCTGCAGATCGGCTCACTGGGGTAATCGGTGATGGGCGTAACGGTGGCGGCATCGTCAGAAAGCAGGGCATGGCCTTCGCCGTTGGGAATAAACACCGCATCGCCGCTGTTTAAGGTAAAGCGTGAACCGCTCTGCATTTGCAGAATCGCGGGCCCCCGACTGACAAAATGGAACTGGGCTTTGCCGGCAACGTCGCCGAAAGAGACGCCAAACGGCGCGCTGGCCTCAAAACGACGATAGTTGACGCCGGAGAGACGCATGCCGCGCAGCAGTTCGCTAATCATATCAGGGGTATTCAGTGACATTGTCGCAACTCCGGACGAATTATCAAAAAATGAAGATTATCCATCATAGATCGTCCCGGCGGAACTTTCTATGCTTTGCGACAGCCATCACATTTTTATAACGGGAGATTAACCGATGAATTCGTGCGTCGCAGAAAGCGGGACCCTGGCCCCCGCAAAACCCGCCTGGCGTGCCGTGTGGTCACTCGCCCTGGGGGTATTTGGTTTGATTACCGCGGAGTTTTTACCGGCGAGCCTGCTCACGCCAATGGCGGCGGGCCTCGGCGTAAGTGAAGGCATTGCCGGGCAAACGGTGACCGCTACCGCGCTGGTCGCGCTGGTGACCGGGCTGCTGATTACCAGTGCCACAAAAAGTATCGATCGCCGCTGGGTACTGATGTTCTTCACGTTGCTACAAATTATCTCCAGTCTGCTGGTGGCGTTTGCCCCTTCGCTGCACGTGCTGCTGGCCGGACGGCTGCTGCTGGGGGTAGCGATAGGCGGCTTCTGGGCGATGTCGACCGCCACAACCCTGCGTCTGGTCCCGTCCAGCGACGTGCCGAAAGCGCTGTCGATTATCTTCGCCGGCGTGTCGATTGCCACCGTCGTAGCGGCTCCGCTCGGCAGCTACCTCGGCAGTCTGATTGGCTGGCGTAATGTCTTTATCCTCAGCGTAGTGCCCGGCGTGCTGGCGCTGCTGTGGCAGCTGTGGGTGTTGCCGTCCATGCGCCCGGAAAGCGGCGGTAGCCTCGGCACGCTGTTTACCGTGCTGCGCCGACCGGGGATGATCGGCGGGCTGCTGGCGACCATCTTTATTTTCAGCGGCCATTTTGCTTTCTTCACCTATCTGCGCCCGTTCCTCGAAACGGTTGGCCGGGTGAGCGTAGAAACCATTTCGCTGATCTTGCTCGGTTTTGGCGTGGCGAACGTGATTGGCACCTCGATTGCCGGGCACCTGCTGGCGCGTAACCTGCGCCTGACGCTTGCGCTGGTGCCGTTTGCAATGGGGGTGCTGGCGCTGCTGATGGTGGCCTTCGGGCATCTGGCGCTGCTGGATGGCCTGCTGGTGACGCTGTGGGGGTTTGCGTTTGGCCTGGTCCCGGTGGGCTGGTCGACCTGGCTTGCCACCACCGTTCCGGATGAAGCGGAAAGCGCTGGGGGCCTGCTGGTCGCCTCCATCCAGTTGGCCATCAGCGCCGGTGCGGCAGGCGGCGGGCTGGTGTTCGATCTGAACGGCGCGAGCGGCATTTTCACCGCCAGCGGCGTACTGCTGGTGGCGGCGATGATGGTCGTGTTGGCTGGCGTGCGGGGGAAAGGCGCGGTGGCCGAGTAAACCGGCCAGCGTTTGGGGGCTATCAGGCGAGCAGATAGCTCAGCCCGGTAAAGGCCACCATGCCCGCAATGACCGTGGCGAACAGGCTACGGCTGAGGATACCGACCAGCGTTGCCGCCGCTGCGGCCAGCAGTGAGATACTGATACCGCCAGCGGTTAACGCGGGTTTACCCACCAGCTCGGCGGCAATAATCGCCGACATAATGGCGGCGGGGATAAAGCTGAGCCACTGCTGTAGCGCGGGCGGCATGCGGAATCGCGAGAGCAGCAGAATGGGGACGGTGCGCATGAGTGCGGTAACCACGGCGGAGGCGATAATGGCAAACAGAATTGAACGCTGCATCTTAGTGCTCCCCTTTGCTGAACAGGCGTAGCCCCAGCGTTGCGAGGGTTGCGGAAACCGAGGCCGCGACGATCACCACCACGCTGGTATCGACGTGGCCTGACAGCATCAGCGTAATCAGCACTGAAATCGCAATGGCGGCGGTTTCCAGCCCCCGACGGCGGCTGGTGAACCAGAGCATGAGCACCAGCCCGATAAACATCGACACAAGACTGAAGCTCAGCCCTTCCATCAGCGCAGGCGGCAGCGCCGAGGCAAGCCCGGCACCGACGATGCAGGCGAGGATCCAGTTTAGCCAGGCGGCCACGTTAATCCCCAGCATCCATGCAAACGGCACTTTGCCGTGCGTGCCGCCGTACTGAACGGCGACGCCGAAGGTTTCATCGGTCAACAGCAGGCCGCTGGCCACTTTTTGCAGCGTGCTGTGTTCGCGAAAGAAGACGCTCATGGCCGAGCTCATCAGCAGATAGCGTAAGTTGACCAGCAGGACGCTGACCACCACCGAGGCGACCTCCGCGCCAGCGGCCCACAGGGAATAGAACAGAAACTGCGCCGAACCTGCGTACAACAGACTGGCCAGCAGCGCCGTTTGCAGGGTGGTAAAGCCCGCCAGCGTGCCGATGGCGCCAGCGGCAAAGCCAATACTCCAGTAGCCGGGAATGGTAGGGAAGCAGGCCACTACCCCGGCGCGAAACTGTACTCTGGCCTCGTGATTGGACGACGCCGCTGTTTTCATCAGCATTAATGATTCCCGTGATATAAAGCGCGATAATTATATGTGTTCGTACACATACGATTATCATATGACGGAAGCGGGCGCACGCGGAAAATCGACGTTGGCGAGGGGAAATGCGGCGGCACAACGGGCCGCCGCGGTGTGGTTTAGCGCCGGGCCCAGCGCAGGCTGTACTGATAGTGCGGCCGCTGGAGCAAATACTCCTCCGACACGCTTGGACTCCAGGAGTCATCGCCGCCGACGCCCATATGGAAACCGTCGATGTTCAGCCAGCTTCCGGCCTCTTCGACCAGCAGGTGGCGATGCGAGGTCTCCCGCAGCTGCGCCTGGCCGTAACGGCTGAGGTTAAAGTGGAAATCGCCGCGCCAACTGTTCGCACCGTATGTCAGACGCGTGGTGCCGCAGCGCAGGCCGTTTTCGCTGGGGAAAACGTACGGGGTATACATCGCCGCCAGCGGAAGCTGCCAGAGATCGTAGCGCGCGCTGGCGCAACGGTCAGGGTAGTTCTCGTGCGGGCCCAGCCCCTGCCAGCTCACTTCTGCTGCGATCTCCGCGAGCTGGCAGGTCAGGCCAATCCGCGCGGGCGGGGGCGTGCTGCGAGACACGTCAACCTCGACGTTTATCTGGAGCTCACCCTGGTCATCGATGAGATAGCTTTTGCGGCTGATAAACAGCAGCCTGCCGTGGGCCAGCCAGTGATGCTCTGACTGCAGTAATACGCCTCGCGCCAGCGTATCGGCGTGGAGCCGGGCCAGGCGGCAGGTTATGTCGTAGTGACCGGCTGCTTTCCAGCGCTCGACCCAGGCGTTGGGATCGATACGCGTGACTTCGCTGACGCCAATATCGTTGTCCAGCGGCGCGCGGGTGAACTGATCCTGTAAGGGCGATAACAGCACATTTTCACCGTCGCAGACCCATTGGCTCAGCAAACCGCTGGTGCGATCGAAGTACCAACGCTGAGCGCCATGCGTGATGGTGTAGTGGCTGTCGCTTTGCGCCAGCACCGGCACGCTACCGCGTTCAGCGGCTGGCGTGTATTCCAATTGGCCCGGCAGCTGCCACTGCGTATGGGCACAAACGTGGCCCGCGTCGCTCCATGGCGTTGCGGCAGTCTGGCGCACCTCGACGTTCAGCCAGAGCGGGCCGCTGCGGCTGATTTCCGGCAGCGCCAGCGTGATTGTCTGCTGGCCACGCGGTGCAATATTCAGCGCGACGCTGCCGCTAGCCAGGGTTTCGCCCTCCTGTTTTAGCGCCCAGAACAGCCGTTCGTTATCGGTCGCGCGGAACAGATACTCGCTGGCGATCGTCAGTTGGTTATCAGCAAGCCACTGGAACTGGAAGAACTGCTGCGCATGACGCGCCTCGTACAGCGCCGGATGTGGCGTACGATCGGCAAACACGAGGCCGTTCATGCAAAACTGGCGGTCGTTTGGCGTATCGCCAAAATCGCCGCCGTAGGCTGAGAAGCACTGGCCATTGGCATCGCGCTTGTTGAGCGACTGATCGACCCAATCCCAGATAAACCCGCCCTGCAGGCGTGGATACTGGCGGAAAGCTTGCCAGTATTTATGGAAACCGCCGAGGCTGTTGCCCATCGCATGAGCGTATTCGCAAAGGATGAGCGGCCGGGTTTCATCCGGCATACCGATCCATTTTTTAATCGACCATTTCGGCACCTGCGGGAAGGGCTGATCCTGGTCAACGCGAGCGTACATCGGGCAGATAATATCGGTCGCCGCGCTGTTGGCGCCGCCGCCTTCGTACTGCACCGGGCGGCTAGGGTCGTTGGATTTTATCCAGCGATAGAGCGCGTCGTGGTTGGCGCCGTGCCCGGATTCGTTGCCCAGCGACCAGATGATAATCGAGGGGTGATTGCGATCGCGCTGTACCATTCGCGTGACGCGTTCGCTCATGGCCGGCAACCAGCGCGGATCGTCGGTCAGCCGGTTCATTGGCACCATGCCGTGCGTTTCAATGTTGGCCTCATCCACCACGTACAGCCCGTAGATATCGCACAAACGATACCACTGCGGGTGGTTAGGGTAGTGGGAGCAGCGCACGGCGTTAAAGTTATTTTGCTTCATCAGCAGGATATCGCGGCGCATGGTTTCCATATCCATAACCTGGCCGTTATCCGGATGATGTTCGTGACGGTTAACGCCGCGAATCAGCAGCGGCTGGCCGTTAACCTTGAGCAGACCGTTGCTGATTTCAACCTTTCTGAAGCCGGTATCATAGGCCTCTGCTTCCACCAGCGTTGTGCCGCGCTTGAGCAGGACCACGGTCCGGTACAGCGTCGGCACTTCCGCACTCCACAACGCCGGGTTGTCTACCGTCAGGCGCAGCGTGGTGCGATCGTTGTAGCACCCGCGCTCGTCAATAATCTCGCTCCCCAGCGCCTGTTCGCATTCGGCCACCAGGCGGCCTTCCTGCCAGAGCTGAACGGCAATGCGCGTATCGTCGGTGATATCGCCTTCGACGACGACCTGCGCCTCCAGCGTGGCGCGGTTGAAATCGGCGTTAAGATGGGGAAGCAGCTGGACGTCGCACAGGCGCATATCCGGCTTATGCAGCAGCGTGACGTCACGGAAAATGCCGCTCATGCGCCACATATCCTGGTCTTCCAGATAGCTGCCATCGCTCCAGCGCAGCACCATCACCGCCAGGCGGTTTTCACCGGCAACCAGCAGGCGGCTCAAGTCAAACTCAGACGGCAGTCGGCTGTCCTGCGCATAGCCCACCCACTGGCCGTTACACCACAGATGGAAGGCGGAATTGACGCCATCAAAAATGACCCGCGTTTGACCGCTGTTCAGCCAGTCAGGATTGACGTGAAATGTGAGCGAGTAACATCCGGTGGGGTTATCCTGTGGCACGAAGGGCGGATTGACCGGGATCGGGTAGGTCACGTTGGTGTAAATCGGCGCGTCGTAGCCTGCCATTTGCCAGTTGGAGGGAACCACAATCTCATCAGATTCAGGCAGGTCGCACTCAGTCCAACTCTCGGGTACCGACTCTGGCCGCGTAAAATAGCTGAATTGCCAGCGCCCGTTCAGACTTTGCTGTGACGTCGAGGCGGTATCGTGCAGCGCCGCATCGGCGCTGCGCCAGCTGGCAAACGGTGGATGGGCGGCCAGCGCGTTAAGCTGGGTGACGGCGGGGTTTTCCCAGTCGCGGCGGGCGAGGATGGCGGCTAACGAGAGAGGTTGTTGGCGCATTTTGCAGTATCCTTGAGTATTTTTGTGATTCGCTCACAATCAGGGTTACTATGCGAGGCGCGCCCGCACTTGTACAGCCCGAGCGCGAGAGAGGGTGATAAAACTCACAAATATTCGCCACGGCGCTCCGCCATGGCGCAGCGGGCTATTTCAGTCGTGCGACCTGGCGGGCGAGGCGGGATAACGCGTCAGCAAGCTGCTGCGCTGAGGGGGACTCAGTCTGCGGCGCCGCGGTGGTTTTCCGTTCGATAAGGCTAACCGGCAGCAGTTCAGAGACGGCGTCCTGGCCTTCGATCAACGCCAGCAAACGCTCAACGGCGATATTGCCCAACGTTTTAAAATCCTGCTTGATGGTGGTGAGCGGCGGCGTAAAGCAGGCGCTATCCTCCGTATCGTCATAGCCCACCACCGAGACGGCGCCCGGTACCGGCAGACCGAACTCATGCAGCGCCCGCAGCGCGCCTAGCGCCATCTGATCGTTACCGACCAGTATGGCGCTGGGGACAATTCCGTCGTGAAGCAATCGGGTCACGTGCTGATAACCCGACAGCGAGCTCCAGTCACCGTGCACGATCGCCGCTGGGGCAAGCTGGTGTGCGGCAAGACACGCCTGCCAGCCCTCAAAACGAAGACGTGCTGATACCGAGCTGAGTGGGCCGGTGAGCAGGGCAATATGCTGATGCCCTAATGCGACCAGGTGCTCAACGCCAAGACGCGCCCCCATCTGCGGGTCGAAAACGATGTGATGCATGTCGGTGGACGGCGAGATATCCAGAAACAGCACCGGTATTGCGCCGCACAGACGCACGATCTCCTGTGCCCGATCGTCTTCCATGGGAATATTGATCAGGATGCCATCAACGCGCTGTGACAGCAGTTGACTGACAGCGGCCTTGCTGGCTTCCGCTCCTGACTGTTCGGTCATGGAAATCACGACGTTAAACTGCCGTTCCCCGGCGCGCGATTTAGCGGCGGCGACAATCTGCGACGGCGCATGCAGCGCGAGGTTGCTGGTGGCAAAGCCCAGCGTATGGCTCAGCTTGCCCGCCAGCTGCTGCGCCATCCGGTTCGGAATATAGTTCAGCGCATCCATCGCCGCTTCCACCTTGAGCCGCGTTCTCTCTGAGACATGAGCGGCCTGATTGATGACCCGTGAGACCGTCTGATAAGAGACGTTGGCGCGCTCGGCGACATCATAAAGCGTGACAGACTTCGGTTTCATGCCGGGATTCCTTGTCGTTTTGCATGTTGAACATGGCGGTCGGGCTGCGAAAAACGTTGGGATATCATAGCATTTGTTGTTAAAAGGCGCACGGTGGCGCGGCGGCGACTCTGCGCTGAACCCCGCCGTGCCTGGATCAATTACCGTGAATGACGCAGCGTTTCGCCACACCGATCGCAGTCAATCTCATGCTGACAGCGGACAGGGGTAACGCAATCCGCCAGCCAATGCGCAACATTTAATACGGCTTCGGGATGTGAATGCGTGGAATGCACCATCTCCGCGTCGCTGGCGGGCGCCAGTTTTTCTATTACGTGCGATCCCGTCGGTGTTTCCGAGGAAGAGACAAACATTTCCGGGCAAAATATCAATCGCCAATCCCCGTAGGCCAACGCTTTGGCCGCCGCGAGCCAGAATGAAAAAATGTTGATGGGCAGTGCGGCCGTTATAAGGATGTTAGCCATCTCCTGCTTTTTCTTGATGACCGTATAGAGGTGCGTGAGCCCCACGCTGATTGCGCCAATGAGAAAGACGGCAAGCCAGTCAAACTGGCCAACCGCAGCATTATAGAGGCTGAGTAAAATGAAAATCAGGTAGCTGAGAATAAAAGGCGTATGGCGATTTTTATGCGCCTCCCTGGAGGCGGCGTTTAATTGGGCTAGCACGCCAAAGCAGGATTCGTGTGCGAAACTGGCAAATCTTAATGCAGAATCGGCCTCATCGCCGATGGCGTGAAATATAGCGACCCGGCGATAATTCACGGAGTCATTTTCCGCTTCACTTTCCGCCTCATTTGCATATGACTTTCTGCAACGAGCGGTCAGCCCTATTTCAAGTAGTGCAGCCAACGGCACCGCTAACGCAAGAAAAATATAATCGGTAATGCCTATTATTTCTGCGATGACGGCGATTGGCAGCATGACGGCAAAGGTGAAGCCAAAGACGTTGGTACTCAGTAGTTTCCCTGCCGAACGCGATAATGTTTTTCTGTACAGGAACGGGGTGGAAAGTAAACACGCGCCGCGGACTTTACCCGCGATATTCGGGTAAGTATGCGACATTTCGCGAACGATATTGCCGCCGTGGCTGTGAGCAATAATATAATGATGCTGGCTGGGAGAACGTTCAATTTTCGCCGCGAGCTCCTTCGCGGCCAGGGTTCTGGCCTTCGGCGTATTCGCGCCGCTCCAGCAAAAGCGCATGAATTTGGCCGTCGGAAGTTTGTCTGCGATAGCCTGTCTCATGGCGGATCCCGGCTTTGTCCATGATGCTTCCGTTTCGAAGGTGCCGTGTACAAGATGGATGATAATCGTGCTGGCGCCGATGTCCTCATCGCTGATTGTGCCGTCAGGGATTTTATCAGCGCGCGCTGGCGTTACGCGGCGATAAAGCCGTTTGGACCATTGTTTAGCGTTGAAGTAGATAGTCAGGAATAAGTAACCGACGGCAAGCATTAAAATGAGCAGGGCGACCGGTAGGGTCAATAGACCTATTGCGAGGGTTTTCAGAATATAGAGCGCGCTGCCCTTGTAGTGTCGGCAAAGGAAATAGAGACAGGAGGTCGCAAAAAGCATGATCGGCGCGAGTAGAATACCGGTGATAATAATGGTCACGAGAACAGAGAAAGGGGCACCTGCCAGCATATTATGTCCTTTAAGCTTTCTAAGAAACGCTATTTGACGCATCGTATTCGAATAACGTCAGGTGAGTGTCTGATGTATTGCGCGGATTGTACGTGATGAGGAACAGCGATAGGGCAAGCCCTGGAAAAACGTGAGATCCTTCTGCTCAGGCGCTAATTGAATTGAAAATATTATGTTTTAACCCAGATTTACGCTGTTTTTAACAGGCGTTCGCTTATCGGGAAAACCGTGTGGCGCCTAACCGCTAGTAGGTAGTTGACAGATAACCACAATAGATTGGTGGTTATCTTGCCGAGATAGGCCGATAATGAGCCCCCTTTTCTAGTCTTAAGTTTAAGCTGGAGGTTATATGGAGCTTAATCGGAGGCAATTCTTCCGAATGTGTGCGGGCGGTCTGGCAGGGACAACTGTCGCCTCTCTTGGTTTTCTATCCTCATTTTCCGTTCAGGCGGAAACCCGTCAATACAAACTCTTAAAAGCAAAAGAGACGCGTAACAACTGTACCTACTGCTCCGTTGGCTGCGGCATGCTTATGTATAGCCTCGGCGATAACGCTAAAAATGTGAGCGAAAGTATCTACCACGTTGAAGGCGATGCGGATCATCCGGTCAGCCGCGGTTCGCTGTGCCCCAAAGGCGCTGGCGTGGTCGATTTTATCAACAGCGACAACCGGCTGCTCTACCCGGAGTACCGTGCACCGGGCAGCGATAAATGGCAGCGGATAAGCTGGGACGACGCGTTTACGCGCATCGCGCGTTTACTCAAAGACGATCGTGACGCCAACTTTGTCGTCAAAAACGCGGCGGGCGTGACGGTAAACCGCTGGGCGACAACCAGTATGCTGTGTTCCTCAGCGGCCAGTAACGAAACCGGGATTATCGACAATAAATTTGCGCGCGGCCTGGGCATGGTGGCGGTTGAGAACCAGGCGCGTCTGTGCCATGGCCCGACCGTCTCCGCGTTGGCGCCGAGCTTTGGTCGCGGTGCGATGACCAACAACTGGATTGATATTCGCAACGCCGATGTGATTCTGATTATGGGCGGCAACGCCGCAGAAGCGCACCCGGTGGGGTTCAAGTGGGTCATTGAGGCGAAGAAAAGCCGCGGCGCGAAGCTGATGGTGGTTGACCCGCGCTTTAACCGCTCGGCGGCCGTCGCCGACCTGTATGCGCCGCTGCGCCCAGGCAGCGACGTGGCTTTCCTGTCCGGCATCGTCAATTATCTGTTAAGCCACGATAAAATTCAGCATCAGTACGTGCGTGAATTCACCAACGCCAGCCTGATTGTCCGCGAGGACTACCGTTTTGATGATGGTTTGTTCAGCGGTTATGACGAAGCGACCCGCCAGTACGATCGCAGCAGTTGGGCCTATGCGCTCGACGCCGACGGTCAGGTACAGCGTGATGATACGCTAAGCCATCCGCGCTGCGTGTTTAATTTGCTCAAAGCGCACGTCAGCCGCTACACCCCGGAAATGGTGGAAACTGTCTGCGGCACGCCGCGCGAAGAATTTCTGCGCGTGGCGCAGACGCTGGCCGAAACCGCAGCCGTCAATAAAACGGCGTCAATTCTCTACGCGCTGGGCTGGACGCATCACACCAACGGCGCGCAGATCATCCGCACCGCGGCGATTGTGCAACTGCTGTTGGGCAATATCGGCATGATGGGCGGCGGGATTAACGCGCTGCGCGGCCACTCAAACGTTCAGGGCTACACCGATCTTGGCCTGCTGGATGGCTCGCTGCCGGGCTACCTGCCGCTGCCGAGTGAAAAACAGACCACCCTTGATGCGTTGCTGGCGCAGGCTACGCCGAAAACGACGCTGCCAGGCCAGGTTAACTTCTGGCAGAACACTCCGGCATTTATGGTCAGCCTGCTGAAGGGCTTTTACGGTGATGCCGCCACGGCGGAAAACCAGTGGGGCTACGACTACCTGCCGAAGTGGGATAAAAAGTACGACGTGCTCAGCCAGGTCGACATGATGGTCGGCGGCCAGTTTAACGGGCTGCTGGTACAGGGTTTCAACGCGCTGGCATCTTTCCCGAATAAAAACAAAGCCGTCGAGGCATTCTCGAAGTTGAAATTTATGGTGGTCATGGACCCGCTTGCCACCGAGACCGCCAGCTTCTGGCAGAACCACGACGAAATGAACGACGTGGATAGCAGTAAAATCCAGACCGAAGTGTTCCGTCTGCCGACCGCCTGCTTTGCCGAAGAAAATGGCTCGGTGGCTAACTCATCACGCTGGCTTCAATGGCACTACACGGCCGCCAATCCGCCGGGCGAAGCGCTGCACGATAGCAAAATTCTCGCGCATCTGTTCCTGCGCCTGCGCGAGCTGTATCGCGAAGAGGGCGGCGTGGCGCCGGAGCCGCTGATGGCCATTGACTGGCGTTATGCTAATCCGCACGATCCGCTGCCGGAAGAGATCGCCCGCGAAAGCAACGGTCGCGCGCTGAAAGATATCTATGATAAAGAGGGCAACCTGCTGGCGAAAGCCGGGCAGCAGTTGAGTACCTTTGCCCATCTGCGTGATGACGGCTCGACCAGCAGTCTGTGCTGGATCTACGCCGGGAGCTGGACGGAGCAGGGCAACCAGATGGCGAACCGCGATAACGCCGATCCATCGGGGCTCGGTGCGGTGAACAACTGGTCATGGGCCTGGCCGCTCAATCGTCGCATTCTCTATAACCGTGCCTCCGCCGACGCGCAGGGTAAACCGTGGGATGCAAAACGTCCGCTGATGCAGTGGAACGGTAAAAAATGGCAGGGGCTGGACGTCCCGGACTTCCCGCCGACGTCGGCGCCAGAAGAAAAGGTCGGGCCATTCATTATGCTGCCGGATGGCATGGGGCACCTGTTTGCGCTCAACAAGCTGGCAGACGGACCGTTCCCGGAGCACTACGAGCCGATGGAAACGCCGATTGGTACCAATCCGCTGCATCCGAATGTGGTGCATAGCCCGGTGGTGCGTCTGTTTGAAAGCGATAAAAAAACGCTCGGTAACGCGCAGGCGTTTCCGTACGTTGGCACCACGTATTCCATCACCGAATTGTTCCGCCACTGGACCAAACACGCGCGTTTGAACGCCATCGCGCAGCCGCAGCAGTTCGTTGAGATTGGCGAACAGCTGGCGCAGGAAAAGGGCATTAAGGCCGGTGATTGGGTCAAAGTCTCTTCGCAGCGCGGCTTTATCAAAGCCAAAGCGGTGGTGACCGCGCGCCTGCAAACCCTGACCGTTGCCGGGAAAGCGGTACCGACCATCGGTATTCCCTGCCACTGGGGCTTTGAGGGGACGACCCGCAAAGGGTTCCTGGCCAATACGCTGACGCCGTCGGTCGGCGACGCCAACTCACAGACGCCGGAATTTAAGGCGTTTTTAGTTAACGTTGAGAAGGCGTAAGGAGGCGAATTATGTCTATGGAATCACAGGATATTATCAAACGTTCGGCGACCAACGGTATGACGCCGCCGCCGCAGGCGCGCAACTATAAACAGGAGGTGGCGAAGCTCATTGACGTCACCACCTGCATCGGTTGCAAAGGGTGCCAGGTGGCCTGCGCCGAGTGGAACGACATTCGCGATAGCGTGGGAGAATGCGTCGGGGTGTACGATAACCCTACCGATCTGAGCGCCAAGTCATGGACGGTGATGCGTTTTAGCGAAACCGCCGTTAACGGACGGCTGGAGTGGCTGATTCGTAAAGACGGCTGTATGCACTGCGCGGATCCCGGCTGTCTGAAGGCCTGCCCATCGGCGGGCGCGATTATTCAGTATGCCAACGGGATCGTCGATTTTCAGTCAGAACACTGTATCGGCTGCGGCTACTGTATTGCCGGCTGCCCGTTCAATATTCCGCGCCTTAACCCGGAAGATAATCGCGTCTATAAATGCACGCTGTGCGTCGATCGCATCAGCGTCGGCCAGGAGCCGGCCTGCGTGAAAACCTGCCCGACCGGTGCGATTCACTTTGGCACCAAGGCGGAAATGTTGACGCTGGCCGACGCGCGCATTGAAGAGCTGAAATCGCGCGGTTATGCCAACGCCGGGCTGTACAACCCTCAGGGCGTTGGTGGAACGCACGTGATGTACGTGCTGCATCACGCCGACCAGCCTGGGCTGTACCACAACCTGCCCACGGAGCCGAAAATTGATACCTCGGTCAATCTGTGGAAAGGCATTCTGAAGCCGCTCTCCGCCGCCGGGTTTATCGCCACCTTTGCCGGGCTTATCTACCACTACGTGGGCATAGGGCCGAACAAAGAGAGCGATGACGACGAAGAGGAGGACTCTCATGAATAAGAGCAAAATGATCCTGCGTACGAAATTTATCGATCGTGCCTGTCACTGGACCGTGGTGATCTGCTTTTTCCTGGTGTCGCTTTCAGGCATTGCGTTGTTTTTCCCGACCCTGCAATGGCTGACGGAAACCTTCGGGACACCGCAGATGGGGCGTATTCTGCACCCCTTCTTCGGCGTGGCGATCTTTGTGGCGCTGATGTTTATGTTTGTGCGCTTCGTCCATCACAACATCCCGGATAAGCAGGACATTCCGTGGGTCAAAGGGATTGTTGAAGTCCTCAAAGGTAACGAACACAAGGTTGCCTACGTCGGCAAGTACAACGCCGGGCAGAAAATGATGTTCTGGACCATTATGAGCATGATTTTTGTGCTGCTGACGACCGGTCTGATTATCTGGCGGCCGTATCTTGCCGCGTACTTCCCGATTCCGGTTGTGCGCTATAGTCTGCTGATCCACGCGACGGCGGCGGTTATTCTGATCCATGCGATCCTCATCCATATGTATATGGCGTTCTGGGTGAAAGGATCGATTAAAGGGATGATCGAAGGGAAGGTGAGCCGCCGCTGGGCGCGCAAACACCATCCGCGCTGGTATCGCCAGATTGAAGACGCGGAAAACGCCGCGCAGCAGGATGCTGAATCCCGTTAAGCCTGTCTGAACCGTCGCGCCTGCTTTCCGGGGCGCGACGTGTGTCTTCGCGCCGCCTGGCGATTGAAATGATTGATCATTCTCCCCGAACGGGCTTCCGATGATCGTGCCGCGCTGGTAAAGTGAGCAACGTTGAATCACATAACCAGAAGGGTATCGACGGTGAGCGGGCGCATTGACTACCAGATTGAGAAATACCGCTTTACGGAAGCCAGCGAGAGTGCGCGCCTGACGCAGCAGTGGGCTGATGTGATGGAGGAATGCCGTACCACCGGCGCGGGGGCCGAAGAGCGCCTGCGTATTGCGCTGCTGAACGTCGATTATGTCACCAGCTTCGAGCTGCCTTTCCGCCTGTTACTGATTCGTGCCCCCCAACTGATTGCCAGCGTACGCGAGGCGTTGCCGCTGAGCCAGAAAAGCGCGGTGTTTAACGGCAAGCGTTTCGGCTGCGTATACAGCCTGAAAAGCGCGCTGAACGACGTGCCGGATACGTTTCAGTATCATCTCTCTACCCGCATTCGCCGCAGCGATGCCCAGGGGCACGGTGAGCTGCCGTATCGCGAAATCGCCCAGCAAATAAAACAGCCGCGCGAGCGTCTGCGCCTGGCGCTGGAGCAGGGGCTGACCGTGACCGCGCTGGACGGCCTGTTCTGGTTTGGGATCCAGCGTATGGCTGCCGATATTCAGCGGTTGCGCAAAACCGGCATGCGCATTACCACCGGCGAAACGGACGTGTTCGACACGCTGACCACCACCACCCGGCGGGTGCCGTTTTATCAGCTCAGCGTGGCTGCACCCGCACGGCGTTCTCAAGCCGCCTGATAGCCGGTACCAGGCTGGCGGCTGCGGTGGCGACAACCACCGCAACGGCGGCGACCATCAGCACCCGGCTGCTGCCATACTGCATGGCCAGCGGCCCGGCAACCAGTTCACCAAACGGAATGGCCACGAAGGATCCGACGGCGTCGTAGGCATAAACTCGGGCGAGTTTTTCCGCCGGGATATGCGTTTGCAGCGAATGTGCCCAGGATACGCCGAACAGGCCGAAGGCCACGCCGGTGATGAAGAAGGCGCCGGTCAGCCACGATGCGGAGGCCTGCTGGCTGAGCAGCATAATGGGTACGGCACAAAGCCCGACCAGTATCATGCCAATAAACAGATCGCGACGCGGGCGCCAGCGCAGGGCGAGGCTGGTCCCCGCTATCAGGCCGACGCTTTGGGCGGCAATGATAATCCCCCAGCGGGTGCGCCCAAACGAGGCGTCAGCGATGGCCGGTCCCAGCACCATCACCACCCCGCTGAATGCCGCATTGATTATCGTAAACTGAACCACGATAGCCCACACCCACGGGCGGCTGGCGAACTCTTTCCAGCCTTCTTTTAAGTCCTGCAGAATATGGCTTTGCGCCTCGCCCGTTTTAATCGCGCTGGCGCGAATCAAAAAATAGAGCGGCGCAGAAGCGGCAAAGCCCAGCGCATCAACGGCCAGCCCCCATCCAGGGCCAATCGCGCTGGCCAGAATCCCGCCCAGCGAGGCACCGATCACCGTACCGCCGTAGATACCCAACTGAATTAAACCGTTTGCCTCGCGTAAGTTTTGTGCCGGTACCGTCTGGGGGATCAGCGCGGATGAAGCGGGCAATGCGATACCCGCCGCCGCGCCGTTCAGCGCGCCGAGCAGCGCCAGGCTTAGCACCGAAGCCGAGCCGTCCAGCACTGACCACGCCACGATGGCCTGCGACACGGCGGCGGTCAGCGAGGAGTAAACCAGCACGCGACTGCGCGAATAGCGGTCAGCCAGCACGCCGCCCAGCAGCAGAAAGACAACGTTAAAGATAGACCGCGAGGCCACCACAATCCCCAGTTCCGAGACGGTACCGCCCATATCGAGGACGGCAAACGCCAGCGCGATGGGCGCAATGCTGTTGCCCAGAACGGTGAGCAAACGGGCAGTGAAAAGGCGGCGGAAGGCGGGAAAGCGGTAAGCATGAACTTTTTTATTATACGTATTCATTGTGGCACTAGGCTGTGGGTTGGCGAACGAACTGATTCGCTTGGTCGGTTATGCGAAAAAGCGGCCGCTAGAATATCACGTAAATTCAATACGTGAGGTAGGGTTGTGAGACTTTTGGCCGCGGATGTCGTGAGGGAGCCGTCATCAATGCCTGGCCAGTCGCTTTCTCGCGGGTGATGGAATAATTGACACAAGCGGTAAAGTTTTCATCGTTCGGGTCGCTATTGATTGTCGATGCACCGCGTCGAAATAGTACGCTACGGCCGGATGACGCAGTGCAGACTGCTGAAGCCTTCGTCCACCTCTGGCGACGTTGAAAAACGCGATCCCGGTGAATTTATCAACGAGACTCACGTCACGTAGAAGGCAAAAAGTTATCCATATTCATAGTGTTGCTGTTTAAAGATTTCTATTCCGCTTGTAAAGTAATCAAAATTGCAAATAAATATTACTAAACATATTTGTTTCGATAATAACAACGATATACAGGATAAGGGATGAAAGCGTTATATCAGGCAGGGATCATACTGGCAGTTAGTCAACCCATTTGGGCAGCCCCGCTGTCACCTGCCGATCGTAACAGCATCGAACAGCAGCAACAGCAGTTGCTCCTTCAGAACCAGCAGCAGCGCGAATCACTGGAGCGCGCTGTGCCACTTCGTTCCTCTCAGCCTGAACAACCTGTATCGTCATCCGGGCCGTGTTTTACCGTCAATCGTATCGTCCTTGATGGCGCCACGTTGATGGATGCCCGCAGGCAGCAGAAATTACTCTCCCCCTGGCTGAATCAGTGCCTGGATATCGCCCGCATCAATCAACTCACCAATCAGGTTTCTGACTGGTATATCAGCCAGGGATATATCACCAGCCGCGCTTTTCTGACCGAGCAGGATTTACGCTCGGGTGAGCTGCATCTGGCGATTCTGGAAGGCCGGCTGGAGAAAATCCGCATGGACGGTGCGTCCGGGCGCGAGCTGAACATGACGTTTCCAGGGCTCGAAGGCAAGATCCTTAACCTGCGTGATATTGAACAAGGTATGGAGCAAATTAACCGCGCCCGTACCACGCCGGTTCAGATTGAAATACTGCCGGGCGATAAGCAGGGATGGTCGATAGTGCATTTGACGGCGGCCCCTGAATTCCCGCTGTCGGGCTCCGTCAGCGTTGACAACAGCGGCCAGAAAAGTACGGGCGTCGGGCAAATTAACGCCGGGCTGAATGGCAATAACCTGTTGGGCCTTGCCGATAGATGGTTTATTTACGGCGGCCGTAGCAGCGCGTTTTCGAACGCAAAAGATGCACAAAATTTTGCAGCGGGCGTCAGCGTACCTTATGGCTACAGCCTGCTGGATTACAGCTACAGCTGGAACAATTACCTCAGTACCATCGAGCATAACGGCTACTTATGGCGTTCGAGTGGCGATACCGAAACACACCGCGTGAATTTGTCGCGGGTGCTGTTCCGCAACGGGGATATCAAAACGGGCGTCTCCCTCGGATTAAGCCATCGTATCAACCATAACTACCTCGACGATATCCTGCTGCAAAGCAGCAGTCGTAAACTCACCAGCCTGCTGTTCGGCCTGAATCACACTCAGAAAATGTGGGGGGGCGTCGGGACGTTTAACCCGACCTTCAGTCGCGGCATGCCGTGGCTGGATGCCGAACGCGACGGCAGTAAAAACGGTGACTTACCGAAAGCGCAGTTCCGCAAATGGAGCCTGAACGCCAGCTTTCAGCGCCCGGTGGCCGACAACCTCTGGTGGCTGGCAAGCGTCTATGGGCAGTGGTCGCCGGATCGCCTGTATGGCAGCGAGCGCATGACCCTCGGCGGCGAAAGTTCGGTGCGCGGGTTCAAAGAGCAAAGCATTTCCGGTGACAATGGCGCGTACTGGCGAAACGAACTCAGCTACACGCTGTTCACGCTGCCGGTCATCGGCCAGGTCAGCGCATTAGCCGCCGTCGACGGCGGCTGGCTGCATTCCAACAGGCTTGATGCCTATGCCGCAGGCACGCTCTGGGGCACTGCCGCAGGGCTGAGTACCGCTAACCGCTGGGTATCGACCTCGTTCACCGTTGGGCTGCCACTTGATTATCCGCACTGGCTTGAGCCGGATCACGTCAGTATTTACTACCGCGTTGCCGTCGCGTTTTAAGGGATTACCGTCATGAATCAGCCTCCCGTTCGCTTCACCTACCGTCTGCTCAGCTACCTGGTGAGCGGCCTGCTCGCCACGCAGCCGTTGCTGCCCGCCGTTGCCGCCACGCTGACGCCAACGGGCAATACCGCCACGGATAATGCAGCGAACGGTGTGCCGATAGTCAATATTGCCACGCCGAACGAGGCCGGGATTTCACACAACCAGTTTACGGATTACAACGTGGGCAAAGAGGGGCTGATCCTCAATAACGCCGCGGACAAACTTGCTCAAACACAGCTCGGCGGATTGATTAACGGCAACGCCAACCTGAAAGCGGGCAAGGAAGCGAAAGGCATCATTAACGAAGTGATCGGCGGCAACCGTTCACAGCTGCAGGGCTATACGGAAGTGGCGGGCAAGGCGGCAAACGTGATGGTCGCCAACCCGTACGGCATTACCTGTAACGGTTGCGGGTTTATCAACACGCCACAGGCCACCCTGACGACCGGGAAACCTGTTTTTGACGCCAGCGGCAATTTACAGACGCTGGACGTGAAAAAAGGCAGTATCACCATTGAGGGCCAGGGGATTGACGCCAGCGGCAGCGATGCGTTGTCGATCATTTCCCGTGCAACCGAAGTGAACGCCGCCATTCATGCTAAGGATTTAAAGGTCATTGCCGGGGCCAACCGCGTTGGCAGTGATGGCAGCGTGCAGGCGCAGCAGGGTGAAGGCCCGGCGCCTACGGTGGCGGTGGATACCGGCGCGCTGGGCGGAATGTACGCCAACCGCATTCACCTGGTGTCCAGCGAGAAAGGGGTTGGGGTGAACCTCGGCGATCTGAATGCCCGCCAGGGCGACATCACCCTGGACGCCAACGGTAAACTCACCGTTCACAACAGCCTTGCCAGCGGGACGTTATCGGCAAAAGGTGAAGAACTTGCGCTGACGGGCGCGCACAAAGCCAACGGTAATCTTTCACTGAGCAGCCAGGGCGACATTGCCCTGAGCAACGGCACCCTGGCCAGCGATGGCGAGCTGGTACTGAATGCCAGCGGCACGATTTCGCATGTGAACGAAAAGCTGACCGTCGGAGGGGGAGCGACGCTGACGGCGAAAAACATCAGCCAGGATGCCGCCAGCGAGATTAACGCTGCCCGTGATATTGCGGTAAATGCTCACGATACGCTGAAAACGCAGGGGCAAATGACCGCCGGGCAAAACCTGACGGTAAGCAGCAACACCCTGACGCAGGACGGCAGTCTGCTGGCGCATAACCGGGCGCAGCTGAGCGCCGACACGCTGAATAACAACGGCTCCGTACAGGGCGCTGCCCTGACGGTGGACAGCTCAGCCCTCCGTAACGCTGGCTCCCTGCTGAGCGGCGGCGGTCTGACGGTCAATGCTCAGGATTTTACTCAAAGCGGCAGTATCGGCGCGAAGGGCTACGCGGATATCACCACCCTCGGCACGCTGATCAATACAGGCTCAGTGGTCAGCGATGATGCGCTGGTGCTGAACGCGCAGGCTGTGACGCAAAACGGTGTGCTGTCCGGTGGCAACGGGCTGACGGTGAATGCGCAGACCCTGAGCTCCGGTGAAAACTCGCTCACTCACAGCCATGCGGCCATGACGCTCAGCGCCACGACGACGACGCTGGACGGGGAGATCAGCGCAGACGGCGATCTCCAGCTTCAGAGCGACCGGCTCACTACGGCGGCGGGCGCACAGCTGCAGAGCGGCAATAATCTCAGTCTCAGCGCCCGGGAAGTGACGCTGGCGGGTACGCAGGCCGCACAAAACGCCATGACGGCCAACACCCGCGAACAGCTGACCCACACCGGCAAAAGCAGCGCGGCAGCGCTGAGCCTTAGCGCACCGGCGCTGAGCAATAGCGGTGTGCTCGTGGCTTCCAGCCTGAACACCCAGTCGCAGCGGCTGACCAACAGCGGTCTGATGCAGGGAGATAACGCCCTCCTGATTGACGCGCAGACGCTGGACAACCAGCAGAACGGTACCCTCTACAGCGCGGCCAATCTGACGCTGGTTATTCCGGACATTCGCAACGGTGGGCTGATTACCAGCGACAGCGCTCTGACGTTACGCTCTGGTTCACTCCGTTATCCCGGCAAAATCATCGCTGAGACGCTGGACGTCAACGCGACGACGCTGAGCGGAGATGGCCTGTTGCAGGGGACCGGAGCGCTGACGCTGACCGGGGACACGCTCTCACAGGGCGGCAGCGGGCGCTGGCTGACGGCGGGCGATCTCGCCCTCAACGGTAACACACTGGATACCGCGGGGACTGTGCAGGGGCAAAACCTGAATGTTCAGGCGGAGAGCTGGGTGAACCGCGGCTCGGCGCTGGCAACCGGTCGTCTCAACGCCACGCTGGGTGAGTCACTGATTAACGACGGCGATCTGATGAGCCAGGGCCATTTCGGTCTGACTGCGCCTGCGCTGACTAACCACGGCAGCATTCTGGCGGCAGGTGACATGTCGCTTGCCGGAGACGTATTCTCCAGCGACGGCACGCTTCAGAGCGACACGCTTTCACTTGGTCATAACCGCATCGACAACAGCGGAACGATGACGGGCCTGCATGGACTGACGCTGAACAGCTCGGGCGCACTGAATAACCGCGGAGACCTGCTCAGCCAGAAATCACTGACGCTGAGCGCGGGAGAGGTCAACAACAGCGGCCGGCTTCAGGGACAAACTATAGCCTTAGACGGCAGCGGCCTGACCAACAGTGGGGCGATTCAGAGCGCGCTGGATTTAGCCCTGACCCTGAGCGGCGACCTGAACGCCGCTACCGGCAGCAAAATCACCGCGCTGGGCGAGGCACGTCTGGCGGGTAAAGCGCTGAGCAACCAGGGGCTGATCAGCGCCAGTACCCTGGCGGTGAACGGTGACTCGCTCAGCAATGACGGCGAAATCAGCGGCGTTAACGGCCTGAACGTGATGCTCAGCGGCACCCTGCAGCAGCAGGGCAAAATGCTGGCCGGTGGTGCGCTTACCGTCAATGCGGGTGATGTCAGCAACAGCGGGCAGGTTCAGGGCGCGGAAAGCCAAATCAGCGCCGGTTCGCTGACCAACAGCGGACGCGTGCAGGGCGACAGCGGCCTGACGCTCACGCTGTTGAATGCCCTGACCAACCAGGCGGGCGGCGTGCTGCTCAGCCAGAATGCATTAAACCTCACTGCGCCTGAACTGACCAACGACGGCACGATTCAGGGCAACGGTCAGACCACGCTCAGTGCGGTAACGCAGGCCCGCAACGGCGGCAACATTCTCTCCGGCGGTGACCTGACGTTTACCACGCCGGACTACAGCGGCAGCGGCTGGCTACAGGCCACTAACCTTATGCTGAACGTGGCGAAGCTTGCCAGCAACGGCACCGTGATGGCGGCAAACCAGGCAACGCTGACCGGTAACAGCCTGAGCAACGGCGGCACCTTCCAGGCCGCACAGTTGAACGTGAACATGCAGACCGTCACCAACAGCGGTACGCTGCTGGGCAACCAGGGGCTGACGCTTAAGGGGAACAGCCTTAATAACGCGGGCGGGAAGGTGTTCAGCGGCGGGGATATGCTCGCTGAAATGGTGTCGCTCAGCGGCGCTGGCCAGTTGGTGGCGCTCGGCAACCTGACGCTGAAGCTCACAAACAGCTTCACCGCGCAGGGCGTTATCGCTTCGAATAAACAGCTTGCAGTCAGTAGCCAGGGCGATATGACCAATGCCGGCACCTTGCAGGGCGACGGTATCACGCTGAACGCCGTGGGCAGACTGACCAACAGCGGACAGCTGACGGCAGGTACGGGCACCACGGTATTGAGCGGCAGTCAGATTGCGATGAATAGCAGCGGCAGCCTGCAGACGGGTGGCGACGTTAACCTGACCAGCCGCGGCAATATTACGCTCGACGGGTTCACCGGTACGGCGGGCAATATGGTGCTGGCGGCAACGGGTTCACTTATCAATACCGCGCTGCTGTACGCGGGTAACAATCTGTCGTTGTTTGCCAACAGTATTCAGAACCTGCGGGGGGATATGCTGGTGGGCAATAACCTGGTGATGCAGAGAGATGCCAGCGGTACGGCGAATGCCGAGGTGGTGAATAGCTCCGGGAATATTGAGACTATTCACGGCGATATCACCATTAAAACCGGACATTTGCTTAACGAACGCACCGGGTTGACATCAACCATCCAGACAACGAATCTGACAACCACATACCCGTGGCTTGGACAAGCCACTGCTAATATTCCAGTGGCGGTACTCGGCGCGGATACGGTAACCCAGAAGAAAACCAGTTCGTATTCGTATGAGGGCTCCTGTGGCGGGGCATACTGTTTTGCCTATGAAGATACACGTTACTACTATGCCCCAATAGCCGGGTACGCGACGAGACAGTTCGCATTAAATCAGACTGAAAACCAGGTGAGTGCCCAAGGCGGGAGCGCGCGTATCGCTTCAGGGCGTGATATGACGATTGTTGCACAACAGCTTAACAATCAGGCCAGTGCAATACTGGCGGATCAAAACCTCATACTGACCGGGAATACACTGACTAACCAGAGTTATCAGAGTGGAACGTATACTGAGTATGCTGTGTACCAGTATGAACGCGTCATCACCGGAGGAAGTGGCCTTACTCCAGGCTACTCACCTACGCACCGCAATACTACTTATGAAAATACGGTACCGTATGTGCTGAAAGGTAACGTGACTGAGAGTATCAATGGTGAGCTTTTCCGGGCAGTGATCCAGGCCGGGGCTGGCGCAACGACTAACTTTACTGATTTTGTCAGCAATGAAAATATTACTGCTCAGGGCGATCGTGTCAGCAACACAATTGTTGCACCGGCTCTGAATGCATTGAGCCAACAGACTGTTGGCACTCCAGAACAGGGTCAGACACTGGCCGATACCGCGACGCTCCCGATTGACTCACTGGAATGGCGCGATCAGATTTCCGGTGCACTTCTGAACATGAGTGGAGGACAAACGCTGGATGCTGTGGATACCAGTGCATGGCCGCTTCCTTCCGGTGACAACGGCTACTTCGTCACCGCGACCGATCCGGACAGCCCGTATCTGATCACCGTTAACCCAAAACTCGATGGCCTCGGTCAGCTCGATCCGTCGCTGTTTGGTGATTTGTATAAGCTGCTGGGCATGACCCCTGGCGCAGCCCCACGCGAGACAGGTAGCCAGTATACCGACGTCAGCCAGTTCCTCGGCTCGTCCTATATGCTGGATCGTCTGGGTCTTGATCCTGACAACGACTACCGTTTCCTCGGCGACGCTGTGTTTGATACCCGCTATGTCAGTAACTACGTACTGAACCAGACCGGTAGCCGCTATATCAACGGCCTCGGTTCCGATCTTGATCAAATGCGCTACCTGATGGACAGCGCGGCCGCAGCGCAAACCGCGCTCGGCCTGACGTTTGGCGTTGCGCTTACAGCCGAACAGATTGCGACGCTCGACCACAGCATCCTGTGGTGGGAAAGCACTACCATCAACGGGCAGATTGTGATGGTGCCGAAGGTCTATCTCTCCCCGAAAGATGTCAGCGTACAAAATGGCAGCGTGATTAGCGGTAATAATGTGCAACTGGCGAGCGGCAACGTCACCAACGGCGGCAGTTCGCTGATTGCCCAAAATGGTTTGTCCATCGACAGTCGCAACAGCATCAATAACCTCAATGCCGGGCTTATCAGCGCGGGCGGTGGGCTGGAGCTGAGCGCTCTGGGTGACATCAACAACATTAGCTCAGCGATTTCTGGCAAAACCGTACAGCTGGAAAGCACCGGCGGCAGCATCAATAACGTCACTCGCACCGAACAGTGGAGCGTAGGTGGCAACAGCCGCCACGGCAATGTTAGCGTCAGCGGCACTGATGTCGGGCAAACCGCTAGCATTACCGCCAGCGATGGTCTGTACATGGCGGCGGCAAATGACATCAATATCACCGGAGCGAACGTAACCGCAGGCGGCGACCTCGCAATGGGCGCAGGCAATAACATCAACATCGCCGCTAACCAGATGACCGACAGCAGCAGCCAGTCAGGCTTCCTGGGTAAACAAGACAACCTTTCGACTTCCACATCGAACCTGGGCAGCAGCATCATCGCGGACGGTAACGCGGCGATGCAGGCAGGTAATGACCTGAATGTCACAGCGAGCGCCATTGACGCAGGCCAAACCGCGCAACTGGTGGCAGGCAATGACCTGAATCTGAACGCGGCGGGCAACGGGCAGACCAGCCGCACGGGCAGCAGCGAAAACCATCAGAGCAGCGCAGACAGAACCACGATTTCAGCGGGCGACAACGTGACGCTGGTCGCCGGGCAGGACGTGACCAGCCAGGCGGCAGGCATCGCGGCGGAAGGAAATGTCGGTATTCAGGCCGGGCGTGACGTGAATCTGCTGGCGGAAGCCACCGTTAATGGCAGCAGTACGCGTGAGAGAAAGAAAACCGTCATTGATGAGTCCGTTCGCCAGCAGGGCACGGAGATTGCCAGCGGTGGCAACACCACGATTATCGCCGGTCGTGACGTAAACAGCGAAGCCGCGCAGGTGGCCGCGCAGGGTGATATTGGCGTTGCCGCCGATCGTGATGTTAACCTGACCACGGCAACGGAAAGCGATTATCACTACTTCGAGCAGACCAAAACCAAAAAAGGTTTCCTCAGCAAGAAGACGACTCATACTATTGAAGAAGACCGTGCGACCCGTGAGGCGGGCACGCTGCTTTCTGGTGATAACGTTACCGTTCAGGCGGGTAACAATCTGCAGGTGAAAGGCTCTTCCGTGGTGGGTGATAACGCCGTGGCGCTGGGGGCAGGTAACAACGTTGATATCGTTGCGGCCACCAACACAGACACCTCCTGGCGGTTTAAAGAGACGAAGAAAAGCGGTCTGATGGGCACCGGTGGCATCGGCCTGACCATCGGCAGCAGCAAATCAACCCATGACTTGCGTGAAAAAGGAACCACCCAGAGTCAGAGCTTCAGTACCGTAGGCTCGACGGGCGGTAGCGTGGCGATTTCCGCCGGAAACCAGCTTCACGTCGGTGGCGCTGACCTTATCGCCGGGCAGGATTTAAGCCTTAGCGGCAACAGCGTCATCATCGAACCGGGGCACGACAAACGCACCCTCGATGAAACCTTTGAGCAGAAGAAAAGCGGGCTGACCCTGGCGCTCTCCGGTACGGTGGGCAGCGCCATTAATAACGCGGTCTCCAATGCGCAGGAAACGAAAGAGACCAGCGATAGTCGTCTGAAAGCCCTGCAGGCCACCAAAACGGCACTTTCTGGCGTACAGGCAGGGCAGGCCGCCGCCGTCGCTTCCGCCACCGGCGACCCGAACGCGATGGGTGTAAGTCTGTCGCTGACGACCCAGAAATCAAAATCGCAGCAGCATACCGAAAGCGATGACGTTTCCGGCAGCACGCTGAATGCCGGGAATAACCTGTCGGTGATTGCCACGGGTAAAAACAAGGGTGACAACAGCGGCAATATCGTGATTGCCGGCAGCCAGCTTAAAGCCGGTGGCGACACGCTCCTGAGCGCACAAAACGACATCCTGTTGAGCGGTGCGGCCAATACCCAGCAGTCCAGCGGGAAAAACAGCAGCAGTGGCGGCGGCGTTGGGGTCAGTATTGGTGCAGGTAAAGGGGCTGGTATCAGCGTATTTGCCAACGTCAATGCCGCCAGCGGCAAAGACAAAGGCAACGGTACCGACTGGACCGAGACCACTATCGACAGCGGGAAAACCGTTACGCTTACCAGTGGACGCGACACGGTACTCAATGGAGCCCAGGTCAGCGGTAATACCCTCATCGCCGATATCGGCCGCGACCTGCTGCTGAGCAGCCAGCAGAACAGCAACCAGTATGACAGTAAGCAAAGCAGCGTTGCCGCAGGCGGGAGCTTCACTTTCGGTACGATGACCGGCTCAGGCTATATCAGCGCCAGTCAGGACAAAATGAAGAGCCGATTTGACTCCGTCGCCGAGCAGACAGGTCTGTATGCCGGCCAGGGCGGTTTTGATATCACCGTCGGCAACCATACCCAACTGGACGGCGCGGTTATCGCCTCAACGGCCAGCGCAGATAAAAACAGCCTCGATACCGGAACGCTTGGTTTCAGCGATATCTATAATGAAGCGGATTTCAAAACGCAGCACTCGGGTATCAGCCTGAGCGGTGCCGGCGACTTTGGTGGCGACCAGTTCAAAGGCAATATGCCAGGTGGGATGATTTCTGCTGCGGGAAGCAGCGGACATGCTGAAGGTACGACTCAGGCTGCGGTGGCTAACGGTACCATCACCATCCGCAATACGGAAAATCAGCAGCAGGATGTGGCGAACCTGAGCCGTGATACGGAGCATGCCAATGACAGCATCAGCCCTATTTTCGACAAGGAGAAAGAGCAGAACCGCCTGAAGGCAATCGGACTTATTAGCGACATTGGCAATCAGGCCGCGGATATTGCCAGGACTCAGGGTGAGCTGAATGCGATTAAAGCCGCGAAGGATCGCATGAGCAGGGCTGAACCTGAAGAGCTGGATGCAGCGAAAGCGCAATGGCAGAAAGAGAATCCGGATAAAACGCCAAAGCCAGAAGATATCAGTAATCAGCTTTACCAGAACTACTACAATGAAGCGTTTGCTGCGACGGGGATGGGAACCGGTGGCGCGGTGCAACGTGGTATCCAGGCGGCAACGGCGGCGCTAACCGCGCTTGCCGGTGGTGGCAACCTGGCGGGTGTTCTGGCCAGTGCATCAGCACCGGAACTGGCTCGTCTGGTGAAGGAAACTACGGAAGATAATACCGCTGTTAACACGGTGGCCCATGCCATTTTGGGCGGTGCGGTTGCGGCATTGCAGGGTAACAGTGCAGTATCAGGCGCTGCGGGCGCGGCAACAGGTGAGCTGGTTGCACGCGCTATTGCGGATATTTATTACCCTGGCGTGAAGATGTCAGACCTGACGGAGTCGCAAAAGCAGACCATCAGCTCACTGGCGAGCGTATCAGCGGGCATTGCCGGCGGGCTGGCGGGAGATAGCACATCGGCGGCGGCGGCGGGGGCGAGCGCCGGGAAGAATGCGGTTGAGAATAATGCGCTCAGTGATATTGCTGAGAATCAGCACTCCGGCATGTCGCAGTCAGAGAAGTATCAGAAAGCCCAGGATGCACTGGTTAAAGCGACTGAGGAGTTTAAGGCGAAAAACTGTGCCGGGCTGAGCACCGAAGCTTGTGGTGCGAAAATGGATGCGCACCGGGATGAACTGCTGGCAGGTTTTGCAGAAGCTGGCAGCGAGTATTTGCCTGTTTATGGTGATTACAAAAGTTTTGCGGAAGCGGACAGTGCACTGGGGTATCTGGCGGCCGTTATTGGTATTTTTCCGGGGCTGGGAGATACGGCTGGTAAGTTTATCAAGGGGGCTGAAAAAGCCCTGAAAGCTGGCGATCTTGAAACCGCGTCTAAGCTTATCAATAAAGCCAGTGATGAAATTCAGGCTGTTAAGGCACTTGATGTTGGCTCATATAACAACCTCAAGAAAGGTGAAGTTGTTGGTGATGGATTAGAACATGACCACATACCTTCCTTTGCCGCACTGAGAACAGCAAAGGAAAATGAGTTAGGTAGAAAACTAACCCCGACAGAAGAAAAAGCTTTATATCAAAATGCCACAGCAGTAGAGGTTCCCAAGAATGTTCATCAGGCAGGGCCCACTTATGGTGGCAAAAACACAGTAGCTCAAGTTCAGCAAGATGCGCTAGATCTGTGTGGGGCCGTTTGTCGTGATACCAATGCTTTGAGAACCAATATGATAGAACGTGGTTATGATCCGGTTCTGGTTGATGATGCTATAAAACAGATCATTGACAGGAATAGGCAAACAGGAGTCATTAAATAATGTTGGCATGGAATGATCTTATCGAAATACTAGGGTGTTCGAAGACAAGCAATGAGTTTGTTTATCTTCCTCAAAAACTAAATGAATTACCTGTTTTCGATGAGGGTATTTTAGGTGACCGAAGCTATTACTCATTCTTCAACTCAGGTGTTTTACTTTTGTTAGAAGACAACCAAGTGAATCAAATTAGCTTGTATATGCAAGCTGATGAAGGATTCTCCGTATACCTAGGGGAGGTACCTTTACCTGCTAATGGATGCGAGTCAGATATTATCCAAGTGTTAGGATCTCCTTCTGCCATGGGGGGAGGGGGAATGGATATGCTCTTGGGATATCTCAATCGCTGGATAAAATACCAAACTGGAAATTATGAGCTGCATCTTCAGTTTAATCAACATGATCAACTGTGCCGAGTGACGCTAATGCAATAAAAAATCCCGATTTTACTTTATGCATTAACGAATGACTTTTTAACAGCTACGCGTAAGTGCATTCAGGCCAAAAACGCGCGTCGGGGCAAAATGTTGACAGCATAAAAACGCATCAGTAAAAACAAGCTATAACCTGCTGACTGCGCTGGGAAAATACCTGTTCGTCCTCAATAACCGTGTCGGAACGAGTTGTTGTTGAGAATAATCACCTGAGCCAGCCACAACAACAAAGCCGTAGCGAAGAAATTGTTGCCTGTGGCAGCGACAGTAGCTGTAAAACCGATGTCCGTAAGAACTATGCCAAAGAATATGACATTGTTCAGGAGAAAATAAAAAATTGTTCCAGCGCAGCAGATTGTGTTGCGGTTGCGAAAGAAATGAAAGAATGGAAGGCCGAAAGTAGTGCCAGGAGTGATGAACTGGCGGCCAAGGCTCGCAATGAAGGGATAGACTCTTTAACTCAGGCAGAGAAGCTGGAATGGGCAAACCTGAGAGGAGCTCAGTCAAACTTTGATGGTTCGATTAATACGCTGATTTATCGTGCGCAGATGTTTGGCGGTTCAGAAGAAACGTCCGCCGAGCTGGTGAATATTTTTGGCCATGCAGCTATAGCTAATGCGGCGGGTGCTGCTGCTGGAATTAGTAAGGCTAAATCTAATAATCAGCCTAACAACCGAATTGAAACGGTGCTTAAACCAGAGAAGAACTGGGAAAGTGCTCGTAATAAAGCTTTAGACATTGTAGGTAACTTAGGGGATGATTCAAAGCCCGTCATCGGTCGGTTAGAGGTAAGCGCTGGAAATGGAAAAGTTATTGGTCGTCAGTCCAGCGATGGTAAACTTGGCTGGCGAGTAGACTATGATCCTGAAAAAGGCACTCATATCAATATATGGGATTATTCTCAAGGAAAAGGCCCCGGAAAGGCGGTTAAACAAGTAATTCCATTTGATGGTAATGAAAAGTCCTTTGAGACCATATTGAAACAATTGAACAGGTAGGGCCCATGACTCTATTTGATGAATGTAAAGAAGCACTTAGCGCTGATTTCAATGTGCTTAGTGAAAAAGATCAAGTGAGCGTGATGGGTATTTTTAATAAATACCCATCTGCTAACGGGAATATATTATGGTCGGAAATTGACTTTAAAGATTTCGAGACCGTTAACGACTTGTCGAATGAGGCAGCCCTAAAAAACGATGATGTATACGTCATTGCAGATAATGCAGACATACCTATTTTTAAGACAAGCCTAAGGCTAGTTTTTGAAAATATTTATGATGTAACAGCATTGTCACCAAAACTGTTTATTTTTAACGACAATGTGATTCTACAACCTTTATTTCCAACAGATAAAATACGTCTTGGCGTTAGGTTGAAGTAAAAATAATTTACTTTATTCGATGATTTTTTCTGAAACTCTGCATCAGTGAGCGTTAATATCCATTAACATACTATTTTATAGAATAAAATGGAGGCACCGGGCGGTAGCGTGTTCAGGAGAAAAAGGTTCGTCGAGGCAAAAATTTTCCGGACCGGAAATACAACAGTCGGGAAACAATATAACTAACTAAAATGCAAGGGAAAATTCCCATCATTACCACAATGTGCGTCAGAGAGAGTTGTTGTTGAGAATAATTTCCTTGGTACGACATCTTCAGACAGACTCGATAAAGCCGTTGAGAAAATTAAGGCCGGTGATAAGTCGTTAGCTACAGCTAACGAGCTGATTAAGATTGAAAATGCTGATAAACGTAGTGATGCTCTTATGGGCAAATTTCGCCGTGATCCAACTTCATTGTCGGAATCAGAACGCGTTGAATTGAATGCTTATGTACGAGTGTATGCAGCTGAAATGCAATCAGTTTATGGAGCTGATAAAGCTAAACAAATGGTACAGAATCTTTTTGACTATCCCGGCTATGAGCGTAATCCTGACAATGCTGTATTGAATCAAGCTCAGAGCACTGTAAATACTTGGGGCTATCATAAATCGAATGCCAGTATCGGTGATTCCCCTCTGATATTTGGCAGTAGCGTACGGGGAACCACAATAAGAGAAGGTATGGCTGTCAATGCTGCAATAGGCACGGCGGTGAATACAGGTGTCCAGCTCAGTGGCGATGAGCCATTCAGTTTTGTCGATGCCATCATGGCCGGTATAACATCGGCAGCTACCACAGGAAAAAGCTGGAAAGCATCCGCTGCAATCAATATGGGGGGCGCTGCGATTGGCAGTGCGATTAAAGGGGAGGAACCGACTAACTCTGTGAGAAGTAATGGTTTTGGTAGTGTGGTTGGTAGTTTAGGAGGTAAAGTTGTTGATTCATTGTCTCCAGTAACCGATCAAGTGACAAAGGATGTTATTGGTGCGGTTACAGGTGCTACTGCTTCTGAACTTACAGGAAACGCTGTAAAAGATGAGTTAGACAAGCGGGAGAAGAAGCAATGAATCTTTTCAGCAGGGTTGGTATTCCATGGCTTATCTTCTTGGTTTTGTATTGTACTGTGTTAATTTCCGTTGTTCTTTTTATATGCCAACTAGGAGTATCGACAATTTTCTATTTCAATGATGGGAAATTCCATTTTTTATGGGAAGAGGCATTATATATCGCATTAAAAAAAGGAAGCATAGCCGGAGTAGTATTGGGTGCCGGAGTATGGTTGAAAAATAAGTTGCATGAGCGTCATGGGAAAAGATAGTTGTTGAGAATAACTATCTGAGTACCAATCAGTCGCTGACCTTTGATAAAGAACTGTCGGACTGCCGTAAATCGGGTGGCGACTGCTAGGCTGTCATCGATAAATGGAAGAAAGTCAGCGATAACCAAAGCCTGAAACTAGATGAGACCCTGAAAGATAACCCGGCTTCCGCGCTTGCCTGGGATAAGGAACTGGCCGAAGGTGGTCTGGATATTGTAAGCATCCCGCTAAAACGGCCCATTCACTCTTAGAGATCTTCCGACATACTGATTGTGCCCCCTGAGGCGATCGCCATGCATAAAGCCCGATTCACTGAGCACCAGATCATCGCTGCCCTGAAGTCTGTTGAAGCCGCACGCACCGTTAAGAATGTCTGCCGCGAAGCAGGGATTTATGGGGATGCTTAAACCATCGACCTCATAGTTGAAATATTACAGCTTTGATCTATTCACTACAGATTAGTTGAATATTGCCAGCGATTTCCTGAGTCGTTAATCAAGTTATATTGCAATGTTTTACATGTGCCTTTGCTGCCGTTTAGCATAATTGGCTGGCTGGACTGCGGGGGCACCATGCTGGTTTCAGCCGTATAATGGCCGCAGGTAATATCCGACAGTGTCATATGCCATGGCGTTGGATTATGGACGATGAGTTTTGGTGGCTCATCCTGTTGTAGCGTGAAGCTGAGTTTGTGGCCATCGCTTTCTATCGGAGCATTGATGCCCTGAGGGCGAATAAAGACCTTCAGCCTGATCCTCATGGGCAGCAGCACTTTTTGCGGTGCCTGCCGATCCTGCTGGGTTTGCGGCGGAATTTGAAAAATATTCAGCCACAGCAGGGATTCCTTATTGCTCGACAACGCCTGGCGGGATGTCAGCAGCAGTTTGATAGAGCGCATCTCACCGGGGGCCATGCTGAACACCGGCGGAATCGCCACCATTGGGGTAATGACTTTATCTGGCGCAAGCAGCGGGTCGCCGTTATCCGTCCAGACCTGTACCAGCGTGGGCTGCAGGTCGGAATTCGCCAGCGTTAAAGACAGCGTACGATCGTCGCCATTAAACACCACCCGCGTGACTTCTAAATTCACTACCGCCAGAGATGACAGTGAGACGAAAAATAGCGCTGCGGGTGCGAAAAAGCGAACAAAATCACTGAAAACTGACCAAAACCTGCAATTGCGCATACACGGTTCCTGATGTCACGGTTTGCCCGGTAATGGCCTCCAGGGAGGCGGTAAAATTACCGGTATAGGTATCTACTGAACCGCTCGAAGTCAGCGTCGTCAGGTCCTGATAGGCATACCATCCTCCGCTGTTCCCGGTTGCCGTTGAGACTTTATTGGGTAGCAGATTTAAGGGGGCACTACCCAGGTTATCGCTGTAAATACGAATGCCCACACCGGAGGCGACGCCGCTCTGGCCATAGTTATTATCCAGTAGCCAGGTATAAGCCCCGGAACTGGTCGTCAGACCCAGTTTGGTTGCGGCGCTGGCCGCCGTGGCGTTGTTCACCAAAAAACCCATAGCCACATTGGCAGAGGAGGCGGTGGATTGCGCAGTACCCGATTTGGCGCCCGACTCACATTCCACATTGATAGTGAAGGGCGACTGACTGGTGCTGCCGGAATTCAGTTCGGCCACCGTGATGGTCGGCAGATAAACCTGTGCGGGATAGTCGCTAATACGGCATGCCGCACCCCGGACGAATCTTGATTGTCGGGTCAGGCTCCATCCGCCGGCCCACTGGGCATACCAGCCGCTATAGTTGTACATGCTATCTGCACCTACGACCAGGGCAGGGCTGAAGCCTCCTCCCTGAAAAGCGATGTAACCGGCCGGGCCTGCATAGTCATAAGAATAAGATGCGCTGGTATTCAGACCATAGGTGGTGCTATCCACCTTGAATAGCTCGACATACACATCGCTGAAGGCGCTGGCGGGAACATAGATGTAGGTTCCGTCATTGAATACGTCGCTGGCGGTAATTTCCCGGCGTTTCCATAAACGGGTATAGTACTCGCCAGTTTTCAGATTCGTCAGCCTGACTGCGACGTTGCGTACGTAGGTGTAATAGGCGCCGTCTATGCTGCTGACCGCGTACATTCCGCCGTAGGCATCATCACCGTTGGTCGCATAATATTCGTAAAGCGAACCGAGATCGGCGACGTCGCAGCGGAACAAGACCTGCGATGCTGAATAACCGCCGGTACGCCCGCTGGGGACAAAGGTTGCAGAAGAGCTGGCTAATAATGTCCCTTCGGTCTGAAAACCGGAGCCGCTGCTTAGGGTAATGACGCCGGGCAATCCGAGGCTGCCCTGAACCTGGTCGTCCGTTGTGCCTATCCATGACGCCGCCGTATAGCCCGCCTGAATGGCCGTGGCCGATAAGCTGGAGGTTGCGGTGACGCTTATACAGGTTGCGTGTCCAATAGTCGGCAATACGCCCGCCAGCAGTAAACCGCATAAATAAAATTTGAGCTTCATTATCGTTTACTCCTGATGGCAGGGCAGGTCTAATTGGTAAAGGCTTTCTCCGCTCCGGGACGGTAAGCGGTAATCAACCCTACAGCGCTGGCTGTTCTTTTTCCCCCACATCACGTACAGCGAACCAGACTCAGCGGCCAGACGGGCGTATATCTGGCCACCCTGACCCACAATCCCCACCGAAGAACCACTGTTGTTAGTGACCTCTGCTCCCATTGGCGGCTGGCCGCCGCCGGGGAGCAAGGTATTGATAAGCACTGCTTTGCCGCTAATGGTGTCAAATTTCACCCGCGAGATAGCCCCTGCGTAAGGCACAACGCGCATGCTGCCTCCCTGTAGCTCGACATCGTCATTCATATTCTGTACATCAAGACTGACATTGTTGTAACGATAGGGGGTGAGTGACGGTAATAGCGCATAGCCAAAGCGATCCACCACCGCCCCCTGACCATTTCTGATCGCTGCGCCCTGCGCCCCTGGTGCTTCTATAAGCGCAAAGGTATCGCTGGTGTACGGCCCTGCGGTGACGCCTCCGCTGTGGAAAACCAGCGTGCCGGAGGAGCCAAGTCCAAACTGGCGGTAGTCCTGGCCTTTGGAAACCGAGCCGCGTAATGAACCGAGTGACGTGCGTCGTTCAATATTACCGCCGAGGATAGTCGTGTTTCCGCCCTGATCCTCATCACTCATCCCGGCATACATGGAATAGCTGGTGCTGTTGTTTTCGCCGAAGGTCCCGCTCAGGCCGGTTGTTGCTGAGCGGTTATTGTTGCTTTTGTTCATATCAAACGTCAGCTGCGAGCGGCTGTTGCCGAAATCCAGCGGAATTGAGAAGCCAAGCGAGAGGGTATTTTCGGTATATTTGCGTTTGTTGTCGGTATTGAAGTCGCGGTCGTTGACGCTGGTGTAATAGCTGCTGGAGTAGACGTTCCGCTGGCGGGCGACGTTCAGGTTAATGTTGATATTGCGCCAGCTGGTGCTGTAACCCATCTGCAATTGGGTGATGCGTGAGTTGTTATTATAATAATCGGCAGTACTCCCGGTCAGATTCAGCATTCCCCAATCTCCCAACGGCTGACCAATGGTCGCCGACAGGTTATTACGCTGCTGGAGGGTGTCTGAATAATAGGTGACGCCGCTTTTTTCCTGACGCCGAACGCCAAGCACATCCTGTAAATCGCGGTATCCACTGGTTGAATAACGATATGCCGCCAATACCAGATTGGTTCCGGTGGTAAAGGTTTTACTGTAGCTGGCTTCAATGCGCCAACCGTGTTCATCTTTATTGTTTTCCGCTTTGGCCTGGGAATACACGCTGTTCAAGCCAAACGCGCCGACGGGGGTGGCAATAACGCCGCCCAGCAGTCCGGCGGTGTAGTTTTCAGCGATGCGCGTACCGATGTTGGCAGTCAGGTAGTTATTGACCCCGCGCTGAATGACGCCTTCTAAGAATTTATTTTCTACGCTGTAATAGCTGCGGACATGGCCCATCGCCAGTTCATAGTTCCAGCTACCAGGACGAACAGAGTCAGGAACGGCTGAATAAGGCACGGTAAAGGTCGACACCTGACCATTGGCCTCAATGACATCAACCTTAAGATCGCCCTGACTTTTGGTGTTATACAGGTCATTAATGACGAAGGCTCCCGGTGGCACCGTGGTTTCATAAATCACTTTATCCTGCTGGCTGACCCGGACTCGCGCGGTAGTGGCGGCAATACCGCGGACTTCAGGTGCATAGCCGCGTTTCCCCTGCGGCCACATCCGCTGGTCGGTGCTTAATTTAATACCGTTGAATGACAGGCTACCGAAGAGGCTACTGTTGGTGTAGTTATCGCCAAACGAGACGACGCTATCAATAATAGGCAGCGGGCGTTGTACCCAGGTTCTGACGCTATTGTATTTATAGCTCGCACCGGCAAGCGAGTTGTCCGAGTAGCGCAAATTCCCCTGGTGGTTGAGTTGCCATAATCCGGCGTTAATGCCGCCGTTAATATTGCTCCACAGATAATCATACCGAAAATGGCTGGCGGTATTTTCGGTATGATAGAAGTTGGTGTTATGACGTAAATACAGCGCGCTGGCACCCGCATCCAATTCCGATACGGGAATATAGCCGCGGGGGTTATGGTATAGCCCGGCCTGGGGGATCGTCATATCCAGTCTTAATTTGCTGGTATCGATGTTCCAGTTTATTTTTGGCCCCAGTTGGCTAATGAAAAAACAGCCGGTAGATGGCTCTGCGGATGTTTTCTTGACCCGAATGGCGCTGGCATCGACGATTTCTGCGGGCAGGCAAGGTTCGATGGTATCAGGCTGCGCCGGTAGCGCGCTAAGGCTGATTTTCACCTTGTTGCGAATCAGCTGCTGGTTGACATAGATATCCAGTAAATAATCCCCGGGCGCCAGAGCGTCGCTCGCCTGGTTAAAACGGCTGATATCCACGTCCTGCCCAACGCTAGAACCCTGTAATAGCGAGGGGTCAAAGTAATATTCCGCCCACGCAGATGCCGGTAACAGCATGGTCACCACAAGGGAAAGCCCCTGTGGTTTTACCAGCCACCGAAAGCTATAGCGGATAGTTTTCACTGATCCGTGCTCCCTGATCGTTAATCAGCGTCACTTCTACGCTGTTCACTGCGGAAGGACGATCGCCAGGGAAGACGTAGATTTCACTGGAGAACGGGGCAATCATATCGTTCTTAGGCGCGTAGATTTTCGACGTTCCGGCAATCTTTAACCCGGTAATCGTCACGTAGTAGGGTTGTTCATTGCGGATGACCACGCCCGCTTTATTATTATGATGAGCGGCCGCGACTTTAAGGTTATCCAGCATGTCTTTCGCGTCGGTAGCCAGCCCGGCGGGGCGGTAAAAAAGCTTAACCCGGTTACGTAACATCACTAACAGGCTGTTCTGTTTGGTTGTCGCGGTTCCCCCTTGATTATTCGAGGGTGGAACCTGTAAAAAATTAAAATAGAATAATGACTCGCGATCCTGAGGTAATTTTTTATCACCGGTAAATACGATGCGGATAACCTGGCCATTATTGGGCTGAATGCGGAACGCGGGTGGTGTGACAATAAATGGCACGCGCACTGATTTACTTGGGCCATCCGTCATAACGCCCTCGTCAAACCAGGTAGAGATAACATAGGGAAATTGGTCTTTATTTTTCAAGGTCACATCGACTGATTTTTCCTCTGCGTGGTAAATAATGCGTGTGCCGACCATGGTGACGCTGGCATCTGCCTGGGATATATAACCAGACATCATCAGAAAGGCCGCTACACTAACAGTCTGCAATGAACGACTGAAATAATTCATAATGACTCCTGATGAATAATAAATATGGTGAGAGATACTCTCACCATATATTTATTACTGATATGAAACGGAATATTGCATTGAGGATTCAACGGTCCCGGTTGTCGCACCACCCGTCGAGTAGTACTGCGCGGTATAGGTCGCGCTGGCCGATGTTTCATCAGCAGCCAGGCTTAAGTCACCGGCACCGTTAAAGTTATTTCTGAAATCAATTGCTGCATCGCTGGTATCCAGTACCTGAATTTCCACGTTGCCCGCTGTACCGGTATTGATTAAGTTGCCGGTGCCGCTGCTCACGTTGTTCCCCACAAATACGGTAGAAATAGTGACACCCGAAGATGAACCGGTACATTCGGAAACACCAATGTCAAAAGTCGTTTGTCCGGCGGTATCAGCAGCATTGGTTAAGGATGACGCTGAAACTGTCGGTAATAATACCGTTGGCGATGCCGCAACACCGTTAACGGTGACGGAACAGGTTTCATCAGCAACTTCACCCAAAAATGTAATGGTATTGTCGGACGCAAAAGCATTCATTGAGGAGATAGCAGAGAAAACCACGATAGAAAGAATTGCGCGGTTTAATTTCATGATGTGAAGACTCCATTCGTTGTGGATAAAATAACTTTGTTTATACCCAATAAACCTCAAGATGCAGGTTTGAGCACCTGAAAATGATCGTTAATTCGGGACGTCAGAAAACCCGCTATCCCCGGTAACGTATGGCTGAAAAATTCAGATATTGCATCCCTGAACTCCCTGCTGTTGCTGAAGTAGCGGTTATTCCGGGCATGTTCGTTCATTAACTTCCACATTCGTTCTATCGGATTCAGGTTCGGGCTGTACGGCGGGAGGTAATGAAGTTTTATATTTACCACCTCCGCCCAGTCTTTCACTAACTGTGAACGGTGATAACCAGCACCATCCAGAATAACATGAACTTTCTGCTGATAATCTGGATAAATTTTACGTATCTCATTGAAAAAACGAGATACGTTGTATTCATTAACCGTTTTATATTCGCAGATTAGCGGATGTTCCGGGGCCTTCAGATTCAGCGCCCCCATGATATTCAGCCGTGTACGACTACCTGTTGTTTTTACCGCTTTTCTCTGGCCTTTACGTATCCAGCCATAACCTATTTTGGTGGCCTGAGTCGGATGGACAGCATCAATAAAAAGAACCGGTTCATCACCTGCGGTGGCTTTGAGTTCCTCATAATATTCAATGAATTGCTTTTGTTTCTCTTCACTGAATTTATGCGGGACGCCTGACGGTTTTTTATAGGTGAAGCCGTTCCGGTGCAGCCACTTATTCATTCCCGGAATGCTGAAAACGATGTTCCATGTCCGCGCGACAAACGCGACAATATCACGGGTATGGTAAAATAAATTGTCGGATAAGTGGCTGATTAAAAAAGCCATTTGTTCAGCGCTGAGTTTGCTGTCTGAGCCGCCATTTTCGGGCTTCAGCTTGCCTTTGTTCAGAAACTCGCTGATATGGTGGTCAACAGTAGTCTGATGCAGGCGTAAAGCCTGAGCGATCATGGCCGAACTCCAGCCCTCGGAGGCCAGAAGAATGGCTTTAATGCGATCGCAAACGCGCTTATCACGACTGGAGTCATGAAGACGCTCAAGTTCAGCTTTTTGTTGGTCAGTGATAAAGATTTTCATGGGGACAGCATGATCTCCTGTTGCTGAAAAATCAAGCGTCTTCAATGATCACGGGTATATACAAGAGACTGATTTGTTGACGTCGGAATAATGGAAGTGCGTTTTCTAAAAGTTTTTTGTTAATCCTTCCTGTGGAATAATTCTCATTGCGGCTGATATTCACACGGGAGTAACATTTGTTCTAATCGTTTGAGTAAATGGGTGGTTTGTAGGTGATAGGTAAAAACTATCGGTTTTAAAAGTTAAAAAGGTTGGGGTATATAAGATGGATTTATTATTTTCGTCGCGGTATATTTAAATTTTTATTGTAATTTATAGATTTATTCTAATTAAATCAATTGGTTATTGTTTGTGTGTGATATGGGAATATGAAATTTTTTTGACTGCGTGAAGAAGGCTTTTTATCTATAAAATTAGGGTTATTCGCACTTTTATAAGAATATTACCACAGGAGAAACATCCTGCTTTTAGGGGAGAAGTTGATTTAAATCATGATTTGTCCGGGTAATGATTTTTGCCGAACAGGAATTAGTGCACTAATGTAATAAAACTGTCGGCTCAGTTTCCAATTGTCAGCGCAGGTTTTTTTATTAAGGCGCAATGACTTTTTTGTGGGTATTTGATTAAGTAAGATAAATCAATAATTTTGCAGGAGAGGTTTTTTATTTGGATGAGGGGGACAGATAATTTCGTTAACGCACGAGGTGAAGATTTTTCCGGCTGGAGGTTTATCTTTCGGCGCTTTTCTGGCATACCCCCTTTTATTGCTGGTTATTATGCTCATGCTGAACAGAGCCAGCAGAGCCGTTTTCGGTCCTGGTAGACGTATCATCTTTTTGATCTCCGTGGCTTCCATCCCACCGTGCTTTACTTTCCAGCTGGAGTACGAGACTTCAGAAATCCCTGCTTCGCGGCAGACACTCTTGACTGTACGTCCGGCTTCAACAGACTTCAGGACAACGATGATCTGGAGTTCAGTGAATCGGGCTTTACGTATGGCGATCGCCTCAGGGAACACGATCGGTATGTCGGAAGCTCTCTAAAAGTGAATGGGCCGTTTTACCGGGATGCTTACAATGTCAGTAAGCCCTCTATTCTCTGAACAGTTCATGAAGGATTTTTGTCAAATGATCAAAGACAACCCGAATACGCATAGGAATCAAGGGCTGGTGCGGCCGGAATATGTATAGCTGCCAGGGGGAATAATTCAGCTCAGGGAAAATATTAACCAGTTCCCCGCGCTGTAAATATGGGCGAACGGTGATATCCGGCAATTGGCTACAGGTTCTTCCTGCAAGTGCGGCAGCCAGTTCGCTGCCGATATCACTGGCGATAAATTTGGGCTTTGCAGGAAAAAATGAATTGCCATCAGCAAACTGCCAGGGCCATACACGGCCGGAGTTACTGTTACTTAAAGCGCTAAGGGGGTATTCATACTGCAATGTTTTCAAAGAATCAGGCATTCCTAGCCGCTTAACTAAATCGGGTGCAGCAACGATACTGATGCCAACGGGTCGAATCGTTTTTACGATAAATCGATTATCCGGAATTGCACCTATTCGAATCCCAATGTCGATTTGCTCATCAATAATATTGAGATGCGCATCAGCAGGGAGCCATTCAATCGTTAGGTCAGGGTAAGGTTCAAGCGAACGGAGCAGGTGACGCACAATATCCTGATTTTCGAACAGCGGCGGCAATGTAACGCGCACGCGGCCGGTCATATCCTGGCTGTTTTGTTTTTTCCCACCCGCGAACAAAGACTCACTTTCGGAAAGAAGTAATTCGGCCTTTGGCCACAGTTGCTGTCCGAAAGGGGTTAACGTCATTTGCCGGGTGTTGCGCAGGAACAGAACTTCCCCCAGCTGTTGTTCAAGCTCAGCAATAGCCCTTGTCACCATCTGAGGCGCAAGCCCAAGTCGATTCGCGGTTTCTCGAAATTTCAATGTTTCTGCCGCTGTACAGAAAATCTTTAATGCATCGAGTTTATCTAACATCTGTAGATGTCCTTTGCTGTACCTTGAATATCACAATTGTATCAAAAAATGGAATACTGAAAGCAAAAACAATTCATGGTTTTGTGGTTAATGCAAACGGATAATATCTCTATCGAAACGAGATCATCCTTCATTGCAACAGGAAAAAAGATGTCAGATACAGCGCTATACCAAAAGTTATCCGCAGGCGAACCGGTCAACATGCGGTCTCCAGAATACCGTGAAGCTATTCAGGATATGAGCCAGTCATGGGCACTTAATGCGTCAATTAATCGGGCAGAATATGCATTTTTGGACGGTTCTTTGCACCCGTTATTTACCGCACTTTTTGGTAATGACTCCAACTTATTGATAGTGTTTTATGTTCAGATAATGCCCGATGACTTTGTCATGCAGCTCCACCGATTTTGAGAACGACAGCGACTTCCGTCCCAGCCGTGCCAGGTGCTGCCTCAGATTCAGGTTATGCCGCTCAATTCGCTGCGTATATCGCTTGCTGATTACGTGCAGCTTTCCCTTCAGGCGGGATTCATACAGCGGCCAGCCATCCGTCATCCATATCACCACGTCAAAGGGTGACAGCAGGCTCATAAGACGCTCCAGTGTGGCCAGAGTGCGTTCACCGAAGACGTGCGCCACAACCGTCCTCCGTATCCTGTCATACGCGTAAAACAGCCAGCGCTGACGTGATTTAGCACCGACGTAGCCCCACTGTTCGTCCATTTCAGCGCAGACAATCACATCACTGCCCGGTTGTATGCGCGAGGTTACCGACTGCGGCCTGAGTTTTTTAAGTGACGTAAAACCGTGTTGAGGCCAACGCCCATAATGCGTGCACTGGCGCGACATCCGACGCCATTCATGGCCATATCAATGATTTTCTGGTGCGTACCGGGCTGAGAGGCGGTGTAAGTGAACTGTAGTTGCCATGTTTTACGGCAGTGAGAGCAGAGATAGCGCTGATGTCCGGCAGTGCTTTTGCCGTTACGCACCACCCCGTCAGTAGCTGAACAGGAGGGACAGCTGATAGAAACAGAAGCCACTGGAGCACCTCAAAAACACCATCATACACTAAATCAGTAAGTTGGCAGCATCACCCACTTTTTGGCCGGGAAATGGAGAGTACCAGCCAGATTTTACCGCCTGTCTATATCGATTTTGGTCGCCAGGTTCAGGTCGGGAAAAATGTATTCATTAACCATAATTGCACCATGATGTCTGCTGGTGGGATTGTCATTGAAGATGATGTCCAGATAGGCCCCCAGGTTACGCTGACAACCACCAATCATGATTTCGACGATCGTTTTACCCTGCTGTGCAAACCGATTCATATCAAACGTAATGTATGGATCGGTGCCCGGGCGCTTATTCTGCCCGGCGTAACTGTAGGTGAGAATGCCGTTATTGCTGGTGGCGCGGTGGTCACTAAAGATGTGGAACCGAATGTTGTTGTCGGTGGTTCTCCAGCCCGAGTCCTGAAGCGTTTGGATTAATCGTGCCGAATGTCGTGCGGGTAACCAAAAAGAAATCTCTGTACTCAAGATGTTTATTCATGAACAAGGTTCATAAGGGCATGTTCTTTGGCAGCCTTAACCAACGCTTGTCCAGCCGCTATGCTTCTTCAGTTAGCATCATGAAAGAGAGATAAAAATGAAAGATGTCATTGTTGTTATTGGTAGTGGCTCTATTGCCCAGGCCATTGCGCGACGCGTCAGCGTCGGCAAACATATTCTTCTGGCTGATATTAAAACAGAGAACGCCCAGCAGGCTGAAAATACGCTTTCTCGTGCGGGGTTTGAGGTAAGCACGACGACGGTCGATGTCAGTTCTCGGCAGTCGGTTCAGGCACTGGTGAAGTCAGCCTGTGCCTTAGGTGAGATTAAAGGCGTTATTCATACGGCCGGGCTTTCACCTTCACAGGCCAAAGCACAGGATCTTCTTCGGGTTGATTTGTACGGTACCGCCGTACTTTTTGAGGAGTTTGGCAAGGTGATTGCGCATGGCGGCTCCTGTGTGGTGATTGGCTCGCAGTCCAGCCATCGCTTAGCCGTTGATGCGTTGACTCAGGCCCAGGCGGATGCCTTAGCCACGTTACCGCCGGAAAAGCTGCTTGAGCTGCCGCTGGTGAAAGACATTGAAGACAGCTTATACGCCTATCAGATTTCCAAGCGTTGTAATGCGCTGCGCGTGATGTCTGAAGCGGTGAAGTGGGGCAAGCGTGGAGCGAGAATTAACTGCATCAGCGCCGGGATTATCTTTACGCCGCTGGCCTATGACGAACTTAATAGTGCGGAACGCGGTGCGTTTTATCGCAATATGCTGGATAAATCGCCAGCAGGCCGGGTCGGCACACCGGATGAAATTGGTGCGCTGGCAGAGTTTCTGTTTGGGCCTAATGGTACCTACGTCACCGGCAGCGATCTGCTGATTGATGGTGGCGCTACGGCGTCTTACAAATATGGCGAATTACGCCCGCAATAAACCCGCCTACTCTTCCCGCGACATGATGGCCGCTACGTGGCTTGTGGGGTATTTGGGGGATTTGAATCTGATGCTGAAGAGGGATGTTAAATATCGATTCGTGATTGATATGGCGTCACTGACGGTGTGATGAAAAGGGGCGGTAGAATATGCCGCCTCTTTTATGTTGTTCCTTATTGCGCCAGCGTACTAAGATCGCGAATAACGCACTCAGGCTCTGAGTCCAGGGGCATATTGTTTATATCGTGAATACCATCATTTTTATCTGCGCTGTCCTGTTGCAGGGCTGAAAAAAGTGGGGTAAGGCTCTGCTGCTCTTTCCCGTTTTCGGTAATCAGTTCCAGCGTTTTATTCTTAGCGTCGTCGTCCGTTAATGCGCAAACCAGTACCCGGGCAATGTGTTTACGGGAAATTACGCCATCAGCCGGAGTGCCTGAGTGACGTCTGTCGCCCTGTAGCATAACGATTTTTTGTTCATTCGGTTTGTTGTAATCAAACCAACCGGGCCTGACGATGGTATAAGGATGCCCGCTGGCGCGAACCAGGCGTTCTGCGCGTCGCTTCCAGTCATGCGCTTGTGTCTGACGGTTATAGGAACCTTCTCTTTCTGTCACGCCGATAGCGGTCATCAGCACGACTTTGACTGGCCGATGTTTTAGGCGTTGCAGAATATTTCTGACGCCGCCGTAGTCAATGGCCCGCGCGCCAATGCGCCCTAATCCATCGGATCCGAGGGTGAAAATAACGGCATCAATATCATCACCAATACCGGTCAATGTTTCCGAGACAGAGACATCGCCATTAACAATCTCGACCCCCTGTGGCAGCAATTTGCTTTTTTGTGGGGAACGGACCAGTGCTTTCGGTTGATGACCCATTTTTATCGACATTTCTACAACATGACGACCAATGCTGCCGGTCGCACCGACAATTAAGACTTTCATTATGAACCTTTTTTCTAATCGGAAAATTTCACTGTGATAAGTGTATCAACTGTGATTATTGAGAGTAACGGGGCTAAAATGATTGCGTCTATGAACCCTTCTCATGATTAATTTTTTAGCTAAAACACCCAGGGGTTACGCGTGCTTAAAGAAAATTTTAATGAACTTCAGCTCTTTCTGGCCGTGGCGCGGGAGCGAAGTTTTACCCGAGCGGCGGCTAAACTTGGTGTTTCCCAGTCAGCCCTGAGCCATGCCATGAAGGCGCTGGAGGCCAGGCTTAATATCCGTCTGCTGACCCGCACCACGCGCAGCGTGGCGCCCACGGACGCGGGGGAGAGGATCATCGCCTGTCTGGAGCCTCGCCTGACAGAGCTGGAGCAAGAGCTGGAGCAACTGGTGCAGCTTAATGGCATAGCCGCCGGGAATATCCGTATCTCTGCCGGAGAGCATGCGGCGAAAAGTCTGGTGTGGCCGAAACTTAAACCGTTCCTGCGCGAGTATCCCGAGATTAATGTTGAACTGGTGGTGGATAACGGCTTTGTAAATATCGTCGAAGGGCGATTTGATGCGGGCGTTCGACTGGGAGAAAGCGTCGATAAAGACATGGTTGCGGTGCGCATCGGGCCTGACCTGCGGCTGGTTGTTGTGGGATCGCCTGACTATTTTACCCGCTATGGCATTCCTGATACGCCACACGATCTTCAGCACCATCGTTGTATTAATATGCGTCTTCCGACGCTGGGTGGTTTATATCAGTGGGAGTTTGAAAAGGACGGAAAACCGCTTCAGGTGAAGGTAGACGGCCAGCTTACCTTTAATCATCTCTCGGAAAGAATCGATGCGGCCGAAGACGGCTTCGGCCTTTCGTTCGTTCCTGAAGATGTGATTCAGCCGCAGCTTGAATCGGGGGCATTGATTGAGGTATTGCAGGAATGGAGTCCGGTATTCCCCGGCTATTATCTTTACTATCCCAGCCGAAAGCAGCATCCTCCTGCCTTTGCGTTGATGATTGACGCGTTACGCTATAGCGCGTAAAAAAATCACCGGAGCAGGCGCTCCGGTGGGTTTAATTACTCATCATCCTCGTCATCAGTGACACGCTTGCCGGTAAAGCGGCGGCGTACCACAACAAAGAACACGGGCACAAAGTAGATAGCCAGCAGCGTTGCCGCGACCATCCCACCAATTACGCCAGTGCCGACGGCATTCTGGGCGCCAGAACCCGCACCACGGCTTAATGCCAGCGGCAGAACCCCGAGAATAAAGGCTAGCGAGGTCATTAATATCGGGCGCAGACGCCTATGTGCCGCCTCAAGCGTTGCTTCAATTAAACCTTTGCCTTCCTTCACCATCATGTCGTTGGCAAATTCAACGATCAGAATCGCATTCTTCGCCGATAAACCGATGGTGGTCAGCAGGCCGACCACGAAATAGACGTCGTTATTGAGGCCACGCAAGGTTGTCGCGAGCAGCGCACCGACGACGCCAAGCGGTACTACCAGCATCACGGCGAACGGAATGGACCAGCTTTCATACAGCGCCGCCAGGCACAGGAAAACGATAATCAACGACAGGGCATAAAGCGCCGGAGCCTGCTGGCCGCTCAAGCGTTCCTGATACGACATCCCGGTCCAGTCGTGGCCGATCCCTTTCGGTAACTGCGATGCCAACTGCTCCATCAATGCCATAGCCTCGCCTGAACTTCGACCCGGTGCGGGTTGCCCCAGAATTTCCAGCGAAGAAAGGCCGTTATACCGTTCAAGGCGCGGAGAGCCGTAAATCCACTGTGCGTCAGCAAAGCTTGCAAAGGGCACCATCTTGCCGTTACCGGCGCGAACGTACCAGTTATTGAGATCGTCAGGCATCATGCGCCATGCCGCATCGCTCATCACATAGACCTTTTTAACCCTGCCTCTGTCCATAAAGTCATTGATGTAACTCCCCGCCCACGCGGTGCTTAACGTGGTGTTGATATCATCCAGCGAAACCCCCAGCGCGGACGCCTTATGTTGATCGATATTGACCCGATACTGCGGCGTATCTTCCATGCCGTTTGGCCGCACGGCCATCAGCACGTCTGGGTGCTGCTGCGCCATCTGTAGCAGAGTGTTACGCGCTTCCATCAGCTTTTCATGCCCCAGACCCGCCTGATCGATCAACTCAAAATCAAAGCCGGTGGCGTTGCCCAGCGCGATGATAGGCGGCAGGTTGAATGCGGCAATCTGTGCATCGATCAGCTTCGAAAACGCCTGGTTAGCCCGGGCGGCGATGGCATCAACGCTGTTTTCGCTACCGTCACGCTCAGACCAGTCTTTCAGGCCGATAAAAGCGATACCAATATTTTGCCCGCGCCCGGCAAAACCAAAGCCGTTGACGGTGAGCACGTTGGCAACGTTGTGTTTCTCATCACTCAGATACCAGTCGTTAATGTTGTCCAGAATCTGCTGCGAACGTTCCTGCGTGGCGCCAGCAGGCAGAACCGCCTGCGTCGCCAGGACGCCCTGATCTTCTGACGGCAGAAACGCGGTCGGCAGACGGGCAAACAGCCAGGCCATACCGAGCACGATCACGCCGTAGACGATCAAATAGCGCCCGGTACCGTTCAGCATACGGGCAACGGCACGCGAGTAGTGTGAGCTGCTGGCATCGAAGCGGCGGTTGAACCAGCCAAACAGCCCACGATCTTTAGCGTGTTCACCAGGTTTGACCGGTTTCAGGATGGTGGCGCAAAGTGCGGGCGTCAGGGTGAGTGCAACCAGCACTGACAGCACCATCGCCGAAACGATAGTGATGGAGAACTGGCGATAAATGACGCCCGTACTGCCGCCAAAAAAGGCCATCGGAATAAATACCGCGGACAGGACCAGCGCAATCCCCACCAGTGCGCCCTGGATCTGCTCCATCGATTTTCGCGTCGCCGCACGGGGCTTGAGGCCTTCTTCGGCCATCACGCGCTCAACGTTCTCTACCACCACAATGGCGTCATCAACCAGCAGGCCGATGGCCAGCACCATCCCGAACATTGTCAGGGTATTGATCGAGTAGCCCAGCGCGCTCAGGATGCCGAACGTCCCCAGCAGCACGACCGGCACCGCGATAGTGGGAATAAGCGTCGCACGGAAGCTTTGCAGGAACAGATACATCACGAGGAAGACGAGGATAATCGCCTCAAACAGCGTCTTCACCACCTCATGAATCGAGATGCTGATAAACGGCGTGGTGTCATAAGGGTAAACGACCTTTAACCCTTGCGGATAATATGGCTCCAGTTCAGCCAGTTTCGCGCGAATAGCTTTGGCGGTATCCATGGCGTTTGCTCCGCTGGCGAGCTGGATCCCCAACGCGGAAGCCGGTTTGCCGTTTATTTTCACCACAAACTGGTAGTTCTCGCCGCCGCGTTCGATCCGCGCCACATCATGTAGTGTGACCTGCGAGCCATCGCTGTTGACCTTCAGCAAAATGTTCCCGAACTCTTCCGGCGAGGTGAGGCGGGTTTGCGCAATGATGGACGCATTTAACTGTTGGCCTTTCATTGCGGGCGCACCGCCCAGTTGGCCTGCTGCGATCTGCGCGTTCTGTACCTTAAGGGCATTGCTGACATCAACAGGGGTTAGCTGATAGTTGTTGAGCTTGTTGGGATCCAGCCAGATGCGCATCGCGTACTGTGAACCAAACAGCGTCGTGTCGCCCACGCCGTCAATACGGCTGATCGGATCTTTAATGGTCGATGCCACGAAGTCGGCGATGTCTTCCATGCTCATGCGCCCGGCTTCGTCAACAAAGCCGGGGACCAGGAAGAAGGTGCTGGAGGATTTCATCACCGTAATCCCCTGTTGCTGCACTTCCTGCGGCAACAGGGGCGTGGCGACCTGAAGCTTATTCTGCACCTGAACCTGTGCGATATCCGGGTCGGTGCCGTTTTTAAAGGAGAGGGTCAGTTGCAGCGTCCCGGAGGAGTCACTGGTTGAGGACATGTACATCAGGCCATCCAGACCCGTCATGTTCTGCTCAATCACCTGCGTCACGCTGTTTTGCAGCGTGGTGGCATCGGCACCAGGATAGCTCACGCGGATCTGTACCGCCGTTGGCGCGACGTCCGGGTATTGCTCCACGGGTAATCCCATAATCGCAATCCCCCCGGCAATCATCACGATAATAGCCAGCACCCAGGCGAAAATAGGGCGGTTAATAAATAATTTAGACATGGATGATTATTCCTGTGAAGACGAACCGGATCGCGTGACGCGTTCATGCGGAGTCACAACCTCGCCGGGTTTAGCGCGTTGACTGCCTGAAACAATGACCCGTTCACCCGCCTGAAGGCCTTCGGTGACCTGCCAGCGATCGCCAGATGTTCCCGCCACGGTTATCGCGCGGGGCTGTACCCGATTTTGCTTATCGACAACGAGCGTCGTGGCGTCACCGCGTGGTGTGCGGGTGACCGCCTGCTGGGCAACCAGCAGTGCGTCTGGAGCGATACCTTCTTCAAGACGGGCGCGAACAAACATGCCGGGTAGCAGTTGATGATTCGGGTTAGGAATAATGGCGCGTAGGGTAATTGCGCCCGTGGTCTGATCCACCGTGACATCAGAGAACGCCAGCGTGCCGTTCAGCGGATACGGGCTTCCGTCCTGCATGAGCACATGGACAGGTACTTTGCCGTTTTCCTGCTTAATCTGGCCGTTCGCCAGCGCACTCTGTAATCGCAGCCATGCTTCGCCCGGCTGGGTGATATCAACGTACATCGGATCGAGTTGCTGCACGGTAGCCAGCGCGCGACTTTGACCGTTCTGAACCAGTGCCCCCTCCGTTACGCTCGATAACCCGATGCGGCCATTCAGTGGTGATGTCACCGTGCTGTGAGCCAGATCGATTTCAGCAGAGCGAAGGGCGGCGCTGGCTGCATCGATAGCCGCACGCGACTGGTGGGCAGTGGCCTGAGCCTGATCGAGATCCTGACGGCTGATATAATCCTTGCCGCTCAGTGCGCGATAGCGGGAAAGCGTCGTCTGGGCGAGCTGTGACTGGGCCTTCGCCTGGTTGACTGTGGCCCGGGCATTATCGACGGAAGCGCGGAAGGTTGCCGGGTCGATATGGTAGAGCGGCTGACCGGCTTTAACGTCGCTGCCTTCGGTAAAATCACGGGACAGCACAATCCCTGAAACCTGCGGGCGGATTTCCGCAATACGGGATGCCACCGTTCTTGCCGGGAGATCTTGGGTCAGGGTCAGGGGCGTTGCTTTTATTGTCTCGACAATAACATCGGGAGGAATATCGTTGCTGGCAGAAGATGCGTCCTTACTGTCGCATCCAGCCAACCCTGTCGTCATAGCAAAAATGCATAGCATAGCCAGAGGCGAATAAGCCACCGAACTTTTCATCATATTTGACTCTTATTATCAGTGCAGTTTAAAAATGCTTTTCGGTATATAAGCGGCGATACGCTTGAGGTGGAACGTTGTATTTCTTAGAGAATGAACGGGTGAAGGACTGCTGGGATTCAAAACCATAGCGAAAGCCGATATCAAGCACCTTATCGCGGCTAACGATGAGATCGTTTGCCGCTAACGCCAGTTTCTTATCCCGAATATATGCCGCAATATTCTGTCCCTTCGTCTGAAAGAAAACGCGCTGGAGATGCCATTTTGAGTATCCCGCGCGCGCGGCAACATCATTGATACTGAGTGGTTGATGGATATTGTCGTCTATCCATTGGGTTATTTCGGTTAGCAGTTGCTCGAGTTTAATCATTATCAGCTTCACTCTGTTTATAACCGGTCAGAGGATTAAATGAACCCGCGAACATGAACCGGGCAGGATTATTGATAAATCTCTGCTACGCCATGCAGTTTATTATTGCCTGTCGCCGACAGCACTTTAAAAGAAGAGGCGCCCTGTTTATCTGCTTGTGTTGAGAGTTGGGCGACGAGATCGTCCAGCGTGCTGGCACCACTGGCGGATACCACGCCCATTTTTACTTTACCGGCATCACTGGCGATTGCCTGTGCGGAAAATGCGCTGTTAATGGTAAACAGAGATAAAAGTGCGGAGAGAATCAATACGGTACTTTTCATGAGAAACCTCGTAAGTAATATTTTCAACAATATGACGGAACGAGGACATCATAAGGGGTTGAGCGCGGTTGATTAAGATAGCCAGAACGCAAGCGCCTATGAATAAAAAACATAAATTAACTGTGCTACAGGAGTTTTACATCCGAATTGTGCTATTACCATCACAGAAAATACTGTTATTGTTGATGTGAGATCATAAGGTGGTGCAGGGGGGGCTCATAGGGTTAGCGAAAAAAAGCAGCCCGAAGGCTGCATAGCAAGACACTGATTATTTCAATGTTGTCATATCTATCACAAAGCGGTATTTCACATCACCTTTTTCCAGCCTGCTGAATGCGTCATTTATCTGGCTGGCATCAATCAGTTCGATATCTGCGGTAATATTGTTCTCGGCACAGAAATTAAGCATCTCCTGGGTTTCAGCAATGCCGCCAATATTGGATTCTGAGAAGCTACGACGGCCTTTCACGACATTAAATGCGGAAATTTCAATAGGTTCTGGGGGCAGCCCGACAAGCACCACGGAACCATCAATTTTTAATAATTTCAGATACGCATTAATGTCATGCTTTGCTGATACGGTATCTAAAATCAGATCCAGTTTGCCGACAAATTTTGCCATTTGTTCTGTATCGGAAGAGAGTACCGCTTCGTGTGCGCCTAAGCGATGCGCATCCTCGACTTTAGCCTGCGATGTCGTAAAGACCACAACATGTGCGCCCATGGCTTTTGCTATTTTTATCGCAACATGCCCAAGCCCGCCAATGCCCAGGATCCCCACTACTTTACCGGCACCGGCTTGCCAGTGTTTGAGTGGCGAATAGACGGTAATACCGGCACAAAGTAATGGCGCGGCGGCGGCAAGATCTAAGTTATCAGGCATTTTCAACGTGTAGCTTTCCCGGCAAACATAGGTTTGTGAGAATCCACCGTAGGTCATGCCGCCCAGATGTTTATCTGGCGTATTAAATGACAATGTCGTACCCGATTCGCAGAATTGCTCCAGATCGTGGCGGCAGGCAGGGCACTCGCCGCAGGAATCAACAATGCAGCCGACAGCGGCAAAATCACCCGGTTTAAATTGGGTGACATCATTACCAACAGCAATCACCCGGCCAACGATTTCATGCCCGGGAATAACCGGATAATGAGTGCCGCCAAAATCATTTTTGATTTGATGTAAATCAGAGTGGCAGATGCCGCAGTAGAGAATTTCTATTTCCACATCATCATTTAATAATCCACGGCGTTTGATGCTGAATTCCCGCAAGGGGTTGTTTGCGGCATCGGTACCCAACGCTTTTACGGTTTTAATCATGATTTACCTCAAATATCCAGTTTCCAGTCTGCAATCCATTCCACTCGCGCCGGATCACGGTGGGAGAAAAATGCGCTTGTCGCGGTATCGATAGCGGTTATTTTCTGCATATCGTCACCGCTTATCTCAAAATCAAAAATAGCGATATTTTCTGCCATGCGCGCTTTTTTGACCGTTTTGGCCAGCGATATAATGCTTCGCTGGTAGAGCCAGCGCAGGATAACTTGCCCAATGCTCTTGCCGTATTTCTGAGCGATGGCCGCCAGAACCGGATGTTCAAACAGTCCATTCTTTCCTTCGGCGAAAGGCGCCCAGGCTTCAGGCTGGACCTGTCGGCTTAGCATCCACGGTGCAGCGTGGAGTTGCTGATTAAAAGGGTTCACTTCAATTTGATTGACCGCCGGTACGACGTTATTGAACGCGATGAGATCGGCAAGCCTGTCCGGATGAAAATTACTGACGCCAATGGCGCGAATTCGCCCGGCAGCGAGCAATTCTTCCATTGCTCGCCAGGCACCGTGGACATCATTGTAGGGTTGGTGGATTAAATACAGGTCGATATAGTCCAGCTGGAGTCGGTTAATTGAACGCTCAAACTGGGCCTTTGCGCCCTCATAATTCACGTCCTGTACCCATAGTTTGGTGGTGATAAACAGCTCTTCGCGATTAACACCGCTACGCTTTATGGCATTTCCGACCTGAGTTTCGTTCTGATAGGCGGCGGCAGTATCAATCAGACGATAACCCGTTTCTATGGCGTCAATCACCGCACGCTCACATTCAGCCGCGTCCGTCATCTGGAAAACGCCGAAGCCTGCCAGGGGCATTTCAATGCCGTTGTTCAGTTTTACCGTTTGCACATGAATATCCTCAATCCTGGGTGTGAAAAGAGCTTAGCGCAGCCTTATTTATTTGATTAGAGGGTAAAATTTTCTAAGGTTAATTAGCAGTACTCATAAATGAGCGATGAACACTGCTTCTGCATGGCTACTGGAGATTGTTGTCTTTAAGAAACTTGCGGGTACCGCGCTATGTCAATGCAGCGATGGGGCAGCTTGATGCCTTCTTTGGCAAAAATAGTTAATGACCGGCCTTACTCATTCGGGTGGTCAGCGCCATTGCTGCGCTGGCCAAAGTGAAAAGGGTGATAATCCAGCCCATCGTCCAGGGGGTTCCATCGCTGAACATCGCTAACAGCAATGATGAAACGATGCCACTGCCGTACTGGAGTGAACCAATCAGTGCTGAAGCCGACCCTGCAGCATTCGGTGCCGAATCCAGAGCGGCGGCCGTTGCGGTGGCGGCAATAACGCCATTCATTGAAAACAGGATGAAAATTGCGAGAGCAATCAGGGCGATTCCACCGACATTCAGTTTTGTCGCAACCGCCAGCACCAGGGACGCTGTAGCGGCAATCAGCACGGCGCTTTTTAAGAGCGTTTCCAGTGGGTAACGTTGTACCAGGCGACGGTTAACCGCACTTAGCCCCATTACGCCAACAATGTTGACGGCAAACAACCAACCGTAATGCTGCGGATCTACATGGAAATACGTGATATAGACAAAAGGAGAGCCTGCAATAAATGCATAAACGGCCACATAATAAAACGTCAGACAAAGGGTGAACTTCATAAAGTTCACGTTACGGATCAACCGATAATATGTCCGGAACGCACCACCAATTGAGGACGATATACGACGTTCAAGCGGCAATGTCTCAGGCAGCCAGTAGAGTGACAGCAGCATGAATACGCCAATGGCCGTCAACAACCAGAAAATGGCATGCCATGAGGTGAATTTAATCATCTGCCCACCAAGCAGTGGGCCAACAATAGGGGCAATCGCCATGACAATGGTTAATGTTGAAAGCATCTGGGCGGCGCGAGTACGGCTAAACAGATCACGAATCATCGCGCGCGCTAGCATCGGGCCGGTGCAGGCCCCCAGCGCCTGAAATACCCGCCAGAAAACGATATGCGTGATATCAGTAGAAAGCGCGCATCCTGCTGAACCGATAATAAATAACACCATGCCAATTATCAGGGGAGGGCGACGACCGAAGCGATCGCTGATCGGCCCCCAGATAAGCTGCGCCAGACAAAAGCCAATCAAAAAGCCGGTGATAGTTAATTCTGCATCACCCTGCAATTCCTTCGCCATAATGGGCATTGCGGGAAGATAAATATCGGTAGACAAGGACGTAAACGCCATCAGGGCGCTGAGGATCATAATAAAAAGTAGTCCGGTTGTCTTAACGGAGGGAGAACGGTTCATACATGCCTGCTTAAGGAAGGATACTGCGTTCAATAATAGCGACCCGGCGGCAATTAATAATCATCGTAGGCTGGATAAGCGTTATGAGTCGCGCTCATGAATATAACCTTTTATCACCTGTCGCTCATCAAAGTGGTTTTGATTATCCCATAATTGAGAATTCTGAATGCGGTATAAATCCACATACAAACACAATCACACCCTCTAGTATTGCCCTCAGTGATTTGAAATGAGGAAGGGAAGAATGACAAACGTATTGATTCTGGGGGCTGCGGGCTCTCTTGCCCGAGTGGTTACCCGCTACTTACTGGATAACAGCCAGGCTCAGTTAACGCTGTATTTACGTAACAGTGCACGCCTGCAAAACCCGGATACCGCCAGGGTGACCCTGATTGAAGGGGATGTTCTCAATGATGAACAACTCAGGCTCGCCATGCGCGGTAAAGATATTGTGTACGCCAATTTATCCGGAAATATGAAGGAGCAGGCCGCGACGATTATTCGTGCAATGAAATCAACGGGCGTGCGTCGTTTGATCTTCATTAGCTCAATGGGAATATATGATGAAGTGCCGGGAGAGAAATACGGCAGTATTTTGGCGCCTTATCGGGAATCAGCAAAAATTATAGAAAATGCAGGGCTCGATCATACCATCATCCGGCCTGCGTGGTTTTCCAATGGGCATGAAGTTGAATATGGACTAACGCACAGAAATGAACCCTTTCGGGGCAGCAGCGTTTCCCGGCTAAGTATTGCCGATCTAATTAACCGTATGGTGATTGAACCATCACTTTATGTACATGACAGCCTGGGCATCGCCCGCGTTTAATGAGTAAGGAAATTAATATGAAATATCGTCAGTTAGGTCGTAGCGGATTAACCGTATCAGCATTAGGCATGGGGGCAATGAATTTAAGCTTTGGAACCGGTAGCGCCGTTGATGATCGGACCGGGATTAACGTTCTTCATGCTGCGCTCGACAGGGGGATTAACTTTTTTGACACTGCTCAGGCCTATGGCCCCTATACGAATGAAAAACTTGTGGGTAAGGCGTTATCTGCACATCGTGAAAAAGCGCTTATTGCGACCAAATTTGGTTTCAAACTGGAAAATGGTGTGACAACGGGCGTTGATAGTCGTCCTGAAAATATCCGCGCTGTTGCTGAAGCATCCCTGAAAAGCCTGAAAACAGATTATATCGATCTCTTTTATCAGCACCGTGTGGATCCGAATGTCCCTATTGAAGATGTTGCAGGTACGCTGGGAGATTTAATAAAGGAAGGTAAGATCCGTCACTATGGTTTATCCGAAGTTGGTGCTGCAACCATTCGTCGGGCACATGCAGTCATGCCAGTCGCAGCCGTGCAAAACCAGTACTCTTTGTGGACCCGTGAGCCTGAAGCAGAAGTATTGCCCGTTTGTGAGGAATTGGGAATCGGGTTTGTGCCCTGGGGACCTCTGGGGACCGGATTCCTGACGGGAACGATTGATTCCTCAACAAAATTCGATAGCGCGACTGATTTACGTGCAAACTTTCCGCGCTTCACCCCAGAGGCAATAAAAGCGAATATGCCGTTAGTCAGCATGCTCCGGGAGGTCGCAGCCAGTAAAGGAGCGACACCTGTACAGGTAGCTCTGGCATGGTTATTGGCACAAAAACCATGGATCGTACCGATTCCCGGGATGGATAAAGTTTCCTATATAGACGACAACATTAAAGCGATTGATCTTGAATTGAGCGAAGAGGATTTGGCTAATATGGATGCTTTGTTAGCAGGCATAAAAATCCAGGGGAATCGACTGGATGATGGTTTGCTTTCGATGTCGGAATGATGGCAGCGCTGATTTGTGTGAGTGTGCAACCAGCCAGGAAACTGGCTGGTTGAGTTATAGTCACAAATACTGACGTACGGCATGTGCTTCAATGCTGATTGAGCAGCAGAAATACATTTCACTCTTCCGCTTTATGAGCCCAGGCGGGCATTGCCGTCAGATAACGTTTTGCCCGTTTCCGGGCTTCTTCCGGGCCGACTTTTTGCCAGGAATCAAGGAAGCTGGCTAAGCCTGATACCGCGTCTTCCCAGGGTTTTAGATTGCCGTTGCTGTCGATGCAGTATGCGCAATATCGATCGCTGGCACTGTGTGCATCAGGTGCAGACATCGGCATCCCGCAAGCCTGACAGAACTGTTCATGTTGTGACATATGATGCTCCTTATGGTGACATCCTGATTAATAAAAATACAGAATATGTATTGTGCAGGTGATGCATCAGATCAAAACAATGGCTAAGCCCCGGCATCTCCAGTCAGAAATACCGGGGCTTGTTGTTACCTGGCAATGAGCGCGAACACGCCCCAGCCAAAGTATTCCCGCGCGTACGTTACGTGGCGTTTCGGCGAGAGTGTTAGCTCGGCCCTGACTTCCGCTGCGAAGTCGTCATCAGGATTGGCCTCCAGCCAGCGGCGCATGGTCAGCCATTTCGCGGCCTCATAGCGGTCCCAGCCTTCCTGATCTGCCAGTACCATTTCCACCACGTCATAGCCGAGGTCGTCGAACGCGCTGACAAGCCCTGGTAGCGTCATAAAATCGGTCGTCGAGCTGACGCCACAGGCCTGGGCAATCTCGTCCGTCGCAGGTTGCTGACGCCAGTAGGGTTCACCGATAAGCATGATCCCACCCGGTTTCAGGCTTTGAGCTAGCAGCCCGACGGTCCCGGCAAACCCACCGGCTATCCATGTCGCACCGACACAGGCCGCCACATCGCATTTCTCTTCTGTAACGTATCCGGCGGCGTCGTTATGGATGAACTGAACCCGGTCGCTGACGCCGAGCTCTTCGGCGCGGCGTCTGGCTTGCTCGCTGAACAACTGGCTCATATCGATACCGACACCGGTAATGGCGTGGTCCCGGGCCCAGGTACAGAGCATCTCGCCCGAGCCGCTGCCGAGGTCAAGAATGCGGGTCTCCGGTTTCATGCGCAGCACACGGCCCAGCGTGGCGTACTTCTCTTCGGTGAACGGGTTGTGGATGCGGTGTTCGCTTTCACTGATGGTAAAAATACGTGGGATATCCAATCTGGAATTCCTTTTATTGCGTTGAGCATTAAGAGAGTGTTTCTCTGAGATATTTGCTTTTTCAGCCAGCAGAACAAACAGCTTCCCTTCAAATGTCTCGCTGACTGGCCAGTCGTAGCTTTCAGGAGGAGGAAGCAGGGTAAACCCGGCATTGTCGAGCAGGCTGATGCATTCGTCATCGCGCCAGGCCGTCATCTGGCTGCCGAAACGGGTGGTTCGACCGTTTTCCTCTATGGCCCAGAACAGCGTTGAGCTGGTCTGCGCGGCTTCATCCCAGCCATGTTCCGTCAGAAGCAGATGAGGGACGCCCAGAAACAGCCCGTCCTGACAGCGTTGCCAGTTCGCTTCAGCCATTCCCTGACGCTTAACTTCGTCGAAAGTATGGACTTCAGTGAGCAGCCTGCCACCCGTTTCCAGCCACAGCGCGCAGCGGCTGACGAGTGAGCGCGCATCCGCCGTGCTAAACACATTCAGTTCCCCGAATGTCATCATGATGAAATCGAACGATTTATCCGGCCAGTATGCGCGGACATCCTGCTGAACATAGTCGATATGCAATCCGGCGTTCTGCGCCTGCTGACGGGCCCAGCTCACGGATGCCGGCGAGAAATCCACGCCGGTGCAGTGAAATCCGCGCTCCGCTAAGCGGTGGGTATAAAAGCCGGGACCGCAGCCGAGATCGAGGATATGTGCGCCAGGGGGTAACTGGCTGGCGATCCACTCGACCTGCTGCTTAATGACCTCCTGCCTGCGGCTGGCCCAGTCGTGGTCCTGCGACAAATGGTTTGCCAGCATGCGCTGGCTGAAGGCCGGTTCGTCCCAGGGGATTTTACTTTCCTCCGCTGACAGCTGGATGTGTCGGGATGAGGAAATAAGGGTGCTGATATCCATCATGCTCTCCTTAGCGGTTATCAAGCTGTGCGCGAACGTTATTCAGCCCGCTGGTGTTGATGCGGTAGGGCTGACCGTTGACGGACTTGATCAGTTTTTTGGTTTTGAGTTTTTTGAAGGTGGCAAGGGTGCAGTCGGTCAGCAACAGCCCTTCGCGGGTGTAGCATTCAACGGCGGTGACGCGGCCAGATGCATCGCGGACGTGCGCAATGCGACCACCTTTGGCGAGAACGTGTAAGGTACGTTGTTCCTGACGGGATAAATTCATACTGGAAAACCTGTTTAATCATCATGTGCAAAACGTGCAAACACACAGCGGTGCCCGCATTCGATTTCGGCGCATTGATAATCAGTTCGGCCTGAAAAGGTCGAGTAACTGATTATCGGATGATTACATTCTCCAGCATCAAAGCCTCGGGTTGAGTTGAAAGGTATTTACAGGATGGATAATAACACCTGGTTTTTATAAGTGAATATCCTGAGCTGAAAAGTGTGATCCTGACAGGGGCCAGTGAGGGCTCCCTTATTAAATCGACGGAGATTCTTCGCTGTAAAGGGTCTGTGTAGTGGTCAACTAAAATGGTCACCGCTTTAGCGTTTTTCTTTCGGCTTGGCAGCTCGGCATTGCGTATCAGCGAGCATAATGGGATCTTGTATATTTATTATACCGTTATTGTACTCAGTTAAAATGAAGATGGAAGAATGTTGTCCCCATCCATGTACGCATTTTTGACCGCGTTGGTACGGGATGAGTTGAGACGCTATGAAATAAAAAAATCCACGCAACTGCGTGGATTTTGTGGTTATTTGCGATTCTATGAGATTCAGCGAAACCTCATAAGACAACACATTTTATTTAGACGTTAAACAGGAAGTTCATCACGTCGCCATCTTTGACGATGTAATCTTTCCCTTCAGCACGCATCTTGCCGGCTTCTTTCGCGCCTTGTTCACCTTTGTAGGTGATAAAGTCTTCAAACGCGATGGTCTGCGCGCGGATAAAGCCTTTTTCGAAGTCGGTGTGGATTTTACCGGCTGCCTGCGGCGCGGTAGCGCCGACCGGGATGGTCCATGCGCGCACTTCTTTTACGCCTGCGGTGAAGTAGGTTTGCAGGTTAAGCAGTTCGTAACCGGCGCGGATCACGCGGTTCAGGCCCGGCTCTTCCAGGCCCATTTCGGCCATGAATTCTTCACGGTCAGCATCGTCGAGTTCTGCGATGTCGGCTTCAACGGCGGCGCATACGGCAACCACAACGGAACCTTCGGCAGCGGCGATTTCACGCACTTTGTCGAGGTACGGGTTGTTCTCGAAACCATCTTCGTTGACGTTAGCGATATACATGGTTGGCTTCAGGGTCAGGAAGCTCAGGTATTTGATGGCCGCTTTATCTTCGTCCGTCAGGGTTTTCAGCGCGCGCAGCATACCGGCGTTTTCCAGCTGCGGCAGGCATTTTTCCAGCGCGGCCTGTTCGGCTTTTGCGTCTTTATCGCCGCCTTTGGCTTTCTTCTGAACGCGGTGCAGGGCGCGCTCGCAGGTATCAAGGTCAGACAGCGCCAGCTCGGTGTTGATAACGTCGATATCGTCAGCCGGGTCCACTTTGTTATTAACGTGGATGATGTTGTCGTTTTCGAAGCAGCGTACAACGTGGCCGATCGCTTCGGTTTCGCGGATGTTGGTCAGGAACTGGTTACCCAGGCCTTCACCTTTGGACGCGCCTTTTACCAGGCCCGCGATATCAACGAATTCCATGGTGGTCGGCAGGATACGCTGCGGTTTAACGATTTCCGCCAGCTGGTCCAGACGCGGATCGGGCATCGGTACGACGCCTGTGTTCGGCTCGATAGTACAGAACGGGAAGTTCGCCGCTTCAATACCGGCTTTCGTGAGCGCGTTGAACAGGGTGGATTTGCCTACGTTTGGCAAACCGACGATACCGCATTTGAATCCCATGTTTAAATCACCTTAATCTTTTGATATTCAACCTGTTAGCTTGAACAGATTGTAGAAAAGTAAATAACTTTGCGCATTATACACGTCATACGGAAAAAATACCGCAGTCGTCGGTCTATTGCGCCTTAAAAGCGTGTAATCGGTTCGTGGCTTTAGTCAGCCCGTCTTTCAGCCAGATTTCGGTGCAGCGCGCCGCTTCGTCTACCGCATCGTCGATCAGCTTCTGTTCTGCTGCCTGCGGTTTGCCGAGGACAAAACCGACAACTTTACTTTTATCGCCCGGATGGCCGATCCCGATACGTAAGCGATGAAAATTAGGGTTATTGCCTAATTTGCTGATGATATCTTTTAACCCATTATGACCGCCGTGGCCGCCGCCCAGCTTAAACTTCGCGACGCCAGGCGGGAGATCCAGTTCGTCGTGGGCCACCAGAATTTCATCTGGATTAATGCGATAGAAGGTTGCCAGCGCCGCCACGGCTTTGCCGCTAAGGTTCATAAAAGTGGTGGGCACCAGCAGGCGGACATCTTCCCCCGCTAGGTTAATGCGCGAGGTGTAGCCAAAAAATTTACTCTCTTCGCGCAGCGGGGCACGAAAGCGTTCAGCCAGTAAATCGACGTACCAGGCGCCAGCGTTATGGCGCGTCCCCGCGTACTCTGCGCCGGGGTTTGCGAGGCCGACAATCAGTTTAATCGTCACGTTATTGTTCCTGAGTGGGCAATCTTTCCGGCGGCTAGTTTACGTCGTGACGGGCTGCTTGACAAAAATAAGCGCTGAAAGCGTAAAAAACGGAATAGTTTTCCAGAGTGATAATGCGCATTGAAAAGCATATCAGTAACTTAAATGTAAAGTTATGTTGATGATATGTGCCTATTTGTGATCGGTAGCGCACTTATCCACAGCGGTGTTGTCTATACTTTACACACATGGAATAGGGATATATCCCGAAACCCAAAGCCAATCTACGGAGGTGACACTATGAAACGCAAAAACGCTTCGTTACTCGGTAATGTGCTCATGGGGTTAGGCCTGCTCGTGATGGTCGTCGGCGTCGGTTATTCTATTTTAAACCAGCTGCCGCAGCTTGACCTCCCGCAATTCTTTGCGCACGGGGCCGTACTCAGCATCTTCGTCGGCGCGATTCTTTGGCTGGCCGGGGCGCGTGTCGGCGGGCACGAGCAGGTGAGCGATCGGTACTGGTGGGTTCGTCACTACGACAAGCGCTGCCGTCGCGGCGGTGGGTCATCACACCGTCCTGGCTAAATAAGGGCTCCGTGAAGGAGCCACTGAGACAGTTAACAAAGTCCTGGCCGTTAAGACCGGGACTTTTTGTTTTTATCACCTTATGACTCAAACAGCCGCAAATGCAGGGCCTTAACGGCGCTATCGGCTTCATCCGCGGGCAGCAGAATGCAAAGATTATTGCTGGAGGCGCCGTGGCAGACCATACGAACCGCATGCGTCTCAAGCCAGGCAAAAACATCCTTAAACACGCCAGAGACCTGCGTAAGCTGATTGCCGACCAGCGTCACCAGCGCCAGGCCGGTTTCCACTTCTACGCGACAGTGGGAAGACAGCTCGGTAAATAACGATGTGGTCAGCGTGTGATCTTCACCCGAGGTGGCGTGAGTGGAGTCCAGCGCGAGCGCAATGCTGTTTTCGGAGGTTGTCACCAGATCGGCGGCCACCGAATGACGCGCTAACAGCGCAAACATCTGCGCTAAGAAATGGCAGGACGGTTGTGCATCCAGGCTGTGCAAACGCAGCAGCGTTTGCTTGCGGCGCACCGCCACCGCACGGTAGCGCGGCGGGTTGTCCGTCGTGCAGCAAACCAGCGTACCGCCAGCGGCGATATTTTTGCTGGAGCCAACGAACACCGGAATGTTTTTGCGCATCGCCGGCATCAGCGTGGCGGGGTGTAGCACTTTCGCGCCGTAGGCTGCCATATCGCTCGCTTCGGCAAACGAGATGCGGTCGATCCGTTTGGCATTAGGCGCAATACGCGGGTCGGTTGTATAAATACCGGCCACGTCGGTCCAGATATCCACCCGTGCCGCGTGGAGGGCTTCGCCGAGCAGCGACGCGGTATAGTCGCTCCCACCGCGGCCGAGCGTCGTGGTGTGCCCGCTGGCATCGCGGCCAATAAACCCCTGGGTAATCATGATGGCCTGCTCAAGGCGTGGGCGCAGGTGCATTTCGGCCAGTTCAGCCAGCGCGGCGACGTCCGGCTCAGCGCAACCGTAGTTGGCGTTAGTGCGAATCACGCTGCGCGCATCAAACCAGCTGGCTTCGACCTCGCGCTCGCGCATGACCTCGGTAAAGAGCAGCGAAGACATCAGCTCGCCGTGGCTCACGAGTTCATCACTCAGCGCGGTGGAAGGCGACGCCGCGGCGGTTTGCGCCAGGCGGCCGATATTGTCGAGGAGATTATCGATTTCCTTGCTGATAACCGAAGGCTGCTTCAGGCGGGAAATAATGTTGTACTGGATAGTACGTAACGTCTCGAGCTTGTCTAATTGCCGATGGCTTTCCAGACCTTCAGAAAGTTCGACCAGCAGGTTGGTCACGCCTGCCGAAGCAGAAAGAACGACTAAACGAACGTTGGGATCAGCAAGAACAATGCTGGCACTGCGGTTCATCGCGTCAAAATCAGCGACGCTGGTGCCGCCAAATTTGGCAACGATGAATTGTGGATAAATGCGTGTCATAACAATCTCATATCAGGGCGCCATGAAAGCATGGCTAGAAAATTTTCATTCTCGGCATAAGGGAAGCGTCTTCGCCTTACGAAATGTCCGCCCGCGAACATTTCTGATGACAACCCAGGAAAGGCTCCTGTTGTCGATAACGTGTTTCGCCTGTACGCGTTACCGGGTGATGCGCATTAGTTCTTTATTTACAGAGCCTGCAAATAAGCGCGCCATAGTAAGTGATTTATCCAGAGGGATCGACTTTTTTATTTTATTTCAGCATAAACAAGTGAAAAATCATGCATTCGGCGGTTAGTGCTTACATTATTAATGGTAAATTCGTGTAAGTGAATAATAAAACCATGAAAATAAGATGGCTTTTAATACATCATGCGGGAGGCTTCTGCGGAGAGGTCTTTAAGACAAATGGTAACAAAATTTAATAAAATTGAGGGCGCTGCGTCGGTGTTACTCATTGATTTTAAATGAAAATTAAACGATGTTTCAGACCTTAAAATAAATGATTGAGTCCAACGCTAAAACAACATATATTAGCCGCGCTTTTTTACAGGTAATCCTTATAACCATTTATTCAATCAGGCGTTAATCTACACCTGGTTGTAGGAGTGATATGATGACGGATAAAGTCCGTATTGATACTTTAAGTGCTAATTCATTACCACAGAGCAATGATACCTTTTTAGCAAGACAGGCTGAGTTTGAATCTAATGTCCGCAGCTATCCACGTAAACTGCCATTAGCCATCGCTAAAGCGCAGGGCGTCTGGATTACTGACGTAGAAAATAATCAATATCTTGATTGCCTGGCAGGTGCCGGAACCCTGGCGCTTGGTCATAATCATCCTGAAGTGCTGCAGAGCATTCAAAGTGTCATCACAAGCGGCTTACCGTTACATACGCTTGATCTTACTACCCCATTAAAAGATGAATTTTCATCTTATTTACTGTCCTTATTACCGGGGCAGGGCAAAGAATATTGCCTGCAATTCACCGGTCCGTCCGGCGCAGATGCCGTTGAAGCGGCCCTGAAGCTGGCGAAAAAAGTGACCGGCCGTTCCAGCGTGATCAGCTTCTCCGGCGGTTACCACGGGATGACCCACGGCGCGCTGTCCGTGACCGGCAACCTGTCACCGAAAGAAGCCGTCAGCAACATGATGGCGGAAGTGCAGTTCATGCCGTATCCGCATGAGTACCGCTGCCCGCTGGGTATCGGCGGCGAGGCTGGCGTCAAAGCATTAACCTATTACTTCGAAAACCTGATTAACGACGTTGAAAGTGGCGTGCGTAAACCTGCGGCCGTGATCCTTGAAGCCGTGCAGGGCGAAGGCGGCGTGAACCCGGCGCCGGTTGAGTGGCTGCAACGTATTCGTAAAGTGACTCAGGAACACGGCATTCTGCTGATCATCGATGAAGTTCAGGCTGGTTTCGCACGTACCGGTAAGCTGTTCGCCTTCGAACACGCTGGCATTGAGCCAGATATCATTGTGATGTCCAAAGCGGTTGGCGGCGGTCTGCCGCTGGCGGTTCTGGGCATTAAAAAGCAGTTCGACGCATGGGCCCCGGGCCACCACACCGGCACCTTCCGTGGCAACCAGCTGGCGATGGCGACCGGCCTGATGACGCTGAAGATCCTCAAAGACGACAACATTGCCGATAAAGTGGCTGCCCAGGGCGAGTGGCTGAAAGGCAAGCTGGCTGACCTGCAGAAACGCTACCCGGTGATTGGTCATGTACGTGGTCTGGGTCTGATGATTGGTATTGAGATCGTGAAGCCGAACGAAGCGCAGGATCATATGGGCTGCTACCCGGCCGATGGCGAATTGTCCGCGCTGCTGCAGAAAAAATGCTTCGAAAATGGGCTGATTCTGGAGCGTGGGGGCCGCAACGGTTGCGTACTGCGTCTGCTGCCGTCTCTGCTGATCACCAACGCTGAGCTGGAAGTGTTCCTCGATAAATTCGAAAACGCCCTGCTGGGCGCTGGCGTGAAGCCGGTTTAAACGGAGTTGGATCGAATGTCAGACGTAAACCCGATTCTGTCCGGCTCGGCGCAAAGCATTGCCGCCTATCAGGATGCTATCGAGCAGAGTACGCGAGCGGTCGTTGAATGGTTGAAGCAGCCTGAGATGTATCAGGGCAAAACCGTTGAGCAACTGCGCGAACGCATCAACCTGAACTTTACGTCTCAGGGCCTGGGCAACCAGGCCGCTATTGAGCGTGCGGTTGAATACTTTCTGAAAGACAGCCTGTTAGTCCACCATGCCCAGTGCGTGGCGCACCTGCACTGCCCGAGCCTGGTGATTAGCCAGGCGGCGGAAGTGCTGATCAACGCCACCAACCAGAGCATGGACTCCTGGGACCAGAGCCCGTCCGCCACCATCATTGAGATCAAGCTGATCGAATGGCTGCGCGAGCAGGTGGGCTATACGGCGGGCGACGCCGGCGTGTTTACCAGCGGCGGTACCCAGAGCAACCTGATGGGCCTGATGCTGGCGCGCGATGCCTTCTTCGCCCGCCAGGGGCATTCCATTCAGCAGAATGGTCTGACCGGTGACCTGAGCAAAATCAAAGTGTTCTGCTCTGAAAGCGCGCACTTCTCCGTGCAGAAGAACATGGCGCTGATGGGGCTGGGCTACCGTTCCGTCACTCAGGTGAAGACCGATGCATTCTCGCGTATGGATCTGGCTGACCTGAAAGCCAAGCTGGCTCAGGCGAAAGCCAACGGCGAGCAGGTGATGGCGATTGTCGCCACCGCCGGGACCACCGATGCTGGCGCCATCGATCCGTTAGCGGATATCGCGGCGCTGGCGGCGGAGCATCAGATCTGGATGCACGTGGATGCAGCGTGGGGCGGGGCGTTACTGCTGTCTGAGAAGTATCGCGACTTCCTGAACGGTCTTGAGCTGGCGGACTCCGTGACGCTGGACTTCCACAAGCAGTTCTTCCAGACCATCAGCTGCGGCGCGTTCCTGCTTAAAGATGCGCGTCACTACGAGCTGATGCGCTATCAGGCGGCGTACCTGAACTCAGAATTCGATGAAGAGGCTGGCGTGCCGAATCTGGTGTCGAAGTCGCTGCAGACCACGCGCCGTTTCGATGCGCTGAAGCTGTGGATGGGTCTTGAAGCGCTGGGCAAAAAGCAGTACGCCGAAATCATTGATAACGGCGTCACGCTGGCGCGTGATGTGGCTGCGTTTGTCAAAACTCAGCCGCATCTGGAGCTGGTGATGGAGCCGCAGCTGGCAAGCGTGCTGTTCCGCTTCCGTCCTGAAAGCGATGACATGGCGTTCGTTGCGCTGCTGAACCAGCGTATTGGTGACGTTCTGCTGGCTTCGGGGAGCGCCAACGTCGGCGTGACTGAATCGGATGGCATCACCTGCCTGAAGCTGACGCTGCTGAACCCGACGGTGTGCCTGGAGGACGTTAAAGTTCTGCTGGGGAGCGTGAAAGACACCGCTGAGCAGTTGCTGAAAGCGTAAGCAATCACGTTGCGATAAAAATGGCTCCCGAGGGAGCCATTTTTTTTGCCTGTGATGTCACGCGACGCCGGGGAGGCTACGGTGCGATTCCCGGCGGCGCTTTGCTTGGCTGGGCTACGGTCAGAGGATGTCTGCCAGGGCGGCATCTTTGTTTGGGAAGAATGCCAGACGGCCAGGAATCGGCTGAATACCCGCGCGCGCCATGGTGCGCAGCGGCTGGAATTCCAGGTTAGATACCCGCAGCTCGCAGCCTTCAGGCAGTTTTTTCACAAACCGCTGGAAGGCATCCAGGCCACCGGCATCCAGTACCGGGACCGCGTCCCATTTCAGCACCACAATGCGTTTACCGGCAATGCGCGTTTCCAGATCGCTGAATAAACCTTCTGCAGCGGCAAAAAACAGCGGGCCAATGACGCGCAGTACCAGCACATCATCCGGCACCGACACGTTAACCGCCGACAGACGCGTCATACGCGCAATCCGGCGCATAAACAACAGCGAAGCCAGCACGATGCCGACGCTGATAGCGATGACCATATCAAACAGCACGGTCAGCGACATGCAAATCAGCATCACAATAATGTCGTCTTTTGGCGCTTTGCGCAGCAGATACACGACCTTATGCGCCTCGCTCATATTCCATGCCACCATCAGCAGCAGGGCGGCCATCGCCGACAGCGGCAGCCAGGACAGCACCGGCGCGAGGATCAGCAGCGCCAGAATCACCAGAATAGCGTGAATAACCGCGGAAACCGGTGAGGTGGCACCTGCGCGAACGTTAGCCGCGGAACGCGCGATCGCGGCAGTGGCGGTAATACCACCGAAGAACGGGGCGACAATGTTGCCCAGACCCTGACCAACCAGTTCGCTGTTAGCCTTGTGTTTGGTGCCGGTCATGCCGTCAAGCACCACCGCGCACAGCAGCGATTCGATGGCCCCGAGCATGGCCATCGAAAATGCGGCGGGCAGCAGCGCATGCAGCGATGCCCAGCTCAGCGTGAAGCTGGAGCCCGGGAGATCCCACGGCAGCACAAACTGCGGCAGCAGCTGCGGAATGCCGTTGCCCTGAGAGCCGTCGGCCAGCACGTAGTGGAACTGGGAACCAATGGTCGCAACGTGTCCGCCGAGCAGGTTGACCAACAGCATGACCACGCAGCCGGCGATAAGCGCAGGCAGGTGGCCCGGCAGGCGCAGGCCGAGGCGTGGCCAGAGGATCAGCGTGCCGAGGGTGACGATGCCAATAGCCGCATCGCCAACGTTGATGGTCGGCAGCGCCATTACCAGCGCGCCCACCTTCTGTAAGTAGTGTTCCGGAACGTGCGTCATTTGCAGACCGAGGAAGTCTTTAATCTGCATGGTCCCGATGGTAATACCAATCCCCGAGGTGAAGCCAAGCGTCACCGACAGCGGAATATATTCGATCAGGCGGCCAAAGCGGGCCAGGCCAAAGAGGATCAGGAATATTCCGGACATCAGGGTCGCCACCAGCAGGCCTGCGAGACCAAACTGCTGCGAAACGGGATAGAGGATCACCACGAAGGCCGCGGTGGGGCCGGATACGCTAAAGCGGGAGCCACCACTCAGGGCGATAACGATCCCCGCGACGGCCGAGGTATACAGGCCGTACTGTGGCGCAACCCCGCTGCCAATAGCCAACGCCATCGCCAGCGGAATGGCAATGATACCGACGGTGATCCCGGCAATCAGGTCGCGCATAAAGCGCGCCGAGCTGTACTTCTCTTTCCAGCAGGCGTCGATCAGCGCGCGGAAAGGCATGATATCGGAGGAGAATAATTTATTCACAATACTGTTTCATCCATGAGCGCATCATCTGTCACGTGAATGGCAGTGAAGTTGGCATAAATCATACAAATAAATACTATAGACAAAAAAACCCGCCGCAGCGGGTTTTTTAACCAGATTCGATTAATGTTCGAACATGGCAGAGATGGATTCTTCGTTGCTGATACGACGAATCGCTTCGGCCAGCATCCCGGACAGGGTCAGGGTGCGAACGTTCGGCAGCGCTTTGATCTCATCGCTTAACGGGATGGTATCGCAGACAACCACTTCGTCGATGACGGAGTTACGCAGGTTGTTTACCGCGTTGCCGGAGAAGATCGGGTGAGTTGCGTAGGCGAATACGCGTTTAGCACCACGCTCTTTCAGCGCTTCAGCCGCTTTGCACAGCGTGCCGCCGGTATCGATCATGTCATCAACCAGCACGCAGTCACGACCGGCAACGTCGCCGATGATATGCATAACCTGAGACACGTTCGCACGCGGGCGACGTTTGTCGATGATAGCCATGTCGGTATCGTTCAGCAGCTTAGCGATAGCGCGAGCGCGAACCACGCCGCCGATGTCCGGAGAAACCACGATTGGGTTATCCAGGTTCAGCTGCAGCATATCTTCGAGCAGGATTGGGCTACCGAATACGTTATCCACCGGGACATCGAAGAAGCCCTGGATCTGTTCAGCGTGCAGGTCTACGGTCAGTACGCGGTCAACGCCTACGCTGGACAGGAAGTCAGCAACAACTTTAGCGGTGATAGGTACACGAGCAGAGCGAACGCGACGGTCCTGGCGAGCATAACCGAAGTAAGGGATAACGGCGGTGATACGGCCTGCGGAAGCACGGCGCAGGGCATCAACCATAACGACTAATTCCATCAGGTTGTCGTTAGTTGGGGCACAAGTGGACTGGATGATGAAAATATCACCACCGCGTACGTTTTCATTGATTTGTACGCTGACTTCGCCGTCGCTAAAGCGACCTACAGCGGCGTCGCCGAGAGAAGTGTACAGGCGGTTGGCAATACGTTGTGCTAGTTCCGGGGTGGCGTTACCAGCAAAAAGCTTCATATCAGGCACGAGAAGAACCTCAGGCATGCGTCCAGTGGTGGATGAAACGGGCCAAAAACTGTGCGGGCCAGGCGCGATTTCATCCAGGCGGTGTATTAAAGAGCGCGATGCAACGTCTGGAACAGGGTGACGTTGTCACCGGAGCTCAGTTTGCCCGGCTTGGTACTCATCACCATTCTTCTTTCGTCAGCAATACTGACGGAAACCGAATGATTCAGAGCAGGGCTTGCTTCAATGGCGAGAGGTTAACACCTTTTGCCACAAAGCCTTGCAACCATTCCGGGGCTTGCTCAAGCACCTGGCGGGCAGCGAGTTCCGTGTCGAATTCAGCAAAGACACAGGCTCCTGTTCCAGTCAGGCGCGACGGCGCGTATTCTAACAGCCAGGAAAGCACATCATCAACCTCGCGAAAACGTTTTCTTGCGATAACCTCGCAATCATTGCCGAATTCACATTTTAATAACGTTTCTATTGACCTGACCGGGGTATTTCGTGGCAGCTCCGGATCGCGAAAAATGACCGGGGTCGGGATACTGACCCCGGGATGGGCAACCAGGTACCATTTTTCCGCCACCTCAACCGGGGTGAGCACTTCGCCAACCCCTTCGGCAAATGCCGCATGGCCGCGAACAAACACCGGCACGTCGGCACCGAGCGTCAGCCCGATAGCCGCCAGCTCGTCTTCCGACAGCCCGCATCGCCACAGGTGGTTAAGCGCCACCAGCACGGTCGCTGCGTTGGATGAACCACCGCCGAGACCGCCGCCCATCGGCAAACGTTTTTCAATGCTGATATCGGCACCGCTACCGGCTGGCAGGCGCTGCGATGCCGCCGCCGTTTTCATCAACAGCCGCGCGGCGCGAATAATCAGGTTTTCTTCATTCGGCACGCCCTTGACCGGCGTGAGCAGCCGTAGCTGCCCGTCCGAGCGCGGCACAATCGTCAGCGTGTCGCCGTAGTCGAGGAACTGGAACAGCGTCTGCAACGTATGATAGCCGTCAGGGCGCTGCCCGGTGATGTATAAAAACAGGTTGAGCTTGGCAGGTGAGGGCCAGGTGGTCATCATCTTACAATCCAGTTATCCATGCGCAGCTTGATGCGCTGACTGCCTTCGGTCAGCTCCATGTTAGACGGCAGCGCTGGCTGGGTTTTGCTGTCATAGCCGCTGTAGACCACTTTCCAGGTCTTACCGTTTTCGGTGTAGTGCAACTCGCTCAGGCGGTACTGGTCGTCGAGCGTATAGTCGGTAGCGTTGCCCGGCAGGCCGAGGATCCACTGGCGCAGGCTGTTCAGCGGAATCGGCATACCGGTCAGTTTGCCCACCATTTCTTCGCCGTCGGTATCGGTATAGCGCTGGCCTTTATTGTCGGTTAGCTGCGCGGAGCCCGGTCGGCCAATCAGTTCCATTTCGGTGCTGCCCAGCGGGTTGGTCAGCAGCAGACGATAGTTATCCTGGCCGGTTTGCTGCCAGAAGAAACGGGCATACACTTTTTGCTGGTCGGACAAATAGGCGAAAGCGCCGCGCGTCTGATATTGACTCAGTTGGCGCACTTCCTGCTGGTGCTGCTGCCACTGCGGCGAGGTGGGGCTTTTACCAGGGCCTTTCGGTGCATTAACGGTACAGGCGGTAAGAACCAGTGCTGCGAGAGGCAGCAAACGAATCAGGCGAGGCAGGGCCATGATGACAATCCTTGATGTGCGTTACGATTATAACGCTTAATGCTAGCGTCGCCCGTGGGCAGCGTCTACGCTCAAGTTGTCTTAAATCATAAAATTAACCCAGCTTGCCTATTACTCCAAAAGGGGAGCCTCCCTTTTATTGATCTCGCGCATCCTGTATGATGCGCTCAGACTAACCTTATCAACGCTGGTACTACTCCCGCACAATGACCCTTTTAGCTCTTGGCATCAATCATAAAACAGCCCCGGTAGCGCTGCGAGAACGCGTCACGTTTTCGCCAGATACGCTTGACCAGGCGCTGGAGAGCCTGCTGGCTCAGCCAATGGTACAGGGGGGCGTGGTCCTGTCGACCTGTAACCGCACCGAGCTCTATCTCAGCGTAGAAGAGCAGGATAATCAGCATGAAGCGATTATCCGCTGGCTGTGCGATTACCACGGCCTGAATGAAGAAGAACTGCGCCAGAGCCTTTATTGGCACCAGGACAACGACGCCGTCAGCCATCTGATGCGCGTTGCCAGCGGGCTGGACTCGCTGGTGTTGGGCGAGCCGCAAATCTTAGGGCAGGTAAAAAAAGCGTTTGCTGATTCCAGCCGCGGGCATCTGCACGTCAGCGAGCTGGAACGCATGTTCCAGAAATCCTTCTCTGTTGCCAAGCGCGTGCGCACGGAAACGGATATCGGCGCCAGCGCGGTGTCGGTGGCGTTTGCGGCCTGTACCCTGGCGCGACAGATTTTCGAATCGCTCTCGTCGGTCACCGTACTGTTGGTGGGTGCGGGTGAAACCATCGAGCTGGTGGCGCGCCATCTGCGCGAACATCACGTGAAAAAAATGGTGATTGCCAACCGTACCCGCGAACGCGCACAGGTACTGGCCGATGAGGTCGGCGCTGAGGTGATCGCGCTGAGCGACGTCGATGAACGCCTGAAAGAGGCCGACATCATTATCAGTTCTACCGCCAGCCCGCTGCCAATTATCGGTAAAGGGATGGTGGAGCGCGCGCTGAAAGCGCGTCGCAACCAGCCGATGCTGCTGGTGGATATTGCCGTGCCACGTGACGTAGAGCCGGAGGTGGGGAAACTCGCTAACGCCTATCTCTACAGCGTGGACGACCTGCAAAACATTATTCAGAATAACCTTGCGCAGCGTAAAGCCGCGGCGGTACAGGCTGAAACCATCGTCGAGCAGGAAACCAGTGAGTTTATGGCCTGGCTACGCGCGCAAAGCGCCAGCGACATCATTCGTGATTATCGCTCCCAGGCTGAAACGGCGCGTGAGGAACTCACCGCTAAAGCGATCGCCGCGCTCGAACAGGGTGGCGATCCGCAGGTCATCATGCAGGATCTGGCGCGCAAGTTAACCAACCGCCTGATCCACGCGCCAACCAAATCTCTTCAGCAGGCCGCCCGTGACGGGGATGACGAACGCCTGCATATTCTGCGCAACAGCCTCGGGCTGGAGTAGCACAACTCTATTTATAACAAGGTGCATTTACGCCAATGAAGCCTTCTATTGTTGCTAAACTGGAAGCTCTCTACGAGCGCCATGAAGAAGTTCAGGCGCTGCTCGGAGACGCAGCAACTATTGCCGATCAGGACCGTTTCCGCGCGCTGTCCCGCGAATACGCACAGCTGGGCGACGTGGCTCGCTGTTATACCGACTGGCGCCAGGTTCAGGACGATATTGAAACTGCCCAGATGATGCTCGACGACCCGGAAATGCGCGAAATGGCGCAGGAAGAGTTGCAGGAAGCCAAAGCCAAAGAAGAAGAACTGGAGCAACAGCTTCAGGTGCTCCTGCTGCCTCGCGATCCGGACGACGAACGCAATGCTTTCCTTGAAGTACGCGCCGGTACCGGCGGTGATGAAGCAGCGCTGTTTGCCGGCGACCTGTTCCGCATGTACAGCCGCTACGCTGAATCGCGCCGCTGGCGTGTTGAGATCATGAGCGCCAACGAAGGTGAGCACGGTGGTTACAAAGAAGTGATCGCCAAAATCAGCGGTGAAGGCGTTTACGGTCGCCTGAAGTTTGAGTCCGGTGGCCATCGCGTACAGCGCGTTCCGGCCACCGAATCTCAGGGGCGTATTCATACCTCCGCCTGTACCGTGGCCGTGTTGCCAGAGGTGCCGGAAGCGGAATTGCCGGATATCAACCCGGCGGACCTGCGTATCGATACCTTCCGTTCTTCGGGCGCGGGCGGTCAGCACGTTAACACCACCGACTCGGCTATCCGTATTACCCACCTGCCGACCGGCATTGTGGTGGAGTGCCAGGACGAACGTTCGCAGCACAAAAACAAAGCCAAAGCGATGTCAGTGCTGGGCTCGCGTATTCGCGCGGCAGAGATTGCCCGCCGTCAGCAGGCGGAAGCCTCTGAACGCCGCAACCTGCTGGGCAGCGGCGATCGTAGCGATCGTAACCGTACCTACAACTTCCCGCAGGGGCGCGTGACCGATCACCGCATCAACCTGACGCTTTACCGCCTGGACGAAACGATGGAAGGCAAGCTGGATATGCTGATTGAGCCTATCGTGCAGGAATACCAGGCTGACCAGCTGGCGGCGCTGTCCGAGCAGGAATGATGACCTGGAGAGAGTGGCTACAGCAGGCTATCGCGACGCTGCAGGGTGGGGAAAGCCCGCGTCGCGATGCGGAGATCCTGTTAGGGCATGTGATCGGTAAATCGCGCACGCAAATTCTCGCGTTTGATGAAACGACGCTGAGCGCGGCACAGGCGGAAACGCTAACGCAGCTGCTGGCACGGCGACAAAACGGCGAGCCCATTGCCCACCTGGTGGGTAGCCGTGAGTTCTGGTCGCTGCCGCTGTTTGTCTCTCCAGCGACCCTGATCCCTCGCCCGGATACCGAGTGCCTGGTTGAACAGGCGCTGGCGCGTCTGCCGCAGAGGCCGTGCCGGATCCTCGATCTCGGTACCGGCACCGGCGCGGTGGCCCTGGCTCTGGCCAGCGAACGGCCGGACTGCCAGCTGACAGCCGTCGATTATATTGCCGATGCGGCGGCCCTGGCGCAGCGTAACGCGGACCATCTTGGGATAACGAACGTGACGATAATGCAAAGCGATTGGTTCAGCGCGTTGAGCCCACAGCGTTTTGCCATGATTGTCAGCAACCCGCCGTACATTGATGAACAGGACGAACATCTTAGCCAGGGCGACGTGCGCTTTGAACCGAAAACCGCGCTGGTGGCCGGGGATAGCGGTCTGGCCGATTTAGCCCATATCGTTAACCAGGGGCGTGACTGGCTGGAGCCCGGCGGCTATATGCTGCTGGAACATGGCTGGCGGCAGGGGGCGGCGGTTCGCGCGCTCTTTACCTCAGCCGGCTATGCGCAGGTGCAAACCTGCCGTGACTATGGTGACAACGATCGTCTGACGCTGGCGCAGTGGCCTGGCGCTCCGGAGGCACAGGCATGAGTTTTTTCCAGTTTGTGCTCTATTTGCACATCGCGTCGGCGGTGGTTTCCGTCTCCTTTTTCGCACTGCGCTATTGGTGGATGCACCACCGCAGCGCCCTGTTTGAGGCGCGCTGGGTGCGCATTTTACCGCACGCGGTTGACAGCGTGCTGCTGCTCAGCGGCGTCGCGCTGATGGTGATGACGCGCTATTTTCCCTTTACCGAAGAGGGGGGATGGCTGACGGAGAAACTGTTTGGCGTTATCATTTACATCTTTTTGGGGTTTGTCGCGCTTGGACGTCGTCGTCCGCGCAGCCAGCAGAGCAAGTTTATTGCGTTTTTGCTGGCGCTGATGGTGTTGTGCATCATCGTTAAACTCGCCATCACTAAAGTTCCGCTGTTGGGGTAGGGTATGAAGTCACTGGCTGATTTTGAATTTAATAAAGCGCCGCTGTGCGACGGCATGATCCTTATTTCCGAATTAATTCGTGATGATTTCCCGTCGCAGAAGGTGCGCGAGCAGCTCGAGTGCCTGGTGGCGCTGGCGCGGGAAGAGATCAGCCCTTCCTGGACGCTGACGCGCCAGATGGAACGCCTGATTGAGTTGTTCTACCACGAGTGGAACTTTGGCGACTCCTCCGGCGTCTACCGCTTGTCGGATGCGCTGTGGCTGGATCAGGTGCTGAAAAATCGTCAGGGCAGCGCCGTGGCGCTCGGTGCGATTGTGCTGTGGATCGCCGGGCATCTGGATATTCCGGTGGTGCCGGTGATTTTCCCGACCCAGCTGCTGCTGCGCGCCGACGTCGACAACGAAGAGCTGTGGCTGATCAACCCGTTTAACGGCGACACGCTTGACGAGCATACGCTCGACGTGTGGCTGAAGGGCAACATCAGCCCGATGGCGGAGCTGTTCAATGAGGATCTCGATGAAGCGGATAACGCCGAAGTGGTGCGTAAACTGCTCGACACGCTGAAATCGGCGCTCATGGAAGAGCGGCAGATGGAGCTGGCGCTGCGTACCAGCGAGGCGTTGTTGCAGTTTAACCCGGAAGATCCCTACGAAATTCGCGACCGCGGGCTGATTTATGCCCAGCTGGAATGTGAGCACATCGCACTGAACGATTTAAACTATTTCGTTGAGCAATGTCCGGAAGACCCGATCAGCGAAATGATTCGCGCGCAGATTAACACCATCGCGCATAAACAAATTACTCTTCACTAAACGGGAAAAATCCCGGTTATAATCGCGGAAATACCCTAACAAGGCGATCTTATGAAAGAAAAAGTGGTTAGCATTGGTGATATCAAGGTAGCAAACGATCTGCCGTTTGTTCTGTTTGGCGGCATGAACGTGCTGGAGTCACGCGACCTGGCGATGCGTATTTGCGAACACTACGTGACCGTGACCCAGAAGCTGGGCATCCCTTACGTGTTTAAAGCTTCATTTGATAAAGCCAACCGTTCCTCTATCCACTCTTACCGCGGCCCAGGCCTGGAAGAGGGGATGAAAATTTTCCAGGAGCTGAAGCAAACCTTCGGCGTGAAAATCATCACTGACGTGCACGAAGCCAGCCAGGCGCAGCCGGTTGCCGACGTGGTGGACGTGATTCAGCTGCCAGCGTTCCTCGCTCGTCAGACTGACCTGGTGGAAGCCATGGCCAAAACCGGCGCGGTCATTAACGTGAAGAAGCCGCAGTTTGTTAGCCCGGGCCAGATGGGTAACATCGTGGACAAATTCATCGAAGGCGGCAACGACAAAGTGATTCTTTGCGACCGTGGTTCTAACTTCGGTTATGACAACCTGGTCGTTGATATGCTGGGCTTTGGCGTAATGAAAAAAGCGTCCAACAACTCGCCGGTTATCTTCGACGTCACCCACTCGCTGCAGTGCCGCGACCCGTTTGGCGCCGCAAGCGGCGGCCGTCGTGCGCAGGTCACCGAACTGGCGCGCGCCGGTATGGCGGTGGGAATTGCCGGTCTGTTCATTGAAGCGCATCCGGATCCGGACCATGCGCGCTGCGACGGCCCGTCCGCGCTGCCGCTGGCGAAGCTGGAACCGTTCCTGAGGCAGATGAAAGCAATTGACGATCTGGTGAAAGGTTTCGACGAACTGGATACCAGCAAGTAATCATTGCTGAGGTCTGAAAAAACCGCTCCGCGTTCAACGGGGCGGTTTTTTTTGCGTCATTGATAACAAAAAAGGCCGCTGGCTATGACCCCAGCGGCCCATTTCGGGCGCACGCCGCCGTGCGGCAGCCTGATGGTATGAGCTACTGCAACAGCGCGTCCGGGGCAATATTCATATTTTTCAGCACGGGCCCCATAATGTTGCCAAATATTGGTGCTGCTACCGACCCCCCGAAGTGGGTACCGGCCGTCGGGTTATTCACCACGACGACCAGCGCCACTTCCGGATGGCTGACCGGCGCGACGCCAGCGGTGTAGTTCACGTAGCCGCCGTCATATTTGCCGCTGTCACCCAGCTTTTCCGCGGTCCCCGTTTTGGTTGCCAGACGGTATCCCGGCACCGCTGCGCGTACGCCGCTGCCGCCGGGCAGCACGTCGCTCTCCATCATGTGCACCACCGTTTTGACAATTGACGGATCGGCAATCTGCTGGCCGATAACCGGCGGAGTCACTTTGGTAATGGATAGCGGGCGATAGATACCAAATGACCCGAGGGTGGCATATTCACGTGCAATTTGCAGCGGCGTCACGCGGAGCCCATAGCCAAAGGAGAAGGTGGCGCGTTCGATATCGGCCCACTGCTGGCGATGCAGCGGGAAGTAGCCAACGCTTTCGCCGGTCAATCCCAGACCGGTTGGCTTACCCAGCCCAAAAGCGTGGTAGGTATCAACCAGCGCCTGGGCCGGCATGGCCAGCGCAATATGCGACACGCCAATATCGCTCGATTTTTGCAGAATACCGGTCGGCGTGAGCTGCGGCCAGTGACCCACGTCGCGGATCAGGTGCCCGTTGACGCGGTAGGGCGTGGTATCAAGCAGGGTATTGGGCTGAATAATATGCCTTTCCAGGCCTTCGATGATCACTAATGGCTTCACCGTTGAACCGGGCTCAAAGCTGTCGTTAATCGCCACGTCACGCATTTGCAATGGGGTGGCGTTATCAAAGTTATTGGGGTTGTAAGAGGGATACGAAGCCATCGCCAGGATTTCGCCGGTGTCGATTTTCACCAGCACCGCCGCGCCGGAGTCGGCCTTGTTCAGCAGAACGCCTTCACGAAGTTTGCTGTACAGCGTGTACTGATCGAATTTATCGATACTGAGCTGAACGGTAGGTGGCTGTTTCGGCGCATCGTAATCCAGAACGCTGATAATATCGCCGTTGGCATCCTTGCGATAAATTTCTTTGCCCGGCTCACCCTGTAAAATAGTATCGTAGCCTTTTTCAACACCGTTGAGCCCCGTATTATCGGCGCCCACAATACCTATTAGTGGGGCTGCCGCTTCGCCCATTGGGTAGAAGCGGCTGTCGTCATAAATTTCGCTGATGCCCTTTATATGCAGATCGGCGATATCCTTAGCAATCCCGAGCTCAACTTTTCGCTCAAGGAAAAGAAAATGACGCCGGGAATTCTGGTAAATTTTGTTCGCAATTTGATCGGTGGTGGTATTCAGCGCTGCGGCGAGATATTGCCATTTTGCATCGCGAAAATTGGGGCTGGCCTCAACGATTTTCACCGGATCGACCACCACGTCACGCGACGGGACGCTCATGGCCAATGCTTCGCCATCGCGATCGACCAGCGTACCGCGGTTGGTGGGCAGTACCACGGTGCGCAGCGAGCGCTGATCCGCCTCTTTTGCCAGCATCGGGTGGTTCAGAAACTGCAGATCGGCGACCCTTACCAGTAAAACGCCGAGGCAGCCAAGAATACCAAGACAGATTATTGTGTAACGAGACGTAATAAATGAGTCTTTATTTTGCTTTTCTGTTGATTTTCTTTTCATTTGTAACATAAAACCACATGAATTTTTATTTTTTATAATCAATTGCCGCCAGTCGTGATTTATCAACGGCTGCCACGATGCAATTTAAAACCCATTGTCAGGCGAACTCGTGAAACAGTTTACAGGTAACGTCATTGATAACAAGCCATTAAGTTAACATATTATTTCAGCGCTAATGGCGTATTGCCGGTGAGCTGATTAACAATAATTGATGAGAAATTACGCAAGCGTGTGCCAATAAATTTACCTGGGGTTGAATTTCGGTGAGCGTGCTTTTCCGTTATTTACTTCATGCTGGCTGAATATTATAGGAGCCATCCGCAGGTTTGCTCATCTTTTTCGAGTTGTTATAACATTACGCAGGCGGGGCGTGATTTTAACCGATGATGCCGTTTGCATCCTCATATCCATTGTCGTGCTGAATACATGGCCGCATAATAGCGCCCAGCCTCCGCAGGTGCGGGGTGAAGCGCCAGCTTTTTCTGGTGATGAAGGATACACAATGCAAAGGCGTAACTTCCTGAAAGGCGCTGCGGCCCTGTCCACGCTGGGTCTGGTCAGTCCGGTTTTTGCCAAAACTGAAGCGAAAGCGCAGCCTGCCGTCTCTTCTTCCGGCAAATACCGCCGTTTTGTGATGACGCAAACCTATAGCCTGAAGGCCCCGCAAGGTTCTTCTGGCAAGGTGAATTTGTGGATCCCTATCCCAGAAGATACCGCCTTCCAGCAGCTGCTGAACCTCTCTTTCAGCGGTAATTACCAGAGCGCGACGTTAAATGCTAATAATCGCTATGGTGCGAAAGTGCTGTTTGTGACCTGGCCATCATCTGACGGGGCGCTGGATATCAAAGTCGAAATGGACATTGAAACGCGCGACTGGGAGGTGCTGAAAGACAATCGCCTGGCTGATTGGCAGCTGCCGGTCGCCGGCGCCGTGATCCCCGACGAGATCAAGCCTTTCCTGCTGGCCACGCCGCACATTCCGGTTGATGGCCTGGTGAAAGAGACTGCGCTGAAAATTATTGCCGATGAAAAAGCGCCGCTCAAGCAGGCGCGTCTGATTCACAACTGGGTGAGCACCCATATGCATCGTGATGATGCGGTGATTGGCTGCGGCACCGGCGACGTCGGCGAAATTCTCAAAACCAACAAGCTGGGCGGCAAATGTACCGATATCAACTCGGTGTTTGTGGCGCTGTGCCGCGCGGTCGGCATTCCGGCGCGTGAAATGTTCGGCATCCGCTTAGGTGCCAGCCGTAAGCTGAACGGCTACTCGACGAAAGCCTTCGGCAGCGCCGACGATAAAGGTGTGGCCAAAATCAGCGGTGGTCAACACTGCCGCGCCATGTTCTGGCTGGCTGGTTTTGGCTGGATGCCCGCAGATCCGGCGGATGTGACCAAAATGCGTTTGACGGAGAAAAAAGAGAACGGCGATCCGGCGGTGACGGCAGTGAACGATTACCTGTTTGGTAACTGGGAAATGAACTGGGTCGGCTTTAACCACGCGCGGGATTTCGCGCTGTCACCTGCCGCAGAGCAGGGCGACGTGAACAATCTGGGCTACCCTTACGCCGAAGTGGATGGCGATCCGCTGAACTTCTACGATCCGGCCGCCTTTAGTTACGATTATGTCAGCGTCGAACAGCATTAAGGGCGGGCTGCTGACGCTGCTGGCGGCGGTGATCGCCGCCGGCGCATCAACGCTGTGCTGCATCGGGCCGCTGTTGTATCTGGTGTTTGGCATATCGGCGGCGGGGCTGGTGGGTATTCCCGGTGCCTCGTGGCTACAGATTCCGATGGTGATCGTCGCTCTGGGGCTGATGGCGCGCGGGTTCTGGCGCTTGCATCTGTCGGCTAAGCCGGTATGCGTGAACGTGGTAAGCCGTCGGGTGCTGGTGTGGTTGTACTGGCTGGCGGTGCCGCTGGTGCTGGCGTTAATCACTTATCCTTACGTTTTGCCCTGGGTCTGGGAGTGGATGGAATGAAAAAAGCGATTTGTCTGGCGCTGCTGATGTTTACGCCGTTTGGCTGGGCGGCCGATAAGCTGGTCACCATTGATGTTGGCGAAATGAACTGCCCGCTGTGTGTGATTTCCATTAACCAGGCTTTGCGCAGTACCGAGGGCGTTATTAAGGCTAAGGCTTCGCTGAAAACGCGTCAGGCGCAGGTGGTGGTGCCCGAAAACTTTGATAATCAGCGGCTATTAGCGGCCATTGCTAAAACCGGATTCAAAGGGGAAATCCACGGCGAAAGCGTGGTGCAGTAAATAAAGAAAACCCGCCGGCAATGACCGTCATGCTTGCGCAGGCCGGATTAGCATCCGGCACACTGCGCGCTGATTGCCGGATGGCGGCGTAAAACGCCTTATCCGGCCTACCGTTCCTGACCGATCGGCATTAGCGGCGGGTTCTTATATCGTCTTAGAACTGGTAAACCAGACCCATCGCGACAACGTTATCGGTGTTGATACCGTTTTCCTGATAGAAGGTATCGTTGCCGTCAAGCAGGTTGATTTTATAATCCACGTAGGTGGACATATTCTTATTAAAGTAATAAGTCGCGCCCAGATCCAGGTATTTCACCAGGTCTTTGTCGCCGACTGCGTTTGCTTTTACATTGTTGTTGCCGGTGTATAAATCCTTACCTTTAGATTGCAGATAAGAGATTGCCGGGCGCAGACCAAAATCGAACTGGTATTGTGCGGTAACTTCAATGTTCTGCGTTTTGTTGGCCACGCCGTTATCATCACCGTATGGCGTCATATTACGCGTTTCTGAATACATAGATGCAAGGTAAAGGTTATTGGCGTCGTATTTCAGAGCGACGGTCCATGCGTCTGCTTTATCGCCATCGGCAGTGGTATCTGTTTTCTGCGCGTTAGTACGATCGGAAGTCGCGTACGCGGCCGAAGCGCTCACGCCCATCCCCAGATTGTAAGAGGTGGACAGACCGAAGCCGTCACCGTTGTCTTTACGGACATTGCCGTCAGAACGGTTGTTTGTGCCATAGCTATTGTCGCCTTCGCCACCCTGGTTTTCATTTTTACCCTGATACTGCAGAGCAAAGTTCAGACCGTCGACCAGACCGAAGAAGTCGTTGTTGCGATAAGTCGCTACGCCGTTGGCGCGGCCAGTCATAAAGTTATCCGCGTTGGTGTAAGTGTCGCCGCCGAACTCTGGCAGCATGTCGGTCCAGCCTTCAACGTCGTACAATACGCCATAGTTACGACCGTAGTCGAATGAGCCGTAATTACCGAAGCGCAGGCCCGCGAATCCCAGACGGGTCCACGCGTTGCCCGTATCGCTTTCTTCGGTATTGGCCTGAACGTTGTATTCCCACTGGCCGTAACCGGTCAGCATCTCGTTAATTTGTGTTTCGCCCTTGAAACCGAAACGAACATAGCTCTGATCGCCATCAGAGCCGGAATTATTAGAAAAATAATGCAGACCATCTACCTTGCCGTAGATGTCTAATTTATTGCCGTCTTTATTATAAACTTCTGCGGCATGGGCTGCGCCTACGGTGAGCAGGGCAGGAATGATGAGGGCCAGTACTTTTCTGTTCATTGAGTATATTCCTTTAGTATTTTTATTTGTGCGCTTCCCGATACAGGAAGTATGGCCATGCTAATAGAGAAAAATTCGAGAGGGTAAATAATATTTGTAACGCGATAAGTAAAATCTAAAGGAGGTGAGTCAATTGAAATGGTAATAATTTTGGTGAATGATTTATCAAAATATATACAAATTTAAAATTATACAAGTAACGATATATAACGTAAGTTGCGGCCGTTATATGCCTTTATTCTTCCGTGATTTATTTATGTTGCCGTGTGTCATTATTCTTATTCGTTATCTTAAATGACAAGCCCGAATAACTATTCGGGCTTTTTTATGGTTTCAGAATGACCTTAGAGCGGTTATTCCTGTGGCGCTGGTTTTTCCGCTTTTCCGGCCATCATGGCAAGGAAGTCGTAGCGTTTTTGCAGATCCTCTGCAGCGTCTTTCCACAGCTGCTCTGCCACCTCTGGCTGCTGGCTGTTCAGGCGACGGAAACGCTGCTCGTTCATCAGCGTTTCGGCCAGCGCGTCTGACGGCGGACGTGAGTCCAGCGCCAGCGGAATCTTGCCTTCATCGGCGCGACGCGGGTCAAAGCGGAACAGCGGCCAGAATCCGGTCGCGGTGAGCTGACGCATCTGATCGTGGCTGAGCGCCAGATCGTAACCGTGCTCCTCGCATGGGCTATAGGCGATGATAATCGATGGCCCCGGGTAGGACTCCGCTTCCTGGATAGCTTTCACCGTCTGGTTAAGCTGTGCGCCGAGCGAAATTTGCGCCACGTACACATGACCGTACATCATCATGCTGACGCCCAAATCCTTACGCGCCTTGCGCTTGCCGTGCTCACCAAATTTGGTGACCGCGCCGAGCGGGGTCGCTTTTGAGGCTTGCCCGCCGGTGTTGGAATAACACTGGGTATCAAGCACCAGAATATTGACGTTTTCGGTCAGACTCATGACATGGTCCAGACCGCCGAAACCGATGTCGTAGGCCCAGCCGTCGCCGCCAATAAGCCAGATGGATTTCTCAACCAATGCGTCCGCATCGGTCAGCAGCTCTTCGGCGCCTTCTACGCCGCTAAGCGCGCTGCGTAAGGCGGCAACCTGCTCACGACGCACTTCTGGCGTTGCATCCGCGTGCAGCGCGTCGTTGAGTTCTGCCGGAATATGCTCGGCAAAACCGTCCAGCAGGCGCATCACGCGCTGACGATGTTGATCGACCGTTAAGCGGAAGCCCAGGCCAAACTCGGCGTTGTCTTCAAACAGGGAGTTAGCCCACGCCGGCCCGCGGCCGTTAGCATCGGTGGTGTACGGCGTCGAAGGCAGGTTACCACCGTAAATGGAAGAACAGCCGGTGGCGTTGGCAATCAGCATACGGTCGCCGTATAGCTGAGTCAGCAGTTTGATATACGGCGTTTCGCCGCAGCCGGAGCAGGCGCCGGAGTATTCAAACAGCGGAGTGATAAGCTGGGAGGTACGAATATCAATGCGCTCCAGCTTGCTGCGGTCGATTTCCGGCAGTTCGAGGAAGAAGTCATAGTTCACTTTCTCTTCTTCTACGTGTTCCAGACGCGACATCATGTTGATGGCTTTGATATCCGGATTCTGTCGGTCTTTTGCCGGACAGACTTCAACGCACAGATTACAGCCGGTGCAGTCCTCTGGCGCCACCTGTAAGACATATTTCTGACCGCGCATGTCGCGCGACTTCACGTCGAGAGAGTGTAGGGAGGCCGGGGCGTTATCCATGGCTTCCGGCGACACCACCTTCGCGCGGATGGCCGAGTGCGGGCAGGCGGCAACGCAGTGGTTACACTGGGTGCAAAGATCTTCTTTCCAGATAGGAATCTCTTCGGCAATGTTGCGTTTTTCCCAGCGGGTGGTGCCGACAGGCCAGGTACCATCCGGCGGCAGGGCAGATACCGGCAGCGCGTCGCCAAGACCGGCCAGCATCGCCGCGGTGACCGTTTTGACAAAGTCCGGAGCGGCGTCGGAGACCACCGGCGGGCGATTAGGGCTGCTGGCGTTAACCTGCTGTAGCGGAACCTCAAACAGCGATTCACGGGCCAGCGCCAGCGCCTGCCAGTTACGCTCAACCAGATCCTGACCTTTGCTGCTGTAGCTTTTGGCAATGGCGTTTTGCAACTCCATTAGCGCGCTATCGCCCGGCAGAATCTGCGTGAGGTGGAAGAAGGCCATCTGCATAACGGTATTAATTCGCGCCGCCAGGCCGCATTCACGGGCGATTTTCGCCGCATTGATCACGTAGAAGCGCGCCTGTTTCTGGTTCAGTACGGCCTGCACTTCCTGCGGCAAGCGCGCCCAGACTTCATCGGCGCTGTAGGGCGTATTGAGCAGGAAAATACCGCCGGGCTTCAGGCGCTCGGCCATCTGGTATTTATCGATAAACTGCAGCTGATGGCAGCCGACAAAATCGGCCTGTGCCACCAGATAGGCAGAACGGATCGGCTCGTCGCTGACGCGCAGGTGAGAGACCGTCAGGCCGCCCGCCTTTTTGGAGTCATAGACGAAGTACCCTTGCGCAAACCATGGCGTGGAGTTACCGATAATCTTAATGTTGTTTTTGGTCGCAGAGACGCTGCCGTCGCTGCCCAGTCCGTAGAACAGCGCTTCCAGACGTGCGCGCGACGGTAAAGTGTTTTCTACCTGCGGCAAGGAGAGATGGGTTACGTCATCGTAGATACCGACGGTGAAGCGTGGCTTCGGCTTGGCCGCCGTCAATTCGTTGAAAATAGACAGCACGCAGTCCGGGCCGAACTCTTTTGAAGAGAGCCCGTAGCGGCCGCCAATCACGCGCGGCAGCGTTTCGCGCTCGCCCTGGTTAAAGGCTTCCGCTAGCGCGGTCATGACGTCGAGATACAGCGGTTCGGCCTGAGCCCCCGGCTCTTTAGTGCGATCGAGGACCGCCACGCTGCGCACGCTTTCCGGTAGCGCCTGCAGAAGGTGCGCTGCGGAGAACGGGCGATACAGGCGAACTTTCAGTACGCCGACCTTCTCACCGCGGCTCAGCAGTTCATCTACCACTTCCTCGCAGGTACCAATCGCTGACCCCATAATCACAATGACGCGTTCAGCCTGCGGATGACCGTAGTATTCGAACGGTTTGTAACGCCGGCCGGTGGCATCGGCAAAATCATCCATCGCCTGCTCAACGTGGTCGTAAACCGCGTTGTACCACGGGTTAGTGGCTTCACGAGACTGGAAATAAGTGTCCGGGTTTGCCGAGGTACCGCGGATAACCGGGTGTTCAGGATTGAGGGCGCGGGCGCGGTGAGCGGTGATGTCTTCCTGCGGTAACAGGCTGCGAATCGTATCGTCGGCCAACGGCACGATCTTGTTGATCTCGTGTGAGGTGCGGAAACCATCAAAGAAGTGAATAAACGGTACGCGGCTTTTCAGCGTAGCGATATGGGCAATCAGCGCAAAGTCCTGCGCTTCCTGCACGCTGCTGGCGCACAGCATCGCACAGCCGGTCTGGCGTACGGCCATGACATCAGAATGGTCGCCAAAAATCGACAGCGCGTGGGTGGCGACGGTACGTGCTGCAACGTGCAACACAAAAGGCGTCAGCTGTCCGGCGAGCTTATACAGCGTGGGGATCATCAGCAGGAGGCCCTGCGATGAGGTAAAGGACGTTGACAGGGCACCCGTTTGTAGCGCCCCGTGTACGGCGGCAATCGCGCCTGCCTCCGACTGCATCTCGACCACGCGCGGCACGTCGCCCCAGACGTTCTTAAGCCCGTTGCCCGCCCAGGCGTCAGCCTGTTCAGCCATGGTTGAGCTTGGCGTGATCGGATAAATGGCGATGACTTCGCTGGTACGGAACGCCACCGAGGCGACCGCGCCATTACCATCAATTGTGATCATGGATTATGACACCTTACATTGCGCAAAAAAGTGGTCCGCGGGAGCGCCGCCAACCGGGAAATTGTTCGTCATTGACACATCGCTCTTGAGGATGATGTTAAGGAAAGTCTAGCAAACCTCGGGCTGAATCATTTTTGCTTTTGTGTCCTAAGGGGGCGTCGATATCAATGAGGCGAATGATTTTCGCCACAAAATTGCCAGAAAATGTTTCTACAGCGCATAAATGCGCACTTCGTCTCTCGACGGAGCGGCTCGCGCTGCCTATGATGCTTAGGTTTGTTCTTATTTTTGCAATACGGAGAGAAGAGATGCGAGCTGCGTTTTTAGTGGGGTGTGCGGCGCTATTATTATCTGCGTGCAGCAGTGAGCCCGTTCAGCAGGCGACTGCCGCACACGTTACGCCGGGAATCAGAGCGGCGATGTCCAGCACTGGTGAAGCCAACTGCGCGATGATTGGCGGCTCACTTTCTGCCGCGCGCCAGCTGGACGGCTCCAGTATCGGTATGTGCGCGCTGCCAAACGGCAAACGCTGCAGCGAACAGTCGCTTGCCGTTGGCACCTGCGGTAATTACTAAGCGTTAATGCACTAAATCGGCCAGGCGATAAATCAGCGTCTGGTCTGCCGTGGCGAGGGTCAGCTGCTGCTCGGTTAAATCAACCTGCGCGCCCTGGCGCAACATGGTGCTCAGCGTTCCGTCCAGCGAATTAAGCTGTGGGTCGCTGCACAGTTTTCGGGTCATCGCCAGATCGGTGGCCTTCAGCTCGCCTTTATGTAACGTCGCGGTGCCGGAAAAACCGTTGCACATACTGCCTGAAATATAAATCCGCTCCAGAATCGGCTGTCTTTCGCCAAAGCTCAGCTCGAGTGGAGCGCTATGGCTGCTGACCGCCTTACCGTTCACGCTTTCTAACACAAAGCGATGATGCGCAAGGCTCTCGCCGTTGGTCGACATTTTGCTGTTGTAAACGCAGCCTGAGAGAAGGGCGGCCGCCGCCAGCAGGAAAAACAGGTTCTTCATGGCACAGTACTTCTTCTGAATTATTGGTTTGGTGAATATATTGAAGTCTAACTTTAACGCGGGGCGTGTCTGTGGGGCTTATCCGAAAATGCTCCCCGGCCGTTGTTGCCGGGGAGCGGTGGACATCAGGCGATAGCGTTAGGGCAATCAGCGCCGGTGTCGATTTGCTGCAGGTTTTGCAGCGTGGTTTCTGAGATGCTGGTCAAGGCTTCCGCAGTCAGGAACGCCTGGTGGCCGGTAAACAGCACGTTGTGACAGGCGGAAAGACGACGGAATACGTCATCCTGAATCACGTCATTCGACTTATCTTCAAAGAACAGATCGCGTTCATTTTCATAGACGTCCATCCCCAGCGCGCCGATTTTCTGCGTTTTCAGGGCCTCAATCGCCGCCTGGGAGTCAATCAGGGCGCCACGACTGGTGTTAACAATCATCACGCCGTTCTTCATTTTCTCAAATGCGCTGGCGTTCAGCAGGTGGTAGTTCTCCGGCGTCAGCGGGCAGTGCAGTGAAATAATGTCCGACTCGGCAAACAGCGTCGGCAGGTCGACATACTCCACGCCCAGTTCAAGCGCGGCAGCGCTTGGATACGGGTCAAAGGCCAGCAGGCGCATGCCGAAACCTTTGAGAATACGCAGGGCGGCAACGCCGATCTTCCCGGTGCCGATCACGCCAGCGGTTTTACCGAACATGGTGAAACCGGTCAGCCCTTCCAGTGAGAAGTTGGCATCGCGGGTGCGCTGATAGGCGCGGTGAATGCGGCGGTTCAGGGTCATCATCAGGCCGATAGCGTGTTCGGCAACGGCTTCCGGGTCATAGGCCGGCACGCGCACCACGCGCAGCCCCAGCTCTTTCGCCGCGTCGAGATCGACGTTGTTGAAGCCCGCGCAGCGCAGCGCAATGTACTTCACGCCGTTGGCTTTTAACTCTTCCAGCACCGGACGGCTACCGTCATCGTTAACGAAAATACACACCGCTTCACAGCCATGGGCCGTTTTGGCGGTTTTCTCCGTTAACAGGAAATCAAAAAACTCAAGCTCAAATCCATATGCCTGATTAACATTTTGCAGATACTTTTTATCGTACTGCTTTGTACTGTAAACGGCGATTTTCATGAGACTTTTCTCCAATGATTTTAGAGTCAAGTTAGCATAATTCAAAAAATCTTACAAAATATAAAAATGTTTTGAATGCTAAGGATACGTAAAGATATACGCATGAGTATAGGTCGTTTAAATGGGGGCGCGTAGAGGTAATCTCAATCAGAATCAACTGAAATTCCTCACATTTTATTATGCAGCAGCTACGCTTAATCCATCACAGCGGTTTCACTATCTGGTCTGACATGACACAATATGCGCCTTTGGACCGCCCGCTGTGCGGCCAGGCATGACTGCTTTTTCAATCTGGATATGACTGCACCCATGAAGGGTAAATATAAAGCCATCATTGCGCTACTCCTGCTTTTAGTACTGCTGCCGCTCACGCTGGTGATGACGTTGGGGTACTGGGTTCCTACGCTGGTGGGCATCTGGCTTCCGGCCGGAACGCGCATTGCCTTTAATGAAAGCCCGCGGCTGACCCGCTCGGCGCTACGCATTCCCGATCTTCGCTATCTGGTAGGCGACTGCGAACTGGCGACGCTCAAAGAAGTGACCCTGTCACACCCAAGCCGCTGGCGACTGCACGCCGCGGCGGTCAACCTCAACTCACTCTGCTTTACTAAACTGCCGCAAAACGATGCCGTGCCCGGTGCGCCGCGCACGCTGGCGGAGTGGCAGTCAATGCTGCCCAACACCTGGCTGACGATTGATTCGCTCAGCATTTCGCCGTGGCAAAAATGGCAGGGCAAGCTAACGTCTTCGCTCACCCCGCAGCGCCAGGACATCGCGTATGAGGGCGAGCAGGTCGCACTGCGTGCCCGCCTGCACGGGCAGGCGCTGACGGTCAGCGAGTTTCGCGCTAGCCTGCTTGACGGGGAACCGCCGGTAAAGCTGCTGGGGGAATTTACGCTGCCGCTGGTGCCGGATAGCTTACCGATCAAAGGGCATCTCGAGTCGACGTTTCAGGTGCCTCAGGTGCCGTCTCCGGTTGACGCCGAGCTCAACTGGGACGGTAATCAAGGTCAACTGGTGATGATGGCCCGCGGTGAAGACGATCCGCTGGTCGATTTGCCGTGGACCTTAACCGAACAACGGCTCACCATCAGCGATGGCCGCTGGAACTGGCCTTATCAGGCCGGTATTCCGCTGAGCGGGCGCGTAGGCGTGAAGCTGGAAAACTGGCAGCAGGGGGTAGATAAGACGCAGGTAAGCGGTCGTCTTAGCGTGCTCACCTCCGGCGATGCCGGCAAAGGCGTGGCGGTGTTGAACATGGGGCCCGGCGTGCTCAGTATGGACAACAGCGACATGCCGCTTCAGCTGGTGGGGGAAGCCAAGCAGGGCGATCTGATTTTCTACGCCAAACTGCCCGCACATCTCAGCGGCCCGCTGATGACGCCGGTGCTGGCGTTCCAGCCCGGGGCACTGCTGCGTTCACGCGGGCGAGTGATTGATGCGCTCAATATTGACGACGTGCGCTGGCCGCTGGCGGGGGTGAAAATCTCCACTCAGGGGATTGATGGCCGCCTGCAGGCGATCCTTCGTGCCCACGAGCAGCAGACAGGGGATTTTGTGCTGCACCTTGATGGGCAGGCCGACAACTTTATGCCGGATAAAGGCACCTGGCAGTGGCGCTACTGGGGCGACGGTCATTTCACTCCGATGCAGGCTCGGTGGGATGTGACCGGCACCGGAGAGTGGCGCGACAGCGCGATTGTCCTCAATACGTTATCGACCGGTTTTGATAAGCTCCAGTACGGCACCATGACTATTGATAAGCCGCGCCTGAAGCTGGAGCAGCCGATTCACTGGATCCGCAATGAACAGCATCCGTCCTTTACCGGCGCATTGGCGCTGGACGCCAGCGAAACCCGTTTTACCGGCGGCAGCGTACTGCCAGCCTCGGCGTTAACCTTCAGCGTGGAAGGGCGCGATCCCACATTCTTTCAGTTTAAAGGTGACCTCAAGGCGCAGGCTATCGGCCCGGTGCGCGTAACCGGGCGCTGGGACGGTGAGCGTCTGCGCGGCCAGGCGTGGTGGCCCAAGCAGTCGCTGACGGTATTCCAGCCGCTGGTGCCGCCGGACTGGAAAATGAAGCTACGCGAAGGGTCGCTGTACGCACAGGTCGCCTTTTCCGCCGCCGCTGGCCAAGGCTTTGAAGCAGGCGGCCACGGCGTGCTGCGCAGCGGCAGCGCGTGGATGCCGGATAACGAAATTAATGGCGTTGATTTTGTGCTGCCGTTCCGTCTGAAGTCGGGCGTCTGGCAGTTGGGGACGCGACGTCCGGTTTCGCTGCGTATCGCCGAAATTGTTAACCAGGTGACCGCACGTAACGTGACCGCCGACCTTCAGGGCACCTGGCCGTGGAGCGAAGCATCGCCATTGCAGCTGAGCGACGTCAGCGTTGATGTGCTTGGCGGCAAGGTGACGATGCAGCAGCTGCGGTTGCCGCAGCATGATGCGGCGCTGCTGCGTTTACAGCATATTTCGACCAGTGAACTGGTGAGCGCGGTTAACCCGAAACAGTTTGCAATGTCCGGAGCGGTCGATGGCGCGCTGCCGCTGTGGCTGAACGACAGTCAGTGGATTATTAAAGACGGCTGGCTGCATAACCCGGGCCCGATGACCCTCCGGCTTGATAAAGACACTGCCGATGCGGTTGCTGCGGACAACATCGCCGCTGGCGCCGCCATCAACTGGCTGCGCTACCTGGAAATCTCACGCTCGTGGACGCGCATTAACCTCGATAGTCTGGGACAGTTATCGCTTCAGGCCACGGTTACCGGTACCGGGGTGGTGGATGAAAAACGCAGTACGGTGCAGCTCAACTATACGCACCAGGAGAATGTTTTTGATTTGTGGCGAAGCCTGCGCTTTGGCGACAAACTTCAGTCATGGCTTGAGCAACACGCGACCCTTCCCGGGGTGCCGTGTCGTAGCGGCAAGGAATGTAAGGAGCAACAATGAAATTATCCATCGCCATGCTGGCCGTCGCGGCAACGGCATTGCTATCGGGCTGTGTACCGCGTATAGAGGTGGCGGCGCCGAAAGAGCCGATTACCATCAATATGAACGTCAAGATTGAGCATGAAATCCGCATCAAGGCCGATAAGGACGTTGAGGATCTGCTCAAATCGCGTAGCGATCTATTCTGAGGCCGGTGATGATAAGACAAATGCGTATAATCGCGGTTTTGCTGGGGGGCCTGATCGGCGCGCAGGCGATGGCATTAACGCTGTCGGACGCCCGCACACAGGGGCGGGTAGGCGAAACGCAGGGCGGCTATCTGGCGCCGATCGCGCAGGACAGTGAAACGCTGGCGCTGGTGAAAAAGATTAATCAGGCCCGTAGTGAGAGTTATCAGCAGCTTGCGCAAAGTCATAACCTGCCGCCGCAGGACGTGGCGCGGCTCGCTGGAAAAAAACTGATTGAAAAAGCGCAGCCTGGGGAATATGTGCAGGGGATTAACGGTCAGTGGGTGCGCAAGTAACATACTGGCAGGGATAAGAAAAAGTCTATTCCGGTTGAAAGAAGGGCTGTAACTCGCTCATAATCCTGGCATCTAACCTGTTTGTCGGCCACGCTTTTACCGACGGCATAGGACAATAATAAAGGAATTCGTTATGGCAGAAGAAACCATTTTCAGCAAAATTATTCGTCGGGAAATCCCGTCGGACATGGTGTATCAGGATGAACTGGTGACCGCTTTTCGTGATATCTCTCCGCAGGCCCCAACCCACATTCTGATTGTGCCAAATACGCTGATTGCCACCACTAATGACGTTAGCGCGGAGCATGAGCAAACGCTGGGGCGGATGGTCACGGTGGCGGCCAAAATTGCGCAGGATGAAGGGATTGCCGAAGATGGCTACCGCCTGATCATGAACTGCAACCGTCACGGCGGCCAGGAAGTTTACCACATTCATATGCACCTGCTGGGCGGGCGCCCGCTGGGGCCGATGCTGGCACATAAAGGCTAACTTATGAAATCGGCATGTCTGGTTCTTTTGCTGGCTACGGCGCTGCTATCCGGGTGTCATTCACGCCCGGAAATCGCCGTCGGTGAACAGCAGACGCTGGTGATGGAGTCCAACGTTCTGGCCGCCGGGATCAGCGCAGAACAGCCTGAACTGACGCTGTCGGACATTCAGGCCACCGCCAGTGCAAAGCTGTTCAATGAAAGGCGAGAGCCGGTCACCGTTCATTATCGTTTTTATTGGTATGACGCCAGAGGGCTGGAAATGCACCCGCTGGAGGCGCCGCGCAGCGTGACGATCCCCGCGATGGGCTCGGTCACCCTGTACGGGACGGCTAACGGTTTGGGGGCGCATAAAGCCCGACTGCATCTTTATCTCTGAGGGGTAAACAGGAATGAGTAAATTGGGTCGCTATGCGTTGATTGCTTCGCTGGCAATCGTGCTTGCCGGGTGTACGGTACGTCAACAGCCTGCACCGGTAGAGACGGCGAATCCGCAGCAGCCACAGCAGCCTGTTGAGCCGCAGCAGCCGGTGCCAACGGTACCGACGGTGCCGACGATTCCGCAGCAGCCGGGGCCGATTGAGCACGGCGGAGAAACGCCAGCGCAGCCTACGCCGCGTGTGCGTCATTACGACTGGAACGGCGCAACGCAGCCGCTGGTCGCAAAAATGCTGCAAACCGGCGGCGTTAACGCGGGCAGCATTCTGCTGGTCGATAGCGTCAACAACCGCACCAACGGTTCGCTGAACGCGGGCGAAGCCACCACCGCGCTGCGTAATGCGCTGGCGGGGAACGGCAAGTTCACGCTGGTCTCTGCGCAGCAGCTGGCGGTAGCGAAACAACAGCTGGGCCTGTCGCCGCAGGATAGCCTGGGTTCGCGCAGTAAAGCGATGGGGATTGCCCGCAACGTCGGCGCCCAGTATGTGCTGTATACCAACGCCACCGGCAACGTCAATGCGCCGACGCTGCAAATGCAGCTGATGCTGGTGCAAAGCGGTGAAATCGTCTGGTCAGGTAAGGGTGCGGTTGCGCAACAGTAAGCTCTCGCGTGACGCGCTGTTGTCACGCGAATTTCCGCATTATCACGTCGTCGCCAGCCCTGAAACCTCAGGGCTGAGCGGCAGCAGCTGTATTCTGCAATGCGGCGAAAGGCGGCTGGTGCTACGCCAGCATCACGCGCCCGATGCGCCGGAAAGCGAATTCCTTCGCCAGTATCATGCGCTGCGTCAGCTACCGTCGACGCTGGCGCCAAAGCCTATCTTTTATACACCCGGCTGGATGGCGGTCGATTTTTTAGCCGGAGAGATCAAAAGCGTGCTCCCGGCGCCTCGACCGCTGGCCACTCTCCTGTATGATTTACACCAGCAGCGCCGATTCGGCTGGCGGCTCGCTTTGTTGCCGCTGCTTGAGCAGTACTGGCAGCAGTGTAGCCCGTCGCGACGAACCCCGCGCTGGCTTCGCTGTTTGCAGCGCCTGCGTCAGCAGGGGGAGCCGCGCCCGTTACGGCTGGCGCCGCTGCATATGGATGTCCACGCGGGCAATATTGTGCACACGGTAGACGGTTTACGTCTGATCGACTGGGAATACGCCGGTGACGGTGATGTTGCCCTGGAGCTGGCGGCCGTGTGGACGAAGGACAATCAACAGCGTCTTCAGTTGGTGCAGGCCTACGCCATGCTGGCGAGAATACCGCCGGAACGGCTTTGGCGTCAGACAATGCGCTGGCGACCATGGGTACTGATGCTGATGGCGGGCTGGTTCGAGTGTCGCTGGCAGCGGACCGGTGACGAACAATTTATCACGCTGGCCAATAAAACCTGGCAGCAGCTTAAGAATGATAAGGAGGCCGTGTGGGGCCAGTAATGTTGGATGTGGAAGGCTACGAGCTGGATGCCGAAGAACGTGAGATTCTGGCGCACCCGCTGGTGGGTGGCTTAATTCTGTTTACCCGTAACTATCACGATCCGGCGCAGCTACGTGAGCTGGTACGCCAGATTCGCAGCGCGTCGCGTAACCATCTGGTGGTGGCCGTGGATCAGGAAGGCGGCCGCGTGCAGCGCTTCCGTGAAGGTTTCACCCGCCTGCCGGCCGCGCAGTCTTTTGCCGCCGTTCTGGGCGAAGAGCAAGGGGGGCGCATGGCGGCCGAGGCGGGCTGGTTGATGGCCAGCGAAATGATCGCCATGGATATTGATATCAGCTTCGCGCCGGTGCTGGACGTTGGGCACATTTGCACCGCCATCGGCGAGCGCTCCTATCATGAAGACCCGCAAAAGGCGCTGGCGATGGCACGCCATTTTATTGACGGTATGCACAGTGCCGGTATGAAAACCACCGGTAAACATTTCCCGGGCCACGGCGCGGTCACCGCCGACTCGCACAAAGAGACGCCGCACGATCCTCGTCCGGAAGCGGACATCCGTGCAAAAGATATGGCGGTGTTCAGGACGTTAATTACCGAGAATGCGCTGGACGCGATTATGCCGGCGCACGTTATTTATGATGCGGTCGATCCGCGTCCAGCCAGCGGTTCCGCCCATTGGCTGCAAACCGTACTGCGCGGCGAGCTGGGGTTCAACGGCGCTATTTTCTCTGACGATCTGTCGATGGAAGGCGCGGCAATTATGGGGAGCTACGCCGAGCGCGGCCAGGCGTCGCTCGATGCCGGTTGCGATATGATCCTCGTCTGCAATAATCGTAAAGGTGCGGTGAGCGTGCTGGATAACCTGTCACCGATCAACGCAGAGCGTGTTACGAAGTTGTATCATAAAGGTTCATTTAGCCGTCAGGAACTGATGGACTCCGCCCGCTGGAAAACGGTTAGCGCTCAGTTGGAACAACTCCATGAACGCTGGCAGGATGTGAAGGCTGGTCATTAACCCTCCCGGTGTGGGAGTAATGGTGTGGTGAGGACGCGATGATTATCTATTTACACGGTTTTGACTCGAATAGCCCTGGTAACCATGAAAAAGTGCTGCAGCTGCAGTTTATCGACCCGGATGTACGGTTGATCAGCTACAGCACGCGGCATCCGAAGCATGACATGCAGCATCTGCTTAAAGAAGTGGACAAAATGCTGCAGCTGAACGCCGATGAGCGTCCGCTGATTTGCGGCGTGGGGCTGGGTGGTTATTGGGCCGAACGTATCGGTTTCCTGTGTGATATTCGCCAGGTGATGTTTAACCCGAATCTGTTCCCCAACGAGAACATGGACGGCAAGATAGATCGCCCGGAAGAGTACGTGGATATTGCCACTAAGTGCGTCAATAACTTCCGTGAGAAAAACCGCGATCGTTGCCTGGCCATTCTCTCTCGTCATGATGACGCGCTGGATAGCCAGCGTTCAGCTGACATGCTGCATCATTACTACGAGATCATCTGGGACGAACAGCAGGGCCATAAGTTCAAGAATATCTCGCCGCACCTGCAGCGAATCAAAGCGTTTAAAACGTTAGGTTAAACGCGGATCGGAAAAGCCCCGGCGTCGTCGAGTCGCCGGGGCTTTTTTTTGTTAATTTTTAACCTGGCACGGGCGTTTTTTGCGGGCTTAGCCGCCGTTCGTTCAACTTCTGCGCGATAAAACTTGATACACATCAATTTTGGTATGACCAATGCACCATTCATGTTATTCTCATTGCAGCTGAATGGTTTCTTGTTAGTAACTTGTTGTTAATTAAAGGCTATATTTATAACTTTTAATTAACAATTGGTTAATAAATTTTAAGGGGGTCTCGTGACTACGCCAATGAAGAAAATTGTAATTGTAGGTGGCGGCGCTGGCGGCCTGGAACTGGCGACTCAGCTGGGGCACAAACTTGGCCGCGGTAAAAAAGCGAAAATTACGCTGGTAGACCGTAACCATAGCCACCTGTGGAAGCCGCTGCTGCACGAAGTGGCGACCGGTTCGCTCGACGAAGGCGTAGATGCGCTGAGCTATCTGGCGCATGCGCGTAATCATCATTTCCAGTTCCAGCTGGGTTCGGTGATGGACATCAACCGCGAAGCAAAAACCATTACGCTGGCCGAGCTGCGCGATGAAAAAGGCGAGCTGCTGGTGCCGGAGCGTAAGCTGGCGTATGACACGCTGGTGATGGCGCTGGGCAGCACCTCGAACGATTTCAACACCCCGGGCGTGAAAGAGCACTGTATCTTCCTCGATAACCCGCATCAGGCGCGTCGTTTCCACCAGGAAATGCTGAACCTGTTCCTGAAATATTCGGCTAACCTTGGCGCGAATGGCAAGGTCAACATTGCGATTGTCGGCGGCGGGGCGACCGGCGTTGAGCTGTCGGCTGAGCTGCACAACGCGGTGAAACAGCTGCACAGCTACGGCTATAAAGGCCTGAGCAATGAAGCGCTGAACGTCACGCTGGTGGAAGCCGGCGAACGCATTCTGCCCGCGCTGCCGCCGCGCATTTCCGGCGCAGCGCACAGCGAACTGACTAAAATGGGCGTGCGCGTACTGACCCAAACGATGGTGACCAGCGCTGACCAGGGCGGTTTGCACACCAAAGACGGCGAATATATTCAGGCCGATCTGATGGTGTGGGCGGCAGGCATCAAAGCGCCGGACTTTATGAAAGAGATCGGCGGGCTGGAAACCAACCGCATTAATCAGCTGGTGGTGGAGCCGACGCTGCAAACCACCCGCGACCCGGATATCTATGCGATCGGCGACTGCGCATCCTGCGCGCGTCCTGAAGGGGGCTTTGTGCCGCCGCGCGCCCAGGCTGCACACCAGATGGCAACCTGTGCGCTGAATAACATTCTGGCGCAGATGAAAGGTAAAGAGCTGAAGCCGTACACCTATAAGGATCACGGCTCTCTGGTGTCACTGTCCAACTACTCGACCGTTGGCAGCCTGATGGGCAACCTGATGCGCGGCTCAATGATGGTAGAAGGGCGTATTGCCCGTATGGTGTATATCTCGCTGTATCGTATGCACCAGATTGCGCTGCACGGTTACTGCAAAACCGGTCTGATGATGCTGGTGGGAAGTATCAACCGCGTCATTCGCCCGCGTCTGAAGCTGCACTAATCTCTGCACCCGGCCTGCATGTTCTGATGCGTGCAGGCCGGATTGGCACAGCGCTATTCGGCAATGCATGCCAACGTAGCCTGATGGTGCCACGCTTTCCAGGTTTCAAATCGTTACCCGTGTTTATCCTCTCGTTGGCCTTCAGAATTCTCTCAAACACCTCTTTCTCCAGAGAAAATCCTGCTTTTGGGCTTTTGTCTGATAGCGGTCATTTACCTTAAGTTGCACAATTGTTACCAATAGCAACAAAGGAGGATGTCCCGTGAATAAATCAATGTTGGCGGGTATGGGTATTGGCGTCGCCGCCGCGCTTGGGGTGGCTGCCGTGGCGAGTATGAATGTCTTCGATCGCGGCCCGCAGTATGCGCAGGTGATCTCCGCTACGCCCATCAAGGAAACCGTAAAAAACCCGCGTAAAGAGTGCCGCAACGTGACGGTCACCCACCGTCGTGCGGTCCAGGATGAAAATCGTATCGCTGGCTCAGTGCTGGGCGCGGTGGCAGGCGGTGTCATTGGTCATCAGTTCGGCGGCGGGCGAGGTAAAGACGTTGCCACCGTCGTCGGTGCGCTGGGCGGCGGCTATGCCGGTAATCAGGTGCAGGGTGCGATGCAGAACAACGATACCTACACCACCACCGAGCAGCGTTGTAAGACGGTGTATGACAAGTCTGAGAAGACGCTCGGCTATGATGTGACTTATAAAATCGGCGACCAGCAGGGAAAAATCCGCATGGATAAACAGCCTGGTAGCCAGATCCCGCTGGACAGCAACGGCCAGCTGGTACTGAATAAAGCCTAAAAAAGCATGAGTGTGCGATTCGCCCCGTCGTCTCCCCGACTGCGGGGCGTTTTTTTATGCGGTAATCATCTGCGGCCACAGACGCAGGGTGGTTTCCGTAATTTGCATCAGCGTTTCAAAGCTTGCCCCTTCGCGAGCGCTGATTGACATGCCCTGTAAAATACAGCCCAGGAACAGCGCCAGTTCGGCGACGTTTTTCTCTGCCGGGATTTCCCCGCGCGCTTGCCGCAGCTGCAGGAACTGGCTCAGCGTCTGCTCCTGTACCGCGTGGCGTGACTTGATAGTCTTCGCGATCTCTTTAGAAGACGCTGCCAGGGCCGCCGACGTGTTAATCGTAAAGCAGCCCGCCGGCGTGTCCTTGCTGGTAAAGCAGGTTGCGACAGCGGTGAAATAGTTGCGTAACGCTTCAATGAGCGTCTGTTCTTCGCAAAACAGACAGGCTTCATTCTTCGATGCAAAGCGGCTGATATAGTGATCGAGAACGGCGCGGAACAGCCCCTCTTTATTCACAAATTCAGCGTACAGCGTCGGTGCCTTTGCCCCCGTAGCCTCGACAAGGTCGGAGAGGGATGTTGCTTCGTAACCATACTGCCAGAATAGCGTCATCGCTTTATCAAGCGCCGCTTCCCGGTCGAATACTTTAGGTCGCCCACGGCCTTTTTTCGCGCAACCTTGCGTGTCAGTTGTCATCGTGCCGCCTACCTCAGTCGGTGATTAGTGAACGGTCATTATAAAAATAATCTGCGACGGGGGCTAGCGCTTCCGCCGAGAAATACGAATTCATCATATTTGTATGAAAAATATATGAATTTATAATAAATAAACGGTCGTTATAAAAATACGTTGACGTGTGACCTGGATCTCATTATTATTATCTTATCGATCGTTAAGTTAATAACGTCTGACCTACAAAATTCATCTGCAAGGTAACAATCATGAAAAACGTAAAAACCCTGGCCATCGCCGCTGTACTGAGCTCTCTGTCATTTGCAAGTTTTGCCGCTGTTGAAGTGCAATCCACTCCGGCAGACCAGCATAAAGTCGGCAACATTGCCGCGTCCGCAGGCCCGAACCTGGCATCCCTGGAACAAGAATTAGCGCAGAAAGCTGACGAAATGGGTGCGAAATCTTTCCGCATCACCTCTGTTAGCGGTCCGAACTCCCTCCACGGCACTGCGGTAATCTATAAATAAGCGTTAAAACCCTCATAATGCTTATGTCACTGCAATAAAAAAGGCCCTGAGCGTATCCCGCTCAGGGCCTTTTACTTTTCAGCGTTTTTTCTACATATTTTGCTGCGTGACGCCGTGATGGCGGGTCACATCGACCGGCATACCGGAACGCACGGTCATGACTTTATTCATCACTTCCGCATCGGTACCCGCGCTTTGGCTAAACGCCTGCATGCTGGCATTCAGCACAATCGGCAGCGTTTTCGGATCGTCATCAATATGCTCAGACAACGGCTGGTGGACCTCGACCAGATGCACGCCGTTTGGCTCAATAGACGCTTTGATCGGCGTATTAATAATGTTCACTTTAGTGCCCGGGGACACCTTATCGTACAACGCTTTAATGTCGTTATCGCGCAGGCGAATACAGCCGGAGCTCACGCGCATACCAATGCCGAAATCGGCATTGGTGCCGTGCAGCAGGTACACACCGCCGTAGGCCGCCAGACGAATGGCGTGATGGCCCATCGGGTTGTCTGGCCCGGCCGGCATGACAGCAGGCAGCTCGATGCCCTGCGCGCGGTAGCGTGCGCGGATGTTGGCCGTCGGCGTCCAGGTCGGATTGGCGCGTTTATCGGAGACGGTGGTGACCATGGTCGGTGTCACCGTGGTGCCGCCAAGCTGACCGATGCCAATAGGGTAAACGGTGACGGTATTGCTGCCCGGCGGATAGTAATACAGCCGTAGCTCGGCGAGGTTAAGCACAATGCCTTCACGCGGTACATCCGGCAGCAGCGTCTGCAGCGGGATGGTCAGCACGCTGCCGGGACGCGGTACGTAAGGGTCAACGCCTGGATTGGCCTGCAGCAGCGCCAGGAAACCGACGTTATATTTTTTCGCAATGGCTTCCAGTGAACCGCCGTTGTTTTCGACGACGTGGAAGCGGTTTTCACCCACCAGGCGGCTACCCGGCGGCGGCAGCGGCCAGGTGTTGGCGCTGACCGGCAGCGCAACGCTGACGGCAAGCACAATCCCGGCCAGCCAGCGTGAAAGTTGCAGTGTGTGTCGCATCGCGCTAATCCCTCAAAGTCACAAATGTTGTCCAAAAGTTAAAGTGGCTATTATGCGTAAGGATACTGTAGGGAAGTGACGATGGATTGAAAGAGTATGTAAAGCCCGAAGCCTGCACGTACGCTGGCCCCGGGCGGCAGGATCAGAAGGACATTTTCACCGTAAACTGCACTTCACGCGGGTCGCCAATCTGGTTACCCAGGTTATTGCTGGCAATTGACGAGGTGTAGTAGGTCTTGTTAAACAGGTTCTTAACGTTAACCTGCAAGGTGACCGGATATTGCAGCTTCATTTTGTACGCGGCGAAAACGTCCGCGACGGCATAACCCGGTAAGTAGTAGTCCGCGCCGTTGGTGCCGGAACGGCGGCTCAGAGCGTGACCACCGCCGCCTACGGTTAAGGTATTGCTGTCGTAGACGTTGTGAATGTCATAGGTCAGGAATAGCGAACCGGTATGGCGCGGCACGTTCGGCAGCGGCTTACCCGCATAGTCCGGATCTTCCAGAACCTTCGCGTCGGTGTAGCCATAGCTGCCGATAATATTCAGGTTGTCGGTCAATGAACCGGCAACGTCAACTTCAATCCCCCGTGAGCGGACTTTCCCGGCGGTTTTCGCGTAGGTTTCATCACCGATGGTTTCGGTATACAGCACGTTGCGTTTGTGGATATCAAAGAAGGTCACGTTCGACGTTACACCGTCGAAGAGGTCGAACTTGGCGCCGACTTCGTAGGAGGTTGCTTCTTCCGGCGGCAGATCGCCAATGTAGCTGGCAATAGAGGACTGCGGCATAAACGACTGCGCGACGTTACCGAATAGCGAGACCTGCGGCGACAGTTTGTACACCAGGCCGAATTTCGGCGTCAGTTTTTCATCCTGGCTGTCGGTATTTGCCTGGAACGGACGGCCTTTGCCCGCATACTGGGTGTAGTACTGGTAGCGCACGCCCGCGACCGCAATCCATTTATCCGTCAGATATAACGCGTCCTGTAAATAGGTGGCGTAGGTTTCCTGCTGAATACGCTGATCGCTGTCGGCAGCCGACACGGTGGTGCATTTATCCAGCGTACCGTACACCGGATTGTAGATATTAAGGCTCTTTTTAACATTCTTACAGCGGATCATATCCGTGCGCAGCAGGTCATAATTCTCATAGGCGATGCCGGTGAGCAGCTCATTATAGAAGCCACCGATCACCACGTTTCCTTGTAAATCTGCCCGCGTGGCATGCATGCGCTGGGTTGAACCCTGCGTGGCGTCGACGCGGCGGGTCAGGTCGCCGGTTTTGGCGTCATAGGCCATCACGCGCGCCTGGTTGTCGCTGTACATATCCTGGCTGAAGCTGTAGTCGAAACGCGCGGTCCATTGGCTATTGAGACGGTACTCCGCGTTCAACTGCGCGAGGTCAGAATTGCCGTCGGTAATGTTAAACGGTTCGTCGAAGCGTTCTTTACTCGGTACGTTAACCGCCTGACCGGTATTCAGGTCAAAAATTGTGCCGCGATCGAAAGGCGTATTGTAGTTCCGGTGGGACCACGACAGGTTAACCGTGGCGTCATCGCCAAACCAGGTCAGGGAAGGGGCAATAAAGCTGCTACGCGACTGACCAAAGCTGCGCCAGTAATCTTCATTCTGGTATTCACCAACCAGGCGATAGGTCAGACGGGTACCGTCGATAGGCCCGGTGACGTCAATCTGTCCGGTACCGCCGCCGAAGCTGCTGGAGGTGGCGGAAATATCACCCGAAAAGGTACGTTCCGGGCGTTTGGTGACAACATTAATCAGCCCGCCGGGATCGAGTATGCCATACAGCGTCGAGGCGGGTCCTTTCAACACTTCAACACGCGACGTCGCGGCATTAAAACTGCGCGGCAATACGGTACGTAGGCCGTTGGTCATAATCGAACCGTCGCGGTTTGCGCCAAAGCCGCGACGGGTGAAGGCATCCTGGGTGCCGCCGAGGGTATTGGTTTGCACAACGTTGGCGACGTTATACAGCGCTTCATCGAGTGAAGTGGCATGCTGATCGGCCAGTACCCGATCGCTGACGGTATTCACCACCTGCGGAATATCGAGCATAGGCATTGAGGTCAACGTGGCCGTCGAGCTGCTGAGCGGCTGGTAGCCGTCCGTCACGTCCCGATCTGCCTGCGCGGTCGCGCCGACCACCGTCATGGATTCTTCTTTTTTTGCCGCGTCACCCTGCGGCTGTGCTTCCGCCGCCATCAGCGAAGGGGACGCGACCGCCCCCAGAAAAAGCAGTGAAAAAAGTGCGCGCCCGGTAGTTCCCGTGAACGTCGGGGATAACTGTGTCATCTCTCTGTTTCCCATAAAAAATCTGCCGATGGACGGCAGACAAATTGTATAAAAATCATTGCCCTGAATCGCAAAATCTATCCGTTCACAAGCGTTATAAACGTTCCGGATATGTAATGAGAATCATTCAAACATGACGAAATGTAGTAGTAAATGCATGGAGGAATAAATTTATAAGACACAGGTAACGCAGGCTTTCAGGGGCGAGAGTAACGAGGCGGTCTGTTTTAACTATTTGAATATTTATATTTTTATTGTTCATGATGTGTCTGGCGGAACGCGGCGGCGCTCGAAAACCTTATGAAGCAAAGTGGTAATGTAGCGAGCTTGACTACTACATTACGTCATTGCATGATCAAAAGAGAATGAGATTTATTTAAAGTGCGAAACGATATCACGTCGTTGCGGCCGGAGAGAACGAAATATGCCTCAGCGGCAAGATACCCCGCAGGAAAGCGGGATTGTGCTGGAATCCCTGTGCGCAGGATACGGTAATCAGCGAATTGTCGATAACATCAGCCTGACGCTGCCCGTCGGTAAAATGACGGTGCTGGCAGGGGCTAACGGGTCGGGTAAGTCCACCTTACTGAATACGATTGCGCGCATGCTCAAGCCGCTGGGCGGCTGTGTACGTCTTGATGGTCGCGATATTCATCAGCAACCGACAAAGCAGGTCGCACGCCAGTTGGGGCTGCTGCCGCAGTCGCCGCTGACCCCGGAAGGTTTGACGGTATTTGAACTGGTGTCGCGTGGTCGCTATCCCTGGCAGGGGCTGATTCGTCAGTGGTCAGAGCAGGACGAGCTGGCGGTGGAAGAGGCGCTTCGGCTGACCGGGACGCTGGAATATGCGCATCTGGCGGTAGACAGTCTTTCCGGCGGCCAGCGTCAGCGCTGCTGGATTGCTATGGCCCTGGCGCAGCAAACCCCTACCATTTTACTGGATGAGCCAACCACCTGGCTCGATCTGCGCTACCAGGTGGAGATCCTTGAACTCCTTCAGCAACTGACCCGCGAACATGGGCGCACGGTCATTACCGTACTGCACGATCTCAATTTTGCCGTTAACTACGCCGATACGCTGGTGTTTATGAAGCAGGGGCGTATTGCGGGCGTGATTGATGAGCAGCAAACGTGCACGCCGACGCTGATCAAACAGGTGTTCGACGTTGACGTGCAGATGTTGCATAACCCGCAGACCGGCAAACCGTTGTTTATGCCGTTTTGCGCGCGTTCGGCGTTGTCCTGATGTCGGAGCAAAGCATGCTGGCGCGACCGCGTTCTTTCCGTCCGTTCTCGGCATTGATGCTGCTTGGTGCGCTGTTGTGCGCGGCGGCGATTATCCATCTTGGCCTTGGCGCGCGGATGATTGCGCCGCGCGTCGTGGTGGAGGCCTTATTCCACTACGATCCGCGTAATTTTGACCATCGCATTATTGTCAGCCTGCGATTAACCCGACTGCTGGCGGCGCTGCTCACCGGCGCGTCGCTTGGCGCGGCGGGTCTGTTGCTACAAACCGTTATTCGCAATCCTTTAGGTGAGCCGCATATCCTCGGCCTGAACGCCGGTGCCACGCTGGCGGTGGTGGCCTGCTCGGCGGCAGGGGTGTCGTTTAGCGACTGGGGTATCAGCCGCCCGCTGGCAGCAGCGGGCGGGGCGGCGGCCCTGTTTGGTCTGGTCATGCTGCTGGCCTGCGCCGGACGCGCGGGGGCGACGGCCATGAAAATAACCCTCTGCGGCGTGGCGCTATCGGCGTTTGCTTCAGCGATAACGGCCTCTATTTTGATCCTGGATGAGCAGACGCTCCAGGCGATGCGCACCTGGCTCGCCGGTGATTTAGCCGGTATGAATTTTCCCTCGCTACAGCTGGCCTGCCTCCCGGCACTATTGGGTGTGCTGATGGCGGCGTGCCTGACGCCGCGGCTGAATATTCTGGCGTTGGGCGACCGCGTTGCCAGCGGGCTGGGCGTGTCGGTGGCGCGGACCCGGCTACTGGGCGTCGTGGCGATTGCGCTGCTGTGCGGCGCATCGGTGTCAATCGCCGGGCCGATCGGATTTATTGGGCTGGTTGTGCCACATGTGATTCGTCGCTGGGCCGGGCAGGATGTGCGCGTTGGGCTGTTGCTGGCGCTACCGACCGGCGCGCTGCTGCTGCTGCTGGCCGATATTCTTGCCCGCTGGCTGCTGGCCCCGCAGGAGCTCGCCACGGGGGTGATGACCGCATTGATCGGGGCTCCGGTGTTTATCGCTATTGCCGTGAGGTATTTCAAATGACGCGCGCGGTGACCAAAGCGGGCTTCCGCCCGTTGATGCTAGGCCCCTGGCGGGTTTTGTTACGCCCAAGGCTATTAAAAATTAGCGCACTGCTGGCGGTGATGATTGCGCTGTTGTTGCTCTATGGGGTAACGCGCGGTTCGTTACCGATCCCTACCAGCGACATAGGGCGAGCGTTGTTTTATCCCCAGTCGCTTAACGCTCAGCAGCTTTATATCGTGCGGGATATCCGCCTGCCGCGCCTGCTGATGGCGATTTTCTGCGGCGGTATGCTGGGGCTGGCCGGCGCTGCGATGCAGTCGATGGCCCGTAACGGTCTGGCCGACCCTGGGCTTATCGGCGTAAAAGAAGGCACCAGCGTTGTGGTGCTGACGCTGATCCTCGTTTTCCCGTCGCTAAGCCTGGCCTGGCGGCCGTTGGTGGGGATGGTCGGTGGTGTCCTGGTGGCGCTGCTGGTGATTGTGCTGGCGCGGGATCTTTCACGGCCGCGCTTTATTTTGATTGGTATTGGCGTGTCATGGGCGCTGTCGGCGGCGATGGGGCTGTTTGTCACCACCGCAGATATACGTGATGTCCAGACGGCGATGACCTGGCTTGCCGGCAGCCTGCACGCCGCGACCTGGCCGCTGCTTGCTGTGGCCGTCGCGTGGGCGTTGCCTGCGGTCGTGATTCTGTATCTGACTGCGCGGGCTGCAGATGTGGCGATGCTGGGCAATTCGGTTGCCAGCAGTCTGGGCGTGCGCCTTTCGCGCCTGACCCTGCTGCGCTTTTTCGCGCCGGTGCTGCTGACGGCGGCGAGCGTATCCTGCGTCGGTAGCCTGGGATTTGTCGGACTGATGGCGCCGCATATGGCGCGCTTCTTACTGCGCGGGGGGCAGGTTGCGCTGCTTTCCGGCAGTGCGCTGATTGGCGCACTGCTGGTGTTGCTCACCGATACCCTTGGGCGCCTGGCGTTTGCGCCGCTGCAAATTCCGGCGGGGATCATTATTTCCCTGATCGGCTGTCCGTTCTTTATTTTACTGCTGTGGCGTCGCCGCGACGCTTTGTGAGGATCCATGACCATTCGAGGGTTATTGCCCATTTTGTGGCTGATAAGCGCCGTTGCTGGCGCGCAAACGCAGGCATTTACTGACGATCTGGGGCGGGTGGTGCAGGTGCCTGAGCACCCGAAACGCATTGTATCGATGCACGATCTCGATATTACCATTCCGCTGATTGAACTCGGCGTGCCGCCGGTTGCCAGCCACGGGCGTACGCGGCCGGACGGTAGCCATTATCTGCGCGCCAGCGCCGAACTCACCGGCGTGGATTTTGAGAATAGCGACATCGCGTTCATTGGCACCGCTGATATCGATCTTGAGGCCGTGGCGGCGGCAAAGCCTGACCTGATTATCACCGAGCCTAACCGCAATGTGCCGATAGAGCAGTTGGCAAAAATAGCCCCCACGGTCAGTATTGACCATTTATTGGGCAGTGCGCCGCGAATCTACAGCAAACTGGCGCAGCTTACCGGCACTCAGGCGCGGCTGGCGGTGCTTGACCACCGCTATCAGACGCAGATTGCGCAGCTCAAGCAGACCGTGGATACGCAAAATATCAGCGTATCGGTCATTCAAGCCAATAATGGCAAAGTGACCGTACATCATTCATACCACTCACTGGGCCGCGTCCTGCGCGATGCCGGCTTTCATTTCCCGCCGTTGATCGAACGCATTCCCGACGGACAGCGAATCGACGTTAGCGCTGAACAAATGCCGGATCTGGACGCGGATTTTGTCTTTGCCACCTGGCGCTCCGACACCGGCGGTAAACCGCAGGATGAGCTCAATGAGATGGAAAAAGTGATGCCGGGCTGGTGCGATTTTATGCGCGCCTGCCGTACCGGGCACTATGTCCTGCTGCCGCGCGATGAAGTTATCTCCAACTCGTATGCGGCGTTGAGCCTGCTGGTGGCGCAGGTGCAGTCCCAGATTGCCGGAAGACCGCTTGCCTCGGAGGGCAAATGAGCCAGAGCGTGCAGCGTAAGGAAAAAAAACGGGTAGATTTGTTCGGCGAGCGCCTGCGCAACCGGGCGGCACAGCTGTCGCCACGGCTATTAGCCGTGGCGCACTGGATTGACGATAACCGCGAAGCGGTGCTTGACCACACGGCAATGGAGATTGCAGCGGCGACGCAAACCTCAGATGCGACGGTGGTGCGCGCCATTCAGGCGCTAGGCTTCGCCGGGCTACGTGACCTTAAGCAAACGATGCAGCACTGGTTTGGCCCGACCATCACGTCATCAGAAAAAATGGCCTCTACCGTGGCGACGCTAACCAGCGACGTCAGCGCCAGCATTGATTTTGTCCTGGAAGGACACCTGCGCGCCTGTGAAGTACTGGCCACACCGGATAACCGTGCGGCTATCGCTCGCGCCGTCGCGCTGCTGAGCGACGCCCGTCAGGTTGCGCTGTTTGGCATTGGGGCATCGGGTATTCTCACCGACTATACCGCGCGAATGTTCAACCGTATCGGCCTGCCGTCGTATGTCCTTAATCGCACCGGATTTAGCCTGGCTGAACAGTTAATTTCACTACAGCGTGGCGATGTGCTGATTATGATGGGGCAAAAGTCTCCGCACCGTGAAGGGCTGACGACCCTGCGCGAGGCCGCACGTTTGGGTATTCCGACGATTTTGTTGACCCAGGCAACCGACTCGCGGTTTAGCGAAATGTCTCAGGTGGTCATCCATGTTCCACGTGGTGAAAACGGCCGTGTGCCGTTGCACGGGACGGTGATGGTGTGCCTGGAGATGCTGGTGCTGTCGGTCGCGTCGACGGCTTCGCAGCGCACGCTACGCTCCATGAAACGCATTAACGATCTTCACAAAGCCATCGGCAAATCCGGTGGGCGAAAAAGCGAATAGCGCAACCCTCGCTAATGCCAGACCTCAACGGCGGACACTATGATGGACTAACCGGTTGCATTATGACCGGAAAATCATCAGGCTACAAAAAACGACCGAGCATGTGAGGAGAGAGAAATGAAGGCACTGCCCGCGGTAGCGGTTCTGGGATTGGGCGCAATGGGGCACGCATTTGCGACCAATCTGCTAAAAAAAGGCTTCACGGTATACGGCTGGAACCGCACGCCAGGCCGTGGCGAGGACCTCAAGCACGCAGGGTTACAGCTGTGTAATGACCCCGCGCTGGCGGTCGCCGATGCGCAGGTAGTTATCGCCATGCTGACCGACGGCGATGCGACGCAGTCGCTGATCCGCGCCGTAGCCCCGTCCTGCCAGCAGGGGGCGACTTTCTGCCAGATGGGGACTATCGGGATTCAGGAAACCGCGAATGCGGTCGCGCAGCTTCACGCGCTGCGCCCGGATATGCTCTATCTCGATGCGCCGGTATCCGGTACTAAAGCCCCGGCTGAAAATGCGCAGATCCTGGTGATGGCCAGCGGCGATCGCACCCGCGCCGAGGCAGCGCAGCAGGTGTTTGACGCGATTTCTCGCGGGACACAGTGGTACGGTGAAGTGGGAAACAGCCAGAAAATGAAGCTGGTGATCAACGCCTGGCTGATTGCCATGATGCAGGGCGTGGCGGAAAGCATGCAGCTGGCAAAACAGTTTGGCTTCACGGCGGACAAGCTTTGGGAAACGCTGGAAGGCGGCCCGCTGGCAGCACCGTACGTGAAAGGGAAGCTGGCGATGATCCGCGAGAACGACTATACCCCGCAGATGCAGCTACAGCATGCGCTGAAGGATGCGCGTCTGGCGCTGGCAAACGCGCCGCAAGGCACGATGCCGATGATGAGCGATATTGCCACACTGTGGGAGAACGCAGCGCAGGGCGGGCTGGCCGAGCAGGATCTGGCGGCGGTGTACGCGTGGCTTGATAACGCGCGTCAAATCTAACGTGCGGGGAGGGGGCAATGGAGTGGCTACGTCAGCGTATTGAGCAGCAGGTACTGGGCCTGACGGGGATGGCGTTGAAAGAAATAGACTTCGAGCATCCTATCGGCGATCCGGGACTGTTTGGCCCGCAGTCGGCCATCTGGCCGGTGCACGGCGATTTTACCTCCATGCTGTGCGGTGGCATCAGCGCGTTGCTGCTGCAAATGCTGCACCCCTTGGCGCTGGCAGGCGTTTGGGATCATTCGTCATTTCGTGACGATATTTTCGGTCGCCTGCGGCGTACCAGCCAGTTCATTTCCGCAACAACGTTTGCGACCGAGCCAGACGCCGAGCGATTGATTGCCAAAGTCAACGCGATTCACGCGCGAATTAACGGCGTAGATAACGATGGTACGCCGTATGCGGCTAACGACCCGGACTTACTGACCTGGGTGCACGTTGCGGAATGCCGTTCGTTTATGGCCTCGCACCTGCGCTATCGGCGTACGGTGGTGAGTCCTGCGCGACAGGCCCAGTATTTTATCGAATCGGCCAGCATCGCCGAGCGGCTGGGCGCGCGAAACGTGCCGAAGACGCCGGACGCGGTGGCGGACTATCTGGCGCGAATGCGCCCACAGCTGCGCTGCGACGAACGGACGCGTGAGGTGGCGAGGGTGCTCATGACGACGCGACTGCCCGGCCGGTTGGCGCAGCCCGCCGGGGTGATTTTCATCAAGGCGGGAATCGATCTGCTGCCCGGCTGGGCGCAAGACATGCTGGATTTACGGCTGAGCCCGATCGAACGGCGTGCGGTACGCGGCGGTGTGCGTTTGATTGCCGCCATCCTGCGGCGTTCGGTTCGCAATGGTGCCTACCACTGCGCGATGCGACGAATGCAGCGAGAGGGATAATAAAAAACCGGCACGGGGTGCCGGTTTTTTTATCAGATTTTGCAGGCGTCGCCGCAGTCGTCATCGGCGATAATCGCCTGCGCTTTCTTATCCGCATCGTCCAGACGCTCCGCATTACGTTCCTGCGCTTCGTCTAATCCATCAAAAACCAGATTGTCGAGATCAATTTCCATTCGTCATGTACTCACTCTGTTCTACACTTGTCACAGTATATTGCAAAAATGTTGATTGATGTACCCACTCAGACAGCCGCCGACCGTCTATTCAGCACGAACTGTCTCTTTTGCCGAACTCTTGGTCAAAATGTGACGTAGCGCGACTGGAATGCGCACGCATTGTTCAAAGTGATATCGATAACAGGCGAATACTGGAAACAGGAAAGCATATAACCTTAAAAAATGAACCAGTTCGGAGGGATATGCAATGCAGAAACAGGACCCACAGGCATTAACCAATTTTGATTTTTTGGCCCGCAGCTTTGCTCATATGCACGCGTTGGGCCATCCCATCGACATCAGCGCCGTAACGGGCAACATGAACGCGCAGCAGAAAGCCTGGTTTTGTGCAAGGTATGAACATTACCGAAAGCAGGCTGAGAGGGCCCGTACGCGGGCGCTGGAAGTGTGTTAATCATTAGCGGGCCGAATGGCCCGTTTTTATTGGTATCTGAGGGCCTGGGCTTGACGTTATGCGCTGTTCGTTTTTTACCCTCCTGCCGTCCCGCATGATTGATGAAATTTATTCATAGGCCAGTTCTGATTTACCCCGCTAATCGCCATCGTCGTCGCTCGCTATAATTCTCGCATCCACACATTCAGACGGGGCGACGGCTCCGTTTCGGAGACCATAACATGCACACCTTACTGAACGCTCGCCAGCAGGCGCTAATCCCGATTGCAGCATTTACCGCCTGCGGCGCGATGGACAAACTCGATCAGGCGCTAAATGCAGGGCTTGATGCAGGCTTAACGATTAATGAAATTAAAGACGTGCTGGTTCAGCTCTACGCCTATTGCGGTTTTCCACGCAGCCTGAATGCATTGGGCTGTTTTATGTCGGTTGTGGACGCGCGCAAACGGCAGGGGAAGGTGGACGACGAGGGCAAAAGCGCCACGCTGCCGCCGGAGGGCTGGAACAGCCTTGTTGCGGGAACGGATAATCAGACCCGGCTGGTCGGGCAGCCGGTTAGCGGGCCGCTGTTCGACTTTGCACCCGCAATAGACGTTTATCTGAAGGCGCATCTGTTTGGCGATATCTTCCAGCGCGATGTGCTGGACTGGCCTACTCGCGAACTGGCGACTATCGCGGCGCTGGCGGCCATTCAAGGGGCGGAAAGTCAGTTGAAAAGTCACTACGCCATCAGCCGTCATAATGGCATTACGGTGGAGCAACTGCGGACGTTTATCGCGGTACTGGCAGAAAAATGTTTGCCCGCCATGGCTGAAAACGCGCGTGCGGTGCTTGAACAATTTCTTAATCAACAGGAGCAGTGATGAACACACCGTTTGATGGTAATAGCGCCTTCCCGCGCGGTGAAAAAAATGAAGCCTACGCGCAATATTTCACCGGAACCAGCTACCTGACCATGCTGTCCCGTGAGGGAGTGACGATTGGCAACGTAGCGTTTGAACCCGGCTGTCGTAACTTCTGGCACATTCATCATCAGGGCGGGCAGATTTTGCTGGTGACCGGTGGGCGGGGCTGGTATCAGGCGTGGGGTGAAGCGGCACGTGAGCTGAAGGCGGGCGATGTGGTGAATATTCCTGCCGGTACCAAACACTGGCACGGCGCGGCGCACGATAGTTGGTTTGCCCATATCGCGGTTGAAGTCCCGGCGCCGGGAGCCTCAAATGAGTGGCTTGAAGCGGTGAGTGACGACGAATACGCAAGCTGCCCTAGGCTTGCATGGAGCTGAATGGTCATGATACATGACTCAGGTCACCTTTTTACCGCGAATGATGGCTATCCCCTATAAATCAGAGGGCTATAATCTGACGTGACGTTTAATTTGAGGAAATATCATGTCTAAACAGCTTCGACTGCTTAAAAATATCCTGCTTGCCGGTACCGTTATGCTGGCCTCTACCGCGACCTGGGCCGCTGAGCATTGGATTGATGTACGCACGCCAGAACAGTATCAGGAAACGCATGTTCAGGGCGCGGTGAATATTCCGCTTAAGCAGCTGGCGGCGCGAATTGGCGAAGTGACGCAGGACAAAAACGATACGCTGTACCTGTACTGCAATACCGGCAACCAGTCGGGTAAAGCAGAAACGCTGCTGCAAAAAATGGGCTACAAGAACGCCATCAATGAGGGTGGCCTGAAAGACGTTGAGAAAAAACAAACGCTGGTGAAGTAATCGCCGTTCGCTAGCCGAGGGTTGGCGAAAATGAGACTCCGTTGCTAGCCTGAATAATTCAGGTCCCCGGGTGGTTTCCGCGTGAAGCCGCTCGGGGTAGTCATTAATGCACGAAGGATCTCACATGAGCGAAGTCAAGATTGTTGCCACTCTCACCCCCCGTCCGGAATATATCGACACCATCAGACAAGCCGCGCAGGCCATGGTACCGCTGACGCACCAGGAGGCGGGGTGCCTGCAGTACGATCTTCATGAAAGTAAGGCCATTCCCGACGTGCGTGAGCTGGCGAACGAGGGCAGGGTATCGTTCGTGTTTATCGAGCGCTGGAAATCAGAGGATGATCTGAAAAAGCACGTCGCAATGCCGTACCATGATGATTTTCTGGCAACGCTGGATGGAAAGCTGGACGGCATCAGCGTACAGCGCTTAACAAAGCTGCCGTGATGATGTGATACATAAGAGAAGAGAGAGGCGCCATATCGAGAGGATATGGTGCGTTCGATTGGACTCGAACCAACGACCCCCACCATGTCAAGGTGGTGCTCTAACCAACTGAGCTACGAACGCGTAATGGTGCGTTTAATTGGACTCGAACCAACGACCCCCACCATGTCAAGGTGGTGCTCTAACCAACTGAGCTATAAACGCATAATGGTGCGTTCGATTGGACTCGAACCAACGACCCCCACCATGTCAAGGTGGTGCTCTAACCAACTGAGCTACGAACGCATTGTTGCTTGCGGCAACGGGGACGAATATTAGCGGCAGCGGCGGGTTGTGGCAAGTGGAAAATGTGTGATTTCACGCGACTGGAGAACTTTTGCCCATCTCTGACGCATTTTTCTTCGCTTTACAAAATACGTTGATCTCGCTGGCTTTTATTCCCCCCACTTTTGACGCTTTTTATCACTCCTGCCGCTGCCGGCCATTTTTGTCATCGATGGTTGAAAATGGAAATGTAATGTTATAACGTTTTGCATCCTGTCAATATCACAGAAGGAAGAGGCGAGTGAAGCATCTGGGAAAAATGGCGCTAGCGATGGGCGCGCTGCTGATGAGCGGGCAAACATGGGCCCATGGACATCACGATCACGGCAAGCCGTTGTCGGAAAAAGAGCAGAAGGCAGCAGAAGGCATTTTTGACGTCAGCGACGTGAAGGATCGCCCGCTTGAGGACTGGGACGGCGTGTGGGAGTCGGTGAATGCGCTGCTGCTGTCCGGCGAGCTCGATCCGGTTTTCCGCCAGAAAGCGCAAAAAGACCACAGCAAAACGTTCGCGCAGATTAAAGAGTATTACCGTAAAGGTTACGCGACGGACGTGAACATGATTGGCATTGAAAACGGCGTCATGGAGTTTCACGTAGGTGACAAGGTCAGCGCCTGCCAGTACCGCTATGCCGGGCACAAGGTGTTAACCTACGCGTCAGGCAAAAAAGGGGTGCGCTATTTGTTTGAGTGTCAGGATGCCAAAAGCGCTGCGCCGAAATACGTGCAGTTCAGCGATCACACGATCGCGCCGCGTAAATCCGCACATTTCCATATCTTTATGGGCAACCAGTCGCAGGAAGCGCTGCTGGCTGAGATGGATAACTGGCCGACGTACTATCCGTACCAGCTCACCAGCAAGCAGGTTGTAGAAGAGATGCTGCACCACTAAGGTACGGCCCGCGCCGCGTGGGTTCACGGCGGCGCGGGCGGGGCAATTAGCGTGCCGCGCGTTGTAAAATAACCGCCGCAGGCTGACGCTGAAGGAAACGCATTCTGAGCATCATCATGATTGCGGCCGAGGTCAGACCAATAATGAAGCCCCACCAGAAACCCGCCGGACCCATGCGCTCAACCACCAGATCGGTCAGCGCGAGCACATAGCCGCACGGCAGGCCCAGCACCCAGTAGGCAATAAAGGTGATAAAGAAGATGGAGCGAGTATCTTTATAACCGCGCAAAATTCCGCTGCCAATCACCTGAATGGAGTCGGAGATTTGATACAGCGCTGCCAGCAGCATCAGCTGTGCCGCCAGCGTCACCACTTCCGGGTTATCGTTATAGAGCAGGGCGATATGGGTCCGCATCAGCGTCGTGAATACTGCCGTACAGACGGCCATGCATACGCCGACGCCCAGGCCGGTGCGGGCAGAAACCTGTGCGTCGGGCGTTGAACCCTGGCCCAGACGGAAGCCTACGCGAATCGTCACCGCTGCCGCCAGCGACATCGGCAGAACGAACATCAGCGAGCTGAAGTTGAGCGCAATCTGATGGCCAGCGACATCCACGATCCCCAGCGGAGAGACCAGCAGTGCGACAACCGCGAACAGCGTCACTTCGAAGAACAGCGCCAGCGCAATCGGCAGCCCCAGAGTGGTCAGCCGCTTCAGAATGGTGAGGTCCGGGCCGCTAAAACGCGCGTGGTGACGAATATCTCGCATCGAGCCTGCGTGGCGGACGTAGTACAGCATGCTGAAGAACATCACCCAATAAACCGAGGCGGTTGCCACACCGCAGCCAACGCCGCCGAGTTCCGGCATCCCAAAATGCCCGTAAATAAAGATATAGTTCACCGGAATGTTCACCAGCAGGCCGATAAAGCCCATGACCATGCCGGGCTTGGTTTTCGCCAGCCCTTCACACTGGTTACGTGCTACCTGGAAGCAGAGATAGCCCGGCGCGCCCCACAGCAGCGCACGCAGATAACCAACGGCTTTGTCGGCCAGCGCCGGGTCAATGTTATGCATGGCGCGGATAATATGGCCCGCATTCCACAGGACAACCATGATCAGCAGCGAGACAAAACCGGCCAGCCAGAACCCCTGGCGAACCTGAAGCGCGACGCGGTCGCGTCGGCCGGAGCCGTTAAGCTGGGCGATAACCGGCGTCAGCGCCAGCAGGAGGCCGTGGCCGAAAAGAATGGCGGGTAGCCAGATAGACGTGCCGATCGCCACGGCGGCCATATCGGTGGCGCTGTAACCGCCGGCCATCACCGTATCAACGAACCCCATGGCCGTTTGTGCTACCTGCGCAAGGATAACCGGGATAGCCAGAGCTAATAACTGACGCGCTTCGCTAAAGTACTTCTGCACGTGAACACCTGTATTGTTGTTATTTATTCTCGCCGTACGCCGTGTACGGGAGACAGATAAGCCGCCTTAACCGGCAGCAAGAAGAATAAATAGAGGAATTGCTCCGATATTGTAGCGGGGATTTGCTATTAATCTAGTCAAAAAAAGGGGGGAGCGGCGCGGAAGGTGGCAACCTGTTTTATCAACTGCTATTGTGCGTAGCAGATGAACCGGTAGCGATGCCGGCACGATGATTAATAGGAGTTGACGATATGTTCACGGGTATTGTGCAGGGCACGGCAAAAATCGTGTCTATTGATGAGAAACCGAACTTCCGCACCCACGTAGTAGCGCTGCCAGAATCTATGCTGGCCGGGTTGGAAACCGGGGCTTCGGTTGCACACAACGGCTGTTGCTTAACGGTCACGGAAATCAACGGCGACCAGATTAGCTTCGATCTGATGAAAGAGACGCTGCGTATTACCAACCTTGGCGATGTGAAGGTTGGTGACGTCGTTAACGTTGAGCGCGCGGCGAAGTTCAGCGACGAAATTGGCGGCCATTTGATGTCGGGTCATATTATGACCACTGCGGAAGTGGCTAAAATTCTGACGTCTGAAAACAACAAACAGATTTGGTTTAAAATCCAGGACCCGTCGCTGATGAAATATATCCTCTACAAAGGATTTATCGGCATCGACGGTATTAGCCTGACGGTAGGTGAAGTCACGGCGACGCGTTTTTGCGTGCACCTGATTCCAGAGACGCTGGAGCGCACGACGCTGGGAAAAAAACGTCTGGGTGACCGCGTGAATATCGAGATCGATCCGCAAACGCAGGCGGTAGTGGATACCGTTGAACGCGTGATGGCCGCGAAAGAGGCTGCCGCGCAGGCGGTAGCAGAATAACGGAAAACGCCTGCGCCGGGTGGCGCAGGCGTCAATGCCGGATTACCGCGCGACGCGCAGACCTTGTTCAACCCCACGGGAGAACATAACCTGCCACAGCTGAATATCACGCGCACGGAAGGCTCCCGCACAGGCGTTAAGATAGTAGCTGAACATGCGTTTGAATCGTTCAGAATAATTGTCGGCGATTTCCGGCCAGCTGGCGAGGAAACGGCTATGCCAGGCCATGAGCGTGGTATCGTAGTCGGCACCAAAGTTGTGCCAGTCTTCCATCACGAAGTGTGGTTCGCTGGCGACGGCAATCTGGCGCACGGACGGTAAACAGCCATTCGGAAAGATGTATTTGTTGATCCACGGATCGACATTGTTGTCGGTTCTTTTCGAACCAATGGTGTGCAGTAAAAACAACCCATCGGGCTTGAGATTGCGGTCAACGACGGAGAAATAGGTGTCGTAGTTTTTTGGCCCAACGTGCTCAAACATGCCGACGGACACGATGCGGTCGAACTGATCGTTTAAGTCGCGGTAGTCCTGGAGCAAAATCTCAACGTCCAGCCCTTCACAACGCGCCTGCGCCATCTTCTGCTGTTCAGCGGAAATGGTGACGCCCTTGACGGTCACGCCGTAGTTTTTCGCCATATAGGCTGCCAGGCCACCCCATCCGCAGCCGATATCCAGCACGCGCATTCCCGGCGCCAGCTGCAGCTTCTGGCAGATAAGCTCAAGCTTGGCCTGCTGGGCTTGCTCGAGGTTTTCAGCCTCTTTCCAGTAGCCGCAGGAGTATTGCATGAAAGGGTCGAGCATGCGGCTAAAGAGATCGTTGCCGAGGTCGTAGTGCTCTTTGCCCACCTGCCAGGCGCGTCTGCGGCTCTGGAGGTTAAACAAACGCGCACCGGCCACGCGCAGCGTATCTTTGAAATGATGGGGGAGTTGGTTTTCAAGTCCGGCGCGCAGTACCTTGTCGAAGAAGATATCCAGACGATCGCATTCCCACCAACCGTCCATATAGCTTTCGCCAAGACCCAGCGAACCTTCCTGTAAAACTCGTTTAAAAAGACGCGGATTTTTAACCTGAATATCGCAGGAGGCATTGCCGTTAATTTCAATGCCTGCTCGGTTTAGCAGCTCGCTAACGATACGATACCAGTCGTCATCCGGTACGCTTACTTCTTCTATACACGATGAGCTCATAGCTTCTCCATCCCGACCTGATGATCAGAACCTTAAAACAGCGTAGACGCTTTTTTCTGGTTTGTGAGAAATGTCACGAAAAATTCGTGAGCCTGCTATCCGACGTAGCACAGAGGAAGGGAAGAACCCCTTGCCGAAAGCCAATCCGTGGTTTAAGGGGAAGCCGTCCTGCTCCCGCATAATAAGTTCAATGTATACTAATTATGTGATGCCGATCCAGTATAGGACGCTAAGTGCCTTGATTCAACAAAAAAACTTAGCGCCCTAATCATTTATGGAGGTATTGATGCGAGGAATATTCAGACGTGGGACGCAGCGGCGTCAGCCTGGCGTTCGGCGCGACGGGCGGCGCGCTGCATGCCGTAACCGATACCGGCCAGCACTACGGTTACCAGCATCACGCTGGTAGTGGTAAGCAGCGGAGTCGCAATCAGTGTCGATACCGCCAGGCTGGCCAGGAAGCACAGACCGAGCTGAAGCGTATTTTGCAACGCCGCCGCGCGACCGGTGGCCTGTGGGAACGGCTTCAGCGCCTGTGCCACGACGATCGGATAGATAGCGCCGTTAGCGGTGGCCATCACGCAGAACGGAATCAGCAGTGCGCTCAGCGACACATCCCGGGCCAGGCCGACGGCCCAGGTTCCCACGACGCTCAGTGCGAACCCGACAAGCAGCCATGGCAGCAGCTGTGAACCCTGCCATTTTTGCAGTGCGGCGCGACAACCGTAGCCACCAATCAGGAACGCGATTGTCTGCGGCACATAGCTCAGGCCAATGACGGTCGGGCTATAGCCCATTTCGTGCAGGATAAACGGCGAGCCGGTCAACCAGGCAAAGAAGCTGGCGGAGCAGGCGGCGTAGATAAGTACGTTACCGCGATAGTCTTTACTGCGCAGCAGGCGCATAAACGTCAGCTTTTCTCCGTTGACGGCGTGCTTTTTGTGCGCGGGCTTGAGACGAAAAGCCGGCAGCATCAGCACCAGCGTGATAATAAACAGCGTCGCAAAGATGGCCTGCCAGTCAAAGTGGACCAGGAGCCAGCTGCCAAGCAGCGGTGCCAGCGCGGGTGACAGCCCGACGAGCGGCATGATGGTTGCGAAAATGCGGTTAGTACGCTGGGCCGGATAGTAGTCGGTGACCATTGCCTGCCAGGTAACGGCTGCGGCGCATACACCGACCGCCTGCACAAAGCGCAGCACCAGCAGGGTAGTGCCGTCACGGACCCACAGCATCCCCAGACAGCCCACGGCGAAAATGGTTAAGCCCGCCAGCAGAATGGGTTTGCGGCCATAGCGGTCAGACAGCGGCCCCCACAGCAGCTGCGCGACGGCGAAGCCGGCCAGGAACAAACTCAGGCTGGCGCTGACCGCCGAGGCCGGCGTTTGCAGGTCTTGCTGAATGGCAGCAAAAGCAGGCAGGTACATGTCGGTGGCCAGAAAACCCAGCACGCTCAGCCCCGCGAGCCAGACTAAAAATCCTTTCCCAGGTTGCATAAATTGCCCTTTATTATCTGATATTAACCTTGCCGCCGAGTGTAGAGAGTGCATTCAGGGTTGTGAAACGCTAATATTTGAGCCATGGATTCAAATTTTTTGCAGGCAGAAAATGTGGTCTGAATATTCTCTTGAAGTCGTTGATGCGGTAGCGCGTAACGGTAGCTTTAGCGCCGCCGCGCAGGAACTGCATCGTGTGCCTTCTGCGGTAAGCTATACGGTACGACAGCTGGAAGAGTGGCTGGCTGTACCGCTGTTTGAACGCCGTCATCGCGACGTGGAATTAACGCCTGCCGGGGCATGGTTCCTGAAAGAAGGGCGGTCTGTTATCAAAAAAATGCAGATCACCCGCCAGCAGTGCCAGCAGATTGCCAACGGCTGGCGTGGCCAGTTGGCGATTGCCGTTGATAATATTGTTAAGCCACAGCGTACGCGCCAGCTGATCGTCGATTTTTACCGTCACTTTAGCGACGTTGAGCTGATTGTTTACCAGGAAGTCTTTAACGGCGTATGGGATGCGCTGGCGGACGGCCGCGTCGAGCTGGCGATTGGCGCCACGCAGGCGATTCCGGTCGGGGGGCGCTTTGCTTTTAGGGATATGGGAATGCTCAACTGGCACTGCGTGGTGTCCAGCGCACATCCGCTGGCGCGTCTGGATGGGCCGCTCAGCGATGATGTACTGCGCAACTGGCCGTCACTGGTGCGCGAGGATACCTCACGTTCGCTGCCTAAGCGTACGACCTGGCTGCTGGATAACCAAAAACGCGTGGTGGTGCCGGATTGGGCGTCGTCAGAAACCTGTATTTCCGCCGGCTTATGTGCGGCGATGGTGCCGGGGCATCTGGCTCAGCCATGGCTGGAGAGCGGAGAGTGGGTCGCACTGACGCTGGAGAACCCGTTCCCGGATGCCGCCTGTTGCCTCACGTGGCAGCAAAGTGAAGCGTCACCGGCATTAAGCTGGCTGCTGGAGTATCTGGGGGATAGTGAGACGCTGAACGAGGAGTGGCTGCGAACGCCCGTATAGGGCGCTCGCAGAACGCGATTAACGGCGGTAGTCGCGATATGGACCGTCGGCCACAGAACGACGCTCAATCAGGCGCGGGTGCACCTCAATTGACTGTGACTCTTCGCGCTTGCTGACGATGCGATCCATCAGCATGTTAAAGGCCGTTTCGCCAAGCGAGTCCTTCGGCTGATGGATAGTGGTCAGCGCGGGGGTGAAGAAACGTGAGTTACGCACGTTATCATACCCGATCAGCGAAATATCCTGCGGCACGCGCAGCCCCATTTCATCGGCGGCACACAGTGCGCCCATGGCCATAATATCGCCGCCGCAGAAGATGGCGGTTGGGCGCGGGTGCTGGGACAGAATCTGCTGCATCGCCCGGTAGCCGGATTCTGGTTCAAAGTCGCCCTGAACAATCCAGTTTGCCGGTACGTTAATCTGCGCTTCTTCCATCGCTTTCATAAAGCCTGCCAGACGGCCTGCGCCGGTATTGCGCTCCAGCGGGCCCGGGATCACGCCGATATCGCGATGGCCGCGTTCGATCAGATAGCGGCCCGCCATATAACCGCCTTCGAAGGCGTTATCGATAACCGAGTCGGTAAAATCGGCTTTGGCTTCGCCCCAGTCCATCACCACCATTGGAATGTGACGATACTCTTCCAGCATGGAGAGCAGTGACTCCGGGTATTCTGAGCACATGACCAGCAGACCGTCGACGCGCTTTTGCGCCATCATTGACAGGTACGCGCGCTGCTTCTCAAGATTGTTCCACGCGTTGCCGAGGATCAGGGTATACCCTTTCTGGAAGCAGTTTTTCTCTACGGCCTCAATAATTTCGGCAAAATAGGCTGCTTCACTGCTGGTGGCCAGCAAACCAATGGATTTGGTGTGGTTGACCTTCAGGCTGCGGGCAACGGCGCTCGGCGAGTAGTGCAGTTCTTTAATCGCCGCCCAGACCGCTTCACGCGTCTCTTCGGCGACAAAACGCGTTTTGTTAATTACATGTGATACGGTTGTAGTGGAAACGTTTGCGCGCTTCGCTACATCTTTAATTGTTGCCATTCCATCTCACTCCAGACCCTGGCCTGCCCCTGAAAAAATCGAAAGGAAAACGTTTGCCTTCACACACCCTGACGCAATTTTGTGAATTGCGATTCGCCGGGAAAACGATACAGGACGACAGGAGGGGGTCAATGGCCGGTACGCTTATAAATAAGCGTCGAATTTTGACGTATCCCGACGCAAAGTGGAAGAGCAAAAAACAACATCCTGCTAAATCTGTGAAGATTTTTACGATTATCTGTGCAAAAATGAGTAAGCTCAGTTTCACTGTGGCAATAAAAAGGAGAAAAATTGATGAGTACCGAACTTAAGCTGTCGCTCACCACTACCATTATTACGCTTGCGCTCATTGTTGCCGCTGCACTGACCGCCGTATTGCATTAATTCCTCCGGTGAGGGAGTTCGCTCCCTCCCGTCAATTGTTATCAAATTAGCAATAATCTTTTGCTGTTTTGTACACTTCTGATTTTCTGTGATTGATGTCATGCTTTTGCCCTATGTTGTCATGCCGCCAGCTGTGCGCGGCCAACCGGAGTTTTTGCATGAAAGTCAATTATCCCCTGCTTGCCCTGGCGATTGGCGCCTTTGGCATAGGGACCACCGAATTTTCGCCCATGGGGCTGCTGCCGGTCATTGCGAAGGGCGTTGACGTCTCTATTCCCGCCGCTGGAATGTTGATCAGCGCCTACGCCGTGGGCGTGATGGTCGGGGCCCCGCTGATGACGCTGCTGTTGTCTCATCGCGCGCGGCGCAATGCGCTGATTTTCCTGATGGCGATTTTTACCCTTGGTAACGTGCTGTCGGCTATCTCGCCTGACTACACCACGCTGATGCTGTCGCGCATTATTACCAGCCTCAACCACGGCGCGTTCTTTGGTCTGGGGTCGGTGGTTGCCGCGAGCGTTGTGCCGAAGCATAAGCAGGCGAGCGCGGTAGCGACCATGTTTATGGGCCTGACAATTGCCAATATCGGCGGCGTTCCGGCGGCGACCTGGCTGGGTGAAACCATTGGCTGGCGCATGTCGTTCCTGGCGACCGCTGGCCTTGGGATTGTCGCCATGGCGGGGCTGTGGCTGTCGCTGCCGAAGGGTGGGGCAGGGGAAAAACCGGACGTTAAGCGTGAGCTGGCGGTACTGGTGCGCCCACAGGTACTTTCTGCCTTACTGACCACCGTGCTCGGCGCTGGTGCGATGTTTACGCTTTATACCTACATTTCGCCGGTATTGCGGACCCTGACGCACGCCACGCCGGGATTTATTACGTTGATGCTGGTATTGATTGGCGTTGGCTTCTCTATTGGCAACTTCCTTGGCGGCAAATTTGCTGACCGCTCGGTTAGCGGTACGCTCAAAGGTTTCTTGCTGCTGCTGATGGCCATTATGCTGGCCATTCCCTGGCTGGCGCAGAGCCAGGTGGGGGCGGCGTTTAGCATGGTGGTGTGGGGCGCGGCAACGTTTGCCGTGGTGCCGCCGCTACAGATGCGCGTGATGCGGGTAGCACACGAAGCGCCGGGGCTTTCGTCGTCGGTGAATATTGGCGCGTTTAACCTCGGTAATGCGCTGGGGGCCGTGGCCGGCGGTGCGGTTATATCGGGCGGGCTGGGCTACAGCTTTGTACCGGTGATGGGGGCGATCGTTGCTGCGCTGGCGCTGGCGGTCGTGTTCTTCAGCGGCCGTCGCCGTGGTGCGCAGGCGCTGGTCAGCGAGTAAAAAAAACGCAGAAGGCAAGCCTTCTGCGCGATGGCATATCACCCGGCGAAGCATGGCAACGCCGGGTTTTTTGTGCTTACGCAGCCAGATTTTCAGCCACGAACGCCCAGTTCACCAGAGCCCAGAAGTGCTCCAGGTAGTTAGGGCGGGCGTTGCGGTAGTCAATATAGTAAGCATGTTCCCACACGTCGACGGTCAACAGCGGCTTCGCGTCGGTGGTCAGCGGGGTGCCGGCGTTAGACGTGGATACGATGGCCAGAGAACCGTCAGCTTTCTTCACAAGCCAGGTCCAGCCTGCGCCGAAGTTTTTCACTGCGGCATCGGTAAACTGGGCTTTGAAGTCGGCGAAGCTGCCGAAGGATTTGTTAATCGCTTCTGCAACGGCACCGGTCGGTTCGCCACCGGCGTTCGGCGCCAGGCAGTTCCAGTAGAAGGTGTGGTTCCAGACCTGAGCCGCGTTATTGAACACGCCGCCTTCAGAGGTGCGTACGATCTCTTCGAGCGTTTTACCCTCAAAGGCGGTGCCTTTGATCAGGTTGTTCAGGTTGGTGACGTAAGTCTGGTGGTGTTTACCATAATGATACTCAAGCGTTTCCACAGAAATATGCGGAACCAGGGCGTCTTTGGCATACGGTAATGCAGGTAATTCGAACGACATTGCTACTCTCCTTTTATTATTTTTACTCTCAATAACCTTGTATTGAGTGGGGATAGAGTAGCAAATTAAAAGGTGAGATAAAAGATAAGCTTACCCCGTTTATTAACAAACGGGGTAAGTAATTAACGAATCGTCTTCGGGGTTACCACGCGACGGGCGCCGACATAGTGGCGTACCCAGTAGTCTTCGCTCAGCGAGGTAATGCGGATGTCCTGACCGGTGCGAGGCGACTGGATAAATTTACCGTTACCAACATACACGCCGACGTGATCGGCAGTGCCGCGACCCTGGGTCCGGAAGAAGACTAAATCACCGCTTTCCAGCTCGCTGCGGTCAACCGGGCGGGCATCGCGCAGGTGGTACATTTCGTTAGCGGTACGTGGAATACGGATATTCACCAGATCTTTATAAGCATAGTAAACCAGACCGCTGCAATCGAAACCGGTACGCGGCGAGTTGCCGCCCCAGCGGTAGGGTTTACCCAACTGGCCCATCAGTTTGTTCATGGCGGTTTTTTGCGCTTTCTGCACGCGAACTTTATGCGCCTGGGCGATGGTGGTGGGCTGACTTTCTACTTTGCTGGTGGTACAGGTTTTTTTATGCCCTTTGCGGGTCGCCTTGCAGGTTGTCACGACGCTGGCGGTTTTTACCGCGCTGGCTTTGCGGGTTTTGCTGGCGACCGTTTTACGTGAAGGGGTAGCGGCCTTTTTCGCTTTGCTGACCGCGGGTGCGGTTTTGTTCTTCGCGACGGTGCTGGTTTTTTTCTTGCTGGTTGATTTGCTGACCGTATTCTTTTTCTTGCGTTCACTGCCCTTAACGGGAAGTGATTTTTGCGCCGTCGGTGTTTTGGCATGCCCTGTTGCATGCGCCAACGGCGTGAACGATAACGATGTAAACAACAATGCACAGAGCGTGATCGACCATTTTTTTATCTGCGCCACTGAACAACCCTCTGAGTATGCAGGCTAAATATCCTTGCCTGGGTATGGTTTACAAAACCCAACGATTCTAATCCATAAAAACACGAAATGTTAATAGTGTTTTTCATCCCAAAACGCTGTTTCGTTAGCAAGTGCAAAAAAAAACATCATTTGATACAGCTTGAGCTAAAAAATGAGCAGGTTTTTCATCCAGCTGCCGATAAACACATATTTATAAGGCAACTTCAATGCGCAGAGGATAAAATAATAAGGCGTGAATAAAATGTTATTTTCTGTTCAGGCCGCAAAACGTTACAATGGTGGACTACTGCCGTAAAAAGAAGTTTGAGGAAGCAAGACAATGAGCGAAACAATTGAAAAAATTCAGCGCCAGATCGCTGAGAACCCGATCCTGCTGTACATGAAAGGCTCCCCGAAGCTGCCAAGCTGCGGTTTCTCTGCGCAGGCCGTTCAGGCGCTGTCTGCCTGCGGCGAACGCTTTGCTTATGTTGATATCCTGCAGAATCCGGACATCCGTGCCGAACTGCCAAAATATGCAAACTGGCCGACCTTCCCGCAGCTGTGGGTTGACGGCGAGCTGGTTGGCGGCTGCGATATCATCATTGAAATGTATCAGCGTGGCGAACTGCAGCCGCTGATCAAAGAAACCGCGGCGAAGTATAAAGCGGAAGAGCCAAAAGCGGAATAAATCTTCAATCCCGATGGCGCGTTGCGCGGCATCGGGGAGTGCTATGCAGAAATAAAAAAGCGACCGTCAGGTCGCTTTTTTTTGCGTTATTCCGCAACGACGGGCAGCGGCCAGCCGCCCAGACGTTTCCAGCGGTTGACGATCTCGCAGAACAGAATGGCGGTCTGCTCGGTATCGTACAGGGCAGAGTGGGCCTGGCTGCTGTCGAAATTCATACCTGCCGCAGCGCAGGCTTTCGATAAAACCGTCTGTCCCAACGCCAGCCCGCTCAGCGCGGCGGTGTCGAAGGTCACGAATGGATGGAAAGGGTTGCGTTTCAGCGATGCACGCTCGGCGGCAGCCATCATAAAGCTATGATCGAACGTCGCGTTGTGGGCCACCATAATCGCGCGGTTACAGTCGCTATCTTTAATACCCTTGCGTACCATTTTGAAGATGGCGTGCAACGCATCGTATTCGCTGACCGCGCCACGCAGCGGGTTATTCGGATCGATCCCGTTAAACGCCAGCGCCTCCGGCTCGAGGTTCGCTCCCTCAAACGGTTCAACGTGGAAATGTAACGTGTTGTCCGGCATCAGCCAGCCTTGCTCATCCATTTTCAACGTAATTGCCGCTATTTCGAGCAGGGCATCCGTTTTGGCATTGAATCCGGCGGTTTCAACATCAATCACCACGGGATAAAACCCACGAAAACGGTCGCATAGACCATTAAGTTGCGCATTGTCGGACATCAGAATCTCTTAACTCAGAAAAAGTAGCGCGCATTATGGCAAATTTTGCCGCGGCTTGGAAAGGCAGGGGGAAAAAACGGGTGCTAAAAGCACCCGCAGAAAATCAGTTGCCGAGACCTTTGCCGGCATCTTTTTCTTCGATCAGTTCGATTTTGTAACCGTCCGGATCTTCAACAAACGCAATCACCGTGGTGCCGCCTTTTACCGGGCCGGCTTCACGAGTGACGTTGCCGCCGTTCTGACGAATACGGTCGCAGGCTTCGGCAGCGTTATCAACGCTCAGCGCGATATGACCGTATGCGTTGCCCAGGTCGTATTTGTCTACGCCCCAGTTATAGGTCAGCTCGATCACCGCTTCATCACGTTCGTCACCGTAGCCCACAAAGGCCAGCGAGTATTTGTACTCGGTGTTTTCGCTGGTGCGCAGCAGCTTCATGCCCAGCACCTTGGTGTAAAAATCAATGGAGCGTTGCAGGTCGCCGACGCGCAGCATGGTATGCAGTAAACGCATGATATCCCTCGTCCTTACTTATGAATAATCTGACTAGTATAGCGGCGGAAGGCCGCCGCTATCAATGCAGGATCACAGGGTTGGGTAATCGGTGTAGCCTTCCGCGTCGCCGCCGTAGAAGCTTTCCGGGCGTTGTGGGTTCAGCTCGGCTTTGTGCTGCAGGCGAGCGACCAGATCCGGGTTGGCAATATAAGCGCGGCCAAAAGCAACGGCGTCAATCAGCCCTTTTTCAATCAGCTCCTCGGCTTTTTCTGGCGTATAGGCACCCGCACCAATGATGGGGCCATGGAAACGTGCGCGTACTTTCTCACGGAAGGCATCGCTATACGGCTCGCCACCCGCCCAGTCAGGTTCGGACATATGCAGATAGGCAATACCGCGTTTACCCAGTTCTTCTATCAGATACAGCGCATCGGCTTCTTCGTTCGGACCGTTGTCGACGTTCTGGAAGCTACCAATCGGCGACACGCGAATACCGATGCGGTCGGCACCCCATTCTTTAATCCCGGCATCCACCACTTCCAGCACCAGACGCGCGCGGTTTTCAACGCTGCCGCCATACTGATCGGTACGGTGGTTAGAAGACGGAGAAAGGAACTGGTGCAGCAGGTAGCCATGAGCAGAATGCAGCTCAACCAGGTCGAATCCGGCTTCACGAGCGTTGGCAATTGCCTGGCGGAAATCGTTCACGATCCCCGGAATTTCAGCGGTTTCCAGCGCGCGTGGCATAGAGGTATCGACGCGAATCGCGTGACCATTTTCATCACGCAGCGAAGTGCGGGTACCGGCGCTCAGCGCGGAAGGGGCAACAGGCGCTTCACCGTTTGGCTGCAGGCTGTTGTGTGAAATACGCCCGGTGTGCCACAGCTGTACGGCGATACGGCCGTTTTCAGCGTGCACGCCGGCGGTAATTTTCTGCCACGCGGCAATCTGCTCTGGGCTGTGCAGACCCGGCGCGCCCTGGTAGCCTTTGGCCTGGGCGGAAACCTGAGTGGCTTCAGAGATAATCAAGCCTGCGCTGGCGCGTTGGCGATAGTACTCGGCCATCAGCGGAGTGGGAATGTCGCCTGGCACGATGCTACGCAGGCGCGTCAGCGGGGCCATAAACACGCGGTTTGGGACGGTAACCGCACCCACTTTCAGTGGGGTAAACAGTTTTTCTTGTGACATGGTGACTCCTAAGTAGACCGGTCGTCTAGCAATTTACGAAATAAAAACGCCGGGATTATTCCGGCGCAGCAATCAGATTTCTGACGTGCGTCAGCGCGCTTTCCAGCGGTGCAGAACTGCGCGAAATTTTTGCCTGCAGGTTCGCCCCCAGCCACAGTGAATAGAGCACCTGGGCTGTCATGGCGGCTTCACCGCTGAACGTCAGGCAGCCTTCACGGCGGCCGTTTTCCAGCGCTTGCGCGAGCAGAACCATAATCTGGCTAGCACCTTTATTCATGGCGGTACGCATATCTTCAGAAAGATCGCACACCTCAGCAGACAGCTTGACGGTCAGACAACCGCTAATCAAACCTTGCTGGCAAAACTGTTCAAGCGTGTGCTGGTAGTAGTTCAGCAAGCGGTCACGGTAGTTACCGGCCCCTTGCGTGAAATGCTGCGTCAGGCGCTGGTGATAATCAGCAAAATGCCGCTCCAGCATGGCCACGCCAAAGGCTTCTTTTGAACGAAAATAGTGATAGAACGATCCCTTCGGCACTTCCGCCGTCTTCAGGAGTTCGCTCAGGCCCATCCCGGTGAAACCGCGGTGCATGCAAAGACGCTCGCCGGTTGCCAGGATATGTTCACGGGTATCATGTTCAATGGATTTGCTCATAGCAGGCACTGTAATAGACCGATTGGTCTAATGCAAATTTTTTTTGCCCCATCTCGCCAGATGAGCACGAAAGGGGATAAAAGTTGCGTACTGGGAAGTAAACGTCTTCAATGAAGGAATGACGAGGTAATGGGGAGGCTAACGTGGCAGAGCAACTGGAGTTTTTCCCGGTTCAAAGTCCGTGCCGGGGAATTTGTCAGTCGGACGAACGCGGCTTTTGTCGCGGCTGTTTTCGTAGTCGCGACGAGCGTTTTAACTGGCAGACGATGAGCGATGCGCAAAAACAGGAAGTGCTGCGGCTATGTCGCCAGCGGCTACTGCGCAAATTGCGCGCAGCGAAAGCGAATCCAACGGAAGATCCTCAGCAGCCCTCACTGTTTTAAGCGCAAAAGTGCGTATACTCAATCCAACTTTTTTGTTGAGGAAGTGGTTATGGTTCAACGTATTACTTTGGCGCCGCAGGGGCCGGAATTTTCACGCTTCGTCATGGGCTACTGGCGTCTGATGGACTGGAATATGTCCGCGCGTGAGCTTGCCAGCTTTATGGAAGCGCATCTGGATCTTGGCGTGACGACCGTTGACCACGCCGATATCTACGGCGGCTACCAGTGTGAAGCGGCGTTCGGTGAAGCCCTGAAGCTGGCACCGCACCTGCGTGAACGGATGGAAATTGTCACCAAATGCGGCATTGCCACCACGGCGAAACCGGAACATGCAATCGGGCATTACATTACCGATCGCCAGCACATTGTGCACAGCGCTGAACAGTCACTGCGTCATCTGGCGACCGACGTTATTGACCTGTTGCTTATCCACCGTCCGGACCCGCTGATGGATGCGGACGAAGTGGCCGAGGCGTTTACGGCGCTGCATCAGAGCGGCAAAGTGCGTCATTTTGGGGTGTCAAACTTTACGCCAGCGCAGTTTGCGCTGCTGCAGTCGCGTCTGCCGTTCACGCTGGCGACGAACCAGGTTGAAATTTCGCCTGTTCATCAGCCGACGCTGCTGGATGGCACGCTGGATCAGCTTCAGCAACTGCGTATTCGTCCGATGGCCTGGTCATGCCTCGGCGGCGGTCGCCTGTTTAACGACGACGCGTTCCAGCCACTGCGCGATGAGCTGGCAAAGGTGGCGAATGAGCTGAATGCCGGGAGCATTGAACAGGTGGTCTACGCGTGGGTCATGCGCCTGCCGTCGCAGCCGCTGCCGATTATCGGTTCCGGGAAAATTGAGCGCGTGCGTTCGGCAATTGTCGCGCAGTCTCTCGATATGTCTCGCCAGCAGTGGTTCCGCATTCGTAAAGCCGCATTGGGCTACGACGTGCCGTAATGTCTAAACAGCAGGCGCTGCCGCCTGCTGTCGTTTTTACGCCGTTTGCTCGGTCAGCGTATCGGGTGCCGGTGCCGCCTCAAGCTGCGATAGCGAGCAGTACAGCCGCCAGACGATGGACGCCAGTTCACGAGCAGCAGGCTGGTGATGATGGGCCAGGGCGGCGCAAATTCGCTGCAGTTCTTCAAGGGTTGCGGCTAGCGGTCGTTGCTGCACCCCGCGTTCGCTCATCACATCCCGCAGCAGGCTAATACACATATCGCGCACCTGCGACAGCGGGTCCGAGCGCGCCTCCCAGCTTCGCAGTTGCCACACCACGTGCGAACAGTTCAGCAGCACCACGCCCCAGCGCAGCAGCCAGCGGCGCGCGGCGTCATCCTGGCTCGCGCTGAGCTGGCTAACATGATGATAAACCAGAGATTCAAACTCATGTTCGCGGTTTGACGGGTGACGACTGAGCTGATCGACAAAGTGACGGCGTAACGCGCGAATATGGCGACGACTTTTGCGCGCGTCCGAGCCGGGCGTCAGTACCGCAAATGCCAGCCACGCCAGCCCGACGCCGATAATCTTGGCCAGATTATCGTTGAGAAAATCGGCGAAGTTATACACCGGTGGGTTAGTCACGGCGATAAACGAACCCATAAAGACGATCAGCGATCCCCACAGCCGTGCCTGTTTCGGCATTTGTAGCTTTAACAGCTGCATGGTCAGTAGCAGTGGAAATAAGAACAGCATGAACTGCCACAGATCGTTAATTTGCACCATCAGGCCAAACTTAACGCCGAAGCTAAAGAATGACAGCAGAATCAGCGTGCGCATCAGCAGCGTGAGAGAGCTGAACGGCGAGGGGACATTGGAATAAAGCACGCAGCAAATGGCTGCCAGCGTCAGCGCCGCCGCGCCGGACTCCCACTGGGTGCTGATGCTTAATGCTCCCACGCTGACCAGGGCGAAAAAGGTCCGGATACCGCTCCAGGCCGCCTCGGCGTGATCGGTATGGCGCATCAGCGCGGGCGCAGCCGGGACGGAAAACTCTGTGACCGCCGTTGCGTTCTCCAGCCGCTGAAGCCAGCGACTGGTTTTAAGGTACAGACGACAAAAATAGCGCAGGCGATCCCAGAAGGCATGGTGGCGATAATCCTGCGGATCGACGGGGGCCAGAGGGGCGATAATACGCGCGACGGTGTAGGCGTCACAGCCCGGAGACGCCAGCGCCTGGAGCAAGGTTTCCAGCACCGGGCGAACATGATTTGGCAGATTGGGCCAGTTGAGCATTAGCCGCCGCAGGCTGGAGATAACGCTGGTGAGGCGCAGCTGCTGGTGCAGCAGATAGTTGAGCAGCGCATTTTGCCGACGCAGACGATAGTGGCTCCAGAAGGCCTGAATGCGCAGCAGATTCATGGTCAGGATCTGACTGATGACGCTCTGGTGGGCGCTGCGGATAGCGTCGGTGGTCACCGGCTGCCACAGCATACTGGCATGCTCAAGCAGACGCGCGTGCATATTTTTCAGCGCGGTAAGCAGCGCGCTGCCGTCGGAGGTGCTGGGCAAAATCATCATCATCAGCCCGCCGCACAGAATACCGACGATCACTTCACAAACGCGTGCCTGGGCTATCTCCCACAGTTTAGTCGCGTCGACCACGTTAATGATCGGGAAAGCAATGATGGCGCAGGTGTAGCCCGCCAGTTGGAAGGCGTAGGCGACATTATTGCTGTACATCGCGCAGGCCCAGGTGCAAAAACCCAGCCAGCCAGACATCGCGAACAAAAAGAGCCACGGGTCGGTCAGCGTGTGCCCGGCGATAAGCAGCGCGGCGCTGGCGCCCAGCAGGCTGCCCGCGATGCGGCCCAGGCTTTTGCTGATGACGCCGCCGACGGTGGGGAAGCTGACCACCGCAGCGGAGGTCATGGCCCAATACGGTTCGTCAAGATTCAGCCAGTAGGCGAAGGTCAGCGCCAGACACATGGCGATCGCGTTGCGCAGTGCGTAGCGCCACTGAGGAACGGTGGCTTTAAACCAGGGCAATGCGCTCCACGTCAGCGTGGGCTGGGTCATTGCTGACGGCCTGTAATTGACACCGTGCACGTGGTGCCCGCGATCAGGATGGTATCCGCAGGCTGTGGATCAAGCGCAATGCGAACCGGGACGCGCTGGGCCAGGCGCACCCAGGGGATGGTTGGCTTGATGTCTGCAACCAGCGTTCCATCCGTGGCCAGGCTCTGATCGTGGATAGCGCGACCGATGCTGGAAACGTGACTCTGTAACTTTTTATTATCGCTATAGAGTACGATATCTGCGCGGTCGCCTTCGCGGATATGCCGCAGCTTGGTCTCTTCAAAATAGCCGACAACATAAAATGAGTGGCTGTCGATAAGGGCGAAAACCGGCTGGCCGACCGCGGCATAGTTGCCTGCTCGGGTCGTAAGGTTGGTGACCCAGCCGTCGACCGGCGCTTTGACTTCGGTTTGCGCCAGCTGCCAGCGGGCATGGTCCAGTTCGGCTTTAGCGGCGTCTGCATTGGCCCGCGCGACTTTCAGCGCGATGTTGACGGTATCAAGGTCTTCAGCGGAGATAACATTTTGCGACAGCCCCCGTCGACGTTCCACTTCATGGCTTGCGCGCAGTAGGTCGGACTGCGCCTTGGCCCATTTGGCTTCGGCGTTCATGACGGTGATTTTCCACGGCGTTGGGTCTATTTCGAACAGAACGTCACCGGCCTTCACAAACTGATTATCCTTCACGTTGAGGTGCTGAATGCTACCGGATACCTGCGGGGTGATGTCGACCTGTTCGGCGCGAATTTTACCGTCACGCGTCCACGGTGACTGCATGTAATAGTTCCAGACCAGCCAGACGGCGACGATAGCAACGGCGGCGATCAGCAGCGTTGAGAAGTATTTTAATTTTTTCATTGAATGACATCACCACCAGACAAGGAGCAGCAGCGCGAGGCATACCGAAAGCGCAAAGAAAGAGAGATCCATTAATAGCGGGTGCCAGATATCACCAGCGTACATCCAGTCACGCAGCAGACGATGGAGAACCAGCCAGAACAGGAAGCCGAGCAGAACTGCCTTAAATACGGGAGGAAAATAGATCGAAGCACCGACGACAAGGTCTTGTAGAGGCAGTCCCGGGATGTGGAGAATCGACTTCACAAGCAGAAATCCTTTGCAATTGAAGAGTTATAACTCGATAGTGTGTCGTGTTTTGACATAAAATCACATGATTTGAAACAGTGTAAAGCATGGATCTGGTTTACGTGCACGTGGCAATTCATTTGTTTTGCTAATTTAAATACTGCACACTATTCTAAAATCAGTATAATAACTTAGCAAGCTAATTATAAGGAGATGAAATTGGAATCGCCATTAGGTTCTGATCTGGCACGGTTGGTGCGCATTTGGCGTGCTCTGATTGACCATCGCCTCAAACCTCTGGAACTTACGCAGACACATTGGGTCACGCTGCATAACATTCATCAGCTTCCGCCCGAACAGTCGCAAATCCAACTGGCTAAAGCGATCGGCATTGAGCAGCCGTCATTGGTACGAACACTGGATCAGCTGGAAGAGAAGGGACTGATCTCCCGCCAGACCTGTGCCAGCGACCGTCGTGCTAAACGTATTAAGTTAACTGAGAAGGCGGAACCGCTGATTCAGGAAATGGAAGCGGTCATCAGCCATACGCGCGGTGATATTCTGGCAGGTATCTCAGCCGATGAGCTGGAGATCCTGACGACGCTTATTCGTAAGCTTGAGCAGAACATCATCGAGCTGCAATCACGCGATTGACACTAAAAACCCGCGAATATCGCGGGTTTTTTATTATCCCCCTCGCACACGCCTGGTGAAGGGGGATACTCTCATTCCCACACCACAACGCGGTTTCGTCCCGTTCCCTTCGCGCGGTACATCGCCTCATCAGCGCGACGCACGCACTCTTCAACCGGTACCGACAAATCGGTCACGGTAAAGACGCCGATACTGATGGTAATTGGCTCAGGCAACTTGTCCTGGCTGCTATTGGAATCATGCTGGCCGATGGCCAGACGAATACGTTCCGCGATAGCGTGGGCTTCTTCTGCATCGGTGTTGGCTAACAGCAGCGCAAACTCTTCACCGCCGATGCGCGCGGCGATATCATTCTGGCGTACCGAGTCCTGCAGCACTTTCGCGACGAACTGAATCACCTTATCGCCCTGCAGGTGACCATATTTGTCGTTAATGCGCTTGAAGTGGTCCAGATCGCTCACAATAACCGATACCGGGTTTCCGCTGGCGATAGAAGCCTGTAGCGCGGTAAAAGAGTCGTAGAAATAGCTGCGATTGTACAGCCGCGTTAATGGATCGCGGATGGAGTTTTGGTACGAGTTCAGGTATTTCGTGTTTGACTGGCGGTACAGCGTGAACACATCGCAAAACAGAACGAAGATCAGGAACATTGTTGAAATAGTTTCAAACAGTCGTGCCTGATACCAGCTGTAGCTGGCGGTGTCCTGACCGGACATCAGCACCAGTAGGGTGAAGATATAGCAGGCGCAGAAGAAAGCACCGCTATACCAGAATATATTGTTCAGGCGAGTGATAAATATCAGCGTAAATAGCGTGACCAACCATATTATGACCAATGCCCAGTTCATAATATCGTTCCACGTTTCGCTATATTGATATGTGGCATTATCGACCAGATGTACGCTTAACGCTGGATTATGGCTGGAATACAGCCACGATAATATCAGCATAATAATGGCGAAACCGAAGATGCCGCATAATATAAAAATATGATTTCTGGTACTGTGCATATCGCGTGATTTGATGGCGTATAGGCCCACCGAAGCAATAAACAATACGGTCATAATAATATTACGGAAAAAATAAAATATGAGCGTATCGTTATAGTTCACCTCGCTTGCGGCACCGCACAAGAACCACATCGGGTAGCTGTTCAGCGTCCCCATCATCAATATGGCTGAGCTGGCAAAGGCACAGGCAATCGCCATCAAATAAAGACGCTGCCTGTCGCACAGGTACTTCATCACCATGAATACCGCGATCATCGTGTGGAAGACCATCAGAAACATCGTCAGCGTGGGAAAAAGAATAGGCGCAATCGAGGGAACGTGGCGAATAAAAATAGTAGAAAAATGATTGAGTAACAGAATACCAATCAGGCATATCGTGATATAAATCAAGAAGCGTTGCAGTGGGAATTTTAAAAGCATAGATGAGTCCTGTATACGCTAAGCGCTGCAAACCTTCGGGCGTCCTGCCCGGATTGGACTCAATTTTAATGGATTGGCCGTAAAGAAATATTGTCCGTGCGCAAATAATAGATTGCCTGAATAGACTTTATATATTTGTAGTATGAATTAATAGAAGGGAAGTAAGCGGTAAGTGTTATGAAAGCAGGTGCGCGCGATAGGCACGCACCCGAAGAACATTAACGCGGAGAAACGGTTACCTGGCGGCCGTTGCTGGCCATCACGACGCGCTGACCGGCTGAGAAACGGGTGTCGCCCTGTTTCTGCACCACCATGATGGTGTTGCCGTCATCTTTACGAATTTCCAGCTCGACGCCCTGGGTTTTGTTCATCGCGCCCTGGACGCTCTGGCCCGCTACGCCGCCGGCAACGGCACCCGCTGCGGTAGCCAGCGAACGACCGGTACCGCCGCCGACGGTGTTGCCCAGGAAACCACCCAGTACTGCACCGCCGATAGCGCCGATGACGTTGCTATCATCGCCACCCTGAATCTGAACCGGACGCACGTGTACAATGGTACCGTAGGTCACGTTCTGAACCTGTTTTGCTTCGGATGCTGAGTAAACATCGCCTGACAAACCGCTGTTGTTGGCACATCCGGCCAGGGATAAACCAATCATTGAAACAGCCAATACGCGTAACATCATTTATGAATCTCCAGTTCACTAAGAATTGCTCTCTTGAGCATCCGTACTAAACAATTATATGGCATTTGATCGGAGCGGTCATATCTTCCGCATTCATTATTCACGATAATAAGCCATCCTGACTTAACCAACGCTAAACGCAAGAAAAACTGTGGCGCAGCGCTAAAAACAGCGGTGGGGCGGACGTATATTGTTAAAAAATATTATTGGTTAATAGCATTACGTACGGCTTTATGCTGGAGTGTTAACTTTACAGAGCTGACTAAGGACGGCGTATGAAATCCGGGCGATATATTGGCGTGATGTCAGGAACCAGCCTTGATGGCGTGGATGTGGTGCTGGCGGTTATTGATCAACATAGCGTGGCGCAGCTGGCGAGCCTTTCCTGGCCCATCCCCATCGCACTGAAAGAAGCAGTACTGGCCGTTTGCCAGGGGCAGCCGCTCACGCTCTCTCAACTGGGCCAGTTGGATAACCGACTGGGGCATCTGTTTGCAGACGCCATTCTGGCGCTGATGGCTCAGGAAAAACTGGCCGCCCAGGATATTGTGGCCATCGGCTGCCACGGGCAAACCGTCTGGCATGAACCGACCGGCGATGCGCCCCATACCCTACAGATTGGCGACAACAATATTATTGCCGCCCGCACCGGCGTGAGCGTGGTGGGGGATTTCCGCCGTCGCGATATGGCCCTTGGCGGGCAGGGCGCGCCGCTGGTTCCGGCCTTTCACCAGGCGTTGCTGGCAGACCCCAGCGAGCGCCGCATGATCCTGAATATTGGCGGCATTGCTAATCTTTCGCTGCTGATACCCGGCCAACCGGTACGTGGCTATGATACCGGTCCAGGCAATATGCTGATGGATGTCTGGATCTGGCGCAGCCTGGGCAAACCGTATGATAAAGACGCCGAATGGGCGAATGAAGGTCGGGTTATTCTGCCGCTGTTGCAGGATATGCTGAGCGATCCTTATTTCGCCGCACCCGCGCCGAAAAGCACCGGCCGTGAGTACTTCAACTACGGCTGGCTGGCACAGTTCCTCGCACGCTATCCGGGGCTGCGCGCCCAGGACGTCCAGGCGACCCTGACCGAGCTGACGGCGGTGACCATCAGCGAGCAGGTGCTGCTGAGCGGTGGATGCGAGCGTCTGCTGGTGTGCGGCGGGGGCAGCCGCAACCCGCTGGTTATGGCGCGCCTTGCCGGGCTGCTTGCCGGAACCGAGGTGGCGACCACCGACGAATACGGCATCAGCGGTGATGATATGGAAGCGTTGGCCTTTGCATGGCTGGCGTGGCGTACCGTTGCCGGGTTACCGGGCAACCTGCCGTCGGTGACCGGCGCGTCACAGGCAAGCGTGCTGGGGGCCATTTTCCCCGCGAACCCACAGAATAATAAGAGTTAACTGACATCATCTTTTACACTGGGCCGGTAGACTTAAGCAAAACGGGAGTGTGAAAATCACTCCTTGACCAGGAATGTCGAAAGGCCCGGAAAAATGAAAAAACTTCTTATCGTTGCTCTCCCTTTTATGCTCGCAGGCTGTAGCGCCTATAACCAGTTTATGGAGCGGATGCAAACCGACACGCTGGAGTATCAGTGTGATGAAAAACCGCTGACGGTGCATCTCAACAACTCGCGCCAGCAGGTGAGCTTTATCTATGATAATCAACAGCAGACCCTTGCGCAGGGCGTTTCCGCTTCCGGAGCGCGTTATACCGACGGAATCTACGTTTTCTGGTCGAAAGGCAATGAGGCGACCGTCTACAAACGTGACCGTATCGTGTTGAATAACTGTCAGTTACAAAATCCTAAGCGTTGAGATTTTCAGGCGGGCGGCGCACAATAACGCCACCGAATGATTACGGGTTTCAACGCCATGTCTGACAACGACGATCTGCAGCAAATTGCGCATCTGCGCCGAGAGTACACCCGTGGCGGCCTGCGTCGCCACGACCTTCCCGCTGAACCGCTCCCGCTTTTTGAACGCTGGCTTTCTCAGGCCTGTGAAGCAAAACTGGCCGATCCGACGGCGATGGTAGTGGCAACGGTCGATGAAAACGGCCAGCCGTACCAGCGTATTGTTCTACTGAAGCATTATGACGAGAAAGGGCTGGTCTTTTACACCAACCTGGGCAGCCGCAAAGCGCATCAACTCGAGCAAAATCCGCGCATAAGCTTGCTGTTCCCGTGGCATATGCTGGATCGTCAGGTGATGGTTATTGGCAAGGCCGAGCGTTTATCGACGCTGGAAGTGGTCAAATATTTCCATAGCCGACCGCGCGATAGCCAGATAGGTGCCTGGGTGTCAAAACAGTCCAGCCGCATCTCCGCGCGCGGTATTCTCGAAAGCAAATTTATGGAGCTGAAGCAGAAATTCCAGCAGGGTGAAGTACCGCTGCCGAGTTTCTGGGGTGGTTTCCGCGTCTCTGTTGAACAGATGGAGTTCTGGCAGGGCGGTGAACATCGTCTGCACGATCGTTTTTTATACCAGCGCGAAGACGGTGCCTGGAAAATCGACCGGCTGGCGCCGTAATCCCCGAAATTTGTTGTTTTAAGCGCTAGCGCTGAGGGCGTCAGCGCTTTATTCTATAGAGCTTTCGCGTCTGGCGAAAAGTCGTGTACCGGCAAAGGTGCAGTCGTAAAGAGATGGAGAATTTGATGGCAAGCAGTAACTTGATTAAACAACTGCAAGAGCGGGGGCTAGTTGCCCAGGTAACGGACGAGGTAGCGTTAGCAGAGCGACTGGCGCAAGGCCCGATCGCGCTCTATTGCGGCTTCGATCCTACCGCTGACAGCTTGCATTTGGGGCATCTTGTTCCATTGTTATGCCTGAAACGCTTCCAGCAGGCAGGCCATAAGCCTGTGGCGTTGGTTGGCGGCGCGACCGGTCTGATTGGCGACCCGAGCTTTAAAGCCGCTGAACGTAAGCTGAACACCGAAGATACCGTTCAGGATTGGGTGGCCAAAATCCGTAAGCAGGTTGCGCCGTTCCTGGACTTTGACTGCGGCGATAACTCCGCCATTGCAGCGAACAACTACGACTGGTTCGGCAGCATGAACGTGCTGACCTTCCTGCGCGATATCGGCAAACACTTCTCTGTTAACCAGATGATTAACAAAGAAGCGGTGAAACAGCGTCTGAACCGTGACGATCAGGGGATTTCCTTTACCGAGTTCTCCTACAACCTGCTGCAGGGCTATGACTTTGCCTGCCTGAACAAACTGCACGGCGTTGCGCTGCAGATCGGCGGCTCTGACCAGTGGGGTAACATCACCTCCGGTATCGACCTGACTCGTCGCCTGCACCAGAACCAGGTGTTCGGTCTGACCGTTCCGCTGATTACCAAAGCGGACGGCACCAAATTTGGTAAAACTGAAGGTGGCGCGGTATGGCTGGATCCGAAGAAAACTAGCCCGTACAAATTCTACCAGTTCTGGATTAACACCGCGGATGCCGACGTATACCGCTTCCTGAAGTTCTTCACCTTCATGGACATTGAAGAGATCAATGCGCTGGAAGAAGAAGACAAAAACAGCGGCAAAGCACCGCGCGCGCAGTACGTACTGGCCGAACAGGTCACCCGTCTGGTGCACGGCGAAGAAGGGCTGGTGGCGGCGAAGCGCATCACCGACAGCCTGTTCAGCGGCTCCCTGAGCGCGCTGAGCGAAGCTGACTTTGAGCAGTTGGCTCAGGACGGCGTGCCGATGGTTGAGATGGATAAAGGCGCAGACCTGATGCAGGCGCTGGTCGATTCCGAACTGCAGCCGTCTCGTGGGCAGGCGCGCAAAACCATCGCGTCAAACGCGGTCACCATCAACGGTGAAAAACAGGCTGACCCGGAATACTTCTTCAAAGACAGCGATATTCTGTTCGGGCGCTACACGTTGTTACGCCGCGGTAAGAAAAATTACTGTTTGATCTGCTGGAAGTAATCTTTAGAAACAGGGGGGCGTGGGAAACTACGCCCCCCTTCTTTTTTGTCGTCTGAGTAGAACTAATGAACAACATTCTCGCCATTCAATCCCACGTTGTTTTCGGGCATGCGGGCAACAGCGCCGCCGAATTTCCTATGCGCCGTCTTGGCGCGAACGTCTGGCCGCTAAATACGGTGCAGTTCTCCAACCATACGCAGTATGGCCAATGGACGGGCTGCGTGATGCCGCCTGCGCACCTTACGGAGATAGTGCAGGGTATTGCGGCTATCGATCAGTTGAAACGCTGTGACGCCGTGCTGAGCGGCTATCTCGGGTCCGCAGAGCAGGGTGAACATATTCTTGGCGTCGTACGTCAGGTAAAAGCGGCCAATCCGCAGGCAAAATACTTTTGCGATCCGGTGATGGGGCATCCGGAAAAAGGGTGTATCGTTGCGCCGGGCGTGGCGGAATTCCACAAGCGTTATGCGCTGCCGGCAAGCGACATCATCGCCCCGAACCTGATTGAGCTGGAGATCCTTTGCGGTCATGATGTGCAGGACGTTAACGGCGCCGTGCAGGCGGCGCGCGAGCTTATCTCCCTGGGGCCGCAAATTGTGCTGGTGAAACATCTGGCGCGTGCGGGCTACAGCGCGGACCGTTTCGAAATGCTGCTGGTCACCGCTGATGAAGCCTGGCACATCAGCCGTCCGCTGATTGATTTTGGCGCACGCCACCCGGTGGGTGTTGGTGATGTGACCAGCGGGCTGCTGCTGGTCAAACTGCTACAGGGGGCTTCGCTGCAGGATGCGCTGGAGCATGTCACCGCAGCGGTGTACGAAATCATGGTTACAACGAAAGAGATGGGCGAGTACGAACTGCAGGTTGTTGCCGCGCAGGATGGTATTGCTAAACCAACCTGCCACTTTAGCGCCACTCAGCTGTAGTCGGCAGCGCCGGATTGCGGCGTAAAAGCGCCGGCTCTCTTATCGAGCCGGCGTGGGATATTACTTCAGACCTTCTGCGGCCAGTGCCGCCGCGACTGCCGGACGCGCTGCAACGCGCGCCATATAGTCGGCAATATTTTTGTATCCCGCCATATCCATCTTCACAGCAAACGCCCAGCGCAGCACGGTAAACAGGTAGGCATCGGCAATCGTGAAGCGAGCGCCGCTGATCCACTGTGCGCCAGCCAGCGACTCATCGATGTAGGCCAGTTTTTTATCCAGCAGCGCACGTACCGTTGGTTTGTAGTCTTCCGGAGTGTCTGGACGGAACAGCGGAGTAAAGCCTTTGTGCAGCTCGGTAGCGATGAAGTTCATCCACTCCAGCGTTTTGTAGCGGTTGATGGTGCCAACCGGTGCCAGCAGCTGGCGGTCGGCTACGCTATCCGCGAGGTACTGCATGATCGCCACGCCTTCGGTCAGCAGAGTGTTATCGTCCAGCAGCAGCGCCGGAACCTGGCCTTTCGGGTTGACCGCCAGGAAATCGTCACCGTTTTCCATACGTTTGTGCATCAGATCGACGCCAATCAGCGTAAAGTCCTTTCCGCTCTCCCGAAGCGTGATATGCGATGCGAGGGAACAGGCGCCGGGTTTATAGAACAATTTCATGGGTAACTCCTTCAGACTATGATTATTTTTGTTCTCTACTGGCAGAAGGGCACCAATAGATATGAAGGTATGTTAGTGCTTGCGGTAAGAAAAAAAAAGCCGCTAACAGCAGTTAGCGGCCCAAAATTATTCGTTTCCCGATGACGTTAGGCGGAAGCGACTTTACCTTCAGCAGTTGCTTTTGAGTCGTCCTGAGTCATGCGGTTCAGCTTAGGTGCGGTCAGCAGCATCAGTACGGCAATCACGGCAGTCGCGACGCCAATCTGCAGGAACACGCGGCCGTATACTTCCAGCGACATCAGCGGATCGGTCACATTTTCCGGTACTGCCATCATGCCAGCGACATAGCCGCCAATGATGTTTGCGCCGGCAGTGGTCAGGAACCAGCTACCCATGATGAAGCCCATCAGACGTTGCGGTACCAGCTGTGCCACCATCGCCAGGCCCAGACCGGAGATCATCAGTTCACCGATGCTCTGCAGGCCGTAGCTGATGATCAGCCAGTTCACGGAGACGATACCAGCGTCAGAGGCGAATTTTGCCCCCAGCGGCAGAATCAGGAACGCACCGGAACACAACACCATACCTATGGCAAACTTGGTTGGCATCGGCAGGGTATCACCCATTTTGTTATAGATAGCGGCCAGAATCGGGCTACCGATAATAATCCAGAACGGGTTCAGCGCCTGATACTGTTCCGGCTCGAACGCGATGCCCAGAATGGTGTGCTCAACGTTACGAATCGCGAAGAAGTTCAGCGACGTCGGCATCTGGCTGTACAGCACGAAGAAGATGATGGCTTCGAGCATCAGGATAAAGGCCACAATCATTTTACGACGCGGCGCACCGGACATCGCGAAAGTTTCTTTACCAAAGATAATCACGATGCCCAGCGCGATCACGCCCAGAACCATACGTGCGATGCCCTGGTTGTGCAGCAGCCAGGTGGCAACGGCAACCAGAATAACCACGCCTACGATGGTCAGCAGCAGGTTACGGAAGTTAACCGGCTCGAAGTCAGGTTTAGAACCGTACTGTTTCACCCAGCGCTGGCAGAAGGCGAAGTTCACTACGGTGATCAGCATACCCACAACGCTCAGTGCGAATGCGGTGCTCCAGCCGTATTTGGCCGCCAGCCACGGGGTTGCCAGCATAGAGAAGAACGAACCGATGTTGACGGACATGTAGTACATGGTGAATGCACCGTCCAGACGCGGGTCGTCTTTGGCATAGCAGGTAGACAGCAGAGAGGACGGGTTGGCTTTGAACAGGCCGTTACCCACAGCGATAGCCGCCATACCCATATAGACGATACCGGCGTCGTGCCCTGACCACGCCACTAAAGCGTAGCCGATAGCGAGGACCACGGCCCCCAGCATAATAACGCGCTTGGTGCCCAGTACTTTGTCGCCCAGCCAGCCGCCGATGGCAACCAGACCGTAGACCAGAGCACTGAAGGAGGAGAACAGCGTAATGGAGTCTGCTTCAGACATACCCAGCTGTTTCACCAGATAAACGGCCATAATGCCTTGCAGGCCGTAGAAGCCGAAACGCTCCCATAACTCGATGGAGAAAATGAGATAGAACGCTTTAGGCTGTTTGAAGGCGTTTAAGCTAACGCTTTCCGTTGGTTTATTGTTTGCAGTAGACACATATACCTCTTATTTACATCCCATCTTAATGGGGGGTGTACTGGGCGGAGATGCTCTTTTTGGCACCCGCCTTATAGTTATTCTGGAGGGAAACGGGAAGTAATGTTCACTATCCTGCGCCTGCAAACAAGGATTTTGCAATACTCTGTTACAAATAAAAAGACTGGCACAAACGACCATCTTTGCAAATGTTATTTAGCGTTAAATTTCACGCTTTAAAAATAGATGGTTTTTTCTTCTGGTATTGGGCGGGAAACTGTGGGATATAACGATATCTTCTGCTGATCGCGCTTAGAAGTAGTGATATAGGCTGGATTCTGAAAAAAAGCTGGATGATCGTTTTGTTGGCTGCAAATGTTGCATTGTGATGATGACGGCAGATTGTGCGTAAAGAAACATAAATGCAACATTATGTTGCATGGCTGTTCATGTCAGTGTTTGTATAGAAATTTTCGCTAGTGATGACGTATTTAATCTGCAAAATCGTTATATAAGCGATATAAATGCCAAATACTGAATAAATATATGGTGTTAATTGCGGTTGGCGCGAGAGGGTGGCGGCGTGCCATCGACTTGCCACGCCGCAAAAATGCGCTACGGGTCGGTTTTCTCTTTGTATTCACAGAGATCTTCGATGATGCAGGAGCCACAGCGTGGTTTGCGGGCGATACAGGTGTAGCGGCCATGCAGAATCAGCCAGTGGTGACAGTCAACCTTGAACTCGGCAGGGACAACCTTTAACAGCTTCTCTTCAACCTGTTCGACGTTTTTACCCGGTGCGAAGTTTGTCCGATTGCAGACGCGGAAAATATGCGTGTCGACGGCTATTGTCGGCCAGCCAAACGCGGTGTTGAGGACCACGTTGGCCGTTTTTCGGCCCACGCCCGGCAGCGCTTCCAGCGCAGCGCGATCTTCCGGTACCTGACCGTCGTGCAGCGCCAGCAGCATACGACAGGTCTTGATGACGTTTTCTGCCTTGCTGTTAAACAGACCGATGGTTTTAATGTATTGCTTCACGCCGTCAACGCCGAGATCCAGCATTGCCTGCGGTGTGTTGGCCACCGGGTAGAGCTTGGCCGTGGCTTTGTTGACGCTGACGTCGGTCGCCTGTGCCGACAGCAGAACCGCAATCAGCAGTTCAAACGGTGAGGTAAAATTCAGTTCAGTGGTCGGATGCGGGTTGTTGTCCCGCAGGCGGCTCAAAATCTCCAGGCGTTTGGCTTTGTTCATCAGGCTTTCTCTGCCGTTTCAACGCTCGCGCCTTCCGCCGTAGCGGCCTGCGCGCGTCGTTGTTTCGTCCGTTCATCAATCAGGTATTTGATTGCCAGCAGCATGCCCAGGCCGATAAACGCGCCCGGCGGCAGCATAGCCAGCAGGAAAGGGGTGTCGGTATGGAAAACTTCAATGCGCAGCGCTTTTGCCCAGCCGCCGAGCAGACCATCGGCCCCGTCGAACAAGGTACCGTTGCCGAGCAGCTCGCGCAGAGAACCCAGCACAAACATGGTGCAGGTAGCTCCCATGCCGATTGCGAAACCATCGAGCGCCGACAGCGCCGGGCCCTTCTTCGCCGCAAAGGCTTCGGCGCGGCCAACGACAATGCAGTTGGTCACAATCAGTGGAATAAAGATCCCCAGAGACTGATAAAGGCCAAACGCATAGGCGTTAATCAGCATCTGTACGGCGCTGACCACTGAGGCAATGATCATGACGTAAATAGGAATACGAATCTCCGCCGGCGTCCAGCGACGCAGGCTGGAGATAGCCAGGTTGGTCAGGGTGAGCACCAGCGTGGTCGCCAGACCCAGACCCAGCGCATTTGTGGCGGTTGAGGTGACCGCCAGCAGCGGACACATGCCTAAAAGCTGAACCAATGCGGAGTTGTTCTTCCAGAGCCCCTGGACGATAACTTCTTTAACCTCGCTCATGATTTACTCTCCGCAGGCTTGCAGTTGTGAAAGTTGATTCGGTAGGGTTTCAGCATACAGCCCTGCGCGTTTAACTGCGTTGACCACCGCGCGTGGGGTAATCGTCGCGCCGGTAAACTGGTCGAACTGGCCACCGTCCTTTTTCACCGCCCACTGACCGTCATCTGCACCCGCGATTTTTTTGCCAGCAAAGAAGGTTATCCAGTTGGAGAGGCGTAGCTCGATTTTATCACCGAGGCCGGGTGTTTCATGGTGCTCGGTTACCCGGGTCCCAAGAACGGTACCGTTAAAATCGGCACCAACCAACAGCTGGATTGCCCCGGAGTAACCGTCCGGCGCGGTGGCTTCCAGCACGGCGGCAACCGGTTTATCGTCCAGGCGAGCGATGTAAACTTTGTGCGTACCTTTACCCAGCTCGGGAGCGTTCACCACAAAGCAGCTTTTCAGCAGTGAATTATTATAGCTGTCGGCGGGGATCACCTGCTGGAACAGCGCGTTTTGCTGCTTTTCAGCCTGATCGTCAATGGTGTGCTTCGTCAACTGGTTGATGGCCGCCGTAAGCCCGGTTGAGCCCGCCGCGAACAGCGCCAGCGTCACACCGTGTTTGCGCATGGTTTTTAACATCTCAATCCTCAGCGGTGTCCGTAAACGCGCGGGCGCGTGTAGTAGTCGATCAGCGGCACGGTGATATTGGCCAGCAGCACGGCAAAGGCCACGCCGTCAGGGTAGCCGCCGAAGCTGCGAATCAGCCATACCAGCAGGCCCGCCAGCGCGCCAAAGATCAGGCGCCCGCGGTTGGTGGTGGATGCCGTTACCGGATCAGTCAGAATAAAGAAGGCACCGAGCATGGTTGCCCCTGACAGCAGATGCATCTGCGGCGAGGCGACGCTTTCCGGATGCAGCAGCCACCCGAGCGTTGAACAGAAGGCCAGACTGACCAGGAAACTGACCGGAATATGCCAGCGAATCGCTTTCTGCCAGAGCAGGAACAGGCCGCCGACCAGATAAGCGACATTCACCCATTGCCAGCCAATACCGGCCAGCGCACCGTGATAAATGGCGGCGTTGAGAACGGTTTCGACCGGCTGACCGGCATGAAGTGAGGTTTTGAAGGTGTCGAGCGGCGTGGCCTGACTGATACCGTCAATGCCCAGCTTCAGCGCGTTCATATCCTGACCCGCCGTCGTATGGCCAGTGAAAATCACCTGCAGCGCATCCATAAACCCCGGCGTCACGGCGGCAATCCCGTGCGGTGGCGGCCAGGATGTCATCTGTACGGGGAAAGAGATCAGCAACACCACGTAGCCAATCATTGCCGGGTTAAACGGATTCTGACCCAGCCCGCCGTACAGCTGCTTGGCGATGATCACTGCAAAGACGGTCCCCAGCACCACCATCCACCACGGGGCGAAGGGGGGAATACTGATGGCCAGCAGCAGGCCGGTTAGCAACGCCGAGTTATCGGCTAGCGTCCGGGCGATATTCTGCCTACGCAGACGCAGTACCAGCGCTTCTGCGAGGCAGGCAGCAACGATAGCGAGGATGAGCTGTATAAAGGTTCCCCAACCAAAAAACCAGCTCTGCACCAGAATGCCGGGCAGTGCGGCGACGATCACCAGCATCATGATACGAGAGGTCTGGCGATGGTTATGGGTATAAGGGGAACTCGCGATCTTGAAAACCATTTAATCCTCGTTAACGGCCTGAGCGGCTTTCCGGGCTTGAACACGGGCAATAGCAGCGGCAACGGCGGCTTTGCGTGGGTCGTCATTGGCGGCAGCTTCGCTGACGTCCTGTTGGGCGGCTTTGCGCGCTTTAGCCCGGGCAATCGCGGCTTCAACCGCGGCTTTACGTGGGTCGACGGCGTCGCTGACGGTTTCAGCAGGCGCCGCTTCCGGCTGCTGGGCGGCTTTGCGCGCTTTGGCTCGGGCAATCGCGGCTTCAACCGCGGTTTTGCGCGGGTCGACGGCGTCGCTGACGGTTTCGGCAGGCGCCGCTTCCGGCTGCTGGGCGGCTTTGCGCGCTTTGGCCCGGGCAATCGCGGCTTCAACCGCGGCTTTGCGCGGGTCGACGGCGTCGCTGACGGTTTCGGCAGGCGCCGCTTCCGGCTGCTGGGCGGTTTTGCGCGCTTTGGCTCGGGCAATTGCGGCTTCAACCGCGGCTTTACGCGGGTCGACGGTATCGTTGACGCTTTCGGCCGATGCTGCTTCCGGCAGCGGGTCCTGCGCTTTACGCGCTTTCGCGCGTGCAATAGCAGCCTCAACGGCGGCCTTGCGTGGATCTGACGCTTCACTCGCATTCAGGCGTTTTTCCGCCTGGGCAGCGCGCGCCTGCGCTTTACGCGCTTCACGCGCGGCGGCTACGGCGCTGTTGTCCGGTAGCGCACCGGACTGAATGATAATCGGCTGCGTTGCCTGCTGTTGTTTTTCCCGCACGCGCGCCAGGGCTGCGTGGATAGCATCCTGATCTTTAGCGGCAGGCTGAACGGCGGCTTTCTTATGACGCTCTTCACGAGCAATTTTCTCTCGTTCGAGACGTTGCTGGCGGGCTTCGAAACGAGCTTTCGCTTCCGCAGCGCGCTGCTCTTCCTGGCGAATCGCGTGAATTTCTGCTTTTTCCTGACGGAAATACTGCACCAGTGGAATGCTGCTTGGGCACACCCAGGCGCAGGCGCCGCACTCGATACAATCCGAGAGATTGTGCGCCGTCGCTTTATCGTGCTGTTGACCTTTACTGAACCAGTAAAGCTGTTGTGGCAGCAGGTCGGCCGGGCAGGCGTCGGCACAGGCGCTACAGCGAATGCAGCCCTTTTCTTCTTCCGGTTCACCCATTTCAGACGGGGATGGCGCTAGCAGGCAGTTGGTGATTTTGACTACCGGCACATCGAGCCAGGGTAGGGTAAAGCCCATCAGCGGGCCGCCCATAATCACCATTTGATCGCTGACGGGGCAGAAACCCGCGTGGCTAAGCAAATGTTTCACCGGCGTGCCGAGACGCGCCCACACGTTGCCTGGCATGCTGATCGATTCACCGGTCAGGGTGACGACGCGTTCGGTCAACGGCTCGCCGTCAATAACGGCACGCTTGACCGCGTAGGCCGTACCCACGTTTTGCATCAGTACGCCAATATCCGACGAGCGGCCACCGTGGGGCACCTGTTTACCGGTCAGAATCTGCGTCAGCTGCTTCGCACCGCCGGACGGGTATTTCGTCGGGATGACGCGCAGGCTGATACCGTGGCAGCCTGCCAGCACCGCACGCATCATCGAAATGGCCTGCGGTTTATTGTCCTCAATGCCAATCAGCACCTGCTGCGGCTGCAGGATGTGCGCCAGGATCTGAATACCTTCAACAATCTGCGCCGCGCAGTCCTGCATCAGGCGATCGTCTGCGGTGATATACGGTTCGCATTCTGCGGCGTTAATGATCAGTGTATCAATTTTGTCACCGCCGCCGCGCAGCTTGTTACCCGTCGGGAAACCCGCGCCGCCTAAGCCGGCGACGCCAAACTGATGAATACGCTCAATCAACGCTTCGCGGCTGCGGTTTTTGTAGTCGTTCCAGCCATCGCGGGCGATCCAGCGGTCCTCACCATCGGCATCAATGATGACGCTCATTTCCGGCAGGGCGGACGGATGGGCGGTGGCGTGCGGCTCAATGGCCACCACCGTCCCGGAGGTCGGCGCGTGTACGGGGAGCATACGGCCCCAGCCGCGGGTAAGCGGCTGGCCGCGCAGCACGCGATCGCCGGGCTGCACGCACAGTTCACCTTCGGCGCCAATGTGCTGCTTCAGAGGAATCACAAAACGCTGGGCGAGCGGAATCTGACGCAGCGGCGTACCGTTAGACTGCGTTTTCATTTCGGGCGGGTGAATGCCACCGTCGAAATCCCAGATTTTGTCTTTTCTGAAGGCGGAGAATAGCTTAAGCATGGTGTTCCACAGGAATAATTCGTACCGGGATCGTTTGCAGGTCCCATTTCCAGCTTTCGGTGGTCGTCTCTACCGGGCGCAGCGTAATACACTGCGTCGGGCACGGTGCCACGCACAGATTACAGCCGGTACACAGATCGCTCACGACCGTATGCATGGCGCGGGTGGCGCCAATAATGGCGTCAACCGGGCAGGCCTGGATGCATTTGGTGCAGCCGATGCAGTTATCTTCATCAATCACTGCCAGCATGCGGGCCGGCTCGGGGGCCGCATCGTCGCCGTCAATCGGCTGTGGGTCTACGTTCAGCAGGGCAGCGATTTTCAGCATAACGGCTTCGCCTCCGGGGGCGCAGCAGTTGATTTTTTCACCGTTGCTGACCGCTTCGGCGTACGGGCGGCAGCCGGGATAACCGCATTGCCCACATTGGCTTTGCGGCAGCAGTTCATCAATTTTTTCTACGACCGGGTCGTCTTCAACGGCAAAACGGCGCGAGGCGTACCCGAGAATGACGCCAAAAATCAGCCCGAGCAGGCTGATCGCAGCGACAGCAATCCAGAAGGTCATCATTACAACTTCACCAACCCACTAAAGCCCATAAAGGCCAACGACATTAAACCTGCGGTAATTAGTGCAATGGCGTTGCCGCGGAACGGGGCCGGCACGTCGGACACCACCAGACGTTCGCGAATCGATGCGAACAGCACCATCACCAGCGAAAAACCGACGGCGGCGGAGAAACCGTACAGCGCGGATTGCAGGAAGTTGTGGCCAAGGTTGATATTCAACAGCGCCACGCCCAACACGGCGCAGTTGGTCGTGATAAGCGGCAGGAAAATCCCCAGCAGGCGATACAGCGCGGGGCTGGTTTTCCGCACGACCATCTCGGTGAACTGGACAACCACGGCGATGACCAGAATAAAGGCCAGCGTGCGCAGGTAGACTAAATCCAGCGGAATAAGAATCCAGGTATCGATAAGCCAGGCGCAGATCGAGGCGAGCGTCATGACGAAGGTTGTCGCCAGCCCCATTCCCATTGCGGTTTCCAGTTTTTTGGAAACGCCCATAAACGGGCACAGCCCAAGGAACTTCACCAGGACGAAGTTATTTACCAGAACTGTACCGATAAAGAGCAATAAATAGTCAGTCATCATTCGACCTGTAACAAAAAAAGCCACCTATTATCTGACAAAGCGCGTCGGGCGACAACAGGGTAACAGTGGGGTTATTACGCACGCGTAAACGTACGCTTTACCCGCTGGGAACGTTTGAAGTAGGGCACGATTAGCGCCGCCGCTAACAGCGGAAGCAGAAGCTGGCGCACGGCCAGGTCGTCAGAGATCGGCGAAAACGCGAACGCTTTAACCGCCAGCAGTACGCCAACCATCAGCCAGATAATGTAGTGTTTAGGAACGTTGCGGCGGCGTTTGAAGAAGGCAATGGTCAGCCACAGCGTGTAATACCACATGGCAATAAACGACAGGAACGACGCGGCTAATAGCAGCATGTTACTGCCGCCCATTTCTTTTACCAATGCCAGAGTGTGCGGCGTCAGCAGGACGTAACCAAATTTAGCCAGGGTGATGGTGATGCTCAACAGCTGCACGAGCAGCCAGGCCAGCGGGCCAAGTAACCATCCGCCAATACGTTCTGCAGAATTATCCGACATTGTGTCTCCCGAAAATCAGCGCCAGTGTTGCATGGAAAAATACAGGTCGAGGAGTATAAGCAACTGGCGCTGAGGAAAAAACTATTATTGCACGAATCGCCAAACGTTCTTTGGCACCTGGCCCACATCGTACAAACGACCACCGGAAACCAGCTCCGCGCGACGATGATCGGCGGCGCGATACATATTGATCAATTCTTCGTTACTGGTGAGGGAATAGTTAAGGTGGTCATAAAGTTTTTCAAGATTGTCCAGCGAACTGACTTTGCGGAACTTTAATAAATAATCCAGAACGGTCATTTGAGGGCATCCATTATAATGTTAAGGCACACCGCACGTCATTTCCGCCGGAGACGGGCAGAATACGCGACGGTTAATGCGGCATTGATAGCCAATGTTGTTAATCGACATCCATTTTTAGCGAGGGTTGCGCGCATCTGGCTCACCCTCTATAGGATATTCTTAATTATTTGGCTAATAGGAATGAATTACAATAACAGAAAATGTGCTTATTGATTTCGCGCCAGAATTAATGCGTTTTTATGCAATCAGGGCGCCGATTGACGCCCTGTAGAGAGAAGGTTGAGGTTACCGCTGTTCGCCGCGGCTGGCGATCACATCTTTGTACCAGAAGAAGCTTTTCTTACGCTTACGCGCCAGGTTCTGCTGGTGGTCGACATAGACAAAGCCATACTGCTTTTTATAACCGTTCAGCCAGCTCAGCAAATCGATAAACGACCATGGATAATACCCGCGCACGTCGGCGCCTTGTTCAATGGCGGTTTCCAGCGCATCAATATGTACGCGCAGGAAGTCGATGCGAGGATCGTCGACCACTTCTCCGTCGATAATCGGGTCAACCGCGCCCAGGCCGTTTTCGGTGATATACATCGGAATATCGCCGTAGCGCGCCTTGATCATCATAATGCCGTCGGTCAGCCCCTGTGGCCAGATTTCCCAGCCCCATTCGGTATAGACGCTCTGTGGATTGCGCACGAAATAGAAAAGCCCCTCGACGCCCTGTTCACCGCTGACTTTTTCTGCTGGTGGCTGTGAAGAGACGGTTTCGCGGCGGTAATAGTTCAGGCCGATAAAATCGCAGCGGTTATTGCGCAGCAGGTCATCATCGCCCGGCGCGAAGCGCGGTACTCCCCAAAGGGCCTGGGACTGTGCCAGCAGTTCGGCAGGATAGCAGCCCTTTAATACCGGGTCGTAGAACCAGTGGGTGTGAATCGCGTCGGCTAACTCGCTGGCAGCCATGTCTTCTGCGCTTTGCGTCAGCGGAGAGTGGGGCTGCAGCACGTTAACGAAGCCGATTTCGCCGTTAATTTGCATGCCGCAGAACGCTTTCACGGCCATGGCATGGGCAATAAATACGTGATGACAGGCCTGAATAGCGCGCGCCGGATTACGCACGGACGGCGGATGGCTGCCGGTAATATAACCATGCCCGATAAAAACGATGGTTTCATTAAAGGTGGCCCATTTTTGCACCCGCGAACCAAAGCGGGAATAGCACAGCCGCGCGTACTCTTCGAACGCCTCAGCGGTGGAGCGTGCTTCCCAGCCGCCCTCGTCCTGCAACGCCTGCGGCAGATCCCAGTGGTAGAGCGTAATCATTGGCTCAATACCGTGGGCCAGCAGGTCGTCTATCAGATCGCTGTAGAACTTCACTCCGGCTTCGTTGATGGTGCCGCGCCCTTCAGGCAGCAGGCGAGGCCATGAAATGGAAAAACGGTAGCTCTGAAGCCCCATTTCGGCCATGAGCTTTACGTCTTCTTTAACGCGGTGGTAGTGATCGACGGCGATATCGCCGTTGGTACCCTGATAGGTCGTTCCCGGCTGGTGGGAAAACACATCCCAGATCGACGGACCTTTGCCGTCTTCATTATACGCACCTTCCACCTGGTACGCCGCCGTAGCAGCACCCCAGAGAAAATGTTGGGGAAAAGCGGACATACAACACTCCTTATCTGTGTGATAAGGCGAGTGTAAAGTGAGTGAATATCATCTGCAACCGGTTTCAGAAACCGGTTGCATCTATGCGATCCGAATCACTTTTTTCCCACGATGGGCTTATTTTTTCTGCAGCGAGACGGTGGCGGTAGCGGCGGGCTCCGGTGACTTGTAATCGTCGATATGGTGCGCAATAAACAACAGCAGAACGGAAAAACCGAGAACAACCCAACCAATTAATTCAACAATACGAGACAATACAGAATTCATGAAATTTATTTAACAATCCATTGAGAAGTAACGCCAGACCAGGATATTAGCGCGCTCATGCCACAACGCAAGTTTTCAGCGGGATCGATTCCACGGGCGTTGTTTTTTTAATCGATTCTCGGGGAGGCAAGCCATAATGTTATTAAAGTGTTGTGCATTATCGCCAGATGAGGTCAAATAAGAAATCGATTACAAAATCAAAATGCCCCCTTAAACTTCACCAGTGAGGCTGCAAATATGAGTGACTCAATCCGCGTTGGACTCGTGGGCTATGGCTATGCCAGTAAAACGTTTCATGCGCCGCTCATCTGCGGCACGCCGGGGATGACGCTGGCGGCTGTCTCAAGCAGCGATGCCGGTAAGGTTCACGCAGATTGGCCTACGGTCAGCGTGGTCTCCGATCCTCAGGCGCTGTTCCACGACCCCAGCATTGATCTGGTCGTGATTCCTACGCCTAACGATACGCACTATCCGTTGGCGAAAGCGGCGCTGGAGGCAGGGAAAAACGTCGTGGTCGACAAACCCTTCACAGTGACACTGTCACAGGCTCGCGAGCTGGATGCGCTGGCAAAGCAGCAGGGCAAGCTGCTGTCGGTATTTCATAACCGCCGCTGGGACAGCGATTTTCTGACGGTGAAAGCGCTGATCAATGAAGGTAAGCTCGGTGACGTCACTTACTTTGAGTCGCACTTTGACCGCTATCGTCCGCAGGTGCGCGCGCGCTGGCGCGAGCAGGCCGGGCTCGGTAGCGGTATCTGGTACGATTTGGGCCCTCATCTGCTGGATCAGGCGGTCAATCTGTTTGGCCTGCCGCACAGCCTGTATGTCGATCTCGGTCAGCTGCGCCCGGGTGCGCAGGCCACCGACTACTTTCATGCCGTATTGACCTGGCCGCAGCGTCGCGTGGTGCTGCACGGCACGCTGCTGGCGGCGGCGGAAACGGCGCGCTACATCGTACATGGCTCGCAGGCCAGTTATGTGAAATTTGGCCTCGATCCGCAGGAAGATAGGCTGAAAAGCGGCGAACGTCTGCCGCAGGCCGACTGGGGCTATGATATGCGAGACGGTATCCTGACGACGGTTGACGGGGAAACGCGGGTAGAAGAGAACTGGCTGACGCTGCCGGGTAACTATCCGGCATACTACGCGGGCATTCGTGATGCGCTTAACGGAATCGGCGAAAACCCGGTACCGGCGGGCCAGGCGATTCAGATTATGGAGCTGATTGAGCTGGGTATCGAATCGGCGAAACATCGCGCGGCGCTGGCGCTGGTCTAACGAAACGGTAATAAAGACCCCGGCAGCGGCGGCTGCCGGGGAGCAGGTTATCCGCGCTGGACGCGGGCGATCAGCGCCTGCTTTTCTGCCGCAGAGAGGAACGCCATCTCCAGCCCGTTAATCTGCGCCTGACGGATTTGTGCAGCCGTGAGGCCTGCCGCCGGTGCCGCCACGCGGTATTCGTGCTGGATATCAATGCCCTGTACCGCCGGGTCGTCCGTATTCAGACTGGCCAGCACGCCATGCTCGAGGAACGTTTTCAGCGGATGCTGCGCCAACGACGGTACGGTGCTGGTCTGGATATTGGAGGTCAGACAGGATTCGATGCCGATACCTTTTTCCGCAAGGAAATCCATCAGCGCCGGATCCTGAACCGCTTTGACGCCATGACCGATACGCTCGGCGCCTAAATCGCGAATCGCCTGCCAGATGCTTTCCGGGCCGGCAGCTTCGCCCGCGTGCACGGTAATATGCCAGCCTGCATCGCGTGCGCGGCTGAAGTGTTCCAGGAACAGATGCCCCGGGAAACCGAGCTCATCGCCGGCCAGATCGAGGGCGGTAATACCGTCGCGGTGCGCCAGCAGGGCGTTCAGCTCTTCTTCACAGGCGGCTTCGCCAAAGGTGCGACTCATAATGCCAATCAGGCGCGCATCAACGTTAAACGCGCGACAGCCTTCTTTCACCCCGGCAATCACCGCTTCAACCACACCGTCAACCGGCAAACCGTGGTTCATTGCCATATAACGCGGGGAAAAACGTAGCTCAACGTAGTGCAGGCCATTACGCGCAGCGTCTTCTACGTTCTCGTACGCGACGCGGCGGCAGGCGTCTAATGATGCCAGAACCTTCACGCCCCAATCGAGCTTGCTGAGGAAACTCACCAGATCGGGTTCATTGCTGGTGACCTGAACGTGCGGCAGCAGCGCGTCGAGCGTAGACGCAGGCAGCGTCAGATTGTACTGGCGGCCGAGATCAAGAATGGTTTGGGCGCGAATGTTTCCGTCGAGATGGCGGTGAACGTCAGTTAGGGGCAGGTTGGTATCAATCATGATAGCACTCGAGTTTTAGTTAAAGTGCAAATCATTATACCATAGGAAGGTAACTGATTAAAAGTATTGAAAAAATTGCGAGGATACAGGGATTTGGCTGTACGACGATGAATTTTTAGCAGTGTGTATTTTGCGGCTTTCAGGTCAACGGGCCGCAGATTCCAGCCCGTTGACCGTCGTGTCTAACCCGGTTTGTCGTTATTTTTTGTGGCTTGATATGGGCAGCATTCTCAGCAGCGTATTATCACGCATGATGTAATGGTGGAATAAGGCCGCCAGCGCGTGCAGACCAATTAAAAAATAACCCGCGTTGGCAATTAATTCATGCCACTCTTTTAAATTGTGCTGAATATCTTGATTCGGGACTGCGGCAACCGGTAGGGCGATACCAAAAAAGGACCATGCCACCTGGCCGAAATACAACGAGGCTATTCCCAGGAACGGCAAGGCGAGAAACATTAAATAGAGCAACCCGTGCACGGACTTTGAGGCCGCAATCTGCCAGCGCGGCGGCGTGGGGGTAATTTCAGGGTCGCGGTGGGTGATTTTTAACACCACTCTGACCAGCATCAACAACAAAACGCTCAGCCCCGCCGTGTAGTGGATTAACGCTATTGTTGCGCGGGCTGGGCTGCCTTTAGGGGCAAAGCCTTTCAGCTCCATGGCGGCATAGGCGATGATAATCAGGATCAGGACGAGCCAGTGCATCAGGATCTGGCTTTTGGCGAAGGTTCTTTTCACGGTGATGTCCTTTTAATATGTGATGATTGATTATCAATAAACAACCTTAAGCACACCTTAACTTTGATAAAGAAAGTCTGGCCGCAAAAACGGGGTACTTAAAATAAAAACAAGTATAAGCCGCCATACGACCGTCTGCGTCATGTGGGGGGGAACCGTTATCTCGTCAGATATTTTTCGCCTTCCGTCCCCTGAAAACAATGACGGCAATCCATCTACCGTTTTCCGACCGGCATTTTAATCTCTGTATCTCACTATGCAGATTTTTTACGTATCAATCATCGCGCGCTGGCGAACATCCCACGGTATCAGGCGACGATCTCGATAAGATTACCGTCCGGATCTTTAATCACCGCTTCATAATATCCGTCGCCGGTGGTACGTGGGGGGGAGACCAGAATATGCAGCTCCGCTGCGCGCGCCGCCAGCGCATCAACGGCCTCCTTGCTGCCGACCGAAATCGCCAGATGTACCCATCCGGTGGTGTTGTTATCGGGCTGCGCAATCTGTAGCCCGGGTTTGCTCATCAACTCGATGGCAATGGATTCATTGACGGTCACAAAGTATGACTCGAACCCCGGGTTCGTTTTGCTGCGGTACTTCTCGTTGATTTTCCCGTCAAAAAACGTCACCCAAAAACGCGCCTGTGCTTCCAGCGCCTGCGTCCAAAGCGCAACGTGTGCAATTTTCATGTCCGATCTCCAGAAGGTTTTAACGTACGCAACGGCGAAAGTCAGGGCGGGTTGACAGCCACTGTTGCAATGCACGATTATGCTTATTATTGCTCGGTTTAATGATTAAAGGTAATTTCATGCTCGATTATGCAGCTTTTCCGGATCAACGACAAGCCTTGATTCGCCAGGCGCTCGGGCAGCAAGGCCGGGTTGTTTGTGCTGAACTAGCCGTGCAGTTGGGGGTGTCTGAACACACTATTCGCCGTGATTTACATGAACTGAGTAAGGAAGGCGTGTGTAAGAAGGTTTACGGCGGCGCTGTCGCGACGCTGCCTGATACCGGTAGCTTTATTGAACGAAAAACACAAAAGGCGGATGTAAAGAGCATCATCGCGCATAAATGTGCACAACTTATCAAACCCAATAGCTGCGTGTTTATTGATTCCGGTACCACCAATCTGGCGCTGGCTGAGGCGATTGACGACACGTTGGTTCTGACGGCAGTGACCAATTCGCCGGAAATCGCCTGCGCGCTGCTTAAAAAGCCGCGCTGTGAGGTGATCATGTTAGGCGGCGGGATCCAGCGCAGCAGCGGTGGCAGCGTCGGGGCCGCGGCGCTGGCGCAGGTCAACGACATTCTTTTCGATCAGGGGTTTATTGGCGGCTGTGCCATGGCTCCGGAGTCGGGGCTGACCGGATTCGACTATGCAGACTGCGCATTCAAGAAAGCGGTTATCCCGCAATGTAGCGAAATTATTGTTGGATTGACGGCCGATAAAATTCCCGCCGTCGCGCGCTACGTGGTCGCCGGCTGTCGGCAAATAGACGTGCTGGTGGTCGAGGAAAGCGTACGTCAGCAATATGCCGAGGCTTTTGCGCCCTACGAGATTTTGCTGCACGGTGTGTAGCGCGAGAAAATACGCAACGCCGGGCGACGTTGCGCGATGGGATTAGTGCAGAGTGCGGATAGCGGCAATCAGGCGTTCCACGCCTTGCTCAAGCTTCACGCGCGGGCACCCCGCGTTGAGGCGAATGAAGCCGTTGCCTTCATTACCGTAGGTGTAGCCGGGCATTATCGCCACTTTTTGCTGTTTGATCAGCACATCCTGCAGCGCACGATCGTCAATATTGAGCGGGCGTAAATCAATCCATGCCAGATAAGTTGCCTGCGGAGCTTGCCACTGTAGCGCCGGAAACGCTGCGTTAAGCGTTTGCTGGATATAGCGCATATTGCCCAACAAATAATCACGCAACGCGTCCAGCCACGGTTCGCCGTGCCGATAGGCGGCAATATGCGCGACCAGTGCGGGAACGGACGGCGAGGAGAGGCCGTCACGGCTTTTTAATGCGTTGAGATAATCATTGCGTGCGCCTTCGTCGTCGATCAGCCCGTATGCGCCGGTAAAAGCCGGAATATTGAAGCTTTTGGAGCCGGAGGTGAACAGCGCCCACGGCCCTTGTGCGACGTCGCACCACGGGATATGGCGATGACCGTCCCACGTCATGTCCATGTGAATTTCATCGCTGATCACCCGAACGTTGTGTTTTGCGCACAGCGCCGCCATCGTTTGCAGTTCTTCACGGGTCCAGACTTTACCGGTTGGGTTTTGCGGGCTGCACAGCAGCAGGATGCGGTTTTGCGGCTGCGATAGCGCGGCCTCCAGCACGTTCATATCGCAGAACCACTGGCCGTCGCGTTGATGAAGCGGAACGCCTACCACTTCGCGCTGATTGCCTTCAATCGTTTTAAAGAAGGCATCGTAGGCCGGCGTGTGAACCACAATGCCGTCGCCGGGGGCTGACCACTGACGAATCATCTCGGCGACCATGTAAATCACCGATGGCCCGTAGACGATGCTGTTGGTGTCGATGGTGCTGTGAAAGCGGTGGGCATACCAGTGGGCAATAGCCGGTAAAAACTCGTCGTTCTTCCAGCGGCTGTAGCCAAATACGCCGTGAGATAAACGCTTGCTGAGCGCGTCGAGAATGCAGGGGGCGGTGGCAAAATCCATATCCGAGATGGTGAACGGCAGCAGGTCAGCGTCGCCGAAGCGGTCGGCAACATAGTCCCACTGGGTGCACCAGGTGCCATGTCGGTCAATCACCGTTGAGAAGTCAAACATGTGAGGGTCCTCACGAAGAAAAGAGGTGAGCTATTGTGCCCCCGCGGCGGGCGGGGGCAAAGTGGTTTACGCCTGTACGGAATGCATCAATACCGACATTTCATCTTTCACCGACTGAACCTGTGGGCCGATGACAACCTGGAGATTGTGCTGGTTGAGCTTAACCACCCCAATCGCCCGGTTGGCCTTCAGCGCATCGACGTTGACTTTGTCCATATCGCTGACCGACAGACGCAGACGGGTGATGCAGTTATCGAGCGAAACAATGTTCTCTGCGCCGCCCAGTGCGGACAGGATTGCCGGAACGTTGTAGCCGGATTTGCCGGTTGCGCCGCTGGTAACGTGCTCTGCGGCCGGTGCGTTGTCGATATCACGGCCCGGCGTTTTAATGTTAAAGCGCACGATAGCGAAGCGGAAAATGGCGTAGTACACGGCGAACCAGACCGCTGCCACTACCGGTACCAGATACCACTTGGTAGACAGACCGTGCAGAATACCGAACACCACGAAGTCAATAATGTTGCCGTCGGTGTTACCGATGGTGACGCCAAGAATCGCCATCATGGTGAAGCCCAGGCCGGTCAACAGCGCGTGAATGACGTACAGTACCGGTGCCACGAACAGGAACAGGAATTCCAGCGGTTCCGTGGTGCCGCCGACGACACAGGCAATGACGCCAGAAATCAGCAGGCCTTTAATTTTATGACGGTTTTCCGGGCGAGCGCAGTGGTACATCGCCAGCGCAGCGCCGGGCAGGCCGCCGAGGAAGGCCGGCATTTTACCCTGCGACAGGAAGCGGGTAGCGCTTTCGGAGAAGCCGTGGGTTGTTGGGCAGCTCAACTGGGCCTGGAAAATCGTCAGCGCGCCGCTGACGCTGTGGCCGCAGACGTCCATGGTTCCGCCGGCTTCGGTAAAGCGGATCAGCGCCACCAGAATATGGTGCAGGCCGAACGGCAGCAGCAGACGTTCGCCGGTACCAAAAATCATCGGACCAAAATCGCCCGCGCTGTTGATCACGTGACCCAGCGCGTTAATGCCCATGGCGAAAATCGGCCACACCAGCGGGATCACCAGACCGACCAGGCCCAGGACCACGGTAGTAATAATCGGCACGAAGCGGGTACCGCCGAAAAACGCCAGCGCATCCGGCAGGCGGATGGTGTGGAAACGTTCGTGCAGCATCCAGACGATGATCCCGCAGATCACCGCGCCGAGAATACCGGTGTCGATGGACTGAATACCGATAATGTTCTGGATGTTGTTGGCTTTCAGAATGGCGGCGTCGGTGGTTGGCAGAATGCCTTTGGCCGTCAGCCAGAAGTTTACCGCCAGGTTCATGACCGCGTAGCCGACGAAACCGGCAAAGGCCGCAACGCCTTTATTGTCACGCGCCAGACCCAGCGGGATGGCAATACAGAACATCACTGGCAGGAAGCTGAACGCGAATGAGCCAACTTTGCTCATCCAGATAAAGACTGCTTGCAGGAACGGGGTATCGAGCCATGGCAGTAGCGTGATGACGTCATGGCTGCTTAATGAGCTGCCGATACCGAGCATAATCCCACAGAAGGAGAGCAGCGCGACCGGCAGCATAAAGGTTTTGCCAAGCTGCTGGAAGAACTCCCAGAGGGTGACTTTTGGTGCGGTTTTCGCCGTCATGAAACGACTCCTTAATCCTGAAAAAAGGTTTCTGGTAATTTCGGTAAAGGAAGATAAAACGTTTTATCAATTTTTAGTGAGAAACAAATCACAAAAGCAATGGATAATACAGTTTATAAAGTATACCTAGAGATAAAACGTTTTATCGGATAAGCAAAAGGAGTCGCGCAGGCGCTATGGCGATTGCAAAGAAAGTCACCATTAACGATGTTGCGCTGGCGGCAGGCGTTTCCGTCAGCACCGTTTCGCTGGTCCTGAGCGGCAAGGGGCGTATCTCGTCGGCCACGGGGGAACGGGTTTATCAGGCGATTGACCAGTTGGGCTTCGTGCGCAACCGCCAGGCGGTGTCGCTGCGCGGCGGGCAAACCGGCGTGATTGGTCTGATTGTCGGCGATCTGTCATCACCGTTTTATGCGGAACTGACGGCGGGGTTAACCGCCGCCCTCGAGTCGCAGGGGAAAATGGTCTTTTTGACCCAGGGGGGCAACTGCGGCGAGCAAATGCTCCAGCGTTTTGAAGCGCTGGTGTCGCAGGGCGTCGACGGCGTGGTGATTGCCGGTTCGGTCGACCGGGCCGCAGAACTGCGGGCCAAAGCCGCTGAAACCGAGACGCCGCTGGTGTTTGCCTCCCGCGCCAGCTATCTCGACGAGGTCGACATTATTCGCCCGGATAACATGCAGGCGGCCCAACTGGTGACCGAGCATCTGATTCGGCGCGGCCATCAGCGCATTGCCTGGCTGGGCGGGCAAAGTTCATCGCTGACCCGCGCGGAGCGGGTGGGCGGCTACTGCGCAACGCTCATCAAGTACGGCCTGCCGTTCCATAGCGATTGGGTGCTGGAGTGCGAGTCCAGCCAGAAACAGGCGGCGGAAGCGATTACCGGCCTGCTGCGCCACAACCCGACCATCACCGCGGTGCTGTGTTACAACAGCGTGATTGCGGTAGGCGCGTGGTTCGGCCTGATGCGCGCCGGTAAGCAGAGCGGCGAAGACAGCGTTGAAAGTTATTATGAGCAGCGGGTCACGCTGGCGGCGTTTGCTGAGGTGCCGGAGCAGGCGCTTGACGATGTGCCCTTAACCTGGGTAACGACGCCTGCCCGTGACATGGGCAAAAGCGTGGCGGAGCGCATTTTGCAGCGCATTGAAACCGGCCAGGGCGAGGCGCGAAATCTGATTATGCCGCCACGGCTGGTGGTGAGAAAATAAAAAAGCCCCAATTCGGGGCTTTTCGCGGGGGCCGTAGGCTTATCTGCGGCTTACTGTGCCGGCGTCTCTGCCGGCGCGTCCGCCGGTTCTTCCGGGTCGGCCAGCGTCGGGATCCCGAACATACCGACAAAATCATCCAACGGCATTTTCTGCCCGTTCAGGGTGACCTGGCCTGAGGCATACTGCAGGCTGCTGCTGATGGCGTCATCCTGGGTGGTGGTCAGACGGAACATTTGCCCCATCGCGGCCAGCCCCTGAATTTGCTGTTTGGCCAGCTTAGCGGCTTCTTCCTGCTGATAGCCTTCCAGCTGCGCCACCTGGGTCATCAGTTCGACAGCCATGTCCGTTGGGATATTCAGCTTCGCGTCCAGCGATTTCACGCCGCGATCGACCTGTTGTGACAGCGTCTGCGCTTCGCCGGTAGCCTGCGCCGGGTCTTTCAGCGCCAGCGACAGGTTCAGCGAACTTTCCCCTTTGGCATTTTTCCAGCTCAGCGGAGACAGTGTCACTACTGGGTCACCTTTCAGCAGGATTGGCAGCGAGCTGAACAGTGCATCTACCGCTTTTTGCTGATACAGCTCCGGGTTTTTTGCCAGGTCCGGCTGCGCCATTAGCGCCTGGGTCTGCGCCTGATACTGTTGGCTGAACTGATGCATGGCGACACCGTCAATGCCGTCGACCTTCAGGGTGAGCTGTCCGCTGCCGAAGTCTTTGTTTTGCAGCTTCAGGCTGTTAAGCGAGTAGTCGAGCTGGCTGTTGATTTTTTTGCCGTCGGCGGTCAGTTCAGACTTACCGGCAATGCGCATACCGTTGAGCTCGGCGAGATCTTTACCTTCCACGCTCATCGCCAGACGTTCGACGCTCAGCGTCTGATCGCCGATGCGTTCATCAAACGAGGTCAGTTTGCTCGAACCGTCGGTTTTCAGGTTGTTAAAGGTAAACTGCACCTTCTGATCGTATTCGTTGACCGCGTTAACCTGGCCGCTCTTCGCTTCGCCGGTCAGCGACACCAGGCTACCCTGGCTGTCGGCGGAGAGAACGAATTCGCCGCCGCTGAAGGTCACTTTATCGGTGTCTTTCTCGTAATCCAGTGGCTTGAGGGTAATAGCCGACTCGGTATCACCGCCGTAGCTAATACGGGTATTGATATCGAACGGCGATTGCCCTTTGGCGATATCGAATAGCGGTTTGGTGACATCGTTGTTGACCAGTACGGTGTTAACCGACGCCATGGCTGGCGCCAGATTGAAGGATTTTAACGATGCCAGCGGGAAGGGGCCGTGGCTGACGGTTTCATCGAGCAGTACGCTCTGGCCCGGTTTCAGCCATGAATTTTCGGCCCCCGTCAGCGGCTTGACCACCATTTTCAGCTGACTGCTGAACACGCCGCGCTGATAGTCCTGGTAGCTCAGTTCAAGGCCCGCTTCCGGCGCGGTCAGCTTCAACTGGGCGTTCGCCTGTGACACCATTTCGGCGATGCGTGATTCCAGCTGTTTACCCGTGTACCAGGCTCCGCCCGTCCAGATAACCCCCAAAGCAACAATGATGCCTACAGCAACCCGCGTTTTTTTCATCGTATTTGTCCGTAAAAATGAAACCAGGCGAATAGGCCGCCTGGTTAAGTCATAAGGCTATGCGAAAGAGTAGCAAGCCTGTCCAGAAACTTCAGTATTTACTTTAACTTATTATAGACGCGCGCTAAGCGGCCGCTGCCGCTGACCTGAATCGGTGACTCATTGGCGGCGACAAACGCCGACTCGCCCGGTTTTAGCACCAACTGCTGGCCATTTTTATGCAGTACAGACTCGCCCTCTAAGCAGAAGACGATCGCCGCGCCGTCCTGCGCCAGGTGGGTTTCGCTGGCGCTGAGGTCATGTAAAGAGAAAGCAAAATCATCGACCGGAATCGGGAAGTCCAGCTCGCTGCCGCGCTTCTCGGGCTGCGTTAACAGCGTGTTCGCCGGTTTGGCAACAAACTTAACGTTCGCCACCAGTTCCGGAATATCGATGTATTTCGGCGTCAGACCGGCGCGCAGTACGTTGTCGGAGTTCGCCATCACTTCCAGACCGGTACCGCGCAGGTAGGCGTGCGGCGTTTCGGCGTACAGGAACATGGCATCGCCCGGATTCAGCTTGACGATGTTCAGCAACAGCGGTGAGAACAGGCCGCTATCGTCAGGGTAGAACTCGGCAATCAGGCGGATGGCATCCCAGGCGTCGCCACGTTCGGCTTCCAGCGCACGACGCAGCACCTGCAGGGCGTGGGCTTTTTCTGCGCCCTGCATATTAAGCAGACCGGCAAACAGCGCGCTCAGGTTGTCGCCGTCGGGCTGCGCAATAAACTGACCGATCAGCGGGTTCGCGTCGGCGACCGGCGCCAGCAGCGCGGCGATCTGGCCGAATTCGCGGAAGGCATTCATCGCCAGGAAGGGGGTAAGGGCAAAGACCAGCTCAGGTTTGTGATTGGGATCTTTGTAGTTACGTTCCGCCGCGTCCAGTGCGATACCGGCGGCGTTTTCTTTGGCAAAACCGGTTTCCGCAGCCGTTTTGCTCGGATGCACCTGAATGGAAAGCGGCTGTGCGGCGCACAGGACTTTAAACAGGTAGGGTAATTCGCCAAACCGCGCGGCGACTTTCTCGCCCAGCAGCGCGGTTTTGTCGCCGTCAATCACCTCACGCAGTGAATGAACATTTCCCTGAGCATCGGCAATTTTTGAGCTGCTCTTCGGGTGCGCGCCCATCCACAGTTCCGCCATCGGCAGATCGTCAGGATTGGCCATTCCGTAGAGTTCCGTTAACGCAGTTTTGCTACCCCAGGCATAGTTTTGCACTGAGTTAATGAGTTTTTGCATTATCAAGCCCTGTTTCAATGTGGATTCTTTGCGACGTATTAAAGCAAAAAAAAGCGCGCGCGTATTCTCAAGAAATAAAAAGTCGTACTAGTCTCAGTTTTTGTTAAAAAATTGTGTACGATAGGGTAACTCGCTTTTAACCGGGCAAATGGAAAGACTGCCTTTAACAACATCATCAAAGCAGTAAGTGAGAGCACAATGTCGAATAAACCTTTTTATTATCAGGATCCTTTTCCGTTAAAAAAGGATGAGACCGAATACTATCTGTTGAGCAACGACTACGTTTCCGTCGCAGAATTTGAAGGGCAGGAAGTCCTCAAAGTTGCCCCGCAAGCGCTGACGCTCCTCGCCAAACACGCCTTCCACGACGCTTCCTTTATGCTCCGCCCCGCGCATCAGCAGCAGGTGGCCGATATTCTTAACGATCCGGAGGCCAGCGAAAACGACAAGTACGTGGCGCTGCAGTTCCTGCGTAACTCGGATATCGCCGCGAAGGGTATTCTGCCGACCTGCCAGGATACCGGCACGGCGATCATCATGGGTAAAAAAGGCCAGCGCGTCTGGACCGGCGGCGGCGATGAAGCGGCGCTGGCGCGCGGCGTGTATGACACCTTTATTGAAGATAACCTGCGCTACTCGCAGAACGCGCCTCTCGATATGTATAAAGAGGTCAACACCGGTACCAACCTGCCGGCGCAGATTGACCTCTACAGCGTCGATGGCGACGAATATAAGTTCCTGTGCATTGCCAAAGGCGGCGGCTCGGCGAACAAAACCTATCTGTATCAGGAAACCAAGGCGCTGATCACCCCGGCGAAGCTGAAAAGCTATCTGGTTGAGAAAATGCGTACCCTGGGAACCGCGGCCTGCCCGCCGTACCATATCGCATTCGTCATCGGCGGGACCTCCGCGGAAGCAACGCTGAAGACGGTGAAGCTAGCGTCCACGAAATACTACGATGGCCTACCGACCGAGGGGAACGAGCACGGTCAGGCCTTCCGCGACGTACAGCTGGAAAAAGAACTGCTGGAAGAGGCGCAGAACCTGGGGCTGGGTGCGCAGTTCGGCGGCAAGTACTTTGCCCACGATGTTCGGGTGATTCGTCTGCCGCGCCACGGCGCATCCTGCCCGGTGGGGATGGGCGTCTCGTGTTCCGCCGATCGTAACATCAAAGCGAAGATTAACCGTCACGGCATCTGGATTGAGAAACTGGAGAACAACCCGGGTAAATACATACCGGAATCGCTGCGTAAGGCTGGCGAAGGCGAAGCGGTGAAGGTTGACCTCAATCGCCCGATGAGCGAGATCCTCAAGCAGCTGTCTCAGTATCCGGTTTCCACTCGCCTGTCGCTGAGCGGCACCATTATCGTGGGGCGCGATATTGCCCACGCCAAGCTGAAAGAACGCATGGATAAAGGCGAAGGTCTGCCGCAGTACATCAAAGATCATCCTATTTACTATGCCGGCCCGGCAAAAACGCCAGAGGGCTACGCGTCTGGCTCTTTGGGCCCAACCACCGCAGGCCGTATGGACTCCTACGTCGATCAGCTGCAGTCGGAAGGCGGCAGTATGATCATGCTGGCGAAAGGCAACCGTAGCCAGCAGGTCACCGATGCCTGCCACAAACACGGCGGGTTCTACCTCGGTAGCATCGGCGGCCCGGCGGCGGTACTGGCGCAGAGCAGTATTAAGAGCCTTGAATGCGTGGAGTACCCGGAGCTGGGAATGGAAGCTATCTGGAAAATTGAAGTAGAAGACTTCCCGGCGTTTATCCTCGTGGATGACAAAGGTAACGACTTCTTCCAGCAGATTCAGGCGTCGCAGTGCGCCCGCTGCGTGAAGTAATCCTTTCACCGCCCCTCGGGGCGGTTTTTTATTTGTACCATACTGATCTTAGCCTGCTTGAGCACTGTCACTTCACAATCACTTTGAATTCAAGGAGAAAGTAATGACAACGTCACGCCGCGAAAGCGATTCAATGGGCCCTATCGAGGTGCCCGCCGACAAACTGTGGGGCGCACAAACCCAACGCTCCCTGGAGCATTTTCGTATTTCCACGGAGAAAATGCCGCTTTCGCTGATTCACGCCCTGGCGCTGACCAAGCGCGCGGCGGCTAAGGTCAACCAGGATTTAGGCCTGCTCACCGCGGATAAAGCCGGTGCCATTATGGCGGCGGCCGATGAAGTGCTGCAAAACCGCCATCAGGATGAGTTCCCGCTGGCCATCTGGCAAACCGGTTCCGGCACGCAAAGCAACATGAACATGAATGAGGTGCTGGCCAACCGCGCCAGCGAACTGCTGGGCGGCGAGCGCGGGATGGCTCGTAAGGTCCATCCGAACGATGACGTCAACAAAAGTCAGAGCTCTAACGACGTGTTTCCGACGGCGATGCACGTGGCGGCGGTCATCGCGCTGCGCGAACATCTTCTGGTGCAGCTTGCGATATTACAGGAAACGTTACGCCAGAAAGCCGAACGCTTCCGCGATATTGTCAAAATCGGCCGCACCCACCTTCAGGATGCCACGCCGCTGACCCTCGGGCAGGAGTTTTCCGGCTGGGTGGCCATGCTGGAGCACAATCGTCGTCATCTGGAGCAGAGCCTGCCGCACCTGAGCGAGCTGGCGCTGGGCGGGACGGCGGTGGGAACCGGGCTGAATACCCATCCTGAATATGCGGTTCGCGTGGCGAAAGAGCTGGCAGCGCTGACCGGGCAGCCGTTTGTGACGGCGCCGAACAAGTTTGAAGCGTTGGCCACCTGCGATGCGCTGGTGCATACCCACGGTGCGCTGAAAGGGCTGGCGGCATCGCTGATGAAAATTGCCAACGACGTGCGCTGGCTGGCATCGGGGCCGCGCTGCGGCATCGGTGAACTGTCGATACCGGAAAACGAACCGGGGTCGTCAATTATGCCAGGAAAGGTCAACCCAACCCAGTGTGAAGCCATGACCATGCTGTGCTGCCAGGTCATGGGCAACGATGTGGCGGTGAATATGGGCGGGGCATCCGGTAACTTTGAACTGAACGTCTACCGGCCGATGATTATTCATAACGTGCTGCAATCGCTGCGACTGCTGGCTGATGGCATGGAGAGCTTCAACGCGCACTGTGCGGTGGGCATTGAGCCAAACCGCGAGCGAATTGAGCAACTGCTTAATGAGTCGCTGATGCTGGTGACCGCGCTGAATACGCATATCGGCTACGATAAAGCGGCAGAAATCGCCAAGAAGGCGCACAAAGAGGGGCTGACGTTGAAAAATGCGGCGCTGGCTTTAGGCTATCTCAGCGCCGAAGAGTTCGATCTTTGGGTTCGTCCGCAGGAGATGGTAGGGAGCCTGCCGGGCCTGCGTTAATCGGTCGCGAGCCACAGATGAAGCCGCGGAATAAGCAGCTGTAGAGGCTGTGCCTGCGGCTTATGCCGGTGCTGTACATTATCGGCGTCGTAGTCCAGCAGCTCGCCCAGATCCGGTACGCTGACGCCGTTGCGCCCGCTGCTGACGGCAATCAGCGGGCCGGGGCAGGCGTACTGTATCTGCTTTTGTTCTCCGGCGTACCATACGCGCGCAATGGGCTGCACCTTCACCGGGCGTTTAATCTTCAGTCTGGCCTTTTGCGGCAGGGCGGCAATGTCCTGATATTCGCGCTCCAGCCGCGCCAGCCACTGTTCCCGCGTCCAGGGGGGCACGGCGCGGGGCGATTTCAGACTCTTCTCCAGCTGTGCCAACACCTCATCACGGGTCAGGTTTTTGATAATGTGCTTATTGGCCCAGCCAAAACGAATCGTGCTCGGGTCGTGCAGCAGGGTGAGCGAGCGGTAGGCGTTGAGGGTAATTAACCCCGGTATATAGCGATGAACCCATTCGAAACGGGCCACCGACGGCAGGCCGGAATCAACGGTGATAATCTGTTCCAGCTCGGCTTTCAGACGGTTAATCAGCTGGACCCGGCGGCTGAGCGCGTCGTGCTGTTCGCTGCCTGCCTGCAGGCAGATTGCGCCGGGCAAACGTACCGCGGCCTTACTGCTGCGGTTTTCCGACTGCTGCTGAATAAACAGGTGGCTGAAGTGCTGAAGCGCCATGGCAAACGCCGGCTGGCCGAGATGCTGGACAACCGGAATGCGCGACAGCGGGGCGTGCTCGGCGGTTTTCGGTACTTCCGGCAGCGCGAAGATGCGGGCCGTCAGCAGACGGCACGCAGACAGCTCGTTGCGCAGCTCGGCAAGGTTGCGTTCAAGCTGGCGGAAGGTGTCGGTTAAGCGCTCAACGAGATCGTAACTGGCCATGGTCGCGTTCCTCTGTTGTTAATTAGTTACAACATACTTTTGATGTTGTGACTATAATCCACGATTCGGCACCGTGCAAACCGCTGTCAGCTAGCCGCGGGCAGGGAAATAGAGTGGTAAATAGGCCATTGCAGACTGAAGCGCGCGCCGCCGAGCGGGCTGCTTTCGCAGCTAGCGTGTCCGCCCATGGCCGTGGCGATGGAGTGGACGATAGCCAGACCCAGGCCGCAGCCGCCGGTCGCGCGGTCGCGGCTGGGATCCAGGCGAACAAACGGTTCAAATACGCGCTCGCGTTCATCGGCGGCAATACCCGGGCCGTCGTCGTCCACCAGCAGGCAGGCCTGGCTCCCGCTGAGGGTCAGGCTGACCTGAATCTGGGACTGACTGTAACGCATGGCGTTATTGATCAAGTTATCGAGAACGCGTTCCATCAGGCGCATATCCAGCGCGCCGTAGTCGCCCTGGGTCAACTGCTTAAGCGTGATGTCTCGCTGCGGGTTCACCGCTTGCACATCTTCAACGTGCGCGGCTATCCAGCGCGGGAGGTCGGGAGTGGTCAGAGAAAGCTCGGTCTGCGGGCGATCAAGACGTGCGTAGGTCAGCAGTTCTTCAATCAGCGCTTCCAGCTGGCTAATATCGCGATTCAGCGCCTGTGACTCGGCTTCAGTCAGGTTCTCGCTCATCTCCAGACGGTAGCGCAGACGAACCAGCGGCGTACGCAGCTCGTGTGCAATGCCGTCAATCAGCTGCTTTTTGCTGGCGATAAGCGCATTGATATTGTCGGCCATCTGGTTAAAAGCAACGCCCAGCCGCTCGAAGCTGGATAAACTGTCGAAATGAATACGCTCCCCCAGATGCCCGTCGCCAAAGCGCTGCGCGGCGTTTTCCAGACGTAGCATATCCTGCCAGTGCGGGCGCATCCAGATGAATACCGGGAAGGCCAGCGAAATGGCGATAAACGCCATGAGGGCAATATCGAGTAGCCGCATCTCATGCATAAAGTACAAATACGGGACCGGGCCGACCGCCAGCACATAGTGGCTGCGCGGAATGCGCTGAATAAAGGTGTACTGATCGTCGAGCGCAACGATATCGCCGGCGCGAAGGTGCTGCATGGCGCTATCGGCCAGCTGGAACTTACTCAGTGGTTCAATGCGCAGATCGAAAGACAGGTTCAGATCCAGTTCGTTAAGCGTTTTGCTCCAGTTACGCGGCGGAATCTCACGCAGCTCGCTGCGCATCAGGTACAGCGAGCTTTTCATCAGGTCATCCAACGACTGACGCCCCGCACGCTCGGCGGTAAATTTGTAGACCAGCCCGACCAGCATCGTCATGACCAGAAAGCAGACAAACAGCAACAGGTAAAACTGCACAAACAGCTTTTTCATCGAAAACCACCGAACGTTCAATAGGGTGTGGCGAGGGGGCGCATGACTCTGGCGTACAAACAGGCCAGAACGCTACCCAGCCGCCGGTTAGCAGCGTACCCGGGAGAGTACACTGTATTCATACTTTCTGCATGCAGCGCACGGGGTCACCGAGATAAATCGCCGCGGCTGTGGCCGGGGAAGCGGTGATTTCATTTGCCGATAAATCCCCCTAATACCACGCCGTTAGCCGCTGACGGTCATGTCGTCGACATATTGGGAGTGAATATAAACATAAGCGCGGCAGGAAATAACGCGATCGATAAAGCCAATGCACGCTGATGGTGGCTTGTTAAACAATCATAGTCACGATCGGAATAATGACGAGATGATAGGAATATTCTTCTCGTCGTCTATTTGTGCATTATGTGCTGTTATATAAAATACAGTGCGGGCTCAGACCAAAAGGTGTGGGCAATAAAGCATTAAATGTTTTTTGCCAAAGATGCGAATATTAAGAAAACCTTAAGAAGATAGCATTCAATGCTAATGTATTGTCTCCTCTCAATTTTATTATCGTAAGTCGGTTCTTAAGGTAAATTACGATGATGAAATTTGACACACACTTCTCATTCTCTGCGATGGTCCTGCTGGTGCTTTCCGCATTGTTTCCTTTCGTGGCGGAGTGGCGTATTTCGTTGGACGACGGTGCGCTGGTGACACATATCGAGAATGGACAGGCGCTGTGGTTGCTGTTTGGCGCCGTGTTTACCGTGTGCTACAGCAAGCCGTGGGAAAAACCGGCGGGCGAGAAACAGTTCTGGATGTGGGCTACGCTGTGGTGGCTGGTGCTGCTTGGGCGCAGCACCAGCTGGGGGCGCGTTTATTTTCCTGATGCGCCGCGTATTGTGTTTCACGCGATAGCCACGGTACTGGTTGCAGGGGTGCTTCTTTCTCTGCTGTCGTCGCCGCTGCGTAAAGAGATTGTTCGACGCATTAAAGATAGCCCTAAGCCGCTGTGGTTAATGGCCGTCACTGTGATGACATTTTTGATTGCGGACACGATCGAACATCACCGTCTGCTGGCACCCTTGTTTGTGCGTGAACCGAATTATGCGGATCTGATGGAAGAGTTGTACGAAATACCGTTTATGGTGGGGCTGTTTCTGACCAGCTTTTATTTTATGAAACATGATAATGCGGTGTCGCATTCTGTCGGCGTACGATACCAACACAACCTATAAACCTCTGGCTATATCCAGGTTAAAAAGATCGTGGCGATGCGATCGTTTTCATGACGTTCTGGCCCTAGGCTAACACCCTAAAATCAGCAGCTTGCTATCCTCGCGTGACGGACGTAGTTTGGTGGTTTTCCGTTCGCGCGAGGGTGCTATGCAAGCGTTACTGATCATCGATATGCAGGGGTTTGTTCCGGAAAGAATCGCCGGGGGCATGGCTTATTTTCCCACCAACAGTATCGACAATATGCGCACCGCCATTGCGGCATTCAGGGCGGCAGGCAAGCCGGTGCTGCACGTGCGCCACGAAACGCTGGAGCCTGGCTCACCGATGCACCGGGACTCACCCCAGTTTCAACCCGTTGCCGGCTTTGAAGAGCGTGCCGGTGAAGCGGTATTTATCAAGACCACATCGTCGGCCTTTAGCTCCACCGATCTTTATGACGGGTTAAAGCGTGCGCAGATAAACGATCTTGCCGTCATCGGTGCCGTAGCTGGTTACTGCGTGAATTCTACCGTACGTATGGCGGCCGACCTGGGGCTGTCAATAACGGTGATTCGCGATGCGGTGCTCAGCTTTCCGCTTGAGAACGCAGGCATTAGCGCTGAGGACGTGTACAACGTGACCCTTGGGCTACTGGAAAATGGCTTTGCCCGCGGCGTGAACACCGCTGCGCTGAATCTGGCTGCGGAGTAATTGCAGAAAATGCTGCCATGTGGCGAAGATTTGCGCCGTTGGCAGCATAAACACTCTGTTTTTAAGGTGGGCGGTGCGCTGTCTCTCGAGGGTTATAGTTTTAGCACCAGCATAAAATGCTGATGGCTATTCCCAGGCATGTGGCGCAAAAAGATAACCTTTATTGCGTACGGTTTTAATACGATAAGGCTCCGTCGCGCTGTCCTGGAGCTTTTTGCGCAGGCGTGAAATAGCCACATCGACGCTGCGATCCATCCCGTCATAGCTTACGCCGCGCAGATTTTTCAGCAGCGCGTCGCGGTCCATAATTTGCCCGGCATGGGTAGCCAGCTCCCACAGCAGATCGAAGTCGGCGGTGGAAAGGGCAATGGAGTCTCCGCTCAGCAGCACCTGGCGGTTGACCGGATCGATCGCCAGCGTGCCAAAACGAATGGCTTTATGCGGCGTCAGCGCCGGCTGGGCGGGCGCTGCTGCGCTGCTGCCGGTAGGGCGCTGGCGTAAATGCAAGCGCAGGCGCGCGAGCAGCACGGCCGGCGGGGTGGTTTTCAGGATGTAGTCGTTCGCGCCCATTTCCAGCGACAGGATATGGTTCATATCGCTGTCCAGTGAGGTTAACAGCACGATCGGGCCCGGCCATTGGCCGCGCAGATCGCGACACAGCGTCATTCCGTCCTTGCCCGGCAGCATGATATCCAGCAGCACCAGGTCCGGTTGTTCGCGGGCAATGGTTGCTTCGGCGTTATCGCCGCGTGGCTCGACCACCACATCCATATCATGCCTACCCAGATAAGCGGCGATCAACGCGCCTACATCCGGATCATCCTCAACATAAACGATCTTATTCATGACTCTACGCACTGGCTTAAAAAAAGCTACGATACACTGCGCGCGATTTTGCTGCCACAAAAAGCCACCCCTGCGGCCGTGTTAAAATAGGGGCTGGCAATACCGTTGAATTTCCATTCATTAATGGCACCGCTTCCGCTATGCTGGAGCAACATGTTGTATATTGGTGAATAATAAGATGGGGTTGTTAATTAAGGCGCTGCTTGGCGCGCTGGTGGTGGTACTGATCGGCATTCTGGCAAAAACGAAAAACTACGCCATCGCCGGACTGATTCCGCTGTTTCCTACCTTTGCGCTGCTTGCGCACTATATCGTTGCCAGCGAGCGTGGCACTGAGGCGCTGCGGGCCACTATCGTTTTTGGGATGTGGTCGATTATTCCGTACTTTCTGTATCTGCTATCGCTGTGGTATTTCACCGGCATGATGCGTCTGCCGCTGGCATTAGCAGGCGCCGTCGCCTGTTGGGGCGTCAGCGCCTGGCTGTTGATTTTCCTATGGGGCCGCCTGCATTAACCTTTAAACCAGCGGTCGCCCGCCGTCGACGGCGTAGGAGCGGCCGGTGACGTAATCGCTGGTGAGAATATACTCAACCAGGTTGATAATTTCTTTCTCGCCGCCGGCGATTTTCATCAGCGATTTATTCAGCGCCTTCTGACGATAGTCCGCATCGTCGCCTTCATTAAACAGCACCAGCGCAGGCGCAATGGCGTTAACCTTGACTTCCGGCGCCAGTTTACGGGCAAACGAACGGGTCATATTATCCAGCGCGGCTTTACTGGCGGCATAGGCAATATGCTTATCGCTGCCGCGTTCAACCACGTAGTCGGTGAAGTGAATAATATCGCTCCCGGCGTGCCCATGACCGCGCAGCAGGTCTTCCAGCTCATGGTTAAGCAGGTAGGGGGCGTGTACGTGAATTTGCATCATGGCGTTGAGCACATGGCTCAGCGGGGTTGTTGGGCTTTCCGCCTGCCAGCCGCTGGCGTTGTGCAGCACGGCGCGTAGGCCGCTGCAGCGTGATTTTACCGCCTCGGCAAAGGTATAGATTCCATCATCGTGGGAAAAATCGGCCTGAATGCAGACCGCCCCGGCCTGTTCCAGCCTATCGATGGCCGGGTAGCGGGTACGGTAGCTGACGATCACCGGCTGCTGCTGGGCGAGAAAATGGTGGGCAAGGGCGAGGCCGATGCGGCGACCTCCACCGGTTATCAGAACGGGGCGTGATAGCGTATTTCCCATCGTTATCTCCATATGTTGTCGACGATGGGGCGACACGCGTTACCCCATCAACATCCACGTTGCCGGCACGGCGGCAAGCAGAAGCAGGCCAATTAAGGCTAATTCGCGGCGCTTGAGCAGGATATTATCCTGATGCGTGCGGCGTGCATAGATAAACACTAACAGACCCGGCGCGTAAAGCACCACCGACAGCAGCAGATGCATCGGGCCGGACGCATACAATAACCATAAGCCATAAATACAGGCGCCGATACCAATCACCTTATGCAGCGGACGACGGGCGACCTTCAGCAGAAATGCGCCCACCAGGAAATAAGGTACAAGGATCATTTCGGACGCGATGGTCAGCAGCGTATTGTAATCTGAGCCGGTTAGCCAGATCAGCACCAGGCTTGCCTGGACGCAGAGGTTCGTTAACCACAGCGAGGCCGAGGGCGCATTGTTAGCATTCTGGCGGGCAAAGACGCGCGGAAACGCTTTATGCGTAGCGGCCAGCAGCGGGACCTCCGCCGCCATAATCGTCCAACTGAGGTAGGCACCGCAGACGGAAACAATCAGCCCGGCGGCAATGACAATCTCACCCCAGGACCCCATCATTCGCACCATCAACCCGGCCATTGACGGGTTACGCATTTCCGCCAGCTCAGGGCGAGCGACAACGCCCATCGACAGCAGCGTCACCAGCAAATACACCCCCAGCGCGGAAATGACGGCCAGGAGGGTCGCGCGGCCCACGTCTTTTTTATTGCGTGCACGCGCCGAGACAACAACCGCGCCCTCCACGCCGATAAATACCCACAGGGTAATCAGCATGGTGTTTTTCACCTGTTCCCACACCGGCACGCCGAGATCGATGCCGTGGAAATCCAGGGTAAAGATATCACTGTTAAACGCGATGGCGGCCAGCACAATGAACAGGCCTAGCGGCACAAGCTTCGCCAGCGTGGCAACCAGGTTAATGCTGGCGGCGGTCTGTACCCCGCGCAGGACCAGGAAGTGGACGACCCACAGCAGCACCGACGCGCCGACGATCGACTGCCAGGTATTGCCGTCACCGAACAGACGCAGTTCGGGCGTATCGGTAAAGAAACTGAGGGCGGAAAAGACAATCACCAGATACGACACGTTGGCAATAACCGCACAGAGCCAGTAGCCCCACGCCGAACAAAAGCCAATCAGCTCGCCAAAGCCTTCTCGGGCGTAGGTGAAAATGCCGCCGTCAAGATCGGGGCGAATGCGCGTCAGCACCAGCATGGCGACGGCTAAAAACAGGATACCGACGCCGGTAATGGCCCAGCCAATCAGCAGCGCTGCCGGGCTGGCTACCTCCGCCATGTTCTGCGGCAGACTAAAAACGCCAGCGCCGAGCATCGAGCTCAGAACCAGAGCGGTCAGGGCGCTAAGCCCTAATTTCTTTTCCATGTGAATCCTGTTGTGGAAAGAGAAGAACCAGAATATTTATTTGGCGAAATCGCATAAAAATGGAGGATTGCGCTGAAGGCGGCGATTTTACGGAGAGCGCTGCAGACATGCAACACAGGATGGCAGGAAAAGAATAAAAAAGGCGGCCGGGGCCGCCTTTTGCTGTGGCTTACTTGTACAGGTCGGCGCTGATGGTGACGTTGCCGCCGCGCTCCTGCCATTCACGGGTAATATGGTAGTACTTAGCGCCTTTCTTAGCGGCACGTTTGGCCACCTGGTAAGACACTTCGGTCATGTTGCCGTAGTTACCGGTGAATTTGATGCTGTCGAACGGAATCATCTGCGCAGCGGTGATTTTATTCAGTTCTTCAACCTTGGTGCCATCCGGCAGCGTGACACTGTAACGCCCGCCTTTCGATGTTTGCGTTTCGAAGAAGCGGCCTACGCCGGTGCCGGAACCCACTGCGGCCGTGGTGGCGACGCCTGGGATCTCAACCTGTTTCGCGGCTTCGCCACCTTCTGCCAGCATCTTACGACCCGCATCGGAGTCAGCCGGAATGGCGTCCGGGCTCTGCAGCACACGTTTTTTCGCATCAGCTTTATAGATATAGGCAGTAATACGCTGGTTACCGCCGTCGTTGGCATCCACCTGGCGCACGATAAAGAAAGAGTCTGCGCCTTTTGCTTTAGCGGCTTTAGTAATGGCGTCGTTGACTTCCGGCTGGCTGCGGTAGAAGCCCTGCACGGTAACGGTGTCGTACGGCTCCAGCTCAACGGCCTGATCTTTCGGCAGTTCCATTACGCCGTTGATGATGCGGTTTTTCGGGGTGTCGGCCTTCGGTGCATCTTGTTTATAGAGGTCAGCCGTCACGCGCCAGTTGCCGCTGTTGCCGTAGTCAGACGTATCGACAACATAGAAAGAGGCTGCGCCTTCTTTGTCCGCTTTACGTGACATCGCATTGACGGCGTCGCCAATGGCGGTAAAGCGACCGGTGATCACTACGCGGTCATAGGGCTTTAATGCGGACGCTTGCTCCGGGGTCAGCTCGGTGGCTGCTTGGGCGGACATTGCCGCGGCAGACAGCATGACGGACACGAGGAGGGTGTTCTTAAGCTTCATAAAAATAATCCTTCGCCTTGCGCAAACCAAATTCGGGTCATGTTGTTAATGGGAAAACGTCTGATTATGGCATTGAAATGACGCCATTGTCTGCGTCATTTTTAACTTCAGATGCGAACCCGGTGACGGTTTTGGATAACTTTTCCTGATATGTTGAAAAAACGGGCGCTTGACCAGAAAAAGCGGTCAACCATATGACTTTTTTAAGTTAATGGAATGTTAAACGCGCTGCTGCGCCCGCGAAAAATCATGTTTTCCCACGGAGATGAAGCGAATTATGAGGTTCGCGACTCAAATGGGGGTAAATATCGCTGTTTGCAGCGGCCGGAACTCCTTATTTGGCATTTAATGCAAAAATACTGTTTTTCGGCGCTAGATCACAATCGGTATTTTCAGTAGGTTATAGACAGTTTGTTACTGTTTTATTTATTCAGGTTGTTCGCCTGTTGGTCACTGACGGGGTATCCGCAACAAACTGACAAAACGGCAAACCATCAAATAAGAACCGCTATAAGGGAATCGTTATGCGTATTGGTGTACCGAAAGAGAGGTGGGCCCAGGAAACGCGAGTTGCAGCAACGCCGAAAACGGTAGAGCAGCTGCTGAAACTCGGTTTTAGCGTGGCAGTGGAGAGTGGTGCAGGAAAATTAGCCAGCTTTGATGATGGCGCCTTTATCCAGGCTGGGGCGGAAATCGTCTCAGGTGACGATGTCTGGCAATCCGACGTTATTCTCAAAGTTAACGCGCCGCTGGATGAAGAAATTGCGTTGCTGAATCCGGGCACTACGCTGATTAGCTTTATCTGGCCGGCACAAAATGCCGAGCTGATGGCGAAACTCGCCGCGCGCAATATTAACGTGATGGCGATGGATTCTGTGCCGCGTATTTCCCGCGCGCAGTCGCTGGATGCGCTGAGCTCGATGGCAAATATCGCGGGCTACCGCGCCATTGTTGAAGCCGCCCACGAGTTTGGCCGCTTCTTTACCGGGCAGATTACCGCTGCGGGTAAAGTGCCGCCGGCCAAGGTGATGGTGATCGGCGCGGGCGTTGCCGGGCTTGCTGCCATTGGCGCGGCAAATAGCCTTGGCGCGATCGTCCGTGCCTTTGATACTCGCCCGGAAGTGAAAGAGCAGGTGCAGAGCATGGGCGCCGAATTCCTCGAGCTGGACTTCAAAGAAGAAGCCGGCAGCGGAGACGGCTATGCCAAAGTCATGTCCGAGGCGTTTATCGCTGCGGAAATGGCCCTGTTTGCCGCCCAGGCAAAAGAGGTCGACATTATCGTGACCACCGCGCTGATTCCGGGCAAACCGGCACCGAAGCTGATCACCCGCGAAATGGTCGACTCCATGACGCCGGGCAGCGTCATTGTCGATCTGGCCGCACAGAACGGCGGCAACTGTGAGTACACCGTGGCGAATGAAATCGTCACCACCGCAAATGGCGTGAAGGTGATTGGTTATACCGATCTGGCTGGCCGCCTGCCGACGCAGTCCTCCCAGTTGTATGGCACTAACCTGGTGAACCTGCTGAAGCTGCTGTGCAAAGAGAAAGACGGCAATATCGCCATCGACTTTGACGATGTCGTGGTTCGCGGCGTAACCGTGATCCGCGAAGGGGAAGTCACCTGGCCGGCACCGCCGATTCAGGTTTCTGCCCAGCCGCAGGCTGCGCCAAAAGCAGCTCCGGCAGCAAAAGAACCCGAAAAACCGGCGTCGCCGTGGCGGAAATACGCGCTGATTGCGCTGGTCATTATCCTGTTCGGCTGGTTGGCGAACGTGGCGCCGAAAGAGTTCCTCGGCCACTTTACCGTCTTCGCGCTGTCCTGCGTCGTTGGTTACTACGTGGTGTGGAACGTCTCTCATGCGCTGCACACGCCGCTGATGTCGGTGACTAACGCCATTTCGGGCATTATCGTGGTTGGAGCATTACTGCAGATAGGCCACGGAGGCTGGGTGAGCTTCCTGAGCTTTATCGCGGTGCTGATCGCCAGCATTAATATTTTTGGTGGTTTCACCGTCACCCAGCGCATGCTGAAAATGTTCCGCAAAGGATAAGGGGTAACACATGTCTGGAGGATTAGTCACAGCTGCATACATTGTTGCCGCCGTCCTGTTTATTTTCAGCCTGGCCGGTTTGTCTAAACACGAAACGTCACAGCAGGGCAACTACTACGGTATTGCCGGTATGGCCATCGCGCTGATTGCCACCATCTTCGGGCCGGATACCAGCAACGTCGCATGGATCCTGCTGGCGATGATTATCGGCGGCGCGATCGGTATTCGCCTGGCGAAGAAAGTGGAAATGACCGAAATGCCGGAGCTGGTGGCGGTGCTGCACAGCTTCGTGGGTCTGGCGGCGGTGCTGGTGGGCTTCAACAGCTACCTGCAGCACGAAACCGGCATGGACCAGATTCTGGTCAATATTCACCTGACCGAAGTGTTCCTCGGTATCTTCATCGGTGCGGTGACCTTCACCGGTTCTATCGTGGCGTTCGGCAAACTGTGCGGCAAGATGTCCTCGAAGCCGCTGATGCTGCCAAACCGCCACAAGCTGAATCTGGCGGCGCTGGTGGTTTCCTTCCTGCTGATGGTCGCTTTTGTGCGTACCGACAGCGTTGGCACCCAGGTTCTGTGCCTGCTGGTAATGACGGTTATCGCGCTGGCCTTTGGCTGGCACCTGGTGGCGTCAATTGGCGGGGCAGACATGCCGGTAGTCGTCTCCATGCTGAACTCCTACTCCGGTTGGGCGGCGGCGGCGGCGGGCTTTATGCTCAGCAACGACCTGCTGATCGTCACCGGCGCGCTGGTCGGTTCTTCCGGTGCCATTCTGTCGTACATTATGTGTAAAGCGATGAACCGTTCGTTCTTCAGCGTTATCGCTGGCGGCTTTGGTACCGACGGCTCCTCAAGCGGCAGCGAAGAAGAAGTGGGTGAGCACCGCGAAATTACCGCGGAAGAAACCGCCGAGATGCTGAAAAACTCGCACTCGGTCATCATCACCCCGGGCTACGGCATGGCGGTCGCGCAGGCGCAGTATCCGGTGGCGGAAATCACCGAGAAGCTGCGCGCGCGCGGCATCAAGGTGCGCTTCGGTATTCACCCGGTTGCCGGGCGTCTGCCGGGGCATATGAATGTGCTGCTGGCAGAGGCGAAGGTGCCTTACGACATCGTGCTCGAAATGGACGAAATTAACGACGACTTCGCCGACACCGATACCGTTCTGGTTATCGGCGCGAACGACACCGTTAACCCAGCCGCGCAGGACGATCCGAAGAGTCCTATTGCCGGGATGCCGGTGCTGGAAGTGTGGAAGGCGCAGAACGTTATCGTCTTCAAACGCTCGATGAACACCGGCTATGCCGGCGTGCAGAACCCGCTGTTCTTTAAAGAGAACACCCAGATGCTGTTCGGCGATGCGAAAGCGAGCGTGGACGCGATTCTGAAAGCGCTTTAATCACGCGCATAAAGCAGAAAAGCCGCCTGTTGTTTGGGCGGCTTTTATTTGTCTGCTGATTGTTTTTGGTCAAAAAACGCGCAGTGAAAGGTGCTATACTGCATAACGTCGTCTAAACCTATAGAGGAAGTTATGGATACCTTGTTAACGCCTGCACAACTGGCAATCGAATTTCTCCGCCGTGAAACCACGCCTTTAACCCCCGCACAGTACCTGAAACGCGTTAAGCAGCTCGAGCTGGAGTTTGCCGATCTGATGTCACTCTCTGCTATTGAGCTCAAAGAAGAGATCGATTTTGCCTGGCGACTAGGCCTCCATTGATAGACTCCACCGTTCAGCCGGGGAAGCAAAGTCGGCTGGTAGCGATAAGAGATAAAAAAACCGGCCAGCAGCCGGTTTTTAGCCTTAAAAGACGAGCTTAATCGTCTTCTTCGTCGTCCATCTCAACCGGCGTCTGGTAGTCGTTCGGCTTGATGGCGAGCAGGTCACAGCGCAGGTGATCGATCACCTGTTCAGCGGTGTTGCCGAGGAAAGCGGCAGAAATGCCGGTACGCCCGACGGTGCCCAGCACCACGATACCTGCATCCAGATGTGCGGCCAGATCCGGGATGACTTCTTCAGGCAGCCCCTTCTCTACATGGGTAAACTTCTCATCAATGCCGAACTTCTGGCGCAGCGACTTCATGGCTATCAGATGCTGGCCACGAATCGCGTCGTTATAAACGCTGGGATCGAAGTCAGGCAGTTCGATGGCGATATTGATAGGCGTCACCGGGTAGGCACCGACCAGATGCACTTCGGTATGGTTGACCTGTTCGGCCAGTTCGATGGTCTCTTTGACCAGCTTTTCGTTCAGCGCGTTGTGGTACGCCTCTTCGCTGGCAAGATTGACCGCAACCAGCGCTTTACCGCCCTCCGGCCACGGCTGGTCTTTTACCATCCACACCGGGCACGGGCATTTACGCAGCAGGTGCCAGTCGGTTGGAGTAAAGATCACGGACTCCAGCTTGTCGTGCTGGTGCGCCATTTTCAGCAGCAAATCATGACCGCCGCTGACTACTTCCTGAATAATCGCCTCGAACGGACGATTGTGCCATACCACTTTAATCTCCAGCGGAACGCCGGCTTCCAGGTAGAATTTCGCCTGCTCGCGGATCCATGCGGTTCGCTGGCTAATGACGCCCTGGCGCATTGCGGTGCGTTCATCAGGAGACAGAAGGGTCGTCATCTCGTAGGAAAAATCATAGATTGGCAAAAACGCTTTAATGCGACCGCCAATCAGCTTGTGAAGATAAACAGCGCGCCGCAGCGCGGGCTGATCGTCCTGGTTGGGGTCAATCGCCACGAGCATATTTTGATATCTGGCCATACAGGGTCTCCTTACAGCTGTAACCACAGTTTGTCAGTAAAAGATAACTCATATAATGGGATTGAAACAGGGGAGAACCTTCGTAAGATCAATAAACAGGATAAATTAACCCGACGGCGCCAGGCGGGAAGAATTCAGCAGCGCAGCGCCATGAGCCGGCCACGCGGGTTAAAAAATCAGATTTATTGCGTAGGTTATTTTGTTCTGAAACTTTTACATTACTAATAGGTTCCGGCACAGAAGGAAATGATGATGTCAAGACGTTCTTCAGTCTCAACGGCGGTGGTGGCGATCGTGACGTTGGTCCTTTGTACCACTCCCGCGTTGGCTAATCCCGGCAGCGGGCACGGTAATGGAAACGGTAATCATGGTAATGGCAATAATGGCAACAAGGGAAGCAGCCAGCAGTGGAGCGGCGGGCATGATAACGGGCATACGAGCGCAGGGCGAAAAGATTACGGTAAACCCGATCGTGTCGATCGCGATATTAGCTATGCAGCGGCCAGGCAGCTAGCGGTCAACTTTGGCTTAACCGGCTATAAATCGTTACCGCCGGGGATCGCTAAAAACCTGGCCCGTGGAAAACCGTTGCCGCCGGGGATTGCCAAAAAAACGGTGCCCGGTTCGATGCTGAATCAACTGCCGTACTACCCGGGGTACGAATGGCAGATCGTTGGCGACAATCTGGTGCTGATTGCGCTGAGCACGGCCATCGTCACGACGATTATCAACGGCGTGTTTGATTAAACGAAGGCAATAAAAAACCCCGGCAGGCCGGGGTTTTTTATTTGTAGAGCAAAACGGGCATCAGGCAACGTTGCGGGTATGTCCCGCCAGTACCGCCAGCGCATCGCTGTTTTCGATGGTAATGTATTTACCTTTAACCGCCAGCATGCCGCTTTTCTGGAAACGACCCAGCAGACGGCTGATCGTTTCGACCGTCAGGCCGAGGTAGTTACCGATGTCGCCACGAGTCATCGTCAGACGGAATTCGCGCGGAGAGAAGCCGCGCTGGGCGAAACGACGTGACAGATTGTAGATAAATGCCGCCAGACGCTCCTCGGCATTTTTCTTCGACAGCAGCAGGATCATGTCCTGATCGCCTTTGATCTCGCCGCTCATTAAACGCATCATCTGCTGGCGCAGGTTCGGCATTTTACCCGAGAGATCGTCAAGCGTTTCGAACGGAATTTCGCAAACCATTGAGGTTTCCAGCGCCTGTGCAAAGCTCGGGTGGTGCCCGGTGCCGATGGCATCGAAACCAACCAGATCGCCCGCCAGATGGAAGCCGGTAATCTGCTCGTCGCCTTGCTCAGTAATGGTGTAGCTCTTGATGGTACCGGAACGGATCGCATACAGAGACTTCAGTTCATCGCCGGCTTTGAATAAAGTTTGCCCTTTCTGAATGGGCTTTTTGCGCTCGATAATATTATCCAGCTGATCAAGCTCATGCTCATTAAGAGTGAACGGGATGCAAAGCTGGCTGATGCTGCAATCCTGACAATGGATCGCGCAACCGCCAGACTGAATGCGTCGTATAATTCTCTTTTCCGGGATCATAGGTTTGCTCAAGCCGTAATTGATATTGGTCAATTTTAACATCTTTTTGGTGAGCAGGTAAGTCTCGACGCGCGTATTCACCCAAGATTAAAAAGGGATAGCCTGGATTGATATATATCTAATTGATATGGTTTATAAAATTTCAGGCATCTTTACGCTTAAACGCGCCGTTGCACGTCGAAAAGGGCACAGAAAATCAAAGTAGCAGGTAACCTTCATGGCGCAGAAGCCACTCTTTGCGCTGCACGCCGCCGGCATAGCCGGTCATGGTTCCGTTGCGGCCGATGACTCGATGGCAGGGGACCACAATACTCACCGGGTTCGCGCCGTTTGCTGCACCCACCGCGCGCGCAGCGCCGGGACGACCAAGCTGTTCGGCGAGCTGGCCATAATGCATGACCTGGCCGCAGGGAATGGTGCGCAGAGCTTGCCACACTTCACGCTGAAACGGCGTCCCGGCGGTGGCGGTGGGAAGCGATTCAATAATTGCCAGGTCGCCGTCAAAGTAGTTCGCCAGCTGCTGACTGAGCCCGCCGGGGTTAGCCGACGTTACGCGGGTATAGCCTTCGGCGCGGTAGTGGATATCCAGCAACTGTTCCATGCGGTCGCTGTGTTCTTCCCATTCAACGGCGCGCAGATGAAATTGCTCATCGCACAGAATCCACAGCGGCCCAAGCGGGGTGGTTATTTTATCTTCAAGCAAAGTCAGCATGCGCACTCTCTGTATTTGTTTACGCAAATTATTCTTGCGTCACCATAGCATGTGGGCGGGGACGACTCTATACCTCAGATGTATAACCTTATAATTAATGTGGTGTATTTATAATCAAAGGTAAACTTCGCTAAAACTGATCAATAAATAAGATAAAGCCGAGGGGAGAATATAAAGCGAGGGCCGTAAGGTAAAGATATATCCTTGAATGGGCGGGTAAAGTCACTGCCGGCGGGCGTAGAATAAAAATCGGGGTCTGTCGACATCGCCAGACCCCGCAGCAACCACACAATTGTATCCGTACCGTTCCCCACATTTTGCTCCGCACAGCGGGTATTACTATTTATAACGGGTCTGCGTTTATTTTCCAGATAATTCTTGGTGATTTATTTCACGTATTCAAAATAGCCCCCAACAATTAATGGCTGATTTACTGTATTTAAGGTTGAGTTAAATAATTCATATTTTGAATTTGTTACACATTTATATACTTCGCAGAGTGATTATTTAACAGTAAAGGGAAAAGCATTGAGCACGCCAATCCTCACGGCTATAGTATGCGCCAGTTGCAACACTGGGGAGTTCTCATGAATCTTGACGACAAATCGCTGTTTCTTGGCGCCATGGAGGATGTCCAGCCGCTGAAGCAGCACAGTGATGTTCACTGGCAGCCCGTACGAAACTCCCGGACCCGCCAGCAGATCGATACGCTCCAGCTGGACAATTTTCTGACGACCGGCTTTCTTGACATCATCCCGCTGGGGACGCCGCTGGAGTTTAAGCGCGAAGGGCTACAGACCGGCGTGCTGGATAAACTGCGTCAGGGAAAATACGGTCAGCAGGCGAGCCTTGAGCTGCGCCAGCAAACGGTAGAAAGCTGCCGCCAGAATGTGTATGCCTTTATTGTTCAGGCACAGCGTGACAATTTGCGTAATGTATTGATTATTCACGGTAAAGGCAAAGAGGACGGTTCGCACGCTAATATCATCCGCAGCTATCTGGCCCGCTGGTTAACCGAATTTGACGACGTTCAGGCTTTTTGCAGCGCGCTGCCGCATCATGGCGGCAGCGGTGCATGTTACGTGGCGCTGCGTAAGTCGGCGGTCGCTAAGCAAGAAAACTGGGAACGTCACGCCAAACGCAGCCGTTAGCGCAGCAGCAGCGACAGCTCTGCGGCGGCTTTTTGCAGCTCGGGCAGCACGCGCTCGAGCAGCTCGTTGGCCGACACCTGACCGGCGTGCACGCCAACGTTTAGCGCGGCTTCAACCTGGCCCTGGGCGTTGAACAGCGGCACCGCCAGTGAACGCAGCCCCATTTCCAGTTCCTGATCGTTTAACGCATACCCCTGCTGGCGTACGGCCTTCAACTCGCTGCGCAGCTTGCTGACCGAGGCGATGGTCTGCGGGGTGTAACGAATCATGGTGATGCGTGCCAGCATATCGTTTAGCTTCTCTTCCGGCTGATGGCTCAGCAGCACGCGACCCATTGACGTTGACCAGGCGGGCAGACGGCTGCCGATATCCAGATCGATGGTCATAATGCGCGAGCTTGAGGCGCGGGCGATATACAGAATATCGTCGCCGTCGAGCGTGGCGATGGAGCACGACTCATTCAGCATCTCGCTCAAGTGTTTCAGCACCGGCTGCGCCGAACGGGCCAGCGGGGTAGAGGCCAGCCACGCGTGACCCAACGATAAAATACGCGGACGCAGCTGAAAATGCTTACCGTCCTCGGCGTAAACAAAACCCAGTTTGCCCAGCGTATACAGGCAGCGGCGCACCGCCGCGCGCGGGATCCCCGTCTTCTGGCTGATTTGCGAAATCGACAGCAGCCGACGCTGTGGGGTGAACGCCTGAATCACCTCCAGCCCGCGTGCCAGCGAAGCCATAAAGTTGGGGTCGCCCTTAAACGGGTCGCTATCGCCCGTCAAAATATCGTCCGGATGTTTGTCCACTTTTTCTCTCCGATTATGCCGTCGATCACATTCTGAACCTAAACATACATGATGTTCGATTATCGCACCATATTTCGATTATCGCCCTTGACCGACATCGTTAAGCGGGTCACATTTTGTGCGAACAACGAATATTAGTGCGATAACCGCACAACAAGGAGCAACCTGATGATTGATAAAAGTGTGCCGTCGCTGGCCGATGCCGTCGCGGGTATCCACGATGGCGCGACGATTATGATTGGCGGCTTCGGGCCTGCCGGGCAGCCGACGCTGCTGATCGATGCCCTGATTGAACAGGGCGCGCGCGACCTGACCATTATCAACAACAACGCCGGTAACGGTGAAATCGGCCTCGCGGCGCTGCTCAAAGCCGGACGCGTGCGCAAGATGATTTGCTCGTTCCCGCGTCAGGTCGATTCACATATTTTTGATGATCTTTATCGTCGCGGCAGCGTCGAGCTGGAGCTGGTACCGCAGGGCAACCTGGCGGCCCGCATTCAGGCCGCGGGCGCCGGGCTGGGGGCGATTTTCACACCTACGGGCTACGGCACGCCGCTGGCGGAAGGCAAAGAAACCCGTGAAATCGATGGCCGCCACTATGTGCTGGAGTACCCGATAAGCGCTGATTTTGCATTGATTAAAGCTCACCAGGCCGACCGTTGGGGCAATCTGGTTTACCGTAAAGCTGCGCGTAACTTCGGGCCGATTATGGCTACGGCGGCGAAAACCACCATTGTGGAAGTGGCCAGCATGGTCGCGCTGGGCGACCTCGATCCTGAAAACGTCGTCACGCCCGGCATCTTCGTTCAGCGCGTGTATGCGCAGGAATCTCACATCGCTCAGGCACAGCGCGCTTAAGGAGCCGAAAAATGCAGAAACTCTCTCGCGACGATATGGCCAAACGCGTGGCACAGGATATCCCTGAAGGGGCCTACGTTAACCTGGGCATTGGGCTGCCAACCCGCATCGCCAACTATTTGCCGTCGGATAAAGAAGTTTTTTTACACAGTGAAAACGGCCTGCTGGGCATGGGGCCAAAGCCCGCACCTGGTGAGGAGGACCCGGAGCTGATTAACGCCGGGAAAGAGTACGTGACGCTGCTGCAGGGCGGCTGCTATTTCCATCACGGTGATTCGTTCGCCATGATGCGCGGCGGCCATCTCGATATTTGCGTACTGGGGGCCTATCAGGTTTCGGCTCGCGGCGATCTGGCCAACTGGAGCACCGGCGCGCCGGATGCCATTCCTGCCGTGGGGGGCGCGATGGATCTGGCCGTCGGCGCACGTCAGGTGTTTGTCATGATGGACCATCTGACCCGTGACGGCGAATGTAAGCTGGTGGAGCACTGCACCTATCCGCTGACCGGCGTAGGCTGCGTCAGCCGTATTTATACCGACCTGGCGGTTATCGATATCACCGCCCACGGCCCGGTGGTGCGTGAGATTTTCAACGGCCTCTCCTTTGATGAGCTTCAGCGCATCACGCCGGTTACCCTGACTTATGACGCGGTCGCGGAAACCGCTTAAGGAATGATGATGAATCAAGCATTTATCTGCGACGCGGTACGCACACCGTTTGGTCGTTTTGGTGGTACTCTGGCTGGCGTTCGCGCTGACGACCTTGCGGCACTGCCGCTGAAGGCGCTGCTGGAGCGCAATCGCGGGTTAGACCCATCGCGTATTGATGATGTGATCTACGGCTGCGCCAACCAGGCGGGGGAAGATAACCGCAACGTCGCGCGCATGGCGCTGCTGTTGGCCGGTCTGCCGGAAACGGTGCCGGGCAGTACGATTAACCGGCTTTGCGGCTCCAGCCTCGATGCCATCGGCGTGGCGGCGCGCGCGATTAAAAGCGGCGAAACGCAACTGATGATTGCCGGCGGCGTGGAAAGTATGTCGCGTGCGCCGTTTGTGATGGGCAAAGCGGAAAGCGCCTTTAGCCGTACGATGAAAATGGAAGATACCACCATCGGCTGGCGCTTTATCAACGGGCAAATGAAAGCACTATACGGCGTAGACTCGATGCCGGAGACGGCGGAGAACGTGGCGATGGATTTCGCCATCTCGCGTGTCGATCAGGATGCCTTTGCGCTTCGCAGCCAGCAGCGTACCGCGCAGGCGCAGGCTAACGGCGCCTTTAACGATGAGCTGATCCCGGTATGGGTGCCGCAGCGTAAGGGCGAAGCGCTGAATTTCTCACAGGATGAACACCCGCGCAGCACATCCATCGAGGCGCTGGCGAAACTGAAAGGGGTGGTGCGCCCCGATGCGACCGTCACCGCCGGGAATGCCTCCGGGGTCAACGACGGTGCCTGCGCCTTGTTGCTGGCAAGCGAACGGGCGATGACGCAGAATGATTTACAGCCGCTGGCCCGCGTAGTTGGCGTGGCGACCGCTGGCGTTGCGCCACGAATCATGGGGTTCGGGCCGGCCCCGGCGGTACGAAAAGTCCTTGCGCAGACGGGGTTAACGCTGGCGCAGATGGACGTTATCGAATTGAATGAAGCGTTTGCCGCGCAGGCGCTGGCGGTGCTGCGCGATCTGGGCCTGCCTGACGACGCCCACCATGTGAATCCGAACGGCGGGGCGATTGCATTGGGCCATCCGCTTGGTGCCTCCGGCGGCCGACTGGCGATGACCGCTGCTTACCAGCTGCGTCGTACCGGCGGCCGGTATGCGCTGTGTACCATGTGTATCGGCGTCGGACAGGGGATCGCGCTGATTATTGAACGCGTATAAGGAGCTGGAATGAGTGTGTTGACCCCGCTATTGCGTACCCGTGCGCTGACTGATTTTTTCAGCGACGAGCAGACCGTGCAGGGGATGCTGGACTTTGAAGCGGCGCTGGCCACCGCGCAGGCGCAGTGCGGCGTGATTCCCGAATCGGCGGTGGCCCCCATCGCGGCGATGTGCCGGGCGCAGCTGCTTGATCTGCCGGAGCTGGCAAGCGCGGCGGCGAACGCGGGCAATCTGGCGATTCCACTGGTGAAGCAACTCACCCTGCGCGTGAAGGCGCAAGACCCTGAGGCTGCGCGCTATGTGCACTGGGGGGCGACCAGCCAGGACGCCATTGACACCGGCCTGGTGCTTCAACTGCGCGGCGCGCTTCAGGAAGCGGAAATCCGGCTGTGCCGTTTGATTCAGGTGCTGGCAGAACAGACGGCGCGCTACCAGCACACGCTGATGCCGGGGCGAACGTGGATGCAACATGCCTTACCCATCACGTTTGGCCTGAAGCTCGCTGGCACGCTCGATGCGCTGCTACGCTGGCAGGAACGGCTCGTACAGCTGCGCCCACGCGTCCTGTCGCTGCAGTTTGGCGGCGCAGCGGGGACGCTGGCCTCCCTGAAAGCGCAGGGGCCGGAGGTGGCGCAGCGGCTGTCTGCGACGCTCGGGCTGGCGCTGCCGTCTACGCCCTGGCACAGCCAACGCGATCGTATCCTTGAGGTCGCCGGTTGGTTTGCCGGGCTGAGCGTGACGCTTGGCAAGTTTGCCAATGACTTCTCGTTGCTGATGCAGACCGAAGTGGCAGAGGTGAGCGAACCGATTGCCGAAGGCAGGGGGGGCTCCTCGGCCATGCCGCATAAGCGTAATCCGGTCAGCTGCGCGGCCATTCTGGCCGCCGTACAGCGGATGCCGGGGCTAATGGCTACGCTGTATGCCGCGCAAATTCAGCAACATGAACGCGCGCTGGGCGGCTGGCAGGCCGAATGGGAGACGCTGCCGGAGCTGGTGATGCTCTCCGGCGGCGTGCTGGAAAACAGTGAATATCTGTTGCGTGGTATGCAGGTCAATACGGCGAAAATGCGCGCCAATCTGGATATCACTCATGGTTTGATTATGGCCGAATCGGTCACTCAGGCGCTGGCGGCCTTTATTGGTAAAGCTGACGCCCATCATCAGATAGAAAAACTCTGTCAGCGGGCCATCGCGCTGGATTGCCCGCTACAACCGCTGTTGGAGAAGGACCCGCTGGTCAGCCAGCACCTTTCCCCGGCGCAACTTTCGCAGCTGCTGGACCCAGCGGCCGCCATCGGCAGTACCGATCATTTCGTGCGCCAGGTACTGGCGCGCTATCAGGAGCAGGGACATGAATATCCATTATCGTCTTGAAGGACCAGAAACGGCACCGGTACTGGTGCTCTCTAATTCACTGGGAACCACCCAGTCCATGTGGGATGCGCAGATGCCCGCGCTAACCGAGCACTTTCGCGTACTCCGCTACGATACCCACGGTCACGGGCAAACGGGTAAACGCGGAAAAGTGACGTTGTCACAGTTGGGTGAAGATGTGATCACGCTGCTTGACCATTTACATATTCAGCGCGCCTTCTTTTGCGGGATATCAATGGGCGGCCTGACCGGGCTTTGGCTGGCCCGCTTTGCGCCAGAACGCTTTATGGCGGTGGCGGTGGCCAACACGGCGGCAAAAATTGGCGAGCAGGCAAACTGGCTGTCGCGTGCGCGCACCGTTCGAAGCGAAGGCATGGGCGTGGTGGCAGCGGGCTCGGCGGATCGCTGGTTTTCTGCCGATTTTCGCCAGCACCAGCCTGCGATTGTTGAGCCGTTGTGCCATCAGCTGGCGCATGCCGACGCCGAAGGCTACGCCGAGTGCTGTGAAGCGCTGGCGGCGGCCGATCTGCGCGGCGAAGTGGCGGCCATCCGACTGCCGATGCTGATCATCGCTGGCGAACACGATCCGGTCACCACGGTTGCCGATGCCAACTACCTGCACCAACAGATTGACGGCGCTTTCCTGGTGAATTTACCGGCTTCCCATCTCTCTAACGTGGAAGCCAGCGAGGAATTTACCTCGGCGCTGATTGCCTTTTTACGGAGGGAAAATGGACGATAAGCAACGTTATGAACAGGGGATGGCGGTACGCCGCAAGGTGCTGGGCGATGCGCACGTTGACCGGACGCTGAAAAACCTGTCGCCGCTGAACGAAGAATTTCAGGATTTCATTACCCGCTACGCGTGGGGAGAAACCTGGACCCGGCCGGGGCTGGATCATCATACCCGCAGCATGATAACCATTGCGATGCTGATCGCGCTTAACCGTGAAGCGGAGCTGAAAATGCACCTGCGTGCGGCGTTTAACAACGGGGTGACCCGCGATGAGCTAAAAGAGTTGATCATGCACTCAGCGCTGTACTGCGGCCTGCCGGCTGCCAACGCGACGCTGCATCTGGCGCAGCAGGTGTTTAGCGAGATGGACGCTGAATCCGCCGCCTGAAAATCAACATTTGTTGAAAATTACAATTTTGTTGAAATTGTCAGCGGGCGATGCTATCGTCAATTCTCCGTTACCTCAGGAGTTTTACGATGGCACTCGTCCGTTATCCCACGACCAAACCCTTTCCCTTTTCCGACGCCGTAGCGGCGAACGGTTTTCTTTTCCTTTCTGGTCAGGTGGCGATGAGCCCGGAGGGGCAGCCGCAGTACGGCACCGTAACTGAGCAGGTTAATGCCATTATGCGCTCGGTCAGTGAAACGCTGGCGCGCGGGGGCGCACAGCTGAGTAACGTGGTGCGTGCGCAGGTCTGGCTGAGCGATATGGCGCATTTTGCTGAATTTAATCACGCCTGGCGTCTATGGTTTCCTGAGGGTTTCCCCAGCCGCAGCGTGACGACCAGCGCGCTGGCGTTCTCACTCGATGTTGAAATCGAGATTCAGGCGGTGCAGCCATGAATTCGATACGCGACACCACGATCTCCACGCTGAACGCTGCGCTGGAGGCACTGAAAGCCACGCTCCCGGCCAATACGGAAGTGGTGCTGCACGATCTAACCCAGCCGCAGTCCTCGGTAGTGGGCATTGTCAACGGGCACGTCAGCGGGCGGCAACTGGGTGATGGGCTGCTCAGCGGGCCGGAAGACGATGAAGGGTTTCTGGGGCTGCTTGACGCATCGCAGCCGCCGTCTTCTTCCCGCCTGTTCAGCGGCTATACCTCATTGACGCACGGCGGCAAACCGCTGAGCAGCGCCTCGACGCTCTATTACGATGCCAGCGGCAAAGCGGTCGTCGCGTTTTGTGTCAACGTCGATATGGAGCCGGTGATGCGTTTTCGTCGTGAGCTGGATTATCTGGTTTCCGCTGTCCCCGCAGCCCAGCCCGTTGACCATCCGGTCAGTTCGCTGCCTGAAAGCTCGCTGACGGCGCTGTTAGGCCGCTTTCAGCCGGGGCCAATGGAAAACCCGAAAGCATTTCGTCTGCGAGTGGTAAGCGAACTGCACGCCATGGGGGTTTTCAAGATTAAAGGCAGCGTCAATGAAGTGGCGAAAGCGCTTGGCGTGACGCGTTACACCATTTACAACTATCTGGACAAACTCAATGAACACTAACATCCCGTTAACGCTGCCGTTTTATCAGGTTGATGCCTTCACTGCGCAGCCTTTTGGCGGTAACCCTGCCGCCGTTATGCCATTGCGCGAATGGCCGGATGACAGCGTCTTAAAAGCGATTGCTGCAGAAAACAACCTTTCTGAAACCGCATTTTTCGCCCCGCTCGACGACGGCTTTCATCTGCGCTGGTTCACGCCGGCGGTGGAGGTCGATCTTTGTGGCCACGCCACGCTCGCCGCATCATGGATATTGTTCAACGTGCTGAACTATCCGGGCGAGACGCTGCGATTTTCCACCCGTAGCGGCCTGCTGACCGTCCGGCGCGAAGGCGACGAGCTGTGCATGGATTTCCCGACCAAAATGCTGCGGCCGATTGACGAACCGCCGGGACTGCTGGCTGCGCTTGGCCTGAGTGAAGGCGTTGAAGGTTTCTGGCAGTCTGATGACATCGTGGTGCTGGTGAATGATAAAGCGATCGTCGATGCGCTGACGCCGGACTTTAACCTGCTGGCTGCCTTTAATACCCGAGGGGTGATCGTGACGGCACCAGACGATGAATTTGACTTTGTATCCCGCTGGTTTGGCCCTCAGGTGGGCGTTAATGAAGATCCTGTCACCGGATCAGCACACGCCTGGTTGGCACCGTTCTGGGCGAAGCGCTGTGGCAAAAATTCACTGTGCGCCCAGCAGGGCGGCGCGCGGAAGGGAACCCTGCGTTGTGTGATGCGTGAGGAAGGGCGCGTGGCGCTGTACGGCCAGGCGCGATTGATGATCGAGGGGACGTTCCGTCTGTCGCATAATGGCTGAGAAATCAAAACGTGAGTGCCGGGTTGTTCAGCTTACGCTGGTGTGTACGTTAGTGCTGTACGGCCTGCTGATAGCGTTGTCGTAATAGGGCAAAGCGTGATCGCGAAGGATTAAAACAAAATAGCGTTCCATTATTATCGGTTCTTAGTTTCTGTTTAACGTTGCAAATGGAGAACCGATGACAAGACGACCTTATCTGGGCATGTCGACGCTGCTTTGTATGCCGCTGGTCCTACAGGGCTGCGCGGCAGCGTCGTCAACAGGAACGGCAACCCGGCCCCTGCTGACGGCGCAGGAGGCCGCGCCTTACACCGTTGAAAACTATTTCGCGCAAGGCGGTCTGTCAGACCGCCCGCGGGGCCCCTGGCGGCCTGCGGCAATCACGCTGGAAAACATCAATACGCCGTGGCGCGTTGCGCCATCCGGCGCACCTTTCACCCGCATTCAGCCGGCGATCGATGCTGCCATTGCTCAGCACCAGGGGGCCGAGCGTCTGTACATTCGCATTGAGCCGGGTGTGTATGTCGGCACGGTGTATATCCCGGACGATGCGCCACCTATCACGATTTTTGGGGCGGGCAATGGGCCGGAGGCGGTGCGTATTGAATTCGCGATCGACTCGCAGTTCAGTCCGGCAACTTACCGGCAGACGGTCAACGCCGAAGACTATCCTCCGGGGTCGCCCGCGTACTACCAGTATGCGCTGTGCGCGGGGAAAACCACCTCGCAGATAGGGACCAACTGTGCGGCGGTGTTCTGGTCGCAAAGCCACGATTTTCAACTGGTGAACCTGACGATTGCTAACAGCCTTCTCGATACCGTCGACGGCGGCACCCATCAGGGCGTCGCGCTGCGTACCGACGGTGACCGCGTACAGCTGAAAAATATGCGTCTGTTGGGGCGGCAGGATACGCTTTATCTCAACGTCAGTAACCGGCGTAACGATGCGCTGACCGATCGTATTCATCGCGTTTACGTGCAGGACAGCTACATTGAAGGCGATGTGGACTACGTGTTCGGCCGCGCCAATGCGGTGTTTGATCGCGTGCATTTCCATACCGTTTCCAGCCGAAAATCGCCGGAGGCCTACGTGCTTGCACCCAATACGCTGCCGGACAATCCCTACGGTTTTCTGGTGAAAAACAGTCGCTTTACTACCGATGAAGGTTACAAAGGCACCTTTAAGGCCAGGCTGGGGCGGGCGTGGGATCAGGGGGCAGGGAAAACCGGCTACCTGCCGGGCAACACGGCCAACGGTCAGGTGCTCATTGTCGATAGCGTGATTGATGGCGGCTATGACCGACTGTCGCCGTGGGGCGCGGCGGCCACCACGGCGCGGCCGTTTAACGGCAACGCTCAGCCGTCACGGCAGCTGAATGATGTGAACCATAATCGCCTGTGGGAGTGGAACACGCGCTGGCAGCGCTAGCCAGGCGAGGCGCCTGGCCGAACCTGTAGCCCGGCCAGGCGTTGGCGTCAGAACGGTAGCTTGCGCGGCTGCGTTTGCATTGTCACCCAGCGCAGTTCGGTAAACTCGTGGACGCCCGCGCGCCCGCCAAAGCGGCCGTATCCGGAATCTTTGGTGCCGCCAAACGGCATTTGCGCTTCGTCATGCACCGTTGGGCCATTGATGTGGCAAATGCCGGTTTGCAGATCCTGCGCGACATTCCACGCGCGGGCGGTATCCCGACTGTAGACCGCAGACGATAAACCGTAGGCGCTGTCGTTAGCGATGCGTACCGCATCCTGCTCATCACGGGCGCGGATCACCGCTTTGACCGGGCCAAAGGATTCTTCGTTCCACAGGCGCATGTCGGGCGTGACGCCATCCAGTAGCGTGGCCGTCATTAGCGTGGAGTCGGCCTTGCCGCCGGTCAACAGCGTGGCGCCTTTCGCCAGCGCATCGTCAATTAACGCATTGCAGCGCTCGACGGTTTTGCTATCTACCACCGATCCCAGCAGCCCGGCGGGTAGGCCTTCGACGCGTTTTACCAGTGCGGCAATAAACGGTTCGGCAATGGCCCGATCAACGATGATCCGTTCAGTCGACATACAGATCTGCCCGGCATTGGCAAACGCACCGAAGGTTGCGCCAGCGGCGGCCTGGTCGATATCGGCATCGTCCAGCACCAGCAGCGGCGCTTTGCCGCCGAGCTCCAGTACGACCGGTTTCAGGTGCTGCGCGCAGGTCTGCGCGATGATTCGGCCCACCGGCGTGGAGCCGGTAAAATTAACCCGTCGGATGCCGGGGTGCGCAATCAGCGTTTCGACTATCGCTGGGGCATCCTGCGGTGCGCAGGTGAGATAGTTCACGACGCCCGCCGGGAACCCGGCGGCCGCCAGTGCCTCAACAATTAACCCCTGCGTAGCCGGAGAAAGCTCAGAGCCTTTGAGGATCACCGTATTACCACAGGCCAACGGCGTGGCGATGGCGCGAACGGCCAGAATAATCGGCGCGTTCCACGGCGCCATGCCTAGCACGACGCCCGCCCCCTGGCGGATAGCCATCGCCAGGTTACCCGGAATATTAGACGGGATCACCAGACCTTCGATTTGCGTCGTCAGCGCCGCCGCTTCGCGCAAAATATCCGCGCCGAGATGAACGTTAAACCCCGCCCAGTGCGGCGTAGCGCCGGTTTCGGCGTGCATCGCTGCCGTGAAGCGTTCGCTGCGTTGTTCAAGCTGCTCGGCCGCCGCGAGCAGCAGGCGGCGACGTTCACCGGGCGACGTATCGCGCCAGGCGGGGAAGGCCGCCGCGGCAATACTGGCAACGGAATGATCGATGGGATTATGGCGTGTAAACGTCGCATTGCCTTGCGCGGCGCATGCTTCGCCGTTAATCAGCAGGGTACAGGTGATGGTCATGGAAACCTCTTCTCATCTCGGGTAACGCATCGAGTGTAGAGAGGCGCAAGCGTGCTGAATATCCATGATGCGGATTTCGCACGCTTTTTTTCAGCTTTTGAAAGCGGTTCACATCCCTGTGCCGCCGAGGGTTACCCGAGAAACGCCAGCAGTTCGCGCTGGGCGTTATCGCTGAGCTGGAGCAGATTCACCGCCTCGCCGGGCTCGGTGCTGCGCGCATACAGCGCCACCAGCCAGTCGTACACATAGCGCGTGGCGGCGTGAACCGGCTGCTCGCCGAGCTGAGTCAGGCGCGCGCTGGCCGTCGTGCTGCCGGTGGCGAAAATGGCGCTGCCTTTGGCAATACGGCTGGCAGGACGTTGCTCAGCCGGCTGCTCGGCATAGCCTAGCCAGTTAATGAAGTTGCCGATCAGCGCGCGCAGCTGCGCGGCACCGGCCTGCTGCTCCGCGCTGGCGCGACGGAGCTGTGACGCTAAGCCCTGGCGCTGGCTGGCGGCAATCAGCGCCAGAACCAGCTGCTGCTGGGCCGAGGGCGTCAGCAACGGGTGAGGCTGACGGCTCCACTGACGCAGGTGCTTAGACCACAGCGCATAGGCCAGGGAACCGTGATCCTGGAAGGATGGTGCATGCTGCGCCACCGTATCTGGCGCGGCAAACAGATCCACCGCATCGTTAAACAAACCGCTGGCTTTCTCTTCGCGCTGCTGTTGTACCTGACACAGGCTGTCGAACTCGCTCAGCGGCGGCAGCAGCGCTTCCAGCAGCTCACCGTGGCGCGCGGCATGGGTTTGCAGTTCGCGAATCAGGCTTTCTGCCTGTGCGGCCGATGGGCATGAGGAGGCCAGCAGCGGCTGACACAGAACGCGTAGCTGCTGGTGACGCGCCTGGCACATGGCGGTAAAACGGCGCTGGCGTAGCTCAGGCTGCGTGGCCTGCGACAGCCATTCAATCAGCCGCTGAAGGCTGCTGTGATCCAGCGCCTGCAGCGTCCCCCAGTGCTGGCCGGGTTTGCCGACCAGCTGTTGAATCGCTTCATCAAAGTGGCGTTTATGGACAAATCGATCGTCTTGCGGCGTAATCGCCCAGACCAGGCCCGGCAGCTTATTTTCCTGCGTTGGCTGGGTTTCATGCACCCAGCGCAGCAGCGCTTTCGCCGTGGAGGGAATGGCGGTGCGCTGGGCGGTGGCGTTGCAGGCTAACAGAATATCCGGCTGGCGCTGCTGGCGATAATGATCGAGCAACCAACGGCATTTGCTGGCCCACAGCGGCGTATCGTTGGCGAGCGCCGGGACGGGAATATCAATAATATCAACGTTATCCAGCACGCCTTGTTCTACATTCAGCACCAGTTCAACGGTCAGCAGCGCCAGCGTCGCCACCGGTATGCTGACTGCGTTCTGATAGCCCTCGGCGGTCAGCGGGTGCACCAGCACCGCGTCATCGCTGTCGCCGCCCGGCGTCAGGAAGGCATCCATGGGCAGCGTGAAGCTATCGACCAACAGGCTCAGCGGCGCCATGACTTCGCGACGGTTTCCCGCCTGATGCAGCGCGTGTGCCAGGGTCAGCCATTGCTGGGTCAGCGCCTGCTGTTCCCCCCAGAGCAGTGACCACGCGCGGGCGCGGGCGGTGAGATCCAGCGACGGCAGCAGATGGGCAAACTGGTACCACAGCGTGTCGTCGATCTGCTGATAGGCGCTCGGCAGCGTATCGCGCCAGAAGCGGGCGATGGCCGCAATCTCTGCGGCGGTTATCCCTGCCACCGGCTGCGGCTGGCGCAGGCTCTGCCAGCTGCGCAGGCGGGAGGCGAGTAGCGCATTATCCGGCGGTCTAACCTCTCCGCGCTGCCAGGCGTGGGCGATAAACAGCTGAACCAGATCGGCTTCGCTCATTAATGCCAGGCGCAGCGGGAAGGCGTCATCGGGCGTGGGTTGTTCGCGGCTAAAACGCACCGCCATTTGGGTCAGACTATGCCCGGGATTGATATGGCTGAAGTAATCAAGGGTTTTACTGCCCGTTTGTACCGTCAGCCGCCCGTCGCCGCTGCCGCACAGCGTCCGTAGCAGGTGGGCCTTAGAGGCCTGCGAATGGCCAAACAGGGCAATGCTGGCGCGACGGGCGCTGGCGTGCAGATGTGCCTTGTGCTGAGCGTCGAGCGCCAGCAGGCGAATCATCAGCGCATCGGCATCGTCGTCCAGCGCCGGGTGCGTTTGTCGGGCGGCGGCGAGCCAGTCGATAACTGCAGGTAAAGTGGTCATTTCAGGAATACGCTCCCGCTGTCAATCCAGTAGTGGCTGCCGCTGTGGCGGCGGTCGGCCAGAGTATTGAGCTTCAGTGTCAGGGCATCCGGCGAAACCGGGGTGCCGTCCTGTAGCCAGGCGTCGCTCAGCACAAAGGACAGCGGCGCTTCGTGTCGGCTACCGCCCTCAAGCTTCAGACGTACCTGAAGAACACCGTCGCCCGCGATCGCTTTTGCCAGCTCCGGCGAGTTGATGCTCAACGTATACAGCGGCGTGGCGGGCCAGCGGGTATTCGCTAACTGGCGGAAGCCCAGCGTCACGTTGCCACGCAGCGGGAAATGCAGCCGTGCGTCAAGCTTTGCGCCGGGTTTGTCGAGATCGAGATCGTGATACCAGATGTTTTCATCACGCAGCGTATTGACGGTTTTATCCAGAACGCCGAGATAGCGCACCGTGGAGTAGGCGCCAATGTCGGCCGCTTTGAAATTAAAGTGCGGCAGGCGAAGGTCCAGCGCCAGGCTGCACAGCATTGCGCCCACGGCCGCGGTGGATTTCGGGTTGCCGATGCGCCCCTGTTGACTGAACGGATACCATTCATGAACGTGATATTTATCCAGCCAGACCATGCGGTTAACCGGCACCGGCTGCAGGTAGCGAATCAGCGCCTGTACCCCCGGCAGACAGCCAGGACGTCCGGTTACCAGCAGAACATCGCAGGCGTAGTGAGAAATAGCTTCACACAGCGCATGCAGCGGGCCAGAAAGAGTAAATTCCCCGGCAAGCATCGCGTCTTGCAGGTTGCTGAAAGTGATTTCTAACGGCACTGCCAGCAGGTCGAACGGCGCGCTGCCTGCGGGGAGCGCATGTTCAATGGCCTGGCCGACATAGTTCATCACGTTGCGGGTTGGCGTTTGGCTCAACAGCTCGCCAAAGGTAGCGTGCAGCCCGGCCAGCGGGTCCTGGACGTCGCTTTGCTCCCACGCCGCCAGAATGGCATGGCCGATCGGCATAAACAGCTGCAGGGCGGTTTGCTGGCGCAGCACCGCCTGGGTATCAAGCCTGCCTGAGTCGCCAAACAGCGTAGCCATTAGCGCCTGGGCGTCGGCAACGCCGGATTTTTGCAGTTGGGTTTGCAGGGCGGGCAGCACGCAGCGCTGGATAATATCCAGCAGCACATCGTCACCGGCGATTTTAAACCCTTCGCGGAACAGGAGCTGCGGGGTAATTTTGACGTTGCCGCCGATGCCGTCATCCAGTTGGTATTGCGCAATGGCCATGTCGGTGGTTCCACCGCCGAGATCCAGCGAGGCGATGCGTAGCGCTCGTCCGGGGGCAGCCTCCGGCTCGGGCTGGCGATCCGGGCGTGCCATCGCGGCGAACAGCGCTTCGGTCTGCCCGGAAAAATGCGAGATCGCTTCGTTGTACAGCCAGACCAGCTGGCCGCAGCTGGCTTCATCCCATTCCATGTGAATTTTCGGTACCGGAACCACGCTTTTTTCCTGCAGGCGCACGTTGGCAAAGTCTTCATCCTGCGGATGCCAGCCCATGGCTTTCCACACCAGCGCAATCGCTTCAAACATCCGGCGGCGGAAGATTTCCCGTTCCTGTTTCGGCATCGCCGACGGCAGGGTGAGGATCAGCGTACGCAGCTGGCGCGGCGAGGCAGGGAAGCCCAGCCGCAGGCGGGTAGCGACGCTGTTGATCTGCCCCAGCGCCTGCGCCAGAATTTCACACAGCATGTGGGTCATCAGGGTGCTACGGCTATACTGCGGCGAGAAGACCGGCATCCGCTCGTCCGGCGGCAGCGTAAACAGCGGCTGGCCTTCATCGTTCATCAGGTTCATCAGCGGGAAGGCGGTGGCCAGGGGTTCGCGCTGGGTTTTACCGTTCATCTGGCTAAAGCGCCAGTCCTGTACGGTCGGGGTTTCGTCCCACAAATAGCGGCGCGGGCTGGAAATACCGCTATAGCCTTCGGTGCCGGCACGCTGCATCGCCAGCTTACGGGCTTCATCGCCCACGCGCACCAGCGACGGCCAGATAAAGGCGTCTTCGCGGCCGCTTTCCACCGAGAAGTGCTGCTTGCCGAAACGTGACTCTGAAAACTCGACGCGGCTGGTGAACAGCGGTTCATTCAGATACTGCGGCTCGCTTAACGAGCGGACCTGTAGCTCGGCGGTCTGGCGCAGGCCGTCATTCGCGTCGCCGTGGTCTTCGATAATAACGCCACAGGTATGGGTGTTGCCGACATCGAGGATCAAATCAACCGGAATGGCCGGGGTGCTCAGCGTGGCGGTCACCATTTTAATTTCCGGTACCGTGAGCTGCTCGCCGAGCAGGGCCAGAATATTGAGCCAGTGGCCCTGATACTCAAAGCTGCGCAGCGCCTGCGCCACGTCGCGCTCGCTGCGGGTTTCATGCGTCGTTACGCTCTGCTGGAAGGCTTCGCGCAGCCAGCCGTCAATCCACGTCTGGTCGAGAAAATCGCTGATTTCGTCATCGCGCCAGGCCAGCGCGAAGCGGGTGCCGTTCAGCAGGTCGCTGGCGACCGGCGAGAGTGCATTAAGGTCATCGTGGCCAATCTGGCTATCAAATGCCAGGGTTACGCGGTGGCTATTGCCCGCGCTGTCCGGCTCATTGAGGCGGCGAATTTGCACGCGCGCCCAGTTATCCGGGCCTTCCACGAAGGTGCGCGGCGGGTTAAAGCGCAGGAACGGCAGGGGCAGCCACACGCCGTCCAATAGCGTCAACGAATGGTGCAGCGCGAGCGTGGATTCCGGCTTGACCACCTCAGGCGGGCGTCCCGCTTCACCCGGCAGGGTGTAGCGCTGGTTCACCACGTCATAGTCGAGACGCAGCAGCGGGCCGTTGGCGGTTTTTCGCACGAAGCGGCCGTTTTGCAGCGATTCCTGCGGGCTGAGGCCAAAATCAAGGAACTGCACGCCGCTGTTGGCAATCAGCGTCACGCTCTGTTTGTAATCGCAAAGTGTCACCAGCATGGCTTACGCTCCCGTCTTCTTAAAGGTCAGCGCCACCACCGTTTTGGCATCGAAACGCGCGGAGCATACGGCAACGTTGCTGTTGCCCGGTTTGCAGCTGATTTCCGGCAGCGGATAGCGCGCGCCGTCACTGCACTGCGCGTTGCCGCGGCTTTTGATCATCAGCTCGCCGTTCTGGTGCAGCCCGGAGAACACCGCCGCTTTGCAGACAATATTGCCGTCGCGCAGCAGGCGTGCGGTGCCTTTATTGTTCTGAATCTGGTAGCGCAGATTGGGCGCTTTACCGGTATGGGCGTCGCTGATATCCATCTGCGCACGCCAGCTGCCGTTGAGAAAGCGGGTCGTTCCCGCGCGCATTTGATCGGCATCCATCACCAGCGCATCTTTTGGGATAGCGGCAATCACCAGCGGTTTTTCCTTTTCGTCTTCTTTCACGTCCGGCGTCGTTTTGACGCTTGCCTGATGCAGCGGCAGCCCGTCCGTCAGGGTGGGCATGGCGGGTGCCGCCGCCCGCAGCGGCGGTGCAATATCTTTTGCTACCGGCTCAGGCTCCGCTTCCGCCTGCGTTGAGGGGATCATCAACGGCAGCGCAATGGCAACGGCGGCGATAGCGGCCGCCAGCGGCAGCGCCCAGAGCCAGCGCGGACGACGCGGGGGCGTCATGACCATCGCCACCGGCTCCGCGGGTTCTGCCGGGCGGGTTTGTTCTTCCGGCTCGTTCTCCGGCAGAGTGTAAGCATCCAGGCGCGGTTCATTTGGCGAAATCAACGGGGCGTCGGCCTCGCTGAACGTGGCGATAACCGGTTCGGGTTCTTCTATTATTTCGGGCAGCTCGACAATCAGCGGCGCTTCGGGCGGCTCGGGCTCCACATAACGCAGGCAGTCAAAAACGTCTTCGCGCGCGCCTTCGTTAAGGTTTACAAAGCCCCAGAAGCTGATGACGGGCTTGCCGTCGACGAGAAAGAGGTGGTTTTCACCGGGAAACTGCAGCGTTTTTTCCAGCAGCGCGCCGAACAGCTGCTGTGCCGTTTTTTCAGATTGCAGGCATTTCTTGCTGAGCGTCCGCGCGCTATCCTGCAATCCTTCTAAGTAGTGCAGCGCTCGCGTGCGCTGAGATTCATTCGCCGCTTTCCAGCCCATTGGCGTACCGTCAACCGGCGAATACCAGTCTACCCGGTCACCTTCATCGTTCAGCTGCGGTATCGCCAGGCAGTCGACCAGCGCGTTTTGCTTGCGTAGGCGCAGCGTTTCGCGCACCTGGAGCGCAGAGTGAAATACCGTTTGCCCGCCGCCGCCTACGGCCTGAAAGTCATCAAGACTTCCGCTGCGTAAAAGAGTTTTTGCCACGTTCCTGTCCCATAGACTTCTTCACGGCATTACTTTACGCAAAGCAAGATGCAACAAACGGTGAAAGAGAGGGGTAAATAGGGTAATTCTCCTGGCATTGAATATCTGGACTTAAGTAAAACCTGATGGGTAAGCGATGAAGAAACCAGCAAAAAACGGATATTCAGTATAACCTGAGACAAATTGGTTATTTGCCAGTTACCTGGCGCTGTGCTGTTATTAAGCCGTTCATATAATAAAATCGAAAGGCTTATAACCATGATGACAGGGAAAACGCTCCTCGCGCTGGCACTCAGCGCGCTGTTGCCGGCAGGTGCCATTGCGGCCAATCATGACACGCTGGTTTATTGCTCCGAAGCTTCGCCGGAGTCCTTTAACCCGCAAATTGCCAGCTCTGGCCCGACGTTTGTCGCCAGCTCGCAAACGCTGTACAACCGCCTGATCAACTTTGACCCGGTAAAAAATACGCCCATCCCGTCGCTGGCGACCGACTGGACTATCTCGGAAGACGGCCTGACCTATACGTTTACGCTGCGTCAGGGAGTGAAGTTCAACAGCAATAAGTTCTTTACCCCAACCCGTGACTTCAACGCTGATGACGTGATCTTCTCCGTGTTGCGCCAGAAGGACAACGATCATCCGTATCATAAGGTTTCGCAGGGTAACTACGAATATTTCAACGACGTGGGTCTCGATAAGCTGATTAAGTCGGTGAAAAAAGTCGATGATTACCACGTGCAGTTTGTCCTGAACGAACCCAATGCCGCGTTTCTTGCCGATTGGGGGATGGATTTCGCTTCTATTCTTTCCGCCGAATATGCAGACGCGATGATGAAAAAAGGCACGCCGGAGAACGTCGATACCTGGCCTATCGGTACCGGCCCGTACGTGCTGCAACAGTACAAAGTCGATTCGCAGATTCGCTATCTTGCCAACCCGAACTATTGGGATGGCCCGGTGCCAACGAAACACCTGATTTTCGCCATCACGCCGAACGTTGAAACGCGGCTGGCAAAACTGCAAACCAACGAATGCCAGATTATTCCGGCACCGTCGCCGGTCCAGTTTGAGGCGATCAAAAGCAATCACGATCTGACGCTGCATGCGGTTGAAGCGCTGAACGTTGGCTATCTGGCGTTTAACACGGAGAAAAAACCGTTTGATAACGTTCTGGTGCGTCAGGCGCTGAACTACGCGACCGATAAACAAGCGATCGTTAACGCGGTGTTTATGGGGTCAGGTACGGTTGCAAAATCACCGATCCCGCCAAACATGATGGGCTATAAGAAGGATCTGAAGGATTACAGCTACGATCCCGAGAAGGCTAAAGCGCTGCTGAAGCAGGCGGGACTGGAGAAGGGCGTTGATGTGACCCTGTGGTCAATGCCGGTGCAGCGCCCGTATAACCCGAATTCACGCCGCATTGCGGAAATGATTCAGAACGATTGGGCGAAAGTCGGCGTGAAGGCTAAAATTGTCACCTATGAATGGGGCGAGTACCTTTCCGGGATCCGTAAAGGGGAACACGACAGCGCGCTGTACGGCTGGATGTCGGACAACGGCGATCCGGATAACTTCGCCAACACGCTGCTGGGCTGCGACAGCATTAAGACCGGCTCTAATGCCGCACGCTGGTGCAATAAAGAGTATGATGGTCTGGTGAAAAAAGCGCTGGTGGTGAGCGACCCGGCTAAACGCGCCGCGCTGTACGGCCAGGCGCAGGAGATCTACGCTCAGCAGGTACCGTGGATTGCCCTTGCCAATGGCAAAACGTTCTACGCCACGCGCAGCAACGTGAGCGGCTACAGCGTCAGCCTGATGGGCAGCGATTTCTCGAAAGTGAAAATCAATTAAGGAGCAGATATGTCACATTTGGATGAGGTCATCGCCCGCGTTGATGCGGCGATTGCAGAAAGCGTGATTACGCATATGAACGAGCTGCTGGTCGCGCTGAGCGATGATACGCAACTGAGCCGTGAAGAGCGTTTCACCCAGCAGCAGCGCCTGCGCGTGACCATTTCCCATCACGGCCAGCATCAGCGTGAACAGGAAGAGGCACGCAGGGAGCATCTCACTGAAGGTGGCAAGATTTTGTAAGCCCTCTTGTAGGCCGGATGGCGCTGCGCTTATCCGGCCTACGCAAGCGATTAAAACTGGCGTTTTGCAATCAGCCACGCGCCGACAATCAACATCACTGCACCACAAACCGGTCCTACCAGCGCTCGCCAGGGTACGCCGTGGCTTCTCACCACATCCATCACCAGCCCGCCAATCAGCTGACTGGCGACCAGTACCGCAATCGTCGTTGCCGCCCCCACGTACTGATAGCCGCTAATGCTGGCAAAGACGAAGAATGATCCCAACAAGCCGGGGATCAGCGTCCACCATTTAATGGTTGAAACCAGTTCGCTCACGCCCGCCAGACCGTGCTTAATCAGCAGAATGCTGACAAACAGCACGATGCCGACTAATGAGTTCAGCAGCATCGCTACCAGAATCGTCGAAGCGGACTGTGTGATCCGCACCATGAGCGTGTTCTGGATAACCAGGCCAATCCCTGCGGCGATCAGAAACGTCAGCGTGAGGGATTGATTCATGCGTTACCGTCCGGGTCGCAGCGGTTATCCAGTTGCAGCTGCATAAAGGTTAAATCCAGCCAGCGGCCGAATTTGGTGCCGACCTGCGGCATCTGCCCGGTGGTGACGAAGCCGTGTTTGGCGTGCAGATGCAGGGACGCGTAATTTTGCGACTCAATCCCTGCCACCATGACGTGTTTGCCGCGACGTTTGGCTTCTTCAATCAGCCGGGTAAGCAGAATATGACCCAGACCTTTGCCTTGATGCTCCGGGTGGACGTAGACGGAGTGTTCGACGGTATGGCGGAAACCATCAAACGCCCGCCAGTCGCCGTAGGAGGCATAGCCCGTCACCACGCCGTCTTCTTCGCTGACCAGCACCGGAAAATGGCCGAGCTGCCGCGCCTCAAACCAGGCAATACGGTTATCGGTATCGACGGTTTTATCGTTCCAGATGGCGGCCGTATGCAGTACGGCGTGGTTATAAATGGCCGCGATCGCGGCGCAGTCTTCTTTTGTCGCAAAACGAATAGACATAGTTGCACCCTGTATGTTGTTCACTATATTATTACGCCATGAATACTATTGAAGACAACCTAAATCAACGCATCGGCGCACGAATTCGCATTGAGCGTGAGTCTCGCAGCTGGTCGCTGAGCGAGCTGGCCGAGCGCGCGGGCGTGTCGCGGGCGATGATCCACAAAATTGAGCGCGGCGAAAGCAGCCCCACGGCAGCGCTGCTGGCGAGGCTATCCGGCGCATTTGGCATCAGCATGTCAACGCTGATTGCCCGTGCAGAAATTCAGGAAGGCAAACTGCTGCGTTTTGCCGATCAGCCGGTGTGGCACGATCCACAGAGCCATTATCTCCGCCGTCACGTTTCACCGCGCGGCGAGCTGCCGGTCGATTTGGTGCAGATTGAACTGCCGTCGGGCAGCGATATTCCCATGCCCGCATCGGCCTACGCGATGGCGCGCCAGCTTATCTGGGTGCAGCAGGGCGAGCTGCTGTTTATGGAGGGCGAAACCGCGCATCGCATGCGGGGCGGTGACTGCCTGGAACTGGGGCCGCCAAACGACTGTCGCTTTATTAACGATAGCGGTCACATTTGTATTTATTTAGTGGTGCGTTTGAATATTCCTCTGACGTGATTTTATATCTTTTGAGGTTTTAACTGTGATAAACGGTGAAGCGCTCTCAGGGGCATAAATTTCACTAAAGGTTCGTTTCTGAAATATATGTTGTATTTTTCGCGCAAAATAACCAACTCCAGCTATTAATTATATTAGGGCTCTGAGCCGATTCTATGTGGAGTTATAATAAAAATGCTGGATTTTGCTAAAGCACAACGTATCAGTTTGACACAGCAGGTAGAGAATAATATCAAAAGTGCGCTGATCATTGGCGCACTGAAGCCGGGTGCACGATTAGTGACTCGGGAAATTGCCGTCAATCAGGGCATTAGTATTACGCCAGTACGAGAAGCGCTGCTGCGGCTGGTTTCTTCTGGCGCCTTGCAGGCCGCGCCTGCACAGGCATTTATGGTCCCGGTATTAAACCATTCTGGCTATCAGGAAATAAACCATATTCGTAAAAATCTTGAAGGAATGGCGACCGCAGCGGCGTCTAAACATATAACCATGGAAAGATTAAGGGAACTTCATCATCTCTCAGGATTATTTCATGAGGCAAAAGCTGTGGGCGATATCACACGGATGCTGCAGTGTAATTACCGGTTTCGTTTTCGAATATATGAATACGCGGAAATGCCCACGTTAATGACCATTATCGAACAATTATGGGTACGCGTGGGACCCAGTTGTCATTATTTATATTTAAATTCTATGGAACCGTTTCAGCAAATAAACGTATACCAGCCGTTGCTGTCGGCGCTGGAGAAAAAAGAATCTAACGCCAGCTATAGTGCTATATGTCAGGTTATTGATGAGTCCGCAAGTTTCCTGCAAAAACAATACAGCCATTGATGATTTCGTGAGTAAACCGTTTCCGGGGCTCCCCGGAAACGTTCAGGTTATTTATTCAAAACGCCACGCGACGTTGACCCCGACGCCATAGTTACGGCCCGGTGCCGGTTCGTAATAGCGGCCGTTGGATTCGTTAACGATCACCGAGCCAACGTACTGGCGGTCGAACAGATTGTCGACGCGGCCAAAGACGTCCAGATTCCAGTTACCGATATCGAATTTATAGCCGGTGTTCAGTCCGACAACGGTCCACGACGGCGCGCGAGCGGTGTTTTCGTCGTTCGCCATGATGTCGCTCAGATAGCGCACGTCCGCGCCCGCGTACCAGCCGCTTTCCGGCTCATAGCCCAGCGAGGCGAAGCCCATATTGCGTGCGATGCCCGGTATACGATTGCCGTTACAGTTTGCATCATCGCACACGTTGCTGCGGTAGGTGGCGTCGAGCCATGTCCAGGCCGCTTTGGCACGCCAGTTTTCAGCAAACTGCTGATCCAGCGATAGCTCCGCGCCCTGGCGGCGGGTTTTTCCCGCGTTTTTGTAGCTGGTACGTCCGCCGCTGCTGGCGTCGGTGACAATCTCGTTATCAGTATCGGTCTGGAACAGTGCGGCGGTCAGCAGGCCATTGCCAATACGCGTTTTACTGCCTATCTCCACGGTCTCATTGGTTGAGGGTTGCAGGGCGAAGTTCAGCCCGCTGCGGTTGTCCGAGCGGTACGACAGTTCGTTGATGGTCGGGGTTTCAAAACCGCGACCGGCGGAGAGATACAGGTTCCACGCATCGGTCAGCGCGTACTTTAACGATCCTGCCGGCAGCCATTTGTGGTAGCTGGCGTCGCCGCTGTCGTCGCCATTTTTGGTGGTAATGTAATGGTCATTGGAGTCAAACCAGACGGAGCTGTAGCGTACGCCCGCGTCGAGGCTCAGCTTATCGGTCAACTGCCACTGAGTTTGCAGATAGGGGTCGAGGTTCCACATCAGGTTGCGCTCGTTGCGGCGCAGATTGCCTTTCTCGCCGTAGACCGGCGTACTGCCGTCCATGACGAAGTTTTCATAGCCGCGGCGCTTCTCGCTCATATTCTCGTAGTTAAGCCCCGTGGTGAGGGTCACCGGGACGAGCAGTTCGCCGCGGTGCGTCCAGCGGGTATCGATGCCCTGATAGTGGCGATCGAGATCGATCACGCCGCCGGCATGAGTCGGGTTAAGCTGCGGTCCGCGCGGAATCGACTGGTACTGTGTCGTCTGTCGTTCACCGGCGTACATCATCACGCTCAAATCATCCTGCTCGCTCAGCTGGCGCTCGTAGCGCAGGCCTGCCTGCGTCTGCTTCACGCTTTTACGCGTATTGTACTGATCGCCACGCGGCGACTGTTCGCGGTTCTGCTGCAGCTCGTTCTCATCCAGCCCGCCGGGATCGTTGGCTTTAATATCGACGCTGTTAAACAGCAGCGTCAGCTTGCTGGCATCATTGATGCGCACGCCGAGCTTGGCATTGGCCAGATTCTTGCGCGCGGCGCTGTGATCGCGATAACCGCGAGTGATGAATCGATTCGTCGACACAGTGTAATCAACATCGCCCGCGTGGCTGCCATCGCCAACCGCGCCGCTGGCCTTCATCCCGTAGTGCCAGGTGCCATAGCTGCCGTAGTAGCTGCTGGCTTCAAGCGTGGTGGGCTGTTTGCCGCTTTCTGTGGTCACGTTCACCACGCCGCCGGAAGCGTTACCGTACAGCGCAGAGAAGGGGCCGCGCAGCACATCGATATGATCAATGCTGCCGATATCAATATTTGAGGTTTGCCCCTGGCCGTCCGGCATGGTGGAGGGGATACCATCAACGTACATCCGAATGCCGCGTACCCCGAAGGTGGAGCGCGAACCAAAACCACGAATCGAGAGCTGCAAATCCTGCGCATAGTTCTGACGGTTCTGAATTTGCAGGCCCGGCACCGCGCCCAACGATTCTGATAGATTTACGCGCGGCGTCGCATGGCGCATGTCCTCACCGTCGACCACGCTGACCGCTGCCGGGGTATCCAGTTCGGACACGGTCTGAGGGGCGGCGGTCACAATCAACGTTTGTTCGTCACTGGCCCAGGAAAACGGAGCAAAAACAAGTGGTAACAGCAGCGCAGCTGAGCGTACGGTGATTATTTTCATGAAAAACTCGCAAAATGTACCAAATGGAACAGACTCGACTAGAGTAATGTTTTGTAAACACATTGAAAACTTTAGCAGCATAAATAGTTAATTTCAGGTAATTAAATAGAGGCATTTCGGTTGCGGATGCAAAGAAAAGCTCCACATTCCATGAATTAATGATTACTATTCGCATCTACAAAACGCAGCGCCATGACGCTGCGAAGGCTGAAGCCATGTGAAGCAGTAATCATTCAGTTCATCAAAGGGAGTCGTCATGTCATTACGTCAATTATCCGCACCGCGCCTGCGCCGTTCTCTGTTGTTGAGTGCTTTACTGCTGGCCGGGAGCTTTAGCGCACACGCCGCAGATGAAATGCTGCGTAAAGCGGTCGGTAAAGGGGCATATGAAATGGCCTACAGCCAGCAGGAGAACGCGCTGTGGCTGGCCACCTCACAGAGCCGTAAAACCGATAAGGGCGGGGTGGTGTATCGCCTGGACCCGGTCACGCTGGAAGTGACCCAGACAATTCATAACGACCTTAAACCGTTTGGTGCCACGCTGAACGCGCAAACCCAGACCCTGTGGTTCGGCAACACGATCAACGGCGCGGTAACGGCGATTGACGCTAAAACCGGCGATGTGAAAGGGCGACTGGTTCTGGATGGACGTCAGCGTAGCGAAACTGTGAAACCGTTGCAGCCGCGCCAACTGGCGGTAAATGAGAAAACCAATACCGTGTACATCACCGGCATTGGTAAAGAAGGCAGCTCGGTATGGGTGGTAGATGGCGATAAAATTGCTCTGAAAACCACCATTGAAGGTACCGGTAGCTTCGGCACCGGGCTGGCGGTTGATGCGGATAAAGAACGCCTGTACGTGACCAACGCCGACGGTGAGCTGGTGACCATTGATACCGCCAGCAACAAAATCGTCAAGCGCCAGAAGCTGCAGGATGACGGCAAAGAGCATTTCTACATCAACATCAGCCTGGACAAAGCCGGACAGCGTGCGTTCATCACCGATTCCAAACAGCCTGAGCTGCTGGTGGTTAACCTGAAAGATGGCAAGGTGCTGTCGAAGGTCGATACCCAGGAAGGGCTGGCGGTGCTGTTTAACCCGACGCGCAACGAAGTGTATGTGACCCAGCGTAAAGCCGGTACCGTGACGGTGATCGACGCCAAAGATTATAAAGTGACAAAAACCATCAAGACGCCAACCTTCCCGAACAGCCTGGCGCTGTCCGCCGACGGTAACACGCTGTTTGTGAGCGTGAAGCAGGAGTCTACCCGCCAGAAAGAGGCCACTGCGCCTGACGATGTCATCCGCATCGCGCTGTAATCACCCCGACGGGGGGCGCGTTGCGCCTCCCGCTCGCTCCCGATATAACTTCTGTTACATCCGTCTGGTTTCATTTTTTGCGCTCGGGCCTACAATACAGACACTTAAACCCACTGTGGGTAGGGTTAAATAAGGGAGATACCATGAATAAGCCGTTATCTATTCTGTGCGCGAGCGTCATGCTACTGGCGCTGGCAGGCTGTAGCAGCAATTACGTGATGACCACCAAAAGCGGGCAGACGATTGTGACGCAGGGAAAACCGAAGCTTGATAAAGACACCGGTATGACCAGCTATACCGATCAGGACGGCAACGCACGTCAAATCAACAGTAACGACGTGGCCCAACTGGTCGAAGATAACTGATTCTCGCTATTTAGCGGCCGCGCTTGCGATATTCTCCCGGCGACATGCCGAATCGCTGCTTAAAGGCGGTGGAGAAGTGACTGTGGTCGCTGAACCCCCAGCGGTAGCCGATTCCGGCGAGTTTTTCATCGCCGTGCGCGCACAACAGTGCCTGTGCGCATAAATCGAGTCGGCGGTTTTTAATATACTGCGCCACCACCAGACCTTTATCGGCAAACAGCCGGTAGAGGCTGCGTACTGACATTCCCGTTTCGCTGGCCAGCCATTCCGGGCGCAGGTGCTCTTCCTGAATCGCATCATCAATTAAGGCCATGATTTTCTGATACTGCTTCTCACGCCGTGACGGTCGGACGTCTTGCTGATGTAACATCGGGCGCAGCAGGCAGACCATGGCATCAAGCGCGGCTTCGCTTTCACTGGCTGATAGCTGCGGGCTGCTCATGCTCTCGTGCAGCAGGCGCTGGCTGAGCTGTACCATCGGTAGCGATTTATCCAGCCGGGTCGCCACGCTAATTCCACTCCCGCGCAGCTGGTTTTCCAGCAACTGTCGCGGCAGCAATAGCGAGACCTGACGCGACGTTTGCTGCCAGAGGATGGAGCAGGGCCGCGAGGCGTCGATCAGCGTCATATCGCCGGTTTCCAGCTGCACCTGACGATCATCCTGCTCAATGCTCGCCTGGCCGGAGAGCTGAAACACGGTATAGAACCAGGCATCGTTGCCGCTGCGGATCTCCTGACGAGTGCGGAACAGATTGACGTTGCGGGTGGTGACCGTGCTGAGCTTGAGGCTGCCCGCATAGCTGGTGTCTATCTCACCATGAAAGTCGCCATCCAACGGACGCGCGGCGAAATGCCCGCACACCTGATTGATTTTTGCCAGCCACGACTGATAGGTCTCACCGCTATTTACCGCTGCCATACGCCATCTCTGCAATGAAAATGTTTTGGTATTGTTGCATTTATGTTGCCTTTAACAAGGGCTCAGCGGGGAATATATGAAAGAACTATTACCTGTTGCACATTTCTGCCAGAGCAATCTGTTTAATTGCGGTCTCTGTCACAGCCGCACAAGCGAATGTCACACAGATAAAAGCGCCTTCGCCAGACCCGCCGTAGACTGAAATGACTAACCGCGAAGAATAAGGAGACGATATGTCCGCAGCACAGGTAGCGCTGCTCGCCAGCGTGCAGCAGTTTTTAGACCGTCAGCATGGCCTGTTTATTGATGGCGCACAGCAGGCGGCGCAGAGCGAAAAACGTCTCACCGTCTGGGATCCGGCCACGGGTCAGGCGATTGCCACAACCGCCGATGCCAACGCGGCGGACGTTGACCGCGCGGTGATGTCGGCCTGGCGTGCGTTTGTCTCCCGCAGCTGGGCTGGCCGCACGCCTGCCGAGCGTGAACGCATTCTGCTGCGCTTTGCCGATCTGGTGGAGCAGCATGGTGAAGAGCTGGCCCAGTTAGAAACCCTGGAGCAGGGTAAATCGATCAACATTTCTCGCGCCTTCGAAGTGGGCTGCACGCTGAACTGGATGCGCTACACCGCCGGGCTGGCCACCAAGATCAGCGGCCGCACCCTGGACGTATCGATTCCTTTCCCGCAAGGCGCGCGCTACCAGGCGTGGACCAAAAAAGAGCCGGTAGGCGTTGTGGCGGGTATCGTTCCGTGGAACTTCCCGCTGATGATTGGCATGTGGAAAGTGATGCCCGCGCTGGCGGCGGGCTGCTCGATCGTCATCAAACCGTCTGAAACCACGCCGCTGACGCTGCTGCGCGTGGCTGAACTGGCCATCGAAGCGGGCGTGCCGGAAGGCGTGTTCAACGTGGTCACCGGCAGCGGCGCCGAGTGCGGAGCGGCGTTAACATCGCACCCGCACGTAGCGAAAGTCAGCTTTACCGGCTCCACCGCCACGGGTAAACAGATTGCGCGCGTTGCCGCCGACCGACTGACCCGCGTCACGCTGGAACTGGGGGGAAAAAACCCGGCGATCGTGCTGAAAGACGCCGATCCGGCGTGGGTGATTGAGGGCCTGATGACCGGCAGCTTCCTTAACCAGGGGCAGGTGTGCGCCGCCAGTTCGCGTATCTATATTGAAGCGCCGCTGTTCGATACGCTGGTCAGCGGCTTTGAGCAGGCGGTGAAATCGCTGCAGGTGGGGCCAGGTATGCTGGAGACCACGCAGATTAACCCGGTGGTTTCTCAGGCGCACTGCGCGAAAGTGGCGGCCTATCTGGACGACGCCCGCAAGCACAACGCGGAGTTGATTACCGGCAACGTCGGCCCGGATGCGCAGGGTTTCTACATTCCGCCAACGCTGGTCATTAACCCGGATGCCAACCTGCGCCTGACCCGCGAAGAGGTATTTGGCCCGGTGGTGAACCTGGTGCGGGTGGCCGACGGTGAAGAAGCGCTGCGCCTTGCCAACGACAGCGACTTTGGCCTGACCGCCAGCGTCTGGACTCGCGATCTGACCCAGGCGCTGAACTACACTGACCGTCTGCAGGCCGGCACGGTATGGGTCAACAGCCATACGCTGATTGACGCCAACCTGCCGTTTGGCGGCATGAAGCAGTCGGGGACGGGGCGTGATTTTGGTCCGGACTGGCTGAATGACTGGTGTGAAACGAAATCGGTGTGCGTGCGGTACTAATTTTTACCATCAGCACTCTCTCCCTTTCCGGGAGAGAGTGGGTCTAACGATGGAGCGGCAAACTCTGTTCGAATTCTCGCATTCAGACTTCTGCATGTCCTCAAAGTGATTCTTCTTCGAGAAGCGTTTCGAAAATCAATTGAATTCCAAAAAATCGAGGCAGAAGATAGAAGGCATCAAAAACCGAATTGATGCTGAGGATGACTATGTTTATTCAGTTCGAACCGTCAAATATAAAAATTATCACATCAAGTGATGCTGGGGTTTTCATCACAATGACAATTGCGCTTGAGCGTGACGAGCGAATTTATTTTTCTGCTGGGGATGGGCTCCAATTTGTGTCAGAAAGCGGGCGCTGTCTCTGACACAATAATCGATTTGCCAGTGCGGTTAAGGCGTAGCTTGTTCCACACCGACTTTAACGAATGGGCTACCGTGGCTGCGTGCTTTTTTGATTAACTTCCCAACATACAACTCTCTGATTTCTTTAGCGGCAATTCGGCCAACAAACTCCCTTCGTTGAGTGTCAGGGGCAATATTCAATTCACGCGTAAAGTATTCTTGCGAACCCGCTTTTACCCAGCACTGTATTTCGTAGACTTCCATAACCAGCCCACCATAAGTCGCATAAGCAAATTTTAAAGAGTCATCTTTTGGCACGTTTTTCCAGATTCCGCGCGTGGCCTCATAGAGTTCCAATGCACTCATACCGGATTTGTAGGTACTGTTAAGCAGAAATGCGAGGCCAGCGTGCTCCGGTGCAATCTCGGTTTCTTCTTGCAGCAGTAAATGTTGAAGAGAATCAAGGGTGATGCGCCCCATCAGCGAGCTGCTTCCACGCACTTTGTTCGTCAATTCACCCACGCCAAGGAGGTCGATACACGTGGCTTCAACCAGTTTGGCCGTGGGCTCGTCCATGCCATGTCGAAGAATATCGATGCCCAGGCTCTTCTTTGCCAGCAGCGCTTTAATACGCGCAGATTTTGGCGAGTCGTCGGGGTTTCTTATATGGTCAAAACAGCGCCCTGATTTACCTTTACCGATGTAAAAAGGCTTTTTGAAGGGATCCTCTCGATCATAAAAGGCATAAACATAGTACTTTGCTAAATCCAAAGATTTTGTATATTTCGCAATATCCTTCATTAAAAATGCTACCTTAGTCTGGTATTTTCATTGTTAATGATAATCGGCATAATCAGACAGAACTTAAATCGTCAGGTAAGCATTTTCTAAAAGTGCGAGGCTTTGATGGTTAAGCCAGGTTAACTTTTGAGCGCGTCAAGAATAGCCGCTTCCATTTTCTCCGGGGTGGTAAATGGCGCAAAACGTTTGAATGGTTTACCGTCACGGCCGATCAGAAACTTGGTGAAGTTCCACTTTATTCGCCCCCCCAGCACGCCGGGCAGTTCGCGCTTCAGGTAACGAAACAGCGGGTGCGCGCCGGCACCATTAACCTCGACTTTCTCGAACATCGGGAAACTCACCCCATAGTTGATGTGGCAGGTACGGGAAATGTCGTCGCTGCCGCCGGGCTCCTGTTTACCGAACTGGTTACAGGGGAAACCCAGTATCACCAGCCCCCGACCGGCATATTTCTGGTAGAGCGCTTCAAGACCCGCGTATTGCGGCGTGAAGCCACAATGGCTGGCGGTATTGACCACCAGAACCAGCTTGCCTGCGAAATCAGCCATGGCGACGGGCTGGCCATTCAGCGCGGTGGCGGAAAGTTGATAAAAGGTGGGCATAGTGAAATCCTCAGCGGTGAGATGGGGTTAAGATGACGCCTGTTTTTCCATATGGCTCAGCAGAAAATCAATCAACGCCTTCACTCTTTTCGTTTTTCCGGCGCTTTTCGGGTAATAAAGATAGACCGACGGATAGGTTCGCCAGTAGCGCTCCATGACGGGGATAAATTTCTCCCGGTCGGGCTGTAACTGATAAACCGGTTCAAACAGACGACCAATCCCCAGATTATGCCGAATACCGTCGGCCATCACCTCAATATCGTTGCTGATGAGCTGGCTGGGCATCTCAACGGTCAGCGGTTCGCCGTTGTCGTTCAGAATAAGCGGCAGGATACGATTGTTAGTGATAAAGCGGTAGCCAATTAACCGGTGACGGTTGAGATCGTCCGGCACTTCAGGCACGCCATATTCGGCGAGATAGGCCGCAGAAGCATACAACCCTTCACGGAACGATTTCATTAGCGGACGGGCAACGACGCCGCCGTCGAGAATATCGCCGAAACGAATGCCGAGGTCAAAACGGTCGTCGATAATATTCACGGTACCGTCATAGACCGATATCTCCAGCTGGATACCCGGGTATTGCTGGCAGAAGCCGGCCATTGCGGGTTTCAGAATCAACAGATAGGCGAAGCGTGAAAGCGTAATCCGCACCAGGCCAGAAGGTTCCCGATTCTGGTCGCGCAGGCTTTCCAGCGATTTCTCCAGCGAGTCCACCGCTGCGGTAGTTTGCTCAAGCAGCTGTTGGCCTGCTTCCGTCAGCTCAATACGCCGAGTGGTACGGACAAAAAGAGGGTGGCCGAGATGCTGTTCCAGCAGCTTGAGGGCATGGCTGACCGAGGGCGGCGTAATTTCCAGCTTTCGCGCGGCCGCGGAAATACTGCCTTCGCGAGCAATGCTCTGAAATATGCGTATCTGGTTATAAATCGCATTATTCATGCTGTCATCCTGAGTAAATCCCCGACTTATTCTTAACTATAGGCTAAATATGCTTAAGCCCATCGGCACCTAATCTTCCTGAATACAAGCAATTATACTTCAGCCACTTCCCACTGGTAACTGTGTTCAGGAGACCGTTATGAGAATTTTATGTTTGGATGTTCCCGCCGCCGGCGCCACGCTTGAACAGTATGCGCCGCATCTGACCGCTGAAGCGCTGCACGCCTGGGGGCTTTATAAAGCCGGGTTTATCCGCGATATCTATTTCCGCCAGGACCGGACCGGCGTTGCCATTTTTCTGGAATGCGACTCGGTAGATGAGGCGATGGAAACGATGGCTGAGTTCCCGCTGGCAAAGGCAAATCTGCTGTCGTTCGAATGCATCCCGCTGGGTTCATTTGTGAACTGGGAAAACTTGTTTAGTGCGGAATTTAAAGATCAAAAGTAGGCGGGCACGATGGCTCCAGGCGCGACGGGCGGTCTGTTGGTCAGCACCAACGTGCCCCCGCACCTTTGCCAGACCGGGCGGTGATTATTCGTTTTTAGCTAAAAGAGATTAAGTTATTACTCGTCTAAAAATAATAATAGGCCAGGTCTATACTGACTTTACGATACACATACAGCTAACTAACGCATTGAATATGAAAAATATTACCATTATTTCCGGGCATCCTGACCTGAATCATTCCATCGCGAATGCCACTATTCTGGGCGAAATCGCCGCGGCGCTGCCTGATGCTGAAATTCGTCGCCTGGACAGCCTGTATCCTGACGGGAAAATCAATATTCTCGCTGAGCAGGAAAGCCTGTTGAAGGCAGATATTATCGTCTGGCAGTTTCCATTTTCCTGGTACGGCCTGCCGGGGCTGATGAAGCGCTGGCTGGATGAGGTTTTTGTACATGGCTTTGCCCATGGTTCAAGGGCAAAACTGGGCGGTAAAAAGCTGCTACTTTCGTTTACCACGGGCGCGCCAGCGTCGCTGTATGACGCGCAGGGGCTCTTCGGCCACGCGGTTGAGGACTATTTAATCCCCTTTGAGACCACGGCAAGGCTGTGTAATCTTGAATTATTAGACCCGGTTTACACCTGCGGAATCAGCTATGCCGACAGGGATGCAGATAAAATTGCGCAGCAAAAAACGCAGGCCAGAGAACATGCCGCCAGGTTGGTGACTGTTTTGCAGGGGCTCTCGGCGAAGGGGCAGACATCCCGCAGCCAACCGGCAGCGTAGGGCGATCGGGCATTTTTTGCCAGCCGCTGACGGCCGACTTTACCGTGTGACGTTGACAAAGGGGTCAATATGCAGAATATCGCGATCAATCTTTATGAACTTATCGTTAAAGCCAATCAGAGCGCTCGCTATGATGAGATCGCGGAGCAAACCATTTCAGCCTCTATCAGTAGCGAAGTTGGCACGCTGGCAATGTATGCTCTGAAACACAAGGATGATCTGCGACGGGCTTATATGGTCGAACTCTATAATGACGATGACGCTTATTACCAGCATCTGAATGGCGCAGCTTATAAGACATTCGCCGCCAATGCCGCGGAGATTATCGAGCAGAAACAGAAAATCACGCTGGTACCTCAATTTGTCGGTGATAAGCACGTTATTCAGGATGAACGAACCATCAATAATCTGGTGATTGTGGAGGTGAAGCCGGAATTCCAGATCGCATTCAAAAATAGCGTGTTGCCGGAAATGGCGACTTCGCTCGACGTGGAGCACGGCGTGCTTGCCATATATGCCGCAACGGACGTCACGAATGCCTGCCGCTGGTATTTTTATGAAGTTTATGCGAGCGAGGAAGACTATCAGCAGCACCGGCAAACGCCGCACTTCCGCGATTATATTACGCAGACCGCGGCAATAACGACCCGCAAACAGGCCATTCCGGTTAACCCTGTATTTCTGCGTAATAAAGGCGGAATGAAATCAACAATGGCATGCCGCCCAGGCTAACGATGCACGATGACCTGTTCGGTCCATCCATCAATAGCAGGGCAGCAGCGCTTTTACGATGACAGGGGGAATTTTCGATATTTAACCACGTCATCGATATAGGGCTGAGGTTTACTGAACAGATAACCCTGGGCGAAATCACAGCCCAGCGCCTGCAGGCTTTCCAGCTGTTCCAGCGTTTCCACCCCTTCTGCAACCGCCTTCATATTGAGCGATTTTGCCATGCCGGTGATGAGCTTGATAATATTCAGGGCGTCTTCCTGGGTGGATATCGAGTGCACAAAAGATTTGTCTATTTTGATTTTGTCGAAGGACAGCCTGCTCAGTCGTGACAAAGAAGAGTAGCCGGTGCCAAAGTCATCGATGGCGATGGTTACGCCCAGGGATCTGAGCTTGTTGAGCGTATTCATCGGCGTATTGCTCTCGGTAAACAGCGCGGTTTCCGTGACCTCTAGCTCAAGGCGGTCCGCCGGTAGCCCGGTTTCTTTCAAAATAGACAGCACGATGCCGGCAAAGCCTTTGCTGCTGAGCTGCACCGGAGAGACGTTGACGGATATTTTGGCCGGAATCGCCCACGAAGCTGCCTCCCGGCAGGCCATTTCCAGCACCGATCTTCCCATTTCGTTGATCATGCCGGTTTTTTCCGCAACGGGAATAAAACTGTCCGGTGACATCAGCCCTTTTGACGGATGCACCCAGCGAATCAGGGCTTCATAGCTGTAAATCTCGCGGCTGAATGAATCCACAATGGGTTGATAATAAACCACAAATTCTTTATTCACGAGCGCAAGCGCCATATCATGCTCAAGGGTCCGGCGTTCCTGCAGCTTGTCCAACATGCGCTGACGGAAGACTTTAATCTTGCCTGCGCCTTCATTTTTGGCTTCATAAAGGGCCAAATCGGCGAACTTGTACAGATAGTCCGGGCGACGTTCCGTTTCTGAGATAACAATCCCGACGCAGGTGGTAATATTGATAATCGAGTTATAGATGGTGTAGGGCTGGTTGACGGATTCACTGATTTTTTGTGCCAGCAACACGGCACGATTTTCGGTCAGACCGCTCGAGAGAAACGCAAATTCGTCGCCACCTAAGCGGTACAGCGCGTCGGAGGTAAAGTTTATCGAGCTCAGCCGATGGGAGATCTGGCGTAATAAGATGTCACCGACATCATGACCATAGGTGTCATTAACTTCCTTGAAGCAGTCCAGATCGAACAACATCACGGTGACCGAGGTGTTGTTTTCTTTGGCGATGTCGATAGTCCTGTTCAAATTTCCCCAGAAGAAATGACGGTTATTCATCTGAGTCAGAGAGTCATGGAATACGTCATATTCCAGTTTCGCATTCTGGATTTGCAGCTTTTCTTTCGATTTTTGCAACTCTTCAGCCAGGCTTTTCACCTGAAGGTGCGCCTTCAGGATGTTCCTGTTCTGATAAAATATCAGAACGCCCAGTATCGCACTCAGTATTATCAGCAGGACCGATGTCGCTGAGTAAATATAATACAGCGTTTGAATTTTGAGGTTGGCGTTATTAATTGAGTTAACATCTTTATTCAAGGCACCGGACGACAGGCGGCCCAGGGGGGTATCAAGCGCATGCATTTTTTTCAGGTATGCCTGGAGCTCCGGGCGGTCCATCTTCTCAAGATTCGCGTCCAGATAGTCAAGAATCTCCTCCAGCTTCACCGCCAGTAAATGATGCGGTTTATTGCTATCAATGTAGTGCCCCAGGTCGCCTTCTTTCAGTAAAGCACTCTGGCTGAGCATAATATCGAGGCGTAGACGCACCGCATCGAGGGGCATGGTGTCATCGATGGTGTACAGGCCTAACGACGATTCGAAGCGGTAATATTCTGACACCAGCTGTGCAGCAGACCATGAATCGGTGTAGTGGGTCAGCTTTTGTAACTCTTGTTGCCTTTCATGCACAAGGAAAGAAATATATCCCGTAGAAATAAAAAGGGAAAAAATGATGGCTGCCAGTATTCTGTTCATAATGCGCTTCTGAACCCTTACTCAATATTCATTCTGCTGACTTGCCATGCGGATCTGGAATAATAAATCTGATTATTCAGTTCCGGAAGACTGTCATAGGGATACACAATGAATAACGGCCCCTTGTCACGGATGCGCATATACTCGCCGTTGATTTTTAAAGCGAGGATCACGTTGTACTTCTTGAAATCGCTGAGCGGGATAACGGTGGTGTAGTCATTAAGCGCGGTGACCTTAACAACGGAACCTTTCGCGCCGACATAATCCATTAATTTCTGTACGGGAATACCCGTAAAGGTCGTGCGCCCATTATACCAGGGAGAGGTTGTCTGGAAACTGACCATGCCCAGTTTCTCCAGACCCGCGATATCCAGAGCCGCTTTACCGCTACCATTTGTATTTTCGATATTGCCGGACAGTGTTAGCAGGACTTTCCCTGTAGGTTTGGGAAGTTCGCCCGCCCAGACCTGCGCGCAGACCACAATGCTTAACAACATGACAATGAATCGCATACTAACCTTACCTATCTATCAGATGTGAAAGAATTATAATTTAGTTAGCATTCTATTTACATATGCTGTCTGGCTATTATGAGTTTAATATTTCTGTTTTATTTTTAACCTCATTTAAATCAGTGAGTTAGTTGTATCCCTCTGGGCCTGTGCGTTGAAAACGATCGCGTCCATTATTTGAGTTGAGCTAAATTTTATTGTAGCTGAACAAAAAAAAGTCGCCCATTTGTGGATGAAAAAAACGCATATAAATAAAGGGGATTATTTGATTGCGCAGCACGGTATTGCCGCTATCCTGCGGCAGGCTTTACTGAATAAATCGTACTTTGGCTTAATGGCAGGATAAGATTTTACATCAACCTGATAACACAGGCATTCTCATGGTATCGCAATGTGCTGAATCACCAACGCGCAGTGGCAGCGTTGAAGCGGAGGCGCAAAATTGACGCACTCCGCAGGATGGCGGTTTTTTATTCTGGGATTAACGACTTAAAACCAGCCGGAGACCCAGCTGCCAACGCTTGAGAAGAACGTGTTGATGCTTTTCCATGCGGTGTTTAGCCACGCTACGACGGATTTCACGATGCCCGCCACAAAGTCGACAATTTTACTCACCAGCTCATGGAATAACTGGCTAACCGTGTCCATGAGACCGGCAATTAACCCCTGCAACTTCGGATGCTCTTTGCCGATACTGATCGCTTCGTCATAAATCTTATCAATCGTTTTACTGGCGTTCTGTTTAGCATCTTCCCTTTGCTTGTTCATTTTACTGATAAAATCATCGACAGCAGACGATGTCGCTCCGTGGTCCTTGAGGATGCCGGTGGCGTCAGTAATGCCATTTTGGATTGCGGTAGCGGTTGCCGTGGCGCCTGCCTTGGCGGTGATTTTAAGCTGTGCCAGTACTTCTTCGCCAGATACGGCAACGTCATCCGTTACTGCGGCAAACAAAATATCGTCGTGCACTTCCTCTACCGGTCGGAACCGGGTGACGCTTTTCTTGCCTAAATTCTTCTTATAGTGATCGCGCATATCATTCAGGACCAGAGCAAAATCAGACATAATAACTCTCCTTCGATAATGGCTTAGTCACACGGGCTGTGTGCAATTTATTTATCGGCGATTGCTTTTAATATTTTAGATTGACAGAGAATTATTTTTTATTGATATATTATGCATGATATTGATATGCGTTTAATTAAATTTATTTACACGTTTCGGACTGGTTTTAATATATTATGTGTCATATTTTGTATTGCGCATAATATCAGCGTTAAATACATTTTCTTGATATTCTCGCGTTTAAATTGAAATTATTCGCCCATACGGGGCGAAGACGCGTCTGACGTCAGCGCCTGCGGTGACATTTCAGCAGCGCTATGGGGCATTTGATGGCTGGGATGTTTTGACCACTACTGATGAGATTGTGCGTCGCTGTGTCGATAAACAGATAGCCAATCTGCGATCGCGGCGGGAATGACCACAAAAAGCGCCGCCAGGCAATCTGGCGGCGCGTTATCACAAATTACTTCTTCTTCTCGCCTAAGGTCGGCGTCTCGTCAAAGAAGTTCCACGGCTTCAGCAGCGCATGAGCCCACTCGGTTGGCATAATCGGCCACTCTTCGGCGCGCGCCACGTGGGTAGTGCCGGTGGTGATCCAGACCACGTCGTCCTGGTTGCTCAAGGATTCGTCATCTTTCGCATATTGCCCCAGCCCGGTGTCGTGTACGGAACGGTTCGGGTACTTGCCTTCCGGATAGCGTTCATCCTGATGATAGCGGGTCACCCACAGCTGCTTATCCATAAAGCTCAGGCGATGGTAAATCCACTCATCAGGGGCGAACTTGGCGCCGGTCGCTGCCGGGTGAGTGCCGCCCGCGTAAGGGATAATCTGATACGAAATCGGATTCCCCATCCGGTTCTCTTTGGTGGTGTTGCTCAGCAGACGAATGGTGCCCGGGTCGAATTTCTGCGCCGCTTTTTGCTCAGACTCGATGGTGTACTGATTCACCTGCATCGTGCTGGTACGCGGGCCGCCGCTGGTGTTCGGCTTCACTTCCGGGTCCATCGCCACCAGGCTGTTGTTTTCGCCGTCCACGTCGAGATCGAGGCGGAAGTTGTAAATATGCTGGTGAGTGGTGCCGACGATATTATGGTCGATCAGCGTCCCGTAACGGGTGTCATCTTTGGCACTTGGGTCGTGCATGGTTTTCGCCTTCACGCCTTTTACCGCTTCAATGCCGGTTGCGCCAGCATCGATGCCGATGGTGCCGTTTTCGTGGAATACCCAGTCGAAGATGTAGTCGTAGTTACCTACGGTACTGATCCAACGCACCACCAGCTCACGGCGTTCGGTGCTGACGTTCGGCTGACCCATCTCCTGGTGCTTATACTCTGGCCCGGCATAGCGTTCGAAAATCGCCACCGCACGAGGGATCGTCGTTGGCGTGCCGGTGTAATCAGCAATGGTTTCATCCAGCAGGACGGCGTTGTTTGGCGCGTCTTTGCCGCGAGCGATAGGCGAGGTCAGGGTGCCCATGCCGTAATCGCCGGAATCCAGGTAGGCTTTGAAGTACCAGCCAACGTCCGGGTCACCGTATGGGACAATCATCCCGCCGAGCGACCCTTCGTACATCACCTGGCGTTTTTTGCCGTTGTCGTTATAGGTCACGGTGGAGAGAATCGGGCCGACGCGGGAATTCAACCGCAGGTGGAAGTCCCAGTTCTGCCAGTGGACCATATCGCCGGTGATGGTGTAGTTTTTGCCTTCCGGCTCGATAATTTCCAGCGGTTTCACCGTTTTTGCCACCCTATCGCGGCCATCAAACGGGCGAGATTCCATCGGCACCGGGATCACCGGGCCTTCTTCAATCTTGATGATTTTCTTCTGCTCAAGGTCAACCACCGCCACCAGGTTTTCAATCGGGTGCGCCCAGTAGTTGCCGTCGCCGGTATCGAGATAGCTCACCACTTTCAGCAGTCGCGCGTCCTGCTTAAGGCCGTCTTTCCCGTCGAAATAACCGACGGTCAGCGGCGTGGTGATGACTTTGGTGGTGTCTTTAATACCGTGTTTTTTCAGTACGTCAGCAAACTCGGTGCTGGCGTTTATGATGTTCTGCACGCTGACGAAATCGTCAATCAGCACCATCCCGTGGGCATCTTTGATAGGCGTCCAGGAGAGGATCTTTTTATTTTGCAGATCGACCACCGCTTCAATCACGTGCTTACCGTCAAGCATCACCACATCGGCGGTGCGCGGTGCATTTACCGGCGTGCCTTTCAGGGCAAATTCCCATACGGCTTTTTTATCCGGTTCATGCAGAGAAATTTCGGTGAAGCGGGTATTTGGCTGGAATTCCGGCGCGGCTTTGACGATAGTGACCGCTTCGCCAATCTCAGCGGATGACAGCGAGTTCAGCGGGTGTGGGACTTTTTCGACCTGGAAGGTTTGATCGAGGCCAGACTGGAAAACGTCGTTAATAAAGGTCTCTGACACCCAGGCTTTGCCTTTTTTCATCACCACCGGTACCTGCAAGGTCAGCGTTTTCCCGTTGACGATGGCAGTTTTGGCGCCCGGTTTGACCTTCACGAACGCCCCGTCTTTAATCAGGGTATACATCTGCGCATAGTCGTCCCACTGCACGTCGGCGCCAAATTCCTGCAGCGTTTTGTCCATTGGCACCATGTGCGCTTCGCCGCCGTGGGCGAAAGCCGTGGCGGGCCCGACGCAACACAGGGCGATAGCCAGCGCGAGCGCTGTTTTTCGGTTAGATCGAATCAAAGCTTTAGACATTGTGACCTCATCTTATCGTTATGTTGTGCCGTGCCAGGCTTTTCAGTTCCAGTGTCTTAACCTAACAGCCGATGGTCATCCGGTGTTTGCCTGCGCTTGCCAGGTTATTTGTCAGTTTTGCCAGATACAAAAAATGCCTCCGCAGAGGCATAGGTGTTTGTGTTGCCGGATGGCTTTGTCGGCCTGATAAGCGAAGCGCCATCAGGCAATAGCGCCAACTTACGCCGGGAAATCCCCGTGCTGACGCGCAACCAGCGTCAGAATGGAATACAGCGCCACCGCCTGCTGGTGCTGGTTGAAAATTTCTACCGCCCATTCGACCACGCCGGTCGCTTTCTCTTCGGCGCTGCGCTGGCGTTTGACCGTTTTACGCTTGCAGGTCAGGCGTACCTGGATGGTATCGCCCGGTTTGGCCGGCTCGATAAAGCGCAGGTTTTCCATTCCGTAGTTGGCGATAACCGGGCCAACGCCCGCGTCTACAAACAGACCGGCAGCGGCGGAAATCAGGAAATAGCCGTGCACCACGCGTTCGCCGAAAATAGACTCGGCAGCGGCGATTTTGTCCATATGGGCGTAGAAGTGATCGCCGCTCAGACAGGCAAAATTGACGATATCCGCTTCGGTCAGCGTGCGGCGTGGAGTCAGCAGGCTATCGCCGGGTTGGATCTCTTCGAAATATTTGCGGAACGGGTGAATACGATCTTCCGTGACCTGCGCGCCGCGCACCCACTGCTGGCTAACGGCGGCCAGCATGGTTGGACTGCCCTGAATGGCGGTACGCTGCATGTAGTGCTTCACCGCGCGCAGGCCGCCAAGCTCTTCGCCGCCTCCCGCACGTCCCGGGCCGCCGTGGACCAGCTGTGGCAGCGGTGAGCCGTGGCCGGTGGACTCAGCGGAAGATTCTTCGTTCAGCACCTGAATACGCCCGTGGGCGCGGGCTGCACCGAGGATAAACTCTCGCGCCAGTTCGCTGCTCGCCGTCACCAACGTGCCGGCCAGGCTACCTTCACCGGCGCGCGCCAGCGTCAGGGCGTGTTCGCTGTTCTGATACGGCATCAGCGTTGCCACCGGGCCAAAGGCTTCAATCGCATGCACGGCGCTGATTTCATCCGGCTGCGGGCAGAACAGCAGCGTAGGGGGGAAGAACGCGCCAGCGGCGTGGAGATCCGCCTTACCGCCAAGCAGCACTTCACATCCGGCTTCCACCAGGCGATTCACGTTGTCCTGCACATCCTGACGTTGCTCTGCGTTGACCAGCGAGCCCATCTTCACGCCTTCCTGCGCCGGATCGCCGACCACCACCTTTTGCAGGCGGGCAATCAGCGCTTCACTGACGGCTTTCACCTGCGCCTGCGGCACGATAATGCGGCGAATGGCGGTACATTTCTGCCCGGCTTTGGTGGTCATTTCGCGCACCACTTCGCGAATAAACAGCGCAAACTCCGGCTGCTCCGGGGTGATATCGTCGCCCAGTACGCAGCAGTTCAGCGAATCCGCTTCCATGGTAAAGGGCACAGATTTCGCCACCAGATTCGGATGTACGCGCAATTGCTGCCCGGTATGCGCAGAGCCGGTAAAGGTCACTACGTCCTGGCTATCCAGATTATCCAGCAGATCGCCCGCGCCGCCGCAGATCAGGCTTATTGCGCCGTCCGGCACCAGCCCGCTGTCGACAATGGCTTTGACCATCGCCTGCGTCAGCTGCGCGGTGGCGGTCGCCGGTTTAACGATCGCGGGCATGCCGGCAAGCCAGGTCGGCGCCAGCTTTTCTAACATCCCCCAGCAGGGGAAGTTAAAGGCGTTGATATGTACCGCAACGCCGGATTTGGAGGTCAGCACGTGGCGCGCGGCAAAGCCGCCCTGTTTGGACAACGGAATCAGCTCATCTTCCGGCCACAGCACATCATCCGGCAGCTCACGCCCGCCGAGGCTGGCATAGGTGAAAAGCGTGCCGATGCCGCCTTCAATATCCACCCAGCTGTCGCCGCGCGTGGCGCCGGTTTCGGTGGATATGGCATAGAAGTCGGCCTTCAGTTCCATCAGATGCTTTGCTACCGCTTTTAGCATCGCGCTGCGTTCAATAAAGGTCATTGCCTGTAACGCTTTGCCGCCGTGTTCAATGGCAAAGCGGCGCGCCTGCGCCATATCCAGCCCTTCGCTCGTCACTTCCCAAAGCGGCTCGCCGGTAATGGCGTGATGGATGGTGCGGGTGCGGCCCCGGCCGGTCTGCCAGGCGCCGGATAAATAGCTGGCTAACTGCTGCATCGTAAATCTCCAGATATGTTACGTAATCTCGCTATAAATAGTTCTTTTATGAATCACAAAATGCAAGCGTGATTTTAATAATTTATTAACAATGCGATCGCAAACACTTTACCTTTATTGATTATGGTTCTGAATTTGCTGAATAAACTAAAAGGCTTTGCGGTGCGCATCACAAAATCCACAAACAAAATTTGTGGTTTTATTTAACTAGAGTGTAACTTTTACAAAACAACATGATTCACAAAAAATGAATTGTTTGATTTATCGGAATCATAAAGGTGATGACGTGACAGAAGAACAACGCTTTGACCAGCGCATCGCGCAGGACACCGCCATCGAGGCGCAGGACTGGATGCCGGATGCGTACCGCAAGACGCTGATCCGCCAGATTGGTCAGCATGCGCACTCGGAAATTGTTGGCATGCTGCCGGAAGGTAACTGGATCACCCGTGCGCCAACGCTGCGCCGCAAGGCGATTCTGCTGGCGAAAGTGCAGGATGAGGCTGGCCATGGTTTGTACCTCTACAGTGCTGCTGAAACCCTCGGCTGCGCCCGCGAAGACCTGTATCAGAAAATGCTCGATGGGCAGATGAAGTACTCCTCCATCTTTAACTACCCCACGCTCAGCTGGGCGGATATTGGCGTGATCGGCTGGCTGGTCGACGGCGCAGCCATCGTCAACCAGGTGGCGCTGTGCCGTACCTCTTACGGTCCGTATGCCCGGGCGATGGTCAAAATCTGCAAAGAAGAGAGCTTCCACCAGCGTCAGGGCTTTGAAGCCTGTATGGCGCTGGCGGCGGGCAGCGAAGAACAGCGCCAGATGCTCCAGGATGCGATCAATCGTTTCTGGTGGCCCGCGCTGATGATGTTCGGGCCGAGCGACGACAACTCGCCGAACAGCGCCCGCAGTATGGCGTGGAAAATCAAACTGCATTCCAACGACGAACTGCGCCAGCGCTTTGTGGATAACACCGTTCCGCAGGTTGAGATCCTCGGCATGACCGTACCGGATGCCGATCTGCGCTACGACGAAGAAACCGGTCACTACCGTTTCGGCGAGATTGACTGGCAGGAATTGAATGAGGTCATCAGCGGCCGTGGTATTTGCAACCACGAACGTCTGGGCGCCAAGCGCAAGGCCTGGGAAGAGGGGGCATGGGTGCGCGAAGCTGCGCTGGCGCATGCCCAAAAACAACAGGCCCGCGATGCGGCGTAAGGAGAGAACCATGAGCAAAACATACTGGCCGTTATACGAAGTGTTTGTCCGCAGCAAGCAGGGTCTGTCGCATCGTCACGTGGGCAGCCTGCATGCCGCCGATGACCAGATGGCGCTGGAGAACGCCCGCGATGCGTATACCCGCCGCAGCGAAGGCTGCTCTATTTGGGTCGTGAAGGCGAGTGAAATTGTTGCCTCGCAGCCGGAGGATCGCGGTGAATTCTTCGACCCGGCAGAAAGCAAAGTCTACCGCCACCCGACGTTCTACACCGTGCCGGACGGCATGGAACATATGTGAGGCAACGATGACGACTCTCAATCCCGTTGCAACCTATGCCCTGCGTCTGGGCGATAACGGCCTGATCCTGGCACAGCGTTTAGGCGCATGGTGCGGCCACGCACCGGAGCTGGAAATCGACCTGGCGCTGGCCAATATCGGTCTCGATCTGTTGGGACAGGCGCGCAATTTTCTCAGCTACGCCGCCGAACTGAACGGTAACGGCGACGAAGACACGCTGGCCTTCGGCCGCGATGAACGCCAGTTCAGCAATCTGCTGCTGGTTGAACAGCCGAACGGCAACTTTGCCGACACCATTGCCCGCCAGTTCTTTATCGACGTCTGGCACGTGGCGCTGTTCAGCCGTCTGGTCTATAGCCGCGACGCGCAGCTCGCCGCCATTGCGGCCAAAGGATTGAAAGAGGTGCGTTATCACCAGCGCTTCAGCCGCGGCTGGCTGGAACGTCTGGGTAACGGCACCGCGCTCTCGACGCAGCGTATGCAGCAGGCGGTCGATAACCTGTGGCGCTATACCGGTGAACTGTTCGTTGCCGATGCGCTGGAAATTGACCTGAGCGAGCAGGGGATCGCCGTCGATCCGCGCACGCTCCAGGCGGAATGGCAGGCAACGGTCCACACCGCGCTGCTTGATTCCGGCCTGCAAATTCCCCAGGAGGCGGCGTTCCGCAGCGGCGGTAAGCAGGGGCTGCACAGTGAGCATCTCGGTCCGATGCTGGCAGAGATGCAGTATTTACAGCGTTCGTACCCTGGACAGCAGTGGTAACAGGAGGTGGCTATGCAACGTCTTGCCGATATCGCGCCCGCCGAAGTGCGCACCGTGTGGGGACTGTTAAGCGCGATCCCCGACCCGGAAGTGCCGGTGCTGACCATTACCGATTTGGGGATGGTACGCCGGGTTGAACGCCTCGGCGACGGCTGGGTGATTGGCTTTACGCCAACCTACTCGGGCTGCCCGGCTACCGAGCACCTGTTGGGTGAGATTCGTACGGTGATGACCACGCATGGCTACACGCCGGTACATATTGTGCTACAGCTCGATCCGCCATGGACCACCGACTGGATGAGCCCGGATGCCCGCGAACGCCTGCGCCAGTACGGTATCAGCCCGCCGCAGGCCCATGCCTGCCACGCCGGCGAGATGCTGAAAGACGTGGCTTGCCCGCGCTGCGGCAGCACCCACAGCTCGCTGATTAGTGAATTCGGTTCCACGGCCTGTAAAGCGCTGTATCGCTGCGACAGCTGCCGTGAACCCTTTGATTACTTTAAATGTATTTGAGGCTGCGATGACAACATTTCATTCTCTTACCGTGGCAAACGTTGAGCCGGAAACCCGTGATGCGGTGACCATCACTTTTGCTATTCCTGAGGCGCTGCGCAACGATTACGCCTTCCGCCCGGGCCAGCATCTGACGCTGAAAGCCCGCCTGGGCGGGAAAGAGTTACGCCGCTGCTACTCCATTTGCCGCAGCCGCTCGCCGTCAGAAATCAGCGTGGCGGTCAAAGCCATCGACGGCGGCCGTTTCTCCCGCTATGCCCAGAGCGATATTCAGCAGGGTATGGAATTTGAGGTGATGGTGCCGCAGGGGCACTTTGGCTACCAGCCGCAGGCCGAGCGTGAAGCGGAATATCTGGCGATTGCCGCCGGGTCCGGCATTACGCCGATGATGGCGATTATCGAAGCCACGCTGACGACCGAAGCGGACAGCCGGTTTACGCTTATCTACGGTAACCGCAGCAGCCACAGCATGATGTTCCGCCAGGCGCTGGCTGACCTGAAAGATCGCTACCCGCAGCGTTTGCAGGTGGTGCATCTGTTCAGCCAGGAGTCGATGGACAGCGACCTGCTGCAAGGGCGCATTGACGGCGACAAGCTGCGTGCGCTGGGTAAAACCCTGCTCGATTTTAGCCGTTTTGACGACGCGTTTATCTGCGGCCCGTCGGCGATGATGGACGAAGCCGAAGTGGCCCTGCACGAGCTGGGTATGGCGGAGAAATCTATTCACCTTGAGCGTTTCAACACGCCTGGCACCAGCGTTAAGCGGGCCACCGGCGTACAGGCAGAAGGCCGCACGGTGACCATTCGCCAGGACGGTCGCGACCGCCTGATTGCACTCTCCGCCGAAGATGACAGCATTCTTGACGCCGCGCTGCGTCAGGGCGCAGACCTGCCGTTTGCCTGTAAAGGCGGCGTGTGCGCCACCTGTAAATGCAAAGTGGTGCAGGGCGAAGTGGCAATGGCCGCTAACTATAGTCTGGAAGCCGATGAAGTGGCGGCGGGCTATGTGCTGAGCTGCCAGGCGCTGCCCAAAAGCGCGGATGTGGTGGTCGACTTTGACGCACGGGGGATGGCATGAGCGAACTGCTGATTACCCGTCATGACCGCGTGCTGCAGCTGACGCTGAACCGTCCGCAGGCGCGTAATGCGTTAAACAACGCGCTGCTATTGCTGCTTGCCGAAGCGCTGGAAAGCGCGGCGGCCGATCCGACGGTGAGTGTGTGCGTGATTAGCGGCAACCCGCGCTATTTCGCGGCCGGTGCCGATCTCAACGAAATGGCGGAAAAAGACCTGCCCGCCACCTTCGACGATATTCGTCCCCGTTTGTGGGCGCGCATCGACGCCTTCAACAAGCCGCTGATTGCGGTGGTGAACGGCTATGCGCTGGGCGCGGGCTGCGAGCTGGCGCTGCTGTGTGACCTGGTGATTGCCGGCGATAACGCCCGCTTTGGCCTGCCGGAAATTACCCTCGGTACCATGCCCGGCGCGGGTGGTACCCAGCGTCTGATTCGCAGCGTCGGTAAAGCACTGGCCAGCCGGATGGTCCTGAGCGGCGAAAGCATTGATGCCGTTCGCGCACAGCAGGCCGGGTTGGTCAGCGATATTCATCCGGCGGACCTCTCCGATGAATACGCGTTGAAGCTGGCTGCAAACATCGCTCGCCACTCGCCGCTGGCGCTGCGGGCGGCGAAACAGTCGCTGCGTCTGGCGCATGAGGTGGGCTTACAGGCCGGTCTTGTGCAGGAACGTCAGTTATTTACGCTGCTCAGCGGTACCGAAGATCGTCGTGAAGGCGTGAGCGCCTTTTTAGAAAAACGTACCCCGGAATTTAAAGGACGCTAATCGTGGACGCATTCATTCTCAGCGAAGTGGAACAGGGTGTAATGACCCTCACCCTAAACCGCCCAGACCGACTCAACAGCTTTAATGACGTGATGCACCAGCAGCTCGCCAACTGCCTGAAACAGGCCGAGCGCGACGACACCATTCGCTGCCTGCTGATTACCGGTGCCGGGCGCGGTTTTTGCGCCGGACAGGATCTGAACGACCGTAACGTTGACCCGAGTGGCCCTGCGCCGGATCTGGGCATGTCGGTGGAGCGTTTTTATAACCCGCTGGTGCGTCGTTTAGCCGCGTTGCCAAAACCGGTTATCTGCGCCGTTAACGGCGTGGCCGCCGGGGCGGGTGCAACGTTAGCGCTGGGCTGCGATATCGTGCTGGCCGCGCGTTCGGCGAAGTTTGTGATGGCCTTCAGCAAGCTTGGCCTGGTGCCGGACTGCGGCGGTAGCTGGCTGCTGCCCCGTGTGACCACTCGCGCTCGCGCCGTAGGTTTACTGATGCTGGGCGATAACCTCAGCGCCGAACAGGCCGCGCAGTGGGGAATGATCTGGCAGGTGGTGGATGACGCTGAACTGAAAGACACCGCGTTAGCCATGGCGCGTCATTTTGCTACCCAGCCGACCTATGGGCTGGGGTTAATTAAGAAAGCGCTTCAGCTTTCTGAAACCAATACGCTGGAAAGCCAGCTCGATCTGGAGCGGGATTATCAGCGCATGGCCGGTCGCAGCGACGACTATCGCGAAGGCGTCAGCGCCTTCCTCGCCAAACGTCAGCCACAGTTCAGCGGGAAATAAGCCATGAACCAGACTCTTCACACCGTCGCCGTGATTGGCGGTGGCACCATGGGGGCCGGGATCGTCGAAGTGGCGGCCAGTGCCGGACACGCGGTGCGGCTGTATGACATTTCGCCTGAGGCGATTACCCGCGCTATCGACGGCATTGCCGAGCGCCTCAACGCCCGCGTCAGCCGGGGGAAAATCAGCGCTGAGCTGGCGCAGTCCCTGCTCGCGCGGATTACACCGGCGACGGAATTACACCAGCTTGCCGACGCGCAGCTGGTGATTGAAGCCGCTTCGGAACGCCTGGAGATTAAACAGGCGCTGTTCAGCCAACTGGCGGAGATTTGTTCACCGTCAACGCTGCTGACCAGTAATACCTCGTCGATTTCCATTACCGCCATTGCGGCGGGCATCAAACATCCCGAACGCGTGGCGGGGCTGCACTTCTTTAACCCGGCACCGGTCATGAAACTGGTGGAAGTGGTGAGCGGCCTTGCCACCTCCACGGAAGTGGTCGAGCAGCTTTGCCAGTGCGTCAGCGCCTGGAGTAAGCAGCCGGTGCGCTGCCGCTCCACGCCGGGCTTTATTGTCAACCGCGTGGCGCGCCCGTATTACGCCGAAGCCTGGCGGGCGCTGGAGGAACAGGTCGCCGCGCCGGAAGTGATTGACGCGGCGCTGCGCGACGGCGGCGGTTTCCCGATGGGGCCGCTGGCGCTGACCGATCTGATTGGTCAGGACGTCAACTTTGCCGTCACCTGTTCGGTATTTAACGCCTTCTGGCAGGACCGCCGTTTTCTGCCGTCGCTGCTTCAGCAGGAGCTGGCGCTGGCCGGGCGTCTGGGCAAGAAGAGCGGCCACGGCGTCTATCGCTGGCCTGTTGAAGTATCGCCTGATCTGGCTGTTGCAGCGGTAGTGCCTGAAAATGCAGCAAAAAACATTCAGTGTGACGTTGTCACTGAACTGGATGATGTTCTGCTCCTTGAAACCACCGGTGAAACCGCGCTGGCCTTAAGCGTGCAGCATCAGCGTCCGGTGGTGGTTTATGACCATGCGGCGGGCAACACGATCGTACTGGCGAGCGCGCAAACCAACCCACAGTCGGCAACCGACAAAGCGGTGTACTACTTCCAGCAGCAGGGCAAAAAGGTTCTGCACATTGCTGATTATCCCGGCCTGCTGGTATGGCGTACGGTAGCGATGCTGGCGAACGAAGCGCTGGATGCGGTGCAAAAAGGCGTCGCCAGCGCGGATGATATCGATACCGCTATGCGTCTGGGGGTGAACTACCCACGCGGCCCGATTGCCTGGGGTGAATCGCTTGGCTGGGGGCGCGTGCTGCGCCTGCTGGAAAACCTACAACAGCACTACGGCGAAGAACGCTACCGCCCAAGTGCGCGACTGCGCCGGATGGCGCTGCTGGAGATGCGTCATGAGTAACCAGGCCTGGCGCAACGCCCGCGCCATGTACGAGAAAGATACCTGCGCCCGCGCGCTGGGCATCGAGATTATCGAAATGGATGAAGGCTATGCGCAGATGACGATGGCGGTGCTGCCATCGATGCTCAACGGCCACCAGACCTGTCACGGTGGGCAGCTGTTTTCGCTCGCGGACACCGCCTTTGCCTACGCCTGTAACAGCCAGGGGCTGGCGGCGGTGGCGTCGGCGGCGAGCATCGATTTCCTGCGCCCGGCCTTCACTGGCGATCTGCTGACCGCCACCGCGCGGGTGAAACAGCAGGGCAAGCTGACCGGCGTTTACGACATTGAGATTGTTAATCAACAGCAAAAAACCGTTGCCCTGTTTCGCGGAAAATCGCACCGCATCGGCGGCACAATCACAGGAGAAGCCTAATGCGTGACGCCTTTATTTGTGACGGAATTCGTACCCCGATTGGCCGCTACGGCGGCGCGCTGGCGGGGGTTCGCGCTGACGATCTGGCGGCGATCCCGCTGCGTGAATTGCTCCGTCGCAACCCGCGCCTGGATGCCAGCGCCATCGACGATGTGATTTTCGGCTGCGCCAACCAGGCCGGTGAAGACAACCGTAACGTGGCGCATATGGCAACGTTGCTGGCGGGTTATCCGCACAGCGTGGCGGGCACCACCATCAACCGTCTGTGCGGTTCCGGGCTGGACGCCATCGGCTTTGCCGCACGAGCCATTAAGGCGGGCGATGCGGATCTGTTGATTGCCGGCGGCGTCGAGTCGATGTCCCGCGCGCCGTTCGTCATGGGCAAGGCCACCGCGCCGTTCCAGCGTCAGGCGGAAATGTTCGATACCACCATCGGCTGGCGTTTTGTGAACCCGCTCATGCAGCAACAATTTGGTACTGACAGCATGCCGGAAACGGCGGAGAATGTAGCCGAATTGTTAAATATAAGCCGTGAAGATCAGGACGCCTTCGCCTACCGCAGCCAGCAGCGCACGTCAAAAGCGCAGCGTGACGGCATTCTGGCGCAGGAAATCGTACCGGTACAGATTATCGGTAAGAAGGGCGCGGTCAGCGCGGTGCGCGACGATGAGCACCCGCGTGCGGAAACCACAATGGAACAGCTTGCTCAGTTGAAAACCCCGTTCCGCAAGGGCGGCGTGGTGACGGCAGGCAACGCCTCGGGCGTGAACGACGGCGCGGCGGCGATGATTATCGCCAGTGAACAGCAGGTAAAAGAACAGGGACTGACGCCGCGGGCGCGCATCGTGGCGATGGCGACGGCGGGCGTTGAGCCGAAGTACATGGGGCTGGGGCCGGTTCCGGCGGTGCGTAAAGTGCTGGAGCGTGCCGGGCTGAATATTAACGATATGGACGTGATTGAGCTGAACGAAGCCTTTGCCGCCCAGGCGCTGGGCGTGATGCGGCAGCTGGGGCTGGCGGATGATGCGCCGCACGTGAATCCAAACGGTGGCGCCATCGCTTTAGGCCACCCGCTGGGGATGAGCGGCGTGCGTCTGGCGCTGGCGGCAACGCTGGAGCTGGAACGACGCAATGGACGTTATGCGCTGTGTACGATGTGTATTGGCGTGGGCCAGGGCATTGCCCTGATCCTCGAGCGTGTGTGAGCGAATTGACCTGCGAGTACCCTACAAAATGACAACGATAACAACATTAGATCCGATTGAAACCGCATCGCGTGACGAATTAGTCGCTCTGCAGACCGAGCGCCTGAAGTGGACGCTCAAACACGCCTATGAAAACGTGCCGATGTACCGCCGCAAATTTGATGCGGCGGGGGTTCACCCGGATGATTTCCGTGAGCTGAGCGACCTGAGCAAATTCCCGTGCACCACCAAGCAGGACCTGCGCGATAACTATCCGTTCGATACCTTCGCGGTACCGATGGAACAGATTGTGCGTATTCATGCGTCATCCGGTACGACGGGTAAACCGACCGTCGTTGGCTACACGCAGAACGATATCGATACCTGGGCGAACATCGTCGCCCGTTCGCTGCGCGCCGCTGGCGGCTCGGCAAAGGATAAAATTCATGTGGCCTACGGCTACGGCCTGTTCACCGGCGGCCTGGGCGCGCACTACGGTGCCGAGCGTTTAGGGGCGACGGTGATCCCGATGTCCGGCGGCCAGACCGAGAAACAGGCGCAGCTGATCCGCGATTTCAAACCTGACATGATCATGGTGACGCCATCTTACTGCCTGAACCTGATTGAAGAGCTGGAACGCCAGATGGGCGGCGACGCGCGCGGCTGTTCGCTGCGTACCGGCGTCTTCGGCGCCGAGCCGTGGACCACCGGCATGAAGGCGGAAATTGAACGCCGTCTGGGCATTACCGCGCTGGATATCTATGGCCTGTCCGAAGTGATGGGGCCGGGCGTAGCGATGGAGTGTCTTGAAACCGCCGACGGCCCAACCATCTGGGAAGACCATTTCTTCCCGGAAGTGGTCAACCCGGACGACGGTACGCCGCTGGCTGACGGCGAGCACGGCGAACTGCTGTTCACCACGCTCACCAAAGAAGCGCTGCCGGTCATTCGTTACCGCACCCGCGACCTGACGCGTCTGCTGCCGGGCACCGCCCGCACCATGCGCCGGATGGATCGCATCAGCGGCCGTAGCGATGACATGCTGATTATTCGCGGCGTGAACGTTTTCCCGTCGCAGGTGGAAGAAGAGATCCTCAAGATTGAACATCTGGCGCCGCACTACCAGCTGGAAGTCGATCGCCGTGGGCATCTTGATTCACTTTCGATTCGCGTTGAGCTGAAAGAGAGTAGCCTCGTACTGAGCCACGAGCAGCGCTGCCAGATTTGCCACCACTTGCGTCATCGCATTAAGTCGATGGTCGGCATTTCAACGGACGTGAGCATCGTTAACTGCGGCAGCATTCCACGCTCCGAAGGCAAGGCCTGCCGCGTATTTGACCTGCGTAAAGCCGCTGCCAACGGCTAACTCTCGTAGGCCTGATAAGCGTAGCGCCATCAGGCACAATGGCGCAACGCTGCCGGATGGCGGCGTTGCCTTATCCGGTCTACAAACGCCTGGCGTTTCGCTGCTTTATTCCTGTGCTATGATTCAAAAAGGACAAAAATAACAACAGTATGAATCATATGGAAAAACTCGATAGCTTTATTCAACAGGCGGTGACCGCGATGCCCATCAGCGGCACCTCGCTGATTGCGTCGCTATACGGAGACTGCCTATCCCAGCGCGGCGGGGAAGTCTGGCTGGGCAGCGTCGCTGCGCTGCTGGAAGGGCTGGGATTCGGTGAACGCTTCGTGCGTACCGCGCTGTTTCGCCTCAACAAAGAAGAGTGGCTGGACGTGGTGCGTATCGGCCGCCGCAGCTTCTACCGCCTCAGCGACAAAGGATTGCGCTTAACCCGCCGTGCCGAGAGCAAAATTTACCGCGCCAGCGCGCCGGAATGGGACGGCACCTGGCTGCTCCTGCTTTCCGAAGGGCTGGAAAAACAGACCCTCGCCGAAGTGAAAAAACAGCTTATCTGGCAGGGGTTTGGCGTCCTTGCGCCCAGCCTGCTAGCCTCACCGTCGCAAAAACTCGCCGACGTGCAGTCGTTGCTGCATGAAGCCGGCGTGGCGGAAAACGTGATCTTCTTTGAGGCGCACTCACCGCTGGCGCTTTCCCGCGCTGCGCTGCGTGAGCGCGTGGAAGAGTGCTGGCATCTGACTGAACAGAACGCCATGTATGAGGCTTTTATCACGCTGTTTCGCCCGCTGCTGGCGCTACTGCGCGACGCCGAACCGGCGGAGCTGACACCGGAACGCTGCTTCCAGATCCGCCTGCTGCTGATTCACTTCTACCGTCGGGTGGTGCTGAAAGATCCGCTGCTGCCGGAAGAGCTGCTGCCTGCGCACTGGCTGGGGCAGACGGCGCGTCAGCTGTGCATCAACATTTATCAACGCGTTGCCCCAGGCGCGCAGGCTTTTGTCAGTGAAAAAGGCGAAAGTTCGGTGGGCGAACTGCCCGCGCCGGGGCCGCTTTATTATCAGCGCTTTGGCGGTTTGTCCGAGGCGTAACAGGAGACCCGATGCCGATTTACCAGATAGACGGAATGATCCCCGTCGTGCCCGCAGAAAGCTATGTTCACCCCACCGCCGTGCTGATTGGTGACGTGATCCTTGGCAAAGGGGTTTACGTGGGGCCGAACGCCAGCCTGCGCGGCGATTTTGGGCGTATCGTCGTCAAAGATGGTGCGAACATTCAGGATAACTGCGTCATGCACGGTTTCCCCGGGCAGGACACGGTGGTGGAAGAAGACGGGCACATCGGCCACGGCGCCATTCTGCACGGCTGCGTGATTGGCCGTAACGCGCTGGTTGGCATGAGTGCGGTGATTATTGACGGCGCGACCATCGGTGAAAACAGTATCGTTGGCGCGTGTGCTTTCGTGAAGGCGCGGGCGGAAATGCCAGCTAACCACCTGATTATCGGCAGCCCGGCGAAGGCGATTCGCGCCTTAACCGAGCAGGAGCTCGAGTGGAAAAAGCAGGGCACCCGCGAGTATCAGGTGCTGGTCGACCGCTGTCAGAAGACGCTGGTTGCCGTCGAACCGTTAACCGAAGAAGAGCCGGACCGTAAGCGTCTGGCGTTTGACGAAAACCTGCAGCCTAAATCTGCTGTTTAGCGCAAGAGGAATGTAGGCCTGATAAGGCTTCGCCTTATCAGGCCTACAAAATCGTCGCTACGGGTAGCGTAGCGCATCGACCAGCAGTGCAAAGGCGGCGGTGTGCTGACGGCGGCTGGGGTAGTAGAGATAGTAGCCGGCAAACGGCGCACACCAGTCTTCAAGCACCGACTGCAAACGTCCGGCGGCCACGGCATCGGCGATGGTGTCTTCCGGCACATAGGCTAACCCCAGGCCCGCTTCAGCGGCTTCCAGACGCTGCGGCAGACAGTTAAGAATCAGCTGGCCCTCAACCCGGACGCGCAGCGGTTCGCCATCCTTTTCGAATTCCCATGCGTACAACCCGCCGCGGGTAGGCAGGCGCATATTAATACAGCGGTGATGCTGTAAATCATGCGGCGTTTGCGGCACGCCGCAGCGTGCCAGATAGTCCGGTGAGCCAACGACGGCCATGCGCATATCCGGGCCGATTCGCACGGCTATCATATCGCGCGCCACCTGTTCACCCAGCCGGATACCGGCGTCGTAGCGCGCATCAACAATATCGGTCAGACCGTTGTCGACGGTCACTTCAATATTGATTTCCGGGTATTGCTGCATAAATGGCTTGATTCGCGGCCAGATCAGCGTATTCATCGAATGTTCGCCCACCGTCAGGCGAATATTTCCCGCCGGACGATCGCGGGTGTCACGCAGCGCGGAAATCTCCTGCTCAATTTCCAGCAGATGTGGGCTAAGACGCTGATACAGTTTTTCGCCCGCCTCGGTTGGTGCCACGTTGCGGGTGGTGCGGGTCAGCAGACGTACGTCGAGACGGCTTTCCAGATTGCGCATCGCGTGGCTCAGCGCCGACTGCGACACGCCAAGCTGCGCCGCCGCACGGGTAAAGCTGCGCTCGCGCGCCACGACCATAAACGAAATGAGGTCGTTGATGTTGTCTTTAAGCATGGGATGTGGCCATTAATGAATCTGGTTCATAGCTCCAGAGGGTTTTTTTTAGTTTAATGTTCGTCGCGCGATATGCAACCCGGGAACGTGAGTGAGAGGCCAATGAAAATCAATGTGGTAGGCACTAGCGGCGTGGGGAAATCGACGCTGGCAAAGCGTCTGGCGACGCTGTTTTCCGTGCCCTATATCGAAATGGATACGCTTTACTGGCGACCAGACTGGCAGGGCGTAACCGATGAGGAACTCTTTGCCGCGCTGACGCAGGCAACCGCTGCACCGGCCTGGGTGCTGGACGGTAATTACAATCGCAGTCGCCCGGTAAAATGGCGCGACGTGGATCTGGTGGTGTGGGTCGATTACAGCTTCTGGCGCACCTTCCGCCAGGCTGTCGGGCGTGCCGCAAGCCGGGCGTGGCGACAACAGGAATTGTGGCCGGGCACCGGTAACCGGGAGAGCTTCCGGCGTTCCTTCTTCAGCCGTGACTCCATCATCCTCTGGACGCTGAAAACCTGGCGGCCAAACCGCGCGCGCTATCTGCGGGATATGGCCGACCCCGCGTGGCAGCATATCCGCTTTGTGCGGCTGCGTAATCAGCGTGAAACCGAAGCGTTTATCAGGCAATTGATGGCCGAAAAGGCGCGGCAATCTGTCGCTTAAGCGCACGAAAAGGCAGTGGTTTACGCCAGGCTATGGTAGCTTTATGGCTCTAACCATAAGGAGCCCTGCAGATGCCACACGTTGATATCAAATGTTTTCCCCGCGACCTGAACGACGAGCAAAAAACCGCGCTGGCAGCGGACATCACCGAAGTATTAATTCGCCATCTGAATAGCAAAGAGGGCGCCGTTAGCGTTGCCCTGAATCAGGTGCAGCAGAGCGACTGGCAGCAGGTGTGGGATACCGAGATTGCCCCACATATGGATGAGCTGATTAAAAAACCCGGCTACAGCATGTAAGACTCCGCAGCCCGGCCAAGCGAAGCGCCGCCGGGAATGGCACCGAACCCTCCCCGGCGGCGCTTGCTGAGTTACTCTGACGGTGTATTGGCGCGGACTTGTTTTCCGCTTGCTACGAACGTTCCTGCGCCAAGATGATGCAGCGTATTGCGCTTATCGTCGTCGAAATGCCAGCGTCCGGCGACAAACGCCTGTTCATCCGCCGCGGCGGAAACCACTTCGCCAAACAGCGTATCGTACTGCCCGGCGGCGGCCGTGGCGGGCAGCAGTCGGCACTCCATCCACGCCAGACATTTCTCTTCAATTACCGGCAGCCCCAGCACCGGGCCTTTTACCACCGGAATACCGTAGGCGTTGAATTTATCCTCTTCGCGTCCGCTGACGCTGCCAACGGCATACGTCCAACTGGCGGCGGCGACGCCTGGCACCACGATGCCGAACGTGCCGTTGCGCTCAATAATTTCCCGCGACCAGGCGCTCTTATCGACCACGATAGCGATCCGCGGCGGCTCGAACTCCACCGGCATTGACCAGGCCGCGGCCATCACGTTGCGTCGTTTTGACTCGACGTCAAAGCTGGTAATGAGGATGGTCGGGCCGTGATTGAGCAGGCGGCTGGCGTGGTGAAGTTCAACGGGGCGAAAACGGCTCATAAGGATTTCCTGAATAATGGGATGCGGTTAACCACACACTAAATCGCAATAAAAGCGTAATCAATACGTCATATCACCTGCCTATAGTCGCCAGCACTAAGTCCCAAAGAGGATAACAATATGTTGGCTCCCCTGATCTTCATGCAGGTGAGCGCGGCCCGTCGGATTTCGACCACGGGTGAAGCATCGCTTTCCCATCGGGGAGGGCGAAAATGCGCGCGCTAACTGGCATTCGGCTCGATGGCGTTTCTTTCGCTTTCGGTGCCACCACCGTTCTTAATCACATCAACCTGCAGATCGATGCGGGCAGCATCGTGGCATTGCTTGGGCCTTCCGGCTGCGGCAAAAGCACGTTACTGCGCCTGCTGGCAGGGCTCACCGTTCCCGCTGAAGGTGAAATTCATTTTGGCGACCGTCTGATTGCCAGACCCGGCTGGGGGCTGCCGCCCGAACAGCGCGATATTGGCATGGTTTTCCAGGACTATGCGCTGTGGCCGCATATGACTGCCGCTGAAAACGTCGCTTTTTCACTGCGAATGCGCGGCGTGGCCCGCGATGAGCGGACGCGCCGTGTTAATGACGCGCTGGCGATGGTCGGGCTTTCCGGTTTTGGCGAACGTAAGCCTTCCGGGCTCTCCGGCGGGCAGCAGCAGCGCGTGGCGCTGGCAAGGGCGATCGTCGCCGAACCACGGGTACTGCTGTTTGATGAACCGCTTTCCAACCTCGATAGCGAACTGCGTGAATCGTTATGTCTGGAGATGAGCCGACTGCTGCGCCAGCTCGGCATCACCGCCGTGTACGTCACCCACGACCGCCGCGAGGCCGAACTGCTGGCCGACCGAATTGTGCACCTTTCTGCGGGCAGCATTGCTGCTGTTCGCACTGTTGCTTCTACCTCAGGGGAATTGGTATGAAATCCGTTAAAAAAGGCGTTGCGCTCGCGATGATGTTATCTGCTTCGATGATTTCCAGCGCCCATGCGCTGACCGTATACACCGCAGGCCCAGGTTCACTGGCAAAAAATCTGGCCAGCGGCTATGAAAAGAAAACCGGTGTGAAGGTGAATATTTTCCAGGCCACCACCGGCAAGGTGATGGCCCGTCTGGAAGCCGAGCAGGCTAACCCGCAGGCGGATGTGCTGATTTCCGCCTCGTGGGACACCGCTGAAGACTTGCACGGCCGCGGCTGGTTGCTGCCATATCAGAGCGGGAATGCCGATAAGGTTCCGGCGGCGTTGAAATCTACCGACTATGTGGCGCAGGGTATTTCGGCGCTGGGGATTGTCTGGAACACCAAAAGCGGTACTCCGGAGCCGAAAGAGTGGCGCGATCTGACCGAAGCGGCGTTTAAAGACAACGTCACCACGCCGGACCCGGCGCTCTCCGGTGCCTCGCTCGATTTGCTGATCGGGTTACAAAACGGTATGGGCGAGAAAGCCTGGGCGCTGTTTGATGAACTGAGAAAGAACGGCATGGTGGTGAGCGGGCCGAACGCGCAGGCGGTGACGCCGGTGATGCAGGGGGCGAAAGCGGCGGTATTTGGCGCGGTGGACTATGTCTCCTACGGTAATATCGCCCAGGGCGAATCGCTGAAGGTGATTTTCCCGGCAAGCGGTACGGTGATTGCGCCGCGCCCGATGATGATCCTCAAATCCACACAACATGCGGATGAGGCGAAAGCCTTTGTCGACTACGTGCTGTCGCCGGAAGGTCAGGCAATGGTGGCCGAAGCGTGGCTGATGCCGGCTCGCAGCGATGTGTCGGCGAAACGCCCGTTGCTGAACGACCTGAAAGTACTGCCAGCCGCCAGCGATGGTAGCAGCGAGCGCAGCGCCGTTCTGGCTCGGTTTAATACGTTGTTCGGGCAGTAAATTTCCATCGCCCGGCCGAGCGAAGCGACGCCGGGATTTAGCATTGTCTACAGCCCCGGCGGCGCTTCGCCTGGCCGGGCTACAATCTGGAACCTCGGGTGAAACAAAAATCCCTCTCTCTCGTCACCCTCATCGCTTTGGTGGTGCTGGTGGCATTGCCGCTCTTTTTTATCCTGTTACAGGCTATTTTCCCGCAGTTCAGCGCCGGTTCGCTGCATCAGCCGTTTAGTGGGATTACGGCTTTACTGAGCGATCCGCAAGTGATGCCGATGCTCGGCGGAACCTTATGGATTGCCTGCGGCGTGGCGTTGATGAGCGTGATTGTCGGCCTGCCGCTCGGCGTGCTGCGCGGGCTGTTTAACCTGCCGCTGCCGAAACTGTGGGATCTGCTGTTCTTAATTCCGTTCCTCACGCCACCGTATATCGCTGCGCTGTCATGGATGCTGGTGCTCCAGCATAACGGTTACCTGCAGCAGTTGACCGGTTGGGATCTGAACGATCTGCTGTTTAGCCGCACCGGGATCGTGCTGGTGATGACCCTGAATATCTTCCCGGTGGTCTATTTTGCCGTCTCCCGCAGCCTGCTGGCGAGCGGGCTGCGGCTGGCAATTGTTGCACGGGTTCACGGGGCGAGCGCCTGGCGGGCATTCTGGCACGTCACGCTGCCGATGCTTTCCCCGGCGCTGGCGGCGGGGATGCTGCTGGCCTTTACTCTGGCGATTGAAGAGTACGGTGTGCCCGCGGCGCTGGGCTCGCGGGCGGGCGTGGTGATGCTCACCGTGGGCATTGAGAAAAAGCTCGCGGACTGGCCTATCGATCTCACCGGTGCGTCGCTGCTGTCGGTGCTGCTGATTACCGTGGCGCTGCTCGCCTGGTGGTTACAAAAACGGCTGACGGGAACGACGGAGGTCACCAGCGTCACCGGAAAACCCGGGGAGAACAGCGGGGCGTCGCTCGGTGTGATGACGCTACCTGCGTTGCTGGTGATGGGCGGCGTTGGTGGCCTGGCGGTTCTGCTTCCCGGCGCGTCGATGGTCGCAACCAGCCTGATGGGGACGCTTTCCGGCGGATTGAACATGGGCAACTTTACGTTGAAGCACTTTAGCGCGCTGTTCGCTCAGCAGGGCGATGCGCTGTCGGCGCTGGGCACTAGTTTATCGCTGGCGCTGGCGTCGGCGCTGATTGTCGGCCTGCTCGGGCTGGTGGCGGCCTGGCTGGTGCTGGTACAAAAAATCAAAGGCAGCGCACTGATTGATGCGCTGTCGCTGATGCCAGCGGCGTTGCCGGGAGTGGTGGTGGGCGTTGGGCTGATTCTACTGTGGAATCAGCCGTTCTGGCCGGTCTCACCTTACAACACGTGGTTTATGCTGCTGCTCTCTTATTGCTGTCTGTTACTGCCGTGGCCGGTACGCTATGTCGGCAGCGCGCTGCGTCAGTTGGGGAATAATCTGGAGCCCGCGGCGCGGGTGCACGGCGCATCGCCGTGGCTGGCGCTACGGTTGATTGTCCTGCCGCTGGTGTTTCCGGCGCTGCTGGCGGCGATGCTGATGGTGTTTGCCGTTGCTTCCCGTGAACTGGTGACCTCGCTGCTGCTGGCACCGGCGGGGACGCAGACCGTAGCGGTGTTTATCTGGCGGCAGTTCGAGCAGGGTTCGGTCGGCCAGGGGATGGCGATGGCGAGCCTGACGCTGTTCGTCGGGCTGGGGTTAATGCTGACCGCGCTGGGGTTAATGCAGCGAAGTACACGGTAGGTTAACCGATCGCACAAATCGGTCAGTGGAGCGGGCAAAATAGGTTATAAAGAACGGACACCAACGCTGGAGGCATTGATGACCCCTTTCTTAAGCGCCTATTTTGCTCGTCTCGGTTGGACGGGAACCCCTGACGTATCCATTGAGACGCTGCGCAGTCTGCATATCCACCATAACAGCGCCATTCCCTTCGAGAACCTTGACGTGCTGCTGCCGCGCGAGATGCACCTCGACGATCAATCGCTGGAAGATAAGCTGGTTCACGCACGCCGTGGCGGCTACTGTTTTGAACAAAACGGTCTGTTCGAGCGCGCGCTGCGCGAACTGGGTTTCCACGTGCGCAGCCTGCTGGGCCGCGTGGTGCTATCGCATCCGCCGCAGATGCCGCCGAGAACCCACCGCCTGCTGCTGGTGGACGTTGACGGCGAGCGCTGGATTGCTGACGTCGGCTTTGGCGGACAGACGCTGACCGCGCCAATCAAGCTGCTGGCGGATATCACCCAGACAACGCCGCACGGCGACTATCGTCTGCTGTATGAAAATCAGGAATGGATTTTACAGTTCAGCCACCACGATCACTGGCAGTCGATGTATCACTTCGATTTAGGTCGTCAGTATGCGTCAGATTACGTGATGGGCAACTTCTGGTCGGCTCACTGGCCGCAGTCGCATTTCCGCCACCATCTGCTGATGTGTCGCCATCTGCCGGACGGTGGCAAAATGACGCTAACCAACTTCCACTTTACCCACTGGGATAACAATCACGTGGTCGAGAAGATGGATTTCCCGGATGTGCCCGCGCTGTACGAAGCGTTGCAAACTCGCTTCGGGCTTGGCGTGACCGATCCGAAATACGGCTTTAGCGTCAGCGAACTGGCGGCCATTATGGCGGCATTCGATACCCATCCCGAAGCCGGGAAATAATATACGGTTACGTCATAACGTAACCTTCAGGGATGAGATGATGGCCTTAACGCTTCGCGTATTGCTTGAAAACCAGCTGGCTCGTGGTGCCGATAGCGGACTCCGAGCCAAAGCGGGATTAAGTCTGCTGCTTGAGGATGAAACCACCTCGATTCTTTTCGACACCGGCCCCGATGACAGCTTCCAGCACAATGCCGAACGAATGGGGATTTCGCTGGATAACCTCACGGCGACGGTGCTTTCACACGGTCATTACGACCATTGCGGCGGCGTGCCCTGGCTGCCGGATAACAGCCGCATTATTTGCCACCCGACCATTGGCAACGAGCGCTATGCCGCGCTGAACGTGGCGGGGCGCAGCCATAAAATCAAAAAGCTGTCGCTGGAGATTGATTACGCTCGCCATCGTATGGAGTACACCCGCGCGCCGCTGCACATTAGTGACCGTTTTATCTGGTCAGGCGAAATAGCCGTTGATAGCCCCAAAGCCTACGGTGTGACCGGCGATCAAACGGATTACGTGATTGATGAGGGGGTGTTGATTTATCTGTCCGAACGCGGGCTGGTCATTATTACCGGCTGTGGGCACCGCGGGATTATCAACATTGTGCGGCACTGCCAGCAGATAACCGGCATCGACAAGGTCCACGCGATTATCGGCGGTTTTCATCTGCGCAGTGCTTCTCCGCGCACGCTCTGGCAGGTCAGGCAATTTTTACAGCAGCTTAAGCCCGATAAAGTCATGGGCTGCCACTGCACCGGCGCGTGGGGAAAACTGTGGCTGCCGGAGGTTATCTCCCCGGCAACCGGCGACACCTTCACCCTGTAGCCCGGCCAAGCGAAGCGCCGGCGGGAATGAGTACCGAGCCAAACCCCGGCGGCGCTTCGCTTGGCTGGGCTACGGAATGAGAGGCTTCGCGCTAGTTTAACCCTAAGAAATGCTGGGCGATTTTGAAGTAGATAATCAGCCCGGTGCCGTCAATCAGCGTGGCGATAAACGGCGCGGAAACCACCGCCGGGTCGATGCCGACGCGTTTAATGACCAGCGGGATCACCGAGGAGACGATCGCACTCCAGATGGTAACGCACACCAGCGTCAGGCTGACGATAAAGGTGATTTCCGGGCCAATGCCCATGATCCATGCTCGCAGGCAGCCTGCCGCGCCGAGCGTGATGGCGACCAGCATCGCCGTCGACATCTCTTTACGCAGAATTCGCCCCAGATCCCTTAAGCCCACTTCGCCTAGCGCCATGGCGCGCACCAGCGTCGAGGTGATTTGCGTACCGCTGTTGCCCCCGGTGCCAATCAGCAACGGGATAAAGAAGGCTAGCGCAATGGCGGACTCCAGCGCCTCTTCAAAGTGCTGAATCACGGTGCTGGTGTACGCTTCCGCGATAAACAGCAGCAGCAGCCAGACGGCGCGTTTTTTCCACAGCGTAACCGGGCTAATCTCCAGATACGGTTTTTCCAGCGGCAACGTCGCCCCCTGAAGCTGCGCATCTTCGGTGATTTCATCGGCTAACAGCTTATCAATTTCTTTTTCATTGAGGCAGCCGATAAGCTTGCCGTTTTCAATCACCGGTAGCAGCGTCAGGCGGTGCTTTTCGATAAGCTCCGCGGCCACGTCGCGGGTATCGTCCGGGCCGACGTGGAATAGGGTGGTGGTCATCAGCTGCGCGACCGGCTGATGATCGTCGGACGCTTGTAACAGCGCGCGAGTCGATAATATTCCACGCAGGTTGTCGCCGGAAACCACGAATACGGCGCAGGGGAAATGATCGTCATTTAATTGTCGCAGGAACATCTCGCGCGCTTCTTTTACGCTGAGTGGTTCCGGCAACGAAATAAACGTTATCGACATGTAGCTTGAGATAATATCGCCCGTAGCCGGGGCAGTTGGATAGTGCGGCGCAGTGGCATGAATATAAGACATCAAAATGTTCCCTATAGAAATTCTATATAGGGCGAACAAAACTGGAAATGCTGAGAAAAATCCCTACGTCCCGGTTTTAGCACTGAACAACGTATCTGTACGACCTTGAGCCGTCAGAAGTTATCTTGGCAACACCTTGATTCGATGGATGCCTGTATTTCCCTGTGATGGTCTCTCTCGATACCACCAGGGCGATAACTTATGTTTATTCAGGAGCCTCGCCATAACAAGATTATTAATTACGATGCTGAGTGAATTTATATTCCCCGCGTGCTTTCAGGCACGCTGGTAAATTCAACGAGCGTAATATAGCGCGTTATTATTCATTGCGGTGGTGAAAGATAAAGTGGTTGAGATTAGGTTTAGTATTTTGTTTGTGGCGTAAAAAACCCGGCGTCGCGATGCTCGGCCGGGCTACAGGGATTAAAACGGTTACCGGCGTGAGCGCACGACCTGATAACGGCGAGTCAGGTATTCCACCGGCGCGCTCCAGACGTGCACCAGGCGGGTGAACGGGAACAGCAGAAAGATGGTCATGCCGAGCACCAGATGCACGCGGTAAACCCAGGCTACGCCGTCCAGGTGCGCCGATGCGCCGCCGTGGAAGGTGACCACCGCCTGCGCCCAGTCCACTAGGGAAGGTGCGAACAAGTTCCTGATATGAGATCATCATATTCATCCGGAGCGCATCCCAGAGGGACATCATGAGCCATCAACTCACCTTCGCCGATAGTGAATTCAGCACTAAGCGCCGTCAGACCCGAAAAGAGATTTTCCTCTCCCGCATGGAGCAGATTCTGCCATGGCAGAATATGACCGCTGTCATCGAGCCGTTTTATCCCAAGGCGGGCAATGGCCGACGGCCCTATCCGCTGGAAACCATGCTACGCATTCACTGCATGCAGCATTGGTACAACCTGAGCGATGGCGCGATGGAAGATGCTCTGTACGAAATCGCCTCCATGCGCCTGTTTGCCCGATTATCCCTGGATAGCGCCCTGCCGGATCGCACCACCATCATGAATTTCCGCCACCTGCTCGAGCAGCATCAACTGGCCCGTCAATTGTTCAAGACCATCAATCGCTGGCTGGCCGAAGCAGGCGTCATGATGACCCAAGGCACTTTGGTGGATGCCACCATCATTGAGGCACCCAGCTCTACCAAGAACAAAGAGCAGCAACGCGATCCGGAGATGCATCAGACCAAGAAAGGCAATCAGTGGCACTTTGGCATGAAGGCCCACATTGGTGTCGATGCCAAGAGTGGCCTGACCCACAGCCTGGTCACCACCGCGGCCAACGAGCATGACCTCAATCAGCTGGGTAATCTGCTTCATGGAGAGGAGCAATTTGTCTCAGCCGATGCCGGCTACCAAGGGGCGCCACAGCGCGAGGAGCTGGCCGAGGTGGATGTGGACTGGCTGATCGCCGAGCGCCCCGGCAAGGTAAGAACCTTGAAACAGCATCCACGCAAGAACAAAACGGCCATCAACATCGAATACATGAAAGCCAGCATCCGGGCCAGGGTGGAGCACCCGTTTCGCATCATCAAGCGACAGTTCGGCTTCGTGAAAGCCAGATACAAGGGGCTGCTGAAAAACGATAACCAACTGGCGATGTTATTCACCCTGGCCAACCTGTTTCGGGTGGACCAAATGATACGTCAGTGGGAGAGATCTCAGTAAAAACCGGAAATAACGCCAGAAATGGTGGAAAAAATAGCCTAAATAGGCTGATTCGATGTATTTGCGGGAAAAAAATCGGCCCAGATCCGCGAAATTTTAATCAGCGAGTCAGCTTGGGAAGAAATGACCTGCTTATTCGCACCTTCCCTAGCTTCAGCATTTCGCTGCCGTCAGGGTGCTGCGCGGAGAACGGAATGGTGGTCAGGCCGAGGCAGCACTGGATCAGCAAAATACTGAGGATCAGAATATCCGCCGTCGATGAGGTTGCGCGAATGCGCGGGTTGAACAGACGACGAATCAGCAGACCAGCGCCGCCGACCAGCGTCATTACCCCACAGGCACCGCCGAGAATCATCGCCATCAGCTGTTTCTGCGACAGCGGCAGCCAGGATTCATAGACCCAGTGCGGCGTCAGCATGCCGAAGAAGTGGCCGAAGAAGATCCCCAGAATACCGACGTGGAACAGGTTGGACCAAATCACCATTCCGCGCTTGTCGAGCATCTGGCTGGAGGAGGCGCGCCACGTGTACTGACCGTAGTCGTAGCGCAGCCAGCTGCCCAGCAGGAACACCGTGCCGCAGAGGTAAGGGTAGATATCGTAAAAAAAGACGTTGAGGTACTGTATCATTTCGGGCCTCCCGCACGGACGTCGACATACTGTGGCGCCACGTCCTGGCTAAAGCGTCGTTGATAACTTTGCAGTGGGGAACTGTCACAGGCGGTGGCGTTATCTTCGATAAACTTCACCTGTTCTTCTTCCCAGACTGCGTCCAGCGCCTGACGGGTATCATCTCGCGCTTCACCCGCCACCTGTTTTGTGACACTGTCACTTGATAATGATGTTTTCGCCAATGACAGCAGGGTGTCGAACAGCTGATACCACGGTGCCTGGCGCTGTTTCAGCCGCCCGCCAATCAGCGCCAGAATCGGCGCGACGTTTTGCAGGCCTTCCTGCGCCTGAGCCTGTGGCAGAATGCTGAGATACTCAAGATAGAGCGGCAGATGGTCAGGCAGTTCGCGGCAGTCGAGCTGCAAACCGGCCTGTTCATACTGCGACATGAGCTCAACCATCGCCTGACCACGGTCGCGGGATTCCGCATGCACGTGCTCAAACAGCATGAGTGACGTCGCGCGCCCGCGCTCGAAAATTTCGCACCATTCAGCCTGCTTATCAAGCAGCGAGGCCGCCAGATGTTGTTCAAGGAAGGGACGCAGCGCCGGGGCGTCGCTGTCAATCAGCGCAAACAGCTCCGCCTTGTTGTCCCAGCTTAGCTCATCGGGGTACTCCAGCAGCAGCCCGATGATTTTCAGGACTCGCATTAGTCTTTCTCCCCGATGTTGATGGCATCAATACGGTGGCTGTTAAACAGGTTGAACTTGGTGTCCGACCCGTGACAACCGTCGCCGAAGGTGAAGCCGCAGCCCTTGCTTTCCGGGAAGGCATCTTCCGCCATTTCACGATGGCTGGTGGGGATCACGAAACGATCTTCGTAGTTGGCAATCGCCAGGTAGCGGTACATTTCTTCAACCTGTTCGACGCTTAAGCCCACTTCTTCCAGCGCGCGCGTGTCGGTGACCCCTTCAACGGTCTGCGAGCGTTTGTAGTGACGCATGGCCATCATGCGTTTCAGCGCGCGCAGCACCGGGCCGGTGTCGCCCGCACTTAGCATATTTGCCAGGTACTGTACCGGAATACGCAGGCTTTCGACCGCTGGCAGAATGCTGTCGGTTTTCGGCAGGCCGCCTGCGTCCGCAACGGACTGAATCGGCGACAGCGGCGGCACGTACCAGACCATTGGCAGGGTACGGTATTCTGGATGCAGCGGCAGCGCCAGCTTCCAGTCCATCGCCATTTTGTATACCGGCGAACGCTGGGCGGCGTCGAGGGTGTTCTGGGTGATGCCTTGTTTTAGCGCTTCTTCAATCACCGCCGGGTCGTGTGGGTCGAGGAACACATCGCACTGGCGTTCATAAAGATCGGTTTCTTTCTCGGTGCTGGCGGCCTCTTCAATGCGGTCAGCATCGTACAGCAGCACGCCCAGGTAGCGGATGCGGCCAACGCAGGTTTCCGAGCACACGGTCGGCTGGCCGGACTCGATGCGCGGGTAGCAGAAGATGCATTTTTCCGACTTGCCGCTCTTCCAGTTGAAGTAGATTTTTTTGTACGGACAGCCGCTGATGCACATACGCCAGCCGCGGCATTTGTCCTGATCGATCAGCACAATGCCGTCTTCTTCACGCTTGTAGATAGCACCGCTTGGACAGGTGGCAACGCAGCTTGGGTTCAGGCAGTGTTCGCACAGACGCGGCAGGTACATCATGAAGGTGTTTTCAAACTGACCGTACATCTCCTTTTGCATTTCCTGGAAGTTATGGTCGTGGGCGCGCTTTTCGAATTCGCCGCCGAGCAGTTCTTCCCAGTTCGGGCCCCATTCAATTTTGTTCATCCGCTGCCCGCTGATCAGCGAGCGCGGGCGGGCGGTTGGCAGATGTTTGCCTTCCGGCGCGTTGTGCAGATGCTGGTAATCGTAGGTGAACGGCTCGTAATAGTCGTCAATCCCCGGGATCAGCGGGTTGGCGAATATTTTCGACAGCACGCCAATACGCCCGCCGAGGCGCGGCGTCAGCTTACCGGATATACCGCGTACCCAACCACCTTGCCACTTTTCCTGGTTTTCCCAATCCTTCGGGAAACCGATGCCCGGTTTGGTTTCCACGTTGTTGAACCACGCATATTCCATGCCTTCGCGGCTGCTCCAGACGTTTTTACAGGTCACGGAGCAGGTATGGCAGCCAATGCATTTATCAAGATTTAACACCATCCCAACCTGCGAGCGAATCTTCATTTTGCCGCCTCCTGTACCTGGTCATGGCCTTCATCGTCCAGCCAATTAATATTTTTCATTTTGCGGATCATAATGAACTCATCGCGGTTCGAACCGACCGTGCCGTAGTAGTTAAAGCTGTAGGCAAGCTGCGCATAGCCGCCAATCATATGGGTAGGTTTCGGGCAAATACGCGTGACCGAGTTGTGGATACCGCCGCGTCGACCGGTGACCTCCGAGCCTGGAATATTCATCAGACGCTCCTGGGCGTGATACATCATGGTCATGCCCGGCGGCACGCGCTGGCTGACCACCGCGCGGGCGGTCAGCGCACCGTTAGCGTTGAAGGCTTCAATCCAGTCGTTATCGGCAATGCCCAGTTCTTTGGCGTCGGTTTCACTCAGCCAGACGATCGGCCCGCCGCGCGACAGCGTCAGCATCAGCAGGTTCTCGCTGTAGGTGGAGTGAATACCCCATTTCTGGTGCGGCGTCAGGAAGTTGAGCGCTTTTTCCGGGAACCCGTTTGGCGGTATTGCGTTCATCTGACTGACGCTGCGGGTATCGATAGGCGGACGGTAGGCCACCAGGCTTTCGCCGAAGTCGCGCATCCACGGGTGATCCTGGTACAGCGACTGACGACCGGAAACGGTACGCCATGGGATCAGCTCGTGTACGTTGGTGTAGCCCGCGTTGTACGAGACATGTTCATCTTCCAGACCCGACCAGGTGGGGCTGGAGATAATTTTACGCGGCTGCGCCTGAATGTCGCGGAAGCGGATTTTTTCATCTTCCTTGTTGAGCGCCAGGTGCGCGTGTTCGCGGCCGGTAAATTCCGCCAGCGCTTCCCAGGCCTTCACGGCTACCTGACCGTTGGTTTCCGGGGCGAGGGCGAGGATCACTTCTGCGGCATCTATCGCGGTCTCAATACACGGGCGGCCTTTGGCCGGGCCGTCGAGCTTGACGTAGTTGAGCTTGCCGAGGAAATCGACTTCGGTCTGGGTTTTCCAGCCAATGCCTTTACCGCCGTTGCCGAGTTTATCCATCAGCGGCCCCAGCGAGGTAAAGCGCTCGTAGGTGGCCGGATAGTCGCGCTCGACGGCGATGATATTCGGTGCGGTTTTGCCCGGGATCAGGTCACATTCGCCTTTGCGCCAGTCCTGGATCGCAAACGGCTGGGCCAGTTCTGCCGGCGAGTCGTGCTGTAACGGTTGCAGCACGACGTCGGTTTCGGTCCCCAGATGGCCCTGGCAGATGCTCGAAAATGCTTTGGCGATGCCTTTGTAGATCTCCCAGTCACTTTTCGATTCCCACGCCGGGTCGACGGCGGCGGAAAGCGGGTGGATAAACGGGTGCATGTCTGACGTGTTCATGTCGTCTTTTTCGTACCAGGTGGCGGTCGGCAGGACGATATCGGAGAACAGGCAGGTGCTGGACATGCGGAAATCGAGCGTCACCAGCAGATCCAGCTTGCCTTCAAGGGCTGCAGTCTGCCACTCGACCTCTTCCGGTTTAACGTCATCGGTCGAACCCAATTCTTCCCCCTGAATACCGCTGTCCGCACCCAGCAGGTACTTCAGCATGTATTCATGTCCTTTGCCGGAAGATCCCAGCAGGTTAGAGCGCCAGATGAACATGTTGCGCGGATGGTTCTGCCCGCTATCCGGCTGTTCACTGGCAAAACGGATGTCGCCGGACTTCAGCGCCTGCACGGTGTACGCCTGCGGCGTCATGCCGGCGGCTTCGGCTTTGGCTTTCAGACTCAGCGGGTTGAGGTTGAGCTGCGGTGCAGATGGCAGCCAGCCCATACGTTCGGCGCGAACGTTAAAGTCGATCAGATGGCCGGTATATTTCGCCGGATCGGCCAGCGGGGAAAGCAGTTCCTGCGCGGTCAGCTTCTCGTAGCGCCACTGACTGGCGTGATTGTAGAAGTAGGAGGTACTGTTCATCTGACGCGGCGGGCGGTTCCAGTCCAGCTGATGCGCCGCGCGATAAATGCGCCCATTTCCGTGAGATAAATGGCATCGCTGCGGCGTTTCAATATTCGCAAAAGAATTACATTCCTACTGCGTTATCCTTCCTCTGACCATCCACCGGAAAGTATCGGTAAAGCGTCGATAACCCTACACCATAGATAATGGCCAACTGCTGGCGGGTGTGCCCCTTCGCCAATAGCCGCCCAATCTGCTCTCGTTCATGCACTTTTAATGCGTTGGGCCTTCCACCTACGCGTCCTTGTGCTCTGGCTGCTGCCAGCCCGGCCACTGTCCGTTCGACGATTAGCTCGCGTTCCATCTCCGCCAGTGCCGACATCACGTGGAAAAAGAAGCGCCCCATGGCAGTGCTGGTATCAATACTGTCTGTTAAAGAGCGGAAGTGGGCACCGCGTTCATGTAACTCTGATATCAGTGCGATCAGGTTCTTAACGCTGCGCCCCAGCCTGTCCAGTTTCCACACGACCAGGGTGTCTCCGCTATTAACGCACTTTAAAGCGCGTTTCAGACCGGGACGGCTGGCAACTTTTCCACTCATACGGTCTTCAAAAATGCGGTCACAGTTTGCGCTTGTGAGTGCATTACGCTGTAAATCGCTGTTCTGGTCGATTGTTGATACGCGGATATAACCAATGATGGCCATCAATTCTCCTCCTCTATGTCGCAGCGGGAGGATTTTTACAGATTTCGCTATGTGTAACCGCTTTTCCAAAAACCTTGGTTTAGGAGAAGGCTCTGCTTTGCCGGTTGGCGTGCCCATTCCGTGGCCGTCAGCAACGTTACCAACGGGGTGGCTCAAGTGCAACGGAGCAGCGTTCACAGCAGCGCAGTACCCTAAACTGGCGCAGGCATATCCGGCGCTGAAACTTCCAGACCTGCGCGGCGAGTTTATCCGTGGCTGGGATGACGGGCGGGGAGTAGACGGCGGGCGAATGCTGCTAGAAGGACAAGCTGATAGTTTTCGTTCGCATAACCACGGAGTTACTGCCTGGGATGCGTGGGATTCAAGCGTATTAACACCGAACGACCGAGAAGGAGATTTATTGCTATCGACTGACAATGCAGTTTGGGCTGGCGGCTCTGTAAATGGAAAGTTCAACGGCAAATACGGTACAGCGGGTAATGGTGGGAATGAAACTCGTCCGCGCAATATTGCATTTAACTACATCGTGAGAGCAGCATGATGATGAAAGCAGAACTGAACAGCGAACTTATCGCTACAGTGGCAGGTAATATTACCGTCTATAACTACGACGGCGAGACACGAGAATATCTTGATTCAACAGTTGAATATCTGGCTGTGGGGGTTGGCATTCCGGCTAATTCCTGCATTGATGCTCCAGGTAACAGTAAAGATGGCTTTACTGTTTGTCGAACAGAAGATTTTACCTCCTGGGAGTATGTTACCGACCATCGTGGTGAAACAGTATATAACACTGAAACCGGTGAAGCAGTAATCATCTCTTTGCCTGGAAGTTACCCAGAGAATACCACTACACAGGCACCTGCCACGCCATACGATACATGGGAAGGTAATAGCTGGGTGACGGATATTGCAAAACAACACATAGCAGACGTAGCGATAGCAGAACAGAGGAAAACAACATTACTGGCTGAGGCGACAACGATTATCGCCCCACTAGTGGATGCTCAGGCAGGGGGCTATATCGATGATGCCGAAGTGCCACGCCTGGCCGAATGGCAGCGATACCGCTACAAACTGACTAAAGTCGATACCAGCACCGCACCGGATATCAGTTGGCCCCCGCACCCGGGAGAGGAGGCCATTCAGGTTTCTCTGGATTAACCCTCATCAACTGCACCCGGTATTTCTTCCATTCAGTTAAAGCGGCGGTTTCTTCCTCCGTCGCTATTCCTGCATCGACTGCATCTTGTCTCCATGCGATTTCTACATTAGCTGTTGAGAGAAGTACTGCACGCTGACTTCTGGCAATCTCAATTTGTTCTGAATGCGTTAGCGATAGCTCTTCGACAAGCACAGGAGTACCAGCAGAATCAGCTTGAATAAATTTACCATTACGCTGCCCTTCCAGTAAACGCAGGTACAGTTCCTCGCTAATGCTGATAGCATCAGTAGGGATGACATTATTTTCATCGTCATAGAGACCAATCGGTTTTGCTGTGAAATATTTCATATTAATATCCTATTGCCAGCCATGCCCACGTGGACGGGTTAGCGGGAGTTGGATTGACGGACATGGTCTGCCCATACCATTCACACTGCGATTTTGTAGGTATGTTAAATCTGACGCGAGAGTTATCAACAGCAGCAGAAGCATAATCAACGGCAATGATTATCATGCACTTATTGTTAAATGCCTCTGGAAAGACGATCAAGCCGTTGCTTGTGGTGCTGCTCAATATTTGTGTCTGAACAACATACTCACCCGGTTTGCCATTAATAAATGCAGGAATTCGTAGCATGGATTCAGTACCTGTCACCGCTGCTCTTAAACCAAGGTTTTTGACAAAGAGCGCCGGGTCAGGAATATCTGCGCCGTTCTGGTCTTTGGCCAGCTTCTCCGCCAGTTTGTTAAGCACCGTGGTCGCAAAATTCGGATCGTTACCGAGGGCATCCGCCAACTCTTTAAGCGTATCCAGCGTCTCAGGGGCGCTGCCTGCAAGAGCCGCAAGTGCTTTGGCCACAAACTCCGTCGTCGCCAGCTTCTTGCTGTTATCGCTATTTGCAGGCGTGGGCGCTGTTGGCGTGCCGGTGAATGTCGGGCTGGCTTTCGGTGCGTACTGTGTATGCGGGTCTGCTGCCGCGATGTGTTTCGCAAGGTCTGTACCGCCTTTCTCAACCTGTTGTTTCAGGTACAGCGTGCGGCTGGCCAGTTGTTTACCCTGACGGTTAGAAATTCCGTCAGACCCGCCCAGAACGGGGTCAGAGACCTCAATCTGGTAGATGCCTTCTTCCCACTGCGGGGTTTCGGGTAGGTTTGCCATAATTAACTGCTCCCGTGGTTATAGCTGCCGTCATAGTTGACGGTGTTGTTGTAGCGAATGGCGACAGACTGATACTCCAGGCTTGCCAGATGGCAGCGGGCCGGAGCAAAAGCAGCGAGCGTCTGGCGTAACAGCGCCGCCTGATCGTTAGTGATGGGCTGTTGAAGGATGACGCGATAAACCGCCCAGGCTTCCGCATCGCCATGGACGAAAAGCCCGTTGTAAGTGTGTTTGCCGTCGTAGCCGATCTGGCCAGTGCCTTCAATCAGATCCACTTCGCCGAAGCCAAAACGGCGGATAATTTCCCGGATTGACCACGGCGTCCCTTTGTAGCGGTGCAGCTCGATAGCGGATTTGATAAGCATGCGGCGTACATCGTCCGATTCCGCCAGCTCCCAGCCATCGCCGAACAGTGAGAACTGCTCGCCCAGCCATGGCAGCGCGGAACTGTCGACAATATCGACGAGATAGACCATCAGTACGCTCAGGTCGATGTTATCCAGCCGCCCGGCCAATCTTCCCAGCGTTCTGAGGCTGATATCACCCTCAAGCGGTGGCGGAAGTTGTAACGGCTCAGCCATCGGACACCCCGGTCATGTTAAGAGTGATCGCCGTACAGTTTGCCCATTCGTTTTCTGCCACCACCTTCAGCACCGGTGTCACCAGTTCGACCTGATACACTCCGGCAACGGACAGCACGCTGATAATCTGACTGGGGACAATATCGCGACCCAGCGTGGCGGTACGGGACGCCACCCAGTTCTGTATGGCGCTGTTGGCGTTGTCCTTTATTGAGTTAGCATCCTGGTCACGATAGATAGTGATGTTGGCTTCAATGGCGTAATCCACCTGCACAGGTGTTTTAGCCCGCACGGTATCAGTGAGCGGCCTGACTTTTTCGTCCGAGCAGAAACTCTCTACCAGCGTGAGGATGCTGTCGTCCGGCAGGCCGGTGCTGAGCAGCGGATACAGTTCTACGGTGCCGGGAACCGGGGAAAGCACCGCAACATCGACGATGTTGGGATGGGCCTGCATGGCATGAAAGCGGTATGCCATACGGCTTCCGGCATTGGTGAATGATTCCGGGGCCAGCTTGATACGCTCGCGGAGTCTGTCATTGTCTTCCTGCTCAGAACCGCCAGAACTGGCTGCCAGATTGGTCACCTGCAGGTCGACGTTATCAATCTCATCAAGCAACTGACTGACCTGCGCAGGTTGCCAGCCGTTGCCAGCTGCCCCCGGCTCGGTACAGGTAGCCGTGGCATTGACCAGCAGCAATCCGGCTTTCAGTACCACGTCCGTATCGGTGGCAAAAATAATGCTGTCGGAAGCGCTGACGCGGGTGCCTGCCGGAATCAGCACGTCAATGGCCAGTGCCTCATCCACGGAGAACTGGAGCGTGGTGGTGGCAGGCTGCGCGGCAAGGCGGTAAACACCGACCAGTTCACCGAGGTAATCAATCATCGGCTCGCGGGCAAAGGCGACCAGATTCTGTTTGGCCGCTTCCTGCGCCGCCACCCTGACCAGCATTTCGCGGTATGCCCACAGGTCAATCAACAGGCGTTCAGCCTGAGCGGGGTACAGCGTTTTACCGGTTGCGGCTTCGTACTGAGCAATCATTTCAGCCGTGATTTTGTCGGCATCGCGTTCAATGAAATCGGGTTCTGTCAGCGCCATAAAAGCTCCTGAGTCCGGGGCTGTCCGTCAGAGCCTTTCCAGCTCACCCGGAGCGTAAGATGTTCACCGTCGACGGCAGGTTTAACCGACATAAGCTGGCAGCGAGGCTCCCAGCGCCGGATGGCATCGACGGACTCGCGCACCACATGCGGAATAGCCCGGTCGATGGGCCAGTCGATATAAAGGTGCAGGTTGCTGCCGAACTCCGGGCGATGCGGGTCGCTGCCGCGAGGAGTTCGCAGTATGATTTGAATGGCCTGCCAGATATCATCCAGCCCCCGGACGATTTCGCCAGGGGCCTGCAGAGCCGGTTGCCAGAATACGGAAGTTGTTTTCATGGGGGCAGCATTGCCCCTGTGCGGGAACGCCGATATTAAAGGCGTTTAAGAAGGTCAGTGAGAGTGATGATTGGAGTTCTGGCCGTCAGAGAGCATGCTGCCAGTTGAGTGGGCATTGCCGTTGATTTCAAGGTCGCCGTTCACCGTGGTGGTGTCAGCGGTCAAATCAATAGTTTTCCCCTTCAGGCTGATACCCACCGCAACCTCGATCACCACATGCTCGATACCGCCTTTAACCGTCAGCGTATGGGTCGCGCGGTTATAGCTGAACTCAGCACCATCAGCGTATTTTGTGCCCCGGACATTTTTGTCGCTGAACGGTGGTTTATCGACGTCTGAGTACACCGCGCCCAGAATGACACCATCCTCGCCGTTGGCATCGAGCAGCACCTCAACCTGCTCCCCCACGTCAGGGAGCCAGTAATCCTTGTTATCCTGGGTATTGCGCTGCAGCACGTTAAGCCAGTTAGTGCGCAGGTTATCGCACTCAGGCAGACGAACGCGGGCCTGAACCTTGTCGGCATCAACGGCGCTGACCGTGCCGACCTGACGGGTGACACCTGCCATTATTTCTTCTCCTTTATTACCGTGGAGGTGCTGCCGTCCGGTTTATAGACGGTCAGCGTCTGGGTTTTGCCGGTCTTTTTACCTTTCTTCGCCTTGCCCTGCGTGACCGGCCCTCGTGCCACCTCCAGTTCGGTGATGTAGCCGCTGTTACGGTCAAATGCATGGCGGGCAGTGGTTATCAGCCATGGCCCGGATAACTGACCAAAGCCCACTAGTTCAATTTTGTTGCCTGCAGTCAACTGGGGCGTCCCCATCAGCGTCAGGGAGCCGTTCTGCTGGTATTCGTTATGTCTGGCCAGCGCCGAATCTGCTTTAATCCGGGCGCTGTCCGGGTCACTGACGCGGCTGTTGACCTTCAGTGAGTCGGCACTGGTGACCTTACCGCCTTTGGTTTGTTTGTCGCTTTCGCTGGTACCGCCATCAGCTTCATAAACGATCAGCTTTTTATCGCTGCTCTTCTGGTGTTTTACCTTTGCTGATTTGTAGACGCGGTTGATGGTGTCACGCAGGGAAAAGCTGGCCACATCCTGCGGCTTTAACTGCCTGACCGGCTCCTGACCGCGCAGCGTGGCAAGATGAGAAAAAACCAGCTGGTCGCTGACCACTTTCACGGCATAACCATACTCGCTGGCCAGTCGGCGCAGGAAGCCCACGTCCGTTTCTGCATACTGGGTCACCCGGTCAATTTTGATGGACTCAATACTGCCAACCAGCTTCAACTGATGCTTTTTGGCAATCCGTCCGGCGATAGCCGCCAGCGTGGTGCTCTCGAAACCACGACTGGATTTTGTCCGCAGGGCGTTGTTGACCGACGTGGCCACACCCCGGATAGCGACAACGGACGCGGGCGAACTCACCTCGATCTCGTCTATAGAGAACGTACCGCAGGACAGCAGCGTCTCGCCCTGATAACCCATTTTCAGCGTCAGCGTATCCCCCTTGCCCGGATACCACTTATCCAGCCAGCGGCCATCGGTGTCGTCCAGCTCCACCTCAATGGTATCGGACTCGCTTTTGATGTTATCGCTGTAGGTTACGCGGGTGACATAGGGGGCGATATCGGTGGTGATGTTCTTCTGCAGATACCATAGCGTGAACACCGGACTCAGAACATCGCTGACGCCGGTTAACGCTGATGCGGCCTGTGCAGTGCTGTTTATCTCAGCCATGGGGCAATATCCTCTTCTGTTGTGGCCTCTTCAGCTTCGATAACCGGGATCAGTAACAACAGCCCGGAGGGCAGCACCGGCGTGATGGCCACGTGCGGATTGGCGGCAATTATCCGGGGATAGCCCAGCGTGTCGCCATAGTACTGCCATGCGAGAGAGTCCCAGCGCTCCCCGTCACGGGTGACATGTTCAAGAAACATCACACACTCCTCGCCAGTATTCTGGCTGCCATGGTGCTTAACCCCGGCGACATACGGGTGAAGGTGGTACTGGCGGAGTTAAGCTGCCCGGAAACGGCATCCAGCGCCGCTGCGATATTGCTGCCGTCCACTCCGCTCAGCGAAGACTGTGCCTGTTGTACATACGTGGCCGCATCACTGGTGGCTCTGGCCAGACTGATGGCATCAGGCATGGATTCAGAGAGCGCATTAAACGCAGGAACGCTCTGGCCTAACGCCCCGGATACGTTGCCCAGCCCGCTCATCAGCCCCGGCACGCGGGTCAGTGCAACGGCGGGGTTATCCTTCATTTTCTGCGCCACCCGAACGGCGCTGATGGTGGTCTGGAGAACAGACTGCGCCTGTTTGGCATAGTTGACGCCGTCGCGAACGTACCGCGCCACCCCGGAGGGCGAAGGAACGGCACCGGAGACCGCCCCGACGCCGGGTACCTGCGTGCGGATTGCAGGCGGCTGCAGCGGGTTTTTCGGGTCGCCAATGTACTCCCGGAGAGACGCAGTGGCATTAACGGCCAGCACGTTGCCGGTGCTGTCGGTCTGCTCGCTGGTCGCGGTCACGTCGGTAATCACAAACCAGCCGCGATAGTCACCGTTACCAAAGACCAGCGCTAGCGCCTGATGGGCTTTCATGGCCGTTCTCAGTCTCGCCAGCTCCACGTCGGGCACACAATAATGCTGATGGAAGACCAGGCTTATCTGGATTTCGTCCAGCTTATCGCCGACGAACTGCAGGCCGGGCTTACCCTCGATGCGGGCATGTTCGGCATAATCGACACCGAAAGTGGCCTCAAAGCCGTCCCAGTAGGTAATCAGTTCAAACTCAATATCACCCAGTACCGCAAACATTATTCGTACCCCCGACGTTGTTTCTGAGCCAGCAGACGTTCCAGCATTTTCTCCAGTTCATGCAGGCTCATATTCAGTGCGCCGGTCAGTCCGGCAGGCGCTGCGGTTTCTTTGCCATTGAGGAAAAACTGAGGGTTAAAGCTGACCTGAATACCGCCAGATGTTCCGCCTCCGGCTGCAGCTGCGCCACGGCCTGAATATCCCGCAGCCATGATTTCCGGCGACGGGATGCGGGGAACGTCCGGGGTCATTTCGGTGGCAAGACGTTGCCCCGCGAGTGCGGCCAATGGTGTGGTACGCTGCAGGCCGATAGCGGCACCCTGCGCGATGTTGTCACCAAAGCCCATAAACACGCGGCTCGGCGAATGGATGCCCAGCTTTTCCTTGAACCAGCCGCCGACACTGTCGCCCATGTCCGTGACGGTGGTTTTGAGCGACTCCCATTTGTTTTTGATGCCGTTTATCAGCCCGTCGATAAGATGGCCACCGAAGTCAGTGAACTTCGCGGGCAGATCAACGCCGAGATATTTCAGTGCAGCCGCAAAGGCTTTATAGAGCAGACCAACCGGCGACCAGTTAATCAGCAGCTTACCAATCCCCACGATACCGCCGTTAAAAGCCTCTTTAATGTCAGCCCAGCGCTGTTTAAACCAGCTACTGACTGCGCCCCAGTTGCGGTAAATAAGGTAAGCCGCCGCCGCGACGGCGGTGATAGCAAGACCAATGGGATTCATCAGCAGTGCCCGCCCAATCCAGAGAACGGCACGCCCGGCGATCATAATGCCGCGAACCAGCCCGCCTGATAGCGCCCCCCCCAGAGTTCTGGCTCCTCTGGCGACGGCGCTGAAGCCGGTCACCAGCCAGCGAAGTTTGCCGCCTTCACCCAGCGCGAGTGTCAGGCGAAGCCAGTTGGCCCGCAGGAGCACGGCATTTTTCCAGACGTTGACGAAAGGTGAAATAAGGAGATTCAGCCCGAGCTTGAGGCCGATGGTTGCCATCTTGAACGCAAGTAATGCGCCAATCACTTGAATTGTGCCGCTCACGAGTTGCGGATTAGCCGCTATCCATTTTCCAACGCTGTTCATTAAGGGGATGAATGTTTCCCCCAACTGGATCAACGCCGGACGTAATGATTCTCCGATGCTAATGGCCGAGTCGTTAAACCCAATCTGCGTTCTGCGCCAACGTCCTTCGAGCGTATCATTTTGTTTCGCTGCATCCTTGTCCAGCGTAGACATTGCAGAGGGAGTGTTCATTTCCTGCTTGTTAGATTGGTACTTATCCCAGCCCTGACGCATAGACAGCAGATGGTTCACGGTCTGGATATCGGTAAAGACTTCCGCCAGTCCGAAGGACTCCATCAGCTTCTGCTGGCCTTCCTGATCGCCTCTTGAGCCTGCCGCTTTCCATTGCTGCACAAATGCCTTGCCTTTACCGTCGATAAACCGGTTGGCAATCATCAGGGAGGCTTCATATTGAGAGAACCCCTGGGCTACATAATTTTGCATTGATCCCTGGTAATCCACGCCAGCCTTAGCGTATTTCTGCGTGGTATCTCCGCGTCCCATTGCCGCCAGCCAGTTTGACATATTGGTGACGGCCTCTTCCGCTGAGCCGCTGCCTTTACCCACTTCCAGACTGGCGACGATCTGGGTTATAGCGTCTTTGCCGTAAATACCACGTGCAGCGAAGGCTTTGGCCATACCGGGTAACGCTTTCGCCATATCCTTCAGCTCAAACGAGCCTAGCTTGGCCCCGGTTGCCGCAATCCCAAACGCCTGCTCCAGCTCTCTGGCATCGGTAATTTTCAGCGCATCGCTAAAGGCGTAGGTCATTTTTGCGAGGTCAGTCATATCCGCTTTGGTGGCCGTGGCCGCTTTACCGAGCATCCCGGCAAAGGTCGCTGCCTGCTGCGGATTCATGCCATCGGCAACCAGTTGACCCACGCCGCCCAACAGAGATTCCTGGAGCTGATTGACCTGCAGGGATGCCCGACGAATGGCAGTACCGATGGCCTGTTCCTGCCTTGAATCCAGATCACCGGTGACACTGATATCGCGTAGCTGGGATTCAAACGATGAATATTGTTTGACAGAGGCCATGACCGGTGCGCCCAGCGTTCGGGCGATACCATAAGTCTCTGCCCCCTGGCCATAGAGCGCCATGCGGTTAGCTTTCAGCGCATCACTGGTGGCTGATACTGCTGACAGACGGCGCTGCTGGCGTTCAATTTGCTCCATTGTGCGGCTTACCCGCAGCAGCTCACTGTTGAGGCGCTGCATCCGCGAAGAACCTAACTGGCCATAACGTTCAGTTGCACGGGTTAAGGCGTTCTGGCGCTCCTGCAGGCGTCGGGATGTATCCCCCAGGGAATCAAGGGCGCGTCGGGTGCCACTGACGGCTGAGCGGAAGCTGCTCCCGACAATGCCGCCAATAATGACGCCGACTGAAAATTCACTGGCCACGGTGGTTATCCTCTGAAAGCGGAAAAACGGAAGGAAAGTGTCTGAGAGGCATGCAGAACAGCCGCGTGTGGCGGCTGTTAAGTGATGAGGAGTTACTGATTGTCGCCGAACTCGCTTTTGATTTGCTCTTCAGCCTGCTCCAGCCACATCTCCAGATCGTCAGTATCAAGGGCATCAATCTCCCCCGGCTGAAATCTAAACCACCTCGCCAGCAGCCCCTGCGCCTGCATCAGCGTTTTCGTCGCTCTTACCCAGCCCAGTGACTTGCTGAAATCGTTTCTGCAGCTCCATGTAGTCAGCAAGATCCATGTTATCGAGGTCTTCCGGGAGAATACCGGTACTGCGGGCAATCAGCGGTTCGTCCCAGTCAGCCGGGTCTTTGCTGATTTTGCGTACCTGTTTCAGGTCTTTGACCGTCAGGCGTTTCAGTTCAACCTGCTCAACTCTGGTGCCAGCAGCTGTGGTGAAGGGGTAAGACAGCTTAAAAGTATCGGATTGGGTTTGTGACATGATCGTGCTCCTGTGTAAGTTCAGAGCAGTATGTCCGGTGGTGGGACTGACAGATATTAAAGGGGATTAAGAAGAAAGGGGCCGAAGCCCCTTTGGTATCAGTGAGTGCGAAAGCCTTTGCAGTTACGCAGGAAGGCAATGAGAAGCGCCTTTCCTTCAGATTTGCCGATGCCGGTGAACCAGTGGTCAGGTGGCTCCCATGCCTCAATCAGGTCAGCGAGCTTTCGTGCTTTAGAGCGTGTGCAGTCAATCGGGTCATTGGTTTTCTGGGTATTAAAAAGGTTTTCCACTCCCGGAATATCGAGGATGGTAAACCAGGTGCCATTTCCCATGCCAATCGAACCACAGTTCCCGCCTTTATCTTCGATCTCAACGGTCATCGTGGTTCCCCGATGCCAACTGGGACTTCAGCCTGTATCCCTCAAACTGCCACAGCGCTTCAGTCGCATTGTGCTGCGCTTTAGCGATGGCTACTTTCCTGCCGGTCTCTTCATCAAACAGCCCCGGATGCGCCGTGGCGCTGAATCCACTGCTGACCATAAAGCCATCCGGCATCAGTGCAACAGCAATGGTCAGCGTGGTGCCCGGAAAGTGGTGGGTCTGATAATTCAGCGACGCTACCAGGTCGTCTATCGTTTTGCGCTCAACTTTGGGGACCACCATATTACCCCCCGATATTGATACGGTAGTCGGTCAATTGGTCAACGCCGCCGACGCGGAAGATGTTGGCCAGATAGTCCAGCTCCAGCAGCTCTTCACCATCCAGTACCTGCTTGATGTACGTGCAGGTGAAGCTACTGGAGAACTCGGCGTTCTCGTGCTGTTTGAACGTCCCCAGCGGGTTCTTCTTGAACATGATTGTCAGGAAGGTGACCAGCGGAATTTCGTCAATCAACCCCTGCGAACTGTAGCGCTGGACGCTGGAGCGACACTGCAGCGCCAGCGACTTATACGGGTTCGCAGCAGACAGCATCGCGTCGCGGTAAAAGCTGTTCCACTTGATCTCGCCCTCAAGCTTGTCGAAGCCTGCCGGGAGTTCCACTTTGCCCACCATCCCCAGCGCCTTATGCTCCTGCATGGTCATGGAGACGTCCGGGAGTTTGACCTCCTCGGCCCGGCCCAGCAGGTTAGCGCCATCCAGGTAGATGTTGGCATTCGTGATGCGGTTGATCTCAATCTTTGCCATCAGCTATTCCCCTTCAGGGTTAACAGATATTCCGAGGTGATCTCGGTCTCAAACGTCAGTCGCTCCAGCGGTGGTGGTGGCGTGTATTTGTAGCTCAGCAACAGGTGACCGGCGGCAAGCTCCGTCTCTTCGTTGCGGGCCGGATCAAACCAGCAGCTGAAGCCCAGCAGCGCACCGTCGCCAATCAGCTTGCGACCGTAGGCGTTGACCGACTCCGTCAGCGCATCAATCAGCGCCTGGGTAATCGGCATGTCGATGTACTGCTGGCTGAAGTAACGCAGGGACTCGTTGATCACATCACCGGTACGGCGAACGTTCTCAAAGTTGCGCATATGGGTGACCGTTGGCCATGCCGCCATACGGTTGCCCCACAGACGCAGGCCGCTGCCGTAGCTGCTGAAGACCGTGGTGATGCCCTGCTCGTTGAGCAGGTTCACCTCGCTCTGCGGGTCGTCAATCATTGCCGACAGCTGGCGCTCCACGCCGGTGATACCCAGAATTTCCTGGTTGGAGGACGACCACCAGTAGCCCTTGTCCAGGTCGACTTTGGCACGCAGACCTGCAGCACGCTGGCTCAGCGGCTCCAGCCGTTCGCTGTTGGTGGCCGCGTCGTACACCTTGACGTGCGGGTAGCACAGACGGACGCGGTCGGAGCTGGTGTTGAAGTTAATGGTGCCTTCCGGGCCACGCCCCGCCAGAGCCTGCGCAAAAGTGGTACCAATCGGCGCGTCGATGTAGGTCACCGCGCCCAGCTTCTCAGCCATGGCGATAAGCTCAACCGAGACGCTGTTCTGGGTGCAGAAGACCGGGGCAATCAGTATTTTTGCGAAGTAGCCAAACAGGTTGAAGCTATCGTTAAGTAGCTTCATGCCGGTACGGTTGCCCGCAGCGTTAACGGCACCGATGATATCAGCCGGGGTGACTTTAGTTGGATCAGCATAGTTATAGCTGGCCTTCACCGTTGCATCTGCGGCAATGCTCTTACCAAGGTTGGTAATCACTCCGGTCTGTGCATCAAGCGAGTAGTCCTGACCTTCCACATAAGGCTGGCCATCGCTGTCCGGTTTCAGTACCAGCTGCGCGACCACCGGATTAGCCAGCTGTGCCTTGCCCGTCGCTTTGTCAAACGTCACATCTTCATCGGACACAGCGGTTTTATGCACAGCCGGATCAAGCACGTTAATGACCAGAACGGTGCCTGCCCCATGGTCGTAGATCGCATCCAGCGCCTGCGGAATGGTAAAGCCGGTGAGCTGGCTGCCAAACGCCGCTGCATCTTTCTCAGACAGGCACTGCACCAGCGTATTGACGTCCCCCATCGGGGCGGTACCAATCAGGCCAATGACGGCAGACTTCACCGTTTTTACCGGGCGGGCACCGTTTTCCACCTCAATGGTTTCGACGCCATGCAGATAGTTAGCTGCCATGGGAGTCCTCCGTTTTCACATCGTTGTCGCCGGCGTTCCTGCGCTTTGGTGACTGCACAACCGGTGTGCTGGCGGGTTTAGTCTCTTCAGATACCGGTGTCAGATGCTTCAGCGCCACCAGTACCTTCACATAGTCATGCTCCTCCGGCAGGGAAACATTCTTCCCCGGCCAGAGCAGGATTTCGGTTCCGTCCGACAGCGTGACGCCGCTGGCCGGGCCGGAATAGCGGTATTCTTTCATCACTCGCTTTCCTCATAGTTCACTTCGGTTAACAGCGGGCCGGACGGTAAATCGCTGTCTTCGATAAAGACGCTTTCAGTGGCAAAGTCGAGGGCGTACTGCCACAGCCCCTTGACCTCACCGATAAACACCTCGCGGGTCAGCCAGATGCGACGGCGGCAGTTCGGCGGGGTGTAGCCACCGAGGATGCGACGGACTGCATCCAGAACGTCAATCGCGCCTCTTTTACCGTTGAGCTGGCGGAAAACTACCGTGACGCAGAGCTGGATAGTCTGAGTCTGGAGCACCGCACCGATATCATTCGGCTTATCGAAGCGCGACCCGGCATAGCTCACCAGTAGCGCCCCAACCGGATGATTCAGGCGATACTCAGCCGGTTTCTCCGGGAAGTACTCCACCTGCAGCTGCGGCAGCTTCTCCCGTAACCGGGTCAGTACTGCATCGAGGACGGGCAGAACGTTCATCAGTATTTCTCCAGTAAGCCATCGCGCCCGCCAAAGGTGGGGCGACGTGCCCGCGCCCGGATTTCACCGGACTCAGGCACGTCTTTTTGAGTGGACTGCAGCCCCAGCGTCAGCTTGTTGTCACGCAACCCCTCCAGCTGTCGCCGGGCCTCTTTGTGGTCATCCTTCACGGTATCCGGGACAGCCCCTTCCGGGCGGCGGGTGTAGAGCCGGTAACGCACCAGCGTGATGGCAATATCCCGCAGAACGGTCGGTATCTCCGCCAGCGGCAGGGTATAGCGTCCGCGCAGATGGGCATCAATCAGCTCATCTGCATAGCGAATACAGCTGTCCACCACCTCAGTTTTCACCGTCGCGGGCGAGTCGAAGTCCAGCTCCTCGTTGGTGAGCTGGATAAGCGTCCGCTCAGGCACCTGCTCAAGCAAATCCGCGAGGGTGCAGTACATATCACACCCCGCGCAGGATGCGGATAACGTCGCCTTCGGCCAGTGCCTCATCCAGCGCAACCCCGGCAGAAATGCCTGCCGGGGTCTCACCGGCTGCGGGGACTTGAGGAACGGCGCAGGCGTTCGCATCCGACTGAACGATCTGCCCTCTGGAGACTGCCGCACCGGCCTCGACGGCAACAATACCCAGTACGTTGACTGGCGTTACATCACCGGCAGCGGCATCCACCTCTGCCACGCCGAGCGCGACGGCTCCGGCATGACAGGGCGCGTTATCTGCACCGACAAAGCGCTGTTGCGTCAGCGCCGCGCTGGCCGTCACGGTAGTGGTCAGAATGACCTGTTGAGTTGTACCCATGACCGTCTCCTTATTTCACAATGTTGGTGACGAGATACCCGGCATCGCCACCGACCACAGCGACTTTGTAGATATCGGTATAACGGCAGTACTTCACCTTGCCGCCGACGCCGTCATACTTATCCGCCACCGGCATCCCTTTACGGCGCAGGGTGTAACCGAAGGACGGTTCGTTTTCGTCGGCGCTGTCGGTTCCCGGCTGGGGTTTGCCGACGTAATGCAGCATCAGGTTGTCGCCCCAGATATCGGTCGGGGCTTTGTCCTTGTTCTGCGCGTCTTTCATGGAGGCCATGGAGACCGGCTCGCCGATCGCCACATCTTCCAGCTGGAAAAGGTCTTTCAGAATTTCGATGGTGATACGCTTGCGCTCGTTAGCTCCAATCGCGGCCTGAATCGCCGGGTGGAACTTCAGCAGCGACATGACGCTTGCCCCCATGGTCATCAGGTTCGGACGCAGGCCGGTGGCGTTACGTACCGCCTCAATCCCGCCTTCAATGACGCCAATCGGGTCACCCTTACCACCGCCCCAGCGGTCAGCCGCAGCCAGCGCTTTGACGTTAGCCGCGCGATAGACGTTTTTGTCCTGGGCCAGACGGGCCGCATACAGTTCGCGCTTCAGGTTGACGCCGCTCGTCACACGGCGAATGGCTTTGGCCTCTTCGTTGAACATCGACTCCGCCTGCTCGCGATAGTCCACCGGCGCAGCCAGATCGTGCTCGTTGAGAACCAGGTCCAGCTTGCCGGTTTTCTCGCGCACCAGAACGTTACTGTCAGCCCCCACGGCACGCTCGGTGTCGTACTCCACAAAAGCGGATTTACCGAAGGTCGGCACGGTCACACCTTCCTTATCGGTAAGGACAATGGGGAAGATGCGTTCGCCGATGAACGCGGCATTTTTATAACCGCGTGCGATGCTGGTCAGCACCGGGTCAACGACGCGCTTACCCTTTAAATAGTCAGACATGTTCTCTCCTTAATTACAGGCAGCGGGAGACAGCAGCGTCGTAGCTGATGCCTTCTTTTTTCGACAGTTCCAGCGCTTTCTGATGCAGCGCCAGACGTTCCGGGTCGGCTTCAGCAAACTCCGCTGACGTCGTTTTGATATCCGTGCTCACGCGGTCTTTGGTCGCATGCTCACTGAAATTCAGTACCGGATCAGTGCTGTCCAGCAGCGTCTTAAACGCCGTGGCCAGCGGGGTGCGGGTATCGCCTTCGGCAAACTCAACCGGCTTGTCTCCTGCAGAGACCGCGTCAAGAATGGCAACAACAACCGGTTTTGCTGCCGGGGTCAGGCGACCCGCGCCGACCAGCTTCTCGGCAAAGGAGACGTTGTCCGCGTGCAGCTTGTCCTGCCTGGTCTTTGCTTCCTGTTCCGCCCGCTGGGTGGCTTCCGCTTTCAGACGCGTGTTTTCCGCCTGAAGCGCTTTGATTTCTTCTTCAGTCATGGTGCTGTTCTCTTGTTGAGGGTTGGGATTGTGTTCACTGAAGTCCGGTTCAGACTTCCCGGTGTCGCGGTAAGCCTCTTCGCGCAGGGAATCAACCTGCCATGAAGGAAGTACCTTGTCGGTCTCGTCCAGCCCGAACTGGGCGATCAGAAAATCGCGCAGACGGCCCCATAAAGAGGCATTGGTGATATCACTCCAGTCGGCAAACTCCACGACGCCTTCTTCTTTCTCACCAAACGAGACCTGCTTCAGCCCCTTAATGGAAGGTGGCTGCGCCCCCAGAAAGCCGACATGACGCAGGTAAAGCGTGCCGGGCTTCGGGTTGTTCGGTGAGTCAGGGAGATAGAATGAGGCGGAGACCTTCTTGAAGCGTCCGTTGCCCACCAGTTCGGCAAACTGCGGGTCGAGCTGGTCAGGCTCTGCCAGCAGATCGCCGCCGCTAAGCGACAGGGATTTCACCCAGCCCCACGCCGGGTCTTCCGTTTTGGGGTGGCCAATAACGAGTGGTGCTTCATGGACGGACGGGTCATAGGCTTTCACGCAGGCGGCAAGATCGCTTTGCGTGAACGGCAGTTTCGTGCCGTGCATATCGGTATGAGTACCGGCTTTAAAAATGTGAATGGCTGGCATTTTGCTGTCCCGCGTTACGTTGTCGGGGACAGTCTGTGGAAAAAGCATCAGCAGCGCTTTTAATCTGCTTTAGAAAAAATCGGGGGTATCAGTACGGGGAATGTCACGCTGCGGGCGAATAGTGGTGCAAAGCGGGGGCTGTAAAGCCTTTATAAAGGTAATACAGCCCCTCAGCGGCTGGCAATGATAAATCACCCGCCTGTAGAGACAAAACTCAGCGACGGGCCGCTGCTTCAAGATGGCGGACAATCGTATCGAGGATGGGGACAACCACTTCAGGCTGCAGCTCACCGTCCCCTGTCAGCGGCAGGAACGGACGGGCCGGAAGTTCAACGGACTCATTACGCCCCGTTTTACCACCGAACTGGTGAATCGGCCCATAAACGACATTAGTGCCAACCGCTGCCTGCCGGTCGTCATGGTCGGTTGATACCGACCCCATCAGACGCCCGGTATCCTGCAGTGTTTGTCCGTCGCGCTCTTCTGCTGCCAGCGAGGGAGTCCACCCCGGACGCCCCTCATCGAGAAAGTTAAACTGCGTCTCCGCCAGCAGGGTTCCGGCGATTTTGCGCATCGCGGGTTCCAGGTCTGTGGCAGCCAGGTCCAGCGCACGGAGGCTCCGGCGCAGGGATTCATCGTTAATGGTGATATTGACCAGGTTATCGGAAGCCATCGTTATCCTCTCAGTTCCTGCTGTGCCAGCGGCTGAAGCGTACCCTGATAGCGGGCAAGGTCGGGACGGTATGCAGCCCCCGGCGCGTAAGACCAGCCGACGTCGGTGGCCACCTTCGTGGTACCGGTATTGAAGGTGGCGACGTTCTGCATCTCGCCTGTTTTCTCTGAGACCAGCTTCAGCTCCCAGCCCATGGCTGAGCCAGAATCTGACACCTTCAGGCCACGGGCACGCACATCCGCCGCGCTCAGGGCAATGACGCCACAGCGGCAGCGCCAGCCGTTCGGCGGGTAGAACGCCTGCCAGAACGGGTCATCATAGCGCAGCACCAGACCATGCAGCGCCAGATGGCTCTTGCGGGTATGGCTGTCGTTGATGCCGGTATACATCCAGTACGGCCTGTCGTCGACGTTCTCCATCTGCTCCGCCCAGCGACCGGCGCTGTAGAGTACGGACATATTGGTGCGAAAGATGGTGTCGAGCCGCCACGGGCTGCCCTGCTGGATGGTGACCGGCTCGCCCGTTACCGGGTCGGTGGTGTCACGTGGCCCCCACCATCCCTTGCGCTGCAGCTCCGGCTCCAGCTGCTGGCGGAACCAGCGGTCAGTCTTGCCCTCATCCAGTGCCTGCTGCAGGGCGCTCCTGATATCTTCCAGAATATCCAGCCGGGTCACTTTGGCGACGGTAAAGGCGCGGGCATGGGCATCCTGCCACATCTCCTCCCAGTCCCACGTGAAGCTATACCCTTTGGACTTCAGGTAGCTGACAGCCCGTTTTGGGGGCAGCGTCATGCAGTACGCCAGTTCAGCCGTTGTCACGCTCATGCAGACGCCCCCAGACAGTTGCAACAAACATGATACGGGCCAGCCGTTCCTGCAGGTCATCCGCATTCATCTGCGGGTACAGTTCAGCCAGCGCCCCCAGCAGCTCAGACGGGTTAACGCCGTCTTTCACCTGGTTAAAGAGCGGTTCCAGCACCGGCGCAAGTACGCCGTTTAAGGTGCCACCGTTCATCAGAATATCCAGCGCATCATCGAGATCCTGCTGGGCCTGAATATCGGCATCTATGGCCTCGGCGAACGACAGCGGCAGCGTGTTCTTCTGGCGCTCTGACGGTGGTGTCTCGTCAATATCGCCGTCCTGCAACTGGTATTCACGCTTGAAGTATTGCGGGGTGAAGACCACACCGGCGCGGCTGAGCTTCTCGTCGCGGGTTGCCTGAGTATCGTCGACCGTTCCCTGTTCCCACATCTTCCAGACGGGGCTGGCCACATCGCCAAAGTTCATTGATACCGCCATCCTGATGGCCTGATTCACCGAGCTTTCCACGATATCAGCGTCAGCGTCACGGATATCATCGGTGACCTCCAGTCCGGCCTGCGCGGAGGCGCGGTTACTGTTGGCCTCGGTGGTCTGGTTCTGCCCCAGCAGGGCGATGGAGATTTCACTGCGGGCAAGCGTAATCAGGTTCTGATAAATATCGCTGCTGTCGGCCTTGCCTGCGGCCTCCTTGATTTCAATGGAGGAATCGTCAGGAATGGCGGCCACCGCGTCTTCCACCATTGCCTCCATGGAGTCCAGCAGCAGGTCAATCTCACCCTGGGCTGTCCCGCGCGGATGCTTGCCGATGACCCACGGTGAACCGTATTTCTCGGCAAAACGCACCCAGAATTTCATGCCGCCTTTTTTGAATGTCACGGGCCAGAAGCACATTGACAGGTCAGGGAAGCCATACGGGTTGTCGTAGGTCGCGTCCTGACGCGGTACCACGAACTTGTTCAGCGGTACCGGCTCGCCTTCCAGCCCGGCGTCTTTTGCCCGAAAACGCAGCAGGTTGTCATTGTCGAACTGGAACCACTCTGGCGGCTTACCCACGATATCGGCGATGCCCCAGGATTTAACAGAACGCCCCCACATGATCTCACAGGGCTGATACCCGTAGAGAACAGCGTCGGTCATCTCGCCGATGATGCGGGACAAATCCAGATCGTCGAGCATATCCCGGATGAAGCTGAATACCCGCGCCGGGGCATGACCGCGCTCAAGACCACGCTCCAGCGACTTGACCGCCGCCTTACGCCTGCGGATGCAGCCACCAACCAGCGGGTCGGTACGCAGTTCACGATAGATGCGGATATCCCGGCCCTGAGATTTCAGAATGGGGTCAGGGTTAGGCAGGTACATTCCCAGCCCGAAGAAGTCGATAGAGCGGCTGCGCGAGGCGATCTGCTCCGTCAGCGTTTTATTGGGTTCGGCAAAAGAGACAAACTCATTGGGTGAAACCCAAAGTCCACGGGCCATCAGTAATCCTCCAGCATACGGGCCGCCTGACGACGACGGCGTGAGCTTGCCTTCACCGGCCCTTTGTTAATTTCACGGCTGGCGAAGTACGCCAGCGCCAGCGCGATGGCTGAATCCCCGTGACGTTTGCCACTGTCAGACTTCGCTTTTGAGCGCTGTTCCGGCACGCGGGGAACGCCGTTGACCACCTGAACGGCCCGCAAGTCGTCCAGCGTGTCTTCATCCTTCGGTAAATCCACCAGGTTGCCATCTTCCAGCGCAGCCTTGACTGGCGGCATATGCTCGCGATACCAGTTTTCAGTAGGCATAACCTGCTTAACCCGGCTGGAGCCGTAGCGCTGCATGGCGTATTCGGCGAGGTAAGAGCCGTTACCACGGGCATCGAGCGCCGCGCCCATCAGGTTTGGCAGGCCGTCCATCAGATACCACGCGATTTGCTCCTGCTGTTTGAACGGCACGTTGCGCAGCTCCAGCACGAACGGTACGCGGCGTACCAGGTTTTTCTCCTGCAGCAGGGGATAGTCCACTGACAGGTCACCGCTGCGGCCAAAGTCACGCCCCAAAAACGAGCGGGCATCGGCGGGAAGCGCCTCCAGTAGTGGTTTCAGATTCTCATCTAGCCAGTCCTGCGTCTCGCTCCACCGAACGTCGTCGGGCTTCAGCTCATAGCCCTCCGGGCAGGTCAGGCGCAACACCGGTGTGCCTGCCGACATACGGGACTCAATCAGGGCGCGGGATAGCCAGGCGCCGCCTCCGTTGGCCGGGACACAGTCAAGCTCCTCGGATGCACCGGCACCGTAGAATTTGTATACCGATGCCATCCACGCCTGCTCGGACGCTTGCGACCATTCTTTCCCGGTACGCAGGCAGACGCGGTGGAACAGTCCCTCCGCCACGGCCTCCTGGAAAGTAATACGATGTACACTGCCCCCCTGACGTCCGGCCCGGATATCACCGATAAGCGTATTGAACGGGTTATCATCACCGTCATGGGTGGAGATAACGCGGACTTTACCGCCCCAGATGAGCATCGCCAGTGCCGCCTTCAGCAGCTCGTCCAGCTGCTCGTGGAACGCCGCTTCGTCGATAACAATGATGCCCTGACGGCCACGCAGGTTAGACGGACGGCTTGAGAGCGCAACAACGCGGAAGCCCGAATCAGGGAATTTGATGGTGTAGGTCTTGATGTGCTTGTCGTCTTCGTCCTCTTCCCAGAAACCCTCTTCGATTTCGCTGGCGGCATAGTTGAATGCCCGTGCCCACATCGCACACGCCTGGATATATTCGACGGTCATGTCCTGGTTATAGGCGATGTAATACACGTTCATCCCGCCCGCAGGTGCTGAAGAGGCTGCGGTCAGAACATCATCGGACGCTTCAGCCCAGGTGATACCGGTACGGCGGCTCTTCTCAATCACCTTGAGCGGCGACGTATCAGCCACCCAGCGCTGCTGGTAAGGCATCAGAACGGCGGGGATATCCAGCGCCGAGGTATCAGGCAAAACGGGAGCAAGCTGGCTCATGTGGCAATCCCCAGAATTTCACGGCGCAGCGCCTGTACCGCATCGGTTGACAGACCACCCTTACGGGCAATCTTCTCGGCGTTGCTGGCCGCCTGCTGCGCTCTGGCCCGGACTTCGGACTGGAACTTCTTGAGGTTGACGGACGCGCGGGACAGCGTGGCCACGTTCTTCGCCACCTTCGACAGCAGCGCCACGCGCTCTTTGGGGTCGACTTCGCCTTCTTCCGCTTCCTGCAGTTGGACGATGCTCTCGAACAGCTCGGTCTGAATCAGGGCGATCACCGCCTCCGAACGCGCATCCTGATCGTCAGCAGCTCCCTCGGTCAGCATGCGGGCCGCTTCGGTAGCCGCACGGATGGCACCATAGCGGCGCTCAATCTTCTGGCCATAGCGATGGATAGCCGATTTGCTGATGACGTAACCCTGCTCACGCAGCAGGGACTCCAGCTCGTTATACCCACTGAAGCCGGATTCAGTCAGCGCCCGCTCAAGCCAGCGACGCACATCTTCCGGCAGCTTTTCTATCGTGCTGCGTCTGGCCATCATTCACTCCAGTACTTTTCCGGGCGGGCGATGCCGGGGCCGCATTCCACGGTGTATTCCACCAGGTCGACGCCGAGGCGGGTCAGGTCGGCAAACCAGTCGCCGGAGGGTTTTTTCTCCAGATCAACCATCTTGCGGTCGGCCAGATAATCCAGCTCACGGCGCAGCTCCAGCGGCGTGGTGTCCGGGTAGATGGCGCGGGACACGTCCAGCAGCAGCGTCTCGCTGGCGGTGTACGGGCGGGTTTTGTTCAGAGCAACCAGCAGACTCCAGCGCAGGGATTCCCGGCGCACTCGGGCGATATCAACCATGGTGACCTCCTGTATGACGGTACTGCTGTACCACTTCCAGTTTGTTGTAGAGTGCGTCCAGCTTGGCCTCGATGACCGTCTGGCCACGGATGTAATCCTCGCGGCGGACGTAGTTCAGCGGTAAATCCGCCTTAAACCGCATAAATTCTTTTTCCAGCTCGCCCCAGTTGGAGGCGGACTGTTGCAGCGACTGCTCAAGGGAGGCGAACCGCGCCGCCTGACGCTCCTCCGCTTTACTGAACAGCCACTTGGCCATACCGCCGACAAAGCTCATGAAGGTGATGAGAAAGCCCACCACCGTCCAGAATTCAACCTGCAACGTCATTTCTGTAATCCTTCCCGTTCGTCCAGCAGCTGGTTTATCTGGCTGCGCCAGATGCGGCACTGCTTCGCGTTGTCGATGATGTTGGCGAGGACGTCACGCTGGGAGACGCCTGAGTCGCGTAGCCAGGCGTCAGCGGCTTCAGGTTGCCCGGACGCTGCGCGAGTGCCGGTGCCAGCGGCGGCAGTTGTGTCTGAATGACCGGTGTCGACGGATGCGTTGTCATATCCGAGCGCGGTGTTGTACTGGCGCACGAAACCGCGAGTAAACACGCACTCAATGGGATGGCTCTTACCTTTTTCATCAATCCAGCGCTGTGTGACATCGTTAATTTGCCCCTGTAGTTGTTTTTTCTGGCTCTCAAGCTGAGCAATCTGCTCAAGGTAACTGGCTTCGGCCTGATGGCCTGCGGCAACCTGCTCCTGATACCGCTTTGCCCAGGCCCGCAGCGCTGCGTTCTCAAGCGTGGTCTGTTCGGTTTTGTAGGTATCAAACGCTGACTGCAGCCGACTGAGCGCTGCGTCACCGTCACGTTTTGCGTCCTCAGAACCGTCGTGATAGCCCCAGCGGTTCAGCCCATAAAGAGCAGCCACCAGAACAATCGCCAGCACCATGCCGCGCCACGGCAATCTTTTAACCAGGTTCCACACAGCTGCTGCCTCCCCATGTGAGATAGCGCGGAGCCAGCTCCCGCAGGATGCGCTGCGGATAGTGGCGGTTCTCCCGCCAGTTGGCGGCGCTACGTCCGGCATTCACCGTGGCGACATGGCCAAACCAGCGGGCACTGTCCAGCCCTTTCTGTGAGGCCAGCCGTTTGTCCCGCTGTACCCAGCCCAGACCGCCGTTATAGCCCGACAGCGTCATGGCCATACGCTCACAGTTGCTGGCGGCGCTGACGCGCTGCCACAGCCAGCGGTCATAGCTGACCAGCGCCCGGATGGCCCATGCCGGATTAAACGGCTCATGGCTGTTCAGCCCCGGCATCAGCTGACTTATCCAGTCAGCGGTGGCGGGCATAAACTGCGCCAGCCCCTGAGCGCCAACCGGCGAGACCGCATCAGGTCGCCAGCCGCTTTCCTGATGCAGCTGCGCGGCGAAATCGGCCACCGGCGCAGACAGTCCCCATTCAAGCCGGGCATTACGGATCACATCGTCGCGATACTGCAGAGCGGCCTGTGGCGGCTGGGCTGCGCGGGCCTGACTGAAGAAACCGCCACACCAGAGCAGCCAGGCAATCACCAGGTTGCCAGCGAGCTGCCACCAGAAGCTGTATTTATCGTTGCGTGGCTCGCCATGCTTGATGGCGGTTACGCCCAGACCAAAGGCGAGCAGGATGATGAGGGTGATTTGAGGCCAGTTCATGGTCACAGCCCCGTAGCCACGGCCAGACAGACCGCTGCAACAATCAACGCACGGCGGATTAGCGCAGCGGAAAAGACCAGGTGAAGGCCAGTCTGGACGGGGAAGCGACCATCAGCCATCAGCCTGTCATCGTGCTTCAGGTACTGACCGGGGCGGGATTTGGGGAAAAGCGAACGGTCAAGCCAGTAGCCCAGCACAGCCGCCAGCGTGATGAGCGACAGCTTGTAGACAACCACCGGCAACTGCTGGGGCGATACCAGACCGATGGTGCCGAGTAACAGCACAGAGGTCAGCAGCCAGCCGCTGAGACGGGGCTTTTTAACAGGGGGAATGAATTTTTTCAGGTTTTTCATGAGTGTCTCCTTGTTGTGTGGGAGACAGCATCACAAATGTGGCGGGATACGGATTTTAAAGCGCGTTATAAGTGTTCGCAGAGGGAAGCGGCCAGAATGGTGGCACACAAAACACAGGGGAGGCAAGCACGATGACTGAACCGAAACAGCCCGGTTTTAAAAAAGGGTTCCTCTTTGGGATCAGAACCGGAGAGAAAAATAAAACTTACACGCTAAGCGTGGATGCATGTTGCCCAACCGAAGCGATTGCAGAACTGAAAAACGCGCTGGTTGCACTTGAAGAGAGAAGAAGTCATTTCGCCAGCGGAGAAAACAACGTCATGATGATTGGCAATGTGGCGGCGACATCACGATTTAAAGCCGCACCTAATCCTGCTACTCAGTTATCCTGCGACCAACGAATACTGGAAGCGGAATCAGCAGTTCCCAGAACGGTTCTTCCTCACCAGTCTTAACCGGAGCCGCTTCTCCCGACCAGTAAAGCCAGGCCCGGTGATACAGTTCCAGCACCGGGCAATCACTGTTCAATAACCTCATATCTCCGCGATGCACCGGCTCATCTGTGATGACTTCATATATCGGTGCCGTTCTGATTTCCTCTTCGCCTCTCTCATCGGCCAGTAATCCCTGGAACTTCCTGACTTCACTCAGATGCTGACAGGCAAACAGTGACTGGTAGCGGGAGGGTTTGTCAGGAAAATGGCTACGGCGAACTAACTCAAACACCAGACCGATCAGCAGACTTCTGCTGACTCCGCTGTCATCTTCCATTTTAGGGCCGGGGTTATAGAGATAGTGATGACCGTGCTTGGAAAGACCATCGGGATACATCTGATGCAGGAAGGCGGCTAACTCAGGCGCTTCAGGTTCGTATTTTCCGGTAATTACATGACAAGGCGAAGGCAGACGATTAGCGGAATCAAGTGTGTAATACGTTCCCATTCAGAAAACAATCCTTATCGAACAAACACTGCACGTAGGTAAGACATCCAGTAAATCGCGTTAATAGAAATCAGGTATCCCGAAACTTCACTCTGACAGTGAAAGAACGACCAGCCCGGTGCTCGAACACCGGGCTGGTCATCAACCCACAGGTATGCACTGTGAGCCGACCAGGGTTCAGTCAGTCTCGCGAGACCAGACTAGCCTGCCATATTTTCACTGATTGCAAAAGGCTTACGGATAATGAAAGAACAATCTTTGCCCATCGTTCCCTGGATTGGCGGAAAACGTCGTCTGGCGAAGCATATTTTACCGTTATTTCCAGCCCATACCTGCTATGTGGAGCCGTTCTGCGGGGCAGCTGCGCTCTATTTTCTTAAGACACCCAGCAAGATCGAAGTCATTAACGATATCAACGGTGAGCTGGTGAACCTCTATCGGGTGGTAAAACATCACCTTGAAGAGTTTGTCCGCCAGTTCAAATGGGCACTGGTCAGCCGTCAGATTTACAAATGGCTGCAGGATACGCCGGAGGAGACACTCACCGACATACAGCGGGCGGCCCGGTTCTACTACCTGCAGAAACAGGCGTTTGGAGGCAAGGTCGCCGATCACACATTCGGTACCTCTACAACCAGTGCGCCGCGCTTCAATCTCCTGCGTATTGAGGAAGAACTGTCGATGGCACACCTGCGCCTGTCGAGAACACTGATAGAGCATCTGGACTGGTACCAGTGCATAGAGCGATATGATCGCCCGCATACGCTGTTCTACTGTGACCCACCGTACTGGGGAACGGAAGGCTATGGCGTGGAGTTCGGGCTGGAAAACTATGATCACATGGCAGAGCTGGCGCGGAGTACCAAAGGGAAGATGATTATATCGGTGAACGATATCCCGGAAATGCGGCAGGCGTTCAATGGACTGAACATTCAGACAGTTGATATCAGCTACAACTTGAAGGTCACAGGTAAAGCTACGCCAAGGAAAGAATTAGTGATTTGTAATTTTTGAAAGAGATAGTTAAAGGTGGTGGTGCATCTGCAGCACCACCTAAACATTTAATCCTGCCTTGGACAAGTCCAATAATCATTATCTGGCTCTGGTGAATAAGCCTTCAAACAACCTGCTCGCGGGGACTCACCATCATCTGTCATAGGAACTTTTTCCTTATCAAGTTTCACGGTCAGGTCTCCACCGGGAACATCCGTTTTATCGAAAAAAACAGCCTGACATGCTGATTTAGATATTTTCACTTCGTGGGCGTTATTTGATATGAACAAATAACAGTTATGACCAGAAGCTATGTAGTCACTTGGAATATTATTTTCGTCTTTAATATGAAACTGCACCGTTGTCACCGGGCGTTCGCTATCCTCGGATACTTCGATTTTTTCAAAACTGTCCGCGTACTTATCCAGGCCGGGGAGTTGTTGGCGAATAAACGGTAATTCGCGTTTTATAACCGGATTATCTGTTTCAACGCTAAAAACCGTGTACTCCTTAGCTGTGGTGGACGTATCAGCAGGATCGGTATTATCTCCACACCCAGATAAAACAAATATCAACGGTAAAAATAATTTGCGCATAGTCATGTCCTTATACCTCTAATGTTCTTAATAGGAACAGATTAACCCGTATTTTTTAATCTATCGAACGCTGCGGACAGCTCCTTAAGCTGTTTTTCCATATCAATCATTCGCTGTTTTTCCTCAGCGCCTCGCAGCAACTCTTTTCGCACCTCTGGCTCCAGTTGGTTGAGCAGTTCCAGTAATTTCAGATCAGACTGGTTGAAATGCTGCTCCTGATTAGCTGGCTGTGCTTTCTCTACCCCAACAGCTTCCCCTTTACCAGTAAGTAGCCAATCTATTGATATGTTCAAATGGGTGCTTAACGCAACAAGAGCCTCCGCATTAGGTTCTCTCTCTCCACGCAGATAGTTTTGAAGTGAGCGATATGGAATTTTCGACAAGTCTGACAATGCTTTTATTGTCAAACCCTTAGCATCCATCGCTTCGCGCAATCTCTCTTTTATACTCATTTGAACATATCTCAATTTGACATACCCGTTTGGGTGCGTACAATAGACCCAATAGAGTACATCATAACCCAACAGGAACACGGTGCATATGAACAAACAACAAGTTCGGGCACGGCTGGTTGAACGAGGCAGTAGCTTGCGCCAGTTCGCGCTTAACGCGGGCTATGAGCCACGAACAGTCACCCAAGCTGTCAGCCGCTGGGCAGGAAAAAGCGAACTACCACGCGGTCGTTTGACTTATCGGATTTTGCGAGACCTTTCGGTCGCAATAGGCAAAGAAGTTACCCCCGGCATCCTCAAGGAGGCGTCATGAGTAAACCAAATACATCAAGCTCAGGTACCCGTATTTTGCGTGTCCTTAAAGCTTTACGCGGTCACGCTCTGAACGGTGTTTCTAACGGTGAACTGGCATCGGCTCTGGGTGAGTCACCGGCGAATATCAATCGTGCGCTGAATACCCTTATCGAAGAAGGACTGGCCCTGAAACTGGATAACGGTCGTTTTGCCCCTGGAGTCCAGCTCTTACAAATCGCCATGGCGCACAGTACCGAAATGGCACGGGCACAGGATCGTATCAATGAAATTAACCAGCGTGTTATGGCTGGCAGTCGCTAAGGAGTTGAAATGGGACGCACAAAATCACAACCAGTTGAATTAGTGGAAGATGCACCGCTGACCGATGGTCTCAGCGTCAATCTTAATGCTATGTCCGAACATCGCCTCGAAATCATGCAGCAGTTTGGTGATGGGCTGCCGTATGAACGTGATCGTATTGTCCATGAAACACGTTTTTACATGGCTCAGAGTGCTGAAGCCATGCTGGAGGCCGGTAAGCGACTGGTAATTCTCAAAGAAAATGAACCGCATGGTGACTTCATCGACATCGTCGAGTCTCAGTTATCCCTGTCCAAACGTACCGCGCAGGTGATGATGCAGGCATCACTCAAATACTTGTCTCCCAAGCTTGAACCAAAAGCGCAAGCGCTTGCGCTTTTGGGTAAAACAAAGCTGTTTGAATTGATGACGGAAAATGACGAAGACCTCGCCGAATTAGCCGATGGCGGCACGATTGCTGGTATGAGCCTCGACGATATCGATCGCATGACAAGCCGAGAACTGAAAGCAGCCCTGCGCGAAGCGCGCGAAACCAACGCAGCGCAACAGCGCGTGCTGGCCGACAAAAACGAAAAAATCGACTCGCTTTCCACAAAACTGGAGAAGAAATCCCGTATCCAGCCACCCAAGCCTGACGAAGAAGTGAAGAAGTTACGCGCGGAAGTGACGGCGTTAGCGGTTGAGGCCGAATCTGCCATTGCTGTTCGGCTGTCCAGCGCCTTTGAGACCCTGTGCGCATACTGCGCTGAAAACATGATTGATACACCCAGAGACTTCATGGCGGGTCTGGTCTGCCAACTGGAAAGTACCGCATGTAGCCTGCGCTCCACATTTGACCTGCCGGACGAACCGACTGGCAACGCCGCCCCTTCATGGCTGACTGACCCGATGCCACAGATTAACGGGCAGGAGGCATAACCCATGAGTGCCGCCCTGACTGAACGACTGGTTTATGTTGCCCGCGCGGCACGTGACGCGGGGCATGGTAAGCGCGGTGCAATATACGACGCCGCCTGCGCTGAACTGGGCATGTCCCGCGCCACCCTGCTGCGCAAGCTGAAGGAGGTATCAGTGACTGATAAACGCAAAAAACGCGCCGATGCCGGGCGCAGCGCCCTGAGCCGCGACGAAGCCGCGGTGATATCCGCCACGCTGCGCGAGGCCACCCGTAAGAACGGTAAGCGCCTCTATTCCATCGCGGATGCGGTGGAGACCCTGCGTTCAAACGGCTTTATCACCGCAGGCAGAACGGATGAGGCGACAGGCGAGTTTTTCCCGCTGTCCGAGGACACCATCAGCCGCGCCCTGCGTAACTATGGCCTGCACCCGGAACAGCTTGACGCACCGGCTCCGTCGTCCGAGATGGCCAGCCTGCATCCCAATCACGTATGGGAGATTGATGCCTCACTTTGTACGCTCTACTACCTGAGCAACGGCCATAAAGGGCTGCAGGTGATGGACAGCGCGAAATTCTACAAGAACAAGCCCGCCAACATTGCCCGCATCGCCAGTGACCGCGTGTGGAGTTACGAGATTACCGACCACACCAGCGGCTGGATTTACGTTGAGTACGTGATGGGCGCGGAGTCGGGTGAAAACCTTTGCTCTGTGCTTATCAACGCCATGCAGGAGCGCGGCGGCGCAGACGTACTGCACGGTGTGCCGAAAATACTCTATCTCGACCCCGGCTCGGCGAACACCGCCGGTATGACGAAAAACATGTGCCGCTCGCTTGGCATCGACCTGATAGCGCACAAGCCGCATAACGCCCGCGCTACCGGGCAGGTGGAAAAGGCCCGTGACATTATCGAACGCAAGCTGGAGCCGGGTCTCAAGTTCCAGCCGGTTCACAGCCTGGAAGAACTGAACGCGCTGGCCGTGAAATGGCGCAGCCACTTTAACGCCACTGCAGTCCACAGTCGCCACGGTAAAACCCGCACGGATATCTGGCTGAAAATTACCGCCGAGCAACTGAAGAAAGCGCCATCCGTTGAGGTATGCCGCGAACTGGCAGTGGCTGCGCCGGAAAGCCGCAAGGTCACATCAAAACTGCGTGTACCGTTCCGGGGCGCTGAGTTTGATGTTTCTACAGTACCGGGCGTACTGGTCGGCGAAAAACTGATGATTACCCGTAACCCGTGGCGCAGCGATGTGGCGCAGGTGGTGCTGACCGGCGAGGACGGCCACGAGACGTTTTTCCTGGTCGAAGAGGTCAGAAAGAACGAGTTCGGCTTTGCCGAAAGCGCGGCGGTATTTGGCGAAAGCTACAAAGCCCTGCCGGAGACCCCGGCGCAAACGGCGGCAAAAGAAATCGAAGAGCTGGTCACCGGCACCGACAACGCCGCCGATGCAGCTGCTGCACGCAAGGCGAAGGCGCTGCCGTTTGGCGGACGACTTGACCCGTATAAACATATCGACGACACCACGCTTCCGGCCTATATACCGAAGCGCGGTCAGGCTTCAGATGTGCGCGGGCCGCGTATTGAGCAGCGTCCGCTGACCCATGTGGAGGCGGCGAAAGCCCTGCGCGAGAAGTTCAGCGCGAACGGCCATACCTGGACGCCGGAATGTTACCGCCAGTTAACGGCACGGTACCCGGACGGCGTACCGGAAGCCGCACTGGATGAGGTGATGGTCACCCTGACCGCTCCGGCCCGCAGCAGCGTTATCAGCATCGTTAACGGCAACTGAGGAGGAAAAACATGCTGGTACTGAAGCAACAACTGAAAGAGGCCCGCATCCCGCAGGCGGTGGTGGCAAGAGCCGTCGCCGTTTCCGAGGCCACGCTGGCCCAGATTGTGAACCACAACGAGTGGCCCCGCACCAGCCCGGAGGCGGTGCGCCAGCGTCTGGCGTCCTGGCTGGAAAGTCAGGGAATTGATACAGCGAAGAGTTTTGATGCTGCACAGGGCGCTGTCACGCCCCGTACAGCGGGTACTACCGATAAAACCAACCTCAGTGAGGAAGAGAACATGTTACTCAAAAAGCAGGTGTTATTTCCAGCAACCAAAAAAGCGTTTGGCCTTTTCCGTGATCCGTTCGCTGATGAGGCCATGCAGGGCGCGGACGATGTGTTCAGCACACCGGATATCCGCTACGTGCGTGAGGCACTGTTCCAGACAGCCCGCCACGGTGGCTTTCTGGCGGTTATCGGCGAGTCCGGCGCGGGTAAATCCACGCTGCGCCGAGACCTGATTGAACGCGTCAACCGCGAGAACGCACCGGTGATTGTTATCGAGCCATACATCATCGCCATGGAAGACAACGACGTGAAGGGCAAAACCCTGAAGGCAGCAGCTATCGCTGAGGCAATCATCAGCACCATCGCGCCACTGGAGAGCATCAAACGCAGCCAGGACGCCCGTTTCCGCCAGTTGCACCGCGTCCTGAAGGACAGCAGTCAGGCGGGTTTCAGCCACGTTCTGGTGATTGAGGAGGCCCACAGTCTGCCCATCCCGACGCTGAAGCACCTCAAACGCTTCTTTGAGCTGGAATCCGGCTTCAAAAAACTGCTGTCCATCGTGCTGATTGGCCAGCCTGAACTGGCGGACAAACTGTCCGAACGCAACATGGAAGTCCGTGAGGTCGTCCAGCGCTGCGAGGTGGTTGAACTGCTGCCGCTGGACAACAGCCTGGAAGAGTTTCTGGCGTTCAAACTGCAACGTGCCGGTAAGCAGCTGGCCGACATCATGGACGCCAGCGCAGTGGAAGCCATCCGTGCCCGCCTGAGCAATCTGGGCAGCAACCGTAAAAGCATGGTCAGCCTGCTGTATCCGCTGGCCGTCAGTAACCTGGTGATAGCAGCCATGAATCTGGCCGCTGAAATCGGGGTTCCGCAGGTCAACGCCGACGTCGTCAAGGGGGTTTAACCATGAAATCCATCGCCGATATCAATCAGCAGATGAACAAGGTGCAGTCCGCCATTATGGCGCTCAACGCCATGAACACTACCGTGCAGAGCGTCATGATTGCGGGTAGTAAGCCGGTTATCCGTATTGCCCGTAACGGGCACTGTGCCCGCCTGCTGGAGCAGGGGAAGGCAAGTTATACCCATGTTGGTCATGACGGCTCAGGGCGCTTTCGTCAGGGCGTCTTTGAACTGCATGGCTGCCGTATTACCTGGTCAGAGTCATTACATTAACCACAAGGTGAACAGAGATGAGCGAAGTAAATAAAGAAGACTACATGAAAGACCGCAAGGGGCGTCTGGTGCCGGTTGACCAGGTGTCTGACTATGACCTTGCGATGGATTCTTTCGTTAAAGAACAGGTTGCCGCCGCGAAAGTTAAACGCGATGAACTCAGCGACTTCAAGCGTCGTGCCTTTGACGAGTGCTATGCCTGGCTTGACCTTGTGGCCGAGAAGTACGGCAGAACGCGCGGCGGGGCCAAAGGCAACGTGACCTTCAGCAGCTTCGACGGTGCTCAGCAGATCACCATCCGCGTGCAGGAAACCCTGACCTTCGGGCCAGAGCTGCAGATTGCCAAAGACCTGATAGACGAGTGCGTCACCGAGTGGTCGGAAGGCGCAAACGCCAACCTGCGAGCCATCATCAGCGATGCTTTCCAGGTGGACAAAGAGGGCCAGCTTAACACCGGACGTATTCTTTCCCTGCGCCGGGTCAAGATTCAGGACGAGCGCTGGAACCGGGCAATGGAGGCCATATCGGAATCACTGCAGGTGGCCATGTCCAAAACCTATATTAATTTCCGGGAGAAAGATAAACACGGGAAGTTAATTAATATTCCGTTAGATATCGCTGCCATTTAATTTTAATTCAATTTCTTTTTATTTCGGCGTCAGCGCCGTGGGCTTCTGCACGCCGAAAACAGTATTGAGGAATAAATCATGTCCATCAAATGTTCCAACTGTAAGAAAGGTATCACCACCCTGAAGTTCAGCGACGCCAGCGTCATTGCCTCTGGCAAATACCATGTGCCAGCCGTCCTCATCACGCTGGTATGTCCTCACTGCAGCCAGCATTACTACACCGAAGTCCCGGCCATGGAGTTCATCCCCTGCGAGGCAACAAAATGAAAGGCATGAAATTATATAACCGTTCGACGATCTACCATCTGGCCCTGAAAACCTTTGGCCCTGAAGCACAGGCGCTGAAGTTAATGGAAGAAGCCGCCGAACTGGCCGCTGCCGCTGCCCGCAATATGAACGGACTGGGCAATGAAGTTGATCTGGCTGGCGAACTGGCTGACGTTGAAATCATGATTGAACAGTTCCGCCTCAACGGGATGGGCCTGATGATTGACTTTCATAAGCAGAAAAAGCTGGAACGCCTTGCCGAACGTCTGGGGGTGACTTATGCCGCAGAATAAGAACTTAACAGATGAGCGTCTGGCTCAAATACATAAAAGCCTTAAACGCTGGGCTGACCACGATAACACTTTAAATAGTTACATCAGCGGAACAAAGATAGACCCGATATTTCATGACTGTGTTGTAGCGCTGGCGGAACTTCAGGAACGCCGCAAGGCAGATGGCTCTGTCCCAATTGCCTGGACCGATGCAGAAGAACTGCGAGACCTAGAGCGAGATGGTTATGCGGCAATGCTATCCATAGAAAATAAGGACAAAAATACAGATCCACGTCGCCAGATATTTCTATACACAGTCCCACAATTAGCGCCGAATTTACTGGATGCTATTGACGAAATTGTTGATGAGATACTGGCCGTAGACACGATCGCATCTACTGCTGCACTCAAAACTATTTTCCGTATGAAGACCGGGAAAATGCGCCTCGACCTCGCTTGCCAACAGCGCTGTAACAAGCAGCAACTGGGGGCTAAATGATTATGTTATTACGCAAGAAAAAATCACTGAAACCTTGCCGTACAACTGCCAAATATATTTTTGCCCGTGCTTTTTTTAAGAATGTCAGACCGGGCATTCAAATTGGGGTTATTGCCGGACGTGAACAGGTTAAAAACTACATGTCAGGTGCCTGGAGGAATAACGACCCTGTTATTGCGGCTCGCAATATTCATATTAACTGGGGAGGAATTCATCATGATGGCTGAATCTATTGTATGTGCCTTGTTCTGGTATGGTCTCGTGGGGTGGTGTACTGCTGAACTGCACCGCCGCTCAGGGTTTTACTCACGTTACAGCGGTGCCGGACACTGGATCAGTTGGGCCGTGATGTTCCTGTGCTGGCCTGTAGCGCTTCCTTTATATGTCGATTATATCGGTAGCGCAGGTAAAAGGAGTGGCGATGATGACTAAACAGCGTCTTATTCAACTCATTCATATTGCCCGCAGCGATCTCCAGATGGATGAGGACACCTACCGCCAGATGCTACAGGGGCTGACCGGCAAAGCCTCAACCAAAGGGATGGATACCCCGCAGCTAAACCGCGTGCTCGAATCCATGAAAAAGAAAGGCTTTCGCATTAAGCCTGCCGGAAAAGCCACGTCCGGCTTACCGCTGGATAGTCATCCGCAGTCAAAGAAAATCCGTGCGCTATGGCTTGAAATGGCTGCGGCAGGCGTCGTCCGTGACAGTTCAGAGCAGGCGCTGGCGCTGTGGGTTAAACGGGAAACGGGCATCAGCGCGTTACGTTGGCTCAACAATGAGCAGGCGAGTAGCGTTATTGAGAAACTGAAGAAGTGGCAGCGCAGAGCTGCGGGGGTGAAGCAATGAGCGACCTGAATCAGTTTCGTAGTAAAGGGCCGGAACTGTTGGTGGAACTGGCACAGCACACCTCTGAGACCGTCCGCGAGATTATTGATATCGAACCCGCAGTTGCCGACCAGATAGGTCAGGCCGTCGCGAACCGCATGATGCAGGTCTGGGGCGGGCAAAACGTCTATTTCCCGATGGGGATGGTCTGGAAGGTCAGCCAGCGTGACCGGGAAATCTTCCTGGAGTTTGACGGGCGCAACCATCACGAACTGGCCCGCAAATTTGGTGTTTCACTACAGTGGGTTTACAGCGTGGTGAAACGGGTCAGAAAAGAAGAATTGGATCGGATGCAGGGCAAACTGTTTGATGGCGAACCTGATGCCGATACGGGGAAAAAGGAGTAATATCTGCAATCAGGCTGGTGCGAGTTCTGTTTTTTTTCGGGCCGGTCTGATTTTCACATACTGTAAGGTTATTGCATATTCCATCCAGTCTCTTCCCATGTTGACCCAGTTCTTCCCATAATTATCTCACTTATTCCCTGTCATTTATCTCAAGTCTAATCATCCAGCGCAAATGCCAGCGGCAGCCAGCCGGTTTGCGGGCGCAGCTTTTCCTGGCCCACGTAGTGTGCCCAGCCGCCGCCGCTCTTACCAATACAGCCGCAGAACACCAGCATGTTGATCATGCCACGGTAGTTCATGTCCATGTGGTACCAGTGGTTAACCCCGGCACCGAGGATGATCATCGAACGACCATGGGTTTTGTGCGCAGTGTCGGCAAATTCGAGGGCGATTTTCTCGATGTTTTTCCGCGAGACGCCGGTGATATGCTCGGCCCAGGCCGGAGTATAGGCTTTGACGTCGTCGAAACTGGTGGCCGCCAGCGCATCGTCCAGCCCGCGATCGAGGCCGTAATTCGCCAGGGTCAGGTCATAAATACTGACGACCAGGCGTTGGCTGCCGTCGGCCAGCGTCAGCGCCTTTGCCGGAAGCTTGCGTACCAGAATCGGGTCCTGCTTCACGCTACGGAAGTGCGGATTTTCATTGCCGCCAAAGTAGGGGAACGCCACTCCGGCCACGGTATCGCGGCTGTCGAGCAGGGAGAGCGTCAGTTCAACCTCCTGACCGGCGGCCTGTGATTCGAGGTTCCATTTCCCTTTTTCACCCCAACGGAAGCCGATAGAGCCGTTAGGGGCGACCAGCTCACCGTCGCTGCTGTAGGCCACGGTTTTCCATTCCGGGTTGTTACTTTCGCCCAGACCATCGACCAGATCGGCGGCGCGCAGCATACGGCCTGCGGTATAGGTACCGTCTTCACGGCTATCGAGCATCACCAGCATCGGCATGTCGGTATAGCGGCGGCAGTAGTTGATAAAGTAATCGCTGGGGTTGTCGAGATGGAACGCTTTGAGAATCACGTGTCCCATCGCCATGGCCAGCGCGCTGTCGGTACCCTGTTTCGGTGCCAGCCACTGGTCGCTCAGCTTGGCGACTTCGGAGAAGTCCGGCGTAATGGCAATGGTTTTGGTGCCTTTATAGCGCACTTCCGTGAAGAAGTGGGCGTCCGGAGTACGCGTTTGCGGCACGTTCGAGCCCCAGGCGATGATATAGCTGGAGTTATACCAGTCGGCGGACTCGGGCACGTCGGTCTGCTCGCCCCAGGTCATCGGCGAAGCCGGCGGCAGGTCACAGTACCAGTCGTAGAAGCTCAGACAGGTGCCGCCAATCAACGACAGATAGCGCGTGCCGGCGGCGTAAGAGACCATCGACATTGCCGGGATCGGCGAGAAGCCTGCGACGCGGTCCGGGCCGTAGGTTTTGATGGTCCAGACGTTAGCGGCGGCAATCAGCTGGTTGAGCTCTTTCCATGATGAACGGACAAAACCGCCTTTCCCACGCGCTTCTTTGTAGCGACGGGTCTTCTCAGCGCTTTGCATAATGCTGTCCCAGGCGATGACCGGGTCCGGATTTTGTGCCAGCGCTTCGCGCCACAGCTCAATGAGCTTTTTACGCGCCAGTGGATATTTCAGCCGGTTGGCGCTGTAGAGATACCAGGAATAACTTGCGCCGCGCGGGCAGCCGCGGGGTTCGTGGTTAGGCAGGTCAGGGCGGGTGCGCGGGTAGTCGGTTTGCTGTGTCTCCCAGGTCACCAGTCCGTTCTTCACGTAAATCTTCCAACTGCATGAGCCGGTACAGTTCACCCCGTGCGTCGAGCGTACGATTTTGTCGAACTGCCAGCGCTGACGGTAGCTATCTTCCCAGTCACGGTTATTGTCATAGACCTGCCCGTGACCATTGGCAAAGGTTTCGCCTTTCTGCTTAAAGTAGCGAAAGCGATCCAGTAGTTTACTCATGACATTCCTCCTGCTCCGATAATGTCCGGCATCGTGCCGTTCCGGATGGCGACGCTCGCGCGCCTTATCTGGCCTACAAGTCCGCTCGACCCCGTAGACCGGATAAGGCGTGAGCCGCTATCCGGCAAATTTCTCGTTATTGTTTTGCCGGTGCGCGGCGGCCATAGACCAGCCATGTCACCAGCACGCAGACGACGTAAAAAACAAAGAACACTTTCATGGCGCCGACCGGTGAACCGGTCATGGCTAAAGAGGTACCGAACGCTTTCGGGATAAAGAAGCCGCCGATAGCGCCGATGGCGGAGATAAATCCAAGCGCGGCAGCCGTATCGGTCACCGCTTCGTGCTGCGCCTGCTCATCGGTGCCACCGCGTTTTTTCACGCTCTCAATGGTTATCTGGCGGAAGATCACGGCAATCATCTGGAAGGTGGAGCCGCTGCCGAGACCGGCGGTGAGGAACAGCCCCATAAACACCACGTAGAAAGCGAGGAAGCTGCCGGAGCCGCTGCCGGGCAAGGTCAGGAACAGCAGACCGGTAAAGACCGCCATCAGGACGAAGTTCACCAGCGTCACCTTCACGCCGCCCAGACGATCGGAAATGACGCCGCCAAACGAACGCGCCAGCGCGCCGATAAACGGCCCGAAGAAGGCCAGCTTGAGGATGTTAACGTCAGGGAACTGGGTTTTCGCCAGCATGGCAAAACCGGCCGAGAAGCCGATAAATGAGCCAAAGGTGGCGAGGTACAGCAGACTGAGCAGCCACATATGAGGGCGTTTCAGCACCGGGAGCTGATCGCGTACCGAGGCTTTTGAGCTGGCGATGTCGTTCATGCCAAACCATGCGGCGATCGTGGCAATGACCAGCAGCGGTACCCAGATGATGGCGGCGTTGCTCAGTGCCAGCGTCGAGCCATCTTCCTGAGTGACGCCATGGACGCCGATAAAGGTGAACATCGGCAGAAAGATCACCACAGGCGCCACCATCTGCATCACGCTCACGCCCAGGTTACCTAAGCCGCCGTTCACGCCAAGCGCGCTGCCCTGTTTGGCTTTTGGGAAGAAGAAGCTGATGTTACCCATGCTGGAGGCAAAGTTAGCACCGGCGAAACCGCACAGTAACGCGATGGTGATAAATACCCAGAATGGAGTAGCGGTGTTTTGGATGGCAATGCCTAACCAGATGCAGGGGATAACCAGGATCACCGTGCTTAATACGGTCCAGTAACGCCCGCCAAATATAGGTACCATAAAGGAGTAGGGCACGCGCAAAATAGCGCCGGAGAGAGAAGGTAGTGCGGTTAATAAAAATAGCTGGTCGGTAGTGAAATTAAATCCTACTTTGTTGAGATTTACCGCAACGGCGCTAAATAACATCCAGACGCAGAAGGCGAGTAATAAGCAGGCTACGGAAATCCACAGATTTCTCCTGGCAATTGATTTGCCTTTATTTTCCCAGAAGGCGGGATTTTCAGGTCTCCAGTCTTTTAAAAGATAATGATTCTCTTTCTCATTTTTTGTCGCCATATTACCCTCGGAAGCCACGTCATAAAAAAGAAAAAAAGGAAAAACAGCGAAGTAGGTAGGGAGGAGTTATTATCGCCAGGCCGTTTTATCTCTTTATCGTTGAAGAATAGATAAAAAAAACGCGTTGTAAGAAAACGCGTCGTGAATAAAACGTTGTGAATTGTTACTAAATGTAAATTAAGCGGGATTAAGCTCTATCGAAATATAATGCTTTATATAGCGAGTGAAAATTTCATCGCTTATTTCTGCCATGCCCAGGGCATAAATACCATCCAGCCCGCAAACCAGCGCAATCAGGCGCCAGGCAATATCGTCTGCGTTATCAATTGGCCGAAATTCATTTGCTTGCGTGCCCAGTAAAATGAGATTGACGGTTTCCTGATGCCACATGTCCATCGTCAGCAGATACGCCCCTTTGATGTCGCTGTCGCTGTCTGCCAGCAGCTGTGCTTCCCGCCATAGGCGGATATACGGCTCCAGCCGTCGATCGTCGCTGCCCACCATGGAAAACAGGCGTTCGTACCAGCTGGCGTCATCGCTGACCAGCGGCATATCCAGCATTTCGCGTATCAGCCTGACAAAAGCCAGCGCCTTGAGTTCGCCTATGGAGGCGAAGTGGTGATGGACCTGGCCGCTGGCGACGCCGGCCACGGTGGCGATATGGCGTACGGTCATCGCACTGAGCCCACCGTTCAGCGCAACCTGCATCGCCGCTTTGAGGATCACTTCCCGTCGTTCTTCACGCGTTAAATAGTTCATTTTTAATTGTTTAAGGAGTGTTTAGCTGAGAATAACAAAAAATTGGACACGCGTTCAACAATCCGGCAGGATCCTTTTCCTGGACACATGTCCAATTTCAAAATAACGAGAGGAACAAACGATGTCTCGCCAGTGGTTAACGCTGATGGCTATTTTGCTGGTCTATATCCCGGTGGCAATTGATGCCACGGTGCTGCATGTGGCAGCGCCGACGCTAAGCGGAGCGCTGGGCACCAGCGGCAATGAGCTGCTATGGATCATTGATATCTACTCATTAGTGATGGCCGGGATGGTGCTGCCGATGGGCGCGCTCGGCGATAAAATTGGCTTTAAGCGCCTGCTACTGCTCGGTAGCGGGCTGTTCGGGCTGGCGTCGCTGGCGGCGGCATTTTCATCGACCGCGCTGGCGTTGATTGCCGCGCGTGCGATGCTGGCGGTTGGCGCTGCGATGATCGTACCCGCAACGCTTGCCGGTATTCGCAGTACCTTTGCTGAAGCTAAACACCGGAATATGGCGCTCGGGCTGTGGGCGGCGGTGGGTTCCGGCGGTGCGGCCTTTGGCCCGCTGGTCGGGGGCCTGCTGCTGGAGCACTTTTACTGGGGATCGGTCTTCCTGATTAACGTTCCCATCGTGCTGGTGGTGATGATTATCGGCGCGCGCATGGTGCCGCGTCAGCCTGCGCGTCGCGAGCAGCCGCTGAACCTGACCCAGGCGCTGATGCTCATTGCCGCCATTCTGATGCTGGTTTTCAGCGCCAAATCGGCGCTCAAAGGGCAGCAGGCCGTGTGGCTGACCACGCTGGTGGCCGCGGTGGGGGCCGCCATGCTGTATACCTTTGTCCGTCAGCAGCTGGCGGCCACCCGGCCGATGATTGATATGCGGCTGTTTACCCACCGCATCATCTTAAGCGGCGTGGTGATGGCCATGACCGCGCTGGTCACGCTGGTGGGCTTCGAATTGCTGATGGCGCAGGAGCTGCAGTTTGTGCACCAGAAAACGCCGTTTGAAGCGGGGATGTTTATGCTGCCGGTTATGGTGGCCAGCGGATTCAGCGGGCCAATAGCCGGCGTACTGGTGTCGCGTCTGGGTTTACGCCAGGTCGCCACCGGTGGTATGACGCTGAGCGCGCTGAGCTTCCTTGGGCTGTCCGTCACCAATTTCAGCACTCAGCCCTGGCAGGCATGGGGGCTAATGGCGCTGCTGGGCTTTAGCGCCGCCAGCGCGCTGCTGGCGTCGACCTCCGCCATCATGGCCGCTGCGCCTAAAGAAAAAGCGGCAGCGGCCGGGGCGATAGAAACCATGGCCTATGAGCTGGGTGCAGGGCTGGGTATTGCGCTGTTTGGCCTGATTCTGACCCGCAGTTACGGCGCCGCGATTGTGTTGCCTGTGGGGCTGGAAAGTGAAAACGCCGTGCGGGCCGCGTCGTCAATTGGCGAGGCGATGCAGCTGGCGCAGTCGCTACCCGCCATACCGGCCCAGGCGTTGGTTGACGCTGCGCAAACTGCCTTTATCAGCGCTCATAGCGTTGCGCTGGCAACGGCGGGTGTGCTGCTGTTGCTACTGGCGGCAGGGATCTGGCGCGGGCTCGCCAACGCCCCGGAGGCGGCCCGATCGTGAGGCGATGGTGCAGCCGTCGCCTTTTTACAGTGTACATATTTGAACGTTTACACTACAATTGACATTAAATGTACAGCCTGTTTTTACGGCGATGTACGGTAATTATGTCCGGGAGGAACGATGGCCACAGCACAAGAAAGCCATGTAAACGGTCATGTTGATACCAGTAAGGCGCTGCCTGTCGTGTTCCGTGTTCTGGAAAAATGGCACTGCAGCACAGATGAACAGCTACGGCTTCTGGGTATCAGCTCGCGTTCAACATTGAACAAATATAAAGAGTCCAAAGGCGGCATTCGCTTAAGCGCCGACATTCAGGAGCGGATGAGCTATATCCTCAACATCCATAAATGCCTGCGGATCCTGTTTTCCGCCGAGGACAGCATCTATGGCTGGGTGCGTAAACCGAATGCGCATCCTTTCTTTGCCGGGCGCTCGGCGATGGATGTAATGAACGGTGGTCGGGTGGCCGATCTGTATGAAGTCGCTTCGCGGCTTCAGGCCTGGAGAGGGGGAATGGCTTGAGCACTGACACACCTCCGCTGGTTGCGTTTAAGGGCGCAACCGCATACCGCATCATTCCCAGCCGCTATCCGACTATCGATCTGTTTGAGGATGTTGCCAGCAGCGATGAGCTTGAGGCGGTGTGGGCCGTTGAAGCGCTGACCAACGAACGCTTGATGGAGTCCGCCGGCGAACTGATGCGGGTGCCGAAAGAAGACTGGCTGGTCGGGCTTAACGGCAGCAGCTACGTCATGGCGGCGTTTACGCATATTAACCCGGAGGGCGCGCGTTTTAGCACCGGCGATTTTGGCGGTTACTACTGTGCGCCACTGCTCGATACCGCCGTCAAGGAGACGGTATATCATCAGGAGCGTATTTTTGGTTACACCCGAGAGCCAGCGCAGAAAGTGCAGATGCGGGTGTTGTATACCGAGTTTGATGCGACGTTAGTGGATATCACTCAGGAACCGTTTCTCTCTTCGCCGCTCTATCATGCCACCGACTACAGCCAGTCAAAGGCGTTCGCGCAAACGCAGAAAAAGCACAACAGAGACGGCATTCACTACTGTTCCGTCCGCCATACCGGGCATACCTGTTATGTGCTGTATCGGCCTTGCCTGGTCACGCAGGTGTTACAGGCCGAGCATCTGGAATACCACTGGAACGGCAGCGCGATCGCTAACGTACTGAGTATTAAACTCTACGGCGACTAGCGGCTATGGCCGGCGCGTGGCCTGCCAGCAGAGCAGGGAACCGGCGCAGACCATTCCTGCACCTTGCCAGAAAGACCACGAGAGCGTTGCGCTGAGCAACACCGCCGCCAACGCGGAAGAGAGCACCGGCGTAAAATAGGATGCGGCGGCCAGAAAGCTGACGTTACCGTGCAGGATCCCGACGTTCCACGCCGCATAGGCTAATCCTAACGACAGCGCACACATCAGCAGCTTAATGATCACCGGCCAGCTAAATACCATCGGTGGTTGTTCGCTCAGCAGAAACTTCACCCACAGGCTAAGCGCGGTCAGCAAAACGAACAGCGTGATGCCGTTTTTTCCCCTGGCATATTTGGCGGTGACCGTGCAGTAGGCCGCCCAGATAAACGCGCCGACAAACGCCAGAATATAACTCAACGGGCTGGAAATAACGTTGCGCGTTATTTCTGCGATATCGAGACCACGCTCGCCGCCTAATACCCAGGTGACGCCAAACAGCGCGAGGAGTAAACCGGGGATCGTCAGCCAGCTGCTTTTCTGGCCGTTAAACAGAATAGCGAACAAAATCGTCAGGCTTGGCCACAGATAATTCACCATGCCCACCTCAATGGCCTGCTGGCGACTGGCGGCGTAGCCTAACGACAGTGCGAGACACATTTCATAGCTAACGAACAGCACGCTGCCGGCCAGTAAGTAGCGGCCAGGTATCTGACGCAGCTGAGGAAAACCAACGGTGAAAACCAGTAAGATGCCGCTCAGGCTATAGATCATCGCCGCGCCGCCGACCGGACCGAGGCCTTCACTGACGCCGCGAATTAACCCCACCATGGTGCTCCATAATACAATCGCGGTGAGTCCGATGAGCGTCGCTCTTTTTTTGTCCATATTTAACCTGATGCTTTTAAAACCGAAGTCTGCGGTTATAGCACCTTTTGGCCGCCCGCTGGGATATTTTTGTGAGTGCCATAACCCTAAAGAGTTAATAAAACCTGCGACCCCTGACTATTAAGGGGGGCTCCGTTTTCGACATTGATTTGACGCAAAAAAATCAGGGCTTTTGCTGTTAGTTTTTCCGGCGAAATGTAGATCCATATCATGAGGAATACAATGGACGTCAGTCGCAGAAAGTTTTTTAAAATCTGCGCGGGCGGTATGGCCGGGACGACGGCAGCGGCATTAGGGTTTGCTCCTAAAATGGCGCTGGCACAGGCGCGTAATTTCAAATTACTGCGCGCCAAAGAAGTTCGTAATACCTGCACATACTGCTCCGTGGGTTGTGGGCTGTTAATGTACAGCCTGGGCGATGGGGCCAAAAATGCCCGAGAGTCGATTTATCACATCGAAGGTGACCCGGATCATCCGGTTAGCCGCGGCGCGCTATGCCCGAAAGGTGCCGGGCTGCTCGACTACGTACACAGTGAAAACCGCCTGCGTTATCCGGAATACCGCGCGCCGGGTTCGGATAAATGGCAGCGTATTTCGTGGAATGAAGCCTTCGATCGTATCGCAAAGCTGATGAAGGCCGACCGCGACGCCAACTTCATTGAGAAGAATGAACAGGGCGTAACGGTAAACCGCTGGCTTTCTACCGGGATGCTGTGTGCATCTGCGGCAAGTAATGAAACCGGCATGCTGACGCAAAAATTTGTGCGCTCCCTCGGCATGCTGGCGGTAGACAACCAGGCGCGCGTCTGACACGGACCAACGGTAGCAAGTCTTGCTCCAACATTTGGTCGCGGTGCGATGACCAACCACTGGGTTGATATCAAAAACGCTAACGTCGTGATGGTGATGGGCGGTAACGCCGCAGAAGCCCACCCGGTCGGTTTCCGCTGGGCGATGGAAGCGAAGAACAACAACGATGCGACGCTGATCGTCGTCGACCCGCGCTTTACGCGTACGGCGTCGGTGGCTGATATCTACGCGCCGATCCGTTCCGGCACCGACATTACCTTCCTGTCGGGCGTACTGCTGTACCTGATCGAAAACAATAAGATCAACGCCGAATACGTGAAGCACTATACCAATGCCAGCCTGCTGGTACGGGACGATTTCACGTTCGAAGACGGTTTGTTCAGCGGCTACGACGCCGAAAAACGCCAGTACGATAAATCGTCCTGGAACTATCAGTTCGACGAAAACGGCTATGCCAAACGTGATGAAACGCTCAGCCACCCGCGCTGCGTGTGGAACCTGCTCAAACAGCACGTTTCCCGCTATACGCCGGATGTGGTGGAAAACATCTGCGGTACGCCAAAAGCCGACTTCCTGAAAGTGTGTGATGTGCTGGCCTCTACCAGCGCGGCCGATCGTACGACCACCTTCCTGTATGCGCTGGGCTGGACTCAGCATACCGTGGGTGCGCAGAACATCCGTACTATGGCGATGATTCAGCTGCTGTTAGGCAACATGGGGATGGCCGGCGGCGGCGTCAATGCGCTACGCGGTCACTCAAATATTCAGGGGTTAACCGACTTAGGCCTGCTGTCGACCAGCCTGCCAGGCTATCTGACGCTGCCGTCGGATAAACACACCTCGTTGCAAACCTATCTGGAGGCGAATACGCCGAAGGCGACGCTGCCGGACCAGGTCAACTACTGGGGCAATTATCCGAAGTTTTACGTCAGCCTGATGAAAGCGTTTTACGGCGATGCGGCGACGAAAGAGAACGACTGGGGCTTTAACTGGCTGCCGAAATGGGACCAGGCCTATGACGTTATCAAGTACTTCAACATGATGGATAACGGCAAAGTCACCGGCTACATCTGCCAGGGCTTTAACCCGGTGGCCTCGTTCCCGGATAAAAACAAAGTCGTGCGCAGCTTAAGCAAGCTGAAGTACATGGTGGTTATCGATCCGCTGGTGACTGAGACGTCGACGTTCTGGCAAAACCACGGTGAGTCTAACGATGTCGATCCGTCGACGATTCAGACTGAAGTGTTCCGCCTGCCGTCCACCTGCTTTGCGGAAGAGGACGGCTCTATCGCCAACTCTGGACGCTGGCTGCAGTGGCACTGGAAAGGTCAGGAAGCACCGGGTGAAGCACGTAATGACGGCGAAATTCTGGCCGGTATTTACCATCGTCTGCGCGAGATGTATCGCAACGAAGGCGGTAAAGGCGTTGAGCCGCTGCTGAAGATGGGCTGGAACTATAAACAGCCGGATCGTCCGGAGTCTGAAGAAGTCGCTAAAGAGAACAACGGCTATGCGCTGGCTGACCTGTATGACGCCAACGGCGTACTGGTGGCGAAGAAAGGCCAACTGCTCAATAGCTTTGCGCTGCTGCGCGATGACGGTACCACGGCATCGTCTTGTTGGATCTATAGCGGGAGCTGGACCGAACAGGGTAACCAGATGGCCAACCGCGATAACGCTGACCCATCAGGGCTGGGCAATACGCTGGGTTGGGCATGGGCCTGGCCGCTGAACCGCCGCGTGCTGTATAACCGCGCATCGGCGGACGTTAACGGTAAGCCGTGGGATCCAAAACGGATGCTGATTCAGTGGAACGGGACGAAATGGACGGGTAACGATATCCCGGACTTTAATACCGCGCCGCCGGGAAGCAAGACCAATCCGTTCATCATGCAACCGGAAGGGCTGGGTCGCCTGTTCGCCATCGATAAGCTGGCGGAAGGACCGTTCCCGGAACACTACGAGCCGATGGAAACGCCGCTGGGGACCAACCCGCTGCACCCGAACGTGATTTCCAGTCCGGTCGTGCGTCTGTACGAAGAGGATGCGGTTCGCCTCGGGAAGAAAGACAAGTTCCCGTACGTCGGCACGACCTATCGTCTGACCGAACATTTCCATACCTGGACCAAGCATGCGCGCCTCAATGCCATCGCGCAGCCGGAACAGTTTGTGGAAATCAGTGAAGGGCTGGCGAAAGCCAAGGGAATTGCCAATGGCGATCGCGTGACCGTCAGCAGCCAGCGTGGTTTTATTCGCGCCGTGGCGGTGGTGACGCGTCGTCTGCAAACGCTCAACGTTAACGGTCAGCAGGTGGAAACCGTCGGTATTCCGCTGCACTGGGGCTATGAAGGCGTGGCGCGGTAAGGCTATATCGCCAACACCCTGACGCCAAACGTAGGCGATTCCAACTCGCAGACGCCGGAATACAAGGCGTTCCTGGTTAACATTGAGAAAGCGTAAGGAGCGTTTAGATGGCAATGGAAACACAAGACATTATCAAACGCTCGGCAACCAATCCGATTACCCCCGCGCCACGTGCGCGGGATTATAAGGAAGAAGTGGCCAAGCTGATTGATGTCTCCTCCTGCGTGGGCTGTAAAGCCTGCCAGGTGGCCTGCTCAGAATGGAACGATATTCGTGACGAAGTGGGGCACTGTGTCGGCGTTTACGACAACCCGGCGGACCTGAGTGCCAAGTCCTGGACGGTGATGCGTTTTAGCGAAACCGAACAGAACGGCAAGCTCGAGTGGCTGATTCGTAAAGACGGCTGTATGCACTGTGAGGACCCGGGCTGCCTGAAGGCGTGTCCGTCTGCCGGTGCCATTATTCAGTACGCTAACGGTATCGTCGACTTCCAGCAGGATAATTGTATCGGCTGCGGCTACTGCATCGCCGGGTGTCCATTTAATATTCCGCGCCTCAATAAAGAGGATAACCGCGTGTATAAATGCACCCTCTGCGTAGACCGCGTCAGCGTGGGGCAAGAACCGGCCTGTGTCAAAACCTGCCCGACGGGTGCGATTCATTTCGGCACCAAGAAAGAGATGCTGGACGTGGCGCAGGAGCGGGTCGATAAGCTTAAAAAACGCGGCTATCCTCATGCCGGTATTTACAATCCGGAGGGTGTGGGGGGGACGCACGTGATGTATGTGCTGCATCACGCGGATCAGCCTGAGCTGTATCATAAGCTGCCGAAGGATCCGGCGATTGATACCAGCATCAACCTCTGGAAGGGCGCGCTGAAGCCGCTGTCGGCCGCCGGCTTTATCGCGACGTTTGCCGGGCTGATTTATCACTACATCGGTATTGGCCCGAACAAAGAAGTTGACGATGACGAAGAGGAGGATGGCCATGAGTAAGTCGAAAATGATTGTGCGCACGAAGTTTATCGATCGCGCCTGTCACTGGACGGTGGTTATCTGTTTCTTCCTGGTGGCCGTTTCGGGAATTTCGTTCTTCTTCCCGACGCTGCAGTGGCTGACCGAAACATTCGGGACGCCGCAAATGGGGCGTATTCTGCACCCGTTTTTTGGCGTGCTGATTTTCGTGGTGCTGATGTTTATGTTCGCGCGTTTCGTACACCATAACATTCCGGATAAGCAGGATATTCCGTGGGTGCTGGGGATTGTAGAAGTACTGAAGGGCAACGAGCATAAAGTCGCGCGCGTCGGTAAATATAACGCCGGGCAAAAGATGATGTTCTGGACCATCATGAGCATGATTTTCGTGCTGCTGGTGACCGGGGTGATTATCTGGCGACCGTACTTTGCGCCTTATTTCCCGATTCAGGTTATCCGTTATGCGCTGTTGATTCATGCGACCTCGGCCATTATTCTGATCCACGCGATCCTTATCCATATGTATATGGCATTCTGGGTCAAAGGATCGATTAAAGGCATGATTGAAGGTAAAGTCAGCCGTCGCTGGGCGCAGAAGCACCATCCGCGCTGGTATCGTGACGTCGAGCGGGAAGAGGCGAAGAAAGAGAGTATGGAAGGGATGAAGTAGCTTCTCTTCGTCAGGTGAAGAGCGGTTTAGTGTTTCCTCAATAGGAAATATTAAGCCGCTTTTTTTATAGGCGGCATTCGGTATTGATGATTAATGCGTCAAACGCTGCGATGACATTCGTGCGAGAGGCAAGTTGCAAATGAAGTGCCGTGTATTCAGCTTATTTATCCCCTGAGCGGGTTAAAAGGCCATGCCTTTAAAAGAACGCTTCCAGAAAAGCGTATGGCGTTACATTTATCGACATTTTAGCGATCGTCGTACCATTCACGCTGTATTTATGGATAAATCCATCGTTATGCCTTTTTATCTGGTTTGCGTCTGTCCTATGCTTGATAATGCCATCCAGCAAACTCAACATAAACAAGTGATTAGAGGGATGAAAAAGACAATTTTCGCGCTGGCTCTTGGCACTTTTGGCCTGGGTATGGCTGAATTTGGCATTATGGGCGTGCTGCCCGAGCTGGCGCACGATGTCGGGATCTCGATCCCGGCAGCGGGGAATATGATCTCGTGGTATGCCTTTGGCGTGGTGATCGGTGCGCCGATTATTGCGCTGTTCTCAACGCGGTTTTCCCTGAAATCCATCATGCTGCTGCTGGCGGCGCTGTGTATTCTCGGTAACATCATTTTTACCGTCTCCTCTAGCTACGTTATGCTGGCGTTCGGGCGGCTGGTGTCGGGATTTCCGCACGGCGCGTTCTTTGGCGTCGGGGCGATTATTCTGTCGAAAATTGCCCCCCGGGGGCGGGTAACGGCCGCGGTGGCGGGCATGATTGCCGGGATGACGGTGGCGAACCTGGTGGGGGTGCCCGCGGGGACGTGGTTGGGGCATCAGTTTAGCTGGCGCTATACATTTCTGGCCATTGCCTTGTTTGACGTTGCGGTACTGCTGGCGATAATGGCCTGGGTGCCGACCTTATTTGATAAATCGGATGCCCGCCTGCGCGAACAATTCCATTTCCTCAAAAGCCCTGCGCCGTGGCTTATTTTTGCCGCCACGATGTTCGGCAATGCCGGGGTCTTTGCGTGGTTTAGCTATATCAAGCCATTTATGATGAACGTTTCGGGTTTTACCGAAGGGGCGATGATGTTCATTATGATGCTGGTGGGGCTCGGGATGGTGCTGGGGAATATCCTCAGCGGTAAGCTGTCTGGTCGCTTCAGCCCGCTACGCATTGCGGCAACGACGGATTTTGTTATCGTGGTTGCGCTGCTGTTGATCTTCGCACTAGGTGGTTTCCCGGTCGCATCGCTGATACTGGCGTTTGTCTGCTGTGCGGGGCTGTTTGCGCTGTCTGCGCCGCTGCAAATTCTGCTGCTACAAAATGCGAAAGGCGGGGAGATGTTGGGGGCGGCAGGGGGACAGATTGCGTTTAATCTCGGCAGCGCGATTGGCGCGTTCTTCGGCGGGCTGATGATTACGCTTAATTTCGGCTGGAACAGCGTGGCGTTGCCGGCGGCGGCGCTATCGTTCCTGGCCATGTCTTCTTTACTGATTTACGCCCGCTATCAACAGCGTCAGGCGTTAGCGGCTGGTGGCTAAGCAATAAGCCTCTCCCCGGCGGGGAGAGGCACTAAGCATTAATGGCGTAAATCGATGACCATACGGCCGCGAATCTGGCCTTGCTCCATTTCTTTGAAAATAGCGTTGATGTCGTTTAACGGACGCAGCGCCACTTTCGGTACCACTTTACCTTCGGCGGCAAACTGGAAGGCTTCGGTCAGATCCTGACGTGTGCCGACCAGGGAACCTACCACTTCAATACCGTCCAGCACCAGGCGCGGAATATCCAGGCTCATGGCTTCCGGCGGCAGGCCAACGGCGACTACGCGGCCACCGGCGCGAACGGCATCAACCGCGGAGTTAAACGCCGCTTTGGCGACGGCGGTAACCACGGCTGCGTGCGCACCGCCGGTTTTTTCCTGCACAATTTTCGCGGCGTCTTCGCTGCGTGAGTTGATGGTCAGGTCAGCGCCCATTTCTGCCGCCAGCTTCAGCTGTTCGTCGTTAACGTCCAGTGCGATCACTTTGGCATTAAAGACGTTTTTCGCGTACTGCAGCGCCAGGTTACCCAGGCCGCCCAGGCCGTAGATAGCAATCCACTGGCCCGGTTTGATGTGCGAAACTTTGACCGCTTTATAGGTGGTGACACCCGCGCAGGTGATGCTGCTGGCCTCGGCAGAGCCCAGGCCGTCCGGTACTTTTACCGAATAGTCTGCGGTGACGATGCACTCTTCAGCCATACCGCCATCGACGGTGTAGCCAGCGTTTTTCACCGAGCGACACAGCGTCTCATTACCGGAATTACAGTATTCACAATGGCCGCAGCCTTCAAAGAACCAGGCAACGCTGGCACGATCGCCCACTTTCAGCGAGGTCACGCCCGGGCCGATTTCTTTCACAATACCAATTCCTTCGTGGCCGAGGATCACCCCGGTCTTATCGCCGAAATCGCCGTTTTTTACGTGCAGATCGGTATGACAGACCCCACAGCATTCCATGGATAACAGCGCTTCACCGTGCTGCAGCGGACGCAGTTTCTTATCGGTGACGTTTACCTGATGGTCATGAGTGACGACAGCAGCCTTCATATCCTACTCCTGGTTAATTTGTAATCGACAATAATACTCATTAATGATTAGCCATCCATGGGCAAAACGCAAGGCGCGAACAGGGAAAAATCTGGTGGGTTTTCATATTGATACAGTCGGATATTGCTGCTTTATTCAGCGAGTGGTTACCCGGTAGACAGTGGTAAACACTTTTGTCTGGCTTATAAATGGCGTGCCCTGCACGGGATGAATGATGCCCGACGCCGAAACAAGCTGGCGTCGGGCATGGGGTTACGCTAATTGTGCGTGTATTTTTGCGATCTCCTCACGCCACTGTTCCTGATGCTGCGGCTTCTGATGTTTGGGTTTACGGGCAACATCGTCGGCCAACAGTTGCTCAAGGGTGATTAAGCGTTCCAGCAGCGCATCGTCACTCAGGGCTTCATGGGTAGCGGGAGGACGCGTTGGCAGAGGAGAACGGCGGCTCGCTGTGTCTCTTATCTGCGCGTACACCGCGTCGGCATCCGGCCATTCGCTCAGCCCGCGTTCGTCAATCAGCCAGAAGCGGTTGCAGCTTTGGCTAATCAGCTGGCGGTCGTGGCTGACCAGCAGCAGGCCGCCGGGATAGTCGCGAATGGTTTGCGCCAGCGCGTCTTTCCCTTCGATATCCAGATGGTTGGTCGGTTCATCGAGCAACAGCAGGCTGTAGCGGGCAAGCGACAGGCCAATAAACAGCAGGCGAGAACGCTCACCGCCGCTGAGCGTACTGACTTTTTGCCCGTGCCGCGCCCAGCCAAAACCCGCTGAAATTAACGCGCGCTTGCGGATTTCCGCTGACGGTTCGAACGATTCCAGCGCGTCGAGCAGCGTGGCATCATCGGCCAACTGCTGAAGCGTTTGATCGTAATAACCGGGATGCAGTCGGGGATGCAGCTTTAGCCCGGCGTCGGGCGTTTGCTGCTGCATTTGCCGCCACAGCAGGCGCAACAACGAGGATTTACCGCCGCCGTTACGCCCCATGATGGCGACCCGATCGCCGCTTTGCAGTCGGGTTGTCGACGTGGTAAACAGCGGCGGTAGCCCCTCGGCTGGCGCAACGGGGAGGCTATCCATTTCCAGCAGCCGATCCGCACGTACGGCATCACCATGCAGCGCGAGCCGCCAGGGTGTACCGGTAGTCAGTTCGGTTTGTGACGATTTAAGCCGCGTGACTTGTTTCTCCATCTGTTTGGCTTTGCGCGAGAGATCTTCGTTGTCGTATACCCGACCCCAAATCGCCAGCCGTTTGGCACTGGCGGCAACCCGGTCGATCTCCTTTTGCTCGGCCTTGTGGCGCAGCGCATCGCTTTCATCCTGTTCTGCCAGCGCCTGGCGGGCGGCGGAACAGGGCAGAGAGAAGGCGTGCAGGGTGTTATCGCGCAGTATCCAACTGGTGTTGGTTACCGCATCCAGCAGCGGGTTATCGTGGGAAACCAGGATAAAACTCCCGCTCCAGCCGTTCAGGAACGTTTCCAGCCACAGCAGCGTGGGGAGATCGAGATGGTTACCCGGTTCATCCAGCAGCAGTAAATCCGGCTGGCGAATCAGTGCGCGCGCCAGCAAAAGACGCGTGTGCTGTCCGCCGCTTAGGGTTGCCGCAGGATGGTCAATTTCGGTGACGGTGAATCCCATCTCAACCAGCAAACGCTCCGCCTGCCAGCGCTCGCTTTCGCGCATGGCGACAGGTAATTGCGCCAGCACGGCCTGAATGGGGTCGGTTCCGGCTGAGGGCGAAATGACACCCTAAGCTTTCGGTTCCTTGGGCCAAAGATATTCGCCAGTCAGTAGAATGTGCGCCCAGCCCAATGGGGATATGTGGGGAAGAAATTCAGGGGGAACATCCAACCCTTCGTTCCGCCGCTCCGTGACGGCATGACCAAGATGGACGGTATTCCAGTAAATGATCACCGCAGTCAATAAATTGAGCCCAGCGATTCGGTAGTGCTGCCCCTCTGTCGTGCGATCGCGAATTTCCCCCTGCCTCCCGATACGGAGCGCATTTTTGAGCGCATGGTGGGCCTCTCCCTTGTTAAGACCGATCTGAGCACGCCGCTGCATGTCCGTATCCAGGATCCACTCAATAATGAAAAGGGTCCGTTCAATACGACCAACTTCACGAAGCGCAACTGCAAGGTTGTTTTGTCGTGGGTAAGAAGCGAGCTTGCGCAGGAGTTGGCTGGGCCTGATTTTGCCAGCGGTCATCGTCGCGGCACAACGGAAAATATCAGGCCAGTTCGCAACGATAAGATCCTCCCGGGCTTTTCCACCTACCAACTTGCGTAACTCCCTGGGGGTCGTATCGGGATTAAATACGTACAACCGCTTCGATGGCAGATCCCTGATTCGCAGAACGAGATTGTAGCCGAGCAGGCTACTGGCTCCGAACAAATGGTCGGTGAATCCTGCTGTATCGGCATACTGTTCGCGAACATGGCGACCGACCTCGTTCATCAGTAGTCCATCGAGAATATACGGTGCCTCGCTCACGGTCGCCGGGATCGACTGACAAGCGAATGGCGCGAACTGGTCGCTTACGTGAGTATACGCTTTGAGGCCGGGAACAGAACCATATTTGGCATTGACCATGTTCATGGCTTCGCCATGCCGCGCTGTCGGGAAAAACTGACCATCGCTCGATGCTGACGTGCCCATCCCCCAGACGCGTGACATCGGCAGTTTACCCTGCGCGGCCACCACAATTGCCAATGCCTGGTTCATGGCTTCGCTTTCAACATGCCAGCGGGCAAGGCGTGAGAGCTGCCAGTAATCATGCGTGTTTGTAGCTTCCGCCATCTTACGCAGGCCCAGATTGAGCCCTTCAGCGAGCAGGACGTTGAGCAGACCGATCCGGTCGCGACATGGAGCCCCGGTTCTCAGATGGGTAAACGCATCTGTGAAACCAAGGGCTGCATCAACTTCAAGCAGCATGTCGGTAATCCGAACGGACGGCATTCGGCGATACAGATCCAGTATGAGTGCCTCGGCACCATCCGGCACGTCTGCTGTCAACCTGTCGATCCGCAACGTTCCATCTTCTATGCTACCGTGCGGAATAGTGCCGTTACGGGCAGCCCGGGCCAGCCGCTTAAGAGCGATCGTGAGTCGCGCCTTTCTGTCTGCCAGCCAATCCTGTGGGTTGGAAGGCACGGCCAGTTTTGCATTTTCCTGCGCCGCGATCATCGGCACCAGTACCTGCTTGAGGTCACCATAGCGGCGCGAATGAGCGAGCCAGACATCTCCGGAACGAAAAGCATCCCGGAGGTGAAAGAGTACCGCCACTTCCCAAAGACGGGTATCTCCTTTTTCCTGAGCTCGTAAATGACGGTTCCATTTGGAGCTGGGCCGCAGGAAACGCCTTTCTGGCGATGCAACACCTTTCATCTCTCCGATCGACAAAGCTGCTGCTACCAATGGTCCGGCGACCGGCGCGGCTTCGAGCTTCAGACAGCGCAACATGCGGGGCGCATAACGACGAAAGCGATGGTATCCCTGCCCGACATATGCAAGAGGCTCATCGGCTAGCGTGTTGCTGAGTTGAGTCCCTGTCGCTACCAGTTGAGCGAGCCGGTCCCATGCAACCGAACTGGCGACAGCCATCTCCAGCGGGGTTCCGTCACTGCGGGCCTCAAGCAACGAAGCTCCCAGCGCGGTGAAGGTACGGATCGTATCCGTGAGTGTGGCTTTAGAGCCGGAAATTGTTTCGTCATGCTGGCGCTTCGCTTCCCGCCAGGTTTTTCCTACGATCCTGTCATGGGTTTCGACTATGGCATCAGCAATCGCCGCTTCCCACTCCACAACACAGACGGCAAGGATCGCCCAGCGGCGGTCCGAAGTGATGTCACGCAAACCGTCGGTGAAGTAGCGTTCACCCTGCCGACGCAGCCGGGCAATGCGATGGGCAGGTATGCTGGCCAAAGCACTATGATTGATATTCAGGGTACGCAGAAATTCGAGCCTGTCGAGCAAACGGTTAGCAGCAGCCGAGTTGTTACCAACCTCGAAGTTGCGAAGCCAGATGAAACGACTGATATTGCCGGCGAGCATTTCACTCAGAAGTTTGTCCAGGTGATCGCGAACATCCGCTGTTAAATTTTCCGCAATCCGCGTTTCAATCCGCCGCTCAGCGGCGACCAGAGCATCCGCGCACAAGCGCTCGATTGTCGATACTGCGGGCAGAATGGTGGAAGTTTCCCGACACCGCACAATAAAACGATGAGCAAGATCCTCGTTTGATCTGGCATCTTCGGCCTGGCCGAAAGTCCACTCACGCAGATCACGGGCACCACGGCCCGTGAAGGTCTTGTAGCCGTAAATTTCGCGCAGCGTGTCCATGTGCTGCTGACGGGTTTGGCGCCGTGTGGCATAAGTGAGAAGCGCATCAGCCGGAACTCCAAGCTGAGCACCGACGAAGGAAAGGACTTCACGCGGGATCATCTCACCAGGAGCCAGTGCACGGCCCGGATATCGTAAGGCACAAAGTTGCAGGGCAAAGCCAATCCTGTTTTCCGGTCTGCGGCGCTGCCTAATGTTTTCCAGGTCATCATCGCCCAGCGTGTAGAACTTCAGTAGCGACAGTTCGTCCGTGGGCAGATCGAACAGCGCTGCTCGCTGCCGTTCGGTGAAAATATGGCGTCGTGACATACAAATTCGTCCCTTTTGAAGTATAGTCTGTTTTGGACAACAGCCAGCCCATATAAATCAGGGCGTTCCGATACAAAAATCCAGGAGGGTTCAATTGGGACATCGTGCCGCCATTTACTGCCGGGTTTCAACAGCGGATCAGTCTTGTGAACGCCAGGAATTTGATCTGCGAGCCTTCGCCGGCCGTGCCGGCTACGACGTGGTGGGAATATTTAAGGAAACAGGTTCAGGAACTAAACTCGACCGGGCCGAGCGAAAGAAAGTCCTGGCGCTTGCCCAGTCCAGACAAATTGATGCAATCCTGGTCACTGAGCTTTCCCGGTGGGGGCGCTCGACGCTCGATCTGCTCAATACGCTACGTGAACTGGAGAACTGGAAGGTTTCCGTGATAGCCATGAATGGAATGGCGTTCGATCTTTCGTCGCCGTATGGACGAATGCTGGCGACGTTTCTTTCCGGCATTGCGGAGTTTGAGCGGGATCTCATCAGCGAGCGGGTCAAGTCAGGCCTTGCTGTTGCGAAGGCACGTGGTAAGAGGCTTGGTCGTCAGGCCGGAGTGCGACCAAAATCAGACCGACTTTTGCCTAAGGTGGTTGCGATGAGGGCCGAGGGACGCAGCTATCGCTGGATCGCACGCGAGCTCGGTATCAGCAAGAATACCGTCGCTGACATCGTGCAACGACACAGAGCTAACGCTTAGGGTGTCATTTCGCCCTCAGCCGGAACCGACCCCTGAATCAACGACTGCGAGAGCAGCGCGTCGGGAAGATGCTGTTCCACGCGCGCCATCAGGCAGCTGGCGGCGAGTGATACGCTACCGGAAGTGGGCGATACTGAGCCGTCAAGCACCTGTAATAAGGTACTTTTTCCGCAGCCGTTATAGCCAATCAGACCGATGCGGTCGCCTTTCTTCAGGGTGAAGGTGAGTGCGTCGAAAAGCGGGCCGAATGCCGTCTCAACGTGAAGAGATTGTGCAGTTAGTAAAGTGCTCATTTGCTTACTCAAGTGTTACAGGCATGAAAATGCCTCGTCAAACATCGCTGACGATAACCTGGTAAGCCCGAGGGAAGGGATTAAGAGTTGATGTCTTCGCTCAAGCAGAAGTTATCGCAGCACGATACCGATAACGCTTGAGCAGGTACGATCACCAAATGTATGTGAAACATTGAAAATTTCACAGTACAGCATAATTAACCTCCTTTTGATGTTGTTAGATTGAACGGTAAAAGCAGTCTAGCCGCAGCATGCGTTTTATGCCACTTAAAAAACATTAGTTACAACATACATATTATTGCTTCTCAATGAATGACACATCAGCATCGTGCTTATTGAACACGTCAAACAGCAAAAAGGGAAAATCCCGACGTCACTATGCTCAGCCGGGATGAGAGAGGAGATTAAATTGAGGTACGACGATAGCTGCGATACTCCGGCAGCCAGAAGTTCTCATCGATCGCTTCCTGCAGCGCATCGGCGGACGTGTTGGTCGCCACGCCCTGTTGCTGAGCCATTTTACCGACCGCAAATGCAATTGCGCGAGACACCTTATGAATGTCCTTCAGCTCGGGCAGCACCAGTCCTTCGCCCTGGGTGGCAAGCGGCGAGTGCTTGGCCAGCGTTTCGCTTGCCGACATCAGCATCTCGTCGGTAATGCGTGAGGCGCCAGAGGCGATCACGCCTAAACCTATGCCCGGGAAAATATAGGAGTTATTGCACTGCGCAATAGGGTATACGGTATCTTTCCAGGTTACCGGCGCAAACGGGCTACCGGTGGCAACCAGCGCCTGACCATCGGTCCAGCTGATGATATCCTGCGGCGTGGCTTCAACGCGTGAGGTTGGGTTAGACAGCGGCATCACGATCGGGCGCGGGCAGTGTTTGTGCATTTCACGGATAATTTCTTCCGTAAACAGCCCGGTCTGGCCAGACACGCCGATCAGAATATTCGGCTTCACGTTGCGCACGACGTCAAGCAACGAGATCTGCTCATTGTCGTACTGCCAGTCCTGAATTTTTTCCTGTTTTTGTACCAGCTTACTCTGGAACGCCAGCAGGTTTGGCATCTGGTCCGTCAACAGACCAAAACGGTCAACCATAAAGACGCGGCTACGCGCCTGTTCTTCGCTCAACCCTTCGCGCTGCATCTGCGAAATAATCTGCTCTGCAATGCCGCAACCGGCGGAACCGGCACCGAGGAAGACAATTTTTTGTTCGTTAAGCTGGCTACCGGCGGCGCGGCTTGCAGCAATCAGCGTACCTACGGTGACTGCCGCAGTGCCCTGAATATCATCATTAAAGCAGCAGATCTCATCGCGATAGCGGTTGAGTAGCGGCATCGCATTTTTTTGCGCAAAATCTTCAAACTGCAGCAGCACGTTTGGCCAGCGTTGTTTAACGGCCTGAATAAAGTCGTCAACGAACTGATAGTATTCATCGTCGCTGATGCGCGGGTTACGGCAGCCCATATACAGCGGGTCATTCAGCAACTGCTGGTTGTTGGTCCCCACATCCAGCACGACAGGCAGGGTGTATGCCGGGCTGATACCGCCGCAGGCGGTGTACAGGGACAGTTTGCCGATTGGAATCCCCATGCCGCCAATCCCCTGGTCACCCAGGCCAAGGATGCGTTCACCGTCGGTCACCACGATCACTTTAATGTTGTGGTTGGGGACGTTTTGCAGAATATCGTCCATGTTGTGACGGTTCTGGTAGGAGATGAACACGCCGCGGGAGCGACGATAGATCTCAGAGAAACGTTCACAGGCCGCGCCTACGGTAGGGGTGTAGATGACGGGCATCATCTCGTCGAGATGATTTTCGACCAGACGATAAAAGAGCGTTTCGTTGGTGTCCTGAATGTTGCGCAGGTAGATATGCTTGTCGATTTCAGTTTTGAAACCCTGATATTGGATCCAGGCACGCTCGGCCTGCTCCTCAATACTTTCAACCACTTCAGGCAGTAGCCCTAACAGGTTAAAATTGCTGCGTTCTTCCATACTGAACGCGCTGCCTTTATTGAGCAGCGGAAATTCCAACAGAACCGGACCTGCATAGGGGATATACAGGGAACGATTTTTCTTACCTGGTAACATCTGACTTCACTCCGTAATTTTCACTCCACACCAGCGGCGGGCCAGATTATAGAGCAAGCTTTAACATGATGGTGACAAATTGAGGGAAAGGGCACAAAAAAGCGGGGGGATGGTGATAACTTCAGCAATCAGACTACGTATAGGCGCTCAAAGAATCCAAAATTCAATATATGTAAACCACTGTAACTATATTGTTTTATGATTGTTTCGCAGTGAAATCAAATGTATTTTCAATTCATAATTTCCACATTAAAACAAAGGAATAGTATGAAGAAGATAACTTATGCCCTTGGTTCACTGCTTCTTATATCTGGGTCCGCATTGGCTTCAACCGCGCCCGCATCTGATTGTGTGAAAGTCGACAAAGCACAGATTGAAGGATTATTTGACCGCTGGAATGACTCCCTGAAAACCGGGGATGCTAAAAAGGTGGCCGAAGGCTATCTTAGCGATGCCGTTTTATTACCTACCGTATCGAATCAGGTTCGCCTGACGGATGCCGAGCGAGTGGATTACTTTGAGCATTTCCTGGCAAAGAAACCCGTCGGCAAGATTGATACCCGTACTATTCGCCTGGGCTGCAATAAAGCCATTGATACGGGAACATATACCTTTACTTTTGCCGACAAAACGCAGGTTTCAGCCCGTTACACGTTTACCTACGCATGGGATGGTAGTGACTGGAAAATCTCCAGCCACCATTCATCAGCAATGCCGGAAGGCTAGGTTATTCACGGGCCTGCAGGGCCCGTTGTTTTTATGTGACACTGTCACAATATTCCATCATCAATGAGAACGCTAGCAAACTCTCTTATCGCGCCTCAAACATAATGGTATCGGTAGTGAAGCTGCCGTCATCCTCAATGGCAAAATGCGCGTGCACCTCCTGAGAAACCCGGCTTTGCAGATAGCGTATTGCTTCCACAATATTGTCGGGCGTTTTCATTCGCGCCACCCAGGACGAAAACTCCAGGCGCAGCGTATCGCCCACCAGTTTTTCGACCATCAGGCCCCGACTATTGACCATGGCCAGCCATTCTCCCTGCGAATAGTTACGAATGTGCGAAGGATCGCGCAGCATTTCAATCGTCTGCAGCCAGATGTCGAGAATCGCTTTTCCCGGTGATGCGATATCCATCATGATAAAACGGCCGCCAGGCTTCAGAACGCGGCGAATTTCCATCAATGCCGCCTGCATATCGTGCCAGTGGTGGGCGGAATAGCGGCTGATGACGATATCAAAATGCCGATCGGCAAACGGCAGGGCTTCAGCAGGCCCTTGGGCACAGACGATATTGTGCAAGCCGCGCGTTTCCGCTTCCTCGGCGACGACTGCCAGCATGCCGTCAGACAGATCGTAGGCGGTCACCTGCGCAACCAAAGGGGCGGCGGTGAAGCTCGCGTGCCCGGCGCCACAGCCTACATCCAGCAGATTGGCGTCGCCGGCATTGGCTAACCATTCTGCCAGGCGGCGTAAATCCGCGCCCTGCGCATGGACGTTGCTTTGCAAATAGGCAGCAGCCTGACCGCCAAACTGTGCTTTAACTAATGCTTCATGATGATTGCTCATACCCGACTTCCTCATTGTTATGTTGTTGTTAAAATGGACTATACGCCCGGATTAATACGGGTACAATATTGCTACTTATACTGGTATATCGAATCACTACCATGGACAAAAGCGGGCTGACAGGGCCACAAGCATTGGGCGCTTTCTTGCGCGTTAAGCGCGAGAATACGTCCCCGGAACGATTAGGTATTCCCATCCTTTCTCGTCGAAGGACCCAAGGGTTACGTCGTGAAGAGGTGGCGCAAATGAGCGGCATCAGCACCACCTGGTATACCTGGCTAGAGCAAGGGCGCGACGTGACCGTTTCGGCACAGACGCTTTCAGGCATTGCGAACGCCCTTCAGCTCAATTCCGCAGAGCGTGAATATCTTTTCCTGCTCGCGCACAAAAGCGATCCGCTAAGTGAACAGGTACCGGCGGTAGAGCAAACCATCTTATCAACCGTTCATCAGGTTGCTGCGCCGTGTTACTTATTAGATCTCACCTGGCAGGTATTGTCCTGGAATAGCGGGGCGCAGGCGCTGTTTAGCGGCTGGCTGGATACCGATCCCGCGCCTAATATGATGATGTTTATGTTTCATAACCTGCTGGCGCGTACCCTGGTGGATAACTGGGAGGCACGCGCACGGCGAATCGTCGCCGAACTGCGCGCCGACGCTATTCATTATCCTAACGACAGCGCCCTGAACGCGTTTGTACAACAGATGACCGACAACAGCCGCGATTTTCGCGAATTCTGGGCGCAACAGCAGGTTATTGTGCGAGAAGGGGGAGAACGGATATTTCACCACGCCGGACAGGGCGATGTGACTTATCGCCAACTGAGCTGGCAGTTGTCCAGTAATCGGGCGCTAAAAATGATCATGTTGGTTCCTGAATGCCTCAATAAGTGACATTGTCACCTAGTCGCGACTATTCTGTAAACAGGCGCATAAAGCAGCGGCGCAGCCAAATGTTAGCGGCATCCTGGTGTACGTGGCTGTGCCAGAACAGGTTAATCTGGATGCCGGGGAGCGCGTAAGGCAGCGGGCGAATGGCCAACCCGAAGCGCTGCGCCGTTTGCAGCGCCAGCTTCTCGGTCACCGTAACAATAAAGTCGGTTTCGCTCAGGATGTAGGGGATCGCCATAAAATGCGGTACGCACAGCAGGCTTTGATCGCTGATTCCCGCTTTGGCAAACAGTTCGAAGATCCGCTTATGCCCTGAATCCTGGGCCATCACTTTAATGTGCTGGGCTGCTCGAAACGCCGCCTCATCGAACGGGACGGCGCTTAGCGGATGATCTTTACGCATCAGGCAGACATAGCGTTGGTCGAACAACCGGCGCTGATAAAACCCCGCTTCCAGCTGCGGCAATAGGCCGATCGCCAGATCAACGCCGCCGTTTTCCATCTCTATTTTCAGCGGCACCGCGGTGTCGCGCACGGTGGTAATACGGACTCCCGGCGCCTCTTTACTCAGCAGATTCATTAACCTGGGCAGCAGGTAAATTTCACCCAGGTCGGTCATCGCCACGCGAAACTCGCGCTGGCTCTCCCACGGCGTGAAGGTATTGCGATAGCTCAGCGTCTTTTCCAGCGCGCTCAGAACATCATCCACATCACCGGCAATGGCCTCGGCATAGGGCGTAGGGCGCATACCGCGCGACGCTTTTTCAAATAATTCATCGTCCAGCATGACGCGTAAACGTTTTAGCGCATGGCTAACGGATGGCTGAGTCAGCCCCATAATCTCCGCCACGCGCCCGGTATGACGTTCAGTGTACATATGGCGAAAGAGCACCAGCAGGTTGAGATCCACTTCGTGTAAACGTGACATAGATATCGTTATCAATCCGATTAATAACCGCGATAAACCACACGGCATATCTCACTGAGATGTTTTTTTATACGCTTCATTAACAAAATAACAACATTTAAGGGAAGGAACTGTGATGCATGTGGACTTCACTACGGTCAACCGGCAGGTCACCGTGACGCCGGGCAGTAACCTGCTGGATGTGTTACGTGAACATCAAATTGCTATTTCCTACAGCTGTATGGCCGGGCGCTGCCAGACCTGCCGTTGTACCGTACTGCGCGGCAACGTTGAGCAAACGCTGCCGGAGGACGCTCCGGAAATGGCTGCCGGCGAAGTATTGGCCTGCTGTACGACGTTACATTCAGATTGTGCTATTGCGCTGCCGCCGACCGATGAAATTGTGGTGCACCCGGCACGGACGTTAAAAACAACGGTGAGCGAATTTTCGCCCCTGTGCCATGACGTATGGCGGCTGCGTCTGAAACCGGCCAAAGCCTTTAGCTGGTCTGCCGGGCAGTTCGTCAGGCTGACCTTTCCCGGGGGCGGCCAGCGCAGCTACTCCATGGCCGGCAGCCCGCAGGACGATGAGCTGGAGTTTCATATTCGCATTGTTGCAGATGGCCGGGTGACGCCAGGGCTGAGTCAAACGCTAATGCCGGGTACCATGATTAAGCTGAACGGCCCTTTGGGCGCCAGCTGGCTGCGACAAAAACATCCCGGGCCAATCCTTTGCGTTGCCGGAGGAACCGGTCTGGCGCCACAGCTGTCGATTATTCGCTCGGCGTTGGCCGCCGGGATGAAGAATCCCATTCACCTCTATTACGGTTGCCGCTGGGCTGCCGATTTGTACGGTACCGAACAGCTGGAGGCGCTGGCCAATGCATACCCTCATTTCCGCTATCAGATAGTGCTAAGCCAGGAGACACCAACCGAAACCATACGCACCGGGCGTCTGCCCGCCGCGGTTGCGCAGGATCTGCCGACGCTGAAGGGCTGGAAGGTTTACCCGGCAGGGCCACCGGCGATGGTTGAAGCCATGACCCTGCAGGCTCGTGCGCTAGGTGCCCGCGCCGAAGATATTCACGCCGATGCGTTTTATTACCAACCGTAATGTCGTTACCCGGATAGATAACTAAAAGGAGTCACTATGAACTTCACCTCTGAACCCAATAGCAATTTACTCTGGCCAGACGATGGGACCAGCCGTATTCCTTACTGGGCCTATACCCGCGACGATATTTACCAGCGCGAGCTCGACAAGATTTTCTACGGAAAACACTGGTGCTATGTGGCGCTGGAAGCCGAGATCCCAGAGCCTGGTGATTTTGTGCGCAGCGTCATCGGCGAACGTTCGGTGATCGCGGTACGTAATCAACAGGGGGAAATTAATGTGGTTGAAAACGTCTGCGCGCACCGTGGAATGCGCTTCTGCCGTGAAAAATCGGGCAACCGCAGCGATTTTGTCTGCCCGTATCATCAGTGGAATTACGACCTCAACGGTAACCTTCAGGGCGTGCCTTTCCGTCGCGGCGTGAAGCAGGACGGCAAAGTCAACGGTGGAATGCCCAAGGACTTTAACCCTGCGGAACACGGGCTGAAAAAGCTGAACGTCGCTTGCCACAATGGCGTCGTGTTTGCCTCTTTCTCGCCCGACGTCGAGCCGCTTGAGCAGTATCTGGGCCCGGATATCCTGGCATATTTTGAGCGCGTGTTTAGCGGTCGTCAGCTCGAGCTGCTGGGCTATAACCGCCAACGCATTCCAGGTAACTGGAAGCTGATGCAGGAAAACATTAAAGATCCGTACCACGCGGGCCTGCTGCACACCTGGTTTGTGACGTTTGGCCTGTGGCGTGCCGATAATCGTTCACAGCTGATTATGGACGATAAATACCGCCATGCGGCGATGATTAGCCGGAAAGGAAATGGCGGTAAAAGCGCGGTGACACAAGGAGTTAGCAGCTTTAAAGAGCAAATGCAGCTGAACGATGCCAGCTTCCTTGATGTGGTGGAGGAACCCTGGTGGAACGGCCCGACGGTGGTCATGATGACGCTATTTCCGAGCCTGGTTATTCAGCAAAACGTCAATTCGATGTCGGTACGCCATATTCAGCCGCGCGGGCCAAACGCCTTCGATTTTGTCTGGACTCACTTTGGTTTTGCTGACGATGACGAGGAGATGACCCAACGTCGTCTGAAACAGGCCAATCTGTTCGGCCCGGCCGGTTTCGTGTCGGCTGACGACGGCGAAGTCGTGGAGTTTTCTCAGCAGGGGTTCCATCACAATGACCATCGACGCACCCTTGCCGAGATGAACGGCACCGGCTATGAAAATAGCGATCATATGGTCTCGGAGAGCCTGATTCGCGGGATGTACCATTACTGGCGCGGCGTACTGGAGATTTAACATGATGATTAACAATGAAATCTGGCAACAGCTTGTGGCGCTGCAAACCGAGTACAGCGACGCCGTTGATCGCGCTGAGTGGGCAAAGTGGACGACGCTATTTACCGAAGACTGCTGCTATAAGGTGATCCCGCGGGAGAACTACGACCGCCAGCTGCCGCTTTGCACCATCAATCTTGAAAGCAAAGGTATGCTGAAAGACCGTATTTACGGCGTTGCCGAAACGCTTTTTCATGACCCTTACTACCAGCGCCACGTGGTGGGGTTACCGCATGTGATCTCGGTCGATGAACAAGGGATCGTAGCGCGGACCCACTATGCCGTCTTCCGTACCAAGCCGGATGGCCACAGCGAGGTCTTCAACGTGGGCTACTACCTCGATACGGTGGTTCGAACGGCGGAAGGGCTGCGCTTTGCCAGCCGCCTGTGCATTTTCGATAGCGAACTGGTACCTAACTCGCTGATCTATCCTATTTGAGGTGATGATATGTCTGATAACTGGATTTTTGCCGCCGAGCTGGCCGATCTGCCGGAAGACGATGTAATTGGCATCGCGATTAACGGTCGCGATATCGCGCTTTACCGTACCGATGAGGGCGTTTTTGCCAGCGATAATCAGTGTTCTCACGGCAATGCGCGCTTGAGCGACGGTTTTCTTGAAGACGGTGAAATTGAGTGCCCGCTGCATCAGGGCCGATTCTGCATTAAAACCGGTAAGGCAATGTGCAGCCCGTTAACTGAAGGTGTGGCTATTTACCCGGTACAGATCGACGGCGAGCAGGTTTATCTCCGCTTTGCCTGATGAAAAGGGCAGCCGAAGGCTGCCCTTTTAGTCACCCCTCTCTGGAAGGGCTAAACCGAGAGTTGTTCAACAACGTCGGCAACGCTGACAATCCGCTTAATGCCGCCAATCCCCGTACCTAATGAGATATAGCCTTCGTCAGTGTTGCCTTCCAGCATCCCGAGACGCAGTCCGCGCAAACCGCCCATTGCGCTGCCGATGTCTTCCTTCGTGGCACCGGCTTTATCCATGGCCACCAGTTTCTCGGTCAGTTTCCCCGGCAGCGAACGGTAGTAGTCGGGCAGGGTGCGGAACAGGCTAAGGTCCAGACCGTTGGCGGCGACGATTTTTTCTTTCACCGACAGCGGTACGCGGTTTTCTAGCGTGCTGATAAACACCGACCCGGCGAACACGCCTTCCGCGCCAAGCGCATGGGCGGCTTTGGCCGTGCGTTTATCCACAATCCCTCCCGCGGCGAGGACCGGCACGTGCTTCACGGCGTCGACAATCATCGGAACGACGGAGAATGTGCCCAGCGCAGTGCCCGGCAGAGTACCGCCTTCATCAAAGCCTGTGGCCACAATGATATCCGCCCCCGCACGTTCTGCCTCACGGCTATTCGCCGGCGTTGGGTTGATATCACGGTAGATAATGGCAATACCTGCGGCTTTTAATTCCTCAAACAACGCAGGAATAATGGCGCCTTCACCGTAGCCGGTATAAACCACGGCTTTTACCGCCTCTTCCTTCGTCACTCGCAGAATACCGGGGGTCCAGATGTCGTTTTCTGCTGATGGAATCAGGTTAACGGCAAACGGTTTTTCCGTTAACGCCTTGGTTTTACGAATTTCTTCGCGCATTTTTTCTGCCGTTTCTTCAGGCGTCGACACCGCCGTTTCTGCCGTCAGGCCAGCGTTTGGGCCTAACACGCCCAGGCCGCCGGCGTTGCTAACGGCGGCAACGAAACGGGCATCGGTCAGCCAGGAAAGCGGGCCCTGGACAACGGGTTTTTCGATGCCGAGGATCTGAGTGATACGATTCGTTTTCATGATGCTATTTCCTCATTACAGCGCGAATTTGCTGGGATGCGGGCAGTGTAGAGAGGTTCATTGTTTAGAAAAATAGTGAAAAAAGTTCTTCACTGTTATTAAATAAATAACAATAATTCTTCGATTGCCGGGAAACGTGCATCATGCAGATGAATCTTTTTGAAAATATTAAGATTTTTATCGAAATTGTCGATTCAGGCAGCTTCACCCAGGCGGCGGAAAACCTGCAAATACACCGCCCGGCGGTGACCAAAGCGGTGCAGCAGCTCGAGCAGGGCAGCGGCGTACGGCTGCTACAGCGCACCACGCGACGTATTTATCTGACGCCGGAAGGTGAAGAATTTTATCGTCGCAGTAAACCGCTGCTGTCTCAGGCAGACGATCTGCTGGAGTCCTTTTCCCCGGATCGCCCGCTGCACGGCCAGCTGCGCGTAGATATGCCAATCGCATTTGCCCGCCTGGTGGTGGTGCCGCATCTGCGGGCGTTCTATGACGCGCATCCGGATCTGGAGATCGTACTCAGCAGTAGCGACATGCGTCGCGATATGCTGCGCGACGGCCTCGACTGCGTATTGCGCATGGGCGAGCTTGACGACGGCGACTACGTGGCCCGGCCGCTTGGCAACATCAACATGACCACCTGCGCCAGCCCGGATTATCTTGCGCGGTACGGCACGCCGACGTCGCTTGAGTCGTTGCGCCACCATCAGGGCGTTAACTGGTTTGTCAACAACAGCCGAGAAGTGGTGCCGTGGCGCTTCCAGACGGAGAAGGGCGTGGAGGAAATATATCTACCGGGCAAGCTGATCCTCGATAATTCCGAGGTCTATATTTCGGCAGGGCTTGCCGGGCTTGGCCTGCTTCAGGGAATGAACTTCTTCTTACAGCCGTACATAGACAGCGGTCAGTTAGTGGAAGTGCTGTCCGATAATCCATGTCCGGCGCGCAGGCTTTCGCTGCTTTATCCGCATCGGCATTTATCACACAAAGTCAGGGTGTTTGCGCAGTGGCTGGAAGGGCTGCTGGCGCAAATCCAGCAGCCGCGCGCTTAAAGCAGACCTTTTACCGCAAGGTGGTACAGCAGCATAATCGTTTTGCCATCGATAATATCACCGTTATCGATAGCGGCCAGCGCATCGTCAAAACGCATCTCTAGCACTTCAATATCTTCGCCTTCTGCTTCAATGCCGCCTCCGGCGCTGACCTTATTCTGGTCGGCATATTCAGCAACAAAGAAATGCAGTTTTTCCGTGACGGAGCCGGGGCTCATAAAGGCCTCAAAGACCTTTTGCACGTTGGTAAGACGGAACCCGGTTTCTTCTTCGGCTTCGGCTTTGATACGGCTTTCGGCATCCATATTATCCAGTAGCCCAGCGGCGCTCTCGATCAGATAGCCCGGATAGCCATTGACGAAGGTCGGAAAACGGAACTGCCGAGTAAGAATAACGGTGCGGCGCTCACGGTTATAGAGCAGGATCGTCGCACCGTTACCGCGATCGTAAACTTCACGGTCTTGCTGCTGCCATTCACCGTTTTGTCGCTGTAGGGCAAACGTATATTTCTTGAGTACATACCAATTGTCAGAGAGCGTATCGATCTTGATAATGCGTATTTTTGCGGTTTTTTGCTGCACGATGATTTCTCCAGGTTAGAAAATGCATCATATACGGCGATTTCGTGCAAATTCAAGATAATTCGTGCATTTCTGGCTTTAGGCATATTTCGTTATCTATCGAAGCATAAGGGTCGAACCCGACGCTACAGTGAGTACCTCACAACGCAAGGGGGTTGCTATGATTGCCGTACTGTTTGAAGCGCAGGCCGCTGCTGACCATCAGGCCCGCTACCTGGTGCTCGCCGCGGAATTGAATGCCGCACTGGCGCATATTCCGGGATTTATCGCCATTGAACGATTTAAAAGTCTCAGTCGTGAAGGGACTATCTTGTCACTTTCCTGGTGGGAAAGTGAGGCTTCGGTGCTCGAATGGAAGCGAAATGCTCTGCATCAGATGGCCCAGGAGGAGGGGAAACGGACGATCTTTTCCCACTACCGTATCCGGGTCGCACAGGTGATTCGTGAATATTCGTCTGATGAACGCGGGGGCTCGCATCATGTATGATATCCATGTCATTCTTCAATCTCGTCCGGGAGAGCTGGCGCGATTAGGTACGACGCTGGGCCTGCACGGCGTAGGGCTGGAAGGCGGTGGCGTGTTTACCGCAGGAGAAATTGCACATGCCCATTTTCTGGTCGCCGAAGGTGAACGGGCCAGACAAGTGCTCGTTGATGCCGGCATGACGGTTATCTGCGTAACCCGGCCATTAATTCGTCGCCTGAAGCAGGAGCGGCCCGGTGAGCTAGGTGAGATAGCGCGCGTGCTGGCCGACGCGGGCATCACGATCCTGGTGCAGTACAGCGATCATGATAACAGGCTGATTTTGCTGACCGATGATGATCCTCTGGCCGCCAGGCTGACCGATAAATGGAGCGTTAGATTACCGTGAAATCGCTTAACTCTTGCCCTGAATTTGACGACGGCGCGCAGCTGGAAAAAACCATGGCCAACATTGCGGCAGCCATGGCGGATCCTTCACGCGTGAGCATGCTCTGTGCGTTAATGGATGGGCGAGCGTGGACGGCGACCGAGCTGAGTACCGTTGCCGGGATTGCGCCATCCACGGCCAGCGCGCATCTGAATAAGCTGCTGAACGGTCAGCTTATTCTCTGCCTGGCTCAGGGGCGACATCGCTATTATCGGCTGGCCGGACGCGAAATCGCGTCTCTGCTGGAAACCCTGATGGGGGTATCGATGAAGGCAGTTCCACGCGCGAAGCCCACAACGCCGGTGCATTTGCGTAAAGCACGGACCTGTTACGATCATCTGGCCGGTGAAGTTGCCGTTAGTCTGTATGATTTTATGGTTGAAGAGGGCTGGTTTACGTCGGATAACGCATCATTGTCTGTCGTCGGCTCAGCCAGACTCGACGGGTTAGGCGCCGTCATCAGCGCGCGCTCATCGCGTAAACCGGTCTGTGCCTGTCTGGACTGGAGCGAACGACGGCCGCATCTTGGTGGTGAAGCCGGCGCGGCATTGCTAAAGGCGTTTACCCAACATGGGTGGGTTGAACGAGTACCGGGTTACCGGGAAGTTCGTTTTACCGACGCCGGGAAAAGGGCGCTGAGAAAGCATTTCCGGGTTGACGCCTAAGCAGACAGAAAACGAACCTGATGTCTTCAGGTTCAGTTCACTGACATCAGCGATTTTCGCGCAGCCACGGCGTAATGGTCACACCGGCCAATAAGCCTTCGGGGCTGAGCAGACGCGTCACGGTTTGACCCCAGGGCTCGGTACGTTTTGCGACGAGCAGATGATATCCCTGATCGCAAAGTGTATTGGTAGCAATATCAATATCCGCCACTTCAAATTCAATCCATGCCTGAGGAACGGGAATATCATCAGGCCAGAACGCCGTGCCAAAACAAGATTTCGCCGCCTGGGACAGTGGCCAAAGCGCAAAATGCTTAACACCATGCAGTGCATCTACATCCGTCAGCAGATAATCATCATTGCCATCCATGGACTTTAGCGGCAGGCCCAACGCGTTGATATAAAATGCTTTGCTGTCCTGAGTATCACGGGTAACAGGCCCAAAGCCGGCAACGAACATAACGTTAAGATTGGTGAGTTCTGGAACCATACTTCCTCCTGAAGATACAGTGAAGTATTTGAATGTATAGGGTTGCGACGGCCGACGCAACGGCGAGCTATGAAATGATCAGCGTAGGTGGAGCCTGCACAGGAGTAAGCGCTTTTAGAGCGCTATCAACGACCAGGACAATCATGACCACAAAACGTCGGATTCCATCTGACCCTACATTTGTCAAGGCTCAATTGAAATGTCCGTTATCCAGCTCAATTAAAATGACCACTTTGATCTCTCATTCTCTTTACTGATAGACTTTCCTCCGACTGAAACAACAGGATGATTGAGCCCATGCTTCGATACGAGTTAACGCCGAACAATGCAGGTTTTATACTGTGGGGAGATTCAGAAGCCCTGAATGAATTACATGAACTCATTCATTACATCGTGGATGAAAGCCCACTGATTAAAGTTAAAGACGGATTTATGTTATCCCTTGCCTATGATATTCGTAAAGCACGGGAAGGTAATCGTCGTGTTGAGCAACATCAGTATGATCAACATGATACATATAAGCTTTATGGTGTTGAGCTTTTATGGCCTCTGGTCCTGGTACAGTCCTCAATACTCAGAAACTCAATGGGTTATATTCAGACAGACAAAAACCAGCTGTCTGTCATGTATGCCTTTGAATACCTGATAGAATCAGCATTAACAGAGTCTGAGAGAACAACGTCGAATGATATTATGCTAACAGTAAAATATGCATCAGACTCTGATTTTAATTTCATTGAGGATAATATTGACAGCAGGTGCTGCTATTTTATCAGCCTATCTCCGGAGCAAAGAAAAAAGCAGTTAATCAGTATTGTTCGTTCTTTTCATTCATTATGGGGTAAGTATGCCCGTGAAAAGCAGGACATAAAGATGCTGAACGAAATGAATAATACATCATGGGTCTGGCCGGACAATATCAACTGGTGAGCAACCACTGTCCGGCCAGTGAGTACCATCAGCGGGCTCTTTTACCAAAAATGTCCTCTGAACGTGACTGAAGCTGTTTGAGTGCTTCGAGCATGTCATCATTATCCAGTGAGCGCTGGGATTTCTTCCCTTCCTGCTTTGGCCGTCGTCGGGAAGGGCCATCTCCAGCGGGAATTGACTGAGAGCGCGTGTTATCCCGCTTGCTCTGCACCAGACTGATAAACTCCAGGGTTCGGCCAAGACGCTTGTTATCGACAATCGCGCCCTGGTCGATTTCTGACAGTCGGTCGTAGGTAGAGTAGGGAAGTAGCGTACCGTTCAGGCGCAGCTCTTTTCTGCCATCAGGATAGTGATACACATCGATATATTTACCTATTGCACGGCGACTCAGTTCGCTGTCTTCAATCAGGTACAACATTTTATCATATTGTATCGTCAACGATTTTGAGACTTTACGTTTTTCACGAACAGTGAAAATAAGCCCCAGGTCCTCATCATGTTCTACAGCACGGTGTACGTCAAAATCATGTCGCGGTACTTTGCCAAAACGGCGGTTATAGTCAGCCATATAGGCCTCAGCGAAGTCATTTGCAGCCTCCATTGAACAAATGCCCTGTAACCGCAGCTCTTTGACCAGACGATCCTGTAAAGTGAGGTGAGCTCGTTCTACACGCCCTTTGGCGGGACTGGTTTCTGCACAGATAGTCTGGATGTTCAGTTCATGCATGGCTCGCCCAAACTGAGTATGCCCGTCTCCGCCTGTGGCGTGTTTATTGTTAACACGAAAAACACCGGCTTTATCGCTGTACAGTGCCAGCGGTTTACCATGCTTATCGATATAGCGCCGCGTGGCTTCGAAGTAAGAAAACGTGGACTCCGATTTAACAAACAACAGTTCCATCAGTTTGCTGGTTGCATCATCAACATAGACCAGCGCGGTGCAGGCCGGGCCACGGCCTTCAAACCAGTCGTGATCACAGCCATCTATTTGTATCAGCTCACCAGTACACGGACGCCGGTACCGTGGTTGAGGGATCCTTGCGGCACGTTGTTTACGGGGAACCCATAAGCCAGCCCGCACCATGATGCGCCGGACAGTTTCTTTGCCAAGAAACAGTCCGTGGAGTTCTTCGAGCTTTTCACGCGCCAGAGTCGGACCGAAATCAGCATAACGCGTCTTGATCAGTTCCAGAGCCTGATCTGCGAGCCCGGGTGGCAACTGGCGGTTACCACGCATGCCACATCGTCTGCTGGCCATACCAAGCGGTCCGCCTTCACGGTAACGGGCAAGAAGTCTGCGGCATTGCCTGTCGCTGATACCGAGGTGCTCGGCCGCACGGCGCGTTGTGATGCGACGTTCAATGACGTCCTGTATAATCTTGATCCGGTTGATCTCTTTCAAAGTAAACACTCCTGAGCTTTCTGCGCTCATGATATGCCTCCCGGTAGTTTAAACGGACCAGTGAAGCTTACCATAGCGCGGACATCTGAATTGAGCCACAGGCGGACATTACTATTGAGCCATTACAACATTAGTGCGCATAATGTATATTATGTTAAATTGAATTTGAACCAACACCATAACCCAGTCCTTTACCGACTCCACCACATCCCCCTTAACCTTCTGGGATGTTTTGTCCTCATTTAATTCTATTTCATTGCGGCGCCTGCGTTTAGCGTCTAAAGAAAAAATCAGCGCTGCAGGCTTTGTTTGCGATCGCGATGCCAGGCTCAGCCACGTTGATACAGGTTTGGGTCGGAAAATACATAACACAGCACGGTTGCTTCTGAAAAACAAATGTAACGTACTGATTTATTGATAAATTATCGATTATGCTAGCGCTACGCGAATTCTGTGATTTTCGCTGTGTCATAGTGGGTCAGATTTTACGTAGCTGCGCGGTTTTATTGGGTGAAAAAACATACAGTAAACGCTGGCATTGCCGCTGACTCCGCTTTCTTGTACCCTTCCCTCGCCGAACTATCAGACACAACGGAATTCCATCACTGTGCATACATCTAAAGATCCTTTACACGGCGTTACCCTGGAAATGCAGGTAAACGCGCTGGTCGCGCGTTACGGCTGGGAGCAGTTAAAATTGAATTTGAACCAACACCATAACCCAGTCCTTTACCGACTCCACCACATCCCCCTTAACCTTCTGGGATGTTTTGTCCTCATTTAATTCTATTTCATTGCGGCGCCTGCGTTTAGCGTCTAAAGAAAAAATCAGCGCTGCAGGCTTTGTTTGCGATCGCGATGCCAGGCTCAGCCACGTTGATACAGAATCGGGTGTTCAGGTTTTAAAACAGCTGGAATGTGCGAAAACCAGTCAGGAACTGTTTTGCCCGCAGATTCGCAACGTCGTGCTCAATGTAGATCCGAACACGGAAACCGTGGTTTGGGTCGGAAAATACATAACACAGCACGGTTGCTTCTGAAAAACAAATGTAACGTACTGATTTATTGATAAATTATCGATTATGCTAGCGCTACGCGAATTCTGTGATTTTCGCTGTGTCATAGTGGGTCAGATTTTACGTAGCTGCGCGGTTTTATTGGGTGAAAAAACATACAGTAAACGCTGGCATTGCCGCTGACTCCGCTTTCTTGTACCCTTCCCTCGCCGAACTATCAGACACAACGGAATTCCATCACTGTGCATACATCTAAAGATCCTTTACACGGCGTTACCCTGGAAATGCAGGTAAACGCGCTGGTCGCGCGTTACGGCTGGGAGCAGTTAAGCAAGCTGATTAACATCAACTGTTTCAAGAATGAGCCAAGCGTAAAATCGAGCCTGAAGTTTCTGCGTCGGACTCCGTGGGCACGCGCGGAAGTTGAAGCGCTGTATCTGGATTCATTGAATGGTGATGTGGAAATCACGCCGGCAGAACCGGCGTTCGATCCGTGGGCGAATCACCGCGCTAAGGGTTAATCCGCACCAGCGGTTTGCCGCTAAACTGGCGATGGCGCAGTTTATCAAGGAGCTGCGGCAGTTCATCAAAATCGACGGCGACGGTCTCTTCGGCAACCAAACGGTTATTCACCAGATCGTCGAATATCTGCACTCCCGCAGTGGTGAGATCGTTCCAGGCCTCATCATCCCCGTACCAGTGCAGCGCACCGAGTGCCACCTCGTGCATAGACAACGTTCTGCCAAAAGGTGCACACGGCCACTGCGTCAGCCGTCCTTGAATACAAATAATATGTCCGTTCGCCTTAAGCGCCGGCGTCAGGCGCGCAGCGTGATCTTCATTGACGCTATCAATAACGGCGAAGAACGTGCCGTTTTTATCTTCCGGCCAGACCTGTTCCGGCGCCAGTGGCCCGGCAATACAGTGCGCAGCCCCCATGGCCTGCAGGCGTGGCCAGTGTCGAGGATTACACATCGCGGTAATCACAAAGCCGCGGGCTGCGGCGAACTGCACCAGATAATGGCCCACCGCACCACCGGCGCCGCTAATCAACAGCGGTGCATTCTGAATAGCGGGTAGCTTTTCAATGGCCAGCCAGGCGGTCAGCGCCGGGCAAGGAATGCTGGCGGCAACGTCAAAACTTAGCGCATCAGGAATCGCAATAAGTGCCCGCTCGGCCACCGGGGTATGTTCAGCATAGCTGCCGGGCCTGGCCAGACTTTGATGATAGGCAACTCGTTTGCCTAACCAGCGTTTATCAACGCCCTCGCCCAGTGCTACCACGGTTCCGGCCCCGTCAACGCCCGGAACGTGTCCTGTCTGCCAATCGACCAGCCCCGGGGTCAGCACCTTCCAGTCAACCGGATTCAGGCCAATGACCTGGTTGCGCACCAGCACGTCACCGGCAGCAGGCTGCGGGATCGCAATACGTTCCAGCTGCAGATCATGGGGTTCTGCACTATTGTGCCAGGTCCAGGCCAGATGCGTCTGCGCGTGTGGGATATTATTCGACATAAGCCTTCTTTACCTATTTTCCAGGAGCATGACTTCCAAAGATAAGAAATGTACTGAAATAAGGCAAATTACCTTCTTTTATAGTAGGCATCATCAGGACTGATATCAGCTCATCGTATTGAGTAACGGTACATTCATTGCTCTGGGTTAGTAAAGACCCTATTTGCTACTGGCTAACCAATTGACTTCGCCGTAAATAGTACGAAAATGTTCTCCACTCGTGACAATCCGAAAAACGGCACCTATGACTCCCAGCTCTTACCGCTTCTTCCGTCTCTCCACTTTGAAAAAGGCCAGCGCGCTGATTGTTGCCGCCCTGTTATTGGTCAGCTGTGATTCGAAGCAGCCAACCACGCCGCCGTCCACCGTGAATCCGGGCAAATCACAGCAGAGCAATCAACCGATGCGTGGCGTTTGGCTGACGACCGTTTCACGCCTGGACTGGCCGCCAATAAGCTCCATCAATGCCGGCAGCGCCACTCAGCGTATTGACCAGCAGCAGGCGGCGCTGCGGGCTAAGCTCGACAGGCTCAAAAATCTCGGTATCAATACCGTGTTTTTCCAGGTTAAACCTGACGGCACCGCGCTGTGGAAGTCTGATATTCTACCGTGGTCCGACGTCATGACCGGCAATATCGGCGAATATCCTGGCTACGATCCGCTGCAGTTTATGCTGGATGAAGCCCATAAGCGCGGAATGAAAGTCCATGCGTGGTTCAACCCGTACCGGGTTTCCACTAATACTAAACCGTCGACCGTTGCGGCACTCAATAGCACCCTCTCGATGACGCCACCGAGCGTGTTTGTGCTGCATCGTGACTGGATTCGTACGGCGAGCGATCGCTTTGTGCTCGACCCTGGAATTCCGGATGCCCGTGACTGGATCACCAGTATTGTGGCGGAAGTCGTATCGCGCTATCCCATCGACGGCGTTCAGTTCGATGATTACTTCTACACCGAAACCGCTAACTCTTCGCTGAATGACAGCGCCACATTCCGCCGCTATGGCCAGGGTTATGCCTCCAAAGCCGATTGGCGTCGGAGTAACACTCAGCAGTTGATCGCCCAGGTATCCCGCACGATTAAACAGTTGAACCCGAACGTCGAGTTTGGCGTCAGTCCGGCAGGGGTCTGGCGTAACCGTTCGCATGACCCGGCCGGGTCAGATACCCGTGGCGCGGCGGCTTACGATGAATCCTATGCTGATACGCGTCAATGGGTACAACAAGGTTTGCTGGATTATATCGCCCCACAGATCTACTGGCCCTTTGCCCGTGATGCGGCGCGCTACGATGTGTTAGCCAAATGGTGGGCGGATGTAGTGAAGCCGACTAACACGCGTCTGTACATTGGCATCGCGCTGTATAAAGTGGGTGAACCGTCAAAGAACGAGCCGGACTGGACAATCGAAGGCGGCGTTCCGGAGCTGAAAAAGCAAATTGACCTCAATGAATCTGCATCAAACATCAACGGAACCATCCTGTTCCGCGAAGGTTATCTGGAACAACCGCAAACCCAGCAGGCGGTTGATTATTTAAAAGACCGCTGGGGTAATTAACGTCTACCCTGAACCGGCCGTTATGCGGCCGGCTCTTTTTTAATAAAAAGCGATATAAGTTACATAGCTGTGAATTATTATCATTAATATATCTAAACTAACGATCGTTAATAAAAATAGCTTGCGACGCCTGCCGTCGTACCAGTAGTATCAGGAAAAGGGCCAGTTTACGGCCTGAAATAAAAATAAGATAACCCCCTCTACCTTCTCATTCCCGTTTGGATACCAACCACTCGCTCGTTAACGCTTGCGTTAATTCTAATATTTATGAGTACTATGAATAAAGAAACCGAAGTATCTCGTCCTCAATGGACGAAAAAGGACACCATCTGGATGATGGGTGTGTATGGCGCTACCGTCGGAGCAGGCACGCTATTCCTGCCGGTAGAAATTGGTACGCGCGGTCCGCTGGTCTTTATTCTACTACTGCTACTCGGTTTTCCGCTGTCGTTAGTTCCCCACGTGCTGATATGCCGTGTCTTTATGCGCGACAACCCGGCGGACGAGCAGAGCGATCGCACGCTGCCGCTGTTTGGTTCGTTCTTCGGTGCCAAGGGACGTCAGTTGATGAAGCTGTTTTTCTGCGTTGCACACTATCCGGTGACGCTGGTGTACGCCGTTTCGTTGATTAACGCCCTCAGCCATTTCCTGACCGAACGCCTGCACTTCACCGGCTTTAACCGCGCGACTCTGACGCTGGTTGTGCTGGCAATTTTGCATCTGGTGCTAAGCAAAGGTCGTGATAAAGTCGTCAGCACCATGAGCGCCCTTGCGCTGCCGTTCGCCATTGCTATTATTGTGGTGGCGGCGTCACAGATTCCGGCCTGGGATTTCAGCAATATCGCCCATGCGTGGCAATCAACCCATTCAACGTCGGCCAGCAGTTCTCTGAAGGATTTGTGGTTAACCCTACCGCTGATTGCTTTCTCGCTGTGCTCCGCGCCGCTGATTCCCGCACTGGCTTACTGGTACCGCGAACCTGGCAACGGTGGCGAGACGCAGTCCGTTCGTGTTATTCGGCACGCCTATGGTTTGATTTTCTTCAGTATTCTCTTTTTCGTACTGAGCTGTATTTTGAGCACCCCGCGCGAAACGTTTGAAATGGCTAAGGCGCAAAACCTTAATGTGCTGTCGGTTATCGGCGGCAACGACGGTATGAGCGTGATGATCTACCTGGCGCCGTTGATTGCGATTCTGGGGATGACTAAATCATTTTTGGGGATCTCGATGCCGGTTGCCGAAACGTTCAATGTCCTGGCGGCAGATCTTTTTGGCATTAAACGCACCAGCCATATTAAACAGGCCAAATTAATCATTTCCGTGCTGATGTTTATTATCACATCGGCGGTGGTTTATCTTAACCCGGACGTCATTAATATGATTGAAACCCTGTGCGGGCCATTAATTGCGATCTTCCTGTTTATTATTCCAACCTGGCTGATTTTCACCCGCGAAGCGCTGAAACCACTGCGAGGTATGCTCTCCGCGATGGTCATGGCCAGCGGCGTACTGACCGTTTCCGCCCTGCTGTACGGGATGTTCTGATCTCAGTTATTAATATGACGATGGGCTGGCACCGACTATCGGTCCAGCCCGTTTTAACAGTTTACCGATAAACGTACATCCCGCCTTCGGTTCCCCGGCTGAACAATACCTGCCAGAGTTCAATATCACGTGCGCGAAATGCACCGGCGCAGGCGCAAAGGTAATAGTTGAACATTCGACGAAAACGCGGAGTATAGTGCGTGGCAATGTCGGGCCATGCCGCATTAAAGCGCTGGTGCCAGGCCATTAGCGTTTTATCATAATCACTACCGAAGTTGTGCCAGTCTTCCATAATCAACCTGGATTCACTGACGTTGGCGATCTGACGAATTGACGGCAGGCAGCCGTTCGGGAAAATGTATTTGTTAATCCATGGGTCGACGTTAACCCCGGTCTCGTTACTGCCGATAGTGTGGAGTAAAAACAGTCCGTCGGCCTTCAGGCAGCGGTCAACGACCTTGAAATAGGTGTCGTAATTTTTGGGACCAACGTGCTCAAACATCCCAACGGAAACAATACGATCGTATTTTCTGTTCAGATCGCGATAGTCCTGCAGCAGAATGCTCACATCAAGCCCTTCACAGCGCTGCTGTGCCATTTTTTGCTGCTCTTGCGAAATGGTCACGCCGTCAACGCTGACGCCATAGTGGCGAGCGGCGTACTCGGCCAAACCGCCCCACCCGCAGCCGATATCCAGCAAACGCATGCCGGGCTGGAGCTGCAATTTTTCACAAATCATTTTCAGCTTGGCATCTTGCGCCTCTTCCAGAGAACTTGCCGTACGCCAATAAGCACAGGAGTACTGCATGTGAGGGTCTAACATCCTGGAAAATAAATCGTTACCGATATCGTAATGCTCTTTACCGACAATCCAGGCGCGTCGGCGCGACTGTAGGTTAAACAATCTCGCGCTGGCAATTTGCAGAATATCCTTCAGATTTCCCGGCATCTGTTTATCCAGTTTGGCCTGAAGAATTTTACAGAACAGAATGTCCAGCCGGTCACAATCCCACCAACCGTCCATATAACTTTCACCAAAGCCTAACGAACCTTGTTGAAATACGCGTTTAAAAAAATCAGCGTGATGCACCTGAATATCCCACGGGCGCGAGCCGTTGATTTTAATATCCGCCTGCTGGAGCAGTTCGTTGCCCATTCGCGACCAATTATCATTCAATTCTTCAACATTTATTACGTCTGAGCAAACCGTCGCCATAATTCTATTCCATAAATTAGAAGTCAGTATTTTCTGCGTAAGATTATTATTGATAACACGATGGTATGTATTATGATGTGAGGACAATATTTATCGAGTAGACGCCATAACGATGGACGAGCGCCCTTCTTTCTCAACCATACAGGCAAAACGGTGGTTTTCATCGCAGGATAATTCGATGAAAGAGCTGCCGCAGTCGGTGTACTTTCGTTCGTATGTGCTTGAAGCCAATAATCATGTTGCCAATCATAGCCACTCCTTCGCGCAGTTCCATTTTGCTCATACGGGCAGCATGCGAATTGATGTCGCGGGGAAATGCTGGGTGATACCTGCCCACTATGGGATCTGGATACCGCATAATACCGAACATGCGGTGTGGGCACTGGATGAAGTGCACCTGGAGAGTCTGGATATCGAGCCCGCGTTTTTACCGGTGCCGATCGATGACTGTAAAATGGTGGCCATCAGCGATTTTGTACGCGAGTTTATCCATTACGCTACCACAAATATACCAGAACGTTATGATATTAAAGGTAAAGATGGTCAGTTGGTCAGCGTCCTGCTGGACGTTATTTTGAAACTACCGGAAGTGGAGTTGATGCTACCGTGGCCACATAATGCGGCGCTGATAGAGGTCTGTCGGACTATACAGGAATCGCCTGCATTAGAGCATTCGATGGAATATTGGGCCGATCATTTAGGTATGTCGGCCCGTACCTTCTCGCGTCATTTTAAAAAAGAAACTGGCTTACCGTTTGGCGCCTGGAAACAAAAAATGCGCATTCTCGAGTCGGTAATGTTGCTGAAAAAAAATAAAAATGTGACCGCCGTTGCCCTTGATGTCGGCTATTCCAGCACGGCCGCATTTAGCTTTGCCTTTCGCCAGGCATTCGGTGTACCCCCATCGAGTTACTAATGGATTGGTTTACTACGGGGATTATATTTGTAGATAAACGCGCTCGACCTTCCGGTCATATGCTGCACTTCTTTAATGCTGTATCCCTGCTTCAGAAGCTGCTGAATTTTTAATTTATCGCGTTCAACATGCTGTTTTTTGTCGTTCCCTGCTGGCGCATCATGGGGTGATTTGATACGCAGATGTAAACTGCAGTTATCTATTTTCTCCGAAGCCAGTCGGCACTGAGCCTTGTCGGCATCAAAATGCGTTGAAATTTCTCGCCAAAGACGCAGAGCTCGACGGTAAAAGCCTTTCGTTTCGTTCAGTTGGGCAAGCACAATGAGTGCATTAATTTCGGCGGACATAATCAAAAACCCACGGATAAATGAATAATACGCGTATGCGCTGTGGCTCACTTCATTTGTATGATAAATACAAAATATCCCCACTGTCTATGCCTGTTTGGCTCTATTTCTATACTGAATATTCATACTTGCTATGCCTGAACGGCATCGTTGCGCACAACAGCGGCCATCAATTGGCCCAATACCATCGAAGATTGTCATTACGCCAGCGGCGCAACGCTGAGAATCCGACATACTGTGTTCATCTCCTCACACAACAGGACTCTCACTATGAACATTACCCAAATCCGCAACGCCACCCAGTTGATTCACTACGCGGGTAAACGCTTTCTGATTGACCCGATGCTGGCGGCCAAAGACACCTACCCGGGCTTTCCCGGCACGGCCCGCGCCGATATTCGTATCCCGATGGTGGAACTGCCTCTGCCGATCGGCGAGATTATCGACGTGGATGCGGTGATTGTGACGCATACTCATCTCGATCATTGGGATGACGCGGCCGCCGCTGCTCTTCCAGGGTCGATACCGATTTATGTGCAGAATGCCCATGATGAAGCGCTTCTGCGCGCTAAGGGCTTTAGCGAAGTGCGCCTCCTTTCAGCTGACAGTCATTTTGGCCACATCCGTTTGCTCAAAACCGACGGGCAGCATGGATCAGACGCCGCCTACGCGATACCTGAACTGGCAGAACGACTTGGCGAAGCCTGCGGCGTAGTATTTCAGCATCCGGAAGAAAAAACGCTCTATCTGGTTGGCGACACAATCTGGATCGACGCCATTGCTGAAAATATGCGCCACTATCAGCCGGAAGTGCTGGTGATGAATACCGGATGGGCACACGTGCTGGGATTTGGCCCGATTATTTTTGGCAATGAAGATCTGCTAAAAGCACATGCACTATTGCCGCAGGCGCAGATCGTTGCCACCCATATGGGGGCGATTAACCATTGTCTGGTGACGCGAGAAGCGCTGCTGGAATATGCTCGAGATAACCAGATAGAGGATTTCGTCTGTGCCCCAGCAGATGGTGACACTGTCACGTATTAAAGAGTGAGAACATAATGACCCCCACCTCCGTTGCGATTGTGGCCAGTGAAGGGTTCAGCACCTTTCATTTTTCGGTACCGCTAATTTTGTTTGGCGACAGCGCCAGCAGCGAAACGCATTTTCGCCGTATCATATGCGCTGAAACGCCTGGGATGGTCTGGTCTAAGGAAGGTACAGCGGTATTGGCCACGGCAGATTTTACCGCGCTGACACAAAGCGATATTGTCATCGTGCCCTTCTGGCGAGACGTGAACGAGAAACCGTCGACCGCATTGTTGGCCGCGTTGAAAACCGCACGTGCTAACGGTGCGACAGTGGTCGGTCTGTGCCTGGGAACATTTGTTCTGGCCTATGCCGGGTTACTCGACCACCGTCGAGCCGCGACGCATTGGGAATATGAGCCTGACTTTTCACGGCTTTTCCCTCAGGTAACGCTCGATGTCAACGTTCTGTATACCGACGACGATGGTCTGATTACCTCGGCTGGCACCGCCGCCGCGCTGGACTGCTGCCTGTATGTGATTCGTCAGCGTCTTGGTGCGAGCGTCGCAAACCAGATAGCCCGGCGTATGGTCACGCCGCCACACCGTGAAGGCGGCCAGGCCCAGTTTATTGAACCTACGGTACCACTGCGAACTGACGATACGCGGATTAACCAGCTTCTTCTTTTCCTGCAAAATAACCTCGGTCAGACACTTAACATCGACTCACTGGCCGAGCGAGCGGCGATGAGCCGCCGTACGCTAACCCGCCATTTTCAGAAAGCTACCGGTATGTCGATTGGTGAATGGATCACCGCTGAGCGGTTAAGACGGAGTCAGAGCCTGCTGGAGAGCAGCCAGCTTTCCATTGAGCAGGTCGCGGAGCGCGCAGGCTTTCAGTCATCTATTACGTTTCGCCAGACCTTTCGTGAAAGAATGGGCGTCAGCCCGGGGGAATGGCGTAAAACCTTTCGCGGATAACTTCGCTGAGGTTATCCACAGAAACGGTGCACAACCTTGTGGGTAATTAGCCTAAAAGCCGTTGATTAATGAGGCGTTCATGAAATGTACAGGGGCGCAGCGTGTCCTGCGCCCGTTTCAGTCGAGCGTACCGCTTACCAGCCAAGCGCGCGTACCAGCGACAGATCCCAGGCGGTAGCGAACAGTGAAATGAACAGAATGATGTTAACGGCAGTCTCGATTCGTTTTTCCATTTTGATTCTCCTTATGTCGGTGCAACCATTAAACAGGGAAAACCTTAATGATTTATTCTGCATCCTGGCTTTACAGCCTAACACAATAACGTACGTAATCATCTGCGGAGATGAATTCATCATAAAGCTTACGGGCAGGATTATGAATACGCGTATGCCAGTAGAAACGCGACCATTTCTGTTCTTTGGCTTCATTTAGCACGAAATGCATGAGTTGCCGGGCAATGCCCAGGCCACGAAATGACGGGTCCACGAACAGGTCTTCCAGATAACAGATGGGTTGGGTCACCCACGTGCCTTCGTGTAATACGCACAGGGCAAAACCGGTCACGCGCCCTTCTACCACCGCCACTCGGCCAAAAACAGGCGATTGCGGATTGAGCATTCGCTGCCACGTGTTTTCCGTGACATCGTCGGCCAGTGTCGCGCCATAAAAAGTGTTGTAACCCTGCCATAGCGCCAACCACTGCGCTTTATCTTCAGCCTGTATGGCACGAATGATTACGGTCACGCGTTCTTCCTCTTAGCTGAGCTGGTAATGCTTATCGACGGTAAGGCGCTCAGGTATCTGGGGTTCATCGTTCATTTGCAGCAGATCGATTTCGATAGCGTTGCAGATAGCATCCAACGGTAAGTCATTATTTTCCATACCGAAGGGTTCTTCAAGCTCTTCCGCCAGCGTATCCAGAGAAATAAAGGTGTACGAAATCAGCACCGAGACAAATGGCGTCATATAGTGTAAGTCAACAACCAGCGCGAACGGCAGCATGATGCAGAACAGGTACACGGTGCGATGTAAAATCAGGGAATAGGCAAAAGGCACCGGCGTATTGGCAATACGTTCACAGCCGGCCAGCACGATGGACATATCGTTGAGGCGAATGTTCAGACTATGGTACAGAATATCCGACAGTTGCCCTGCCCGACGCCTCTGAGCCAGCCACTCCCCCATAATCAGCAAAATACGATTTGCCGGCGACTGGGCGGTCATCACCTCATGAAGATGCGATTCGGAAAGATACTTCGCCAGCACCGCACGCGTAGGCTGGCGGCGTAGCGTCAGACGCAGACAGTGGGCAAACGCAATCTGCAGACCCACAAATTCATTCAGATGCGGATCGTCGTGCAGCGTGTTTTTTACCTCACGCAGCAAAGAGCGTGAGGCAATCATCAGTTGTCCCCAAAGCTGACGGGCTTCAACGTAGCGGGAATAACAGGCGTTATTGCGAAACCCCAGGAATATGGCAATGGCCACGCCGAGAATACTGAACGGGGCGACCGTCAGCTTCACCCCCAGCGAAGAATACCAGGGCAAAATCAGGATCACGACTATCGATAGCAGGAAGTTAAGCAGCAACCGCGAAAAGATTTTCGGCAGCACGGAACCGTGCCAGACAAAGATACGGGCCAGCCAGTGCTGGTGAGGACGAACGATCATTTTGATATCAATCAGGTTAATGAATTGTATATTAAACGTGATCTACGTCATGTATTCAAGCGGTACTGACGGTGAAATGCTATGCTAGCGAAGCCCTTTATGGGCTGTTAGGCGGTTTATGCTCGGTGTTTCAGTGGGATAGTAATAAAAGAAAATATGTATGTTGTAACTAATCTGCCTTGTTACGGCCATAGAAAACCCGGCCGAAGCCGGGCTTGATAAGCGTTGAACCGCCGTTAGCAGAGCGGTTGCACGGCTTTACGCATTCCCTGAGTCAGAATCGCGTCAAGATCGGTTGTCACCTGTTCGACCAATCCGGAAACCTGTGTAAGATCTTGTTCCCAATGTTCGCTCACGGAAAGTACCGCGCTGACCAGATCGCGGGTAGTAATCTGGTGGTCACGATGCTGCGCCCATAGCTGCTGATAACTCTCGATCCAGTGCGCGTCGTCTTGTACCGGATACGCTTCCCCGTTACGTTCCGCACGATAGAAAGCGATCAGCGCAGCCAGCGCAAAGGTCAAGCGTGCAGGCAGCTTACCGCTGGCCTTCTGCCCTGCCAGCAGCTGCGGCAAAATGCGGGTACGGAATTTTGTCATACCGTTCAGGGCAATAGACAACAGCTGATGCTTGATGTACGGGTTACGGAAACGACCGGTAACTGCGCTGGCAAAGGATTCCAGCTCGTCTTTCGGCAGATCCAGCACCGGAATAATTTCCTGATAAATCGCTTTTTCAACAAATGCACAGATTTCCGCATCATTCATGGCTTCACCCACGGTATCGATACCGGCCTGATAGGCCACCGGCACTAGCGCGGTATGTGCACCGTTCAGAATCGCGACTTTACGCTCTTTATACGGTTTAATATCGTCAACAATCAGTACGTTAAGTGCAAGCTTGTCGAGACACAGTTCGCTGGCGAGGGATTTTGGCCCCTGAATCACAAACAGATAGAAGTGCTCAGCGGTATCGAGGAAGCCGTCTTTGTAACCCAGCTCCGCTTCCAGTTTTGCCGCTTCATCACGCGGGTATCCGGTGACGATACGGTCCACCAGCGTAGAGCAGAAAGCGTTTGATTCATTCAGCCAAGTCATGAATTCAGCCGGCAGCGCCCACTCCTGCGCATAGCGAACCACCAGCTCGTGCAGCGCCTCACCGTTATAATCAATCAGTTCGCAAGGAATGATCACCCAGCCTTTATCGGCTGCGCCGTTGAAATGGCTGAAGCGTTCGAACAGCAGGCGCGTCAGTTTCGCCGGATAACTTACCGCCGGGGCGTCATCAAACTTGTCGCCCGCGTGATAGCTGATGCCCGCTTCGGTGGTATTGGAAAACACAAAACGCATGTCCGGGTTGTGAGCCAGCTTAAGGAATTCTGCGTAATCGTTATAAGCGCTGATTTCACGGTTCACCGAACGGATCAGGCGAGCATCGCTGACCGCCTCACCCTTTTCATTCAGACCACGAATAATTGTGGTGTACAGGCCGTCCTGAGTACTCAGAGAAGGCGGGAAGTCGCTGGCAATCGGGCGAACGATAACCACGCCTGAATTCAGGTCAGTGTGTTCGTTCAGCAGGTCAATCTGCCAGTCGACAAACGCGCGCAGGAAGTTTCCTTCGCCAAACTGGATAATACGTTCAGGGTATTGGGCACCGGGGAAATCATGGCGGTTCAGTGTTTTCACAATGGGTTCCTTTCTGGATTAGTCATACAACCTGCTCAATTGGTCTAATAACTTATCAGATTTTCCGCTTATGAAACCCTGTTTTGATCAAAAGTGAGAGAATAAATAGCGAGTCTATAAAAATTTGTAAAAAATCGACGTCGCCGTCAACGCACCGTCCGGCATACAGGCATAGCGCGGAATTTCCCCCACCTTTTGCCAGCCGCAGCGCTGATAGAAACTTTCCGCCCCGCTACCGGTCGCCGTATCCAGCACCAGCACGCTTTTATGCCTGTCAACGGCGACCGCTTCCAGGCGCTGCATTAGCGCACGGGCAATCCCCCCGCGGCGAGCACGTTCATGCACTAACAGTTTCGCGACGTCGGCACGGTGCGGCTGGTTTTCCGGCTGGTCAACAATCAGCTGCACGGTCCCAACGATATGCTGGTCGACATCTTTAGCGACCAGCACGACACGCTCATCTCGCGCCACGCTACCGGCAGTCCGCTGCCAGAACTGCTGTGCGGTTTCCGGGCTGAACGGCAGCATAAAGCTGACGGATGCGCCGCCGTTAACGCAGTTTGTCAGCACACCGGACAACGCATCAAGATGTGAAAGGATATCGGATTCAGAAAAGATATGAAGCGAGTACGTTGAATTCATGGCGATCTCCGGAAAAGGGGTACCACCGATTTTACGTTAACAAGTTGACAACACAACAGAAACCGCCATCGCATTTTCTTATCGGTATTAATGGGCAAAAATCTGGTTCTTACCGCGCCGTTTGGCCTCATACAGCGCATTGTCCGCCGCCTGCAACCAGTCCGAAACTTCAAGCATCTCCGGTAGCGCTTCGGCAATACCGATACTGAGCGTCAATGTTTGAGAGTGGTCCGGACGTTCGGTGACCAGCGATGTAGCATCCATAATCCGCTGAGCTATCGACCGCCCTTCTTCCAGCGACGTATCGGGCAGCAGGATAACAAACTCGTCGCCGCCTAAACGCGCGGGCGTATCGGTAGCACGCGTCGCCATCTGCAAAATTTGTGAGACGGTTTTAAGCATGACGTCGCCCACTTTATGCCCATAGCGATCGTTGATCTCTTTAAAGTTATCCAGATCGATAAACATCAGCAGCGAGTGGCCACAGTGCTGTTGCAGGCGCACCAGTTCCCACGCAATACGCTGTTCCAGAAGGCGGCGGTTGGCGATATCCAGCAGCGGATCGAGCATCGCAATACGCTCCAGTTCCTGACTCTTCAGCCGCAGCCTGACGGCAATACCATCAGTCAGCAGGCTCAAGGCAAGTACATATAAGGAAATCAGCGGCAGCGTCGCCAGCATAGTGCGTTGAGAAACATAGCCAATAAAAGGCATGCCGGTCAGAACCCAGCTAAGGGCGAAGCAGGAAACCAGCATGAATGCCGCTTTACGCATCAGCGTCACCCCACCGGCGGAAAGCCTGTCGGTGAGCAGAATGGTCGCTATCGTTACCGAGGGTAGCGGGTTCAGTGACATCATGGCTATCCAGAAGCCACCGACGCCAGCATCCAGCAGCAAATTTTGCTGCTCCACCAAACGCGGTATCGGCGCACGTATCGCGCGCAGATAGGCAACCGTCGGCCAGATAAAGGCATTAATGGCCAGCAAGACCTGAAGATAAACCGGCCGGTGATGCTCAGACAGGACGGAAAGAATCGGCAGAAAACACAGGAAAGTGCCGAGCATCCGCATCAGATACATCCGTCTGACAAACCGGGCTCCCGCCACCTCACTATTCGTAATAAGTTTGTCAAAACTATTCATAACGCAATTTATTCCGATACGACGCCCGGCTCATCTTATTAAGAGCCGGAACGCCGATCAAGCTATCAAAATCGATAGCTATTCAGAATAATCTTAGACGTGCTACCGATCCTGACGATTCATCTGAATCACCAGCCAATGGTGAATAACACTGACAATATAGCGCTGCGCCTCATCGCTGAGGACCTGACCTTGCGGAATATGGTGCCACTTTGCCAGACAGCCGCGGCAGCAGGTCGCCGTGGCATGCTGGGCGATAAACACCGGATGACCGCGCATTGGCGTCTGCTTACCGTCGTTGATCGGCTGTGCAGGTGCTAAGCGGTTGGCGATAAAATCTGCCGCGTGGCTATCAATCACCTCCGGCCCTTTATCAATACAATACTGCCGTTCTTTCACCCCAAGGCGAAAACGGCTGCGAAACGTTGAGCGCTGCAGCCGGGCAAATAAGCTATCAAGCGTGTCCATCAGTAAACTGAACGTCCTATCTGCTGAGTGAGTTTTTCCAGGGCAGCAACGCCCGCCAGCGAGTTGCCCGCTTCATCCAGCTCCGGGCTCCAGACGGCAATCGCCATTTCGTGCGGCACGATGGCGACCACCCCGCCGCCGACGCCGGATTTTGCCGGCAATCCCACCCGCCAGGCAAATTCGCCGGCATTCTGATACATGCCGCTGGTCGCCATCAGCGCATTAACCTGACGCGTCTGCATCGGCGTGATCACCGGCGCGTCAAGGTGCAGCGCCTGCCCCTGATTCGCCAGAAACAAAAACGTCTTCGCCAGCTCCACGCAGTTCATTTCCAGGGCGCAGTAGTGGAAATAGTTCTGCAATACCGTCGTGACATCCTGGTGGAAGTTACCGAACGATTTCATCAGCCAGGCAATGGCCGCATTGCGCGCAGAATGTTCAAACTCAGAGCGCGCCACCTGTGCGTTATAACCAATACTGGATACGCCGCTCAGCTTACGCACAATTTCCAGCATCCGCTGACGCGGGGCGCTAAGACGCCCTTGTAACATGTCGCAGACCACCAGCGCCCCGGCGTTAATAAACGGGTTGCGCGGGATCCCCTGTTCTATTTCCAGCTGTAATAGGGAATTAAACGGCTGCCCGGACGGATCTTTACCAACGCGGGACCAGATCTCCTCAGCCTGATAGTGATTCATCGCCACCACCAGACTCAGGACTTTAGAAATTGACTGGATAGAGAATCGCTCGTTCGCATCACCGGCGCTAAAGTGCTGCCCGTCAACGGTGCTGATGGCGATCCCCAGTTTTTTGCCGCTGACGCAGGCCAGCGCCGGAATGTAGTCCGCCACCTTCCCCTGTCCAATCAGCGGCCTGACGTCGTCGAGGACAGACGCCAGCATGGCATTATTGATAACCGTAGCCACTCACACTCCTTGCCCACAGGCTATTTTCGGCCTGGAAGTATAACAGAGCGAAATGGCTACGTCGTTTCGCTTATCGGCGATCTTTCCATACCGTCTGAACGTTACAGAATTCACGCAGGCCAAAATGCGACAGCTCGCGGCCAAAGCCGCTCTTTTTCACGCCGCCGAACGCCACTCGGGCATCGCTCGCGCTATAGCCATTAATAAATACGCCACCGCACTCCAGCTCATCAGCAAAACGCTGCGCCTGCGCCGTATCGGCAGTAAAGACGGTAGCGGAGAGCCCAAACTCACTGTCGTTGGCTAACGCCAGCGCATGATCGGCGTCGCGAGCAACGGTGATCGCAGCGACCGGGCCAAACATTTCCTGTCGGAAGGCGGTCATCGTCGGCGTTACGTTGGCAAGCACGGTTGCCGGGTAGAAGTTACCTTCCCCGCCGCACTTCTCCCCCCCCAACAGCAGGCTAGCCCCTTCTTTGACGGTGGCCATCACCTGACTGTGAAGCTCATCGCGCAAATCAAAACGGGCCATCGGTCCAAGATAGTTGTCTTCCTCACGCGGATCGCCCATTTTCAACTGCGCGGCGGCATCGACAAACTTCCGGGTGAAGGTATCGGCAATACCCGCTTCGACAATAAATCGTTTCGCCGCGGCGCACACCTGCCCGGTATTCTGATAGCGCCCCGTTACCGCCGCCTGTACCGCCAGGTCGATATCGGCATCATTCAACACGATAAACGGATCGGAGCCGCCAAGCTCCAGCACGCATTTCTTCAGCGCCGCACCGGCCTGAGCGCCTATTGCTTTACCCGCACGAACGCTACCGGTGACCGTGACCGCCGCAATGCGCGGATCGTTTATGATCTGCGTGACGCCATCGTTAGTGGCATTCACCCAATTAAAAACGCCAGCGGGTACGCCTGCCTGGGTGATAATCTCACCAATCAGCGCCGCGCAGCCCATCACGTTCGGCGCATGTTTTAATAAATAGCTATTCCCCGCCAGCATAATCGGCACCGCACCGCGCAGCACCTGCCACAGCGGAAAGTTCCACGGCATCACCGCCACCACCGGTCCCAGCGGACGGTACTCAATCACCGCCTGATGATTTTCAACCAGGGTCGCTTCGGTGGCGAGCATGGCCGGGCCGTGTTCAGCATACCAGTCGCACAGGTGGGCTGATTTCGCCACTTCGCCACGCGCCTGTTTAATAGGTTTTCCCATCTCGCGGGTAATACATTGCGCCATCTCTTCGGCACGCTCGCGCAGCACGCGGCCAATCGAACGCAGCGCATCGGCACGCTGCGCAACGGAGGTCTTACGCCATTGACGGAAAGCCGTCTCCGCCAGCGTCACCGCCCGATCCACGTCAGCAGAGGACGCCCACGGCAGCGCGGAAATCGTTTCGCCATTCATCGGGTTCACGGAGACGGCATGAGTTGCAGGTGAAGTCATCTTTTTCTCTCTGATTGATTGCGTTGTGGTCACATACTCACCTATTCTTCCGTTTATGAAAACTGAATAATATTAACCACCCCATTCACGATACGAGAATACGCATGGATTTAACTCAGTTGGAAATGTTTAACGCTGTCGCCCAAAGCGGCAGTATCACGCAGGCCGCAAAGAAAGTTCACCGCGTACCGTCCAACCTGACGACCCGTATTCGCCAACTGGAGGCCGATCTTGGCGTTGAGCTGTTTATCCGGGAAAATCAGCGCCTGCGTCTGTCGCCCGCGGGACACAGTTTCCTTCGTTACAGTCAGCAAATTCTCGCCCTGGTCGATGAAGCACGCATGGTGGTCGCCGGTGACGAACCGCAGGGGTTATTTGCACTCGGCGCGCTGGAAAGTACCGCAGCGGTGCGCATCCCACAGACGCTGGCCCGCTATAATCAACGCTATCCGCGAATCCAGTTCGATCTCGCTACCGGCCCATCCGGTACGATGACCGATGGCGTACTGGAAGGCACCCTGAGCGCGGCCTTTATTGATGGACCGGTGATGCACCCCGGCCTTGATGGCATGCCGGTCTATCAGGAAGAGATGATGATTGTCGCCGCCCACGGTCATCCTCCCATTACCCGCGCTAGCGACGTCAACGGCGCCAGCATTTATGCGTTTCGCGCCAACTGTTCTTATCGTCGGCATTTTGAAAGCTGGTTTCACGCCGATCGAGCCACGCCCGGGCGTATTCATGAGATGGAGTCCTATCACGGTATGCTGGCCTGCGTTATCGCTGGCGCCGGGCTGGCGCTGATGCCGCGCAGTATGCTGGAAAGTATGCCCGGTCATCATCAGGTCAGCGCCTGGCCGCTGGCGGAGAAATGGCGCTGGTTAACCACCTGGCTGGTGTGGCGACGCGGCGCGATGAGCCGCCAGCTGGAAGCGTTTATTGCGTTGCTGGATGAGCCTCAGACGCCAGCGGTTTCATCATAAATACGCTGAGCGGGTCCGGCGAGTACGGTGCAAAGGCTTCGCAGCTGCGATAGCCGCATCGCGTGTACAGGCGAATTGCCGCGTGCTGATGAATTCCGGTTTCCAGGCGCAACAGAGTGCAGCCACGCTGCACCGCCACCGTTTCAAGCTCCACCAGCAGCCGCTCGCCCAGTTGCTTACCCCGGTGCGTCGGCTCGATAAACACCCGCTTCATTTCACCATGGCCGTCTTCCCCCATCACCACGGCACCGCAGCCGATTGCCTTCTCGCCATGACGAATGAGCAGAATGATCACCTGTTCGGCAGGTAGCATCGACAAGTCCAGAAGATGATTACTTTCTGCTGGATAAAGCATGGACTGATATTGGTCTAGCGCAGCAATCAGGCGCACTACGGCGGGTTCAGCGGGAGATGTAAGCATGAAAGCGTACATAGCAGGCTCCTGTTTGTGATTATCTTGCCACTCTACCATTCCCTCTCGCCGCCGCTCATAGCATTAACTTATATTGTCCGCAGACACTTGCGCTAACCGCTTGTTAACGAGTAGCTTTATTCCCGTCGTTTGGCCATACAATGGAAGATTCATGAATACGAAAGCCCGTAAAGTGATGATCATCGGCGCCGGCAACGTTGGCGCATCCGCAGCCTATGCGCTGCTGAATCAGAATATTTGCGAAGAACTGATCCTGGTCGATCTCAATAAAACCCGCGCCGAGGCCCACGCGCAGGATCTCAGCGACGCGGCCGCTTATATGCCCGGCATGATGACGATTTCCTGCCGCGACGCCAGCGACTGCGCCGATGTGGATATCGCCGTCATTACCGTTTCCGGCGGTGCGCTGAAACCCGGCCAGACACGGCTGGATGAATTAAAAAGCACGGCCAAAATCGTCCACAGTATTGTGCCGCAGATGATGGCCGGCGGATTTAACGGTATTTTTTTGATTGCTACGAACCCGTGCGACATCATTACGTGGCAGGTATGGCAGCTTT